>CAWBDI010000008.1:0-1226624 GCA_963787555.1 uncultured Solirubrobacterales bacterium
GGCCACGCTGCGGCACTGTTTCTCTCGGAGAGCCGCGTGCACGGCCTCGCGAGTTAATTCCTGCGGCGTCAGGATGTCGAGGGCCAGCGGAAAGAGCTGGCGTCCAGTGTGAAAGTCGAGATTGGCAAAAGGCAGCAGCTCTGGGTGTCGATGCCAAAGGTCAATTCCCTCTGCACTCGGAGCGTAACCGTCCTCTTTGACATTCCAAATCTCGACACCTAGCAGATACGACGACCATTCGTCACGGAACGCCTCCCAAGCCGACTGGCGCGAGGGATGCGCGAACACCGCGATGCCGCCGTATCCGTGTACTGCCTCGAGCATGGCTGTCGTGTCGAGCTCTTCGCCCAGAAACGGGAGCTCTCCCCAAACGGGCACGTGGATCCGGTTGTCGGCGCTGCTGTATTCGATGCCTGGGACGACGAGAAACGCAGCGGAGCTCGCGCGAGCACAGGCCTCTTGATAAGCGGCCCACCGAGTCTCGTCAAAGCCTCGATCGTGCTCTGACATGAGCACTCCGCGGTAGCCAAGTGATGCGAGGACCCGAGCCACCGTTTGCAGCCGAAATCGGCCGTCGTAAGACCATTCTGAATGTGCGTGGACGGCGAAGCGAGCGTGAGTCATCCGTGGCCTCGTATTTGCGCCGACACGGTAGCATCCGGCCGAGCTGCCGAGCGCAGCTCAGAGGTCCCGCAGTCGCCGGGCGGGCACGCCCCCATAAAGGCCGTCGGCCGTGCAATCCCCGGCGACCACCGCGCCGGCCGCGATCACGCATCCTTCCCCAACCGAGACGCCCGGGAGGACCGTAACGTCCGCGCCCAGCCAACTACGCCGCCCGATCCTTAATGACTTCCGAAGCGGCGTTGCCGCTCTCATCGACCGATCGCCAATCTCATGTGTCGCCGTGACGATATTCACCCCGTGCGCTATGTATACGCCGTCGTCGATGACGATTGGAGCGGAGCCGTCAAACGCGCACCGAAAGCTGATGTAACAGTCTTGGCCGATCGAAACCGGATGAGTACCCACGAACGTACAGCGCGACTTGACAACGCTCCGCGATCCTACGGTCATCCCGCGGAGAGACAAAAGCCGCCGGCGCAATCCGACTGGCAGCACGTACGCGGCGGCGACCACGTTGATGACGACGTTACGAAGTTGGACGGTCCCAGGCGACGGTGTCTTGGATCGCGCGCTCACACGATCCGCCGATCGCGCTAAGCGAGATTTGCCTCGGAAAAGGCTTCGGGCAGGCGAGGACGAAGTCGACATCAGAGATGCGATAGTGGAGTGCGCCAGTTCAAACCCGAGGAATCAGATTCGTCTAAGAGATCATATATTCGCGGCCGCCGGCTCGGCAATACGAGGCCTCGATAGGAGCGCGATTGGTGAACTCGAGAGTCGGCTCGAGGCCGCGCTGAGGCGCACCCGGGCCGCCGGCACGCCGGTGCTGGTCAGCGCGACCGCGTTATGCGCCTCTGAGACCGATCCCAGTGCGGTCGTCGCCGCCTCCCGCCGGCCGGGCGAGCCTTGGTTCTGTCTGGAGCAACCCGAGCGTGACGGTTATGCGCTAGCCGCGCTTGGCTGTGTACGCGCGCTCGAGGCACGGGGAGTGAGCCGGTTCACCGAGATTGGGAGGCGTTGGCGGGCGATCGTGTCGCGGGCGGTTGCAGACGAACCGGCCGGTCCGCCGGGATCGGGCCTGGTAGCGCTCGGAGGGTTTGCGTTTGCTCCCGACGGCGGCGGGACACCGGCCTGGGACGGCTTTGCGCCCGCGTCGCTGCTGGTACCCGAGGTGTCGCTCGTGCGCCGGGCCGGCCAGGTGTGGCTGACTGTCAATGTCGAGCTCGCACCGGACGACACGCTGGCGGATGCGGCCGGGCGCGTGCAACGACGCCTGGCTGAGCTACGCGAACGGTCGTTGCCGCTGCTCGATCCCGCCCCGACTGGCTCCTACAAGGTGATCAACCCGATGCCCCCCTCGCACTACGAGGAAGCGGTCGCCCGGGCCGTGCAGCGGATCCGCGCGGGCGAACTCGAGAAACTGGTGCTGGCACGGGAGGTTGAGGTTCACGCTCCGGTCGATCACGACCCCGAGGCGGTGTTAGGCGTGCTGCGCGAGGCGTTTCCGTCGTGTTTCGTATTTGCGGTCGGCCGCGGCGACGCTACGTTCCTGGCGGCCAGCCCAGAGCTGCTGGTGCGCCGGGAGGGTCAGCGGGCGAGCACGGTCGCACTCGCCGGTTCGATTCGCAGGAGCGCCGATCCGGCGGTCGACGATCACCTCGGCGAGCAGCTGCTGCAAAGCGCCAAGGACCGCCAGGAGAACGCGATCGTCGCGCGACGCATCGCTCGCTCGCTCTCGCCGCATGCGGTGTGGGTGACCGCCGCCCCTGAGCCCGCGCTGGTAAGGGTCGCGAACATCCAGCATCTCGGCACGCCGATCCGCGCCCAGCTGTCAGCTCCGATCGGCGCGATCGAGCTCGCCGCGCTGCTGCACCCGACGCCGGCAGTCGGCGGCGAGCCGGGGGCGATCGCGGGAAGGCTGATACCAGCGCTCGAGGGCCTCGACCGAGGCTGGTATGCGAGCCCGATCGGCTGGACTGACGCGGCCGGTGACGGTGAGTTCTGCGTCGCGCTCAGATGCGCGCTGCTGCGAGGCCCGCTCGCCCGCTGCTACGCGGGCTGCGGAGTCGTCGGCGAGTCGGATCCCGCCGCCGAGCTGGCCGAGTCGGAGGTGAAGCTGCAGGCGCTGTTGCCACTACTCGCGGGGTGACTAGACCGAAGTTCCCCGTGAGGTGATGGGGCGACCGCCCGTGGTTGTTGGGTTTTGGGTGATCGCGGGGTGGATGGGTGGTGACTACGTGGTGAGGGGCGCGTCGTGGACGAGCTGGAGTGCATGTGCTTGTAGCGGGGTGGGCTCGGTGAGCTTGTCGAAGGTGGCGTTGGCGCGGGCAGGCCGGATCGTGTTGCGGGTGATGGTGGCGAGTTCGGCGAGCACGCTCTTGTAGCTGTGGCAGGTCTCGCCGGTGATGGTGCGTTTGGTCTCAGCCTTGCGCTGCGCTGATGAGGAGCGGGTGGCTTTGGCGACCGGGTCGGGCTGTGGTGGCGGATGCTCGTCTTTGAATAGGAGGGGAGCCCAGGCTTGGCGCAGATGCCAGGTGAGGTAGTAGGCGAGCATGCACAGGAACACGTGCGCGCGGACCCGCTCGACGAGCCGGTGGTGGATCGGGCGGATCTCGAGTTCGGGGCCTTTGAGGGTCCGGAACGCGCGCTCGACGTGCTTGAGCTGTTTGTAGGAGCGCACGACCTCGCCGGCGTCCAGTTCGGTGTCCGGCACGCTGGTGCGCAATACATAGATGCCATCTAGTGCGGCCTCGGCCTGGATCTGCTGGTCGTTGCGGCGATAGGTGAAGGTGGTGTCGGTGATCTGCACCTCGAAGTGCTTCTTGACCCGGTAGCGCTTGAGCGCTGGTCCGACCTGAAGACCGATCTGCGCCGCGCCCTGAAGCGTGCCGCGCTCCACACGCTGTGTGATCTCTTGCAGTCCGCGCTCGGTCGCGGCGAGCAGCTCTTCGCGCTTGCGTGAGCGCTCGGCGGCCACGAACGGGTTGCGGCACACGATCAGCCGCTCGCCCGGATGGTCCTCGGCGGTGATCTCGGCCAGATTGTGCTCGTCGAACAGCGACAGCTGCAGCGCTCCCTCCTTGACGAGCTTCTTGATCTGCGGCGCCTTGAGCGCGGTGATCCAGCCGGCATCGGTCTCGCGCAGCCGCTCGAGGTTGGCCTTGGTGACCATCCCGCGGTCGGACACGACAACCACCCGCTCAAGCCCGAACCGCTGCCTGAGCTTCTCGATCTGGGAGGGCAGCGTCTTGTCGTCGTGCAGCTCGCCGGAGAACACCTCGATCGCGATCGGCCGCCCGTGCCGGTCGCAGAGCAACCCGTAGATGATCTGTGGCGTGCCGCGCTTTTGATCGCGGGAGTACCCCAGCGCTGCCAGCTCGCATGTGCGGCCCTCGAAGTACGAGGAGGACACGTCGTAGAGCACCAGCTCCCCGTCGACCAGATGGCGGCGGGCGAGGCGATCCTCGATCCGCGCTTGACGCTCCACCAGCCAGTCCATCGCCGCGTACAGATCGTCCTCATCCGCGTCCGCGACCCCGAGCTCGTCCGCCAGCGTCGACTGCCCAAACGCGCGCACGGTCGCCAGCTTCGACGCGGGCGCGATCGCCCGCTGGCAGATCATCGCGATCACCAGATCCCGCTCCCGGCACGGCTGGCGGTCCAACAACCGTGGCAGCTGCAGTCGGCCTACGAGCTGAAGCGCCGCCATCACATGCCCCGCCGGCAGCGACCGCTCGATCTCGAACGCACCGGCCGCTGGCACCAGCACCTCCCCGCGCAGCGTCGCACGAATCGCGTCGATCGCCTCCGACGGCAGCCGCGACAGGTTCGCCAGCGTCTCCTTCTTGACCTTCCCGCCCTCCCGATAAGAGCGACGAAGCAGCGTGTTGGTGTACTCCCGCTGCCCAACCCGACGCCTCGTAGTGACCACGTGCATCGCTCCGAACTCGCGCGGCTTGCGACCCATGCCGCCACCCTACACCACCAGCCGGACGAAAAGTAGTGCCTACGATCTCACGCATAGAAAAGGCCCGAATCCTCACAACCACAGGGATCCCGGCCCCAATCAGAGCTGACTACACAGGGAACTTCGGACTAGAGGTTCCGGAGCGCGGCCAGCGCCGCCTCCGCCACCCGCCGATGTAGCGCCCGGTTCTGCTGGCGATCGGTCTGGACTTCGATGATCGAGGTTCGCTCCGCGTCGAGCGAGGCCTCGAGCGCCGCCCGTAGCTGGGCCTCGGTCTCGGCGCGCGCGTAATCGCAGTCGTACAGCGCCGCGGCCCGCGCGAATGCGAGCCCATGGGGCGTCGCGACGTGCTCCTCGAATGCGTCTGCCTGACCTGCCACGGGCAGGAAGTGAAAGATGCCGCCGCCGTCGTTGTCGAGCAGCACGATCGTCAGCTGCAAGCCCAGCCGGCGCCCGGCCAGCAGTCCGCCGATGTCGTGGGCGAGCGCCACGTCACCGATCAGCGCCACCACGGGACCATCCTGCACCGCCGCGACTCCGAACGCGCTCGAGAGCGTGCCGTCGATTCCGTTTGCGCCGCGGTTGGAGAGCACCCGCGGGGCCATCTCGGACAGCCCGAAGAACAGCTCGACGTCGCGGATCGGCATCGAGGAGGCGACGAACAGCGTGGCCTCCGCCGGCAGCCACTCGCTGAGCTGCGAGGCGACGAGCGGCTCTGACAGCCGGCCGCTGAGCATCTCGGCGATCGCTTCGCTGAGCGCGTCGTCCGCCTCGCGCCAGAAGGGCAGCCAGTCGCGATCGATCGGCCCCGCCGGTGCGCTAGCGTCGAGCGCGGCCGCGGGGTCGCCTCGGTGGACCGCCGAGAGCACCCCAGCCGGGTCCTGCCATGCCGCTTCAGGATCGAGCGCAAGCTGGGGGGTGTCGTGGAGCGAACCCAACCAGGCGCGGAGCGGCTTCGATGTGGGCAGATCGCCGACACGTATGACGAGCTCGGGCGCTCCCACCCGGGTGAACCGCTCGTCGCGCAGCAGTAGGTCGTAGCGCGCGATCGCAGCGGGGCCGTGGCGAGCGCCGGAGAGAGGATCGGCGAGCAGCGGGTAACCGGCGCGCTCCGCGAACCGGGCCGTGGCATGGCCGAGGCCACGCGGGCGCTCGTCGCGCCCGGCTACAACCACTCCCCGGGGCGGAAGCTCGAGCTCGAGAGGGTACGACGCCGGGGAGCCGCTTGCTCGCTCGACCCAGGGCCGGCCGTGCGGGCGTCCGCCGTCATCCGGCGCAAGCGGCTGCTCGAGCACCAGCGGTTCGCGCAACGGGAAGTTCAGGTGCACCGGTCCGGGCCGGCCATCCAGCGCCGTCCGGTAAGCGCGGCAGGCCAGCGAGCGAATCCACCGCACCCGCTCCGGCGGCGCGTCGTACACCCCCACCTCGAAAAACCATTTGACAGCGTCGCCGTAGAGCTTGAGCTGATCGATCGTTTGTCCGGCGCCGACGTCGCGCAGCTCCGGCGGGCGGTCGGCGGTCAGCACGATCAGCGGCACCCGCGCCTGGTGCGCCTCGATCACGGCGGGCGCGAGGTTGGCGGCGGCGGTGCCGGAGGTACATGTGACCACCACCGGCTGAGCCGACGCTTTCGCGGCGCCTAGCGCGAAGAATCCTCCACAGCGCTCGTCGATGTGCGACCAGCAGCGAATCCGCCGTTCCCGGACCAGCGAGAGCACGATCGGGGTGCAGCGAGAACCGGGAGATGTGCATGCGTGCTGCACTCCGCAGCGCGCGAGCTCGTCGCAGAACGCGCGCAGGAGGATGTAGCTGTCTGTTGCGGTCATGATGATGATCTTCCGATGCCGCCGACCGTCGTCCTGCTCCACGGTTTTACCCACACCGGGCGAAGCTGGGATCCGGTGGTTGCGGCGCTCGGCGAACGGTACCTGCCGCTCGCGCCCGACATCCGCGGACACGGCCGCGCGGGCGATCGTGAGCCGGTGACGCTCACGGCGGTGATCGATGACTTGGCGTCAATCGGGGCCCCCGCGTTCACGCTCGCCGGATATTCGATGGGCGGCCGGATCGCGCTTCACGCGGCGCTCGCGCTCGAGGATCGGGTGCGGCGGCTGGTGCTGATCGGCGCCAGCCCGGGGATCGCCGATCCGGCGGAGCGGGAGCGGCGCCGGCTCGACGACGAACGGCTCGCCGGCGAGCTCGAGGCCATGGACATCGAGGCGTTCGCGGAGCGCTGGTCGGCCACGCCGGTTCTCGCCGGTCAGCCACGTTCTGTGCTTGCGGCGGCGCATGCGGATCGGTTGCGCAGCTCGCCGGGGGGAATCGCGCGGGCCTTGCGAGGCCTCGGAACCGGCGCGCTGCCGTCGTTGTGGGACGGGCTAGGCAAGCTGGAGCTGCCGGTCACGCTGGTCGTCGGAGAGCGCGACCACAAGTTCCAGTCGATCGCCTTTCAGATGGCCGGCGCGATCGCAGACGCGAAGGTGGTCGTCGTGCCCGGATCAGGCCATGCGGTCCATCTCGAGGCCCCGGAAGCGATTGCCGATCTGCTCCGCTAGCGGCGCTCGTACCACCGCCTCAGCTCATCGCCGAGGCCGACTCCACATGGCACCGCCACGAACCCGCCGTTCGCGGGGATCGGGTTCTCCGGGTCGTCGAACAAGGCCAGGGTGCCGAGGCCGCAGGGAAGATCGGGACGCACGATCGCGGCCGCGTGCAAAGCCGCCGCGATCCCCAGCGGTCCGTCGAGCGTCGAGGCCAGATAGACGCTGTAGCCCGCCGCCCGGGCTCGCCGTGCGGCGTCGATCAGACCGGTGATCCCGCCGCAGCTTGCGATCTTCAGGCACACCGCCTGACAATGGCGGCGATCGAGCGCCCCGGGCGCTCTCGCCGACTCATCCATCGCCACGGGGACGTTCGCCACTCGCGCGACCGCCGCGATCTCCTCGACGCCCGTGACCGGCTCCTCGCAGAGCTCGAGCCCTACCGGCTCCAGCGCCCGCAGCGAGGCGATCGCGTGATCGACCGACCAGGCGCCGTTCGCATCGATCCGCAGCGCGCATGCTGGTCCCGCGGCGGCGCGAACCGCCGCCAACCGGCCGGCGTCGTCCCCGACCCCGACCTTGACCTTGACGCAGCGAAACCCCTGCGCGCGCGCGGCCGCGGCGGCCGCCGCCGCACCGGCGCGATCGATCGCCCCGATCGTCGCGTTCAGCTGTACCGGCGGGCCGCTTGACGCTCCCAGCAGGCGCCACACCGGCTGCCCCGCTTGCTGGCCGGCGAGATCCCAGAGCGCCAGATCGATCGCGGCCACTGCCTCAGGCAGCACCGCGAGCCGCTCGCATTCCGCGAGCAACTCGAGGCGATCGAGCCGGTGAGCCCGCTCGAGCGTGGTGCGGCAGTCCTCGAGAGCGACCCGCACCTGCTCCACGCTGACCGCGTGATAGCGGGGCAACGGGGCTGCCTCGCCGGCGCCCACGTTGCCCTCGGAGTCCTCGATCGTGAGCAGTAACAGTTGGCGCGCCTCGATGGTGCGAGTGCCAGATACAAAAGGCGCGCGCATGCGCGCCTCCGATAAATCAAGCCCGACCCTCACCTGCTCAACAGCAGCCCGGCCGACAGCAGCACGCAGAAGATCAGCTGCAGCATCCCGGTCCGTGCGAGCGCTCCGTTCAGCGACGGTCCGTCGGTCTGCCCCCGGACCGTCCGCACCACCCGCGCCGCCATTGGAAGCGTCAGCCACGGCAACAGCAGCCACGGCTTCAGCGGCCCGAACCACCAGGTGACCGGCGCCAGCAGGTAGGCCCCGTACACGATCGAAGCGAACAGCGTCCGCGTCCGGCCCCGGCCAAGCCTAACCGCGAGCGTCCGCTTGCCGGCGCGCCGGTCGGTGTCGATGTCGCGGACGTTGTTGACGACCAAGATCGCGGCGGCGAGCAACCCGACCGGCACCGCCAGCGCGAACGCCTCCCAATTGAGATGCTTGACCTGGACGAAGAACGAGCCCGCCACGGCGACGATCCCGAAGAACAGGAACACGAACAGCTCACCCAGGCCCTCGTAGCCATACGGCCTCGGGCCACCCGTGTACAGGACACCCGCCAGGATCGAAGCGGCGCCGACCAGCAGCAGCTGCCAGCCCGCGACCGCAATCAGGTAAGCGCCAGCGAGCACCGCGACCCCAAAGCTGACGTAGGTCGCGATCAGCACCCGCTGGGGCGGGACCAGGCCGCCGGCGGTGATCCGCACTGGGCCGAGCCGGTCCTCGGCGTCGGCGCCGCGGCGGGCGTCGGAATAGTCATTTGACAAGTTGGTGCCAACCTGGATGAAGATCGCGCCGATCAGCGCCGCGAAGAACCGCAGCGGGTGAAAGACGTGTAGGTACCCCGCGAGCGCCGTCCCGACCAGCACCGGGGCGATCGCCGCCGGCAGCGTACGCAGTCGAGCCGCGGTCACCCAGATGCGGAGACCGCTGGGAGCCGTGACCGCCATCAGGCTCGCCGCGGAAACTTCGAGAAGTCCGGCTTGCGCTTCTCGAGGTAAGCGTCGCGCCCCTCCTGGGCTTCCTCGCTCATGTAGAAGAGCAGGTTGGCGTCGTGGGCGAGCTGCTGTATCCCGGCGAGACCGTCCTCGGCGGCGTTGAAGCTCGCCTTCAGCAAGCGCAAAGAGAACGGCGACAGCGCGAGCATCTCCCGGCACCACTGCAAGGTCTCCCGCTCGAGCTCTTCCAGCGGCACGACCACGTTCACCAGCCCCATCTCGAGCGCCTGGCGGGCGTCGTACTGCCTGCACAAAAACCAGATCTCCTTTGCCTTCTTCGGCCCCACCAGCCGCGACAGAATGCTCGCGCCGAAGCCGCCGTCGAACGATCCGACCTTGGGCCCGGTCTGGCCGAAGTAGGCGTTGTCAGCGGCGATGGTCAGGTCGCAGACGACGTGCAGCACATGTCCGCCGCCGACCGCATAGCCGGCGACCATCGCTACTACCGGCTTAGGCATCCGCCGGATCTGAATGTGCAAGTCGGTGACGTGAAACCGCCCCACCGCCTCGTGCGTGCCGGCCGCGGCGGGATCGGCACCGGTCACGTAGCCGCCCCGCCGGCCGCGGACGCGCTGATCCCCGCCCGAGCAGAACGCGTCAGGTCCCTCACCGGTGAGAATCACCACGCCGACGCTCAGATCCTCGCGGGCGCGCTCGAACGCGCTCGAGAGCTCGATGATCGTCTCGGGCCGGAACGCGTTGCGAACCTCCGGCCGGTTGATCGTGATCTTCGCGACGCCGGCGTACTCGCCTGACGCCAGCTCGTAGCGGATGTCCTCGTAGTCGCCCGCGGCTTCCCATTTGACGCTCACCGAGGCGAGACTACCTTGTCAGGGATGTACCACTGGCTACAGATGTCCGCCTCAATGCATCCCGACCGGGTGGCGGTTGTTGACCCCGGAGCGCAGCTCACATATTCAGAGCTCCTGGCGCGCGCTCGGGCGGTGACCTACGGGCTGAGTGAGCAAGGAGTAAAGCCGGGAGACCGCGTCGCGCTGGCGCTACCGGCGGGCGCGGACTTCGTCGCCGCGATCCACGGGTGCTGGTTCTGCGGCGCCGTCCCTGTGCCGATCGACCTGCGGCTGAGCCCGGAGGAGCGCGCCGCACGGGCAGGTAGGGCGGTAGTGGTCGATCGCCCTCTCAGCGGTCGCGCGCGGGCCGCATCGGTTGTGGGCTTCGAGCTCGATTCGGTGGCCACAGTGATGTACACCTCGGGCACCAGCGCGAGCCCGCGAGCGATCGAGCTGACCTACGGCAACTGGCTGTGGAGCGCGCTCGGATCGGGGGTGGCGCTCGGGCTCGATCGGGACGAGCGGTGGTTGTGCCCGATGCCGCTCGTACACGTCGGGGGGCTGTCGATTCCGATCCGGAGCGCGATCTATGGCACCACCGCGGTGCTCCACGAGCGTTTCGAGACGGAAGCCGTGCTCGCGGCGCTGATGGACCGCGAGCAGCGGATCACAGTCGTTTCCCTGGTGCCGACCATGCTGGCGCGACTGCTCGACGCAGGGCTCCGGTCGCCGCCGACGCTGCGCTGGGCGCTGCTCGGGGGTGGACCGATCGCGGACGCGCTGCTCGAGCGCGCCCGGGCGGCCGGCGTTCCGGTCGCGCCGACCTACGGCATGACCGAGGCGTGTTCGCAGATCGCGACCCATGGCTGGCCGCTGACGGGAGTCGAGATCCGGATACGGGAAGACGGAGAGATAGTCGTTCGCGGGCCCACCGTCGCGCCTGGATCGCTGGCGCCCGACGGATGGCTGCACACTGGCGATCTCGGTCGATTCGGCGAGCACAGCCGGCTCGCGATCACCGGCCGCAAGGCCGACATGATCATCACCGGCGGCGAGAACGTGACGCCTACCGAGGTGGAGGCCGTGCTGCTCGCGCATCCCGCGATCGCCGACGC
The DNA here is from genome assembly GCA_963787555.1 of uncultured Solirubrobacterales bacterium. Taxonomy (GTDB): domain Bacteria; phylum Actinomycetota; class Thermoleophilia; order Solirubrobacterales; family Solirubrobacteraceae; genus Palsa-465. Next base: position 11,034 of record CAWBDI010000008.1, read on the forward strand.
AGCGGTGCACGGGCGAAGCGACCCTCAGTGGGGGGAAGCCGTGGTGGCGACCGTCGTGCCACGCGACGGAGCCGTTGTCGACGAGCAGGAGCTCCGCGCGTTCTGCGCGCAGCGGCTTGCTCCCTATCAGGTACCGAAGGTCGTGCAGTTCGCCGCCGAGCTGCCCCGTACCGCGTCGGGGAAACTGTTGCGACGCCGACTGAGCTGATCGTATGATCGAGCCGTGGGCCCCCCCGAAGATGTCGACGCCCAGCGCGATCAGATCCTGGAGCGCTGGGAGCAGGCGGCGGCCGGATGGGCGCGGCGCGCGGATAGGGTCCGCGCCACTGGGATGCCGGTGTCGGCGTGGATGATCGACCACCTCAGGCTGCAACCGGGACAACGGGTGCTGGAGCTCGCGGCGGGGCCCGGTGACACGGGCTTTTTCGCAGCGGAGCTGATCCGGCCCGGCGGCACGCTGATCTCGAGCGACGCGAGCGAAGCGATGCTCGAGGTGGCGCGGGAACGCGCGCGCTCGCTCGGCATCGAGAATGTCGAGTTCAAGCGACTCGAGCTCGAATGGATCGATCTTCCGGCGGCTAGCGTGGACGCGATTCTTTGCCGCTGGGCGGTGATGCTGAGCGTCGAGCCGGCTGCCGCGCTGCGCGAATGCCGGCGGGTGACGCGCCCCGGCGGCTCGCTGGCGGTCGCGGTCTGGGACCAGGCGGGAGCCAACCCTTGGGCGACGATTCCGGCCGAGGCGCTCGTCCGCCTCGGTCACGTGCCGCCGCCCGAACCCAGCGCGCCGGGGATGTTCGCGCTGTCAGATTCCGTCAGGCTCGCGGAAATCGTCGCCGACGCGGGATTCGTGGATGTGGTCGTCGACGCGATCAGGCTTGACCGCTCGTATCCAGGGCTCGATGAGTTCCTGGCTGAGACACGCGACCTCTCGCGGATCTTCTCGGAGGTCTACGAGCGGTTATCCGACGCTGAGCGCAAGGAGCTGGTCGACGACATCGCCGCGGGCGCGCGGCCTTTCACCGACTCCGATGGCTCGCTGAGGCTGCCTGGGAGCTCGCTTGTGGCCGCCGCCAGCGCCTGAAAAGTTTCGGCTCGCACGCGATCTTGCAAGCTGAGAGGAGGATTGCAGGCGTTTGCGTCGAATTGCTGATGTTCGACACTGCGCGCCATGCGCGTTCGAGTCTCCTTCCTGCTCGCGGCCGCGATTTCGCTGGCCGCCCCCGCCGTCGCTTCGGCGGATGTCCCGCACACAGTCAGCCCAGGCGAGTCGCTGTGGTCGATCGCCGCGGCTGACGGGTTAACGGTCGACCAGCTCGCGGCGGCCAATGGCCTCTCGAGGGGCTCAGAGCTGATGGCGGGCAGCACGGTCGCGATTCCGCCACAGGCGGGGGGCGTGCCCGCGCCGAGCCCAGCCGCCTCAGAGGCGGCCGCGCCCGAGAGCGCTGCGAGCGAGAGTGCCGGGGGCGAGAGCGGCGTGAGCGAGAGCGGCGTGAGCGAGAGCGCCGGCGAGGGTGGCGTTGGCGAGAGCGGCGGCAGCGCTTCTGCGGGAGCCGTGTCGTCGGAAGGCTCCTACTTGGTGCGACCGGGCGACACGCTGTGGGCGATCGCGCAGCGCTCGGGGATGAGCGTGGCCCAGCTGGCGGCCGAGAACGGTCTCAACCCGAACGGGATCCTACGCTCAGGCGCGGTCTTGTCAGTCGGCGGCGGTGGCGGTGGCGGATCGGCTGAGGCCGCCCCGTCGAGCGGTGGTGCGGCATCCGAAGAGAGCGCGGCTGCGGCATCCGGGGAGGCGACGGGATCGGAGGCGGGCTCCCAGTCCACCAGCTCGCAGCCCGTCGGGAGCGTCGCGGAGGGATCTTCCAGCGGGCCGCCCTACCCCACCGCCGAGAGCGTTGCCCCGTCCGACGTCGGCCAGATCGCGGCGGCCAACGGGGTCTCCCCATCGCTGGCGGAGGCGATCGCCTACCAGGAGAGCGGGTTCAACAATGGTCTGACCTCGAGCGCCGATGCCCGCGGCGTGATGCAGATCCTGCCGGGCACCTGGAACTGGATCAATCAGAACCTGGCCGGCTCGACGCCGCTCGATCCCGCCTCCGCGGGCTCGAACATCCGCGCTGGGGTGCTGCTGATCCACTCGCTGCTGAACGAAACCGGAGGCGATCCTGCACTTGCCGCCGCCGGGTACTACCAGGGCCTTCCCTCGGTGCTCGCGCGCGGCGAATATCCCTCGACGCAGCAGTACGTGAACGATGTGATGGCGCTGCGGCAGCGGTTTGGCGGCGGATGAGGTTGAGGGGTCGCGGCTTGGTCGCGCGCCGCACGTCGGGCGTGCGACCTTTTCAGGCCGGTCGAGTGGGGTGTTGAAGAGGTTTTTCGCGCGGGGTTGCGCCTCGCCAAGGCCGACTCGAGCACACGCGGGCCGTCGTAGCGCTCTCCGAGTCGCTTGCAAGATAGGCTCTTTCGCATGTTCTACGACGATGATGCCGACCTCCATCTGCTCGACGGGAAGACCGTCGCGATCATTGGCTATGGCTCGCAGGGCCACGCTCACGCGCTGAACCTCAAGGACTCAGGGGTATCGGTGGTCGTAGGACTGAGGTCTTCTTCGGCCAGCGTCGAGAAGGCCCGCGGCCATGACCTGACCGTGCTCGAGCCGGCGGACGCGGCGAGCCACGGCGACGTGGTGATCATGCTGGTTCCCGACGAGCTTCACCGCCAGGTGTGGGAGGGAGGCGTCGCGGACGGGATCGCGCCCGGAAAGATGCTGATGTTCGGACACGGCTTCTCGATCCACTACGGCGAGATCGTCCCCCCGCCGGATATCGACGTGGCGCTGGTGGCGCCGAAGGGCCCCGGACACTTGGTCAGGCGCCAGTTCCTCGAAGGATCGGGCGTCCCAGGACTCGTGGCAGTGCAGCAGAATGCGAGCGGAAACGCGTTGCAGCTGGCGCTCGCCTACGCCAAGGGCATCGGTTGCACGCGGGGCGGAGTGATCGAGACGACGTTCAAGGACGAGACCGAGACGGATTTGTTCGGCGAGCAGGCGGTCCTCTGCGGGGGAGTCACGGAGCTGGTCCGCGCCGGCTATGAAACGCTCGTAGAGGCCGGCTATGACCCGCGGCTGGCCTACTTCGAGTGCCTGCACGAGCTGAAGCTGATCGTCGATCTGATGTACGAGAAGGGGATCGCGGGGATGCGCTACTCGATCTCCAACACCGCCGAGTACGGCGACATGACCCGCGGTAAGCGAGTGATCGGCGAGCCCACTCGCGAGGCGATGAAGAAGCTGCTCGGCGACATCCAATCGGGCGACTTCGCGCGCGAGTGGATCGCGGAGAACCGTGCGGGTCAGGAGAACTTCAAGCGCCTGCGCGAAGAGCAAGGCGGGCACCAGGTGGAGGTCGTTGGTCGCGAGCTGCGCTCGCAGATGGACTGGATCGACACGGAGTTCGAATAGCTTCGTAATGACCGAGACTCACACTGCTCTGCGGATTCCCGAAGAGCTGAAACCGATCGATGGCCGGTTCGGGTCGGGACCCTCGAGGGTGCGGGAGGCGCAGGTCGAGCACCTGGTCGAGAGCGGCACCTCGGTGCTGGGGACCTCACATCGGCAGCGGCCCGTCAAGAGCTTGATAGCTCGGATCCGGTCTGGCCTGCGCGACCTGTTCGAGCTTCCCGACGACTACGAAGTGGCGCTGGGCAACGGCGGCACGACCGCGTTCTGGGATGCCGCCACCTGCTGCCTGGTACGCGAACGGGCGCTCCATCTCTCCTACGGCGAGTTCTCATCGAAGTTCGCCGCGTGCACCCGTGGGGCGCCGTTTCTGGAGGACCCGATCGTGATCGCCGCGGAGGCGGGCGACGCGCCGGCACCATCCTCTGACGCCGCCGCCGACGTCGTCGCCTGGGCTCACAACGAGACCTCAACCGGCGTGATGGTGCCGGTCGTGCGACCGAGCGGCGGAGACCATTCGCTCGTGCTGATCGACGCAACTTCCGGCGCCGGTGGGCTGCCGGTGGACATCACGTGCGCCGATGCCTATTACTTCGCGCCGCAGAAGGGGTTTGCATCAGATGGTGGCCTGTGGCTCGCGGTGCTGAGCCCGGCAGCGGTGGAGCGGATCGAGGAGCTCGCGGCCGGGCAGCCCAGCAACCGCTGGGTCCCTGAGTTCCTCTCGCTCCCGACCGCGCTCGAGAACTCTCGCAAGGATCAGACCTACAACACGCCTGCGATCGCGACGCTGTTCCTGCTCGCTGACCAGCTCGAGTGGATGTTGGGGCTTGGGGGCCTAAGCGCGATGATTGCTCGCACGACGGCCTGCTCCGGTCATCTCTACGGCTGGGCGGAGGCCCACCCACATGCGACGCCGTTCGTAAGCGATCCCGCCAAGCGCTCGCTGGTGGTCGGAACCGTCGATTTCGATGAGCAGGTGAACGCCGCCGCGGTCGCAGCGACGCTCCGGGAAAATGGGATCGTCGACGTCGAGCCATACCGCAAGCTCGGTCGCAACCAGCTGCGGGTCGCGATGTTCCCGGCGACCGATCCATCGGACGTCGAGGCGTTGACCGCCTGCATCGACTGGGTATTGGAGCGGCAATGAACGCCACCGACGGGCAGCCGCGCGCGCGCGTGCTGATCGCCGACCGGATCGGAGTTTCCGGCATCGAACTGCTCGAGCAGCACTTCGTGGTCGATATCGGGGCGGACTGGAGTCGGGAGCAGCTCTCCGAGCGAATCGCCGACTACGACGGGATCCTGGTTCGCTCGGCGACCAAGCTGGATGCCGACTTGATCGCGCGCGCCTCGCGGCTGCGCGCGGTCGGCCGCGCAGGGGTCGGAGTCGACAACGTCGACGTACCCGCCGCAACGAAGCGCGGCATCGTGGTTGCCAACGCGCCGCAGTCCAACGTGATCACCGCCGCCGAGCACACCATGGCCCTGCTGCTCGCGCTCGCGCGCAACATCCCTCAGGCGCACGCGTCGCTGACAGGCGGGGCCTGGGAGCGCTCGAAGTTCTCGGGAGTCGAGCTCTACGACAAGCGGCTGGGAATCCTCGGTTTCGGACGGATCGGGCAGCTGGTGGCGGCCCGTGCGCGAGGCTTTGGCATGCACGTGATCGCGTTCGATCCATACGTCGGCGCCGAGCGCTACCGTGAGCTCGGCGTCGAGAAGGCCGCTTCCTCGGATCAGGTGTACGCGGTCGCCGACTTCATCACCCTGCATCTGCCGAGTACGCCGGAAACCGACGGCTGGCTCGACGCTGAGGCGCTTGCCAAGTGCAAGGACGGCGTGCGGATCCTCAACGTCGCGCGCGGGCTACTGATGGTCGACGAAGATCTCAAGGCTGCCCTCGACTCGGGCAAGGTCGCCGGAGCGGCGCTCGACGTGTTCCGCTCAGAACCGGTGACCGACCATCCGCTGTTCGGATATTGCAACGTGATAGTCACGCCCCACCTCGGCGCTTCGACCGCTGAAGCGACCGATCGCGCCGGATATCAGGCGGCCGAGCAGGTGATCGCCGCGCTCACCGGGGGCGCGGTCACGAGCGCTGTGAACATCCCGGCGATTCCGCCCGACGACATCGAGGTGCTCGGCCCGTTTGTGCCGCTGTGCAGGGCGCTGGGACGGATCGCGGTCGAGCTCGCCGGGGGAGCGTCGGTGGACCGCGTCTACACGGAGTTCCTCGGCCGCGTCGCGGAGCACGACACCCGCCTTCTCTCGATCCAGGCGCTGCTCGGCGTACTTCGCGGGCACACCGAGGAGGAGGTCAACGAGGTCAATGCGCCGGCCATGGCGGAGGAGCGCGGCATCGAGCTCGGCGAGAGCCGCAGCACCGGCGTCCGCGACTACGTCGATCTGATCCGGGTCACGGTCACCAGCGGCGACGTCCGCACTCGTGTAGCCGGGACGCTGATCGGGCAGCAGCACCGGCCCCACCTGCTCGAGGCATGGGACCGTCGCTTCGACGTGCAGCTCGAGGACCACATTTCGCTGTTTCGCTACCGCGACGTTCCAGGGATGATCGGACGGGTCGGCACGGCGTTCGGCCGGCATGACATCAACATCGTCTCGGCGGCGGTCGGGCGGGAGCCCGGCGAGTCGAAGACCACTCGCGGGCAGGAGGCGACGATGGCGGTCACGAGCGACGCGGCCGTGCCCCGGGAGGTGATCGACGAGATCGTCGCCAGCGACGGGTTCGAGGCGGGCAGGACCGTCACGTTGTAGCCCGCCTTGCGCGCACACAGCGCGCTGCTAGTCTTCGGCGCTAATGGCGCTCCGCCTCGACCTTCGACTTCTTCTCCTCCCCCCTCGGGGGGAATAGCGCGCCGGCGGCCGCACGTAGCCGCGAGACCAGCCAGAAGAAGCCAAGTTCGAGACGCAAAGGAGCGACGTGACAATTTCTGCAGACCCCAACCGCGTAATCATCTTCGACACCACGCTGCGCGATGGTGAGCAGTCGCCCGGGATCTCGCTGAACACGCAGGAGAAGCTCGAGATCGCACAGCAGCTGGCGCGACTCGGCGTGGATGTGGTCGAGGCGGGGTTCCCGATCACCTCGCCGGGCGACTTCGAGGCGGTGCAGGCAATCGCCCGCAACGTCGAGGGCCCGGTGATCGCCGGCCTGGCCAGGACCCATGTAGGGGATATTGACGCCGCCTGGAACGCGGTCAAGGACGCCGCACGTCCACGGATTCACGTTTTCATATCGACCTCGGACATTCACATCCGCCACCAGCTGAAGAGCACCCGCGAGGACGTGAAGGGCCAGGCTCGGGCGGCCGTCGCGCACGCCAAGCAGTACCTCGACGATGTCGAGTTCTCACCGATGGATGCGACGCGGGCGGACGTCGAGTTCACTGCCGAGGTATGTCAGATAGCGATCGACGAAGGCGCGACGACGGTCAACATCCCGGACACCGTCGGCTACACGATGCCCCACGAGTTCACCGCGTATCTCGAGCGTTTGTACGAGTATTCGCCCGGACTCCGCGACGTCGTGCTGTCCGTCCACTGCCACGATGACCTCGGGCTGGCGGTTGCAAACTCGTTCGCCGGCTTGCTCGCGGGAGCGCGGCAGGTGGAGTGCGCGGTCAACGGGATCGGCGAGCGCGCGGGGAACGCGTCGCTGGAGGAGATCGTGATGCTGCTCCACACGCGCGCGCCCGATGTCGGGTTGTACACCGGCGCGACCACGCGGGAAATCGCACGGACCTCGCGATTGGTCTCGAGGCTCACCGGATACCCAGTGCAGCCGAACAAGGCAATCGTCGGGCGAAACGCGTTCGCGCACGAATCCGGGATTCACCAGGACGGCGTTCTGAAGGAACGCACCACCTACGAAATCATGGACGCCACGACCGTGGGTCTCGAGGCCAACTCGATAGTGCTCGGCAAGCACTCGGGCCGGCATGCGCTGCAGCAGGCGCTGGCCGAGCTCGGCTCCCCAGTCTCAGGCCAGGCCCTGAACACCGCCTTCAAGCGCTTCAAGGAGCTAGCCGACAAGAAGAAGCACGTCACCGCAATGGACCTCGAGGCGCTGCTGACCGACGAGCTGCGCGGTGAGCTCGCGGGCTATCAGCTCGAGTGGTTCGACGTGGAGGCTTCATCCCGGCGCCCGCCGCACGCGACCGTCGGCGTGCGAACCCCGGACGGCGCGGCGCTCACCGGGTCGTTCACGGGCGACGGCCCTGTGGACGCGATCTTCCGTGCGATCAACACCGCGACTGGCACCGATGCCCGACTGCGGGAATTCCGCGTCGACGCGGTCACAGGGGGCCAAGATGCCCTCGGCGAGACATCGGTGGTGCTGGAGGTGGGCGGTGTCAGCGGCGCCGGCCAGGGAGTGTCAACCGACATCCTCGAGGCTGCCGGTCGCGCGTATATGCGCGCGCTGTCGAATGCCTTGCGCCGCCAAGGCGTGACGGATGAGGCCGAAGCTGCCACCGCCGCTGCGGCCGAGACGGTGCCAACGCCATAGCGCTCGACCGGATATGACCGGGTCGCTTGGTCAGCGTTCCGCCGCCAGGCCAAGACCCTGCCTGTAGCCCGCGGCGAGCACATGCGCTCGCGGCTCGGGATCCATGAAATTGACGCCCATCAATGCCGCCGCCTCCGTGTTCGGCGCCACCGTCTGAACGACCGCGCCGCGGCGGCGAAGCGCGAGCGCCTCGACTGACACCGTCGTGCGGATGAAGTTCCGGACTACGTCGACCACCCCATGTGTGCCGACGATGCTCGCGGTGGGGTTCAGACACAGCACGTGCGTGTCGCGGCCCGACGGCGCCGCGTCCAGGTTTGTGGGGCTCCATACACCGCCGTCCACGTATTCGCGGTCGCCGATCTTGACGGGCGCGAACAGCCACGGGACCGTGCACGAGGCGACCACCGCCTCGGCGACGGTAGCGGCCGGCGCTCCGGGCGCCCCGAACACGACCCGGCGACCTGTTTCCCTGTCGACCGCGGCAATCCGCAGACGTCCATCGAACTTGGTACCTGAGCGCTCCATCCGCAGCCTCAGCCCGTCCAGGTTCTGCGCGGGGCGCGGCAACTGACGCAGGAGGGCAGAGCGCACCAGTGCCCCGCCGGGTGCAGCGATCCCGAGCGCCAGCGGTGCGAACGTCGAGCTGGTGGCAAGCGCCCAGGCACCGGCGCTTCGCATCGCCTCGAGCGCGGCCGCGCTGAGACCACTCGCGGCTGGCGCGCTTGACGGCTCTGGTCCCGAGCCGATGTCCTGCGGCCTGCGAGGACGGTTGCCGGCGGCTAGGTGGGCGGACACGATCGCGCCCGCGGAGGTGCCGACGAAATGCTCGCAGCGACGGAGATCGAACCTCGTATGATCTTCGATCCCTGCCAGTACGCCCATCATCCACGCTTCGCCGAGGACGCCGCCAGCGCCGAGCACGAGCACATCGGGAGGGGACTCCATCGGCGACCCAGGCTACAGCCGCGCCGCACACGCGCTGCCGGCGACGACGATTCACTGTACGTGATAACGTACAGACGTATGACTTCGTCGGCGGAGCCGCAGACTGCTCCCGAAATCCTGGGCGCGCGCGTGCGGGCCCTGCGCGAAGGAATGGATCTGTCACTGCGTGACCTGGCTGAGCGCTCGCGGGTCAGCGCTCCGATGCTCTCTCAGGTCGAGCGGGGAGAGACCAGCCCCACGCTGCAGGTGGCAAGCCGGATCGCCGCCGGGCTCGAGCTACGGCTCTCGCAGCTTTTGCGGCTCGACGAGGACGGCGCGGTCACGATCGTGCGCAAAGCGGAGCGGCGAAAGGGACCCGTACGCGGAAAAGGCCACGGTTACGAGATTCTCAGCCCGCCGCTGCCGGGTCAACGCGCTGAACTGTCTCGTCACCGGCTCGCGCCCGGTGCTGTCACCGGTGGCCCCGGGGATCCGCCGGTGCACGAGCCGGGTAGCCGCGAGACGGCGCTGATCGAGGCAGGTGCGGTGAGGCTGCACTGCGACGGGCAACGTTACGATCTTGCCGCGGGCGACTGTGTGACCTTCGACGCCGATCTTCCGCACCACTTCGAGAACGACACACGCGAGGGGGCGGTGATGCTGGCGGTGGTCAGCGCCGGCCTCCGAAGGAGCTGAACGCCAATGCCGAAATCATTGTTCGACAAGATCTGGGGTGCGCACGAAGTCTCGCACGCGCTTCTGTACGTCGATCTGCACCTGGTACATGAAGTAACAAGCCCTCAGGCGTTTGAGGGACTGCGGATGGCCGGACGGAAGGTACGCCGGCCCGACCGGACGCTGGCCACCGCGGATCACAACGTGCCGACCGATGGCACCGACGTCGCCGCGCGGATCCGGGACGAGCTCTCGCGAGTGCAGGTGGAGGCGCTCGAGCGCAACTGCGAGGAGTTCGGGATCCCGGTTTATTCACTTGGCTCAGATCGGCAGGGAATCGTGCACGTGATCGGACCGGAGCTGGGTGTCACGCAACCAGGGATGACGATCGTCTGCGGCGACTCTCACACCGCAACCCATGGCGCGTTCGGCGCGCTGGCGTTCGGGGTCGGGACGAGCGAAGTTGAGCATGTACTGGCGACCCAGTGCCTGGTCCAGTCCAAGCCGAAGTCGATGCGAATCAGGTACGAGGGTTCACTCGGCTTCGGCGTCACGGCCAAGGATCTGATCTTGGCGACGATCGGTCAAAACGGCGTCGACGGCGCCGTCGGGCACGTGGTCGAGTACGCGGGACCGGCAATCGAAAGCTTGTCGATGGAAGGCCGGATGACTGTCTGCAACATGACGATTGAGGGCGGCGGCAGAGCGGGGATGATCGCCCCGGACGAGACAACCTTCGAGTGGATCCGTGGGCGACCGGCTGCCCCCGCGGAGATTCCCGATGAGTGGCATTCGCTGCGCAGCGACCCCGATGCCTCGTTCGATCGCGAGGTGGTCCTCGACGCGGCCGCGATCAGCCCGATGGTGACCTGGGGCACGACCCCCGGAATGGTCGTACCGGTCACCGACTCGGTGCCAGACCCGGGGTCTGATCAGGATCATCGCGCGCTCGAGTACATGGATTTGACCCCCGGAACACCGGTGCAGGAGATCAAGCTCGACCGTGTGTTCATCGGTTCTTGTACCAATTCCAGGATCGGAGACCTGCGAGCCGCCGCCGCGGTGGTGAGTGGCCACAAGGTGGCGAGCGGAGTCCACGCGATGGTCGTGCCCGGCTCACAGCAGGTAAAGCTGCAGGCCGAGCGCGAGGGCCTGGATGAGGTGTTCAGGGAGGCCGGCTTTGATTGGCGCGGGGCGGGGTGCTCGATGTGCCTGGGGATGAATCCCGACGTCGCGGCAGCTGGCGAGCGCGTGGCGTCGACTTCGAACCGGAACTTCGAGGGCCGTCAAGGGCGCGGGTCACGCTCACACTTGGTCTCACCGCAGATGGCCGCGGGTGCCGCGATCGAGGGAAGGTTCGTCGATATCAGAGATTGGAGCGACCGCTGATGAAGGCAATCGAGACGATCACTGGCCGCGTGTCGGTACTCAGCCGCGACGACGTCGACACCGACCAGATCATCCCCAAGCAGTTCCTCAAGCGGATCGCCCGTGCGGGGTTTGGGGAATTCCTGTTCTTCGACTGGGCGAAGGAGCCGGGCTGGGACCTACCCGTCAATCCGATTTTGGTCGCAGGTCGCAACTTCGGCTGCGGCTCGAGTCGCGAACACGCGGCCTGGGCACTGGAGGACTACGGGTTTCAAGCGATCATCGCGCCGAGCTTCGCGGATATCTTCCGCTCCAACTGCACGAAGGTCGGGTTGCTGCCCGCGCAGCTCGCGCCCGAGGAGTGTGCGGCGATCGCGTCCGCGGGCGAGGCTCAGGTAGACCTCGCGGCGCAGGAGGTCCGCTGGCCGGGCGGGAGCGCCTCGTTCGAGATCGACTGGCAGATCAAGCATCGGTTGCTGAACGGGCTCGATGACATCGCGGTCACGCTCGCCGAGGACAAGGAGGCGATCGAAGCCTACGAGCGCGATCGCGAGCGCTCGGGACCGGTCACCACGGCGCTGTGATGGCAACCGCGGGGGACCGCGACTGGGATGCCACGACGTACGACCGTGTCTCGGATGTCCAGCTGCGCTGGGCGCTCGAGCAGCTCGCGCGGCTACAGCTGAACGGCGACGAAGTCGTCCTCGATGCGGGTTGCGGGTCCGGTCGCGTGACCGCGTTGCTCGCCGAACGCGTGCCCCGCGGCCGCGTGTATGCGGTGGACGTTGCGCCGTCGATGGTCTCGCACGCGCAGCGGGCGCTCGGCGAGCGGGCGACTGTGTACTGCCAGGACCTCGTCGAGTTGTCGCTGCCGGAACCGGTCGACGTGGCTTTCTCGAACGCCACCTTTCACTGGATTCACGACCACGAGGCGCTGTTCGCCGCGCTGCATCGGATGATCAAGCCCGGGGGGCGACTTCTCGCTCAGTGTGGCGGGATTGGCAACATCGACGCCTTTCGGCAGCTGGCGGAGGCGATTGCTTCTGCGCAGCCGTTCGCGCCTTACTTCCGAGACTGGCGCAAGCCGTGGAACTACGCCGATGCGGCGCAAACCAGCGAGCTCCTCGCACGTGCCGGGTTCACCAGTGTCGATTGCTGGCTCGAGCCAAAGAGCGTCACGCTCGAGGACTCGCGTTCGTTCATCGAGACCGTGTGCCTGGTACGGCACCTCGACCTGCTGCCGCAAGAGCTGCGCGAGAAGTTTGTGGACATGGTCCTCGAGCACGCCGGCGAGCCCGTGGTGCTCGACTATGTGCGTCTCAATATGACCGCGATCAGGCCTTAGCGATCTCTGACGCCGGCCAGGTCGCCGATCGGTTACCGTCCCGGCGGTCATGGCGCCGAAAGTGATTCTGCTGCCGGGCGACGGCATCGGCCCCGAGGTCATCGGGCCGACGGTTGAGCTCTTGAAAGCCCTGGGAGTCGAGCTCGAGTTCGAGGAGCATCTCTTCGGTGGAGCCTCGATCGACGCCCACGGCACGCCCTTGACCGACGAGACGCTCGAGGCTTGCCGCGCGGCCGCGGCGATCTTGCTCGCGGCGGTGGGCGGTCCCAAGTGGGATACGACCGACCCCGCCAAGCCCCGCCCCGAGCAGGGCCTGCTCGGATTGCGCAAGCGCCTGGGCTTGTTCGCGAACCTCCGTCCGGTCAAGCCGCCACCGGCCCTGTACGACGCAAGCCCGCTGAAGCGGGAGCTGATCGACCGCACCAATCTAGTGGTCGTGCGCGAGCTGACCGGCGGAATCTACTTCGGCGAAAAGACCCGCACACCCGACCGCGCATCGGATGCATGCGTATACACCCGCGCCGAAATCGAGCGCATCGCCAGAGTCGCGTTCGCGGCGGCACGGTCGCGGGTGACCAGCGTCGATAAGGCCAACGTGCTCGAGACCTCGCGACTGTGGCGCGAGGTGGTCAGCGAGCTGCACGGGCGCGAGTTCCCGAACATCGAGCTCGAGCATCTGCTGGTCGACAACGCCGCGATGCGGCTGGTCGCGGCGCCGCGCCACTTCGAGGTGATTCTGACCGAGAACATGTTCGGCGACATCCTCAGCGACGAGGCGGCGACCTTGACTGGATCGTTGGGGATGCTTCCCAGCGCCTCGCTCGGATCCGCCCGGCCGGGATTGTTCGAGCCCGTGCACGGCTCAGCACCCGACATCGCCGGTACCGGCGCCGCCAACCCGCTCGCGATGTTCCTCTCGGCGGCGATGATGCTGCGGCACGGACTCGCTATGGAAGCGGAGGCGGCGGCTGTAGAATCGGCCGTCGATCGGGCGCTGGCCGACGGGCTACGCACCTCGGACCTGGGGGGCAGCTCCACAACTGCGGAGGCAACCCAGGCAGTCCTGAAACACTTGTAAGGAGTACTCGTGGAACAAGCGGACCTCATCTGGCTGAACGGAGAGCTCGTTGCCTGGGAGGCCGCGAAGGTACACGTACTTACCCACGGACTCCACTACGGAACCGGTGTGTTCGAGGGCGAGCGGGCGTACGAGACCCCGGCCGGTCCCGCGATCTTCCGCCATCTTGACCACCTGGAGCGGCTGTTCAAGTCGGCCGAGCTGTACTACATGCCGATCCCGTACACGCTCGAGGAGCTGCGAGCCGCGACCCACGAGCTGATCGCGGCAAACGAGCTGCGCGAGTGCTACATCCGCCCGATCGCGTTCCGCGGTTACGGCCAGATGGGCGTATATCCGCTGGACGCCCCGGTCGTGGTATCGATCGCCGTGTGGCCGTGGGGCGCCTATCTCGGCGAGGACAGCAAGGACAATGGCGTGCGGGCCAAGATCTCGAGCTGGCGCCGCATCCCCCACGATTCGCTGGTCCCGCACGCGAAGGCCACCGGCCAGTACCTCAACAGCGTGCTGGCGAAGATCGAGGCGTCAAAGGCGGGCTACGAGGAAGCGATCCTGCTGAACGCCCAGGGCTTCGTGTGCGAGGGATCCGGCGAGAACATCTACGTGATCCGGGACGGCAAGATCCTCACCCCGCCGCAGACGGCCGGGATCCTCGACGGCATCACCCGCAAGTCGGTGATCCAGATCGCGCGCGACCTGGGCTATGAAGTTCTCGAGCGGGACATCGCGCGGGCCGAGCTGATCCTGGCCGACGAGGCGTTCCTGTCCGGGACCGCGGCCGAGCTGGTCGCGCTGCGCGAGGTTGACGACCACCAGATCGGAGACGGCCGGCCCGGATCTATAACGCGCGAGATCCAGTCGGTGTTCGACGACGCTCTCCATGGTCGCAGTGCCCGATACGCCGACTGGCTCGACGTGGTGAAGGTCCCGCAAAAGACGATCCAATGACCCCTGGTTGGTGGAGCGAGCGAATTACGCAGGTGATCGGCGCGCCGCGCTGATCGCTGATCGCGCTGGTCGCATCAGTCCCGTCGACCAGGGAGTTCATGCTCAGATGACCGAGATCCAGCTATACGACACGACTTTGCGCGATGGCATGCAGGGCGAAGGCATGTCGCTCTCCGCGCAGGAAAAGCTTCGCGTGACCCACCGGCTCGACGAGCTCGGGATCGACCTGATCGAGGCCGGCTTCCCGAGCTCCAACCCGAAGGAGCTGGAGCTGTTCGAGCTGCTCGCCGGCGAACGGTTCGAGCACGCTGCAATCGCTGCGTTCGGGATGACGCGCCGACGTGAGCTTCGTGCCGATCAAGATCCGGCGCTGCGAGTTCTCGCCAACTGCTTCGCTCCGGTGTGCACGCTCGTTGGCAAGACATGGGCTCTGCACCTGAAGAAAGTCGTCAAGGTCAACCGCGAAGAGAACCTGCGAATGATCGCCGAGTCGGTCGCGTTCCTGGTCGCTCAAGGCAAGCGCGTGATCTATGACGCCGAGCATTTCTTCGACGGCTTCGCCGACGACCGCGAGTACGCGGTGCAGTGCCTGCGCGCCGCCGCGGAAGCCGGCGCTGAGACCGTGGTGTGCTGCGACACCAACGGTGGCACGCTCCCCGATCGGATCGGTTCGGTGATGGGGCTCGTGATCGATCAGCTCAAGCATGCCGGAGTCCAGGTGGGGATCCATTGCCACGACGACCTCGGATGCGGCGTCGCAAATTCGCTTGCCGCGGTGCAGCAGGGCGCGATGCACGTTCAAGGGACGATGAACGGCTATGGCGAGCGCTGCGGGAACGCAAATTTGGTCTCGATCATTCCGAATCTGCAGCTGAAGCTCGGCTATGACTGCGTCAGCGATACCCAGCTCGCATCGCTTACGCAGGCGGCGCACTTCTTCGATGAGCTGCTGAACTTCACTCCTGACCCGGATCAGCCGTTCGTGGGGCGCAACGCGTTCGCGCACAAGGGAGGCATGCACGTCGCCGGCGTCGAGGTCGATCCGGCGACGTTTGAGCACGTGGAGCCCTCTGTGGTGGGCAACCGCCGGGAGGTTCTCGTCTCCGAGCTTTCTGGCAAGGGCACGGTCCAAGCGCGCGCTCGCGACGCCGGCATCGTGCTCGACAATGAGGCGGCCACCCGGGTGGTCGAGCGCGTCAAGCAGCTCGAGCACCACGGCTTTCACTTCGAGGCCGCCGATGGCTCGTTCGAGCTCCTGCTGCGCAAGGAGACCGGCGATTACCAGCCCCTGTTCCGGCTCGAGTCCTGGCGAGCGATCGTCGAGAAGCGGGCCGATGGACGAGTAGAGACAGAGGCGACGATCAAGATCTGGGTCGACGGCGAGCGCTACGTCCGGACCGCAGAGGGCAACGGGCCGGTCCACGCGCTGGACCGCGCGCTGCGTGATGCGCTGGTCGAGATCCATCCGCATCTTGCGCAAATCGACCTCGTCAACTTCAAGGTCAGGATCTTGGACGAGACCAAAGGCACCGGCGCGGTGACCCGCGTGCTGCTTGACGCCTCCGACGGCGAGGAGGTTTGGGGGTCGATCGGCGTCTCCGAGAACGTCATCGAGGCCTCGTGGGAGGCGCTCGTCGATTCGCTCGAGTATGGGATGCAGGTGAGCCGGTTCAAGGCCATTTCGACGTCGCGCGCGTGAGCGGGTCGCTTCCGCTCGGGCGGCCAGTGCTCGGCGCCCGCGAGGAAGAGCTGGTGCTCGAGGTGCTGCGCTCCGGCAATCTGTCCCTGGGTAGGCGCCTGCCAGAGTTCGAGCGCGAGTTCGCCGCCCGCTTGCGGGTTCCGTACGCCAGCGCCGTCTCGAGCGGGACCGCGGGGCTACATCTGGGGCTGCGGGCGGTCGGCGTCAGCGACGGGGATGAGGTGATCACCAGCCCGTTCTCGTTCGTCGCCAGCGCGAACGTGGCCGTCTACGAACGAGCGAGACCGGTGTTCGCTGACATCGACCCCGTGACCTTGAATCTCGATCCCGATGCCGCGGCTGCCGCGATCACCAATCGCACGACAGCGCTGTTGCCGGTTCACATCTTCGGCTATCCGGCGGATATCCCCGCGTTCGAGCGGCTCGGGCTGCCGATCGTCGAGGATGCATGTGAGGCGCTGGGGGCCGTCCATCAGGACGGTGTGGCGGTCGGAGGCCGCGGCCATCCGGCCGTATTCGGTTTCTATCCAAACAAACAATTGACGACCGGCGAGGGCGGGCTCGTCACCACCGCGGAGCTCGCGCTCAAGGAGCGGATCGACTCCGAACGAAATCAGGGCCGCTCGCCCGACATGGGATGGCTCGATCACGATCGTCTTGGCTTCAACTATCGCCTCTCGGACATCGCCTGTGCGCTCGGGCTCGCGCAACTCGAGCGGCTCGATCAGCTGCTCGCCGCTCGTGCCAAGGTTGCTGACCTATATCGGGCGGCGCTGTCGGGTTTGGAGAATCTGACGCTTCCATGCCCGGACCGCGATGGGAACCGCCGAGGGTGGTTCGTGTTCGTCGTGCAGTTGCCGCGCGGAGTCGACCGCGACGCGGTGGTACGCGCCTTGGTTAGCGACGGGATCCCAAGCAAGCCGTACTTTCCCGCAGTTCACCTGATGACCTTCTACCGGGAGCGGTTTGGCCACCGCGAAGGTGAATTTCCGGTCAGCGAGGACGTGGCCGCTCGTTCGATCGCGTTGCCGTTCTTCCCGCAGATGACCGAGGCTCAGGTGGAGCGGGTGACCGAGGCACTGACCACAGTGCTTCGCGGCCCGCGCAGCGACCGGCATGCGGTGCGCTAAGCGGCGCTGGCCGTACCATGGCGCCCGTGTCCCGCTTCGCCGAGCCTCAGCATGCCGACTTCCGGAAGCTGAACGACTCGATCGGCTTTGACCGGCGTCTTGGACCGTACGACGTGCAGCAGTCCCGGGCCCACGCCTCGATGCTCGCCGCCCAAGGGATCATCTCGACGGCGGACCGTGATGAGCTGCACCGCGGGCTGAGCCAAGTCGAGCGGGAGCTCGAGGAAGGAACGTTCTCCTTCCAGGAGGGCGATGAGGACATCCACATGGCGATCGAGCGGCGCGTCGGGGAGATCGTCGGCCCGGTCGGCGGCAAGCTCCATACCGCCCGCTCACGCAACGATCAGGTCGCGACCGACGTGGCGATGTTCGTCCGAGCTCATGCCGCTGGCGCGGTGGCCGCGGTGCAGAAGCTTGCGCGGACGCTGATGGCGCTCGCCGACGCCCATCTCGACTGGCCGATGCCCGGCTACACACACCTCCAGCGTGCCCAGCCCGTGTACCTGAGCCACCATCTGCTGGCGTACGTGTGGATGCTGGTCAGGGACCGGGATAGGTTTGAGCAGGTGAGGCGAGCGGCCGGCTCGCTGCCGCTGGGCGCGGGGGCGCTGGCCGGCGTCAACTTCGACACCGACCGCGCGATGGTGGCTCGCGAGCTCGGCTTCTCGGGCCTCGCCGAGAACTCGATCGACGCCGTCTCGAACCGGGATTTCGTGCTCGACTACCTGGGCGCGGCGGCGACCTGCGCAACGCATCTCTCGCGACTCGGCGGCGAGATCGTGCTTTGGTCCTCCTCGGAGTTCGGGTTCTGTCAGCTCTCGGACGCCTGGGCGTCGGGGTCGTCGATCATGCCTCAGAAGAAGAACCCTGACGCCGCGGAGCTGCTGCGCGCGAAGGCGCCGCGAGTGGCCGCTGACCTCGCCGCCCTGTATGGGGTGCTTCACGGTTTGCCGCTGACCTACAACAAGGACATGCAGGAGGACAAGGAACCCCTGTTTGACGCCGCCGAAACGGTCGAGGGCTGTCTCGCCGCGGCCACCGGCATGCTGTCCTCGATCAGCTTCGATCGCGAGCGGCTCGCGCAGGCCGCGGCGGACCAGTTCCTGGCGGCGACCGACATCGCCGACCTTCTGGTGCGCCGGGGAATGCCGTTTCGGCAGGCGCACGGCGCGGTCGCCGCTCTGGTCCGTGCGGCGATCGATCAGGGCAAGGCGTTGTCGGAGCTAACGCCCGAGGAGCTGAAAGCGCAATCGGAGCTGCTCGACGACGAGTTCTACGCGGTGCTCGCGGATGGCGCTTGGCTGGAGTCGAAGGTCTCGGAAGGCGGAACCAGCCTGGCGCGTGTCCGCGATCAGCTCGAGCGCGCGCGCGCCGCAGTCGGGTGAGCGTGAAGGGAACCTTCTACGCGCGGCCGGTGCTCGACGTTGCCCGCGAGTTGATCGGCTGCGTGGTCTCGCACGACGGCACCGCGGGCGTGATCGTCGAAACCGAGGCCTATCACCACTCAGAGCCCGCTTGCCACGCGTTCGTCGGCCTGACGCCGCGGACCGGGACACTGTTCGGACCCCCGGGAATCGCCTACATCTACCGCTCATACGGCATCCACGCGCTGTTGAACGCCGTGTGCGAGCCTGAGGGAATCGGAGCGGCCGTGCTGATCAGGGCGCTCGAGCCGTTGCGGGGGATCGAGTTGATGCGCGAGCGACGCGGCACAGGTCCGATCTCGGCGCTGTGCTCGGGCCCGGGGAAGCTCACGCAGGCGCTCGGGATCGAGCTCGAGCAGAACGGCACCGATCTGACCGACGGCCCGATCGCGATCTCATCGCGGCCACCCCGGTGGCGCAACGTC
Organism: uncultured Solirubrobacterales bacterium; assembly: GCA_963787555.1. Taxonomy (GTDB): domain Bacteria; phylum Actinomycetota; class Thermoleophilia; order Solirubrobacterales; family Solirubrobacteraceae; genus Palsa-465. The sequence continues at coordinate 30,032 of CAWBDI010000008.1, forward strand.
GAAATCTCGATCGATCGCCGGATCGGGATCACCAAGGCCGCCGAACTGCCATGGCGGTTCACGGTTATCGGCAGCCGCTTCCTCTCGCGGCCGCTGCGGGCGGGTGGTTAGCGAAAAGCTTCTGTAGGTGTGTGGTCTCGCGCTAGCCGCCGCCGACTCCTGCACCGCCGGTGCCGCCGCCTCCGCCGCCGGTGCCTCCGCCGCCGGTGCCACCGTCTCCGCCTCCACCGCCGGTGCCGCCGCCGCCTCCGCCGCCGCCTCCCGCGCCGGTGTCACCACCACCGCCACCGCCTGCCGCACCGGTGCCGCCGCCGCCCGCCGCGCCGGTGTCACCACCACCGCCGCCGGTGCCGCCGCCGCCCGCCGCGCCGGTGTCACCACCACCGCCACCGCCTGCCGCACCGGTGCCGCCGCCGCCCGCCGCGCCGGTGTCACCACCACCGCCACCGCCTGCCGCACCGGTGCCGCCAGCACCTGCCGCGCCGGTGTCACCACCACCGCCACCGCCTGCCGCACCGGTGCCGCCAGCACCTGCCGCGCCGGTGTCGCCGCCCCCGCCGGTGCCGCCCCCGAGCGGCGCGCCCGTGCCAGCGCCCGTCACGCCACCGCCCGCGCCGCCCCCTGTGGAGGTGCCGTTCCCGACGATGCCCGCACCGCTGTCTGCGGGATTCCCGGAGAGCCCGGTGCCACCCGCCGCCGAGCCACTCGTGAGGCCCAACCCCTCAGACCCGGGATAGGCGGACTGGCCCGTCGTCGAGTTCGTCGAGTTCTTCTTGGTCGGCTGCTCGCTGGCCAGCACCTGTAGCCCCTGCACCATGAAGTCGTGCCAGATCTCGGCGGGGAAGGTGCCTCCCTCGACCGGGCCGCCGTTGTAGAGCGTGGTCATCGGTACGAGCTTGTTGGGAAAGCCAACCCACACAGCGACCGTCATCTGCGGCGTCCAGCCGACAAACCACGCGTCGCCATAGTTGCTGGTGGTACCGGTCTTGCCGACGACGTCGACCCCGGGGATCGCGGCAGCAGTGCCGGTGCCGCCCTGAACCACGCCGGTCAGCATGTCGTGGACGGTCTGGGCGACCTCGGGTGGGAGGATCCGCTTGTAGCCGGGGTTGGCGATGAGGTTCCTGTGCTTGCATGCGATCGGGCAGTAGATCTGCGCGATGCCGGTCGGGCCCTCGTGCGGGGCGCCGAGAACGGGGTCGTAGACCCGCTTCCCTCCGGTCGCGAACGTCTCGTAGGCGTGGGCCATGTCAAGCGGCGAGACGCCGTTCTTCATCGCTCCGAGGATCATCGCGTAGTTGCTCGACACCGGCGAGCGGATCCCCATCATTCTCGCCATCCGAGCGATCCGCTTGGTCCCGGTGGGCCCTAGTCCCTCGATGCCGAGCCTCGAGAAAACTGAGTTATCGGAGATCGCCGTGGCCTGAGCGAGCGTTATCGGGCCGGAGTAGGTGTTGCCGAAGTTGTGTACGACGAAGTGCTCTTTGCCGCCGCTGTTCGGCACCACGTACTCGGCCGGCGCGGAGAGGAACACCGAGTCGGGTGTGAACCCCGACTCCAGCGCGACCGCGAGCGTGAATGGCTTGAATGCGGACCCCGGCTGGCGGTAACCCTCGGCCGCGATGTTGAACGGATACTGGTTGTAGTCCTCCAGCCCGTTGACGATCGGGCCGCCGACCATCGCTCGCACCTGGCCGGTCAGGTTGTCGATCGCCACCAGCGAGGCCACAGGGGAATTAGGCCCGGTATAAGGTAGATCCTCGGAGATCGCCTGATCGGCCGCTTGCTGCAGCTTCAGGTCAAGCGTGGTCCGGATCTTGAGGCCGCCATAGAACGCGCGGTATTCGGCCACATTTGCCTGAACCCCGTGCCCGAGGCCCATCGCGGACAAGATCTGCGGACGGAGCCAGCTCGTGAAGTACGGAGCTGCCGCCGGCTCCTGCGGCTGCTGGATGTCATTGGCGGTGGGCAGCGGCTGCTTGATCGCATGCTCGTACTGCTGATGGGTCAGATACCGCTGCGCGAGCATGTCGCCGAGCACCAGATTCCGCCGCAGCATTGCCGCCTGTGGGTGCGCGACCGGGTCGAAGGCGCTTGGGTTGGCGATCATCCCCGCGAGCAGCGCCGACTCCCACGGCTGAAGCTGCGAGGCGCACGAAGGCCGCGGCGCCCCCGGGCTGCTGTCGCCGCATCCCGTGGTGGTCTGGCCCGCGGTCGCCGAGTCGTAACCATGGGCCTTCCCGAAATAGACGCGGGCAGCGGATTCGACCCCGTAGGCCCCGTTTCCGAAGTACACCGAATTGACGTACTCGGTGAGGATCTTGGTCTTCGTCCATTCGCGCGTGAGGTGATAGGCGAGCGCGGCCTCGCGCAGCTTCTCGAACACGGTGCGGTTGCCCTGTTCGGAGAGCGCGTTCTTGACGAACTGCTGGGCGATGGTCGAAGCACCCTGGCGAGCACCGCCGGCGGCATCGGCGACGAAGGCCCGCGCGATGCCGCGGATGTCGACCCCAGGTTCGGTCCAGAAACGCTTGTCCTCCACCGCGACCACCGCCCGTCGCACCGACGGCGAAATCTGATCGAAGCTGTCGAGCGCCACGTGATTTGGCGGCGCCAGCTGTCCGATCAGCCGCCAGTGGTCGTCGTACAGGTAGGAGTTCGCGGCCGCTCGGTACTGCTGTCTGTTCTCCAACTGCGGAAGATCCGCGGCGACGGCCATCATCATCCCGAACGCCGTCGATACCGCGGCCAGCGCGCCGAGTCCCACCAGCAGCGCGAGCAGCCGGAGCTTGCGGAGCCGGGGCCGCGAGCGCCATTCGTCCTCGTCCCAGCGCCGCCTTAGCCTGAGACGACGCGGCCAGCGACGCTGCCGCGGTGCAACGCGGGTCGGCCCACCGACCTCGCCGGATGCGTGGCTTTCTGGATCGCCCAAGAGCGTGGCAGACCCGTCCTGCTCCGCTTCGCCCTTGATCGGGGTGTGAACGTCACCGGTCATGCGATTACTGGTGCGGACGTTCCGGCGGCGCAAATGCCACCCGGAACAGGCCGCTACCGCTCAGCGGAACGCGGCGGCAAGCGTTCCCACCGGGGGCGCGGGAGTCTAGCATTGCGGCGGATGGAGCAATTGCCATCCACGCCAGCGCAGGCATGCGCCTGGCTGACGCGAAACGCTGTCGACTGCCTGCCCGAAGGCGAGCTCGAGCGTAAGCTGGTCCGTGGCCGCCCGCTGCGCGTGAAGCTGGGCATCGATCCGACGGCGCCTGACATCCATCTTGGCTTCACCGTCGTGCTGCAGAAGCTGCGCGAGTTTCAGCAGCTCGGTCACACCGTAGTTCTGATCATCGGCGACTGGACCGCGCGTGTCGGAGATCCCAGTGGTCGCTCGACGACCAGGCCAATCCTGTCTCCTGAGGAGATCGACGCGAACGCCGAGACGTTCCAGGAGCAGGCCCTGCGGGTGCTCGCGCCCGAACCACTCGAGGTGCGCTTCAACGGCGAGTGGCTCGATATGCCGATGGGTGACCTGCTCGCGCTCGTACGGACCACGACCGTCGCCCAGCTGCTCGAGCGCGAGGATTTCGCCAAGCGGTTCGCCGCGCGGGCGCCGATCTCGATGCTCGAGCTCCTCTATCCGCTACTGCAGGGCTATGACTCGGTCGCCGTCCGTGCCGACGTGGAGCTCGGTGGAACCGACCAGAAGTTCAACCTGCTCCTTGGCCGGGATATCCAGCGAGCGTACGGCCAGCCGGAGCAGGTCGTGCTGACCGTGCCACTGCTGGTGGGGACCGACGGCGAGCGCAAGATGTCGAAGTCCTTTGGCAACTACATCGGGGTGACCGATCCGCCGGCAGAGATGTACGGCAAGACGATGAGCATCCCCGATGACGCGCTCCCCCAGTGGTACTCGCTGCTGCTCGGCACCGATCCACCGGCTTCGCTGGCGCCGCGAGACGCCAAGCGGGCCCTGGCTCGCGCGCTGGTGGAGCGGTTCCATGGGTCCGACGCCGCGCGGGCGGCCCAGGCCGAATTCGATCGTCGGTTCGTCAGCCACCAGCTGCCCGATCCGGACGAGCTCGAGGTGCTCGAATGGCCAGCGTCGGGCGACACCGTTCACCTGCCCGCGCTGTTGGCGAGCGCGTTTGGAATCTCGACCTCGGAGGCGCGCCGCGCGCTGGCGCAGGGTGGGGTCAAGCTCGACGGTGACGGCGTCGACAAGGGGTCGTTGGACGTCCCCGCCCTCGAGGTGGATGGGAAGGTGCTGCAGCTCGGCAAGCGCCGGTTCGTCCGCGTGCGGGTGATCGCCCGCGATCAGCACGCGGCCGCCTGACCGTGACTGTTCACGGAGGACTGCTTCGGCTCGACACGCCCGGGAACGGGCACATCGTCGACATCACGCCGGGCGTAGCCAGCGTGATCCGCACCGCTGGCGTGGAGCGTGGCGTCGTGTGCGTGTTTGCGCGCGGTTCAACGCTCGCGGTAACCACGATGGAGTACGAGCCGGGAGGAGTGCACGACCTCCAGCGACTGCTCGACCGGCTGATCCCAGCGCAAGGCGATTACGAGCACAACCGGCTCAACCACGACACAAACTCCCACGCCCACCTGCGAGCGGCCCTGATCGGCCCCTCCGAGACGGTGCCGATCGTCGACGGCGAGCTCGTGCTCGGCACCTGGCAGCAGATCGTCTTGATCGACTTCGACGATCGCCCGCGCAACCGCACGGTTCATGTCCAGGTGGTGGCCTGAGGGGTGCGGGCGGGGCGTGGACGGTTCGCCACATGTGACCGACTCCCACATGGGATGCAACAGGCTTGCCCGTGGGGCCCGGCCCTGCCATCAGCGAACTCGCCACATCGGCAGGGATCGTGGCAGCCAGTTCGGATGGAAGCCCGTTCTTTTGGTCGCGGCCTTTGGACCAGCTCTCGAAAAGCACGTTCGGCGAGTCGCACCTAAGCCCGTTCGGCGAGTCGCGCAGGATATGTCTTAAGCGAATAGATCTTAAGGGATCCGCGCGAAGGGATCCGCGCGCGCGAGGCCAGAGGCTGTCGATAATCCGTGCGCTGTGCGGCTGTCTCTTGGCCCCACTCGCCCCCGTTGGGGGCTCGGGGACCATCGACAGCCGCTTGACCTAGCCAAACGTGCCGGCGGTCCGTTCACCGGCCACCGAGGTACGTAGGACGGCGCCATACGGCGCCGATCGGGAAAAGGCGCCAGGAAGGAGAAGGGAGCGTTTCTCACGGCCGCCGGTTTCGCCAAATCGCCAGCTCTGAGGCCTCGCCTATCAACCGCGGGAAGGACGGTTCGCATCCATGAGTACCGGCCGCCGGTCCAGCCTTTTGATGGCTTGCGGCTCTTGCCGTCGGGCGGGATCAGCACCTGCACGTGCTTGTGCGCGACTACCTCGTCCATGTGCTGCTCGTTCCAGTATTCGGAGTCAGCGACCGCGGTCTGCGGCCGCTCACGGACACCGGCGCGGTCGAGCTCGTCCGGGCTGGCGATGACCATCGGGTCAAGCTGTGACCAGTCGACGGTGCTGTTGGTGATCTCGGCCGCGAGCACGATCTGTCCCTCGTCGGCGACCGCTTGCGCGTTGTAGCCCCGCACGAAATCGATCCTCGTCTTCGGGCGCCCGGTGTCAGGGTCGGTCACGTTCACCTTCCCGGCCGGGATCTCCGGCGGATACGGAGTCGGGGTGCCAGCGAGCCGCCGCCCCTGGTGTCCCGGCCGGTGACGCGGTGCTCCTCAAACGCCTCGTTTGCGGCGAGCCGCGCGCCAAGGTCAGCTTCCAGGCGCTCGGCCGGAGCAGCAGACGGTCAGACCGCGAGCGCGAGACCCGGTCCGGGTTCTGCCAGCGGTGCTGCTCGAGCTGACGCTCGGCATCCCATAACCATCCCTTGCGACTCTGAGACCGGGCGATGATCCGCTCGGAGTCGAACTCGAACTCCGGCTCGGGCGACCCCACCGGCTCGGCCTCAGCCGGCTCCTCGGCGCCCCGTCTCCACGCTGCTCCGGGCTTGCATTGCTGAAGAACTCACGCCTGGCCTCCGGCGTGCGCAGTTGCTCTGGCAGGTCATCACCACGCGCTTCGCCGAACTGCGCGTCCTCGTCCTCATCGGTCGCCCTATGCGCGGCCAGCATCGCACGGGGAACCCCTCAGTCACTCACCTGTCAACGCCGCCGCCGGGAGCGGACCAGGCCCCGCTCGCTACGTGGCGCGGCGGGCCACAAAATTTACGAGCCCGGCCGAGCGCGCAGATGTCGCGAGCGCGAAGCCGCTAAGGGCTTGCTGGGCCCGCTCAACCGTCTGATCGGACCGATCAAGATGCAGCTCACCGACGATGGTGTCGCACGTCGCGAACGCACTGGGGTCATTGAATATGGACCACTCAGAGCCCTGGATGTCGAGTTTCAGCAGGTCGACGTGGCCGATGCGAAGCCGAGCGAAGATGTCTCGCAGCGAGACAGCCTCGACCTTGACGGTATACGCGTCGCCGTCGCGGGCGATTGCCGACTCCCAGCTCTGCCGCGACTGGACAAATCCGACGTGGCCGCTCTGACCCTCGGCGGCCCAGGGATAGACGTTCACGTCGGCCATCGGCGCTACGTTGGCGGTGAGCCGCTGGAATGTGTCCGGGTCGGGCTCTAATCCGATAATCCGAGCGCTCGGGTACTGAGCTCGGAAGAACATGATCGACGCTCCGATGTTGCTGCCGAGGTCGAGAATCAGCTTCGGGTCGATTCCCGGGATGAGGTACTGCTCCTCGAGGAACATCTCTCGGGCGACCTCGATCTCTGATTGGTTTGCGACCTTGAGACGAAAAGCCAGGCCACGGTAGGAGAGGTGCAGCGTACGGGTCCGCACTGGAAGCCATCCCCGATCTTGCGCGGAGACCAGCACGATCGCGATGCTGTTGAGCAGCGCGGCGACGCGGCTTGGAGCTGGCATCGCCAGCTGCTGCGCCTTTTCGATAATCGTGCGAACCTGATTGAGCAGGAACCGCGGCAAGGCGTGCAGCTTAGCTGATTGGAATTCCCCCATTTTACGGGCACCGGAGCGCTTTAGTTGAGCGAGCCGCAAAAGGATGTCTCTATGCCGAAGTCCTGTCCGCCGTATGCGGAGGAGTTCCGTCGCGAGGCGTTGGCTCCCGCCACGAGAGGGCTTCGACCCCGCCGATCCCGTCGATGCGTCCTGAGTTGTCCACTAGGGAAGAACCATGAAGCAGAGTGGGCATTTTGGCGGCGTGATTCCAACGTTGCGAGCGCCGAGCCAGGGCATTCGTGCTTGGTGCAGGCGTTTTCGTGGTTGTCCCGACGGTTGCGTTCGGCAGCATCAACGCGAGCAAGATTACAATCCACGAGCAGCACTGGATGATCGGTCTGGCTATATGCGCGGTCGTCCTGCTCGGGCTCGCGGCCATGGCCACGATAAAGCAGACTCGACCGTGGAGTCAGGAGATTTCCCGCTCACGAAGCTAGAGAACGACCTGAACGCTGCTTACGACGGCGACACCGAAGTTCTTGGGCGCCTCGCGGCTACTACCTTAGAGTCGTGCGGAGCCGTCGACATGCCAATTCAGCGCGCCGCGGCTCCTTCGAGCTCGCGCGGCTCGGAGTTGTGCTCTCACTCGCGACGAGTGTGGCGGAGCGGATCGTCGCCTTGGTCGCCAGCCAGTCGGCAAAGCGCTCGTGCAGCTCGGCCCGGGCGTCCTTGAGCGACAGGTGGTACGCGGCGTCGCGGATCAGGACGTGGTGGAAGCGATATACCGGCTCGTCGATCCAGTAGATCCCCTCCCGCTCGACCAACTCCTCGCCGCAACATCTTCAGATGGCCATCGATCCCGACGCGCACCGGCGGCGCGGCCAGCTCGGCCAGCGGTAGAACTGCTTGCCGATCACTGCCGCCCGCTCGACCACGGTCCGCTGATCTGCCCGCAGCCGCTCGATCCTGGCCGTCAGCAGCGGCCTGAAGCGTGGGGGGAACCTGGAGCGCGTCGCGCACCCGCGGCCACCACCCATCGCTCTCCGCCAGCACCCATCGCTCTCCGTCTGCGGAGCGCGTGGGCGCGTCCTCGTCGACCAGCAGCCGGATCAGCTCCCCGAGGAACAGCGGGTTGCCCTCGGTGGTCTCCAGCGCCCCCTCGAGAAGCTCGCGCGCAGGTCGACCTCCCCCAGCAAACCGCCCGCCAGCTCGCGAATCTGGCCTGGAGCGGATCGAGCTCGATCGCGGCAAGGGGCCGGCGCCCGGCGGCGGTCAACGCCTCCCGGAGCTCCAGCCGCGCCAGCGCCATGAGCAGGATCGGCGCGTCGCGGACCCACTCAACCAGGCGCTCGACGAGATCGAGGAACATGGGCTGCCCCAGTGGACGTCGTCGAGCACGACGACCAGCGGCTGGCCTTGCGCAAGCGCCTCGAGCACGCGACGCACCCCCAGAACGTCTCCTCGGCCGACGCCGGCTCACCCGCCCCCAACACACCGGCGACACGCCGGACGACCCTTTCGGCGTCGGGTTCGTCGCCAAGCGCGGCGCTCAGCTTCGCGTTCACCTCTTCCGGGAGGTCCGCGTCGCCGATCCCGCCCGCGTCGCGCAGCACCTCCGCGACCGGCAGGAAGGTGATCCCCTCACCGCTCGGCTCGCAGTGGCCGACCAGCACCCGCGCCGAGCCGGCCAGCGACCGAGCGAACTCGTCCGCCAGGCGCGACTTGCCCAGCCCGGGCGAGCCGATCACCGTGACGAGCCGGCAACCCCGGGCCGATATGCCCTTTGGAGCCCCGCTTCCAGCCGCGCCAGTTCGCCGTCGGGACCGACGAGCGGCGGCCTTCGTCGCGGCACTCGTCGACTCCACGGCAGCTGTCGCCGGGACCAGCCGCCGTGCCCGCACCGGTTGCGACTTGCCCTTGAGGTCGAGCGGCGTGATGCTCGACTACTTGCACGCAGGCTCGCGTCGCCGCCAAGTGGACGAGAGCTGCCCGGAGCTTGAGGTATTTGTCGCCTGCCGCCAGCTGCCCACACCATCTCCGCTAGCTGGTAACCGATTGTCTCGACGGTGCGCGTGTCGATCCGCTGGAGCTCCCGATCGTCCGCGGGACCGCTCGGGGAGCTGCTCTCGCAACGTCGCACATAGCGCCGACCACACCCGCAGGTCGAGCATCGAGAGGCGCCGGTTGGCCCCCACCACGCCCGGGCCGAGCAGACAGCGGCTATAAATGCTGATCGGCCGGGCCGGGTGCGCCGCGGGAGCGTGAGGCGGCTGAGCTGCGGGGACATGGAATCACCGGGGCCGACGCCATCGGGTGCGGCCGCGCGGCCGGGCGTCTTTGCGCTCGTGCTCCTCATCCGGCTCTCCGGCCCCGGCTCGGCTCACCGGCCCCGGCTCGGCTCACCGGCCCCGGCTCGCTACACGCACGCGTTTCTGGTCGCGCGCCCGCCCGGACTCCGGCTCACCGGCGCTCACGTCTCGCGAGCGGGTCGCTAAACTACCGCGCTAGCTCCGCTAGGCCGTTGAAAGGTTCACGGATGGGTCATCTTTTCAGGCTTTGATGGCGACGTCGGCGATGCGTGCGTCGAGCGCTTGCTCGAATGCGCGCCAGGCGCGGGCGAGCGGGTAGCGGGTGGCGATCTCGTCGGGGAGGGCGGGGTCGAGTTCGGTGAGGGATGGGTTGAGGATCCGCGTGTAGGTCTTCGTGAGGAAGACTGCGATCCGTCGGCCGTGGTCGGTCAGCTCGTAGCGCTGGGTTTTCGGGACGCGGCGGATGAGACCTTTGCGGCGAAGGCGGCGCAGGTCGTAGGTCATCTGGCGGGCGCTGTAGCCGGGGATGATGCCGGTGATCAGCTGGCGCAGAGTGCGGTTGGTCAGTCCCTCGATGAGGTGCTGAAACGAGCACAGGCAGGCGAGCAGGGTCATCGTTCTTGGCTCGCCGAAGCGCAGGCCCGGTGCTGGTAGGCCGTTCTCTGTCGACGGCAGGACCACGCGTTGGAGCGTGGTGGCGTCCGGCGCGCACTGGCACGCCTGGAGCTGGTGATCGAGCAGCCGCTCGTTGGTTTGGTGGCCGATCGCGACGAGCGCGTCGAAGTTTGCGTCGGTGACGCTGCGCCCGACGCCGAAGTCCTTGGTGTCGTTGATCGTCGTCTCGGTCCGCAGCGCGTGGCCTTCCTTGAAGTACTGCTTGAGCTTGGAATGCTTGTAGCGGATCTGGATTGCCGGCTCCACGCCGCGAGCACGCGGGTGAGGAACCTTCCCGGAGTGCGGCGCGTGATCTTGCGGTTGAACACGAGCGAGACCTCGTCGGGGCGACCGAGGCACAGCTGGTCCGGCAGCGTGCGCTCAAACCAGCCTCGGCCCGCAGCGGGACGGTCGAACACGTGCGTGTCGGAGATCTCAAGCTGGCGAAACGCGAGCGCGTGCCGATAACCCCGTCCGCGGTCAGCGTCCGTGAGCGGGCTCGGCAGCCGTCTGAGCCAGCGCTCGAAGAACTCGTGCACCTGCCCGGCGTCCAGGTGCTCGCAGATCGCCTCCAGCGCCACTGGATCCTCGCAGGAGGCGAACCCGTTATCCAGCGCAGTGAACGCGATCCCCTGCTTGGCGGCCTGACGCTTGGCCCACTCGTGCCCGTTGAGATAGACCCATACGCCGAACGGGGCGTAGCCGCAACTCTTGACGAAGCTGGGGCCCCAGTCGGGATCGAGGATGTACCAGTAGTAGTGGTTGACCATCGCGCTCTGGCGGCCGAACTCGAAATGGGGGTGCTCGTCTGAGCCGCCCTGGCGCCAGCCGCGCCACACCTGCGTCTTCTCCTGTCCGACGCCGAGCATCACCACCCCCGTGCGCCGTTCCCGCGCGGCAGCTTGGAAGTATTTACGTGCGATCTCCTCCTTGCAGTCATCGCGCTTGAAGCGCACCACCGGGATCCCGCGATTGCGCGCGTAGCGATCGACGGCGTCGAGGTACCGGCGGCCGATCTTGCCCAGTAGCGCGGGCGAGGGGATCGGGAAGCCTGGTCGAGCAAGAACCGAACGACCAGCCCCTGGTCTGCAACCTGGGCACGTAGCCATGCAAAAAGATCCGATCGACCGAGCGCACGCGCAAACGCACGTGCGCGGACAGTAGGTTTCCGATAGAGGCCATCGGCGAGAGCCTCCTTGGCGCTCCGATAAGGACCGCAGCCCTCACGGGCTCTACAGACGACCGAGCGTCGTCACTCTGGTCGGAGGCTATGCCTGGCCACCACGACCGCGCGCAATGAAACGCCGCAAACTCCGTGAGTGCCAAAGACGACGACCTGCCGTCAGCGCTCCCGCAGGGAGCGCCCCCGAGGGAGGCTCATTACCGAACCCCGACACCGCCAGACTCACCAACGCGTCCGGACGCATCTGGGCGGTATGAGGCTCGCTCGCTAACCTTAGGTCTCCCGACTGAGCTTGGTGGCGGCTGGTCCGGATTCTTCCAACCTCGTCCTGCCGGCGCTATACTCATCGGTCCGCTTCGGAGACCGAGTGGTTCTCCGAATGTCCCCAAACGAAGGAGACCCCTTCCGAGGAGGTGCGACGGTCTTTGAAAACTCAACAGCATGCGCACAACTCGATCGACCCTTCGGTCGAGGAGTGTGTCCAGGTTCGACGCCGTCGCCCGAGCTGCCCACCGCTGGGTTCTTCGGACGGCGGTGCCAAGATTGACCCCGTCTTGCGCCCCGAGGCCAACGGTGTACGGTGGCCTCCCCGTGAGGGCGCAAGGGCTCGATCCCACCAGGGATCGGCCCAGGGTTTGCCCGATCCCGAGAGTGATCTTCGGCCGGCGCGGGAGTATTTCCCTGACGACTCTTTGTGAAGTTGAGTAGTTCTTCACGGAGAGTTTGATCCTGGCTCAGGACGAACGCTGGCGGCGTGCCTAACACATGCAAGTGGAGCGACGAACCAGGCTTCGGCCTGGGGCAGAGCCGCGAACGGGTGAGTAACACGTGGGTAACCTGCCCCGATGATTGGGACAACCCGAGGAAACTCGGGCTAATACCAAATGTGCCCTCCGGCCGTAAGGCCGCTGGGGAAAGGAAGCTTCGGCCTCCGCATCGGGATGGGCCCGCGGCCCATTAGCTTGTTGGTGAGGTAAAGGCTCACCAAGGCGACGATGGGTAGCTGGTCTGAGAGGACGATCAGCCACACTGGGACTGAGACACGGCCCAGACTCCTACGGGAGGCAGCAGTGGGGAATCTTGCGCAATGCGCGGAAGCGTGACGCAGCAACGCCGCGTGGGGGAAGAAGGCCTTCGGGTTGTAAACCCCTTTCAGTTGGGACGAAGCTCCGCCGGTGAATAGCCGGTTGGGGTGACGGTACCTTCAGAAGAAGCCCCGGCTAACTACGTGCCAGCAGCCGCGGTAATACGTAGGGGGCAAGCGTTGTCCGGAATCATTGGGCGTAAAGAGCGTGTAGGCGGCTCGGTAAGTCCGCTCTGAAAGCCCGGGGCTCAACCCCGGGAGGCGGGCGGATACTGTCGAGCTAGAGTCCGGAAGAGGCGAGTGGAATTCCCGGTGTAGCGGTGAAATGCGCAGATATCGGGAGGAACACCAATGGCGAAGGCAGCTCGCTGGGACGGTACTGACGCTGAGACGCGAAAGCGTGGGGAGCAAACAGGATTAGATACCCTGGTAGTCCACGCCGTAAACGATGGGCACTAGGTGTGGGGGGTGTCGACTCCCTCCGTGCCGACGCTAACGCATTAAGTGCCCCGCCTGGGGAGTACGGCCGCAAGGCTAAAACTCAAAGGAATTGACGGGGGCCCGCACAAGCAGCGGAGCATGTGGTTTAATTCGACGCAACGCGAAGAACCTTACCTGGGCTTGACATGTTCCTGACAGCCGTGGAAACACGGTTTCCCTTCGGGGCAGGATCACAGGTGGTGCATGGCTGTCGTCAGCTCGTGTCGTGAGATGTTGGGTTAAGTCCCGCAACGAGCGCAACCCCCGTCGCATGTTGCCAGCATTAAGTTGGGGACTCATGCGAGACTGCCGGTGACAAACCGGAGGAAGGTGGGGATGACGTCAAGTCATCATGCCCCTTATGTCCAGGGCTACACACGTGCTACATTGGCGCGTACAGAGGGTTGCGATACCGCGAGGTGGAGCGAATCCCTTAAAGCGCGTCTCGGTTCGGATTGCAGGCTGAAACTCGCCTGCATGAAGGCGGAGTTGCTAGTAATCGCGGATCAGCACTGCCGCGGTGAATACGTTCCCGGGCCTTGTACACACCGCCCGTCACACCATGGGAGTGAGCAACACCCGAAGCCGGTTGCCTAACCTTTTTGGAGGGTGCCGTCGAAGGTGGGGCTCGCGACTGGGGTGAAGTCGTAACAAGGTAGCCGTAGCGGAAGCTGCGGCTGGATCACCTCCTTTCTAGGGAGCCCTTTATTCAGGGCACCGATCGCTGGCAGGATCGTCTCACGGGCTATGCCCGCTGCGGAGCTCCGCGCTCCGCGACGCTCTCCAGACCACGATCGGCCACTAGAACGTCGACCGGATCTGGCAGATCGGAACCCGAGGCCTCGCCCCGGCGGATCCGGCTCGCATGCTGTTGAGTTTTGAGAGACCGGCACACCGCCGGCGGCTCGCTGGAGAGTCCCGGGCTACTGGTGGTTTGCTTCGCCTCTTCGCGGACCTTGAAAACTGCACAGTAGCCAATGACACGGGTATCACCGGGCAGAGCCGCAAGGCTCTCCCGAGATCACCGTCAAGATAGTAAGGGCACATGGTGGATGCCTTGGCACCAAGAGTCGATGAAGGGCGTGAACGGCTGCGATAAGCCGCGGTGAGGCGCTGAATGGCCAGTGACCCGCGGATGCCCGAATGGGGAAACCCAGCGTCGGTAATGCGGCGCTATCCCGTGCTGAACACATAGGCACGGCGAAGACAAGCGGGGGAAGTGAAACATCTCAGTACCCCGAGGAAAGGAAATCAACCGAGACTCCCTGAGTAGTGGCGAGCGAAAAGGGATCAGCCTAAACCCGGCGCGTGTAAGCGGCCACGCGTTGCGCGTCGGGTGTCGTAGGACGTCTAGTCCGAGTCGTGGCCGGCTCGGCGGAAGTTACAAAGTCGTGTGATAGTCGAAGCGTGTGGAACCGCGCACCAAAGAGGGCAACCGTCCCGTAGGCGAAATCACAGGGCCTTCCGTAGATGTTCCTGAGTAAGTCCGCTCCCGTGAAACGCGGACTGAATCTGGGGGGACCACCCTCCAAGGCTAAGTACTCCCTGGTGACCGATAGCGGACTAGTACCGTGAGGGAAAGGTGAAAAGTACCCCGGAAGGGGAGTGAAATAGTACCTGAAACCATGTGCCTACAAGCGGTGGGAGCGGCTTCGTGCCGTGACCGCGTGCTTTTTGCATAACGAGCCGGCGAGTTACTCGTCTGCGGCGAGGTTAAGCGATGAGCGGAGCCGTAGCGAAAGCGAGTCCGAATAGGGCGACATAGTCGTAGGCGGTAGACCCGAAGCTGAGCGAGCTACCCATGGGCAGGTTGAAGCGGGGGTAAGACCTCGTGGAGGACCGAACCGACCTAGGTTGAAAACTGGGCGGATGACCTGTGGGTCGGAGTGAAAGGCTAATCAAGCTCAGTGATATCTGGTTCTCTCCGAAATATATTTAGGTATAGCCTCGGATAAATTCCGTGGCGGCCGTAGAGCACTGTTTGGACTAGGGGCCCTACCAGGTTACCGACTTCAGGCAAACTCCGAAGACCGTCACGGTTACTCCGGGAGTCAGTTGCTGGGGGATAAACTTCAGCGTCAAAAGGGAAACAGCCCAGACCGCCAGCTAAGGTCCCCAAGTGTTAGCTAAGTGGGAAACGATGTTCGAATGCCGAGACAACCAGGAGGTTGGCTTAGAGGCAGCCACCCTTGAAAGAGTGCGTAACAGCTCACTGGTCAAGTGTTCGAGCGCGGACAATGTAACGGGGCTCAAGCTAATCACCGAAGCTGCGGGTGCGTGAGGTCTTCAGACCGAGCGTGCGGTAGGAGAGCGTTCCGGCGCCAGTGAAGCGGCGGCGTAAGCCAGCCGTGGAGGCGGCGGAAGTGAGAATGCCGGCATGAGTAACGAAAGAGGGGTGAGAATCCCCTCCACCGATTGCCCAAGGTTTCCTGAGTAAAGTTCGTCTGCTCAGGGTTAGTCGGGTCCTAAGGCGAGGCCGAAAGGCGTAGTCGATGGCCAACGGGTTGATATTCCCGTACCACGTTGCTTCCGTTTGACCGAAGGGGGGACGAGGAAGGCTATGGGAACCCAGGCGATGGTCGTCCTGGGGTAAGCATGTAGGGGTGGCTCTAGGTAAATCCGGAGCCGCATAACCTGAGGTGCGATGCCAGCTGGCTCTAAGCCGGCGAGTCCCGGATGCCACACCTCCGAGAAAAGCCTCTAGGGAGGAAGCGCGTGCCCGTACCAAAACCGACACAGGTGGGCAAGTGGAGCACACTAAGGTGATCGAGATAACCCTCGTTAAGGAACTCGGCAAAATCGCCCCGTAACTTCGGGAGAAGGGGCGCCCCAGTAGGGTGAACCGCTTCGCGCGGGGAGCCCGAGAGGGCCGCAGTGAATAGGTTCAAGCGACTGTTTACCAAAAACACAGGTCTCTGCTAAGTCGTGAGACGACGTATAGGGGCTGACGCCTGCCCGGTGCCGGAAGGTTACGTGGAGGTGTTAGGGCTTCGGCCCGAAGCACCGAAACTAAGCCCCGGTAAACGGCGGCCGTAACTATAACGGTCCTAAGGTAGCGAAATTCCTTGTCGGGTAAGTTCCGACCTGCACGAATGGCGTAACGACTTGAACGCTGTCTCAACGAGGGGCTCGGTGAAATTGCAGTCTCGGTGAAGATGCCGAGTACCCGCGGCTAGACGGAAAGACCCCGTGAACCTTTACTACAGCTTGGTATTGGGGTTCGATGCATTTCGCTCAGGATAGGTGGGAGGCTAGGAAGCGCCGGCTGCGGCTGGCGTGGAGTCATCCTTGAGATACCACCCTTGATGTATTGGATCTCTAACGGTGCGCCGTGAATCCGGGCGCCGGACAGTGACAGGTGGGTAGTTTGACTGGGGCGGTCGCCTCCCAAAATGTAACGGAGGCGCGCAAAGGTTCCCTCAGCACGGTCGGAAATCGTGCGCAGAGTGTAAAGGCAGTAAGGGAGCTTGACTGCGAGACCGACAGGTCGAGCAGGTGCGAAAGCAGGCCTTAGTGATCCGGCGGTAGCAAGTGGAAGCGCCGTCGCTCAACGGACAAAAGGTACTCCGGGGATAACAGGCTCATCGGGCCCAAGAGTCCACATCGACGGCCCGGTTTGGCACCTCGATGTCGGCTCGTCGCATCCTGGGGCTGAAGTAGGTCCCAAGGGTTGGGCTGTTCGCCCATTAAAGCGGTACGCGAGCTGGGTTCAGAACGTCGTGAGACAGTTCGGTCCCTATCTGTCGTGGGCGTTGGAGAGTTGAGAGGATTCGTCCCTAGTACGAGAGGACCGGGACGAACGCACCTCTGGTGTATCTGTTGTCCTGCCAAGGGCACTGCAGGTTAGCTACGTGCGGATCGGATAACCGCTGAAAGCATCTAAGTGGGAAGCCGGCCTCGAGATGAGCTCTCCCATCCCCTTGAGGGAGTAAGACCCCTGGAAGATCACCAGGTTGATAGGCCGGATCTGGAAGGACGGTGACGTCCGTAGGAGACCGGTACTAATGGGTCGAGGGCTTGACGGATATTTGATATCCGTGCATTGGCACTGTGTAGTTTTGAAGGCCCGCGGGAGGCGGTCTCTACCTGTTTCCGGTGGCTATGGCGAGGGGGAAACACCTCTTCCCTTTCCGAACAGAGCCGTTAAGCCCCTCAGCGCCGATGGTACTTGGCTCGCAAGGGCCTGGGAGAGTAGGTCGCCGCCGGTTTTTCTTGAGCTTCTAGAGTGAGCGAAGTGCGATGCAGGACCTGAAGACCTACCTGCGGAAGAATCCGCAGGTCCTGGTCCTGCTGGTGATCTGCTTGGTCCTGGGGCTGGGCACTTTCCTGGTGGTGGTCATCAGCCTGATCACTGCCAGCCCAGGAGCGCAAACGGGCGAACCGAGCGGCTCGATCTGGTCGGCGTTAGCGTCGGTCCGCGGGCTAGTACCGATCTGATCGCCTGGCTGCGAGGAGGAATGCGTCGCCATAACCGCAAACGGATGGGGTCGCAGGTTCGAGGGCGTGAACGCGCGGGGCGAAGGCGCTATCGCCGGTCCAATGTCATGTCTCGCTCGGCGGCCGTGCGGGCGTTCCGATCGGGTAGGGGGGAGATGCAGCACACGAGGCGCGGGGCACGGAGCCGGCTCGGCGCGTAGGCTGCCACCGAAGCGGCAGGCGGTGAGGATGCGGGGGCGCGGCCTCCGGCGGGTCGCCGAGAATGTCATCCAAGCGGGCGAGCCAGGCGCGTAGGCGATTAGCGGAGGAAAGGAACATATGTTCGGAGCGTACGGGCGCGTTCGGACGGAACTGCCGGGCCGCCTTATGTCCCCCGAAAAGCGGCCTGAGCAGGGATTTCTGGTCGCTTGGGGAGGCCGGGGAGATGGAGCAGTCCGATTGAGAAGTGCGGCGATGCGGCGGACTGGGGCCTCACGTGAGGGGCTCGGCCGGCAGGACGCCCGGCTTTCTGCGACCTGCTTAAGACCCAGTCGAGCAGCTCGTCAGCTCGAGGGGAATCTTTCAACGTCTGATGGACCTTTGAGACCCATTCGGCTTTGAGCGGAGTCGCACGCGGCGTTGACCAGTTGGGTCCCGCTGGCAGGGGCCGGCGCGAAGCCCCGAGTGCCACTCATGCCGCCGAGCCCACGCTACGCCACTACACCGCCGAGCCGAGCGACGACCACACCTCCAGCTTCCTTCGCACGCGCTCGACGGTGGCGTCGGTGAACTCCGTCGTGCCGGCGTGGCCGCCGAGGTCGGGCGTCTTGACGCCGGAGGCGACGTTCTCGAGAGCGGCCTCGTAGATCGCCCGCGAAGCGCGATCGGCTTCAAGATGGCCGCGGTCGGCGGCGTGCCGAAGCAGCGCCCCGCAGGCGAGGATCATCGCCAATGGGTTTGCGAGGTCTTTGCCTTGGAGGGCCGGCGCCGTCCCATGAGGCGCCTCCGCCATGGCCACCGTGGTCTGGTAGCGATCGTCGAAGGCGAGCAGGATCGACTCGGCGCCCGCAATCGAGCCGAACATCGGCAGCACCAGGTCGGAGAGGCAGTCGCCGTCGCGGTTCAGCGCGGGAATCACGAGCGGCAGGTCGGTGGCGCCCGAGAGTAGCCCGGCGTAGGTGGCATCGATCAACACCGGCTGATAGGGCACCTGCGGGTGGAGGTCAGCGGTGCGGTCCATCTCCTCCTTCAGCATCCCCTCGTACACGGGCGAGACGGTCCACTTGGGCCCACCGTAGACGCGGGCGCCCATTCGTTCGGCGGTTTTGAAGGCATACTCGGCGACCGCGCGGCAGGTCGATCGGGTGACGCGCTCGGTGCGGTAGCCGAGCTCTCCAGGCGACCCGGGATCGCCGTCGCGCCACTCGGTGGCCCCGTAGGCATCCTCGACCGCCATCCGCACGATCGAGATCGGATGGTGGATTCCGGCGATCGGCGCGACGCCAGGTAGGCGCCGACCGGTCCTGACGATCACTTTGCCGTCGACCTGCTCGCGGAGGATCCGGTTGGGCGAGCCGACGTCGTCCGCCCCTTCCGGGGTGATCGTCGCCGCCTTCAGGCCGAGACCCGTCTCCCGCATCGCCAAGGCCGCCTCGGTCACGACTTCGTTGGAACTGGCGCGGCGGTTCGCCAGCGAGAGGTCGAAGTGTTGAAGCTGGAGCTGCAGCCCCAGCAGCTCCGGATCGAGCAGCCGGATTGACTGCTCGAGGAGCTCCTGGCCGGTCTCGTCACCCTCGAGCACCGCGATTTTGATCGGCTCTCCCACCCTCAGCCCGCCCCGATCAGCTCCTCGCGTCGCGCGGTCAACGCGTCGACCACAACCTGTAGATGCTCGTCGAAATCGACTCCCAGCTCCTCCGCCCCTTGCCTCAGCTCATCGCGGTTGACCGCCGCCGCAAAGCTCGGCTGCCGCAGCTTCTTCTTGACCGACTTCGGGGTCATCCCGGCTAGCCCGTCGGGCCGCACGTAGGCGCACGCGAGCACGAAACCGGACAGCTCGTCGACTGCGTACAGGGTCTTTTCCATCGGGGTCTCCCGCGGGACGCCGAGGAAATCGGCATGAGATGCAACGGCGCGGACCAGCTCGGGAGGGTAGCCGCGCTGCTCGAGCTCGCGTAGCGCATACCGGGGATGACCGTCCTCGAGGTTTGGGTATCGCTCGTAGTCGAGGTCGTGCACGAGCCCGGTGAGGCCCCATAGCTCAGGATCGCCGTCAAATCTGGGGGCATAGGCCCGCATTGCAGCCTCGACCGCCAGCATGTGGCGGCGAAGCGACTGCGACTGCGTCCATTCACAAAGAAGGGTCCAGGCCTGCTCGCGCGAATTCTGTAGCTGCATGGTTGTTACCCTAGCTCAGCGCTCAGGGCCGGCTGCGCCGCCGCCGCGAAGACCAGCTACGGTGACTGGCTCCGCTAAGCGCCTGCCGATAACCATGGAAAAGTTCGTCATCGAAGGCGGCGTGCCACTGTCGGGCACGATCGTCCCAGCTGGAAACAAGAACGGCGCGCTGCCGATCCTGGCGGCGTGCCTGCTGACCGACGACGAGATGATCTTGCGCAACGTGCCGCTGATCAGCGACGTCGAAGCGATGTTGTTGCTGCTGGAAGGCCTCGGTGCCCGAGTTCAGTGGCTGGACGACGGAGAGGTGTCGATCGACGCCTCCACGGTCGACCGGCACCACGTTGACCGCTACGTGTCCGAGAGGATCCGCGCCTCGTTTCTGCTCGCCGGGCCCCTGCTGGCGCGGTTCGGGCGAGCCCAGATGCCGCCCCCGGGCGGCGATGTGATCGGCCGCCGCCGGCTCGACCCCCACCTCGACGCGTTCCGGGCGCTGGGAGGGACGGTCGAGTACCAGCGCGACAATGACATCGTGATCGAGGCGCCCACCCTGGGGCTGAGGCCGTGCGACTTCCTGATGGACGAGCCGTCGGTGACGGCGACCGAGAACGCGCTGATGGCAGCCGCCTTGACGCGGGGGCCCACGGTGATTCGCAACGCCGCCTCGGAGCCGCACGTGCAGGATCTGGCCAGGATGCTGGTCGCGATGGGAGCAGCGATCGATGGCATCGGCTCGAACGTGATGACCGTGCACGGGACCAGTAGCTTGAGGGGCTGCACCCACACCGTCGCGCCAGACCACATCGAGATCGGCTCGTTCATGGCACTCGCGGGGGTTACCGGCGGGGAGTTGATCGTCAAGGACACCGTTCCCGAAGATCTGCGGATGATCAGGTTGGTGTTCGAGCGCCTCGGCCTGCGCAGCGACTTACGGGGCTCTGACGTGATCGTCCCTGGCAATCAACAGCTCGTGATTCGCAACGACGCCGGCGACTACATCCCGAAGGTGGAAGACGGGCCGTGGCCGGCGTTTCCGGCGGATCTGACGAGCATCGCGCTTGCGCTGGCTACGCAGGCCGAAGGCTCCGTGATGATCCACGAAAAGATGTTCGAGAACCGCTTGTTCTTCACCGACAAGCTGGTCCTGATGGGGGCGGCGATCACGATCTGCGACCCGCATCGCGCGATCGTCATCGGACCACGGCGTCTACGAGGCCAGCGCGTCGAGACGCCCGACATCCGCGCCGGAATGGCAATGCTGATCGCGGCCCTGTCCGCGGAGGGAGTCACCGAAATCGGTAACGTCAGGCAGATCGACCGCGGATACGAACAGATCGACGATCGCCTCCGTGAGCTGGGAGCGCGGATCGAGCGCGTAGATGACGCCGTACCGGCGTGACAAGCGCCTGGCAGCCCGCTACAGATAGCGCAATGGTGTTTCGGATTCCCAGCGGGACCCGGGACTTCCTGCCCGATGAGATGCGCGAGCTGCGTGCGATGACCGAGCGCGTGCGCTCTGTCTTTGAGCAAGCGGGCTACGGCGAGATCTACACGCCGGCGCTCGAGTACGAGGAAACATTCGAGCGCGGCGGCACGGGCGCGGTGCAGCCGGCGTACCGGATGTTCGACGAGCAGGGACACGTGCTCGTGCTGCGCTCGGACATGACGATTCCGATCGCGCGCTTGGTGGCGACGCGGTTTGGGCAAGCAGAGCTGCCGTTGCGGTTCTCGTACTTCGCTCATGCCTACCGCGGCGTACGGCCTCAGCGCGGCCAGTCGCGGGAATTTCTGCAAGCCGGGGTTGAGCTGATCGGAGCTCCCGCCCCCGACGGAACCGCCGAGGTGCTGACGGTTCTGTGCGCGGCGCTCGACGCGGCGGGGCTGAAAACCTTTCGGATCGGCCTCGGCGACGCGGCGCTATATCCGGCGCTGCTCGAGGCGATCGGGGTGGAGCCAAAACGCCACGAGCCGCTCCTTACGAAGCTTGCGACCGGTGACTTCGTAGGCCTCGAGAGCGAGATCCACGAGCTCGGGCTGGATCCAGCCGGTCTGCAGTTGCTGCTCCGCGTACCCCAGACACGCGGAGGACCGGAGGTGCTGGGCGACCTGGACGCGGCCGTTGATGATGCGCTGGTCGGAATGCGCGGCCTATATGCACTGCTCTCACCCCAGGTCGCGGATCGCACGATCTTCGACCTCGGACTCGTGCGCAGCCTCGGCTACTACACCGGCGCCGTGTTTCAGGTCTACGACCCCGCCTACGGTGTGCCGCTTGGCAGCGGTGGGCGCTATGACGAGCTGCTCGGGCGCTTCGGCCGGCCGCTGCCGGCAGTGGGCTTCGCGCTCAACGTCGAGCGGCTTCACATCGCGCTGACCGGCGAGGAGCGAGGACGGCGATGAGCGAACTGCGGATTGCCGTGCCCCGCGGGGCTTTGTTCGAGGACACGCTCGAACTGCTCGATCGGCTTGGACTCGACACTCGCGAGGTCCGCGAGAACGACCGGAAGCTGCTGTTCGACCGCGTGGGAATCGTGACAATGCGGCCCTCGGACGTGCCCACCTACGTCGAGGCGGGCGCGGCTGATCTGGGGATCACTGGCAAGGACGTTTTGATGGAGCAGTCCGAGCGAGAGCTCTATGAGCTGGTCGATCTCCGCTATGGCTATTGCCGGATGGTGCTGGCGACGGTCGCGGGGGAGGACAGAGCCGCCGAGGCTCTGAGGAGGCTGGGCGTGGTCCGGATCGCCACCAAGTACCCGCGGGTCGCGGGCCGCCACTTCCTGGAGACGGGCCGCCAGGCCGAGATCGTGGAGGTCAAGGGCTCAGTAGAGCTTGCTCCGCTCACCGGACTCGTCGAGGGAATCGTGGACCTCACGGCGACCGGCGCGACACTGCGCGAGAACGGACTCGTGATCCGCGAGCAGATCGCCGAATGCACAGCGCGCCTGGTTGCCAACCGAGTCGCGCACAAGCTGAAAGCGCGCGCGATCGACGCGCTGCTGGAGCGCCTCGATGCGGTGTGAGCTGCTGTCGCTGCGCGGAGACCCGGTAGCACTGGCCGCGCAGCTGCGAGCACTGGTGCCAGCCAGCCAGTCGGTCAGCGAGCCGGTGAGAGAGATCATCGCCGCGGTTCGCGCCCGCGGAGATCAGGCGGTGCTCGAGTACACCCGCAAGTTCGACACCGCCGAACGCGAGCCATTGCCCCTGCGGGTCTCAGACGCAGAGCTTGACGCGGCCGCCGAGCGGCTGCGGCCGGCTGTGCGCAGCGGCCTGCTCGAGGCGCTCGAGAACGTCCAGCGGGTGTCAGCCGCCGCTCTTCGAGCCGACCGCACGGTAGACGTCGGCGGACACGAGGTCGTCCTGCGGGAAGCCCCGCTTGAGACCGCCGCGGTTTACGTGCCCGGCGGCCGCGCGCCCTACCCGAGCACGGTCGTGATGGGCGTGACCCCGGCGCGCATCGCGGGCGTCCCGACGATCGCCGTGTGCGCCCCACCGCGACGAGATGGAGACGTCGATCCGGTGGTGCTGGGCGCGTGTCGGCTAGCCGGCGCTTCACTGGTCTATCGAATGGGCGGCGCCCAAGCGGTCGCGGCGCTCGCCTATGGGACGGCGTCGGTCGCTGCGGTCGATGTGATCGTCGGACCTGGGAATCTTTACGTTCAGGAGGCCAAGCGACAGGTCTTCGGGCAGGTGGCAATCGATGGGTTCGCGGGCCCGAGCGACCTGGTGGTGATTGCCGCCGGCGAGGTTGATCCAGCCCCGTTGGCGCTCGATCTGCTGGCGCAAGCCGAGCACGGCACCGGCACGCTGGTGGTCGGAATTTCGCCCTCGCGCGAGCTTCTTTGCCGGCTTCGGGCATCGATCGAGCAAGCTCCGGATACTGGCGCCCTGGCGCGGCTGGTCGAGGTTCGGGATGTGGACGAGGCGCTCGCGGCGGCCCAGGCCCTTGCGCCGGAGCACCTGCAGCTGGTGGGCGCGGAGGTCGAGGCGCGTGCGCGGAGCGCCACGCGCGCCGGTTCCGTGTTCGTCGGCGCTGCCGCGGGCACCGCGTTTGGCGACTACATCGCCGGCTCCAATCACATCCTTCCCACAGGTGGGGCCGCGCGGTTCGCGTCGGCTCTCAGCCCGTCAGTTTTCCGGCGCGCCTTCACAGAAGTCAGGGTCCCCATCTCATCCGCCGCCGCCCTCGCCGAGGCCGCGGCGCCGGTCGCTCGGGCCGAAGGATTCGAGCTTCACGCGCGGTCGATGGAAGCCCGCATTCGCGACAATGGCCCTGATGAACCGCATCGCTGAGATCGACCGCCGCACCGCCGAGACCCATGTGCAAGTGAGCTTGGCGCTCGATGGCGAAGGCGCGGGCGTGCGGAACACCGCGGTTGGATTTCTCGATCACATGCTCGATCTACTCGCCCGCCATGGCCATCTCGATCTGACTGTGAACGCGAGCGGCGATCTGCACACTGGCGCTCACCACACCGTCGAGGACGTCGGCATCTGCATCGGGCAAGCGCTCGATCAGGCGCTCGGTGACCGCTCAGGGATCCGCCGCTACGGTCAGGCCACCGTACCGATGGACGAAGCCCGTGCCTCGTGCGCGATCGACATCTCAGGCCGCGGGCTGTGCGCGTTCCAGGCGCCGCTGCCACCGGGGGCGATTGGCAACTTCGAGTACGAGCTGGTCGAGGAGTTCTTCAGGGCGCTCGCCACGAACGCCAAGCTGACGCTGCATGTGGTGGTCGAGGCCGGGACCAACGCTCACCACATGATCGAGGCCGCGTTCAAAGCGCTAGCTCGCGCCCTCCGAGGTGCCGTCGCGCTCGATCCGAGCGAGTCGGGGGTTCCCAGCACCAAGGGCAGGCTCACGTGACGGAGATCGGGGTCGCCGACTACGGGATGGGCAACCGTCGCTCGGTCCAGAAAGCGCTCGAGCACGTCGGGGCGACCGCGACTATCTCCCGTGACCATCGGCAGTTGCAAGCCGCAGACGCGCTCGTCCTCCCCGGTGTCGGGGCCTTCCCGCTGGCGATGCGGAACCTGCGCGAGCTCGGGCTCGACGAGCTGATCTGCGAACGGGTCGCCGCCGGCATCCCGCTGCTCGGCATCTGTCTCGGCATGCAGCTGCTGTTCGAGCGCTCCGAGGAACTCGGACAGACCGAGGGTCTCGGGTTACTCCGCGGAGCGGTCACAGCGCTCGACGGCGACAAGCTGCGGATTCCTCACATCGGCTGGAACGAGGTGACCTTCGAGCGATCATCGCCGCTGATCGCCGGTCTCCCCACCGGGGGCTGTCCCTTCTACCACGTGCACTCGTTTGCCGCGCGTCCGCAAGATGATCGCGACATCGTCGGCACCAGCGAGTACGGGGAGCGATTCGTGACGATCGTCGAGCACGAGCTCGTGTTCGGCGTGCAGTTTCATCCCGAAAAGTCCTCGAGCCACGGGCTGGGGATGCTCGCCAACTTCGTGGGTCTCTGCGGCAAGCGCGAGACCACAGGCACGCGGCCCGCTGCCGGGCTCCGGGCATGATCCTGCTGCCGGCAATCGATATTTTGGGGGGCAAGGCAGTGCGGCTGGCGCGCGGCGATTTCGCAGCGCAGACCGTTTATGACGCCGACCCACTCGAGGCGGCGCGGCGATGGGTAGCGGAGGGTGCACGGGGGCTGCATGTCGT
This sequence comes from uncultured Solirubrobacterales bacterium, assembly GCA_963787555.1. GTDB lineage: Bacteria > Actinomycetota > Thermoleophilia > Solirubrobacterales > Solirubrobacteraceae > Palsa-465. The sequence continues at coordinate 55,205 of CAWBDI010000008.1, forward strand.
CGATCTCGACGGCGCTCGCACCGGCGTGCCCACCAGCCTCCAGCAGATCGGGCGGATCGTGCGCGAGGTTGAAGTTCCGGTTCAAGTCGGCGGGGGCCTCAGAACCGCACAAGCGGTGGCCGACGCGATCGAGGCCGGAGCCTCACGAGTGGTGCTCGGCACCGCCGCCTACCGCGATGTGGACTTCCTCGATTCCGCGATCGCCAACTACGGGGACCGGGTCGTCGTTTCGATCGACGCGCGCGCCGGCCTGCTGGCGACCTCGGGATGGACCGAGCAGACCGAGATCCCCGTGGGGCCGGTGATCGAGCATCTGGGGGCCCGTGGCGTCCGCCGGTTCGTGTACTCGAGCATCGACCGCGACGGGATGTTGAGCGGACCAAACCTCGAGGAGATCAGCCGCGTCGCGCTGGCTGTCCGAGGCAGCTTTCTGTACTCCGGCGGCATCTCGTCGGTCGCCGATCTCCAGGCGATCGCTCGGCTACGACAAGTGAACCTGTCCGGGGTGATCGTCGGCAAGGCCCTGTATGAGCGGCGGTTCGCGATCGGCGAGGCCCAGCGGCTCCTCGACCGGGTCGGATGATGCACTACAAGCGCGTGATCCCGTGCCTGGATGTCGACGCCGGGCGAGTAGTGAAGGGTGTTGGGTTCCTCGACCTGCGCGACGCCGGCGATCCAGTAGAGCTCGCCTCACGCTACGACACAGCCGGCGCAGATGAGCTCGTGTTCCTGGACATCACCGCGACCTCGGACAGACGGGAGACGGTGGTCGCGCTGGCGCGCCGGACCGCCGACGAGGTGTTCGTGCCGTTCACGATCGGTGGTGGGATTCGCTCGGTGGCCGATGCGCAGGCAGTGCTCGATGCCGGCGCGGACAAGATCTCGATCAACTCCGCGGCACTTGCGCGACCGCAGCTGATCGACGAGCTGGCCCGCACATTTGGCGCCCAGTGCGTGGTGGTCGCGATCGACGCCAAGGCGCGGAGCACGGATGGGGGGTGGGAGGCGTACGTCGCGGGTGGCCGGAAGGCGAGTGGGCGAGACGCGGTGGCCTGGGCTGAGGAGGCGGGTGAGCGGGGGGCGGGAGAGATCCTGCTCACGAGCATGGACCGCGACGGCACCAACACCGGCTATGACCTGCCTCTGACAGAGGCGGTGGCACAGGCTGTCGCGGTGCCGGTGATCGCCTCAGGGGGAGCCGGCGAGCTCGAGCATCTCGCGCAGGCGGTCGCCGCGGGCGCCGACGCGGTCCTGTGCGCCTCGATCTTCCACTACGGCCATCACACCGTGGCCGGCGTGAAGGACTACCTCGGGCGGGTCGGGGTGGCGGTCCGGCCGGTCGGGTGAGCGAGCGTGGCAAGGGCGCGCAGGTTCCTGGGGGTACTGTTCGTGGCGCTCGCCGGTGCGGTGCTCTCGCCGGCGTGGGCGAGCGCCGGCCGGCTGTCGCCGTGGTGGTCCAACCCGGTCCGGATCGATCGCATCGGCGGAGCATCGGCGGCGCCGGTTCTCGGGGGAGTGTCGTGCTCGACAGCTCACCTGTGCGTTGCCACCGATGCCTTCGGCAACCTGCTCACGAGCACTGCGCCGGCAAATGCTTGGAGCAACACGGCGGTGAACTCCTCACCCGCCGCCAGCTCGGTGGCGCTCGGGCCGGTGGCGTGTGGAGCCGGCGTGTGCGCGACCAGCGATCGAAGTGGACACGTGGTCGCCTCCGCCGATCCCACCGGCGGCTCGGGGGCGTGGACGGTCGTAAGCGAACCGCTCGCGCTCGACCGCAATGCCCAGGTTTCATGTCCGACGAACGGGCTGTGCGTGATCGTGGACGGCGACAACCGCATCCTAAGCTCGACCGATCCCACCTCGAGGAGCCCTGACTGGAACCTGACTCTGCTGGGCGGAACGCACGTGCTCTCGGCGATTTCATGTCCCACCAGCACCTTCTGCGTAGCGGCGGACGACGCGGGCGAGATGCTCACGAGCAGCGATCCCACCGGCGGCGCGGGCGCCTGGGCCGCCACGCCCCTCCCAGCGGGCCACTACAACCTGTGGGCGATCTCGTGCCCGGCGCTCACTTTCTGCGCTGCGGTCGATCACGACTCCGACGAGGTGCTCACCTCGAGCGCTCCCGCTGCTCGCAGCGGGACCTGGCGGCTGGCGAAGATCATGCCGAGCACCCGTAGCTCGTTGCTGAACGTCTCGTGCACCCCCAGCAAGTTGTGCGTGGCAACCGACGACGCGGGCGCCGTGCATGCCTCGATCGATCCGACCGCGGGCGCGCGAGCTTGGAAGAACACCTTCATCGACGGCGTCCCCAACTCGGCGCTGGCCGGCGTCCTGCGAGGGATCTCTTGCCCGACAGCGCGGCTATGCGTGACCGTCGATCAGGCGGGCGATGAGGTCGCCTCGACCGACCCCGCCGAGCCCGTCGTGCAGGCGGCCAAGCCGACGGTCTCGCACGCGTCGGCAACCCTCGCAGGTGCCCGGGCCAAGATCGCCTTCACACTCGCCGCGGGAATCCCACCAGGAGGAGCGGTGACGCAGTTCGCATTGTCGTTGCCACGGGGGCTGACCGCGTCGACGGCCCGCAGCGAGCTCCAGCAAGGGGTGCTCGTCAGGAACCCCGGCGGGCGGCCCCTGATGACGGTGATCGGCGCGAAAGGCGGTTCCCTCACCGTGAGACTGAAAGCACCCGTCCCCGGTGCTCGCGCGACCGTTTCAACACCGGCGATTACCGTGGGTAGAGCGCTCACCGGTAGTCGCCGGAGAAAACCGCTCGCGATCGGCCTCAGCGCGACCGATTCCTACGCCTTCACGACGAGGCTTCGCCTCGAACTCGCGCCTTAATCGCCGCTCGACGATCCCAGGAGCAGAGACGCGGGCGCCGCGCGCTCGAGAAGAGTCTGATTTTTTCTGGCCCGGCTTTGAACCGACCGCTAAGCGGCCTCTTCGACGTACCCGGCAGCCACACATGCATCGCAGTAGGCGGCAGGCGGGACGCGAGGCTCGTAACAACCCGGGCGGCAGCATGTCGACGACCTCTTCGGGCGGCCCCGTCCGATTCGGGCAGCTGCGGCATTCTTGAGCTCCTCGCGCATGCGATCGAGCTCCGCCGCGTGCTCCGGGCAGAACCGACGACCTTCGGTCGCAGGTCGTTGACAATGGCTTCCACTACGACAACGCATAGACCCTACAGCATAGCAAAATGGCCGAACGCACGTTCCGGGCAATGTTTCGACCGCGGCCCGTCGTTTCCTGCAACGGAGGGACAGCGTAACGTGTTGCGATGAGGGGCGCTAGCGTCAGCCGCCGGAGGGAGCCGATGCAAGCGACCGTCGACCGCATCAGCACGTGAAGCCTCTCCATTCAATCGGCGCGATGCTAGTGGCGGCTTGTGCCGCGGTCGCTGTCACGCAATCCGCTGTCTCGGCGAGCGAGGCCGTCGCGGGGCATCCCGCTCCGTACCTCCGGATCGATCCCCGCCTCAGCACTCCCTGGACCCGCCAGGCGCAGAGCAGCCTCACGCCGTTGCCCGAGTACCCGCGTCCGCAGATGGTCCGCGCCCAGTGGATCAATCTCAACGGCCGCTGGGCATTTGAAGCCGCCCCCGAGAACGCGAGTCCAGACTTCGCCGCCGTCCTTCCCAGGACGATTCTGGTGCCGTTTGCACCCCAGTCCGCGCTTTCGGGCATCGAGCGAAGCTCGCCCCGATCCTTCTACGAGCGGAGCTTCACGATTCCCCGGTCATGGCGGGGCAAGCGCGTCCTGCTGCACTTCGGCGCTGTCAGCTACCTCGCGCGGGTCTACGTCAACGGAATCGAAGTCGGCTCCCACACCGGCGACTACGACTCGTTCACGGTTGACATCACGCGAGCGTTGAAGCGCGGCCCAAATCAGCTGTTTGTCGACGCATACGATCCGGGAGCGAAAGGCGGACAGCCGGCGGGCAAGCAGACGAGCAAGCCCCCAGGCGACGTGTTCTTCACCGCGGCCAGCGGCATCTGGCAAACCGTGTGGCTCGAGCCGGTGCCGGCGTCCTACCTCTCGCGCCTGGAGATTGTTCCCGACCCTGGGCAGCAGCGGGTGTTGGTGACGCCGCTGGTGGTTGGCGCACGTGGCACGCGTGTGCAGCTTCAAGCCCTCGACGGGCGGCGGGTGGTGGGAGTGGCCAGCGGCCTGCCGGGTCGCGCGATCGCTCTACCCATCCCGCGACCGAAGCTGTGGTCGCCGAGCAGCCCGTTCCTCTACAACCTCGGGGCCGAGGTGACTCGAGGAAAGCACGTCGAGGACCGCGTCGAAAGCTACTTCGGGATGCGCACAGTGGGGCTCGCCACGGTCGACGGCGTCACGCGCATCGTGCTGAACGGAAAATTCGTCCTGCAGGACGGGGTGCTCGACCAGGGCTACTGGCCCGACGGGATCTACACCGCGCCAACTGACGCGGCGCTGCGATTCGATCTTGAGCAAGAGCGAGCGCTCGGCTTCAACATGGTCCGCAAGCACGAGAAGGTCGAGCCGGACCGGTGGTACTACTGGGCCGACCGGATGGGAATCCTGGTCTGGCAGGACATGCCCAGCATGTCGCCGTTTCTGCCCCCTCCCGGCAGCGCCCGCGAGCGGGAATTCATGCGCGAGCTCTCAGCGGTGGTCGGGGATCTCCAGGCACACCCCTCGATCATCGCTTGGATCCCGTTCAACGAAGGATGGGGGGCGTTCGACGTCGGTTCGGTGATCGACGCGGTCAGGCAGCTCGATCCCACGCGTCTGGTTGATGGAGACAGCGGCAGCGTCAACTGCTGCGGCGCTCCGGAGCCAGGAACCGTCGCCGCTGGCGGCGGAAGCGGCGGAGACGTGCGCGATGCGCATCTGTACATGGGCCCATACGCGCCGGCCCCCGACTACCGCGCGTCGGTGATCGGTGAATACGGGAACCTCTCCTACCCGCTGCCCGCACACGAATGGGACCCGCGGGCGGCGGCGCAGTTCACGAACGGAAACGGGGGCTGGGATGTGATGCCCGACCCGACCGCTGCTTGCCGGCGCTATCAGCAGATGGCGGAGATGCTGCGCCAGGAGCTAAGGAGCCCAGGCGTCTCGGTCGCCGTATTCACGGCCTGGACCGACGTCGAGGACGAGGTCGACGGGATCATGACCTACGACCGCAGGGCCTCCAAATGCAACCCCGCGGTGATTCGGGCTGAGAACCAGGCGAGCATCGCCGCGTCGCGGGACCCCGTGATGCTGCGCCCCGACCCGCCCGAGATCGCGCCGGGGCAGATCGGATACTGGCCGTTCGACGAAGGCGGCGGGGGCGTCGCCTACGACGCCAGCGGCGAAGGCCACCCTCTCGCGCTTCGAAACGGCGCCGGTTGGGGAGCGGGGCTTCGCGGCACGGCGCTGAGCGTCGGCGGGGACGGCCAAGCGGCCCAAATCGACAGTCCGCTGTTCGATTCAGCTGGCGACTTCACGATCGCCGCCTGGGTGCAGGGGGCCGATGTCGCGCACGACGGCACCGTGATCGCCTTGGAGGGCGGCGCGACGAACGCGGTCGCGCTTCGCTTGCAGGGGGGTCGGTGGTCGTTCGCGATGGCGCAGCGGGACGTTCCGCTAAACCCCACCGCCAGCGGGATCGCGTGCCCACCGATCGACGAGTGCGCGATCAGGGCCAGCAACCGGTATATGGGCCTCCGAAGCGACGCTCGTGAGAACGTCGTCGCTGGTCGCTGGTACTACGTCGTCGGCGTGCGCCGACGCGCGACCGACTCGATCATCCTCTACATCGACGGAGATCCGGTCGATTCGCGCTGGCTGGGGAAAGGATTCACGGCATCAGGCCCGTTCTCGGTCGGCGCCGGCAGAACCGCCGGCGGGGCTCCCGACAGCTTCGACGGCCAGATCTTCGATCTGCGTATCTGGAGCAGGGCGCTCAGCTCGCGGGAGGTCGGGCAGCTGTTCGCCGCCGAGCAGCCAAGCTAGCTGGACGCAGGAGGCTTGCTCGCGGCGGACGAAGGATGCGCGGTTGGGGCCGGATTGCCGGCGGGCAGCATCTCGTAGATCGTCTTGTACCCGATCAGGTAGACCGCTCGCTCGTCGGCGATCACGGGGTTGAACGCTCCATCCGGGAACGAGAACACCTGCTGGCCGGTACGAACGTTGAGCCCGGCAGTGGTCCTGAGGCCGAGATCGGAGTAGTAGACGACATCGCCAACGATCGTGGCGGAGCCTGAGATCTTGCCGCCCGAGTTGTGTTCCCACCGGATCGCCCCGGAACGCGCGTCGAACGCATAGAAGTTGCCGTCGTAGGAGCCGAGATAGACAGTCGGACCGAGGCCTGGCGTGTTCTGCGCCACGGCCGATGCGTAAACGTAGGCACCGGTTGCCGTGGCCCACGCCAGCTGCCCGCTGTGCTGGGCAAACGAGTACACCCGCCCGTCGGTATTGCCCATGTACACGCGGCCGAAGGCGACCGCCGGAGTTGAGTAGAACTGGCCCGAGCCGAAGCCGAACTGCGTTCCGCTGGTGGTCACGGCCCAGAGCTGGTGGCCGTTGGTCGCGTTGACCGCGTAGGCCCGACCCGCGTAGTCCCCGAAGTAGAGCGCGCTGCCGGCCAGCGCCGGGCCGCCTTTGATCGCGCCACTTCCGCGGTAAGTCCAATTGACATGGCCATCCCGGGCGTTGACCGAGTACAAGGTCCCGCCTTGATCCCCGAAATACACGGTTGAGCCCCATGCCAGCGGTGAGGACTCCGAGCCCGCTGGCAGCGGCAGCGACCACACCACCCGTCCAGTCGCCATCGAGAGCGCGACGAACTGCCCGTTGCCGGGGCTATGTCCATGGGTCGAGAGGACTGGAACGAACACCAGCTGTTGCGGAATTCCGAGCGCGGGCGAGGCGGCCGCGAGCGTTCCCAGGTGTTGCTGCCACAGCTGATGGCCGTTCAGAGCGTTGACGGCGTGAGCCCAGCCGTTGTCGTCGATGAAGAACAGCGTGTTGCGGTAGATCACGGGCGGAAACTCCAACAACGCTCCGTCGTCGTGGCGCCAGCCGACATGGAAGGGAGGAGCGAGCTTGGAATTCGGAAGCACACGCGTGCGTCCGGCGTCGAACCCATATCTGGGCCACTCGAAGTTGTTCACCACGGCCGGCCGCCCTGTGCTCGTGGTTTTGGTGGAGGTGGTGGTCGAAGTGGCGGTGAACTCCACGTTCGGATGTGAAACGTTGCCAGGCGTGTGGAGCAGGATGAACGCCACCGTGCCACCCAGCGCGAGCAACAGGACCGCTACGGCGACGAGCCCCCGCCGGCGCAAGCGCAAACCGGGACTCGGCATTTCAGGCATGCTAGCCAGCACCCCGGAGGTCCCGCTGAGGTTGCGAGAAGATCACCGGATGGGCGTTCCATCGACGCGGTCACTGTTCGAGCGAGTTCGGTCGCTGCCGGCGGCCGGACCGCTGCTGAGCGCGCTCGACGATGAGCCGGGTGTATACCTCGTCGGGGGCGCGGTGAGGGATCTGTTGATGGGGGGCGAGCCGTATGACCTCGACCTGGTCATTGAAGGCGATGCCGCCGCGCTCGCGGCTCGTCTCGGAGGACGGTTCCGGGTTCACGACCGATTCGGTACCTCGACCGTGGACCTGGACGGTTTCAGTTACGACATCGCGCGCGCACGCCGCGAGACCTACGCTGGCCCTGGGGCGCTGCCCGAGGTCGAGCCCGCGCCGCTCGCCGAAGATCTCCGGCGGCGCGATTTCACCGTCAACGCGATCGCCGTTGCGCTCACCGGCTCGCGCGCGGGCGTGCTCCACGCGGTGCCGCTAGCGCTCGAAGATCTCTCGGCTCGCAGCTTGCGCGTGCTTCACGACGCGAGCTTCACCGACGATCCGACGCGGCTGCTGCGGCTCGCGCGCTACGGCAGCCGGCTCGGCTTCGCGGTCGAACCGCACACGCTGAGGCTCGCGCGCAGGGCGATCGACAGCGGCGCAATTGGCACCGTCAGCGGTTCTCGGGTCGGGTCGGAGCTCAGGCTGTTGGCGCGCGAGGCGGATCCCCTGTCGGCGTTCGAGCATCTCCGCGAGCTCGGTGTAGACCGCGCCATCCATCCCGGCTTCGGTTTCAGCGACAGGTCTCTCGGCGAGCGTGCCCTGGTGCTGCTCCCCGAGGACGGAAGGCCAGACCGGCTGTCGCTCGCGCTCGCGGCGCGAGGAGTGCCAGCCGCTGAGCTCCCTGGTCTGCTCGCACGGCTGGCCTTCGAAGCGGAGGACCGCGATGCCGTGATCGCCGCCGCTACACGCGCCGACGAGGTTGCCCGCGCCCTCGCCGAGGCCCACAGTCCGTCTCAGATCGCAGCGGCCGTTGCCGGTGCCACCCCCGAGCTGGTGGCGCTTGCGGGGGCTCTCGGTCCAGCACTCGCAGCGCGAGACTGGCTGACCCGCCTGCGACAGGTCAATCTCGAGATCGATGGCCGAGCGCTGCTCGAAGCGGGGGTGCCCGAAGGTCCTGCCGTCGGTCGCGGGCTGCGGGCCGCGCTTGCGGACAAGCTCGACGGCCGTCTATCCGGGCGCGAGGCTGAGCTGGCGCGCGCGCTGGCAGCGGCGGGCGGGGAGGGCGAGGGTGAGGCGGCCGAGGAGGGCAGCTAGGCTGAGGCGGCTGACGCGATGAGGTTGCCAGAGCCCTTCTACCGGACCGGCGAGCACATCGGCATCGACCTCGCCGGTGCCCGTGCCGTCTTCACTACCCGTCGCGGTGGCTTCTCGGTCGGCCCTTACCGAAGCCTCAACCTGGGCCGGTGGACGGACGATGACAGCACAACGGTGGAGCGCAACCGAGCGTTGCTCGGCGAACAGCTCGGCGTTCGGTTTGCGTACTGCCGCCAGGTCCACGGGACGTCGGTGATCCGCGTTGATGCGCCCTCAGAACCCGGATCGAGTCCCCAGCACTCCGATGGACAGGCCACCACCAGGGCTGGAATCGGCCTGGCGGCGCTGACGGCCGACTGCCTGCCGGTCGCGGTCGCCGGCGGGGAAGCCGTCGCGATGCTGCACGCGGGCTGGCGCGGGCTGGCGGACGGAGTTATCGGCGAGGGCGTCCGGGCGATTCGCGAGCTCGCTGGAAGCGGCGCTCTGGTCGCGGCGATCGGTCCTGGCGCCGGCCCCTGCTGCTATGAGGTCGGAGACGATGTGCGTGCCGAGTTCGCGCGCTACAGGCAAGCCGCGTTTCGCGGCCAGAACCTCGATCTGAAGACGATCGCCCGGTTCGAGCTGCAGCGCGCCGGCGTCGATCGCATCCACGATGTGGGGCTGTGCACGATTTGCTCACCCCGATCGCTGTTCTACTCGCACCGTCGGGATCAGGGAATCACCGGCCGTCAAGCCGGGGTGGCATGGTTGAGCTGATCCGGGGGCTGGAGGCCGACCGGGTTCGCGCGAACCTGGAGCGCGTCCGCTCCGAGATCGAGTCGACCGGCAGGGATCCCGCCGAGGTCGAGATCCTCGCTGCCGTCAAATATCTCCCGGCGGATGAGCTCGGTGCGCTGGCGCAAGCGGGGGTCGAGCTGCTAGGCGAGAACCGGGCGCAGGAGCTTCTAGCCAAGGCCGACGCCTACCCGGGCACGTTCACATGGGACTTCATTGGTCATCTGCAGAGCCGCAAAGTCAGGCAGCTGCTCCCGCACGTGCGCTATATCCAATCGGTCGCCAGCGATTCGGCACTGGACCAGCTAGCGCGCCACGGGCGCCCCGATACCGAGGTCTTGGTTGAGGTCAACGTCGCGGGCGACGCGAGCAAGAGCGGGATCGCGCCCGAGGAGCTGGCTGGATTCCTCGAGCGATGTCCCGTGACCGTAGCGGGGCTGATGACGATGCCGCCGGCAACGGCAAGCGCGGAAGCGAGCAGGCCATACTTCGCTTCGCTGCGCGAGCTTGGCGAGCGTGACGCCCTGCGCCATCTCTCGATGGGCACGAGCCAGGACTATCTCGTGGCGGTGGAGGAGGGAGCCACAATCATTCGCTTGGGGACGACGCTATACGCGTCATAATGTGTCGGCAGGGAAACCCTGAGGCTTCCCGAAGAGATCACCCGGAATGGCTTTTCGAGACACCTGGCACCGCACGCTTGTCTACTTCGGCCTTGCCGAGGACGACAGCTACGACGATGAGGAGCTCGAGCCGTACGCGGAGCCCGAAGCCGAGGCGCAAGAGACCTACGGGGAGCCGCGCAACGTGCGGCGCCTCAGCGCTCGCAGGCAGCGTGACGACTTCGACGACATATTTGCCGAGGACGCCGACACCGAGGACCGAACCACGTCGATGCGCCAGGTAGGGGGTCGCGGAAACGGGCGCAGCGGGGGTGACGTGCGGGTCCACTTCGTCGCGCCAAAGAACTTCAACGACATCCAGGACGTGGCCGATAAGTTCAAGGATTCCATCCCGGTGATCCTGAACCTCCAGGGCACCGACACCGATCTCTCGAAGCGGCTGATCGACTTCTCGAGCGGTCTGACCTATGCGCTCGACGGCGGTATGCAGCGAATCGCGGACAAGGTGTTTCTGCTGACCCCGCACAACGTCGAGGTGTCGGCCGAAGAGCGCGCGCGGCTCGTCGAGAAGGGCTTCTTCAACCAGTCGTAGGGTTAGTGCGCCGTTCGCATGAGGTGGCGGCACGGGGCGCGGGCGGGCTCCGGTGATCGCGGTGGGCGCCGCCGGTTTGCGGCGGGTGGATTTGCGCGGCGGATGGCGTCCTGGGTAAGTAGGCTTGGAGTAGATGCAAGTTGGGCTGATCGGAGCTGGAAACATGGCCAGGGCCCTGGCCCGCGGCTGGGGCGACCCCGTGCTCTGCTCGGATGCCGGCTCAGGACGAGCTGATGCGCTCGCCGAAGAGCTCGGCGGCGAGGCGCTCGCCTCCAATGCTGCTGTCGCTGAGCGGGCGGACCTGGTGGTGTTGTGCCACAAGCCAGCGCAGCTGGAGGAGGTGGCCGACGAGCTGGCGGGCCGGACGAAAGCGGTCGCCTCCGTGCTCGGTGTGACGTCGTTGGCGGCGCTGGAGATGACATACCCCGGCGTCCCGGTGTTCCGCCTGATGCCCAACACGCCGGTCGAGGTTCGCAGAGGGATCATCTGTTACGCGCCGGGCGCTGAAGTACCGAAGCAACTTGAAGCGGACGTCGTAACTTTGTTTGAACGACTGGGAACGATGATCCGGATGGCTGACAGCTCGATCGACGCGGCGATGGCAGTGATGGGCGTCGGACCTGCCTACCAGGCCCTGCTAGCCGAAGCGCAGGTGGACGCCGCCGTTCGCTACGGGCTCGGCGCGCCGCTTGCCGGTCGGCTGGTTGTCGAGACGATGGCGGGAACCGCGGCCCTGCTGTCCAAGCGCGAATACGACACGTTGGTCGTCAGGCGCGAGGTGACCTCGCCGGCAGGATCGACCGCCCGCGGACTCGCGGCGCTCGAGCGCGGCGGGGTGCGAGCAGCGTTCCAGAACGCGATCGACGCCGTGATCGGGGGGGCTCCATGATCTCGCTCGCGACGCTGACACGCGGTGACGTGGCGAACTACGTCGACGCCCTGTTCACCGTCTACATCGTCCTGATCTTCATCTACATCTTGCTGAACTGGATCTTCGCGATGGGCGCTCGTGTCCCGTACTCCCGCTACACGGACGCGATCATCAACTTCCTGCGCGATGTCGTGGAGCCGTATCTGCGGATCTTCCGCCGGTTCATCCCACCGCTGGGGATGTTCGATTTCAGCCCGATAATCGCGATCATCGTGCTGTATTTCATAAGGATGCTGATCGTCAACGCGATCGCTGGATGAGCACCTCCAGCTCGTGACTGACGGCTGGCCCAACGGTGGGTTGCACCTATGAGCGGGCCAACGAGCGAACAGCACGAGGCTCGCGCGTCCGGGGATGCCGGCGCCGGGGCGGATGCTCGTGCGCTCACGCGGGCAACCGATTCGGCGAACGGCCGGGGGGAGACGGCATTGCCAAGGGCCCGCGCGATCGCGCTGACGCGCGCCGCCGCCGTAGGCGCCGTGGTGGTGATCATCGATCAGCTCAGCAAGCACCTGGTGCGCTCCGGGATCGCGGAGGGCGACGTGAAGAAATTCATACCCGGGGTCAAGCTGGTCCACGTGCGCAATACGGGTGTCGCCTTCAGCCTGTTCTCCGGCGGCGGCACGGTCGTGCTCGTGATCACGCTTTGCGCCTTGGCGCTGCTGATCGGGTATCTAATCCTGCGCCCGAACCGGCAGCTGCTGTGGGTGCCGACCGGGATGCTCGTCGGCGGAGCGATCGGCAACTTGATCGACCGGATCTCGAGCGGCGCGGTGACCGACTTCATCAAGCTGCCCGCGTGGCCGGCGTTCAACTTCGCCGACATGTCGATCACGTTCGGCGTCCTGGTGCTGCTGTGGGTGCTCGAGCGCCCGCAGAAAGAGCCGCGCTGAGCGCTGTGGTAATGAGTTCTCGGGCGCGGGGATCGACGCGAGACGCTGACCGTGAGCGCTCGGGGGCGAAGGGGCTCAGCGCCGATGGGGCCCGGATCGAACTCCAGGTGCCAGAAGAGGCAGCCGGGACGCGGCTCGACAGCTTCCTTGCGGATCCGCTGGGGTCGCGCGCTCGCGCCCAGACGCTGATCGACGCTTCCCACGTGCGGGTCGACGGCCACGTTCGCCCAAAGCGGCACGTCGTGCGAGCCGGTGAGCGGGTCGAGATCGAGGCGCCCGCGGTGACGGTTTCCGCGCTCGACTCCTCCGAGGTGCCGTTCGCCGTCTTCTATGAAGACGACGACCTGATCGTTGTGGACAAGCCCGCCGGGGTCGTCGTTCATCCGGCCCGCGGCCATCGCAGCGGCACGCTCGCGCAAGCGCTTGAGGCGCGCGGAGCAGCGGGCGGCGAGCCGTGGCGAGCGGGAATCGTGCACCGACTAGATCGCGACACATCTGGCCTACTCGTCGTCGCCAAGAGCGAGTTCATTCACCAGGCGCTGAAGGAGGAACTGGCTCGTCGAGAGCTGCGGCGCGAGTACCTGACGCTCGTCGAGGGGCGGCCAGAGGCCAGGTCTGGCGTGATCGATGCGCCGATCGGGCGCCACCGCCGGGACCGGGTCTTGATGTCGATCGACAGCGACGATCCGCGCGACGCGCGGACCCACTTCGGGCTCGAGAGCGCGCTTCCGTATGCCACGTTGCTGCGGGTGGTTCTCGAAACGGGGCGCACGCATCAGATCAGGGTCCACATGCAGGCGATTGGGCACCCCGTATGCGGCGATCCGCTGTACGGAAAGCCGCATATTTATGGTCTGGGGCGGCAGTTCTTGCATGCAGCCAGGCTTGCGTTCGGGCACCCGGTCACGGGGGAGCCCGTGGATGTGACCTCGCCGCTGCCAGCGGATCTGCTCCGAGGATTGGCGCGGGCGGAGGCCGGCGAGATCTGATCTGGGACCTCAGACAGGGTCTCGGGCGAACGTTGGCGATTTGGGTCCGGGGGGTGGACCCAGATTGACAAAGTTCGTCCGCCAGGGCGGACCCAGTCGACAAGGTTCGCGCCCCAGCTCGATTTTGGTGTAGTCCATCGGCCGGAGGGGAAACATCAGGAGCAAATCTTCCGCAACAGCGGGAGCGGGTCGGGTCAGCTCCGAGGGCCGGCCGCGGTCCCACCGACGCGACGGCGGATCTGCACCCCCGCCGAGCAAAGCCGGCGGGGCGGCCCGTCCACAGCCGCCCCGCCGATCAATTGCGAACCGAGCCACCGGAGGTAGGGGAAGGGAGGTTCGGCCCGCGCGGCGGGTCATTACCAGGTTGGGGAAGGTAACGGCCCGCTGTATACCAAAACGTAGCGGATCGGCAAGACTTGCGTAAACTCCTTTCGAGGAATTTTTAACTGCCTACCCCGTCCGCGAGGATCGCGCCCTGCCTCGGCCGCCCCGAGGTTCGCGAGCACCGGCTGACGGGCGCAACAAACAACCGAAAACAAAGGGAGCAGGACGGTGGCTCAAATCGGTATCAAAGAGCTGCTGGAGGCCGGCGTGCATTTCGGCCACCAGACGCGCCGCTGGAACCCCAAAATGCGCCGTTTCATCTACGGCGAGCGGGACGGCAACTACATCATCGATCTTCTCCAGACGCAGTCGCTGCTGGAGACCGCCCGCAGGTTCGCGGCGGAGGTGTCGCGACACGGCGGCACGGTGCTGTTTGTCGGCACCAAGAAGCAGGCCCGGGACGTGGTCCGCGATACGGCGGAGGGGGCGAGCATGCCCTACGTCAACCACCGCTGGCTCGGCGGCCTGCTGACGAACTTCCAGACGATCTCCCTGCGGATCCGGCGCCTGCACGACCTCGAGCGCTACGAGTCCGAAGGCCAGCTTGAGCTGCTTCCGACCCGCGAGCGGATGGCGGCTCAGGCCGACCTGGAGAAGCTTCGCGCGAATCTTGGCGGGGTCAAAGACATGCAGCGCCCTCCGGACGCCGTGTTCGTGATCGACCTGAAGACGGAAGCGATCGCAGTGCGCGAGGCTCAGCGCCTGCGAATCCCGATCATCGGGCTCGTCGATACCAACTGCGATCCCGATGGGATCGACTACGTGATCCCCGGAAACGACGACGCGATCCGGTCATGCTCGGTGGTCACGCGCGCGATCGGCGACGTGGTCTCCGAGGGACACGCCGTGTTCCGGGCCGAGGAGGAGCGAGCGCGGCTCGAACGCGAGCGGCAGGAGGCTGAGGAACGGGCGCGCCGCGAGGCCGAGGAGCAGGCCCGGCGGGAGGCCGAGGAGCGTGCGCGCCTCGAGGCCGAAGAGCAAGCACGAGAGGCTGAGGAGCAGGCCCGGCGGGAGGCCGAGGAGCGTGCGCGCCTCGAGGCCGAAGAGCAAGCACGAGAGGCTGAGGAGCGTGCCCGGAGCGAGGCAGAGGCCGCGGCACAGCCCGCCGCTCAGGCCCCGGCCGAACCGGCCGCGGTCGCCCCGCCCGAGCCACCGGCTCCGGCCCCGCGAGAGCCCGCCCCGACCGCCCAACCCGAACCGGCCGCGGTCGCCCCGCCCGAGCCACCGGCTCCGGCCCCGCGAGAGCCCGCCCCGACCGCCCAACCCGAACCGGCCGCGGTCGCCCCGCCCGAGCCACCGGCTCCGGCCCCGCGAGAGCCCGCCCCGACCGCCCAACCCGAACCGGCCGCGGTCGCCCCGCCCGAGCCACCGGCTCCGGCCCCGCGAGAGCCCGCCCCGACCGCCCAACCCGAACCGGCCGCGGTCGCCCCGCCCGAGCCGGCAGCTCCCGCCGCACCCGACCCGGCGTCTTCGGTCCCTGCCGAGGTGCCATTGGAGGTGGCAGCTTCGGAGGGGCTCCAGCCCTCGCCGCCCGCCGAGCCCGAACCGCCGCCACCGATAGACGAGCCACCGCCGCCGGCGGGCGAGCCCCCGACTCTTCCAGCCAGCGAGCAACCGCCGCCCACCGAACAGTCAGAGCTCTCGCCGCCCTCGGAGCCCACCCAGGCGACGGTAGAGCCAGCCGAGCCGGCAGCCGGAGAAGGCGATGCACCAGTACAGGAGACCCCATGACCGCGATCACGGCCCAAGATGTAAAGGCGCTTCGCGACCGCACCGGCGCGGGCATGCTCGCCTGCCGAGACGCGCTGAGCGAAGCGCAAGGAGATGTCGACAAGGCGGTTGAGATTCTGCGCGCCCGCGGTCAAGCACAGGCCGCGAAGCGGGCTGGGGTGGAGGCTCGCGAGGGCGTGGTCCAGAGCTACATCCACGCCGGCGGCAAGATCGGCGTGCTGGTGGAGGTTGATTGCGAGACGGACTTCGTCGCGCGTAACGATCGGTTCGTGGAGTTCGCGCGTGACCTCGCGCTTCACATCGCGGCGGCGGCCCCGCTCGCCGTCTCCGAGCACGAGGTTCCGGTCGAGGACCGCGCTCGCGAGGAGCGGATCGCTGCCGAGCAGGCGGCGGAGAGACCTGAGAACGTCCGCGAACGGATCATTCTCGGCAAACTCGACAAGTGGCTCGACGAGGTCGTCCTGCTGCGCCAGCAGCACGTCAACGAGGACAAGTACGGTGGCAAGACGATCGAGGAGCTGCGCGCCGCGCTTGCCAGTGAGACTGGCGAGAACGTCGTCGTCCGGCGGTTCGCCCGCTTCGCCATCGGCGGCTGAGTGGTGAGCCTCCCGGAGGTATCCGCGATCGAGGCGCCGGTGTACGGGCGGGTGCTGTTGAAGCTGTCGGGTGAGGCGCTGATGGGCGACCTCGAATACGGCACCGATCCGGCCCGAGTGGAGGCGATCGCCAGCGAGGTCGCGGGTGTCCATCGCCGCGGCGTCGAGGTGGCGGTCGTGGTCGGCGGCGGCAACATCTACCGCGGGCTGGCTGCCGCCGCCAGGGGCATGGATCGCGCGACCGGCGACTACATGGGGATGCTGGCGACGGTGCTGAACGCGCTTGCCCTCCAGGATGCGCTGGAAAAGAAGGACGTCGCTACGCGCGTGCAGTCCGCGATCACGATCTCAGAGGTGGCCGAGCCGTACATCCGGCGCCGGGCTATGCGCCACCTCGAGAAGGGCAGGATTGTGATCTTCGCGGCGGGGACCGGGAATCCGTTCTTCACCACGGACACCGCAGCAGCGCTGAGAGCCGCCGAACTGCACGCGGAAGTCGTACTAATGGCGAAGAACGGAGTCGAGGGCGTCTACACCGCGGATCCCGCGGTGGATGCGGACGCGCAGTTCATTCCCGAGATCACGCATAAAGACGCGCTCACTCGCGGGCTTCAAGTAATGGACTCGACGGCGTTTGCGCTGTGCATGGACAACAACCTGCCGATCGTGGTCTTCAACATGGCCGACGGGCGCAACATCGACAAGATAGTGTCCGGTGAACGCGTTGGGACGTTGGTGAGGACATGAGCGGCGAAGACATAATCGATGAGCTACTGGAGGATGCGCGCGATCGGATGGCCAAGTCGGTCGACTCGATCCGCCACGAGTTCGGATCGGTCCGCACGGGGCGCGCGAGTCCCGTGCTGCTGGACCGGATCGCGGTCGAGTACTACGGCACCTCGACCGCGCTGAAACAACTCGCGACGATCAACGCTCCGGAGCCGCGGCTGCTGACGATCCAGCCGTACGACAAGAGCTCGATCAAGGCGATCGAGCGCGCGATCCTGGAGTCAGACGTCGGGCTGACCCCTTCCAACGATGGAAACCTGATCCGCCTGGCAATTCCCGAGCTCACCGAGGAGCGGCGCAAGCAGCTCGTCAAGGTAGTGCGCCATATCGCCGAGGACGGCCGCGTCGCGATCCGCAACATCCGCCGCGACGTGATGCACGATCTGCGTGAACTCAAGGAGTCCGGCGACGCCGGGTCCGACGACGAGCACCGTGCGGAAGTCGAGTTGCAGAAGGTCACGAACGTGCGGATTGGCGAGCTGGACGAGCTGCTCAAGCACAAGGAAGAAGAGATCTTGGAGGTGTAGTTGGTGGGCCTCGGCGATGAGGGCGCCCGGGAGGGTGATCGAGCCCTCTACGTGGCGATCATCACCGATGGCAACGGCCGTTGGGCGAAGCGGCGCGGGCTGCCGGTCGTGGCCGGTCACGAAGCCGGCGCGGATACGGTCAAGGAGCGCCTCCGAGACGCCGCCCAGCTGGGCATCCGCGAGCTGACCGTGTACTCGTTCTCGACCGAGAACTGGAGCCGCTCGCAGGACGAGGTTTCCGCGCTGATGGAGATGTTTGCCAGGCGGATCGAGCAGGAGACGCCGGAGTTACACGATGAGGGCGTTCGAATGCGGTTCATCGGCCGGCGCACTGCCCCCGTTCCGGCCGTCCTGGTGGACCGGATGCAGTGGGCGGAAGCCGTGACCGACGCGAACGATCGGATCACGCTGTTTGTCGCGTTCAACTATGGGGGCAGGGCGGAGATTCTCGACGCGGCTCGAACCTTTACGAGTGGCGACGAAGCGGACTTCCGCGCGCACCTGTACGCGCCCGAGATGCACGATCCCGATCTGATCATCCGAACCAGCGGCGAACGGCGGCTGTCGAACTACCTGATGTGGCAGTCGGCCTACTCCGAGCTCGTGTTTCGCGATGAGCTGTGGCCAGATTTCTCGCGCCAGGCGTTTGAGGAAACCCTCGCCGAGTTCGCCGAGCGCAACAGACGATTCGGGGGCCGGTGATGCCGTCCGCGCGCCGCCCGACAGCCGGCTCGGGACGGCGCCCGGCCGCTCGTTCCGCTCGCCCAGCCCAGAGCGCGCGGCAGCGGGCCGACGGCCGTAGCCCGGCACCTCGAGCGCGCCGCAGGCAGCCTCAGCAACGCCCACCGCGTCGCAAGGCCCGGCGGCGGTCAGATCTGGCCTCGAGGATTCTCGTCGCGGTGCCCGCAGCGGTCCTGGCGATCGTGTTGATCGATGTGGGTGGGCTTGTCTTTGCGCTGTTCATGATCGTGGCCGGATTGGCCTGCATGCACGAGCTCTACCGACTGCTCGGACGCTGGCGCCCAGTGTCCGTCGTCGGCTTCACGTCGCTCGCCGCGATGGTGATAGCCGCCCGTTATGGCGGGGTGCTGCGAGTGATGGAGGTAGCGGTAGCCACGCTGCCGGTGATTGTTCTGTTCGTCTTCCTCGGTGGTCCGCGGCGGGGGCGGGCGACTGTGACCGTGGCCGGGACCCTGCTCGGCGTTTTCTGGATCGGGTTGCCGTTTGCGCACGCCGAGCTACTGCGGCAGATGCCTCATGGCGACGGGGTGCTGATCGATGTGCTTGTCGGCACGTTCCTCGGCGACACCGGCGCATACTTCGGCGGGCGGCTGTTCGGGCGGCGCGCGCTGGCGCCGGAGATCTCGCCGAACAAGACGGTCGAGGGTCTGTTCTGCGGGATGCTGATCGCGGTGTTAGCGGTGTTCATCGCAGGTCTGTACCAGACCTGGCTGACCCAAGGGGACGCGTTGCTGCTCGGGCTGGCAATCGCGATCCTCGCGCCGCTCGGAGACCTGTTCGAATCGGTGGTCAAGCGCGACGCCGGGATCAAGGACGCGGGAAAGCTATTCGGAGCACACGGCGGCGCGCTCGACCGGCTCGACTCCGTGCTGTTCACGGCGGTAGCCGGCTACTACGTGTGGCTGGCCGTAATGCATTGACGCGTCAGCCGTTCGTGCATGCGCCTGCGCATCCGGCGCGACCTACAATCGGCCGGTGCCGCGCCGGGTCGTCATCCTCGGATCCACCGGGTCAATCGGCGTCCAGGCGTTGGACGTCGTCGCCCGCGGCGCGGAGGACGGCCTCACGGTCGTGGGGCTGAGCGCTGGAACCGACTGGGAGACGTTGATCGAGCAGGCGCGGCGGTACGGCGTAACGCGAATCGGCGTGGCAGACCCGGATGCCGCGGCACTAGCTGCCGAGGCCTGGACCGGGGGCGAGGTGCTTAGTGGCCCGGAGGGGCTCGTGACGCTGATCACCGAGACAGAGTGCGATCTGGTCCTGAACGCGATTGTCGGCTCCGCCGGGCTGGTGCCGACAGTCGCGACGCTGGGCGAGGGGATCGACCTCGCGTTGGCCAACAAGGAGTCGCTGGTGGTAGGGGGCGAACTCGTGATGACGCTCGCCGAGGCGACCGGGGCAGCGATCATGCCCGTCGACTCCGAGCACTCGGCGCTGTTTCAGTTGCTCGCGACCGAGGGGCCCGGCACCGTCGATCGCCTCATTCTGACCGCGTCGGGGGGCCCGTTCAGAGGACGCAAGCGATCCGAGCTCGAGACAGTCACGGTGCAGCAGGCGCTCGCGCACCCAACCTGGGCCATGGGCGGGAAGATCACGATTGACTCGGCGACGTTGATGAACAAGGGTCTCGAGTTGATCGAGGCCCACCACCTATTTGGGACCCCGTACGAACAGCTCGAGGTGGTGGTCCATCCCCAGTCGATCGTCCACAGCATGATTCAGCTATGCGACGGCGCCACGCTGGCGCATCTGGGCTATCCCGACATGCGCGTCCCGATCTCTTATGCCCTGCGCTATCCCGAACGAGCGGATGTGCCGGTCAAGCCACTGGACCTGGTGGCGGTCGGGTCGCTGACCTTCGAGGCGGTCGACCTGGACACGTTTGGCTGTCTGCGGCTGGCCCGCGAGGCCGGTCGTGCCGGCGGCACCGCTCCTTGCACCCTCAACGCAGCCAACGAGGTTGCCGTCCGCGCGTTCCTCGACGGCCGCGTGCGTTTCCTCGACATCGCCGGCGTGATCGAGGAGACGGTCTCGCTTCTGTCGCCGGAACCGGTCCACTCGTTCGACTCGCTGGCAGCGGCCGACGGCGAAGCCAGGAGGGTGGCCGCGGAGCTGGTGGCCGCCCGGGCGCTCGCCTGAGCGGTCGTTTCTTATCGAGCCCACAGACCCACCTGCCACACTCGGTTCCTGTGTCTTACCTACTCGCGTTCGCCGGCTTTGCCGTCTTGATCATCCTGCACGAGGCTGGGCACTTCGCGGCCGCCAAGGCCGTCGGCATGCGCGTGGAGCGCTTCTCGCTGTTCTTCGGGCCTCCTCTTGTCAAGACACGCCGGGGCGAGACCGAATACGGGATCGGGCCGATCCCGCTCGGTGGCTACGTGAAGATCACCGGCATGAACCCCCGGGAGGAACTTGAACCTGAGGTGGAGCCCCGCGCTTATTACAACCAGCCGGTGTGGAAGCGGGTGGTGGTGATCCTCGCCGGACCGGGTGCGAACCTGCTGCTCGCGTTCGCGATCGTGTGGGTGCTACTGCTCGCCGACGGCACCTCAGTCGCGAGCAAGCAGGTAGTGCTCGTGAGCCAGGGATCGCCGGCGGCGGCGGCTTTGCGCCCCGGCGACCAGATCGTGTCGGTCGACGGTGTGAGCGGCTCCCCCGATGCGATTCGGCGCCAGCTGGCTACCCACCGCTGCGCGGGGGAGCAGGTCGACGGTTGCTTGGCCGCCACCCCCGCCACCGTGGTCGTGCGCCGCGAGGGAGAAGGTTTGACCTTCCAGCTGAAGCCCCGCTACAGCGCCCAGGACAAGCGGCCGCTCCTCGGGTTTGAGTTCGGGTCGCAGCCCGCACCCGTCGGTGCCGCGCAGGCGGCTTCGATGACCACCAGCTACCTGTGGGGGATCACCACCGGCACCGTGTCGGCGGTCGCGCGGGTCTTCGAACCCCAGGAGCGCAAGCAGCTCAACGGCGTCGTCGGCGTCTATGCCGTGACCCAGCAGTCGTTTGCCAAGAGCCCGCAGCTGGCGTTCAAGTTGTTAGCGGTGATCTCGCTCTCGCTAGCGGTGATCAACCTGTTTCCGTTCCTGCCTCTGGACGGAGGCCACGTGTTCTGGGCGCTGGCAGAGAAGGTTCGCGGCCGTCGAATCCCGTTCGCGGTCATGGAGCGCGCTGGCGTGGTCGGCTTCGCGCTGATTTTGATGCTGTTCGTGATCGGTCTCAGCAACGACATCTCGACCCTGGCCGGCCAGGGATTCAGCGTCCGCTGAGGCGGGCTGCGATAGCGTTGCGAGCGCGGCCTCAGGCCTCAGACACCGAGGGGAGGATCACGATCACTGCGGCCACCGGTCGCGCGGTGGACGCGCCGACAGTGACCGAGGCGCTGCGCCGCACGGCTCATGACAACCCTGATGTGGTTGCCGTCCGGAGCCCCGACGACAGCGTCTCGCTGCAGCTGATGGCGGTCAACATCGGTGCGGCGCCGACACCGGTCGAAGTGCTCGAGTTCATTCATGCGCTCGGAATCGAGGTTGCGGAGCTCTTGGGGATGTCCGAGACCTGCGGGCTTGGAGCATGCAACCGGCCGGGGGAGATCAAGATCGGCACCGTGGGACCGGCAGCGCCGGTTGCCGAGCTGAGGCTGGCCGACGACGGCGAGCTGCTCGTGCGGGGCGAGTTCGTGATGCGCGGATACCGCGATGCTCCCTTGCAGACCGCTGAGGCGATCGACCCGGAGGGGTGGCTTCACACCGGGGACCTCGGCGAGATCGACGCCGACGCCTATTTGACGATCGTCGACCGCAAGAAGGAGCTGATCAGTGATCGTGCTCGATGCCGACTACGCGCCGCAGTGGGCGACGGCGGAGGGGCTGGAGGGCAGATCGCTAGCGGACCTTGCCAGGAGCCGAGGGTGATCGCCGCCGTACAGGCGGGCGTGGACGAGGCAAATGCGCGCCTGTCGCGCGTCGAGCAGATCAAGAGGTTCACGATCGTCGCGGGAGACTGGACCCACGGCGGCGACGAGCTGACGCCGACGATGAAGCTCAAGCGCAAGCCGATCTCGGCCAAGTATGGGCCGAGATCGAGGCGATGTACGGAGGCTAGATCGCCAACCGGCCGGGCTCCGGGCTTCACCTCCGCGGTCAGCCGATCGTGATCTTCTGGGAACGGCTGTAGACGGTCACGCCCAGCGCGTTGGCCGGGAGTAGCGGGTCGGTCGCCGGATAGGTCCAGGACACACGCACCAGTCCGCTGGCCGGGAAGGTGACCCGCACGTCGAAGTAGCCGTGTCCGTTGGTGATCGCCACGGTCTTGACGGTGGTCCAGGCCGAGCCGCGCTGGAGCTGAATCTTCGCTACCTGCGCCAAGCCCGTCGCGCGCTGCTCATAAGGTGCCGGGCGGACGGCGCCCCAAACCTCGAGGCTCTGTCCTCGCCGGGCTGAGGTCGAGGGCAGGTAGAGCGGCAGCCGGTAGGCGTAATAGCTCGGCTTCGGAGCACCATTTCGGAACAGAAGCCCGCTGGCGAAGTCGGCTCCTTTGGTGACGGCCGGGTCGTAGAGCAGGTACTGCATCGTGGTCGCGATCCGCGGGTTCTTCCAAGAGAGGTACTCGGCGTAGTTGATGAAGTAGGCCGCAGTGGCAGGACTGACGAAGTTCCCGGGATTCGGTGGCTTGGTGATGTAGCCGTACTCGTCGTTGTAGATCGCGAGGTGTGCGCCCGAGCCGTAGGTGCGGGTCAGACGGTCAAGCCCGCTCTCCAGGCGCGGGATCTCCGGGAACGCGACGAAGTCAGGATCCGAGGACAGCTCGATCGTCGGCGGCTGATTCTGCGGATATGGGTGGATCCCGAAGCCGCTGGCGCTGAACAAGCCGGGATTGCTGCCGCGAAACTTCCTCGACGCCGCCGCGGTCGTGGGGCAGCCGATCTGGGACGCGGCGCTCCCGCGAAGCTCTTGGTAGGAGGAGTTGACGCAGTACAGCGTGCGGATGAACTGCATCGGCTTTGTTTGGGCAAAGTTGCCGGGGAGGCCCTGGGGGTGCGAGGGTGTCACCGGCCCATTGGCACCCCGGGCGGCCAACCCCCCGATGAGGATCGTGTCGTGGCCGTGGCCGCTTGCCTGCAGGGCGGCCCAGCCGGCGTTCACCAGACTGCGGTACATGCCGGGAGCGCTCGAGACCTGGGAGCCGTCGATCGCCTGCGGCGCGAGGTCCTCGCCGAAGTTGGGCTCGTTCCAGATCGACCAGAAGTGAACGACCGGCAGCGGGGTCGTTTCCCCCTTCGGCACGTAGTGGCCGCTGTATCGGGTTCCGAGCGCCCGCATGAACGACCCGTAAGCGCTGGCGCTGGGCTTCCAGGCGCGATTCAGGTTGGTCTTGATATCGCTCGGAATCCCCGGCCCGTCGGCCCACCGCGGGGATCCGCCGCTCACCAGCAGGTCGACCGTGAGTCCGTACTTCTTCCCCGCCAAGACGATGTTGTCCCAGGTCCGCCAGTTGCGCGACGGGTAAGAGGCTGGGTTGGACGCGTTGAAGTTGCGCGGCGCCTTGGTGGACAGCGGGCTGGGAGCGATCTTCGACCAGGGCACGAGCACCCGGACGACCGTGGCGCCGAGCAGCCTGAACTTCTGCATCGTCGCGTCTGGCGAGGCGTCGAGGGTCGGATCGTCCTCGATCATCGCCTGCTGGCCGACGTTCGCTAGCGCCGCTGGGGGCCTCACAACGAGATGCGTGACCGCGAGGATGGCGCCGAGTGCGAGGGCCGCTGGTAGTCGAGTGAATCGCATGGGAGAAGGAACATGCCACGGCGGGCATAAGTTGCGGCGATGCCGGGAACCCGCCGTTGGCCGATCGTGATCGCGATCTGCGATGCCCGACACCTCCGGCTAGCGGATCGTGATCGCCACGGTGCGACTGAAGATCTCGGGCCCGTTCGGGTAGGACCACGCGATTCTGACATTACCCGAGCCGGAGAACGTCTGGCGGACATCGAAGTAGCTGTAAGGATCGGGCAACCTCACCGTTCTGATGGTGCTGAACGATCCGCTCCCGCCCTTCTGAAACTGGATCTCCGCCTGTTGCAGCCGCCCCGTGTCCAGGCGAGCGAAGCGCGCCGGCCGCACGCAGCCCCAGACCTCCAGCGAGTCGCCGGGCTTGCCCGATGTCTGCGGCAGCCAGACCGGCATCCGGTAGGCGTAGTAGCTCGGCTTCGGCGTGCCGTTTGGCATCTCCAGCGCCGAGGCGAAGATCCCCCGGGGCCCATCGACCAGTAGGTATTGATCGTAGGAGCGCACGCGCGGATCCTTCCAACTGATGTATTCAGACCAGTTCAAGTACTTGGCGGCGGTCTCGAGGCTGACGGTGCCAGCCACCTTCTCCGGCGGGTCGGTCAGGTAGCCGAACTCGGTCGAGTAGATCGGAAATATCTTGTCGGAGCCGTAGACCCGCTGGACGGTGTCGAGCGCCTGCTCCAGATGCGGCAAGCTGGGGAGGTCGGCGTAGTCGGGCTCGTCGGGCTCGGGCAGATTCGGCGGACCCTGCGGGTATGGATGGTCGGCGAATGCGCTCGCCTGGAACAGCGCCGGATGCTCGCGCGGGAACGCGGCGGACCCCGCCGCGGTGGTAGGGCAATCACGCTGCGCCGCGGCGACTCCCCGCAGAGGCCGATAGCTCGAGTCGACGCAGTACAAGGCCCGCAGGAAGCGCAAAGGCACCATGTAGCCAAACGTCCCCGGGCTGTTCCCGACGGTTACGCCCCGTGGCGCCAGCTCGCCGATCAAGATCGTGTCATCGCCGTGACCGGTCAGGTGGAGCGCGGTCCACGCGGCATCCAGAAGGCCCCGGTACGTCGCGGGGGAGACCTCGAGCTGAGAGTGGTCTATCGATTGCGGCGCCAGCGAAGGGCCGAAGTTTGGCTCGTTCCAGAGCGCCCAGAAGCTTATTCGCGGCAGCGCCGTCGACTCGCCGGCGGGGGTGTAATGGCCGCTGTAGCGCGCTCCCAGCGCTTCGACGAATTGCTCGAACGCCTGCGGCGAGGGTTTCCACTGCGGGTGCGCGACCGCGTTGGCCGGATTGGTCTGCGCTGCCCACGCCGGTCCGGGGGGTCCGATCGTCAGGTCGATTCCGATCCCGCGGGCGGTCGCCTCGCGGATTATCGTGTCGTAGATCGCCCAGCCGGTGGCCGGGTAAGCACCGGGATTGGAGGCGTCGAAATTGGGCGGCGTGGTCGCACCGACGTCGGGCGCGATCGGTGGCCATCTGGCCAACGATCCCCACGGGACGTAGAGCCGGATCAAATCGACGCCCAAGCTGCGAAGGACGTTGATCGTGCCGGCGGGGTCGGCGTGTAGCGAGACGTCTGCCTGGAAGATCGACTGCAGCGGGGGCCTCGACGCGGCTGGTTGCGCTGACTGACCGCTCGCGCCGCAGCCAACCGCCGCGCAAGCAAGCGCAACGATCGCCGCGCCCATGAGGGCGCGGCAGGCGCGGCAGCCGTTGATCAGGTTTAAGCCGTACAGGCGGGAGACAATAACGCTGCACACGGCCGTCGGTTGCGGCACCTCATCCGGCGTCGAGCATCGTCGCGGATGCCGTTCGGTGACCCGGCCCGGGGCCGCCGGACGAGTCCCTCGGGCCTGTCGAGCGGCTCTCGTGACGGACCGAACTTGCTAGCCTCGCCCGGTCCGCGGCACCGGTAAGCAACACGCCGGGATCGATCATGCGTCGGCTACATCTTTCTATATCACTGCTCGTGGCCCTGTCGCTCGCCGCGCCCGCCGTCCCGGCTGTGGCGGCCTCCAGGAACCCCGCGGTGTCCGACTGCGTGGCCAACGCCAGGCTCACGCGCACCTACACGGTCCTCGAGCTGCAAAACGCGCTCGCCACGATGCCCACCGATGTCAAGCAGTACACCGATTGTTACGACGTCATCGACCGGGCACTGCTGGCGCAGCTCGGCAGGCTGCATGTCGGGCGCCCGGCATCGTCGTCGACGAGTTCGGGAGGATCGTTCCTGCCGACGCCGCTGCTGATCATCCTGATTTTGCTGGTCCTGGCCGCGGGCGGCTTCGGGGTGCTCGCGATCCAGCGCCGGCGGTAAGCGGCGGACCCTCTCCCGGTCTCTAAACTGGCTGCGTGCCCTCTAAGCGTCAAATCAGCGTAGGCGGCGTGCCGATCGGCAGCGGCGCGCCGGTAGCCGTTCAGACGATGACCAAGACCGAGACGGCCGATCTGCGCGCGACGTTGGACCAGATCCGCCGCGTGGCCGATGCCGGCGCCGACCTGGTGCGCGTCGCGGTCCCGCGCGAGGTGGATGTCGAGGCGCTGAAGACGATCGTGCGCGACTCACCGATCCCGGTGATCGCCGACATCCACTTCAACTACACGCTCGCACTGAAGGCGCTCGACGTGGGGGCCCATTGCGTGCGGCTGAACCCCGGCAACATCGGGGGCCCGGACAAGGTGGCGCTGGTCACCGAACGGGCCGCCGAACTCGGCACGCCGCTGCGGATCGGCGTCAACTCCGGCTCGCTTCCCAAGCACCTGCGGGCACTCGAACGCGAGAACCCGGTCGAGGCCCTCGTTACCGCGGCGACCGAGTTCGTTGAGCTGATGGAGCGCTTGAGGTTCGAGAACTTCAAGGTCTCGATCAAGTCGACGAACGTCCCGAACACGATCGCGTCCAATCGGTTGCTCTCGGAGCGCATCCCGTACCCGCTGCATCTCGGGATCACCGAAGCGGGCACCAAGTGGTCGGGCTCGCTCAAATCAGCTGTCGGGCTGGGGACCCTGCTTGCGGACGGAATCGGCGACACGATCAGGATCTCGCTCTCCACCTTCCACGCCGAGGAGGAGGTCAAGGTCGCCTGGGAGATCCTCAAGGCACTGCAGCTGCGCGACCGCGGTCCGGTGCTGATCGCCTGCCCGACCTGTGGACGCCTGCAGTTCGACATGGATACGGTCGTGGCCGACATCGAGCGCCGGCTCGAGTTCTATGAGGACCCGATCGAGGTGGCCGTGCTCGGCTGCGCCGTGAACGGGCTCGGCGAGGCCTCGCACGCCGACTTCGGAATCGCCGGAGCCAAGGATTATGGGGTGGTGTTCAGCCGCGGCGAAGCGCTGCGCAAGGTGCCCACTCATGAGCTGGTCGACACGCTGTTTGCAGAGATCGACCGGTATGTCGCCTCGAAGCGCGTCGATGTCGACGCCGCCGAGGCGGCCGAGGGTGCGGCGTGGCTGGCGCGGATCGAGGAAGAGCACGCGGATGAGCTGACGCCGGAGCGGCTCGCGGCGATGGAGGCGGCGGCCGCCGACCAGGATGAGCCCGTGCAGCTCGATGAAGAGCTCTCCCCGGTCGCCGGGCGCCGCTTTACGCGAGCCTGACCCTGGCTGGATCGAACCGGTGGAGGTCGGCGCTCGCAGCGAGCCTTATCGCGCCTCGAACCTGCTCGACACGATCACCAGCAAGGCGACCCGCGAGCATCACGATCGCCGCCTCCTGGAAAGCGAGCGGGCGTTGCTGTCGCGAAGGGTCCCGCTAGCGAGCGGGAACGTTCTTTCGATTGGTTGCGGTTGGAATCCGGGGCGCCATCTGTTCCCGTCGCCGGCGTTCAGGCTGGTCGGGGTCGACTCCGACCCCGCCAAGGTGGCCGGGGTGATGGCAGCAGGACGGGTCGATGAGGCGCACCTGGGCACCGCCGGCAGGCTCGAATTGCCCGAGCGTGCGTATGACGTCGTCCTCTACCGGCTGGTCCTGCATCACATCGCCTACCAGGGGCCGCTCGAGCCCTGCTTTCAGGAGGCGGCGAGGCTGCTGGCTCCCGGGGGCGCACTGGTCGCGATCGAGCCGGGGGTCTGGCACCCGGTCGGGGCCAGCCTGGCCCTGGCTAATCGGGCCGGCGTGGCGACGGCGATTCACGGCACCCCAGACGATGTGCCGCTCTCGCCGCGCTCGTTGATCGCGCTCGCCCGCGACGCGGGGCTCGCGCCGGAGCTTTACGCGCTCACCTACACCTGGCGGCGGATGCCCCCACGGCTGCAGCGAGCGGTCGCTCGGCTGGACCCGCTGGGCCTTCGCCCGAGGGCAGCCCCGTTCGGGCACACGTTGATGTTGATTGCCTGGCGCCCAGCCGCGGCCGCCTCCGAGGCGCCCCAGCCACGCGCCCGCACGGCCCTCAGCCGCCGACCTTCGAGAACCCTTCCGCCACCTTGGCCCAGTTGACGGTGTTCCACCACGCGTCGATGTAGTCGGGACGGCGGTTCTGATACTTGAGGTAGTAGGCGTGTTCCCAGACGTCGACGCCGAGCAGCGGCGTCTTGCCGTCGCTGATCGGGCTGTCCTGGTTGGCGGTGGAGACGATCGCCAAGCCCGAGCCGTCGTGGACGAGCCACGACCATCCCGAGCCGAAGCGCTTCACGCCGGCGTCCTTGACCTTGGCCTTGAAATCGTCAAACGAGCCGAACGCGGAGTTGATCGCGTCCGCCAGCGCTCCGGACGGCTCGCCGCCGCCGTCGGGGGACATCCAGTCCCAGAACAGCGAGTGGTTGTAGTGGCCGCCGGCCTGGTTGCGCACCGCAGCTTGCTTGTCCTGCGGGAGCTGCGAAAGGGACTGAAGAACCTCCTCGACCGGCTTGTCCGCCCACTCGGTGCCCTCGAGCGCGGCATTGGCGGCGGTGACGTAAGCCTGGTGATGCTTGTCGTGATGAAGGCGCATCGTCTGCTCATCGATGTGGGGCTCGAGCGCGTTGTAGTCGTAAGGAAGAGGCGGAACTTCGTACGCCATTGCGTGGCTCCTTGCAGACGTTTTTGTTGGCGAATCAGCGTTTCTATCAGAAGCATGAACGCGCAGACTTATCCGATTTCAGCTCCACCGCGTCGCTGCCGATACTGGACCCAGAGACTGCCATCGTCCGCGAGTCACGTTGCGATCACGCGCCGCTTACCCCGCACATCACCAGGCCAGGTCGCTGGCTCGTCGCCGCGGCGACTGGGATCACACGCGCCCGCTGCTGCTCGAGCGGCTGTTCGCGATCATCTCCGACCTGGTCGTGGTGATGACGCTCGATGGCGAGATCATGATGGCCAACCCCGCAGCGGAAGCGACTCTCGGTTGGAGTCCCCAGGAGCTGGTTGGCCGGTTCGTGTGCGAGCTCGTATATCCCGACGATCGCCCCACGATCTGCGCGATCGCTGAACCGGTCGCGAACTTCACTGCGCGCTGCCGCCACAAGGACGGAAGTTGGCGCTCGCTGCTCTGGAGCGGGCGCAGAGACGGCGATGTGTGGTACGCGGTTGCCAAGGACGTGACCCAGCGCCTTGATCTGGAGCGCCGGGCCCTGTACGACGAGCTGACCGGACTCGCGAATCGGGCTTTGTTGCTCGACCACCTGCAGGGCGCGCTGGCGCGGCTGGGCCGTGGGCAACCTCGGCTGCTGGCGGTCCTGTTCCTCGATCTCGACGGCTTCAAGCAGGTCAACGACGGCCACGGTCACGAGGCGGGCGACCACGTGCTCGTGGAGGTCGCCGCTCGCCTGCGCGAGGCGTTACGCGAGGTCGACGTGATCTCGCGCTTCGGCGGGGATGAGTTTGTGGTGGTCGCAGAAAATCTCTCCAGCGAAGGGGAGGCGGAGTCGCTGGCCGAGCGGATTGCCGCGGCGCTGGGCCGTGAGTTCAGACTCCCCGGGGGACGGGTCAAGCTTTCGTGCAGCGTGGGCATCGCGATGACCTGCGACCCGCGCACGGACCGTGGCGCGATCCTGCGCGAGGCCGACGGCGCGATGTACCGAGCGAAGTCGCGTGCTGTTCGCATCAGCTTGCCGTAGCGCCGCGAGCAGCAGGCCCGGGTAGGCTTGGCGCCTTCCAATGACGCGGCTGTCCAACTACTTCCTGCCGACCGAACGCGAGCCTCCGGCGGACGCCGAAGCGATCTCGCACAAGCTGATGGTCCGCGCTGGACTGATCCGCCAGGTCGGCTCAGGGTTGTGGTCGTGGTTGCCGGCCGGCTGGCGGATCCATCAGCGGATCGTGCAGATCGTGCGCGAGGAGATGAACGCGATCGGCGGCCAGGAGATGCTGATGCCAGTGCTCCACCCGGCCGAACCCTGGCGGCGCACCGGTCGCTACGC
Source organism: uncultured Solirubrobacterales bacterium (assembly GCA_963787555.1). Classification (GTDB taxonomy): domain Bacteria; phylum Actinomycetota; class Thermoleophilia; order Solirubrobacterales; family Solirubrobacteraceae; genus Palsa-465. Next base: position 85,520 of record CAWBDI010000008.1, read on the forward strand.
GATCGATGAGCTGTTCAAGCTCAAGGATCGGCGAGGCGCGGACATGGTGCTCGCGATGACCCACGAGGAAATCGTCACCGGCCACGTCGCATCCGCGGTCCGCTCCTACCGCGATCTGCCGCTGATCTTGTACCACTTCCAGGTCAAGGAGCGAGATGAGCCGCGTCCTCGGGCCGGGGTGCTGCGCACGCGGGAATTCATCATGAAGGACTCCTACACCTTCGACCGCAGTCGGGAGGAGCTCGACGCGGCCTATCAGAAGCACGTTGTGGCATATGACCGTATGCTGGACCGTTGCGGGCTCGAGTGGTACCGCGTCGAGGCGGACGTCGGGATGATGGGAGGCCTCGGGGCGCACGAGTACATGGCGCCGTGCGCGGCTGGGGAGAACGACGTCGCGCTGGCGCCCGGGTACGCGGCGAACGTTGAGGTCGCACGCGCTCAGGCACAATCGGTGGAGCTTCCTCCCAGGCTCGAGCGGCCCGAGGAGGTCGCCACTCCAGGGATGGTCACCGTCGAGGCTGTCGCGAGTGAGCTCGACGTTCCCGCCGGGGCCCTGCTCAAGGCTTTTCCGGTGATCGTCGATTCCGACGCAATGAAGCTGGTGATCGTGCGAGGCGATCATCGGGTCAACGAGATCAAGCTCCGTGCCGTGCTCGGCAACGAGTTTCGGCCGGCGCACCCCGAGGAGGTGGCGGCTGGGCTCGGCCCGCCTGGGTTCATCGGTCCGGTGGGGGCGCAGATGCCGATCCTGCTCGATGCGGCCATCGAGCCGGGGGGCTATGTGACCGGCGCGAATCGCCCCGACGCCCATCTGCGAGGAGTCGAGCCCGGCCGCGATTTTCCCTTCCAGACCGTCGACGTGCGCACCGTGGTGGACGGTGACACCGTCGACGGCGCGGCGATCCGGATCGAGCCCGCGATCGAGGTTGGGAACATCTTCAAGCTGGGGGTGCGCTACTCCGAGCCGCTGAGAGCGACCTACCTCGACGAGTCTGGCAAGGAGCAGCTGATCTGGATGGGCTCTTATGGCTTCGGGCCCGCGCGCGCCGCGGCGGCGGCGGTCGAGCAGTACCACGATGAGCACGGGATCGCGTGGCCTCGCACGGTCGCTCCATTTGACGTCTCGCTGGTTGTGCTGGGGAGAGAAGGCAGCCAGGAGCGCCAGCTCGCTGACGGCCTGTACGAGCAGCTGCAGACGCTCGGGCTGCAGATCCTGTATGACGACCGCGATGCGGGCCCGGGAGAGAAGTTCGCCGACGCCGAGCTGCTCGGCTGTCCGGCGAGGGTGACGGTGGGGCGGCGAACGCTCACAGCCGGGGAGATCGAGGTTCAAGTGCGGCGCGGACGGGAGTCACGAACGGTGCCGATCGACGGGGCGGCGGAGGCGATCGCGGAGCTGTGGCAGCGCCTTCCCTAGCGCTGGAGCGCTCATCGCGGTTGCGCGCGCTCACACCGTGAGTCCGAAGCTGAGCAAACGGCGTCTGGTCGGCATCGATCGCTCCGGCCCGCCACCGCCGCAGACGGCTTCCAGCCAGCCCCTGAATCCCTGGACGCTGCCGAACGCGATCGGCTACATCCGCCTGGCGTTGATCCCGGTATTCCTGGGGATCGCCCTCTCAAGCGACGACGGTCACGATGCGCTCGCCGCCGTGCTGTTCGCCGTGATCGGCTGGGCTGACTATCTCGATGGTTTTGTCGCCAGGCTGACCGGCCAGTACAGCCGCCTGGGAGCGCTGCTCGATCCGGTGGTCGATCGACTGCTCGTGATCTCGGGAATGGCAGTCGCCTGGCGGTTCGAGCTACTCCCAAGGTGGGCCATCGCGGTGGTAATCGGGCGGGAGCTGTTCATGTTGGTCGTGAGTCGTTACGCGCTGCACCGGGGCATCGACCTCAAGATCAATTGGCCAGGGCGGCTGGGAGTCGCGCCGACGATGGGAGCGCCGTTCCTCGCGATCGCTGGGGTCCACTGGCTCGCGCTGATCTTGCTGTACATCGGGATCGCCCTCTCGCTACTGGCCACCGCGCTATACCTACGGCGTGGTTTCACGGAGCTGCGACGGCAAGCCTCAAGCTCAGATTGAGAGACAGCCTTGCCCGAGTTATACTCCTGAAACACCGACTCCTCGGGACGGAGGATCCCTCGCATGGACACATTTCCGGACCTCGGCTCGCTGACCGACCAGGAGCTGAAGGACCTCATCAGCCAGCTGACTGAGGAGGAGATGGAGATCTCCTACAAACGTCGGATCCTGCACGGCAAGATCGACATACTCCGCGCGGAACTGGTCAACCGTCTTCGCAAGAAGCAAGAGGGAGGGGAGAACGTCATCTCCGGCGCCGACATCCAGCAGCTGACGGACATTCTCGCCGGACGTGTGCCGGCGGTCGACTCGGAGTAGAGCGCCAGCTGTCGTGCCCCAGCACTGTCCCGAGTGCGGTTTCGCGAATGCCGACGGCGCCAATTACTGCCAGCGCTGTGGCGCCTTCCTGGGGCAAACCGATCCGCCGCAGGGCGCAACCACCGCGACCTACAAGGTGGGTGAGACTGGGGACTTAGAGGAGGTGAAGCTCGAAGATGTGGTTGCACGGGGAGCGGCGCTCGTGATCCGCGCCGGTGGTGGGCGCGCCGGGGAGAGCTTTCCACTAGAGGCCGAGCGGTTGACTGTGGGCCGCCGCCCCGACAGCGACATCTTCCTCGATGACGTAACCGTCTCCCGCGATCATGCGGTCATAGTTCGGCGCCAAAACGAGTATTACCTCGACGATTGCGGCTCGCTCAACGGGACCTACGTCAATCGCGAGCGGATCGAGTCCCACCGTCTCGCCGACGGCGACGAACTCCAGATCGGTAAGTACAAGCTCGCTTTCCTCAGTCGCTGATGGCCACCTCGGAGACCCGCACCCCGGAACTGGGAGTACCCCCGGAGCCACAGCCTGAGCCCCTGCGGCAGAAGGCGGTCACGATCGGCGCCGTCTGTAAGGCGCTGCGACAGGAGTTTCCCGACATCTCGATCTCCAAGATCCGGTATCTAGAGGACCAGAAGCTGCTGGCGCCGCGCCGCACTCAGGGTGGCTATCGGCTCTATATGCACAACGACATTCAGCGGCTGCGGACGATCTTGCGGCTGCAACGCGACGAGTTTCTGCCATTGCGCGTAATCCGCCAGGAGCTCGCGGGGGGACGTGCGGAGCGCGAGGTCGCCGCTCCTCCCGACGGGCGCACCCTGCGCCGAGCGGCTGTCGCCGTCCGCGCCCCGGGAGCGCTGTACTCGCTCGAGGAGGTGGTCGAGGAGACCAGTGCCGAGGCCAGCCTGATCCGCGAGCTAGTCGACTTCGGGGTGATCAAGGGAGAGCTGCGTGGCGGCGTGCGATATTTCGATGAGACCGAGCGCGAGATCGTCAGAGCGGTGTCCGAGCTCGCTCGCTACGGCGTCGGCGGGAGGAATCTGCGCGTGTTTCGAAGCTCCGCTGACCGCGAGGCACAGCTGCTTCAAAGCATCCTCGCGCCGGCCCTGCGTTCCCGCAATCCGGAGCGCCGCAAGGAGGCGATAGAGGCGCTCGAGAACCTCGCCACGGTCACCACTCATCTAAAGCACTTGCTGTTGATTCGCGACCTCCGCCGGATCGCGACCTAGGACGCCATATCGGAGGAGCGCCTGAGGACCGCCGATCTACGCTCGTTCGTCCGTGAGGTTCCCGACTTCCCCAGTCCGGGGATCGTGTTCAAGGACATCACGCCGTTGCTGCTCAACCCCACGGCATTGAAAGCTGCGGTCAACGGGCTGGCGGCGCTCGTGGAGCCGCTTCAGCCCGAGCTGGTGCTCGCGGCTGAGGCGCGAGGCTTCATCCTCGGCGGCGCGCTTGCCCGCCAGCTGGAGCTCGGGTTTGTCCCCGCGCGCAAGCCGGGCAAGCTGCCGCACCAGACCGTCAGCGCCGAGTACACGCTCGAGTACGGGCTCGACGCGCTCGAGGTCCACGCCGATGCGTTCGCCGGCGGGGCCCGGGTGCTCGTGCACGACGACCTGCTGGCGACGGGAGGCACGGCCGCGGCGGTCTGCGAGCTCGCCAGCGGGTTGGGCGCCGAGGTGGTGGGGTGCGTGTTCCTGATCGAGCTGAGCTTCCTCGATGGCCGCGCGAGGCTCGCGCCGCACGAAGTTCGTGCCCTGATCGACTACTCGTCGTGATGTGTGGGGCTCTCGCTTCACGCCGACCGTCGCCACGGCCCAGAAGAGCCGCACCCTAGCGGTCTCCCAGCAGCGGGTCTGGGAGGTGATCGAGGACCCTGCGCAGCTGGTCCGATGGTGGCCGGGGGTTACGCGAACCGAGGAAGTGCGGAGCAACCGCTGGACGGAGGTTCACGCTGGCAAGCGCGGCCGGGCGGTACGGCTTGACTTTCACTTGCTGCAGTCCTCGCCGCCCTCATATCGTCTGTGGGAACAGCAGCTCGCGGGAAGCCCGTTCGAGCGGGTCTTGGAGGAGTCGGTCACCGAAGTCGCGCTCGAGCGGGTCACTGAGGGCACGCTCGTGACGATCGCCGTGCGCCAGAAGCTCCGCGGGTACTCGCGCACGGGTGCCCTTGTGCTGCGGCAGACCGCGGGTAAGCAGCTCTCGCAGGCGCTCGACGGGCTCCAGCGCATGCTTACCTAGCCGTGCTGCGCTAGTGTGCCGCGGCCGATGCGCATGGAGCTTCCATATCAAGCCCTAGAAGGGTTCGACGGCCTCTACGGACTGCGGATCATCGAGCTTTCGGACGAAGTCGTGCGCGGCGAGGTGGTGGTCCGCGAAGAGCTCAAGCAGCCGGCCGGGCTGGTCCACGGCGGCGTGTACGCCTCGATCGCCGAGGCGCTCGCGTCGTGGGGCACCTACCTAGCCGTGTTGGAGGACGGAAAGATGGCCACCGGGCTCTCCAATCAGACGAGCTTCCTGCGTCCGATAACCCAGGGCACGATTCACGCAGTAGCGATCCGCAAGCATCGCGGCCGCACCACCTGGGTGTGGGAAGTAGAGCTCAGCGATGACCATGGGCGGCTGTGCGTGATCACCCGGATGACGATCGCCGTCAGAGAAGAGTGACGCGCCGGCAATCGAACTTTGGCTGACTCCCTCCGGAGGGCGGAAGTGAATCGCCAATGTTCGTCGGAGGCGGCCCCCTCAGCTCCCGGCGCCGCGTCCCAGCCAGGCGTCGATGAACTGCCGCAGCAGCGGGTCACTCGCGCTGCCGACCCGCACCATGTGGGTCCAGGCGAGACCGACCACCCCCGCAGTGCCCGGCCGCCGGGCGAGAATCACGGCCTGGCCCGAGCGCGCCAGCGCGGGCGTGAACGGCCCCGTCACGGTATTTGCTAGCGACGCGAGGCCCGGCGGCGGCGTCGGCGTGCCGTACATCAACAACACATTTCCCACCGACAGCGCCTGCAGCAGCTGATCGTCGTTTAGCCCCGCGCGATCGCTCACCACGGGCTCAGGTACATGCGGGCCGCTGGTGGGCGGACTCGAGTTATACGAGGGATGCGGCTCGCCGGGACGCAGGTGGGCGTTGCCCTGGTCGGGGAACGTGAGCCCGGGTACTTGGGCGGCATTCGAGAGTCCCGCCTGATCGCGACCTGCGAAGTAGCCCGATAGAAGAATGATCAGGCCAACCGACAGCACCAAGGAGGCGACCCCGATCGCCACCCGCTCAACCACCCGGATACTGCGGTCACGGCTCACCTGCGAGCCTGCCTCAGGTCACTCCACCGCGCGAATCGCGCGCTCGCGCAAGCGGTGTGGCGCGGCGCCGGCGCCGTTGCTGTCAGGGGCGCTGGCCGCCCCGAGCAGCTCGTCGAGCGACTGGCGTATCTCTTCCGCGAGCGTCTCGACGTCGGCGAGCGCGTCGTAGTCCGCCGTCAGGCCGAAGTTGAGCTGCCCGTTGTAGGAGATGAGCGCGATCCCGAGCGCCGTGTTCTCGGCGAGCGGGACCATTGGAAACAGCGCGTCCAGCTGCCGCCCCAGCACGTAGAGCGGGAACTGAGGACCAGGGACGTTGGTGACGACCAAGTTGAACAACCGTTGGCGGGCTTGCAGCCGGGCGGCCTGCGCCATGATCGTGGGCGGTGCAAAGCCGCTCAGCTCCGTGAGCACCTGCGCCCCGACCGCTTGGCCGGATTGCTTGATCCCTTCCATCGCGCGGCTGATCTCGTGCAGCCGCGCCACGGGATCGATGACCCCGATCGGCAGCGGCGCCCACATCGCCGCCACCCGGTTGCCGAGCGCTCCCCGTGGAATGTCCGCGCGCACCGAAACCGGCACCATCGCCTTCAGCACCACGCCGTTGGTCGAATAACCGTGCAGGCGCATATAGCGTCCCAAGGCACCCGCCACGACCGCCAGCACGACATCGTTGACGGTTCCGCCGCGCGCGTCCTTGATCCTCCTGAAGTCCGCGAGCTCGCCCTGAACCCAAGTGAACCGGCGGTGGGGCCCGATGCGGACGTTGAAGATGCTGGGTGGGGCGGGCCGCAGCCCAGCCCATGTCATCGCACCGACGCCTACGAGCGCGTCCCCCAAGCGCGAGGCGACCTGGCGGGGGCCGCGGAGCGCCGCCCGCACGCCGCGGGCGATCTCGCTCGGCGCCGTCGCGCGCTCGAGCAGCGCGTCGGCGAGCAATTGTGCTCCGCTCGGCACCGGTCGCGGGATCCACTCGTGCTCGGGCGCCGCCACAGGGATCGGATCCGGACTCGAGTCGAACAGGACCGTCGCGATGTCGACGCCCGAGACGCCATCCACCAGCGCGTGGTGTGTCTTGGAGAGCAGCGCGAAGCGACCGTCCGCGAGCCCCTCGACCAGCCACAGTTCCCACAAGGGGCGAGCGCGATCGAGTGCTTGCGAGAACACCCGCCCCGCGAGGCGCTTGAGCTCCTCATCGCCGCCGGGGCGAGGCAGAGCGGTGTGGCGTAGGTGGTAGCAGGGGTTGAAGTGCGGGTCATCGATCCACACCGGCCGACCCTGGCCAAAGGGCACCAACGCCAGCCGCTGGCGGTAGCGCGGAACCAGGTGCAGCCGCGAGACGATCTGTCCGAGGAGATCATCGTATGCGAGCGCGGGGCCTTCGAACACCGCGCAGCTTGCGACGTGCATGTGCGCCGTATCCCGCTCGAGGTGCAGGAACGAGCTATCGAGGCCGCTCAGCCGATCAGGATTTGCCACGAGCAGGATTTTTGCAGGGGCACGCCCTAGAAGCCCCAGCCGTGGAGACCGAGAGGGGATTATGCGGCTAGGACTTCAATAGAAAGAGATTTTGTGTGATCTAACTCACACAAACTCCCTAAAACCTCCTGTCATCCTCACTGGCTTGTAATTCGACCTGCCGAGTCGTGCCTGCCCGGTGCGGGAACGAACGGGGGACCCACTTGCTGAGATGTGGTTTCCGCTCGGCTGGGGCGAATCGGCTGCCCGGCGCACAACCGGCTGCGGCCGTAGCGACTGCGAGTCAGATAGCGCGCGGCCGCGAGCCCGACAGCTAACCCCGTAGGCGCCCGGTCGACGTCGGAATAGGAGGACCTCACGATGAGGCCCAGAGCCAAGCTGCGCAAGGTGCGCCTGATTCACGCAGGCGCGAGCGCCCTCATACTGTCAATCCCGGCCACCGCTGTAGCGTTTTCCGGTGGCACAACCCCGCTTCCAACCCTCGCCGCAACCGCGGCCCCAACGTTGCGTGCGGCCGTTCGCCAGCGCCATGTCAGCTACGGGCAGGAGGTGACCATGACCGGCAGCACGTCCAGCTCTGCCGCCGGTCGAACCGTGTGGCTGGAGTTCGCCCCGTCGGCCAGCTCGAGCTGGCGGCCGATAGCCTCCACGACGGTCGCCCCCAGCGGCAGGTTTCGTCTCGCTGCTCTGTTCCACGAGTCGGGCATTGTGCGGGTAATCGCCGGCCCCAGCGCTGGCGCCACCACCGCCGCCGCGATCGCCCCAAGCTCCGCGGTGCACGTCGCGGTCGCGGCCGAGCTGCAGGTCTCCGCTCGCTCGCTCGGCGCGCTGACCGGTCAGCCGATCGATGTCCGCGGCAAGCTGCTACCCGCCGCCGCGGGCCGGCGGGTCCTGCTTCGAGGGCAGCTCGGTGGCGGTTGGCGAACGTTGACCTCATCGGTCACCGGCCCCCGCGGAGGGTTTGACTTCCACTACCTGCCGGCCGGCCCCGGACAGCAGTCGCTGCGGGTCCGCTTCGCCGGCGATTCCAAGAACACCGCGGTCGGCGAGCCGGTGGGCCAGATGACCGTGTACACGACGACCGTCGCCTCGTGGTACGAGGACGCCGGCGGCACCGCCTGCGGCTTTCATGCCTACTTCGGCGTGGCCAACAAGACGCTCCCGTGCGGCACCAAGGTGGAGTTCCGCGACAACGGACACAGCGTCACAGCGCTCGTCGATGACCGCGGCCCGTTCGTCGCCGGCCGCGAGTGGGACCTGAACCAGAACACCGCCGCGGCGCTCGGATTCGACGGTGTCGGGACCGTCTGGTCAAGCTTGTAACCGACACCTACGAGTACCTGTGAGCCGGCGGGTCGCGTCAGGGCCCGCCGGCAGCGCGGGATCAACTCGCCGGCTGCGCCCGAGCTTCCACGGCCTGTTGCTCGCGCCTCGCCTCTTCCTCGGCCTGGTGCTGGATCTCCTCGATCCGCTCGCCGGCCTGCAACTCACGGCAGAAGCGACGGACGATGAAGAACAGCGCCAGTGGGACCACCCAGATCCCAATCCGGAACACGTACAACTGGGTGTTGTAGCTGAGGCCCGTGAGCACGAAGATCCGATCCGCGGAGCCGAACGCGAAGATCAGAAACACCCAGGTCAGGAACGCGACGCCGAACGCCGTGCGAACCGGTGCATCGCGGGGCCGGTCGGCGAGGTTGTGCACACGGCGGTCACCGGTGAGGCGACGCTCGACCCAGGGAAACGACGCGAGCACGGCAAGCACGACCAACGGAAACAGCACTCCACCCCAGAACGGGTTGGGCACCAGCGTGAAGTGGCCGATCGTCACGTCGAAGCTCGGCATCAGCCGCAGCGCGCCGATCAGCCAACCGAGGTACCAGTCGGGCTGAGCGCCGTTGGTCCCCAGCCACGGCTCGAACGGCCCGTACTGCCAGATTGGATTGATTTGAACCAAGCCGCCGAGCAGGAACAGCACCGCGGCGACGAAGAACACCAGCGCCAGCGAGCGCGGTGTTTGGCCGGGGAACAGCGGCACGCCGATGATCCGCCGTTGGGTGTGCCTGGCGCTTTCCTTGAACTGGGTGTGATGGCGGGCCATGATCAGGATCAGGTGCACCGCGATCAGCGTCGCCAGCAGCGCGGGGATCAGGAACACGTGCGCGATGTACATCCGCGACCAGAACTCCGGCTTTCCGGGGAACGGCGACCCAAAGATCGCGAGCGTCATCGGGCCTCCGATCACGGGGATCGAGAGTCCGACGCCATAGCCGATCGCCAGCCCCATGCCCGAGAGCAGGTCGTCGGCCAGCGAGTAGCCCAGGTACCCCTCGAGCAGCGCCGTGAACAGCAGCAGCAATCCGACCAGCCAGGTGAGCTCGCGGGGCTTGCGGAAGGCTCCGGTGAAGAACACCCGCATCAGATGCATCACGATCGCGACCACGAACACGTCAGCGGCCCAATGGTGGGTCTGGCGGATCAGCAAGCCGGCCTTGTAGGTGAGCGAGATGTCCACCACCGACTTGTAGGCGGCGCTCATCGTCTGCCCGTCGAGTGGGGCGTAGGGGCCGTGGTAGATGGTCTTCGCGGTGCTCGCGTCGAAGAACAACGCCAGATAGGTCCCGGTCGCGATCAGCACGATGAACGCGTACAGCGCGACCTCGCCGAGCAGGAACGACCAGTGATCGGGAAACAAGTAGCGCAGCGCCTTGCGCAGGATCGGCGCCGACGCCGTGCGCTCGTCGATGAAACGGACTGGGTCTTCGATCGGGTCGTGACTCATCCGGCCACCGGCCGCTCTCGCACGTTCCACCAGGAGGGACCGACCCTGGCTGAGAAGTCGCCGGCTGCCCGCAGATAGCCAGCGGAATCGATCATCAACGGCAGCTGAGGCAGCGGGCGGCCCGCGGGGCCGTAGGTGACCGTGCCGCCCGTGAAGGGGTCGAAGGTCGAGTAGTGGCAGGGACACACCAGCGCATCATTTGGCTCGAGGACCGAAAACGTGGGCTTCCTATATAGGGCCACAGCGCAACCCGCGTGGGTGCAGATCTTCGAGTAGGCCAGGATCCCTTCAGGCGCCCAGCTTGCTCGTCCCGACGGGAGCTTGAGCTCGGCGGGATCGACCCGGATCACAACCAGGGGAGAGGCGATGTCCTCGGGATCTGCCCCCTGGGCAAACGCCGTGTAGAAGGTGTCGTGCTCAATCTCGGCCGCGCTGATCGGGGCACCGGTCTCATCGACGAGGCGTACGCCGTAGCTCCAGGGGCTCTCGTCGAGCGGCCTCGTGTACCAGATCGGCCCTAACGACAGCGCCGGCGCCAGCGCGGCAAGGCCGAGCGCACCGCCGGTCGCCGCGCCGGCGGCGATCAGCAGCCGCTTGCGGGTGATCCGGCTGCCGCTCTCGTGCAGGATCTCCGCGACCTCATGCTGCTGCCGGGGATGCGCCTCGGGGTACTCGTCCTCGAGCTCCTCGGTCACGACGAGCCGCTTGGCGACGACAGTGAACGCCAAGGCGATGAACAGCAAGGACATCCCGAGGCAGATCCCGAGCAGCTCGTTGGGCAGTCCCCCGGGGCTGTACGCCGCGTAGGTGACGACGAAGCCGAGCGCGAACAGGATCGCGATCCCCAACAGGACCAGCACCAGGTTCTCGGCGCGCCGCTGCGGCGTTCCCTCGGCGACGATTCGCTCGGGGACGCCTTCCTCCTCAGCGCCGCGGCGAGAGCGTCTGCCGAACAGCAGCGCCAGGAACGCGACTGCCCACCGCCACGGCCTCACGTGCGGAATCTCCGTCCGACGGCCATACAGGCGATGATCAGCAGCGGCGCGGCGATCCACCAAGCGACGAGCCCTTCGGGGATCGGTCCGATGTTCCCGATGCCCCAGCCCCCGCGGTTGGACGGATGCCTGGTGCTCACCACGTACTTGATGATCGAGTTGAGCTGCGCGTCCGAGATCTGCCTGGCCGAGAAGCGCGGCATCAGATACGGGCCGATACGGACCGCCTCGGCGATCTCGGTTGGCGTTGCGCTCTGCAGCGGCGGGACCATCGCGCCGGTGACGAACCCGCCGCGAGCGATGATCTGGTGACAGCCGGCGCAATGGAGCGAAAACTGCTGCACGCCCTCGGACAGGTTTCCGGCGGCGGGATCGGGGTGAGGAATCGCCGGGCCAGGTGCCAACGATGCGACGTATGCCACCAACGAGCGGATCTCCGTGTCCGAGAAAAGCACTCGGTCAGGGCCAGGCTGATCGTGGATGCTCGCGAGCGGCATGTAACCGGTGCGCAGGTAGAAGTCCGGCGCCAGCGCCCCGACTCCCCGCAGCGAAGGGCCGGCGCCGAGAATGTTTCCGGCGCCGCGGCGGGGAGAGGTGATACCCGAACCCGCGATCCCGTGGCAGCTCGCGCAGTTGCCGGCGTATAGCTGAGCCCCCAGCTCGAGGCTCGGTGCCGTGGGCTCGGTGGTGGGCCGGACGATTCCCGATTGCGGCTGCGCGTCGGCGATCCCGGCGAGGCCGAATGCGAGCGTGATGATCGCGAGGGCAAGCCGACGCGCCCGCGTCATGATTGCTGGCACACGGGCAGTAGTGGGGCGCCGATGGCGGTCATGACGATGATCGCGAGGGCGAGGAAGTTGACGGTCAATCCCACCATCGCCAGGAAGTTGATCCTGCCCGTGGGCGGCGTGCTGCCCAGCCCACGCATCTCCGCCTGGGCGACGTGGTCGATCTCGTTGGTCACCAGAAACAACCAGCCTGAGATCAGCAGCGCGGTCAAGCCAATCAGGAACGCCACCACTGAGACGCCGATCTCGATGCCGTGGAGCGGCACGTTGAAGCGCCCGGATGGCGCGTTGCAACGAGCAAAGGTGAACATCAGGTTGACCACGAACTGAACTGCCCACGCCGCTGCTCCTCCCGTCACCGCGAACCAGACACGCGTGTTTGACGGAGGCCATTTCACAGCGATGGACTGAGCTGCGTGAACACCACGAAGATCGCCATCGCGTTGACCACGTACCAGTAGAGGGCGACGGCGCGCACGCTGACCAGCCAATAGTTCGTGAGGCCGCGAAGGGCCACGAACCCGAGAACGGTCAGCTCGAGCAGGATTCCGAACAGCACATGCGCGTGGTGGGCGGCGAGCAGCGTGAAGTAGATCGACCCGTAGGCGCTACCCTGCGGGCTGAAGCTGCGCAGATCGTGACGGAACAGCAGGATTTGCAGTGCCAGATAGCAGCTCTGGATCACCGCCGCAATCACCAGCATCCAGATCACCGGGCGCCGCTGTCCGGCTCTGGCCGAGCGCGCCGCCAGCCACATCGGGATGGTCGTCGCCACCAGCGCGCCCGTCCCGATGAACGGCAGCACCACGCTCGGCGCCTTGACCCCCGCCGGCGGCCAGCTCGTCGAGCCGAAGTCCAGATAGAAGTAGGTCGCGATCAGCGACCCAAACAGCGTCACCTCAGCGCACAGGAAAAAGGCCATGCCCCACCAGCCGTTTGGCTGCGCCAAGCGATCGCGTGACACCCGTCCGGCGGCAGCGGCGGTGAACGCGGCCGTGCTGCGGCTGACCTGCGAGCCGTCGCTCACGCCCGCGCCTCCTTCGAGTGCCAGCCGATCAGCGACAGCCCTCCCAGGACCAGGAAGCCGACCGCGATCCAGTAGTGCGCCATCAGCAGCATCGCGAAGATCCCGGCGAGCGTGAGCGCCGAAACGACCGGCCAGGGCGAGTGTGAGGGCATCGACAAGATCTCGTCGAGCTCGGCGTCTTGAACGGTGGTTGCGGGCGTCTCGTGTCCGAGCTCAAGGACGCCCTCGCCGCGGTCGAGCCTGCGATTGTCGCGCTCGCGATCGTCCTTGTCCCACATCGGGTAGGCGCTCGAGATCGTCGGAATCACCGCATAGTTGTAGGGCGGCGGCGGCGAAGTCGTGGACCATTCGAGCGTGTCACCTTCAAAGGGATCGTTGCCCGATTCCGGGCCCCTGAACAGGCTGATACCGAGGTTGGCGACGATCATCACCAGTCCCGCGGCGAGTATGTAGGCGCCGATCGACTCGATGAAGTTCAGCAGCGTCCATCCCATCCCCGGCGGATAGGTGTAGTTGCGGCGGGGCATCCCGAGGATCCCGACGATGTGCATCGGAAAGAAGGTGATGAACGTGCCGATAAACGTGAGCCAGAAGCTGAGCTTCCCAATTGCCTCGTGGTACAGCTTGCCGGTGAGCTTCGGGAACCAGAAGTACATCCCGCCGAGGATCGGGAATACCGCCGCGCCGAAGATCACGAAGTGGAAATGGGCCACGATGTAGTAGCTGTCGTGGACCTGCTGGTCGAATGGGATCGCGGCCACGCTGACTCCCGACAACCCCCCGATGATGAAGTAGACGATGAATCCGACGATGAACAGCATCGGGGTCCGGAACTCTGGAGTGCCAGTTACGATCGTGGCGATCCAGGCGAACAGCTGGATCGCGCTGGGGATCACGATGATCAGGCTCGCGGCCGCGAAATAGACGGTGGTGAGGGTGGCGAACCCGACCGTGAACATGTGGTGGACCCACACGCCGAAGCCGAGGAAGGCGACGAGGATCTCCGCGAGCGCGACCAGCGGGAAGAACACCATCCTGCGATGTGAGAACGCGGGGATGATCGACGTGGCGATCCCGAACGCCGGCAGGATGATGATGTAGACCTCCGGGTGGCCGAAGATCCAGAACAGGTTCTGCCACAGGAGCGGATCGCCCCCGTGTGCGGCGTCGTAGAAGTGGAAGCCGAGCTGCCGATCGAGCTCGAGGAACAGCGCCGCGACACTCAGCGATGGCAGCGCGAACAGGAGCGCAAACGCGACCGCCAGGAACGCGAAGCAGAACAGCGGCATTCGGTTCAACGACATCCCTGGCGCCCGCATCTTGAAGATCGTGACGATGAAATTGATCGACGCGGCGGTGCTCGAGATGCCGTTGAAGATCAGCCCGTAGCCGTAGAAGTCGATGTTGTTTCCCGGGTCGAACTGTTTTGAGGCCAGCGGGACGTAGTCAAACCAGCCGGCATTCGGCCCGTGTCCCTGGGCGAGCGCGACGTACATGAACACGCCCGAGCAGAGATAGATCCAATACGAGAGCGCGTTCATCCGCGGGAACGCCATGTCTCGTGCGCCGATCATCAGCGGGATCAGGTAGTTGCCGAATGCCCCCGTGGTCATCGGGATCACGAACAGGAAGATCATCGTGATCCCGTGCATCGTGAACGCCTCGTCGTAGGCCTGAGGCGAGAGCACGTGACCGTTGGGCCCGATCAGCTGCGTGCGGATCAGCAGTGCCTCGACCCCGCCCGCGCCGAAGAACGCCAGCGCGGTGAAGAAGTACATGATCCCGATTCGCTTGTGGTCGGTAGTCGTCAGCCACCCGAGCAGCCCCGAGCGCTCCGCCCAGATCCGCTCTAGACGATCGACGTGCCGCCGGCCTCTGGGGGTGATGACTGTCGCCATCGCTACCTCAGCGTCTCCAAGTAGGCGACGATCGCGTTCACCGTGCTGGTGGACAGGCCAAGGTCCGGCATCCGAGCGCCTGGCTTGATCGCCTGCGGATTGGAGATCCACGACGCCAGCCAGGCTGGAGTGTTCGGGATCGTGGCGGACGCGAGCGTGGTGCGAGTCGCGAGATGGGTGAGGTCCGGTCCCACGGTGGCCTGCGCAGCGGTGCCGGCGATCCGATGACAGCTCGCGCACTGGCTGCTCATGAACAACTGCTGGCCTGTCCGAGCCTGAGTGGAGCTGGGGGTCCGCGCCGTCGAGGCCATGTTAGCCAGCCAGGCACGAAACGCCGCCGGTTGCTGGGCGAACACGTACATCGCCATGTGCGCGTGCTGGAGCCCGCAAAACTGCGAGCACTGGCCACGGTAGGTGCCGGCGCGCGTGGCGTACAGCAGCACCCGGTTCTGCCGCCCGGGGATCATGTCGATCTTGCGATTCAACGCGGGCACCCAGAAGCTATGGATCACGTCCGCGGTCGTCGTCACCACGTTGACCCGCGTGTCCACCGGGATGTGAATCTCGTTTGCCGTCACCGCGTCCGTCCCTGAATACCGGACCTCCCACCAAAATTGGTGCCCGATCACGTTGATCGTAAGCGCCGTGCTGCGCGGATTCGGCGGTGAGGTCTGCTTGACCAGGTAGACGTCGGAGACCGCAAACAACGCGACCAGCACGACGATCGGAATCCCGATCCCGAACAACAGCACCATCCCTTCGGTGAGGCTCTCGCGCTCGCCGAGAAGCGGCAGCCCGGGAGAACCGCGGCGAAACCAGGCCAGCACGAGCATTCCGGCGGCGCCTAAGAACACCACGGTGGCGACTCCCAGCATCCACCACCACAGCAGCATTATGTTGTGTGCTTGCGGGCTGCGCGCCGAGAGGATCGACTGTCTGCTGCAGCCGGCGGCGAGCATCGCGAATGCCGCCAGCACGCCCACCACCGACTTTCGCCCGAGCCGGGACCGACGCCTCGGACGCGAGTTGTGGTGACGGTTGCTGGTGTCGGCGGGGTCAGTCAAGCAATGCTCGCGTCTGTGCCCGTCAGGCCCGTAAGCCGCTCGAGCGCACGACGCGCCCGCTCGGCCGCGGACCCAGCAAACGCGCAGTTCACAGCGCGCGGGGCCGGTACCTTACCTCCACGCGACCGCCCGGCAACCCATCAACTGAGAAAAAGTCCGCGTTCGAACATGGCGGATGCCAGCACGCCGCATTGCGCATGCGATCACGGTGCTGGGGCCCGTCGCCTGGGGCATCGGATCGCGGTGCTGGGCGCGCGGTGGGGCGCCTAGGCGTCTGCCGCTTGGCCTAGCCTCGTGTGATGGCCGAGCGTTGCGTGGCCCACCTCGATATGGATGCGTTCTACGTCTCGGTCGAGCTGCGTCGCCGCCCGGAGCTCCGCGGGCTGCCGGTGATCGTCGCCGGGAGTGGTCCGCGAGCGGTCGTGACCACCGCCTCCTACGAGGCCCGGCGGTTTGGTGTCGGCTCGGCGACCCCTGCCTCGCGCGCCCGCAGGCTGTGCCCCGAGGCGGTGTTCCTGGCTCCCGACTTCCCGTACTACCGCGAGGTCTCAAAGACGGTGATGGAGCTGGTCCGCGCACATGTCGAGGCAGTCGAGGTGGTGGGGCTCGATGAGGCCTATCTCGAGCTGACCGGGCTGCCCGCGCCCCGGGCGACGATGCGGCTCATCCGCGCGAAAATCGAGCGGGTCACGGGACTCAGTTGCTCGATCGGCATCGGCCCCAACAAGCTGGTCGCGAAGGTAGCCTCGGATGCAGAGAAGCCGCGGGGGTTCGTGGTCCTGGACCGCTTAGGGGCCTGTCGCCGATTCGCGGACGCCCCATGTGGTCTGGTGCCCGGGATCGGGCCCAAGACCGCGGAGCGGCTGCGCGCCGATGGGATCGACACGCTGGGCAAGCTCGCCGGCGCCCCGCTCGAGGCGCTCGCCGCGCGCTTCGGGCCTCGGCAGGCAATCGAGCTTCTACGCCGCGCCCGGTTCGAGAGCGACGCGCCCGTCACCGAGGAGCGCAAGGTGATCTCAGAGTCTCGCGAGATCACCTTCGACCGTGACATCGCCGAGCTTGCGCGGCTCGAGTCGGTCCTGGACGGTCTCGTGGGGCGGCTTTGTGAGGGGCTGCTCGATCAGCGACGGTGCGGCCGCACGATCGGGATCAAGGTGAGGCTCGATGACTTCTCGACCCACACCCGCGCCCGCACGCTCGCCGAGCCCGTCAGCTCGGCGGAGCAGGTCGGGCCGGTGGCGCTGGAGCTGTTACGGCGGTTCTCGCCGCCGCGGCCAGTCCGCCTGATCGGTGTTCGCGTCGCCGGGCTCGAGCCTGCTGCCGCGGCCGGCGAGCAACAGCTGACGCTCGCGGTCTAGGCGAACAACAGCTTGCGGCGTTGGCGCTGTGAGAGGCTCTAGTACAGCGCGGAGGCCAGCCGACGCCGCATCTCGCGCGCCAGCGGATGCTCGACCCCGAGCTCGTCGAGGACGCCCACCACCATGCGGCGAATGTCATCGCGCGCGCCGTCGGCCAAGGGGAGCGCCAAGAGCAACAGGTCGAGTCCCCGCTGGTAGTCGCCGGAATCGAGCGCCGCAAACGCGTCCGCAAGTTTCAGCTCAGAGGATTGCCCGTCGTCGTCGCGCTCGAGCGCGATCCGCGCTGTGAGCCCGTCCGCCGCGAAACTTCCGGGCACACGCGCGAGTACCTGGAGCGCTTGATCGCTCTCACCGTGCCGATGAAGAATCTTCGCCAGTGGCACCGCGGCGTCGGCTCGAGTCGGCTCGAGCTCGACCGCGCGTCGCAGCGACTGCTCATCGCCGCGCGCGACCAAGCCATCGACCTCGGAGGGCAGCAGCGAATCGAGGAACCGCTCCATCGCCGGCGGCGGCTGCGCGCCCACGAACTCGGCGACGACCTTGCCATCTCGGAGTGCCTTCACGGCCGGAATGCCTTGGATCCCAAAGCCCTGGGCCAGCAACGGGTTGGCGTCGACGTCGATCTTCGCGAGCTCGATCTTTCCCTCGCGCGCCGCGACCGCCCGCTCGATCACCGGGCCGAGTTGCCGGCACGGGCCACACCACTCCGCCCAGAAGTCGACCACCACCGGGAGATCATGAGAGCGGTCGATGACCGCCGTCTGGAAGTTGCTTTCGGTGACATCCATCAGCATTGATGGTAGCCACCGCAGTCGCGGGCCCCCCCCGGCAACGCGCGAGACGGCCGCGATGCTCTAGAACACCCGGCGTGGCCGAACACGTGATCGAGCGCGCCGGCGTGAGCCTTCATGGCGAGGCTCACGGCGAGGGCATTCCGGTAGTGCTGCTGCACGGGCTTACCGCAACCCGCCGCTACGTGGTGATGGGATCGAAAGCGCTCGAGCGCTCCGGGCACCAGGTGGTCTCCTACGACGCGCGCGGCCACGGGCGCTCGTCGCCCGCGCCCGACGCCGGCGCCTATACATACGAGGAGCTGCTGCTCGACGCGCTCGCGGTGCTCGACACATTCGGCTTCCGGCGGGCGGTCCTCGCCGGCGCGTCGATGGGCGCCCATACCTTGCTCGCGCTCGCGTTGCGCGCGCCCGAGCGGGTTGCCGGCTTGGTGGTCATAACTCCCGCCTACGAGCCGGCAGATAACGAGAATCCAGGCCGGCTCGCGCACTGGGATGTGCTCTCGGACGCGCTGCGAAACGAGGGCGTGGAGGGGTTCCTCGCGGCTTCGGATCTGGAGAGCCTGCCGGAGGACTGGCAGGACACGGTCGCCAGGGTGATCCGCCAGCGGATGTCGGCGCACGAACATCCGGAAGCGGTAGCCGATGCGCTGCGGGCGGTGCCGCGCTCGCGCCCGTTTGCGAAGCTCGAGCAGCTCGGCGAAATCAAAGTGCCGGTCGCCGTGGTGGCGAGCGCCGATGAGCCTGATCCGGCGCATCCGCAGGCCGTGGGGGAGGCGTACGCGGACGCGATCCCCGCTGCCAAGCTGATCCTCGACCAACCGGGCCGCTCGCCGATCGCATGGCAGGGCAGCCAACTGTCGAGGATCATCGCCGAGGTGACGGCTGAGGCGGAGCTTGCGTGAAGCTGCGGCGACCGTCCGGAGCCGTTGAGCTCGGCAGACGGAGGCGTCAGTGAGCGGCCGCCGAGCTCTCCAGACGTGTCCGGCTCGGTTTCAGTGCAGCGTCACGGACTGCGGGCGAGAGCTCCGCGGCGTCAAGTAGCCGTTGCCGTTGAAGTGCACCCATACCTTCAGGTGCACCGTCCGCTTCTTCTTGCCCCGCCCCGGAAGCCGCGTGAACGTGACCCCGCCAGAGAACGCGCAGTTGGGCTGAATCCCGGCAACGGTGGCAGCGACCTGCCGCCGGCCCAGCAGATAACGGATCGTGACGTTGCCATTGCACTGCAAGGCCGCGGCGAAGGGGCCGGCGATCGAACCGTACGTGGTGAACACGAACGGCTTCCTGCGGGCGGTGCGCGGGGCGGTGAAGGCGCGGACCCGCGGCTGCGGGCGCGGATAGGGGAGGGTCATGAAGGTCTGATCGGCGCCGTAGGAGGTGGCCTGCGCGTCGTGGAATGCGACTAGCCGGTAGTGGAAGGTCGCGTTGGGCTCGAGACCAAGCAGCTGCTGCGAGACGGTCGCCGATGGAGTCGATCCGGGGAGCACTCCGCCGAACGTTTGATAGCCATAAGCCGGCGTCGGCCCGTATTGGAACACCCACGTGGTGGCCTCCCCGTTGGTACTCACCGCGCCCGTCACGGCGGCGGTGAACTTGCCGATCGAGATCGCGGGTCCGGTGGTCACGCCGGGCGGGGGATGCCCACTGGTCTTGAACGTGCGATCCGCCCCGATCGACGTGCCGAAATTGCTCGCGGCGACCACGTGATAGTGGTAGACGGTTCCGGGAATCAGACCGGTCGCCGTGGCGGTGACCGCGCGGGCGACCGTGCCGCTGCCGGCGGAATGAAGGTGCCCGGTGGTGCCGTACGCGGGCGTGAGCCCCCACTGGAAGTAGTAGTTCGTAGCCCGCCCGTTCGGGTTCACGGACCCATGAAGCACCGCGCTGGTATCGCCGATGCTTGACGCCGAGCCCGTCGCGACCCCGGGCGACGACGCTGCCTGCGCGACGCCTGTAACCGCTGCGAGGACGACGACCCCGGCTCCCAGCGCTGCGAATTGCGACCTCATCCCTAACCTCCTGGCCGATTGTCAGCCTTCTATACCTGGTGACCACGAGAAGTTGCGCCGTTCGGCTTCCACACCCGCGCCACAGCCGTGAGGCCGCAGCGCGATCAGTGCGAAACCGGTGGTGGGAGCCCGTACGTGCGCCGGGCGTTGGCGGCGAAGATCTTATCCGGGGAAAAATTGCCCACTGTCTGGCGGGCGACCTCCAGGGGATCCGAATACGAGCCCGCAAGCAGGCACACCGGCCAGTCGGAGCCGAACAACAGCCGGTCCTCGCCGAACGCGTCCGCGGCGATATCGACGAACGGGGCGATCTGCGCGGTCTTCGAGGAACCCCAGCTGGCCTCGGTGATCAGGCCCGAGATCTTGCAGGCGGTGTTCGGCGCGCCGGCGAGCGCGCGGATCGCGGTGCCCCACGGCTCGATGCTCCCGCTCGCGATCGGCGGCTTCGCAGCGTGGTCGATCACGAACGAGACGCACGGCAGGCGATTGACCAGCGCGTGCGCGGCGGCAAGCTCGCGCGGGCGAATCAACAGCTCGCAGACCAGTCCGGCGGCGCCGATCGCCGCCGCCGAGCGAACAACCGCGTCTGAGGAGAGCCAGTCCGCGCGCGGGTGATCCTGAGCCATCGCACGGATACCGACCAGCAAGCGCGAGGATCGATGTGCGAGCAGCCTCTCTAACTGCGCCGCCGGATCGTTCGCGTCGAAGTCGATCCACCCGACAACGGCGCTGATCAGCGGCGTCGCCGCCGCAACGTCCAGCAGCTCCTCGGTTTCGCGAACATCCGGGGCGGCCTGGATCACCACCGTCTGCACCACGCGCTCACGGCTAACCGCAGCGATGAGATCCGCCGGGCCGAACGTCCTTGCGATCGCGTGGTACTCGGGCGGCTCGAGGAACGCGTAGGAGCGCCGGTCGAGGTCCCACAGGTGGTGGTGAGCGTCGACTATCGTCACCTTCGGGGAGCGTTCGCCGCGGATGGCACCGGCACCTCGGCGGCGAGCAGGCCCGACTCCTGGAGCTCCTCCCAGGCCTGTTGCGGAACCGGCGTAGTAAAGGCCCGAACGTTCTCGTCGACTTCCTCCGTCGAGCGCGCGCCTACCAGCACCGAAGCGACGGCGGGGTGGCCCAGGGGGAACTGCAAGGCCGCGGCAAGCAGGGGTATCTCGTGGCGAGCGAGCAGCTCCCGCATCTCGACGGCTCGGTCGACAAGCTCCGGTGGGGCCGGACCGTAGTCGTAGCGCCCTTCCGGACTTGGGTTTGCGAGCAGGCCGCTATTGAGCGCTCCGCCGACCACCACACCCACGCCGCGCTCGTCGCAGGCCGGCAGCAACTCGCATAGCGCACGCTGGTCGAGCAGGCTGTAGCGACCCGCGAGCAACACGACGTCGAGGTCAAGCCGGCGAACGAACCGGGCGAGCATCTCGGCCTGGTTCATCCCCGCGCCAATTGCCGCGACCACGCCTTGCGAGCGCAATTCCGCCAGCGCCGGATATCCGCTCTCATAGACCTCGACCTCGAACTCATCGGGATCGTGGAGATACAGGATGTCGACGCGATCGAGCCCGAGGCGCTCGAGGCTCTCCTCGAGCGAGCGGAGGATGCCATCGCGCGAGAAGTCCCACACGCGCTTGAGCTGCGCAGCTCCGGCGAACCCCTCATCCGGAACCGCTTCGCCGGGCTCGCGCGTGCGCAACAATCGCCCCACCTTCGTCGAGAGAACATAGGACGCGCGAGGCAGTGCGCGCAGGACCCTTCCCACGCGTCGCTCCGAGAGACCGAGGCCGTAGTGGGGCGCCGTGTCTATGTAATTAACACCGAGCGCAAGCGCGCGCTCGACGGCCCGCGCGGCTTGATCGTCGTCTACCTCCTCGTAAAGGCCGCCCAACGGCGCGCCGCCGAAGCTAAGCGCCGACGGAATCAGTGCCGCGGATCCCAGCCGTCGTCCCGCGCCGATTGGCTGTCGCTCGCCTGAGGCGCTCACGCCGTGCAGGTCCCGTTAGCCTCGGCTACGCAAACGAAGGCCCGCCATTCCGCCGTCCACCTCGAATGCTGTCCCGGTGGTCGCCGCCGCGTAGGGGCTCGCCAGCGCGATGATCGCGTGGGCGACCTCCTCGGCGCTCACGAGGCGACCCATCGGCTGGCGCGCTTCGAGCGCCGCGCGCTCCTTGGCCGGATCGTCCGCCGCTTCCAGCAGCCGCTGCACCCACGGCGTGTCGGCCGTTCCAGGGTTGACGCAGTTGACCCGGATGCCCTCGCCGATGTGATCTGCCGCCATGGCTCGGGTCAACGCGAGCACCGCTCCCTTGCTCGCGGAGTAGAGCGTCCGCTGTGGCAGTCCCGCCGTCGCCGCGACCGAGCAGGTGTTGACTATCGCGGCGTGGCGTGACTCGCGCAGCAGCGGCAGTGCCGCGCGAGCGGTCCGCACCATGCCGATCACGTTGACGTCCAGTACGCGCCGCCATTCCTCGTCCGGGTTTTCCTCGATCGTTCCCGCTGCGCCGATACCAGCGTTATTGACGACGATGTCGAGGCGACCCCAGCGGCGCGCGACCTCTTCGACCGCGGCCGAGACCGACTCAGCGTCGGACACGTCGGCGGTGACGCCGACAATCGGTTCCGGAACGTTCCCTGGGTCGAGGTCAAGCGCCGCGACGGTGGCGCCGCGCTCGACGAGCAGCTTCGCGGTGGCCAGGCCAATGCCCGACCCGCCGCCGGTCACGATCGCCACCAGCCCGTCGAATTCGCCCGGCATCAGCGCGTTTTCCCGATTGTCGCGCTAACGGACTCGGCACCTGCGACGCCACCGGGGAATTCGTACTCGGCCAGCGTGGCGTCGGTCATCTGGGCGCCGAGACCCGGCGAAAGGGGTGCCTGGTAGCGGCCGTCCTCGACCACGACCGGGTCGACGAAGTGCTCGTGAAGATGGTCTACATACTCGATCACGCGCCCGTCGAGCGACCCGCTCACCGCGACGAAGTCGAACATCGCCAGGTGCTGCACCATCTCGCACAGCCCGACGCCGCCTGCGTGCGGGCACACGGGAACTCCGAATTTCGCTGCCAGCAGCAGGATCGCGACGTTTTCGTTGATCCCCGCGACCCGGCAGGCATCGAGATTGATCACGTCGACGCCGCGTGCCTGCAGTAACTGCTTGAACATCACCCGGCTGTGAGTGTGCTCGCCGGTGGCGACCTTGATCGGCGCGATCGCCGAGCGAATTCGCGCGTGCCCGAGCACATCGTCGGGCGAGGTGGGCTCCTCGATCCAGAACGGGTCGAACTGCGCCAGCTTCCCGATCCATTCGATCGCCTTCGACACTCCCCACACCTGGTTGGCGTCGATCGCGATCTTCACTTCCGGGCCGACCACCTCGCGCGCGATCCGCAGCCTGCGCGAGTCATCGCCGAGATCGCTGCCGACCTTCAGCTTGATCTGATCAAACCCCTGCTCGAGTGCCTCGCGGGAGAGCCGGGCGAGCGACTGGTCGTCATACCCGAGCCAACCGGCGCTGGTGGTGTAGGCGGGGTAGCCGTCAGCGAGAAGCTGAGCCTCGCGCTCACCGCGTCCCGGTAGCGCGCGGTTGAGGATGTCCAGTGCCTCTTCGGGAGTGAGAGCGTCCTCGAGATAGCGGAAGTCCACAAGGCCGACGATCTCCTCCGGCTCGAGATCTGCCAACAGCTTCCACACCGGCTTGTTGGCGCGTTTGCCGTAGAGGTCCCAAACCGCATTGACGACGCCCCCGATCGCCATGTGCACGATCCCTTTCTCTGGCCCCAGCCAGCGGAATGGACTGTGTCCAATCAGTCCTCTCGCAAAACCGCCTAGATCGGCGAGAACCTCGTCGACCGCCAGCCCGGCGACGAGCGGCTCGAGCGCACGAATCGCGGCCACCTGGAGATCGGTGCCTTCTCCGATCGTGAACACGAGCGCATGACCCTGTAGCCCGTCCCCGGTGCTGAGGATCACGTACGCGGCCGAGTAGTCGGGCACTGGATTCATCGCGTCAGAGCCAGCGAGCACCCGCGAGGTGGGAAACCGGACGTCGCGGACCTCGAGGCCTGTGATCAGATCGGCCAACGGATCACTCTCCTCTCACTCTCTTCCTACCGTACCCAGGGTTTCAGTCGCTAACGCACGAAAGCGGGGCCGCGGGGCCGGGCTAGCGGGTTCCAGGCGCAGCCATAACGCGGGAGCATCGCGCGGGCTCAGGCGTGATCCCGGATCTCGGCGACGAGCTGGTGCATTTGCTCGAACACTTGCGCCGTGAACCGCTCGTCTAGCCAGCCGAGGTAGAACAGCAGATCGCCGGCGCTGAACCGCTTTCGCATCAGATGGGCGTGCTCGAACGCCCAGCGCGCCTCGGTCTCGGAGATCGCGGGATCGAGCTCTTCGAAACGAAGCGGATGTCCTGCGGCGGCAAGCGTCTCGACGATGGTGCGCGCCGGGCTGGTGAGCTCTGCGAGGGTGCGGCGCTGGCTGCTCCAGACCTCGAGGAACGCCTCGAAACGGGGCCGCGCCTCGTGCCAGGCGCGCAGCTTGGTCGAGTAGTCGTCCCAGCATTCTGCCCCCATCCCGCCCGACGGGTCGAGCTCTTCGAACGTCGACTTGACCCGTGCTTCCATCTCCTCGAAGGACGGATAGCAGGCGCTCACTTCGACGCAGCCAGGATCGAGCCGCTCGAGCAGGTGCTCGTAGGCGATCGCGTGAGGAATCAGTGCCACCGCCACTTGCGAGCCATGGCTCGCGATCCCGCGCTCGAAGTGCTCGGCGCCCATGTCGAGCATGTGCCCGGTGACGTGCTCGTAGCCCGACAACGGTGCCGATTCGCCGGCAAATGTCGCCGAGAGACCTCCCAGGACAATCAGCTTCGAAAGCAGTTCGAGGCCCGTTTCAGAACCGGCGCCGAGCTCGCGGGCGCACAGCCCGAGGTATGACCGGACGTCCTCGAGGATGTTCCAAGAGGCCGCTCGGGTGCTCGCCAGCCCGAGGACGTCGCCGAGATGCCAGTCGGCAAACGAGGTGAACACTGGACAAAGGTCTCCGATGCCACCCATCGTCATCCGCCTCGGCGCCTCGGCAAGCGTCTCCAGGTCCATCACCAGCACGTTCGAGAGCCGCGACGGCCAGGTGCGCTTCACCCCGGCCTGCGAGATCACCGCCATCGCCGCGGCGAACGCGAGCACCGAATCGGCCGTCGGACAGAAAACCAGCGGCAGCGAGTCCGCACCCGTCTCCTCGGCATAGGAAAGGCAGGCGTGCTTAGTGATGTCGGTGATCGTGCCGGAGCCGAGGGCCACGACCGGGACGCCCGGCCGCAATCGCGACTTGACGGTGTCGACGGCCTCAAAGGTGGCGTGCAACTCCTCCTCGACCTCGCCGCCCGAGAGCTCGACGCTTTCCGCGGTCCAGCCCGCACGTTCGAGGAGCTCTCGTACGGCGGGCTTCAGCGGGGCGCCGCGACGCGCGATCGGGGTCTGGTCACAGACCACGATCGCCTCGCGGACCTCGCCCGGACTGAGGCTCTCGAGCACGGCGGGAAGCTGCTCGATCGCCCCGCGGTCGATGATCACCCGTTCCAGCTCGATCGACGGCAGACGGTGAGCGTCTGGCCATTCCCGGACCGCGCTCAGCAGGCCCGGCATGTCCGTAGGGTCGTACTTGAGCTCTGCCGTCGGCTCGCCGCTCATCGTCTCTAGGCGTCCTCGTCGATCGACCATTTGCGCTCATCCCAGAATGACTCTGGCAGCAGACGGTCGATCCGATCGAGCACGTAGTCAGGACGCTCCCCGTCAGTCGCGTCCGCGAGCGAGCTGGCGCTGGTGTCACCGGTCAGTACCAAGGCCGCCGCCATCGATGCCTCGCGAGCCGCTCGGATGTCGGTGGTCAGGCGGTCTCCGGTCAAGATGCAATCCGTCGGCGCAACCCCGAGGGTCTGTGTGATCGCTTCCATCATCACCGGGCCTGGCTTGCCGAAGTGCAGCTCACAGCTGGCGCCGGTACAGGCTTCGATCGCTGCGGTGATCGCGAGTGCATCGGGTTCTCCGCGGCCGTCAGGAAACGGGCAAAAGCGGTCGGGATTGGTGGCGAGCAACCGGGCACGCCCCTGCTGCCAGATCGCGTCGAAGGCTATCTGCAGCTTGCGGTACGCGAACTCGCGGTCGTAGCTGGCGATCACGATGTCGATTTCCGCGGGATCCTCGGAGATCCGGATGCCGTGCTCGCGCAGCGCCCGCTTGAGCGGCTCCTCGCTGATCGGAAACACCGTCGCCTCAGGGGCGTTGTCGGCCAGCCAGCGCACGGTCGTCACAACCGTATTGATGATCTCCGATGGACCCGTCGGGAGACCAATTTCGCAGAGCTTGCGGGAGTAGTCCTCGGGGTCGCGAGTTGGGTTGTTCGAGACGAACATGACTTTGCGGCCTAGCTCACGCAGCGCCCCGATGAGCCGCGCGGCTCCGGGCAGCAGCTCTGAGCCGAGGTATATGGTCCCGTCCAAGTCAAAGACGTACCCTTCGTAAAGCCGCTCCGGGGCTCGGATCAGCTCAGGCTGGTCGCTGGCGGCTCTCTGAGACACAGGCACGAGTTACCCGTGAGGCAGCTGGGTAGAACGTGCTGGGCACGCATGGTCGAGGTAGGAACGCGGAGGAGAGGTAACCGTGACCTACATCATTGGAGTGGATAGCTCGACGACCGCGACGAAGGCGGTGGTCTGGGACCGAGAGGGCCGGGCAGTCGGCGAGGGACGACAGGAGTTTGCCCTGGCGATGCCCCGAGCGGGTTGGCACGAGCAGGACGCGGAGGATTGGTGGCGATCGACGGCGTTTGCGCTGAGGGAGGCTGCCGCGAGCGTCAAGGCTTCCGAGATCGAGGCGATCGGGCTGACGCATCAGCGCGAGACGTTTGCGTGCCTGGGCGAAGATGGCGCGCCGCTGCGCCCGGCGATCGTCTGGCTCGACGGACGCGCGGTCAAGGAAGTGGAGGAATACGGCAGCGAGTCGATTCACAAGACCACCGGCAAGGTCCCGGACACGACGCCGGCTCTGTACAAGCTCCTGTGGCTGCGCGAGCATGAGCCCGAGGTCTTCGAACGGACCGCGACCGTAACCGATGTCCACGGGTTTCTGGTCAAGCAGCTGACCGGAGAGTGGCGCACCACATGGGCGTGCGCCGATCCTCTTGGGCTGGTGGACATGGAGAAGTTCGATTGGTCTGATGAGATCTTGCGCGAAGTAGGCCTCGAGCGCAGCCAGCTGTGCGAGCTGACGCCTCCCGGTGAGGTGATGGGGCAGCTGCGCGATGAGGTGGCCGAAGAGATCGGAATGCCCGCAGGGATTCCCGTCGTCGGAGGAGCTGGGGACGGGCAATCTGCGGGTCTGGGCGCAAATGTGACGGAGCCCGGGCGGGCGTACCTCAACCTCGGCACCGCGGTGGTCTCCGGTACCTATAGCGAGGAGTATGCGTGGGGCCGGGAGTTCCGCACCCTCTCGGGCCCGATTCCGCGCACTTACACGCTCGAGACGCTGCTTCAAGGAGGGACTTACACCATCTCCTGGTTCGTGAACAAGCTCGCGGGCGCCGAGACGTGGCGCCTGGGACTCGATCTCTCCCACGAGGAGGTCCTCGAAGCCGCTGCCGCCCGCCTCCCGCGAGGCGCGGAGGGGCTGCTGCTCGTCCCCTACTGGAACAAGGCGCAAACGCCGTACTGGGACGACTACGCGCGTGGCATCGTGATTGGGCTGAGCGGCCATCACGGCAAGGCTCATCTGTTCCGGGCGATCCTCGAGGGGATTGCGCTCGAGCAGCGCCTGATGACCGATGGCGTCGAGTCCCAGCTCGCTCGACCGATCGACACTTACCTTGCGCTCGGCGGGGGCTCGCGCAGCGCGCTGTGGTGCCAGATCATCGCTGATGCGACTGGACGCTCGGTGACCGCCTGCCGTGAGGTCGAAACAACCAGCCTTGGGGCCGCGATGCACGCCGCCGCGGCGATCGGCTGGTGTGACTCGATCGCCGACGCCGCGAAAGCTATGTCTGGCGAAGGCGCGCACTACGAGCCCGAGGAGGGTGGCGTCGAGTCCTACCAGCGTCTGTTCGATGTTTATCGCGAAATTTATTCAAGCGCGTCGACGCTGTTTCCGCGCTTGAGCGAGGCGGTGGATTCACGATGAGCGATTTCATAATTGGTGTTGACGCCGGAACCTCGATGGTCAAGGCGGTTGCGTTCGACGCGGAGGGCCGGAGCGCTGGACTGGCGCGCCAAGCCGTGAAGATCTCGCGCCCCGCGCCAGGCCACTCCGAGCAGGGTCTGGACGAGGTCTGGGACGCGGTCGTGACAACCGTCCGCGAGGTCAGCGACAAGCTGCAGGACCCGGTGCGCCTGCTGGCGGTGACCGCGCAGGGCGATGGCTGTTGGTTCGTCGACGCCGACGGCGCGCCCACCGCACCGGCGATCCTCTGGAACGATGCGCGGGCCACCTCCCACGTCGAGCACTGGCAGTACGAAGGGGTGCTCGACGAAGCCTTCCGGATCAGCGGCTCGGTTTCCTTCCCCGGAGCGCAGTCGGCGATCCTCCGCTGGCTAGGCGACAACGCTCCTGAGTTGCTCGACCGCAGTGACACTGTGTTCTACTGCAAGGACTGGCTGCGGCTGAAGTTGACCGGGGAGCGTGCCACCGACGAATCGGACGCGAGCCTGCCGTTTCTCGACGTCCGCGAGCGGCAGTACTCCCCGGACCTCCTGAATTTGTTCGAACTCGAGGCAGCCGAGCGCCTGCTGCCGGAAGTGGCGCCGCGCTATGCGCCCTCGGAGCTGACGGCAGACGCTGGGGAAGCGCTTGGCCTCCCAGCCGGCCTGCCGGTGGTGATCGCCCCGTTTGACATCGCTGCGACCGCAATCGGGATGGGCGTCGTCGAGCCCGGGCAGGCAGTGACGATCTTAGGCACCACGCTCTGTAGCGAGGTGGTGGCGGATTCCGTTGAGACCGACGGCGAGCCCGCGGGCATGCACGTCTGTTCCGGGGTGCCGCAGCGGTGGCTGCGCGCATTTGCTTCGATGGCCGGCACCGATGCGCTGGACTGGCTGGCGAGCGTGACTGAGTTCGAGGACCCGGCGGCACTGGCGCGCGGGGCGGGCGAACTCGAGCCGGGCGCTGCCGGAATCGCCCTGCTGCCATATCTCTCGCCTGCCGGGGAACGGGCGCCGTTCCTCAACCCGCACGCACGCGGCATGTTGTTCGGCTTTTCGCTCGAGCACGGCCCCAATCACCTTGCGCGCGCCTGGCTCGAGGGGCTGACGTTCGTGATCCGCGACTGTCTCTCGGCCTCGGCGCAGCCGCCGACGGAACTGCGCGTCTGCGGCGGTGGCGCCGCCAGTGAAGATTGGTGCCAGATGATCGCCGACAGCACGCGCCTGCCGGTCACGACCGCGGTAGAGGAAGAGGTGGGGGCGAAGGGCGCGGCGGTCGTGGGGCTCAGCGCGGTCGACGGCGAGGATCTCGCCAACCTCGCGGGCGGTCTGTTCGAGGCCAGGCACACGTTCCAACCCCAGCCAGCGCAGAGCGAGCGCTACGACGAGGCGTTCGACGCCTGGCGGGAGCTGCGGACTCGGATCGAGAGCATGTGGCGCTGATGAAGACGCTGATCGTCGGAGATCACTTCATCATGCCGGAGCAGTTCCGCGGCGCGATCGAGCGCATGCTGGGAGGGGAGTTCGGGCCACTCGAGGAGGTTGTGTGGGGCGGCGCGAGCCGCGCTGAGCAACAAGCCGCAATGCAGGTCATGGAGAACAGCGGGCCGGAGGACGTACCTGCGCCCCAAGAAATAATCGAGGCGGTCGCGGATGCGGAGGTGATCGCGATCCACTTTGCTCCGGTGCCGGAGACCGTGCTCGAGGCCGGCGAGCGACTGCGTGCCGTGGTCGTCGCGCGCGCCGGAGTCGAGAACGTGAACGTCGAGGTCGCGAGCGCGGATGGGATCGCGGTCGTGAACGTCCTCGGCCGCAACGCGCCCGCGGTGGCAGAGCAAACGCTGGCGTTGATGATCGAGTGCGCGCGCCACATCTCGCGGGCCGATGCGGCGATCAAGGCGGGGGAGTGGCGTACCGACTTCAGCGCCCCGATGCGTCAGGTTGGCGGAAGCACCGTCGGGCTGGTGGGCTTTGGACATGTCGGCCGTCAGCTCGCCAGGCGGCTGCTCGGCTTCAGAGTGCGACTGCTGGTCTACGACCCGTATGTGGAACGAGACACCATCGACGCGCTCGGTGGCGAGAAGGTCGTCGACCTCGAGCAGCTGTTTCGCGAGAGCGACTTCATCAGCTTGCACGCGCGGTTGAGCGAGGAGACGCGCGGGTTCATCGGCCTCGACTTGTTCGAGTTGATGAAGCCAACCGCGTACTTCATCAACAATGCCCGCAGTCGCTTGGTCCGCTATGACGAGCTCTACGAGGTCCTCGCGGCGGGGAGGATCGCGGGGGGTGCTATCGACGTGCACGACGACGAGCCGCTGCCAGACGACAGCCCTTGGCGCTCGCTCGAGA
This sequence comes from uncultured Solirubrobacterales bacterium, assembly GCA_963787555.1. Taxonomy (GTDB): domain Bacteria; phylum Actinomycetota; class Thermoleophilia; order Solirubrobacterales; family Solirubrobacteraceae; genus Palsa-465. The sequence goes on from CAWBDI010000008.1 coordinate 115,957, forward strand.
ACGTGACGTTGACCCCGCATGTCGCCGGCCAGACCGAGGAGACGGTCGAGAACTCTGTGCAGCTGGTGGCCGAGGCGATCGGCCAGATAGCGGGAGGCTCGACTCCGCCCAACACCGTCAACGCAGAAGCGCTCGCCGCTCGTCATGGGGCCTCGTGAGCGACCACGCAGCCATCGTCTCAGAGTCAATCGAGCTCGTCCTGCTCGACGTGGGCGGCCCTCTGTATAGCGACGCGCCCTACGCCGAGGCGCTCCTGCGAGCGACCCGCGAGCTCGCGGGCGAGCTCGACGAGAGTGCGTTTTGGGAGGTCTACGACGCCCAGCGCCAGCGCCAGGCGGGAGGACTGCGAACGGCGATCGCCGAGCGCTTCGTCCCGGGCGCCGACCGCGAGCGCCTCAACCGGCTTGCCTCGAGCTATTGGGAATATCCGACCAGCGCGCTCCACGCCGACGTGCGGCCGACGCTAAGCCTGCTCGCCGAGCGTTATCGGCTCGGCATCGTCGCGAACCAGCGCCAGCATGTCCTCGAGGCACTGCGCCGTGATGACCTGCTTCGGTACTTCGAGGTGCTGGCCCTGTCGGAGGTGGTCGGTGTCGAGAAGCCCGATCCTGCAATCTTCGAATACGCGCTCCGCGAAGCCGGTGTCGAGGCCGAGCGAGGAGTGCATGTCGGTAACCGCCTCGACACCGACGTGCGCGCCGCGCGGCGCGTCGGCTTGCGCACGATCTGGGTGCTCCGCGGCGAGGCGCCTCCGGAGCCGGATCCCGAGCAGCTCGCGACCGCGGACGCGGTCATTCGCTCGCTGGCCGAGCTCCCTGGCACGCTAGCCGAGCTCGCTGGCGCCTCGCGGCCTACACCGCATGCATGAGCCGCGAGGCGCTCACAGTGGGTGTCGACGTCGCGACGCAGTCGGTACGCACCGTCTGCTGCGACCCGGACGGCACGGTGCTCGCGACCGGCTCGGCCGACCTTCCGGCGCCGGAGCGACCCGCCGCCGGCCGCGCCGAGCAGGACGCCCGCAGCTGGTGGCCGGCCACGCGGGCCGCGTTGCGGGAGATGACCTCGAGCTTGGATCGGCGGTCCCGGCACATCTCCGCGCTTGCAATCGCCGCGACCTCGGGCACCCTGGTGCTCGTCGACAAGCACGGGGACCCCGTTGGGCCGGCGGTGATGTACGACGACCGTCGCGGTGAGCGCGAAGCCGAGCGCGCGCAAGCAGCGGGGGAGGAGCGCTGGCGGCGCCTGGGGCTGCGGATGTCGCCGAGCTTCAGCCTTCCGAAGCTGGCAGTCCTCGTGCATGAAGAACCCAGGGCCGGGGACGCTGCATATGTCTGCCATACGCCAGACCTGCTCACCTGGCGGCTGGTGGGCGCGCGAACACCAACAGATTGGAGCCACGCGCTGAAGACCGGGTACGACGCCTTGGTCGGAGAGTGGGCCGTGGAGGCGTTCGAGGCGCTGGAGATCGATCTTGACCTGCTGCCGGAGGTGCTGCCGCCTACCACGCGCGTGGGCGCGGTGAGCCGGGAAGCGGCGGCCGAGACCGGCCTCCCGGAGGGCTGCGAAGTGCGCCTCGGTATGACCGATAGCTGCGCCGGACAGGTTGCCTGCGGGACGAGCGAACCGGGGCAGTTCGTCAGCGTGCTCGGGACCACGCTGGTGCTCAAAGGCGTCACCGAGGAGCTGGTGCGCGACCCCAGTGGCGCGGTTTACTCGCACCGCCATCCAGACGGATATTGGTTGCCGGGCGGCGCTTCGAACACCGGCGGCGAGGCACTGTTCGATTATCCCCGAGAGCGCCTCGATGACCTGAACCGGGGCGCTGTGAAGCACGGGCCGGCGAGTTTTCTGTGCTATCCACTCCGCCGCGAAGGCGAGCGCTTTCCGTTCCTAGTGTCCGAAGCATCCGGCTTCAGCGACGGCCAGCCACGCGACGAAATCGACGGCTACCGGGCGGCGCTCGAGGGCGTGGCCTTCTGCGAGCGGCTCGGATACGACCATCTCGCCCGGCTGGGGGCCGTCCCGGAGCCGCCCATCGCCACCGCAGGCGGCGGTAATCAGAGCCGTATCTGGCTGCGGATCCGGGCGACCGTGCTCGGCTGGCCGCTTCAGCTCGCCGAGCAGGCGACGACGAGCTTCGGCGCTTCCCTGCTCGCCGCCGCGGGTGGCGTCCACCCGAACCTTGCGGCCGCAGCCGAGCGAATGGTCAGGGTAACCGAGACGATTGAGCCCGTCGAGCACGAGCGCGAGCCACTGGCGGAACGCTATTCGGAGCTGGTCGCAGCGCTCGCGAAGCGGGGGTGGATCGACAGTCAGCTACGCGCCGCGGCCGGGGGATGAGGATGAAACTAGGTGCCCACAGGCTCGCATTGGAGGGCCGCCGGTGCGAGAACGCGAGTTTCGATCGTCGGCGTCGGGGTCAGAATGGGGCTATGAAGTTAGAACGTGAGCGCGAGCAGATCACGCGGTACGCGCAGCGTCTGCGACCGGATGGGCTTGTTACCGGAACATCCGGAAACATCAGTGCGCGCAGCGGGGACCTTGTCGCAATGACCCCGAGCGGTCTCGACTACGACACGATGCGTCCCGACCTGATCTGTGTCGTGAACCTCGACGGTGAGCTGGTCGAAGGCGAGCTCACACCAACCAGCGAGATCTCTATGCACTTGGCGGTCTACGAGCTCACCGACGCGGGCGCCGCTGTTCACAACCACTCTCCTTACGCCACCGTTCTGTCGACGTTGATCGACGAGATACCACCGATTCATTACTTGCTGGCAGAGCTTGGCGGCCCTGTGCGAGTTGCGCCTTACGCGACTTTCGGAACCCCCGAACTCGCCGAGAACATGGGCCGCGCGCTTCAAGGACGGCACGCCGCGCTGCTCGCCAACCACGGCACGATGTCGATCGGTGAGACGGTGGAGGAGGCCTACTCGCGCAGCATCACGCTCGAGTGGCTGTCAGAGCTCTACTACCGTGCAAGGCAGTTCGGCGAACCTCGCCTGCTGAGCATGGACGAGGTCGAACGCGTGATCGAGCGGATGGCCGACTACGGACAGGTCGCGCCAGCTGGGCCGGGTTCAAGCGTGCGCTGAGTCCGCTCGAGGCGGGCGCTGACTGGGTTCAGGCGGGTGCCGCGCCCGCCACGCGCAGCTGATCCCGTGGTCTCGGTACAGGGGAGTGGCGCTCGCTGCCTGGGCGTACCCAGTGCGCCTTCAGACTCCAGCGATCTTCGAAGGGTCGGTTCGGGAAGGTCCGTGATCGAATCCCGGACTGGCCGGCGCGCATGACGATTTGCGGTCGGCGGACCTAGCCAATCGAATGGGTTCTAGGAAATTGTCAGATTGACGACCTCGACAAGGAAAGCCAACAAGTAACGCGCGCCTGGGCGCGTAGGGCTTCGGATGCGGGCCGCGCGACAAGCTCGGACCGTAGTCGCGACCCATCCAGCGAAAAACCTCCAGTTATTTCATTCCTGAACCGGCTGACGCGTTCAACCGAACTCACGAGCGATGTATTGCCGCGACCATAGCGACGTGTATCCATCAAGAAATGTCGTCTATAGCGGTAGAAAAAGCTAATCCCTCCGGTCCGCAAGGCAGACCGCGGCATCAACAAGAGCGGACTACCCGAGAGAGACCCCAGCGGGCGAAATTCTACCGCCGGAGGGGCACGGCGGCGACCAAATCCCGACTGCCGGATCCATGATGGTCACGGGCTGGCGAGCGATCGGCCCATGGTTGTGCGACGTTCGTGAGCGCCAGTTGCTCCCCGGAATTAGGTCGTTCCCGATGTCAAATCAGCGTATGCCTGTGCTCAAAAAAGTGATACAAGAGCGCGACGATGCTTAGGGCGCGCGTCCGGCTGCTTGTGGCCATCACGTGGAGCATCCTGATCGTGGGGGTCAGTTCGCTCTGGACGGGCGCCGCGCTAGCGGACAGTTCGGGTTCTGCAGCCTCCGGCTCCGGCAGCACCGGATCGACGACGGGAACGGCAGGAAGCGGAACCGTTGCTGCGACGAACCCGGCGTCGACGACCAACCCGACCGGCAGCCCGGCCAGTGCGGACACGAACACGGGCACGGGTAGCGCCTCGGGCGGCACGGGTTCAAGCACTCCAAGCTCGAGCAGCGACGTGGCCGCCGGAGGCGGTAGCACCGCTTCCGGCAGCGATCCGGGCAGCACCAGCAGCTCGGGCTCGAGCAGCATCGCTCCCGACGCCGCCGCGAGCGGCAGTGCTGGCAATACCGGCTCACGCAGTACATCGCCGGATAGTGGCTCGAGCAGCTCCGTCTCAGGTAGCGACTCCGGCAACACTTCGAGTGCCACCGGGTCGAGCGGCGACACCACGGCCACCTCAACCGGCACGGGCTCGACGAGTGCAGCCTCAGACGGTGCGGCCCCAGCAGGCGCTAACTCGAGCACCACCGCTGCGGGTAGCGCCCCGGCCACAGCCGATACAGGTAGCTCTGCAAAAGCGAGCTCGCCGAGCAGCACGGGTTCATCTGGCAGCCCGAGTGGCAGCTCCGCCGCCACCAACGCCGGCGGCACCGCCGGCAATACCCCTAGCGCTAACGAAGCCGTCGGCACCGGCTCCAGCAGTGACTCAGGCAGCGTTACGCCTGCCAGCACTTCCGCGACTAACGCCGGTGTCGCACAGACGAGCACTGCTTCAAGCGTCAGCGGGGGCGGTAACAACACCACCGGCACAAGCACCAACACCAGTGCAGACGGTACTAGCGGAGCCGCCTCCGGCGGTGGGAATGGCTCTATCGGCGCCTCAGATTCCACTCAAACCAGTGCCGGATTCTCCGCGAGCTTGACTCAGCCGATCTCTGGTACTTCATCGGCCAATAGTGCCAGCATCCCTACTACTAATGGCGGATCAGCACCTACCACGAGCGGCACGGCATTCTCTCCACCTGATTCCACGGAGGCCGTCGCAGGCACGGGCTCAGCCGACAGCGCCGACTCGTCCGCTGACGTCAGTGCTTCAAGCGATACGGGGGGATTGCCGGAGGACACTCGTTCAAGCGACGCTGGCGATTCCTCGACCGACGCTGCGGAGCCGCCCGAGGGCACCAGCGCGGCGGATACCAGCGGCTCCTCCTCCACAGGCCCACCTCTCCCAGACGCGAGCGGCGACAGCGCGGGTAACGGGTCGACCACTGATAACGGTGGAGCGACCGGTTCTAGCGGAGCAGCGGACAGCCAAGCGGCGACAGATATAGGCGCGTCGGCGGCCACTGGCGGCTTTGGAGGTGCTACGGCCGATACCAGTGGGTCCGGTGGATCAACCACTGACCTCACCGCGAGCGACAGCGGTGGTTCAGCCTCGGCCGGCGGCGAATCAAGTAGTACCGGTGGGTCTGTCGACGTCGGCGCGTCGACGAGCGGTGAAGCAGGGAGCGGGGCCGGCGAGCCGGTCGGGTTCGGAGCGCCAGCAGACACCGGAGCACCGACAGACCCGGCCGGATCGACCACGAGCAGTGGTGCATCTACCAGCAGCGGCAGCTCAACCACGGATACCGGCGGATCGACCGACGCGAGTGATACAACCACCGCAGGCGGTTCCACCAGCGAGACCGGAGACTCCACGAGTACGGGCGACGTCGCGACAGACAGCGGCTCAAGCGGTGCCCCCGATTCTTCCGGTGGCGGCGGGTCAAGCGGTGCCGCGGAGTCGTCCGGCGGCGGATCGCCGTCCTCCACCAACGGCCCCGGGTCGATCACAGACACGGGCTCCAGCGCAACCAGCGGATCAGCCGCTGACAGCAATGGATCTACTGAAGCCGGCGGGTCAACAACGGTCGACACGGCCGGATCGACGACCGACACGGGCGGAGCGACGGGCACGGGTGGCTCAGCCACCAATAGCGGTGGATCCACTGACACGGGTGGATCGACCGTCGACACCGGCGGCTCAACGACTGGCACGGGCGGGTCGACTGACGCGGGCGGGTCGAGCACCGGTACGGGCGGATCGACAAACGCTGGTGGCTCGGCCAGTGATACGAGTGGAGCGACTGGCTCGAGTGGTACGGGCAGCGGATCCACAAGCAACGTCGGCGGATCTACCGCCAGCGGCGGATCAACGAACGCCGATGGAACAGGATCCAACGCAGGTGGGTCAACCGACACGGGCGGCTCGACGACAGATTCCGGCTCCAGCCAGGCCAGCGGGTCAACTAGCGAGAGCGGCGAATCTGCTGACACTGGCGGTTCTACGACCGGCACGGGTGGGTCGACGGACGCCTCCGGATCGACTACCGACACAGGATCGAGCGACACCAGCGGGTCAACCATCGATAGCGGCGGATCGACTGGCACTGGCGGCTCAACGGCTGGCTCGGGCGGGTCGACGGACGCGGGCGGATCTGCCGACAGCGGCGGCTCATCCACTACCGGCGGGGGGTCGACGGACGCCGGCGGGACGGGTTCCGACGCAGGTGGGCCGACCAGCACGGGCGGCTCAACGACAGACACCGGCTCTGGCCAAGCCAGCGGATCAACCACCACCGCGGGTGGGTCGACGGACAGCGGCGGATCAGCTACCGATACGGGGTCAGGCAACGGCGGCGGATCAGCCAGCGACAGCGGATCGACCACCAGTACGGGTGGGTCCACGGACGCCGGCGGATCTGCCGATACGGGCGGATCAACAACCGACAGCGGCGGATCAACGGACGCGGGTGGTTCAGCCAGCGATACGGGCGGAGAGACGAGTTCGACCGGTACCGGCTCGAGCAACGCTGGCGGATCAGCAACCGACAGCGGCGGATCAACCGTCACCAGCGGCGGATCGACGGACGCTGGTGGTTCAGCCAGTGATACGGGCGGAGAGACCAGCTCTAGCGGTACGGGCAGCGGATCCACGACCAACGTCGGCGGATCAGCTGACAGCGGCGGATCAGCCAGCGACAGCGGGTCGAGCACCGGTACAGGCGGATCGACAAACGCCGGGGGATCAGCCAGCGATACGGGCGGAGCGACCAGCTCGACCGGTACCGGCTCGAGCAGCGCTGGCGGATCTGCCGACAGCGGCGGCTCAGCCGCCGCCAGCGGCGGATCAACGAACGCTGACGGAACAGGATCCAACGCAGGTGGGTCAACCGACACGGGCGGCTCGACGACAGATACCGGCTCCAGCCAGGCCAGCGGGTCAACTAGCGAGAGCGGCGGATCTGCTGACACTGGCGGTTCTACGACCGGCACGGGCGGATCGACGGATACCGGCGGCTCAACCACCGCCAGCGGCGGATCGACAACCGCTGGGGGATCAGCCGGCGATACGGGCGGAGAGACGAGCTCGACCGGTACCGGCACCGGAAGCAACGCCGGCGGATCAGCCGACAGCAGCGGCTCAACCACCAACAGCGGCGGATCAGCCGACAGCAGCGGCTCAACCACCAACAGCGGCGGATCAACGGACGCTGGTGGCTCGGCCAGTGATACGAGTGGAGCGACGAGCTCGACCGGTAACGGCTCGAGCAACGCTGGCGGATCTGCCGACAGCGGCGGCTCAGCCACCGCCAACGGCGGATCAACGAACGCCGACGGAACAGGATCCAACGCAGGTGGGTCAACCGACACGGGCGGCTCGACGACAGATACCGGCTCCAGCCAGGCCAGCGGCTCAACCACCGATAGCGGATCTGCTGACACTGGCGGTTCTACGACCGGCACGGGTGGATCGACGGGTGCCGGCGGCTCAACCACCGATAGCGGATCTGCTGACACTGGCGGTTCTACGACCGGCACGGGTGGATCGACGGGTGCCGGCGGCTCAACCACCGATAGCGGATCTGCTGACACTGGCGGTTCTACGACCGGCACAAACGGATCGACGGATGCCGGCGGATCTGCCGATACGGGCGGCTCAACCACCGACAGCGGCGGATCGACGATCGGTACGGGCGGAGGGACTGGCTCTAGCGGTACGGGCAGCGGGTCCACGAGCAACGCTAGCGGATCAGCCGATAGCGGCGGATCAGCCGATAGCGGCGGATCAACCGCCACCAGCGGCGGATCGACGGACGCTGGTGGTTCGGCCGGCGATACTGGTGGAGGGACCAGCTCGACCGGTACCGGCACGAGCAACGCTGGCGGATCTGCCGACAGCGGCGGATCAGCCAGCGACAGCGGGTCGAGCACCGGTACAGGCGGATCGACGAACGCCGGGGGATCGGCCAGCGATACGGGCGGAGGGACCAGCTCGACCAGTACCGGCAGCGGATCCACGACCAACGCTGGCGGATCGGCCGACGGCGGCGGATCAGCCGACGGCGGCGGATCAACCGCCACCAGCGGCGGATCGACGGACGCTGGTGGTTCGGCCAGCGGTACGGGTGGAGGGACCAGCTCGAGCGGTACGGGCAGCGGATCCACGACGAGCAACGCTGGCGGATCTGCCGACAGCGGCGGATCAGCCAGCGACAGCGGGTCGAGCACCGGTACAGGCGGATCGACAAACGCCGGAGGATCAGCCAGTGATACGGGTGGAGCGACCAGCTCGACCGGTACCGGCTCGAGCAGCGCTGGCGGATCTGCCGACAGCGGCGGATCAGCCAGCGACAGCGGGTCGAGCACCGGTACAGGGGGATCGACGGACGCTGGTGGTTCGGCCAGCGGTACGGGTGGAGGGACCAGCTCGAGCGGTACGGGCAGCGGATCCACGACGAGCAACGCTGGCGGATCTGCCGACAGCGGCGGATCAGTCAGCGACAACGGGTCGAGCACCGGTACAGGCGGATCGACGGACGCTGGGGGATCAGCCAGTGATACGGGCGGAGGGACCAGCTCGACCGGTACCGGCACCGGAAGCGACGCTGGCGGATCAGTCAGCGACAGCGGATCGACCACCGGTACAGGCGGGTCAGCGAACGCCGGGGGATCGGCCACCGGTGCAGGCGGGTCGACGGATACCACGGGTTCGACTACCGGTACCGGCGGATCGACAAGCGCTGGCGGATCGACCAGCGATACGGGCGGGGCGACCAGCTCGAGCGGTACTGGCAGCGGATCCACGACCAACGCTGGCGGATCAGCCAGCGACAGCGGATCGACCACCGGTACAGGCGGGTCAGCGAACGCCGGGGGATCGGCCGCCGGTGCAGGCGGGTCGACGGATACCACGGGTTCGACTACCGGTACCGGCGGATCGACAAGCGCTGGTGGATCAACAAGCGATACGGGCGGAGCGACCAGCTCGAGCGGTACCGGCAGCGGATCCACGACCAGCGCCGGCGGCTCTACGGGTACCGCCGGGTCAACCACCGGTACAGGCGGATCGACGAACGCCGGAGGGTCGACCACCGATACAGGTGGAGCGACCACCTCAACCGGATCGGCCGCCTCAACTGGTACGGCCGGCGCAGGATCGGCCGCCTCGACTGGTACGGCCGGCGCAGGATCGGCCACCTCAACTGGTACGGCCGGCGCAGGATCGGCCGCCTCGACTGGTACGGCCGGCGCAGGATCGGCCACCTCAACTGGTACGGCCGGCGCAGGATCATCTTCGTCAACGGGCACCTCCGACTCCGGATCGACGACGGCGACCGGCGCGACGGACACGGGGTCGACCGGAGGCGGGACCGGGTCAGCCACGGCCACTCAGCCGGCCACCAGCAGCAGCGGGTCAGCCACGGCCACCCAGCCGGCCGCCAGCACGACCGGGTCAGCTACGGCCACCCAGCCGGCCACCAGCACCGCTGGGTCGACCACCGACGCACAGCCGGCGACCAGCACCACCGGATCAACCACGGCGCCCCAGCTCGCCACCAGCACCACCGCATCGACCAGCGACACGCAGCCGGCCGCCAGCACCACCTCGTCGCCCACGGCTGCCCAGCCCGCCACCAACACACCCGCATCGACCACCGCGACGCAGCCGGCAACGACCGTGACCCCGCCGGCCACTGCCGCCCAGACCACCAGCACTACACCCGATTCACCCGCTGCGAGCACATCGGCCGGCACGGCTAGTGCCCCGCAATCGACGCCATCGGCGACTGCAGCGGCGCCAGCGCCGTCGACTGATGCCAGCCCGACGACTACCCAGACGGTCACCGCAGCTCCGACGGTCACGTCCGCTGCAACGCCCGCACCGGCCACCACCGCCCCCGGTACCACCACGCTCGCCTCGGCCGCCACGCCGGTCACGCCGGCCTCCTCAACCGTCTCTCCAGCCGCGACGCTCGCCCCTACCACCTCGACACTGACGAGCCCCGCGGCGTCCTCGCCGATCTCGACGACCACGGGTTTGAGTTCCGCCGGGCCGACGCTCACGTCGAGCACCGATACGGCTGCGCCGGCCGCGCAGACGCTCACGCCAGTGGCTCACATGCTCGCCGCGACGGTCGCGCCGGTCACCGAGGTGGCGGCTAGCGTAATTTCGCTGATTGCCCCGTCGCTGGCGACGTCGGCATTCGCCGCGACCGGGGGAGCGGCTCAGGCCCTGGCGCAGACGCTGGCAATTGTCGGATTGGTCGGCGCTAGCTCGCCGAAGATGCTGAGCAAGCATCGGCCGTTAGCGGTGTCCGACCCCGATGGCCAGCCAGGTCCGACGGCCCAGACGCCGGGGTCGGGATCCGGGGGGAGCGTCGCTAGCGGCGGCGGTTCAGGTTTCTTCTTCTTTGCGCTGGCGGAGTTGTCTGCGCTGATCGCTTTGTCGGTGCCACGGCTTAGCTGCCGTTTGCCCCTGATCAAAGAGCTAGACACGCCTGCGCCTTTCGTCCTATTGCTTGACCGCCCGGGGTAAGCCCCCAAGTCGGTTCTCAAGGCTGTGGCATGCCGGCATGTGGGCCGGTGTGCATTCACTTCTTTAGCAAGCAATAGGAGAACGACTCATGTCACGCTCAAGTGGGGCGTGGATGGAGAGACGGACTTGGTTCGAGGAGCACCCGCCCCTTAGATCAGCGCTGCTGTTACGCGCAGTCTCTTCCACGAAACGCCTTGTCGGGCTGATGGTTGTAAGCATGCTCATGACCGCGGTCGCGCCAGCTTCCGCGCTCGCGGCCTCATCGGCCGGCTCGCAGACCCATCCCCCGACCAACCAGACCAAGGAACCACCAACTAGTGGCGCCGTTGTACTGACGAAAGGAACCGGCTACTCGAGCGCGAGCGGTGCCGAAGCTGTCCGCGCGCTACAGCGTCGGCTGGCGCGAGAGGGCTTCATGCCTGGGCCGATCGACGGGCGGTATGGCCCGCGCACCGAGCAGGCCGTCGTTCGCTTCCAGGCCGCGCACGGCCTCGAAGTCGACGGGATTGCCGGACCAGTTACGCTCGCCACAATGTCCGGCTCCTCGGCCGCCCTGTATCCGGGAGCTGGCTACACGGGCCGTGGACTCGCAACTGTCCGGGCTCTTCAGCGTCGCCTTGCCCGCGAGGGTTACTCGCCCGGACCGGTCGACGGACGCTATGGCCCACTGACAGAGCAAGCCGTAAGTCGCTTCCAGGCCGCCCACGGCTTGACCGCCAGCGGAATCGCCGGCGCACAGACCCTGGTGCGCATTGGGATGGAGCGTTTGCCCAGTCAGGGAACTCATCGCTCGCTTCCGGTCAGCTCGCACCGCCCGGCGAAGGCACCGACAGGCAAAGGCCAGTCGCGGCCCGAGGCCGCGCCAAGGCAAGCAGAGCCGGTTCCGGCGACCAAGAATGTCGTGCGGGCGAACCATTCGAGCTCGCCGTCGCTTGCGCTCATCGTGTTGCTGATCGCGCTGGCCGCGGCCCTGGGGCTTGCAGCTCTGTGGCTCGCCAACCGGCGTCGGACAACCCGCTACGCGGGCGTCGACGGTAACCATGTCGACCTGGTCCGAGCGGCACCTCCCGCTGGCGGGGGCAGCTACACGAACGGGACCGCGACCGCCAGCCATACACCAAGCCACAATCAGAAAGTAGTCCCCGATCAGACAGTAACTCCCAATCAGAAAGTCACTCCTAACGAGAAAGGAACCTCCAACCAGAGAGGAACGTCCAAGCAGACAACGACACTCACCCAGAACGGAACCTCCCGCCAGGGAACATCGCCCGACTCGGCGCAGACCGACGATGACGACCGCGGCGAGCCTGAAGGGGCTGAGCGCGCGTTCGAGTGCGGCCTCATGCGAGAGGAGCACGGCGACCTCACGGGCGCGATGGCGGCGTACGAGCGAGCCGACCGGCTCGGGCATGCCGCCGCCGCCGCGAACCTGGGCGTGCTGCTCGAACAGCGTGGTGAACGAGCCGCCGCCGAGGCGTGCTACCGGCGGGCCGATCAGCGTGGTGACGCAAACGGTTCGTTCAATCTCGCAGTCCTGCTCGAGGAGCGCAACGAGCTCACGAAAGCAATGACGGCCTATAAGCGAGCTGACCGACTCGGACATGGCGCCGCAGCGGCGAACCTCGGCGTGCTGCTCGAAGAGCGCGGCGATCCAGAGGCCGCGGAGGCGTGCTACCGGCGAGCTGATCAGCGTGGTGATGCCAACGGCTCATTCAACCTGGCGGTCGCACTCGAGGAACGAGGAGACCACCTCGGGGCGCTGAGGGCCTATCAGCGCGCCGGTCACCTCGGACACCCCGAGATCGCCGAGATGGCTCGCGCGGCTGCGCAGGATCTCACCACGCAAACCAAGACTCCGACTCTTGCGGGCAGCGGGGGTGGTTCAAATGGCTCCTAGGCTCTCCCGAGGCATGTCGCCTGCACCTGAGGCCCGCCGTGCCACAAAGACCGCCGGTCGGCCCGAGTGGGTAAGCAACACCGGTGCCGTGAGCGCCGCTGGGGTTGGAGGACACCGCGGTGAGTGGGCGAGCAACACCGGTGCTGCAAGCGCCGCGGATGTCGAAGCTCGCCGCACCGAGTGGGCTAGCAGCACCGGCGCCGCAAACGCTGCTGGCGTGCGAGGCGCAGGCGGTGGTGACGAGATCGTCCGGCTGACCGCGGACGCGGTGCGTCCGCGGGACCGGTCGACCCCCGGTTCGGCGAGCGAAGCGGGGACGGTTGCCGTCGAGGTAGCAAGCGTCCGCGCGATCGACGATCCGGCGACGCGAGAACCGCGATTGATCATCGGCCAGACGAACGGTTCCGAGCCGCCGCCGAGGTTGGTCGCCGGCAGCAGCGGGAGCGTGCGCGTGCTGATTGCAGATCAGGACGGACTGGCGCGATCCTTCGCCCGCACGGCCCTCGGGGACCTCGATCGGGTGGCGATTGTCCTGGCCGCTCGTGACAGTCGAGAGGCGCTTGAACTCGCGCGGTATTACCGCCCAACCGTGGCGATCATCGACACGGCGTTGCCGCCCTCTGGAGGGCTCGCGCTGCTCGCCAAAGTGCTGGCCGTGTCGCCGGGTACCCGGGTTCTCACGATGTCGGTCGACGACTACGAGACGGCGCTCGCGGCTCTGCGCGCGGGCGCCGTCGGGCATATCGGCAAGGACGTCGAGCCGGAGGACCTAGCCGGGCTGGTGCTGCGCGCAGCGGACGGCGAGGCCATAGTTCCGCAATGGCTGATCTCGCCGCTGGTGGAGCTTGTGCGGGAGGTGCCAGACGCCGGCTGGCGACCGCTGCACAGTCGCTTGACCACCCGTGAATGGGAGATCATCGAGCTGCTTGGCGAACAGTCGACGACACAAGAGATCGCGGAGCACCTCGTGCTGTCTTCCACGACCGTGTATAGCCACATCAAGAGCATCATGCGCAAGCTGGACGTGCACACACGGAGTGACGCCGTCGTCGCCGCCCGATGCCTACGAAGAGAGGAGGCCCTGGCAGCTAAGCCCGGAACGTTGTGCAAGAGATAACGGGCCGCCAATAGGTGAAACCGTGACTTGTCAACAATGGAAATGCTGCCATCGCCGACATAGCTAAAGACGACATGACTAGTTTGCGGCCGGGATGGCGCGCGGTCTGCGCCATCCCCATCCGTACCCGGCCCTAAGCGAGGCGCCGGCCGCCGATTGCCGTTATAAAGCCCCTGGCGTGCGTCGCGCGTGTATGAGTCGTTCGACCGCGTCCGGTTGCGCCTCGGGGTGCGCTCGGACTACGGTTGCCGAGTACGCGGACGCGGCGGGCGTCAGCGTAAGAGGGGTGAGAACGGTGGCCGCGGGGGGTATACGGCTTAGGCGCCGGGATGCTGTTGCGCCCCGCCGGACCGCCCACACGTAACGGTTCTGGAGCGCGATCCCCACCCAGTGCCCGTGTCGGTCGAGGAGGCGTGGGAATGCTACGCGCCAGGGTGTGGCCCAGTTCAACCAGCCTCACCTGGCTGTGGTCAGGAGTTGTCGCGGTGGTTGAGGACGCGCCGCCCGATGTCCATGGGGACCGTCGGCGGCTGGCGGTTCGACCGCGGGATTTGAGTGCCTCCTCTATTTCGGATCGGAAACCGACGGGGATCGCTACGCCTCGGTGATGGTGGACAACCAGGACCACTGCATCAACCGGATCCTCCGCGAACCGGGCGAGCGCGTATCCGTGGGTCGTCGTCGCCGAACCCTGGTCGGTGCCGGCGCCGAGAGGACGTGGCGACCGTCAATGCGCTTCAGGACGAGCTCGCAGTTGAGGCGAGCTCGTCAACGCCCTGTGAGATGTCGGATTACGAGATCCTGCAGGTGATCGAGGACCTGCTCGCGGCGGGCTGGTGATCTTGCTGCACCCGTGGCGCAGGTCGGGCATGCCCGACTACTCGACGGAAACCGATTCACGCGCCTACGGCACATCCCCAAACTGACGCCCGGCAGCCTCATCACGCAGCTGCGGAGCTCGAGGACGCCGGCTACCTGGCCAGCGAAACACCGGCAACGGAACGGCATCACGCGCCTCAATCGCGCTGACCGGTCAGGGCCGCGGGCCCTCGACGCCTACACTAGGGCGCTGCGCAGCGTCCTCGACGGACTCTACCCGGCGGTCTCGGTCAACGCTCGATAATCGGGCTTATGTAGACCGAGATGCACATTTATCAGCGCGCGGCTCGGATGTGTTGGCAGCAGGTAGGTGGCGCAGAGCGCGATGTGGCTCGCACGGTACACGTTGTTCCGCGGTCTAGCAGGTGCTTGGCGCGGAGATCGCGGACGCGAGCCGGGATGTCCGTCGGAGTCTGAAGCCCGGCACGCGACCGCCTCAGCACCTTTCCTTGGTGCAGAACGGCGTAATGCGTGTCGAGCTCGTCCAGCTCGCAGGCTAACCCGATCCGCCAAGCGTTCCTCCTTGACGACCCACCGGGCGGCGAGATTCGCGTGCGGCGGCCGCGCACGCGCACGGCCCGACGGCCCGATACCCACGCGGTACGCTCACCGTCGAGGTCAATACCCCTCAGGAGGTCCGAATGGCTTTCCGTGTCCTCATCGTCGCCAACGGGTTCGTCCAGGGCGCGCCAGACTCGTTTCCGCCCGACGTTCGAAAACTGTTTGAGCAGCCCCACGAGGTGCGCGTCCTGGTGCCGACGCGTACCGGCAGACTCGCCTGGCTGACGTCCGATACCGGTCCCGCGAAGCGCGAAGCCTCGGCGCTCGTCTCGGAGATCCTCGCCGACATGCAACACAAGGGCATCGAGCATCCCCCGAGCGGCCACGTGGGCGACGAAAACCAGCTCCTGGCGATAGAAGACGCCCTCGCGCAGTTCAGCGCCGACGCCATCGTCGTCGTGGGGTACGTCCCGGGACAGGACAATTGGCACGAGCGACACGTGCTCGAACGCGCCCGCGAACACTTAGGGCTTCCCGTCTACGCGGTCCCGATTACCGCCGAGGGGGAAGTGATTTAGCCACATTCCGGTAACGCCATGGCGAGCTGCACCGCCTGCTCGCAAAGCGCGGCGCCGGCGAACAGAAATCGCTCCTCGCCTTCCACGTCCGTGGCTGAGAGCTTCCATGCTCCGCATCATCCCCCGATGAGCAGGCGGGCCTTACGGTCATTAACCGCGTCGCTACGCGGTCGCTCGCCAGGAGCGCGGACTCAGACAGAGCCGATCGAGAGCCTCCGGGATCGCGAGATGATGCTTCGCGTGCTGCTAGCAGCACTGGCGGCAGTTGGCCCCGAGAGGGCTGGTGAGCCGGGCAATCCGGAAGCGCGCGTCGCCGTTGACGCCGCCGCGGCGGGACGCGACACGTCGGCGCCGAACCAGCCAGGCGCCGCGACAGACTCGCTTCCAGGAACCACCAGGCGCCCCGGGGGCTTAGCTGGTCCGGCGCGAGGCTTTTTCAGCGCGTCAGCCAACGGTGAAGCAGAAGCAGCGCCTGGTGGCCGGGTCGGCGAGGGAAAACTGTGAGGTCGAGAGCCAGTGCCGCTCCCGTCTCGATTGCGCAACGCTCGGCGGCCTGGCACCGGATCTGCGTCGGCAATAGCCTCCTGCGCTCTGGATCGGTCGGCTATCCATGGAGCCCGACGTCTGTCGCCGGTAGGGTGTGGTTGATGTCCGGACCCACGGTTCCTCCGCGCTTGTACTACATGCCGCGCACTCGCTCCAGCCGGGTTCTGTGGCTGTTAGAGGAGATCCGTGAGCCGTACGAGCTGACCGAGATCGCGGGCGCCCAACGCCGATCTGCCGAGCATCTGCGCCGCCATCCCCTGGGGCGCGTCCCGGCGCTTGAGCTCGGCGATGGCACCACCATGTTCGAGTCGGCAGCGATCTGTCTTCAGCTTGCCGATATGAATCCGGCTGCTGGACTGATCCCGCCGCTGGGATCGAGCGAGCGGGCGCTTGTCTACCAGTGGGTCGTGTTTGCGGTGGCCGAGCTCGAAGCACCGCTCTTTCGCTGGATCCGCGAGCTCGGCGAAGGCACGACGGAGTCCCTGGCGCAGGATCGCTTCATGCAAGCTGCAGTCGCTATGGAATCCGCGCTTGACGCCCGCGACTGGCTGCTCGATCCTCACTTCACCGTTGCCGACGTAATGTGCGCGAGCGTGCTCCAGGGAGCCAACTCTCGGGAGATGCTACGACCCTGGCCTGGCCTCGAGGCCTACGTGCAACGCAGCGAGTCACGCCCCGCCTATGCCAAGGCCGCCGCGATCTCCGATCGTCCTCGCACCTAACCGAAGAAACCTCATCGCCCCTCATCCCGACGTGACGTGCTTGCTTAGGTTCGAGGCAGCTAGCGCTTGACTGCTTGCAGGGCCGCGCCGCCCGTGCAATCGCAGACTGGCTGCTCGTGCCTGGAATGAGCGCGAAGCAAGGCCGTGAGCGCGGGTGTCGAGATGGCTGATTATCGGCGGAGAGGTCTGCGGCGATGACTTCGGGCGCTTCCCCTCCCCGCTCAGCAGCGGCAGCGCGGGGCGAGCCTCGCTTTTCTTCTGCAATCCCTGGCGGTGCGGCACTCCGCGGTCTGGCGAGCCGGTGCTCTCTCGTCGTCAGGATCGAGGTCATCCGCTGCTGCCCTCGCTTCAGCTATCGCGATCATGCGGGATCGATGCGCGAGCAAGCGGCGCCCGTTCTTCACCTGGTGTAGCCGCGGTCCCGAAGGCCGCCTGCCGCACGGCGAGGTGATGGCTGAAGACACTCGCAAGCGTCGGCGATAGCCTAGGAGTGCTGGCTCAGCGGCGGGTCGGAGTAGTCGTAGATGCGGGCGATGGCCAGCTTGGCGCTATCGCTGCGGACGTAGATGGCGATGCCGGCTTCGGGCGGCACCTCCGTCTGGCCCCACGCGACGACGTTGTAGTCCAGCGCGCACGCGCGCCCGTCGTCGGTCGCGGTGCAGTGCTCCAACGGGATGCCGCCGTCGTTGGAGAAGAACAGCGTGTAGAGCGCGCGAAGCTCGTCGGTGCCTTGATGGACAGTCCGAGTGCAACCAAGCCGCCAGATAGGGCACCAAGGAACATGGTCGCTCGGGAGGTCGATTCGGCGATCGTCGCCGCCCGAGCCCCCTGGAGGATGAAGTGCTCGGCCGTCACGAATGTCACCGTCGCCGGCCGTGGGCTCGCGTCGTGCTCTTCGACGCTCATGTTGGACTGGAGGCTAGCCACGTCCCCGCTGGTGACGCTCCCTCGAGCGCGACGGTGGCCTTCCATCTCGACCAGCTGGGTCGCCTTGACGGCGATCAAGCGTTCTCCGTATGGTGGATCTCCCGATACTTGGCGCGAACGACATGCGCACGACCGGCGATCCGCAGCTAACGCTCCTCTCCTTCTATGAGAGTGTCTACCGAGCAGGCGCGAGCCGTGCCAGCTCGGACATCGCCGCGTTGGCGACCGCGACCCCGACGACGTCCGGTGACCACCGCACCAGTCCCTGGCTCACTGCCCACGGGTAGGCCGGAGTCCGAGCGCGAGCCGCTCCTGCGCCCGCTGATGCTATTGACGATCGCGTCGGGCGTCGCGGACGCCGTCAGCTACCTCGGCCTGGGTCACGTGTTCGTCGCTAACTCGACCGGCAATGTGGTGTTCCTCGGCTTTGCCGCCGCTGGCGCGAAGCAGCTCTCCGTACCAGCGTCGCTCGTCGCGCTGGGCGGATTTCTCCTCGGCGGTCTCTCCGGCGGACGCCTGGCGAACCGCTTCGCCGTCAGCCGAGGGCGCTGGCTGACGCGAGCCTTCGGATTAGAGCTCCTCCTGGTGGCGATCGCGACCGCGGTCGCGATCGCCGTAGGCCATGACGGCGCGCGTCGCTATGCGCTGATCGCGCCCCTGTCCCTGGCCTTGGGCCTGCAGAACGCGACCGTGCGCAAGCTGGCCGTGACCGACATCACCACCACCGTGCTCACCCTCACGCTGACCGGACTCGCCGCCGACTCCCGCCTGGCCGGCGGGACCAACCCTCGCTGGCAAAGGCGGATAAGCGCTGTCGCACTGATGCTGGCTGGCGCGATCATCGGTGGCCTGCTGGTACTCAACGTCGGCGTGCCCGTCGCACTCGGCGTGATCCTCGCCCTTCTCCTCACGGCTGGCGTCGCGAGCGTTCGATCCAAGTCACAGCCGGCCTAAGACCGAGGGATCGCAGGCAGTGCTGCTATATAGCACCAAGCCGCTGCTCAGCTCGCTCAGCGAGGCGGATCGCTTCCGCGGCCTGTGTCCCGTCCTCCAGGTCGAGCTGCGCGAGCTCCGCGATCACCTCGAACAGATCCACTCCCAAGCAGGTCTGCGGCTGGCCAAGCTGATCCACGCGCCGGGCATGGAAAAGGCCCTCTTCGCGCCATACGTCAACTCTTGCTCCAGTGGTCGTCCCGAGCGTCACCTTCATGCCTGGACCTCCCGTCGACAAAAGAACGGTTGGCGGATCGTGGACAGGGGACCTTACTAAATATTACTGGTAGCTCACTAAAGTTCAGCGGCATCGGTTAGTCGAGGTCGGCGATACGAGGGCGGTTCACCGAGGGCGGGTTCGCCCGCTTCAAGCGCTCAGCGCCGCTGCCCGCCTCGACCGCCGAGCTCGGCGAGCCGGTCCGCCACCGCTACACCCCCGGCGGCAACCGGGCCATCATGAGCTGATCGCCCGCGCGGTCTGATTCACTCGCCGAACCAGAAAGGCGACCAGCCACCGTCGACGAGCAGCACCGCGAGAGGTGTGCGCCGAGACGGACCTTACGCATGCCC
Source organism: uncultured Solirubrobacterales bacterium (assembly GCA_963787555.1). GTDB lineage: Bacteria > Actinomycetota > Thermoleophilia > Solirubrobacterales > Solirubrobacteraceae > Palsa-465. The sequence continues at coordinate 135,445 of CAWBDI010000008.1, forward strand.
CGCAAGCGTATGGACACTCGCGGTTAGCTCGAGACCTTCGGCCGAGCGGGGCTACACCGGCGACGGGATGTCTCGACTCAAAGGCGAATTGGCACACCGCGTGCAAGGACGAGCACGTGGAGATCGCCGACAGCCGCCGCCTCGTCGGCCACGGGCCCGGGGCGCTCCGTGTTTCCGGCGAAGCCGTCCCAGTGGTAGGGAACGAGGATCCGGGCCCCGATCCGGCGCGCGAGACGCACGGCCTCGCGGCCGTTGAGGTTTCCTACGATGCCCTGCTCCTCACGGAAGTAGTCCCGCCCGTTGATCGGCAGGAGGGCGATGTCGATCTTCTTGCCCTCCAGGTTCTCGATCAGCGCCTCGGTCGCAACCGTGTCGCCCGCGTGGTAAACGACGAAATCCTCTCCGCGAGCCACGTAGCCGACAAAGCGGCCTCCGTCGTCACGGTACGCGTCATCCATCGAGACTCCGTGCACGGCTGGCACGACCTCGATCCGGAGCGAGCCAATGTCAAGCGCGTCCCCCGGCTTCACCGCCTCGAGCGGCAGGGCGCTTTCAGCTTCTACGGCGATCGCGCCCGGGAGGGCGAGCCGCGCACCCGGGCTGCGCCCCGCGAGCGTGCGCAAGAACTGAAGGTCGAGGTGGTCAAGGTGCTCGTGTGTCACGAGCACCCAATCGATTTCCTGTGCCACGAGCTCAACGGGAGGGGACGCGATCAGCCGACCTTCGTGCGGGCTCACCCATGGATCGATAAGGATCCGCGTGCCCTGCGACTCAAGCAGGAAGCTCGCCTGGCCGAGCCAGGTCAGCTCAGACCTGGACATGATCGAGGGTGCTCGAGCGGACGTGGGTGTCCGCGCGTTCGCGCACGTCTGGTCGTAGCGACGTGCCGAGACCAGCGCCTGCAGGGGGTCTGATCCGGCCGTTCTCGATCGTCGGTAGCGCCGTCACGAGCTCCCGGTACCAGCCCGTGTAATAAGCCCGCACCGCTTCCTGCACGGGCGTGTTCGGCAGATGCATGGAAAGGTGCGTCGATGCAGTTAAAACAACCGGCCCCGTGCAGTCGTGTGGCGTAAGCGGGATTTCGTATGTCTCGGCCAGCGCGCCGATCTTCCTCCCTTCGGAGATCCCGCCGCACCACGAGAGATCGACTATCACGACCTGCATCGCCTCTCGGTCGAGCAGCTCGCGGAACGCGCGCCGGCCGGCGACTGTCTCGCCAGCGGCTATCCTCACTCGAGTCGAGCGCGCCACTTGTGCGAGTGCGCTGGGGCTGTCCGGCCGCACCGGGTCCTCGTACCAGTAGGGCTCGAACTCCTCGAGCGCGCGCATGATTCGCTGGGCGGTGGGGACGTCCCAGAGGGAGTGGAACTCGACCATGATGTCCATTTCGGAGCCGACGGCCCCGCGGATCTTGCGGAACGGCTCGAGGCCCCGGTCGAGGTCATGCTCGGAGATCCAAGTGCCGTTGCTGATCTCGGCGTACGGGTCGAATGGCCAGATTTTCATGCCCGTGATCCCCTGGGCGAGCAGCTCCCGAGCCAGTCGGCCGGCATCGGTCAGGAACGCCTCGAGATCCTCGTAGGGCCCGTCCGGATCGCCTTCACCAAGCCCCCAGTTCTCGACCGCCTGTACCGACCGCTCGCGGACGTAGCGGTAGCCCGCGCAGGTGTTGTAGATCTGGACGTCATCGCGGCTCGCCCCGCCGAGCAGCTCGTAGAGCGGCCGCCCGCTCACCTGCCCGAGCAGGTCCCAGAGAGCAATGTCGATCGCCGAGTTGCCGCGCATCTCGACGCCGGTGCTCGCGAACCCGAGATAGCCGCGTAGCGCCGTCGCGTGGCGTTCGATCTGCAGCGGGTCCTTCCCGAGCAGGTAAGGAGCGACCGACTCGTGTACGTACGCCTCGACAGCACGCGCGCCGAAGAACGTTTCACCGAGACCGACAAGCTCCTCGTCGGCGTGCACGGTGACGAAGAGGATGTTGGGGAACTCAGAGAGACGGAGGGTGTCGATTCGAGTGATCTTCACGGCTTTCAGTTCACCGGCCGCGAGCAGCTAACTCGTCAGGGCACCGTTCAACCGCCAACAAAGCTCTCTGGAAGCGCTGAGCAGCGGATCCTTTTTTCCTGCGACAGTGCGGGACTGATCCTACCGGACCGGTGCGCTATAGCTCGCGGGGTGACAGGAGAAGCAGGCTCACCACCGCGAGCAGCAAGATCCAGCGCGGCCGAATCGACCCACTTCACGCTGAGCACCTCAGACGCAGAGGCATTCGAGCGGCTCCGAATTGAACTGCCCGCACGAGGAGCCACGGATGGCGTCGTCACGACTTCAGCGTGATGCGTGTCCTGACATTCACCGATCCGGGAATTTTCCACCGACGATGAACAGTTCGGTAACTGGTCGGCTTGGTTGCGCCGAGGCCCGCATCTTGCAGGCGACGGCGGGCCACTGATTGACGGCTCCTCGCCGGCAGCAGCGCGCCGGGCCGCTCAGGGCCCGGCGCACGCTACTGCGGCTCAGACGGTGGTGTGCTCGCGTTCAGTGGCCCTGAGGACGCTGACGCGGTTCTTGTGGGTGCGCTCGTAGGAACGTGCCTTCTTGGCGAGCTCCTCGTCGCCTTGCGACAGCGCGGCCTGGACCTCATCCACGGTCAGCTCGTCATAACCCGGCCAGGGCTCGTCGCCGCGCAATGAGCCGACCCGCTCCAGGACCGTCGTCCGGCTCTGGTTCTTGCGCTCGTAGGCGTCGATCTTGGCCAGATCGATCTGCGAAAGGTCGCTCAGCCTGCCGTTGATCTCTTCGACGGTCAGCTCGTCGTAGCGCGGGATCGCGAGGTCGTCCTCGGACGCCACGGCCCCCTTTATCTGGCCCTCAGCCTGCGCGACGCCTGGAACCTTGCGAGCCTGTCGCGCGGTGCGCTTGCTCCGGCGGGCAGCTCGCTCGGTCGCGGCGGACGTCTTACGGGCCGCCTCCTTCGTGGCGCCGGCTGTCTCGCGCGCGACTTCTTTCGTCGTCGCGGCTGTCTCGCGAACCGCCTCTTGAGTCACGGCGTTCGCCTCCCGGACGACATCCGCGGCGCCGGTCGTGGTCAGGTCGTAGCTCGGCTTGTCCTTCACGTCGGCGTTGACCACGGCCGAGGCGAGCTTCGGGATCTCTCGCATCACCCGCTGAAGCATCTTCTCTTCGTCGGCGAGGATCGATGCGGCGAGCGTCGCGGTCTCCTCGTCGCCTACTGCCTGTGCGAGCCGCTCGATCGCCGTATAGGTTGCGATTTCCAGTGCTTCTGTCGCACAAGTGTCTTTGGCGTTCTTGAGCAGCTTCTCCTCGCCGCTGGAGCCGCGAAGGAGATCGAGCGGCGCTTTCGAGAGGGCGACGGTCTGCCCAATCGCGCTCTCCCAGAAGCCGAGAAGCGACATCAGCGGGTTGGAACCCTGGCCAAGCGCTTGCAGACGCTCTCCGAGCCGCGCGGAGTGATCTCGAGTCTCCCCGAGATGACTCTCCAGCGCTGAGCGGTATGGGCCACGCGGCGTCATCGCGATCTGGGACTGCAGCACGCGAACTAACGCGTCTTCAGTGGCCCTCGCCTCGTTGAGATACTGCATTACCTTCTGCTGTGAAGCATTCGTCATACGACATCCAATCTGAGGAACGGGGATTCGGGCGCGGCGGCTGACCCCTACGCACTCGCGCGTAACGAGAATCCCGCAAACCGCAATACACCCGAGACGGCTGATTTCAGTCTAGCTGGCGATTACCCGTTGGTTTTCGCGCTAAACGCTCCGTCCGGCCGAGGCTGACGCGGCATCGGACCAAGCCGGCAGCCTAGCCGGCGCTGATCAGTAGGCTCGAGAGATGCGTTCATCTGGTCAGCGCCGGCCGATGCTCCCCTCGGGAGCCGCTCAGAGGCGGGGACGAGGACCTCGAAAAACGGAGCCCGAACACGTTGACGTACTGATCGTAGGTGCTGGGCTGTCAGGCGTTGGTGCCGGTTGCCACCTTCAGATGCGCTGCCCGCACAAGAGCTTCGCGATCCTCGAGGCCAGGGACTCGATCGGCGGGACCTGGGACCTGTTCCGGTATCCGGGCGTGCGCTCGGATTCCGACATGTACACGCTCGGTTACTCGTTCCGGCCGTGGTCGGAGCCGAGCTCGATTGCCGACGGCTCCTCGATCCTGCGCTACGTTCGCGAGACCGCCCGGGACTACGGGATCGACCAGAAGGTCCGCTTCCGACATCGAGTGGTGCGAGCAGACTGGTCGACGGAAGATGCTCGCTGGACGGTCGAGGCGACTCGAGCCGACACTGGAGAGACCGTCCGTATGACCTGCGGCTTCCTCTTCATGTGCAGCGGCTATTACCGCTATGACCAGGGCTACACGCCGGCCTTCAAGGGCAGCGAGCGATTCCGCGGGCAGATCGTGCATCCGCAGCACTGGCCCGACGGGATCGAGTATCGAGGTAAGCGGGTCGTGGTGATCGGCAGTGGGGCGACCGCGATGACCCTGGCGCCGGCGATCGCGCCGAGCGCCGCGCACGTGACGTTGCTGCAGCGCTCGCCCAGCTACGTCGTGTCGCTACCGGCCCGGGATCCGATCGTAGATCGGCTGCGCCGAGTGCTGCCACAGCAGCTCGTTCATCCAGTCGTCCGCTGGAAGAACGTACTGCTGACAATGTTCAGCTTTCAGCTCAGCCGGCGGCGGCCCCGGACGATGAAGGCGATGATTCGCTGGGGGATTGAGCAGCAGCTGCCAGCCGGCTACGACATCGATACGCACTTCAAGCCGCGGTATAACCCGTGGGACCAGCGGCTATGCGTGGTGGCGGACGGCGACCTGTTCAAAGCCATCCGCGATGGTCGCATCTCGATCGTGACCGACCGCCTGGACTCGTTCACGGAAACGGGCTTGACGCTGCAGTCCGGCGTGCACCTCGAAGCCGACTTGGTGGTGACCGCGACCGGGCTCAATCTGCTCGCGCTCGGCGGTCTCCAGCTCGCCGTCGACGGACGCGAGGTCAGGCTCCCGGAGACTATGGGATACAAGGGCATGATGCTCTCCGGCGTGCCGAATCTAGTGATCGTGCTGGGATACACCAACGCATCGTGGACGCTCAAATGCGACCTCAGTTGTAGTTACGTCTGTCGGCTGCTCGAGCACATGGACAAGCACGGCTACCGTCAGGTCGTGCCCCGGAACGATGACTCCTCGGTGAGGATGGAGCCGTTCATCGATTTTTCCTCCGGTTACGTGCTCCGATCGATCGATCAATTTCCCAAGCAGGGGTCTAAGCCGCCCTGGCGGCTGCACCAGAACTACGCCCGTGACATCCTGGCGCTGCGGTTCGGCGCAATCGATGATGGGGCGATGGTGTTCTCGCGGGCCGGCGCGGCTAGCGGTAGGTGATCAAGGCAGCGCCGGCTTCCTCTAGGTGGGCGTGGTCGTTTGAGGTGATCAGCGTGGTTCCGCCGCGACCGACGGCCAGCTTGGTGATCGCGGTGTTTACGCTCACGTGGTTGAAAGTGATCATCGACTCTGGCGGCAGGCGTTGCAGCGCCGCCGAGAGCGCGGCAATCGCGCCGCCCGAGCTGACCACGAGCGCCGTTCGCCCCTTTCCGAGCCCCGCCGCGACATCCTCGAGTGCGGCCTTCACTCTCCCCAGGAACTGGGGCCAGGACTCGCGGCAGCGGCCATCGGCCCCCGCCGCGATCCATTGCGCGAGTGCTCGGTTGAGCAGCTCCTGAAATTCGCGGGAGCTCAGGGGGTTGTCGCCGGGCTGACGGTCCATGCCTGCCGGAACGCCGCCATAGTGCGAGATGATGTCCCGGTCGTCGTACTCGTTCCACCGATCGTCGACAGTGAGCTCGCCCCCTGCCGCGGCTGCGCACGGTGCGGCGGTATCGAGCTGGCGGCGCAGGCTCCCGACGATGACTCGATCGGCCACGACTCCACGACGCTGCAGACCGACTACGAGCGCGCCCACTTGCTCTTGACCGCGTTCGGAGAGGATGTCGTAGTCGGACCCGCCATACGAAGCTTGCGCGTGGCGGATCAAGAGCACGGTAGGAATCGAGGGCTCCTAGGAATCGACAATCGCGGGACGACGGCCGTGAGGTGCGATCCGCTTGCTCGACGCCGGCACGCGCATGGCGATGACTGTAGGCGACTGGCGACGAATTCGTCCTGACGCGCGGGATGGCTTGCGCTCGCAACCGCGTACGCTTGAGCCGATAGTGGCAGCGTCCGCCAACAGCGTCCTGTCAGCGCGCAAGCGTCATGCCCTCGATCTGTTCTACGGCTTGCCCGGGCGCTACGACCGGATGGGCGCGATGCTCAGCCTCGGCCAGGACTCCCGTTGGCGCCGGGCGCTGGTTCGCGCGATCGATCCACGCCCAGGCCAGCGGGTTCTGGACGTCGCAACGGGCACAGGGCTCGTGGCATCGGAGCTCGTCCGCCGCGGCGGCTGCGATGTGATCGCGCTCGATCAAAGCGAGCAGATGCTTGCCGGGGCGCGCGCCCGGGTGGCGCACGACAGGGTGCTTCGGGAGCGGATCAGATGCCTCCGTGCGGAGGCCGAGCAGCTGCCTTTTCCAGACGGTCACTTCGACGCGCTCACGTTCACCTACCTGCTGCGTTACGTCGACGATCCAGCGGCGGCCATGCGCGAGCTGGCGCGCGTGGTCAAGCCGGGCGGGCGGATTGGAATGGTCGAGTTCGGTGTCCCGCAGACGCGCTCTACGCGTGCTCTGTGGCGCCTGCACACGCGCGTCGGCCTGCCGCTGGTGGGAGGCCTGGCCTCGCGAGCTTGGTTCGAGGTGGGCCGTTTCCTCGGGCCGAACATCGAAGCGTTCCACGCGCGAGAGACCGACCTGCAAGCGCTGTGGCGAGCGGCGGGCATCGGCGAGTTGCATGAGCGACGGATGAGCTTTGGTGCAGGGCTCCTGATGTGGGGAACGCGCGGTGGCGACGGCGCCTCATGAGCCGGACCGGCCGGCGTTCTACGCGCTTGCGGCCGGCGGCTGGCGCGACCTGGTCACGCTTCTGCATCCGCCGTACACGGCCTGGCATTTGAGCTACGTGGCGCTCGGCGCGGCGGCGGCGCCAACGCTCTACGGCGACCGGCTCCTGGCCGCGCTGGGCGCCTTCTTGCTCGCCGTCGGTGTCAGCGCGCACGCGTTCGACGAGCTGAGCGGCCGGCCGCTGAAGACCACCTTGAAGCGAGGTTCCTTGATCGCGCTGGCGATCGCGGGCTTGATTGGCGCGGTCGCGATTGGTGCGGCCGGGATCGTGATCGTCTCCCCGCTGCTGGCGCCATTGGTGCTGGTGGGCGCGTTCCTGGTACCGGCCTACAACCTCGAGTTGTTCGGCGGGCGCTTTCACAGCGACATCTGGTTTGCCCTCGCGTGGGGCGCCTTTCCCGCCTTCACCGGCTACTTCTCGAACGCGCTCGTGATCCGGCCGGCGGGGGTGCTCGTGGCGGCCGCCTGCTTTCTGCTGAGCATCGCCCAGCGCAGGCTGAGCACCCCGGCACGTGAGTTGCGCCGCCACACGACCGCGCTTGTGGGCGAGCAGCGGCTCAGCGACGGCAGGATCCTCGAGTTGACCCGGGAGCGGCTGGTGGGGCCGCTCGAGGGCGCCCTGTCTGCGCTTTGGGTTGCGGTCGTGGTGCTCGCCGCCGCGCTGGTCGCGATGCGGCTGTAGCTCACCGTCTCGCCGCCGCTTAGCGCCGGATCGGCGGTCCCGACCTGTAGAACGCCCCGATGGACACCCCGTTTTCGGCGATTGGGCGCTTGAACGTCCACCGACTGGGGAACATCCCACTGGGCGAATTTGGAGGTGTCGAGAGGGGCGTTACCAAGGTAGTTTCGGCTCGTGTGGTCACAGCTCGCGTTTGGCGCGATCGACCGCGCCCGACCGCCGCGCACGGCGCGCGACCGCCAGCAGCGCGAGCAGTTCGTAGGCAACCGCGGCGCCATGCAGCGCGGTGATCTGTCCCGGCCCGTCGTACGGTGGCGACACTTCCACCACGTCGAACCCCGTGAAGTGTAGTGCGGCGAGCGATCTCAGGTATCCGAGCGCTTCGCGCGGCTGCAGCCCACTGACCTCGGGAGTTCCCGTGCCGGGCGCAAACGCCGGGTCCAGCACATCGATGTCGAACGACAGATACACCGCCGCGTCGCCGACGCGCGCGCGCACCCGGTCTCCGTACTCTCGCGGAGAGAGCGAGACGAGCTCGTCGCCTGCAATCACTTCGAAGCCCATCTCGCGCGGCACCTCGAGGTCGGCCGAGGCGTACAACGGCCCGCGCATCCCAGCCAGCACGGAGCGCTCGGGATCCACGAGCCCCTCCTCCACCGCTCGGCGAAACGGGGTCCCGTGGAAGTACCGCTCGCCGTAGTACTGGTCCCAGGTGTCCGCGTGCGCGTCGAGCAGCACAAGCGCGACCGGGCCGTGCGCCGCGGCATGCGCTCGAAGCTCCCCGAGGACGATCGAGTGATCGCCGCCCAGCACGAGTGGCACGATCCCGGCGAGCAACAGTGGACGCAGCGCCGTGTCGATCTGCTCGGTGGTGCGCAGCGCGTTTCCGGGAGTGACGGCGATATCGCCTCCGTCCACGAGCGACAGCTCTCCGAAGACGTCCACGTCGAGCGACGGATGGTACGGGCGCAGCAAGGCTGAGGCCGAGCGGACCGCCTCGGGTCCGAACCGTGCGCCCGGGCGAAAGCTGGTCGCGGTGTCGAACGGCACGCCCAGCACGCAAGCGTCGACCTCCTCGTGTGGAAGCGCGACCTGTGGCAGCCGCGCGAACGTCCGGACGCCCGTGTAGCGCGGAGCGACGGATGCATCAGGAGGCCCGAAGCGTGACCTGCCGTCAGTCAGCGAGCGGCCCTCCGGCGTCCCAGGGAGCAAACGTCGCGGCAATGCCCTGGCGATCGAGTTCCGCTCCAAGGCATGCCAGCAGCATCATTCGAGCGGCGGCCGCCGACAGAAACGGGGCGCACAGGGCTTCGCTCGTGCGCAGATCCGATTCTGAGCCCTCGAAACCGTAGGTGTCGAACAGCATCGATGCGCGCTCGGGTCTGCAGGTGATCACGACCGGGAGCCGCGACGCGACGCGACGAAGCGCGGACATCATCATCGGCGGCAAGTGGCCCGCGCCGAGCGCGACGACGACGAGAGCATCAGCGCGATCCTCGATCGCCCATAGCAGTGCCCCGTCATCACCGAGGCCGGCGGTAACCGTGTAGACCCGATGAGTCAATGCGGGGACCGACAGCTGCGCTGGGCGTAGCGGCCGAGCGTGGATCCAGACGCGTCCTTCCACGACCCGGCCCAGCGGGCCAGTGATCGGCGAGGCGAACGCTGCCGGGCCGGTGCTGTCCACCTTGCGGACCGTCATCGCGTCGTGGACCTCCCCCCCGAACACGACCAGCGCGCCGAGCGCGGCCGCTTGGCGGGCGCCGGCAACGGCCACCGCGTCGAGCAGATTGGCGCCTCCATCGGCGCCGGGTCGGGAGCTCGGGCGGTTGGCTCCGGTGAGGACAATCGGTGCCTGCCCGCCGGCGAGCAGCGCGCACAGGACCGCGAGCTCCTCCAGCGTGTCGGTGCCGGTGGTGATGACAACACCATCGCCCGCCGCGGCGGCCTCGGCAGCGCGGGTCGCGACCTCCAGCGCCTGTGCGAGCGTTAGCTGCGCGCCCGGGACCCCGAGCAGCGTCTCCGCCTGTAGCCCCGGTACCGCGGCGAGCCCTGGCACGTACTCGAGAAGCGCGTTCGCGTCGAGCGTTGGCACCGCGCGCTCGCCGAGCATCGAGATCGTCCCGCCGACGGCGAGCAGGCGCACAGGTCGCTGCGGAGATGGGAGGAGTTGCTGGGCGATCAGCCGAACCTAGCACCGCTGGAAATCGGGCACTGATCCCACCGGTGAGCTACTAGACTCTTCGCAGCGATGGCCAAGCAGCAGCGGACAATGCGAGTTGAGCAGCGCAGCCAGCTTGCCGCCATACAGCAGCTGGAAAGTCGCTCGGACGAGGACCTAGAAGCCGAAACAAAGTACAAGGCAGCGGCACAGGCGATCCTCGGCGCTCGCGCCGCCGAGCGATACGACGCCAAGACCGCCCGAGCGCACTTCCAGCGCGCGCTCGCTGCCGCGCGTCCGCAGGAGCGCTTGCAGCTGCGGCGGATGGCGGACGCGTCGCTGGCGCTCGCGGAACGGCGCGCCGATGACCTGAAGCGGGCGACCGAGCGCCTCGGCGTCGAGACTCCAACCAACCGCCAGCTTCGCGGCCTGCAGTTCATGGGCCTCGTGGCTCCGTCCGCGAGTGCCGGCATCCTCGCCCGGATCCGCGGAATCGTGATCGTGATCCTGCTCGTGGTGCTGATCCTGGCGGCGAGCTTCGGGCTGGTGAAGCTCGTGGCGCTCCCGTTCGGCGGGTTGTCGCTCGATCTCACAGTCTTCTACGCGATTGTGGTCGTGCTGCTTGCGGTGGGGGTGCTCGCTTTCGTGGGGCGCCGCCGGCAGAAACGGGCGCGAGCCCAGCGCGCCGAGCAGCTCGCGCCGCGGCCACGCTAGCCACCGCGCCGTGTGTGGCCGGTACACGCTTGCGGCCCCAGACCAGGCGGCCCTCCGCGCGCGATTCCCAATCGGCGAGTCGATTGAAATCCGCCGTCGATACAACGTCGCCCCCGGCGACGACGTGCTGGCTGTGACCACCGACCGCGAGGGGCGCGCCCGCGGCGATTTGCTGCGCTGGGGGCTAGTGCCCGCGTGGGCGAAGAGCGCTGATCTCGGCCTGAAGATGATCAACGCGAGGGTCGAGACCGTCGCCGAGCGCCCCGCCTTCCGGAGCGCGTTCGAGCGCTTCCGCTGCTTGATCATTGCCGACGGCTTCTATGAATGGCGGCGGGCTCCAGGTGCGCCCAGCCACGCCTTTCACATCACTCGCGCTGACCGCACGCCGTTCGCGTTTGCCGGTTTGTGGTCGATCTGGCATGGCGATCACGACAACGGCCTGCGCACCTGTACGATCCTCACCACCGCAGCGAACTCGACGATCGCGCACCTGCACGACCGGATGCCGATCATCCTTGCGCAGGGAGATGAAGCCGCGTGGCTGGATACCGCTACGCCGCCCCGCCGGCTTGCGGAGATCTTGGCTGGCCTTGCTCCCGGTCAGACTGCGATCGAGCCCGTTGGACCGGCGGTCAACGACGCCCGCTACGACGGGCCGGAGTGCCTGTCGCCGCCGCTCGGCAGCAGGCAGACCGCCTTGTTCTGATGCCCCTCTCCCCTCTGCTCGACCGCTACGACCACGTGCTGCTCGACCTCGACGGCTGCGTATATATAGGCGAAGCCCCCACCCGTCGCGCGCCTGAAGCGGTCGCTGAGCTGCGTGCGGCTGGCAAGGGACTGATGTTTCTCACCAACGATGCCAGGAGATCACCCGAGGAGTACGTGCGCAAGCTGTGGTCGCTCGGCCTCCGCGCCTCACTCGAGGAGGTCGTCACCGTGGGGGCCGTGATTCAGTACGTGCTCGCGGATGACAAACCGGGGACGGCCACGTATGTGATCGGCTCGCCCGCCATCTTCCGGCACGTGTCCGATGCCGGACAGCGGATCGTGAACGGCACCGCGCAAGTGGCGGACGCCGAGCTCGTCGTGATCGCGAGCCACGACGAGCTGCAGTTCAGCGAGCTCGAGGACGCCACCCGGGCGGTCCTCGGAGGTGCGGAGATGCTCGCGGCGGGACGCGACCGGACGTATCCGACCGATGATGGGATCTCGCCGGCGACCGGCGCGGTCGTAGCCGCTCTCGAGTACGCCACCGAGCGCAGCGCCCGAAGCGTGGGCAAGCCCGCCCCGGAGATGTTCAACGCGGCGCTCGACCGGCTGGGGCCGGGGCGGGCGCTGATGGTCGGGGACCGCCTCGACTCGGATCTGGCCGGAGCCGCCGCTGCCGGGCTCGATGCCGCAATCGTGCTGACCGGCGTGAGCAGCCGGATTCAGGCTGAGGCGGCGAGCGATCCGACGCCCGTTGCGGTCGCCTCGGATCTCCATGCGCTGCTGATCGGCTCGTGAGGCTGGCCGTGATCATGAATCCCGCGGCCGGCGGTGGCCGCGCGGCCCGTGAGCTGCGAGCGGTCGAGGAGAGCCTCACCCGCAGGCGGCTCGGATACCGCGTCGAGCGCACCACTTGCCTCGAGCACGCGCGCGAGCTGGCTGTGGCCGCCGTGGCCGCCGGCGAGATCGCGGTTGCGTTCGGCGGCGACGGGATCATCGCCGCCGTGGCGGGCGCGCTTCACGGCTCCGACGCTCTCCTTGGAGTCCTGCCGGGCGGACGCGGAAACGATTTCGCTCGGGCTCTGGGGATCCCGCTCAATCCACGCGATGCCTGCGAGGTGCTCGCCAACGGTATTCCGCGGTCGATCGACGTGGGAGCTGTAAATGCGAGCACCTTCATCGGAATCGCGAGCTGCGGCCTCGACTCCGACGCCAACCGGATCGCCAACGAGACCCGTCTCGTGAGCAGCAATCTCGTCTACGCCTATGGCGCGCTTCGCGCACTTGCCGAATGGAAGCCGGCTACCTTTCAGGTCGCGATCGACGGCGGCGATTGCCGGGCGTTCACCGGATACTCGGTCGCGGCGGCGAATTCACCGGCCTACGGAGGCGGCATGCTCCTCGCACCGCACGCCTCGATGGAGGACGGTCTTCTCGATGTCGTGATGATCGCCCACCTGCCGAAGGCCCGGTTCCTGTGGAGCCTTCCGTCTGTCTACAAGGGTAAGCACATCAAGCAATCGAACGTCGAGGTGGTACGCGCGCGCGAGCTAGAGATCAACGCTGACCGGCCGCTCACCATGTACGCGGACGGCGATCCGATCGCGGAGCTTCCGGTCAGAATCCGCGCGCTACGCGGCGCTGTGCGGGTGCTCGTCCCGTCGGCCGGCGGCGGCTGATGAGCGTCATCTGGCATGACCTCGAGTGCGGGGCGTACGCTGAGGACCTGCCGCTGTGGCGCGAGCTGGCGTCCGAGCACGGCGATCCGATCCTGGACCTCGGCGCAGGCACCGGTCGGGTGGCCCTCGACCTCGCGCGCCACGGTCACCTCGTTACCGCGCTCGACCACGACCCCGAGCTGCTCGCTGAACTCGCCATCAGAGCTCATGGCCTCGAAATCGGGACGGCGCTCGCCGACGCGCGCGCGTTCGAGCTGGGTCGGCGGTTCGCGCTATGCGTGGTGCCGATGCAGACGATCCAGCTGCTCGGGGGTGTCGCCGCGCGCGCGCAGCTACTCGATTGTGCGAGGCGTCACTTGCGCCGCGGGGGCACCCTTGCGATCGCGATCGCGGAGAAACTCGAGCTCTATGAGGTCGTAGATCCGGCGTTCGCGCCGTTACCTGACATCTGCGAGCGGGACGGAATCGTCTACTGCAGCCACCCAATCGCGGTCCGCGCAGACGGCGAACGCTACACGCTCGAGCGGCGACGGGAGACAGTGGCTGCCGACGGCAGACGCTCGATCAGCAACGACATCATCGAGCTCGATCGAGTGACTTCCGCCGAGCTCGAGCGGGAGGCCGCGGCGGCCGGCTTTACTGCGCTCGGCACCCGCCTCGTCGCCGCGACCCGTGATTACGCCGGCAGCGAGGTGGTGATCGTGAGTGCGTGAGCTGCGCCTGCGCGCGCTTTCCTCGTCGTGCGTGACGAGGGGGGAGATTCGAACTGACCACACTGGTTAGGATGGCCCCCGGACGCCCCAGTCGATGTTTGCCCGGAGCCCTTCCGTCCCCAGCTATCTGCGAGCGCCGCTGCTGGCGTGCGCCGCCACGCTGCTGGCCGCCGGCTGCGGCGGTGGTCAGCAGAGTCCGTCGGGGACTCGCGTTGCCTCCTCCACCTCCTCCTCGAGCGCGAGCGCAGCTAACACGACCACTGGCAGCAGCACCACATCGACCTCAACGCTGCCGGGGGCGGGCAAGCCGACAGTCACGATCGGAGATAAGAACTTCACCGAGCAGTTCGTGCTCGGCGAGCTCTATTCGCTCGCGCTGAAGGCGAACGGGTTCACCGTCAACCTGAACCGCAACATTGGTCCGACCGAGGTCACGATTCAAGCGCTGAGCAGCGGGGCGCTAAGCATGTACCCCGAGTACCTCTCGACCTGGAATACGACCGTGGCCCAATATGGCCATGACTTTCCGAGCCTCTCGGAGGCCTACCAGGCGGGGCAGCACTACGCGCTCACGCATGGTTTCGTGCTGCTGCACCGAACCCCGTTCAGCGACACCAATGGCGTTTGCGTGACGGTCGCTTACGCAACCGATGACCGGCTACGCTCGATCGCAGACCTGAGCAGGGTGGCCCAGCCCGTCACCTTCGGCGGTCCGCCGCAGTTCCAGCAGGATCCGGAAGGCCTTCCCGCGATCAAGCGGGCCTACGGATTCACTCCCGGGGCCTTCAAGACGCTGGCCGTCGGCGATCAGTATCAAGCGCTCGACCAGGGCCAGGTGCAGGCCGCGGACGTCGGTACGACTGATGGTCAACTGGTTACCGGCGACTACGTGCTGCTGAGCGACCCACGCAACGTGTTCGGCTGGGGCAACGTCGTCCCCGTGGTCTCCGCCAAGGTGCTGGCCGAGGAGGGACCTGCGTTTGCCGACACCATCAACGATGTCAGCGCGCTGCTGGACACATCGACGATGCGAGAGCTCAACTTCCTGGTGGATGTCGCGCACGAGGATCCTGCGGCGGTGGCACAGCAGTTTCTCGAGACCCACGGACTGATAGCCAGCACCGCGGCGCCGTGACGCGCTCAGCCGCCGCTGGAGCCAAAGCCGCCGGCGCCTCGCTCAGACCAGGCGAGTGCGTCGACCTCGACGAGGCCTGGGAGCTGCACCGACACCAGCAGCAGCTGCGCGATTCGATCTCCCCGGGAGATCGCGAACGAATGCTCGCGGTCGGTGTTGAGCAGCAGCACCATCAGTTCGCCCCGGTAGCCGGCGTCAATCAGTCCGGGGGCGTTGACGAGCGCGATTCCGTGTCGAGCCGCCAACCCCGAACGTGGGAGGACCAGACCCGCATGGCCCGGCGGGATCTCGACGGCCACCCCGGTGCGGACAGTGCTCCGCTCGCCGGGCTCCAGCACCGCGCCCTCGAGCGCGTACAAGTCAAGCCCCGCGTCGCCCGGGTACGCACGCGTCGGCAGCATGGCCCGTGCGTCGAGCCGCGCGACGCGCAAGCTCATGCCCGCCTGGCGAAGAGCTCAAATGGCCGATAGCGGGCGGCGGCGGCTGCGGGCAAGCGGGCCACCACGCGGACGCCCTCGGGCGTTTCCTCGCGCTCCAGGTCACCCGCGAGCGTGTGCAGCTCGGCGAGTCGGCCGCCCTCGGCGTAGGGGATCAGCAGGTCGACCTGCTGCAAAGACCGCGAGAACTCATCCTCGATCCGTTCCGTGAGCGCCTCAATTCCCTCGCCGGTGACGGCCGAGACCAGGACCGCCTCGGGATGTCGGTGTGAGAGCTCGGCGCGACGCTCGGCGTCGGTCAGATCCGCCTTCGCGAGGACCAAGACTCGCCGAGCGTGTACGGCCTCGATCTCCGCCAAGACGTCCTCGACGGCTGCGATCATCGCGAGCAGCTGCTCTTCGGGCGCTGAGCCGTCGACCACGTGCAGGATGAGGTCAGCGAGCCGCGTTTCCTCGAGCGTTGCCCCAAAGGCGTCGACCAGCTGGTGGGGCAGCTTGCGGATGAATCCGACCGTGTCGGTGAGGAGGTAGTCGCGGCCCCCGGCGCGGAGGATCCGGGTCATCGGATCGAGCGTTTGGAACAGTCGGTCGCCGACGCCGACGGTGGCGCCGGTGAGCGCGTTTAGCAAGGTCGACTTGCCGGCATTGGTGTACCCGGCCAGCGCCACGGACGGGAGATGGGCCCGCTGTCGTTCGGCGCGCATCACGGCCCTGCTCGAGCGCACGCTCACCAGCTTTCGCCGAAGCGCCGCGATCCGGTCCCTTGCCAGACGACGGTCGGTCTCGATCTGCGACTCGCCCGGTCCTCTGGTGCCGATGCCGCCGCCGAGCCGCTCGAGGTGGGACCACAGCCCTCGCATCCGCGCGAGGTTGTACTCGAGCTGCGCAAGTTCGACTTGCAGCTTGCCCGCCGCGCTGTGCGCATGGGCCGCGAAGATGTCGAGGATGATCGCCGTGCGATCGATCACCGGGATTCCGAGCGCCTCCTCGAGGTTGCGCTCCTGGCGCGGTGAGAGCTCGTCGTCGCAGGCCACGAGGTTGGCGTCGGCCGCTGCCAGCTCACCCTTCAGCTGATCGAGCTTGCCGGGACCAAGATAACTATTGGGATGAGGATGATCGCGCCGCTGGATCAGCTCGCCGACACCGGCGACGCCCGCGGTTCGCAACAGCTCACGCAGCTCGGACAGCTCGTGGTCCTGGCCATCCGTGGGCGCGGCGATCAAGTATGCGCGCTGTCGGGCGCGAGAACCCGCGCGCCCATCGGCGGCGCCCTGCGAGACTGACGTGCGGCCATCACGGCTTCGCTGCACGGAAGTGATGGTAGCCGCGAAAGCCGCCGCGTCAGAGGGCCCGCAGCCGCTCGACCGCCTCGGTCAGTCGGTTATCGGGCGTGGTCAGAGAGATCCGGAAGAAACCCTCGCCGCTTGCACCGTACGCGCTGCCGGGCGAGATCACCACCGCGACCTGCTCGAGTACATGCTCGCAATACGCCGCCGAGGACTCGAAGCCCCCCGGAACGGGTGCCCAGATGTAGATCGTGCCCTTCGGGGCAGTGACCTCGACGCCGGCCTGGGCTAGGGCGTCGCAGACCAGGTCGCGGCGGCGCTGGTAGACGGCGTTCATCGCCCGCACCTCGCCGTCAACCTCCGGCGAGAGCGCCGCCGCACCGGCGAGCTGCACCGCCTCGAACAATCCCGAGTCGACGTTCGACTTCAGCCGCCAGTACTGGGCTATCGCCTCGGCGTTGCCGACGATCGCGGCGCACCGCCACCCCGTCATGTTGTAGCCCTTCGAGAGCGAGAACACCTCAATGCCGACCTCTTTGGCCCCGTCGGTAGCAAGGAACGAAGGCGCCACATATCCGTCGTAGGTCGTTTCGCTGTAGGCGTTGTCGTGGACCACGAGCACTTCTGAGCGCCGCGCCAGCTCGACCGCCCGCTCGAACAGCCCCGGCGGAACGACTGCCCCCGTGGGATTGTTGGGGTAGTTGATGAACATCAGTCGCGCTCGCTCGAGCTGCTGCGCCGGGATTGCCTCGAAGTCGGGAGCGAACTCGAGCTCTGGCTCCAGCGGCATCAACACCGCTTCGCCGCCGGCCAGGAGCGGTCCGCCCGTGTACACCGGATATCCGGGGTCGGAGGCGAGCGCCACGTCGCCCGGATCGAGGAACGCCAGATTGAGGTTGAAGATGCATTCCTTCGCGCCGATCGCCGCCATCACCTCTAGCTCCGGGTCGAGCTGCACTCCGAACCGGCGCGCGTAGAACTCGGCGACGGCCTCACGGAACTCCGTGCGGCCGCGATTCGTCGGGTAGCGGTGGGTGCTGGGGTCCGCGACCGCAGCCTGCATGGCGGCCACGATCGGTGCGTAGGTCGGGGCGTCGGGATCGCCGATGCCAAGGCTGATCACGTCGACTCCGGCGGCCCGCTTGGCCGCGATCTTGCGCTCGAGCTCGGCGAACAAGTACGGAGGGATTCGGTCAAGGCGCCTACTGGGCCGCATGCAGCTCCTTTATGAACTCATCGGCGAGCGTCCCGCGGAAAACGGGAACCGCCCACCCTGTCAGGTTGATGCGAAGATCCTCCTCGACCCGCACGTCGAGCTGGCCTCCGTCGAGCATCACCGCTACCGGCGAGCTGCCTCCTGTCAACACGTGGGCGATCGCGGCTCCGGTGGCGCCGGTTCCGCTGGCGGAGGTCTCGCCGACGCCACGCTCGAAGATCCGCGCGCGGATCCTTCCGCTCCCCAGGCGGGTGTACCAGGAGACGTTGGTGCGGTTCGGAAACAACGGGTGGCGCTCGATCTCCGGCCCGACCGCAGCCAGATCTAGCGCCTCGAGCTCGGCTTCGGAGCCCACCGAGATCGAGCATTGGGGGTTTCCCACCTGAAGATGTTGAAAGCGCCAGGAGCGCCCGCCGGCACGCAGCTCGCCGCTACCGTCCTCGCCGCCGGAGGGATAGTCGGCGCTCTGCAGCCTTGCACGGCCCATCTCGACCGTGCAAGTTGTCGGAGAGGTGATCGTCGACCGGATTTCG
Organism: uncultured Solirubrobacterales bacterium; assembly: GCA_963787555.1. Classification (GTDB taxonomy): domain Bacteria; phylum Actinomycetota; class Thermoleophilia; order Solirubrobacterales; family Solirubrobacteraceae; genus Palsa-465. The sequence goes on from CAWBDI010000008.1 coordinate 153,722, forward strand.
CCGGCGGCGGTTTGCAGTGCGAAGGTGTCCGCTTCGGTCCAGCCACGACGGCGGAGATAGAGGATCGCCTCGCGAGCGCCGTTGCCCGACAGCTCAGCCTCGGAGCCGTCGGGATTGAAGATCCGGAGTCGGGCCACGAAGCCCGGCTGGGCGGGTTCCGAGAGCAGCAAGACTCCGTCCGCGAATACTCCTGTGTGCGCCGCGCACAGCAAACGAACGCGGGCCGCCGTCAGCTCGAATGGGAGCACGGCCTCCTCGATAATCAGGTAGTCATTGCCGAGCGCGTGCCACTTCTCGAACTCCACGCGGCATCAGTCTAGGTACCGTCGCCCGGCGATGGCCCGCCGGATCCATTCACTCCGCTCGCGCCCGCTGGCGCTGCTAGCGATTCTCTCGCTGCTGTCGTTGGCGGCTCGGGTGGCGTTGATCGGGGAGCCGTGCCGCTCACCGTGCCGCACGTCGACGGATCACATTCTGGTGTTCGACGAGAGCTACTACGTCAACGCCGCCAGGGTGATTGCCGGCGTGCGCCCGCCGAGCGGGGCCACCTATGCCGACGCGCCGCTCGGCGATGACCCCAACGCCGAGCACCCGCAGCTGGCAAAGCTGGTGATAGCCGGCTCGATCGAGCTGTTTGGGGACGGACCGCTCGCTTGGCGGCTTGGCAGCGTGATCTGCGGCTCGCTGGCGATTCTCGGGCTGTATGCGCTGGTTCGCGCTGCGGGCGGCGGACCGTGGGTGGCGCTCGCTGCGAGCGCGCTGATGACACTCGACAATCTGATCCTGGTCCACGGGCGGATCGGGACGCTCGACATCTACGCGCTCACCGCGATGATCTGGGCTGCCGTCGCCTACCTACGCGGTCGTCCTCTGCTCGCGGGAGCGCTGATCGGCGTCGGCGCCTGCTGCAAATTGGTGGCTCCGTACCTGCTGCCCGCGCTGGCGCTATTCGAGGGCTTTCAGTGGCTGATCGACCGCCAAGAGGCCGTGCGTCGCCTCAGGCAGCTCGGCGCTTGCGCGGTCTCCGCAGCGGGCGTCTTCTATCTGCTGTTGGCGATCCTCGACCGGATCGCGCCGCCTTATGACCCGGTCGCCGGCAAGCTCATAGCGGGCGACCCGCTGGGGCACCTGGCGCACATGATCAGCTACGGCGCCAGCCAGAGCAGCCCGCACGGGCCGACTGGAATCGCCTCCTACCCGTGGGAGTGGCTCGTCGATCTCAAGCCGATCATGTACCTGAACATCAACCCCTCGCAGCCCGCCCCAGGGTTGCACGACATCCATCCCGCGGCGCACTTCATCGGGATGATCAGCCCTCCGATCATGCTCCTGGCGCTGCCGGCGCTGGCGCTCGCGCTTCCTGGTGCCGCGCAGACGCGAAACGACGTCGGCGTGATCGCGCTGGCCTGGTTCGTCGGCACGTTTGTGCCGTTCGTGCTGCTCAGCTTGATCTGGAGCCGAACCAGCTACCTCTACTACATGGTGATCGTGATGCCGGGGATCTACATCGCGGTCGCCCAGCTGGTCACTCGCATCCGGGTGAACGCGAAGCTGATCGGCGCGTGGGCGGCGTCTGTGGTCGCGGCGGCGATCGTGATGTATCCATTCACGCCGTGGCCCTGATGCGGGCCTGCAGCGGTTCCCGGGCTCACAATCCCCGGCGCGCACGCGGGGGTCAACGACCGCCGCGCTCGCCGAGCCACAAATCGAGCACTTCGTCGGCCACTTGCGGCGGCGAGCGGTCGGTCACGTCGAGCTGCTTGACCGAGGCCAGCTTGCGCATCCAGGTGAGCTGCCGGCGCGCATAATTGCGCGTCCGACGTTTCATCGCCTCGAGATCACCGGTCAGCAGCTCTTCGAAGCCCAGCGCCTTTCTGGCCGTCACCGAAGCGCCGGCGGCATTGGCCCGGCGCACCTGCTCCTGCGCGCCCGCTGCGACCATCTCCTCGACGCGCGCGTCGATCCTCCGGTACAGCTGCTCACGCTCCATTACCAGCCCGATCAGCAACGCGGTGCGTCGAACGTCGGCTGTCCAGAGCTCCGATTCCCCCTCCGGCGGCTCGAGCTCACCGGCTTCGAGCAACTCCAGCGCTCGCACGATTCGCTGACGGTCGCTTGGCTCGATCTCGGCTGCCGCCCACGGTGCTCGGCGGGCGAGAACGGCGTGAAGCGCAGCCGGGCCGCGTCGCTCGAGCTCGTCCACCCACCGTTGCCGGACGCCCTCAGGAGGCGGGGGACGAAGGCTTAGCTCGGTCAGCGCGGCTCGCAGGTAGAGGCCTGTTCCCCCCACAACGATTGGGCGTCTTCCCTCGAGCAGCAACGAGTCGATCTCGGCGTGCGCAAGCTCGGCATACTGCCCGGCGCTGAAGGCCGCGTCCACGGGAAGGAACGAGATCAGGCGGTGCTCGAGGCAAGCCCGCTCGCCTGCGCTCGCGGCGCCGGTGATGATCTCAAGACCGCTGTAGACCTGCAGCGCGTCGGCCGAGACCGCGACCGGCCGCTCTCCCAGCTCCCTCAGGCGCTCAGCGAGCGCGATCGCGACGCCGGTCTTGCCGACGCCCGTAGGGCCAAACAGCGCGATCACTTCGGCGGCCACCACGCGCGGAGTAAACACCGGGATCATCCCGCTGGGCGCCGCGAGGGGAGTATCGTGAAGCGATGGACCGGAAGATGCAGCGGTGAGCATTCGCATCGGAGCAGGAGTCTCCGTCGAGCTGGATCCGCTGGATGCAGCGCTGCAGGCCGCAGGCAGCGCGGCGGATGCGCTCGAGGGCGCGCCCTCTGACCTGACGCTCGTGTTCGCCAGCGGAGCGCATCTGCTCTCGCCCGAAGTCACGCTCGAGGGCATTCACCGGGTGCTGGCGCCGCGCGCGCTGGTGGGTTGCGGCGCCGGCGGCGTCCTCGGCGGCGATCGCGAGCTCGAGTCGGGAACAGCGGTGTCGGTGTGGGCGGCGACCTTCGAGGGCACCGGGGACGCGAGGCCGTTTCACGCGACGGCCACCGCGGAGGAGCTCGAAGGGATTCCCGAGCTCGACGGCGATCAGGGAGCGATCATGCTCTCCGATCCCTACACGTTTCCCACCGACGCGGCGCTTGCGGCACTTGCTCGCGACTCGCCAGCGGTTCCAATCGTCGGTGCCATCGCCAGCGCACGTAGCGCTGACGGGGGCGGAATCTTGTTCTTCGGCGAGGAGGTTCGGGACCAGGGGGCGGTAGGGATCAGCCTCGATGGCGTCGAGATGCTCCCATGCGTCTCCCAGGGTGCCGCGCCGCTCGGACCGGAGATCACGATCACCGCGGCAGAGGGAAACATCATTCACGAGCTCGCGGGGCGGCCCGCGCTGCAAACCCTCGAGCGCGTCATCGGCGAGCTCTCGCCGCGCGAGCGGGCGCTGATCAGCCGCGGCGTTTTGATCGGGATCGTGATCGACAGCGGCAAACCCGAATACCAGCAGGGCGATTTCCTCGTGCGAGGCGTGCTCGATGCCGATCCGGATGCGGGCACGCTCACCGTCGGCGCCGCTGTCCGAGAGGGACAGGTTTTGCGTCTTCACGCCCGTGACGCGAAGTCAGCCGACGAGGATCTGCGCCGGGCGCTAAAACTGCATGCGGAGGCGATGTCCGGCTCACCACCCGCGGGGGCGCTCGTCTTCTCCTGCAACGGTCGCGGACAGGCGATGTTCGGCAGCTGCGATCACGACGCAAAGACAGTTCAGCGTGAGCTCGGCCCGGTGCCCGCTGCTGGGTTCTTCGCGGCTGGTGAGATCGGTCCGGTCGGCGGACGGAGCTTCCTGCACGGTTTCACCGCGACGCTGGCGATCTTTCCTGCCTGAGCCGGCAGCGCGGCCAGGCGCGGCACCTGCTTCCCCGTGAGCTGCGAACCGAAAGTGGACGTCGAGTAGGCGGCGCGTACACTGGCGCGCTGTGAGCCTGCTCAGCGGCAACGTGCTCATCACCGGCGCGAGCGGTGGAATCGGTCAGGCGATCACCAGGGCGTTCGCGTCCCGCGGCGCGCGACTGCTGCTCACCGGTCGCCGTCTCGAGGTACTCGAGCCCCTGGCGGAGGAGGTCTCTGGCAAGGTCGTTGCGTGTGATCTTTCCCGCCGCGAGGACGTCGATCGCTTGATCGCTGCGGCGCGCGCGGCCGCCACGGATGTCCTGATCGCCAACGCGGGGCTTCCTGCGAGCGGCCTGCTCACCGAGCTGAAGCAAGATCAGATCGATCGGATGCTGGAAATCAACCTGCGGGCCCCGATCGCGCTGGCTCGAGCGCTAGCACCGGCGATGATCGAACGCCGCCGTGGCCACATGGTGTTCATCTCCTCGCTGTCGGGCAAAGTGGCGCCTCCCGCGAGCTCAATCTATTCCGCCACGAAGTTCGGGCTGCGAGGGTTCGCGCTCGCGGCACGAGAAGACCTACGCGCCCGCGGAGTAGGCGTCTCCGTGGTGATGCCGGGGTTCATCCGAGATGCCGGAATGTTCGCCGACTCCCAGGCGGAGCTGCCACGAGGTGTCGGCACACGCACACCCGAGGACGTCGCAAACGGGGTGATCAGCGCGATCGAGCGAAACCGTGCCGAGGTCGAGATCGCCCCTGCGTTCCTACGTTTCGGAGCCAGCTTCGGAGGGCTCGCGCCCGAGATCGCTGCCGCCGTCAGCCGGCGGCTCGGTGGCGAGCGGGTCGCGAGCGACATCGAGGTGGGTCAGCGCGGCAAGCGATGAGGTCAGTCGGGGGCCGGCGAGTCCAACCGCGTCGAGTCACGCATAGCGAGCCGGCCGAGGATCAGCCCCCGAGCCCGCCGAAAATCGCGAACGGGTTAGCGAGCTGGTCCCCTAAGACCTGGCGGCCTGTCCCTTCGACCGTCACTATGCAGCCCGCCGGCGAATGCCCTTTCAGACGCTCGGCGAGCGCCTGCGCAGTGTCTTCGTCGGCGGCGCCGATCAGCAAATAGTTCGAGCGCCGAACGCTCGCGATGCCCTCGATGCGCAGCTCATCTGCGAGCGCTTGTGTGGCCTCGGGCGAGGGGCAGCGCAGGCGGACCTCGAAGGCCGGATAGCCTCGCGCCTCAGCCTCTTGCCGCTCCTTCGCTAGCAGCTCGGAGCGTTCTGCCGCCACCTCGGAATCCGTCTCGGGCAACGGTACTTCGGGATCCTCCCAGCTCTCCGCGCTGGGGTGCCAGCGACGCAGCTCGATCTCCAGCTGCCAGTGATGCTGAGCCGCGAGCGAGCTGATCAGCTTCTCGACGCGCTCGGCCTGCTCGCGGGTGTCCGCGTAGCAAAACACCTCTCCCCCGTCGTGTGAGACGACTACCCGATCGTGAAACGCCCGCGCGATGTCATGCTCGAGCTCGGATGCGTTGAGCCGCTCGGTAAGCGCACGCGCAATGCCTGACTCGAGCATGTCGATCCGCAGGCGCCAGTCTTCGCTCATCGCCTGCAGCGTATCGGAGCCGACGGCGAGCGGCCGCGGCCGCCCTACTCCTTGGTCAGCGCGTGACCGCGAGCGCCGGAGCGCCGCTTCGCAAGCTCGCGATCACCAGCGTCGGCAGCGTCTCTCGGGAGCGCGTGATCGCCCGTTACGTCCGCGAGCGTGGCAATGACCTCATCGGCCAGCTTGGCGCCGTCTTGGGCGCGCTCGGGGGTCGCCAGCACGCGGACCACGACGTCATCGCCGTCGATCTCCTCGAGGAGCACGGTCGCACGCGAGCGAGTCGGCGTGGTGACCTTGTCGTTCAGCAGCGTCTGCACATGGCTAGGACGCACGCCCGCCGTAAGGCGCACTTTCACATCGACCGAGTCGGGCTCCTTAAGCGGCATCACGGCCGCAGAGAGGACAACGTTGTTTGGGATCATCACTCGATCCTCGCCGCCGAGCACGAGCGTTGTGTACAGCAGCCCGAGCGAGCTCACCACCCCCTCGATGGTGCCCGCGACCACTCCAGCCTGCAGCCGCACACGCTCACCGACGCGAAACGGGCGAGCGCTGATCAGTACCAACCCTGAAATCAGGTTCCCGAGCGTTTGCTGGGCCGCGAGACCGAAGACGACGGCCGTGAAGGCGCTCGTGGCGAGCAGCGTCTGGGGATCGGCTCCAGCGATGCTGAACGCGATCACGCAGGTGACAACGATCGTGGTCAGCCGGATCAAGAAGCCAACCGTGCCGGCCGTCGCAGGGTCCATCCGTCGGAAGATCGTGGGCGCCGCGCCGCGGCCGATGTCTCGCGCGAACGACCAGCCGAGGATCAGAAGAGCGACTACCGTAGCGATCTGCAGCGGCGTTTCCCATGGGCTATACGTGCAGCGCGTGCCGGCTCCCTCCGGCACGCACTTGATACCCAGCAGCGCGTGGCGGTTGTAGTACACCACCAGCACTCCGATCAGCAACGGCAGGAAGATCAACGCCTGTCGCCGCGCTTTCCGGATCGCCCGCTGGCTCGTGTTCACCGCCAGTCCGACCCGCTCCCAAGCCTCGCTTCGGGTCTCGAACATCCGGTCGATATTTAGGTCTTTGCGCTTTTTCAACGGGTTTTCCATGCTTGCTTGATCCTGCCAGGTCAGGAGCTTCCACGCGCTCCGGTCCGCCGCTCGCCGGCGAGCTCAGAAAAGGCGCTGCTGCGTCTCGCGGCGTTGCTCTCGCTGCTTCACCGGAGGCGGTGTCACCGTCCTGCCGCGCATCAGCTGATCCGGCGCGTCAGTGCTGCGGTGCGCCAGCCGATCGCGGGAGGGGTCGTCGGGCGTAGTCTGGGTTGGGTCGTCCTGGGCCGCGGGATCGTCTGAGGCGGTGGGGACGTCCTGCGGTCGCTTCGAGCGATCGCGCATCGGCTCCCCCGGCGCGAGATCGGAGCCGTTCACCAGGGCCGCGAGGCGCCGCCGCTCCTCGAGCGCCATGTAAGCGCCGCGCTTATAGAGGCGCTGATAGAGAGGAACCAGCTCGGGCCGGTTGTCCTCTAGCCATTCAAAGAACAATCCCTTTACCTCACCGCGCAAATGCAGCGCGATTCCGCTCACGTACGCCGCGCCGGCCTCCGCTGACAGCTCCAGGATCTCGGCGACCTGTGCGGGCGCATCGTTGATCCCGGGCATCAACGGCGCGACCAGCACCCCAGTCCTGATACCCGCACGCGTCAGCTCGGCGACCGCCTCGAGCCGGGCCCGGGGATTCGGAGTGTGCGGCTCTGTCGCCCGCCAGGCCCGCTCGTCGATCGTCGGGACCGAGAGCGCGGCGCTGAACTCGGTGCGCTGCGCGATTTCAACCATCAGCGACAGATCTCGCAGCAGCAGCGGGGACTTCGTCAAGATCGAGCACGGGTTGACTGCGTCGCGCAGCGCCTCCCAGATTCCGGGCATCAGCCTGTAGCGACCCTCGACCCACTGATAGGGATCGGTGTTCGTGCCGAGCGCCACGTGCTCGTGGTTCCACATCGGCCGCGCCAGCTCCGTGCGCAGCAGCTCCGGCGCATTGACCTTGACGACGATCTCCCGTTCGAAGTCCCGACCGGCATCGAAGTCGAGATACGTGTGCGTTGGGCGAGCGAAGCAGTAGACGCATGCATGGCTGCAGCCTCGATACGGATTGATTGTCCACCGGAACGGCATCCGCGACGCGGCGGGAACGGGGTTGAGGATCGACTTCGCCCGCACCTCATAGAAACGGGTCTGGACGGCGTCCGGCGCCTCGAAGTGCCGGACCACAGCTTCGTCGCGGTAGCCGGGGAGGCGGGTGCGTTCCTCCTCGAGAATGCTGAGGTTGCTCCAGCGCATCGAACACACGTTCGCAGATCGAGCGGCGGACTTTCGCGTCAGTCCGACGCTAGCCGCCGGCCCGCGCGAGGAGCGACTCTTCGCCCGACAGCGTCTGGCTCGTCGCCCCGGTGATCTCGACCGCGACCAGCTCCCCAGGCGAAGCCAGACCGGTGAAGTTGACCACCTTGTTCTGTCGGGAGCGGCCGCGCAAACGGCTCGGATCTGTCCGCGAGGGGCCTTCGACGAGGACCTCGAGTGTGCGGCCCACGAATCGCTGTGACCGCTCGGCCGCGCGACGCTGAACTACCTCCACCAGACGTTCCAGCCGCGCCACCTGCGCGTCGTGCGGCACGTGGTCGGGCAGCGTGGCGGCCTCAGTTCCCCGGCGCGGCGAGTAGATGAACGTGAACGCGCCGTCATAGCCGACCTCCTCGGCCACTTCCAGCGTCTGTTGGAAGTCCGCTTCGGTCTCGCCGGGAAAGCCAACGATGATGTCGGTGGTAAGGGCGCAGTCGGGGACGTGCTCGCGGACCATCGCGACCCGGTCGAGATACCGCTCGCGCGTGTAGGTTCGGCGCATCCGCTTGAGAATCCGACTCGAGCCGGATTGAAGCGGTAAGTGGATGTGCTCGCACAGCGACCCGAGCTCGGCGTGCGCCCGGATCACGTCCTCGCGCATGTCTTTTGGGTGCGGGCTCGTATAACGAATCCGGTGGATGCCGTCGGTCGCATCGAGCCGTTTCAGCAGTTCCGCGAACGTCAGCCGCGTCTCTGACGGAAGGTCGCGCCCATAGGAATTGACGTTCTGGCCGAGCAGGGTGACCTCTTTGACCCCGTCGGCTGCCAGCCGCCGGATCTCGGAGATCAACTCGTCCGCGGGGCGGCTCACCTCGCGGCCGCGGGTGGAGGGCACGATGCAGTACGAGCAGACGCAATTGCAGCCGACGCTGATCTGGACCCATGCCTGGAACTCGCGGGTGCGCTTGGCCGGCAGGTGACCCGTAAAGCCCTCGAATTCAAAAAATCCCTGGGCGGTTATCGAATCGCTCGTCAGAAACTCGGCCAGCTTGTGCACCTGGCCGGGACCAAACGCCACATCGACGAACGGAAAACGTTCGAACACCTCGTCTTTCACCGACTGGGCCCAGCATCCGCCCACTCCCACGATCCGTTCTGGATCCGCTCGCTTGAGCCGCTTCGCCTCCCCAAGATGGGCGACGAAGCGCTCATCCGCCTTCTCGCGGATCGAGCAAGTGTTGAAAAGGATCAGATCCGCTTGATCGCGTTTGGCCGACTCGGCGTAGCCGAGCGACTCGAGCATGCCCTTCATCCGCTCCGAGTCATGCTCGTTCATCTGGCAGCCGAACGTCGTCACGTGGTAGCGCTTCATCTGCGGCCAAGAGTACCGGCGCGGGAAGGGAGCTTTGCCAAGCGACCGGCGAGCGGCGTCCGTCGAGCTAGCGCGCGTACTCCACCGCGCGAGATTCCCGAATCACCGTGACCTTGATCTGGCCTGGATATTCGAGCTCCTTTTCGACCTCGCGGGCGATCTCGTGGGAGAGCAAAGTCGCCGCGTCGTCATCGATCGTGCTGGGAGCGACCATCACCCTGATCTCGCGGCCCGCCTGCATCGCGTAGACCTTGTCGACGCCCTCGTGCCGGGTGGCGATCTGCTCGAGGTCGCGCAGACGCTTCACGTACTGCTCGAGCGACTCGCCGCGAGCGCCTGGCCGGGCGCCGGAGAGGGCGTCGGCAGCCTGAACCACGACGGCTTCAATCGTCTGCGGCTCGACCTCATTGTGGTGCGCCTCCATCGCGTGCGCCACCGCCTCGGTCTCGCCGTAGCGGCGGGCCAGCTCACCTCCGACCAGCGCGTGCGGCCCCTCGACCTCGTGGGTGACGGCCTTGCCCACATCGTGCAGCAACGCCGCTCGCCGGGCGGTCTTTGCACTCGCACCCAGCTCGCCGGCCATCATCGCCGCTAATCGGGAGACCTCGATCGAATGCGAGAGGACGTTCTGGCCGTAACTGGTCCGAAACTTGAGACGGCCGAGGAGCTTGACCAGTTCGGGGTTCAAGCCCTGGACCCCCGCCTCGAAGACTCCCTGTTCGCCCATCTCGATGATGTGAGTCTCGAGCTCTGACTTCGCTTGGTAATACATCTCTTCGATCCGCGCCGGGTGAATGCGCCCATCCTGCAGCAGCTTTTCGAGCGTCAGCCGCGCGATCTCGCGACGAACACCGTCGAAACCTGAGAGAACCACCGCGCCGGGGGTGTCGTCGATGATGAAGTCGACGCCGGTCAGGTTCTCGAGCGCCCGAATGTTGCGCCCCTCTCGGCCGATGATCCGCCCTTTCATGTCGTCGGCCGAAAGCTGGACCACCGAGACGGTCGTCTCAGCGGCATGCCCTGCGGCGAGCCGCTGCATACAGACCGACAGTATGTTTCGGACGCGCCTGTCAGCCTCCCGCTTTGTCTCTTCTTCGATCTGCCGAATCCTCCGGGCCGCGTCGTGCTTGGCCTGCTCCTCGACCTGGTCGAGCAGCAGCTGCTTAGCGCGGGCCGCGGTCAGGCCCGAGATCCGCTCGAGCTCGAGCTGTAGCTCTTCGCGTTTGGCTGAGAGCTCCCCTAGCTCACGCTGAACTTCAGCTTCACGTTTCGCGAGTGCCTCCTCGCGACGTGCGAGCGCCGCACGCCGCTCGGGCAACTCCGCTTCGAGGGCCGTAACGCGAGCCGCATGGTCTGCGGCCGGCGCTGGTGGACCGCTCCGGCGGTGCGTACGACCGACGCCGGCGTACACGACCGCGGCGAGCACTAGTCCCACCGCTATCAGCGCTGCGGCGATGATGTCCATGGTCGTTCCTCTCCTGGCGGCCCGGGCGCGCCGGACCTTTCACTGCGTTCGGTTTTTGGGAGCGACCGAGCGGCCCGTGCGGAGCACGAACGGATGCCGGTGGGACGAAGTCGCCAGCCCTCGGCCGGCGACTAACTAGCGGTCAATCTGACTGTTGGGAATAGGCCTTGAGCCGACCCCGATGGTCGGTACAGCCCTTTGCGCTTACGGTCAACGCTTGCTTCCGGTATCCACGATTTATTGAAGTTAGCTGGTGTTTTCATTGCCCTGTCGGGCCATTCGTTCGCTCCCGGCATCGTAGTACCGGGCGGCGAACGGCGCAAACGTCGCGCACCGGTAAGCGAGCGAAGGGACCGCCCCTCCGGGTGAGACCCAGAGGGCGCGACGCCCCGCCCCAGCGCCCCGAAAGCGACTCGACCGCAGGCAAGCGTCAACCTGGGCTCGGCTCGCCGGACAGACGCTGATGCGCGGCCAGCGCGTCCAACGCGAGCTCGCTGTCATAACCCTTACGGATCATCATCCCTAGCGCCCGTTCCCGCTCACGGCCGTCCCGTGGTGGGGATGGAAACCGACGGCGCAACACGGCTACCGCGCGCTCTAGCTCGCTATCGCCGGCGTCAGCGAGCTCGCGATCGATCAGCTCGCGATCGATGCCTCGTTCTCGCAGCGTCCGCCTGATCCGCTCATTACCCCAGTGATCGAGCTCGCGCTTCTCGGCGATAAACAAGCGCGCGTAGCGGTTGTCGTCCAGATAGCCCTGCTCGCACAACCGTGCCACCGCGCGAGCGGCCACGCTCGGCTCGACGCCACGGCCGGCCAGACGACGCTCCATCTCGCCGACCGTGCGGTCTCGGCGGTTCAGATAGCGGAAGGCCAGATCGAGCGCGTGCTCTAACCGATCGTCCGCAGCTGCCGTCAGGGTCGAACGGTCGTCAGGTTCTTGCACTTCAGCGTCCGTTGTCTGGGTCCGTCACGCCGCTCGCTCTCGGAAGTCTTTGACGGCCGTAAGCGCCTGGCCATCTTGCGACTCGATCGGCTTTACGAGATCACGGCTGAGGCCGAGCGCCGCGTAGATCTTCGCCTCGATCTCCTTAGCCATCGCCGGATTCTCGTCGAGGAACGCCTTGGCATTGCCTCGTCCCTGCCCCAAGCGCTCCTCGCCATACGAGAAGAACGAGCCAGATTTACTGATGATGTTGTGCTCGATCCCGTAGTCGATCAGGCAGCCGGAGGTCGAAATCCCCTGGCCGAACTCAATATCGAACTCGGCCTGCTTGAACGGCGCCGCCACCTTGTTCTTCACGACCTTTACCCGCACCCGGTTTCCGACCGCCTCGGTGCCGTCCTTGAGCGTCTCGATCCGACGGATATCGAGGCGCTGAGATGAATAGAACTTGAGCGCCCGGCCGCCTGGTTGAGTCTCCGGCGAACCGAACATCACGCCCACCTTCTCCCGGATCTGATTCGTGAACACGCATAAGGTCTGGGTGCGATTGAGATTGCCGGTCAGCTTGCGCATCGCCTGGGACATCATTCGCGCCTGGACGCCGACGGTTTGATCGCCCATCTGACCCTCGAGCTCCGCGCGAGGGGTGAGCGCGGCGACCGAGTCGACGGCGATCACGTCAACAGCCCCCGAGCGGATCAGCATGTCGACTATCTCGAGCGCTTGCTCACCATAATCTGGCTGAGATACCAGAAGCTCGTCGATGTCAACGCCGATCTGCTGCGCGTACAGTGGGTCCATCGCATGCTCGGCGTCGACGAACGCGCACACGCCGCCGAGCTTCTGAGCCTCGGCGATGATGTGGTAGACGAGCGTCGTCTTTCCAGATGATTCGGGCCCGAAGATCTCGATGATCCGCCCCCGCGGCACGCCGCCGATGCCGAGCGCGATGTCGAGCGCCAGCGCCCCCGTCGGGATCGCGTCCACGGCGACGCGCGCACCTGGATCGCCCATCCGCATCACAGTCCCCTTGCCGAACTGCCGCTCGATCTGCGTAAGGGCGCCCTGGAGGGCAGCCTGGCGCTTGGCGTCGACCTTGGCGTCAGCCGTTGGGGCTGCCTTCCCGGCGACCTTATCTTCCTCGCTCATCTTTAGCTCGGCTCCTTGTTCATGCGCTTTGAACCTGCCACGGTAGGACTGGTGGCGGACGGAACCGAACAGCTAGATCCGCGCTTGTGAACGAACAAGACACGCCCATCACAAGTCGGCAACGGCATCATGGCAATGCTGCAACGGCCACCGGATGGGCAGCGGTCGCGCTCCGACCATGCCGACTCGGAGAGCGCACCCGGGCATCATCCCAGTCCAGTCATCGGTCTGAACCTGGCCCCGCGTCGCGGTCGCCAACAGCAGGTCGCGACGCGACGCAATCACCGACGGCGTGCCGCTCAGCCCAGCTCCACCGTCCGCAGCGCCTCATACCTAGCGCCCGAGGGGCTGAGCCGCGAGCGAAACAGCGTCGCCGTCGATCCCTCGAACGTCAGCGGCGGGGCAGCTCCCAGCACATCCGGCCGCACCCGCGCGCTCCTGCCGGCTCGTGCCAGCGTGACATGTGGATGGAACGGGCGGGACTCTGGTTCGTACCAGCCGCCGCTCGAGAGCACCTCCGAGAGCCTAGCCTGAAGCCGCACGAGCGCGCCGGATGGGTCCTCGACCTCAACCGCCAACACGCGAGGCCGGCGCCGAGGCAACCACAGTCCACGGCCCACACCCAGCTCCATCCGGGCGGTATCAGCGGCAGCGTCGGCGCAGCGCTCACCAATCGCAGCGATCTGCTCCTCCGCCTGCCAGCCGAGGAAACAGAAAGTAACGTGGATCGTCTCGGCTGCCGTCGCCCGCAGCCCGGCCACCTGCTCGAGAATCGGGACCCGCCACTGGACGAGCGCCGCCCGGACCGGCTTCGGAAGCTCGAGCGCGACGAACAGGCGAGTGCGCCCGTCGCTCACTTGCGCTCGGCGGCGCTATCGGTGCGGGAGAGGTGCGGATCGCTTTCACCAAGCAGCAGCCGGCGGAACAGATGCAGCGTGACGGTCGTCGAGCGGTCGCGGATGTCGGCTCTGCCTCCGGGCAGGCGGGTGCTGCGAGTGATGCGCGCGCCGCCACGCTCGGCGACCGAGATGCAGACCAGCCCGACCGGCTTCTCCTCCGAGCCCCCTCCCGGCCCGGCGATGCCGGTGATTCCCAGGCCGAAGTCAGCTTCGAAGCGGTCGATCGCGCCGTCGGCGAGCGCCTCGGCGACCTCGGTCGAGACCGCCCCGAAGCGCTGGATCAAGCTCGGATCGACACCGGCGAGATCCGTCTTGGCTTCGTTGCTGTACGCCACCACCCCGCCGGCGAAGTACTCGGAGGACCCTGCGCGCTCCGTCAGGCGGGCCGCCATCAGTCCGCCGGTGCAGGATTCGGCGACCGCAATCCGGCGATGGCCAAGCAGGGCGATCACCTGATCGTCGATCGTCGATCCATCATCGGAGAAGAGCGTGTCTGCGTGGCGCTCGCGGAGGAACGCGAGCAACGCGTCGTAGTCCTTCTGTGCGGGGGGTTCGTAGCGGGTGGCAACTTCTATCTCCCCGCGCCGGAGGCAGGTCGTGATCTCCAGCGGAGCCAAGTCCAGCCCGGCCTCGGAAGCGGCCCGCAGCGTGTTCGCGATCTCCGACTCGGGGATCCCGAATAGGCGCAGGATCGCCCGCTCGTAAACCGTGGCGCCCGCGACCGCGGCCTGGAAGCCCTCCGTGGCGCGGGCCATCTCCCACATCGGCTGGAGCTCACGGGGCGGTCCGGGCAGCACCACGACTGTCGGATGGACGCCGGTGCGCGGCGGCACCACCAGCCCCGGGGCGGTTCCCACGGGGCCCAGTGGAGTCGCGCCGGCTGGGATCACCGCCTGCTTGCGGTTCGATGCGCGGATGGCATCGGGATCGAGTCCACGCCAGCGCTGCATCATGGGCCGCAGGATTTCCCCGATCCGCTGCTCGAGCGCATCGTCGAGCACCATCTCGCGGCCGCTGAAGCGGCCCACGATCTCGGCCGTGAGATCGTCGGCGGTCGGCCCAAGCCCGCCGCTGGTGATGATCAGCGCCATGCCCTGCCTCGACATGTTCTCGAGCGCGGCCAGCAGATCTCCGGGTCGGTCGCCGACGATCTCGATCATCGCCGGATCGACGCCGATCTCGGTCAAGCGCTCGGACAGCCACGGCCCGTTGCGGTCGGAGATGATCCCGGTGAGGACCTCAGTTCCGGTGACCAGGATTCCCGCTCTCAGGGGCCGGCCGGCGTGGATCCGCGCTGGGCCGCCGCCGGCACCGAGCTCTTCGCTGCTCACGCGCAGCGGGGCTGTTGAGAAGTTGGCAATGACGTGCTTCCGCTCGGCTGGAGCAGGAACCCGATCGAGGTCGACGAGGGGTTGACTTTGACGACCGAGCCGTTGACCTTCATCTGTACGGACGCGTTGCCGAGCGTCAACTTCATCTTTGGTGCGCTTTTGGTAGGGATGGCCTGTCCGGGACTGAAGATCTGTCCCGGAATCAACGCTTTACCCTGCCCGTCGACCAGGCACACATATACCGAGCCAGTGGGCTTCAGCTGAAGCGTCACGGTCGTCGGCTGCGGCCGCGCAGCGTGGCGGGCCTTGCGGTGGCGCACCCGATGATGGGTGGTCCCCGCCTGCGTGCTGGTCGTCGGCGTGCTCGGTCCCGAGCTCGTGCCGACCAGGTACAGCGCGACCACAACCCCCACCAGCACGACGCCGACGATTGCCCATGGCGGAACGAGCGGGCCCCGCGGAGCTCGCTTGCGCTCGCGGTTCATTGAGCCGACCGGTCGGATGTCGTGGTCGCTTGGACGCTCGTAGCGCTGCTTGTATTCGTCGACCAGCGCCCGGCTGTCGAGTCCCAGGAAGTCGGCATAGGTGCGCAGAAAGGTCTTGGCGTACACCGGCCCGGGGAGCAAGTCCCACTCCTCGTTCTCGATCGCGCGCAGGTATCTCCCGCGGATCTTGGTGCGAGCCTCAACTTCACTGATGTCGATTCGGGCGCTCATTCGAGCCTCCCGCAACGTCGACCCGATATCAGCCATCTCCTCGAAGGCTAGCGCCGACTGAGGGGGCGAAAGACGGCTTGGGACGCGCTGATCTACGGCTCGCCGTGGGCTTCTGTGGAGGCCGAAATCCGAGCCGCGGGGGCCGCTGAGGAGCCGCCCTCCGCTTCGGCCAGATGGGCGAGGATTCGCGGCACATCGGCCTCCGTGATCAACACCTGTCGCGGCTTTGACCCCTCGTAGCCGGAGATGATGCCGCGCCGCTCGAGCATGTCGATCAGCCGGCCGGCACGCGTGTAGCCGAGCCGCAACCTACGCTGCAGCATCGAGGTCGAGGCGGTGCCCATCTGGGCGACGAGCGCGATCGCCTCCTCCAGCACCGGATCCTCGTCGGGATCGAAGCCATCGTCTTCGGAGCCTCCGCCTCCTTCGCTCGCGACCTCCTCGAGCAGCTCCTCTTGGAACTGTGGCTCACCTTGACGGCGCCAGCCGTCGCTCAGCTCGGCGATCTGCTCCTCGTCGATGAACGCACCCTGGATCCGCTGGAGCTTTGAAGACCCGATCGGCGAGAACAGCATGTCGCCCTGGCCGAGCAACGACTCCGCTCCGTTCTGGTCGAGGATCACGCGCGAATCGGTCTGGCTGGAGACGGCGAACGCGATCCGGGAAGGGACGTTGGCCTTGATCATGCCGGTGATCACGTCGACGCGCGGTGACTGGGTCGCCAGGACCAGATGGATCCCCACAGCGCGCGCTTTCTGCGCCAGCCGGATGATCGAATCCTCGACGTCGGCGGGCGCGACCATCATCAGGTCTGCCAGCTCGTCGATCACGCACAAGATGTAGGGCAACGCCGGCTCACCGCGCGCCTCGCGAGCGCGATTGAGCTCGGGCAGGTTGCGGGTGCGCGCGAGCGACATCGTCCCGTAGCGCTGCTCCATCTCCTTGACCAGATTCTGGAGCGCGTTGGCGGCCATTCGGGGGCTCGTAATCACGGGCGTCAGGAGGTGTGGGACGCCCTCGTAGTGGTTGAGCTCGACCTGCTTGGGATCGACCAGCACGAACCGTGCCTGGTGCGGAGTTGCTCGCAGCAGGATGCTCGACAGCATCGCGTTGACGCACGCGGACTTGCCTGAGCCGGTGGTTCCAGCGACGAGCAGATGCGGCATCTTCGCCAGGTCGGCACCGATCGCTCGCCCGCCGACGTCCTTGCCGAGCCAGACGGTCAGCGGCGACCAATCCGGCGGCGGCTCCTGAAAGACGTCGCCGAGGTGAACGATCCGCCGGCGCGCGTTGGGCACCTCCACGCCAACCGCCTGCTTGCCGGGTATCGGGGCGAGGATCCGGATGTCGGTCGCCGCCAGGGCGTAAGCGAGATCGTCCTTCAGCTGCGCGACCTTCGCCACCTTTGTGCCAGGCGCCAGCCGCAGCTCGTAACGGGTGATGTGAGGCCCCGTCACGCGGCCCACCACCCGCGCCTCGACGCCAAAATGCCCGAGCGTCTCGAGCAGCGTCGTTGTGATCTGCTCCTGGCCTGCGGTATCGGGCTTGGCGTCCTCCCCGGTCGAGCGGGTGAGAAACCGCGATCCCGGCACGCGCCAGTGGTAGTCGGGGTCGTCGGTGATCGCGGCCCGCAGGCGACCCTGAGGGGTTAGATGCTCCGGTCGCAGATCTTGCTGCTGAACGTGGGCCGAGTCGCGATCATCCTCCACCCCCGACCCATCGTCCTGGTCTTCGGGGAGCTGATCGGGGTTGCCTCGAGATGTCTCGATCGGAGGCGCCTCCACGTGCGTGGGCCGGATCACCAGGTCCTCCGTATCCGGTTCAGGTGGCCACAGCGGCTCGGCCACCTCGACCCGCGCGTTAGCGGCCCGGGCGGCCTCCGTCGCCGGCCGGCGCGCCACCGTCGCCGCGATGTCCTCGGTGGAGCGCTTCAGCGTGCGGCTGGTTCCCGCGACGGTGGAGCGGGTGGCGCGAACGATTCCACCTAGCGTCGCTCCGGTGACCAGGATCAATCCGGCGATCAGCAGGAACACCGCGAGGATATTGGCTCCAAGCGACGAGAGCAAGTGAGAGGAGATCCAGAGCTCGCTTTGACCCAGCACCCCGCCTCGCGTCTTGAACGCCGTCGGGTGCCAGAAGACCGAGGTCGGAGTACGGCCCGGGCCGAGCCCGAGCGTGCCCGCCGCAAGCGCGAGCGTGAGCGCGATCACCAGACAGATGGTGCCCGTCCGCAGCGGCCTGGTCGGAGGTCGCAGCTCGCGAAGCAGGGTCAGCGCTCCGCCGGCGATCAGCGCGGCCGGGATCGCGTAGCCCAGGGCTCCGAAGACGAACCGCGCGCCCTGGACGGCGCCGTTGCCGAGCGTCCCTCCTGCCCAGTCGAAGTACGCCACTCCACCGAGGAACAGGCCTACGGCGATCAGCGCGAGCGCAAGTATGTCGACCTGATGGGGCTCGAGCTCGAACCTTGGCCGCCGAAGAGTGAATCGAAAGCTCGCGAGCAGCGAGCGCTTGGCGCGCTTGGGCGGCGGCTTCTTCCTGCGGCGTGTGGCCATGTCGCAACTTCCGTGCTTCGACGGCCAAAGCCGGCCTCCTCCCCCGTATCAAACCGCACCGAACTTCGATCCCGTTTCAACTCGGGCCGTACCATCTACGCGAATGGCGGACTACGAACGCTCCCCGCGTGTCCTCGTTGTCGAGGACGACGACGCAATCGCCCACGTCCTCCAGCGATCGCTACGGATGGAGGGATATGACGTCAAGATCGCCGGCGATGGCGTCAGCGCGCTCGACCTGGCCCAAGGATTTCTGCCCGATCTGGTGATCCTCGATCTCGGCCTGCCGGGAATGGACGGGATCGATGTGGCGAAGACCCTTCGCCAGACCGATGATGTGCCGATCCTCGTGCTGACCGCGCGCGATGCGCTCGAGGCGCGGGTTGAGGGTCTCGACTCCGGCGCGGACGATTATCTGGTGAAGCCATTCGAGCGTCAAGAGCTGCTCGCGCGGCTCCGCGCGCTGCTCAGGCGGCGGCCGCCGAGAGGGCAGGCGACGCTCACCGTCGGTGACCTCAAACTGAATCCCGATACACATGAGGTGACGCGGGCAGATCGGATAATCGATCTAACCCAACGCGAGTTCGAGCTGCTCGAGTATCTGATGCGCAACGAGCGGATCGTGATCTCACGTCAGCGCCTGCTCGACGAAGTCTGGGGCTATGACCCGTTCTCGATGACGAATACGATCGAGGTGTTCGTCTCCAATCTGCGAAGGAAGCTTGAAGCCAGTGGCGAGCCTCGCCTCCTACACACGATCCGCGGCGCGGGCTACGTTCTCCGCGTATAGGTCGGTTCCGATCCGCTGGCGGCTGGCGGGCGGCTCGGCGGTTCTGACCTGCGTGATCCTGGCCGCGTTCGCGGTGATCGTCGGCGTGCTCACCGATCGCCAGGTCGTGCGCCAATTCAACAACCAGGTCAACTCCGCCGCGGACGAGCTGGTCCAAGAGCTGAGGTCCAACCATCTTCGTTTCATCGGACCGACTCTCGGCTGCAACCGGACCAAGGTCGATCTCGGCGATTACGCCCGCGCGGAGAACGCGCAGATCAGGATCTTCGACGATGGCGGTCTGCTGTGCACGCAGAGCGACATCATCATCAAGGGCACCAAACGCCCGCCGAACACGTCCCTGTTCGTTGGGGCCCCGCGGGAGAGCGACGGGCTGTATACCGAGTCGGGCTACCGGGTGGCGGCCCGCCCGCTCACCGCGCAGCCGGTCGGAGATCTGGTGTTGCTGTATGCGCTTCCCGTCTCCGATGTCGAGCAAACGCTCTCGCGGGTGCGCTTCTTCCTGCTGCTCGGGGTGCTCGGCGGGACCGTCCTAGCGTTGCTGGCGGGGCTGGCCACCGCTCAGCGGGCGATGCGTCCAATCGCGCAGCTGACCGACGCGGCACGCGAAGTCGAGCGAACGCGCGACCCGTCCCGACGCCTTCCACATCCTGAGGCCGAGGACGAAGTGGGCGAGCTGGCGCGGACGCTCGAGGGCATGCTGAGCGCGCTTGGCGCTGCCCGGGGCGAGACCGAGGCGATGCTCGAGCGCCAGCGCGAGTTCGTCGCCGATGCCTCCCACGAGCTACGTACGCCGCTGACCAGCATGCTCGCGAACCTCGAGCTGCTGGCCGAAGAGCTCGATGGGGAACAAGCCGAGTCGGCGCAGGCGGCGCTTCGGTCCACCCGAAGGATGCGGCGGCTGGTCGGCGACCTGCTGCTGCTCGCTCGCGCTGACGCGCGCCGGGTGCAGCCCCACCGAGCCACGGACCTGGCGCAAGTGCTGACCGAGGCCGCCTCGGAGCTGGGCCCGGTGGCCGACGATCACGAGCTCTCGATCAACCCGGAGCCCGCTGTTGTTGCCGGGGTCAAGGATGACCTTCACCGACTGACGCTGAACCTGCTCGAGAACGCGGTCCGTCACACGCCGCCGGGAACGCATGTGCGGGCCGCCACCGTGATCGAAGATGGGACGGCGAGCCTGATCGTCGAGGACGATGGTCCCGGGATTCCCGACGAGATCGAGCGGCGCGTGTTCGAGCGGTTTGTGCGTAGTGGCCGCGACGGCGGACGCGGATCCGGGCTGGGGCTTGCGATCGTTCGCGCGGTCGCGGAGTCGCATGGGGGCACCGTGTCGCTCGAGCGCCCGGGGACCGGCCACGGCACCCGCTTTGCGATCCGAATTCCTACGCCAACAACGATGGCTGAAGCCAACGGCGGCGATCAGCAAGAGGCCGATCAGACCTCGACTACCACCGGTAGCACCATCGGCCGGCGCCGCAGCCGGTCATAGACGAACGCCGCAAGATCGTCGTGGAGCTCTTGCTGCAGTAGGTCGATCTCGCGTACGCCCGCCCGCGCGGCGCCCGCGAGCGAGCGCTCGACCTCATCGCGGATCTCCTGAATAAGGCTCCCAGCCTGCTCGAGGAACGGCACGCCCCGGAAGATCACCTCGGGCGGCACGACCGACTCTCCGGTCTGCTCGGAGACGGTCGCGACGACGATGAATATGCCATCGGCCGAAAGCATGCGCCGGTCGCGAAGCGCCACGTCGCCCGGATCTCCGATGTCGACGCCGTCGACGAAGATCATCCCGGATTGCTCGGGCTCCCCGAAGCGGGCGCCGTGGGCGTCGATCTCGAGCGGGAGCCCGTTCTCCCCCTGGAACACGCTCTCCGGATCGATTCCGACAGCGTCGGCGAGCCGCGCATGCAGGTGCAGTCGCTTGTGATCCCCGTGCGCGGGCATCACATACCGCGGCTTGACGAGGTTCAGCATCAGCTTGATCTCCTCCACGTACCCGTGCCCCGAGGCGTGAATTGGGGCGTCGCGCGTCGTGATCACGTCGCAGCCGACGTGATAGAGCCGGTCGACGGTTTCGTTGACCGCGCGCTCATTCCCGGGGATCGGGGTCGCGGAGAAAACGACGGTGTCACCGCGATGCAGCCTGATCGCCCGGTGATCGTCGTACGCCATTCGCCGGAGAGCCGACAGCGGCTCGCCCTGGGAGCCGGTCGAGATCACCACGACTCTGTTCTCGGGCCAGTCCTCGACCTCTTGAGGCTGGATCATCATTCCCTCGGGAATCTCGATGTGCCCAAGCGAACGGCCGATGTTCACGTTCTTGCGCATCGAGCGGCCCACTAGCGAGACCTTGCGCCCCAGCGCGCCCGCGGCGTCGACGACCTGTTGCACGCGGTGAATGTTCGATGCGAAGCTGGTGACGATGATCCGCCCTTGCGCGCGCGCGAAGACGTCCTCGAGCTGAGGCCCCACTTCACGCTCGGAAGGCGAGAACCCCGGGCGGTCCGCGTTGGTCGAATCCCCATAGAGCAGCAGCAGCCCTTCCCGGCCCAGCTCCGCCAGCCGCGAGACATCGGCTGGGGGGCCGTCGACGGGCGTCTGGTCGAACTTGTAGTCGCCGGTGACGAGCACGGTCCCGAGCTCCGTGGTGACGGCTACGGCGCAGGAGTCGGGAATCGAGTGAGTCATGTGAATCAGCTCCAACGCGAACGGCCCGACCCTGATCTCCTCGCCCGGTTGCAGGTCTTCGAGCGGCGCCTCGCGCAATCTGTGCTCATCGAGCTTGGAGCGCGCCATCGCGATCGTCAACCGCCGACCGTAGACGGTCGGAAGACGCTCGACTGCAAGCTCGCGGAGAACCCACGGAAGCGCTCCAAGGTGATCTTCGTGTCCGTGGGTGATCACGAACGCCTCGATGTGCTGAGCGCGCTCGCGCAAGTAGCTGAAGTCGGGCAGCACCAGGTCGATCCCGAGCATGTCCGCGGTCGGGAACCGTAGGCCCGTATCGACGACCACAATCCGGCCCTCGTACTCGAGGACGGTCATGTTCTTGCCGATCTCGCCGAGGCCTCCGAGCGGAAGCACGCGCAGAGTGCTGCTCACGCCGCCGCTCCGCGCGGCTCGTGCCCCGCTCGCCATCCGGCCACTTCACGGGCCGCGCTCGGATGAGTCATCCAGCCGCGGCTGCGAGCATGCCGTGGCGCTCGAGCATGCCGCGCACGACCGCGGTCTCCCGCTCGTCGAGCTCGACATACGGAAGCCGCGGCACGCCTACCCCGAAACCAAGCAGGTTGAGCGCCGCCTTTACGCTACATGCCAGCGGCGCGACCCCCAGGTCGCGGAATACGTGTTGCAAGCTTTGATCGATTTCGCGCCGCCGCTCGGGCTCGTCGACCATCTGGCGCATCGCGTCGCCGAACAGATGGCTCGCAACCAAGATCCCCCCGGGCTCCCCCATGTCGAGGATGTCCGCGAGCAAATCGTCGTTGCCGGCATAGATCTGCAACCCGTCGATCTTGGCCAGGTTGGCGGGATTGGCTTGCTTGACCGCGACGATGTTGTCAAGCTGCGCGAGCTCCGCCAGCAGATCGTTCGACAGGTCGGCCGCGGTGCGCTGGGGAATGTTGTAGAGGATGATCGGCCGGTCGGTGGCCCGCGAGACCTCCTCGTAGTGGCGGACGATCCCGCGCCGACTCGGCCGGTTGTAGTAGGGATTGACCGACAGCAGCGCGTCGGCGCCGAGCGCGGTGGCGCGCTCGGTCAGATAGACCGCGTGGCGCGTGTCGTTGGAACCCACGCCGGCGACGATCGTGGCCCGACCGCTCAACTGTTCGACGGCGAGCGCGACCAAGCGGAGCTGCTCTTCGTCGGACAGCGTCGAAGCCTCGCCCGTTGTCCCGCACACCACCAGGCCGTCAGAGCCGTGCTCGACGAGGTGGTGCATCAGACGGACGGCCGCCTCCTCGTCGACGCCTCCCCGCTCGTCGAACGGTGTGACCATCGCCGTGAAGATGGCGCCAAGGCTCGCTGGCATGCTGCTTGATTATCGCAGGGGGCGAGGCGTCTTTGGCGGCCGAACTGATGCTATTGCTTCTGAGGTCCCCAGGCCAGCACCGACAGCGGCCCCAGACTCGCCTTGCGATCGTCGGATTGCGGCACGCGCATGGTCTCCACCGCGGGCTTGGGCGGTTGCGAGACCACGTGCGTGACCGGAGCACCGGTCAGCTTCACGATCCGTTCCGGCAGGCCCGCCCGCATCCACTTCGAAAACCTCATCGGCAGCGTCGAGACGATGATCTCGTCGTAATGTTTGGGATCCCAGGTCTCGGCCACGGCTACGAACGGATCCGCGTCGCCGACCGCGCCGTCCGCCTCGAGTCCCGCCTCTCGGAGCGCGCCGAGGGCGGCCTGGAGGTGCTCGGCAGCGGTCGACCGGCCGCCACCGAACGGCGTGGCGGGAACGATCAGAAAAACCGACAGGCCCTGCTGGGCGCGTGCGCGCAGTGCATCCAGCAACTCCGAGGAGGTTGCCGTCACGTTCGCGACGACAAGGACGTTGCGCTTCCACGCCATGACGAATCTCCCGGTATCGAGGTGTTAGCGCTCACAACATACCGCGGTAGCGCGAGCACCAAAACGGCTTGTGCGTTTGCTGACCGCAAGCTAACGAACCTAAAATCTTCTGGCGCCCAACGGCGTCGCCCGCGCCGGTGTACCCGCGGCTCGCGCCGTCTGCCCGGCACCCTACAGCAGCCGCTCGAGGCCGACGACGGGGGAGTCGGGCAGCTCGCCGACGCGGCGAATCGCCAACAGCACCCCTGGCATGAACGACTGCCGATCGGTCGAGTCGTGACGAATCGTCAGCGTCTGCCCGACGTCGCCGAGGATCACCTCTTGGTGGGCGACCAATCCGGGGAGACGTACCGAGTGGATCGGGACCTCCCCGCCCATCAGGCCCGCGGTGCGGAGCGCGGTCCCGCTCGGGGCGTCGACCTTGCGCTCGTGATGTAGCTCGATGATCTCGGCGCGCGGCATGTATTTCGCCGCCTGCGCGGCGAACATCATCATCAGCACCGCGCCGATCGCGAAGTTGGGGGCGACGAAGATGTTCGCGCCGCTGAGACCCGCCAGCCGGTCGGAGTCGAAGCCGGTCGTCCCGATCACGACGTGGACGCCGGCGGCGACCGCCTCGCGGGCGTTCGCGACCGCCGACTCCGGAACTGTGAAATCGACCAGCACATCCGGATGCTGCCTGAGCGCCTCGGCCAGCGGGGCGTCGAGCGCTGGATCTGCCCGCGCGACCACCTCCATGTCCTCAGCGCTTTCCACAGCGCCGCATACGGTCTGCCCCATGCGCCCCGCAGCGCCGGCAACGGCGACCCTGATCAATGCAGGACCTCGGCGGCCACCACGGCCGACATGGCCTCTTCGAAGCGCTCTTCGTCGGGCCCGATGCCGGCGGCCGACAGCCGCTGGGCCGCCCACAGCTCGTCGACCAGCGCCTCAAGGTCCTCGACCGACACCGCGTCGATCCGCTCCACGACCTCATCGAGCGAGAGCAACGGCGCCTGCGCGAGGACTTCGGAGCCGAGTCGGTTCATCCGCGCCCCGGTGGACTCGAGCGATAGGACGACGCGCCCTTTCAAATTCTCCTTTGCGCGCTCGAGCTCCTCTGGAGTGACGGCCAGCTCTCTGAGCCGCGCGAGCTCGGTACCCACGATCGCAAACGCCTCCACCAAGTTATCTCCACGCGTGCCGATGTACAGCCCGACCTGGCCGCTGTCGCGGTAGGCGCTCGTGAACGAGTACACGGCATAGGCCAGGCCGCGTCGTTCGCGGACCTCCTGGAACAGGCGCGAGGAGGTGGTGCCTCCGAAGGTCGTGTCCAGCACCCGCAGCGCAAAGCGGCGGTCGTCGTGGCGCGAGAGACCAACCCCCCCGAGGCAGACGTGGTACTGCTCGGTGTCCTTGCGCTCGAAGCGGCGGCCGGCGGTGGTCAGCGGCGGGGATGGTTCCGTGGGCGGGGCGAGCGCGCCATCCTCCGCGGGGACGCGCTCCGACGCCAACTCGACCAGCGCATCGTGGTCGATTGCGCCCGCGGCCGCGATCACGACGTTGCCGGGCAGGTACCTCGCCGCGTGGAAGGCGGCGATCTGGTTCGAAGGCGTATGCGCGATCACCGGCGCTCGGCCGATGATCGCGCGGCCCAGCGGGTGCTCGCCGAACACCGCTTCGCCGAACACGTCGAACACCTTCTCCTGCGGGTCGTCCTCATACATCGCGATCTCTTCGAGGATCACCGCGCGCTCGGATTCGATGTCGGTGAGCGACGGCCGGAAGACCATGTCGGCCATCACATCGAACGCCTCAGCGAGATGCTGATCGATCACGCGAGCGTACACGGAGGTCGTCTCCTTGCCGGTCCCTGCGTTGAGCTCGGCGCCCATCGCGTCGAAGATCTGGTCGATCTCGAGCGACCCGTACTTGGCCGTGCCCTTGAACAACAGGTGCTCCAGCAGGTGCGATAGCCCGGCCTGCTCCTCTGACTCGCCGCGCGACCCGGTGCCGATCCAGAAACCGAGCGAAACGGACCGGACGGAGGGCATCGCCTCCGTCACGATCCTGACGCCCGAGGGGAGCGTCGTCAGCCGATGGTCGAGCGACACGCCTACGAGCGCGGCCGCTCCGGGTCGCGATCGCGCACTCGCCCGCGATCGCCCTCCCTTCCTCGATCCCTCGAGGCGCGTGAGTCACGCGGCCCGCGGTCCCGGTCACGGTCCCGGCTACCTCGATCGCGCCGCGGAGGGCCGTTGTCGCCGCTGCCGACCGCCGCCAGCTCCTGAACGGACTTGCCCGCAACCTGGGGATCGTCCGCCAGCCGCAGGCCGATCCTGCCGCGCTCGCGGTCGACCTCGACCACCCTCACGTGGAGCTCATCGCCCTTGCTGAGAACCTCCTCGACTGAGTCGATCCGGCGCCCCGGAGCCACATTCGAGATGTGCAGGAGCCCGTCGGTTCCCTTCGAGAGCTCGACGAACGCACCGAACGTGGTCGTCTTGACGACCTTGCCGGTGAACTCGTCGCCGACCTCGACCTCTTTGGTCATCGCTCGAATCCGGTCGGCCAGCGCGTCGCCTCGGTCGCCATCGGCGGCGTAGACGAGCACCTGGCCCTCATCGTTGACGTCGATCTGGGACTCGAACTCCTCTTGCAGCGCGCGGATCGTCTCGCCGCCCTTGCCGATCAGGAGGCCGATCTTCTCGGGGTCGATCTGGATCGTCGAGATCCGCGGCG
Organism: uncultured Solirubrobacterales bacterium; assembly: GCA_963787555.1. Classification (GTDB taxonomy): domain Bacteria; phylum Actinomycetota; class Thermoleophilia; order Solirubrobacterales; family Solirubrobacteraceae; genus Palsa-465. The sequence goes on from CAWBDI010000008.1 coordinate 179,999, forward strand.
CGTGCTTGGAGAGCTCTGTCCGCGGAGCATCGATGACCTTGGCCATCTCGCCGAGGATGAAGCGACGCGCGACCTTCGCCTGCGCGAGCGCGTCGCGCATGATCTCGAACGTCACCCCCGTGATCTTGATGTCCATCTGCAGCGCGGTGATGCCACGCTCAGTGCCCGCGACCTTGAAGTCCATGTCGCCGAGGTGGTCCTCGACGCCGGCGATGTCGGTGAGAATGATGTAGTCCTCGCCCTCCTTGATCAAGCCCATCGCGATGCCAGCCACCGGGCTCTTGATCGGCACGCCGGCGTCCATCAGCGACAAGGTCGAGCCGCAAACCGAGGCCATCGACGAGGAGCCATTGGACTCGAGGATGTCGGAGACCACCCGGATCGTGTACGGAAACTCCTCCTGCGTCGGGATCATCGGCACCAGCGCCCGCTCGGCGAGTGCGCCGTGGCCGATGTCGCGGCGCTTGGGGCCGCGCATGAAGCCCGCCTCCCCGACGGAGAACGGGGGGAAGTTGTAGTGGTGGAAGTAGCGCTTCGCGGTCTCCAGGCCGAGCGTGTCCAAGCGCATTTCCTCGCGCGTGGTGCCGAGCGCAACGACGCTCAATGCCTGCGTCTGGCCGCGCGTGAACAACGCCGAGCCATGCGTCCGGGGAAGAACGCCGACTTCGACCGAGATCGGGCGAATCTCCTCTGCGCTACGGCCATCGGGACGCCGCTTGTGGACCGCGATCCGCTCGCGGATCAGCGTCTTCTCGAGCTTGTCGAACGCGGACTGGGCCTTCTGGCGATACTCGAGGTAGGTTTCGGCCTCGGGGGCGCCAGAGTACTTGTCCAGCACCTGCTCCTCGACCGCCTTCGAGGCCTCCTGGCGCGCGAGCTTGTCCTCGACCTGCGTCGCGGCGTCGAGCGCCGCGCCATGCGAGGCCTTGATCTGCTCGTACAGATCGAGATCCACCTGGGGGACCTGGACCTCGGCCTCCTCCTTGCCGGCCTTCTCCGCGAGCTCGTGCTGGGCCCGGCACAGCTTCTTGATTTCCTCGTGCGCGATGTCGAGCGCGTCGAGGATCTCCGCTTCCGGAATCTCGTTGGCCCCCGCCTCCACCATCAGGATCGCGTCCTCGGTGCCGGCGACGATCAGGTCGAGGTCCGTGTCGTCGACGAGATCCTCCTCGTCGGGGTTGACGACGAAGTTCCCGTCGATCTTGCCGATCCGCACCGCGCCGACGGGCGCCGGGAACGGGATGTGCGAGATCATCAGTGCCGCGGAGGCGCCGTTCATCGCCAGGATGTCGTATGGGTTGAGGTGATCGACCGAGACCGGCATCGCGACGAGCTGCGTCTCATATCGCCACCCGCTCGGGAACAGGGGCCGGATCGGACGGTCGATCAAGCGCGCGGCGAGCGTTGCCTTTTCGCCCGCGCGACCTTCGCGCTTAAGGATCGAGCCGGGGATCTTCCCGGCCGCGTACATCCGCTCCTCCACGTCGACGGTGAGGGGCAAGAAGTCCACGTCCCGCAGATTTCCCGCGGTAGCAGTACATAAGACCATTGTGTCGCCTGCACGGACGACGACGGCGCCGGAGGCCTGCTTGGCCAGCTTGCCTGTCTCGAACGAGATCTCCCTGCCCTCGACCTCGACGGACACGCGCGTAACGGCGTCAGACATATTCAGTTTCCCTTCTGCTTCGCCCTTCGGTCGGCGAAGTTCTTCGTTTCTCAGCTTCGTTCCGAACTAATTTGATGGTAGCGGCGGTCGAGGCGCGACGTTAGCCCGCGAAGCTGGCGCCCACACCGCCAGGCCGCGGATCGATCGGGAAGCGCACAACCGGACCACCCGGTCCAGTTGTGCTAGCCTAACCGGACCGAGCAGTCCAGTTTGGCAAACCGTCCGCGAGGAGCAACGATGACCGCTGACGCTACCCGACCGATCACAAACCGCTGGCTGGTCCTAGTGATCGCCTGCCTGGCGCAGTTCATGGTCGTGCTCGACGCGACCGTCGTCAACGTGGCGCTGCCTTCGATCCAGCGCGGCCTTCACTTCTCGGCGCCGAACTTGCAGTGGGTCGTGAACGGTTACACGCTCGTGTTCGGCGGTTTCCTTCTGCTCGGTGGCCGCGCGGCCGACTTGCTCGGCCGCAAACGGTTGTTCATCGCGGGCGTCATCCTGTTCTCGCTCGCCTCGCTCCTGAACGGGCTAGCCCAGTCCTCCGGGATCTTGGTGGCCGGGCGCGGCCTGCAGGGCTTGGGCGGCGCGCTTGTATCACCTGCCGCGCTATCGATCATCAACACCACCTTCACCGAGAACCAGGAGCGGACTCGCGCGCTCGGCGTGTGGAGCGCGATCGCCGCCGGCGGCGGTGCGGTGGGCCTGCTGCTCGGCGGCGTCCTCACCGATCTGGCCTCGTGGCGGTGGATCTTCTTCGTCAACGTCCCGGTGGGCATCATGACGCTCGCGCTGGCCTTCCGCTACGTGCCCGAATCGCGGGCCGAGCTGGAGCACCGTGCGTTCGACTTCGCGGGCGCGGTGACCGTCACAGCTGGCCTGGTGGTGCTCGTTTACGCGATCGTCAAAGCACAGGCCTTCGGCTGGGGCTCGGCGCGCACGCTCGGACTGATGGCGGGCGCATTGGCGCTGCTGGCACTGTTCGTGGTGATCGAGCGCCGGAGCGCCGCGCCGCTGATGCGGCTGAGCATCTTCAAAGTTAGGACGCTGACGGTCGCGGACATCGTGCTGCTGCTGCTGGCTTCGGGACTCTTCGGGATGTTCTTCTTCGCGTCCCTCTATGTTCAGGAAATCCTCGGGTACAGCCCGCTGCGCGCGGGAATCGCGTTTTTGCCGGTGACCGGCGGGATCGTCGTGGGCGCCGGGATCTCTCAGCAACTGATCCCCCGGCTAGGAGTGCGCAACGTGTCGATCGGGGGAATAACGCTCGCGACCATCGGCATGCTGGTGCTCACGCAGCTACCGGTGCACGGCAGCTATACCGCCGACCTGCTTCCCGGCCTGCTGCCGATGAGCATCGGCATGGGGCTCACGTTCGTTCCGATCACGTTGCTCGGGACGGGTGGCGTGGCCGCTGCCGATGCCGGCCTGGCGTCCGGCTTGTTCAACACCGCCCAGCAGGTGGGCGGTTCGCTGGGGCTGGCGATCCTGTCGACGGTGGCCGCGAGCCAGACGAGCAGCCTGCTGAATGGTCGCGCGCATCCCACCCCGGCGATGCTCGTCTCGGGGTATCGCGTTGCCTTCCTTACGGCCGCCGTGATGCTCGCCGTGGGAGCCCTGATCATGGCGCTGGGGCTGCGCAACCGGCACCTGCGGGGGTTCGAGAGCGAGCTGGCGCCGGCAACCAGCGCCGCGTAGGACAATGTGAAGCGATGTCGAGGGAGGAGCGACACCTTCGCGCCGACGCCGAGCGCAACCGCAAGCGGTTGCTCGCGGCCGCGGATGGGCTCTTCCGTGAGCGTGGGCTCGATGTCGGCGTCGCTGAGATCGCCGAACGAGCGGGCGTCGGCCGGGGAACTCTGTTCCGCAACTTCGCTACCAAGGAGGAGCTGATCGCGGCGATCGTCGTCGAGCGGATGCGCGAGGCCAGCGCTCGCGGTCACGGGCTGCTCGACGCTCCCGATGCCGGCGAGGCGCTGTTCGATTTCCTCGGCGGGATTGTCTGCGGCCACCAAAGTGATCGCGCGCTGTTCGACGCTGTCGGCGACACGTTCCTGTCTCACGTGGAGATCCGCGACGCCTACTCGAAGCTGGTGGAGACGCTCGGAGCGCTGCTGCTACGGGCGCAGGAAGCGGGCGTGGTGAGACGGGATATCGGGCCGGTCGATCTCCTGATGATGATCAAGGGCGTGTGCGTTGCGGCGATGGCGTTCCAGGAGGCCGACGGGGAGATCACGCTACGAGCGCTCGATCTCGTTCGCGGGGCGCTGAGCACGGCGGCCTCCGCGCAACCGCTCCGCGGGCGGACGCTGACCGTGGAAGATCTCGACCGTGCGCTTCCGGCACGCGACCCCGCTGTAGCCGCGCACGCCGGCACCTCCAGCGAGCCGCGAGCCGTCAGGACCGGCTAGCGCCAACCCCGGCTCGGACCGCCCCGGCTCACACCGCACCGGCTCAGACGGCCGCCGGCTCACGCCGCACCGGCGAGGTGCTGGAGCGCCTGCTCGCCGATCTGTCCCGAATACATCTCGCCGCCGGCAAACAATGTCGGGGTGGTGACGACGCCCGCTCGTACGCCTGACTGGAAGTCCTGGCGCACTCTGCCCAGCACCGCCTCGCTGCGTCGATCCGCATCGAACCGTTCGAGGTCGAGACCAAGCCGACGAGCGCGGGCCCAGAGGTGCGGATCCTCGAGCCGGCCCTGATCGGCGAAAAGGTCGTCGTGCATCTCCCAAAAGCGGCCTTGGAGGGCGGCCGCTTCCGCCGCGCATGCGGCGTGCCAGGCTCGCGGATGGCTCGAGCGAACCGGGAAATGGCGAAACACCCGCCGCAGGCGCAGAGTTGCCAGCTTGAGGCTCACCGCCGCACAGAACGGGCACTCGAAGTCCGCGTATTCGATTACCAGGCGCGCATCGGCCGGCCCGCGCACGTGGTCCTCGGGGGACAGGTCGGGGACCGGCGCAGAGCCGAGATCAGTCACCCCGCGTGCTTCCGGCGCTTTTCCGAGGCCTCAGCGGCGGCAGCCTCCGACCCTCCAGCGCGCTAGCGGCGACCAGCACCGAGAGCGTCGAAGATCAGGTTCGCACCCGGGAGGTCGCCCGGAGATGCGGCCTGATAGCTCCAGGTGACGACGCCGTCGGGACCGGTCATGACCAGCGCTCGCTGGGCGAATCCACCCCTGTGATAGACGCCGAACGCGCGGCACGCCTCTCCCTTGGGCTCGAAGTCGGAGAGTTGCTCGATCGTGACGCCGAGCTTCTCGCGAAACGCGGTTTGCGAGTAGCGTGCGTCGCATGAGACGCCATACAGGGTCGCGCCGTGCGCCTTGAACTCGCCTAGTACTGATTCGTAGAGGCCGAGTTGGTCGGTGCAAACCGGACTGAACGCGTACGGATAGAAGACCAGCACGGTCCTCTGCCCTTGCAGGTCCGCGCGCGTGAACTCGCTGCCGTCTTCGCGGCGAAGCGTGAATTCGGGCGCCGGCGCACCGGCCGCGATTGGGTTCACTTGCGCAGGCCGAGCTCACGCACCAGCGCGCGGTAGCGCTCGAGGTCCGTGCTCTGAAGGTAGTTGAGAAACCGGCGACGGCGGCCGACGAGCATCAGCAGCCCACGGCGTGAGTGGTGGTCCTTGCCATGCGTGCGCAGGTGATCGGTGAGATGGTTGATTCGCTCGGTCAGCATCGCGATCTGGACCTCGGTCTTGCCGGTATCGCTCGCGCTGGCGCCGAACCTGTCGACCAGCTCCTGCTTGCGTTCCTTTGTCAGGGTCATGCGCTCGGTGAGGCTAGCAGGTGCTCCGCACGCGCATTTGGACGTGGATCCAACGGTGCGTCCCTCACGGTCAGGCCGGTGCGCGCACGGGCTTCTCACCTCCAGGTCGCCTGCGCGCATAGTTCCCTGGCTTGCCGCACGTCTTCGTTCATCTGTTCGACGAGCGCCTCGGGTGACGGGAATCGTCGCTCGCCACGCAGGCGCGCGAGAAAGTCGAGCTTCAACACGTGCCCGTAGAGATCGACATCGCGGTCGAGCAGATACGCCTCGACCAGCACTCCGCGGCCGGTCCCGAACGTGGGGCGGACGCCGATACTGACCGCCGCGCAATCTCCGTCGGCACGGGCCACATAGATGCCGTGGCCGGGGCATACGAGCTCCTCATCGGGGACGATGTTTGCGGTTGGATAGCCGAGTGAGCGGCCTCGTTGATCGCCCTTGACAACCTCGCCACGAAGCTGGAAGGGCGCGCCCAGGAACCGGGCCGCGTGCTCTACCTCACCTGCCAGCACGAGGCCTCGAATGTGGCTCGAGGACACGATCTCGCCGTGGACCTCGACCATTGGGACAACGCATAGCGCAAACCGTCCATCGGCCGCGAGCAACTCAGGATCGCCGGTCGCGCGGTGACCGAAGCGGAAGTTCTCGCCCACCGAGACGTGAGTCGCGTGCAGTTGCCCTACCAGTATCTGCTCGATGAACTCGTGCGGGCTCTGGCGAGCGAAGCGATCGTCGAACGGCATCACGACCAGCTCCTGCACGCCCAACTGCTCGATCAGCTCGGCCTTGGCCTCGAGGCTCGTGAGCAGCTTCGGCGCCGCCTCGGGCCGCACCACGCGAAGCGGGTGGGGGTCGAAGGTAAGCACGGTGTCGTTACCACGGATCACCTCGCGATGGCCCAAATGGACCCCGTCAAACTCGCCCACCGCGATCTTTCGCGGGCGCGGCTCGGCATCGGTTATCTGGGTGATCCGCATCGGCGCGGAGCGTAGAGACTTCGGTTCGCGCGCGGGTGACCCGCATCGGCGCCGCGCGTAGGGACTGCCGGTAGCCGGGGCTGGCGTGCACCCCAACCTGCGCTTCATAACGCCTGTAGCTCAGCCCCGAAGCCCGACGATCGGCCTCAGCGTGCGACCGTCGCCGGCCGGCTCGGCCAGCGCGATCAACCCCGCTTCGTCGGTCAGCCTGACCACACCCGACGCTTGTCCCGGCACCGTTGCCCCATGGCTAGCCCGGCGCGCCCTCTCGGCTTCCAGCCGCAGTTCCGGCAGAAAGCTGAGCGCGCGATCGAGGGCGACCGGCCGCTCCGGATCGGCTTGTGTTACCTCAAATGGTCCGATCCGGGTGCGCCGCAGCTGCTCGCAATAAGCGTCGCCGAGATCGGCGATCAGGCTGCGCACGTAGGTGCCCGACGAGCACTCGATCAGGTATTTGCGCCGCTCGCCCTCGCGCCCCAACTCCTCGAAGCGATAGATCTCGACTTCGCGCTCGGGCAGCTCGACCGCCACCCCGGCCCGCGCCAGCGCATACGCCCGCTGGCCTCGCAGCTTCACCGCCGAGTAGGCTGGGGGACGCTGACGGATCACGCCGGTCGGCAGCTTCAGTTCGCCCGGCAGCACCCCAGTCGAGACGATCTCGCCCTCCGGGTCGCCGGTGCTCGAGACAAACCCGAACCGCGCGGTCGCCAGGTAGGTCTTTGGCAGCGCCATCAGAAACCGCTGCACGCGCGTTGCCCGTCCGATCAGGATCAACAGCAAACCGGTGGCAAACGGGTCGAGCGTCCCGGCGTGTCCAACCTTCATCCCGCGCGCGAGGCCCCGCCGCACCCGCGCGACGATGTCATGGGATGTCACCCCCGCCGGCTTGTCGTAGATCAGGACGCCGCCGCTCACGGCACGCGACGCCGTCGATCAGGGCACCGCGGCCAGCTGCTGCGCCACCGCCCCGCGGAGGAATTGCACCAGCTCGGGCCAATGCATCTCGGTGCTAAAGCCGGCCGCCTGACGGTGACCCCCGCCGCCCTGAGTGCGGGCGATCCGCGACACGTCGACGCGATCGTCGCTGGCGCGAAGCGAGACCTTGCGCAGCTTTCCTCCGTTTGTGTCGCCGATCCGGTCGCGAACCAGTGCCGCTACCACCGTTCCCTCAACGGCTCTGAGATGGTCGATCACGCCCTCCGAGTAGCTCTCCTCGGCGTCCGTTTCGCTGAAGTCCTCGGCGCTCAGCGCGGTGATCGTCAACGTGCCGCCGTCGTAGCGCTCGACGTTCATCAGGCCTCGCGCGAGCAGCGCCAGCTTGCCGTACGGCACGCCCTCGTACACGTGGCGGTAGATCTGATGAGGTTCGACGCCCGCCTCGATCAGCTCCGCAGCCATCAGATGCGAGCGGGGGCGTGTGTTCTCGTACATGAAGCGCCCGGTGTCGGTGATCAACCCGACGTACAGCGCCTCCGCAATCGAAATCGTCGGTTTCACGCCGAGCGCCTGCATCAAGTCCCAGACGATCTCCGCCGTGCACGATGCCTCGGGGACAACGAGGTTGACGGTGCCGAAGCGGGTGTTGTCGTGATGGTGATCGATGTTCAGGATGTAAGCTCCCGGGCGCTGAAGCGCCTCAGCGCGATTGCGCTCCAAGTTGCCGCAGTCCAAAAACACGATCGTGCGCTCTTCCAGATCGCTGAGCGGAGCGGTGACCAGCCTCGGAATCGGCAGGAACTGGTACTCCTGGGGGAGCGGGAGATCGCTCGCGTCGATGAACACGATGCTGTCCTTCCCGAGCTCGGTGACGATCTCCTGCGTAGCGATCAGCGACCCGAGGGCGTCGCCGTCGGGATTCTCGTGCGAGACGAGGATCAGTTTGTCGGCGCGACGCAGCTCCTCAAGCACGGCGTCACGGTTGGCGCGATTTCCGTTCTCAGCCATTTAGTCCCTCTGCGGGGCATCCAGCCCCGCGCTCTGATTGGGTTGTCGGCGTCGAGCGCTCGCTCGATCGCGAGGGCGACGCCCGCGCTGCAGCGGCTGATCGGTCTCGTCGATCAGTTGTGAGATCCGCACTGCGCGCTCGACGGATTCGTCGTAGTGGAAGGTCAATGTCGGGGTGTGCTTGAGGCTCAGCTCAGCCGCAACCCGGCTCTGGAGAAAGCCCTGCGCTGAGCGCAGACCGGTGAGGCTGTCCGCTCGCGCGTCGGAGTCGCCGAGCACGCTCACGAACACTCGCGCGTGGCGCAGATCTGGGCTGGTCTCGACTCCGGTCACTGTCACGAATCCGACCCGAGGGTCCTGGAGATGCTTTCCGATCGCGTCACTGAGGACGGCACGTACCGCCTCGTCGACGCGACGCATGCGTGGCTGGCGCGGCATCCTATCCCTCCACGCCGAATCGGGGCATGACGTCGCGAAGATCCTCCAGCGAGACCACGACTCGCTCCACTCGGACCCCCTCTGGCCATCTCGCCTCCAGCCATCGCTCCAGTTTGTCCGTTGCAGCGGACAGCGTCGCGAGCGAGCCGCCGGTCAGCGCGGCGGTGAGCGTGGAGCGCTGCCAGGCGTCCTGGTGATCGACTTCGGCGACGGCGGCGCCCAGCCGACTGTGGAGCTGGGCCTTGATCGAAGACAGCTCCTTGCGCTTACCCTTGAGACTCCCGGCCTCGGGGAAGTGCAGCTCGATCACGAGCACGGCGACGAAGCCGCCCGTGGACATCAGTCGCGCCTTCAGACGAGCTCGCGCTCGACCTGACGCGTGGCGTACGTCTCGAGCACGTCGCCTTCCTTGAGGTCGGCGAAGTCTCTCAGCACGATGCCGCAGTCGAACCCCGCCGCGACCTCGCGCACGTCCTCGTTGAAACGCCGGAGGCTCGCGATCTGGCCGTCGTAGACGACCGTCCCATCGCGCACCAGCCTGACCCTCGACCCGCGTGAGACCCTGCCTTCGGTGACGTGCGAGCCGGCGATCGTTCCCACTCGGGAGGCGCGGAAGAGCTGCCGTACCTCGGCGAGGCCCAGCGTCTCCTCCACCTCCTCGGGCGCGAGCATGCCCTGCATCGCGCTGCGCAACTCCTCGGTCGCCCGGTAGATGACCGAGTAGTGGCGGATCTCGACGCCCTCTCGTTCGGCAACCGCGCGGGCATCGCCGACGGGGCGAACGTTGAACGCGAGAATCACCGCGTCCGATGCGGAGGCGAGCATCACGTCTGACTCGGTCACGCCGCCGACCGCGCCGCGGATGATGTTGACCGACACTTCGTCCTGAGGAAGCTTTGCGATCTCGTCCTCGATCGCCTCGAGCGACCCTGCGACGTCGGCCTTGATCAGCAGGTTCAGCTCCTGGACGCCGCGCTTGAAGATGTCCTCGAGCGAGACCTTCTTGCCCGCGCGACGGGCTAGCGATTCCGCCTTCAGCCGCGACGCTCGTTCGCCGGCCAGCTGGCGCGCGCGGCGATCGTGCTCGACCACGCGGACGTGCTCGCCGGCCTCGGGTACACCGTCGAAGCCGAGCACCTCGACCGGCTCGCCCGGAAGCGCCTGCGCGACGCGGTTGCCGAGGAAGTCGTGCATCGCCCGCACTCGGCCCCAGTGGGCTCCGGCGACGAGCGCGTCGCCGACCTCGAGCGTTCCGCGACCGATCAGGATCGTGACCACTGGCCCCCGGCCGGGATCGAGCTTGGACTCGATCACGCTTCCGGACGCGGGAGCATCGGGGTTGGAGCGGAGCTCGAGCAGTTCGGCCATCGCGACGATCGTGTCCAGCAGGTCATCAAGGCCCTCCTTGGTGCGCGCCGAGACGTCGACAAAGTCGGTATCTCCACCCCACTCCACCGGCTGCAGCCCGAGCGAGGTCATTTCGGAGCGAACGCGGGTCGGGTCGGCGCCTTCTTTGTCGATCTTGTTGACGGCGACGATCATCGGGACGTCGGCTTCCTTGGCGTGGTCGACTGCCTCCTGGGTCTGCGGCTTGACGCCGTCGTCGGCCGCCACCACGATGACCGCGATGTCGGTGACCTTCGCGCCGCGGGCCCGCATCGCGGTGAACGCCTCATGGCCCGGCGTGTCGAGGAAGGTGACCGTTCTATCGCCGTGATGGACCTGGTACGCGCCGATGTGCTGAGTGATCCCCCCGGCCTCACCGGCGGCGACCTCGGTCGTGCGGATCGCGTCGAGCAGCGAGGTTTTGCCGTGGTCGACATGGCCCATGATCGTCACCACCGGAGCGCGTTCGACCAGCTCTTCCTCGGCGTCGTGGAACACGGGCTCGGAGATCGTCTCCTCGTCTGAGTGAACGATCTCGACGTCCTTGCCAAGCTCCGCCGCGAGCACCTGGATCGCTTCATCCGAGAGCGTCTGCGTCAGCGTTTTCATCTCCCCGAGGACCATCAGCTTCTTCATCACCTCGGGCAGGGGCACATCGAGATACTCGGCCACATCCTTGACCGTCGAGCCGGAGTTGATGCGGATTGCGTTCGGCTCCGCGACGGCGGTGCTCGCGGCGGGGCGAGCCTCCGCTTCCTCGTCGTAGATGCCGCGGCGCCGGCGCCCGCGCCGCTGGCGCCGCGGTGGCTGATTGGACTGTGGCGGCCCACCGCCGGCGGGCGCGCGGCGAGAGGCCTGCGAGTCGATTACCACGCGTCGCCGTCCGCCCGGGGTGCCGGGCGCGCGCTCGCCCTGCAACGAGTCGCGCGTGGGCCGCTTGTGCGCTGGTTCGCCGTTCGGTCCGCGAGCCGCCGAGTCGGCGGGGCCGCCGTCAGAGCGGTCTGGCGGGGCGGCGGGCGAGGCGTCCTCCGCGCGCCCAGCGGTGCCGCCGCCGTTACCGAGCACACGCAACGCCGCGTCCTCGTCGACCGAGGAGGAGGGGGCCTTGACGTTCAGGCCGGCAGCGCGCAGACGCTCGACTACGTCCCTGGCGGGTAGTCCCCGTTCCTTAGCGATCTCATGGACGCGCTTGTTCATCAAGCTCCAGTTTAGATCTCCTACGAAGCGCCGGCGCGCGAGTCGTCGACCTCGGCTGCCTGCCCGCTCCTCGGGCCGTCGGCGGCCGGCCCGCTGTCGCCGTTGACCGCGTCGACGCGGTCGGTGTCCTTGCCGGCGAGCGCCTGGTGGGCCTCCAGGCCGCAATAGCGCGATCCCGGCAGCGCGGCGTTGGGGCAGCGGCGGCCGTTGGAGAGAATCGCCGCGCAGCGGCCCTGGGCCTCGTCCTCCTCGTAGCCGTGCTCGGCCTCCTCGGCAGCGAACTCGGTCTCCGAGCGGATGTCGATCCGCCAGCCGGTGAGACGCGCCGCAAGCCGCGCGTTCTGCCCTTCTCGCCCGATCGCCAGCGAGAGCTGATCATCGGGGACGATCACCGTGGCTTGCTTGCCCGCGTCGTCCACCAGAACTTCACGGACGCGCGCGGGCGAAAGCGCCTTGGCGACGAACCGCGCCGGCTCATCGTTGTAGGGAATGATGTCGATCTTCTCGCCGCGCAGCTCGGATACAACCATCCGCACCCGCGAGCCCCGCGGACCGACGCAGGCGCCAACGGGATCGACCCCGTCGACATGCGAGACGACCGCGATCTTCGACCGGTAACCAGGCTCTCGCGCGACGCCCGTGATCTCCACCAGCCCATCGGCGATCTCCGGGACTTCGAGCTCGAACAGCGACTTGATCAGTTCGGGGTCGCGTCGGGAGACGATGATGCTGGGTCCCTTGGTCGAGTTGGAGACGTCCTTGATCACCGCCTTGATCCGCTGCGAGTGGTCATAGCGCTCACCTTCGACCTGCTCGGATTTCGGCAGCAGCGCCTCGACCCGCTCGCGTAGCTGCACGAGCGTGTAGCGGGAGTCCGACTGTTGCACGATCCCGGTGATCAGCTCGCCGACGCGGTCGCGGTACTCCTCGTACATCATGTCGCGTTCGGCCTCGCGGATCCGCTGCAGAATCACCTGCTTTGCGGTCTGCGCCGCGATCCGTCCGAAATCGTCGGGAGTCACGTCCTCGATCTCGATTTGGTCCTCGTATTCCTTGAGCTTCTCGAGATCGATCTCGGGCTCGGGCGGCTCGCGCATCTCCCCGGTCTCGGGATCTACGGTCGGCTGCTGGTCGGTGGTGGCTTCGACCAGCAGCTGCTCTTCCAACTCCTCTGGGATCTTCAGCTCCCAGACTCGGAAATCGCCGCTCTCGCGGTCCATCTCGACCTTTGCGTAGGGTGCCGATCCGGGGGTCTTCTTGTACGCGGAGAGCAGCGCATCCTCGAGTGCTTCCATCAGCTTCTCAGAGGAGATGTTCTTCTCGGCGGCGAGGCCCCTAACGGCTTCGAGGATCTCTCTGGACATGGCTCAGACTCCGGGTACGAGGTTGGAGCGGGCGATTTGCTCGTAGGGGATCGTGACGATCCCGCCGTCCGCGGCGATCGTGACCTCCCGCTCGGAGGCGCCGACCAGCTCGCCGGTCACGCTCTTGTGGCCATCTCTTGCATCCCGAAGTCGAAGGCGGGCACGACGGCCGAGGAAGCGTGAATAGTGCTGAGGCTTGGTAAGCGGCCGATCCTGGCCGGGAGAGGACACCTCCAGCGAGTAGCGGTCACGGAAGTCGTTCAGGCGGCGGGAGACTCGCTCGCACAGCGCGAGCGTCACGCCATCTGGATGGTCGATGAACAGGCGCAGGGTACTTCCCGAGACAATCTCAGCGAGCAGCACCTCTGCCTCCGGCTCGCTCGCTGCGAGCCGCCGCTCGATCTCATATTGGAGTGCGCTCACGATCTCCTCCGACATAAAACTCATAAAAAAAGCGGGCCAGCGCCCACTTCCTTGACTGACACCGGGAAGCGCCCGGCGCGCAAGCTGTCAATTCAGGGTAGCACCAGGTCGGCCGGTTCGCGACTCACGAACGCGCCGCTGCAGCGCGAGCGCGATCGCGATAAATGCGGTAGTCATGCCTGTTCGGCTGCAGGCATGCGGCGAGCGCGAGCGGCTTGCGAGCTTCGGCGTGGCGACCGAGCATCTGCAGCGAGCGGCCCAGGCAGAACAGCGCGAAATCGTTTGTCGCCGCGCGATCGATCACCGCCTGGAACTCTTCGGCAGCCTGCTCGTAACGCTGCGCATGAAACAGCGCTCGCCCGAGCGCCTCACGGATCGAGGTCTTATCAGGAGCCAGGTCCCGCGCGCGCGAGAGCGGAACTGTCGCCTGGTGATTGTGCCCTGCCTCCAGCAACTCGGTCCCGCGCTTGAAGAGCTCGTATACGTCGTCCATGGGCCTCAGTTTAGGGTCCGGCGATGAAACTCACCCATTGCCGGAGCTTCGGCGCCGCGCTCGCGGCTTGCTCGACGATCGTGACCAAACCGGTGGCAGATGGACGCGAGGCGGAAGCGCCCAGAAGGCGCGGGCGATGCCCGACAGCCCCAGCCCGGACGCCAGCTGCACGCGGAGTGCGCGGCGCTGCTCGATCGTGGGCCGCTCGGAGCGGCCGGCGAAGCGCGCCAGCCTGAGCGCGCGAATGTAGTCCGCGGCCTCCGGCGTGGAGTGAAAGCGCCGCTCGAGCTCCGCCAGCGTGACCCCCACGCTCAACGGACGGCCGCAGCGCCTCAGCCCGCGTTCGAGCTCGAGGATCAACTCCTCGCTACTCGGCTCCCTGACCCGCATCGCGGCCCGTGCCACGAGCGCGAGCACGATCAGCAGCAGCACCATGCCCACGATCAGCAGCAAATCTGGGCCGCTTCCCCGGCGCCTCGAGACGGTGGGGACAGTCGACCCGGGCGCGCTGCTGGCCTTGCGCACCGCTCCGTGCGGCTTGGTGAACTGTTGATCCGGGGCGACCACCGCGGGAAGAATCGCGGTGCTGCTGCGGGCCGGGGCCGTCGCGGGGGTGGGGTCAAAGCGCACCCATCCGTAGCTCGGAAACCAAGCCTCGACCCAGTCGTGGGCATCGACATCGCTGACATCCCACCGCCTCGTGGTCGAGTCGTAGCTGCCCGAGGTGAAGCCAGCGGCGACCCGGGCTGGGATTCCGCCCATCCGCAACAGCAACGTCATCGCGCCGGAGAACTGCTGGCAGTAGCCGAGCTTGCTCACGAACAAGAAACTCTCCAGCGGGTATCGCGATGGCGGCGTGTTCTCGTCGTAGACGAAGCCGCGCCGGAGATATGCCAGCACCGCCTCGACGTAGGCGTAGGGAGTCCCGGCGCGCCGTGCGAGCGTTTGCGCGAGCGCATACGCCCGCGCGTACGGAGACGCCTGCGCGATCCTCGCGGCGTCCGAAGTTTGCGCGGTCGTCCGCGTGCTGGCATGAAATGCCGGGAACACCACGGTGGGCGCGGTTTGTCCCGCAACTTTGGGGCTTGCCAGGCTCAGCGACCGGTATCCCGCGAGCCCGGCCGGGTAAGCGCTGCCGGCGCGCTCGAGCTGCGTGCTGGTCGGGCTCGGGTTGTAGACGGAGACCGTATAGCTGTCGCCGGGACTGAGTGGGCCTGCGCTGGCCCAGGTCCCGGGACTGGCGCCCGGGAGAACCTGCGTCGAGAGATGTTGCGGCGCTTGCGCAGTGCCCGAGGCGATCACGTCGGTGGTCTCCATCCCTTTGATCGTCACCTGAATTGTTTGCGTCCAGCGCGCAACCGCGCCGATCGCCGGCGGCGCAGTCGACTGGCCGCTCGCCAGCGGCCCCTGGCTGAAGCCGTAGCCGTCGAACACGTCCAGGTTCTCGGCCTTCCAGTACTCCGGGCGTGCGGCCTTGACCTCCAGCACCTGATGGCCGGTGCGTGGCCAGCGCAACGGACCGTATTGCTGTTGCCAGCCGAATGTCTCGACGTGCGTCAGCGACAGCGTTCCCGCGAGCGCCTCGTAGTCGAACCACGGCTTGTGCTGATCGAGGCCGGGCGCGATGATCGCGGCGGCGATCCCGACGGCGGCCACGATCGCGCCCGCGCTCAGCGCCTTGCCGGGCCGGATTCGCTCCCCCCAGATGAACGCCGCCAGCAGCGCGAACAGCAGCAGCCCCTGCAGATAAGGCAGCGAAGGCCGCAGCAACGTCGAGGGAACGACCGCCAGCGCGAGCAGCGGCAGCGCCGCTCCTGCACGCTGCAGATCTCCCAGCGCCTGTGGCGCTAACGCGAGCACGAACGCCGCGTCTAACAACAGCACCCCGGCGCCGAGGACGATCACGATCCGCACCCACTCGGAGGGCCCTGGGTATGGCACAAGCGCGTTCGGCAGCGCGGTCAGACCGTCCCCGATCCGGTCCGCGGTGACGATGACCCGCAAGTGCCAGAGCAGCGAGAACGGCACGCCCGAGATGATCAGCATCGCCACGAACGCGAGCAGCGCGCCCACGATCGCCGCAGCACCGCTGAACTTGACCACGATGCGGCCTGCCCCGGCGATTAGGATCGCGAGCACCAGCAGCGCGAGCAGCCGCCCGCTGGGCGCCGGGCTCAGCATCGTTCCCCACCTGATCACTCCGTAGAGCCCGAGCGCCGCGAACGTCGCCAGCCTGAGCAGCGGGCGCTCACCCGCCGAGACCGGCGAGTCGTTCGATTGCCTGCCGGCGCGAGCAGGTGCTCCCAGCACCGCGATCTGGGTGCCGCTGCTCATGCGGCGACCTCGGCGCGAAGCCGAGTCGCAAATCCGTAGCAGCCGGCGACCTCAAAGCTCGGACGGAGCTCGATCTGCTGAGCGAGCTCTTGCGGCAGCACCAGCACGGGCGTGCTGCGCGCGCCTCCGGTGACCCTGTGGGGCAGTCGCTCGAGCGGCGCCGCGGCGACGTAGAACAGCAGGCCAAGGTGCGCGCCGGGGGTAAGCAGAGGTGCCCCGAGGCCGGGGCGATCTTCGATCAGTGCCAGGCGGGTGTGGGCAGTGGGCCAGGCCAGTAGGTTCGGCTCGACCTTGATCGCGCGTTGCTCGCCGGGCAGCAGCAGCCCGCATCCGCCGCGGCGCGCTAGCTCGACCACCAGCGACGCCACGGCACGGACAGCGGCGTCGAGATGGTCGCTCTCGCCGCTGCGCGCGTCGAGCACCACGAGCGGCCGCGTGTCGCCGTCGGCCTGGAGCCGGCGCTCGAGTAGCCCGGCCCCGCGCGCGAGCGCACCCCAGTGAATCCGGGACGCCGGCGTGCCAGGGCGGTATGGCCGCAGGCCATCGACGTCGACGGCGGCGAACGGCTCGTTCGGAGGCGCTCGCCCCGAGGCCCTGGCCTGCAGCCCCCGGCCCGGCTCGGTCCATCTGACCGGCTCAATCCGCGGCAGTACCAGCACCTCGTCGGGCGCTGACCCGTCAGCCACCGCAAACCGCGCGAGCTCGAGCGCATCCCCGGCGCTCAGCGTCGGTGGATCCACTCGCCGTAACCCTCGGCGGGCAAAGCTCGCCACGATCCGGACTTGCGCCGTCGGCGCGCCGCGCATCAACGACAGCGGGGTCGCCATCGGAACCGGCTCGGGCGCCAGCGGATCAACCACCTCGGCCCCGGGCAGCCCAAGGGGGCCGCGATGGATCTCGAGCGTGGCTTCCAGCGGCTCTCCCTCGAGCACCCGGTTCGCGTGCAGGCGGCGTTCGATGCCTGCGCCGCGGAGCGACAGCCAGACCCAGGCCGGCACCGCGACGCCGAGCACGACGAACGCGATCGCCGGCACGAACAACGGCGAGGCGTCGAATACGAACGCGATGATCGTCAGCGCCGCGCCGGCGGCGGCTACCACCGCGGCGCGGCTAATCCGTGAGGCCCACCTCATCACAGAGCTCTCACTGAGGAGATCGCATCAGCGACGACTTCCCGCGCGGCGGCGCGCGGGGAGTCGGGAGCCATCACCAGCCGATGGGCGAGCACCGGCTCGGCCAGCGCCTGGACGTCGTCGGGCAGGGCGTGGTCGCGGCCACGCATCATCGCGTGAGCCTTTGCGGCGCGGAGCAGCATCAGGCCCGACCGTGGACTCGCGCCGAGGTCGACGCGGGGATCCTCGCGCGTGCGCCACAGCACCCGCACGATGTAGTCGCGAAGCGCGACCGATGCTTGCAACCGGGTAGCGGCGTCCTGGGCCGCGAGGATCTCGGCCGCGGTGGCGACGGGCGCCAGCGTCAGCACCCGATCACCGGCCTCATGCTCGGCGAGCATCTCCGCCTCCGCGCCATGGGAGGGATAGCCGAGCGAGACTCTGACCATGAACCTGTCGACTTGCGCCTCGGGCAACGGATAGGTGCCTTCATACTCGATCGGGTTCTGCGTCGCGAGCACTAGGAACGGTCGCGCCAGCTCGTGCGTCTGCACGTCGACGGTCACGCGTCGCTCCTGCATGCACTCGAGCAGGCCGGACTGGGTCTTCGGCGAGGCCCGGTTGATCTCGTCGACGAGCACGATGTTCGCGAACACGGGACCGGGCCGAAACTCGAACCGCTGCTCGCGCTGGTCGTACACGTTGGTGCCGACCACGTCCGCCGGCAGCAAGTCGGAGGTGCACTGCACGCGCGCGAACTGGCAGTCGATGGAGCGGGAGATCGCCCGCGCCAGCGCTGTCTTGCCGACACCCGGATAGTCTTCCACCAGCAGGTGGCCCTCGGCCAGCAGCGCGACCAGCACGCACTCGAGCGTCTCCTTGCGGATCTGTACAGCTCGAGAGATGTTTTCCGCGAGCCGCCTGGCGACGGCCGCGC
Source organism: uncultured Solirubrobacterales bacterium (assembly GCA_963787555.1). Taxonomy (GTDB): domain Bacteria; phylum Actinomycetota; class Thermoleophilia; order Solirubrobacterales; family Solirubrobacteraceae; genus Palsa-465. The sequence goes on from CAWBDI010000008.1 coordinate 198,040, forward strand.
CCGCCTCACACTCCTGCTGGGCTACGGGCGTCTGCTCGGGTTCCACGTTGCTCCTTGCCATGCTGGTGAAGACGTTCGACCTCGTCGAGCACTTCCCCGGCGACCTCCGATTTCGAACGTCGGGAGACGCGCCGTACGCGTCCGTCGACGCTTAATATGGTCACCTCGTTCTGCCGCGCGTCGAAGCCGATCCCCGGCGCCGAGATGTCGTTGACGACGACCGCGCCCAGGCGCTTGCGCTCGAGCTTGCCGCGTCCATAATCGAGCGCCCCATCCCCATGCTCGGCCGCAAACCCCACCAGCAGCTGATCGGGACGGCGGCGGGCGGCCAGAGCGCTCAGCACGTCCTCGGTCGGCTCTAGCTCGATCGCGGGCACGCCCTGATCCTTCTTCAGCTTTCCCGCGGCCGCCGCACTCGGACGGAAGTCCGCCACCGCGGCGGCCATCAGCACGACGTCGCAGCGATCGAACCTCTCCGCGCACTCGCGCGCCAGCTCCGCGGCGCTGCCGACCGCGATCACTTCCACCCCGATGGGCGGCTCAATCCGGACGTTTGCCGCAATCACGGTCACCTCGGCGCCGCGGCGAGCGGCCTCCGTGGCAAGCGCCATCCCCATCCGTCCAGAGGAGCGATTGCCGATGTAGCGCACGCTGTCGATCGGCTCGCGCGTCCCTCCCGCCGTGACCAGCACACGAAGCCCGGTCAGCGTCGCGGGCGTGAGCAGAGACTCGCACACCTCGAGGAGCACCGGCGGCTCGGCGAGTCTACCCACGCCGTGCTCGCCATGCGAGGCGAGCTCCCCTTCACCGGGCGCCACCACGGTAACCCCGCGGGCCACCAGCCGGCCGATGTTGGCCTGGGTGGCGGGATGGAAGTACATGTGGTGGTTCATCGCCGGGGCCACGGCCAGCGGGCAGCTCGCCGCGAGCGCCGCGGTCGTGAGCAGGTTGTCGGCGTGGCCATGGGCCAGCTTCGCGAGCGTGTTGGCGCTGAGCGGCGCGATCAGATACAGCTGGGCGCGCTCGACCAGCGCCAGATGGCTGATCGGGGCGCGCTCGGGCAGGCGCTCGCCTGGGTACGAGCCGCGCGCGGGATCCGGCTCGAACTCTCTCGTCAATACCGGCGCGCCGGTGATGCCCTCGAACGTCGCCGCGCCTACGAACCGCTGGCTGGTGCGCGTCTGGATCACCCGCACCGAGTGACCCGCCTTGACTGCCAACCGCGCCAGCTCGACTGCCTTGTAGGCCGCGATGCCGCCGCTCACTCCGACGAGCAACCGCGCCACGACGGCGACCTACCTGTAGTGGTACTTCAACTTGCCCTGAGCGACTTCCTCGAGGGCGATCGTCAGGTAGTTCTTCGAGCGGGTTTCCACCATCGGTGGCGGGAATTCATCGAACGTGCCCTCGCCGAGGTTGTGGTAGTAGGAGTTGATCTGCCGGGCGCGCTTGGCGGCGACGATCACGCTCGCGTAGTCAGAGTCGACGTGGTCGAGCAGCTTGTCAATTCGTGGTGAGATCAAGGCCTTGAGTCGTCCTCTCGGTTGCTGACTAAAGACAAGGTTAGCGGCCCGAAAGGTTCTGCTTTGCCGCTGACTTCGCGAGCACGATCCTCACGAGCTCGTCGGTCGCCAGCTCGATCCGGTCATTGGTGACCACATGGGCGAACTCGGGCAGGGCCTCCAGTTCCCGGGCAGCCACGCGAAGCCGAGCGTCGACCTCCACTGGATCGTCGGTCCCGCGTCCGAGCAGCCGCGCCCTGAGCGCCTCGACGGAAGGCGGGGCGATGAACACGGCGACCGCATCGGGCAGCGTCTCGCGCAGTTGCCGGGCACCCTGAACCTCGAGCTCGAGCACCACTGGGACGCCCGCCTCCAGTCGCCGTGTGAGCTCCGAGCGCAGCGTTCCGTACCGGTTCCCGGAATAAGCGGCGTGCTCGACGAAATCGCCAGCGGCCACATGTGCGTCGAACTGCTCGGGAGTGAGAAAGTAATAGTCGACGCCGTCACGCTCCCCGGGCCGTGGCGCCCGAGTGGTGGCGGAAACCGACAGCTCGAGCTCGGGCACCCGCTCCATCAACCCGCGAATCAGCGTTCCCTTGCCGACCCCGGACGGTCCGGTAATCACGAACACGTCGGGCACTGGCGCGGGGCGGCGCGAGCGGTGAATCCTCAGCGGCGGCGCATCAGCGCGACCAGCTCCGTGCGCTGCCGTTGTGAGAGGCCGCCGATTGTCTTGCTGGGCGAAATTCTGCAGTGCGACAGGATCTTGTTGACCTTCACCCGACCGTACTTGGGCACCGCGAGCAGAAGATCGAAGACCTTGGCCGTTTCCAGAAAGTCCGGTGGCTCGAGCAGCAGCTCGTGGATCGGCTGGCGACCCGCCTTCAGATCGCGTTTCAGTTGCGCCCGCCGGCTCCGGATATCGTTCGCGCGCGCGAGTGCGTCCATCCGTTGCACTAGCGAGCGTTCCGGCGCCGCAGCAGCTGGCTTAGCAGGCGATTCACTGGCCGGCGGCATGGGCGGCGACTATACATCTTGCGACCGGCCGATCAAAGACCAATCAAGCTAATTCAGCTCGACCTCAAGCTGAGGTCGAGCATTGTCGAGGATGGTTCCGCCAATTAGCCTGTTTGCAGGGGCTTTCGTGAGCGCTAGCGGCGGTATGCCGGAAACAAGTTTTGTGGAGCGTGCTGCTCTCTTGCGTGCCCGGTTTTGAGCATCCGGCTCACCTCGCTGGCGATCCGGAGGCCCGCAGCGGGGTCCCTGAAGCTCTCTGTCCCCACGGCTACCAGATCTGCGCCGGCCTGCATCAGGTCCAGCGCGTCCCGGCCCCGCTGCACCCCTCCCATCCCTATGATCGGGATCTCGATCGCCTCGGCGACGGCGTACACCTGCGCGAGCGCCACCGCTCGCACCGCCGGCCCCGAGACGCCGCCGCTGACTCCCCCCAGCCACGGCTGGCCGGTGCGCGGGTCGAGCGCCATTCCACGGATCGTGTTGATCAGCGATACGGCGCTCGCGCCCGCATCCTCCGCGGCGCGCGCGACCGCCGGGATATCGGTCGCGTTCGGGGTCAGCTTGACGATGATCGGCTTGTTGGTGAGGGGACGAACCCGGTCGACGAGCGCGGCCGTCTCGAGCGGGTCGGCGCCCATCACGAGCCCGGTCTCCACGTTTGGACAGGAGACGTTCAGCTCGAGCGCCGCCACCTCTGATAGCTGCCCGAAGGCGCCCACCAGCTCGGCCACCTCCTCGCGCGTGAACCCCATCACATTGGCGATCAGCGGCACCGGGAGGGTTGCGAGCTTGGGCAGATCCTCGGTCAGGTATCCGGCGAGACCCTTGTTCGGCAGCCCGATCGAGTTGATCATGCCGCCCGCAAGCTCCCACAAGCGGGGTGGCGGGTTGCCCTCGCGTGGTGCGAGCGTGATCGTCTTCGAGACGAATGCGGCGAACGGGAATCGCTCGAGCAGCTGCTCGCCGAACGCCCGGCGCGCCGCCAGCGCGTCGAACGTACCCGAAGCGTTGATGATCGGGTGTGCCAGCTCGATCCCGCAGAAATCGATCCTCAATGTTCTGCCCCCACCAGAGCCGCGCTTCGCAGCAGGGCGCCATCGAGCACCGGTCCGTCTACGCACAGGCGCAGGTAGCCATCGCGAGTCGGGACCACGCACCCGAAGCACGCGCCGAAGCCGCACGCCATCCCCGACTCCAGCGCGAGCTGTGCGGGGACCTCGCGCTCCGCGCACAGCGCGCGCACCGCCTCGAGCATTGCCGGCGGCCCGCAGGCGTAGACCTCGAGGCGCTCACCGGGCTGCAGCCTGTCCGCCAGCAGCTCGGTGATCAGGCCGGGGCGGCCGACACTGCCGTCGTCGGTGGTCAGCTCGGCGTGCCGCAGCAGCCCCGCGCCCTGGGAGTGGGCGCGGTCGCGGAACCCGAGCAGCGCAGGCGCCGGCTGCTCGAGCTGGTCCTGGCAGATCGCGAGCGGGGCGATGCCCACGCCGCCGCCGACCAGCAGCGGAGCGCGGTTCTCGCGAGGCGGCGCGAACCCCTTGCCCAGCGGCCCGACCAGCAGCAGCTCCTGTCCTGCGTCGAGCTCGCACAGGCGAGCCGTCCCCGGGCCGACGTCCTCGAGCAAGAAGTGGAGCTCGTCGCTGTTCGCGGGCGCGCGCAGGACGCTGAACGCGCGCGCCAGGAATGGCCGCTCGGCCTCTCCCCCGCCCCACCTCGCGGCCGCCGCGAGCATGTAGAACTGACCCGCCTGGGGTCGTGGCCCGACCCGGTCGAGGCACCGCAGGACCACGTAGGCGCCGTGCCGCTCACGTCCGGAGATCGTCGCGGCGCGACGGCCGAACGGGGCGAGAACGCGATCAGACGACATGCGAGGGCCTGGCGTGGATCTCCTGCAGCGAGATCACCTCCGGTCCGCCTCGGCGACCGGAGGCGATCGCGCGCGCGGCCGCCATCCCGCCGGCCATCGTCGTGATGCAGGGAATCCCTCGGGCAATGGCAGCGGTCCGGATTTCATAGCCGTCGGTCCGCGCGCCGGTCCCGCGGGGAGTGTTGATCACTAGATCGACTTCCCCTCGCTCGATCCAGTCGACGACGTGCGGCGAGCCCTCGCCGATCTTGTTGATCGTCTCGGCCGGGATTCCCATCTTGCGGATCGCCTGTGCCGTGCCGCGGGTGGCGATGATCTGAAACCCGAGATCGTGCAACACCGTGGCGATGCCGGTGGCGGCAGGCTTATCCGAGTCTGCCACGGTGATGAACGCCGTGCCGCTGGCCGGGAGCTTGGCGCCGGCCGCGGCCTGCGCCTTGGCGAACGCGGTGGGGAAGTCTTGGGCGATGCCCATCACTTCGCCGGTCGAGCGCATCTCGGGACCAAGCAGCGAGTCCGCGCCCGCGAAGCGCTCGAACGGCAGCACGACCTCCTTGACGCACACGTGGCCATTGCTGGACTGCTCCGGCAGCTCGAGATCGGCGATCCGCTCGCCCAACATGATTCTGCAGGCCAGCTTCGCGACCGGAATCCCGATCGCCTTCGAGACGAACGGGACCGTGCGCGAGGCGCGGGGATTGGCTTCGATCACGTGTAGCCCATCATCACCGTGGATCGCGAACTGGACGTTCAGCAACCCCACCACTCCCAGCGCCCTTGCGATTCCCACGGTCTGAGCTTTGATTTGGGCGAGCACCTCCCCTCCCAGCGTGTGCGGGGGCAGCACGCAGGCGGAGTCCCCTGAATGAATTCCGGCCTCCTCCACGTGCTGCATGATGCCCGCGATCCAGACCTCGCGCCCGTCACACAGCGCGTCGACGTCAACCTCGATCGAGTCTTCCAGGAAGCGGTCCAGGTAGATCGTGGCGCCATGCCCGGAGCCGACGCGCTCCAGGTACTCGCTCAGCCCAGTGACGTCGTAGACGATCTCCATCGCGCGTCCCCCGAGCACGTAGCTGGGGCGCACCAGCAGCGGAAAGCCGACCTTGGGCGCGCGCTCAAGCGCCTCCCGCGACGAGTGCGCGGTCGCGTACGGGGGCGCCTTGTACCCCAGCCGGTCGAGCAGCGGACCGAATCGGGAGCGGTCCTCGGCGAGGTCGATCGCCTCGATGCCGGTGCCGAGGATCCTCACGCCGGCCCGATCCAGGCCGGCTGCGAGCTTCAGCGGCGTCTGGCCGCCGAACTGGACGATCACGCCTTCGGGCGACTCGAGGTCAGTCACTCCAAGCACGTCCTCGAGCGTCAGCGGCTCGAAGTACAGGCGGTCCGAGGTGTCGTAGTCGGTCGACACGGTCTCCGGGTTGCAGTTGATCATCACCGCGTCACGGCCGGACTCGCGGACTGTCTGAGCGGCGTGGACGCAGCAGTAGTCGAACTCGATTCCTTGACCGATCCGGTTCGGTCCCGAGCCGAGAATCACGATGCTCGCGCGCTCGCCTCGCGCCACCTCGTGCGCGACGCCCCGGCGCCCGGGACGCTCCCAACCTGAGTAGTAGTAGGGCGTCCGCGCGGCGAACTCGGCCGCGCAGGTGTCGACCGACTTGAACGTCCGCTGCCCCGCGAACGGAGCCTGCGGCTCGTCGACGAGCTCACGCAGCTCGCGCAGAAACCATCGGTCGATGCGGGTGCGATCGTGAATCTCCTCGATCGAGGCACCGCGCCGGAGCGCCTCCAGCAGATGGTCGAAGCGCTCCGGCCCGGGCTGGCTGAGCGGGCGCAGCAGATCGTCGTCGCGGGCGGGCGATCGCGGGTCGAGATCGAGCTCGCGCGAGCGAAGCGCCTTCGCGAACGCCTGCTTGAAGGTGCGTCCGATCGCCATCGCCTCCCCGACCGACTTCATGTGGGTGCTGAGACCGGCTTCGGCGCCGGGAAATTTCTCAAAAGCGAAGCGCGGCCATTTGACCACGCAGTAGTCGATCGCGGGCTCAAAGCTCGCGGGGGTCGCCTTGGTGATGTCGTTGGGGATTTCCTGAAGCGTGTAGCCGACGGCGAGCCGCGCGGCGATCTTGGCGATCGGAAACCCGGTCGCCTTGCTGGCGAGCGCGCTCGAGCGCGACACTCGGGGGTTCATCTCGATCACCACGATCTCGTCGGTCTCCGGGTTGACCGCGAACTGAACGTTCGAGCCGCCGGTCTCGACGCCGACCGCGCGGATCACCGTGATCGCCTGATCGCGGAGGCTCTGATACTGCTTGTCGGTGAGCGTCTGCTGGGGCGCCACGCACACGCTGTCACCGGTGTGGACCCCCATCGGGTCGAGGTTCTCGATCGAGCACACGATCACCACGTTGTCGGCGCGATCGCGCATCACCTCGAGCTCGAACTCGCCCCACCCGAGCACCGACTCCTCGAGCAGCACCTGGCCGATCGGCGACGCGCTCACCCCGCGACCGACCAGGGCCGCGAGCTCCGCCTCGTGGCGGACGATCCCGCCGCCGGTGCCCCCGAGCGTGAAGGCCGGTCGCACGATGCAGGGCAAGCCGATTTCGGGGAGCGCGGCACTCGCGTCCTCGATGCTGTGGGCGATCGCGCTCCGCGGCACCCGCAGCCCCGCCAGGGTCATCGTCTCGCGAAAACGCTCTCGGTCCTCGGCGCGGTCGATCGCCTCGTAGTTGGCGCCGATCAGCTCTACTCCGTGCCGCGCGAGCGTCCCATCTTCATGCAGCGCCTTGGCGATGTTGAGGGCCGTCTGACCGCCGAGCGTCGCCAGCAGCGCATCCGGCCTCTCGCGCTCGATCACCTGGGCGACGGTCTGCGGCAGCAGCGGCTCGATGTACGTCGCGCTGGCGACCTCGGGATCGGTCATGATCGTCGCCGGGTTGGAGTTGACGAGCACGACCTCGTAACCCTCTTGCTCCAGGACGCGGCAGGCCTGAGTGCCCGAGTAGTCGAACTCGGCCGCCTGCCCAATCACGATCGGCCCGGAGCCGATCAGCAGGATCTTGCTGAGATCGTTCCTACGCGGCATGCCTGATCTCGTCGATGAAGCGGTCGAACAAATACAGCGCGTCGTGAGGGCCCGGGCCAGCCTCCGGGTGATACTGCACGGTGGCGCCTGGGACGTCGTTCAGCGCCAGCCCCTCGACGGTCCGGTCATAGAGATTGATGTGGGTCAGCTCGGCCGAGCCAAACGCCGTCTCCCAGCGGACCGGCTCGTCGGTTGCGATCGTCCGCGAGCCGTCCGGGGCCAGGACCGCGAAGCCGTGGTTCTGACTCGTGATCTCCGTCCGCCCGGTGGTGAGGTCCTTGACGGGATGGTTGGCGCCGTGGTGTCCGAACGGCAGCTTGTAGGTCTCCAGTCCGACCGCGCGGCAGAGCAGCTGGTGGCCGAGGCAGATGCCGTAGACGGGGAGCTTGCCGATCAGCTCCCGCACCGTCTCGACGACGTAGTTGAGCGCGGCGGGGTCGCCCGGCCCGTTGGCGAGGAAGATCGCGTCCGGGTTGTTCTGCCGGAGCTCGTTTGCGGTCGCCGTGCAGGGATGGAGCTCGACCGTCGCACCGCGCCCGCGCAGGTTGCGGATGATCGACAGCTTCACCCCGGTGTCGATCATCGCGATCCGCGGTCCATCGCTGCCGTTGCTTGGTGCGAGGACTTGTGCCGTTTGGGGCGTCACCTCCCGCGCGAGATCGCGGCCGCTCATCGGCGGCTCGGCGCCGATCAGCTGTTGTGCTCGGTGCTCCGGGAGGTAGGCGGGGAACATGCCGCCGCGCATCGCGCCCTGGTCCCGGATGTGGCGCACCAGCGCCCGGGTGTCGACCTCGGTGATCGCGGCGACGCCGCAGTCGGTCAGCCAGGAGAGCCATCCGCCCTCGGCGCCGGGGGCGTCCTCGCGGTCGCCCGCGGCCCGCATGATCGCGGCGCGCGCGTGCACTCGGTCTGACTCCATCGCCTCGGCGCTGACGCCGTAGTTGCCAATTTGGGGATAGGTGAAGGTGATCAGCTGACCCGCGTAGCTGGGGTCGGTGACCGCTTCTTGATAGCCCGACATCGCGGTCGTGAACACGATCTCGCCGACCGCGTGGCGGTCGGCGCCGCAGGCGAGGCCATCGAATCGCGTGCCGTCCTCGAGCAGCACGTAGGCGGTCGCTTCTTTGCTCATCGCTGGGTCGCTTGGGCCCTGGCGGGAGCCGGGAGCGGAGCCCGGAACGCGATCTGCCCCGCGGCCACGGTCAGCACCACTCGCCCGTGGAGTGAGCGCCCGTGGAAACAGCAGTTCTGCGAGCGGCTGACGTAGCCGGCGGCTCCGACTTCGAAGCTGGCCTCGAGATCGACCAGGCAGAGGTTGGCCGGCTCGCCGGTCGCGATCCTCGGCGTCGGCAACTCGTAGAGCGCGGCGCCGGCGGTCATTCTCTGCACCAGCGTGTCGAGGTCGAGCTCGCCCGTCATCACCAGTTCGGTGTAGAGCGCCGGGAACGCGGTCTCGGACCCGGTCGTGCCCATCGGCGCCTCTTCGAACGGGGCTTCCTTCTCGTGTTGCGCGTGCGGCGCGTGATCGGTCGCCACGCAGTCGATCACGCCGCTCGCCAGGGCCTGCACCAGCGCCACGCGGTCGCTCTCGCAGCGAAGCGGCGGGTTCATCTTGAAGCGCGTGTCGAGGGTGCGAACCACGTCGTCGGTGAGCGTCAGGTGATGCGGGCACACTTCGCCGCTGATCCGCGCTCCGCTGTGCTTGGCCTGCGCCAGTGCCTCGACCGACTCGACGCAAGAGAGATGCTGGAAGTGAACCCGGGCATCCTCGTAGCGAGCGAGCGCGGCGTCACGGGCCACCATCGTCGACTCCGACAACGACGGGATGCCCGCCAATCCGAGCCGTGCCGAGACCGCGCCTTCGTGCATCACGCCGTCGCTGGAGAGGGCTGGGTCCTCCTCGTGCAGCGCCACCACGCCGCCCGCCAGGCGCTGGTACTGGAGCGCCTTGCGGAGCATCCCGGCGGAGACGACCGGCAGGCCGTCGTCGGTGAAACCGAGCGCGCCGGCGTCGCGCAGCGCGGCCATCTCGGTCAGCTCGTCGCCTTGCAGACCGCGGGTGATCGAGGCCAGGAAGCCGACGGGCACTTGGGCGATCAGCCTGGCGGTGTCGACCAGCGACCTGAGCACGGCGGGGTTGTCGACCACCGGAGAGGTGTTCGGCATCGCGATCACCGCGCAGAAGCCCCCCGCGGCGGCCGCCGCGGTGCCGGTCTCGATGTTCTCCTTGTATTCCTGACCGGGGGTGCGCAGGTGGACGTGGGGATCGACGAACCCCGGGAAGGCGTGCTTGCCGGCCCCGTCGATCACCTCGCCCTCCGCGGGCGCGGGCAGCGATTCCGGCGAGCCGAGCTCCGCGATCCTGCCCGCCCGGATCAGGATGTCGTGGCGATCATCGAGGTCGGCCCGGGGATCGAGGACGTGCGCGCCCCGGATCAGTACCTCCGCCGGAGCCGCAGGGCGCTGAAACAGCTTGCTCATCAGGCCACCGCCGCCAACACCGGCGCCCCGACCAGGAGCTCGTAGAGGACGGCCATTCGCACCGCCACCCCGGCCTTGACCTGGAGGCCGATCAGCGCCTGCGGCGAGTCGATCGCGTCGCCCGACAGCTCGATCCCGCGGTTGACGGGGCCTGGGTGCATGAGCAGCTGTCCCGGTTGCAGTCGCGCGCCGTTGATCTGGTAGCGGTCCGCGTACTCGCGCAGCGAGGGGATGAACGATTCGCTCATCCGCTCCTGCTGCATCCGCAGGACATAGACCACGTCTGCCTGCTCGAGCCCGGCCAGCGTCGCGCGGGCGGTGCAGCCAAGCGCCTCGATCTCTCGCGGCAGCAGCGTCGGCGGGCCGCACACGGTGACCTCCGCACCCATCCGGTTGAACGCGAGGATGTTCGAGCGCGCCACGCGGGAGTGCAGCACGTCGCCCACGATCCAGATCCGGGCCCCGTCGAGCGAGCCAAGCTGCCGCCGCAACGTGAACACGTCGAGCAGCGCCTGCGTCGGGTGCTCGTGCTTGCCGTCGCCGGCATTGACGACCGCGGCCGACGTCCAGCCGGACACCAGCTGCGCGGCGCCGACGTGCGGCGAGCGGATCACGATCGCCGCCGGGTCGTACGCGGACAGGGTCTGGACGGTGTCCTTGAGAGATTCCCCTTTGTCAACGCTCGATCCGACCGACCGAATGCTGACCACGTCAGCGCTGAGCCGTTTGGCGGCCAGCTCGAACGACGAGCTGGTGCGGGTGCTGGCCTCGTAGAAGAGGTTGACGATTGTCCGGCCGCGCAGCGCGGGCACCTTCTTGATCTCCCGCCCGGCGACCTCCGCGAACGACTCCGCGCGGTCGAGGATGCGCTCGATCCCGGCGCGGTCGAGATCGTCGATCGTGATCAGATGCCTGGGCATGTGGGCGTTCATGCTGCCTCCCATTTGCGCCCGCGGGCGGGGCCAATCGTTACCTCGTCGACGCCGTCGATCTCCTCGACCCGGACGTTGACGCGCTGCTGTTGCGAGGTCGGGATGTTCTTGCCGACATAGTCGGGACGGATCGGAAGCTCCCGGTGGCCGCGGTCCACCAGCACCGCGAGCTGGACGCGGGCGGGGCGGCCGTAGTCGAAGATCGCGTCGATCGCCGCGCGTGCGGTCCGCCCGGTGTAGAGCACGTCGTCGACGATCACGATCGTGCGGCCCTCGAGCGGGAACACCAGATGTGTGGCGTGCACGATCGGAGCGCTCGTGCGAATCGCTAGATCGTCGCGGTAGAACGAGATGTCCACGTCGCCGAGCGGCACCGCCGGCGCCAGCAGTTCGCTGGTCAGCGCACGGACCCGCTGCGCCAGCACCGCACCGCGGCGATGGATGCCGACAACCGCGAGCTCCCCCTCCGGGTTCTTCTCAACAATCTCGTGTGCGATCCGCACCAGCGTGCGGCGCATGTCGTCGCGGTCGAGGACGACCGTGGTGGCTTGCAACGTGCTCCTTCCTGGCCTCTCGGGACCTGGTTAAAGGGGCCGACGTGTTCAGGGTATCAGCGGTCTCGGCGGCTGATCCGCAGTGGCGGCAGAGGAGGACCGCTCACTCTCGGGGTCGATCGCGGCTGTAGAGGACATGAGGTAGGCCGGCGTGTACGATCTCGCGCTCGAAATCGAACCCCGCCTTCTCCATCACGCGACGCGAGGCGATGTTGTGAGGAAGCGTGAACGCGACGAGCCGCATCAGCTCGAGGTCATTGAACGCGACCTCGGCGCAGGCGAGCGCAAGCTCAGTGGCGAGCCCTTGCCCCCAGTGCTCGGGCACGATCGCCCAGCCCGCTTCGATCTCGTTGATGCCCTCGACGTACGTGTACTGGAGGCCGCCGCGGCCGACCATCGCGCCGGTTCTGCGGTCGAGCAGCAACCACAGACCGAAGCCATAGCGCTCCCAATGGTTGACCTTGGCGCGGTGGCTGTCGGCGACCTGTCGCGGACTCGGCAGCCCGTCCCCCGGCCACAAGGTCCTCGCAACTCGCGGGTCCATCATCAGCTCCGTCACATCGGCGAGGTGCTCAGGGCGCAAGCGGTTGCAGATCATGCGCTCGGTCACGATCCGGTCGAGCGTGCGGCGGCCCACGCCCGCTAGCCCTCGCCCGCAACTTCGGCCACTTCCAGCTCGCGCGCGCGACTATCTTCCCACCGCACCAACTCGGGCTCGCCTCGCTCGGGGAACGGAACCTCGATCGTGTCGAAGTCGCGCGGAAGCACGGTGTTCGAGAACCTCGCGCGAGCTTCGTCGCGCAGCGAACTGGCCGGGTACCGAGTCGAGAGATGGTTGAGCGCCAGCATCGTGACCTCGGCCTCGCGCGCGATCGCTGCCGCCTGGCTTGCGGTCGAGTGGCCGGTCTCGGCGGCTCGGTCTCGCTCCTCCTCCGCGAAGGTCGCCTCGTGGACGAGGAGGTCCGCACCGTGAGCCGCGATCCGCAGCTTCTCGGAAGGGGAGGTGTCCCCGGAGATCGCGAGCTTGCGCCCGGCACGCGGCGGCCCGAGCACCTGTGCGGGAGTTACTCCCCGGACGGTCTCCCCGTGTTGAAGGCGCCCGAATTCAGGCCCCGGAATCAGCCCCAGGCGCACCGCCGCCTCTGGATTGAACTCGCCAGGCCGGGGGTCTTCGAACAACACATATCCAAACGCGGGCCCGCGATGAGCGACCGGAACCGGGGCGATCTTGTAGCCCTCGCGCTCGAGCACGTCGCCCGCTTCGAGCTCCAGTACGTCGAGCTCGAACGAGACGCGCCCGGCGGTCCTGAGCGACAGGAGCAGCAGCTGGCGGAGCCCACGAGGGCCGCTGATGGTCAACGGACGCTCCCGATCGCGAAGGTCGAACGTCTTCAGCAGTCCGGGCAGGCCGAGCCAGTGATCGGCGTGGAAGTGAGTCAGGAAAATCTCGGTCAGCTCCATCAGGCCGACCGAGCTGACCAGCTGGCGCTGGGTTCCCTCGCCGCAGTCGAACAGAATTCGATCGGCCCCGCGGCGCACCAGCAGCGCGGGGAGCCCGCGTCGCGCGGTCGGTATCGATCCGCCGGTGCCGACGAAGAACAGGGATAAGTCCACGGCTGCCCCAGTTTCGCAGCCAACCCATCAATCCAGCGGGACGAGCTCGAACGTCACCTCGCCCGCCGACACTCGCGCCAATCCCATCGTATGTCGGGGCGCGCGCCTGCGCTCGGTCGGGCTGCCCGGATTGAAGATCTGGAACCCGTCCGCAACTCGCTCGTGCAGGGGAAGATGTGAGTGACCGAAGACCACGCCGGCAGCATCGGGGAACAGCGAGCGCAGTCGCCGAGCCCGCCCCCTCGCCGGCCCGGCATCGTGAATCAGGCCAATCTTCGCGCCCTGCGCATCCACGGTGGTTGCCGCGGGAAGCGCCGCCCAAACCTCATCGTCGTCGACGTTCCCATGGACCGCGATCACCTCACCAAATTCCTGCAACCCGCGCAGCACCGGCAACGCCACTAGATCGCCGGCGTGGAGTATCAGATCCGCCTGCCGCAGCCGCGAGACGCACCCTGCCGGCAGGCGCCGCCCGCCCCGTGGCATGTGAGTATCCGAAATGATCGCGATCAGCACGGTAAGCTCGTGAGGTCATTCCCTCGGCGCCCGTAGCTCAGGGGATAGAGCGTTCGCCTCCGGAGCGAAAGGTCGCAGGTTCAAATCCTGCCGGGCGCGCTCCTAAAAGCACTGCTCATCGCAGGGTTTTCCTCATTTAGGGACGCTTCCGACGCGTGAGCGAACCTTACCGGGATCACCTTGCTGCCCGGGCTGCCCAATCCTTGCCGCCAACGAGCTCGCGCAGCGCGTCCCTCGACGCCTGGTCGCGGCGCATCCCGTGCCGGTAGACCCGCAACGTGAACGCCGGATCGGTGTGGCCGAGTTGATCCATGACGGAGCGCCGGATCGACGCCGAGCGCGACGAGCAGCGAGGCGAATGTGTGCCGCAACTTGTGCGGCGTCAGCCGCTCAGGCAGCGGAACTTCGCCCGCGTCATCCCGGCGCTCATTTGCACGCTTCACGGCCGGGGCGAGCACCCGGTTTCGGATGTTGCTCGCGTGCTGGCGCTTGGCGTGACTCGTGCCGAACACCGGATCGTTCGGTTGCGTGCGACGCGCTGCCGCTTTCAACTCGAGCAGCTCGTCGCGCAGGACCGAGAGCATGTCGACCTGTCGGACACCCGCGTCCGTTTTGGACGCCCGCACCGTGATCCTGCCGGCGGTCAGGTCAACGTCCCGCCACCGGAGGTCGAGCAGCTCACCGATCCGCAGCCCGGCGAACACCAGCGTCGAGAGCAGCGCCTTGCGCGGGATGTGCTGCCGATCTCGGCGTGCCGCCCGGTCGAGCTCACCCGCGCCGTCCAGCAGCGCGCCGATGTGCTCGGCACGATCCAGCCACACCGGCGCCGGCCTCGACGCCTTCACATGTCGCCGCTTCCCCTTCGCGGGATTGCGAGATCGCCGAATGTCAGTAGCCGCGTCGCCGAGCTGCGGAAACGACAGGCGCGCTGACCCCAGGACGGCAGGACGCTGCCGAGCCCGCGGATGTGGCGAGTGAGATCGAAGCGGCGCTAAAAGCGCTGCAGTGGATCAGCGGGGGCTATCCGCGATGCTGAACAGCGAGGTCTCGCTTACGCAGCGAGAGGCCGCACGGGCCGAGAGCCGCACCCGCGAGCAGGTTGCGCGCAGCGCGCAACAGGCCGCTGCCCGCTAGGAGGTGGGCTCGCTGCCCGATGCAGCAAGCATCGCTCGAAACTTCGCCGATAGCCCGACACGGTTGTCTGGGCAATCTCCCTGCAGCTGCCCCTTTTGCTCAGGAGCGGGAACCGCGCGGCCCCTACCCTTCGGGCGCCTCCCGCTTGGCAAATGCAGGCATCCTGGAGCGCTTAGGAAGAAGAGCAAGCGAAACTCCGATAATCAACGCGCGGGTCGAGACTCAGCGCTCACGCAGGGTCTCCGTGTCGCGGGCAAAGCAGGCACGAGCGCACAAGCGAGCGCGCGTCGCCGTTTTCGGGCCGGCGCCCAGCGCCAGCCCAGCCGTGGCGCCCAAATTTGGCCCATTAGCTGGACTTCAGGCGATCCCGGCCGGAGTGCGCGGTCTGATTAGAGCGACGTCGCGCCGGCCGGGACCGCCCTAGTGCAGCTCTATCCGCTAAACCCGCTGGCCGCGATGTACACGTTCCCCACGCCGTTGGGGTGAATCAGCAGCGCCGGAATCAGACACTTTGTGGGCAGCGTGAACCTGGCGCTGATGTGCGCATTACCGTGGATCGAGATCGAGACCGCGGCGCTGGTGGCCACCGGCGTGGAGTTCTCGCCGCAATAGAGCGAGGCTTCTACCGTCGTGACCGGCCCGGCCGTTCCGGCGAACGGCCCGGTCGGGATCACGAGTCCACGAATGCTCACGTCCAACCGGCCGTTACTGCGCAAAGAGGCCTCGCCGAAGCGAAGCACCCAAGGCGCGCCGCCTGCCGCCGCGCCGAGGAGCGTCGGGTCGCTCGGAACGCTCGGCGCGAGCGACGTGTCAAGGACGGTGCGGCTAGCGTGCCCGCGGTGCTCTCCGCGTTGGTGTCCCTGGTCTCCGAGCGCGCTCACCGCGCTCGTCGCCGAACCTGCGAGGGCAGACGCTACCAGCAACGCAACCGCTGTCCGCTTCGATACATTCATCCAACACCTCCGTCGTTGAGTGTGGTGCGCGGGCGGCCGAAGCCGCGCCATGACTCTACCGAGGACGCGCGGCGTGGAGCGATCTTTGCCCACTCAGCCCGCCGTCTGCCATCGGCCCTGAGCGCGAACCTGGGAAGCCCGATCCGCGCCAGCAATTCGGGCACGTCGTCTCGAGCGACCGGCATCACGGCCCCGCCACCCGGAGCGGAAGTGGACGCGGCAGCGCACCAAGCGGTTGGTGAAGCCGCGGCAGCCGCCGGCGCCGTCATGGCGCAGCGCTCCCAGTGGCTCCCGCCCGGGCCACTTCGTCCAAGCCATGTGCGATCGCCTCGGCCATCAGCGAGAAGTGCTCCGGGGTGGCGGTCAGCGGTGGGGAGACTGCCACGCAGCCCTCCAGCGCGCGGACCAACACCCCGGCCCGGCGCGCACCGGCCGCCACGCGTGCGACGGCCCCGGGGGCCCGCTGGGAGGTCGGCTCGCTGCCCGATGCAGCAAGCATCGCTCGAAACTTCGCCGATAGCCCGACGCAGTTGTCTGGGCAATCTCCCTGCGGCTGCCCCTTTTGCTCAAAGGCAGTCGTCTCGATCTGTGGCCTGCGTGAACGCGACGGTGTCGCGTGTGGCCTCGGAGCGCGCTGGCTGTTCGTCAGGCATGCTCCCCGCCTGCTTCGAACTCGTCGATCACAGGCGCCATCAGGATCTCGGCGACCGCGGCGATTACGCGGTCGGCGCGATTCGCTTTCTGATCGAACTGCACGAGCAGGCTGGCCGCGTCGGCCTTCCAGCCCGCGAACTCCTCGGTCTCCTCTTTGCACGCCCCGAGCCTGCCGCGAAGCTCGCGGCCGCGCAGCGCGCCCTTGAGCGCCGTGTCGCGCATCTCCACCAATCGCACGGCGGCGCTGAGCGCCACTTCGCGCATCTCCTCGAGCTGCTCCTCGAGCTCGGCGCACCGTTCGCATTGGCGACGGCGGATCACTGGTGCTCCTGGAGGATCTCGTCGAGCGTGCGCGGATACTCGCTGTCGGGGCGCCCCAGCTCCTTCATCCTGGCGCGCGCCCGCCGATCGAGCAAATGGTGCTCTGGATGCACGCCGGGCGGAACAGCAGGCTCGGGTGGCGTCTCAGCGGTCGGCATCGGGTCGCCGCGCACCTCCGCCTCGAGCGCGATCACGTAATGGTTCTCCGGCTTGCCGAGCAGCCTCAGCCGTTCGCGCACCCGCTGGTCGAGCTCCTCGGCGCCGCTCGACGCCGGCTCGGGTGACGCCGACTGCTCGAGCATCCGCACGCTACTAGACCGGCCTGTGGTCGCCTGCACCTCGTCCCGCCGCCCCTGCAGCTTCGCGATCTCCAGGTCCAGCATTCGCAGCTTCGCCTGCCTGCTCGCGTCAGCGGTGATCGCCTGATCCAGCGTGCGGGCGACTTCGTCGGCGTGTGCCTGCGCCTGTGACAGCTGCCGTGGCCGCTCCTCCGTGCGAACGAGATCCAAGCCCGCTTCGGCGTGGGACCTGTCCGCGTCACGGAACCGCTTGCGGCCCTCATCGCCTTCCCACGCTCCCGCGGAAGCCTTGCGGATCCGCGCGAGCCGGCGCTCAAACTCGGCCGGATCGGTCAGGATCCGACCGATGTCCGTCCCGAGCGGCTCGGCACCATCACCATCACTGTCGGCGGCCCCGTCGTCGAGCAGAACCATTCCTCGCTCGTTCGTCTTCTGATCGAGCAGCCGACGGCCGGCGGCCTATCCGTACGCCAGGCGCACAACCTCGTCGCGCTTGTCCAATAGCGTGATCGTCGCGTCGACACCATCCGGGTCGCTACCGGCGTGCCGCACTGCGCCGCGTAGCGTGCCGTCATTCCCGAGATTCTGGGCGCCGGGGGCGCCCTCGTGCAACTTCTCGAGCGCGGTGAGATAGTCGCACTCCTGGTCGAGTTGAATGCAGCGGACGACCCGGTCGATAAGTTGGCGGTCGTTGAACGCGAGGCGGTTTGGGCAGTCCAGCGGCGAGTCGTAGGAAGGCTGATTGGTCATTTGACAGCGACTATCGGCCGCGGCCTCGCTCAGGGGCAACGGGGTTCTAGAACTTCGTCTATGGCGAAACGGGCAGCAGCGTCTTACCGCTGCCCGCATCCCATGGAATCGGCGGTAATCCCCGGACTTGCGTTGAATCGAGCGAGGCGCCGAATCGCCAGCAAACATCGAGAATCCAGCGCCTCGCGGCGCCTCCCGGCCTCTAACTCACAAGCACATAGGGTCACGTTGTTGGACATAACGTGGCTCAAGCTCAAGACTGGTGACCGTTGGGGCAACCGCTGGATGAGCTCCTCAGCTTTGCCGACGTCGTCGCCGCCTTCACGGCGAACGGTCCGACGACGACCCCCCTTGTCCACCATGTAGAAGGCGTCTCAAACGCCGTCTCAAACGCCGGATAAGCGCAATGAACATCTTGCCATTATGTCTGTTGGTCGGTTAGCCCGCTGGCTCGCTGCCTTATTGGGCGGCCGGCGCACGGCGCGCTGGACCGCGGCCAGATGCCCCGCATCGTCAGCTGTGATCTCGCGGTTCACGCCGGCGTGCTCAACCCGATGATGCTCCGCGGTACACGTCCGGGCGACGCGAGCGCGGCACGACCGCCGTAACTCCCCTTCCGGCCATCGCGCCGGACGACTATCCGCAGACCGGAGCACTCAGGGGCAACGAAGGGGCAACCGAAATTAGAATCCGCCCGCGAGCGATTGGGCGGCAACGCCCTACCGCTGCTCGCATCGCTCGAAATCGCCGGTAATCGCCGGACTTGTAATGGCACGAGCGAGGCGCCGAATCCGCTGCAAATGCTGGGAATTCGACGCCTCGCTAGGCCTTGCGCTCTCTAACTCCGGAGCGAAAGGTCGCAGGTTCAAATCCTGCCGGGCGCGCTCCTAAAAGCCCTGCTCATCGCGGGGTTTTCCTCATTTAGGGACGCTTCCGACGCGTGAGCGAACCCTACCGGGATCACGTTGATGCCCGATCAGGCTCTGCGCACGGCTAGTCCCGCCCAATCGCAAGCTCGTCGTTCATTGTGGGATCGCCACCGCCGAGACGCCGGGAGGTGCGAGGGTTCTCTCGCATTGGTTCCAATCAGGCGGACCGAATTCAGGTGCCAAGCGATCAGCAGATCAGTGCCGGGCAGTATCAGACCCAGGGCGGAGAGGGCGGCAATCTCGCTCGGCCCGATTATGCGAACCCCGGAGACGAGTCCCGCGCCCGCAACCTCCTACTCACGAACGCGCTCGGCATAGCCCGGAAGTCCAGATAATGGATCGACAGAGGCGAACTTGCAGCGGTGCGCGTCGGACAACGGCGCGTCCGTGTCCGACGGCCCGACCTCGATCGCTTCCTCGATTCTGGCGCACCTGCTGCCCTCCGTAGCGAGGAGCGAACCGTGGCTTGCACTAACCCTGCTGCACTCCTCTGGGCGCGGCTCGGCCGGGCGCTGGCCTCCGGCTCGGCGTTGGCGGAGCCGATCAAGCCGAGGTCCTTCGCGCGCTAAACGCCATCGCAGATGCCGCCGCGAAGCTAGCCGAGGCTATCTCAGCCTCCCGCGGCGAGTAGGCCGCGGCTTAGTAAAAACCCGGGAGGGTTCCGGCTTAGAGCGGCTTGACGACCTTCAGCTTCGCCGAGCCGAAGTTGCCGCCGCCGCAGCGGCCGCCCACGGGGTAGGTGCCGGTCTTAAGCTTCTTGCTGAGCTTCAGCCTGAACGAGAACGCGCCGTTCTTGTTCTTGCTCAACGATGGATAGACGGCGGGGACGCCAGCGAAGCTCTGCTTGGTGGCGCCCTTGAAGGCGTTCGAGTAGATCGTGGCGACGTCGCCCTTGTGGCCCGTCTGGCAGCCGTTGCCCACCGAGCCGGAGATCGTGACCATCTTGCCCGCGGTTGTCTTGCTTGGCAAAACCTTCAGGAAGTGGGACGCAGGCGGCGGCGGGGGTGGCCCTCCCACCGAGGTCACCAGGTTCGCGGACTCGTTCAAGTCAGCGCCGGCACTAGGGGGTGCCATA
This sequence comes from uncultured Solirubrobacterales bacterium, assembly GCA_963787555.1. GTDB lineage: Bacteria > Actinomycetota > Thermoleophilia > Solirubrobacterales > Solirubrobacteraceae > Palsa-465. The sequence goes on from CAWBDI010000008.1 coordinate 217,723, forward strand.
GCGATCGAGGCGCCGGTTTTTGGAGCAGGGGCGGGAATCTTGAAAGTGGTGGGCCCGGGGCCGAAGCGGTAACAGTCGGCAAGCGCGGTTGAGAACCAGAAGCCGAGGATGTCGCCGCCCTGAACGGAAATCCCGGGTGGTGTGACCTGGAAGGTCTCAAGGCCCGTTCCTTTCAGCGTGACCAGGCCGGTCTGGCCGACCACCGCGTAGTTGTTGCTCCCTTCCGCCGGCCGCAGGACCAGGAAATCGACCTGGTAACTGGCGGTAACTGGCTCCGACTGGAGTGAGAAGCTAGTGATCCTCCCGCCACCTGAAGGCACCCGGTACCCCAAATCGCCGTACATGGCCCCTGTTGAAAAAGGATTTACGCACCCAGCGCGTCCGCCCACGAGGCCGATCGTGGTGTCCGCCAGCGCGGAGCCCGCTGTCAAAGCCGCGAACATCACCCCTACCAGCAGCAGCAAACGCCGAGCGCGCCGAGCGCCCCCCCTTAGAACTACCAAACCCATCACGCCCTCTCCCTTTCATCGCCGTTCGACGCGCGATCATCGAGCGTTCCCGGTAGCCTCGTCGCGCCCGAGCCGATCCTACGCCCCCGGTAAACGAATTTGCAAATGTCTGTTACGACCGTGCGGATCGTAAATCAAGACTCGAGCTGACTTCTGCATCAACAGACAGGCGGAATGCGGACGAGTGCCCCCGGCTCACTCGTGAACACGTGCAGCAGTCGATTGCGTGCGCCACCGGACCGCCTGCTCTGATGACCGAGCACGCCGCTCGCCGGGCGTCGGCAGCGCCCTCCTTCGCGCTCCGAGCAGGGCACGGGCGCCAGTAGCGCTGGGTGCCCTGCAAGCAGCTCAGTGCTTGCTGCGCGGGGCGCCACCAAGCAGGACAGTGCGGAAGCAGCAGTGCTCGGCACGGGCCAGATTGTGCTGCTATGGAACAGTCCTGACACTCTCGTCCGCCGCTTGTGGAGGCTCCCGCTTCGGCAGGACCAATCAAGAGGCTCGGGTTCCTCGCCGGTGCTCCTGGAGATGGAGCAGACAGCTCGATCTCGCGTAGACCGCCAGACACCTCCCGAGAATCCACTCTTCGCGCAGCTCGCGATGCCCGTGAGTCGTCAGATCCCGCCAGCTTCATGTCCGAGAAAATGGGCCAAGCCACGCGGCCTATCGCGCCGCTCCTTGGTATGCCGTGGTGTCAGCCAGTGCGCCTAGCCGTGAGGAGGTTCGTCACGCGCGAGGTCCAGCTCCCGGCCGCGGAACCGCGCACTTGGCGCTGATCCTGTCGAAATCGCGTGCTCTCGCGCGTTCGCTGCTAAGTCCGCCCATTGTTGAGTAAAAGGGGGCGTCCGTGTTCTTGGCGGTCGCCGTGGGGGGTGCCTTGATGGGCAGAGCCCGCACAACGTTTGATGATCCAACTGGGGGAGCTCTTTGATGAGATCGCACCGTCACGTCGTTCTTGCTGCCGTCGCGCTGCTGTCGGCCGCGTTGTTGGCCGGCACGGCGAGTAGCATCGCCTCGGCCCACGGTCCTCAGCACCACAAGGCCGATCAAGGTCATGGGCACAAGGGGACGCTGTATGTGTCTCCGACGGGAAAGTCGGGCGCGGCTGACCGCAACTGCAGATCTGCCGCGTATTCAACCGTCCAAGCGGCGGTCGATGCCGCTTCGCCAGGGTCGACTGTTGTGGTCTGCCGTGGCACCTACACCGAAGACGTCATCATCTCCAAGCGGTCCACCATAGTTGGGCAGCATGGGGCAGTCATACGCGGGTCTTCGACTGCAAATGGCAATTGTGACCAGCTGGGGCCGAGCGGTCCGGGGAGCGCTCCGTGCCTTGCCGGAATCACGATCAAGTCCGGACACGTCACCGTTGAGGGCCTGACCGTGACCGGAGCGATTGGTGAGGGGATTCTGGCTACCGGCTCGCTATCGGGCCACGACATTAGCCATGTCGTGATCCAGGGTAACCGCGTGGTGGGTAACAACATAGGTGGGATTCCGCCGACCACGAGCTCGCCGTACCCGCAGTGCGTTGAGGTCAACCAGGTCCCCGGTGACTGCGGTGAGGGAATCCACCTGATGGGCGTTTCTGGCTCGCTCGTCGGCCACAACTTCGTCAGCAACAATCAGGGAGGAGTGCTGCTGACAGACGAGTTCGGTCCGACCCATGGCAACATCGTTGAGCACAACGTCATCACCAAGAACGCCTTTGACTGTGGCGTGACGGCTCCGGGACACAACCCGCATGCGCTTGACTCGACCGGGAACCGCCAGCGTTCGGTGGCCGGCATCTACGACAACGTCATTCGCTACAACCGGATCACCGACAACGGGCTGAAAGGGGAAGGCGCGGGGGTGCTGTTCGCCAACGCGACAGCGGGCACCGCGTCCTACGACAACCTCGTTGAGCACAACTACATCGCTGGCAACGAGCTGGCGGGTGTGACGATGCACGCGCATACCCTGATGCCGGGGCAGTTCGAGGACCTCAGCGGCAACCGGATCCTCCAAAACACGATCGGCGAGAACAACACCGGTGGCGATCCTCTGGATGGCACCACCAAGGATCCGTTCACCACCGGCATCCTCGTCTTCTCGGGAACCGTTCCCGTCAACGTCACGATCGCCCGCAATCGCATACGCAATAATCACTACGGCATCTGGCTCGGAGTCGGTGGGCACGTGAAGGCCACACTGCACAACAACGTGTTCCAGCACGTCACGACACCGGTGTTCACGAGTCCGTAGGCGAGACATCTCTGCCTCACGACAGTCCCGCCGGCGGCCAGGGACCGAAAGAGTCACGGACCGCGGGTGCGGGCCTGACGTGGGGTGGGCTGTTCTGTGACGCTCCACCACTGACCAGTCGGCAAAGGGGGTGCTTTCGGTCTCGGCGAATCAGACCAGACATAAGGGGATACTCCTCCGATGACAGCTCCAGCGCCGCACGCCTGATCAGGCCGGGTCAACATCGGAACCCGCGATCAGAGCCGCCGCACCGCGGTGAGACTCGCTGGCCCAAAGCGGGAGTCAACAATTCGGGCGCGCTCTGCTTCCGCGCGGATCCAGCAGCGCTGCCCAAGAATGCCGCAATTCGAGGATGCGATAGAGCATCACTGCCGATGAGACGACGCTGGCTGCTGCGGACGACGTCCAGAAGTGCGACGGTGGCGACGATCTCGCCCCGCTGCTCGCCGGCATTGCGGCAGCGTTCCGATCCGGACGGCTTGCCGGCCCTGCGATCGTCAGCTAACCCGACGCCGCTTGCCCAGCCCGCGCTCCGCGGCGATTCTGCAAACGATCGGTCGCTGCCGCAAAGGACGAGCAGGAATCATCTCGTGGGCAGGGGCTGACCGCTGGATCGGCCGGGCGATGCATAAGCCGCGCCGGCCGGCGCGGTAGTCAGACGGGCCGTCCGCGAGCGGACTCCCGCTTCCCGAGGCGGAGCATGAGGGCCGGCGCAGGCACAACAGAAATATGTCTAGCGGTGGGTGTCGGTCGCCTTTAACTGCTGGCGTTTGGCATGGCTGAGCATGTCGGCGACGTTCGGACCGGAGCCGCCTGGGGCTGAACGCGCTGAAGAAGTACGAAAGAAACGAAAGAAGTCTGCGGCGCGGGATCAGGCGGCGTCGGCGAGGACGGATCCAGACCTCGGCCGAACGCCCACGATCGGGTTGGCGGATCCGCGGCGAAGACGGCGCCGACCTCCTCGAGCACCGCGAGGGCGCGCTCGATCTCGCGGCGCTTCTTGGTGCGGCTGAACAACTCTGAGACCTCAGTGCGCGTGACTCCGGCGGGGCGTTCATTGGCGGCGGTCCAGATGTCGTCGGCGGTGGGGTCGCCGAGGCTCTATCCGAACACCCAGCGGGTGGAGTCGCGCGCGTGGCGCCAGACCGCGAGCGCGGCCTCGAGGTGTGGAAGCGCGATCGTCTGGGATTGGTCCCGCAGCGCGTAGATCAGCGCGAGTCTGATGGTGTGCGCTTCGGCGCGGCCGGTGGCGGCGCCGAACACGCCGGGTTCAGGTGCGGACAGCTGCTCGTAAACGTCGCTGTGTCAGGAGCACAGCCCGGATCGACGAGCTCTAGCGGCTCGTGCAGGTCGATCCGCCGCGCCCGCGCAGCAATCCGCAAGGTCGGCCGGGAACCCGGCGCCACGGCCGCTGCGCCTGCCAATGGACCTATGCCGTCCGGTCGTCGGCGTGTCCGCCGTCGAGTCGCGTGTCCGGTTAGCGACGAAAAACTGCTAGTCCTTACGGGTGAGAGCACTAGAGCGAGCAGAGGAGCAGCGCGATGGCCAAGTTCCGGATCCAGCCGCATGTCCGCCTCCACGAGTGGGTGGCCGAGGAAAAGGGCTTCTTCGAGGAAGAGGGGCTCGACTACGAGTTCGATGTCCACGGGTTCGCGGCCGCGTCGCGCACGACCTCGTCGGTGAAGCCCGCGGATGCGGCGCCAATGCAGGCGCGTAGCGGCGCCTTCGAGGACATGGAGAAAGGCCGCGCGTGCGACGTCTCAGGAGCCTGTCACTGGGCGGTCAATGCGGCGGCCTCGACGGACCACGGCCGGATGTGGGGCAAGGCGTACTCGATCTGCACGTCGGGGATCTTCGTGGCGGCGGAGTCGGACTACCAGCGCCCGGAGGACCTTGCCGACGTGGAGATCGGCGTTGGCTACCACTCGGGCAGCCACTACTCGGCAATCCAGGGTCTCGAGCCATTCCTCACGCCCGACGAGATCCGGCTGTCGTTCGTCGGCCTGCCCTTCGACCGCGTCCGGCTGATGCGCGATCGGGGGATACCGGCGGCAAACGTGTGGGGAGCGCAGTTCTACCTGCTCGAGCAGTGGGGCTTTCGCAAGCTCGTCGACACCACCTTCATGATGGGCTTCCTGGTCAGCGCCGACACCGAGCACACCGACCTCGAGCGCTACTTCCGCGCGCTGCAGCGCGCCCAGGCCGAGCTCGACCTCGAGCCCGAGCCCTTCAAGCACCACTGGCTGAACGAGATGCCCGAGGACCTCCGCGAGGCGGCAGATGTCAGGCGGTTCGGCCCCGGTGAGCGGATCGTGTCCGAGCCCTACACGCGCGAGATGTTCGAGCGAACCCACCGCTGGATGGAGCGCTGGCAACTGTCTGACTCGCCCGCGGCCGGGCACTCGAGCTACGACCAGGCCGTCCTGACCTAGCGTCAACGCGAGCGCAGCGAGTCCACGATCCCTCACGTCTAGGCGCGGCGCGGCCACCTCCGCGATCAGACAGAGCTTCTTCTCCTGGGCGTCCTCGCTGATCGCGTTGCCGGTGCCATCCCACGGCCAACCGCAGCACCTGCAGGGCAGTTGCAGACCGTCACCTGCCAGCGGTAGGAAGCGCTGAACCCTCACTTCCACCGATCCGGGTCTACGGCCACTCCCGACTCGAGGCACCACCCACGGGAGATCCCGCGTTTGACCGTGGCGCGACGATCCACCCAGAGCAGCCGACCCCCGCTACCACCGAGTTGGTCGAGAAGATCCTCGCCGGCTAGTTCGAGCTGCGCGCGCTGCGTGTTCCGGTATCGCTTTCGGGTGGTCGAACCGGGTCCGGGATACGCCGCGTGGCGCCGCCGTGAGGGGGTCGCGCCCTCGCCGCCCGACGACTGCAGCATCCGGCCCCGGACGCGCAATTCGGGTGAATTAGATAGCCGCCGCTCGTTGCTCCGGAGCACGTGCCGCGATCGAGTGACGCATTGCAGTTGCCGGCGAACTTTAGGTTCCGCTTCACCGCCGCCCACCACGCCAACCGGCATGGCCGTTCTCCCTCACGCGCCTACGTCGAAGTGGACGATCGCGGGCGGGTGGCCAGATTCGGCGTCTGCGCAAAGCCGCGCCGGTTGCCGACCTCAAGTCGCCGTGAAGCTGCGATCCACCGGCGCCGCAACCGCCGATTCTGCGGTCTCCCGGATCACCCCCGCCACCAACTGCGGAGCGTCCCACATCGGGATGTGCCCGCAACCCGGGAGCATCACCGTGCGCGCGTCGCGGATTCTGGAGGGGGCCGGGCGGATCAGACGGTCGCGCTCGCCGAACGCGACCGTCACCGGCACGCCCACCTCGGTACCGGCAGCGAAGTGGCTCTGGCGCATCGCGGTCGCGGTGGCGTCATAGGCGGTGGCGCGGCCGTAAGAGCGCAGCATGCGCACCGTCGCCCGGTACGGCACTTTGTCCGGATCGGCGACGAACGGAGCAAGCACCAAGCGCCGCACGCGCCGGCTTGCCAGTAGCACGGGCAGCGCCGGGCTCAGCCGTTTAACGGCGCGGTGCGCTCTGCCGCGGACCACGGCCCGCTTGGCGACCCTGGGCGCCGGCCAGAGGCCCGCAGGGCAGAGCGCGGTCACCGACAGCGCCCGTCCAAGCGCTGCCACCTGTAGCGCCAGCCAGCCGCCGAGTGAGTTTCCTACTACGTGCGCCCGGCCGATTGCGAGCTCGTCGAGGAACCGGATCAGCGCTCGAGCCAGCGCCGCGGGCGTCGGGCTGAGTTGGCAAGGCAGAGGCGGCGAATGGCCGAAGCCCGGAAGGTCGACCGCGATCGCGTCATAGGAGGACTCCAGCGCGCCTAACACCGGCTCCCACACGCACAGCTCGCCGCCGATGCCGTGCAACAACAGCATCGGCGGCCCGCTGCCGGCTCGTTCGAAATGCAGGCTCCTAGGCCCCCCTGCGCTCACTTGCTAGCCGGCCGGCGGCTCGTAGAGCTGTAGGTCGTTTCCGTCCAGGTCCTGGAACGACGCGACTCTTCCCCACGGATGCTCGCTGATCTCGCCCGCGAAACGAACACCTCGTTGGCGAAGATCAGCGACAGCTTGATCGAGCGAGTCGCTCGGCTGGAAAGCGATCACCGCGCCGCCCGACCCGTTCGGGCTCTCCTGCTCGCGCGCGTTCAGCCCGATTCGCAGACCGCCCGCCTCGAGCTCAGCCCAGTTGCCCTCGTGGCGCTGTTGCTCGAGTTCCAGCCGGTCACGGTAGAACTCAACGGCTCTCTCGAGGTCTGACACCGGGAGCCAGACGATCGACGTGCCCGCGACCACGCTCATGCCGCGGCGCCCATCTGCTCGAGATCGAACGTGGCCACCTGGTCGAGCAGCCCGTCGAGCTTCTGCGCCGCCGAGTGCTCTTCGGCGAGGATCTGCTCGGCAACTTGGACGGTCTCCTGATCGCCCGCCCGCTCGGCCACGACGCGGAGCATCCGGTAGCTGGCGATCTCCGCGTGCTCGAACGCGTAGGCCTGAATCGCCAGCTTGCCGGTGGTGTCCGGAGCCGCCTTGGCCATCATTCCGGTAAGCATCGCTCCGCCCTTCTGCGCCACGTCCTTGAGCGTGGAGCTGCTCTCGTCGTAGTGCTCGAGGCGCTGGCTGATCAGCCGCTCGTGCTCCTCGGTCTCGATTAGGTGCTGGCGGAACGCATCCTTGAGCGCCTGGTCGCCGGCCTGCTCGCTGCCCATCTGGAGCATGTTGATCGCGTTCTGCTCGAGTGAATGTACGTCCGTCAGGTAGCTCACCAGCCGCTCCTGCAGTTCGGAGGAAGCCATCGCTGTTCTCCTTTCTCGGGTTGACGGTCAAGGTGGTTATACCCGAAGCGAAGTCGAATATAAACAGAACGTTGAGAATCTCTGAACTAAGTGTTAGAACAGGTCGGCTGGGGACCCAGTCAACGAGTGAGTCGCCCGCACGGCAGGTGGCGAAGTTCGGCGACGTAGGCGGCGCAGGCCGGTGGCGACGTCGTGCCACCCCGTCGACGAGCACTTCGAGCGCGCGGCCCTCCCGGGGCGGCGGATCCGGTCCGCTCACAGCCTGCCGTCGGCGGGTGCGAGCGCGTGACTCCACCCGAGGCGGCGGAGGCGCCACCGATGCTTGGCGCGCACCGCCGCCTCGACGCCGTCACCGACGACCGAGTCGACACGAGCGAGGATCGAGTCGTATGAGCGGGGCATCTCGCCCGGATGCTTATCCGATCCGAGTCGCGCAGGCCAGGCTCAGGCCGCGATTGCCTCGAGCTCATACTCCCCGGCCGCGATCAGCTGCTCGTCGCGCTCGATCTCGTGCTCGCGCACCAGCCACAGGGCGAGGCCCGCGCCGGCGAACGCGAGCAGCGCGCCGATCACGAGGATCGTGTTCAGTCCGCTCAGGAACCCCTCGCGTGTCGCGTCGGCGACGAGCGCGCGGGCTCCGTGCGGCACCGCCTGCAGGGCTCCCTGCAGCCGACCGCCCGCCGCCGCCTCGATCAGCTGTCGGGGATGACCGCCGGTGGCCGCCGGCGTCCCTGACGCGACCGTGGAGATCTTGTCGGCGCCGCGGGCGAGGAAGATCGCCCCCCACGCCGCGACGCCGACCGCAATCGCGACCTGCCGGAACGTGTCGTTAATCCCCGCCGCCATGCCGCTGCGCTCCTTGGAGACGACGCTCACCGCGACGTCGGCGATCACGGGGTTGAGGAGGCCGACGCCGATCCCAGCGACGATGAAACCGGGCAGCAGCGCCGTCCAGCCGTCGCTCGGGGTCAATCCGGACATCAGCAGGAGGCCACCGCCGATCGCGGCCAGGCTGGCCGCCATCAGGACACGCGCGCGCACCCGAGCCATCAGGGCGACGGCGAGCGGCGCGACCAGGAACGGCACCAGCGTGATCGGCAGGTACCGGAGCCCGGCCTGCAACGGCGAGTAGCCGAGGTAGTTCTGCAGATACAGCGTCAGGTACAGGAACAGCGCGAACAGCGAGGCCGACACCGCGGCCGCCGCCAGCTGGACGCCGGTGAACGCGCGCCGGCGGAACAGCTCGAGCGGGAGCATCGGCTCCTGCACCCGCCGCTCGATCGCCGCGAACGCCGCCAGCATCGCCGCGGCCCCGGCGAACAGGCCGACGATCAGCGTGCTGCTCCAGCCGTCGTCGTTGCCGCGCAGGAGCGCGAGCACGAGCATCACGAGCGCGCTGCTGAAGCTGACGAGTCCGAGCCAGTCGATGCGGGTCGCGTTGGGGTCGCGGGACTCGCGGATCCGCAGGACCGTCACCGCGATCGTCGCGATGCCGATCGGGACGTTCAGGAAGAACACCCAGCGCCAGCCGAGGCCGCTCGTGATCGCGCCGCCGACCAGCGGGCCGACCGCGATCGCGACGCCGATCGTGGCGCCGTAGACCCCCATCGCCGTCGCGCGTTCGCGCCCCGCAGCGAACTCCTGCGCGACGAGCGCCAGCGAGACCGCGAACATCGCGGCGCCGCCGATTCCCTGGATCGCGCGCGCGACGTTCAGGAACGTCGCGTCGGACGCCACCCCTGCGGCCAGCGAGGCCGCCGAGAAGATCCCGAGCCCAATCGCGAACACGGCCCGGCGTCCGAGGCGATCGGCCAGCGAGCCGGCGGTCAGGACGATCGCCGCCAGCGACAGCGTGTAGGCGTCGATCACCCACTGCACGTCGGTGAAGCTCGCCGACAGGTCCTTCTCGATCGCCGGGAGCGCCGTGTTCACGACGGTTATGTCGAGCAGCAGCATGAAGGTGCCGACGCTCACCGCCAGTAAGGTCCACCACTTTCTAGACATCAGATACCTCCGGTTTCGATGCTAAGCTTGTCAGGCAGCCTTGTAAGGCGGCCGGATTGTCTGGTAACCTTATCAGGAGTCCTGACCAAATGTCAAACGATCACGACACTTCGCGTCTGCACCCGATGATTCGCCTGCTCGGCTCGGCCTTCGACGCCTTCTCCGATGAGCTCGAACGGCGCCTGGCCGAGACCCCGTACAGCGACATCCGGATCGCTCACGGATGCGTATTCGGGAACATCGACCCCGAGGGAACCCGACTCACCGACCTCGCCGACCGCGCTCGCATGACCAAGCAGTCCGTGGGCGAGGTCACGAGCGACCTCGAGCAGCGCGGCTATCTTGAGCGAGTGCCCGATCCGAGCGACGGCCGGGCGAAGATCATTCGCCTGACCGAGCGCGGCCGCGACGCCCAGGCCCTCGGTCGCGAGCTGATCGACGAGATCGAGCAGGAATGGGCCGAGCGGTTCGGCGCTGATCGCGTCGCGGCGCTTCGTGAGGCGCTCAAGGCGATCACCGCGGAGCAGCTCGCGGCCGTGCCGGCGTGACCTAGGCCAGGCTCGAGGACGGCGTTCCCGTCACCGCCGGGTGGTTCGTGGTCAACGCGGGACGCCCGGTGGCTGCACAACGACATGCGCGCCGTGTGCCGCTTGAGCTTGCAGTAGTAACGGCGCGGTATGGAGGGGATGATGTGGGGCATGTTCGATGCCCAGGCGTTGTACCGAGCGCTCGACGCCCAACGCGCGGCGCGCGAGCTGACTTGGTCGGGAGTCGCGCGGGAGCTGTGGGAGATGTCGTCGGAGCTGGCCAAACGCCGAGGAGAGGATCATCCGATCGGCGCGAACACGCTGACGAATGTCGCCAAGCGTGGCGACACATCCTGCCAACACGCGCTGTTCATGCTCCGCTGGCTCGGCCGCGATCCCGAAGATTTTGCCGTCGACGCGCGGCCGGGAACGCGTGCGCCGCTTCCGACCGCGGGTTCGGACCGGCGGCTGCGCTGGCATCTGCACGCCACTCCGCGCCGCGATGTCCCAGGCTTGTACGAAGCGCTTGACCAGCGCCGACGCGACAGCGAACTTGCTTGGCCTGCGCTCGCGCGTGAGCTTAAATGCGGGCCGAGCCAGCTCACGGGCCTGCGCACGGCGCGTTTCGCTGTGAGGATGACGCTCGCCATGGCGATCACGCAGTGGCTGGAGCGGCCGGCGGCAGACTTCGTGTATGCGGCGCAGTGGTAGCTGCGATCAGCGGCATCGACTTCCGAGCCGCGTCGCATGGGCGTCAGCGAGCACAGCATCCAGCCGAACACGCCGCTCAGCGGCGTCTCTAGGCTCACGTCGGCGTGTAGCGCGTTGCCGCCCAACCGCCGCGTACCGCGCTCATCGGCGAACGTCTCCTGGCCCAGCCGGGGGACCGGAAGCAGCGAGAGCGGCCAGATCCTCGAAGTACAGAGATCGGTCCCCGCCGGGATGCTCGACCGGACCGCGCACCCCAATCCCCGCCGCCTTCAGTCCGTTCAACACTGGATGTAGATTATTTGAACGCGACCTTCAATGCGCTTGCGGCATGATGAGTCGGCCAGGATAGGCCTGGTGCTCGACAAACTGCGCAATGATCGTGAGCCGTGATGCAGGGTGGCGCGCTGACCGGAGCCCATGTCCGGCAGTGCTTGCGCGAGCGCGCCTGCATCGCCCCGCCGCGGCGCTTGCGCGAGCGCGCCGGCATCCCCGCGCCGCAGCGCTGGCGCGGGTCGGTGTGCTTGCCCGTTGCGGCACGCTGGTGATCGTCACCCCGTCAGGAAGGTCCACGTGAGCCCGCTGCCCCGTGCCGCCCGGATGAGCGACGTCGTCGGGTTTGGCATCGACCGCGTCGCTGCCGCCGCCGAGCTGCCGCATCGCGGCCGGCGGGTGCTCCGCCTAGAGAACCTCGACACCGACCTGCCGTTGCCGCCCGAGGCCGTCGCGGTGACGCGCGAGGCGCTGACCGAGCCAGCGTCGAACTCGTGGCTGCCGTTCACCGGCGATCTCGACCTGCGTGCCGCGATCGCCGACGACACCGCGGCGCGCTGTGGCCACCGCTACGACCCCGAGCGCGAGATCGTCGTGACCTGCGGAGGAATGGAGGCGCTGCTCGACGTCCTGCTGGCCACCGTCGACGCGGGGGATGAGGTCGTGCTCACGGATCCGATCTACGCGGGCATCGTCAACCGTGTGCGCCTGGCCGGCGGACGGCCAGTGTTCGCCCGGCTGATCGCCGAGCCGGGCGGCTGGCGCCTGGACCGCGAGGCGCTGGCGGCCGCCGCCGGGCGGCCGCGGGCGCGGGTGATCGTGCTGATGAGCCCGTCGATGCCGACCGGCCACGTGCTAGACCGCGACGACTGGGCGCTCGTGGCGGAGCTCTGCGAGCGCCACGATCTCCTGCTGCTCTACGACGCCGCGATGGAGGCCTTGCGCTTCGACGGCCGCCAGCTGGTGCACCCGCTCATGTTCCCCGGCATGACGGCGCGAACCGTGATCGCCGGCTCTCTCAGCAAGGAACACCGAATGATCGGTTGGCGCGTCGGCTGGATCGCGGGGCCGGAGGCGGTCGTGCGTGACGCCGGCTGGGTCCATGTCTACAACACGACGATGCCGGTCGCGGTCGCGCGCCGCGCCGCGACCGCGGTGCTGCGCGGCGACCACGGGCACGTCGCCGGCGCCACCGCAGAGCTGCAGCGCCGCCGCGACGCGATCCTCGCGACGCTGCAGCACCTGGCGGTCATCCCGGCGCACGGCGGCTGGTCGCTGCTGGTCGACACGCACGCGGCCGGTCTGGAGCCGGCAGAGGCATCGCAGATCATGATGGCGGAAGGGGCGATTGCCGCGACTCCGATGACTGGCTGGGGGGATGACGTCGCCGCGCGGCACGTCCGCCTGGTGTTCAGCGCGGAGCCAGTAGAGGCGCTCAAGGAGCTGGGCGACCGGCTCTCGGGCACGCCGCTGGGCGCCTGAAACGGCTCGCCGGCGTCCACGCGTCCGAACCAAGGCCTCCTCACGCGCGAGCTCGTGATCCGTCACCGCGCACGGTTTCGCTCTAATCCAGATGTGCGCAGACTGCTTTCCATGGTCGCCGCGATCGTGCTGGTCGACACGATGTTCTTCGCGGCGATCTCGCCGCTCCTTCCCTACTACGCACACCACTTCCACCTCGCGAAATCGCAGGCCGGAGTGCTGACGGCGGCGTATGCGGGCGGCACGCTCATCGGCTCGATCCCGGCAGGCTGGCTGGCCGCACGTACCGGCGTGAGGGCCACGCTCATCAGCGGGCTCGGGCTGATGGTCGCGTCGAGCCTCGCGTTTGCGTTTGCCACCAACGTCGGGGTGCTCGATGGGGCGCGGTTTGTGCAAGGCGTCGGTGGCGCCGCCTCGTGGGCGGCTGGCTTGGCGTGGCTGATCGACCGCGCACCCGAGGAGCGACGGGCCGAGGTGATCGGCGGCAGCCTCGCGGCCGCGATCGCCGGCGCGCTGCTAGGTCCCGTGATCGGGACGGCAGCGACGCAGACGTCTCCAAAGCTTGTCTTCTCCGTGGTTGCCGCGATGGGAGTCGGTTTGCTTCTGTGGACGTTGACCGAGCGCGCTCCCGCTCCGAGCCGGGGCTCCCGCCGTCAAGCATTCACTCCAGCGCTGCGCGAACGTCGCCTGCTCATGGGCATGTGGCTCACGATGCTGGCCGCTCTGCTGTACAGCACGCTCGCGGTGCTGGCCCCGCTCCGGTTGAGCCATCTCGGCGCGAGCAACGTCACCGTTGGCCTCGCGTTTGTGGCCGGAGCAGCGATCGCGGCCGTCAGCAGCCCCCTGATCGGACGGCTCTCTGACCGCCGTGGCTGGCGACGCCCGGTCCTCGCCGGGCTTTGCTTGTCAACGGCGTTGACGTTGCTGCTCGCGCTGCCACGGACCGTCGCGCCCCTGTTCGGTCTCATCGTCATCGCCGACGGGCTATTTGGAGTTCCCTACTCGCCCGCAGGGGCGATGATCTCCGGCGCCGCGCAGAGCGTCGGCCTCGACCAGGCCTACGGGTTCGGCCTCTTCAACCTCGCATGGGCCAGCGGCCAGGTCATCGGCGGCGCCGGAAGCGCGGGACTCGCGCAGGCGACGGCCGACGCGTTGCCCTACTCGCTGCTGGCCGCGCTGTGCGCGCTCACGGTCCTCGCCGTCGCCCGAGGGAGGCGGATTGGTGACAGCGCCCTGAGCTGAGCGCTCGCGGCCACTGCCCCGGGGGGCGCCGCTATCCGCGCGTGAGCGTGGCACGTCTGAGCGCTCGTAGGGCACTCAGACGTGCGCTTGCTCAGACGGTCAGGCCCTGACTCGGAACACCTGGCCGGACAGCTCGCCGATGTAGACCCAGCCGTCATGGACGCCGAGCCCGACGACGGGCGCGACGAACCCCGTCACGAGCGTCTTCGGGGTGCCCCCCTTCATCGGCATCGAGACCACGAGCCCCGACTTGCCGCCATTACCGAGGAACTCGGACAGGTACAGCTGCGCGCCGATGATCCCGACTCCCATCACATTTGTGTGGGGCGCGAACATCTTAAACGGCTTCGCGTAGCCCTTGCAGGCCTTTGCCTTCGTCCAGTTGCACGCCGGGAAGCCGTAGTTGTCGCCACGGCGGACGCGGAGCAGGAAGTCGGGCGGGTTGACCGCGCCCGTGTTCTGGCCGAGGTCGGACACGAACGGCGACGAAGACCCCCTCGGGAATGCCAGCTGCCATGGCTGGCGGATTCCGGAGGCGAACACCTTCAGGCCCCTGCCGTTGGCCTTGATCGACAGGATGTCGTACAGGTACGGCGTGTTCGCCGGCCCATGATCGTTGTTGTCGGTCAGGCCGACGTCAACTCCGACATACAGCCGACCATCGGGACCGAAGGCGAGGCCGTTGAAGCCGTCGAACCCCTTGGGCGCGGTGTAGATCGCCCGGCGGCTCGTGAACGTCGTCCCGTTCCACCCGCTCCACGCGAGCAGCTGGAATTTCGGGCCCTGCTTAGTGAACGTGCCGGAGCTGATGTAGAGCGTGCCGGTGCGCCAAGCCAGTCCCGCCACGAAGTTCGGCGAATGCGGGAGCTTTGTGGCAGTTCCTTTCCGGAGTAGGAACACGCCGCCGTTTGGCGGGTGCGACTCGGTGCTGCCACCGTCGCCCTCGAACACCTTGCCACCGCCGAAGGCAAACGATGTCGGTGTATTCAGACCACTGGCGACCAGCTGAACAGCATGTCCGTTCGTGGACGTCGGCGGCGGTGGTCCGCCGGCCGCCGCCGCGCCGGAGCAGATCACGCCACACGCGGCGATCGCGCTGACGAACGGCAGAATGCTTAAACGCATCAAACCTCCTCTATGAGATTTAGTCAGAGCACGGGGTCGTCCTTGGTGCGCCCCTTCCGTGCACCGTGGTCAACCCCCATCATCGACAGAAGTTGCGGCGACTCGGCGCATGTTGATAGCCCGGTCAGACTCGCGGGAGCGCCCAGCGGCGGTCTCGTGCTCGCGATCCTTTCTTCGCGGTTGCCACCATGGGCAGCCGATGAGCATTCCTTTCTCTCGGGCACTGACCGCCGCCGTCGTTTCGATCGCCGCGCTGACTGCCTGTGGGGGGTCGAGCGGCGGGACGCAGGCGCGTTCGAGCCGTGCGGCGCCGGACGGGCGAGTCACGCAGCTGCAGTCGAGCACCCAGTCGCCGGCTCCTAGCAGGCGGCCACCGACCGCGAAGCTACGCTCCGCCGGGCCTGCCCACGTCGCCGTGATCTTGATGGAGAACGAGGAGTACGGCGGCGTGATCGGCTCTCGCGCCGCTCCGTTCATCAACGGGCTCGCCCGGCGCTACGGAGTCGCTGAAGCGATGTACGCGATAACCCACCCCTCGCTTCCGAACTACCTGGCGCTAACGGGCGGCTCCTCGTTCGGAATCGGCAGCGACTGTACCTCGTGTGCTGTGCACGAGGCCAGCATCGTGAACCAACTCGAGGGCGCCCACATCTCCTGGAAGGCATACATGGAGAATCTTCCGCGTCCGTGCTTCACTGGCGCTAGCGCGGGCGACTATGCCAAAAAGCACGACCCCTTCGCGTATTACACGCAGATCACCAACGATCATGCGTGGTGCTCGCGGATCGTCCCGCTTAGCAGCCTCTTTGCCGACGAGCGCAGCGGTTCGTTGCCGAGAATCATCTGGATCACGCCAAACCTGTGCCACGACATGCACGATTGCAGCGTCGCGACAGGCGACAACTTCCTCGCGTCGCTCGTACCGCGCTTGCTGCGCTCGCTCGGCCACGCCGGGCTGTTGTTTCTGACCTGGGATGAGGGGTCGAGCGACGCCGGGTGTTGCCGGCTCGCCTCCGGAGGGCACATCCTGACTATCGTCGCCGGTCCCGGCGCAAAGCGCGGCGCCAGAATGTCCATCCCAACCGATCATTACTCCGTGCTCCGGACGATCGAAGAAGCGCTCGGGCTTCCCCGGCTGAGGGGCGCCGCCTGCGGATGCTCGCCTTCGCTCCGGCCGCTGCTGGATTCCTCCGGCGACCACCCTTAGGGGCGCGGTCCGCGACCACCGCCCTCCTCACGCGGTTACCCTCCGACACCGGGTAGCACCGGGGTGCCCTCGATCCGGACGGCGTGCAGGTTGGTCGGATCGAGTCCCAGCAGGCGGATGACTGTTAATGCAATCTGCGTCGTCTCGACCCAGCTCCCGTACACGCCTGGACGGAACATGCCCGGCGCATCGACGAGGATCGGCACATCCCGGTCGGCTGGGTTGGCGCCGCCGTGCTCGGCGATCTTGCCCCTGCCCGCGGTATAGACCACGCCGACCTGGACCACGCCCCATACGTCCGGGTGACGCGGGTCGGAGGCCGGCACCTCGAAGTAGCGGGCCGACGCGTTGCCGGCGTAGATCTTCACCAGCCCCGAGTGGGGCAGCGTCCGGGAGTCTCCGGTCGCCGTGTTGCCGGTCGCCGAGTGCGTCCACAGGTAGCGCCTCACGAACCGCGCCGCCGCGTCGGACCGATCTGAGAGCCACCACATGATTGCGTCGTCATCGGTGCCGTACACGACCAGCGGTGCCGCGCCCGGATGGCTCGCAGCCCACGCCGCGTTGACGCCGTTTGATGATTGGCGTGTCGTCGATCCGCGTTAGCTGATCTGGATCTTGCGGCGACGGGCCGTGTTTGGCGGAGATGATGATCGCGGTCGAGCTCGCGAGCCCCTGCGCATCGATTTCGTTGACCATCACCTGCAGTTGGTCGTTGATGTACTGCCGCGCCCGCGCCGAGTCCTTGCCTCCACTCCAAGACAGCGCTGACGCGCACGCAACCATCCATCGAACCTATACCGGTGATGCGGACCCGGCTTCGATCTCTATGCGCTGAGCGAGAGCATGTGGCCGACCGACGGGTCGAGTCTGCCCTCCAGCACGTTGCGGTACACAGCCTCGACCGCATCCGGACCGCAGTGGTGCAGCTCTCTACGGCAGTTTACCGGTTGACGGTGAGGCCTCTAATCACCAGCTCTATGAGGTCTTCGCCGCGCTGGATGAGATCTTCGCCCTGCGCGAGGATGCCAGAGAGAACGTCTGACCCGATGATCGCTGCGAACAGGCTCTCGGCCGCTCGCCTGGGGTCGAGTTCGGATCGGAACACCTTTTCGCGTTGCCCGCGGCTGACCAGGCCTGCCAGGAGTTCCGCGGCCGTCTGCTGGTAGTTGGCGTATTCCGAGTCGGGGCCAGCTCGCGCGCCGAGTTCAGCCCCGAGGGTGAGAACGCAGCGCAGCGAGTGATCTAGTTCGAGTAATCGCGCCCGAGCTCGTATCATCGCCGCGAGCGCAGAAGCCGCGTTGGGTTGGTCTCCCACTTCGGCGGTCAGCCGCTCGATCAGTTCGTGCTGCTTGCTGCGGAAGGTGGCGAGGGCAAGTTCCTCTTTCGAGGCGAAGTGGAAGTAGAACGCCCCTTTGGTCAGCGAGCTCTCCCGGATGATGGCGTTGAGTGAGATTCCCTGATATCCGTGCGTGGCGAACGCTCGCGCGGCGATCTCGAGAATTTCGTGCCGAGTGGCGACCGCCCGCTGCTGGATCGGCGCGTTCGGGCTCACGCCGCTGCCCCCGGTCGACCAGCCGCTCCAGGAACACGACGAGCTCTGCCTCGCTCAGTGTGTGTCAATCTACGGAACTCATACCGTGGCGCTCCCAGAGCGTCGGCATGAAAGTGGGATCACTGGCGCGGCCGTCGGCAGCGGCGGCGGCGACCTCCGCGACGAACTGGTCAAAGCCGCCAGGCTGGCACACGATCATCAGCTTCAGCGGCTCGTCGAACGGATTGGCGAAGGTGTGAGGCTGCTCACCTGACACAAACACCGACCCGCCGGCATCGAGGTCGAATGTCTCATCGCCCAGTAAAAATCGTGCCCGACCCTCGAGCACATAGAAGTACTCGTCGAACGAGGGATGAACATGCTTTCCGGGGCCAGGAAATCCCGGAGCGGCCACGTACTCGATAACCGACAGCTTTCCGGCCGTGTCGTGCACGCCTGCCTTGACGGTGACCCGGCTGGGACCCGCAGCGAACGTGGTTCCCGCGCCGGGCGCGAGAGCAAGCGACGTCTTCAACGCTGCCATTTTGCGTTTTCTCCTTTTCCGTTTCGCGGAAAAATACCGACCGGTCGGTTTGATGTCAAGAGAGATGCAGCGCGACCCCAATGGCAGGCCCGCCGGACATACCCCGCCGGCAAAGCCCTGTGGCGTGCCGCTTACGACCTTTCGGACGAGACGACAGGCGGCGCTCCCTCGGGCTGCAGCGTTCGCCGCATCCCTCGCTCGACCGCCTGGATCAGATATGGGCGCAGCCGGCCTGGAGGGATGATCGCGTGAACCGAGCCCATCTCGCGTGCCCGTTCAACGCTGTGGATCCGGTCGAACTCGGCTGCGACCTCCCCGAGCTTCTCGCTTCGCACGGCTGCTTTGAGGTCGGCCAGCGCCGAGCGCAGCCGAGCGCGTTCGTCGTCGTCAGCCTGGTCGACCCGCTGCTCGAGCTCGCGCACCCGCGGGTCGGCTTCGGTCCGCTGGGTCACGTCGCGGGTGAAGACGACAGCCGCGGCGGGAGCGCCGCCCAAGACCGAGGCGCGGGAGCCCTCGAGCGCGACCACCTCCATGTTGTCGTTCAGCGTCCCGGAAAACACCACGAAGGCGCCCCCGTGGTAGCGGGAGACGCCGCAGAAGATGATCGGGCCCTGGAAGTTGACGATCGCGCGGCCAATCTCGGCGCCGTACTCGAGCTGGCGGTTGCGCAGTGACTCGGGTGAGCCGTCGAAGCCCGATAGGTTCGCCAGCACGACGAGCGGGAGCTTGCCGCTCGCGGCGTTGATTGCGCGGGCAGCCTTCAGCGAAGACATCGGAAACAGCGTTCCTCCGCTCCAGCGATCGGGCCCATCGGCTGGCACGGAGCCGTGACGAGGCAGACTCCGCGACTCGATCCCTAGAACCGTCACCGGGAAGCCGCCCAGGTGCGCGTCCCACGCCACCACCGTCGCGGCATCGGCCATGCCCGCCCAGCGCTCCAGCGGCGGGTGATCCTGGTCGGCCACGGCGCGCATCACCGTGCGGATGTCGAAAGGCTTCTTCCGAGCCGGGTTGCGCTCGTCGGAGAAGATGTCGGCGACGGTCGTGAACTCGCTCTCCGGAAGCGCGTGGGGGAATGCGCGCACGTCGCGCTCGAGATCATCGTCGGTTTCCGCGCGGCGGGGAAAGCGCTCGCCGGGCGCGACATAGGTGTGGTCGTAGTGGGAGTGGAGGATCGTGCACGCGCTGGCGAGGTCGGGCGCCCAGTACTGCGCCTGGCCGTTGGGCCCCATGATGCGGTCGTAGCCGCCGATCCCGAAGTTGTCTTCGGCTGACACCCCGCCCGAATAGTCGAGCGACTGCTTTCCGGTCAACACCATCGCGCTGTCGGGGGTCATCACCAGGATCCCGTGCGTATGCATCAGCATCGTCGCTTCGGAGTTCCAGTACGGCTGGGCGCCGACGTTGATGCCCGCGACGATCACGTTCACCTCACCTCCCGCCTGGGTGAAGGTGATCAGGCGGCGCAGGACGCGTGAGACCCAGTCCATGTTCTCGGTGCCGCTGTCCATGGCGATCTTTGCCCCAGCCGACAGCGTGAGCCACTCGACTGGGGCGCGCATCCTCTCCGCCAGATCGAGCGCCGCAATCACCCGCCGGCACTCGGGCTCCGCGATCGAGCCCAGCGCCTTCGTCGGGTCTCCGAACAGCACGACCCGAGTCATGCCCTCGGGATACCGAGCCGTGGGCGTGCGCACGACGCCCACGACGACGCCCGCGTTGTTATTTCCAAAGGCGCGCTCCACCGGCACGAGCTCGCCCAACTCGTCGAGGTCGTACTCGGTGAACGTCCCGCCCGGGCGCGCCAGCGAGGGAATCAGCTCATACGGGTACACCGCTCCGCGGCGCCGCGCTTGCATGACCTTCCGTTCGTATTCGCCCAGCGGCGCGAGCGGCTCACTCGCCGGCTCGGTCACCTCGAGCGTGGTGCCGGCGGTGGGATGGTATGCGAAGCGCAGCGCCACCTCGCGAAGCTCGGCGCCGGGCTCCTCGAGGATGCGCGCGTGCATCGTGACCTCCGCGAGACCGAGGCCGGCGGTCAACGGTGCCAGCGCGCTGGCGACCGCGAGAGCCTCGTCCAGCGACACCTCGAGCGGCGGCCAGAGGTACAGGAGCACGTGGTTGGAATGCAAGCGGCGGTTAAGCGGCCGCTCGCTCTGAACCCGCCGGATGCTCTCGAGCGATGCCGCGAGCACGTGCTCGAGCTCCGGAAGCGCCGTCACCGTGCCGGCCGCGTCTCGCACCGGCGTTGGGTCCCGAACCTCCGCCAGCGCGACGAACCGCTGATCGCCGGGATTCTCGCGGCCGGTACAGAGGAACAGATAAACGTCCTGCGGCGAAGGCAGCCGGGTGAGGTCGAAGTTCTCGAGCCGCCACAACTGCAGACGCTGAGCGATCATCGGGTGCAGGCCCGCCATCAACGGATCTTCGGCGAACCCACCATCGACCGGCCTGAACGTGAAGTGGTCGACCTCGACGCCGGCCCGGCTGCCCACCGCGAACGTGACTCGCAGCGCGGTCGCCGGAAAACCGTCGAGCGCGCGCCGCAGTTGCGCGGACAATGCGCCGCGTTCGCGCGGCGGGTCATCCCAAGCCACGTAGAAATCGGCGACGACCGCGCCACGCGTCCGGACGTCGGCGACAAGCGCGGCGACCGAGGCAATTGCGCCCTCTAGCTTGGACGCCTCCGCGACGGTGCTGACGAGCCGCATGCGCTGACCGCGGAGCTCGTACTCGGCCGCCACGAACTGGTAGCCGCCGCGAGTGAACGACTGAACGTTCTCGAGCGGACGAATCTTGTAGTACCGGCGGGTGAGCACCTCGAGCATCGGCTCATGCGCGCCGAGGCCTTCGGCGAGCCGCTCCCCGAGCAGCGGTATCAGCGGCTGCGGACTGGCGACCACGCTCTCGATCCGCTCCGCGTAGTCCGGCGCGTCCGGATGCGCGGCGAGGTAGGCGAGCTGCTCCCGGACGGCGGCATAGACCGTATCCCGCGCCGCATCGATGAGTGGCTGGTCAAAGCACCGGAAGCGGACGCTACGCGCGAGATCCCCGATGACGGGGAAGCGAGCCTGCGTGGCTAGCACCAGCCGATCGAGCGACTCGCGAAGCTCTCCTTGCAATGGGTGAGGTAGCGCCTCGGCGTGACGCAGGCGCCGGTCCAGCAGTGAGACGATCACCGGGACGTGCGCCTGCGCACGCTGGTGCGCCAAGAAGATACGGTAGATCGCTCGCTCCAGCGAATCGGTGCGCGCAAGGTCCTCCACGCCGTAGTGAGTGAGGGCGCGCTCGAGCCGTTCCCGGAACGCGTCGGGTAAGCCCTCGCGCTCGGGGTCGAGCGACCGCAGATAGGACCGAAACAGCTCCCGCGGACTGTGGACCGCCACGTCCGCGTCCTCCTTCTCCTCGTCCGTCGGCAGGTGCGCGCGAGACAGCTCGGCGATATCGGCGAACACCGTCAGCAGCTCGAGCTCGCCCCGTAGCAGCTCGGAATCGTCGGGCGGCAGCGCCGCTCGAACGCGCTCGAAGTCGGCGGCGAGCTGACGCGCCGTGCCCGCGCTGATGTCGAACCCCATGATCAGGCTCCGGATCGAGTCGAGCAGCTCGCCGCTCGCGGTTCCCGGGTCGGGCTGATTTTCGCGGGGCGGCGGCACCAGCCGGATCTTCTCCGCGCCCGCTCGCGAGGGCCCGCTGCCATCCGTCGGCTCGAGCCGCACCAGCGGGGCACCGGCGTCGACCTGGACATTGACGCCGGCCAACACCTCGCGCACTCGCCCTGGAACCGGCGCGTCCACAGGCGTCTCCAGCTTCATCGCCTCGAGCACCGCAACGGGGACGCCCGCCGCGACCTCGTCGCCTGGCGCAACCGTGACAGCCGTGACTACTCCCGGACCTGACGCCCGGACCAGGACGCCCTCGTTCACCGACACCCGATGGCCGACTCCCTCTACCTCGACGACGTGATCGGCTCCGTCGAGCAGCGACACAACTCGGAACGGTCTCGTTCCGATCCGCAGCCGGCTCTGGCACCGGCCCAGCCGCTCGACGTCTAGGTAGACCGTCACCCCAGCGACAGTGACCCGGTAGCGCGCCGGCCCGACCTCCCCGACTTGGACCTGGTAGGCCTGCCCACGGTGCACGAGCTCGAGCGTGCGGTCGATCTCTCGAGTCGCCTGGGGGCGGCCGCGGGCGGCGGATGCGTAGAACCACTCGCGCTCGTCATCCTCCTCCGCGTCGTAGATGTCGACAGCCGCCGCGAGGACAGCAACATCGGCGTGCTCGGAAGGGACGTGCGCACCGGCCGCGACCAGCCGGTCGATCCACCCCGTGTCGGCGTGACCGGCGATCACGTCCGGGTGGTCGAGGAGATGGAGCAGGAAGCTCTTGTTCGTCGTTCCGCCCCGGATCACCACCGTCGTATCAGCGAGGGCACAGCGCAGTCGGGCTCGCGCCTCCGACCGGTCGCGTCCCCATGCGACCACCTCGGCGAGCACCGGGTCATACGCGGGCGGGATGACTTCTCCCTCCGACACGCCGCTGTCGACGCGGACGCCGGCACCCGTGGGCAGCTGCAAGAGTTCGACCGCCCCGGGGGCTGGCTTGAGTCCACGCTCCGGATCGTGCGCGATCAGGCGCGCTCCGATCGCGTGACCGAGTTCGGTTGGGCGCTCCTGCGGCAGCCGCCCGCCCGCCGCGACCTCGAGCTGCAGCTTGACCAGGTCGACCCCCGTGGTGACCTCCGTGACGGGGTGGGCTACCTGGAGACTCGCGTGAATCTCGAGTAAGGCGAAGGACCGCCGCGTGGGGTCGTAGACGAACTCCACCGTCCCGGCGTTTCGGTATCCGGCGGCAAGGACCAAAGCGAGCGCCGCAGCGACCAGCTCCTCCTGCTGCTCGCTCGCAAGCGCGGGAGAGCGAGACTCCTCGACTAGCTTCTGACCGCGCACCTGAAGCGAGCAATCGCGGACACCGGCCGCCCAGACGCTCCCGTACTCGTCGGCGATCACCCCGACCTCGATGTGGCGGCCTCCGGCCCCGAGCGCGTCGAGCGTGTCAACCGAGTCGCTGCTCCTGGCCAAGACAGCGATGCCTGCCTGCTCGGCGAGCAGCTTCGCCGATGTCCTGTCGCGCACCCGGCGGATCGCGTCAGCCGAGGGTCCGATGAAGAGGATCCCGAGCCGCGCGCACAGCTCCGCGAACGAGGGATCCTCGGCGACCAGCCCCCAGCCGACCCACGCCGCGTCGGCGCGACAAGCGACCAGCGCGCGCGAGACCTCGTCGTGATCCAGGTACGGGTTCCCGTCGCCGCGACCCATCGTCACCGCCTCGTCGGCCTCGCGTACGAACGTCGCCCGCCGGTCCGCTTCGCTGTGGAGCGCGATCGTCCGGATCTCTAGTCCATGCTCCTGGTTGTACTCGCGAACCGCACGGATCAGGCGCCTCGCCGCCGCGCCGCGGTTGACGATCGCAACCCTGCGAAGCACTCGCGCCCCGGCTGGCGTGCCGAGGTCAGTCATCGGTGCCCACGTTCACTCGCCGAACGCGACACGAACGTCGTCGGAGGAGGGAACGCGAGGGTCGCCGGAGATGGCTACCGACCCGCGAGCCGGCTCGCGCTCGGGGACCACGAGGTCCGGATCGATGTGAAGAACGACGTAGCCGCCGACCGCCCCGGCGCCAAAGCCCGGCGCAAAGACGCGTTTGCGCCGGTCGATGACCCCCTCGCGGACGCTGTCGTAGATCGCGATCGGGATGCTGGCCGAAGAGATGTTTCCGACTCTCTCGATGTTGAAGTAGAGGTGGTCGGGGGCCAGTCCGGCTGCGACCGCCAGCTCCGTGACCATCGTCTTGTTCGCCTGGTGGGGAACGACGAGCTCGATGCTGTCGAGCAGCGAGCCGTGCGCGCTGTCGGGATGGGGCAGCGTGCGCAGCTCCTCGATCATCTGGACGAGATACCGCCGGGCGAGCGCCTTGACCTCCGGCCCGTACACGGTGATGTTGTTGTCGAACTCGGGGTTCGGCCAGATGATCGAGTTGACCTCGCTCGCCGGCCCGCTGGCATACGTCTGCACGACCTCCACGTCCGGACGCGCCCCGTCCGGCGCTATCCCCACCACCATCGCAGCGGCACCGTCGCCGAAGATCATCCGCGAGGTCCGCACGCTGCCGATCTTGTCGGAGAACTTCTCCGCGAACACCACCAGCACCGGCCGTCGGACTTCTTGGAGTTGGCGGATCGCCTCGGCCAGCCCGTACGGCATCCCGGCGCAAGCCGCCACGAGATCGACGGAGGCATGGGTCTGGTAAATGCCGAGCTGGCCGGAGAGCCACGTTGCCACCGACGGGATCAACCTGCTGCTGGTGCACGAGCAGAACAGCACCGCTCCGATCTCCTCGGCGCCTCGCCCCGCGCCGGCAAGTGCGGCTTCAGCAGCGGCGAGCGAGATGTGCTCCAGGTCCTGCTCGGTATAGACCCGCGCCTCGATCCCCGTCTTTCGTGCGATCTCCTGCGCGGTCATCGGCGACCAGTTGTAGGCGCCGTTGCGGATGACGTCGTCGTTGGTGCATAGATGCTCGCCTCTCGCCACCGCGAGCGACTCCAGCCGCGGCATGACAGTGAAGTGGTTCGCGACGATGACCGGGTCAAGCGGTCGGATCGGCTTGCGCGACTCGCGGGGCGCGGGCGGCCGCGGCCTCGGCGGACGGCGCGCCTTGGCCCGGCGGATGAACTCGAGCACGCTCGGGCTGCGCGGATGGAACACGACGACGACGTCGTCATCCCCGATTTCCTCGCTCCCGGCCAGCCTCGTCGCGGCCCGGTCCCACGGGTACTGGTCGTGCAGCACCATCGCCTGGCGCTCGAGAGACTCGAGCTCGGGCACCTCCGACGTGCAGTCGATTATCTGCTGGACGCCGAACACCGGGTAGTCCGGCGAATAGCCCGAGATGCAGTACGTCAGGTTCTGGGGGTCAGCTGCGAACTCCGACACGGTCGGCTTGATCGCGGGCAGCTCAGTCGCGTGGTAGAGCTTGTGCCGGAAGATGTCGAACAAGATCGCGAAAATCCGATTCTCCGATTCGGCGTCCCATGACGCCGGCAGCAGCCCGTATGCATTCTCGACGGCGGCGATCTTGCGCTCGGCGTCCTCCCAGGGAGTCAAGATCGGCAAGAAGAAGTCATCGCGCTTACGGGGCACGTCGCGCCACCGGGTGGGCCGCTTCTCGTACATCGTGATCGCGAAGCGATTGGTCCACAGCAGGTGCAAAGCCAGGTCGCGGAGCAGCTCGTAGCGCCCCTCATAGCGTCCGGACTCGACCCGCTCGAGGATGTCGGTCCCGGTCGGTGCTTTGGCCTCGAAGTCGCGCCTGATCACGGCCTCGAACTGCTGCACGGTCTCAAACACCGAGAAGCCGAGCTCCGGGAAGAAGTTGGATGGGAAGACGATGCGCCCGTGGCGGTTGAAGACGAATGCTTCCATTTGCGGGCTCCCGGATCGAGAGGACGATGGCGCCCGAAGATTCTCACAAATCGGCCTGGGGACGCTCGCCGTATCCCGCCGTTGCCGCGGGGGGGTGCTTGACCAGCGGACAGCGTGCATTCAGCTCGCGGTCAAAGCTCCTGGCAGCGCGGCAAACCGCCGCCACTGAGGTCCGCTGACAAAGTTTCTGCGCCAGCTCGAAGTTGAGCGCGTGGTAGTTGAGACTCGCCAGAGGCCCGCCTTCGGCGTACCGCGACCAGCTGCCCGTGTCGAAGCTGGCGATATTGCGCTCCAGCGCGAGCAACCCGCGGCGCTCCAATGTGGCCACGAGCGGCGCGTGCGTCGCCGCGCCGAGGTCGTGAAGCGCGATCAGCGCGTCGAGGTGGGCGTTCAGCACGATCTCATGCGGCGCGAAGCTGTACAGGAGGAACCAGTCGCCGCCGCTCAAGCGCAGTCGCACGCCCTTCGGCGACGGCGTCGCAAACAGCTGCGCGAGCCGCAGGGCCACGGCCACGTAGTCGGGTCGCTTGAGCCTGCTCGCCGCCCGGGTCAGCGCCTCGATCGCGGTGGCTTGCGAGAGGCCGCTGGTCCACGGGGGCATGGCGCCTTCGAAGGGAAACTCGTACTCCCATGCCAGCCGCCCGTACCGATTCGAGGCCAGGGTGAGCATCTGATCGAGAATCGTGCCCGCGCGGGCGAGCGAGCGCGGCGAGCCTTCGGTGAGCAGCGCGTTGACCGAGCCGAACGTGGCGTTCACTTGCAGCTGCAGGCCCGAGCCCGGGTAGTACTCGTAGACGATCCCGCTGCCGGGGAAGGTCACGTTCGCCGCGCGCGCCAAACGCCCGGCCCGCGCCGCGGACTGAGCGAGCGGCTTACAGCGACGCCCCTGCGCGGCGGGCTCGAGTCCTGCGCCTGCCGGCGGCGGCCCGCGTGCTGACCACCATTGGACATTGCGCGCGAGCGTCAGGAACACGAGCGCCATGCGAGTCGCGCCCAGCGAGTTGCGGGCGGCAATCCCGCGCACGATCGCGATCGCCGCTTGCAGCTCCTGCGCGCGCTGGCCATGCAGCTTCCTGACTACTGCCACCGCGTGCTGGTAGGTCTCACGGTAACCGGCCGCCTGAGACTGGACCACCGCGCCGCTCCTCACCGCGCGCGCGATCGCGCTGATGACCGGGTCAGACGAGCCTCCGGTCGGCTGGGCAAGCGCAACTCCGCCGCCCATCAGTACGACCAGCGCCACCCCTGCCTGGAGGCGATGGACTCTCATCGGGATGTATCTAACAGGAGACCGCGTCGCTCAGCGGCCCGCCCGGCTGGTCAGCGCGCGCCGCTCCGCCGCCGAGGGCCACCCGGAAACGCCGGCTTTGACGTTGGCCCTGGCGTGGGCTGGGCTCGAGGTCGCGGGAATCGCGACGTGCACCCGCTCGTCGGCGAGCGTCCACTTCAACAGCTCGCCCGCGTCGAGTCGTCGGGCCAGCGATCCGCCGCCGAGCGGGCGCATCGCGATGACACCAAGATCCAGTTCGGCGGCCAGCGGCAGGATGCGCCGCTCCGCCTCGCGCTCGAGTGGGTTGTAGGGGACCTGGATCGCGTCGATGCGCCCCGTGCGCATGACCTGCTCCAGCTCGCCGAACGCGCTGGCCGCGTAGTGCGTCGCGCCGAGAAAGCCGACCCTGTTGCCGGCCCGCTCGTCCTCCAGCCAGTCGAGGTGCTCCCGCCAGCCGACGAGATTATGCACCTGCTCAAGATCGACGCGGCCGCCGAAGAACTCGAGCTGGGCCTCGAACTGGCTACTGGCCTCAAACCGCGAGCCGGTCCAGATCTTCGTGGCGACGAGCGCCTCGCCGCGGCGGTCGCCCAGCGCCCGGCCCAGCACCCCCTCGGCCCGCCCGTACATCGGGGATGAGTCGAAGAATCGCGTGCCGGCCTCCCAGACCGTGTCGATCACCTCGCGGGCGGCTCGCTCCCGATCGCGGCCAACGTCGAACGTCTGCCAGGTTCCGAGCCCGATCACGGGCACCTGCCACTCGGTGCGTCCGAACCGACGGTGCTCCATCGAGCGGTAACTACCCGATCGTCTGGCCGATCAGCGTGCTCGTGACACGTTCCGACGGTAGGTGAGGGAAGGGGCTCTGCCTCGCGAGCCTACCCGTGTGGCGCTGTGTATCGCCGGACTCGACCGCCGCCCGCACTCTCGAGTCGCGTGCCTCCCGGCTCCGGCGATACACAGCGCGACGCCGGTACGGGCCTTGCGGCAGAGCCCCCTCGACCTCGCTTCCTCGAGTGTGATACGAGTCCGGGTCTCGATGCACGCGCCGCGTTGGACGCTGATACTGGCTATCACCACGGTCTTGACGGCCGTCACCGTTCCCGGGGCGTTGGGACAGTCGGCGCTCGATGCACGCGTGCAGCGGGACTTGCAACAGCTCGTGGCGACTCCAGGCGGACCGCCAGGCGCGATCGTCACGCTGTATCGCAACGTGCGCACGAATGTTCTCACCGCCGGCGTATCCGAGGTCGGCCCTCACCGGCCGCCGCGGGCGACCGATTACATGCGGATCGGGAGCATCGCGAAGGCGTTCTCCGAAGCGATCGCGCTCGAGCTCGTCGCCGAGCATCGCTTGCGACTCGACGACACGATCGCCGAGCGCGCGCCGGGGCTGCCGCGCGCGTGGGCAAACGTCAACGTCCGCGAGCTCCTCGAGCACACCAGCGGCCTGCCCGACTACACCGAGTCCCCGGGCTTCAGCCACCAGTTGGAAGCCGACCCGCGCGGCTACGTGCCGCCCGCGCGGATCATCTCCTGGGTGGCGCGTGAGCGCGTCAACTTCCCACCCGGGGCCCGATATCGGTATTCGAATACCGACAACATCGTCGTCGGGCTGATCGCCGAACGCGTCACCGGTCGCTCGTACGGCAGCCTGCTGCGCTCGCGCGTGTTCGGCCCGCTCGGGCTGCGCCACACAAGCTTCCCCACCGGCGTGCAGCTGCCACGCCCGTTCCTGCATGGCTACGTGACCGCGCCCGGGCCAAGCCTCACGACGTCAGCGAGTCGCTAAGCGCTTCGGGCGCGTGGGCTTCCGGCGCGATCGTCTCGACGCCGCTTGACCTCGGCACGTTCATCCGCGGCTACGTGTCCGCCAGGCTGTTCGGCTCACCTCTCCAGCGGCAGCAGCGGCGCTTCATCCTCGGCGGCGCATCGAGCCCTCCAGGGCCCGGCGCCAACGCTGCCGGGCTCGCGCTGTTTCGCTACCGCTCGCGCTGCGGCACGGTCTACGGGCACACCGGGGACTTCCCGGGCTACGTTCAATGGGCGGCGGCCACCAGCGACGGGAGCCGGTCCGTCACATCCTCGCTGAACATCCCGGCGCCCACGGGCCGGCTGCTCGCCCGCCCGCGCGCGATGCAGGCCGACGCCGTGTGTGCGCTGCTCGCAGCCGAGCCGCACTTCACCGGCTGAGGCGACGGCAGCTTACTGGTCGGCCTGTCTTGGCGCGTAGCGGTGGTGGAGCATCAGCGCGTTGCCGTCCGGATCGGTGAAGAACGCCATGTGGCAGACCCCGGTGTCGAAGGTCTCGCCGCTGAAGCTGACGCCGCGCTCCTCCAGCTGCGCCCGAGCCGCGGCGACGTCCTCGACGTGGAGTGCGATCGGGTTGCGATTGGTCACGTGCTCCAGGCCCATCGCCTCCGCGTCCATGATGTTGAGCGTCAGGTTCCCCGTCTCGAACTCGGCATGGTGGCGGTCAGGGCGAAAGCCGGAGCGATGCAGGCCGAGCACATCGCCGTAGAAGGCCACCGCCGCGCTCAAATCGTGAGTCGGCAAACCGACGAAGTCGACTCTCGTGATCGGCGCGGTGAGGGTGGTGCTTTGCACTGGGGCTTCTCCTTTTCAGCCGGTGAACCTGGGCGGCGGCGCACAGCGAGTAAAGCGCACCGCGCGGGTCGCATGAGTTGACCGCACGCGCGGGCCGCTCGAGGTCACCCTGATCGTCAACATGTGGCCGCCAACCGCAACCCGGTTCAGCGGCACGATCAACACAAACGTCTTTCGCGCGCTCGTGCGGATGCGACGTCCGTCGAGCCGGACCACGGTCCTGACCTTCACCGCCGGATGCTGATCGGCGCTGCTGCGAGCCGCGGCCGCTCGCGTCGAGACCGAGATCGTGATTCGTAACCGCAGTGCCGAGGTCGTGCAACCGGTGAGCGGCCGCCCCGAGAGCCTGATCCGCTCGCTCACGAGCGCCCGTTGGACGTGGGGCTTGGCAGACGGCCCCGGCCGCGTGCTCGCGGGCATTGGGGCGGGTGGAGGTGCAGCGCCTGAGGTGCCAGTCGAGGGTGGCGCCGGCTTTGGGCAGGCCGAGCCGGCCGGCAACGTGTCGTTGCGCATCACGATCAGCCCGCTGTCGCTACCCAACGCAAGATCCGGCTGGCAATCTCCGTTGAGATCAGCGACGGCAAGCGCATCGTCGGTGCTTTGCAGCAGACCCGGGTCGCTCACCGTGTCGTCGTAGGTGAACGTGCCGTCTCCGTTGCCGCTGAACAGTACGGTGATCGAACTGTCGAAGTCCGCGATCGCCACGTCGAGCTTGCGGTCGTTGTTGAAGTCCGCTACCGCGACCGCCTGCGGGTCCTCGGCACCGGGATAGGTGTACGGCACGCTCGGCGTCGCGAACGTGCCGTTTCCATTGTTGAACAGCACCTGGAACCCGCCCCCGCCCGGCACCAAGACGTCGTGCACTCCGGTGTCACGGAGGTCGGCGCTTGCGACTTCTCCATCGCCGTCGACCGGATAGGCGATAGCGGGATTGAAGCTGCCGGGATCGTTGCTGTTTGTGAGCACCTCGACGCACGGGCTGCTGCCACATGTGCCGGTGTCGGCGAAGCTCGAGCCGACCGATAGCACGAGGTCGACGTCACCGTGGCCGGTCAGGTTTGCCGCCGTCATCCCGGAGACCGGCCCATCGGGGTTGCCCGCGAGCGGCAATGGCGACCCCACCAGCGGCGTGAACACCGCGTGCCCCTGGGCGTCATCGCCCTGGTTGATCAACACCGAGACCGTGTCGTCTCCGTTACCGACCGCGATGTCGGGGCGCCCATCGCCGTTGAGGTCGGCTATGACCACCGCTTCGGGATTAGGCCCGACGCCGTCTGCGCTGGTGAGGTCGACCGGCGCTGAGAACGTGCCGTCGCCGTTGCCGTAGAGGATCGACACACATCCGGTCGCGCAGTTGCCGCTACCGGGGCCCGTGACGTTTGCGACCACCAGATCGGGGATGCGGTCGCCGTTCAGGTCACCTCCGGCAAGCGATGCGGTGCCGAAGTAAGGGTTTCCATCGCTGGGGTAGTTGACGGGGCCCGTGAAGGTCGCATCTCCCTTGCCCACCAGCACGCTCACGCATCCCTCCGTCGGGCAGTTCTGCTGCGGTGGCGAGAACCCGCTGCTGTTGTCAAAAGCGATGTCAGTCTTGCCATCGCGGTTGAAGTCTCCGGTCACGACGCTCTTTCCCGCGTCGCTGGTCGGAGGCAGGTACGGAGGGCTCAGCTCAGTGAAGTCGACGCTGCTCGCGGCGGCCGAGGCGGCCGAGCAGGCCAACAACGCTCCCAACAGGAAGAGCACCGTCACCGCCCGGCGGGCTCCACGGATAATCCCCGTAGCCCGCCCCATGTGGTCAACATACCGCCTCGCGCGGTGATGCGCCACCAAATTCGGGTGACGAAGGCACTACCGTGGCAGGCGTGAACGTAACCCACCGCGGTCATGTCGAGGCGCTGTTGAGCGAGGCAGCAGCCAGGCACGCCACACTCATCTCACAGCTGCCGCCCGTCCTTCAGGCATCCCTTCCGGTGGACGGTCAAGGCGTCACCGAAGCGATCGACTACCTCGCGGCTGTGGCCGGCCTTTCAGACACCGAGCGTCGCGCGCTCATCCGCCCCCACGCGATCAATCCGGCGGTACTTCATGCCCGCGTATTCGGGCGTGCACCGCTGGCGCCGGAGACGGTGATCGCCTCGTTCGTCGAGGGCGCTCGCGTGCGGGCCGATGCCTTGGCGGCGCTCGCCGATACGGTCGGCGGTGAGCCGCTTGGTCTGCGGGTTCGGAGATTGCTCGTTGCTCACCCTCCGCCAGTTGGCGGCAGCGGGCCCGACGTGGTAGAACCCCTGCGCGAGACCTACGCCGCGCAAGAGCGCGCTGCGCTCATGATCGCCTCGCGCCTCGACACCACCTGAGCGCCGCGCACGCCCGGACGAGATGCCGCGCTCACCGCGTCGAGCGCCTCCGCCCGACCGGTGCTAGCGTGCTGTAATGCCTTTAGCGCCTGGGATAGCGAGGTTCCCAGGAGACGACGCGGTGAACTCAGATGGACGACTGTCTCGCACCGGCGGTGCGGCAGCCCAGATGACGCGAGCGACCCGGCATGCCACGCGGTCGGCAGGGCCGGTGCTCGCGATCGCGCTGGTGATGGTGATGGTGGCCAGCGGTGCCGCGTACGGGGCGTCTAGGCCAACGGTAAAGCTCACCCCTGCGGCGACGGGGCCGATCAGGGCCACGATCAAGGTGTCAGTGACCGGTTGCGCTCCCGGAATAATCAAAATTACCGACACGGTCAACGGCGGGTCCCAGACGATCCGTGGCAATGGCGCACCGGCGGCGATCGTGTCGAAAGGAGCTCTTGGGAGATATAGCGTCACCGCCCGGTGCTCCGACGGTGCGATCGGGCGGGCGCTGTTCGTCGTCAATTCACATCGTCCCTCGGTTACGCTCAGCCCGGCCTCGACCGGGCCGGTGATCAAGACCGTCACCGTGTCGGTCACCGGGTGCCCGCCCGGTTCGATTCGGATCACCGACACGATCAACGGAGGCTCTCAGCAGATCCGGGGCAACGGCGCGCCGGCGACGGTGGTCTCCGACGGCACCCCGGGCACCTACTCGGTGACCGCGAAATGCTCAGATGGTGAGACCGCGCGCGCGAGGTTTGTGGTCCACAAAGGCAACGGGCCGATCGTCACGCTCAACCCATCATCGACAGGCCCCGTGACGACGACCATCAACGTCACGGTGACGGGGTGTCCGAAAGGACCGATTCGGATCACCGACACGATCGACAATGGCTCGCAGACGATCCGCGGGAACGGTGCCCCGGCGACGGTGGTCTCGGAGGGAAATCCGGGGAACTACACGGTGACCGCGAGGTGCGCGAATGGAGAGAACGCGCACGCCCTGTTCGTCGTCACTCCGAGCGGCGTCGTGCAGACCGGCGGTGGATCGACCTCATCGCGCGGTAACGGCGAGCTGACGACGTTGGGGCTAGCGCTCCTCGCGCTCGGCGCCACCGGCGGAGTCGGCCTGTGGGTCGGCCTCCTGGCGCGGCGAAGGTGAGCCGATGCGCTGCGGGTGGCGACCGACGGAGATCGTCTCGGGGCGGTGTCGGCTCGCGCGCCGGAGTCCGCGAATCGCTGTCGCCGCAGTGTGTTGCATGGCGCTGGTCGGCGCTGGAGGCGCCCTGATCTTCGTGGGGTCGTCAAAGCGTCGATCCCCTCCGCCCCGGCTGTCGGCCCAGCTCGGCAAGCTCGGCCCCGAAGTGCCGGCAGCTCCCGCGCCGCGACAGCATTCGACGGACGCCACGCGCGACTGGCCTTCGAGCGGGCGCACCCGCGCTCGCGCGGCCTCCGGCGCGACGAGCTCTCGCTCCACCGCGCCGCCGGAGTCGAACACGACCACCTCGGACCCGGCGCGGATGGAGCGTCAGGCGGCCGTCGCACACGCTTCGATGAGGGCTTCGGCGCCCCGTTCACCGGCGGGCGACGGCAGCGCGGCCGTTCCGGGCGCGCCGACGTCGATTCAGATACCAGCGATCGCCGTGCATGCCCCAGTTGTGACGTTGGGCCTCAATCCCGACAAGAGCGTGCAGGTCCCTCCGCTCGACAAGCCCTATGAAACCGGCTGGTACGCGGGCAGCGCACTGCCCGGTCACGACGGCGCCGCCGTGATCCTGGGGCATGTGGATGCCGCCGCCACCGGCCCCGCGGTGTTCTACAACCTCGACAAGATGCGACCCGGCGACTCCATCACGATCGTCCTCGGAGGACACACCGAGGTGGCCTACCAGGTCGACGGGATCCGCGAATATCAAAAGACCGAGCTGCCCCCGAGCCTCATCTACGGTCCGCTTCCCTACGCAGGGCTGCGCCTGATCACCTGCGGCGGGCAATTCGACTCCCAGACTGGGCACTACATCGACAACATCGTCGTCTACGCCAGCATGATCGGCGCGGCGGTGAGCCAGACGTGATCGCCTTCCGCGAGAGGCGCGTCACGACGCCCTGTTGCTGGCAGGACGCGCGGCCCGGGTTGCGTCGACGCCGCTCTCGGTGGTCAGGGCCTCACCGGCCGATGGATGAAGGCGCAGCCCAGCTGCGGTGGCGAGCACTCCGATTCCGGTCATCGTCAGGAACGCGATCGTGTAAGTAGATCGCGCGTTGGACGATCCGGGCAGCAGCCTGCCGAGCACCTCGCCGAGGCGTAGCGCCACCGTCGCCACCGCTACGGCCAAGCCGGTGAAAAGCTGCTGTCCGGTGCTGAGCAGCGCGTTGGCGCTGCGCATCTGCGCAGGCGGGACGTCGCTAAGCGCGAGCGTCGTGTACCCAGTGAGCGATACCGACCGGGCGGCACCGCTGATGACCGCCAGGAGGGCGATCGCGACCACGGGGGTGTCGGCCGTCAGCAGCGCACAGCCGATTGTGGTGAGGGCCAGGCAGGCGGAGGCGGCGAGCAGCACCCGCCTGAATCCGTATGCCTTGTACACCGGGGTGGTGAGCGGCTTGATCGCGACGTTGCCGACGAACACAAACAGCACGATCGCGCCCGATTTGATCGGACTCCACCCGAACACCGTCTGAAAGAGGAGCGGCAACAGGAACGGAATCGCTCCGATCACGAGCCAGAGCAGGCTGCTGCCGACCATCGCGTTACCGAAGGTCGGGATCGAAAGCGTCCGCAGGTCGAGCAGCGGCGTCTCGGCGCGCAGAAGGTGCAACGTCGCGCAGAACAGCAACACCGCGGAAGCGAGACCGAGCACGACGACGAGCGGCCATGGCGGATGCTGTTCGGAGATCAGGTGGGCGCCGTAGGTCAGCGCGCTGAGCCCGCCGCAGCTCAGCAGCACGCCTAGGCGATCAAGGCGCGGCGGTGAGTGGCCGCCGTCGCCCTCGATCCATCGCCTGGCGAGCAGGAAGCCGACGAACCCGAGCGGGATGTTGATGAGGAACAACCATCGCCAGCTGGCATACGTGGTGATCACTCCGCCGGCCAGCGGGGCGATCACCGGCGCGATCAGCGCCGGCCAGACGATGTAGGACATCAGCCGCATCAGCTGCGACTTCTCGGCCCGCTCAAAGACGATCATCCGGCCGACCGGGACCATCATTGCCCCGCCGACGCCCTGCAGCACCCGGGCTGCGACCAGCTGGCCCAAGGTCTGGCTCGCAGCGCATCCCAAAGAGGCCAGCGTGAAAATCGCGATCGCCGCCGATAGCACCTGCCGGTAGCCAAAGCGCAGGGTCATCCAGCTGCTCAAGGGGATCAGCACCGCCACAGTGACGAAATAGGCCGTCACCACCAACCCCGTCGTCCCAGCCTGAACACCTAGCGAGGCGCTGATCCTGGGGATCGCGGTGACCACGATCGTGCCGTCCAGCAACTCCATGAAGAAGCACCCGGCGATCAGCAGCGCCACGTGGCGCAGGCGTGAATCGATCATCGGTCCGGGGAGCGCAGTCGCGTGCGGGGTCCCGCTTCGGGCTTTCGCTCCGCCAGGATCGGCTCATCTCGACGCACCCCAGTCGGCAATCTCAACCCGGCCACGATCGCCACGATCGCGGTCACCGCGCCGCCGACCATCAGCGCAATCGCGATATCTCGCAGCACGCTCGTTCCGATCGACCAGGCGACATCGCCCGCCGGTCGGTCGGCGGCAGAGGGAACCAGCGCGTTGACCACGAAAGGTTCCAGCAGCCGGCGAGCGATCAACACAGCGATGCCCGCCAAGATCAAGGACCAGCCGATCCGGCGCAGCACGACTCTGCGCCAGCCCCTGGCGAGCGCCAGTGCCAGCGCGAACATCGCGAGCGCCGCGGCCGGGAGCGCGATCGACAGCCCACGGACGCCCTCGACGATGTGCTGCGCGGTTCTGAGCTGGGAGGAGCGGAACACCACGAGCTGCCCGCTCTGCGCCGGCAGTGCGAGATCGAGCAGTCGCTGGGCCACGGCTTGGAGATCGGAGCCAAGCAGATCGCGAAGCGCGCTCGGCAGCACCGCCGCCGCCGATTGACTGGACAGCGCTTTCGCCAGCTCGCCGACTAGCGGATGGAGGTTGAGCGTGACCACCCCCTCGCGGGTTGAGAGCACCCGCCCTCCTCCGTCCAGAATCTCGAGCAGCTCCAGCTGCGCCGTCCGGTTGGCGCTGCGCCAGGCCTCCTGGACCGCGGGCACGGCGAGCAGCTGCACCGCGATACCGTTTGCCGCCGTCTGCAGCCGCCCGGCCACGGAATTGGCCACGTCGCTCGGCAGCACCGTCCCGAGCTCGCCCGCCACGTTCACCGAGGTGAACAGCTGCTGGACGACGTACCCACCGACGGCCTCCTGGACGGTCCGGTTAGCGATGATCTGGGAGCTGGTGTTCGCCCAATTGTCTGTGTTGAGCACCTGCTGGCGAAGCCACACCGCGAAGCTCCCGACGACCACGCAAACGGTCGCGATCGCGACCGCGAAGCCGACGGCCACGCGATTGGTCCGGGGGCTCGCTCGCCGCGGGCTGGCATCGAGGGCGTATGCGGACACGCTGGTATGCGATGGTAGGGGTCTCGCTGTGCTCGGCACCGGTGCACTTCATTCGACCAAGGCGTGGAGGGTCCGCCTCATGGCGCTGATCATCCTGGCAGTGACCGCGGCCTGCACCGCCGCCTGCGGTAGCAGCTCGAGCAGCGCTTCGGGCAATAGCTCGGGCGGCAGCTCGGCCACCGGTTCAACAGGGAGCCGGACGACCGCCGTAACCAGGAAGCGTGCACCGAGGCCGCTACCTCCGCCGACGCATACGTCCTGCCGAGCGGTCGTCTACATCGGTGATTCAACATCCGATGGGGAGATCTCGAGCGACTACGTTCCCGACCCCAGGCAGCGTCTCCCAGCGGAGCTCAGCGAGGTCGGGATAGGAACCGTGTATCCCGAGATCTCGGGCGCACGATCGATCGTCGAGACCTACGAGGGGCTTCCCAACGGCGCCTCGGTCGCGGAGTCGCACATCTCAGGAGGCTTCCACGGCTGCTGGATCCTCGCGCTTGGGACTAACGACGTCGCCGACGTGAAGGCGGGGTCGAATGTCGGCCTGCAGACTCGAATCGCCCGCATGATGGCGATTATCGGCCAGCAGCCGGTTCTCTGGGTGAACGTGATCACGCTCCTCGGGTCTGGCGACTGGGCCGAG
This sequence comes from uncultured Solirubrobacterales bacterium, assembly GCA_963787555.1. GTDB lineage: Bacteria > Actinomycetota > Thermoleophilia > Solirubrobacterales > Solirubrobacteraceae > Palsa-465. The sequence continues at coordinate 254,889 of CAWBDI010000008.1, forward strand.
AGCGGGATGCGGCAATGGAACCGCGATCTGCTATCGGACTGCTCCAAATATCCATCGATGCGCGTCTATGACTGGGCGGCCCACGTCAAGCAGCATTGGTTCATAGACGACGGCATCCATTACACCTCGCCTGGTTATGTGGCGCGCACGCACCTCATCGTTCAGGGACTGGTGAGGGCCTTTCCCAGGGACCGGCCTGCGAGCAGCAGCTGCCTGGTTCGCTGAGGTGGGCGGCCGCCCGGCCGGACCGGCGCTTCTACTCCCCGGGGCCCGGAGCCAGTCCCAGCGTACGCCGCAGGAAGTCGTGCTCGGCGGACAGCGCCACATCGGCAACCGTCATCGGCAGCGAGATGAAGCCGTGCGGGGCTTCTGGCCAGATGCGAAGCTCGGTCGCGTGCCCAGCGGCGCGCCAGCGCGCCTCCATGAACAGCGTGTCGTCGAGCAGCGGATCCTCTGTTCCAACGGTGAAGATCGCCGGGGGCATGCCCGACAGCTCGGCGAACATTGGCGAGATGTCGGGATCGCGGCGCCGCTCATGGTCGTAATCCCCGACGAACTGGTCGCCGAACCACCTGATGATCGGCCCTGACAGCACCAGATTACGTTCGCCCCACAACCGCTGGCTCGGGGTCATCGATAGGTCAAAGCCCCCGTACTGGAACACCGCCGCCGCAAACGCGCCCGTGATTCGATGGCGGTCGCGGAGGCGCAGCAGCGCCACCGCGGCCAGTTGCGCGCCGGCCGAATCGCCGCCGATCGCGACCGGGCGTGCGCCCACCGCGCGCCTCCCTTCGTCTCCGAGCAGCCACAGTGCGGCGGCCTCGCAGTCATCGGGGCCGGCCGGATAGGGGTGCTCGGGCGCGAGGCGGTAGCCGACGCTGACCGCGGTGAGCCCGGTCTCGCGAGCCAACCGCTGCAGCCGAAGATCCTGCATGTCGTTCTCGCCCAAGGTCCAGCCTCCGCCGTGCATGTGCAGAAACACCCCGGCGGGCTCCCGTTCGGGCGCGATGATCCGAAGCGGCACCGAGCCGGCCGGCCCGCGAATCTCGACCGTACGTGCCTCGGGCAGAAACACGGGCGCGGGGTAGATGCCGCGCCCCTCGCGGCGGGCGCGGCGGGTCTGCTCGGGCGGGACCGTGTGCAACGACGGCAGCGCCGCGAGCTGGCGCTCGAGCTCCGCGTTGAAGGCCCGCGTCTCGGCGAGCACGGTTTCCGGATCGTACGGTTTCACCGTCGCCTGCCTCCTGCAGCTCGGCACCGGCCGAGAGCGATCTTCGCGACAATCACGCAGCGCATTCTTGCAACGCCCGCCGGTAGGATGAGTCGCGACCGATGGCAGTGCATCCGCGTTTGTGGCGACCAGCTGTCAGAAACGTCGGGCTTGCAGATCTCCACGAGATTTTCTTGATCTCAGCGGTCGGCATGATCTTGATCATCCGACTCCAGCTGTGGGCCACTAATTACCCCAAGCTGGGAAGCGGGAAGCTGCACATAGCGCATCTCCTCTGGGGTGGCGCGTTGATGGTCATCGCGCTGGGGATCTTGTTGTCGTTCATCGACCGTCGAGTGCGGGTGCCGGCAGCGGTACTGGGCGGAGCGGGGTTCGGCTTCTTCATCGACGAGATCGGCAAGTTCGTCACCTCCGACAACGACTACTTCTTCAAACCCACGGCCGGGATAATCTACTTCTCGCTGATCGTGATCTATTTCGCGCTGCGGCAGATCCGACAACGTCGCGGTTTCTCATCGGCCGAATATCTTTCGAATGCGCTCGAGGTGTTCGCGGCCAGCATCACCGATCACATATACGAGAGCGAGAAACGGGAAGCGTTGCGACTAGTCGACGCCGCCGGCGAGCATCCCCGCGCCGAAGAGGTGCGCGCGCTGATCCAACGGGCCCCCACCCTGCCCGACCCCCTGCCATCTCGCGCGCTGCGTCTAATTCACTGGACGGAAGGATGTTATGACGACGCGTCGGCCGAAAACTGGTTCCGTAGTGCAATCATCGGGATCTTCTTTCTCTGGGCCGCGGTGAACCTAGCCAGCGTGATCGTCACCGCGGTGTTGATGGTGCACTACTCGCTGCCGTTCGACGCGCTGTTCGACTCGGTGCCACAAGACGCCGAGCAGATCTGCCAGCTCATCTCGCTGGTGCTGATCTGCGTCGGCCTTCAGTACGTGTGGCGAGGCCAGCTGCTGCACGGATACCGAATGCTCGAGCGAGCGGTGCTATTCCAGCTGTTCATTGGTCAATTCTTCGCCTTCATCGACCACTCGTTCGTGGCCGTGTGGGCGTTCCTGGCCTGCCTGGCGATGCTTGTCACCGTCCGCTTCATGATCATCCAAGAGTTACGCCGTGCTGGTGCAGCTGAGCCGACCTCAACCAGCGTCCAGGTGACGGCTTCACGCGCCGGCTAGCGTCTTCTCCGCCGGCGCTCCTTAGCCTGTGCGAAGGCAACCGACAGCAGCCCGGCTCCGACCACGATCGGAACCAGCGCGAACGGCACGAGCTGCGCCCATCCTTCGACATTCGAGGCCAGTGCGGCGTCGTCGTTGGCGATCCAGATCAACACCGCAGCGAGAACGCACGGGATCACGGTCAGGCCCACGATCAGCTTCGCCGCTCCTCTCACCCTGTGCAGGATACTGCCGGCGCACGACCGCTGCCCCCGCGCGGGACCGCTAGCCCCGGCGCGCAACCACTACCTCCCGTTGCGGTAGTACGCGGCGTTGATCTCGATGAAGTGCTGCCACTCCGGCGGGACCTGATCCTCCGGCGTGATTGCATCGACGGGACAAGCCTCAACACACGCGTCGCAGTCGATGCACTCCTCCGGGTCGATGTAGAGCTGTTCGTGTTGCGGGTAATCCGGCTCGTCCGGGGTCGGGTGAATGCAGTCGACCGGGCAGACCTCGACGCACGAGTCGTCCTTCACGCCGATACACGGCTCATTGATCACGTAGGTGATTGTGGTCCTCCAGGATTACGCGGATGTTGATCGAGGAGACTATTTTACACATTACTGCTGTGTAAAAGCTAGGCGGTCCGGGACCGGCTCGCGCGCTTACCGAGCTCAACCAGGCATCCCGCCTGGTCGGGATCGTGGGGGACGAAGCTCGAGAGCCTCCAATCGGGCGCGAGCACGTCTAGCAAACCTCTCGTGATCCCCTTGTGCAGCGCACAGATCGCGGGCTGGTTCTCGCGGACCACCTCCCGATACGGACAGTTGCCCAGCGAAAGCGTGACCCCCTCGCCCGCGCCAGACGTCACGCGCGGCTGAAATCCGAGCGCGGCCAGGGCCTCCTGCACCGCGGACGGCCCCGGCGCCGCGTTGTCTGGCGCCAGCTCGCGGCCGATCTCGCGGCCGGTGCGCTCGAGCCCGCGGGGGCTCACCGCGCGAGCGGCGAGCGAGCGCGCAAGCCACCGTCCCAGATCACGGTAGGCGCGTGGAGCGTCGCCTCCGGGACGCGCGCCGGACGCGACCATCCACGCGTCCGGGGGCCTACCTCGGCGCGTACGAATCCGGGCGCGAGCGACTAATCCCGCCTCTTGTAAGCGCTCCAGGTGGATCCGCACCCCGTTCGGATGCAGCCCAAGCCTCTCCGCCAGCTCCGCGGTCCCCGCTGCGCGCCTCAGCTGCACCAGCAGCGCAAACAGCCGTGCCCGCGATGGCTGCGAAAGAACATCCTGCGTTGCACTCGCTTCGGACGCGTCGAGCACCAAAGAAGTTTTGCACACCCCCTATGTGAAAAGCGAACCTCCTCCATGGTATTTTTCACAATCTGTTTGGTAAAAGATCCGGTCGCGGCGCAGGAGGTGAAAGTTGGCAGAGCGCTGGTCCGAAGCGCAGGATGCGAAGCTACGTGCCCTCTACGCCGCGGGACTGCCGATCAGGCAAGTCGCTCGGGAGCTCGGACGCTCCGAGGACGCCGCCGTCGCGCGCCGCCGGGCGTTGGGAATCGCCCCGCGACGGATGCCACGGCCGTGGTCGCAGCGGGAGGAGCAGCTGTTGCGATCGGCGCTCGCAGCCGGGATCCCGATTCGGATCCTCGCCGCGCGACTGAAGCGCTCACCCGCCGAGCTTCGGGCCCGGCGGCGTCAGCTGGGGCTTTCCACGCCGCCCGCTGCGCGGCGATACACGCGGCTGGAGGAGAATCTGCTGCGCGATGGGCTCGCGAACGGTTCATCGTGGAGTGAGCTTGCTCGCCGACTGAATCGAACGCCTGGAGCTGCCCGCGCGCACGCGGACACACTTGGCCTGATCGCGCCCGAGCGCCGTCGTCACTGGACGGCGCTCGAGGACGCGGTCCTGCGCGATGGGTATGCGGAAGGGCTCACCTGCGCGGAGATCGCCGGCGGCCTTCCGGAACGAACCAAAGGCGCCGTCGCCGCTCGCGCCCGCAAGCTTGGGCTTGCCACTTACGCCCGCCGCTGGAGCAGCGCCGAAGACGCACGGCTGCGCGCTCTCGCCGACCGCTATCCGCCGGCGCAGCTTGCCCGAATGCTCGGGCGCACACCGGAGGCTATTCGGCGCCGCGCGCGGAGGCTTGCGGTGGCGCTGCGCGCACCGTCGGGACCTCGTAGCGGCGGCAGGTGGACGCCCGCTGAGGACGCGCTCCTACGCCTGCATGCGAACCAAAATCCCGCGCTGTTGGTGGCGCAGTTGCGGCGCTCCGACGGAGCCATCGCGCGTCGGCTGCAGAAGCTCGAGCTGCGCGAGCAGCGCCACCGCTCACCGCACCATCCGGCGCCCTCGATCGGCGGGCTGACTCCCGGAGAGTGGCAACTCGTCGAGCGGGAGCTCTCCCCGGTGAGCGTCAGGAAGATGCTCGCGCTGGCGCGGCGGCTCGAGCGCTCGCCGCAGGCGCTCAGAGCTCTCGCTGCCAGGCGCAGGACCGCGGGCGCCAGGGAGCCGTGAGCGCGGGACCGCGGGCGCCGGGCGGTCCGACGGCGCCGGGTCGATCCGCGCCGCGCGCTCTCACCGCGTAGGATGTGGACGTGGGCAAGCTGCTGCGGCGGACGGCTGAGGGTGACGAACTGCTCGTCGAGTGGAACCGCTCCGACCCGGCGTCGATCACTTCGGCCGAGCAGGCATATCAGCACTGGCTCGACCAGGACTATGAGGCTGTCCAGAGCGACGGCGTCCACTACCAACCCGTTTCGGGCGATCGCCTGCCGCTGGACGCCGAGCAGGTGATTCTCACCACCGCGATGGGCGGCGGCTGAGACCGCGCTCAGCGAATCCGGCGACCCATCTCGGCAGTGTCGTATCCCCCGAGCTCCTCGACGGCCGACTGAAACCCCGCCGAGCCGAGCAGCTCCCACAGCGGATCGAGCACCGGCAGCTGTAAGGATTCCGGGTTGAGCACCAGGTCGTATGGCTCCCGCGTCACGGGCACGAAGTCGAGATCGAACGCCCGTGCGGCGGCGCGTACCCCCATGCCACAGTTGGCGCGGCCGGCTGCGACCGCCGCCGCGACCGCCAGGTGGGTGGGCTCCTCGCGCTCGTAGCCGATGATCTTCGTGGGATCGATTCCCTCCCGCGCGAGCTCGTAGTCGAGCAGCACGCGCGTCCCGGCACCGCGCTGACGATTTACATATCGCAGCCCCGGGCGCGCGAGATCCTCGACTCCGCCGATGCTCAACGGATTTCCGGGCGCGACGAGCAGACCCTGATCACGATGGACCAGGCGAACGACCGCGACCTCCCGATCAGCCATCAGTTGGTCCACGTACGGCAGCGTGTACTCGCCCGTATCAGGGTCGAGCAGATGCGAGCCGGCAAAGTGACAGAGCCCGTCGCGCAGCGCGATCAACCCGCCCGTCGACCCGACGTTGCTCGAGGCTAGCGTCGCTCCCGGCTCCTTAGAGCGCAACGCCGAGGCGGCGAGGTCGAGAATCAGATCGTGGGAGCCGATCGCGACGATCGTGGTCTCGATCTGCGTCAGCCCGCGCAGCAGCTCGACTTCGAGCTCCTCGCCGGCATGATGGCCCTCGACGTCCGCCGGCACGATCAGGATCCCGTCCGCGCGAACCAGCGACGTCAGCACCCCGGCGCCGCGCGGGAGCGGAGAAGCGACCAGCGACCCGCCGACCTGGCCCAGACGAACCCGCACCCAGTCGTCCATCCCGAACGTGGAGGGGAGCTTGCGGGCAAGCCGGGCGCGAGTCGCGGGCCGCCGCAAAACCGAGGCGCCCTCGAGCCCCGCCAGCAGCGGCGCGGCGAAGATATCGAACGTCAGCGAGGCGGATACGGGGTACCCCGGGCAACCCAGCACCGGCGTCGATTCGATCGCGCCCAGCACGACCGGATGGCCCGGCCGCACCGCTACGCCGTGGACCGCCAGATCTCCCAGTTGGTCGACCAACGCGGCGGTGTAGTCGTCGCGTCCCGCGCTCGAGCCGGCGATGACGATCAGCAAGTCGCACTGTTTGACCGCGGTCACGATGGCCCGCGCGATCTGCGCCTGATCGTCGGGCTCGATCGCCAGCACCTGGACCTCGCAGCCGACCTCGCGCGCCTGCCCGGCGAGCATCAACGAGTTGGTCTCGAGCAGCTCACCGGGGGCCAGGTCGCTGCCGATCGGGCGCATCTCATCACCGGTCGGCAGGATCGTCACCACAGGCTGGCGGCGCACGGATACCGCGGTCGCGCCGGAAGCCGCCGCGGCGGCCACGTCGACGGGGCGCAGGCGATGTCCTGCCGGGAGCAGCAGCTCGGTAGCGCTGATGTCCTCGCCGATCGAGCGCACGTGCTGATACGGCGCGACCGCCGCTTGCAGCTCGGCGCGACCGTCGCTGTAGTGCACGTGCTCGCGCATCACCACGGCATCGAAGCGATCGGGCAGTGGATCGCCCGTGTCCACAGTCACGAACGCGTCGCGCTCGAGCAGCAGCGGTGTGGTCTCGCTTGCGCCGACCGTGTCCGCCGCTCGCACCGCGATGCCGTCCATCGCGGCGCAGTCAAATGGCGGCGAGGAGCGCGCCGCCCAGATCGGCTCGGCGGTGACCCTGCCGACGGCGATCTCGATCGCCACCGTGATTGGCTCGAGCCGGGACGGGCATCCAGCCGAGGCGCGGCACTGTCGCCAGCTCTGCATGGCGCTCGCGAGCGGGACGTCGTGCAGAAACGGCGTGGTGCGGCTACTCATAGAGGAACACTTCTACCGGGTCGCCGGCCGAGAGGCCGTTGGCATCCTCGGGCACGAGCAGATATCCATCGGCGGCGGTGAGGACAGAGAGCAGCGCCGATGATCCGAAGATCGGCTCGGCCAGCTCACCGCGCAGTCGAACCTGGACGACGTCAAGGCGGCCCGCCGCTGAGGGAAGATCGCGGCTAAGGGAAGCGCGCACCGTCCCGGGGCGCTGTTCGCGTGTCCACCCGCCGATGCGCCGAAGCAGCGGCATCCCGATCAGCCTGAACACGACCAGCGCCGAACGCGGGTTTCCCGGTAGCCCGACGATCGGGATCCCGTCGCTGGCGGCGAGCAGAGTCGGTTTCCCGGGTTTGATCGCGAGCCCGTGGCACCAGATCTCCGAGCTCGCCAGCGCAGCGACCGCGCCGGTGGTCTCATCGCGCGCTCCCACCGAGGACCCCGCACAGACCACCACCATGTCGCTGCGGGCGACCGCGTCGCTCAACGCCTGCTGCAGCACGGCGCGGTCGTCGGGAATGATCACCGCGGGCTCTGGCGCACCGCCCGCCTCTTTGATCAGCGCGCCGACCGAGACGCTGAGGGCGTCTCGCACCTGGGCCGGCGGAAGCGTCCGGGTGTCGGCGGGCACGACCTCATCGCCGGTCGCGAGGATCGTCACCCGCGGCGCGGCGTGGACCGGTATCTCGGTGATTCCGCAGGCGGCGAGCATCGCCAGGTCCTGAGCGCGCAGTGGTCGCCCCTGCCGAGCGATTGCGGCGCCCGCGGCCGCGTCCTCATCGCCGCGAACGACGCCCTCGCCCGGTGCGACCGGGCGAACGACCTCGATCGTGCCCGGCATCGCCTCTTGCGTGTGCTCGATCATCACCACGGCGTCGGCGCCGCCGGGAAGCATCCCGCCGGTGGGGATCGCGACCGCGGTCTGGGGGTCGACTTGTTGCTCTGGCACGGCGCCCATGCGCACGGTGCCGAGGACAGGAAGGTAGGCCGGGATCGACTCGGAGGCCCCGAACGTGTCTCGGGCGCGCACCGCGTACCCGTCGACGCTCGAGCGGTCGAACCCCGGCAGCGCGTCGGGCGCACAGATGTCGGCGGCGGGCACGCGGCGCCACGCGGCCGCGAGCGTCACATCCTCGACCGCGCTGCGATGGTCGGGCCGGAACTCGGCGAGCGCTTGCGAGACGGTCTTGACCGTGAAGAATTCCCGCCCGGCGGTCGCCATCGGCGGATCAGTCGGTGGCGTGGGTGCGCTGGAGCCGCAGGACGCTCAGCACCGGTCCAAGCGCCACTTGTCCCAGCCCGCAGATGGAGGTGAGACGGAGCGTTTCCTCGAGCCGGTCGATGCGGTCATCGACCTCATCCACGCCGCCGCCTCGCTCGAGCACCGCGGTCAGGATCCGGTGAGCCTTGTTGGAGCCGACGCGACATGGCACGCACTTGCCGCACGATTCGTTGCGAAAGAAGCGCAGGACGTTGGTGGCGGCGGCGAGGAGATCTGTTTGGTCGCCGATCACGACCACCGCTCCTGAGCCCAGCATCGAATCGACATCGGCCAGCGGCTTGAAGTCCAGCGCCACGTCGAGGTGCTCGGGGCCGAGGAAGTTCGAGGATGCGCCCCCGGGCTGGAAAGCCTGGAGCTCGAGCCCTTCGGGTAGTCCGCCCGCAAGCTCGATCAACTCGCGCGCCGTGGTCCCCATCGGCACGCAGTAGACATCGGGGCGGGCGATCTCGCCCGAGATCGCGAAGAACTTCAGTCCGACCCCGTCACCCACGCCCTGGTCCTGCCACCACTGGCCCCCGCGCTGCAGGATGATCGGGACCGCGGCCAGCGTTTCGACCGAGTTCATCAGCGTCGGCTTTCCCCACAGCCCGCTCGTGCCGGGGAACGGCGGCTTGTTGCGAGGCTCGCCACGGTGGCCCTCCATGCACTCGAGCAGGGCGGACTCCTCGCCGAGGATGTACCCCCCCGGGGATGTGAACACCTCGATGTCCAGTCGCCGCCCGGAGCCGAGCGGGTCCTCGCCGAGAACGCCCTCCGCTCGCGCGGCGTCGAGCTCGGCGCGGATCGCGGCCTCCTCGGGGCCGTACTCGTGGCGGATGAACACCCATCCCTGCTCGGCGCCCACGGCGAGCATCCCCGCCAGCATTCCTTCGATCACGAGATGCGGCTGCTCGGCGAGGATCTGGCGATCCTTGAACGTGCCCGGCTCTGACTCGTCGGCATTGCAGATCACGTACTTGGGCTCGTCAACCTGGGCGGCGACGATCTCCCATTTCGCGCCCGCCGGGAACCCGGCTCCGCCCATTCCCCGCAGGCCCGAGCTCTTGAGGGTCTGTATCGCCTCGTCGCTCGTCAGCTCGCCGCTCAGCATCGCGCGAACTGCCGCGTACCGTGAGCCGGCCGAGGTCTCGGCGTATGGATCGTTTGGCCACGCTCGCCGCTTGACCGGCGCGGGCGAGGGTGCCGCCTGGCGATCGCGGACCCGCTCCACGACATCCGGGACCTGAGCGATCCGCAGCGGCTGTTCCTCGACGGTGGCGGCGGGGGCGATGTCACACCGGCCGAGGCAGGACACATCGCGCACCTCGACCTCGACATCGTCGCCAAAGCGCTCGTGGATCCGGGAGATCTCCTCGTCGGCGCCGTGCAACCAGCAGGACAGGTCCCGGCAGACCGTGACTTCGACCTTCGGCGGCGCAGCGGTACGAAAGTGGGGATAGAAGGAGATCAACCCTTCGATCTCGTACAGCGGCCGGCGCGTCTCGCGCGAGAGCCGCGCGAGCTCCTCGCGGGGCAACCATCCGTGCTCGCGCTGGATCGCGTTGAGCGACGAGATCAGGCTGGGGCCGGGGAACCGGCCGGCGCGCGCCTCGCGACCGGGGACGCGGCCGTTGGTGACCGGCATCAGCGGCTCCCCGCGGCCCCGGCGGCGACCCGGGCCGGCTCCACGCGCACGGCACAGAACTTGAACTCCGGAATCTTTCCGAACGGGTCGATCGCATCGATCGTCAGCAGGTTGGCGGCCGCCTCGCGGAAATGGAATGGGATGAAGCAGCTACCGGGGGTCTCGCGGTGTGAGATCCGCGCCTCGAGTTCGATCGAGCCGCGACGAGACGTGACCCGGGCAAACTCGCCGTCCCCGATTCCGATTTTCCGCGCGTCGCGGGCGTGCAGATACACGATCGCCTTCGGCGAGATCGTGTCCAGCGCAAACGAGCGTCTGGTCATCGACCCCGTGTGCCAATGCTCGAGCAGCCGGCCGGTGTTGAGGACGAACGGAAATTCCTCGTTGGGCAGCTCGCGCGCGGGCATCCACTCAGCCGGCACAAGATGGGCACGGCCGTCGTCGGTGTTGAACGCGTCCTGAAACAGGACCACGGTTCCGTCGGACGCTTGCGGATCGGGGTTCGGGTAGAGCTTGCCGGTGGCCCCAAGATTGTCGTAGGTGAGGTTGGTGTAGTTGGGCATCAAGCCCACGAGCTCATCGAAGATCTCGCTCGTCGACTCGTAGTGCATCGGCAACCCGATCCGGTTGGAGAGGTCCTGGATGATCTTCCAGTCGACGCGTGCCTGACCGGGAGGATCGAGCACCTTCCGGCCGAGCTGCACGCGGCGGTCGGTGTTGGTGTAGGTGCCGTCTTTCTCCAGATACGAGGAAGCAGGCAGCACCACGTCGGCGAACTCGGCGGTTTCGGTCAGGAAGATGTCCTGGACCGCGAGGAACTCGAGCGCGCTCAGCGCCTTTCGCACCTTGTTGATGTTGGGGTCAGACAGGAACGGGTTCTCGCCCATCATGTACATCCCCCGGACCCCGCCGGACAGCGCGGAGGCGACGATCTCGGTCACGGTAAGGCCCCGTGCCGGATCCAGCTCGCGCTGCCAGGCACGCTCAAAGCGCTCCCTGATCGCGGGCCGGTCGACCGGCTGGTAGTCGGGATAGAACATCGGGATGAGGCCGGCGTCGGACGCTCCTTGGACGTTGTTCTGTCCACGTAGCGGGTGTAGACCGGTGCCGGGCCGACCGACGTTGCCGGTGATCGCGCAAAGCGCGATCAGACAACGGGCGTTGTCGGTACCCGTGGTGTGCTGAGAGATGCCCATCCCCCAGTACACGACCGCGGCCTCGGCCTCTCCCCATAGCCGGGCCACCTCGCGAAGCGCGGCCGGCGCGATCCCGCAGATCTGACCCGCGCGCTCCGGTGGGTATTGGGCCAGCAGCCCTTCCAGCGCTTCGTAGTTGCTCGTCCGCTGCGCGATGAACTCCTGATCGACGAGCCCGCGAGCGATGATCTCGTGCATCACGCCGTTGTAGAACGCCACGTCTGTGCCCGGCTTGATCTGACAGTAGATGTCGGCGTGGTCGGCGACACGCTCCTTGCGCGGGTCGACCACGATCATCTTCGTTCCCCGCCGGTGAGCCTGCTTGAAGAACGACGAGGCGACGGGGTGATTGGCGGTGGTGTTGGTCCCGGCGAGAATCGCCACGTCGGCGTTGATCACGTCCCCATAGGTGGTCGACACCGCGGCCGAGCCGACGCCCTCGAACAACGCCGCGACGCTGGAGGCATGGCAGAGGCGGGTGCAGTGATCGACGTTGTTGGTGCCAAAGCCCGCGCGAATCAGCTTCTGAAACAGGTAAGCCTCCTCGTTTGAGCACTTGGCCGAACCGAATCCGGCGATCGCCGCGGGCCCGTGCTGGTCGCGGATCGACACCAACCGGCGGGCGATCAGATCGAGCGCCTCCTCCCAGCTCGCTTCGCGGAAGTGAGGCATCACTTCGTCATAGTCGACGAGCCCACCGGGCTTGCGCCGCCCCTTGCCCTCGCCGCGCACGTCGGACGACAGCGGGCCCTTAGGGTAGGAGTCCTCGCGCCGGATAAGCGGCACCGTCAGTCGCTGTGCCGACGCCGCGTAATCCCAGCCGTAGCGCCCCTTCACGCACAGCCGGCGCTTCGATCCCGGTTGCTCGCGACCCTCCGCAAACGAGATCGCCTGGCGCTCGTCGTCGACGTGGAAGGTGAGCGCGCAGCCGACGCCGCAATACGGGCAGACGCTGTCGACCTGGCGGAGCTGTTCGCGAGGCTGGATCGGCACGCCGTGCAGCGGCTTGTTCGTCAAGGCACCGGTGGGGCATGCGGCCACGCACTCGCCGCACGTCACGCACGAGGACTCGCCCATCGGCTGGTTGAGGTCGAATGCGATCCGCGTCGTGTAACCCTTGCCACTGCGACCGATCACATCGTTGCCCTGGATGTCATCGCAAGCCCGGACGCAGCGGTCGCAGAGGATGCAGGCGTCGTGATTGACCGAGATCACGGGATTGGAGTTATCGATCCCTCGGCCCTCATCCACGGGGATCCCGTCGCCCTTCGCGAGGCCGTACTTGCGCACCAGCACCAGCAACTCGTTGTCGGCGGTGGTCGTCTCCTTGGGGTCAGCCTCGGGATCGGGTTGGTCGGCGAGCAGCAACTCGGTCAACATCGCGCGCTGACGTTCGACGCGATCGTTGCTGGTCGTCACCTCCATGCCTTCCTCGCACGGGCGCACGCAGGCAGCCGCATAGACCCGGGCGCCGACGTCGACGACGCACATCCGGCAGACGCCGACGGGGTCGTAGCGCTCGTCGTGGCAGAGGACGGGGATCTCGATCCCTAGTCGAGCCGCGGCGTCGAGGATCGTAGTCCCGTCGGGAACCGTCACCTCGCGACCGTCGATCCGCAGGGTGACGTTCTTAGTGATCTCTGTCGGGGTAGCTTCAGAAGCCGTTGCCATTCGATCTCGATTCCCTCGTTCGTACCAATTTATCGAGCGGCTGCTGCTAGCGCCTGCAACTCCAGCCGGCTGACCGTCGCCGGACTGGGAACGCCGGTCTCCTCCAGGCCGCGGCCTCGATAGTAAGAGTTGATCATTTCCTCGAGCCGACTCGCGGTCAGCGTCGCGGTGCGACCCGATTCGAGCTCCAACGACTCGGCGAGGAACCGCTCCGGAAGCCAGTCCTCCTCGCGGGTCCACCCTTCGCGCAGGTTGAACATGCGCTTGGCCAACACGATCCGTCGGGCCGTCGTGGCCAGCTCCTCGGCGTCCACATCCCACCCGGTGACGAGCGTGAGCAGCGTCGCCCACTCCGAGAGCGGATCGGCGAACACGCCGCGGAGGAACTTGCACAGGATCAGCGAGTCCATGATCGCGGCGCGGTCCTCGGTCTCGATCGCGCCAGCGACGTGGGGCTCGCCGCCCGCCAGGCGGTCGTGGGTGCCCGAAAGGTCGCTTTCATAGGCTCCGGAGCGATTGTGGTCGGCGCCGCGCGCGTTGACCGCCAGACCGAGCGCCATCGCCTGCAATGTCCGCGGCTCATATCCCGGGAGCTCGAGGCCCTTGACCTGGGCGGCGAATCGCTCTGATCCGAGGCCAACCGAGCGAGAAGCTGACCGTGACCCCTCCGCCAGCAGATCGCCGATCCCCTCGCGCGCGCCGATTGCTTCGATCGCCCGCAGCAGCGCTTCTCCGTCTCCGAACCGCAGCCAGGGCTCATCGATGAAGCCTCGCTCGGCGCACTCCATCGCCCAGGCGATCGTTCCACCAGCGGAGATGGTGTCGAGACCGAGCTCGTCACAGCGCGAGCTCGCCGCAATCACCGCGTCGGCGTCACTGACGCCGCATAACGGCCCGAGGGCGAACACGTTCTCGTATTCCATCCTGGTCTTCTTGCCCCCCGGGCCCTTGTACAAATGCTCGCATCCGATCGAGCACGACGCGCACGAGTTGCGCGCGACCTGCCGCAGTTCCGCCACCTCCTCGGCCCCGAGCGCGGAGGCTTGCTCGAACTTGGCGGCCGAGAAATTCCGCGTCGGGAGGGTCGAGATCGCGTTGAACGCAAGCAGGTTGGCCATCGTCCCAAGCTCGCGGTACTTCGCCGTCGCAGCCCCGAACGAACGCTCGCGCAACTGCTTCGCCGCCGCGAGGACCGCGGCCGGATCCGCCGAAGCGACTTTCCCGCGACCGCGCACCACGATCGCCTTGCAGAGCTTGGAGCCCATCAACGCTCCCAGCCCTCCCCGGCCCGCATGACGTCCGTCGTGAGAGATCGTCGCATACCGCACCAACCGCTCACCCGCGGGACCGATCGCCGCGACTCGCCACGCCGGACCCATCCGCTCCCGCAGCCGCCCCTCGGCATCCGCGGCCGGCAGCCCCCACAGGTCTTCGGCGGGCGCCACGGTTACCGCGCCTTGATCGATCATCAGCACTGACGGGCGCGCGCAAGCTCCGCGCACGACAATCGCGTCGTGGCCGGTGAGCTTCCCGGCGATCGCGAAGTGGCTGGAGGCCAGCGCGTCCGTCAAGCGACCGGTGAGCGGTGACTTGCCCACGACCGCGAACTTCGCGCTCGTGGTCAGAGGAGTGCCAACCAGCGGCGAGAAGACGAACATCAGCGGCGCCTCGGGAGCGAGCGGCTCGACCCCCGCAGGGCAGTGCTCGTGCATCAACCACGTCCCGAGCCCGGCGCCGCCGATAAAGGAGCGAAGGACCGGCTCCGGGAGCCGCGCGGTCGTCCCGGAGCCGGTGCTCAGGTCGACGATCAGAGCCTTCCGGAAATAGCCGCCGGGTGGTGACCGCATGCACCGATCGTATCCCACGCTTGGCACGTATTAGCGGGGGTCAGCCGCCCGCGTCGGCGACCATGAACGCGACCGTGTCGCCCGCCGCCAGCGGCAACTGCGGGTCGCGGCTGATCTGGTCGCCGTTCAGCGCCGCGACGATGTGATCGTCAAGCGCCAGCCCTGCAGCGGCCGCGGCCCCACCGAGCGTCCAGGCCCGCGCCGTCTGCCGGCGGGAGCCCGGCTGTCTCGCGAGCGGCCCGAACCGCTCAACCCGCACCTCGGGCGCTGGCAGCGCAACCGCGCGCCGGTAGTCCTCGGGCTCGTTCAGGTTGCTCACCGAGGCGAGCGCGGGATCGGCCCGGGCCAAGGCGGGATCCCGCACCAACGCCTCCCCGGGCAACAGCCGAACCCTGCAACGCTCGAATAGAAACGCCGGCCGCAGCCGGTCGGCCGCGATCAGCTCCTGAACGATGCCGATCAGAGAAACTCGGTAAGCGGCGGCCAACGGCTGGCGATAGCCGCCGATCTCGGGCAGCACGACGTCGACCTTGTCGTCAACTGCCCTGATCACGCCGCGGACGAAAGCCGGGTGCAGCAGTGGCACATCGGTCGAAGATACGTACGCGAGCGTCGCCCGATCGCCGATCGCGGCCAGACCGGCGGCGAGACCCTGCACCGGCCCCCGGCCTTCCCGCTCGTCAGCGACCACCTCGACGGCGCTGTCGAGGAGCGGGAGCGCCTGACCGGGCGCGGAGACGACGACCACCGGTCCGTTCACCGACCGGGCGAGGATCCCCGTAACCCGGCGTAACAGCGTCGAGCCATGCCACTCGAGCGCTGCCTTCGGGGAGCCCATCCGTGAGGATCGCCCACCCGCCAAAACGATTGCTGCGACGTCGAGCATCTGGATCGATGGTAGATCGAAGCGCGCGCCGGCGGACGCGCAAGCCCGGCCCACCTAAGATGAGCCTCGTGGCCGAAACCGACATGACCCCGCACCGGATACCTCGCGCCCAGGCCATCGGGCTGACCGTGGGGGAGGTGATGATCGCGAGGCCCAAAACCCTTCCCGGCGACGCCCTGGTGCGCGATGTGCAGCTGGCGTTCGAGCGATCGAGCGGCTCGCGCTTCGCGGCGAGCCCCGGCTGATCGTCCTCGATCAGGACGGGACCACGCTTCGCGGGTTGCTTCGCTTCAACCCCGGCTCGAGCGGGTTCTGCGTCCGCTAGCGGCCTCAGTTGCTGGCCAACAGCCGCGTGCCTAGCTCGGCGGTCAGGCCCTTTCCGCCCTGGCGCATCACGATGTCGTGGTTCCACGAGAACGCCGGACGCGCGAGCGGTCCAAGGACGTTCATCCACCGCTTCGTCGTGCGGACCCGCCAGTCGTAGAGGATCGCCACGCCGTCCCCTTCATACAGGCGCCAAGTGCCCACGCCCTCGAGCTCGCCAGAGGCGTGGCCCTCAATCAGGTGAGGACGCTTGACGCGGGTGACCCTCATTTCGAAGCTGAGCGCGTAGGGCAGCAGGCTGCGCCAGGTGAAATGGTCGACCTCGCCGATGCCGAGCTCATCGCCTGGTTGCAGAACTTCCACGCTGAGCACTCCCTTCCACCACCGCGAGTAACCCGCGGAATCGTTCAGGACGTCAAACGCGGCTTCGATTGGTGCGTCGACGCACCAGGTCGTCAAGAACTCATACGCTGCCACCGGCATTTCTCCTTTCTCGCACTGGCCTGCTGCGATGATGTCTACTCCTGCCAGCAGCGCCGCGTGCCCAAGCGACGACGATGAGGGATTCCAACGAGAAGCTCGATGACCCGCAGGCCAGGGGTCCCTACCAGCGGGGGCCAGTCAGCCTCACGCGCTACGTCGGCGACAAGCTAGAGGCCTTTCACCGCAAGATCTTTGGAGCGCCCGCTCCGTGTACGTGCCAGACGTCGCCCGAGCGCTGTCCACGTCATGGGTGAGGAGGCTCATTCGAGGCGTTACGGTCGTCCGGACGCCGCCAGCTCGGAAACCAGCCGGGCGCCGTTGGCGGTCCCGAGACCGCTGGCCAGGTCATAGCCCGGAACCGCACGGTAGCCGCGGACCGTGTAGGTCTGGTTGTAGTCCGGCGCCGCGGGGTCGGTCTGGGTGAACGTGACCGTGTTGTTGCCTCGGGTGATGTCGACGATCCCGGAGCGGGGCCCGTCGCCGAGCGCGTACAGCCCCGGGTTGACGAGGCCGAGGCGATGACCAGCCGCCTGGTCGGCGATCGCGACGATCCCCGAGAACAGTGGCGAGGCCTCGGAGGTGCCGCCGATCGGGTACCAGCCGGGACCACTAGGTACCGGCGTGGAGGGAAGACCGGCGAAGCTCATGTAGACCAGCGCGCCGCCGTTGGCCGCCGCGCTCATGCTGACATCTGGAGTGCCGCGCGCGGAATCCACGACCCGCCTGACTCCGTCCTGATAGAACGGCCGCCCGAAGACCGCCGAGACGCCGCCGCCGCTCGCGGCCGGCCCGCCGAACAGGGCGGTGTCGTTCCAGACGTTGTCGGGCGCGGTGCGGAAGCCGTTCTGATCCAGGTGCAGCTGGGTGCCGCCGAGCGACGTGACGAGCGGATCGCTCGAGGGCCAGCTGTTGACCCGGAAGGGATAGTAGTCCGTCTGGTCGAGCTCGTAGTCGGTTGCGCCGGCATCGCCGGAGGAGCCCAGCACCGTGACCCGGTGAGCGGCGGCGTTCTTGAACGCGCTGCGCAGCCCGAAGATCGCCTGCGGACTCGGGAACGTCTCCTCGGTCGCGCCGAAGCTCTGGCTGATCACGTCGCCGAGGTCGTGGTTGATCACGTAGTTCTCGGCTTCGACGATCTGCGGGAAGCCCTGCACGCCCTCGGTCTCGTCGACCGGCGTCTCGACCAGCAGGATGTTTGCGCCGGGAGCCATCGCGTGGGAGTACTCCACGTCGAGCGAGGTCTCTTCTGCCCAGCCGGTCATGTCGGGGGTGCTGGGGTTGTAGGCCGGGACCGGCCCGGCCGGCTGGATGATCTGGAACGAGGGGGGCGCCGGCAGGCCGGTCTCCTGATCGAAGGTGGCGAGGTCGCTCTGAATCGTCGGGGACCCGAACGCGTCGACGAGCACGATCGTCTTGCCCTTGCCGGTCAGCCCCGCCCGGTAGAGCGGCTTCATGTCATAGGCCTGCTGCAGCTGGGCCGGCGAATAGCACGCCAGCTTGGTCGCCGCTTCGCACTGAGCGGTGGTTGGCGGCTGCGCATAGCGATGGGGGACCAACACGTGAAACGGCTCCGCCAGCGCGGGACCGTTCATGAGCGTCATCGCCGCGCTCGCGGCGACCGCCGAAAGGACGGCGGTCAGACGTCGAACTCGCACCTCTACCTCCTGCTGGGACGGTTTGCGGACCGTATTCAACACGCTCGCCACTTGGCGCGTCGCGTGAGGCGTCAGAAGTTTCGTAGTGTTTGAAACGGCGAGAGCAACTTTGGGGCGGTTTAAGCGTTGTAGATCCGAAAGCCGACTCCAAGTCAAGGACAAGTGCTTGCCTAGGGGGTGCCCGATTGGATGCCGGGCAGGCAAGAGGGTCCCGGCGGTCTCGAACTTCTTCCGTCGCCGGGACCCTCCTTATTTCAACCGCCGACCAGCCGCATGCACCGGCCCCGGTCAGGCCGTGAGCAACGGATCGCCGCCGATTCCTATGCCGCCCCCGCCCTAACTTTGGTGGCCAGCCACGGATACCGCTCGGTGTCCTGGCCCGCGTAGTCGGGATCGAGATAGATGAAGCAGCGCTGGATCTGCCAGTCGCGGATTTCGAACACGTCGCACCAGCGGCCCGCGCCCCACTCTGGCACACCCGCCCGCCAAGGGCCGGCCTCGTGCTCGCCGTAGCTCGTGCCTTCGCAGACGATCGTGTCGCTGCCGCCGAAGATCCAGTTGAAGTTGGCGTAGTCGTGGCGGATCGATTTCAGCGTCGCGCCGACATCGCCGAACAGCCGGCCGATCTCCTCGCGGCCGTTGGCGAGTCCCCACTTCGGGAACATCACCTGGGCATCCGGCGCGAACAACTCGAGGATGCTCTCACCGCTCGAGGTCACGCCGCCGTTGTCAAACGCCTTGAGGTACTCGAGCGCGACTGACTTGCGCTGCTCGTCGGTCATCGTGTGGCGGGTCACGGTCATACGAGGGCTCCTTGCGTGCTTGGATGCTTGCCTGGCTCGCTGCGGGCTGGGAGGCGCGACGCGGTTGACCGTGTTCGTCGTTCACTTGCGCTCCTCCTCAGCCAGACGAATGTCGAAAACGAGCTTCCACCAACGACCCTCGAGCGTGCGACCCGCCGGCCCCTCGCCCGGGGGTTGTTCGCGGAACTCCTCGATCAGCGAGTCCTTGACGCCGAAGACGGCGTCGTCGTCGAGGTGCGGCCCGCCGGCGGCGAACACGTGGGTGACGAGCGTCCGATAGCCGGGCGAGGCGACCATGAAATGGATATGGGCGGGGCGCATCGGGCTGCGGTTGGCGGCGGCGAGCAGCTCGCCGACGGGTCCGTCATCGGGGATCGGATACGGGGACGGCTTCACCGACCAGAATCCGAAGCGGCCATCGGGGCCGGCGGTCATGTGGGCTCGTCCCGCGGTGCGACCGTCGCTGTACTGGACGTCGTAGAGGCCGTCGTCGTCGGCCTCCCAGACCTCGATCTGCGCGCCGCCGAGCGCTCGGCCATGCACGTCGGTGACCTGCCCCTCGACCCAGCAGGGCTCGCCGCTGGCGCCTTGCGCGATGTCGCCGCCGAACTCGATCTCCGGCGCGTCGCGTACGAAGAACGGTCCGAACACCGTCGGCTCGGTGGCGTCGGGGTCGCTGGGAGCGTTGACGGCGATCGTCAGCATCGATAGGCCCAGCACGTCTGAGAGCAGGATGAACTCCTGGCGCTTGTCATCGGTGATGTGTCCAGTGCGGGTGAGGAAATCGATCCCGGCTCGCCACTCCTCGTCGGTCAGGTGGACCTCGCGCGAGTACGCGTGCAGGTACCGGACCAGGGTCTGCAACAGCTCGCGGGTCCGCGGCGACGGGGTGGCGTCGAAGCTCCGCACCACCTGCTCGGTGAGAAGCTCCATTCGCTGCTCGAGCTGGGGCGGCTTTTCGGTTGTGCTCATACGGTCCTCATCTTTGAAACCGCGAGGCATCGTCCCACGGGACGTGCGGCGGCGCGTGGTCTTGGCGCGTGAACGTGTGAGAGCTCACGTAGTGACACTACCTCTGCGACGACTTCTGCGCGAGGGTCTCGGCATCCTCAGCGGCAGATGGCGTCGCTTGTCAGTCTCCCCCCGGCTCTGGGGCTCGCAAGTGGACGACGTCTATTGACCAGGGCCTGTTCAGGCGGCGGATAACGGTGTCGCCGCAGAACGGATGTCATCGCGTGGTTGTCAGAGCGCCCGCAGCGCCGGGAGCAGCTGCTCCTGCGCCCAGGAGATGAACTCCCGTTGGTGCTCGCCGCCGATCTGGACCAGCGCGACCTCGGTGAACCCGGCGTCGATGAACGGCCGGATCTTCTCGACGTGCTCCTCGACGTCGGGGCCACACGCCAGGGCTTCGCCGACCTGCTCAGGGACGATGAACTGAGTGGCGCCCTCGAACGAGTCTGGGTTGGGAAGATCCGCGTTGACCTTCCACCCCAGCCCAAACCACCGAAACTCTTCGTGTGCGCGAGCCACCGCCCGCTCGCGGTCAGTGTCGTAGGCCACCGCCACCTGCCCCACCTTCGGCTTGCCCGCGCCGCCCGCCGCCTCGAACATCTCGACCAGCTCGGGCAGCGGTTCGGTCGCGACCAGCAGGTCCGCGTGCCTACCGGCAAGCGAGCAGGAATCGGCGCCCGACACCGCGACCCCGATCGGCACCCGCTCGTCGGGGAGGTCCCAGAGCTTGGCGGTTTCCACGTCGAAGTAGCGGCCGCGGTAGTTGACGTTGCCGGCGCCGTCCAACAGGGCCGAGATGATCTGAATCGCCTCGCGAAGCATCGCCTGGCGGACGCCGACGGTCGGCCAGCGCTTTCCGACAACGTGCTCGTTGAGGTTCTCGCCCGCGCCGAGGCCGAGGCGAAAGCGATTCCCCGACAAGATCTGGACGGTGGCGGCTTTCTGCGCGACGATCGCGGGGTGATAGCGCAGGATCGGGCAGGTGACGTAGGTCATCAGCCCGATGCGCTCGGTGGCGTTGGCGGCAGCGCCGAGAATCGACCACGCGTACCCCGAGTGACCTTGGGCATCCAGCCACGGCTGGTAGTGATCGCTGATCACCGAGAAGTCGAACCCCGCCTCTTCCGCCAGCTTGACGTCGCTAACCAGCTGGTCAGGACGCGACTGCTCGCACATCATCGTGTAGCCAAACGCGGTCATGGTGATCGGGCTACCCGCGCTCACCTGGCGATAACGCGACCAGCTGGCGGGCAGCGGCCGCGCCGGCGACGTGTGCGCAGCATCGGGGTCGAAACGTGCCAAAGTTCTGTGAACCGGACGGCGGAGAGGAGGACATCGATGACCGAAAGAATCGCAAGCGTTGCCGCGACGGTCTCGGCGCTGCCCGCATCCGCAAGGGAGCGATTCGGTCCTCGTGTCGCCGCCCGTCACAAGGTGGCCGGAGAGTGGCATGAGACAACCTACAGCCAGGCCGCTGACGCGATCGATCAGCTCGCGCTCGGCTTGATCGACGCGGGAATCGAGCCGGGCGACCGGGTTTGCATCCTCTCTGAGACGCGGATCGAGTGGACGCTCGTGAGCTACGCGATCTCCGCCGCGGCAGCGATCGCGGTTCCGGTGTATCCGACGAGCTCCGCGAGCGAATGCGAATGGGTGGTCGGAGACTCCGGGGCGCGCGCGATCTTTTGCGAGAACCGCGGCCAGCTCGAGAAGATCGAGCGGGTGCGCGGCGGCCTGCCCGAGCTAGTGCACGCGATCGGGATCGAGCCTGGCGGCGGCGAGCTGACTCTCGAGGAGCTGCGAGCGCGTGGCCGAACCCGCAGCGCGGACGAGCTCCGCGCTCGTCAGGCCGGCGCCGGCCCCGACGACGCTTACATGATCGTCTACACCTCGGGCACGACCGGGCCGCCGAAGGGCACCGTGCTGAGCCACGCAAACGGGATGTCGGTCTGCACGATCGTGCGGGAGCTCGAGTTCGTGACCCCCGACGAGACCATCTATCTGTATCTCCCCTTGGCGCACGTGTTCGCGTTGATCACTCAGCTTGCCTCCTGGGACCAGGGCACCGAACTCGTGTACTTCGGCGGTGACACCAGCCAGATCCTGCCGGAGCTGATCGAGACCAAGCCCACCTACCTGCCCTCGGTCCCGCGGATATTCGAGAAGCTCTACGCGGCCGCGATGGCGATGGCGAGCCAGGCCGGCGAACAGGAGCGCTTACAGCGAGCGATCAAGCTCGGCGTCGACGTGCGGCGTCGGCGCCAGCGCGGAGAACCGGTTCCCGAGGAGCTCGAGCGGCCGTTCGAGGCGGCTGACGCGGAGATCTTCACCCGGGTGCGAGGGCTGTTCGGGGGGCGGCTACGGCAGGCGGTCAGCGGGGCCGCTCCGATCGCGCCCGACATCCTGGAGTTCTTCTACGCCGCCGGCGTGCCGGTGCTCGAGGGTTGGGGCATGACCGAGACCACGGCCGTCGGCACGGTGGCGACGCTCGAGCACTTCAAGTTCGGGACCGTTGGCAGGGCCGTGCCCGGCGTCGAGCTGCGAATCGCCGAGCGTGACCAGGAGATCCTGATGCGCGGACCGAACGTGTTCAGCGAGTACTGGCGAAATCCCGAGGCGACCGCCGAGACGCTCGTCGATGGCTGGCTGCACACCGGCGACATCGGCAAGCTCGACGAGCACGGCTATCTGACGATCACTGGGCGCAAGAAGGAGATCATCATTACCGCCGGCGGGAAGAACCTGGCGCCCGCCAACTTGGAGAACGATCTCAAGCAGTCACGGTTTGTCTCTCAAGCCGTGATGTACGGGGACCGCCGTCCCTACCCGGTGGCGCTGATAACGCTCGACCCCGACGAGATCGTCCCCTGGGCCCGCGAGCGGGAGTTGCCCGAGGAGGTCGCCCAGCTATCACACCACGCCGCCGTCCGCGAGCTGATACAAGGCGAGCTCGACCGGGCGAACTCCGGCTACGCGCAAGTCGAGCAGATCAAGAAGTTCGCGATCCTCGATCGCGACTTGACGATCGACAACGACGAGTTGACGCCGACGCTGAAGGTCAAGCGGGGCGTGATCAATCAGCGCTACGCGGGCTTGTTCGAGTCGCTCTACGCATCGGGCTAGTGGATCGGCGTGTGCGCCGGCTGAGAGAGATCGAGCTCGAACAGCCAGAAGTCGCGCTCGATCACCGGGACGGAGACGTTGTAGACCGGGACCGAACCGATTGCGCCCTCGAACGTGCCCGCATGAGCATGCCCGTGCAGCACCAGATCGGGCTCGTGCTCGGCGATCGGTGCCGCGAGCCGGTCGGTTCCGAGAAACGCCCAGATGCCGGGTGGCTCTCCCGCGATCGTCTCCGGGCAGGGGGCATAATGCAGCATCACGAGCCGCGTCTGGCACAGCGCGATCTCGCGCAGTCCGCGATCTAGGGCGTCGACCTCCCGCGAGGTGTCCCGGTAGACCTCGCGCAGCAAGGGCTCGCCGAAGTCGGGCATGTGAGACCCCGGAAAGCCCCCCACGAATCCTTTGACGCCGACCACCCCAACCTCGGTCCCGGCTACCTCACAAACCGCCCAGTCGCGGTCGAGAACCCGGATCCCGCCGGACTGCAGCGCCTGCACTACCTCGTCGCGACGATTCGCGTGCCAGTCGTGGTTGCCGAGCACCGCGAAAATTGGCACCTCGAGGCCCGAGCACGCCTCGGCGAGGACGGCTGCCTGTTCGGGCTCCCCGTGGGTCGTTAGGTCTCCGCACAGCAGGACCAGGTTGGCTGCGCCCGAAAGCGCATCGAAGGAGCGGCAAATCCCTTCCCGGCGTTGCTCTGCGCAATGGAGGTCGCCGGCGGCCGCAATCCGCAGGCACTGCCCGAACTGATTACCGGAGCCGTTGCCCATCTCGAGCAGGATTACCCCAACGGGGGTATTTGCATATAGCGATGTCCGAGTCGCGCTCGCGCCATCCCCTCACCGACGCCCTCAAAAATGCCGCGGCGGCGTTGCGCGAAGCGGGCGTCGAGTTCATGCTCGGCGGCAGCCTTGCCGCATGGGCGCGAGGCGGGCCGTGGCCGGACAACGACCTCGACTTGATCGTCCGTCCGCGCGATGCCGAGGCCGCGCTGGCCGCGCTCGCCGCGGCCGGGATGCGGACCGAGCGGCCACCGGAGGAGTGGCTGTTCAAGGCGTGGCGAGACGAACTGATGGTCGATCTGATCTTCCATCCGTCGGGCCTCGAGATGACCGACGAGCTCTTCGCGCGGGCGGATACGATGCCCGTGCTCGCGGTCGAGATGCCGGTAATGGCGCTCGAGGATGTGCTCGTCGCGAAGCTCCACGCGCTCGGCGAGCACGAGCTCGACTACTGCAGCCTGCTCGGAATCGCCCGCGCCCTGAGAGAGCAGATCGACTGGCCCCGGCTACGGGCGCGAGCCTCGACGCCGTACGCGAAGGCGTTCTTCGCGCTGGTGCAGGAGCTCGGGGTTGCGCCGGCGGCAAAGCCGCAGGCAGCCGAACCCGAACGCGATCGCGTGCGGGTGATGACGCAAGGCGCATGAACCTCGGGCGGTAGCGGTGCTGTGCGCCTCAGGGCAGTGGGCCGCGCTCAGCTGACCGCGGCCACCACCGCGTCAGCTCACCGCGGCACCGGACTCGGCGCGGAACCGCTTCTGCGATCGCTCGATCTCGGCCACCGCCTCGTCGCGATCCTGCCACCCCTTGACGCTCGAGTGCCGATCGGGGTCGAGGTCCTTGTAGACCCCGAAGAAGTGCATGATCTCTTTGCGGAGCTGATCCGGAACGTCCGCGAGGTGCCTGAGGCTGTTCCAGCCAGGATCGTTGCAAGGAACGCAGAGGACATGGGGATCTGGCCCGTGCTCGTCCTCCATCTCCAGCAGGCAGACCGGCTCCGTCATCACCACGCAGCCGGGGAAGGTCGGCTCCGATACGCAGACCAACGCGTCGAGCTCGTCCCCATCCTGCGACAAGGTCTCCGGGATGAACCCGTAATCGGTCGGGTAGACGACTGACGAAGAGATGAAGCGATCAAGCTTGATCGCTCCGATCTCGGAGTCGTACTCGTACTTGTTGCGGCTCCCTTTCGGGATCTCCACGACGCATCTGATCTCCATGTGGCTCGCTTTCGGAGCGGGTTATCGGCCAGTGGGCAAAGGGTAAAAGCTACGGGGTGAAGCTGCTTGTGCTGACCAGCGAGCCGATCTCGGCCAAGCAAGTACGCGATGCTCTGGGCGACATGCAGCCGCAGGAGGCGGAGGTGATGGTGGTCGCGCCGGCGTTTCAGGAGAGCCCAATCAAGTTCTGGACTTCCGATGCTGACGACGCGATCGCGCGGGCTCAGCAGGTAAGCAGCAAAACCGTGCAGGAGCTTGACGAGGCGGGCGTCGGCGCCAGCGGCGACACCGGCGACAGCGATCCGATGCAGGCGATTCAGGACGCGCTGCAAACCTTTCCAGCCGACCGGATCGTCGTGTTCACTCACCCAGGCTCCGACCAGCGCTACCGCGAGGACCTGGATCCCACCGAGATCGAGGAGCGGTTTGGCGTGCCCGTCACCGTGACGGACGTCTCGGACTCAGCCATCTGAGCCGAGCCTCCTCGCCAGCAGCCGCGCGTTGGCGGGCGCGAACCCCCGCCAGTCGTTGTTGAAGTACGCGAACACCTCGTGCGCGCCTCGCCAGACGGCGATCCGGCGCGCCCACTGATCGATTTCGCTCGCCGAGTAATTCCCGTGGCGCCCCCGGGCGCCGTAATGGAACCGGACAAATCGCCACGGCGCGGTCGCCTCGTGCGACTGGAAGGGCCGCTTCGGGTGGTCGCCGATCGCGAGCGCCACCCGGTGGGCACGAAGCGCATTCAAGACCGCAGGCGCGAACCAGCTCGGGTGGCGGAACTCGATCGTGTGCATGCCGGCCGGCAACAGCTTCAGCCAACCGTCGAGCCGCTCGTCGTCGCGGTGAAAATTCTCCGGCAACTGCCAGAGGACGGGACCGAGTCGACCGGCTAGCACCAACGGCTCCAGCGGCTCGTAGAAGCGCCCGATCCCTGACTCGATATCGACCAGCCGTTTGATGTGCGTGAGGTACCTGCTCGCCTTCACCGCAAACGTGAATCGCTCGGGGGTGTGCGCCACCCAAGCGGCGACCGTCTCGCGGCGCTGCAGCCTGTAGAAGGTCGAGTTGACCTCGACGGTGTCGAAATGCTCGGCGTAGAGCTCGAGCCACCGCCGCTTGGGTTCGCGCTCCGGATACAGCCGTCCGCGCCAGTCGTCGTACATCCACCCCGAGCAACCGATGCGTACCGGCTTCACCGCGGGGGTAACCCAGGCCTCAGCGCATGTCCTCCACGGCCAAGCAGGCAGATCGACCACCGCCGCCGATCCCGGCGCGCCCGACGTTGTCGAACATGCGCGGCGCGGTTCAGGATTGCCGGGCATGCGACCTGTGGGAAGGGGCCACGCAGGCGGTGATAGGCGAAGGAGCGAAGGGCGCGAGCGTGATGCTCGTCGGCGAGCAGCCCGGCGATCAGGAGGACATTCAGGGACATCCGTTCGTCGGACCGGCCGGAAAAGTGCTCGACCGCGGCTTGGAAGCGGCCGGGATCGCGACCGACCATGTCTACATCACGAACGTCGTCAAGCATTTCCGCTACAAGGCGCGCGGGAAACGCAGGATTCACCAGACCCCTGACCGCTGGCAAGTGAACGCCTGCCTTCCGTGGTTGAGGGCAGAACTGGCGGTTGTTCGGCCGGCCGCGCTGGTGCTACTCGGGGCCACCGCGGCGCAGGCGCTGCTCGGCTCTCAGATCCGGATCGGCCGCGACCGCGGCAGGCCGGTGGAGTCGGATCTAGCCGAACTGGTGACGCTGACCGCGCATCCGTCTTCGATCCTGCGGGCGCAGGACGATCAGGAACGCGACGCGGCGATGCGCCAGTTCGTGGCCGACCTCGAGCACGTGGCGTCATGGTTGCGCGAGCGCTGAGCGCCCGCGCGCTTCCGACGCCGCCGGCGACCCCAGTCCGCGATCGAGTCGCTCAGCCAGACGCGAAGCCAGCGCCATGACCGTCAGCGCCGGGTTCGCTGAGCCCTGCGTGGGCATCACGCTGCCATCAGCGATGAACAGGTTGGGAATTCCCCAGGCGCGATGATCCGAGTCGACGACGCTGCGCTCGGGATCTGACCCCATCCGGCAGCCTCCGACCAGGTGTGCGTAGCGGTCGATCTCGAGCACGTCCTGAGCCCCCGCGGCGCGCAGGATGTCGTGGAGCGTTTGCTTGGCGAACGCGATGTTCTTGCGGTCGTTCTCCGACTGCGTGTAGTCCATCCGGGCGACCGGGAGCCCGTGCCGGTCGGTCACCTCGGAGGCGACCGTGACGCGGTTGTCGGGATGCGGCAGCAGTTCTGAGAGCGCCCCCAGCGTGTACCAGTGGTTGTAATCGCGCATGTACTCCCGCAGCGCCTGCCCCCAGTGACCATCGGCGAGCACGTGACGCGCCCAATCGATCGGCAGCGGCCCGACGGTCTGGATCGAGAAGCCGCGGGCGAACCCCCTGGTCTCGTCGGTCTCATAGAAATGCTCGGAGGAGATCTCCGGCGGTGGTGCCTTGTACATCCGCATCTCGTCCGGAAACCGGCCCGCGACCTGGGGCGCTCCCTGCACCATCACGCACCGTCCGACTTGATCGTTGTCGTTTGCGAGCCCGCGGGGAAAGCGGCGGCTGGTCGAGTTCAGCAGCAACCGCGGGGTCTCGATCGAGTAGCCGGCGACCGCCACCGCGTCGGCGCGCTGCACGCGCTCACGGCCCTCGTTGAGGTAGCGAACGCCGATCACCCGGCCAGAGCTGTCGTCGACCTCCACGCTCGAGACCATGCAGTCAGCCCGAAACTCCGCCCCATGGGCGATCGCATCGGGAATGTGCGTCACCAGCGGCGAGGCCTTGGCGTTGACCTTGCACGCTTGCAGGCAGAAGCCGCGGTAGATGCAGTGCGGCCGGTTGCCGAACGCCCCGTTGGTGATCCCGACTGGCCCGACTCGCATCCCGATTCCCAGCTTGCGGGCGCCGGCCCAGGCGAGCTCAGCGCCGCCCGCGATCGGGTGGGCCGTGTGCGGATATGAATGTGGATCACCCCAGGGCCAATGCTCGCCAGCGACCGGCAGCTCGAGCTCGAGGCGCTCGTAGTGGCGCTTGAGCTCCGGGTATGAAATCGGCCAATCCTCTCCGACCCCGTCGCGAGTTCGCACCTCGAAGTCGGATGGGTGAAACCGGGGGCAGTATCCCGCGTAGTGGATCATCGAGCCGCCGACCCCGTGGCCGGAGTTGTTCTTCCCGAGCTCGACTGGATCCTGACCGCCGATGATCCGCTCCTCGGTCCAGTACAGCGGGTGCGAGCCGGCCTCGTCGGAGACCCAGTCCTCGTCGGGATCCCAGAACGGACCGGACTCCAGCACGACCACCTTCCAGCCGCGGCGCGCCAGTCGTTGGGCCAGCGTTCCGCCGCCGGCTCCCGCGCCGACGATCGCCAGGTCGATCGGGTAGGAATCGTCGTAGCGCGCCATTCGTTCCCTCGGGACCGCGCGGCGATGAACGTCGAGCAGAAACGCCGAGTCGTTCTCGGGCGGCCGGATCGCCCCACGCGCCGCGATGCGCAGGCCGTGCAGAGGAGTCTTCACGAGGATCCCTGGGACGCTGTGTCGGCAACCGGGTCGCGCTCGAACGCGGGCGCCCCCTCCCACTGCTCCCGCTGTCCGGCGCCCAAGCGCGCGTAGCCGCGCGGGTACGCGGGGCCCCCGAAGCCGATCTCGTTCCACGCCCACGGGTGCGAGTAGAACTCGCTCAGCACATCCCGTATCACCACGCTCCAGGCCCGCTTGCAGGGCAGCTCATCCCACACCTCCCCGTGCAGCTGGCCCTCCGAGAACGCCTGGATCACCCGTCGCTGCACCTCCGCCGAGGAGCTCACGAAATCGGCGCTGCCGTGCTGTCGCGCGGCTGCGTCCAGCCCTAACGCAACGCGCCGCCACACCTGGTCGTCGTCTGGCAGCTCGGCGTAGCGATATCCCTCCCGCTTGCCGGAGAACAGTTTCGCGTCGACCATCTCGAGCACCGGAATCTTCGGCTCGCGGTCCTGGGCCAGCACCACGTCACAGAACGCGCCGATCGTCGCCGCCTCCTCGGCGGTGAAGAACCGGATCGACGGTACCTCCTCCACGCGCGCGAGCACCACGCGGCGGGTGGCCTCGTCCCAGTGCCGGGCCTCGTCGAGCACGTTGAAGTCCGGATAGCGACCGTGCATCTGCGGCGTGACCCCGTTGCGCTGGCGCGGCAGCTCCTCGGGCGACGCTGGTTCGCCCTCGGGCCTCAGGTTCGGTAGATGCTCCGCGAGCCGAAAGTCTCTACGAGCCATCAGCGCTCGCGCCCGAGTGCCGCCGCCGCCAGGCCCATCCCGCCCACCAGTGCGAGCGACCCGGGCGCGAGCAGGGGCGGGCCCATCACGATGTTGAACAGAGGCTCGCGGAAGCCGCCCGGCTTGCGGGCGACGCCGCGCACATGCGTGATCACGCCGACCACGCCGTCCAGGCAGTAGAGCGCCGACAGCGCCGGAAGCCAGGTCCTCGCGACGCGGGGCGAGTAGACGCCCGCCACCCCTGCCGCGGTCAAGGCCGGCGAGAGCACCACCGGCGTCCACATCCACTTGTCCCCAAACGAGCCACGGAAATGCTCGAAGTACGTCTCCACCCCGAGCGGCAGCGCGCTCGCTGCGGTCGCGGCCGCCAGCGTCCGCTGCATCCTGCCGTTGGAGACGTTGCGCCACCATCTTGCGGCGACCCGCTCCGAGCGAGAGGTGCGCCGGAGCGGCAGGCGATCGCTACGCGGCATACCGCTCGGCCTCCGCAGCTTTCAGTTCGAGGCCCAGCCCAGGCCGCCCCAGATCTGGGAATAGGGCCCCGTCGCGGGGTTGCACCACGCCATCGAACAGCAGCTGCTCGATCCGCACGTGATCGTGGAAGTATTCGAGGTGCAGGAGCTGCTGGAGCGCCAGCCCGGGATGAAGGTGGATCGAAGGGCCGCAGTGAAGCGACAGCGGCAGATTCCGGGCAAGGCACAGCCCGTCGACGCGCAGCAGCTCGGTCACACCGCCGCAGCGGGTCACGTCAGCCTGCAGCACGTCGACGGCGTCGGCGGCGAGCATCCGCTGGAAATAGCCGGCGTCATAGCCATACTCCCCGGCCGCGATCGCGATCCCTCCCGGCGCCCGGTCACGCAGCAGTCGTAGCCCGTCGAGGTCATCCGAGGACACCGGCTCCTCGAACCAGCTGATCCTCGCCTCCTCGCGGAAACGCTCGACGAGCGCCAGCGCCTGCTTGCGCTGATACGCGCCGTTGGCGTCAACGAACAGCTCCGCTTCGGGGCCGATCGCGTCGCGTGCCGCCCGCACCCGTCCTGGATCATCGGCGGGAGCCGAGCCGATCTTCATCTTCACGCGGGGGATGCCCTGCGCGACCCAGCCCCCCAGTTGCTTGCGCAGGCGCTCGAGCGAGTACGCGGTGAACCCGCCCGAGCCGTAGATCGGCACTCGGTCGTGCGCCATTCCCAGCAGCTTGCATAGCGGCACGCCGAGCAGACGCGCCTTCAGGTCCCACAGGGCCACGTCAACCGCGGCGATCGCCATCGACGCGATCCCCGGCCGCCCGAGGTTGCGAATTCCCGCGATCATCGCCGCCCACGCGGCCTGCGGCGAGAGCGCGTCGAGGCCTTCGACCATACCCGCGAGCTTGGACTCGATCAGCTTCGCGGTCGAGAGGTCCGCGTAGGTGTACCCGAGGCCGACCTCGCCGCCTCCATGGGCGTGCACGACGACCACCGTGGTCGACTCCCAGGCGAGTGTGCCGTCGGCCTCGGGCGCGTCCGTGGGAACGGTGAAAGCCGCTACCTCGAGCTCCTTGATCGGAGCGTCGACTCGCGGCAACGTCGCGCTCATCGGCCGGGCAGGAACTCCTGGACTTTCTGGGTGAACGCCTGCTTGATGATCCGCCCCGCTTCGGGATCGCCGCTGAGCAGGGCGGAGCTGAGCGCCTTGGCCTGCTCGAGCGTGATATGGGGCGGCAGTGGGGGCACCTCGGGGTCGGTCACGGCCTCGTAGATCACCGGCCGGTCGCTCGCCAGCGCCTCGTCCCAGGCCGTCCCGATCTGCTCTGGCTTGTCGACGCGAATGCCCTTCAAGCCGAGCAGCTCCGCGTAGCGCGCGTATGGGAAGTCGGGGAGGTCCTGGGAGCCCTCGAACTTCGGATCGCCTGACATCGCGCGCTGCTCCCAGGTGACCTGGTTGAGGTCCTGGTTGTTCAGCACCAGCACGAACAGCCGCTGATCGCGCCACTGGTGGCGGTATTTGGCGATCGTGATCAGCTCATTGATGCCGTTCATCTGCATCGCGCCATCACCCACCAGGGCGAACACCGGGCGTCCGGGGTGAGCGAACTTGGCCGCGATCGCGTACGGCACTCCCGGCCCCATCGTCGCCAGCGTGCCCGACAGCGAAGCCATCATGCCCTTGCGCAACTTGATGTCCCGCGCGTACCAGTTGGCCGCCGAACCGGAGTCCGAGCTCAGAATCGAGCCGTCCGGCAATCGCTTGGAAAGCTCCTGGAACACCAGCTGCGGGTTGATCGGCTGCGCAGCCAGCTGAGCGCGCTCCTCGATCAGCCGCCACCACTGCTGAACCTCGTCCTCGATCTGCTCGCGCCAGGAGCGATCCTCCTTGCGCGTAAGCCGGGGAAGCAGCGCGCGCAGCGTCTCGGCGCTATCGCCGACGAGGTTGACTTCCATCGGGTAGCGGATCCCGAGCATCCGCCCATCGATGTCGATCTGCACGCCCCTGGCGTTGCCTTCCTCCGGCAGGAACTCCGAGTAGGGGAAGCTCGAGCCCACCATCAGCAGCGTGTCGCACTCCTGCATCAACGTCCAGCTCGGCTTAGTCCCGAGCAGGCCGATCGAGCCGGTGACGAACGGCAACTCGTCGGGCAGGACCGCTTTGCCCAGCAGCGCCTTGGCGACCCCGGCGCCGAGCGTATCGGCGACCTGAGCGACCTCGCCGCCCGCGTGCAAGGCGCCCTGGCCCACGAGCATCGCGACCCGCTCGCCGCTGTTGAGTACCTCGGCGGCGCGGTCCAGGTCCCGATCGTTTGGGAGCACTCGCGGCGGCTCGTATCCCGGGCCGGAGTGGACTGTTCCGTGCGCGTGGGGAGGCTGTTCGACGGCCTCGCTCTCTTGCACGTCGTTGGGCACGATGATCGTGGTCACCGTTCGCTCGGCGAGCGCGATCCTGCACGCCCTGTCAACGAGATGGCGGATCTGTGAGGGCTCCATCGCGATCTGCACGAACTCGTGAGCCACGTCCTTGAACAGCGTGTTCAGGTCGATCTCCTGCTGGTAGTTGCCCCCTAGCCCCGCCCGCGCCTGCTGGCCGACGATCGCCACCACCGGTTGGTGATCGAGCTTTGCGTCGTAGAGCCCGTTGAGTAGATGAACCGCGCCCGGCCCCGAAGTCGCCATGCAAACCCCGAGCTCACCGGTGAACTTGGCATGCCCGCATGCCATGAACGCGGCCATCTCCTCGTGGCGGACCTGGATGAACTCCGGACGCGGACCGTTGCTGGAGCGCGTGAACGCGCCCATAATCCCGTTGATCCCGTCCCCGGGATATCCGTATATGCGCCTCACGCCCCAGGTCGAGAGTCGATCCAGAAGAAAGTCGCCCACGGTTTGGCTCATCCGGCTCTCCGTTTCATCGTGCTAATCGTCCGTTGACTCGACTTCGACTTACCCGCCACCACGGGGCGACTAACTGTGGGTGGCTTTTTCCATCGCTCGTTCGCACTCGGCGAGCGCGACCGCCGCATCGATATGCGCGAGGTGTGTGAGGCCTTGGGGAAAGTTGCCGAGCAGCTCGCCGCTGCGCGGATCGATCTCCTCGGAGAACAACCCGAGGTCGTTGCCGCGTGCGATCGCGTGATCGAAAACCGAGCGCGCGTCGCGCAGCTGCTGCGAGCGTGCCAGGCATTCGACCAGCCAGAACGAACAACACAGGAAAGCGCCCTCCTGCCCGTCGAGGCCATCATCGCGCCGGTAGCGGTAGAGCAGCCCGTCGCCGGCGTCGAGCTCTTCTCGGATCGCGGCGACGGTGCGCAACATCCGCTCGTCGTTCCACCCCACGAACTCGACCGATGGCAGCAGCAGTAAGGACGCATCCATCTCGGTGCGGCCATACGCCTGCACGAATACGCCGCGCTTGCGGTCGTAGCCGCGGCTCTCGATCGTCTCGCGAAGCTCATCTCTGACTTGCTTCCAGCGGCGGACGGGAGCTCGTCGCATGCACTCGTCCGCGAGCCGGATCCCCCGCTCGAGCGCCGCCCAGCACATCACCTTGGAATGGACGAAGTGGTCTGGCTCTCCGGGCCACTCCCACAGCCCGCAGTCGGGCTCCGTACAGCGATCGGCGGCGCGGTCGATCAGCGATACCAGGAAGCGCCAGTCATCGTCGCTTGGTGAATGGCCGCGACGGTGCCAGCGCCAGGTGAGGTTGACGAGCTCTCCGAAGGAGTCCAGCTGGAGCTGCCCGGTGGCATCGTTGCCGACCCGCACCGGCGCCGACCGTCGATAGCCCTCAAGCGAATCAAGCTCTTCGACGGTGATGCGCCGCTCGCCGCCGACCCCGTAGAGCACCTGCAGATCATCGGCGTGGCCCGCGGCCGAGCGCATGATGAACGCCCGGAAGGCATCCGCCTCGTGCTCGCAGCCGAGCTCCGCGAGGGCTCGCGAGCTGAAGCTCGAGTCGCGCACCCAGGCGTATCGGTAGTCGTAGTTGCGCGGCCCGCCGACGACTTCGGGCAAAGAGGTCGTGGCGGCTGCGGCGATCGCGCCCGTGGGCGCGTAGGTGAGCGCCTTTAGCGCGAGCGCGGAGCGCCTGACCGCTGGTTCGTCGCGTCCCTCCATCCGCACCGTCTGTGCCCACTCGCGCCACCAGCTGACGGTCTGCTCGAGCGCCTGAGCGAGCTCGCGCGCGTCCAGATCCGTTGGGCCGTCCGCGTCGACCAGCTCGGGCGAGCAGTAACGCAGCGAGACCGTGATGCGGTCGCCGGCGTCGACCGCGAGGTGGCCAACCAGCTCGTGGTCGGGATCCTCGGCGAGCTCATGCTCACACCAGACGATCAGCGCGTCGTTGCCGCCGATCGCGCTGTGCAGGCGATGCCCGTGACGTCTGATCCACGGCCGCACGTTGCCGTAATCGAACCGGGGGGCGACCCGCAGCTCGAGCTCCACCGACCCGCGCTGACCCTCGATCACGCGGAGCATGTGCCGCTCCCCGCCACGACCGCTGTCCTCTCCGATCAGGAAGCAGTCGGTCACCCGCACCTCCCCCGCGGGCCCGTGGAAGGTCGTAACCAGGACCAGCGCGTCCTCGAGATACTCCCGCGAATAGCTCCAGTCTCCGCGGTCGGCCTCCAGGGGCGAAACCGCGCAGTAACCGCCCTGCTCCCAGTCGAGTAGGCGCCCGAATGCGCTGCCCCCGTCGAAGCGAGGAAAGCAGCACCAGTCGATCGCCCCCGAACGGGACACCAGCGCCGCGCTGTGGCAATCCCCGATCACCCCGTAGTCGCCGATCGCCGGATATCGATCTGAGCTCTCCACGAGCGGCTAGTTACCCCGCGTCGTTTGCTCTCTCGCGGGGCGGGTACATCTTCTCAACATGTGGCTATACATCCTTGGGATTGTGCTGGTCGTCTTCGGACTGGCGGGCCTGTTTGCCGGTGGCATCTTCACGATCGTGCTGGTGCCAGTGGGCTTCATCGTGCTCGTCGCCGCGGTCACGATGGGGATGTTCTCGCGCCGCGCCCAGGCGCGCGCGGGAGGGTCGACAGAACCTTCCCAGCGACGACAGGCCGAGAAGCCACTGCCGACCTCACACCCAGCCGACCCAGGGCGGGTACCGACTACGCCCGAGGGGCTGGCTGACGCTCGGCGGATCGAGCAATAAGCCGCTAGGGGGCCCGCTGATGGATACGCAACGTGAAGTGGTCGTGGTCACCGGCGCCTCCGGCGGCGTCGGCCGTGCCACCGCCCGCAAGTTCGGCGCCGAAGGCGCCAGGGTTGGTTTGATCGCCCGTGGCCGCCGCGGGCTCGAAGGCGCGGCGGCGGACGTGCGCGCGGCCGGTGGCGAGCCGCTGGTGCTGCCGCTCGACGTGGCCGATCCCGACCAGGTGGAGGCAGCGGCGGCATCGGTGGAGGAAGCGTTCGGGCCAATCGACATCTGGGTCAACGATGCGATGGTGACCGTCTACGCCGAGTTCCTCGACATCCAGCCTGACGAGTTCAAGCGCGCCACCGAGGTGACCTACCTCGGGATGGTGTGGGGAACACGAGCCGCGCTCAAGCGGATGGTTCCTCGCGATCGCGGCACGATCGTCCAGGTCTGCTCGGCCATGTCTTACCGTGGAATCCCGTTGCAGGCCCCGTATTGCGGCGCCAAGCATGCCTGCAAGGGGTTCACCGAGAGCATCATCACCGAGCTGCTGCATCACAAGTCGCAGGTGCGGCTCTCGATGATCCAGCTTCCCGGGCTCAACACCACCCAGTTCACCTGGGGACGCACCAAGCTCCCCAAGCAGACGATGCCGGTGCCACCGATCTACCAGCCAGAGGTGGCCGCCGACGCGGTTCATCACGCGGCGCACCACAAACGACGCCAGATCTACGTCGGGATCCCCACCGTGATGAACATTGTCGGCGAACGCGTCGCGCCCTGGCTACTCGACCGTTATCTGGCCAGCAAGGCCTACGGGAGCCAGATGACCGACCACGACCTCGACCCCAACGCCCACGACAACTTGTTCGAGCCCGTGGACGAGGATCGCGGGGCTCATGGGCCGTTCGACGACCAAGCCCATGCGGTGAGCCCCCAGTACGAGCTGGCCAAGCGGCGGGCGGTGGTTTTCGCGGGATTGGGCGCAGCGGCGCTCGGCGTGGGGGCCGCGGCGCTACGAGGCGCCCGCTGAGCACCACCGGTGCCCGGCGCCGCAGCTGGTAGGCGGCACAACGCCGCGGCCGATCAACCTGGGTTCAGACGCGGCCCTCAACACCTAGTTCGCCGCCCCCTCATGACCCTCGGTCGATGCGGCCTCGACCGCGACCTTCTCTTCGATCAGGCCGGTCATGCTGATCAGCCGCTCGCGGCGGTCGCGAGCGAGCACCGTCCACAGCCAGCGGCTGACCGCGCCGACGCGGTTGCCCCACCCGACCAGATACGCCAGGTGGACGAAGCCCCAGATGAGGAACGCGGGCACGCCGCCCAGCGGGATGCGACCGAAGAGATCGGCAACCGCATCGGCCCGACCGATCACCGCCATCGTCCCCAGGTTCCAGTAGCGAAACGGCTTGACCTCCTCCTGACCAATAACGCGGGCGCGGATCACGCCGGCGACGTATTTGCCCTCCTGCATCGCCGGCTGAGCGACCCCCGGGACACCGGGGATCGAGATCATGTCGCCGATCGCGAACACCTCCGGCCGACCGGGAAGCGTGAGGTCCGGCCCCACCACCAGCCGGCCGGCCTTGTCGGTCTGCCCTCCGCTGGCGTGAGCCAGGATCGCGCCGAGCGGCGAGGCCCTAACTCCCGCCGCCCACAGCACCGTCTTCGCGTCGATGCGCCGCGAACCATCCTCGCCGCCGATCGTCACGCCGTCGGGGTCGACCCCGACGACCGGCGACTCGAGCTGGACGTCGACACCCAGCCGACGGAGATCGCGTTCGGCGCGTTCGCGCAGCGTGGTCGGAAAATCGCCTAGGAGCGTTGGCACCGCGTCGAGCAGGATCACTCGCGCGGTCGAAGGGTCGATGTGGCGGTACTCTCCCCGCAGCACCCGATGCGCGAGTAGCGCGATCTGGGCGGAGAGCTCGACCCCGGTGGGGCCCCCTCCGACGACTGCAAACGTAAGCCAGGCGTCACGTTGCGCTTTACCAGGTGCCTGCTCCGCGAGTTCGAATGCGCTGAGGATGCGGGTACGCAGGCGGATCGCGTCGTCGAGCGTCTTCATCCCGGGCGCCCACTGCTCCCAATCGTCGTGGCCGAGATAGGAGTGCGTCGCGCCGGCGGCGAGGACCAGCGTGTCGTAGGGAACCTCGATGTCCTGTTCGGCGAGCATCTTCACCACGTGGCGCTCGAGATCCACGTCCTCGACCTTCCCGAGCAACACCTCGACGTTGTCCTCGCGCCGGAACAGGCTCCTCAGCGCGGGCGCGATCTGACCCGACGACAGCACCCCGGTAGCCACCTGATAGAGCAGCGGCTGGAACAGGTGGTGGTTGGTCTGATCGATCAGCGTGATCTGGACCGGGGCATCGGCGAGCGCCTTGACAGTGCGAATGCCGCCGAAGCCGCCCCCGACGACCACGACGCGTTGCGCGGCCGGTCCCTTGGAATCGAACTCCATTCGCGTGTTGGTACCCCGCAGCTGTTCCGAGGACACACGCTGTGGCGCGTCGGGTCTGTCGCGTAGCCTCATCGACATGCCCAGAGTCGAACTGGTCATCGGCCTCCTCGCGGGAATCGCGCTGCTCGGCGGGCTGGCCGAACGCGCCGGTCTGCCGTATCCGCCCGTGCTCGTGATCGGCGGCCTGGTGCTGGCGGTCATTCCCGGGCTCCCGGCGGTCCACCTGCAGCCCGCCATGGTCCTGTTCGGATTCCTTCCGCCGCTGGTCTACGCCGCGGCATACCGCGCGGCGAGCTTCGACCTCGCTTCGCAGGCGTCCCACATCACCACGCTCGCCACCGGGCTGGTGCTGTTCACGGTCGCGCTCGTGGCCGTGGCCGGCCATCTGGTGGCGGACCTGCCGTGGGTGGCGGCATTCGCGCTTGGTGCCCTGTGCGCGCCGACCGACCCGGTTTCGGCGAGCGCAATCGTGCGCAACATCGGCGCGCCGGAGCAAATCGTGGTCATCCTCGAGGGCGAGTCGCTCATCAACGACGGCACCGGCCTGGCGGCTTTCCAGGTCACGATCGCCGCCGTCGCCGGCGGCTTCTCGATCAGCCACGGGATCCTCAAGTTCGTCACGATCGCCGCGGGCGGCGCGGCAATCGGTATCGCCGCGGGCGTCCTGACCGTACTCGTGCGCCGCCGGTTGAACCAACCGTCGCTCGAGGTCGCGATCGGCCTGCTGGGGGCGTTCGGATCTTACGCCGCGGCCGATGCCGCGGGATGTTCCGGCGTGCTCGCGGCGGTGGCGGCTGGGCTGTTCGTCGGCCGACAGGCCGAGGACATCGCGTCTCCCGAAGTTCGCCTGCGCGTCGAGCCCTTCTGGGACGCGCTCAGCTTCTTGCTCGAGTCATTGCTGTTCCTGCTGATCGGCCTGGAGCTGCCGGACGTGGTGAAAGGACTTCCGGGGGGCAATGCCTGGACGGGGATCGCCGACGGCGCGGCGATCGTGGCGACCCTGATCGCGATCCGGTTTCTGTGGATGTTCGGATTCGGCCGTTGCCTGCCTGTGGCGGGGCGCATCATGCGCGTTGCGATCGACCCGATCCCCGCCAAACAGCTGACTGTGCTCGGCTGGAGCGGAATGCGCGGCGCGGTCTCGCTTGCCGGCGCCCTGTCAATTCCGGTGCTCACGGGCTCGCACCCGTTCCCCGCGCGCGATCAGGTCATCTTCCTGGTCTACTGCGCCGTGATCGGGACGCTGATCGTGCCAAGCTTCACGCTCGGACCGTTGGTGCAAAAGCTGGGGCTGGCGGAGAGCGCCCAACTGCGCGAGCAGGAGATCCGCGCCCGGATCCGCGTGAACCACGCCGCGCTCGCGCGACTCGAGGAGCTGGCCGAGGAACACCAGCCTTCAGAGGAGATCGTCGCCCGTCTGCGGGGCATCTACGAGTTGCGCCTCACTCGCCTGGAGAACCGCCTGCACGATGACCGTCCCGAGGACTCCGAGCACGTCGATGGCGCCCTCCCGCTCCGAGAGCTGCGCACCGAGATCGTCAGCGCCGAGCGCCGGGCCGTGGGGCAGATTCGCTCCGAGCGAGCCGCCTCCGCCGAGGTCGTGGGGCGGATCCAGCACGACATCGACCTCGAGGAGGCGCGGCTACGGAGGTAGCCCCAGCCTTGACTGGTGTGGCAATGTTTGAGCAGTCAACCGTCGGCGGCCCGTATCCTCGGCTGCCGCTTGCCGTGAGGAGTCTTGTAGCTTGAGAACAGGGAACGTGGTCGCCGGGCCGGCCGGGATCAGCGGCGTGAGCCAACTTTCGCCGTCGGTGGTCGACGGCGCGCAGCGGGCACTTGAAAGTGCCCGAGAGCATCTCGTGGGCTTGCAGGCTGCCGACGGCCACTGGCGCGGGCTGCTCGAGACCAACGTCTCGATGGACGCCGAGGACATGCTGTTGCGCGAATTTCTCGGCATCCGCGATGAGAACCGGGGCCGCCGCTGCGCGGCGTGGATCCGCTCTCACCAAGCCGCCGATGGAAGCTGGCCCAATTTCGCCGGAGGGCCCGGCGACCTCTCCACCACGATCGAGGCTTACTGGGCGCTGAAGCTGGCCGGTGATCCTCCCAGCAGCGAGCACATGCAACTGGCCGCGGCTTACGTGCGCGCACACGGCGGCCCGCGTGCCGCGCGCGTGTTCACCCACATCTGGATGGCGCTGTTCGGGCTCTGGCCTTGGGACGAGGTTCCGGCGCTGCCTGCGGAGATGGTGCTGCTCCCGCACTGGTTTCCGCTGAACCCCTACGACTTTGCTTGCTGGGCTCGGCAAACGATGATCGCGCTTACGATCGTCCGCGCGCACCGGCCGGTGCACCCGCTTGGATTCACGCTCACAGAGCTCGGCCCCGGCGCGCCCGCAGCTAAGCCCGAGGCGACGCTGAGGGGCCGGGCGTTGATCGCGCTCGACGAGGTTCTCCGTCGCTACGAGCGCGTGCCGGTGCGACCGCTTCGAAGCCACGCGCTGCGGCTGGCAGAGCGTTGGATCGTCCAGCGCCAGGAAGCTGACGGCAGCTGGGGCGGGATCCAACCTCCATGGGTGTACTCGCTGATCGCGCTCAAGCTGCAAGGCTATTCGCTCGAGCACCCCGTGATGAGAGCCGGGCTCAACGGCCTCGAGAGCTTCACCGTGCAGGAGCAGGACAGCTGCTGGCTGGAAGCCTGTCAATCGCCGGTTTGGGACACCGCGCTGGCGATGCTGGCGCTGATGGACGGCGGCCTAGACCCCGGCGATCCGGTGCTGACCCGGGCCGCCGACTGGCTGCTGGATCGCCAGATCACCGACCTCACGGGCGACTGGGCGGTGCGGCGGCCCGGCGTGCCTTCCGGCGGTTGGGCGTTCGAGTACCACAACCTCAACTACCCCGATCTCGACGACGCCGCGGTCGTCGCGCTCGCGCTCCGGCGCGTGGTCCACCCGAACCCGCAACGGATCGA
This sequence comes from uncultured Solirubrobacterales bacterium, assembly GCA_963787555.1. Lineage (GTDB taxonomy): Bacteria > Actinomycetota > Thermoleophilia > Solirubrobacterales > Solirubrobacteraceae > Palsa-465. The sequence goes on from CAWBDI010000008.1 coordinate 295,292, forward strand.
GAGGGCGCTGCAGCGCGTAGTGGCTTGGATCATCGGCATGCAGAGCACAGACGGCGGTTGGGGCGCGTTCGACGCGGACAACATGCGCGGCCTCTGCCGCGAGGTTCCGTTCTGCGACTTCGGCGAGGTGATCGACCCTCCGAGCGCCGATGTGACCGCACACGCCGTCGAGCTCCTCGCGGCCGAGCCGAGCAACGCCGTCAGAGCCCGGGCGCAGCGAGGGCTGCGCTGGTTGCTGGCCGACCAGGAGCCAGGGGGTTCCTGGTTCGGCCGCTGGGGGGTCAACCACGTGTACGGAACCTGGTCGGCGCTCTGCGCTCTCACCACAGCGGGCGTCGAGCCGGGGCACGCAAGCGTGCAGCGTGCGGTGAAATGGCTCGAGCGCCATCAAAATCCGGACGGGGGCTGGGGCGAGGATTGCCGCTCCTACCAAGATCCGGCCTGGATCGGCCGCGGCGACAGCACCGCCTCCCAAACCGCGTGGGCTGTAATCGGCCTACACGCCGCAGGTGCTTCCCGCTCAGCCGCGGCGATGCGCGGGGTGAAGTGGCTGTGCTCGACGCAGCTGCCAGACGGCACTTGGGATGAGCCGCAGTACACCGGGACGGGATTCCCCGGCGACTTCTACATCAACTACCACCTCTACCGGCTGGTGTTCCCGGTGATGGCGATCGGCCGGTGGCTGGAGGCCTCGCGATCCGGTTGACGGCCGCCACCGCACCCCTTTCCGAGCAGCCGCCCGCGGTCGGCGCGGCGCCAGCGCGAGCGCCCTCGGTCGTGATGGCGCAGGCCCGGACGGAAAACTTCCCCGTTGCCAGCCGCTTGCTCGGGCCGCGAACGCGCTCGGACTTGCTCGCCCTGTACGGGTTCGCGAGGCTCGTCGACGATGCCGGCGATGAGGCCGGTGGCAATCGGCTCGAGTTACTCGACGAGATCGAGGCGGATCTCGAACGGGCGTTCACGGGGACCGCGCGCCACCCGCTGATCGCGCGTCTGGAGCCGACGATCAGCGCGCGCAAGCTGCCGATCGAGCCGTTTCGTCGCCTGATCGAGGCAAACCGCCGCGACCAGGTCAAGCACCGCTACGAGACCTTCCAGGAGCTGCTGGGCTACTGCGAGCTGTCCGCCAACCCGGTGGGCGAGCTCGTACTGGGAGTATTCGTCGCGGCGACACCGGAGCGGGTAGCGCTCTCAGACGCGATCTGCAGTGGCCTGCAGCTGGCCGAGCACTGGCAAGACGTCGCCGAGGATTACCAGCGCGGACGGATTTACCTGCCGCTCGCCGATTGCCGCGAGCTTGGCGTCAGCGAGAGCGATCTGGGACTGCCGGAGCCCACCGCCGAGCTTCGAGCGCTGCTGCGGTTGGAGGTCATCCGGGCACGCCGGCTGCTCGATCACGGCGCGCCCCTGGTCGGGACCCTCCCAGGCCGTCCGGCGCTCGCGGTCGCGCTGTTCGTAGCGGGAGGCAGATCGGCGCTGAAGGCGATCGTCCGCGCCGACTACGATGTCCTATCGATGCGGCCGCGTCCGAGCAGGGGGTTGCGTATGACGGAGCTGCTGGCGACGCTGCTGGGACGGGCGGGCCGGTGAGCCGCACCGCCGTAAGCGACCCCGCCGTGGAAGAGGCATATCGCCACTGCGAGGCGATCACCCGCGCGCGGGCGGCGAACTTCTACTACGGGATCCGCCTGCTCCCGCCGGCCAAGCGCAGGGCGATGTGCGCGGTCTACGCGTTTGCCCGCCGCGTCGATGACATCGGGGACGGTGATGCCCCTGCCGATCGCAAGCTTGCCCTGCTCGCGGAGTCACGGGCCGAGCTGGAGGGCGCCGACGGCGGCGCGCTGCGGTTGGCGCTCGCGGACGCCGAAGAGCGATTCGCGCTCCCGCACGACGCGCTCACCGAGCTGATCGCCGGCGTCGAGATGGACGTCCGCGAGCAGCGCTACCTGACCTTCGACGAGCTCGTCGTCTACTGTCAGCGAGTCGCGGGGACGATCGGGCGCTTGTGCCTGGCGATCTTCGGCAGCAGCGACCCAGCTGCCGCCTCGCCACTGGCCGAGGAGCTCGGGGTCGCGATGCAGCTGACCAACATCCTTCGCGATGTGCGCGAGGACCTCGACCGGGGGCGGGTGTATCTGCCAGCAGAAGACCTGCAGCGGTTCGGGTGCGAGGACCTCGCGACCGCACCTCCGGCGGCGTTTGCGCGGCTGGTGTCATTCGAGGTGGCGCGGGCGCGGGAATGGTTTGATCGCGGACTCGGCCTGCTCGAGCTGATCGATGCCCGCAGCGGCTCGTGCGTGAGCGCGATGACCGGCATCTATCGCCGCATCCTGGAGCGGATCGACCGCGAGCCCGAAGCAGTACGCGAGCACGGCATCTCGCTGGCGCCGTGGGAGAAGACGTGGGTCACAGTCCTCAGCCTCGCGGGAGTGTCGAGATGAGTACGGGCCGAGTCGTGGTCCTCGGAGGTGGCCTGGCGGGCATCACCGCGGCCCTCGATTGTGCCGCCGGCGGCGCCGAGGTTACCTTGGTGGAGGTCCGCCCACGGCTCGGCGGCGCCGCCTACTCCTTCCGGCGCGATGGTCTCTGGCTGGACAACGGGCAGCACGTGTTCCTGCGCTGCTGCTCCGCTTATCGGGAGCTGCTCGCGCGGATCGGCAGCACCGCCGACACATTCCTCCAGGAGCGACTCTCGATCCCCGTGCTCGCGCCCGGCCGTGGCGTCGCGTGGTTGCGCCGCACCAACCTGCCGGCGCCGTTGCAGCTGGCTGGGTCGCTCCTGCGCTACCCCTACCTGAGCTTCCCGGAGCGGCTGATGGTCGCGCGGGCGATGCTCGCGCTGCGCGGGGTCGAGTTCGACGACCGGGTTGCCGACGAGCGCAGCTTCGGAACCTGGCTCGAGCAGCAGCGGCAGGGTCCGCGCGCGCTTGATGCCCTGTGGCAACTGATCGCCCGTCCCACGCTCAATCTCAGCGCTCCAGAAGCATCGCTGGCGGCGGCAGCATTCGTGTTCAAGGTAGGCCTGCTCGAGCGGACAGATGCCGGCGACATCGGCTATGCGCGGCGGCCGCTGCAGCGCGTCCACGGCGACGCGGCGCTGGAGAGCTTGCGCGGCTGCGGCGTCGACGTGAAACTGGGTTTGCGGGCCGAGGCGATCGAGGTATCGGGAGGCGGCGTGCGGGCCGTCGCCGCTCAAGGTGAGCTCCTGGATGCCGACGCGGTCGTGCTCGCGGTCCCCCACGAGCGGGTCATCCGGCTGCTTCCACAGGGAGCGCTTCGCGATCCCGGCGAGCTCGAGCGACTCGGCAGCTCGCCGATCATCAACCTGCACGTGATATACGACCGGCCGGTGTTGAGGTTCGAGTTTGCCGCAGCGGTGTGTTCTCCCGTCCAGTTCGTGTTCGACCGGACGGTCTCCTCGGGCGTGCCCCGCGGGCAGTGCGTAGCGCTGTCGCTGTCGGCCGCCGAGGAGGAAGCGAGGATGAGCGCAGAGGACCTGCGCGCGCGTTTTCTGCCCGCGCTGCAAGAGCTGCTCCCGGATACCCGGAGTGCGCGGGTCGAGGAGTTCATCATCACCCGCGAGCACGCCGCCACGTTCCGGGCGGCGCCCGGCGTGCGCAGGTTGCGGCCCGGGCCACGGACGGCGATCGGCGGCCTCGCGCTCGCGGGCGCTTGGACCGATACCGGCTGGCCGGCGACGATGGAGGGCGCGGTCCGCTCGGGCCACAAGGCCGCCGAGGTGGCGCTCGCTTCCCTCGGCCATGAACGTGCGATCTCGAGCACAGTCGCATGAGCGACCTGTTGTTGCTTGGAGCGATGGGTATCGAGACCCGCGCGCTGCGCGCTGGGGCGCCTTCCGCGAGGGTGGTTCGCACCGGGATGGGGACGCGCCGGGCCCGCCGGGCCGCCGCTTCCCTGACGGCCGCCCCCGAGGGCGGCGTGGCCGTGGCAGGCTTCGCGGGCGCGCTGTCCGATCAGCTGGCGCCGGGGGAGATCGTCGTCGCGAGCGAGGTCCGGATGCCGGACGGGCGTGTGGTGGCGCGCTGCCCGGGCGCTCGAGTGATCGCGGGCATGCTGAGCCGTCGCGGCCTGCCCGCTCACGTCGGTCCGGTCGTCTCGATCGCCCATCCCGTGTCGGGAAGGAGACGCATGGCGCTCGCGGAAGGCGGCGCGCTGGCTGTCGACATGGAATCGGCGTGGCTCGCGCCGGCTGCCGCTGGCCGGCCGTTTGTGGTGCTGAGGGTCGTGACCGACACCCCGTCGCGGGAGCTGTGGAACCCCTTCGCGCTGGCCGCAGCAGCCGCTCCCGCCTGGCGGGCGCTGCGGGCGGGAGCGAGCGTGCTCGCTGAGTGGGGGGCCGCGATCGCAGCTCGCGAGCTGGTCCGGGCCGCACCGCGGGCATCGTGCGCCGGCGTCGAGCGCGCGATCGAAGTGGTCGAGCGCGTGCTCGAGCGCTACGGACCGCCGGTGTACATGCGCAGGCAGATCGTTCACAACCGTCACGTCGTCGACGAGCTCGAGCAGCGTGGGGCGATTTGCGTCGAGGAGCTCGATCAGGTGCCCCACGGAGCAACCGTGGTGTTCTCGGCCCACGGTGTCTCGCCTCAGGTACGCGAGAATGCAGCCCGGCGGAGGCTGAACGTGGTCGACGCGACCTGTCCGCTGGTCACCAAGGTCCACCGCGAAGCTCGCCGGTTCGCCGACGCGGGCTACACGATCGTGCTGATCGGCCACGACGGACACGACGAGGTGCAGGGCACCACCGGTGAGGTGCCGGGGAAGATCGTCGTGCTCGCCTCGGCCGAGGAGGTCGACGAGCTGAAGGTGCCCGACCCGGGCCGGCTCGCCTACCTCACCCAGACCACGCTCGCCGTGGATGAGACGAGCGGCATCATCGAGCGCTTGCGCGCCCGCTTTCCCGAGATCGTCGGCCCGCGCTCGGACGACATCTGTTACGCGACCCAGAACCGGCAGGACGCCGTTAAGGCGCTTGCCGGAGACTGCGAGCTGGTGCTGATCGTGGGATCTCGCAATTCGTCTAACTCGAACCGTTTGGTGGAGGTGGCGGAGGCCCACGGCTGCCGCGCGCGGCTGCTTGACGACGAGAGCCAGCTCGATCCGGTCTGGCTCGCCGGGTTGCGGCGGATCGGCGTCAGCGCCGGGGCGTCCACGCCGGAGCGGATCGTCGAGCGGGTCGAGCGGTCGCTGGCCGTGTTCGGGCCGATTGAGGCACGAACGCAAGCGGTGGTCGATGAAACGGTCCGCTTTTCACTGCCGAGAGAAGTAAGAGATTAACCTCTAGGAAGATGGCGGTACCGCTCCGGCAAAGCGTGAAGGTAGGCTCGTACATCGCGCGCCAGCGTCTGGCGCGGCGCGAGAAGTACGCGCTCGTGCTCGAGCTCGAGCCGCTCTTCCAGTGCAATCTGGCGTGCGCGGGCTGCGGCAAGATCCAGCACCCCGATCACGTGCTGCGGCGGCGAATGCCCGTCCAGGACGCGGTCTCAGCGGTCCAGGAATGCGGCGCTCCGATCGTCTCGATCGCCGGCGGTGAGCCGCTGGTCCATCCCGAGATCGACCAGATCGTGGGCGAGCTCGTGCGGCGCAAGAAGTTCGTCTACCTGTGCACCAACGCGCTGCTGATGGAGAAGAAGCTGAATCAGTTCAGACCGTCTCCCTACTTCGCCTGGGCGGTGCACATCGACGGTCTTCGCGAACGCCACGACAAATCGGTTTGCCGCGAGGGAGTCTTCGACAAGGCCGTGGAGGCGATTCACGCCGCCAAGCGACGCGGCTTCCGAGTGACCACCAACACCACCTTCTTCTCCGACGACACGCCGGAGACCGTCCGCTCGGTGCTCGACTTCCTCAACGACGAGCTGCGCGTCGACCAGATGATGATCTCGCCCGCGTATGCGTACCAGAAGGCGCCCGACCAGGAGCATTTTCCCGGCATCGAGCAGACCCGCCGTCTGTTCCGGGCCGCGTTCGCCGATGGTCGCCGGCGGCGCTGGCGCCTGAACCATTCCCCCCTGTTTCTCGATTTCCTCGAAGGGCGCGAGGAGTTCAAGTGCACCGCCTGGGGCATCCCCAGCTACTCGATCTTCGGCTGGCAGCGGCCCTGTTATCTGATGTCCGACGGATACGCGAGCAGCTACCGGGAACTGCTCGAGCAGACCGATTGGGGACGTTACGGCCGCGGCAACGACCCCCGCTGCGACAACTGCATGGCCCATTGCGGATACGAGCCGACGGCCGTGGCCGAGACGGTGCGCTCACCTCACAAGGCGCTTCTGTCGGCGCTCCGGGGCTGATGCGTCAGCGCCCGTCTTCGCGGGTAGCGGCAGATCACACACGAGGAAAGCGAGGTTGCATATGACGAACGGCACCAAGGCGAAGGTCGCGGCCAAGACCGTGAAGGGGATGGCGAAGTATCCGGTCGCGCGGAAGGCCGCGCGACCGGCCGCAAAGCTGGCCTTCAGGGCGGGCAAGCCGGTCGCGAAGCGCAAGGCTCGCCAGCGCGTCGCTCCGATCACCGATGCCGCGCAGCGTGTCGGGGAGGCAGCGGGGCTCGCTTACGCGATGATTGCCACATATGGCCCCGATGCGGCCCGGCAGTTGGGGCTGATCGAGCCGCCGCCGAAGCCGAAGCGAACCGCCCCACGAGTCGTGGCCGGGGCGGTTATCGGCGGGACCGCGGTTTACTTCCTTGACCCGGACAGCGGCGAGCAGCGCCGCAAGAAGGTGGCCGACCTGGTCAGCTGAGCGCTCGCTGATGGAGCGCGGGCCGCGCCGGAGCTGACCGGGACGCCCCTCCTCGCCGGCCTAGGGCGATCGCCTCGCGTTGTGGCCCCACCACGTACTTGGGGTCAGACGCCGATGCGATCCCGGCCTTGAACACGCTCCATCGCGCCCCCAGCGCGCCGCCGCACAAGAGCGTCCCGGCTGCCACGGCGCCGGCGCGCGATCTGCCGCGCGCGGCCAGGAGCGCGGCACCGCTCGCGATGCAGACGAAGCTCGCCCGCCGAAAGCGTGCCGCCGGGCCGGCGTCATACGGCTGTCCGTGCTCGCGTAGCGTCCGCTTCATCAGCTCGTTCATGCCGAGCTCGAGGGCCGCGCTCGCGAGCGCCAGCCGGCGCGCCGGTCCAGCCTCAGCGGGGGGAGTGACCGCCACCGCGGTGGCGCCCGCGCTGAGCGCCGCCCCGGCCCCGAACACGAACGGAAGCTGGCGATGAGCCTCGTGCCAGACCGGCACCGCGGTGTTTGAGACGAGCGCCGCGGTGTATGTGCTCAGCGGAAGGCCGAGGATCGCGGCCGCTGGCCGCGCCAGCCTGCCTAGCCGCGGGAACAGGCCCAGCCACGCATCGGCGTTCGCGAGCGCGGTGGTGCCGGCGCTCGCGGCCAGGATCCAGGAGCCGACGCTCATCGGCGAGCTGACCTTGAACATCCGCAGCATGTTCACAAACCGCTCCGGCTTGCCGAGATCGGAGATCAGCAGCGCGGGACTGACGGTGAGGCCGACGAGCGCCGATCCCCAAGCCCGACGCGCCAGCACCTCGTTGCCGCGGAGCTCGGAGAGGTATGCGAGCCCGGCCGAGGCGCCCCCGAGACCACCGGTGAAGAAGTAACAGGGAATCTCCCAGCTCCAGATCGGCTGCTTGAGCACCGGCTCCCCGTGGTAGGAGCGGTATCCGTCCTGGTCGCTCATCGCTGACCCCCAAAGACCGCCGCTGCCAGGCCGATCCCGAGCGCCAGCGCGGCGGCGCCCGCCGCCTTGTAGATCGAGGCCAGATCGCGAACCGTGTCGACCGGATCAGGCGGCAGTCCGTAAACCTCGGGCTCGTCGAGCAGCAAGAAGAACGCTCCCGCGCCCCCGACCCCATCGTCTTCATCGGCGAGGTACAACCGCGCCCGATCCTGGCCAGCCCCTTGCAGCTGATCGAGGCGATCCTCGGCCCGCTCGCGCAACTCCGAGAGCTCGCCGAACTGGATCGAGTCGGTGGGGCAGGTCTTAGCGCAGGCGGGCTCCTGGCTGTCCTTGAGGCGGTCATAGCAGAGCGTGCACTTCCAGACCCGCCCGTCTTCCTCGCGCTGGTCGAGGACTCCAAACGGACACGCGGGGACGCAGTAGCCGCAGCCGTTGCAGACGTCCTGCTGCACCACAACCGTGCCGAACTCGGTGCGAAACAGGGCTCCCGTCGGGCAGACCTCCAGGCAGGCGGCGTTGGTGCAGTGCTTGCAGACATCGGAGGCCATCAACCAGCGGATTCCGTCGCCCTCCTGATAGGTCTGGACACCTTGATTCATCGCCTGCCCACGTTCGGCCACGGTGAGCAGCGAGTCGCCCTCACGGGCATCGGCCGCGACGCGCTGCTCGACGAACGCGACGTGCCGCCAGGTGTTCGCGCCGAGATCGATCGTGTTGTCATAGGAGTTGCCGGTAAAGCCCTGGATGGAAGCGGGGATCTGGTTCCACTCCTTGCAAGCGACCTCGCATGCCTTGCAGCCAATGCAGATCGATGTGTCGGTGAAGAACCCCATCCGCGGGCGGGCGTCCTTCCCGTAGGTCTGTGGCCAGGCGTGGGTCTGGAGCCTCACGGCTCAACCCCCGCGCGCCGGCGGTATTCCTCCACCAGCTGCAGCCTTGCCCGCCCCCGGGGCCTGCGCCCCGGCCGGATGTCGCAGGTGGCCACCTTGTACTCGCTGATGTGCACGTTGTTGTCCAGCACCACCGGCAGCAGCTCGTTCGCGGAGTCGCCCGTCACGATTCCGATCCCGCCCCAGTGATAAGGGACGCCGACCATGTGCATGGTCCGAGGTGGGTCGGAGCCGATCGTCAGCGGCCTGATCCGCGGAGTGACCAGCACGCGCGCCTCGACCACCTGCCGAGCGGTGACGATCGTCGCCCAGCCGGCGTGCTCGAGGCCGCGCTCCGCCGCCAGCTGGGGCGAGACCTCGCAGAAGAACTCCGGCTGCAGCTCGGCCAGGTAGGGAACCGTGCGGGACATCCCGCCCGCCGTGTGATGCTCGGTCAGCCGGTAGCTGGTGAGGACGAACGGGAAGACCTCCGCGCCTGGGTCGCCGTCCGTCGGGTGATAGACGTTCTCCGGCCGATCGAACTGCTGGCGCGTCGGGTTGCGCTGCTGGGGATAGAGCTGGTTTCTGTAGGGCGACTCCTGGGGCTCGTAATGCGCGGGCAGTGGCCCATCGACGAGGCCGCTGGGGGCGAACAGCCACCCGCGCCCGTCGGGATGAAGCGTAAACGGCTTGTCGCCCGCGATCGCCTCCATACTCTCGGCGTCGTCAGGCGGCTCATAGCCGGGAGCCTTGGTGGCCGGAAAATCCGGTGAGTCCCCGAGGCTCGTCCACTGCTCCTCGTTCGCGTCCCACCAGATGTAGCGCTTGCGCTCGGACCAGGCGTTGCCGTCGGGATCCGCCGAGGCCCGGTTGTAGATGATCCGCACGTTCTTGGGCCAGGCCCAGCCCCACTCGGGAGCGATCCAGTTCTGCTCGCCGTGCGGCTTCTTGCGCGCGGACTGGTTGACGCCGGAGGCGTAGATCCCGCAGTGGATCCACGAGCCGCAGCTGGTGGACCCGTCGCCTTCCAGCTCGTCGTAGGTGGAGAGAAACGAGCCGTCGCGGCCTCTGCCCGAGATCTCCTGGAGGATGCATTCCGCATCCGGTTCCGCGTGCGGACCGAGCAGCGGGTAATCCCAGGTCAGATCGAGGATTGGCCGGTCGCGTGGGTCGGTCGAGGAGGCGAGCTTCCCCCGGATCGCTTTCCCGAGGTGATAGATCCAGTGGAGCTCCGAGCGAGCATCACCCGGCGGCTCGCAGGCCTTGTGGTGCCACTGCAGCAGCCGCTGCGTGTTGGTGAAGTTGCCGTCTTTCTCGGTATGGGCGGCGGTGGGCAAGAAGAAAACCTCGGTCTTGATGTCCTCTGCTCTGGTCTCGCCGGTCTCGTGCTCGGGCGAGTCCTTCCAGAACATCGCCGACTCGATCGGCTGGAAGTCGCGCACCACCAGCCAGTCGAGCTTCGCGAGCGCGAGCCGCATCAGCTTCGAGTTCGCGGAGCCCACGGTGGGGTTCTGACCGACGCAGAACATTCCGCGTACGCCTCCGTCCAGCGCCCTCAGCATCGTCGGATAGTGCGAGTGGTCGCCATCGATCCGCGGCAGGTACTGGAAGCAGAACTCGTTCTCCTCGGTGGCGGCGTCGCCCCACCATGCCTTCAGCATCGAGACGATATAGGGACGCAAGTCGCCCCACACCCCGGTGTCCGGCCCGTTGAGCTCGATGAACTGATCGAGCGAGGGGTGCCCTTGGGGATGGGGCATCGGAATGTATCCCGGCAGGATGTCGAACAGCGTCGGGATGTCGGTGGAGCCCTGGATGTTGGCGTGGCCGCGCAGCGCGAGGATCCCGCCGCCCGGACGGCCGATGTTGCCCAGCAGCAGCTGGACGATCGACGCCGCACGAATAATCTGGACGCCGACGGTGTGCTGCGTCCAGCCGACCGCGTAGGCGATCGCGGAGGTCCGCTCGCGGCCCGAGTTCTCGCACAGCGCGCGAGCCACTCGGATGAAATCCGCCTCGCTGCAGCCGCAGATATCGGCCACGGTTTGCGGGGTGTAGCGAGCGAAGTGCCGGCGCACCAGCTGCAGCACGCAGTTCTCATCCTGCATCGTGTTGTCGATATCGGGCGGGTTGCCGCCCTCCAGTCTCATCCCGTGGGCGCCGTGCGCCTGCTCCCCGGAGACGTCGGCCTGCTGCTCGGACTTCCCGCCGGCCGTCTCACCGCGTGTCTCGTTGTAGCCCCAGGTCTCGATGTTGTAGGCGGTGTGCTCTGGATTCCAGCCGGAGAAGAAACCGGCCGCCTGGTCGGTGTCCCGGAACTCCGGCTTGATCACGACCGGGCCATTTGTGTAGTGCTGCACGTACTCCGCAAACCACGCGTCGTGCTCGAAGATGTAGTTGACGATCCCGCCAAGGAACGCCACGTCGGTACCCGCGCGGAGCGGCACGTGAAGGTCGGCCATCGCACTGGTCCGGGTGAAGCGCGGGTCGACGTGGATCACCTTCGCGCCGCGTTCCTTGGCTTCGACCACCCACTGAAACCCCACCGGGTGCTGCTCGGCCATGTTCGAGCCCATGATCAGGATGCAGTCGGAGTTCTGCAGGTCCTGCTGGAAGGTGGTGGCGCCACCGCGCCCGAACGAGGTTCCCAGACCGGGAACCGTGGAGCTGTGTCATATCCGGGCCTGGTTCTCGATCGACACGGCACCTGCCGCGGTGAAGAACTTCTTGATCAGATAGTTCTCCTCGCTGTCGAGCGTCGCGCCGCCGAGGAAGTGGATCCCGAGGGTGCGCTTGAGCGGCTGGCCTTCCTCGTTCTCCTCCTCCCAGGTCTCCTCGCGCGCGCGTATGACCCGCTCGGCAATCATGTCCGTGGCCCGCTCGAGGCTTATGTACTCCCATTCGGTCCCGCCTGGCCGCCGATACTTGACGCGGGTCTCGCGCATCGGGGAATTGACGAGCCCCTCGGAAGCGGCCCCCTTAGGGCATAGCCGCCCGCGGGAGATCGGCGAGTCGGGATCGCCCTCGATTTGGATGACCCGCTCGTCCTTCACGTACACCCTCTGGCCGCAGCCGACCGCGCAATAAGGACAGATCGACTGCACCACCCGGTCCGCCGTACTCGTACGCGGAGAGAGCGCCTCGGAGCGGCTGGACTGGGCTGCGCGACCGAGGCCGAACGGGTCGCCTGCTAGCTGGCGCAAGAGCGGCGCGATCAAGCGGCGACGGGAGCCCATTGCACGCCGATACTTCCCCCCGGCTGTGGCGCTGTAACGGCTTCGCTTCCAAGCCGGCGGCGCGGGGTATCCAGCCGGCATGGCGAGCGCTGCGAGTCGCACATCGAGTGCCGAGGAAGCTCCTGAAGACGAATCGATGCCGCTCAGTCGTCGCCTGCGTCCGCGGGCGGCCCGGCTGCGCCCTCGGAGGGCGCCTCGGACGCGGCCGGGGCTTCATCTTCGGGCGGCGCCTCCGGCCCGGGGGACTCGCTCCCGTCTTCGTCGTCGCCCCCCTCGAGCTCATCGCTGGCCGGCGGCTGCGCGCCGGGCACGCCGGGATCGCCTCGCTTTCGCTGCCAGTCGCTGCGGGCGCTCTCTGTCTCGCCCCGAAGGTCCTCGCTGCGCTGCTGGAGCTCGTCCGTCTCTTGCTCGAGTTGATCGGCGAGCGCGTCTGGATCTGACTCATCACCGGCCATATCGCCGAGATACCCGGCTGCGGCCGCTGGCACACCGGTGAGCGAAGCCAAGGCGAGCGATGCCGGTGCCAGGTTGCTGACGACGTGCATCTTGGCGCTCGCGGTGGCGGCCGGATTCGTGGACGCCGCCAGCTATCTCGGCCTCGGGAGGATCTTCACCGCAAACATGACCGGCAACACGGTCCTGCTCGGCGTGGCGGTCGCCACCGGCAGCGGCGGTGACGCGGTCCGGGCGGTGACAGCGCTTGGCGGCTTCACGCTCGGCGTGGCGCTGGCGGTCCTGGTTCTGGGGCGCCTCGAGGGCGCGTGGCCGCACAACAGCGCCGCCGCGCTGCTGCTGGAAGTCGCGGCACTGATGGCGCTGTTGATCCTGTGGACGGTGATCGGCGTTGGCTCGCTTCGCTATCTGTTGATCGCGTTGTCGGCGATCTCGATGGGCGTGCAGTCCGCAATCGTTCGCGCTGCCGAAACTGGCGGAGTGGCCACGACCTACGTCACGGGAACGCTCACCGGCGCGATCGCGCGGCTCGTACAACGTGCCGCCGGAACCGCGTCCGAGCAGTCTCCCGGCCCTCAGCTCCCGGGCGCAGTGTGGGTGATTTACGCGCTCGGGGCGCTGGGCGGTGCGGTGTCCGAGCACGCCCTGGCGGGGGCGGTGATCGCGGTGCCGCTCGCGATCGTCTGCGCGGTCACCGCGGCGGCGCTCGCAGGCGGATGAGCGCTTGCGGCTACTTTCCCACCTATGAGCCATTCACCGCGGCTGGGAGCGGCGGTCGTCGTCGACGATCGCATGATTCTGACGGGCAGCTGCTCGTGGACGGATCGAACGCTGGTCCAGGACGCCGATTGGTATCCGCGGCGGACGATGAGCGCCGAGGAGCGGCTGCGCTACTACGCGGCCCAGTTCCCGCTCACCGAGATCGATTCGACGTATTACGCGCCTCCCTCAGAACCTCAAGCGCGCCTGTGGGCCGAGCGAACCGCGGACGGGTTTCGCTTCGATGTCAAGGCGTTCTCGTTGCTGACCGGGCATCCCACCCGCCCGCGGAGCTTGTGGCGGGACCTCCGCGAGCAGTTGCCGGCAGACGTTGCGGACAAGCGCAACGTCTACGCCAACCATCTCGATCCCGACGCGCTCGCGGAGGTCTGGCGGCGATTCGAAACCGCGCTGCGGCCCTTGCACGAGGCCGGCAGGCTTGGCTCGGTGCTGTTCCAGTACCCACCCTGGTTCGTGCCGCGGCGCGAGAACCGAGCCGAGATTGAGGCGTTGCGCGAGCGGCTGCCCGACTACAGGCTGTGCGTCGAGTTCCGCTCACCGCGCTGGCTGGCCGAGGAACGCGATCGAGAGCGCACGCTCGGGCTGCTCGGGGAGCACGGGCTCGTGTTCGTGTGCGTCGACGCGCCCGAGGTCTCAGGCCTTCCGCGCCTGCTGGCGGTCACCAACGAAGATCTGTTGGTGGTTCGGTTCCACGGGCGCTCAGACAGCACCTGGTCAGACACCTCGCGCTCGGCCGCCGAGCGCTTCGGTTACCTGTACTCGGATCAGGAGCTCGAGCAGCTCGCTCGGCGAATCTCGGACGTCGCCGAGAAGGCGCGCGAGACGCACTTATTGATGAACAACTGCTACCGCAACTATGCGGTCCGCAACGCGGCGTCGCTACGCGACCTGATGGCCAAATATGCCGGCGGTTGAGGTTTGACCGCGTGGGTAAGCAGCACCCTATGACTGTGGAAACGGAATTGAATCCGATTTCAGGCTATGCCGAGGAGGCCAAGCCACTGGGCGGCTACGCGGCCTTGATGGCCGTGTTCTCGGGAATGGCAAGCGCGTTCGCGCTGTGGTTCCGCGCCTCGGGTCGAGAACTGCCCGAACGAGTCGAGCCCGGCGATCTGTTGCTGTTGACGTGCGCGACCCACAAGGCGTCGAGGACGATCGCCAAAGATCGCGTGACCAGCACCCTGCGCGCGCCGTTTACCCAATACGAGGACGATGCCGGCCCGGGCGAGGTCAGCGAGCGGGCGCGAGGAGGAGGTCTGCGCCGCGCGGTCGGGGAGCTCTTGATCTGTCCGTACTGCCTCGGTCTCTGGATCAGCGCCCTTCTCACCGCCGGTCTGCTGGTGATGCCACGCTTCACCCGCTGGCTCGCGTCGGTGTTGGTCGTGTTCCTGGGGTCCGACGTGCTGCAGATCGCCTACAAGAAAGCCGAGGACTGGCTATAGATCGGTTCACCGCGTCGCCGCGTGTCCCAGGCGTGAGCACGCCGCGGCCGGCGGGCGATCGGCGTGGCCCTCGCGAGGGGAGAACAGCTCCTCGCGGACGCCATCCAGGCCGATCGCGCGCGCGCCGTGGCCGCGGGGCGGGATCGTCTGAATCTAATCGCGGGAGCGATTGTGCGAACGGAGCTTCACTTCCACTTGTTACCGGCTGTCGACGACGGCCCTGAGGACGACGCCGAGGCGGTCGAGCTGGCGCGCCTGGCGGTCGCCGACGGCACCGGACGGGTGATCGTCACTCCCCACGCCCACTGCGTGGACCTCGCCGAGCTGCGGCCGCGAACCGCGCAGCTGGGCGCGCGGCTGGTAGAAGCCGGAGTGCAGCTGGAGCTCGGGGTCGGGGCGGAGCTGTCTCCGGACCATGTCCCCGGTCTCAGCCAGGCGTCGCTGGAATCGGTCGCCCAGGGACCCTCGGGCCGCCGCTGGTTGCTGCTCGAGGCGCCGCTGTTCGCGAACGCAGGGAGCTTCGCGGGCGCCGCCGCCGAACTTCGCGAGCGCGGTTTCGGCATCCTGGTCGGCCATCCAGAGCGCTCTCCGACCACCTCGATGTTGGACATCCGCGAGCAGGTCGAGTTGGGCGCGGTACTGCAGGTCAACGCCTCCTCGCTGACCCGCAGCCATGGCGACGAGGTCAGGCGCGCGGGGTTGCGGATCGCCCGATCGGGGCTGCCGTTCGTGGTCGCATCCGATGCCCATTCGCCAGACCGACCACCGCTCCTCACCGAGGCGGCGGCGGAGCTAGCAGCTTCAGGGGTTGCCGATGCGGTGACAAGGAAGGCCATCGACGACACCCCCGAGCTGTTGCTGGTCGAGGGACTGCCGGCAGTCGCGGCTGCGCGCCGGACGGCCGGTCGGTAGGCACCCCGCTCCTGCGCGCCGCTCAGACGCGAGCGTCAATCGTCAAGCTTGTCTCGCTTGGGTCCTTCCGCCCAAGGCTCCGCTTCGGGATCCTGCGATGGATGCGGCTCGCTGGTGCTGGTGGCCCCGGTGCCGGTGTGTGGTTCATCACCAGCCAAAGCCGCGTCGGCTTGCGCGGGATCGCGGGGATCTTCCCGCCGGTCGTAGGGATCGGGCCACTCGGTCGCATCGGGCTCGTCCGCGGGATTGTTGAGAGCGTGGTGAGGATCTCGGTCATGCGATCGGTCGCCCGGATCCTTGCCCGGCGGCTCTGGAAATCCGGTAGCCGGTTTGCTCGGCTGCTGTTCATCGGCCATAGCTTGTAGCGGATGCTTCCCGCCTCGCGGCTGGCGAAACGCCGCTCGCTGCCGGCCCCATCGTCTCGCGCGAGCCATCGTGCCCCGTCAGCCCCTCGAGCGCCCGCAGCACCTGCGCGGGCGTAATCGCCAGGAGGCCCTCGTCCGGCCGAAGGGCGAGGGGATCTCCTTGCCGTCCGGCCCACAGCACCCGATGCTGCTTGCGGTCAGGTGGCGGCCCCCACTGCGCCGGAGGGGTGGGGCCAAACAACAGCAGTGAAGGAGTGCCGAACGCGGTCGCCAGATGTCCGATTCCCGTGTCGCCGCAAATCACGAGCCGGGCGGCGGCGACGGCTTGCGCGAGCCCGCGGAGATCGATCTCGCCCGCGAGTACCGACCCCCTCGGGAGACCCGCGGCGCGGGCGACAGAGCGCGCCAGCGGGCGCTCGTCCGCCGCACCGGTCACGATCACGCGATCACCGCTGTCCGCCAGCGCGCGCGCGACGCGCGCGAAGCGCTGCGGCGGCCACCGCCGGGCGGGACTGCCCGCTCCGGGATGCACGATCGTCGCACCTCGCAGGAACTCTGGCCCGGAGGGTGGCGGGGGCAAATCCAGACGCGCGGGATCGGCCGGCACCCCGGACTCGCTCAGCAGCCGGCACCATCGGGAGACCTCGTGCTCGTCTGCTCGCCATCGCGGCGCTCCCCAGCTTTCGGCTACCTCGCGGTTCTCGAACCAGATCACGCTTCTTGGATTGGTGGCCAGCAGGAGACGATGGCTCTCGGGACCTTTGCCGTGGAGGTTGACCGCCACCTCTGGCTCGCGTAGCTCGCCGGGCAACGGCTCGAGCGGGCCGAGATCGACGACGCCGTGGATCGCCCGCTCGCCATCCGCTTCGATCAGCTCCACCAGCGGCTCCAACGCGGCGGGGGCGGCGAGTAGCCGCTCATGGTCGGGATACGCCCGGGTCAGCGCCCGCAGCGCTGGGACCGCAGTCAGCAGGTCGCCGAGCCCGAGCGCTCGCAATACCAGCAGCCGCGGCAGCCGTGGACGCGCCGGGGTTCCGAACGAGGAGCGCGGGCCATCGGGGGCTAAGGCCACGAGGACTCGGTCGCGGGGCACACCAGAAGCTCGCGCACCTCGGTCCCGTTCGGCCGGGTGAGCGCGAACAGCACCGCCTCCGCGACTTGCTCGGGTCGCGCAAGCTGAGCGTCCGCAGGCGGCCTGTACTTCTCGTCGCGGCCGTCGAAGAACGCGGTCTGCATCCCGCCGGGAATCAGGCAGGTCACCCCCACCCGGCCGGCCGTCTCCACCGCGAGCGCGCGAGAGAAGCCGACGACTCCGAACTTACTCGCGCAGTAGGCGGTCGCATCGCTGAGCGCCCGCAGCCCCAGCGTCGAGGCGACGGTGATGATCCGGCCCCGTGAGCGCTCGAGATAGGGTAGCGCCGCCCGCGCGACCGCGGCCGTGCCGAGCAGGTTGACCGCGACGACGCGGTCCCAGCTGTCGGGGTCGACGTCCTCGATCCGGCCGCACGCGTCGATACCCGCCGCGGTGACTGCGCCGTTCAGGCCGCCGTGGCGCTGGGCGACGCGGTGCACCGCGGCCTCCGCCTGGCGAGGATGCGCGAGGTCGACGCGATCCCACTCGAACCCGTCAGAGGGTTCGTTGAGGTCAAGAACCACCGGCACCCCACCCCGCGCCGCGATCATGTGAGCCACCGCGTCGCCCAGTCCCGATGCGCCGCCGGTGATCAGCACAGTTCCAAGCTCAGGCAATGGATGCAGCCTCCTCGATCAATCTGGTCGTTGAACGCCCCTCGACGTAGGGCAGGACGACCGCGCGCCCGTGCCACTCCGCGAGCACGTCCGCCTCGGGCAATCTCACGCCCTCGTAATCGCCCCCCTTCGCCCAGACGTGCGGACGCAACGCTCGCAACACCTGCTCAGGGGTGTCCTCGTCGAACACCGCGACGGCGTCAACGCAGCTGAGCGCGGTCAGCACCGCGGCCCTGTCGTGCTCAGGCACCACAGGCCGACTCGGCCCCTTCAGCCGGCGTACCGACGCGTCGGAGTTCATGCAAACGATCAAGCAGTCGCCCAGCCGGCGAGCGTCCTGGAGCGTCCTGATGTGTCCGGCGTGAAGCAAATCGAAGCAGCCGCCCGTGGCTACCACGGTCCCGCCCCTGGCGCGCACCGTTGCCGCGAGCTCGATCGCGTCCGGCTGGACCGGGTGGAGGCCTCCTTGACGCTCGTGCAGGGCCCGGTACGCCCCGCCCGACGCCACGTACGCGGACGCGCACGTGACCGCCTCGCGGGCCGCGTCTGCCAGCGCGCGGCCCGACCCGAGCGAGCCGGCGAGCCGCGACGCAAAGCGGTCACCCGCGCCGCACGGATCACCACCATCGGCGGTGACGGTGGGCACCGGCAACGGTTCCACGCCGTCGGCGACCAGCAGCGCGCCGCGGGCTCCGAGCGTCACGCACAGCGCCTCGAGCTGCCAGGACCGGCGCAGCTGCTCGCACTGCTCCACGAGCCCCGGCTCTCGCTCTCCGCAGCGGTTGGGCGGCGCAAAGCGCTCGAGCTCGGCCCGGTTGGGGGTGGCGACCGTCAACCCGCGAGGTGGCCGCGCGCCGCGGGGGTGAGGATCCCAAACTACGGGGACGCGCTCCGGGAGCTCAGCGAGCGCCTCGCGCAGCTCGGGCTGCGACGCGACTGCTCGACCATAATCGGACACCAGCACCGCGTCGGCCCAGCCCATCGCGGCTCGCACGGTGGCGCTGGCTCCCCTGCCGGGCGTTCCGCCGCCGCCTCGATCGAGCCGCAACAATTGCTGGCCGGCGGCGAAGAAGCGGATCTTCTCGGGTGTCTCGCCGCGCAGTCCGATATCAACCACCTCGACGTTGTGGCGATCGAGCTCGGCGCGCAACTCGCTCGCCGCCTGATCGCTGCCCAGGGCGCTCACCAGCGTCACCGCCAGGCCGTCGCGAGCGGCGAGCGTGGCGGCGAGCGCGGCGCCTCCGGGACGCACCAGCGAATAGGCCTCGTCTAGCACCGGCGTCGGCGCGTCGGGGCTGAGTCGCTCCGCCGTGCCGTGGATGTCACGATCGAGAAGCGCGTCGCCCACAACCACGAGGGTCACCTGAGGGCCTCCTCGAGCGGCTCCCGGCCGCGGCCGCTGAGCACCACCTCCCGATCGACCGCGGCGCAGATCACGTGCAACGCGACCATGTGAAGCTCCTGCACCGTCGCCGTCCACGGGCAAGCGAACGGCACCGCCTCGTCTGAGATATCCGCGAGCGGGTTCGGCGCCGGCCCCGTCAGCGCCCACGCCTCCAGTCCGGCGCCCTGCGCTTCGCGAACCGCCGCCAGCACGTTCTCGCTCGCGCCCGAGGTCGACAGCGCGATCAACACATCGCCGGGGCGGCCATGGGCCCGGACCTGGCGCGCGAACGCCTGATCGCCGCCGTAATCGTTCGCGATCGCGGTCAAACTGGAGGTGTCTCCATGCAGGCAGATCGCGCTGAGGGGGCGACGCTCGGAGTGATAGCGCCCAACGAGCTCAGCCGTCAGATGCTGCGCTTGCGCGGCGCTGCCGCCGTTGCCGGCCACGAGTAGGCGACCGCCCGCCAGCAACCGTGCCGCGAGGCGCTCCCCAAGCTCTGAGAGTCGCTCGAGCTGGCCCGCCAACCCAGAGAGAGCATCGGTGAGCGCGGCCACGTGCTCGCTCGCGGTCGGAGGCAGCGCGAACACACCCGCGGACCGATCCCGCATGGGCCGCGACTGGCGGGGAGCCACTCGCTCGTACACATCGAGCGTCGCGGCGGCGATCCGGTTCCAGTCGTACAGGCGTCGCACGCGCTGGACCCCAGCCCGTCCGTAGGCGATTCGCCGTCGCCGATCGGCGAGCAAAGGTTCGAGCTCAGCGGCCAGCCGCTCGGGATCTCGAGGCGGCACATGGACCCCGGTGAGCCCATCGACGACCGTGTCGATCAGACCGCCGACCGCGGAGGCCACTACCGGCAGGCCGCACGCCATCGCCTCGAGCGCGGTGATGCCGAACGGCTCATACCAGGGCACGCTGAGCAGCGCGTCGGCCGAGCGCAGCAGCGCCGGCAACTTCTCCCGTTCCATGCGGCCTCGGAGCTCAACTCGCTCGGCGACGCCGTGTTCGTGGGCGAGCGCGACCAGTCGGCGCGCCTCGGGATCCTGCTCGAGCAACTCGCGCTCCGGGCCGCCGACCACGATCAGCTCCGTATCGGCGAGCGCGGACAATGCCGAGATAGCGTTTCCGATCCCCTTCCGTTCGACCAGCCGGCCCACGCACACCAGCCGCTTGTAACCTGGACGGCGAGCCTCCCGTGGGCCTTGGGGCCGGAACAGATCCAGGTCCACGCCAGAGGGAATCACGGTGAGCTTGGGACTACTGGCACCGAGCCGCAGGAGCTCGAACACCTCATCGGTGCAAGTGGCGATGATCTTCTCGGCGCCGCGGACGATGCTCTGTTCGATCTCCAGGCGCTCAGGCGGGCTGGTGTCCTTGCTGCCCTGGTAGCGCCGTTTCACGACGCCCAGGGCGTGGAAGGTCTGGACTAGGGGGATGCCGAGCGATTCAGCGGCTCGGCGGGCGGCATACCCGGACATCCAGAAATGCGCATGGACCACTTCCGGGCGCTCGACCCTCCAGGATTCGGAGAGCTGCTCCGCAAAGCGGTCCATGTATTGCAGCAGCTCGTCCTTCGGGACCGGCCGGGGTGGACCTGCGTCGACGTGCTCCACCGTCAGGCCGTCGGTTACTCGGACCCCGCGGGGTAGATGAGCGGCGTCCCGCCTGGTGTAGACCGCGACCTCCGCTCCGCGCCTGGCGATCGTCTCGGCCAGCGCCGCGACGTGGACGTTCTGGCCGCCGGCGTCGACGCCGCCCACCGCAGCAAGCGGGCTGGCGTGTTCGGAGACCATCGCGATCCTCACACCGTCACCGCCTTCGCGGGTGCCCGCGCGCCGGTGACGCGCGTGAACAGATCGTCCCAGTCATTCAGAAATCGCTGCAGCGAATACCGCGCGAGCGCCGCGCGGCGGGCGTAACTTCCGCGCTCGCGAGCTTCCTCTGGATCGGCGATCAGGCGCCGGATCGCGGCGCACAGCCGATCGACGTCGGTCGAGATAACGCCCGCCTCGCTGGGAACCGCGTCGGGCGCCTCGGTGCATGCGAGCCCGACCACGGGCATCCCGAGGTGCATCGCCTCGAGCAGCGTCAGCCCGAGCGAGGTCCAGCGGATGGGATGCAGGTACAGGCGCCGCCGCGCGATCAACTGATGAAGCTTCGATTGAGGGGGGTCTTCGACGCCTCCCAGCTCGCCCGCGCCGATCCCGAACAAATCGAGCGGCGCCACGCGACCAAACCTGGCCAGCAGATCCGTGCCGGTGACGCGCCCGCGGCGGACCGGTTCGTTGATCGCGACCGCGCACCGTGCGAGGTCACCGCTGTACCTGTATCCGGGATCGACGATGCCGTGCTCGATCACCTGCGTCGGTGTCCCCCCGGCGTCCCAGAAGAGGTCGTTGAAATGCGTTACGTGAACCAGGGTAAGCTCCGGCCGCCCGGCGATCGGATGGCGCATCTCGCCGACGCGCCCCTGGGGAGCGTTGTGCTCGACGTAGACCGCCGGGAGATCGCGGCCCGGCCGGCGTCCGAGCCAGCGCTCGCACAGTGCGAGCTCCTCGGGCCGCTGCAGCAGCACCAGGTCGACGTCGAGGTCGGGCCCTTGCTCGAGCGTAACCTCGATCGCCGTCTCGGGCCACTCCCAGGTGCGTGCTCGCCCTCGTCCGTCGGGCCCTCGCCCCGGAAGGACCGGCAGCAGGTACTGGTGGTCGCCCTGCACGAAGGCGGTGGTCCACGACCCATGAATGTGCCACAAGAAGATCCTCATGCCGCCATTCGCTCGCTGCTCGCCGAGTGCCCGATCAGCCGGTCGACTGCTTCGCCGAAGCTCCGCGCGAGCTCCGGCGCCGCGACGATCTCTTCCCGGCGCGTGACCGCGGTCGGGACCAGCACGGCCCGCGCTCCCGCTCTCCGCGCGGCCAGCACGTCGGTGCCGATGTCGCCGACCACCGCGCAACGCGACGGCGCGACGCCGAGCATCCGTGCGGCCTGGAGGATCAGCCCCGGAGCCGGCTTGCGGCACCCGCACCGCTGCGCGGGCGCGTGCGGGCAGATCAGCCATGGCCCGAGCGGTCCGAGCACCTCTACGACTCGCGCGTTGACGGCGGCCAGCTGGCGCTCGTCGATCAACCCCCGCGCCACACCGCTTTGGTTGGAGATCACGGCGAGCTTCACATCTGCCGCTCGCAGCCGCTCGAGCGCTTCCGCGACGCCCGGCAGCGGACGAACCTCGCCGGGATCGCTGTTGTAGGGAACGTCTTCGATCAGCGTCCCATCACGGTCGAGCAGCACTGCCAGCGGCGGCAGCGCCGCCGGGTCAGGCCGCGGAGCTCGCCGGGCGTGCTGGGTGAGGAGGCGGAGATGACCGCGGGCGTAGTGCCAGCTCGCCAGCGGTGGCAGCAACGCCGAGGTCCACAGCATCTTGCCGATCTCCTGGCGGGTGTGCGGCCCGGGCGCGATTCGCCTCCACGCCAGTTCAGCTGTGCCTGCCGCCCACAGCGACAAGCAGGGGCGCCGCAGCCGCGCTCGCCTCGATCCCACCGCGCCGGCGGCCGCCGCCGTTATGAGCAAGTGCCGGCGCAATCGTCCTCGCGGTGCCCCCGCGAGAGCTCGCCACCGGGGGCCGTGCAGGGCGCGCATCAAGACGTCGTCCGCATTGCCGGCTTGGAGACGGAGACTGACGGCGGCGCCCGCTCGCCGAATCGGATGGCAAACCTGGCGCTGCCCGCGCTCGAGCCTCAGCCCTGCGGCCAGCAGCCGCAGCGCAATATCGCTGTCCTCGCGGTAGGCGCGAGTGAAGCGCTCGTCGAATCCGCCCACCGCCTGCAGCGCTCGGCGCCGGAAGGCCATGTCCGCCGTCGCCCACGCCGCCCGCTCTAGGCCGGCGACGTTGCGCTCCCAGTCGGAAGGCCGGCGATCAGCCGGGAGCGGGACTATCACTCGGCCCTGGCTTGCCGCCAAATCCGGGGGCGCGGCCGACAGGTCTCGGTGAAGAGCGGCCCGCCACCCCCGCGTCGGCACGACGTCGTCATCGAGGAACGCGATCCACTGCGCCTCCGACGCACGCCAGCCGACGTTTCGCGCCGCCGCCGGCCCGCGAGCCGGGCCGTGGATCACCTCGACACCGCCGCACCCGGGGAGCGGCAGCGACCGATCGGCGCGATCGTCGACGACGATGATGCGTCCCGGCGGCGGCCCTTCGCTGGCTGCTAGCGCATCCAGGAGCCGCGCGAGCGAATCGCGCCCAGCGCTGGGAATCACCACGTCGTAGTTCAACGCGCCAGCACCTCAGCTTGAGCCGGGCGCGCGGCCGCGGCGGCGCCCGGACGCCGGACCACGAACGGGCCCATCACCAGCAGATCGATCGGCGAGGACCCAAAGCACTCGAGCGCATCCCGAGGATCGTCGACGATCGGCCGCCCCGCGGTGTTGAGGCTGGTGTTGACCACCACGGGAACCCCGGTCCGCCGCTCATAGGCGCGCAGCATCCGCGCGACCATCGGCTCCGCCGCGGGATCGACGCTCTGGATCCTGGCGGTGCCATCCACGTGCACCACAGCTGGGATCCGCGCGAGCCAGTGGTCGCGAACGCGATGCGTGAACAGCATGTACGGGCTCGGGATTGGGCCGCCCTCGAAAATCTCGCTCGCCCGCTCGGTGAGCACCATCGGCGCCACCGGGCGGAACTGCTCGCGGCCTTTGACGTCGTTGAGCCGCTCGAGGTTGGCGGCGTCGCGTGGATCGGCCAGCAGGCTGCGATGACCAAGCGCGCGGGGGCCGTACTCGGCGCGGCCCTCGAACCAGGCCACGATCCCGTTGCGCGCGATCGCCTCGGCCGCCTCCTCGGCGACGTCGTCGGGCCGCTCGTAGATGACGCCCGCGCGCTCCAGCCATGCTTCCAGCTCCGAGTCCGAGAAGCCGCGGCCGAGATCGGCGCCCCCCATCGGCGCGACCTCGGCGCCAAGCTCGCGAGAAACGTACAAGGCCGCGCCCAGCGCGGTGCCGGAGTCCCCGGCGGCGGGCTGGACCCATACCTCCCGGAACGGCCCCTCGCGCCACAGGCGGGAGTTGGCCACGCAGTTGAGCGCCACCCCCCCGGCCATCGCCAGCCTGCGCGCACCGGTTTGCCCATGCAGCCAGGCCGCCAGCTCGAGCAAGTTCTCCTCCAGCCGCCGCTGGACGCTTGCGGCGAGATCGGCGTGGTCGCTCGAGTGCTCGCCACCAGGCGAGATGCTCGGAGCGAACTGCTCCCAGTCGAGCGGCACGGCCTGAAAGCCGCCATCGTCTGTGCAGATGAGCGCCTCGCGGAGGTGGCGGAGGAACCGCGGCCTGCCATAAGCAGCGAGCGCCATCACCTTGTACTCGTCGGAGGCGCGTCGGAATCCCAGATGCTGGGTGAGGCTCTCGTAGACGATCCCCAGCGAGTGCGGCAGCCGTTGCACCGCGAGCGGCTCGAGGTCACCGTCGTGGACCTGGCCGGCGAGGTAGGAGGCCGATTCGCCGCGACCATCGAGCACCAGCACCGCGCACGAGCGAAACGGCTCGGGCGCGGCGAGGTAGGCGGAGGCCGCATGCGCGACGTGATGCGGCACATAGCGCACCGTCTGCGGGTCCAGTCCGGGGAGGGCAGTCTTCAAGAACAGCGGCGCGCGCTCGACATACAGCGTTCGCAGGCTCTCCCACGACTCGGCGGTGACGTCCTGCTGGCGCGCCGGCGCTAACCGCGGGTCGTAGGAGTACGCGACCGCATCGAGATCCGCGGGAGCGACGCCCGCCGACTCCAGGCACCAGCGCGCGGAGCGCTCGGGCAACTCCCAGGTCGAGAACGCGACCGGTTCTTTGCCGTGCTTGCGGCGGCTGAACCGCTCCTCTTCGGCGGCGGCCACCGTGCTGCCATCGACCACCAGTGCCGACGCCGGGTCGTGGAACACCGCATTTATTCCAAGCACCTGTAACGCCATCAACTCCTCGCAGAAGTGCGCCTGTAACCCGCCGGCGGTCCCGGACGGCCGCCTGCTAGCACCTCCAGTTGCATCAGGAGTACCCGAGAAGCGGTTCTCGGAAAACGGCGGCGTTTTGGGCAATCCGCCTATGGGCAGGTGGCAAATACTGGGTGATGGATGAGCATTGGGACACCGCGCGCGAGGTGCTTTGCGTGCGCCTCGACACCATTGGCGACGTGCTGATGACCGGCCCGGCGATGCGGGCGCTGAAGCCGGGACGACGACTGACGCTGCTCACCTCCTCCGCGGGAGCGGCGATCGCGGAGCTGATGCCCGAGGTAGACGAACGGATCGTGTACGACGCGCCGTGGATGAAGGCGGGCTCGGCGATCACAGATCCCGTCGCCGACCGCGAGCTGGTCGAGCAGTTGCGCCTACGCCGCTTCGACGCCGCGGTCATCTTCACGGTCTACAGCCAGAGCCCACTGCCGGCCGCGCTTTTGTGTTCGCTGGCCGAAGTGCCCTTGCGCGTGGCGCACTGTCGCGAGAACCCGTACGCGCTCCTCAGCAATTGGGTGCGCGAAAGCGAACCGCACGACCAGGTGCGCCACGAGGTCCGTCGGCAGCTCGATCTGGTCGCGTCAGTCGGGGCGCGGACCGGCGACGAACGGCTCGCGGTGACGTTGCCCTCGGCGGCGCGTGAGCGAGCAGCAGGGCTCCTGGCAGAAGTTGGTTTCCAACCCGAAGAGGAGTGGATCGTGGTGCATCCAGGGGCGAGCGCACCGTCACGGCGCTATCCGCCGGAGCTGCTTGCCCGGGCTTGCCGGGAGCTCGCGGATGTCCATGGGGTGGGGCTGCTGTTCACCGGAGCGGCGAAGGAGCGCCAGCTGATCGAGGAGGTCCGTGGCTGCGTCGAGTCACCCTCGAAGTCGCTAGCGGGGACGCTCAGCTTGGCGGAGCTGGCCGCGCTCCTCGAAGCAGCGCCGCTGCTGCTTTCGGGCAACACGGGTCCAGTGCACCTTGCCGCCGCCGTCGGCACGCCCGTCGTCGACATCTACGCGCTGACCAACCCCCAGCACACCCCCTGGCAGGTCGCGAGCAAGGTCCTCTCCCACGATGTTCCGTGCCGCTGGTGCTACCGGAGCATCTGCCCGGAGGGGCATCACCTGTGCCTCCGCGGGGTCGCTCCCGAGACAGTCGTGACCGCGGTCCTGGAGCTGCTGCGCGACGCCGCCGTTACTGGCTCCGGCTGCCGGGTATCCGGATTCTGAAGCGGTCGGATAACGGAGGTCGACAAATGCCGAAGACCACCAAGAGCGGCAAGGCCAAGAAGGAAGAGCTGCCTTCGACGCTGCAGCGCTCGCCGGAGAAAGCGCAGCGCACCTTCGCCAAGGCGCACGACAGCGCCGTGGAGACGTATGAGGAGGGCGAGCGCGCGCACCGGGTGGCCTACTCTGCGCTCAAGCACTCGTTCGAGAAGCGCGGCGACCACTGGGAGCCGAAGGACAAAAAGGGCCCATCCGACCCTCGTGCGAAGAACCCACGCGCCCGCGAAAACCGTGGCAAGAGTTATGGCGGCGTCGACGCCGTGGGGAATACCAAGGAAGAGCTGATGGAGCGCGCGAAGAAGCTCGACATCCGGGGGCGCTCGCGGATGAACAAGGGTCAGCTCGCGGAGGCCATCGCCCGCAAGCAGTGAGCGCTCTTCAGCCAGCGGGTATCAGACACCAATCAGCAACAGAACGGGAGCAACCTGTGAATTTGGTCGACAAGGTCACCGGTAGGACAAAGAAAGCTGCGGGCGAGCTGGTGGATGACCCATCGCTCAAGCGGGAAGGACGTCAGGAAGAGCGCAAGGGTGAGGCCAAGGAGGAACTGGCTCGCGAGCAGGAGCGAGCGGATCGTAAGGCCGAGGAAGTCGCGAATCTAGAGCGCAAGACCACGTAACACGCCGACCGGGAGAGACGCCGACCGGGAGACGGCGCGCGGCTAGCGCTCGCGGGCCGCGAAGCTACGCCGTCCCAACCCCAGGCCGAGGCTCGCATAGCTTCGCAACAGGTGAGCTTCGGCTTGCTCGAGCACGTCTTCGAGCGCCGCCACGAATCGCCTCAGCTCCGGTTCTGTGATCACCAGCGGCGGTAGCGCCTTCACCACGTTCATGTGATGGCCGGCTACCTGGGTCAAGATTTGGTGGTCCGTGAACAGCGGCACCGTGAGCAGCTGCGCGAACAGCCCTGGCTGGCGACGCTCGATCGCATCCCACAAGCGCCGGGCGGTCCGGCCGGCGGGCGGGCCGAGCTCGATCGCCCACATCAGTCCCAGCCCCCGGACCTCGCGCACGATCTCGAACCGCTGTGCCAGCGGCCGGGTGAGCTGCACCAGCAGCTCACCGAGCCGCGCCGCTCGCTCAACCAACCGGTCGCGCTCGATCACCGTCAGCGTGGCGATCCCCGCGGCGGCCGCAAGGTCGCCGCCGGCGAACGTCGAGCCGTGAACCACCGAGCGCTCCATCGAGTCGAACGTGCCCTTGAACACTTTCCGGCTCGCGAGCAGCGCTCCAAGCGGCACGTAGCCACCCGAGAGGGCCTTTGACAGCGTGAGCAGGTCTGGCTCGATCCCCCAGTGCTCGAGCGCATAGAAAGCGCCGGTGCGACCGAGCCCCGTCTGCACTTCGTCGGCGATCAGCAGCGAGCCCGCCCGGCGACAGAGCCGCTGTACCTCCGCCAGATAACCGTGGGGGGCGGCGTAGACCCCTTTGCCCTGGATCGGCTCGATGATGAAGGCGGCCACATCGCCACGATGAAGCTCTTTCGCCAGCGCCCGCGCGTCGCCGAACGGCACCGCATCGCAACCGGGCAGGAACGGCCCGAAGCGCTCACGAAACTCCTCGTTGCCGTTGACCGACAGGGAACCCAGCGTGAGGCCATGAAAGCCGCGTTCGCAGTACAGGATCCGGACCCGGCCGGTGGCAGCGCGCGCGAGCTTGATCGCCCCCTCAACGGACTCGGTCCCCGAGCTCGTCAGGACCACCGCATCGAGCGAAGACGGCGCGCGCCTGATCAGTTCCTCGGCGAGCACGCCGGCAAGCGCTGAGACCCCCAGCTGGGGAAGGCTCGGAGTGTCCGCCGCGAGCACGCGCTGAAGCTGGCTCTTGATGTATGGGTGGTTGCGTCCCAGCGCGAACACGCCATAGCCGGAGAGCAGGTCAAGGTACTGGCGACCCTGTCGGTCAGTCAAATGAGAGCCTTGACCCGCGACCCATTCTCGGTCGAAGCCGAGCGTCCGTAGCACGCGCCCGAGCTGAGGGTTCAGGTAGCGCTGATTGAGCTCCATCGCCTCGCCGCCTCTCAGCGCGATCAGGTCGACGACATCGGGCCAGCGAAGGTTGTCCGGATCGGAGGCGATGATTACATCGTGCCATCACCCCGCCCCTGGCCGCGTTCCGAGCAGGTTGTCGCGCGGGACTAAGATGTCCGATATATGACGCTCGCGTCGCACTCGGCGAGCGATGAAGCAACATCATGATCCAGGCGCGTAACAAGATTCTCGTGTCGGTCGTTGCGCTCATGCTCGCCGGTGGGCTCGCGGCTTGTGGCGGGAGCTCGAAGTCGAGCAACACCACGACCTCGACGACGACCAGCAAGACGTCGAGCGCATCAGCCGCGAAGCCGGCTGCCACGAGCCACATCCACGCGACGCTGCACGCCGAGAACCACGCTCCGATCGCCGGCAAGCTGTGGGCCTACTCTGTCCACGTCACCGACGCGAGCGGCCACCCTCTCTCGGGCACCGTCAGGATCCAGTTCACGCTCGGGGGACTCGTGGTGGGGACCGACAACCCTCCGGTCCATCCGGTCAAGAGCGGGTCGTGGCACGAGGCGCTGACGTTCCCCAAGGCGGCCATCGGACACCCTCTGACATTTCAGGCGATCGTGCAGACAAGCGCCGGATCGGCCACCCTGAACTGGCCGGTGACCGTCAAGCCGTGAGAGCTTCGAGCGGCACGCGCGCGACCGACCGGTGGTTGAACTTACCCCACGGGACCCCCACCGCGGCGACCGTCAGGGTCGAGCGGGTGTTCAAGACCTTCGGCCAGACGGAGGCTCTGCGCGGCGTCTCGCTGACGGTGGATAGTCACGAGTGGGTGACCATCACGGGGCCTTCCGGTTCGGGAAAGAGCACGCTGCTCAACCTCATCGGGAGCCTCGAGCTTCCCGATGCGGGGAGAGTGCTGGTCGACTCGAGGCCGGTCCCGGAGCCCTCCGAGGCGGTGCAGTTTCGACGCCAGGTAGTGGGCTTCATGTTTCAGGACAACTTCCTGCTCCCTTACTTGAGCGCGCACGGCAACGTCGAGGCGGCGTTGCTCGCATCAGGCGTTCCGCGTCAGCAACGCCATCAGCGCGCGCTGGATCTGCTGGCCGAAGTGGGCCTCTCAAATCGCGCCCGGCATCTCCCCTCACAGCTCTCCGGAGGCGAGCGCCAGGGCGTTGCACTCGCCCGCGCGCTGGCGAACGACCCGCGGCTGCTGCTGGCCGACGAGCCGACCGGCGCGCTTGACTCCGTCAGCGGGGAGCGCGCGCTTGACCTGCTCGCAGCGATCCGCGCCAGTCGCGAAATGACCGTGATCGTCGTCAGCCACGACCCCGAGGTCGCGCGTCGCGCCGACCGCGTGGTGCATCTCGTCGACGGTCGCGTTCAGCGAGAGTGAGACCGCGATCGCGTCCGCCGGGGCGCTCTCGTGAGCCCTACCCCGCCGCGAGCGCGAGCGCGGGCCTGATTCTCGTCGCCCGCCAGATCGGATAAATCGCGCCGATCGCGCCGATGATGATCCCGATCAGCGCCGCGCGGCCGAGCGTCCACGCCGTCAGGTCGGGCGAGATGAACGCACCCAAGCCGAGCGCTCCGGGCAACAGGCTGCTCGCGGCGAGTCCCAGCAACAAGCCGATACCGGTGCCGAGCATGCTGACCGCGACCGCTTCACCGAGCACCAGCACTCCCAGCTGGCGGGTGCTCCAGCCGATCGTCGCGAGCAACGCCAGCTCGCGGCGCCGCTCGAGCACGGCCGCGAGCATCGTGTTGGCCACGGTCAGCGCGCCGATGATCAACGCCAGCACGACGATCAGCACCACCGCCTTGCTGATCAGCTCGCTGTTCGCTCCCGCCCGCGCGGCTTGACCTGGATCGGCGATCGCGGTCAGTCCGGGAAACGCTTGCTCGATCTGCGCCTCAGCGGTTTCCACGCTCGCCTGCGGCGCCAGCCGCACCGCGAACGTCGTCGCCTCCTGCGCGGTGCGTCCGGCCAGCCTCTGGGCGTCTGAGAGCGTGCTGACCGCGCCGCCGTCGACGTATGAGGTGCCGGAGTGGTAGATGCCGGAGACCTGGAACGAGCGCCCTCCGATCGTTAGGTTCGAGCCCGGGGTGAGGTGAAGATTGCCCGCGAGCACGTCGCCCACATCCACGCGCCCAGGGCTCGCGGCGCTGCCGGCCGTCAGCACCAGCGAGCTGGCGACAAATCCCTGCGGCTCGAGGCCGAGCACGAACGCGCCGGGCGCGCGCTGGATTTCGTCGACGACCAGCTGGACCGGCGTCGCATCGGCGATCTCGCGCTGCGCCTGCAGCCGGGGAAGCATCGAGAGCGGCAGCACCGACGACGTGGGGTCGCCGGCGTCACGTTGGAACAAGCCGAGGTCGGCGCCTCCGAGGTGCACCAGCTGGCCGGCGGTCCGGTTCAAACCCGCCGACAGGGCGAGCAGCGCCACCACGGCCGCGACGCCGACGGCGATTCCCGCGGCCGTCAGGAATGTCCGCGCGCGGCGCCGCCGGACGTTTGCTGCGATCAGACCGAGCACTGCTGCTTCTAAACAGCGTACTGCGCTGGCCGGCCCGCTCCCTGGGTATGTTCGTGGCAGTGACACGCCGAGCGCGCCACCCAATCGCTGTCTCGGCGTTCGCCACCGCCCTCGCCGCGGTTGCCGTGATCGTGATCGCCGACCTCAGCGGCGCGGACTCGATGGGGCGCGTGTTCCAGGATTTCCGGCCGTCCTGGATTGCGTTGATCGCGGGTGCCGAGCTGCTCACGTATCCCGCTTACGTGCTCGCCTATCGGTCGATCGCGTGTCTGCACGGGCACAACCCGATGGCGCTGCCGCTGGTGACGCGCGTCGTGGTCGCCGGCTTTGGGCCGTTCGCGATCACCGGCGGGTTCGGGATCGACAAGCAGGCGCTGCATGCGCTTCACGAGGACGAGCACAGCGCGCGGGTGCGGGTGCTGGCACTCGGGGTGCTCGAGTGGGCGGTGCTGGCGCCCACCACGTCCGTGGTGGCGATCGTGTTTCTCGCCACCGATGCAAACATCATGTCTTCGCTGCTGTGGCCATGGGCGGTCCTCGTGCCGGTCGGGTTCGGATTCGGTCTCTGGGCCAGCTCGCCACGGCGAATTGGGCGCCTCTCGCGGATCGGGGGCAAGCGGCGGGAATGGCTGGCCAGCGTGCTCGAGGGGGTTGGCATGCTCCACACGTTGCTCCGAGACCCCCGCAAGTACTGGGGCGCGTGGGTAGGAACGACGCTCTACTGGGCGGCCGACATCGCCGCGTTCTACGGCGGTCTGCGCACTTTCGGCCTCGCGCCGAACGCCGGCAGCGTGATCCTGGCGTACGCCACCGGATATGCCGCGACGCGGCGGTCGTTGCCGCTCGGTGGCGCGGGCGTGACCGAGGTGCTGATGACGTACGCGCTCTACTGGGTCCGCGAGCCGCTCGCGCCGGCGCTGGCGGCAGTCGTCGCCTACCGTGCGTTCAACTTCCTGCTCGCGGCGACCCCCGCGCTGATCGCCCACCGCCAGCTCCAGCCGATCCTCGCCGGCGCCGAGCGGCTCCGGAGGCGGTCGGCGCAATCGCGTTGACGACGGCGGCGGCGGGTATAACGAACCGGTATGGCCGTCGCGATACTCGACATCGACGGGACGCTGGTGGACACCAACTACCACCACACGATCGCCTGGTACCGCGCCTTCAAGCAGCATGGGATCTCCCTGCCGCTGTGGCGCATCCATCGCCACATCGGGATGGGCAGCGACCAGATCGTCGGGGCGCTGACCGACGAGCAAACCGAGCGCGAGCAAGGCGACGACATCCGCGCGGCGGAGAAGGTCTTGTACTTCCAGCTGATCACCGAGGTACAGACGATGGAGGGCTCGCGCGAGCTGATCGAGCAGCTCAAGCAACGGGGCCACACGGTCGTGCTCGCGAGCTCGGCGAAAGCCGACGAGGTCGACGTGTACCTGGATCTGCTCGACGCGCGCGAGCTGGCCGACGCGTGGACGACCTCCGCCGACGTCGACGCGACCAAACCCGAGCCCGACCTGGTGAAAGCAGCTCTCGATCGTGCCGGCGGGGCGGACGCGGTGATGGTCGGCGACACGCCATGGGACATCGAAGCGGCCGAGAACGCGGACGTTCCCACGATCGCGGTGAGAACCGGCGGCTTCGGTCCCGAGGAGCTCGAGGAGGCCGGCGCGGTCGCGGTGTTCGAGTCGGTCTCAGAGCTATTGGAGGGCCTCGAGAAGACACCGCTCGCGTGAGCGCGGCCGGTTTGGGCCCTCCACCTGAGGGTGGTAGATAACTACGTCTATAGGACAGTTATCTCCCCAACCTCCCGGGAGGGCGGCAGAGTTTTTACATTCGCGCCGCGGCGACTGCGGCCTGGCCGTAGGAGATGCCGCCGTCGTTGGCGGGCAGTCGTTCGGGGGTAAGCACGCGTAAGCCGGCGCGCTCCAGGCGCGCAGAGGTCGCCTCCAGCAGCCGCCGGTTGGCGAACACCCCACCTGACAAAACTACTGTCTCGGCCCGCAACTCTCCCGCCAAACGCCCGCAGGCAGCGGCCGTTACCTCCGCGATCGAGGCGTGAAAGCGGCTGGCGACCCGTCGGGGATCCGCGCCGGAGGCGAGGTCGGCCGCGATCGCGCCGATCAACGCCCGCGGGTCGATCTCGAGCAGCCCGTCCGCGACGGTCAGGTCGATTGGATAGCGGCCCTGCTCACTCGGGTCACACAGCGCCTCGAGCTCGACCGCGGCCTGGCCCTCGTAGTTGATCTTCGCGCGCACCCCGCACAGCGCCGCGACCGCATCGAACAGCCGTCCCATGCTGGTAGTGGTCGGCGAGGAGAACCCGGTCTCCGCAAGCCGAGAGACTTGCTCCCACGCCGAGGGCTCGACGCGCCCGCGCAGCGGGGCCGGTACCCCCCGCTCGGCCAGGCCACACTCTCCCAGCCAGGCGCACGCCATTCGCCACGGCTGCTTGATCGCCCGCGCGCCGCCCGGAAGCGCGACCGCGCGCAGGCAGCCCGCCCGGCGGAAATCGCGCAGGTCGCCGTACAGGAGCTCTCCTCCCCACACCGTCCCGTCCACGCCGTAGCCGGTTCCATCGAAGACCGCGCCCACCGCCTGGCCGAGCTCGCCGTGCTCGGCCAGGGAGGCCGCCAGATGGGCGTGGTGGTGCTGCACGGCCAGCAACTCGACGCCGTCGCGCTCGAGCGCGTACTTCGTCGACAGGTACTCGGGATGGAGATCGTGCACGACGACCTCGGGCCGCACTGCAAACAGCCGCTCGAAGTGCTCGATGCCATGCAGAAACGAGCGCAGCGTGGCGTAGTTCTCGAGGTCGCCGATGTGGTGTGAGACCCACGCCCGCGGCCCCTTGGCGATGCAGAACGTGTTCTTCAGCTCTCCCCCGCAGGCCAGCAGCTGACGACTTGCCCCGGCGCCCGGCAGCAGCAGGCTTGCGGGAACGTACCCGCGGGAGCGGCGCAGGAATCCCTGCCGGCGGCCGCGGCCGAAGCGAACGACTCGAACAACCGAATCGTCGGTGCGGGTCTCGATCTCGCGATCGTGGGTCAGGAACAGGTCGGCGATCGGTGCCAGCCGTGCCAGCGCGTCTTCGTCACGGTAGGCGATCGGCTCATCGGAGGCATTGCCACTGGTCATCACCACCGCGGTGCCGACGTCGGCCAGCAGCAGGTGGTGCAGCGGGGAGTAAGGCAGCATCACCCCGAGCTCGGGCGCGCCCGGCGCAACCGAGTCGGCCACCGGAGCGTCGGGAGCCCGCGGCGCGAGCACGATCGGCCGCTGTGCGCTCACCAGCAGCTCCCTCGCCGTGGAGTCGAGCTCAACAAGCCGCTCCGCGCGCTCCAGATCCGGCGCCATCAGCGCAAACGGCTTGTCCTCGCGATGCTTGCGGGAGCGCAGGCTCGCCACCGCCTGCTCGAGGTCTGCGCGACACGCGAGGTGGTAGCCGCCGATGCCCTTGAGCGCGACGATCGCGCCCCGGTTCAGCGCCGCGGCCGCCGCCGCGACCGCGTCACGCGCGCCTTGATCCACAGCGACCGACGCGCCGGCGCAGTCGAGCAAGGTAACCGAGGGGCCGCAAGCCGGGCAGGCGTTCGGCTGGGCGTGAAAGCGCCGATCCGCCGGATCGTCGTATTCGGCCCGGCAACTGGTGCACATCTCAAACGCGGCCATCGTGGTCAGCGGCCGGTCGTAAGGAATTCCCCGGACGATCGTGAATCGGGGGCCACAGTTGGTGCAGTTGATGAACGCGTAGCGGAAGCGGCGGTCGGCGGAATCGAGCAGCTCTCGCAGGCAGTCCTGGCAGGTCGCGGTATCGGGCGTGACCGGCGCGTCCGCCCGCTGCCCATGCGGGCTCTCCCGGATCTCGAAGCTGCTGGCGCCGTCGCACTCCAGGGTCTCGCTCGAGACTCGGTCCAGGACCGCCAGCGGTGGCGCTTTAGAGCGCAGCCGGACCAGGAATTGATCGAGCGCGGCGCTCGTCCCTTCCACCTCGAGCAGCACCCCTCGGGCGTCGTTCAGCACCCAGCCGGCGAGCCCGTGCTCGTGCGCCAGCCGGTAGACGAACGGTCTGAAGCCGACGCCCTGGACGGTGCCCTCGACGCGCACCCGCAATCGAGTGGTGAGCGCCCCCACGCTCACGGCGGCGGAGGCTCGACCAGCTCCCGCAGCACGTGATAGGCGGTCGCTTGCGCCTCCTGAATCCGGGGGATGTGCTGGGACGGCGTGACAACCACGTGGTCGGCGAGTCGCTCTGCGAGCACCCGGCCGCCGTCGTACCCGACGAGCGCGAGCGTCGCCAGTCCCCGCCGGCGGGCCTGCGCAAGCGCCTCTAGCACGCTCAACGAGTTGCCGCTGGTGGAGATCGCAAGCAGAGCGTCCTCGGCCCGGCCGTAGGCGATCACCTGGCGGGCGAAGATCGCTTCCGGGCCGATGTCGTTGGCGATCGCCGTGAGAATCGCGCTGTTTGCGGTCAGGTCGAGCGCGGGATGCGCTCGCCAGTCAGAACCAGCGGGCGGATTCATGAAGTCAGCCACCACGTCCATCGCGTCCGTTGCCGAGCCGCCGTTGCCGAGCGCCAATAACCGCCCGCCGCCGTCCATAACCGACCTCAGCACCGTCGCCGCCCGGCCGAGCGAGGCAGCGTTGTCTCTGAGCGTCCGTGCCCGCAGCTCAGCGACCTCGTCTGCCTTCATCAGCACCGAGGCGCGCACGTCAGCGAGCACGGCGTCGAGATCGTGCTCGCGCTCGGCGAGGAACGGGTACAGGAAGCTGGAGGCGCCGGCATCGTGGGCGCGCTGCTCGGTCCGTCCTTCGAGCAGGCCGCGATGCTCGAAGAACACGTGCACCAGCTCCCAAAGAACGTGATATAGCGTCTCCACGAGCTCCTGGCGGAGGTAGGGATCGCCGCTGGCCGGCTCGAGCTCCCATTCGGCTCCGAGCGCTGAGAACGCGATCGTCAGGCAGCCCCGATCGCGCGCTGCCGCGATCCCGGAGCTCAGCTCCGGGCCCTCGATCGGCTCGCCGAAGGCGATCACGATGTCCTCGGACCCCGCGAGCAGCCTCAGCTCGTCGGTTACGCGGCCTCCCTCGCCGGTCAGTCCAATCGCGGGAAGCGCTCGCTTGCCGACGATCACCGGGTGGACGAACTCGACCGCGACGTGGCGCACGTCTGAGCGCGCCGCGGGCGAGAGGCCGAACGCGATCAGCCGCCCCCCGCGCGCGAACCGCTCCGCCATCCGGTGGCAGAGCCGCGCGATCTCCTCGCCGCGAGCCGCGAACAGGTGCCGTCCCGACTCGCGGCGTTGCTCGAGTCGCTGCTCGAGCAGATCTCCCAACGCTCCGGCATCGCGGACCGCGCTCACACCGGGGTCCTCGCTCGCTGCGCGACCGCCATCAGCCATTCGCGCCATGCGTCGATGCCCTCCCCGGTGCGAGCGCTGACCAGCATCCGCTGGGCGCCGGGATTGACCTGATCCAGGTGGTAGAGGAACCGGTCGAGGTCGAAGTCGAGGTGAGGAATCAGGTCGATCTTGTTGACGATCACCAGCTCGCAGGCGCGGAACATCAGCGGGTACTTGAGCGGCTTGTCCTCGCCCTCGGTGACCGATGAGATCATAACCCGGGCGTCCTCGCCGACTTTGAACTCCGCCGGGCAGACCAGGTTGCCCACGTTCTCTATCACCAGCAGGTCAAGTTGCTGCAGCGGTAGCGCGGACAGCGCGGAGCGCACCATGTTGGCGTCGAGATGACACTCGCCGCCGAATCCGGGATCGGTGTTCAGCTGCGTGACCGGAACATGCAGGCTCGCCAGGCGGTCGGCGTCGAACGAGCCCTGGACGTCTCCCTCCAGCACCCCAACGCGGACCCCACCCAGATCGGAGACGGTTCGCTCGAGCAAAGTGGTCTTGCCCGCACCTGGGGCGCTCATCAGGTTGACCACGGTGACCCCGTGCCGATCGAAGTCCTCGCGGTTGGCTCGAGCGATCGTGTTGTTGGCGCCGAGCGCGTCCTCGACGACCCTCACTTTGGTCCGATGCATGCGCTCTCCTCAGTCTCGACCTCGATGTACTCCACTTCAAGCTCCTCTCCAGCCAGCACCGTCACCTCCGCGGAGCCGCACTCCGGGCAGCGAAACACCGGCACCAGTGGCTCCCATTGCGCCCGGCAGGCCGCGCACTGAAGTCGGGGCTCGATTTCCTCGAGCTCCAAGCGACCGCGCTCACAGACCGTGTCGCGAGCGACGATCTGGAAGTAGAAGCGCAACGACTCCGGCACCACCTGGCGCAGCCCGCCAACCCGGAGGCCGACTACCGACACCGTACGATGCCCGGCGTGTTTGACCGCGGTGTTCAGGACCGCGCTCGCGACCGACAGCTCATGCATCCTGGAGCTCGGCGACGGTCTCGAGCACGACGTCGCCGGCGCGAGCGAGCGAGCCACTGACCGCATCGCTCAAACCCAGGCCCACGTCCTCGACCACATCCGGTTCACACGCGACCACGAACACGCGTCCCGGCCAGCCGCCGACGTACTTGACGAATCGCAGCACCGTCTCGGGGTCCATCCCGTGCGGGTCGAGCATCTGACCGTCTTCGATTCGCCCATCGACGTCCTCCGGGCTGGCCTCCATCACGTACAGCGTCCCGGCAGGGCCTCCCTGACGGCTGACGTCGATCAGGATCAACGCGTCGTAGCCCCGCATCACCTCGTAGGCCAAGTCGAGGCCGCCGGAACCGAAATCGATCACGTGGACGCCGGGTGGCAGTTCCCGCTCGGACAGCAGCTTCGCCACCTCGCCGCCGAAGCCATCGTCACGCATCCAGACGTTGCCGATGCCGGCGACCAGGATCTGCTTGGTTCGCTCGACGGTCTCGGTCATAGCGTCTGCACCTCGTGCGTGAAGAAGAACAGGTAGCGGCCAGTTTCGCGCATCAGCTCCTGACCGGGGTCATCGTCGACCGTGACCGCGAGATACACCCGCTCGTCGTAGTCGACGTAGATCCGCTCAAGCGTGGCGCGCCTGCCGTCGAGCATCTTGTCGAACGGATCGCGGCCGGCGCCGGGGCGCAAGATCACGGTCGCGCCTCGCTCGAACGTAACGCCCTCGACCGTCGCGCGCTCCATTCCGGGATTGTCATCCGCCCCTCCCGGTCGCGGGCCGCTAGCCATCGCCGACATCCTTGAGCCCTCCGTGCAGGTCGATGATCTCCTGGGGCGTGGTGGCGAGCGCGCGCTCGAGCATCGCGCGCACCGCCTCATCTTGCGCGGCCACCTGCTCGCGCTCCTGGTCGCTGAGCGCATGGAGATGGAGCACCAGCGCCTCCTCGATCTCGGTGTTGTCGAACAGGTTGCCCCCGCTCTCGGGCGCGATCTGGGGATGGTCGGGCAGCACGATCGCCGTGCCCAGCACCGCGTCGTCGTTCTCGGTGGCAAGCACCGGCCAGATGTTGACGCTCTCTCGCCCGGCCTCCAGAGGGGAGATGAAGCGCCCGGCCGAGATCTGGACCACGATGTTCGTCGAGATCAGCGAGCTGGCGAGCGCCGAGCGGCGATCGAGGCCGGTCGGCACGTGCGCGAGGTTGTGCAGGCAGGCGCGGACGAGCACTCGTCCATCGCTGGCAAGCGCCTCAGAGCGCAGCGTGAATCGTCCGTCGTCGAACTCGACGGTGTGGCGTTCGCCGATCGGCACCGGGCCGAGCTCGGCTAGCCGCTCCTGAGCCTGATGTCGCTCGCCCTTGGCAACCAGGTA
This sequence comes from uncultured Solirubrobacterales bacterium, assembly GCA_963787555.1. Taxonomy (GTDB): domain Bacteria; phylum Actinomycetota; class Thermoleophilia; order Solirubrobacterales; family Solirubrobacteraceae; genus Palsa-465. Next base: position 333,722 of record CAWBDI010000008.1, read on the forward strand.
GCGCAGCGTGGCTGACAGGGTCGCCTCCCGCGCGGGAATCGCGATGCATTCCATTCGCGCATGATCGAAGGCTCCCGCGCACTCCGCGGCGTACGCCTGCGGGTACACGATCCCGAATGGCGTCGGGGTCGCGTTCTTGGTCGCTCCAGGCGTGTACGGATACAGCGCGTACCCCTCGTACAGCAGCGAGGAGACCAGTTCATCGAGCATCGTCGGCATCCCCCTGCAGCAACTCGGCGACGCACGCATCGAAGCTCGGCAGGCCGCGGCTCCCGCGGCGCGCGTTCAGAGCGGCCAGCGTCTGTTCGCCGAGCCGGATCCAGCCGCCGCCCGGGTAGTGCTCGGCGATCATCGCCCGCCAGCTCGGGACCGGCATCTTGAAAGAAGCGCTGACACTCCAGGGAACCGGGACCACTTGAAGCTGGCCCTTGGCGCCGCGGTAGAAGACCGTCCCGTAGAAATGGAAGCGGAGCGGCACCTCGCCATCGGCGAGCGCATAGAAGTACTTGCAAGCCGCCACCTCGAGGTCGTAGGTGCACGGCACCTCGAGCGCGAACCTGGCCTGGCCCACGAACGCCGGCACGACTGTGCTCACCCGCGCCCATGCCATGCCCTGGGTGGACGGCGCACAGCTCGCCGGCGGCCCGAACACTGGCCGCTCGCTCTCGACCCGGAGGTTCACCGCCGAGCTCCGGGGAAATCGCTGGTCCGAGCTCGCAGGGCGGCGAAGAACTCGGGCACCGCTTGCTCGAGCGCGCTGCCTCCGGAGATTCCCTCCCACCGCGACTTGATCAGCCCGACCAGCGCGTAGCAGTCGTCGATCGGGGCGATCACATACTGGGGCGGGTCAGACAGCCGGTTGATGATCAGCGCCTCGGCGTCGGGATCGAGCTCCAGCCCCGGATTTCGCTCCACGAGCGCATCCCATGCCTCGAGGGTGAGCTCTGACTCGGTTGCGCCCGCGGGGCTCGGATAGAACGCCACCACCCCGCCACTGACGGTGCTGCGCATCAAGAACGCCAGCCCGATCGGGATCTGGAAGCGACCCCACAACTCCTGATCGCAATCGAACCGATCCAGCCAGATCGTCCGGGTGCCGGCCGGACGGTACTCGGGGTCACCCGAGTGAAGCGCCCAGCAAGCTTCGCAGGCGCACACGATCCGCCGCTCCTCGAGCTGCAGCAGGTGGCGATGATCGTCGGGGATCCGCCCGTTGCAGATGTCGCAGCGCTCATCGACCTGGCGCTCGCCATGAGGCGGCGAGCCTCCGCCTGCCTGCGCGAGCGTCCTCATCCTCGCCACTAGCTCTGCCCGGCGCCGTGCGCCGGCGATCCCGTCCAGGTTGCTCAAACGGCCACCCGGATCGCGTCGCTCGCGAGCAGCGGAAGCGGGGTCAGCTGGAGCGGCTCCCCGCCCGCCGCGCGCCCCGCCCGCGGGAGGTCGAATTCAACCTCGCAGTTGGCGCAGCGGAGCATGTGACCGTCGAGCTCGCCGTCGTGGAGCGGTCCGCCGCACGATGCACAGCAGTCGCGATAAGCGAGCAGCGTGCCGTCCACGTTTGCGAGCACCAGCGCCGCGCCCTCCACGCAGTGCACGCGCAGCCCGCCCTTCTCGAGAGCTTCGGCGTGGTCCAGCGGCACCCACCGGGCCGGCTTTTCCTCGACCACCGGCAGCTCGGAGATGCCGGAATGAACCATTGGAAGTTGGGGCGTTCCAGACTGCACCACCGGAAGCTCGAGGCCACCGACCGCCGGCTCGCTGACGCCCTCGACCTCGAGCCCGACCAAGTCGGGAGCGTGCTCTTCGAGCGCCTGCTTGATCGCCAGCTCGAGCGTCGCGCGAGAGGCCGCGCAGCCGTTACAGCTGCCCTGCAGCGCGAGCCTGGCGACGCCATCGTCGATCCCCACCAGCTCGACGTTGCCGCCGTGGGACTCCATGTAGGGGCGGACCGTCTCGAGCGCCTCGAGCACCCGCTCCTCGAGCCCCACGGGATATAGGTCGTGAATCAGCAGCAGGCTCGCCACGGCCCCATCTTCCGAGAGCTCATCGAGGATCGTCGCTCCCGCCTCCCGCGAGCGCTCGATCGCTTCGATGATCCGTCGCAGGCCGTCGCCGTACATCGCGATCACCGCCCCGACGAGTTCCTGGGCGAGCTCTCGGGCGCCCGGGTCGGAGAGCTCCTCGACCGCGGCGCTCAGCTCCTGAACACGGTCAAGCAGCTCTCCCGGATGTGGCTCGGACGTCATCTCCGCTTCACGCCGGCGGGGGTCAACTGAGGCCGGTGGGCGTATGGATCACCTTCCTCACGCGACCGGCGCCGGTGTACATGTGCACGCCGCAGGGCAGGCATGGATCGAAGCTCCGCACCGCCCGCATGATGTCGACCCCCTTGAAGTTATCGGGCCCGTTCTCCTCGAAGATCGGCGTGTTCTGAACGGCGTCCTCGTAGGGCCCGGGAGTCCCGTTGACGTCGCGGGGGCTCGCGTTCCAAGGCGTCGGCGGGTAGGGCTGGTAGTTGGCGATCTTGCCTTCGCGGATCACCATGTGGTGCGAGAGCACGCCCCGAGCCGCCTCGTGAAATCCACAGCTGACGGCCTCCTCTGGGACCTTGAACTCCTTCCAGCTTTTGGTCCGGCCGGCGCGTACTTCCTTCAAGGCGCGCTCCAGGCAGTGAAGCGCGATCAGCGCCGAGTAGGCCTGGTGATAGGAGCGCGCCCGGTCGCGCTCGATCGCATTGGACTTCTCTGGCAGTTTCCACTCGAGCTCCATCTCCGGCATCGAGGCGGATTTGGGCAGCACCATTTGGATCGAGTGGCCGGTCGCCTTCGCGTAGCCAAAGTCGACCAAGCCGGCCTTTGCCGTGCACCACTGCCGCGCGAACGGACCTCCGCCGGTATCGCAGCAAACGTGGGTGTCCGTTCGCTTGTCGTAGATCCGCGGTGAGACCACCCAGCTGTACTTATCCGCGAAGTCGCGCTTTTGTGGCTTGGGCAGCGTCTGCTTGTTCCAGGGATGGTTCTTGTCGACGGGGTTGCCGAGCGGGTCACGGGTCACGAAAGTCGGCTCGTTCTCCCAGCTGTCGAAGTAGGAGCTTCCCAGCAGGATCCGAATCATCAAGTTGATTTCCACCAGATCCGTCGAGATCAGCTCGCCGTCGATCGCCACCCCCGGCGTGATGTAGCGCTTGCGACCCCACTGGGTCATGTTGCGGTAGTCGTAGTCGACGTAGTCGGGATCGTCGAACGAACCACAGTTGACGAGGTTGGTCTCCCGGTAGCCGACCATGTCGTATCCCGGCATCTCCTCGAGGAAGAAGTCGTACAGGTCGTCGTGCATCGGCACCACGCGCTTGACGTAGTCGAAGTACCGCATCAGCCGCCCGTAATAGTCAGTGAGGGTCTGATGGGTGATATCGGCGCTGCAGCCTCCCGGCATGATCGTCGAGGGGTGGGTGTGGCGGCCACCGAACAGGCAATACATCTCGCGGGTGTAGCGCGCCACCTGTAGCGTCTCCAGGTAGAAGCTGCCGGTGAATGGGTTCAGCGCGCGCATGATGTCCGCGATCGTCGCGTAGCCGTGGATGTCTCTGTGCGGAGCGGAGGTCTTCTCGGCCGTGGCGAGCAGCGTGGGGTTGGTGTCCTTGACCATCTGCTCGCAGAAGTCGACGTTCGCCATGCAGTCGTTGAAGATTGCGTGGTCGAAGATGTAGTCGGCGGTCTCGGCCAGGTTGAATGCCAAGTCACCCAGCGGCGGCGGCTTGACGCCATAGGCCATGTTCTGGTTCAGGCACGAACAAGTGCAGTGGTTGTCTCCGCAGATCCCGCAGATCCGACTAGTGATGAAGTGAGCATCGCGGGGATCGATGCCTTTCATGAAGATGTCAAATCCACGAAAGATCATCGAGGTGCTGTAGCACTTCAGCACCCGGTGGTTTGAGAAGTCGATCTCGGTATGAATCCCCAGGCTCCCCACGATCCGAGTAATCGGATCCCACGACATCTCCTTGACGAGAACTTTTTGTTCGTTGGGAGTCTCTGTGGTGGCCATTTACGTTCTCCTGTTGACACTGACCGCGGGTCGGGTGAGTGCACTCGCTCTACCAGCGCTTTTGGTAGCCGCTGAGCAGTGCCGGCCAGCGACGCCGCCACTCGGGCTCGATGTCCTACTTCTCATCGATGTTCCAGCCGCCGATCCCGTTGACCAACCCCTCACGGGAAGATTGCGCTTCACCACCGGGCCCTTGCAGCCGAGGTACACCAGCACCTGGGTGGTGTTGTCGGGTTGGGCCGGGCAGCCTGGAATGTCGATCACCGGCAGGCCCGCTCGCGAGCGCCACTTCCAGCCGAGGTAATCGGGCACCCCGATCGCGCCCGTGGGGTTGTTCTTCATCGCGGGAATGCCGCCGTAGGTGGCGCAGGTGCCGGCCGCCACCACCGCGGCCGCCTTCGGTGCCAGGCGGTCGATCCATTCGTTCAGCGTGATCGGCTGACCGTTGGAGCGATTGACGCCGAACCCCGTCCAGTGGCCCTCGCCGCTGATCTGCTCGTTGCCGACGGAGCCCTCGACCACAAGCACGAACGGGTGGAGCTTGCCCTGCTCGGCGTCGCACCAGGCCTGCATGTACTCATCGCCGACCTCGACCGCGATCACCTGATTGTGGACCACCAGTCGCGGCATCCCAGGAATCACCCCCTGGACGATGTCCTCGAGGCTGGCGTTGGTCGCCGAGGTCATCGCGACCGAGTCGCCCTTGCACGAGAGGCCCGTGGTCATCCACAGCACGGGGGCAGATATCTGCTCGGTCTCGTGCTGCCTGGGCGCGTACTCAATCCCGGCCGCCATCGATCTCCTTCTTCGTGAAGCCCGCCCTCAACAGATCCGCGGTAGTGGGTCGCCGACGAGCTGGTCCATCACCCGTCTGCCCCCAAAGCTTGTCTCCACAGTCACCATCCCCGGAGGCTCGCGGCGGACCTCGCCGATCACCGCCGCGCCCTCGCAGCCGGGCACCGAGCGCAGCGCTGCGAGCGCCCGGTCGCTCGCCTGCGGCGCCACGAACGCCACCATCCGGCCCTCGTTGGCTACGTACATCGGATCGATTCCGAGCAGCTCCGCGGCAGCCGCCACAACCGGCGACACCGGCACGTTGGCCTCCCGAACCACAACCGCTACGCCCGAGGCCCGCGCCAGCTCGTTCAGCGCCGACGCCACGCCTCCGCGGGTCGCGTCGCGCATGCAGTGAAGCTCCGGCCCCGCCGAGTCGAGCAGTGCATCGACGGACGGCCACAGCGAGCAGGTGTCGGACTCGATCGACGCGTCCAGGTCAAACTGGTTGCGTGCCAGCATGATCGCCGTGCCGTGCTCGCCGATCGGCCCGGAGACCAGCAGCTGATCGCCGGGAGCGATCGCGCTGGTCGCCACGCGCGCGCGGGAATCGACTGCCCCGAGCCCCGCCGTGCACAGGTACATCCCGTCGGCCGCACCCCGCTCGACGACCTTCGTGTCGCCGGCGACGATCTCGACCCCCGCGTCCCGGGCTGCCTGCGCGATCGCCTCGACTTCATCTCTGAGCACCGCGGCGTCGAGCCCCTCCTCGAGGATCATTGAAACGGTGATCGACAGCGGCCGAGCCCCTGATACCGAAAGGTCGTTGACGGTCCCGTTGACCGCCAGCTCGCCGATCGACCCCCCCGGAAAGCGGAGCGGCTTGACCACGAAGCTGTCGGTGGTGAGCGCCAGGCGGACTCCGTCGACCGCGATCGTTCCGGCGTCGCCCAGCGCCGCCAGCGCGCCCTCGGGCGCCGCCAGGGCCGGAACCAGCAGCCCCTCGATCAACGTCTGGGAGGCCTTGCCGCCGGCCCCATGGGCTAGCGTGATCCGCTCATCGCGAAACCGGGCCCGCTTTGAGCGGGCGGTCTCGATGATCGCGAGCACCCGCTGCTCGCGGCCGCTCGCGACCGACTCCGAGGAACTCACACAGCCTCCCGCTCGCGGGCGAAGCGGCCATAGTTGTAATACGCGGCGCAGGCTCCCTCGGGCGACACCATGCAGGTACCGATCGCGTGCTCGGGCGTGCACGCGGTACCGAAGACCTTGCACTCCCAGGGCTTGATCACGCCTTTGAGCACCTCGCCGCACTGACAGGCCTTGGGATCGGCGACCCGTACGCCCGGCACGCCGAAGCGCTGCTCGGCGTCGAAGTCGCGATAAGCGTCCGATAGCCGCAGCGCGCTCTGTGAGATGAAGCCGAGCCCTCGCCACTCGAAATGGGGCCGGAGCTCGAACACCTCGGAGAGCACCTCGAGCGCGCGGAGGTTGCCCTCCCGGGGCACGACTCGCGTGTACTGGTTCTCGACCTCGCACCGCCCAGCCGTGAGCTGGCGCAAGATCATAAGGATCGACTGCAGGATGTCGAGCGGTTCAAAGCCAGAGATCACAACCGGGCGCCCATAGTCGGCCGGGATGAACTCGAACGGGCGCGCGCCGACGACGGTGCAGACGTGACCAGGGCCGATGAAGCCGTCGAGTCGCAGGTCAGGAGACTCGAGCAGCGCTCGCAGCGGGGGCACGATCGTGACGTGGTTGCAGATGCAGGAGAAGTTGCGGATCCCTTCGCTCTTTGCGCGCTTGAGCGTCAGCGCCGTGGACGGAGCTGTGGTCTCGAACCCGATCGCGAAGAACACCACCTCTCGCTCGCGATTCTCGCGCGCGATCCGCAGCGCATCGAGTGGCGAGTACACCATCCTCACGTCGGCGCCCTGAGCTTTCGCATCGAGCAGCGTGTACTCAGATCCCGGGACTCGCAGCATGTCCCCGAAGCAGGTGAAAATCACGTCTTCTTGTCGGGCGACGGCGATCCCATCGTCGACCCTGCCCATCGGGATCACGCAGACTGGACAGCCGGGCCCGTGCACCAGCTCGACGTTGGCCGGCAGCAGGTCGTCGATCCCGTATTTGTAGATCGAATGGGTGTGGCCTCCGCAGACCTCCATCACCTTGTAATGGCGGCCCGGTTCGAGCTCGGACAGGATCTCCCCGGCGAGCACCCGGCCGAGCTGCGCGTTGCGGAACTCGTCGACGAACTTCATCCCGTCGCTCCCAGGTTCGCGATCGCGACACCCGCGTGAACGAGCAGCTGATCGCCACGGGAAACGGGTCCCACCAGATCGACTTCGACGCGATGGCGCCGGCGATCAGAACTCGCGCACACCGCCGCGTCCGATTCAATCTCCAGCACCAGCATCGCCACGCCCTCGTCGCTGCAGGTGATGCAGTGACTCGGCTCGACGCGGCATTCCGAGGCGCTCGGCTCGCTCACTCGATCACGCTCGCTTTCAGCTCCTCGAGCTCCTGCTCGTATTCGCTGCCCATTTGCTCGAGCAACCTCAGGGTCGCCTGCGCCTCCTCCTCATCGACCTTGGAGAGCGCGAAGCCAACGTGGATCAGCACCCAATCGCCCGGTCGCGCGCCGCCGTTCTCGTCGGCGAGCAAACTTACGTTGATGTTCCGCCGCACCCCGACGACGTCCACCTTCGCGATCTGGTTCGTGGCATCGACCAGCTCGACTACCTGTCCAGGTATCGCCAAGCACATGAGCTCTCCCTGTACTCCTCTCAACAGCGAATCCGGCAGGCCCCACCAGCTGGCTCTGCTAGTAGCCGGTATATCACCGCGGCGCAGATCCATGCCAAAGCGAGTAATTGCGGTGACGGTAATTGCGCTTACCGGGGGCGGGCCGCCCGCGATCAACTGCTGGCGTCCTGACGGGCGCGGCGTAGACTGGCGAGCGGGGCGCGGACGCGCTATCGACCCGACTGGAGGGAGCCGATTCAAGCCATGCCGTGGCCGGGGAGGTCGAACTGAAGCCCGGGGACACACAAGCCGCTCGCTCGCGCTGGGCGGCCAGGGAGCGCGCTCGCTCGCGGCCCTGCTCCTACCAGTACCTGCTCGACCTCGACGCCGACCTCGCCGACGAGCTCGACGTCCGCATGCGCTTGGTGGCCCGGACCGAGGTCACCGCGATCACGTTCGAGACCGATGTCGGCGAGATCAGGCTCTCGGACTGGCTCGAGCTGGCCTCGCCGGGACCAGGTTTGCTGGTGCTGGACGGCGTGGTATCGATCAACGTCCGGGTCGGTGATCGGATCGCGGCGGAGCTGGTGGGAGCGGGCGACCTGATCCAGCCTTGGGCGGGCGAGGACGAGGAGTTGCTCGTCTGCGACACCGACTGGCGAGCGCTCGTTTCCTCGCGATTCGCGGTGCTCGACGGAGCGTTCGCGCAACGGATCGCGCCGTGGCCCCAGATCACCCAGTCGCTGCTGGGACGTGCGAGCATGCGCACCCGCCGCGTCAACGTGCAGCGCGCGATCGCCGCGCAGCCTCGGCTAGAGGTTCGCCTGGCGCTGCTGCTGTGGCACCTCGCGTCGCGCTGGGGAAAGGTCGAGCCGGGAGGAATCCGCCTGCCGCTGCCGCTCACCCATCAGCTGTTGGGCCGGCTGATCGGAGCCGAGCGACCCTCGGTCTCGCATGCCCTGGCACGGCTCGCGCATGCCGGGCTCGTCACCGGCCACGGGGATGAATGGCATCTCCATGGAAGCCTCGAGGAACAGCTCGCCACGATGGTCGAGCCCGTCTCGGGCCGTGTCGAGCAGCTGGTGACGGCGCTCACCTCGTCGAGGCGAGGGTAATGCGAAGCATCGAGTTTGCGCCCGATCAGGCGTACTCGGAGCGGCAGCTGATCCACGTGCTGTGGCTCACGAGCGGCCTCGGATGCGACGGAGAGTCGGTCGCGATGACGGCCGCCACGCATCCGAGCCTCGAGGATCTGCTGCGCGGGATTCTCCCGGGAGCGCCGCGGCTGGTGATCTACAACCCGCTGCTCGCGTATGAGACCGGCGAAGACTTCACGGCGCCGTTTCGCCGTGCCGCCGCCGACGGGCTCAACCCGTACGTGCTGGTGCTGGAGGGATCGGTGCCAAATGAAGAGATCAGCGGCGAGGGTCACTGGGCAGCGATGGGGGTCGATCCGGACCACGGCCAGCCGATCACAACTTCCGCCTGGATCGATCGCTTGGCGCCGAAAGCGGCCGCGGTGCTCGCGATGGGGACATGCGCGGCATTCGGCGGGATTCCCGCGATGCGCGGCAACCCCACCGGAGCGATGGGGTTGCGGGACTACCTAGGGTCGAACTGGCGATCGCGGCTCGGAATTCCGATCATCAACCTTCCCGGCTGTCCGGTGCAGCCGGACAACATCACCGAGACATTGCTGCACCTCGCGCTCCGGATTGGAGGCGTGGAGCGAGAGCTCGAGCTCGACGATCAGGGCCGGCCGCGATGGTTGTTCGAGCGAACCGTCCAGGAGGGATGCGGCCGGGCGGGATTCGCAGAGCAGGGCAAGTTCGCTCAGACACCGGCCGATCGTCACGGATGCCTGGTGAAGCTAGGTTGCAAAGGCCCCGTCGTGAAGTGCAACGTGCCGGTCCGCGGCTGGGTGGCCGGAGTTGGGGGCTGCCCCAACGTCGGCGGCATCTGCATCGCTTGCACGATGCCCGGTTTTCCGGACAAGTTCATGCCGTTCATGACGCCAAGCCGGCTGGGGCTCGCCGCCGCGGCAGGGGCTCGGTTCACCTACGGCCCGGTGATGCGACGACTACGTGAGCGCGCCATCCGTCGCCACTTCGACGTCGAGCCGGGGTGGCGGCGGACAGGTAAATCTCTTGGCACTGGGTACCGTCCACGCTGGTGAGCCGCTCATGCCGATCCGCGTCATCTTTCTCGCTGTGAGGAGGTTGCCCCCGGAAGCTGGCTCGCCTGGCACGGCGGCGGACCGATCCCCAAACTGGGCCTGCCGTGAGCGGCGCTGATCCACTGCAGCGCCCGGTGTACGCGCGCGAGGGCTATAAGCCCTTCGGCGACTTCACGCTGGCGGACGTACACTCGCGCGCGGCGGAGCTCTTCGCGGCCAGCGGCTGGGGACCGACCGCCAAGGTCGCAACGGTCGCCCGGGCCTGGTCGGAGCTCGCGCGATCGATGTCAACCCAGGGTGCCCCGACGGTCGCCGATCTCGGGCTCGAGCTGGCCAGCGAGTACGCCCGGCGGGTATGGGCCGTGCCGCCCGGCGGAAGCCTCCTCTGAGACCGGGGCGCCAACCGGGGGACGTGCCCCGTCGGCCTCCGGGTTGCGTGCCCCGTCGCCGCCCACCGCGATCACCGCCTTTGCGGTCACCAGGTGGTAGAGGATCAAGAGCTGTACCAGCGCAAGCGACTCCGAGCGATGCAGGTTGGTGCCGATCGTGAACTCGCCGAGGCGGCGCGCTCGGAGGTGCGTCGCGAAGTGCATTCGCGCCCAGATCGCCTCCTCGATCGCGGCAGCGTGATCCGGGTTCATCTGGCCCGGGATCCGCAGCACCCGATCGCCCTCCCGTTCGAGCAACGTCAGCTCGCCCGCCTCCGCCTGCACGAAGGCCGTCAGGTCAGGATGCGGGATGCCATCGCGAAGCGTCAGCTCCGCTGCCAGGTGGGTCGGGTCATGATCGTCGGAGGCTGGCGGCAGAAACGTCACGAGCATGTCCGCATGCCGCCGCTGTGGCCTGATGAACGCCTCGGAATCGGCCTCGCGGCGATCGAGCTCGGCCAGCACCTGGTCGGTCGTGTAGCCCCGTCGCGAGCAATCCCGCGTGACCTTCCATTGGCGGCGGAGCTCCTCGGGCGGATTCAGGAACACGCGCACGTCGTAGATCTCGCGCATCTCCGGCAGGTAGTAGCCGAGCAGGCCCTCGACCACCATGAAACGCTCGGGGCGAACGTACACCGGCGGACCGAACGTCCCGTCGTGGTGGCGGTAGACCGGCTTCAGGACCGCTTCTGCCCGCCGCAGATGAATCAGATGCTGGGTGAGCACGTCGATGTAATTACAGTCCGGGTGCAGCGGCGTGACCCCGAGCTCCGCCCGTTGCTTGCGGTCGTAGCGGTGGTAATCGTCGGTGCAGATGTGGGACACGTTGTCCTCACCTAGCACCCGCACCAGGCCGCGAGTGATCGTCGTCTTGCCGGCCGCAGAGTCGCCGACCACGCCGAGGATTACAGGGCGCATTCGCTCGCCTCCTCAGGCCGTGGCCGAGGCGCTCGCGGGTTCCTGGCCCATGATGCGGGACGGCGGGATGTCCTGTGCCTCGATCCGCATCAGCTCCTGGGGTGTTGGCCTAGCTCCCCGACGGATAGCGCAGTAGAGCCGGCTCGCCTGCCGGAGCCGGGCGTGCTCGATCGCGTTGCGCACGCTCCTGCCGTGCGCGAAGCGCGGTCGCCCGGCGTCGTCCTCGAGGTAGGCGTAGAGACCACGCTCACCGTCGGGGGATAGGGCATAGGCTTCGTGGTCGAGCATCATCCGGGCGATCTCCAGCAGCTCGCCGAGCGTGTAGTCGGGAAAGTCGATGTGGTGCGCGACGCGAGAGTACATGCCAGGGTTCAGCCGGAAGAAATCGTCCATCCGCTCCTTGTAGCCGGCGAGGATCACGACCAGCCGGTCGCGCTCGTTTTCCATCGCTTGTAGCAGGATCTCGATCGCCTCGACGCCGTAATCTCGTTCGTTCTCAGGTCGATAGAGGTAGTAGGCCTCGTCGATGAACAAGACGCCGCCGGCCGCCCGCGCCAGCACCTCCCTGGTCTTCGGCGCGGTGTGGCCGACGTACTGACCGACGAGATCATCGCGCGTCACCGCGACAAGCTTCTCGCGCTCGAGGTATCCCAGCCGGTGCAGAAGGGTTGCCATCCGCAGCGCGACGGTGGTCTTGCCCGTCCCCGGATTGCCGGTGAAGCACATGTGCAGCGTCGGCCGACTCGCCCTCAGCCCGGCTTCGCGGCGTAGCCGCTCGATCACCAGCAGCGCGGCGATCTCCCGGATTCGAAACTTTACCGGCGCGAGCGCCACGAGCTCGCGATCGAGTTGCTCGAGGACCGCCTCGACGTCCGCGCCGTCGAGCGCCACGCCCGAATCGACGACCTTGGGTTGCGCCAGCGCGGTCATGCGGCCGAGCCGTTTCGGTACCTAAGCCCCTCGGGCCGCTCGGTCGCGTAGGAGTGCAAGCGATAGCGGATCACCCGGTCATGGGATTCGATCCGCTCCAGGTGGAACCCGGGCTCCTTCGAGGGACGCCCCACGATGATGCTGAACGCGCTCGTCTGCCGCCCCCGCGATGAGTCATAGGCGATCAACTTCACGTAATGCTCGGGATGGCGCTCGCGGCAGGCGCGCACCTGATTTAGCACCACGTCCGCCTCCGCCACCGGCAGATCGAAAATCGGCATCTCCCACATCTCCCAATAGGAATTGCGGGGATGCGGATCGTCGGTGTACTCGATCGCCATCGCCCAACCGTGCGCGAGCGCGTATTCGATCTGCTTCGAGATCTGCTCATCGGTGAAGTCGGGCAGGAACGAGAACGTCCCCTGGGTAATGCGCATCTGAAGCTCACCTCCTGTGGTCGGCGACGCCACGCCGGAGCTGACGGCGCCCGCTGCTCGTTTGCCCTCGCTGCTCACGCGAACGTGGGAGTGACCGTGAAATCCGGCGTGTCGGTGGACTGAAAGTCAAACGTGACGTTCTTCCAGACCTGAAGCGCCGCGCTCAACGCGGGACAGCCCTTGGCGGCATGCTCGAGAATCTCAGGTCCCTGCTGGAAGTAGTCACGCCCCTCGTTGCGCGCCTGGATCATCGCTTCGACCGCAACCCGGTTGGCTGTGGCCCCGGCTTCAATCCCCATCGGGTGGCCGATCGTGCCGCCCCCGAACTGCAGGATCACGTCCTCACCGAGGTAGCGCAGCAATTGGTGCATCTGTCCGGCGTGGATCCCGCCGGAGGCGACCGGCATCACCGCGGGGAGCCACGCCCAATCCTGGTCGAAGTAGATCCCCTCCTCGGGATTCTCCGGGATGTGGTTGCGTCGCAAGGTGTCGTAATAGCCCTTGACCATCGAGGGATCCCCTTCCAGCTTGCCGACGACCGTCCCCGCGTGGATATGGTCAACACCCAGCAGCCGGCACCACTTCGCGATCACCCGAAACGAGACGCCGTGGGTCTTCTGCCGCGTGTAGGTCCCGTGGCCGGCACGGTGCAGATGAAGAATCAGACCGTTGCGACGAGCCCACCTCGACATCGACTGCATCGCGGTGTAGCCGACCGTCAGGTCCATCATGATGACCACGCTGCCGATCTCTTTGGCGAACTCGGCGCGTTCGTACATTTCCTCCATCGTCGCGGCGGTGACGTTCATGTAGTGACCTTTGACCTCACCGGTGGCGGCCGCTGCCCGGTTGACCCCCTCGATCGCATGCAGGTAACGGTCGCGCCAGCGCATGAACGGCTGCGAGTTGATGTTCTCGTCGTCCTTGGTGAAGTCGAGACCACCCCGCAACGCCTCGAACACCACGCGCCCGTAGTTCTTGGCCGACAGCCCCAGCTTGGGCTTGACCGTGGCGCCTAGCAACGGGCGACCGAACTTGTCCAGGTATTCGCGCTCCATCACGATCCCGTGCGGCGGTCCCTGAAACGTCTTCACGTACTGTGGTGGGATTCGCATGTCTTCGAGTCGCAAGGCGCGGAGCGCCTTGAAGCCGAACACGTTGCCGATGATCGAGCTCGTGAGGTTCGCGATCGACCCCTCCTCAAAAAGGTCGATGTCATAGGCCACCTTGGCCAGGTACTCGCCCTCCCGGCCCGGCACCGCGCTCACCTCGTAGGCCTTAGCCTGGTAGTTGCGGTGATCGGTCAGGCGGTCCGTCCAAACGACGGTCCAGGTGGCGGTGGACGATTCGCCGGCGACGGCCGCGGCCGCCTCAACCGGGTCGACGCCAGGCTGCGGGGTGATCCGAAAGGCAGCGAGGATGTCGCTGTTCTTCGGCTGATAGTCGGAATCGAAGTAACCCATCTCGGCGTACGGGGTGACGCCGGCGGCCCATCGATCCCGCTTGCCATCGCTGCTCTCCGTGAGTGTGAACATCGGCTCCAGTCAGGTCTTGCTCTCGACGAATCCGGTGGAGAGTAGGGCGGCATGGCATAGCGCACAAGTATTTATTTCACGTCGACAAATAGAAGAGCGTCTATGTTTTGCGCTGTCCGGGTCGCTCACGCGAGCACGATCAGGCACACACCGCCCAGCACGCTCGCGCCGGCGGTCCACCAAGCGATGTAGTCGCCGATGTGCCCCGAATGCAGATGCCGCAGTCCTCGGAGCCCGGTTTGCGCGGGCTCGCTGATACCGCTGGGAAGCGACTCGCGAAGGGGTCTGCCGAACAAGCCGAGCGCCGCGCTGCCGACTGCGCCGGCGAGCGCGAGCAGCGCGAACAACACATCGATCGTCTCGATCGGACCGGGGCTGACCTTCGGCCAGGTGATTGGCGTCCCGTGAAGCACCCAGGCGGCGTAAGCCGAATGGTCGGCAAATCGTGCCGCCGCGCGCTCCACGCCCGGCACGGCGCCGGGTATCAGGCCGGCCACCACCGCCGCGAGGAGCAGTACCGCGGGGACGATCACCATCAAGATGGGGGTGTGCTCGCGTGGCCCGCGCTGCTCGTCGACCCGTTCCTCGGCGGCGCGCGCCTGTGCCGGATCGGGCCCCTCCGCGGGGCCCCAGCCGAGGAACACGCGCCCGGTGACGCGCAGCACCGCTCCCGCGGTCAGCGCCGAGGCGATGATGAACACCGCGGCCACCCAACCATAGCCGGCGTCCGAGGACGCCTCCTCGAGCAGCGACTTGCCGAAGTAGGTGGTGAGCAGGGGAGCGGAGGAGAGCAGCACGGCCCCGATCGCGAACAGCACCCCCACGAACGGGACTTCCCTTCCCCGCCCGTGCAGATCGAACTCGTCGATCGTCGCGAAACGGTGAAGCAGCACTCCCGTGCACATGAACAGGGCCGCCTTGGTCAGGCCATGGCCGACCACGTACACCGCGACGCCGGCGATCCCCTTCGCGCTGAGCAGCGCGACGCCACACAGCATCATCCCGACGTGGCTGACGGTGGAGAACGCAAGCAGACGTTTGATGTGTCGCTGCATGACGCACATCCAGGCTGCGAGCAGGGCGGTCACCACACCGAGCGCGACCAGGACCGCTCTCAGCGAGTCGGCGTGGGGACCAAGCGGACCGGCGAACATCTGCCAGTACAGCCGCGCGACGGCGTAGATGCCCAGTTCGACCATCGCTCCGGAGAACAGAACGCAGACCGGGACCGGTGCGACTGCGTGAGCATCGGCCAACCAGAAATGAAGCGGAACCGCCGCGGCCTTGGTCAGGAAGCCGACGAACAGCAGCACCATCGCCACCACCACCAGCGGGTCGGCGCGATGGCCATCGAGCGCTGCGCCGATCTGCGCCATATTGAGAGCTCCGGTGCGCGCGTACAGCAATGCCAGTCCGACGAACATCGCATAGCCGGCGATGCTGTTGGTGATCGCGAAGTTGATCGCTCCCTGGATCGGCGCTCGCTCTTCGATCTGAAATGCGGTCAGCGCGTACGCAGCCGCGCCCATCAGCTCGAAGAAGACGATCATGTTGAACAGATCGCCGGTCAAGCAGAAGCCCACCATCCCAGCCATGAACAGCAGCATCAGAGCGTGAAAAAGGCCCTTGACCGCGTCGAAGTAGCGCCACGAGTACACCAGCGCCGCCGCCACCAGAAGGGCGCAGAAGGCAGCCATCCCGGCGCCGAGCGGATCAATCGAGAATGAGATCCCGATCGCGACTCCGTGAATCGGAGTCCATCCGCCCATCCAATAGGCGAACGGCTGTGTGGCTGTGTGCACCGTCAGCAGCACGCACAGGGTCGCGACGGCCAGCGCACTGACCAGCCCCACGCCGTCATCGAACAGCCGCGGAGCGAAAGATCCCGTCGCAACCAGCAGCGCCGCCGCCAGGAACGGAATCACCACCGGGAGAGCGGCGAGATGTGACACCGGCTAGCGGCCCATCCTGGAAACTATTTCCCACTTCGCGGGCGAGAACCGAGCATGGCAACGACGCAGCCGGATGACGCGTGCGCAGCCCAAAAGAGCGAGGCTGGATGCCGAGCGGGCTGCGAGCACGAGCGAAGGTCTAGCGGCGCTACACCCAGGTCCGACGACAGCCGGATGACGCGGGCCCGGCCCGGTGAAGCGAGGCAGGATGCCGAGCGGGCCGCGAGCCGGCGCAGGCGAAGATTCGCAGCCGCGAAGTCGGCGAGGATTTACCGGATGGGTCACTAGTCCCGAAGCGGTCGCAGATCTGCGGGATCGATGCTGCCAAAGCGCTTGTGCGCCTGGACGACCAGCGCGAGCAGCAGCGCGGTGACGGTCGCCTCGATCACCACGTCGGTCAGCACCAGCACCTGCACCACCGGATCGACGAGCTTCGAGTTTGTCGGGATGTCGGCGACAATCGGGGCCTTTGCACCGGTTCTGTAACCGACCCCGAGCAGGAGCAGGTACGTTGAGGACTGCACGACGGTCAAGCTGAGCACCGTCCGCACGAGGTTGGTGCTGGAGACAACCCCCCACAGCCCGATTACGAACAGCCACGCTGCCACGGCAAACGGGAGGAAGCTCACTGCTCCAGTCCTCCCCGCTCAACCAGCAGGTCCTGGTCGAGAAACTCAGTCCAGGTCACGAGAAACGCGCCGGTGACCTCGAGCCCGACCGCGATGCTGTTGAGCGGCATCATGCCGGCCGACAGCAACATGTCGGGAGTCCCCAGCGGCAGGAAGTTCTTCAAGTACACCGAGGCGAAGATCAGGCCGCCGAGCCCGATCAAGCCGTAGCCGGCGGCGCCGATCGAGTCGGTCGCCTCGAGCGCCCATTCGGGCGCCACCCGCTTGAGCGCGAAGTAGCGCCCCGCGAGCAGAATCGCCAGCGGCCCGGCGGCTAGCACGATGCCGCCCTGAAAGCCACCACCCGGCGTCAGCGCGCCGTGCAGGACCACGTACCAGCCGAGCGCGATCAGCACCGGGATCATCACCAGCGAAGCCACCCGCAAAGCCGAGCTTGCGCCGGCAAAGCTGTGATCCTCGATTCCCGCGCTGCGCTGCCGCTCGTCTTCGCGACGCAGGTGGCGCAGCAGCACGGCCACTCCCGCGACCGAGGCGAACAGGATGAACTCCTCCCCCAGCGTGTCGAACGCGCGGATATCGAAGTTCAATGCTGTGACGATGTCGGTGGCGTGGCGCTCGGGCAACTCGATCTTGTTGAGCAGCAGCCCATAGATGCCGTGGTAGTCGCCGAATGCGGGCAGACCGCGAAAGCCCAGCACCAGGACCGCCAGGAGGCCCGGCCCGGCCAACGCGAACAGCGACAGCCGCACCCGGCGAGTCACTCGCGCTCGTCCTCCTCCAGCTCCGCTTCGCGCTGGTGGATCTTGCGCAGTGCCGCGAGGATGATCACAGGTAGGCCGACCCCGGAGACAACGATCTCCGAGAGCGCCACATCGGGGGCCTGGAAGACGAAGAACAGGATCGCCAGCGCCAGCCCGTAGATGCCCAGGACCAGGGCCTGCCGCAGTGGATCAGGCGTGAACACGACGGCCGTCCCGCCGACGGCCACCAACGCCAGCGCGGCCACCTGCAGAGCGACTATTGCTGGCCCTCCTCCCTCTCGCGCTCGATGCCCTCGCGCCAGTCGCCGCGCTCGCGGATGCGGAGGCTGCGCGCCGTGGTGTGGACCAGCACCGGACTGAGCATCACCAGCAGCAGCCCGATCGCGAGCGACTTGTCGCCGATAAGCGAGAAGCCTTGCTGTAGCAGGATCGCGGTACCGATCAGCAGCGTCCCGAAGCTCGTCAGCCCTACGTAGTGCAGGCGATCGAAGACATCGCGCATCGCCGTCACGCCGACCACGCTGAGCAGCTGGAGCGCCACTCCCGATACGAGCAGGACCATCGCCACCACGTGCCGGATGGTCATATGCCCTCCTCCATCAAACGCGCGAATGCGATCGCGCCCAGCACCGAGAGCAGGGCGAGCACGACCGCGAGGTCGATGAACGGTTGGCGGTGAAAGCCCTCGGAGAGAAGCATCAGCGTGGTTGTCGCCAGCGTGCTTGCGACCTCAAACGCGGCCAGCGCGGCGGTCGCTTCCGCCAGCAGCGCAACCCCGAGGCACGGCAGCATCGCGCCGGTCAGAACGACGGCAGCGAGCTCCCATTCATTCATCCCAGCCTCAGCACGTCTAGCTCGTCCCGCCCACCTTGAGGATGCAGCTGGTGGACGAGCAGCAGGTCACGGTCGGAATCAACGCCGATCACGATCGTGTTCGGCGCAAACGAGCCGAGCGACTCGGTCAGCGCCACCCGGCCCTGGTCGGCTGCGTCTTGTCCTCCGTGGAAGGGGACCGCGCGGAAGCTGCCGCGCCGTGGCTGGGAGTGCAGCAGCTGGCGGATTGCCTCGTAGCCGACCAGCGCCGCGTGCCGAGGCACGTTCACGACAGGCCGCCACGCTTGCCGCAGCCAGCCGAGCTTGAAGCCTGCGTGGGCCACGCCTTGCAGCCGAGAGCTCTCGAACCCCGCGGTCGCGAGCGCCGCCACGACGGCCAACACGAGCAGCTCAGGGAGGTCGGTGGTATCGATCATCAGAAGGTAAAAGCCAGCAGCGATCGCGAACGCGACGGCCGCTAGCGCGATTCGCTTCATCGCCGCACTCGCGGCAGCACGTGATCACGATATGCCGCGAAGAAGCCGTCCTGATGAGGACCGATCTGGTTGATGTAGAGCTCGTCGAAGCCGGCATCGGCGAACTGCTTGATCGTTTCGATGTGGCGCTCGAGGTCAGGGCCGCATGGAACCTGCTCCGCGACCATCTCTTCGGTCACGAGCTCACTGGCCTGCTGAAAATGCTCCGGGGTTGGCAGCACCTGCGCCAGCTCGCCCGGGAGCGCTTCGTTTGACCACAGCCGATGGGCGATGCTGCGCGCCTCGGCCTCATCCTCGCCCCAGCACACCTTCGTCCCGCCCTGGACGAGCATCCCGTTGCGCGTTTGTTCGCGGAACTGCCTCACGGAGTCTGCGTCGGGCGCGACCGTGCAGTAGCCGTCTCCGATCCGGGCCGCCAGCTCGAGTGCCTTTGAGCCGAAACCGGAGATCACGATCGGGGGTGGAGACTTCGGCAGGTCGTAGACGCGCGCGTGCTCGACGCGATAGTGGCGGCCGCGGTGGTCACGGGCACCCCCTTGCCAGAGGGTCCGGATCACCTCCACGGCTTCCTCTAGCATCTCCAGCCGCTCGTCGGCCTCTGGCCAGTGAGCGCCGACGATGTGCTCGTTGAGCGCCTCGCCACTTCCGAGCCCGAGGCAGAAGCGCCCCTCGAGCAGCACCGCCGAGGTCGCGGCAGCCTGGGCGATGATCGCGGGATGGATCCGGACGGTCGGGCAGGTCACCGCCGTGGTCAGTTTCATCCCGTCAGTGGCCTGAGCGATCGCGCCAATCGTCGACCACACGAACGGACTGTGGCCCTGCTCGTCGTTCCACGGGTGATAGTGGTCGGAGATCCAGAGACCTTCGAAGCCGGCTTCCTGCGCCTTGACCGCCTGCGCAACCAGCTCGTGCGGACCCCACTCCTCGCTCGAGAGGAAGTAGCCGATTTGCATCGTCGCTCCTTATCGGTTCGTGGCTCCTACTGCCCAAACGGAGATGGTTGTAATCAGGTCGGCGCGGCTGGTTGCTGAGGCCGCGGCGGTTGCGCTGGCGGGTCGCGGCGGGCTACCGTTGCCCGGTGAGCGATTCGAAGTCCATCTCGGTTCGCGCAGGACGACGGACGGTGAGGATCTCTCGGCCCGAGAAGCCGATGTTCCCGGACCGGATCACGAAAGTGGAGCTCGCTTGTTACTACGAGCGCGTGGCCAGCGCGATGTTGGTGCACGTCGCGGGGCGGCCGCTCAACATGGAGCGATATCCGGACGGCATCGGCGGGCAGCGAATCATGCAGCAGCGCGCCGGCTCACACTTCCCGGATTGGATCAAGCGGGTGGTGGTTCCAAGTGAGAAAGGCCCGGTCCAACACGTGGTCGCCGATGACGCCGCGACGCTCGTGTACCTCGCCGATCAGGCCTGCATCACGCCCCACCGCTGGCTGAGCCGCAGTGACCGGCTCGACCGCCCTGACCAGCTGGTGGTCGATCTCGATCCAGCCGAGAACAAGTCCGCGGAAGTGAGGCGGGCCGCGCGGCTGTTCGGGCAGCTGCTGCGGGAACTCGAGCTCGAGCCATTCGTGATGAGCACCGGCTCGCGCGGCTATCACGTCGTCGTGCCGCTGGTCCGCCGTGGCGACTTCGACGACGTCCGCGGGTTTGCGCGTGACCTGGCAGCGCTCGCGAGCGCCAGGGAGCCGAACCTGTTCACCACCGAGCAGCGGAAGGCCAAGCGCGGCGGGCGGATCCTGATCGACACCTTGCGCAACGCGTTCGCGCACACCGCGGTGGCGCCGTACGCGGTTCGGGCACGGCCGGGCGCACCCGTCGCGACCCCGCTCGACTGGGACGAGCTCTCGCAGCGAGATACCCGGCCCGATCAGTGGACGCTAGCCAGCGTGCCGGCGCGACTGGAGCGCGACGGGGACCCCTGGAAGCGGATCGGCCGCGATGCCCAGGCGCTTGGCGCTGCCCGTCACCGGCTCGAGCGGCTCCGCAGAGGCTGAGCCCTGAAGAGCACGATGAGAGCGGGCCGGAGCCCGCCCTCTGATCGTCATAAGAGGCCCGCTGCTAGCGCAGAGCGGTCGCTAAGCGGTCGGCACCTGCTCTTTTGCGCCGCTGGCGTCGGCGCCCTGCTTGGCGGCCTCCGCTTGCGCGAGCTGACGATTGACGTGATCCCAGTCTAGGTTGCGGAAGAACGCCTCGACGTACTGCTTGCGGCCATCAGGCGTGGCTCCGTAGTCACGCGCGTAGGCGTGCTCGTAGACATCCAGCGCCAGCACCGGGACCATGTTGTAGACGGCCCACAGATTCTGGGTGTCCATGATGTAGTTGAAGATCGAGCCGTCGTTGAGGTCATAGCCGACCATCACCCAGCCGCGCGCGGCGGTCGCGGCCTTCCTGACAGCCTTCTGCCACTCCCCCAGGCCGCCGTGGAACTCGGAGTTGATCAGCTCGGCGATGCGGCCGGTCGGCTCGCCGCCGCGTCCCCCGAGATGCCCGAAGTACAGATCGTGGTTCTTGTAGCCGAGCAGCGCGAAGGTGTAGTCGACCGATACCGCCCGTAGCTGCGAGAAGACCTGGTTGCCCTCGATCTCGCTGTAATCGAACTCGTTCAGCAGCTTGCGACACTCGTTGGTCTTCTTGATGTAGCCCTCATACAGCTTGTAGTGGTCCTCCATGGTCTGCCGCGAAATACCGTCGAGGTCCTTTTCGAAGGCGGGAAATGCACGAGGCTTGAGCTCGTCCCAAGGCATGAGCGTTCCTTTCTACGCGTATCGGTCTTCTGTTACCGGTTACCCCTGGGCCCGTTCGCGATAACTGCCCAGCAGGCTCGGCCTCGCCGGGCGATCGCCAGTGCATCTCGCCGCACCGCGCCGCCTGACGACGACGACGGCTCAGCGGTCAGGTCGACGGAGCGGTGGAGCCGGCTCGGCAGCGTGGAGGCCCCGGTCGCGGCGCCCCCGCCTGACCGGGATCAAAAACCACAGGCTTCCCACTACAACCGCGGCGACGGCGCCCACCAGTGGCGCCGCAATTCCGCCGAGGACCACGTTCGAGACCAGCACCAAAATCCCGGTCAGGCCGATTCCGAGAAACACGGCCGCGATGATCGTCACCCATGTGCCCAGCCAGACCAGATAAGACTTCTCGCCCTGGCGGAACAGGATTCGGTGTTGAACCGACGGCGCAATCAGCAACACGGTGGCGGCGGCGATGCACATCAGCGTGGCGAAGTACACGTCTCGGTCGAATGCCGACAGCTGCCGCCAGCCAGTATTGAACGGCACGATCAACAGGAACGCGAACAGCACCTGGATCCCGGTTCCCGCGACGCGCAGCTCGTTCAGAAGCTCGATCTCGTTGCGATCGAGCCGCTCGGCTGGGGTTTCGTGGCGCTCGGGATCGCCCGCGCCCGAGTCGTTGGCCGCTTGCAGTGAGCTGTCGCGTTCGAGCTCCGGCCCGTCGCTCGCCGTCCGCATACTCGGAATGTATACCGCTGAAGCGGGCGGACACCGCAAAGTGGCGGCGCCCGCCAATCCTCGCCTACGCGCAGGTCAGGAGCTGCGAGCGCCGGCCTCCACCTTCTGCTCATGGCGGCCCTCGGCGAACTCCTCGATGAGCTTCGCGATGAACGCGGGCAGGTCATCGGGCTTGCGGCTGGTGACCATCCCGTTGTCGACGACGACTTCCTCGTCGACCCACTTTGCGCCGGCATTGCGCAGGTCCGTCTGCAGGCTCGGCCACGAGGTGACCGTGCGCCCGCGCGCCACGTCGGCTTCCACCAGCACCCATGGTCCGTGGCAGATGATCGCCGTCGGCTTGTCCTGCTCGAAGAACTCTCGAACGAAGCGAACCGCGTCTTGATCGGTGCGCAGCTGATCAGGGTTGGCGACGCCCCCAGGGACTACGAGGCCGTCGTAGTTGGAGGCGCTCGCGTCGGACGCCGCGACGTTGGCCTCGATCGTGTCCCCCTTGTCGAGGTGGTTGAACATCTGCACGTCGCCGGTCTCTAGCGACACGAGGTCCACGTCCGCACCGGCCTTTCGGACCGCCTCGAGCGGCTCAACCAACTCGACCTGCTCAACGCCTTCGGTGAACAGAAACGCGACGTGCTTGCCTTGTAGCTCTTGCGCCATCTTCGAACTCATCTCCTTGTCGTCGTGAGGCTCCGCAATAGAGTTACCCGACGCGGGGGTGCGGAGAAACGAACGTTGTTCCGGGCAGCGCGTCGGGAAAAACGACGGTCCACTCACGGTCCGCGGCCGAAGAGTTGGCGTTCCCTCAGCGAACGGTCGCGAGCGCCTCGGCGCGCGCGACCGCGGCGCGCGCGGCGTACTCCTGTGCCTCGCCGAGGCGTCCGTCTTCGGGATTTGTGCGGAGGTTGAGCTCGACCAGCCTGGACGCGGCGCAGGTAGCCGCCTCGGCCAGCAGCACTGCGGTGATCGCGTCACCGATCAACTCCCGGCTGCTCTCTCTGGCGATCAGGACTCCGAGCTCGGCCACCTCGGCCGCACTGGCGGCGATCGCCAGCGGAACCTTCGCAGCGGCCGACAGGGCCGCACGCAGCGCCGGCATCCGTTGCGGCGAATCGCGGTCGAGCGCCAACGCCTCGAGCACCGGCAGATACGAGGACAAATCGGCCTCGGCCAGCGTAAGCAACTCCGCGCGCAGCGCTCCAGCTCGGTCGCGCACCCGCCCCGGCCGACGCTCGTCGCCCTCGGCGGACCCGAGTGCGAATGCGGCCGCCATCTCGACCAGGGCGGCGCCGGTGGCCGCCCCGACCGCGGCAGCCGTGCCGCCCCCCGGCGCCGGCTCGCGCGCGGCGATTTGCGCCAACACCTGCGCGAGCGTCCGATCCTCGACGGCCACTCCTAGAGCCTAGAACAGCCCGATGGTACGTCCATCCGGATCGATGTCGACGTTCAGTGCCGCGGGCGTCCTGCCCAGTCCGGGCATCTGCTGGATGTCCCCGCACAGCGGCACCAGCCACCCGGCGCCCGTGTAAGCACGAACGTCGCGGACTTGCAGGGTGAAGTCCTCGGGCGCGTTCAGCAACGCCGCGTCGGCCGACAGTGACAGATGAGTCTTGGCCATGCAGATCGGCAGATCGCTGAGCCCATCACCCGTGAACTGGGCGATTCGCTGCTCGGCAGCCGGGTACAGGAAGACATCCTTGGCCTTGTAGACGCGCGTCGCGAGCGCCTTGATCTTGTCCACGATCGAATCCGAGTCCGCGTACATCAACCGGAACTCGCTTGGCTGCTCGCAGGCGTCGACCACCGCCTCCGCCAGCGCGGCCGCACCCGCTCCGCCCCGCTCAAAGCCTTCGTTGATCTCCGCGGCGAAGGCGCCACCTTCGAGCGCCAGCTGCTTGACGAGCTCCAGCTCCTCATCCGTGTCCCCAGGCCGGCGATTGACGGCGACCACGCATGGCAGACCAAACTCACGCACGATCCCCAGGTGGCGGCGCATGTTTGCCGCTCCCTCCTCGATCGCGGCGACTCCGGCCTCACGCCCGACTCGCGGGTCATCCTCGATTCCGCCGTGGTGCTTGAGCGCGCGAACAGTGGCGACCAGGACCACCGCGCTCGGGCGCAGACCGCCCACGCGGCAAACGATGTCGAAGAACTTCTCCATTCCCATGTCCGAGCCAAACCCAGACTCAGTGATCACGTAGTCGCCCAGCTTCAGCCCGATCAAATCGGCGACCAGCGATGAGTTTCCGTGTGCGATGTTCGCGAACGGCCCACAATGCATCAGGCAGGGCTGTGCTTCGAGCGTCTGGATCAAGTTCGGCTTCAGCGCCTCCTTGAGCAGCACGGTCATCGCGCCCGCCGCTCCCAGGTCCTCGGCCGTCACCGGCTTGGCGCCGTCGTATGAGTACGCGACGGTGATCGCTCCGAGCCGGCGACGCAGGTCGTGCAGGTCGCGAGCGACCGCGAGGATCGCCATCACTTCGGAGGCGGCCGTGATGTCGAACCCGGACTCGCGGGGGTAGCCGTTGGGTCGCCCGCCAAGCCCGACCACGATCTGGCGCAGCGCGCGGTCGTTCATGTCCACCGCCCGCCGCCAGCCAATCCGCAGCGCGTCGATCTTGTGCGGGTTGCCATGGAGGATCGAGGCGTCGAGCAGCGCCGCGAGCAGGTTGTTGGCGGCACCGATCGCGTGAATGTCGCCGGTGAAGTGCAGGTTCAAATCCTCCATTGGCACGACCTGAGCCAGCCCTCCGCCGGCGGCGCCGCCCTTGATCCCGAACACCGGCCCGAGCGACGGCTCGCGGATGCACAACACCGGGGACTTCCCGATCGCGCCGAGCCCCTCGGTCAACCCGACCGCGCTCGTGGTCTTGCCCTCGCCGGCCCTGGTCGGTGTGATTCCGGAGACGCACACGAGCTTTGCCGTGGGCGCCTGTGCGAGGCGATCGATCACCGACAGCGACACCTTTCCCTTGTAGCGGCCATAGGGCTCGATCTCGTCGGGATCGAGGCCCGATCGATCGGCGATCCGATCGATCGGTTCCAGTTCGGCTTCCTGCGCGATCTCCAGACTGCTCTTCATTTCTCTCCTCTCGGGTCCGCGCCCCCTCGAGGCGGGCTGACGGATCGCACCGGCACGGGTCGGGTGGCCGAGGTGTCCCCCGGCTGCAAAGGAGTCTAGACAAATAGGTACAACAGGCGCAAGCGCGTGGGACGACGTCCGGCGTAGCGCGGTTCGCTACCTTCAGGCTGTGATCTCCTTTGATCCGGAGAACCGCGCGTGAGGCGCAAACGATTGGGGAACCAGGGACTCGAGGTCTCGGCGCAGGGGCTCGGCTGCATGGGAATGACGTTCGCCTACGGCGGCGGTGACGAGCAGTCGGGACTGAGAACCATTCACCGGGCACTCGACCTTGGCGTCACGTTCCTCGACACTGCGGAGATCTACGGCCCGCACACCAACGAGCTGCTCGTCGGGCGCGCGATCGTTGGCCGACGCGATGAGGTTGAGCTCGCGACCAAGTTTGGGTTCGCGGTGGATCCCGAGAATCCGCGGCTCCGCAAGGTCGATGGCGATCCGAAGAACGTCGCACGCGCCTGTGACGGATCGCTTCGACGCCTCGGCGTCGACCACATCGACCTCTACTACCAGCACCGGGTCGATCCAGAGGTGCCAATCGAGGAGACCGTCGGTGCGATGGGCGAGCTCGTACAGGCCGGCAAGGTGCGCTACATCGGTCTCTCAGAAGCGGCGCCGGAGACGATCCGCCAGGCCCATGCCACCTACCCCCTCACCGCGGTACAGAGCGAGTACTCATTGTGGACGCGTGATCCTGAGCAGGAGGTCCTGCCGACGCTGGGCGAACTCGGGATTGGCTTCGTCGCGTACTCGCCGCTCGGGCGTGGCTTTCTCACCGGTCAGATTCGTTCGCTCGACGACCTTTCCGAAGACGATTGGCGGCGGACCAACCCCCGTTTCCAAGAGGACGCGCTGCGGGAGAACCAACGGCTCGCCGACCGGGTCAAGGAGCTCGCGGACGAGCAGGATGTCACCCCGGCGCAGCTCGCACTCGCCTGGGTGCTGTCAAAAGGTGAGCAGATCGTCCCCATCCCGGGGACCAAGCGGGTCCGATATCTGGAGGAGAACGCCGCAGCCGACGAGCTGGAGCTATCGGCTGACGAGCTCGCGACCCTCGATGAGGCCATCTCGCCCGACGCGGTCACCGGTCGGCGGTATGCCGATGGTGACATGGCGCTGCTGGGCCACTGAGCCTAGACCGGGCGCAGCGTCCGCCAATCGCCGAGCGCCCGACGCGCGGCAGGCGAGTGCACGAACGCGGTGAACTCCGCAACCGCCTCCGGAACCGGCCCGACCGCAGAGCGAACGACGTACCAGCCCCGCTCGGGCAGTCCACCGTGAACGCGGATCATGCCAAGCAGCCCATGCTCGAGCTCGAGCGCCACGGCCACCCGGGAGATGAGAGCGATGCCGAGGCCGACACGGGCCGCTTGGCGGATCGCCCCGTTGGAGCCGAGCGTCAGCAGCTCGGGCTCGAGCCGCTGGCCGGCCAGGTACTCCTCGCACATCATCCGGGTGCCAGATCCAGGCTCGCGAACCAGCCACGGTCTCGATTCAAGCTCCTTGGCGGCCACCGAACGGCGCCTGGCCAACGGGTCGCTCGGGGCGGTTATCAGGACGATCTCATTCTCTGCAAACGGCTCGCCGTGCAGGCGGCCGTCATCCGGGACCCGGCCGGTGACCGCGACGTCGACGGAGTGATCGGCCAGCCGCGCAAAAACCCGCTCGCGGTTTCCCACGTCGAGGCTCACCTCGAGGCCGGGATGACGAGATCTGAAGGCCTGTATCAGCAGCGGCGCCAGGTGCTCGCCGGCGGTCGTCACGGCACTCACGCGAAGCGTGCTTCGGTGCGGCTCGGCTGCTTCCAGCGCGGCACGGCGGCCCCGCTCGAGCAGGCCGATCACCTCCGCGGCGTAGGGCATATACGCACGCCCGGCAGCGCTCGGGGAGAGCGTCCGGCCCGCTCGCTCGGTCAGCTGGGCGCCGAGCTCTCGCTCGAGCGCTGAGATCGCGGCCGAGACGGATGGTTGCGTGACGACCAGCTCCTCCGCGGCGGCGGTCACCGAACCGCGCCGCACGACGGCCAGAAACGCGGACAGCTGGGTTAGGGTGACGGCCATGATTGGCGAGTCAACTATAGGAAAAGCGAGGCCGTCGTCGGTTGCCGCGCCGGCGACATTGGGCGCTTGAGGCCAACCCGCGAGGCCGGTCTGGCAGCATCACTCGGGCTGGACAGATACGAACCACTCCGCTAGAAATCGCTTGAACATATTTGTGCAGCGTCGCTCTTGGAGCTGATCGTGATCCCGACCTCTGGGGTTCACGAACCGTTCATCAAGCAAGAGACGGAGGATTTGATGTCGGAGAAGATGTGGGATGGAGAACCCTTCTGGGGGCTGGGCTACGAGTGGGACCCCGAATGGGTCTTGACCGATCGTCAGCGGGAGCTTCGCGACCTCTTGATCAAGCTGTGCCAGAAAGAGATGCGGGCGAACGCCAAGATCTCCGACGACGAGCTGAAATTTCCGCGCCGGAACCTCGAACTGCTCGGCGAGCATGGCTTTCTCGCGTTGACGGTCCCGACCGAGTACGGCGGCCTGGGGGAGGATCACGTCGCCTATGCGATGACCTGCGAGACGATCGCTCGCTACGGCTGCGCCTCGACCGCGATGTGTTACGTGATGCACGTCGGAGCGGTCAACACGATCATGCTGCGACCCACCCCCGAGCTGATCGAGCGCTACATCAAGCCGCTGAACAGCGGCAAGATCGGAACGCTCTCGTATTCCGATCCAGAGACCGGCTCACACTTCTGGTATCCGATCTCATCCGGCGCCGAGCGTGCCAACGGTGGCTACAGGGTGCGCAAGAAGGCCTCGTGGACCACCTCCGGCGGGTTCGCGGACTTCTACGTGGTGCAGACCACGAGCCCAAACTTCTCCGGGTATGACGACCTTTCGGTGTTCGTGATCGACGGCGAGAACGTGAAGGCTCATCCCTCGTCCTGGGACGCGCTGGGCCTGCGCGGCAATCAGTCCGGCCCGATCGAAGTCGAGGGCGTCGAGATTCCGGCCGATCACATCGTCGGACCGGAGGGCGACGGGGCAGCCTCCAACGACGAGTCGGTCGACCCCTGGTTTCTGATCGGCTCCTCCTCGGTCTGGAACGGGCTCGCGATGGGCGCGATCGACATCGCCAGGCGCCAGACGACTCGCAAACGCCATGTCGACGTCGGCCTGCGCGTGGCCGACTATCCGACGATTCAGGATTACGTCGGCGAGGCGCTGATGGAGTCAAACGCCGCGCGACTGTTCGTCTACTCGGTCGCGCAGGCGATGGACGAGGCGACCGAGCACAACACGGTCCAGCCTCCGCCAGGGGAATTCGCGCGCGCCAACTATTTGCATTGGGCCTGGCAGATCAAGTTTGTCGCCGCCAAGAACACGGCCCATGTGGTCGACAAGATGCTCCACGCGTGCGGCGGCACCGGGTACAAGCGAGACATGGAACTGGAGCGCTATCTGCGGGACGCCAAGGCCGGCTGGGTGATGGGACCGACGAACGAGGTACTGCGCCAGTTCGTCGGCAAGGCGATCCTGCTCGGCTTCGAGAGCCTCGACTACTGGAATCAAACCTACAATCGCCGCGCGGTCGAGAACGAGCTGAAGAAGCTCGACGCTGATGGCAAGCGCAAGCTCGCCGAGGAGCTGCTGGCCGAGGTCGAGGAGAGCTCGGCGGCCGCCCCGGCCCAGTAGCGGCGGGAGCTGCAAGCGATGGCCACGGTCGCCCCGGCATCGTCGCTGTTGATGGCCGGCCTGCGTCCACCGGATCCGGCGCTCGAGAGCTACCAGGTCCCGCCCGGCGGAGCCACGGTGCTCGAACTCGGCGGCGATGACCAGATCCGGATCGTCGATCGTCACGGCGGCCAGGTGGCGGAGGTGACCGTGATCACCGCAGGCGGAGGCGACGGCAGCGCGCTGGGAGTCCGGGCGGATGCTCCCGCGACCCTCCTGCGAGGCTTGCGCCGAGCGGCCCAGGAGAGCGGTTTTCTCGCTGAGCTGCATGGACGCGGTCTGTACCCCGAGGAGGCCACCTGCGTGCGCCTGTTCGGCCCTGAGTCTGCCGCTGGCAGCGACGAGTGGCTGGTTGCGCAGCGCGATGCGACCGTGGTGATCGCGGCCCCGGGGGGAAGGGTCATAGATGGGGATCCGCCCGCGTCGGAGCTGCTGGTCGAGATCCGTCGCGCCAGACCGCGGACGCGCCAGGAGCTCGAGCTCCCGCCGCCGCTGGCCGAGCCTCGGCTCGATTTCCGGATCGACGCTGCGACCGCCAGCAGCTACGAAGTCAAGGCGGGCGAGTACATCCAGATCCTCGACGTCCGGGGCCGCCAGTGCTCGGACTTCCTCGCGTTTCACGAGCACAAGCTGCAGGACGGACTCGAGCGAGGCCTGCACGCGACCGTCACCCGCACGCTGATGGGAACCGCTTACCCGTCTCCTGGGCTCCAGGGGAAGTTCTACGACCTGGACATGGACCCGCTGGTCGAGGTCGTGCGCGACACAGTGGGCCGCCACGACACCTTCGCCCTCGCCTGTCAGGCCAAGTACTACGAGGATCTCGGCTATCCCGGCCACGTCAACTGCACCGACAACTTCAATCGCGCGCTCGCGCCGTTCGAGATCAGGCCGCGCAAGGGATGGGAGGCGCTGAACTTCTTCTACAACACGGCCTTCGATCGCAACCTGCAACTGGTCGCCGACGAACCGTGGTCTCGACCCGGGGACTACGTCATGGTGCGCGCGCTGAGCGATCTGGTGTGTGCCTCGTCGGCCTGCCCCGACGACATCGATCCATCGAACGCCTGGGAGGTGACAGATGTCCACGTCCGCGTGTACTCGCCGGAGCACCGGTTCTCAGTGGCCGTCGCCCACCGCGTGACTGCCGACGCCCCGCCGGTGTTGACTCGCGAGACCGCGTTTCACTCGCGAACGTCCACTTTGACCAAGAGCTTCGTCGAGTACCGCGGCTACTGGCTACCGCATTGCTACAACAACGAGGGCGCGATCGCCGAGTATTGGGCTTGCCGCGAGAAGGTGGCGGTGATGGACCTCTCGCCGTTGCGCAAATGGGAGATACTCGGTCCCGACGCGGAGGCGCTGATTCAGCGCACGATCACCCGTGATGCGCGCAAGCTCTCGGTCGGGCAGGTGGTTTACACCGCGCTCTGCAACGAGACCGGCGGGATGATCGACGACGCGACCGTATTCCGCCTGGGGGAGAACAACTTCCGCTTCGTCGGCGGCGACGAGTACGACGGCATCTGGTTGCGCGAGGTAGCGCAGCGGGAGGGGCTGCGGGCGTGGGTGAAGCCATCAACCGACCAGCTACACAACATCGCCGTGCAGGGGCCCGAGAGCCGCGCGGCGCTAGCTGAGATCGTGTGGACGCCACCCACTCAGCCCAGCCTTCAGGAACTGAAGTGGTTCCGCTTTCTGGTCGGGCGGATCGGATCCTACGACGGCACCCCGATCGTCGTGTCGCGCACCGGATATACCGGTGAGCTGGGCTACGAGGTGTGGTGCCACCCCTCCGACGGCGAGGCCGTGTGGGACGCGGTGTGGGAGGCGGGCGCCCCGCGCGGGATGAAGCCGCTCGGGCTGGAGGCGCTGGACATCCTGCGGATCGAGTCGGGGCTGATCTTCGCCGGCTACGAGTTCGACGACCAGGTCGACCCGTTCGAGGCGGGCATCGGTTTCACTGTCGCGCTCGGAGACGAGGATTTCATCGGGCGCGAGGCACTGCTCGAACGCAGGGAGCATCCCCAGCGCAAGCTCGTCGGACTCGAGCTCGTCGGCAACGAGACCGCCAGACACGGCGACGAGGTGTACGTGGGACGGCGCCGCGTGGGCGTGGTTACCAGCGGCACCCGCAGCCCGACGTTGAAGCGATCGGTGGCGCTCTGCCGGATGGCGATTCAGTACGGGGCGGTCGGAACCGAGGTCGAGGTCGGTAAGCTCGATGGGCTGCAGAAACGGATTCCGGCCGAAGTCGTGCGCTTCCAGTTCTACGACCCCGACAAGACCCGACCGCGGTCGTGACCGACCGGCCTCGAGGCGGCGTGAGGCATTGAGCCGGCGCGAGGGAGTGGCGCGCCTGACCCGGGTCGCCCAGCCCACGCGCAGCTACGGACTGATGCCGCCGCTGCCAGCGCCGCCCAAGTCGAAAGCCGCGCCGGCGCGCAACGCCAGTGGCTCGCCTCGAAGGCCACTCGAGCCTCCGACGGGGATCGCCAAGCTGACGCCCAAGGCAGCCTCGGTCGAACAGGCGGCGCTCGAGCTGAGACGAGTGATGGGCCGTTTCGCCACCGGCGTCACGGTAGTCACCACGATCGACAGAGACATGATCCACGGGATGACCGCCAACGCGTTCCTCTCGGTCTCGCTGCGACCGCCACTGGTGCTGGTCTCGTTGGGCCGCTGCCGGATGAGCGAGATGCTTCCCCGCACCGGATGCTACGGGGTCAGCGTGCTGGCGCACGACCAGGAGCATTTCGCCGCGCACTTCGCCGCTCAGCGCCGCTCCTCGGTCGAGCCCTCGTTCCAGTGGCACGATGGCTTGCCGCTGCTGGAGGGCGCGCTGGCCCACATCACCTGTCGGGTGGTCGATGTCCACCCTGCCGGAGATCACGTGCTGTGGATCGGCCAGGTGCAGCACCTCGAGCACCGCGACGGCGAACCGCTGCTGTTCTACACCGGCCGCTTCAGCACCTTGCGGCAAGTGCAGGATCAGGCCGAGCGGCCGGCGCGCGACTGATCGCTGTTGATCGTTGACCAGCTTTGAACAAACTGGTATATAAGCGCCCCAGCGCACTCTGACCAATCGGCACAATAAGAGGTGGGCCAGATGGCGACAGCCGTAGTCGAGGAACGTCAGCTCCTGAAAACGCTGCGTCGGTGGGACGGGTTTGCAATCGCGCTTTGCAATCCAGGGTTCCTGTTCGGCTCGCTCGGTTACACGTTGGGCGTGTTCGGCGTGCTGGGCTCGGTGATCATGTGGGGAGCGTCGGCGATCATCGGATGGATCCTGACCTGGATCTACGTGGAGCCGGCGATGATGTTCCCGAACAAATCGGGCGGGATCTCGCTGTACGCACATGAGGGCTGGCGGAAATACACCACCTTCGTCGGCCCGATCGCGACCTTCGGATACTGGATCGGATGGTCGGTCGTGCTCGCGATCTTCGGCAAGATCATCGGCGACCTGATCCAGGCGCGCTGGTTCCCGCACTCCACCTGGTCGGTGTGGGACGGCTCGGTGCATCTCGGGCTATCGAACTTCATCGCCGTCGGCGTGATCATCGGCGTTTGGGCGTTCAACATCTTCGGGATCCGCCCGATGAAGGGGTTGACCTACCTGACCGGGGGGCTGCTGACGATCGCGCTGTTCGTGCTGATCGTGGTGCCTTACCTCACCGGCGACTGGCACTCGTCCAACGTCCACGCGAGCTTCACCGGCCCGTGGGGCGGCACGAAGCTGGTGTTCGTCTACCTCTTCATCCTCGGCTGGTCGTCCTGGGCGGCTGAGGTCTGCGCTACGTTCGCGCCCGAGTACAAGACCCAGCGCGACTGTCAGATCGCGCTGCGAAGCTCGGCTCTGTTCGTCGTCGGGGTGTTCGCGCTGGTGCCGCTGGGTATCGGAGGCGTCACCGGCGTCCCCCCGACGGCAACCCAGGAAGGCCAGTTCTATTCGGCCGCGTTCCAGACGATCGCCGGCCACACGCTCGGCACGATCTTCCTGATCTGCTTGATCGCGAGCTTGATCCTGTCGATGTCCTCCTCCACGGCCGACGGCGGTCGCGCGCTGTACGGGATCTCGAAAGCCGGCATGACGATCAAGCAGCTCGGCGTCCTCAACAAGTATCACGTGCCCGGGCGCGCGATGACCGTCGACCTGTTCGTCAACTGTGCGCTGGTGCTGTTCATCTCGAGCAACCTCGCGATTCTCTATATGAGCAACATCGGCTATGTCCTCTGCCACTTGCTCGCCGTCAGCGGCTTCCTGCTGTTGCGCAAAGACCGACCGAACTGGCCGCGGCCGATCAGAGTGGGGCCAATATGGACCCCGATCGCGGCGTTCATGTCGGTGTTCATCCTGTTCATCCTGATCGTCGGCGCGGGCGCTCCGCACTTGAACGGCTACGGAACCTGGACTGACTTCTTTATCGGCGTGGGCGTGCTCGCGGCATCGGTGCTGCTGTTCATCTTCCGGCGCGTGGTGCAAGACGGCGAGACAGTCCACTTCCGCGAGCTGACGCCGACGATGCCCGAGCAGTCCGAGGCGCCGGTTCCGGCGGCCTCGTCCGTCGCACCCGCAGCGAGTTGATGATGAAGTCGATTCTTGTCGGCTACGACGCCACCGACTCCGCTAAGCGGGCGCTCGCGCGGGCAGCCGCGATCGCGAAGGCATTTGAGTCGGAGCTCACCGTGATCAGCGTCGCGCCGCTGATCGCGGGCGTAGGCCGTTCGGCGGGGCCGGTCGACCCGACCGATTCGGTGGAGAAGCACCGGGAGGAGCTGGCGGATGCGCGCGCGCTGCTGGAGGGCGAGGACGTCAGCGCGAGCTATGTTCCCGCCGTCGGCGAGCCGGCGGACGCGATCGTCCAGCTAGCTTCCGAGGCGGGCGTCGACCTGATCGTGGTGGGTACGCAAGAGCCCAACTTCGTGCAGCGGTTACTCGGCCAGAGCGTCAGTGAGTCGGTAGCGCACAAGGCGCGCTGCGACGTTCTGATCGTGCACTGACCCAACTTCTCGTCGGCGGCGGGTCCCAACCACACGGCCGGCCGCCACGCGCCGTCACTCCGGCTTGATCTCCCACTTCGGGAGGTTGGCCAGTTTCTCACGGCGCCGCCGTCGCCTGGCGGGACGGACGAACTGCGAGTAGAGGTAGGCCACAAACGGCACGATCACGATCGCGCCGACCGCCCGTCCGCTGGCGATCAGGAAGACCGCGGCGGCCAGCACGAGCAGCGACACCGTGACCGGCACGAACAGCGCTCTCAGCGCGTCGCGGCGAATTGCCGCGTACTGGTCGATCGGGATCTGCTTGGTGTCGCACACCCGGTCGCACTGCTCGCACCGCCACCGCTCGCCGTACTGGACGTCGCGGCGCGCGCCGCAGTCGCAGGTGATCGTGATCGGCGGCCCGTGGCGGACGGATCGGGGCAGGCGCGGGGACCCGCTCAATGCGCCGGCGGCTCCCAGCCGTCGAGCGCCGGCGGCGTCCAGTCCTGGCCGACGATCGGAGAGTCCTCGGTCCACGGTCCAAGCTCGGGCTGTGGGAACTTCGCGTGGCGTTCCTTCAGCGCAACGCCGTAGGAGTTACCGGACTGCAAGTGCTTGATCAGCACCTTGCGCGCGATCTCATCCTCCCGGCCTGCGGGAATCGGGAAGTAGATCTTGATGAACGAGTTCGAGTAGCGATCGAACACCGCCGGCGTGCCCTCCTCCTCGAGCAGCGTTATGTCCTCGAGCCAGTTGATGTCCTTTCCCGGGGTCGCCGCGAGCAGATCGACATCCTCGATCAGCGAGATGTCTTCTTGGTATGCAAACCGGTGACCGGATAGGTATTCGGCATCGATGCCGACGATCTTCTCGGGCTCCCCCGGCACGCGATTCTCGCTCATCGCTCCCTCGCGCTGCTCGGCTCCATCTCGTGAAGATAGTCGACCGGATTCTCGATGTGGCGCTCGAGCAGGCGTTTGATCTCAGTCAGCGCCCGTTCCTCGCTCTGGCCGGGAACGTACTCGGTTCCGGCGAGCGGAACGCGCGCCATCGCCGCCGCCTCGACCGTCAGCGCACACAAGTCCTCGGGCTCGAGGTTGTGCACGTTGGTCTTACCGCAGGCGCGAGCGAGCATTTGGCATTCGAGCGTCAACGTGTGCAGGAAGTTGTAGACGCGCTCCGCCGCGTCGTCTACCACCAGGCGCTTGCGCAGCTCGGGGTCCTGTGTGGTCACTCCTACCGGGCAGCGACCGGTGTGGCAGTGGTAGCACTGGCCGGCCGGAACCCCGACCGTGCCCTCGTAATCGGTGACGCCCGGAATCTCCCTGTTGCAGTTGAGCGCGATCAGCGCGGCGTGGCCGATCGCGACCGCGTTTG
Source organism: uncultured Solirubrobacterales bacterium (assembly GCA_963787555.1). GTDB lineage: Bacteria > Actinomycetota > Thermoleophilia > Solirubrobacterales > Solirubrobacteraceae > Palsa-465. Next base: position 369,075 of record CAWBDI010000008.1, read on the forward strand.
CGCCGAGCGCGAGACACTTCGCGACGTCGCCGCCGTTGCGGATTCCGCCCGCGACGACGAGGTCTATCTCGTCGGCGAGACCGACGTCCTCGAGCGCCCGTCTGGCCTCCGGGATCGCCGCCATCAGCGGAATCCCGGTCTCCTCAGCGGCGACGTGCGGGCCGGCGCCGGTCCCCCCCTCGGCGCCATCGAGATAGATGATGTCAGGGCTGCACTTGGCGGCCATCCGGACGTCGTCGTAAACCCGCGCCGCCCCCAGCTTCAGCTGGATCGGAATCTCATAGTTGGTGGCCTCGCGGATTTCCTGGATTTTTAGGCTGAGATCGTCTGGCCCCAGCCAGTCCGGATGCCTCGCGGGCGAGCGCTGGTCGATTCCGGCTGGCAGCGAGCGCATCTCCGCGACCTGCTCGGTGACCTTCTGACCCATCAGATGGCCCCCTAGGCCCACCTTGCAGCCCTGTCCGATGAAGAACTCACACCCGTCGGCGAGCATCAGGTGGTGGGGATTGAAGCCGTAGCGGCTCTGGATCAGCTGGTAGTACCACTTCGTCGACAGGTCACGCTCGGGCGGGATCATTCCCCCCTCCCCCGAGCACGTTGCCGTGCCCGCCATCGAGGCCCCCTTGGCGAGTGCCATCTTCGCCTCCAGCGACAGCGCGCCGAAGCTCATCCCGGTGATGTAGACCGGGATGTCGAGCTCGAGCGGCTTCTTCGCGAACCGCGCGCCGAGCACCGTCTTGGTCTCGCACTTCTCGCGGTAGCCCTCGATCACGAACCGCGTCAGCGTCCCCGGCAGGAACATCAGGTCGTCCCAGTGCGGGATCTTCTTGAACATCGAGAACCCGCGCATCCGGTAGCGCCCGAGCTCGGACTTCACGTGGATGTCGTCGATCACCTCCGGGGTGAAGATCCGGCTGTGACCAAGCCGGTTGCGGGCCGAGGGGGCGGTGTCGTCGGCCATCTACAGCCTCCTTAAAGAACGAGCTTACGCTCGGATGGCTCGAGGTTGTCGTAGTTGTAGAGCTGCTTGCCGCAGACGAACTTCTGGAATTGGGGTGGGCGCCCGAGCCCATAGATGGAGAACTTGCGCTCGATCAACTCGCTGTCGGCGTCGGTCCATTCTCCGGGCACGCAATCGATCCCCAGCGACTTGACCTTGCCCGCGACGTAGATCTGACCGTCGTACATCGAGTCGCCGAGACCGGGTCCCACGTCCCCGCAGATGATCTGGCGGCCACGCTGCATCATGAATCCGGTCATCGAGCCGGCGTCCCCGAGCACGATGATCGTGCCGCCTTTCTGGTCGATCCCGGTACGGGCGCCGACTCGGCCTTTGACGACCGCGTCGCCACCACGAATCGCAGCTCCCATCAACGAGCCCGCGTTGCCGTCGATCACGACCACCCCGGACATCATGTTCTCGCACGCCGACCAGCCGACACGGCCCTTGATGTGGATTTCGGGCCCGTCGATGATCCCGCACGCGAAGTACCCCAAGCTCCCTTCGAAGATGATCCGACACCGGGTCAGGATGCCCGCGGCAAGCGAATGGCGGGCTCCGGGATTCAGCACGGTGACATCCCTGACGCCCTGTTCATACAGTAGCCACCGAAGCTCGAGGTTGATCCGCCTGGTGGTGAGCTGATGGGCGTCGAAAGTCGCTTTGACTCCGTCGATCGCGCTGATTCGCGGGACCACCTCATCCAGCTCGACGAGGCCGCGCGGGTCGTACCGAGGCCCCTCGCCGTCGGTGCTCAGCGTGTCCACACCATCACCTCGCCTTCGTACGGGTCGTAGGTGTCGATCTCGCGGTCGAGCACCGCTCTGATCGCCATCTCCTCTGAGGCGAGCGCGACCATGTCCTCGCCCTCGTACAACACCAGCGGCTTGGCCGCGAGCTCATCCTTGGCCATGCCAAGCGCGTCCTCGGACACGCAGATATAGGTGAATACACCATCGAGGTCCTCGAGGCTCTCGCGCATCGCATTCTCGAGCGACCAGCCGTTCTGCAGCTTCTGCGCGAGATACACCGCGACGATCTCCGAGTCGCAATCGGACGCAAACCGGTGGCCGGAGCGCTCCAGACGGCGGCGCCACTGGTGGTAATTGGTCAGCTGCCCGTTGTGCACGACCGCCACGTCGGAGAACGGATATGCCCAGTAGGGGTGAGCGTTTGAGATGTCGACGTCCGATTCGGTCGCCATCCGCACGTGCCCGATCCCATGGCTGCCGAAGTACTCGTCGAGGTGATAACCGCTGGCGACCGTCTTGGCATCGCCGAGATCCTTGACGATCTCGAGCGCGTGGCCGGCGGACAGAACCTCGGCCTCGGTGACCGACTCGACGTGGTCAGCGAGGGTCTTCAGATCGCCCTCAAAGGTCAGCGTGATCGAAAGCGTGTATTCGTTGACGTCCTCGAGCTCTCTGATCACGGCTCCCGCCGCCCGCAACCGCCGCTCGACCTCCAGGCGGTGCCGGCGCAGGGTGCCCGCTAACTCGATGTCGCGTGGAGTGTTGGCGTCGGCGAGCTTGATCCGCATCACCAGCTCCCGGCCCGGAGTGCGGTACAGCGCATAGCCGGTCGAGTCGGGGCCGCGATGCTTCATGGCCTGGAGCATCTGCGTGATGTCGCGCCCCAGCCGATGCGCGCCGTTGCCGTTCTTGTAGATGATCCCGGCGATACCGCACATCAGCTGTTCCTCGCTCGGGAGGCGCTCAGGGCCGTCGCGAGGGTCACGGGAGTACCTCCAGGTACTCGTCGCGCTCCCAATCGGTGACGGCCGCCAAGTAGCGCTCCCACTCGTCGCGCTTGTACCAGTCGAATACCTTGTAGAGGCGCCCTGGCAGCGCGCTCTTGACCACCTCGTCCGCTGCCAAAGCGTTGAGGGCGGCGCCAAGGCTCTCCGGCACCTTCTCGATCTCGACGCCCTCGGCCAGCAGATCGTAGGTGTTGCCTTGCTGCGGCGGCCCCGGATCCAGTCCCCGACGGACGCCGTCAAGTCCGGCTTGGAGCAACGCGGCCACGGTCAGATACGGGTTGCAAGATGAGTCGACGCCGCGATACTCAAACCGCCCGCCCGAGGCGACGCGGACGGTGGTGGTGCGGTTCTGCCATCCCCAGTTCTTGTAGATCGGGGCCCAGAAGCCGGTGTCCCACATCCGGCAGTAGGAGTTGACGGTCGGATTGCCGATGCACATCAGCGCGCCGAAGTGCTCGAGCATGCCGCCGAGGAACTGCCGGGCGATCTCTGACAGCTGCGCCGGCCCCTCGGGGTCGTGAAAGACATTGGTGCCACCCTCGTCGACCAACGTGAAGTGGTGATGGTGGCCGTTGGCCGAGACCCCGGTGAACGGCTTCGGCATCCAGCTGGGCAGCACGCCATGCTCGCGACCCACCGCGGCGCAGACCTGGCGGTAGGTGGTGATGTTGTCCGCCGTTCGAAGCGGCCGGTCGAAGCGAAAGTTCAGCTCGAGCTGGCCGGGCGCGTCCTCGTGATCGCCGTAGCTCATGTCGAGTCCCAGCGCCTGTCCGTACTCCACCACGTCGAGCAACACCGGTCGCAGTTCCTCGAACTGGTGGATGTGGTAGCAGTACGGCTTGGTCACGCCCTCGAGCTCGGCACCGTCCTCAGGGCGCTTGAGCCACATCGTCTCGGGCTCGATCCCGATCAAGAACTGATAGCCGAGCTCCCGCTCGAACGCGTCCGCGATCCGCTTCAGGTTCTGGCGTGGATCGGCGTCCAGCAGCTCGCCGGTCTCAGTGTCATAGCAGTCGCAGTACACCCGCGCGACGCGGCTGTCCCAAGGCAGCACCGCAAACGTGTCCAGGTCGGCGACCGCGGCCAGCTCTGACTCCTCTGGACCGAAACCGATGTACGCGCCGTGGCGGTCGGTGAACAGGTTGGCAGTCGCGCCATAAACCAGCTGGTAGCCGCGCCTGGCGACCTGGGGGAAGAAGCTCGACACGACGCCCTTGCCCATCACCCGACCGGTCACCGACACCTGCTGGAAGAACACGTACTTGATGCCCCGCTCGTCGATCTGGCGCGTGATCGCCGCGATCCTCTCCTCGCGGCCGGGTACGTTGCGGGCTTCCTCGAGCGTCGGCGGCGGTGGAGCGATCCGGGGGCTCCCGAGCACCGTCTGCACGTCACCTCCGAACACGGGCGTGTGTGTCGTCAGGGCGTCGCTCGTGATCTCGCTTCCCACTGTGGATCTCCTTCCTGTTCGCCCGGGCTGTGACCCGCAGAATACCGCTGTACAAATTGGTACAGGTCCACCCCGTTGAGGTATACCAGTTGTTGCAAACCGGGACAACCCTGGCGGTCCTCCGATGCGTGATGCTTCGCCCGGGAAAGGGCAACGCGCGGGCGCCGTGCACGTCTGTCCCGAGGCTGCCATTCTCCATTCATGGGTCAGATCTACGAGCAGATTGACGCGCGGCTGGCGCACTGGATCGGCCGGCAATCGATGTTCTTCGTCGGCACCGCACCCATTGCCGCCGATGGCCACGTCAACGTTTCGCCGAAAGGGCCGATAGGAACGCTTCGAGTGCTCGGCCCTCGGTCAGTGGCATACCTCGACATGGTCGGCTCGGGAGCGGAGACGATCGCCCACCTACGCGAGAACGGACGGATCGTGATCATGCTGTGTTCTTTCCAAGGGCCGCCGCGGATCGTGCGCCTGCACGGCCGAGGCGAGGTGCTCGACCCAGCCCACGCGCACTTCGACGAGCTCGTTGGGGGCTTCGAACAGCCAGGGCCGCCTGAGGCGCGCCGCGCGATTGTGGCTGCCGAGGTGAGCCGAATCGCCGACTCCTGCGGCTACGGGGTTCCGCTGCTGAGCTACGAAGGCCTGCGCCCGCACATGGAGGCGTGGGCGACCAAGAAGCTTCGCGTCGGCGGCTCGGAGGCGCTGGCTGAGTACCGGCGAGAGAAGAACTCCTTCAGCATCGACGGACTGCCTGCAGTCGAGCGTTAGCCCGGGGAGGGTTGCGATAGGGTCGCTTCAACACCCCACTCGAGATTTTGGGGCCCTCGAGTAGGCCGTTATCCCCTAAACCACCCGCTCGGCACCGGTGTACACGTTCACCCGCCCGCGACGCGCAAACCCTGCCAGCGTCATCCCGCGGTCGGCGGCGAGCTCGATCGCGAGTGAGGTCGGAGGGCCCACGCCGACCAGAATCGGCGCGCCGGCGACGGCCGCCTTCTGGACCAGCTCAAACGCGAGCCGACCGCTGATGCACAGGACCTGGGCGGACAGCGGGAGTAGGCCGTCAAGCAGCGCGCGACCGATCACCTTGTCCATCGCGTTGTGGCGGCCAACGTCTTCGCGCACGAATGCCAGCTCGCCGGTGACCGCGAACAGGCCGGTGGCATGCAAGCCGCCGGTCCGCTCGAACGTCGGTTGCCGCATCCGATCGGGCAGCGACGCGAGCAGGCTTCGCTCGATCCGGGACCCCTGGTGAGCCTTCGGCGCATGAACCGCGACCTCTTCGAGCGCTCCCTTGCCGCAAACCCCGCAGGAGGAGGTCGTGTAGAAGCGGCGCGTTCCCGGATCGCCGAGCAGCGGCCCCTCCACCTCCACCACGTTGCGCGCGAAGTCCCGGGTTGGGCCGGCCGCACGGCGGCTCGCGATCAGGCCTTCGCCATAAAGGAAGCCGAGCGCCAGCTCTTCGTCGTGGCCGGGGGTTCGCATCGTCACCGCCAGCGGTTGGCCGTCGATCCGGATCTCGAGCGGCTCCTCGACCGCGACCTCGTCCGCCTCCCCATCGCGAACAATGGCTCGCAGCATGTGCGGACCCGGGGCGTCCTCGCCACGGGGCCCGCTCACAGAGGGAGCTCTTTCGAACGCGCCGGGCATGCGAGTCCGATTTGTACTCGCTTGACCGCGACCGGAGCCGCTGGTACGCTCGCGATGCGTCTATGGCAAGAGTCTTGCGCCATACGCAACACCCAGATGGCTGCACAACGGCTTCCAACTTCGGTTCCGGTGCTCGTGGTCGGCGCCGGCGTACACGGCCTCTCCACGGCGTGGCATCTCGCCCAGGCAGGGGAACGCCCGCTGGTGGTCGACAAGACAGGCGTCGCTGCGGGCGCCTCGGGGATCGCGTGCGGCGTGATCCGCAACAACTACTTTCAACCGGCGATGTCCGAGCTGATGGCCGCCTGCGTGGAGGTCTGGGAGTCCGATCCCGAGGCGTTCGGCTATCACCCCAGCGGCTATATCGCGCTGGGTCCGCCTTCCCAGGAGGGCGATTTGACGGAGGTCCACGAGCGCCAGCAGCGGATCGGATATCCCTCGGATCTGTACCTCGGCGAGGAGGCGGTCACCGCCCACATGCGCTCGCTGTATCCGGACTGGCGCGCCTCAGGAATCACCGTCTGCCTGCACGAGCACGCTGGCGGCTACGCGTTCAACCGTGAGTCGATGTTCGGACTCGCCGGCAAGGCCACAGCAGCCGGCGCCGAGATCATCCCGGGTGTGGAGGTCACCGGCTTTCAATTCGATCAGTCGGACACCGTGACCGCTGTAGAGACGACCGAGGGACGGATTGAGGTCGAGCAGGTCGTGGTGGCAGTTGGACCATGGATCGCGACGCTATGGCAGAAGCTCGGCCTTCCTGACCACATCGACGTACGCCAGCCAGACGGCAGCATGTCGAAGAACCAGCCGATGTGGACCTACTGGTATCTGCAAGAAGGCGAGGTGCTCGTCGATCCGGCCAAGTTCGTAACTGCCGACGGCCGCTCCTCGGCGGTGATCCACCTCGATTCAGACCAGCCGCTCCGCGACGATGACGGCTTCCTGATCACCGACCAGCCATGGGGAATCTATTTCAAGCCGGACCGCTCGAGCGTGCAGGGCGGCGCCGCGCCGATCCGCCTGGGCAACACGTTCGAGATTGACCCGTACCCGACCGGAACGGTCGACCCAGGCTTTCCCCACATGTGGTCGGCTGCGCTGTCGCACTGCCTCGAGCGCTTCGTCGGTGTGAGTGGGCTGTACCGGCAAGCGAGATCCGGCGGGGTTGGCGCCTTCACCGTCGACAACTTTCCGGTGTTCGACTACATGCGTCCAAACGTCTTCGTGGCCGCCGACTCCAACCACGGCTACAAGATGATCGCGGTCGGACGCGAGATCGCTCGCGTCCTGCGCGGTGAGCACTCGACACTCCTGGCGCCGTTCGCCTACGAGCGCTTCAGCACCGGCCAGCTACACCCCGTCTCCCACAGTCCGTACCCCTGGAGTTGAGCGCCGGCCGCGGGGCGATCCCGAAGGCGCTAAGCGCGGGCCCGCCGCGTGGAGCTCGCGGCGCGCACCCCACTGCCCGTACGCGTCCGGCGGCCGGAATTTCCGGCGGCCGAGATCGGCATCGGGCTATCGGCGTCGAGCGATCGCATCACCTGAACGTCGAGCGCCTCCGGAGAGAACAGATCGCGCGAGTAGGCAACCGGCTCACCGCCGCCCAGGTAGATCACCTCCTCGAGTTCCAGGGCCGCCGTCGTGCGATGAACTTGGAGTGCTTTCCCGACCTGCTCCCGGGGCGCTACCAAGCACGGCATCACGCGCGTGTGCGCAAAGCCGATCGGAATGCCGCGATCGATTAGTACGTCGAGCACCATCTGCCCATCTTCGAGCGCCGCCTGGAGCGTCCCGGTATCGGGCCACTCGATCGACGGATGGACGACGTCGAACATCACTGCCGCCGGCTCGCCATTGGCCAGCAAGACGCGAAAGATCGTCGTCACTGGCGTGCTGCTATCCAACTCGAGCAGCTCGCCGACGTCAGAGCCGACGGCGCGCTGCTCGATGCGTAGCTTCGAGGCGGTGAGCTTCACCTGCCGTCGCTTGGCCAGCGATGAGTACGGCTCGAGCCGCTCGAGCCGCTCGTCGAGATGCATCGGCATCGTGACGCGTCCGACGAACGTGCCGCTGCCTTGGCGCCTCACGATCTCGCCGCTGTCCTGGAGGCGCTGCAAAGCGGCTCTGAGCGTCCCGCGGGAGATGCCCAGCATCTCGGCGACGTCATGCTCCGGGGGAAGCCTGTCGCCGGGCCGATAGCGGCCCGGAGCCAGCCAGTTCCGCAGTGCTTGCTCAGCGCTGTCGACTAGTGACTGCCGCTGGCCCAGGCCCAGAGGTTGCGACCGGCGCGCGGATCCATTCGTTGATCGCGCGGCTATCGCTGCCTCACTCCCCGTTGCGCAGTCATGGGGCTCATTTTGTCATCGTTCAAGCCCTCTTTACGCGCTGATCAGCGTTGGCGTGCCGAGCGGCACGTGATACAGCAGCCACCGGCCATCAGCCATCGTCACGTGCATACAGCCGTGCGTCACTGCTTCGCCGAGACCAGGGTTGTCGGGCGTCGTGTGAATCGCGATCCGGTTGCCGCCGCCCCACCCTTGAATCGCGTGGGGGGCGAGCGCCGACAGCGCGACGATGCAGCACCCGTAGGGCCCAGCGGGATCTTGAGTGACGAGACGATCGGTAACCGCGAAGCGACCAGTCGGGGTCGGCGAGGCCGGCGCACCGATTGCGACCGTGTAGCGCTCGAGCACTTGTCCGTGATCGATCACGGTCAGCCGGCGCGACGAGAGCGAAACTAGAAGCTCCCAGGTTGTGCGGCTGAGTGAAGCGGCCGTTCGCGGAATCCACCCCACGCGCCCATTGCCGACGACCGGGCTGATCACTCCGAGCCACCCGGGGGCTTGTCGCAGCACCCAAAGCACCTGCGGGGACCCAAACTGAGTCTTCACCGGCAGTCTCTGGATCGGTCGCCCCGCAGGAGCCGTGCGGATCGTCGTGGGGCGCCGGACAACCGCCACGATCGCGCCGCGATCCGGCGGGATGGCCAAGGCACGAGCCCGGGCCCGAGTGCCGGTGACTCTCGCGCCAACCAGTTGAGCCACACGGTGGACTTGCGCCACAGCCGCGGATTCAGCTCGGCCCGGAGTCGCCGGGCGGACCGGGACAACCGGATGGGCAGTCATACGAGCCGGACGAAAGTCTTGAATAGGACGGCCGGTAGCTCGGTTACCAATCGGCGTGAAAGCCGTCCTGCTGCCGGCCTTGCTCGTCCCCGCAGAGGCGAGCGTCAGGCCGATCGCGATCGGGGCGAGCACAACCAGCGCCGCCACAGCACCAAGCACGATTGACCAAGGCCTCCGCCCCACCGACTCCATTACCAACCACCTTAGCGCTGTATCGGCATGCGGATGGCGTTAGCTCCGGGTCGGCATGCGGCATACTGATGTGGGGGGCGTAGCGCTGTATCGGCGTGCGCGCGGGCGGCATGAGGGCTAAGCTTGTAATCGATGCTCGGATTTCGCGACAAAGCGAAGATGATCGATCCAGCGCGAGCGCTGCCTGGGCGCTCGGAAGAGATGCCGGTCGCGGCTCGCCACGCGGTCCTCGGCACGCCGATGAAGCCGCCGTTCGCGCAGGGCTACCAGCAGGTGGTCGTCGGGATGGGCTGCTTCTGGGGGGCCGAGCGCATCTTCTGGCAGGCGCCCGGCGTGTACACGACCGCGGTCGGCTATACCGGCGGATACACGCCGAACCCGACCTACGAGGAGGTCTGCAGCGGTAGCACGGGCCATACCGAGGCTGTGCTCGTCGTGTTTGATCCGGAAAAGACATCGTTTGCGCAGATGCTGCGTCTGTTCTGGGAGAACCACGATCCCACGCAGGGGATGCGTCAGGGCAACGACCTCGGCACTCAGTACCGCTCCGCAATTTATTTCTCGGACGAGTCGCAGCGGGCAGCGGCAGAGGCCTCGTGTATCAGCTACAGGGAGCGCCTGCGGGATGCCGGATATCCGGAGATCACGACCGAGATCGAACAGTCCGGTCCCTTCTACTACGCCGAGGACTACCACCAGCAGTACCTGCACAAGAACCCGTGGGGATATTGCGGCCTCGGCGGTACAGGAGTGGCCTGTCCGGTGAGTCTCGGGGCGAACGCGTCGTCGTCGGCTTAGCGGCAAGCGCGCCCGATCACCTGGACGCCTTCGAGCCGCTATACGACCCTCGGACGCCTTTGCAGCCGCTGCGGCTGGCGACCCTCGGACTCCTCAGCCGCCCGCCACGGCGGGCAGGATAGTGACCTCGTCGCCGTCCTCGACGGCGGTGTCCAGTCCATCGAGGAAGCGGATGTCCTCGCCGCCGACGTAGACGTTGACGAACCGTCGCAGGCCGCCGTCCTCGGCGATTCGGCTGCGGAGTTCCGCGTAGCGCTCATAGAGCGCATCGAGCACTTCGCCGACCGTGCTGCCTTCTACCTCCGCGGTCGATTCACCGTCCGTGGCCGCGCGCAGCTGGGTTGGGATCTTCACGTTGACCGCCATCGCTTCCAAATCATTTCAGGCGGGGACCGCCAGTCGCTCGCTGGCCTGCTCGAAGGAGGCGAGGGTAGGCTCGACCTCGAGCGCTTCGAAGGTTCCGCGCGCAGCGTCGAGCGTCTTGAGCCCCTCTCCGGTGATATAGGCGACAACGCGCTCAGAGGGATCGATGTCGCCACGTTGCGCCAGCTTGGTGAGCACCGCGACCGTCACGCCGCCGGCGGTCTCGGTGAAGATCCCGGTGGTCCTCGCCAGCAGCTTGATCCCCTCGCGGATCTCATCGTCGCTCACGGAGTCGATCGAGCCCCCCGTGCGGCGAGCGAGATCGAGCGCGTAGGAGCCGTCAGCGGGGTTCCCGATCGCCAGCGACTTCGCGATCGTGTCCGGTTTGACCGGGCAGCAGAAGTCCCTGCCCGCCTCGAAAGCGCTGGCGACGGGCGAGCAGCCGGTCGCCTGGGCGCCGTTGAACGTCGGCAACGTGCCCTCGACCAGCCCGAGCTCAAGCCATTCCTCGAACCCCCTGGCGATCTTCGTGAACAGCGATCCGGACGCGATTGGGCAAACAACTCGATCCGGAAGCTCGAACCCGAGTTGCTCGACCGTCTCGAACGCCAGCGTCTTTGAGCCCTCGGAGTAGTACGGGCGCATGTTGATGTTGACGAACGCCCATGCCCGATCACCGGACACCTCGGTGCAGAGTCGGTTGACGTCGTCGTAGCTGCCGCGGACCGCGATCAGGTTCGTTCCATAGATGCCGGTCGCGAGCACCTTCTGCTCCTCGAGATCCGCAGGGATGAACACGTAGGACTCAAGGCCGGCCGCGGCGGCGTGGGCGGCGACCGCGTTCGCGAGGTTGCCCGTCGAGGCGCAGGCAATCGTCTGGAATCCAAGCTCCCGGGCACGGGCGAGCGCGACCGAGACCACGCGGTCCTTGAAAGAATGCGTCGGGTTGGCGGCGTCGTTCTTGATCCACAGCTCCTCGAGCCCGAGATGCTCGCCGAGGCGATCCACGCGGAGCAGTGGCGTCCAGCCGGCTGGAAGGGTCCCGCGCGGGGGCGCTTGCACCGGGAGGAAATCGGCATATCGCCACAGCGAGTGAGGTCCCGCTTGCACTCTACGGCGAAGGGCAGCGGGATCGGTATCTGTTCGTGGAGCGTAGATCACCTCGAGCGGGCCGAAGCACTGCTCGCAGACATACCTAGCGTCGAGCGGGTATGTCGTCTTACATTCCTTGCAGCTAAGAGACTCTGGCGGCATATATGAAAAAACCTCCGCCGGGGTCTGTGGTCGGAGGTCCTGTGAAACCGCCTATCCACATCTCCCAGGCCAGTAGTTGGAGCCTGATGGAATTGGCACCTTTCCCTTGCGGGAGGTTGCCGGGGCTTCATAGGGCCAGTCCCTCCACCCCTCTTGATGCGTACAGCTATGTGCGGTGCAGTATACCCATAGTCCGACAGATGACCAACAGGCGTCAGCGACGTGGCGAGCGGCTGGCCCCTCGTGCGGTGAGCGTCAACCCCACGCCGCGTCCCACTCGCGCTGACTGAAATGGCCGCCACCGCCAGCGACCCGGTCGAGCGTCTCGAGACTGTGCTGGGGGTACGCGATCGTGCGCCCAGCAAGCGGATGCTGGTGATCGTGAACCCGTACGCGACGACCGTCTCCGACCGGCTGAGGAACCTCGTCGTGTACGCGCTGCGGGGTAGCTATCAGGTCGATGCGGTCGACACCGAGTCCCCCGACCACGCGACCCAGCTGTGCCGTGATGCGACACACCAGGGTTACGACGTCGTGGTCGCGTTCGGTGGCGACGGAACCGTCAACGAGGCGGCAAATGGTCTCGTGGGCTCGAACACGCCGCTCAGCTGCCTGCCTGGTGGCCGCGCAAACGTCTATTGCCGGATGCTCGGGATCCCCACCGACGTGGTCGATGCGACCGAGCATCTGCTGCGGATGGCCGATGACTGGCGCCCGCGGCGGCTCGACATAGGCCACGTCAACGAGCGCCACTTCCTCTTCTCGGCGGGGGTCGGACTCGACGCCAGCGTCGTTGAGCAGGTCGACGCACATCCGCGACTGAAGGCTCGGTTGGGCGATTGGTACTACACCTGGCAGGGTGTTCGCACCTTCAGCCGTCGGTATCTATGGCATCCCCCACGGATGGAGGTCGAGCTGGGCGACGAGATGCTCAGAGGCGTCACCACGATCATCCAGAACGCCACGCCCTACACGTACTTCGGGGACAGGTCAGTTCTGATGGGCGAGGGCGCAACGCTCGAGAGCGGCAACCTTGCAGGGGTCGTGCTCGAGCGAGCGCGGCCAATCGATGTGCCGACGATTCTCTGGCGGGCGCTATCTAAGCGCGCTCGACTCGTCAACCACCGGCATGTGCATCCGTTCGCGGAAGTGAAGCAGCTCAAAGTTCGCTCGCTCGACGGACGGCCGCTACCGCTTCAGGTCGACGGCGACTACATCGGCGAGGTCGACGACGCACGCTTCGGAATCAGGCCCGGGGGGCTCGCGGTCATCGCTTGAGCGGCAGTCGGGCTAGCCGGGGCCCCTGGTGCGCCCCGCGCGCTTGGGCAGCATCCCTTCTTCCTTCCAGGCCGATCCGGGACGGCCCGGGAGCAGCAGCACGATCACCAGTCCGATCACACTGAGAAACAGGCCGAAGGTCAAGCCGACGCGCTCGGTGTAGCCCTTGCGGTCCGAGACCCACGCAGCCGCCGCGGCCGACAGCAGCCAGATGAACAACAAGTACAGCGCCTTGGCGCCGATCGCGGCCAGAATCGTCATCACGTCCCCAGGTAGGCTCGCTGGACCTCCGGATCGTCGCGAAGCTGCGAGGAGTCGCTCGCGAGCGTGATCCTCCCGGTCTCGAGGACATACCCACGGCGCGAGATCTCGAGCGCATAGTTGGCGTTCTGTTCGACCAGCAGGATCGCCACTCCAGAGCGGTTGATCTCCTTGATCGTCTCGTAGATGCGCTCCACCAAGATCGGCGCGATACCCATCGAAGGCTCGTCGAGCATCAGCAGCTTCGGCCGCGCCATCAGCGCTCGTCCGATCGCGAGCATCTGCTGCTCGCCTCCCGACATCGTCCCGGCTTTTTGGTGCTCGCGTTCCATGAGGCGAGGAAACAGGGTGAAGACTCGCTCGAGATCCTCCGCCACCTCAGGCCCCCGCCGCCTGTACGCGCCGAGATCGAGGTTCTCCCGGACGGTCATTCGCGGAAAGCAGTGCCTTCCTTCCGGCGCCAGCGCGATTCCGCGGCTGACCACGTCGTGCGCCGGCACTCGGGTGATCTCTTCGTCTTCGAAGGTGATCGTTCCTGAGCTAGCCGGCGTGAGACCAGAAATCGACCGCAGAGTCGTCGATTTTCCGGCTCCGTTTGCACCGATCAACGTAACCACTTCACGCGGCTCGACCGTCAACGAGACGCCCTTGAGCGCTTCGATCGACCCGTAGTGAGCATGGATCTCGGAGACCTCGAGGAGCACCATCAGGCCTGCTTTCCGAGGTAGGCCTCGATGACGGCCGGATCGCCGCGGACATCGGCCGGGGAACCTTCGGCGATCTTGGTGCCGTGGTCGAGCACCGTCACACGCTCGGAGACGTCCATCACCACTTTCATGTCGTGCTCGATCAGCAAGATCGTCAGCTCGAGCTCGTCGCGCAGTTTGCGCATGAACCCTGTCAGCGCCACCGACTCGTTGGGGTTCATTCCCGCGGTCGGCTCGTCGAGGAGCAGCAGCGTCGGCTCCGATGCCAGGGCGCGCGCGATTTCCACCCGCCGCTGGTCGCCATAGGGGAGCTGAGCGGCGAGCCGTTCGAAGGACTCTGGACGCAGACCGACGTAGGACAGGAGCTCGCGCGCACGCTCTCTCACAGCTCGCTCTTCGCGCCTGACCCACGGCGGTCGGAAGATCGATCCGAACACGCCGGCGCGCATCCGCACGTGCCGGCCGACGATCACGTTCTCGACCGCGGTCATGGCGCCAAACAGCCGAATGTTCTGGAAGGTGCGCGCGACCCCCAGGCTCGTGATGATGTCGGGCCGGGTCCGCGTGATGTCGCGCTGCCCGAGCAAGATCCGTCCAGAGGTCGGCTTGTAGAGCCCGGTCAGCATGTTGAACACGGTCGTCTTGCCGGCGCCGTTGGGACCGATCATCGAGATGATCGAGTGCCGCGGTATGTCGAAGGAGATGTCCTCAACGGCCGTCAGGCCGCCGAACTCCTTCACCAGGTGTTCGACGCGCATCACCGCCGTGGCGCTCTGAACCGCCGTTGCGGGGGTCATCCTTCCACCGCCGGGGCCATCGCGGCCGTCGCGCTCAGAACCGCCCGTCGCGGTCGTCATGCGTCCACCCCTGTGGTGTGCACGGCCGTCGGTTCTCCGAGCTCGGTGTCTGTCGAAGCCACCTGCGCGGTCAGCTCGAGCCGACGCCTTCGCTCGGGGATCAGGCCCTGCGGGCGCAAGATCATCATGATCACGAGCAGGAACCCGTAGATCCCGAACTCGATTTCCGTCAGCTGGAAGTTGAGGCCGAATTTGCTTGGCAGCGAGTTGAGGACGTCCGGGATCAGGTAGTAGTTGATGTAGCCGAGCAGCAGTCCCCCGGCGACCGCCCCCCAGATCGAGCCGAGGCCTCCGATGATCACCATCGCGAGGATGAAGATCGAGAACCCGAACTGGAACTGATCCGCGTTGACCACCGTGAAGTAGGTGCCAAAGAAGGCACCGGACATGCCGCCGAAAGCTGCGCCCATCGAATACGCCATCAGCTTTGTCCGCACCGACGGGATCCCCATCGAGACGGCGGCTACCTCGTCTTCGCGCAGCGCGATCCAGGCACGGCCCAGCCGGGAGTCACGCAGCCGCAGGTTCACGAACAAGACGATCAGCAGGACGCCGAGAATCAGCCAGTACCAAGGTCTCAGGTTCAGTTCGTTGAACAGGCCGACGCCCGGGAGGTAGGGCGAGTCCACCGCGCTGATCCCGAGGTTCCCGGCCGTCAACGTCATGCCACCGCCGACGTGGACGCTCTGGCCGTTGACCGCGACGACCCCGATGATCTCCCCGAAGGCGAGCGTCACGATCGCGATGTAGTCGCCGCGCAATCGCAGGGTCGGCAAGCCGATGAGCATCCCGGCCAGCGCACAGATGAGCGCAGCGGCCACCAGGATCAGCAGGAAGTTCAAATGGATACCCGGCAGCGTGCTCGCCACCGGCGAGACGCCCAAGTGAATGTGCGCCTTGAAGAAGAAGTCTGAACCGAACCAACCCACCGAGTAGGCACCGAGCGCATAGAACGCGACGTAGCCGAGGTCGAGCAGCCCGGCGAACCCCACGACGATGTTCAGACCCAAAGACATCACCGCGTAGGCGATAGCGATGATCGTCGCATTCATGAACCCGCTCTCGACCGAGAAGAAGAACGGCAGCACAATCCCGATCAGGATCACCAGCCCGGCCAGCGCCCGGCTCCACCATGGCGGGAGGGTTCGGTCAACGGCCGCCCTCCACTCCCGAAGCTGAGCGCGGAGCTCTCCCCAGCCGGAGGAAGTTGTGCGTGACTCGCTCATCCGGCCTCTCGCGTCTCCTCTCCGAGGAGCCCGCGCGGTCGCAGCACCATGATCAGGATCAGGTAGCCGAACACGACCGCCTCGGTCCACTGCGGCCCCATCCTCGAGTCAGACAGCCCCTGGATCACGCCGATGATCAGGCCGCCGAGAACCGCGCCCCGAACATTGCCGATCCCGCCCATCACCGCGGCGGTGAACGCGATGAGCCCTGCTTCGAAGCCCTGGAAGTACCAGATGTTCGTCTCGTAGAGCGCGTACACCAGACCTGCCGCCCCCGCGAGCATGCCGCCAAGCAGGAACGTCAATGAAATCGTCTGGTTGACGTTGATACCCATCAGACGAGCCGCCTCAGGATCCTGTGCGGTCGCGCGCATCGCCCGTCCCATCCGGGTATTGGCGATGAACCAGCCGAGACCCAACACCAACGGGATCATCACTGCCAATGCAAACAGGTAGCCCCGCGCGATCGGAACGCCTGAGATGCTGAACACGGTGCTTCCCTGGCGGATGAGATCGTTGACGCTCTGGGGGGAGCCCCCGCGCCACAGCAGGCCCACGTTCTGAAGGATGAACGAGAACCCGACCGCGGTGATCAGCGGCGCGAGCTTCGGGGCGTTGCGGAGCGGCCGGTAGGCGACGCGCTCGATCAGCACGTTGAGCGTGCCGCATACCGCCATCGCGATCAACAGCGTCGCCACCAGTCCGCCGATCAATGGGACGGTGCCGGTGGTGAGCCCAAGCCCGAACGCCGCCCACAGGCCCACCGCGGTAAAAGACCCGATCATGAAAACGTCACCGTGGGCGAAGTTGATCAGCTCGATGATCCCGTACACGAGCGTGTAGCCGATCGCGATCAGCGCCCAAATCGCCCCGTTCGAGAGTCCCACGGCAAAGTTGAAACCGAGATGGCTCAGGTCGTGGTGGATCGCGGGATGGCCTGCGACGAAGCCCGCCTGGTACCCGTGCGTGAGGTCGCGGACGCCGTAGTAAATCGGCAGCGCCGCGAGCGCGACGATCAGCCCCCAGCGGCCCACGTATCGACGCAGCGCCGCCAGCGGGCGCACCGCAACGGCGGGCGAGGTTGGAGATAGCGAGCCTGCTTCCACGGTCCGAATGGAGTATCCAGGATGGGAAGGGGGGCGCGCGATGCGCCCCCCTCCTCAACCCTTCCTAGGGCAACTCAGATCAGGAGACCGTCTTGGTTGGGACGATCGTCTTGAAGAACACGGGGTCGCCCGTCGGTCCGACCTTGTAGAGGCCGTAGGACTTGAGGGTGGTGTCCCCGTCTGCGTTGAATCCGTAGGTGCCGAGCACCGAGCTGCGTGACGTGGTCGCAAACAGCGCCTTCAGCACCGCCGACTTGCTGTTGCCCTGGGCACCGAGACTCGCGATCGTATTGAGACCCAACTTCATCGCCTCGTAGCCGTAGATCGCGTAGGGGTCAGGATTGGAGACTCCATACTTGGCTTTGTACTGCTGCAGGAACGTCTTCCCGCCTGGGTAGGCGCTCAGGTCTAGGGTCGCCACTGTGCACTGAATCAATGGATCGATGCTCGCCGGCACGCCACCCATCTTGGGGTTGGTCCAAGCGCTGGTGCAAACGCCATCGGGTCCGAAGATCTTGGCCTTGGGAAGCGCCGCGTTGACGTCCTTGACGATCTGCACTCCTCCGTTGGCCGTGATGCCCGAGAACAGGAAGCAATCGGCTCCCTGGCCCTTGATCGTCGCGGCGTAGGAGCGATAGTTCGGAGCGGTTGGGTCAATGCCCGTGTTGCTGACGATCGTCACCCCGTAGTCGCCCTTCTCGAGCTCCAGCAGGGTTGCCAGACCGGAGCCGTATGCCTCCTTGTCGTTGGCGACTGCGACCTTGGTGCACCCGGCCTCCTTCATCGCGATCAGGTCAGCAGCTGCCTGGATCGAGTCGATCGGCACGATTCTCAGGTAGTTGCGCGTGCCCGTAGGAAAGTACTTCTGAGGCTCTCCGGGAGCGCTTCCGGGCAGGTTGGTGGTCAGGCCGACATACGTGTTCGCCGGACTCACCTGCGGTACATGCCCCTGGTTGAGGATCGGGATCGAGACCTCACTGCAGCCCGAGTTGAACTCGCCGATGTAGTAGACGGTCTTCGAGTCCGCTGCGGCCTTCCGCGCATTGGCGGCGCATTGGCTGGGATCCCACTTGCCGGCCGCCGCGGTCGAGTCATCGAGCGATTGGTAGTTGACGGTGTACTGCCCCGCCTTGTCGCCCGCCTGCGACAGGGCCAGCTTGATGCCGTTCACCATCGGGTCGGTCTGGGCCGTGGACGCTCCCTGCAGCGGGAGGCTCGAATAGATGTCGATCGTCTTGCCGCCGCTGGACGAAGCGGAGGCGCTTGAGCTACTACTGCTTTTGCTGCTGCCGCACGCAACTACCGCGAACACACAGCCGATAACAAGGCAACCCCTCATCGCCTTGGCGCGAATACTCATATGTCGTCCTCCTCTGGTCGAGCCGGGCTCTCGCATTACCCGGTGGCGGGAGAGTAATGCCGCCCTCGGACTGCAGCAACCGGCAGTCCGAATGTGAGCACCGCTCTAACACAACACAAACCTCACCCGAGCTGTCGGTTTCGGAGGTTTGCGGAAGGGTCCAAGCCGCCGAGCAAGAGCCTGATACATCCGTCGATAGCGAGGTTTTCCGCGGCCTCGGGGGCGAAAGCGACTCGCTGCAAGCTCTATGAGAGGTGACCGATCGATCGCTTGCCCGCGCTAGTTCGCTCAACGTCCGCCTCACCGATCGTGACCGGCAGCTGCTGGCGTTCATGGCCGAGCATCGGATCGTGCTCAGCGCCCACGTGCAGCGAGCGCTGTCTGTCTCCCGCGCACGGGCCTCCGCGAGACTGGCCGCGCTCGCCTCGGCGGGATACGTCCGGCGTGAGCCCTGGTTTCACCGTCAAGCGGCCTGCCATCAGATCACCCGTAAGGGCCTCGCCGCGATTGAGAGCGACCTGGCGGTGCCGCGGACCGATCTGCGCTCCTACCGGCACGACATAGGGACTGCGTGGCTTTGGCTGGCGGCGCACGCGGGAACCTTCGGAGCGCTCCGCGAGGTGGTTTCAGAGCGACGGATGCGCTCGCACGATGGCAGCGAGCAAGGCCGCGCCGAGCCATTCGCGGTTCGTCTGGGTGGGCTGGGTCGAGGCGGAGGCGACTGTCTGCACTATCCCGATCTGCTGCTCGAGGACCTTCTCGGCCGGCGAATCGCCTTGGAGCTCGAGTTGACGAGCAAGCCTCGGGCCCGGCGGGAGAAGATCCTCGGCGGATATGCCGCCGACGCGCGGATAGGCGCCGTCCTGTACCTCTCGGACAATCCGGGGGTCAGGCGCGAGGTTTCCGCATCGGCGAGAAGACTGGGAATCTCCGACTTGATCGGGGTACAGCGCGTGAGCTGGGAGGACCACACGACCGCGCCCACTCCCAGCAGCGCTCGCCAGACCCCGGCGCGGTCCAGCTGTACGGCGGCCTTGATATGAGTGCTGAGCGGACTGATTCGCGCCGCCCGCCGTATTGGCTGCTGCCGGTATTCGTCGTGCTGATGCTGGCACCGCCCGCTTGGGTGGTGATTGCGCTGCTGGGAGGGTCGATTGCGATGATCTTGGCGCGGGCAGCGGTCGGGGTTCGTCACCGGCGAGCGGCCGCCGCTCGAAGCGGCCGCGGCGGCGTGATCCTCGGCCGCGCCGCAAACGGCGAGCATTTGCGGGTCAGCGATCGGCAACTGTCAGCGCACGGGTTGATTCTCGGCGCCAGCGGAGCGGGGAAATCGACCACCTTGCTGACGATCCTCGCGGATCGGATCGCTCGCGGGCTCCCGGTGGTGGCGATCGATCTGAAGGGGTCGCCGACCTTTGCGCGAGAGCTCGCGACCGCGGCGCACGCCGCCGGTCGCCCGTTTGCGATCTGGACGCCCGACGGGCCAGCCCACTGGAACCCGCTGCGGCACGGGAACGCCACCGAGCTGAAGGACAAGCTGATCGGCGCCGAGCGGTTCACAGAGCCTCATTACCAGCGCGCCGCCGAACGTTACGTGCAAACGGTCTTGCAAGTGCTCGAGCACTCCCACCACGAGCGACCACCGACGCTCGACGAAGTCGTCCGCCTAATGGATCCGCGCCGGCTGCCAGCGTTCCTGCGAGCCGTGCCCCAGGAGCTGCGCGAACGGGTTCAGGATTACCTCGCGGGCCTGACGCCCGATCAGCTGAGCGCGATCCGCGGACTCGGTACCCGCCTGGCGATCATCAGCGAATCGCACGCTGGGCGATACTTGTCGCCCTTACAGCCCGGTCAGGGGCAGTCGATTGACCTCCGACGCGCTCTGTCCGGGCCCGAGGTCGTGATCTTCAGCCTCAACTCGAGCACCTACGGAACGCTCTCAGCGCAGCTCGGCACGTTGGTCGTCCAGGATCTGATCGCGGCGTCCGGTGACCGCCTGGCGCAGCGAGAGGCAGGGGCCAACGTCGGCGCCGCGTCACAGGCGGTGATCGCAATCGACGAGTTCTCCGCCCTCGGCGCCGACCACGTGATCTCGCTGCTGGCGCGGGCACGCGGGGCGGGAGTGAGCGTGCTGCTCGCCACTCAGGAGCTGGCGGATCTGGATCGCGCAGCGCCTGGGCTACGCGATCAAGTGCTCGGTAACACCGCGATCAAGATCGCCCACCGGCAGGACGTGCCCTCCTCGGCACAGACGATCGCGCAAATGGCCGGCACGCAAAAGGCCTGGGAGCGCACCCTGCCAATCGGCAACCCATTCCTGGGGGGAATGCAGAACGGGCGCGGCACCCGCCGGCTCGTCGAGGAGTTCGTGATCCACCCGAATCAGATCAAGGGCCTTGAGACCGGCCAGGCCGTGGTGATCTCAAAGCTGCCGTCGGCGACTGCCCGCACAGTGCGGGTGTCGCCGCCGAGCCGCAACGAGCGGTCGATCCGCGCAGGCCCATCCGCGTGGGAGCAGCGGGGGCAGGAGCTCGGTTGAGCGTCGACAGCGGCCCGCGCGCGCCTGACACAGCCACGCCCGCGGGGGCCACCGCGGCCAAAGCTCCGATGACCGCTATCCCGGCCCGGGAGTAACCCGATAGGCGTCGAACACCGCGTCGATGTTGCGCAGGCGCGTGACCGCCTGATCGAGCGTGCGGGTGTCCCCCACCTCGACCACGAACCGGTTGGCGACCATCGGATGGTTGACGGTGCAGCGAGCCTCGAGGATGTTGATTCCCGCCTCAGCGAAGGTCCGCGACATGTCCTCGAGCAGCCGGTGGCGGTCCCAGCCGTGAACCTCGATCTCGACCCGGAAAGAAGTCTCGGCGTCGCCGTCCCAGGACACCTCCGTGAAGCGGTCGGGATCCCTCATGAGAACCGCCACGTTCGGACAGTCCTCGCGATGGATAGTGATTCCGCGGCCGAGCGAAATGTAACCGACGATCGGATCGCCCGGGACCGGCCGACAGCACTTGGCCAAGCGGAGCATGACGTCGTCGACCCCATCGACCGAGATCCCGTAGCGCGAGGATGAAGTGGTCGGTCGGGAGCGGCGACGGCTCTTGTTCAGCAGGTCGTCGGTCGCGGTCGGCTCGGACTCCGCCGCCTCACCCTGCTTCAGGCGCTGCATGACCTTGTTGACGACGACCTTCGGCGACACCTTCGCTGCGCCGAGAGCGATGTAGAAGTCCTCGCCCTTCCGGAAGCCCATCTCGCGGATGACGTCGGCCAGCAGCGCCGAGCCGACCAGCTTTTGTGCGGGCAAGCCCGCCTTCTTGAGATGCTCTTGCAGCAGCTCGCGGCCAGAGTGTTCGGTGTCCTTGCGCGACTCGGCCTTGAACCATGCCTTGATCTTGTTGCGCGCCCGGGTGGTCTTCACCAGCGCGAGCCAATCACGCGAGGGCCCCCGCTCCCGCTTGGAGGTCAAGACCTCGACGATGTCACCGGAGCGAAGCTGGTAGGACAGCGGCACGATCTTTCCGTTCACCTTCGCGCCGACGCAGCGGTGGCCGACGTCGGTGTGGATCTCATAAGCGAAGTCGAGCGGCGTGGCTCCAGCAGCGAGCGATTTCACCTCGCCCTTGGGGGTGAATACGAACACCTCGTCCTCGAACAGATCGACCTTCAGCGTCTCCATGAACTCGCGGGGGTCGCTGGTCTCCTGCTGCCAGTCGAGCAACGATCGCAGCCACTTCAGCTTGCCCTCGGACTCGCGCATCGCCGCCGAGTTGGCCTCGCGCCTGCTCGGATCCTCCTTGTACATCCAGTGGGCCGCGATCCCGAACTCGGCGAGATCGTGCATCTCGCCGGTCCGGATCTGGATCTCCAGCGGCCTCCCCTCCGGCCCGATCACCGTCGTGTGCAGCGACTGGTACATGTTGAACTTGGGCATCGCGATGAAGTCCTTGAAACGGCCCGGCAGCGGTTTCCACAGCGAATGGATCACGCCGACCGCTCCATAAGTGTCCTTAACCGAGCCGACGATCACCCGCATCGCCGTGAGGTCGTAGATCTCGTTGAACTCGCGGCCCTTCTTGGTCATCTTCGAGTAGATCGAATAGAAGTGCTTGGCGCGACCCGAGATCTCGGCCCCGATCCCGAGCTCGCCGAGCTCCTTGGCCAGGTACTCGCCCGCTTGGCTGACGTAGCGCTCGCGCTCGATCCGCTGCTGCGCTACCAAGCCCTTGATCTCGTTGTACTTCCGGGGGTGGAGCGTCTGGAACGCCAGGTCCTCCAGCTCCCACTTGATCGCGTGGATGCCGAGGCGGTGGGCGATTGGAGCGTAGATGTCGAGCGTCTCGCGCGCCTTCTCGATCTGCTTCTGCTTGGGCATCGCGCTGATCGTGCGCATGTTGTGCAGGCGATCGGCGAGCTTGATCAGGATGACCCGGATGTCCGAGGCCATCGCGATCATCATCTTGCGGTAGTTCTCCGCTTGCGCCTCGTCGCGCGACTGGAAGGTGAGGCCGGTCAGCTTGGTTACGCCGTCGACCAGCCCCGCGATCTCCTCGCCGAAGGCCTCCTGCACTTGCTCGAGCGAGGCGCTCGTGTCCTCAACCGTGTCGTGCAGCAGCGCCGCGCACAGCGTCTCCGTGTCGAGCCGCATCCCCGCGCAGATCTTGGCCACCCCGACCGGATGGATGATGAACTCCTCGCCGGACTTGCGCCGCTGGTCGGCATGGTGGACGCAGGCATACACGAATGCCTGCTCGACGCGGTCACGCTCGATCGTGACCGCGGAGCGCTCGGCATGCTCCTCGACAATCGCGAACAGGTCGCCGAGCAGCCGTCGCTCAGTGGGAGTGAGATCGGCGCGCTCGACGGCGCGGTCGCCGAGCGGATCGGCCACCCGGTCGATCAGTGGCCGGGTCGTGAGCAACATCGAGGAGCCGGTATTGGCTTTGCCACGGTCTCCGTCAGCCCCGAACCGCGAGGCGCTGGTCGCCTTCTGCTTGCGCCAGCTCGCGCCGCGGCCCCCGCCGTCGTCCACACTCCGGGGCCGCGAATCATCCGACTGACTCAGCCGCTTGGTAGGAGATTTACGCTGCTCAGGAATCGCAGGCCGTCCTCGTGTCGCTGTGCGTAGACCCTGTAGGACGGCGAGCGCTCGAGCTCGGTGCGCGAGCCGCCCGCGACCGCCAGGGCCGGCAGATCCCGGTCGAGGCTGACGAGCTCCAGCTCCACGAGGACTCTGATCAACCTGGCGGCCAGGCGTGCCGGGCGGCCATGCGGACCGTCTCCGCGAAGCAGGTGCTCGAGCTCCTCGCCGATCGCCCTCCGCCGGACCCTGAGGGCCCGGTAGAGCGTGACGAGCGAAGCGCGGAGACCGTACTCCAGCTCGTGCATCTGCTGTGCAAAGCGTAGCTCAGGCTCGCCCCATGAAAGATGGGTGAAGCCCGATCCGGCGCACAGCAGCAGCTCACCGGACGAGCTCGAGGGCGGATCGAGCGCGACCACGTGGCCGAACCGCTCGACGACGGCCGGCTCGGCCGCGAGCGCGTCATACGAGATCAAGGCGAATCCACCTGCCCGGCTCATGAGCCCACCGAGGCGTCTCGAGACATCCGAGCACACGGCGAGCACCGGCTCGGCAGCGGCAATCGCGTCCGCGAGTACGGCCAGCGGGCTCTCCCCGCGGCGGTCGAGTATCGCCCGTGCCGGCGCCGGTAACGACGGCGCCGCCCGGTCCTCCGAGCCGTCGAGCGTGCGGAGAACGGCTTTCAGGTACTGGTCCGGTTCGCCTAGCACCTCGATCGGAGGCGGGGCGCACCGCTGTGCGTGGCGCAAGACCAGGCGAGCTTCGACCGCGCCATTCCAGGCGCTCCGCTCGAGGCGAAAGGTCGCATCCAGCGGTTCCCCGGCGATCGGCGCGAGACGGTCGTCGCAGCCGAATGCGACGGCTCGCGCGCGCGTGCCGCCCGAGGTGACCGAGAAACGTGCGTGGCGGCCCTCACCCATCGCGCGCAGATCCCCGAACCTTGCGCCCGGGACCAGCAGCCGTGGCCGTGGATTGCCGATCCCGCAAGGCTCGAGTCTCATCAGCTCCTCGGCAAGTGGCAGCGCCAGCTCGCCGCCGGAGACCACCGCGTCGACGCGCTCGCGGGGCACGAGCAGCTCAGGGGTGAGCAGCTGCTCGGCGCGTCGCTCGACCGCGTCAGCCAACTCCGCGACCCGGTCGCGGCGGATCGTCAGCCCGGCGGCCGCACGGTGGCCGCCGTAGCGCTCCATGCACCCGGCCGCCGCGTGCATCATCTCGAGCAGGTCGAAGCCGGCGATGCCGCGTCCCGAGCCGGTGCCGAGCTCGCCGTCGAGCGCGATCAGGATCGTCGGCCGGTGGTGGCGTTCGACCACCCGCGAGGCGACGATTCCGATCACTCCCGGATGCCAGTCCTCGCTCGCGAGCACGAACGCGCTGCGCTCCCCCAGCTCGGCCACCTGAGCCTCGGCCTCCCAGACGATCCGCTGCTCCACCGCGCGCCGCTCGGCGTTCACCGCGTCCAGCTCTGCCGCGATCTCCCGGGCTCGTGCCGGGTCATCGGTCAGCAGGAGCTCGAGGCCCGCGTCCGGCCGGGTCAGCCTGCCCGCGGCGTTGATCCGCGGTGCCAGCCGATAGCCGAGGACTTGAGTGTCAAGCGCGCTTGGGTCCGATCGGGACACTGTCATCAGCGCCCGCAATCCGGGCCTTCCGGTGTTTGCCAGCGCGCTCAGGCCCGCGCGGACCAAGCTGCGGTTCTCGCCCTGTAGCGGCACCAGATCGGCGACCGTGGCCAGAGCGACCAGCTCAAGCTCCTCGCTGGCACTCGCCGCTCCGAGCGCCACCGCGAGCTTGTAAGCGACGCCCGTACCACACAGGTCGGGACAGGGATAGCCGCAGACGGCTGGGTGAACGATCTCGCACTCCGGCAGGCGATCGTCAGCCCGAGGGGCATGGTGATCCGTGACGATCACCTCGAGCCCGAACGAGCGGGCCGCGGCCACCTCGTTCACGGCGGTGATCCCGCAGTCGACCGTCACCAGCAGCGAGGCGCCGCGGCGCGCCAGCCGTTCCACCGTGACCTCCGCCAGCCCATAGCCGTCCTCGAGTCGGCTCGGGAGAAACCAGCCCACATCTGCGTCGAGCGATCGCAGGGCGCGGACCATGATCGCCGTTGCGCAGACACCGTCAACGTCGTAATCGCCGTGGACGACGATTCGGCTGCCGGCGGCGATGTGACGCCGGATCACCGCGAGCGCCCGCTCGAGGCCGGCAAACGCGCCCGGATCGTGCGCCTCACGGGGATCTAGGAACTCGCTCGCCCGGACGGGATCCGATAAGCCGCGCCGGACCAGCACTTGCGCGAGAACGTGTCCGATTCCCAACTCGCGCTCGAGCGCGAGCGCGGCCGCGAGATCGTAGGAGGGGATCTCCAGGAGCGGTTGCGGCGGCCCGTCTGGAGACCGCGGTGCCGGTGGGACCTCATGCAGAAGGGCCGCTGGAGGTTGCGATGGAAGACGCTCGACGGGGAGGGCTGCGGGTGACATCGGCGGCAGCGTATGTGCCGCCCCCGACGGATTCCCGCGCTGACCTCGCGGCCACCGCCCGCGATCGAGGGCTCAGCCGGCGGATTCGGTCATCCGGCTAGCTGCCCGAGATCAGGTTTTGATCGTCAGCTTTCCTGTGGTGAGCCGCGTCCGCCGGCTGCCGGGCTGTTTGGTCGATATCGAGAGCGTGGCGTGCAGTGTCCGCCCATGCCTCCGGGCTGCGACACGGGCTTTCTTTGGCAGGCGCACGGCGATGTGCGCGACCTTGCCCGACTTGATGCTGAACGTGTGGCTCGAGTTCTGCCCGGAGACCCTGAGCGTGAATTTGCCGGCGCACGACTTGCGCTTGGGCGCCTCGCACTTGAGCGATACCCTCACGTTGTCGCCGCGCATCACGCGGACCTTGGTCGGCGAAACCTGGACCGCCTGGTAGACCGGGCCCAGCGGCGGGCGGCGGGCGGCTCCTGGCTGCGCCGGCTTCGGTGCTGAACCCGGAAGGTTCGCGCCGGTCCTCGGGGACGGACCCTTGGGCACGGTAATCGTCACCGGCGCGGCCGGCGGGGCCGGCCAGGCGCTCAGCGCCGTGTAGGTGCTGACGCCGGTCGGCGCCAGCGTCCATCCCGACTGCGTCCCGGCGTAAGCGCTTCCGACCGTGGTGCCCGTCAGCGGAACCTCGATCGCCGGACCGCTGTTGTTGACGGTCACGACGTTGCCCTCGATGTAGCCGGACACGTGACCGCCAGCGGCGGTTGCCCAGCCGGCCTGCTGCGAGAGCAGCGTGCCGATCTGCGCCATCGTCAGCTGTTCGATCGGGGCATTGGCGGCGAAGTACTGGTGGTACTCGGCCAGCAGCGGGTTGAGCGTCTCGTAGAACAGCCCATCACCATCGCCGGTCGTCCCGCTCGTGGCCTGCGACATCAAGTTGGTCTGGTGGAAGTAATCGGGGCGAGGATCGTTGCCCATCATGTGCTGGAACATGCCTTGATCAACGCTCGCGATTATCTGTCCGATCGTGAACGCGGTCCCCGCCGAATTGCACGTGGTCACGCCGGCGATCGGCGTGCAGGTCGGTGAGTCGTACAGAGTCTCGTACTCGTCGACCTCCTGAGCATTGGTCGACACGTTGTAGTAGATGTTGGTCGGGTATCGAGGGATCGCCGTCGCCCCCGTATCCTGGAACGTCGCACCGGCAGGAAACTCGGTCGCGGCGCCGCCGAACGCTCCCGTCGCGAACGTGCTGTCTGCAGGATTCGGATACGGCTTCGACGCGTCCGCTCCGAAGTACTTGATGCCGCCATCGAGCGCCCCCGCAAAGGCCGCGTCGAGGGCCGGATTCTGCTCGTACGCGCTCTCATCCGCGGTTCCGCCGGTCTGCGGCTCGCCGGCGGGCGCGGGGGTTGTGGCCTCGGTACCGGTGTCGGTGAAGGTCTTCTCGACCGCTCCGCCGCCGGCGGTGTTCGTGGTGGAGTTGCCGGTCGGATTGGTGAAGTCAGTGCTGGTGTTGGCGGCGACTGTGCCGATCTGTGACCAGCCGCCGACTGTCCCCACGGTCGCGGGCGCAACCGGGGGTGTGTACGGGGCGCGGTAAACGATGTAGTCGGCCGCGTGGCAGACGGCTCCCCAGGTAAGGGTCACCGAGCTCGAGGTACCAGTCACGGTGACCGGCGCGGACACCGACCCCGCGGACTCACCGCTCCCCGCGACCGGAGTCGCCCCTGGCGCTCCCGTGTTGAACTGATCGCTGACCGTGTACACGTACTCGCCGGCCGTAAGCGAGCCCCCGGTCGTGGCCGCGGTGGCGTCGTTGAAGCTCGGCGGATCGACCTGGCCCGGGTTGCCGGGGATCAGGTTGGGCAGCCCGGAGTGCTCGCCGGTGATGATCACCTGGGGGTTGTCATTGCCCAGCGCGGTCGTGGGATCCGTGCTCGAACTCAGGCCCAGCCCGCCGCCGTTTGGATCGCCGGCCGCTCCAGCGACCTTGGTGCCCCAGGAGGTGTTCTGGTTCAGCTCAGCGTCGATGTAGTCCTGGGTCGCGCATCCCTCATCGAGGTTCGGGTGGTCCCAGGTGTGGCTGATCCAGCCGAAGTCCTGGGTATAGGGCTTGCCGGTCGCCGGATCGTTGGCTTGGAACTGGGCGAGCAGCGGATCGCTTCCAGGCGCCGAGCCGCTGCACCCGGTGGTCGTGGCAGTTGTGCCGTTATCGCCACCGGCCGCTTCGGTGCACCCCGCCGCCCACTGCACGCTGCCACCGCCGTTGAACAGCATGTCGATCCGGAAATTGTTCGTGCGCGCCCAGTTCGCGGCAGCAGTCACATCGGCCGGAACCTCGCGAAGAGCGTCTGCCGGATTGAAGTCGGTCGAGTGGGGCGCGGTGGCGGCGTTGCCGGCGACGCTCCAGGAATCGTCGGACAAGAAGTTGTCGTCGACATCAGTCTCGAGGTAGTTGCGCTGGTCCCCGAAGTAGGTCTCGCGGGTCAGCCAAGCCAACTCTCCGTGGCGCAGAAGCTCGCTTTGGAGCATGTACTGGTTCTCGTCGAAGGTCTGAAACATCGTCTGGCGGCCATCTGGGGTCGTGTAGATCCCCACCAGCGAGCTCGACCCCGGGCCTGAGATCAGGCTGTCCACGTTGGCGCCCGCCAGCGGCGTCGCTTCGTAACCAAAAGTGCCCGTCGTATCGAGCCCGACCGCGTTCAAGTACGGAAACACCTTGGCGCCGTCGGGACTCAACGCCAACGGAGTCGACCCGGGCAAAGCGACACCGGATGACGGCGTGGTGAGACCGTAGTCCGCGCTCGGGTAGGCATAGGCGGTCAACTGGCGGACCGAGAACTGGTGCTCGAAGGTCTCGAGCGTCGTCCACTGCGCCGCGCTCAAGCCCTCGAGCCCGGAAGTCGCGACCACGACTCCCTCGTAGTTGGCGACCTGGGTGCCGCCCGGGAGCGTTGTCGAGAGCGAAGGAAGCGTCGCAGCTGTGCTCGTCACGACCGAATCAAACGGAACTCCCTCCCGCCGAAGCGTGTTCTGCCAGTCCTGGTAGGAGACTTCGCTGGTCGCATCGGTGATCAGCAGCACCTTCATCCCGATCTGTTGCGGCGGGCTCGCCGCGGAGGCGTTCTCAGCGGCAGATCCGCCGGCGATCAGCGGCAAGGAGGCGAGCGCTATCGAGCCCACAGCGAGGACTACGGATGCGACCAGCAGCCAGGATGAACGCCTCATCGGAACCCCCTTTGTGCGTGTACTGAGCGACCGACCACGGATGCAGTCCGGTGTCCGTCTGAGCCCGCCCGCCCCATGCGTCGCGCTTAGTGTTGCTCCGCCGCACGGCGATGGCTATGGCCTCCCTGCCCCTCCTGAGTTCATGACATGAACGGACCGTCGCCGCCTAGCTCCGCAGTGGTCGACAGGCGCGCCTTCCGGCGCGGAACGTCCGGCGCGTACTAGGTCAGCCCGATGCCGCTCACGCCGGTGGCACGCTCGCGACGGACGCCCTCGAGGTAGACCAAGCCGATCCCGATCAGCGAGCCCGGAATCGCCTCGAGCGCCGTCGTCAGGTGCGTGGCGTGCCGGCCCGGGATCTGAAGTCCATGGATCGCAAGGCCGCAGAGGGCGGCGCCGACCAGCGAGCCGACGAGCGCGCCGACGATCCCGCCCCAGAAGCGATCAGGCACCCAAATCGTGAAGTGCCACAGAGCGAGGCCCATCATCACCCACGCGAGCATTCCCATGGCTACCTGCGCCTCCCGTGACGGCGGTTTCGCGATCTCGGCTTCGCGGATCCTTTGGGCTTTTGCACGGGAGCGACGCCCTCGTTCTCGGCGATGTCGGGCGCCGGGACGTGGGCGGCTCCGTCGCCGGGTGGTTCCGGAGATTTCACGGGCGGGCCGTCGCCGGCGCGCTCACCGGCCCTCGCGCCTACGCCGTCACCGGCGCGCTCACCGGCCCTCGCGCCTGCGCCGCCACTAGCGCGCTGCTGAGGCTCGGCCGGTGCCCCGTCCCCAGCGCGCGGGGTCGGCTTGCCGGCCTTCCCATCGCCGCTGCGCCGGCGCGACTTGCCGCTCCCGTCGCCGCGCCGCTGAGCCGGCTTGCCGCCGGGAGGTGGCGACGATGAGCTCTCGGGCTCATCCCCGCCGTGGGACAGCCGTTTGGTCAGGGTCGAGGTATGGCTAGACGGTAGGCCCTGCTCGATGTCCAGATCGCGCCGCATCTGCTCAAACTCGGCAGCCGAGACGGTGTCGGGCTCCGGAGTGGTGAGCCGATCGGCACGACGTGGGCGCTTGCGCTCGGGCTCAACGTCCGCCGCGGCTTCGGCATACGCGGGCACGAAGCCAAGGTCGCTCTCGATCCGATGGCGGCGCGCCCTGTACATGGGCTCGCGCTCCTTCCAATGGGTCAGCACCGGCGAGGCGATGAAGATCGAGGAGTACGCGCCCGACGCGACGCCGATCAGGAGCGCGAACGCGAAGTCGGTCAGCGTCGAGCCACCGAACAACAGCAGCGCGACGATCGGCACCAGCGTGCACGATGTGGTGGCCAGCGAACGGGTCAGCACCTCGGACATCGAGCGGTTGACAATCTGGGAGAAGGAGGCCCTGGGCATTCGCGGGATGTTCTCGCGGACGCGGTCGAACACGATGATCGTGTCGTAGAGCGAGTAGCCCAAGATCGTCAGCAGCGCGGCCACGGTCGCTGTGCTCACCTCCTGGCCGGTCAGCGCGTAGACGCCGCTGGTGATCAAGAGGTCGTGCATCAGCGCGATCAGCACCGGGATCGCAAACTTCCAGTCGAACCGCAGCGCGACATAGGCGGAGATCACGAGCAGCGAGGCGATGATCGCGATCACCGCGCTATTGGCGACCGTCCTCCCGAAAGTCGGTCCTACCGAGGTGCTGTTGAAATTGTTCCCGTTGTCGAGAATCCCGAAGCGGCTCTGAAGCTGGCTCCGCACGTTCGCCACGTTTGCCGGCTGCAGCTGCTTGGACGAGATCTGGAAGCCGTCGGGCCCGAGCCCTTTGTTGTCGCTCACCTTCTGAACGACGGCGTTGCCCCCGCCGGGCTGACTGGACATGATCGACTGGACCTGCGCCACGCTGGCGTGATGCACCAGGCCGACCGTGATCCGTGTCCCGGAGGTGAAGTCGATCCCGAGATTGAGCCCCTTGCCTCCGATCGCCAGCGCGCCGACCAGCAGGATCACGCCCGACATCGAGAAGAAGTACCTCGAGGCGCCCATGAAGTCAAAGCGCCAGACTCGCTTCTTTCCTCCCGCTCCCAGCGCGGACGGACGCGAGATCGTGCGCGACCCGCCCATTGTCATCAGGATCGCCTGGGTCGCCATCACCGCCGTAAACAGCGAGACGAACGTGCCGATGCCGAGCGTGAACGCAAATCCCTGTACGTCGGCGGTCGCGAGCACGAACAGGATGAACGCGGTCATGATCGTCACCACGTTCGCGTCGATGATCGCGGTCAGACCTTTTTTGTAGCCGGTGATGATGCCCTGGCGGATCGAGCGGCCGCCACGGATCTCCTCCTTGACGCGCTCGAAGATCACGATGTTCGCGTCCGCGGCGACGCCGATGGTGAGGATCAGGCCGGCGATCCCCGGCAGCGTCAGCGTGATCGGGATCAGCTTGATCAGCGCGTAGAAGTACAGCCCGTAGACCGCCAGACCCGCCACCGCGATAAGCCCGAGCACGCGATAGAACGAGAGCAAAAACAGCGCCACGATCAACAGCCCGACCGCGCCCGCGATCAGGCCGTCGTGCAGCGCTTGCTTGCCGAGCGTCGCCGACACCTGTGATTCGGAGATCAGCTTGAGGTTGATCGGCAGCGCGCCGAGGCGGAGCTGCGTGGCCAGATCACTCGCGGTGGCGGTGGTGAAGCCGCCGGTGATGTCCGCGCCATTGTCGCCGTTGATCCCGTCCGGATACTGCTTGAAATCAATCGATGGGACGGTGATCAGCTGCTGGTCGAGCGCGACCGCGAAGTGCTGGTTATATGTCTGCCCGAGCGTGCTTACGCTCTGACCGCGATTTGCGATCGTGGCGGTGACGCTCTGAAATGCCTTCTTGCCGTTCGAGGTGAACCCGAACTGGACGTCAGGGTTACCGGCGCTGTCGGTGCTCGCCTGCGGGTTGGTGATGTCGTTGCCGAACAGCGACACGTGGTCCTTGAGCACGAAGAACTGCGCGGTCGGGCTGTCGAACGGCGTCTCCTGCGAGAAGCTGTAGGGCACCGCCTGGACCACCACGGTTCCCTGAGGGACGACCAGCAGCTGACCTTGCGAGACGCTTACGCCCGAGGCCAGGCCGGATAGCAGGTCCTGCATGCTGCTGTCCGGGCCGGAGAGCAGGCAGTGGACACCGGCGACCGGGGCCTGGCCTTGATCCCTGGCCGCGGTGGCGCATGCCGTACTTCCGGGCGCGCCGAACAGGTAGTACTGGGGCCCCTTGCGGGCGTTGTCGCTTCCAGCCTGCGTCGGCTGGGTCGAGGCCAGCTTGACCGCGTTGTACAGCGACATGCTGCCCTCGCCCGGGAGCCCCGGGCCCGAGGATGCCGAGCCCTGGCTGACCGTCAGCGCGGTCGGGTCCTGGGATTCCAGTTGGTTCGCGACCGTCTTGCGATTCGGCGTCAGCACGTTCGCTTCCCAGTCGTAGAACTCCAGCCGAGCGGTGGTGCCGACCAGCCGCTCGGCCCTCGCGGTGTCCTTGACATTGGGTAAGCCGACGGTGATCTGGTTACCGCCGGTCGTCTGGATCTGGGGCTCGGTGACACCGAGCTGGTCGACGCGCTGGCGCATGATGTCGACCGCGCGGGTTAGCGCGTCCTGCGTCACTACCGGGGTCTGGGCGGTCGGCTGACCCTGATAGACGAGCTGCACGCCACCCTTCAGGTCGAGCCCCAGGACCGTCGGCTTGGTCGCGATCAAGAACACCGACGCGGCGAGCAGCCCAACGACGAGGAGCAGGATGAACCCGTTGCGTTGGCGGTCGGTCATCGGCTGGAAGGGATGCTAGTGCTTCCCGCCGTAAATACGGTCGCACAGAGCGTGGCCCCCGGCGGATGGCTGGTGGGGACGCAGAAGGTAGCCGGACGACTCGAGGTGCGGAGCACCCTATCGCTCGTCACAAAAGTCATGACCGCGGACGCCGTCCCGAGCAGCAGTTGTCAGCCGCGATGGTTGCTGGGCGTGAGCACCAGCAACAGCCCGCCCTCGTCGTCATCGTACGCCGGAAAAATGTCGGCCACCGCACTGGCCGGCAGATCGCTCTGGGTGTGGACCGCGACCGGCTTGCCCTGAACGCGAACCTCCCACTCGAGCACCGTACGTAGGTGATCGGCCCCATCCTCGAAGCGCAGGCCGAGCACTTCCGCAACCGGACGGCCAATCGCCTGCTCGGTCTTGAGCCCCGTCAGCTCGAACGAGCCGCGACCACAGTCCACCACCCTGGCTTCGCGATCGCAGGCGAAGAAGGCCGCGTTCGGGGCCGGGTAGTAGTCGTCGAGCAGCTCGAAGAGATAGGCGAACCCGCATTTCTCGCAGCCTCGGTTCTCGCGCCTGAAAGCCGCTTGACGGTCGATGCCGAGTGACCGGTTCCCGCAGTGGGGGCAGATGAAGTGATGCTCATGGGACATCGCGGTTCGTCCGCTGAGGATAGCCAGGGAGGGCCACTGCGGCCCGCGATGGCACGACCCTTCGACTCCTCTTCGGTTTCTAAAGCAATGACAACGGGCCGGGCGGAGTGTCGCCAAGGTGCTCGTAAGCGCGTTTGGTTGCCGCTCTGCCTCTGGGAGTTCGCTCGATGAGGCCTCGCTGAAGCAGATACGGCTCGTACACGTCTTCGATCGTGTCTTGCTCTTCCCCGATCGCGACGGCGAGGGTCGAGAGCCCGACAGGGCCGCCCGCGAACTTCTCGCACAGGGTGCGCAGGATCTCGCGATCGAGGCGATCGAGCCCCTCGTCGTCGACCTCGAGCAGCTCGAGCGCGGCGACCGCGACCGGCTCGGTGACCACCCCGCGGCCGCGGACCTCGGCGTAGTCGCGGACCCGCTTGAGCAGCCGGTTGGCGACGCGAGGGGTGCCTCGGCTGCGATTCGCGATCGCGACCGCGCCGCCCTCGTCGATCGCGACGGCGAGCAGCTTCGCCGATCGGATCACGATTCGGGCGAGGTCTTCGGCGCCGTAGTGCTCGAGCCGGTGTTGGATACCGAAACGGTCCCGCAGCGGGGTGCTGAGCAGCCCGGTTCTGGTGGTCGCTCCGATGAGCGTGAACGGCGGCAGCTCAATCGTGACGACCCTCGCTCCTGCTCCCTGACCGACGGTGATCGGCAGGCAGTGGTCCTCCATCGCCGGATAGAAGGTCTCCTCGAGCGCCCGCGGCAGGCGGTGGATCTCGTCGACGAAGAACACCGAGCGGGGTTCGAGCGCGGTCAGAAACGCCGCGATATCCCCCTTGCGCTCGAGCGCAGGGCCGGCGGTTTGAATGAATGGAACCTCGAGCTCGGCGGCGATGATCTGCGCGAGCGAGGTCTTGCCGAGCCCCGGAGGACCCGCCAGCAGCACGTGATCAAGCGCCTCGCCGCGCCTCGCGGCGGCGGCGATCGAGACCGCCAGCTGGTCTTTGAGCGGCTCCTGGCCGATGAAGTCCTGCAGCTTCCGCGGTCGCAGCGAACGGTCGAGCTCATCCTCGGGGAGCTCGTGGGCCGCTTGGATCCGCGCCGTCGCCTCGCTCATCTTCGTGCCGTCCGTAATGCATCTGCGATCAGGTCCTCGGGGCTATCGCCGCTGGTTCCGTTCAGCAGCGCGTCGGCCTCCTGGGGGCTGTAACCGAGTCCCACCAGGGCCTCGCGCGCCAGCGTTCGGGGATCGTCGCCGCGCCTGATCGAGATCACCTGCTCGGGCACTGTCGCCCCGACCTTCTCTCGCAGCTCGACGATGATCCGCTCCGCGGTGCGCTTCCCGATGCCCGGAGCAGCCTGAAAGCGGGCCGCATCGCCGGCGGCCAGCGCCGCGAGCAGCTCGCGCGGAGAGCCGCCCGACAACACCGCCAGCGCCACCTTGGGTCCCACCGACTGCACGCCCAGCAGCATCAGGAACAGCTCGCGCTCCTCCTCGCTGGCGAACCCGTACAGCTGCAGCCCGTCGTCGCGCACGACCAGGTGCGTGTGCAGCACGACCTGTTTGCCGACCGCCGGAACCTGCCGGAGCGTCTCGGCCGAGACCGACAGCCGGTAGCCGACTCCCGAGCACTCGATCACCACGTGGTCGGCGCGGCGCACGGCGACGGTTCCAGTGACGAGCGCGATCATGCCCTCGAGACCGCCTCCGCGAGAGGGGCGCGGTTGAGATCGCAGATCGCGACCGCGAGCGCGTCGGCGGCGTGGTCGGGAGTCGGCGGAGCATCGAGCCCAAGCAGACGGGCCACCATCCGACCGACCTGGTCCTTGCCGACCCGGCCGTGACCGCACACCGCGCCTTTGACCTGCTGGGGCGTGTAGGACCGGGTAGGCACCTCGCGCTGGCCGGCGGCGAGCAACACGACCCCGCGGGCCTGCCCGACCGCGAACGCCGTGCGCGCGTTCGCGCCGAAATAGAGCTCTTCGATCGCCACCGCGTCCGGGGAGTGCAAATCAAGCAATTCACCAACGCGGTGATGGATGTCGGCGAGCCGGCGTGCGAGCGGAGCACACGATCGCGTCTCGATCACCCCTTCGGCCAGGGCGCGCAGCCGGACCCCGCTCCGGACCACGCCGTAGCCCGTGCTCGCGGTGCCTGGGTCGATCCCGAGGACGATCATGCGAACAGACATTCTGCGTTTGGGACCGGACGCCTCCCGCGGGAGGCCCGGGTGCAAGCCACAAGTGGGGTGGGGGCCCGCGCCATGAGTCTCGCGCCACGCGGCGGCAGCGGCGCCGACTTGGCGTGATCGCCGGGCAATCGCCGGCGGGGCCCAGGCTATTTGCGTCACGGCCGCAAATCGTCCAACGCGGCCGCCTCGCCGGAACCGCGCCCGCCACCCAACGATCTACTCCGCAACATCTTCGGCCCGAAACTGTTGTAGATACGCGTGACTTCTGGCCGGATGACAACCCGGTGAGCACAACCGGCGGAGCGCGACTGGGGCTGGGGCTGCTGGTACTGGCCGTGGTGGCTACGCTGGCGCTGCTCGCCCCTGCCGCAAAAGCCCAGCCCGTGGCCGCCCCGCCGGTCACGATCGATGGGCCCAGCGCCGCGATCGTTGGCTCGTCCGGCTTGGCCGTCGCGCGCGACGGAAGCGGAGGGATCGTCTACCTCAAACAGGTGGGTGGCGTGTCAAAGGTGTTCGTCTCCCGCCTGATCAACGGCACGTTCCAGCTTCCCCAGCAGGTGGATGCATCGCTTCCCGGGGCCTCGTCGCAGCCGGTTATCGCGGCTGCCAACGGCGGCGTGCTGCTCGTCGCGTTCATTAACGGCGGCTCGTTGTACGTCGTCCAGTGGCCCAGCGCGACGTTGCCATACGTGCCGCCCCAGCTGCTGTCCGCCGGAGCGAGCAATCCGCAGATCCAGATGTCGAACTTCGGCAAGGCGTATCTCGCGTTCACCGCCGTGGCTCCCGGCGGCTACGACGTGCGCTGCGCGTACTACTACAACGGGCAGTGGGCGCTCGAGGGCGCCCCGCTGAATGCTGTCGCTGGCGACAACGCCGGCACCGGCGTGGGAGCCCCGGACGTAGCCGCAGCCGGGGATGGCGTTGGAATCGTCGTCTGGGGCGAGAACGGCCACGTCTTCGCGCGCCGGGTGTGGGACACCTCGCCGAGCGTCGCTTATGAGCAGGCGGACGTGCCGACGCTGAAAGGATGGACCGAGGTGTCGGCCGGCGAGCCGAGCGTCGGCGCGGGCGGCGATTCCTCTTACGCGCCCGTGGTCTTCCAGGAGACGCTCACAAACGGCGTCGCTCAGCAGTCGCGGGTGTTGATGAACCGCCTCCACGGCGCCCTGTTCGACGGCGTCACCGAACCGGATGGAATCAGCTCGGCGGTTGCCGCCGGTGCCGACCAGCCCGAGATCTCAGACAGTGAGTACGGTCGCGGGATCGTCACCTCGGAGCGCACCGACTCACACCAGTTGTGGGCATCGCTGCTCGGGAACAGCGGCGCAACCGCTGCCACCTTGCGGGTCGACAGCCTTCAGAACGTGACCGCGCCCGACGCGACCTCCGGCATGGACGGGCTCAACACGGGGTTCGTCGCCTGGCAACAGATTCCTGGCTCCGTGGGGCCCAGCGAGATCCGTGCCCGCTTCTACAACGGCTCGAGGCTCGGTCCAGAGCAGGTGCTCTCCTCCCCCGCCTTCGGACCCACCGACGCGCCAAGCGGACTCGCGACGGCCGGCGACGTGGCCGGCGACGCCGCGGTCGCGTGGGTTCAAGGAACCGGCAGCGGCACCCGGATCGTCGCCGCCCAGCTGTATCAGCCACCGCCCGGGTTCGCGCTGTCAAGCTCATTCCGTTACGTCCGCACGCTGCAGCCGCGGCTCAGCTGGTCTGGCCCGAAGGACCCATGGGGTCCGCTGAGCTACCAGGTCAGCGTCGACGGCGTCCAGGTGGGGCAACCCTCTGTGACCGCGCTGACCGTCCCCTTCGCGCTCTCGCAGGGCCCTCACGTTTGGGATGTCACCGCTGTCGACCCCGCCGGGCTCAGTAGCACCGCCCGTCCCGCGACGGTCTGGGTCGACACCGTGGCCCCGGCAGTCACGCTGAAGCTAACCGGGCGCAAGCGAGCGGGGTCAGTGCTGCACGTCTACCTCGGCTACACCGATTCGCCGCCGCCTGTGCCCCGCGCGGACGCGTCCGGAGTCGCCTCGGTGGTCGTGAAATGGGGCGATGGTACGAGCTACCGCATCGCGCACGGCAAGTTCCACGTCTACGCGCGCCCCGGTCGCTACAAGCTGAGCGTGATCGTCAAGGACAAGGCCGGCAACACGACCACGGTCGTGCGCGTACTGAAGATCGCCGCCAAGACCAAGACGAGTGCCAAGGCCAAGCCAAAGAGTTCCTCGAACAGCACCACGGGTGGTGCCCATGCGTAGCCCGCGGGGGCGATCGGCCCGGCCAGATCCAAGCGCGCGATCAGCGTCCCACGCAGGCGTTCGCCGGATCACCCGGTGCAAGCACACGAACCACGCGCCACACCCCTACTTGAGCGATCTGCTGGTGCACGGTGAGCTTCGGGCTGATCGGCGCGGGGCCACCGTCGACCGAGTTGTGCGGACCGATGAAGTCGAGCCCCGGTCCGTGCAGGGCGGTGCGAACTCGCTCGAGCGTCACGCGCAGCTGCCACGCGAGCGGCGTCTGCACTCCGTGGTTGACCGCCACGACGCTCGACTTGCATGGGAACACAGCGTCATGGCCGCCGACCGCCTTGACCGCATCAAAGAGCTGATTGAGGATCCGTACGGCCTGGTCGGCCGTGGGTTTGGCCGCGCGCGCGTCGTCGATCCGACTGGAGGTGAGCGGAATCGAGATCACGATCAGGACCGCGGCGAGGAGCGCAGCACACGCGCCGGCGAGCCACGGCAGGCCGCCCCCGCCCGCAGCGGATGGAAGGGCCGCGAGCCGGCCACCCACCACCATCGCCACGCGCGCAAAGCCGACGCCGCCGAGCACGCACAGGATTGCGGAGGCCGGCAAGAAGAATCGCTCAAGCCCGGGGTAACCATCGGCGACCATCACGACCACCAGCACGATCCAGGCGAGCGCACCGGCGCCGAGTGCCAGCACGGTCCGGTCGCGCTCCCGCAGCCACGTCCAGACCACCGCTACCCCGGCGCCGATCAGCACCGGGAGGACTTGCAGATCGGCGGCGCGGCGAAGTGCCTCAAGCTCGGGATGGTTGCCGAGATGCCCGTTGTACTCCCGGGCGTGGGCCGCCGCGATGAACGGCTGACCGGTTCCGATCCACGGCGGCACGAACCAGAAGAATGGATTGGCCACCCACCCCACGAGGATCAGCGGCCGCAGCCGCGGCTCCTTGAACCACAGCCACAGGCCATAGACGGCGAGGAACGGCCACCACTCAGGCCGGATCAGGCCTCCCAGGGCCGCGAACACGAACGCCTGTCCGCGCTTGCCGTCGAGGAAGCGATCGACCGCCCACACCGCGGTGGCGATCAGCATCGGCTCAGATGTGCCCCGGAACCAGTAGTAGAACCAGTCCTGAGTGCCGAGCACGCCGAGCACCGCGACGAGGCCTGCGATCGACGGCGCCACCCAGGCAGCCGTTCCAGGAGCCCGGCCGGTGAACGAGTCGGTCAGCCGGGCCGCGAGTCGCCAGGCGCCCACCAGGCCGAGCAGGCCGCCGGCACGAGCGGTGATCATCCACAGGGTTGGCGCGGCGCCACCGAACAGCCCGAACACGCCCGAGAACATGACCGGGAGCGGCTTCCAGGACGGGCCCCCGCTGACGGTGAAGCTGAGATGCGGGTCGAACACCTCCCGGCCCCACACGATCCAGGACCACGGGTCATAGCTGGGAACGGTTGGCAGGACCGCGGCGGACAGCCCAGCAACCGCGATGCAAGCGATCAGAGCGATCGCGAGCGGATCCCGCAGCCATCCGGTCAGGCGCGAGGGTTGCGCGGATGAAGTGGACAGCGGCTCACGATCGGGCGACCGCTGCTGCGGTGCATCGACAACGACCTGGCCGCCTCCGGCGTGTTCGCGAGCCGGCATCGGCGGGCGATTCTAGCGGGGCGATTCGACGCCTCAAGCCAATCGTCGCGCTGATTGGGTCGCTGGTGCTGATGCTCGCAGCGGCGGCGACGGCCTACGGTCAAAGCCCCGTTTACGTGGCTCAGCCCCCCACCAAGGGAACGCTGTATCGCGATGGCCAGTCGGGCAGGTACCTGCTCGGTGGCACCTGGCTTTACCGCGCCGACCCCAGCAACCTGGGACTCGGGCAGGGGTGGTGGCGCAACGTCGCCGCGACCGCAGGCTGGTCGCCGGTAACAGTGCCGAACGCCTACAACGCCGGCGACTTCTCGAGGGCCAGCATGGCCGGCTCGGTCGGCTGGTACCGCCGGGATTTCACGCTTCCGGCGGGCGCGTTTCCTCGGTACGTCGGCAGCAGCGCGCGCCACTGGATCATTCGCTTCGAGTCGGTCAACTACAACGTCACGGTGTGGCTGAATGGCCGCCAGCTGGGTACGCACGCGGGCGCCTATCTTCCGTTCGAGTTTGACTTGACCGGTCTCCACGGCGGCGTCAACCGGCTGGCTTTGCGAGTCAGCGATCAACGCACAGCGTCTGACTTCCCGCCCGGGCCCGGGGGTGGCTGGTGGAACTTCGGCGGTCTGCTGCGGGAGGTCTACCTTCGTGCGGTCTCCGCCGTCGACCTGCAGCAGGTTCAGGTACGCCCGCTGCTGCCCTGTCCCACCTGCGCGGCGACGATCGCCGAGCAGGCGCTGGTCAGGAACGTGACCTCAAAGACCCAGACGGTCAACCTGCACGGCTACTTCGGGAGCACCCGCCTGAACTTCGGCACGGCGAAGATCCGGCCACATCGCACCTGGACCGCCGTCGCGGACGCTGTGATCCGCCGTCCGCGACTTTGGGCACCAGGTAGCCCGTACCTCTACAAAGGGACGCTCACTACCTCGGACGCCGAGGGGCGCACGCTCGGCAGCTACACCACCTACAGCGGGGTCCGGAGCATCACGGTCTCTTCGGGCGGGCGGCTCGAGCTCAATGGCCGACTGCTCGACCTGCGCGGCGTCGACCTGCACGAGCAGAGCTTGCAGTCGGGCGCGGCGCTCGACCCCGCGCAGCTCACCCAGGTGATGAGCTGGATCAGGCAGCTTGGCGCCACCGTGATCCGGGCTCACTATCCGTTGAACCCGGAGCTCGAGGAGATGGCCGACCGCGCCGGGATCCTGATCTGGTCTGAGATTCCCGTCTACCAGGTGTCCAGCGCCGAGCTCGCGCAGCCCTCGGTGCTGAACGGCGCCTACTCGCTGCTGCGTCAGAACATCCTCGCCAACCAGAACCACCCCTCAGTGATGCTCTGGAGCATCGGCAACGAGCTGGCCACGCCGGTAGACGCGCCGGAGACGAACTACATCGCCGGCGCTGCCGCGCTCGCCCACCAGCTCGACCCGACGCGACCGGTGGGAATGGCGGTCAGCGACTGGCCCGGAGTCGCCTGCCAGTCTGCATACGCGCCGCTCGACGCGATCGGCTTCAACGACTACTTCGGGTGGTTCGATGCCGGTGGTGGCCAAACCGATGACCGCGACGCGCTCAGCCCGTTCCTGGACAGCTTCCGGGGCTGCTACCCGAAGAAGGCGCTGTTCGTGACCGAGTTCGGGTTCGACGCGAACCAGAACGGGCCGGTTGAGGTGCGCGGCACCTACCAGTTCCAAGCGAACTCGGCCGCCTTTCACATCGGCGTGTTCGCGAGCAAGCGCTGGTTGTCGGGCGCGATGTACTTCGCGCTACAGGACTTTGCGAACAACCCTAATTACGGCGGCGGCAATCCGTATCCCGACACCCCGTTCGATCAGAAGGGCCTGGTCGACCTGTACGGGAACTTCAAGCCGGCATTCGCGGTCGTGCAGGCGATCTACAAGGCGACGGAGCAGATCGCGCCGGCGAGGACCGCGGCTAGCGCGAGGAAGGGGACAAGAAACGGCACCGGAGCAGGGTCGCGATTACTCTGAAGCCGTCCAGCGCGGTGAGCTTCTTGCCCTCCTCGGTGGCGCGCGCCCGATAGTGGACGGGAACCTCGAAGATGCGCTCGCCTCGCTGCACCAGTCGCGCGGTGATCTCAGGTTCGATCGCGAATCCAGCTGACTGCAGCGAGAGCCCGCGGAAGATGTCGGTTCGGATCATCTTCTGGCAGGTCATGATGTCGTGCAGGTAGACGTTGAAGAGGACGTTGCAAGCCAGCGTCACGCCCTTGTTGCCGAGCACGAACAGAAACGAGTGGCTGGTGTACCCATCGAACGCTCGCACCCCGAAGCATGCGTTCGAGCGGCCGTCCAGCAGCGGCGGCATCAGCAACTCGAGGTCCTTGGGGTCGTATTCGAGGTCGGCGTCGAAAATCGCCGCGAATTCCCCCCGCGCTTGTGCCAGCGCGGTTTGTACCGCGGCCCCCTTGCCGCGATTCTCGGGGTGCTCGAACAAACGCACCCGGCCGTCCCAGTCCCCCCCGTGCAGGATCTCTCGGGTGCCGTCAGTGGAGCCATCGTCGACGACCAGCAGCTCGAAGTCGGTCGGCAGCTCCGTGGCGAGCACCTCGGAGATCGCCTGGGCGACGCGGTCGCGCTCGTTGTAGACGGGCATCAGGATTGAGAGCATGTGAGCATCGGGTTGAGGTCAGATGGACGGGAACCAATTCGCCATGGCGCCCGCGAGGCTTCGCGATGCTAGCGGAGTCGCCGACGCCCTGGGAGGATGAGCCGATGGACTTCTCGCAGGCGGGACTACTCGATGGACTGCAGGGAGAGCGACGGGCTGCTCGCGAGCAGCTGCTCGCCCAGCTCGTGGACGATGGCTTCTCGCTGGATGAGCTGAACGCGGCGGTGGCCGAGAACCGGCTAGCGCTGCTCCCCGTCGAGCGGGTGCTCGGCAGCGCGTACAGCGCACGTGAGCTGGAAGGTCGGGCCGCGTTGCCCGCGTCGTTGCTGCTGCGAATCCGCCGCTTGACCGGGCTGCCGGAGGCCGGCCCGGACGATCGCGTGTTCGGCGAGGAGGACATCGCCGCGGCAGAGTCCACCAAGCGGTTCCTGGAAGCGGGGCTGCCCGAGGAGGTGGTCTTCGAGATCACTCGCGTGATCGGCGAGGGCATGTCCCGCG
The DNA here is from genome assembly GCA_963787555.1 of uncultured Solirubrobacterales bacterium. Lineage (GTDB taxonomy): Bacteria > Actinomycetota > Thermoleophilia > Solirubrobacterales > Solirubrobacteraceae > Palsa-465. The sequence continues at coordinate 411,862 of CAWBDI010000008.1, forward strand.
CGGCCGCGACGACGACGACGGGAGTCGCGGGCGCGTTCCTGCAACCCGGCGACACCGAGCGGGACGTCGCGCTGCGGTATGCGTCACTCGCCGAGCAGCTGCTGCCGTCGCTGACGCCGGTGCTCGTGTCGATCTTCAAGGCCCATCTGCGCGAGAGCGTGCGGCGCGGGATGCTGGGACGCACGGAGCTCGAGTCGGGTCAGATCGCCGACGCGCAGGAGATGGCGATCTGCTTCGCCGATCTGGTCGGCTTCACTCGCCTCGGCGGCGAGATCGAGGTCGAGGAGCTCGGGACGGTGGCAAGCCGCCTGGCCGACCTCGCCACAGAGGTCACGGTCCCGCCGGTGCGGCTGGTGAAGACGATCGGCGACGCGGCGATGTTCGTGAGTCCCAATCCCGCGGCGATGGTCGCCGTGGCGCTGTCGCTGACCAACGTGGTGGAGGAGGCTGAGCTTCCCAGCCTTCGCGCCGGGGTGGCGTGCGGGCCCGCGCTGGTGCGGGCTGGCGACTTCTACGGTCACACGGTCAACCTCGCGAGCCGCGTCACGGGAACCGCTAGGCCTGGGAGCGTGCTGTGCACCGCCGATGTCCATGAAGCGGCGCGCGCGGAGTTTCAGTGGTCGTTCGTCGGGTCCCAGCGACTCAAGGGCGTGGCCCAGCCGGTTCGGCTGTACCGCGCGCGCGAGCTCGCGAGTCGCGGCTAGCTGCGCTTATCAGCCGGCTTGCGCTTCCCGATCGGCGAGATCCCGGGTCCCTGAGATGTCGGTTACGAGACCGCGTGCAGATCCACCACGAAGACCAGCGTGGAGTCAGCAGGAATCTTCGGCTGGCTCTTGCTTCCATACGCCAGGTTGGGCGGGATGATCAGCTCTCGGCGACCCCCGACGCGCATCCCCGCGATTCCCTTGGTCCAGCCCTGAATCACTCCGCCCGCGAGCGAGAACGAGGTCGGCTGGCCACTGCCGTCGTTCCAGGAAGCGTCGAACTGCTTGCCGTTCTGGTAGAGCACGCCCACGTACTGGACGGTGACCGTGGAGCTAGCCGTGGCGGCCGGGCCTGTCCCTTTGATGATGTCCTTGACCACCAGCGTTTTCGGCGGCGGTCCCTTGGGAACCGGGACGGTCGGCTTGGTCGAGAGCGCCGCGGGCAGCGGCGCGGTGGCAGTTGTAGGCGGCGCGGTCAGGCCGGCTGAGGGCGCGGTCTGCACCCCGGTCGCCGTCGAGCTGCTTCCGCAGGCGGCGACCAGCGCCAGCGCGGGCAACGCGGCGATGGCAAGGATTCGCTTGGTCATCTGAAGTCGCCGAGCGTAGCGGGAGCGATGAAGAGATTACGAAGCGATCCGCTCGAGGACGTCCGCGTCGACGTCGAAGTTCGCGTGGACGGCGGCCACGTCGTCGGATTCCTCGAGTGCGTCGATCAGCCTCATCAGTTTGCTCGCGTCGGCCTCCTGGACGGGGACGCGCGACTTCGGGCGCTGGGTCAGGTCCGCGCTCTCGATCTCCACCCCGGTTTGCAGCAGCGCATCGCGCACCGGGGCCAGATCAGTGGGCTCGGTGACGATCTCGTAGACGTCGTCATCGAGCGAGATGTCCTGCGCTCCTGCGTCGATCGCCGGCATCAGGTCTTCCTCGTCGTAGCGCTTGGCGTCGACGACGATCACGCCGCGCTTGTCGAACAGGTAGGAGACCGAACCAGGTTCGCCAAGACTGCCTCCGTGCTTGGAGAGCGCGTGACGGACGTCAGCGCCGCTGCGGTTGCGATTGTCGGTGAGCGCCTCGATCAGCAGCGCGACGCCACCGGGACCGTAGCCCTCATACACGACCGTGTCGATCTGATCCGTGTCCGCGCCATGGCCGGTCCCCTTGGCGATAGCGCGCTCGATGTTGTCTTTGGGCATCGAGGCATCGCGCGCCTTCTGAACCGCCAAACCAAGGGCGGAATTGCCATCCGGATCCCCGCCGCCCTCCCGCGCTGCGACCGTGATCGCCCGCGCGAGCTTGGTGAAGTGCTGACCGCGGCGCGCGTCGACGACGGCCTTCTTATGCTTGATCGAATTCCATTTGGAGTGACCGGACATGTTTATGAGTCTATGACGGCGGCGGCGATCGGGGCCGGTTCGCGTAGCCAGCCGCGTCGCGGGTAGCATCAGCCGCCGATGAGCGAGATAACCCCCGAAATCTTCAAGGCCTACGACATCCGCGGGCTGTATGGGAGCGAGATCGACCACGAGGTGGCTGGGCTGATCGGGCGATCGTTCGTGCGCGTAATCGCCGAACTCGAGGAGAAGCCGCCGTCCGAGCTGCGCCTTGGGCTCGGCCGCGACATGAGGCTGACCGCGGAGGACCTTGCGGCTAGTTACAGGAATGCGATCTGCTCCGAGGGCGCGACGGTGCTCGACGCCGGTGAGGTCGGCACCGAAATGCTCTACTACTTGGTGGGCTCCCGTGACCTCGATGGCGGGTTGATGTGTACCGCTTCACACAACCCCAAGGACTACACGGGAGCGAAACTGGTGCGGCGCGGGGCGCTCGCGCTCTCGGGCGACGCTGGCATCGACGACGTGCACGCGAAGATCGAGGCCGGCCTCGGCGACCCGCCCGGGGGCGGTTCCGTGGAGGAGGTCGAAATCTACGAGGAGTTCGGCGAGGCCGCGATGAAGTTCATCGATCCGAGAGTGATCAAGCCACTGCGAGTTGTGGTCGATGGCGGTAACGGGATGGCGGGACCGATGGTGGGCCCGCTGTTGCGCGAGCTAGGCCTCGATCTGGTCGAGACCTACTTTGAGCCCGACGGCAACTTCCCCGACCACGAGCCGAACCCGCTGCTGCCCGAGAACCGCGAGTTCATCATGCGCCAGGTCGTCGAGCGGCATGCGGACCTCGGCATCGCCTGGGACGGCGACGGGGACCGGTGCTTTTTCATCGATGACCAGGGGCAGTTCGTCGATGGCGACTTCCTGACCGTGCTGCTGGCGGAGTCGATCTTGCGCAAGCAGCCGGGAGCGACGATTCTCTACGACGTCCGCGCCAGCCGGGCCGTCGCCGACACGGTCGAGCGTGACGGTGGCCGGGCGCTGATGAACCGCGTCGGTCACGCGTTCTTCAAGACCCGGATGCGCGAGGAGCACGCGATGTTCGGCGGCGAGGTCTCAGGCCACTACTACTTCCACGACTTCTACTGCGCCGATTCCGGCACGCTCCCGGCGCTGCTGGTCCTGGAGCTGCTGTCTATGCAGGACTGCCCGATGGCCGAGCTGCTCGAGCCCTACCGCTCCCGCTACTTCATCTCCGGCGAGATCAACTCCGAGGTCTCAGACCAGGAGGCGAAGATGGAGGAGATCGCCGAGCACTACCGCGACGCTCGGCAGGATCATCTCGACGGCATCTCGATCGACTACGACGATTGGCACTTCAACGTGCGGCCGTCGAACACTGAGCCGCTGCTGCGGCTGTGCCTCGAATCGCTGCGCTCGCGCGAGGACATGGAGCGCCGCCGCGACGAGGTGCTCGACGTGATCAGGTCGTGAGCGACGCCAGCGACGCGAGCGACGCGAGCGAGGCGGACTCTCTCAGCAGGGCGGCGCAGGCGGGGATTCATCGGCTCGCGATCCCCACGCCGTTTCTTGTTGGCAGGGTCAATTGCTACCTGATCGAGGACGAGCCGCTGACGCTGGTGGACACCGGTCCCAACTCCGGCAAGTCGCTCGATGAGCTGGAGCGCGCGCTGGCCGAGCACGGCCACCGAATCGAGGATCTCGGGCTGATCGTGATCACTCACCAGCACATGGATCATCTCGGGTTGCTGGAGATCCTCTCGCGCCGGTCGGGCGCCGAGATCGCGTCGATCGACCTGCTGGCGCCGTATCTGGAGAGCTTCTCGGCCAGCGCTGCGGCCGACGACGAGTTCGCCGAGTCGCTGATGCGCCGGCACGGCTTCCCGGCCGAGGTGGTGACTGTTCTCGGGGCGCTCGGAGCGGCTTTCCGCTCGTTCGGCTCCGGCGGCCGGGTAACGCGACCGTTGAGGGACGGCGAGGAGCTCGAGCTGCGCGATCGCCGGCTGAAGATCCTTCACCGCCCGGGTCACAGCCCGTCTGACACGCTCTTCTGGGACCCGGAGCGCCAGATCGTGCTCGCTGGCGACCACCTCCTAGCGCACATCTCCTCGAATCCGCTGGTATCCCGACCTCTGGACGGACACGTCGCCGGCCCCCGGCCCCACGCCCTGGCTGCCTACATCGAGTCGCTGCGAGCCACCCGCGAGCTACCGGCCGAGCTCGTCCTGGGCGGCCACGGCGCTCCGATCGTCGACCATGTCTCGCTGATCGACGAGCGGTTTCGCATGCATCGGCGGCGGGCCCGCAAGATGCTGCGGATGCTCGCCGATGGTCCCCAGACCGCCTACGAGATCGCCCTTCAGATGTGGGGCAACGTGGCCGTCACCCAGGCCTACCTGACGATGTCCGAGGTGCTGGGTCACATTGATCTGCTGATCGGCGATGGGCTGGCCCGGGAGCAGCAGTCCGGCGAGGTGACGCACTTCGAGGCCCTGGTGGCGGGCGGCGGCTAGCGGGGCCAAAACCGGGCTCGCGAGCCGAGTGACCTGGGAAAAAGCTCCACTCAACCCCCAAAATCCGCGGGCTTCGGCGAGCGTCGAATGGGGCCCTCGACCAGGTTTCGCGCGCTTGCCGCGCGCGCCCTCACCGAACAGACTCTCGCTAACCGGTCTGATAGGCGGAATCGCCGGGCTGCAGCGGCGAAACGGTCGCCGTTCGACACTCGTAGGCGCCCCCGTTGGCGATCGGCGTGCGGAGCGGCGCCGTGTCACCCGGCGCGATCGCCTGAAGCCCATCAGCCATCGTGCACCCGGCGGTCGAGGCGACGCCGTGGGTGACCCCGAGTCGGAACGACACGCTCCTGCCGGGAGCCACCGTCAGCTGCCGCACCGGCGCGAAGCCGACAAAATCTCGAGTTGTGTGCTCGGGGATCGTCGGCAGCGGGCGACCCCCTCGGAGGAACAGCACGCCCGGGTAGCCACCCGTCACGCAGGCGTGCGAGCTCGTGTTCCGGAGCGCGAACCCGAGTTCACCGTGTCCCGTGGCTCCCTGGCCGCCGAGGAACGACAGCGACAGGCCGGCGCCGTTGCATCGCGAGGGCAACGAGGCGGCGCCGGAGGTGGTCGCAGTGGCGGGGATTGTGGTTTTGGGGCTACTCGCCGGGGTACTCGTGATGGAGGGCGTACTGGAGGCTCTCGATTCCGTAACCGTCGTGACGACTGTGGTGGTCCTCGTTCCGCCGCACCCGGCGAGCGCCAGCAGCGCAGCGACGACCGGGACGTAGAGAGCTTTCCGCGTCAGCACCGTGCGAGTATCTCAGGCAGTGTCGATCGACCAACCCGCTTCACCACACCCCCGTCCCCCGGGCACACATCCGATGCCGCGCCCGCGGCGGAAGATCGACTGGGAGCTAGTGGCATGCGGGTTCCGGGGCCACCATCTGGTCGGCACCGACGCCGCCGAGCTGCGTCCCGAGGATGCGGTGCTGGCCGATGATCAGGATGGTGTTCGCTGGCATCGCTGCCTGCGCTGCGACAGCTGGGTGGCGCTGCCACGGCCCGAGTTGCCAACTCAACGCCATCCGCCAGACCGCACTCAGATCACGATTCCCCTGCGCGGGAAAGCGCTCCGCGACAAGGTCGTGCTGCGGGCGATCGCGATCGAGCGGGGTTTCCATTTCGTGATTCTCGCTCTGCTGGGCGTGGCGGTGCTCGCGTTCGCGGCCAACGAGCGGAGTTTGCGAGACGCCTTCTATCGCGTGATGACAGATCTCCAGGGCGGGGTCGGAGGCGGGCCGGTGCAGAACTCCGGACACGTGGGAATCCTGCACGAGCTGGACAAGTTGTTCTCGCTGCGCTCGGGGACCCTCCACGAGGTCGGCATCGTGCTGATCGCCTACGGCGTGCTCGAGGGGACCGAGGCGGTCGGGCTATGGCTCGGGAAGCGCTGGGCCGAGTACCTGACCTTCATTGCGACCACGATCCTGCTTCCGCTCGAGATCTACGAGATCATCCATCAGGTTTCGGCGCTGAAGGTCGTCGGGTTCATCGTCAACCTCGCGGTGGTCATCTATCTGCTGTTCGCCAAGCGCCTGTTCGGGCTGCGCGGCGGCGGCGCCGCCGAAGCTGCAGAGCGCACTCGTGACATGAGCTGGGAGGCGATTGAACGGGCCACGCCGTCGGCGCTGATCGGAGGCCCGAGCACGCGTTGAGCGCTGACCAAGAGTCGGTGGAGCGCGAGCTCCGGCGGGTCGGACTGGAGCTCGCGGCGGCGTTTCCATCGGGCGCCCGGCACCCCATGCGATCGCTGGACTCGCGGGCGATGGGACTCGCCTCGAGCGACCGAGAGCTGCGCGCGGCGCTGTTCCGATTCGTCGACGTGGTGCCGGCCTGCCGCTCGCTAGACGATCTCGCCCGCCATCTGACCGGCTTTTTGCAGGAGCTTCCGGACACGCCGCCGCCGATCGCGGCCGCGATGCGAATCGCGCACACCAAGGCTGGCCGCGCGGCTCTCGGCGCCGCCGCCGCGGGAGGGGTGAGGCACATGGCGCATCGGTTCATCGTGGGCGAGACCCCGAGCGCGGCGCTGCCCGTGCTCGAGCAGCTGTGGGCTCACGGCGTCGGCAGCTCGGTCGATCTGCTGGGCGAGGCGACCATCACCGAAGCGGAGGCTGACAGGTACGCGAGCCGCTGCGCGTCGGCCCTACGCGAGCTGGCGGTTGCGTCGCGCCGCTGGCCCGAGAGGCCGGTGTTGGAGCGCGACGGCAGCGGTGTGCTTCCGCGCGCAAACGTATCGGTAAAGGTCTCGGCGCTGACGCCGCTGTTACGGCCAGATGCACCGGAAATCGGCCGCCAGGACGCATCCCGGCGCCTGGCGCCGCTGCTGATCGAGGCTCACGATCTTCAGGCGCACATCCACATTGACATGGAATCGCTCGACTCGCGCGAGGCGGTGCTCGACCTGGTGCTCGAGCTCCTGGCTGAAAACGAGTTTGCGAGCGGTCCCTCGGCGGGTGTGGTCTTGCAGGCGTACCTACGGGACTCGCCCGAGCAGCTCGAGCGCGTGCTCGAGTGGGCGCGGACATGCCGCCGCTCGCCGCCGCTCGCCGTGCGGCTCGTCAAGGGCGCCTACTGGGACCACGAGCTGGTGCAGGCACGCCAGCACGGCTGGGCGGCACCTGTATTCGAGGTCAAGGCCGAGTGCGATCGCAACTTCGAGCAACTGACGCGCCGACTGCTGGAGGCGAGGCCGCTCGTTCGGGTAGCGGTCGCCTCCCACAACCTCCGCTCGGTCGCACACGCGATCGCCGTCAACCGCATGTCAGGGGGCGATGACCGAGACCTCGAGCTGCAAGTGCTGCGCGGGCTCGGCGACGAGCTTCAAGACGCGCTCCGAGCGCGCGGCTTCCGGGTCCGCACCTACTGTCCGGTGGGCGACCTCGTCGCCGGCATGGCCTACCTCGTCCGGCGGCTGCTCGAGAACACCTCCAACGAGTCGTTCCTCAGCGAGCAGGCCCGGGGCGCGCCGCTCGAGGAGCTGCTAGCGCCACCGTAAGGGCGCTGTTACGGTCGGTACATGTCTGAACTGCCCGCATTCGCCAACGAGCCGGTGCTCGAGCTCCGGCGCGCAACCGTGAGGGCGCAACTGACCGACGCGCTCGGGCAGCTCGATCGCGAGCTACCGCTGTCCGTTCCGGTGATGATCGGAGACGACGCTCACGGCGGCCCCGAGTTTGATTCGACCGACCCAGGAGCACCGGAGCGAATCGTCGCCAGAGCGGCGCTCGCAAGCCCTGCAGAGGTCGACGCCGCGGTCGAGGCTGCGCAGGCGGGCTTTCGTGGCTGGAGCGCCGTCGATGCTGGGGAGCGAGCGGATGCGCTGGTGCGGGCCGCCGAATGGATGCGCGAGCGGCGGCTGGAGCTCGCCGCGCTGGAGGTCAGAGAGTGCGCGAAGCCGTGGCCCGAGGCCGACGCCGACGTCTGCGAGGCGATCGACTTCCTCGAGTACTACGCGCGCGCGGCGGTCGAGCTTGCCCGGGGCAGGCCGCTCATCCAGCTTCCGGGGGAGCGCAACGAGCTGCGCTACGTGCCGCGCGGCGTAGTGGCGGTTATCTCTCCCTGGAACTTCCCGCTGGCGATTCCGTGCGGGATGTCGGCGGCCGCGCTGGCCACGGGCAATGCGGTCGTGCTGAAGCCCGCCGAGCAGTCGCCGGGATGCGCGCTGCGGCTGGTCCAGGCGCTCCGCGCCGGAGGGGTGCCGCCCGCCGCGATCTCGCTGGTGCCGGGCGATGGAGACACCGGCGCGGCGCTGGTGCGGCATCCGGGCGTCCACACGATCGCGTTCACCGGATCGCTCCCAGTCGGACTGGAGATCGTCCGCGCCGCCGCCGAGATCACTCCTGGGCAGGACCATCTCAAGCGCGTGGTCGCAGAGCTCGGAGGAAAGAATTGCGTGATCGTCGATGCCGATGCCGACCTCGACGAGGCGGTTCCCGGAATCGTGTCCTCCGCGTTCGTCTACGCAGGGCAGAAATGCTCCGCTGCTGCGCGGGTGCTGGCCCACGAGCGGATCGCAGATCAGCTGATCGAGCGGATCGCCGGGGCGGTCGGCGTGCTGGTCGTCGGCCAGGCCGGTGACCTTGAGACGCAGGTGCCGCCGGTGATCGAGCGCGCTGCTCAAGAGCGGGTGGACAGGTATGCCTCGATGGCCTCAGAGCAGGGGCGGGTCGTGGCCCGGGTCGAGCGGGTTCCGGAGTGCGGCTGGTTCTGCCCGCCGACCGTCGCCGCCGACCTGCCAGCCGGATCGCCGGTGCTCCGGGAGGAGATCTTCGGCCCGTTGCTGACGATTGAGCGAATCCGGAACGTCGAGCAGGGCTGTGAGATCGTCGATGGACTGCCTTACGCGCTCACCGGCGGCCTGTTCGCGCGTGACCCCGTCACCGTTCGCTACGTGCGCGATCGCACTCCGGTCGGCAACTTGTACGTGAACCGCGGCATCACCGGCGCGATGGTGGGACGCCAACCGTTCGGCGGCAACCGCCTCTCGGGCACGGGCACGAAGGCCGGCGGTCCCGACTACCTGCTGCAGTTCGTCGAGCCGCGCGCGACGACCGAGAACACGATGCGGCACGGGTTGGTTGCCTAGGGCCGACTTAACTTGATTTCCACGCCCCCGGGGTCGATCATCGGGGGAGGACAATGGTCGTCTCGCCATCAGCTGCGTGGAAGGTCGCGCTGGCGGTTGTGCTCGGAGCGGGGATCATCGCGAGCGCGTATGCGAGGGCGCCGCGACGCGCGGCTTCGGGCAGGGAGCTCGCCCGCCTCGTCGGGTGCGCGCTGATGCTGTATGCGGCTGGCGGGATCGCATCGATCACCCATCACCCGGTGCTCGCGGGCCTCGTTTACGGCACGGGCATCGCCACCTGCGCGTTCGCGGTGTGGCGCTCACGCGGCAGCGACTCCGACGATCCGGGCTGGGGCGATCAGCCGGCCGACCAGCAGCCGCCGCCCGATCCAGACGGAGTGCCGCCGTTTGACTGGGGCGACTTCGAGCGCGCCTTCCGTACCTATGCCGCGCGGCATGGCCATGGCCAGCCGGCGGGGCACCGCTAGCGCAGCTCGCCGCGCCCGTCGACCTTCAGCAGCAGCTCGTGAAGGCGGGTCTCGCCGGATAGTTCGGGATGGAACGCGACCGCGATCAGGTTCTCCTGCCTGACCGCGATTGGATGACCGTCGATCTCGCCGAGCACCTCGACCTCCTCGCCGCGCGCTTGGACCCAGGGCGCGCGGATGAAGACCGCGTGCACCGGCCCTCCCTCGAGTCCGGCCAGCTCGACGTCCGCCTCGAAGGAACGGAGTTGTCCTCCGAACGCGTTGCGCTTGGCCTCGACATCGAGCAGTCCGAGGTGATCACGGTCGAGGATGATCATCCCGGCGCAGGTCCCGAGCACCGGCGTCCCGCGCCGGGCGAGCTGCCGAAGTGGCTCGGCAAGGCCCTCGCGTTCGATTCCCAGCGTCATCACGGTCGACTCGCCGCCCGGGATGATCAGCGCGTCGAGCGCCTGGAGCTGCTCGGGCAGCCGCACCTCGAAGGGCTCCGCGCCGAGCGAGCGCAGCAGCTTGACGTGCGCTTCGAAATCCCCCTGCAGGGCGAGAATGCCGACCCTCGGCGCGGCCACCCCTACCAGCCGCGCGGAGCGAGCAGCTGCTCTGCCTCGAGCTTGGAGCTCTCGAGGCTGACCATCGGCTGTCCGAGACCGGTCGACGCGGCCGCGACTCGGGCCGGATCCTGAAAGTGGGTGGTCGCCTCGACGATCGCCCGCGCCCGCCGCTGCGGGTCCTCGGACTTGAAGATGCCCGAGCCCACGAATACTCCTTCGGCGCCGAGCTGCATCACGAGCGCGGCGTCCGCGGGAGTGGCGATCCCGCCGGCGCAGAACAGCACCACCGGCAACCGCCCGTCGGATGCTGCCTGGCGGACGAGCTGCAGCGGGGCGCCCAGCTCCTTGGCGGCGGTGGCGAGCTCGGCATCATCGAGCGTCGTCAGTCGCCGGATCTGGTTACGGATCATGCGCAGGTGACGCACCGCCTCGACGATGTCGCCGGTGCCGGCCTCGCCCTTGGAGCGAATCATCGCCGCTCCCTCGCCAATCCTCCTAAGCGCCTCGCCGAGGTTGGTCGCGCCGCAGACGAATGGCACCCTGAACGCCCACTTGTCGATGTGATTGGCCTCGTCGGCGGGCGTCAGCACCTCCGATTCATCGATGTAGTCGACCTCGAGCGCCTCCAGTACCTGCGCCTCGACGAAATGGCCGATCCTCGCCTTGGCCATCACCGGGATCGTGACCGCCCCCTGAATCCCGGCGACCATCGCCGGATCGGACATCCGCGCGACGCCGCCGTCGCGGCGGATGTCTGCCGGGACGCGCTCGAGCGCCATCACCGCCGCGGCGCCGGCGTCTTCGGCGATCTTCGCCTGCTCAGCCGTGACCACGTCCATGATCACGCCGCCCTTGAGCATCTCGGCAAGACCAGCCTTGACGGTGAACGTCGCCTCGTCGCGGGGAGTCTCGAACTCGTCGCTCATCGCACCTGAGTGTAGCCCCGCGATAGGTTGTCGCGCGATGTCCGAGCAGGCCGTGTTTGTCGGCGCAGATGGCCTTTTTGTCGCAACCGAGCTCGCGCGTGGTCCGTGGGACCCGGCCGCTCAGCACGGCGGGGCCCCCGCGGCGCTGTTGATGCGCGCGTTCGAGCAGCTGCCGGTGCCCGATGGTCAGGTGATGGGTCGGGTGACCTACGAGCTCCTGAGGCCGGTACCACTCGCGGCGCTGTCCGCCGAGGCTCAGGTCATACGCGCTGGCAAGCGCGTGCAGTTGCTCGAGGGCTCGTTGTCGACGGCTGACGGGCTGCCGCTGGTGCGGGCCAGAGCCCTCCGGGTGCAGCAAGCCGATGACAGCTCCGTCCAGGCGGATTGGCCCGCGCCACCACCTGGGCCCGAGCACGGTGGCGCGCCCGACTTCAAGCCGCGTGCCCGTCCGAGCTTCGCCCCTGATGCGGTCGAGATCCGGTTCATCTCGGGCGCTTTCTACGAGCGTGGACCTTCCATCGCCTGGTTCCGGCTGCGCGCGCCGATCGTCGCCGGCGAACGGCCATCGCCGTTGCAGAGCCTCGCCGCGGCGGGAGATTTCGGCAACGGCATCAGCGCGGTGCTGTCCTGGGAGGAGTACGTGTTCATCAACCCCGACCTGACGCTCTACATCGACAGGCCGCCAGTCGGCGACTGGATTTGCTTGCAGTCCCAGACGTGGATTCCCGCGACCGGGATCGGAATCAGCGAGAGCGTCCTCTACGACATGCGAGGTCGTGTGGGCCGAGCCACGCAGAGCCTGGTGGTCGCGCGGCGGTGAGCTCGCGGTCCTGCCTCAATCGGCCGCCGCGGCTTCCCGACCCTGCTCGCGCAGGTACGACAGCAGGCCACCAGCGATCAAGATCTCGCGGTCGTGCTCGGAGAAGTCGTGGGCTAGCTCGAGGTCTTCGCCCGTGTCCTCGATTCGGGCGGTGATCGCCTCCGCGCCGTCCTCGAGCTCGCGTCGGATGTCGGCAAGCGTCCACGTCTGCTCCACGTTCGCCTTGTCGTAGTCACCTTCGTCGGCGAACGTCAGCGCGAGGATTCCCTGCGCGATCAGGTTCCGGCGGTGGATACGCGCAAACGACTTGGCGATCACCGCCTTCACGCCGAGGTGCAGCGGCGCCAGCGCCGCGTGCTCTCGGGAGGAGCCCTGACCGTAGTTGTGTCCGGCGACGATCAAGCCGCTCCCCCATTCCTTCAGCCGCTTGCGGAACTCGGGGTCGCGGTGGCGCAGCGTGAACTCGGCGATCGCGGGCACGTTCGAGCGGTACGCCATCACCTCGACCCCGTCGGGCGCGAGATCCCCGGTCGAGATGTTGTCAGGCTGGATCGTCGCGACGCGCGCCTGGAGTGAGTCAGCGAGCGGCTTGTGCTCGGGGGGGCGCTTAATGTTGGGCCCGCGCGGGATCTCGATTCGCTGCGCCTCTGACTCCTGCGCGGGCGCGAATATGTGCACGTCATCCACGTACGGACGCAGCTCGGGCATCGGCAACAGCTCGGGTGCATCGCCGTACTCGCGCGGGTCCTCGATTTTGGCGGTTAGGAGCGACACCGCCGCAACGGCCGGCGAGCACAGATAAACGCAGTCCTCGGGTGTGCCCGATCTCCCCGGGAAGTTGCGATTGAAGGTCCGCAGCGAGTTGGCGTTAGAGGGCGGTGCCTGGCCCATACCGACGCAGGGCCCGCAGACCGGCTCCAGCATCCGCACGCCCCCGTCGGACAGCTGCCGGTAGACGCCCGACTCGGCGATCGCGGTCAGAATCTGTCGCGAGCCCGGCGTGGCAGTCGCGGTGATCTCGCGGTGGACGATCTGGCCACCGCGATCGGCGAGTACCGCTCCCGGGAGCGCGAGGTCGTTGTAGCCGGAGTTGACCGAGGAGCCGATGCAGACCTGGGCCAGCGGTGTCCCGACCAGCTCCTCGACGGGGGCCACGTTATCGGGATTGTGCGGCTTGGCGACCAGCGGGCCGAGGGTATTCAAGTCGAGCTCGATCCGGTCGTCGTACTCGGCGCCTCGGTCCGCCTTCAGCTCGACAAAGTCCTCGGCTCGATCCTGGCGCTCGAGCCAGTCCCGGGTCCGCTCGTCAGGCGGGAACAGCCCGGCAGTGCCCCCCAGGTCGGCGATCATGTTCGCGATCGTGGCGCGCTCGGGGATGCTCAAATCGGCGGCGCCGGGTCCCGTGAACTCCAGGACTTTGTTCTTGCCGCCACTCGCGGTCAGCCGCCTCAGCAACTCGAGGATGATGTCCTTGGCCTGCACCCAAGGCCGCTGCAGCGATCCTTCCAGGTAGACCTCGACGACCTCTGGGCAGGCGATCTCATATGGGAACCCTCCGAGCACGACCGCCACGTCGAGGCCGCCGGCGCCGATCGCGATCATCCCCAGGCAGCCCGCCTGCGTGGTGTGCGAGTCGGCCCCGATCATCACCTGACCCGGCTTGCCGAAGCGCTCCATGTGGATGTAATGGCTGATGCCGTTTCCGGGCCGCGAGAAGTGCAGCCCGTGCTTGCGCGCCAGCGCCTGCAGCATTCGATGGTCGTCGGGGTTCTTGAAGTCGAGCTGGACGACGTTGTGATCGACGTACTGAACCGCTCGGTCGACCTTCACCCGGGGAACTCCCAGCTCCTCGAACTGCATAAGCGCCATCGTCCCGGTGGCGTCTTGAAGCAGCGCCTGGTCGATCCGCAGCGAGACCGGCGAGCCCGGCGTCAGCTCGCCGTCAGCGAGGTGCTCTTGCAAGATCTGGCGCGTCAGATTCTTGGCCACTAGTACCTGAAGGTTCCCCGCGCGCTGGCAACCTGTAACCGGTCGCTGCTCGCAACCGCCGTGGCCCGCGCGCTCCCGCCGGTGGCCGGCTCGGCGCGGGCCTGCACTTCCAAAAACGCGCCTACGGGGGCGCGCGCGAACAGCTCGATCTGCAGCATCTGCGAACGTGCGTTCAGCCCGCAGGCGAGCGCCATCGCCTCGCATAATGCGGCCGCCAGTACGCCTTCCTGGGCAAAGCCGGGATCGGCGCCCTGATGGTCCTGCTTGATGAAGCAGCGACCCGCAACCGAGCCGGCCGTCACCTCCTCGAGCTCGAGCGAGAGACCGAACAGGTTCGCTCGTCCGCACCCAAAGCACAGCTCGTGGTGGACGAGCGGCATCGCCGGGCAAGTGCTACTTCAGCCGGAAGGCCTTGATGCGGACGTCGTACTGCTGTGCATCACGAGCGTAGACGCCGTAGGCCAACGCCTGGATCAGCGACAACAGGGCGGCGTGCGAGCGAACGAACGCCGGTGTATTGGACGAGTAATAGAGGCGGATCCGCGCCAGCCGGGCGACTTCCGACATGGTCGCGTCGGTGATCGCGAGCGTCGGCGCCTTCCGGTGGCGCGCGAGTTTCATCGTCCGCGTGATCAGCGGGTGCGGCCGCCCCGCGGAGAGACCCACGACCAGCATCCGCTCATCGATTCGGCTGAGCCGCCCGAGCGCCTCCTGTGAGGGGCTGGCGACGATCTCGGCGCGCAGGTCGAGCAGCATCAGCAAGTGACGCAGGTAGCTGGCGAAGAACGCCATCTGGTCTGTGCCGGCGATCAGTACCTTCTCGGCCGAGACGATCGCGTCGATCGCGGCTTCCACGTTTGATCGCGAGAGCTTGTGCGCGGTGTCCTCGACGTTCACATGGTCGGCCGCGAGCGCAGCCTCGAACTCCGTGTGGTCGAGGGAGAACAGGGGCGCGGTCGCGGCGATCGTCTGAACGGCGGCCGGCGGCCGGCGGCGGTACTCGTCGCGCGCGGCCTGCTGCAGCTCTGGGAAACCCTCGAACCCGAGCGCCTGCGAGAACCGAACGACCGTGCTCGAGGAAGTGCTGGCCCTACGCGCCAGCTCCTCGGCCGTCTGGAACGCCGCCTCGTCCAGATGGTCGACGATGTACTGGGCGACGTCTTTCTGCGAGCGCGAGAACTCATCGAAGCGCGCGCGGATATACGCGGACAGCGCCTGATGGCCGTGGGGCGCCTCCGCGGTGGCGGTCGGGGTAGGTGACGGCTTCATCGGCAGGCGACTCATTCGACGCCTCCCGCCGGGCTTCCTTCACCGACGTGTTCGAGCTGTTACTGGAGCGACTGTTGTCGTTCTTGGTTCTGCCTGTGCTCGGCGAGCACTTGCCCGACGATGTAGCCGACCAGCGCGGTGACGAAGATCCCGACCCCGATGAACGTGATCAGCAGCGCGAGGGTCTGCCCGAATGCGCTCGGCTTGTCGCCGAGCCCGAGGATGCTCGCCGTCAGTAGCGCCACACCTGGAATCATATAGCGGATCGACATGGCGAGCCGCTGGTGGGGTTCAACGCGCCACGAGCGGCCAGATCGCTAGCTTGGGAGGAGTCGGCCCGGTAGCTCAGTGGTCAGAGCAGCGGACTCATAATCCGTCGCGCGCAGGTTCGAGTCCTGCCCGGGCCATCAGGAATACCTGTTAATTCGGAAATCCGTCCTCGTTGACGAAACCGCGGCCCCTCTACGCTCCCCAACGGCTCCCCACACTGCTTCTACGGTATCCGGGTGATTTCGTAAGGCTCCCAATGAGCGATCAAAGCGCGTCGATACGCCTTTCGACCGAGCACACAGGCCGTCGACGTCGCGAGCCGGTCTGGATCGGCCGCTATCGGGTCGTGTGCAAGGACTCGGCCAACGTGCTCGCCAAGGCCTCGGTCAAGCGCAGCCGCGCTCCTGACATCGCCGCGAGGCGCAAGTACATCCATGACGCGCCCCAGCCCGAGGCGGCAGCGAAAATCGGCGCGCTCGTCGGCGAGCAGCTCGGTGACGTGGCGAAACTTCGTCGGGTCGGCTGATCCAGACGCGATCGTAGGTTGCCAGGTTCTTCCTCTCTGCCTCGCGGAGGAGCAGCGTCGCGGGCTGCACCGGTAGCAGCGCCGGAAGTCGGTCCAACCAGCGACGCCTCGAGGCTGATCGAGGCGCTCGCGTCATGGGGATACGGCAGTCGGCTTGGGTAACCACAGCCGTTTCGTGGACTGTCCCAATGCCTCTGAAGGCGGCGGCCACACCGGTCTGTGTTCGCGGCGTGGCGCCATCGACGAGGAGCGGCACGGTCGCGCGGGGCGTTTGTTGAACCCTCCTAAGGGCTCATTCCGGGTATCTTGCAAGCCTTGGGAAGAGAACGGTAGTGTTGATCTAGGACGGGGAGAGATGGAGGTATTCGGGCAAGCGGTTTTGAGGCTGGCGGATCGCGGCCGGCGCAGAGAGCTGCGGCTGGCTCTCGGCCGTCTTTGCGGCCTGGTGGCCTGCATGCTGCTGGGCGTCGGGGTCTTTTTCGGTGCGCGGGCGGCGGCGGCGTCGCCGATGCTTCTCCCTGCGGCGCCTGCGGCGACGCCGGTCGAGACGCTGCCGACCAACTTTCAGGATGTCCCTGTGCTCACCGGCCTGACCCAGCCCACCGCGGTCCGCTTCTCCCCCGACGGGCGAGTGTTCGTGGCCCAGAAGGATGGCCAGATCCTGGTTTATGACTCGCTGAGCGATACCAAGCCCAAGGTGTTTGCCGACCTGCGCACGGAGGTCGATGACTATTGGGACCGGGGGCTTCTCGGGCTGGCGCTCGACCCCGGCTTTCCCCGTCAACCGTACGTGTACGCGTTGTTCACCTACGACGCTCCGATCGGCCAGCAGGCGCCGGTGTACAACGACGCGTGCGGTGATCCCACCGGCAAGGGCTGCGTGGTCAGCGGGCGCTTGGTGCGGCTCACCGCCACCGGTGATCAGTCGAGCGCCGAGCAGACTCTGATCTCCGACCAGTGGTGCCAGCAGTATCCGAGCCATTCGATCGGCACGCTGGAGTTCGGGCCTGACGGCGATCTCTATGTGAGCGCTGGGGACGGCGCGAGCTTCAACTACGCCGACTACGGTCAGACCAACAACGCCTGCGGCGACCCTCCCGGCGCTGCGGGGGCGGGGCTGACGCCACCGACCGCTCAGGGCGGCGCCCTGCGTGCCCAGAGCGCGCGCCGCCCGGCCGGCGAGCCGGCGGTGCTCGACGGTGCCGTCCTGCGGGTGGACCCGGCCACCGGCGCCGCCGCGGCCGGCAACCCGCTGACGGGTCCCGACCCCGACCGCAGCCGCATCGTCGCCTACGGGCTGCGTAACCCGTTCCGGTTCACGTTCCGCCCGGGCACGGGGGAGCTGTGGATCGGTGACGTGGGCTGGAACACGTGGGAGGAGATCGACCGTGCGCCCACGCCGACCACGAGCGTCGAGAACTTCGGTTGGCCGTGCTATGAGGGGAACGACCCCCAGGGCGGCTACCAGGGACTTGGCCTTGATAGCTGCTCGACGCTGCCGAGCTCCCAGGTGACCGCCCCCTACTACACCTACAAGCACGGGCAGCCGCTGTTCGCCGGCGACGGCTGCCCGACGGGCAACGGCTCCTCGATCTCAGGCCTGGCCTTCTACCCAGGCGGAAGCTACCCACGCTCCTACGACGGGGGCTTGTTCTTCTCGGACTACTCGCGCGACTGCATCTATTTCATGCCGGCGGGCGCGAACGGGCTTCCGGACGCCGCGGAGTTGCACTCGTTCGTGACTGCGGGGGGTGGGCCGGTGATGCTGCAGATCGGCCCCGGCGGCGATCTCTACTACGTGGGCTACGGGGACGGCGCCATCCACCGCATCACCTACGCGGCGCCGGTGGCTGCGGCGACGGCGACCCCGAGCGCGGGACCGCCGCCGCTCACCGTGAAGTTCGCCAGCACCGGAAGCTCCAGCGGGGTCAGCTACGCGTGGGACCTCAACGGCGATGGTCGATTTGACGACAGCACCGACGCGGCGCCCACGTGGACCTACACTGCCCCGGGCGTCTATCACCCCCGACTGCAGGTCACCGACGCCCAGGGCGCGGTCAGCCTCAGCCCCCCGATGACGATCACGGTGGGCACGCCGCCCTCCGTGTACATCGATACGCCCAGTTCCGCCCTGCAGTGGAGGGTGGGCGATCCCATTGCCTTCTCCGGCCACGCTACGGACGCGGTCGATGGCCCGCTGCCGGCCAGCGCTCTGTCCTGGTCGATCGTGCTGCATCACTGCCCGGGCGGCCTGACGCAGTGCCACACCCACGACCTAGAGACGGTGACGGGCGCCTCGGGTGAGATCAACGCCCCCGACCACGGCTATCCCTCCTACCTCGAGCTCAAGCTCACCGCCACCGACTCGGTGGGCCTGTCGAGCACGGCCACGCTCGACCTGTATCCCCAGACCGTCGCTTTGAACTTCGCCAGCATCCCCTCCGGGGCGGTCGTGAGCTTCGATTCCACGGCCCAGGTCACGCCGTTCACGCAGACGGTCATCATCGGCTCCACGCACTCGATCGGCGCCCAAGCGACGCTCGGCTCGAGCGGCATCCCGTTCGCCTTCAGCTCGTGGTCAGATGGCGGCGCGGCCAGCCACAACCTCGTAGCCCCGGCCACACCCGCCACGTACACCGCCACCTACCACGCGACACGCACGCTGGCGGCCTCACCGGCGCAGCTGAGCTTCCACGCCGTGGCCGGCCAGAGCGCCCCCCCGCCGGCCAGGGTAACCCTCGCCGATCCCGGTTCGAGCGGGCTGACCTTCACCGCCGCCGCCGACCAGCCCTGGTTGAGCGCCACCCCCGCGGCAGGCAGCGCGCCCGCGACGATCACGGTACGCGCGTCGGCTGCCGGGCTGGCGCCGGGCACCTACGCGGGCGCCGTGACGATCACCGCGGTGGACGCGCTCGGATCGCCGCTGACCGTCCCGGTCACGCTGACCGTCACCGCACCGCTCGGCCGGCCGCCGGCTCACTCTCAGCCTCCGCGACTTGCGCCGCCTCTGCTCGGCGGAGTCGGGATCGGCGCCCGCCAGTTCTTCAGTCCGGCACGGCGCGCATTGGCCTCCTGGCTGCGCGCCGCCCGCACCGGCATCCTGCGCTCGCTGGAGCTCTACCTCGATCCTCACGACCGCGCCCACCACGTGCTCCTGGGCCTCTACAGCGACGCCCACGGACGGCCCGGCACTCTGCTTGCGCACGCCACCTTGCTCCGCGCGCGCCCGGGAGCTTGGAACCGGCTGCGGGTGAGGCGCGTGGGCCTGCGCGCCCACCACGTCTACTGGGTGGTTCTGCTCGCTCCGGACGCGACCCTCGGCGTGCGCTACGCGACCACCCGCTGCCGCATGCTGCTCAGCCGCGGCTCACACCTGCGCGCGCTGCCCTCAGGGTGGCTGGGCGCGTGGACGCTGCCCGGCTGCGGGCTCAGCGCCTCCGGGCGCGGCTGAGCCGGGCGGACCGCGGCGCGAGCGCCGACAGCGGGTCACGCCAGCGCCGAAGGGTCGGGCAGCCCGGCCAGCGCCGCGCTGATCCGGCTCGAGCTTCCAGTACTAACGGCGCGGACGACACCTCCTTCTCGCGCTGCGGCGTCGGTTCGTTTGCACCTCGGCGATCTCAGGCCCGGTGAACCGCAACCGGCGGAGCGCGGCGATCGCCTGCACCCGCTACTCGCTGGTGCGATGCAGGATCGTCTCAGGCGCCGACGAGCGGTTTAAAAGCCCGAGCTCGCCCTCGGCTCGGTAGCGGCCCACCCACTTGCGCGCGCAGTGAACACTGACTCCGGCGGCCGCGGCGCCTCCGTCAGCGTCAGCTCGCCCTCCACAACCCGACGGCAGGGCTCTCGGCTGCCTTTCAGACTGAGCGCCGTCGGCGCCGACCGCCATCGATGCAAGCACGCCGCTTGGAGCGTGTTTGAGAGGTTGCGGCGCCGGGATCCCGGGCGCCGACCACTTAGCGCCCAGTGAAGCAGGCCGCCTCGGCCGCGTGGAACCGCACGAGCACCGACAGGACGCGCGCCCTGCGTCCGCCGACGATGACCACGAGCCCGCCCGCGCTGCGCGCCGGCGGACAGGAGCGCCTTCATCCGCGCCGAGGTCTTCAGCGCGGCGCGAGCAACGACTGCGCGCGCAAACGCGCCCCCTCGGCGAACACAGAACGCGGCGTCCCGGCGGCGACTGCCGCCGCCACACAGTCCTGTACACTCGCCTCCAGGCCTGGCTCTCGCTCATGGGGCATCCGGTGTTGCATAGACCGCCGCCGGGAGGGAGGCCGCCGCCGCTGTTGCTTCCTGTGCCATGTCCTGTCCGTCTGCCGGCTACTCTCATTTTCGACATGAGCCCCACAGTGAGCTGCGCACTTCAGGAGTTGCCGGGTGATCCGTTCCTGTCCCGTGACGGCGAAAAGAAGTCCACACGCGACTTCGACGCCATCTTTGCCATCGACGGCATAGGGTCTTAAAGGCGCGGTGCAAGGGCGGATGGCAGTCGGGGAACGTTTCATGGCGCGCCAGCGGGGCAAAGTGATCCCGCCGGTGAATGACCGTGCCGGCGATGGCGAATTCGACTACGAGACGATCCCGGACGGTTACTACGACTCCGTCTACCGGCACTGTCGCGGCATCCAGAGCAAGTGGCACCACCTGAAGTTCGGGCGTGTCATAGAGGAAATGGAGACCCACCAGCGGCACCTCGACGTCGGCTGCGGGTCTGGGACGCTGATCGGGTTGGTCGACGATCGCTTTATCTCGACGGGAATCGACATTTCGACGACCCAAATCGCCTACGCACGCCGCCAGTACGAGAGCGCGTCGAAGAGCTTCTTTGGCGTCGCTCCGCGCGCGCTGCCGGACGACTGCCGCGATTACGACGTGGCGACCGTCGTCGAGGTGATCGAGCACCTCGCGCCCGCCGAATTGGACAACGTGATCCGGGCGACGATCGAGCGCCTGCGCCCGGGCGGGAAGCTAGTTGTGACTACTCCGAACTTCCGCAGCGCGTGGCCGCTCGTACAGATGCTCGTCAACCGCTTCGGCCAGCTGGATTACGGCCCCCAGCACGTCAACAAGTTCACGCCAAGCCGGCTGCGGCGGCTGCTCCAGGACTTCGGGCTAAAGGACGTGCGCGTCCAGCCGTATCTCGCGCTCGCCCCGTTCGCGGCAGCACTCAATTGGCGGCTGGCGGACCACCTTGCCCGTCTCGAGCGCGGCAGGATCGAGCGGATGGCGGGGCTCCTTCTCCTGGGCACAGCCATCAAGCCCGGAGATGAATAGAGACGCCCGGTTCCGGCGAGCCGGTGGCGATCGTGTTTAGGTGCGTTCGCTACGCGAGCGGTCGGCCTGCGCTTTGCGATGAGGAACATCCCCACGAAGACATGCCCATCAGAACAGAAGGACCGTCCCTGTCCAGTTCACAAGTCTTAGCGCGGCGGCGCTCGTGGAAGTTGGCGTCGACCGGCCTCTAGAGGCGCCACTGCCCCCGCCGGAGAGCAGCGCCGCGGTCGAAGGGCTCACGTCGCGCTCACCGCTTGCCTTCAGCGAGCAGCCGGCGAGACGGCGCAGGATGCTGGAGCGTGCGCCACGCTGGCAGCTGACGCTCGCGGCGGCGTTCGCGCTCGTCATGCTCGCCAGCGCCGCTTTGATCGTCATAGACGCAACTGCCGGCCCCTCGCCGGTGGTGCCGGCATCGCCCTACACCGCAAGCTGGCTTCGGAGCCTGGCCGCCGAGCAGCTCTCCTACCGGGTATTCCTGGGCTGCCTGCTGGCCTTCACGGCCGCCTACGCGGGGCTGCTGCCGCTCGCGCGGCGCCTCCCGACGCGGGCGGTGATCGGGTTCCTCGCTGTGCTGTACGTGGCTGTGCTGATTGGACCCGTGGTGGGCTCCGCCGACGTCTTCAGCTACATCGCATATGCCCGCATGGACGTGATCCACGGCCTCAACCCCTACACGAGCGTCCCGTTCGCCATACGGCACGACCCTGTCTACCCATTCGTGGGCGCCGACTGGATCTTCGCGCGGAGCGAATACGGCCCGCTCTACACGCTGCTCACATTCCCGTTCGCGCTGGCGGGGGTCCTCGGCGCGCTGTGGGAGATGAAGGCGGCGGCGCTGCTGGCGTGCGTGGGGATCGACTGGCTGGTGTGGCGCTGTGCTGTACAGCGCTGCGTCGACGCCAGGCTCGCGCTGCTGACCGTGGGAGCCAACCCGCTGTTGGTCATATACAGCCTCGCGAGCGCGCAGCTGAACGACTTCCTGATGATCGCGCTCACGATGCTCGGGATCTACCTGGCAAGCGCTGCGCACATCGCGGGCACGAACCGGCGCGCAGGTCTCACGCGCGACGCCCGAGCCGCCGCTGCCGTGGTGATGGCCGCGCTGGTCAAGGTTCCCGCGACGCTCGTGCTGCCCTTCATGGTTGTCGGACGCCGCCGCGCCTCGACCGTCGTGGGCGCGGTGATCGCCTCCGCGGCCGGCCTGGCGGCAGTGTACGCAGCGTTCGGTGGCCCAGGCATCGACCTCCTCGCGAGCGTGAATCGAGCCACGGCGTATGTATCGGGGGACAGCTTCGCTACCCAGTTCGCGCACCTGCTCGGCAAGCCGGGAGTCTTCCCGGTCGACCACATGATCCTCAAGGGTGCCTTCTTGCTGTTCGGACTGTACCTGCTGCTGCGGACATGGCGCGGATACGACTGGGTCGCCGCATCCGGTTGGGCGCTCCTCGCGGCAGCTGTGGCCAGCACCTGGCTGCAGCCCTGGTACCTGCTCTGGCCGCTGCCGCTGGCGGTGATCTCGCGGGATCGGCGCCTGTTGTGGGGGACGCTGCTGGTCCAGGCGCTGTTCGTAATCCACCAGCTCGCGCCGATGTTCACGCCGCAATGACAGCGCTGTCAGATCGAGGCAGTTTGCCGCGTCGTATGCTCGCGCGGCGCAACCGGGGTCGCCGTGGCAGCGTCCGGCTGCGCCGAACCGAGACGATCTTCCTGTCGCTCGTGGCGCTCGTGCTCGCCGTCGCGACGATCTACGACCTCTCGCGCCAGGTCGGCATCGACAATCGCCTGCACGCTGACCTCATGAGCTGGCAGGCGACCACTGGCGAGCGGTACACCGACGCAGTCGTCGAGCTGGATGCGAAGCACTACACCACACGCGATGTCGTGTGCGGGTGGCTGCCCCGTGTGGACCCTCGGACCCGCGCCATGGAATGCCTCATCTTCACCGGGCCGGTGCATGGCTGGAGCCGGTTGGCCACCGGCGGCTACTACGTGGTTGGAACCGGCCCTGCGAAGGGGAGGAAGGCGTCAGATCAAGCGCGCTACCGCTTTGGGTGCTTCGGCGACGCCGCGGCGCAGGGATTCAAGTGCAAGCTGTCCCCATCGCGCGCGCCACATCTCAGCCTGACCGCGCTTCGTGCTGCCACGCCGCGGCTCTGACGCCCCGAGTCTGCGGGCGTGTAGCTGTGCAGGGCGCGCGGTCCAAGGCGCGGATGCTAGCGGCGGGCCTCGCCTGGGCGGCCGACATGGTGGTGAGCATCGGGACGGACAGGCGTCACTATCAGGCTGCGAAGCTGGCTGGCCATCCAGTTCAACGTGCTCGGACTAGCTTCATAAGCCTGTGCCTGGGCGGGGGCTCGGTCGCGATCGGCGCCGTGCTGCTGGTGCTGGCCGTAGCGACCGGAATCGTCGGGTTAACCTTCCGCCGCAGGATTCTGGCCGCCTTCCTCGGATGAAAGGTGTCAAGAGCGGGAGGCTGATTTCGCGCTCTCGTGGTGCTTGTGGTGGAGCGACGGCGGCTGTGAGAGGGGGTCGCTCGCTGGCAGTGACGCCAGCGAGCCGGCGTCTGGATGGGGTCTGGTGGTCGTGCGCGGGCGTGCGAGATCCTCGCCCCGCAGGACGTCGTTGACAGAGGGTGGCGTGTCGGCGCTGGGCTTTGCTCAGGGCGTGGTCGTGCAATCGAGCGAGCCCCTCTTGCCGCGGTCCGGACGAACCCTTCGTCGCCTTCGTGCCCCACTTCGTCTCCGGATTCACAGGGCAGCTCGTCACGGTTGAATAATTAATTGTAAATGGATAATATCGACGAGTGGAGCCACTGACCCGGATCGACTGGGCTGTGCAGCAGATTTCCGATGCCGTATTGACCGGGCAGTTTGTCCCGGGGCAGAAGTTGAAGGCCTCCGAGCTGGCCGAGCAATGGAGTATGAGCCCGACGCCGGTGCGTGAAGCGCTGCAGCGGTTCATCACCACCGGCCTCGTCGAGGCGGTACCCAACCGGGGATTACGCGTGACGCCCATCTCGCTCGAGGAGATGCGCGAGGTCTACAGCCTGCGCTTGCTGCTCGAGCCACTGACCCTGCGCATGTCGCTGGAGAATTGCGACGACGCGTGGCGCGGCGAGCTCGAGCGAGCCTACCGAGCCTTGGAGAGCGAGCTCGAGTCCTACGGCTCGAACCTGCTCGCGTTCGAACGGGTTCATGCCGATTTCCACATGTCGCTGCTGAGCCGCTCGGATTCGACATGGTTGATGCGCATCGCCGACATGCTCGGCGCACACTCGATGCGCTACCGGCTGCTGTCGCTCGGCCCCCGCGGCTACAAGACCGACCTCCTCGAGGAGCATCGTGCGCTGCTGGAGGCTTGCCTGTCTGAGGATATCGACGAGGCGGTGTCCCGGTTGTTCGACCACATCCGCCGGACCGTTGAGATCGTCGCCGACCGCGAGGAGGGGGACCGCGTCACCGCCTTGATCGACGCCGCCGGACACCTCCTGCACGCGCGGAGCGTGTCGTGAGGGCCAGGTTACCGGCGATCGTGGCGCCCCGGCGGACACCGCCGGACGCGTACACCGTCAAAGAATCCGGACACAGGTCATAGGAGCCGGCCCCATGACCCTCATCTCCATGAACCCGGCTACCGGCGAGGAGCTGGACAGGTATCGCGAAGCCTCCGCCGCCGAGGTCGCTGCCACGCTTGACAAAGCGCAGGCTGCGTTTGATCGCTGGCGAGTAACACCAATCGAGAATCGCGCGGAACTGTTTGGTGAGCTCGCCGCTGTCCTGCGCGCCAACAAGGATGAGCTCGCCGAGCTGGCCACCCTCGAGATGGGCAAGATTCTCTCCGAATCGGCGGCCGAGGTGGAGAAGTCAGCTGGCTTTTGCGAGTACTACGCCGCGCGGGCACCGGAATACCTCGCGTCACACCGCATTGAGGGTGGTCAGTTGGAGAACTGGGTGCGCTATGACCCGATTGGGATCGTGCTGGCGATCATGCCGTGGAACTTCCCTTACGTGCAAGTGTTCCGGTTCGGTCCGGCGGCGATCGTGGCCGGCAACGTGGCGGTGCTGAAGCACTCGCCGAACGTGCCCCAGTGCGCGCTGAAGATCGAGGAGATGTTCCGCCACGCTGGTTTCCCCGAAGGGGTGTTTCAGACACTGCTCGTCGAGCCCCCGGCTGTGGAGGCGATCCTGGAGGACCCACGGGTGCAGGGGGTCACGCTCACCGGCAGTCCACGCGCTGGCAGCTCGGTGGCGTCGATCGCTGGCCGGGAACTGAAGACCTCGGTCATGGAACTCGGCGGCTCGGACCCATTCATAGTGCTGGAGGACGCCGATATTGCCGCTGCCGCGTCCGAGGGCTCGCGCTCGCGCAACATCAACGCCGGCCAGGCGTGTATCGCTGCCAAGCGCTTCATCGTGCTCGACAGCGTCGCCGACGCCTTCGAGCAGGCGCTAGCAAGTGAGGTCGCGGCGCTGACCGTCGGCGACCCGTGCGACCCCGACACCGATGTCGGCCCGCTCGCCCGCCAGGATCTGGTCGACACCCTGAGGTCGCAGGTCGAGGATTCAACGGCACGGGGCGCTGTCGTGAAAGTCGGCGGCTTTGACTGGGACGGAGGCGGCTCGTTCGTGCGGCCGCTCGTGCTCACCCACGTCTCTCCGGAGATGCGCGTCTTCCGGGAAGAGACATTCGGGCCGCTCTCGGTGGTGATCCGTGTCCCCGACGAGAGCGCCGCGATCGCTGTGGCCAACGACAACGCCTACGGCCTTGGGGCGTCGGTATGGACCCGCGACACCGAGCGCGGCAAGCGGCTCGCTGAGCAACTCGATGTGGGGATGGTGTTCGTCAACGAAATCGTCGTCTCCGACGCCCGGCTGCCGTTCGGCGGCTTCAAGCGAAGCGGCTACGGACGTGAATTGGGTGAGTGGGGCATCCGCGAGTTCACCGGCCTGAAAGCGATCGCGGTGAGCGAGAGCCCGGTCTCGGACGCGCCGAGTGTCCGCTCCGAACAAGCGATCGCGGCCAATGAGTGAGCGGTTCGTTTTCGGCGGCCGGGAGATCGAGGTCATCGACCTCAGCCAGACACTGTCCAACAGCACCACACCGTTCGAGCCGATGCCCCACTCGATCGAATACCAGGACCATAAGGACACGCTCCCGCTCGCCGAGCAGCGCTGGGGACTTGGTGCCGAGTACTGGCGTGACGGGCTGGTGTGGGCTCACGAGCGCGTGACCTTGACGACCCACTCGGGCACTCACGTCGACGCGCCTTACCACTACGCGCCGCTGTCGGCCGGGCAGCCGGCCCGCACGATAGACGATGTGCCGTTGCGGTGGGTGATGGGGGACGGCGTGGTTCTCGAGGTCATGGACTGCGACAAGATCCCTGGAATCACCGAGGCCGACGTTCGAGCCCAACTGGACCGCATCGGCTACGCGCTCAAGCCCTACGACATCGTTCTGCTGCGAACAGACGTCTCCAAGCACTACGGCGAGCAAGGCTACGACCTCTGGCACCCCGGTCTGCGCCGCGACGCGTGCGCGTGGCTGGTCGGACAGGGCGTGCGGCTCATCGGGATCGACGCCTGGGGCATCGATCGTCCGTTCGACGTCATGGCTCGTGAGGCGCTGGCCGGCAACAAGTCGGTGTTGTGGGAGTCGCACAAGTTCGGTGCTGACCAGGAGTACTCGCAGATCGAGAAGCTCTCGAACCTGGCTGCGATACCGCGGCCGTTCGGCTTCCAGGTCGTCGCGCTGCCCATCAGCATCGAGCGAGCCAGCGGCGGTTGGGCGCGAGTCATAGCTATCTGTGAAAGAGAAGACGATGATGAGAGCTGAGCGACCAGCTGCGGCGCACGCCGCATCGCCGCCGAAATTCACTACCGGCTATGAAGGTAAGAGCGGGAGAGCTAGACACCTGACGCCCCGGATTTACCGTGCTACAGGAGGTACACCGTGACCAGGGTTGGCCCACCGCCAAACGCGGTGCGAGAAGCATCCGGTCGAGCGAGCATGCCATCTAGCGTCATGCCCCACCGAGAGGAGGAAGGAATGCGCACACCCGGAGCAGGTCGGGGTCTGACCCTCGATTGGAAGAAGCAGCCGTGAAGCCACCACCGTTTGTTTACCACCTTCCCGACACGACTGGGGAGGCGTGCGAGCTCAAGTCCGAGTATCAGACCGATGCCAGGGTATTGGCCGGCGGGCAGAGCCTGATCCCGCTGATGGGTAGCCGGCGCTTGACCCCGCGCGTCCTGATCGACATCAAACGAATCTCAGATTTGCAGACGGTACGGCGCGAGAACGGCTCGCTCGTCCTAGCTGCTGCCGTGCGCCAATCGCGCCTGCACGACGACGCCGAGATCGGCGGCACGCTACCGATCTTGTCGGAGGCATCGCGACACATTGGTCATCTCGAAACTCGCCACCGTGGAACGGTCGGCGGCAGCCTTGCGCATGCCGATCCGGTGGCCGAACTGCCCACGGTCGCAGTCGGTCTCGGAGCCCAAATCGTTGTGCGGAGCACGGACGGGGAACGCCGGATCCCAGCCGACCGGTTCTTCACGGGAGCGCGGCAAACGCTCTTGGAACCCAACGAGGTTCTAGTCGAGGTCCACTTCCCTGTCCTCTCAGCCAAGACAGGATGGGGCTTTGCTGAGATCGCGCGGCGCCACGGCGATCCGGCGATGGCCACCGCGGTGGCAGTGATCGCACTCGGTGATGACGGAACGGCCGCCGAGGTTGAGATCACGATTGGAGCGGTTGCCGGCCATCCGCGGCACGCGGAGGCAGTGCGAGCCGCGCTGAAAGGGAATCCGCTGACAGTCGAGCGCGTGGTCGAAGCGTCCCGCGCGGCAGCGGATCTCGTTGAGTCCGAGCCCGGCCAGCCGGATGTCGGGCCAACGCCCCAGCCTCCGAGCATCCCCATCAGCTACCGCCGGCGACTCGCCTCGACGGTCACCATCAGAGCCCTAAAGCAGGCCCTCTCACGCATCAACGGAGGAAACACGACATGAGCACGGCTGTCGAAGCGCTCCGGCAAATCACCGTCACCGTCAACGGGCGGTCGCGAGCGGCGCTCGTTGAGCCGCGGTTGACGCTCGGGGATTTTCTACGCGATGAGCTGAACCTCAAGAGCGTGCACTACGGTTGCCATTATGGGGTCTGCGGTGCGTGCACTGTCCTAGTCGGCGGAGAGTCGGTACGTGCGTGCCTGATGTTCGCCGTCGAGGTCGATGGCCTCGAGGTCGAAACTGTCGAGGGCCTGTCGAGCGATCCACGGCAGCTGCATCCCATCCAGCAGGCCTTCACCGAGAACTACGGCCTGCAGTGCGGCTTCTGCACTCCCGCGATGGTGATGCGCACGAAGGAGATCCTGGACGGTGACGCCGAGCTAACCGCCACCGAGATCCGCCAAGAACTGTCTGGAATTGTGTGTCGCTGCACGGGCTACCAGCAGATCATCGATGCCGTGCTGGCTGCCCAGGAGGCCCGCAGCAAGGAACGCCGCTCGAGCGCCGTGCCGAGCGAGCCGACAGTTACCGAAGACCATCCAATCGAGCTCGTCGACGCGGAGGGCGTCGGAGAGTCCGCGTACGACGATGAGAAGGAGAAGTAGCCGTGGCCACCGCACCCCCTGCGCAATACAACCGCGACGGCGCGGACCAGCCGCCCCGACAGATCATCGGCAAACACTTGAAGCGGGTGGAGGACCCTCGCTACCTGGTGGGGCGCGGCGGCTACATCGAGGACTTCGAGCTGGCGGGCATGCTGCACGCCGCGGTGCTCAATAGCCCGCACGCTCATGCGAAGATAGTTTCAATCGATACCTCGGCCGCGCTCCAGATCCCCGGGGTCGTGGCTGTGCTGACTGGCGAGGATTGCCGTGCGCACATGGGGCCCTGCGCGAATTTCGGCCCGCCGACGCTACCGCAGTACCCGCTCGCCGTCGACAAGGTCCGCCATTGGGGCGAAGCGGTGGCGGCAGTTGTAGCAGAGACCCTATACGCAGCCGAGGACGGGGTCGCCGCTCTACGCGTCGAATACGAGGCGCTGGAGCCGGTGGTCGATCCAGTCAAAGCCCTCGAGCAGAATTCCCCGCTCGTACACCAGGAGCACGGGTCGAACCTTGCCTACGAGCGGCAATTTGAGTTCGGCGATGTCGATGCCGCGTTTGCCGCCGCCGATGTGGTGCTGCGCGAGAAGCTCCACTGGGGTCGCTCCTCGGGACAGCCGCTGGAGACCACGGGCGCGGTCGCATCGCTCGATCACAACGGCGTCCTGACCATCTACTGCAACTCGGTGACTTTCAGTTTCTGCACATTCCTGATTGCCTCGGCGCTGAAGATGCCCTCGAACAAGTGCAAGCTTCAGCCCGTCCCTGCGGGTGGAAGCTTCGGGAGCAAGTTCTTCGCGCACAAGGTTCCGACGCTGGCGGGGTTCGCGGCGTTGCGCACGGGCCGTCCAGTCAGATTCATCGAGGATCGCCTCGATCACCTCAGCACGTCGGATCATCACGGCAGCGATCGCTGGTATGAGGTCGCGCTGGCGGTGAAGCAGGACGGCACGCTTATGGGGCTAGAGGTGCACGTCGTCGATGACTACGGCGCGTTCCTGCAGTTCGGCGTGGGTCAGCACGGCAACGCGCTCTCGCAGGTGGCCGGTCCATACCGAATGCGCAACATCAGGTACCACTTGCGTGCTGCGATCACGAATAAGTGCCAGCAAGGTGCCTACCGCGGCTTTGGCTCTGAGGTCCAAAATTGGGTGCTTGAGCGGATGGTCGAAAAGGCCGCCGAGAAGCTCGAGATTAAGCCGGAAGACATCCGGCGGATGAACTTCATTCCGCCGGAAGACTTCCCGTACAAGACCGCCACCGGCAACGTGTATGACAGCGGCAACTATCCCGCGGTGCTCGACGAAGCCCTCCGGATGATCGATCTCGAGCACTGGCGCGCCGAGAAGGACCGCGCGCGCGCGGAAGGTCGCCACATCGGGATAGGGGTCGCGACTACTCAAGAGCGCAGCGTCTTCAGCTCGACGGAGTTCTGGTACTGGTTCGACGAGCCAACATTCCCGATCACCTCGAGTCCAGAAAGCGCGACCGTCACGATAGATGCGGCGGGTGAGGTGCAGGTCACATTGCACTCACAGGCGATGTGGGGCAATAGTCCGGAGACGATGGTGTCGATGTTCGTCGCTGAAGAATTCGGTATCGATCCATACAGCGTGAACGTCACCTATGCCGACACGTCGAGCGGGCTACCCGGGACCGGCCCCGGCGGAAGCCGCTACACGGTGATGGTGGCGGGCGCCGTGCGCGGCGCGTCACGGGCGCTGAAGGAGAAGCTGTGCCGTATCGCCGCGCAGGATCTCGAGACCTCGGTCGAAGATATCGAGTTCGTCGATGGCGCCGCCCGAGTCAAGGGCGCCCCCTCTCGCTCACGATCGATTCCGGAACTCGCGGCCACGGCGTACTTCTTCGCGCTGAACCTTCCTGAGGGCGACCGGAGCGGGCTCGAGGAGGGCTATACCTACGACCATCCGTACACGACGTTACCGAGCGCTGACCGGTCAGATCTCGGCGTGTTCTACCCGTTCATGGGGCACGCGTGTCACATCGCGGTGATCGAGATCGAGCCCGCCACCGGCCAACTTCAGTTCCTCGACTATGTCGCGGTACACGACGCCGGCACGGTGGTCAATCCACCAACCCTGGCGGGTCAGGTGATTGGCGGGACCGCGCAGGGCATCGGAACAACACTTTTCGAGGAATATGTGTATGACGAGCAAGGAGAGTTGCATACGAGCTCGTTTTGGGATTACCTCATGCCGCGAGCAACCGATCTGCCACAGGTCCGGGTTGGTCACGTCGAAACGCCGTCACCCTTCACGGAATACGGAATCAAGGGCGGCGGGGAGGGCGGCCGGATGGTCGCGCCATCGGCCGTCTCGGCGGCGATCGACGACGTGGTCAAGCACTTCTCGGACACGCGCATCACCGAGCTGCCCGTGAAGCCATGGCAGATCGTGGAGATGCTCGGAGACAACGCATAGGCGGCCACGCCGCAGTGATCGCACCGTGATGGTCTCTCGGGCGGCGATGGTCGAGTCGGTGGACGAGCTCGTCCGTTCCCTGGCGGCCCACTCCTACCTCGCCGGGCGGCCATTAGCAACTGTGGTGACCGTCGCCTTATCACTCCAGCGGCCGCTACTGCTCGAGGGCGAGGCCGGCGTCGGCAAAACTGAGCTCGCGAAGACGCTCGCCGACGTCCTTGGAGCGCGGCTGATCAGGTTGCAGTGCTACGAGGGCATCGACGTCTCACACGCGCTGTACGACTGGAACTACGCCAGGCAGATGCTCCACATCAGAACGCTCGAGGCAACGCATGCCGCCAACCGCCGCGGCACTGAGGAGCTGTTCGCGCCCGAATTCCTGGTCCGCCGTCCGCTGCTGGACGCCGTCGACCACCACGACCCGGTTCCGCCCGTGATGCTGATCGACGAGATCGACCGCGCTGACGATGAGTTTGAGGCCTTTCTCCTCGAGCTCCTGTCGGATTTCCAGGTCACGATCCCCGAGATCGGCACGATCCGCGCGAGCACGCCACCATCGGTGATCCTCACCTCAAACCGGACGCGCGAGCTGCACGACGCTCTGCGCCGAAGGTGCCTTTACTTCTGGATCGATCACCCCTCGGTCGCGCAGGAGGCGGCGATCGTCCGTACCCGCCTGCCTGGAGTAGGCGAACGACTCGCCCAGCAGGCGGCAGCATTCGTCGCGAGCACACGGAAGCTCGAACTCGTCAAAGCACCCGGGATCGCCGAGACGCTCGACTGGGTACAGGCGATCGCGATGTTCGCCAGCTCCGAGATCGACGCGCAGGCCGCCGAGTTGACACTCGGCGCGCTTGTTAAGCACCATGAGGATCTCGAGCTGGTCACGCGGCACGGAATAGACAATCTCATGGAGACGGCACGAGCGGTAACCGGTGGCTGACCCACGATGACTATCGCAGTCGAGCGAGTCTCGCTTCTGAACAACCTTGCGTCGTTTGGCAGGTTGCTACGCAACAGTGGACTCGAGGCTGGGCCACAGCGGTTGCAGACGGCCGTGCGCGGTCTCGACGCGATGGGCTTGCAATCGCGAGAAATCGTGTACTGGACGCTGTTCTCAGCGTTCGTCTCACGCCGCGATGAAGGAGCTCCATTCGACGCGGCATTCGCCGCCTTCTGGGACCGGCTGCCGGCGGCGATCGAGACCGGCGAGAGCGATGGACAGATCCTCGATACGGAAAGTGAGTTGCCGGGGAAGCGAGCTGTGGCGACTTGGCCCTCGTTGACTGACCCGGTCCCCCAAGCAGCGGACGAGGACGATCATGACCTGGATGTGGTCGAGAGCGGCCTGTCGTGGTCGGGCGAAGAGCGGCTTCGCCACATGGACTTCTCGAGATACGGCCCCGAGGAGCTCAGCAAAGCCGGCACGCTCCTGGAGCGGCTCCGGCGGACGGCTCCGCAGCGGCGCTCGCGGCGCTTTCAAGCTACACCGGCCGGACATCAGATCGATCCCCGACGCACGCTGCGCAACGCGATGCGGACCGAAGGCCATCCGGTCGAGCGATGCTGGCGCGAGCACCGACTGGTCCCGCGCCGGATTGTCTTCCTAGTGGACGTTTCAGGCTCGATGGAGCCCTACGCTGTTGCACTTCTGCTCTTCGCCCAAGCGGTCCTCCGTGCATCGCGCAAGATCGAGGTTTTCACGTTCAGCACGCGCCTGACGAGAATCACGCGCGAGCTTGCGGATCGAGACGTGGGGAATGCGCTCACCAAAGCCGGCCAGACGATCCCGGACTGGGCGGGCGGTACCAGGATCGGCGACAACGTCAAAGCCCTTAACGACACCGCCGGCAGTCGCGGTCTGACACGCGGCGCGGTCGTGGTGCTTGCGTCGGATGGCTGCGAGCAGGGCGATACGGATTCACTTTCCCGGGAGATGGCACGTCTGCGTCGTAGCGTCCACACGATCTTGTGGGTCAATCCCCTGGCCGGCGATCACCGCTACGAGCCGAAGACGCACGGCATGATCGCAGCGCTCCCCTCGATCGACTTGCTCCTACCAGGACACAACTTGGCGGCTCTCGAGTCCCTCGCGGCAGCCCTCAAAGCTGTGCCACCTCACAGACGCCCCCGGCCCAGTCGATCGACATGACCGCGACCGAGCCGCGGCTCGGCGCTGGCCGGCGGCTTCCCCGCTTCAGGCCATCTTCAAATGGCCCAAACCGGCCATGGGACGGATGGTAACGGTTCGTCGCTGTCTGATCGGTGCTCGACAGGTTCCGGTACTGGCGCGGTGGCCCTGCCCCGGTTTGGGTGACACCGGGTTTGTCGTTTGATTGTTGTTGTTCCAGCGAGTGTTCTCAACCTGAGAGCGGCGAGCGGCCCGCCCGAAGATCTGCCGGCCGTCGGCCTGCTCGTTCGCCGCTAGCCAGACCAGGGCAAGATTCTTAGCATCACACTGTTCGAGACCGGAGGCGGTGTCGAATGAGGAGGTGGGGTTCGAGTTTGCGACTGAGCGGATCGTGGCGCGCACGCAAAGGCGGGAGGGTTGGTCGCGAGAGGCGCGCCGCCAGCTCGAGCAGCGCCGCTGGGAGAAGCCCGATCGTGTCCCGCGATCGCGCAATGCTCGCCTGGTGCTCGCGGCGGAGCGGCTGGAGGCTGAGCTCGACGCGGTGGTCGCCGCCAACCGGGCGTATCAGCAGTACCGGGTTCCGGACGCGACAGCAGAGGCAGGCGGCTCGGTCGCCGACCGAAGGCGTGCGTCGCGCGGCAGTGCCCGAGGGGGTGGTGAGCGTGAGCGGCCCGGACAGTCAGCGGATGAAGGCCAACCTCGGGTACGTGCAGGGCTACAAGGCAAGCGGTCGTCGACGAGGGGCAGATCGTGCTCGCCGCCGAGATCATCAACAGCCCGGCCGATTTCTCGCTGTTGGACCCGATGGTCACCGCGGCGATCGGCGAGCTTGAACGAGCGGGCGTCGTCGACCGGCCCGAGGTCGCGCTCGTCGACGCGCAGTACTGGAACGAACAGCACATGGACGAGGTGATCGTCAACAAACACATCCAGGTGCTGATCCCGCCGGACTCAATCGGGCGGACCGCGCCCCGCCCTGGCTGGACCGGCGGGCGCTAGACGTGGATGCGAGCCGTCTTGGCATCTATGCACGGGAAGGTGATGTACCGAAAACAGTGAAAATCAGGTTGGCGTCCCGTGTGGGGCCTGACTTCACCGAAAACTGACCCCTCGTGGTGTCGTGCTTGCGACTTGTCGGCCTTGGGTTGGTTCGCCGCTGATCGCCTACTGGGGGGTCGGGTCGGGCGGTGTGACCAGATAGGAACCTGCTCACGACAAGTGCCTCCTCACTGTTCTCTCCGCTCTTCCCGACCGGACGCAACGGTATACCATCCGGGGTGAGACCAGGTGACCGGAAACCCCGCAAGCCGAGTCCCACTTGCCTGGCTGGTGAATCGGTACCTGCCTGCCCTGGCTCGGTTCGATGAGACGGCGAACGAACGTGACGCGGAGCAGAGATTTATCCGGCCGTCCGAGGCACTCAATTGGGCTGTGGCGATCTCGGATTTCCACGCAGCGCGAGCCGTCGGGTCGATGCAGCAGTCTCCGGCGGGTGCGCCGCGCTCCCGCATCCACGAATAGACAGAGCTCTCGGGCGACCCGAATCGACCGCAGCAGCTTTCTCCTTTTCGCCGGGTTCAGCAGCGTCAGTCCTGCTTTCACTCCACCGCGAGCATCTGCACCGACGTGACCAGAGCTCCCGGATTGCGCGCGGACAGCAGGTACGACCGGATCGCTAGCTATGAACTGGTTCGGCTGCAGGCACCGGGGCGGAAAGCAACGGTCGCCATGGATCCCGTGGCCGTCGCCTCCGACTTGCGGATTCGCCCAACCTCAGGCGTCCGGCCGCCTCGGTCCGTACGATCGCTTGATCGTTGAGCCGCCTCGCGTCGCGTGACCGGTTTGGTGACAAGACGTCGCAGGCGAGCAGCCGATTCACGCCGCGCGGCAGGTCTTGCTGGAGATCGGGAGCGAAGGTCGCGTCGGCGATGTTCCTCAAGACGCGGCGGGTGTGCTGGAATCGAGCTCCGTCGGCGCGCGTCGGTGATTTGTCGCCTGCTCAAAGGCATAGCCGAGGCGGAAGACGGTGGGCTCGTCGTAGGGCACGCCGACGAACTCAAGACCGACCGGCAGCCCACTGGCGGTAAAGCCGGCGGGAACGGTTATCGCCGGCGACCACGTTTGCGAAGCGATCAGCGTGTTGGTCGGAAAGGTCAGCGTCGTCCACTGTTTGCGGGCGGCCATCGAAGGCGCCGGCACTTGGACGCTGGGATAGACGAGCACGTTGAGGCGATGCTCGGCGATGAGGTTGACTGTCGCGCGCGTGAACGCTTCGCGCGCGGCGAAGCGTCGGAAGTAGTCAGGATCGTCCTCGGGATTCTCGGGACCGGCCATTACGGCGTCGATCAGGTCAAGATCGCGGTGGTATAGGCCGCGCTCGACGATCGCGTTCAGCGTCAGATCGGTGCGTGTGGACAAGAACTCGTTGATGTCGTGCTTGGTCCGCGCGACGTATTGAGAGGTCGCCTCGATATGGGCGGCGAGATCGGGGATCTGGACCTCGAGGACCTCGCCGCCAGCCGCCCTAATCGCCTCGACGCCCGCGCGTACGACCACGTTGACGGCATCGCTGTCGGGATCGTCCGCGGGCCCTAAGGCGTTCGTCACCAGCCCCAGGCGTGCGCCGCGCAAGGCGTTTGCGTGCAGCAGCTCGCGATAGCTGCGGGGGGCACGAGCCATGACATACGCGGCGGTGTAAGGGTCTGACGCGTCGTAGCCTACGAGGATGTCAAAGACCGCAGCGGCGTCGGTCACGGTGCGGGTCATCGGTCCGATCGTGTCTTGGAAGATCACGAGGTAGGACGATCCCGTGCGCGGCACGACGCCGGGGGTGCTGCGTACCCCGACCAGGTTGCAAAAGGACGATGGGACGCGAATCGAGCCGCCGCAATCGGTGCCGATCCCAACCGCGCCGAGGTTGGCGGCCACGGCGGTGGCCGTGCCCGCGCTCGAAGCGCCGGAATCGTGCTCTAGCGCGTACGGGTTGCGCGTCTGCTCGCTGACCGAGGAAAACGAAAACCACGACGTGGCAAAGTCCGGCAGCGTCGTCTTAGCCAGGATGATGGCCCCCGCCTCACGCAGCTTTGCCACGACAACGGCGTCGCGCTCGGGCGTATAGCCGTGCATCGCGGCCGACCCGAAGGTCGTCGGGACTCCCGCCGTCTCCACGCAGTCTTTAACCAGCACGGGGATGCCGTGCAGCGGACCAGCTGGTTGGCCGTCGCGCGCGATCGCGGCATCAAGCTCATCCGCGCGCTCAAGCGCAGCCTCGTTGACAGCCAGAATACTGTTGAGCTGCGGCCCACCCCGGTCCAAAGCCTCGATGCGACCAATATAAGCCTCGACGAGCGCGCGACTCGTAATATCGCCCGATCGCATAGACGCGTGGATACCGTCGATTGTCGCCTCTTGAACCTGGAACGTCACGCGACTCCTCCTCTCGACCGATGATCGCTAGGTCCCGCCGCTCCAAAACAACCACCCCGCCCGCAAAAGTCAAGCCTGCCCCGGCGCCCATCTCCGGGGTCCTCCACCTGAGCCTTCGTGACCCGCTAGCCGCCGTGCCGGCTGGCAGCAGCCCACCCAAGGCTCCTGCTCCGCTCGGCCGAAGCCAAGAGCAGCAGCGGCATGCTCGCGGCCGTGGAGGGCACAAAGTAGAACCCAGCCACCGCAACGGCCGTCCTCGGATCTGGGCGAAGGCGATCGTGCGCCGTAGGCCAGATCAAGCCCGATTCGGACGAGCGCTTGGTCGCCGAAGCGATCACCCAGTCCGCGACGACGGGGCATGGAAAGCGATCCCGGTGTTCACTTGCGGCGTCTGCGCGGGCGACGGCCGGCGTAGGCTCGAAGGCTGAACCGGGGCCTGAGAGCGCCGGGGTAAACCGGCATGGAGCAGGAGATGAGAGTTCTCTGCATCGAAGGAGTAGCGATCCACGGTGGCCCTGAGCCGTGCGTCGGCCGTTCGCGAGGATGGCGGCGAAGCGTCGGTAGGGGTCGTGCAGGCCGGCTATTGAGCCGCGAAATCAGGGTTTCGGGGTGCCGACGCCGTTCAGGCAAGCGGAAGGCAATATCGCTGGCGGCGCTATTCGCGAGCCGTCGGGGAGCCCCGCGCGGTCGGAGAACCTGTGCATGCACGAAAGTCTCCATGCGCGAGAACCGGGAGATCCGACGATCACCCGTCCCTTGGTTGGTCGGGGCGGGTCGTGCGGGGAAGGCCAAGGCCGTAATCCCGTGATGCACGATCGTTGGAAGTCGGACGGGCTCGTACTACCTGCGAAGCCGTCGAACAAGGCCGTGGATGCGGCTGCGGAGGCGGTGGAGGGAAGGGGCCCGGGCAAGGGAAACGCGACCAGCGAAACACGCCCCGGACGCAGCGCCGGCGTGAGCGTGTCAAGTGGGTTGGATCGCGTGCGCCAAGTAGCACGGAGGGATAAGGACGCGCGGTTCACCGCGCTTTTGCACCATGTGACTGTCGATCGGCTGGAGGCTGCGTATCGGGCGATCCGTCCGGGCGCGGCTCCGGGAGTGGACGGGGTTACGTGGCGGGACTACGGGCAGGACCTCGAAGAGAACCTTCGAGACCTTCACGCCCGGGTCCACAGGGGCGCTTACCGGGTGAGGCCGTCTCGCAGGGTGTACATACCGAAGCCGGACGGGCGGCGAAGGCCGCTCGGGGTCGCGGCGCTGGAGGACAAGATCGTCCAGCGGGCGGTGGCCGAGGTGCTGAACGCCATATACGAGTGCGACTTCCTCGGTTTTTCCTACGGGTTCCGGCCGGGGCGCTCCCCGCATCACGCGTTGGACGCGCTCGCGGTCGGGATTACGCGCAGGAAGGTGAACTACGTGCTCGACGCGGACATCCGCGACTACTTTTCCAGCCTTGATCACTCATGGCTGGTCAAGTTTCTCGAGCACCGGATTGCGGATAAGAGGGTCCTGCGCCTGATCCAGAGATGGTTGAAGGCGGGGGTCATCGAGGACGGGGAGTGGTCGCAGACGTTTGAGGGAACGCCGCAAGGGGCGTCGATTTCGACGCTACTTGCGAACGTCTACCTGCACTACGTCTACGACCTCTGGGTCCACCAATGGCGACGGCGGCGGACACGCGGCGAGATGATCGTGGTGCGGTTCGCTGATGACAGCGTGGTGGCCTTTGAGCACCGTGATGACGCCGAGCGGTTCTGGGCCGATCTTCGCGAGCGGTTTGCGGAGTTCAACCTGGAGCTGGCGGAGGAGAAGACGCGGCTGATCGAGTTCGGGCGGTTCGCCGCCCAAAACCGAGAGGACCGCGGGCTTCCCAAGCCGGAAACGTTCGAGTTTCTCGGGCCACCACTCCTCGCCGGCATGCGCCGCTCGACTCGAAGCTGGGGATCGAGCGTTCATTCCGAGGACCAGGGCTCGCGGAAGCTCGGGTACAGGGTCAGCCCGCCGTCGACGAAGATCGTCTGACCGGTGATGTAGGCGGCGTCATCGCTCGCGAGGAAGCAGGCGACGCCGCCCATCTCATCAGCGGTCCCGGCGCGCGCCATCGGGATGTGGCTTTCGACCTGCTGCTTCTTGATCGGGTCGTCGATCCAGGCGCCGTTGATCGGGGTGACCGTCGCGCCGGGGCCGATGCCGTTGACGCGGACACCCCTGCCGGCGTACTCCAGCGCGAGCGTCCTGGTCAGGTTCTGCATCCCGCCTTTGCTGACGGAGTAGCCGAGATAGTCGGGCTTGGGAATTAGCTGATGGACGCTGGAGACGTTGATGATGGCGCCTGGCTTCCGTATTTCGAGAAAGCGGCGGATCGCTTCACGTGCGCACAGGAACGCGCCACGCAGGTTGACGGCGAGCACCTTGTCGAAGTCCTCGCTCGAGAGCTCCTCGCTGGGTCGCGAGATCTGGATGCCGGCGTTGTTGATCAGGACGTCGAGCCCGCCGAGTTCACTCGTGGCGTTCTTGACCATCTTGACGACGTCGTCCTCGCTCGTGACGTCGCCTTGCACGAGCACATCCCGGACGCCCTCATGCCGGACCCTGTGCACGCAAGCATGGACCTGCTCCTCGGTGGCATGCGCCTCGTCGGGCTGGCGCAGATAGTTGATCGCGACGTTCGCGCCGTACTCAGCGAAGCGCACGGCGATCGCCTGTCCGATGCCTGAGCTCCCACCCGTAACGAGCACGTTCTTGCCCATCAGCCCTCGCATGGACCGCGTGGCGGCCTCCGAGGGCGCGGCTTCTGGCATGGTCTCTCCTTAGTCGCGATCGAATGTCTCGGGGCCTTAGTCTCCAGTGGTTGTGGGTCGTTACATGTCCAGCGAGCCTGTCCGTCCCCGGGCCGAACGAACAATCCGTGCGCTCTGGGGCCGACAGGTTTCCGCCGAGTACGCTGCGAACGCTCTTGTGCGGCGGCTGTCCAGATCGCGACGCGGGTGTGACGCACAGGCGAGGTTGCGAGACCGCACCACTGAGATGGCGAGAACGGCTACCGGGAACTGATCCCTCTTGACCTGCTGGCAATCGACGAGGAGCGTCGCATCAGGCGGCCCGGTGGTCGTAGGTGCTTCGCCGTTCAGCTTGCGATGCTGGGGGCCCTACCGCTAACGAACGGTGTAGGCGGCCGCATCCGAGACTCAGCGGTTCTTCCAGTCGCGGAACACTGAGAGCAATTCGTCGCGGATCTCGGGTCGTAGGTCGTCCTCGCGTAGCACGCCAGCGAGGCGGATCGTGTCGCGCATCTGTTGGACATAGGTGGGGCAATCCTTGCAGGTGCGCAGGTGGCGCTCGAAGCGTCGGCGATCGCGCTTGGAGAGGTCCCCTTCGAGGTAGTCGGTGACCAGCTGGACGAGCTCGCGGCACGTGAGCTCAGGGCGAGGGCGCATGGGCCTCATGGCTCGAAGTACTCCTCCAGCTCGCGCCGCAGGCGAGAGCGGGCGCGGTGCAACAGGACTCGTTCGTTCGCTGCGCTGATCCCGAGGGCCGCGGCGACTTCCTTGGCGCTGTGGCCTTCGACGTCGCGCAGACCAATGACGCTCTGTTGCGCCGGCGGGAGCTGCGCGATCGCCGCGCGGATGCGCGCTACGGTCTCGCGGGCGAGTAGTCGCTCCTCCGGCCAAGCCCGTGGCGGTGCAGCCCAGCCAAGCGGCCGCCGCGGATCATCCGGGGGCAAGAACCGGTCAAGGGGGACTTCGGGGTCGTCGTCGCCAGCAATAGCGGAGACTGGCACCTGGCGCCCTTCACGTGCGCCGCGGCTCTTGGCGCGGTTGGCCAGGATGTGGAAGATCCATGTTTTCAGCGACGAGCGGCGCTCGAAGCGATCGATCCCTTGGAGCACGACGAGCCACGTCTCCTGGGCGACCTCCTCGGCGACGGCGCGGTCGCGAACGTACATCAACGCAATTCGGATCAGCGATCCGTGATAGCGCTCGACCAGTGACTCGAACGCGCGCTCGTCGCCTCGGCGCAGGGCTTCGATCAGCGCGCGGTCGTCGGCCACTGCTTCGGCCGGGGCGAGCCGGAGATCCGAAGAGGTTTTCCAGTCTGAAGCGCTCATGGGGGCCGCCGCAAGCGGGACGGCGGCGGCGGTGATCTTATCCTCCACCAGCCCTGGCGCCTCGGCGGACGCGCTTCAGCCCGCGCGGCTTCGAGCCAACCGTTGCCGCGCGGG
Source organism: uncultured Solirubrobacterales bacterium (assembly GCA_963787555.1). Taxonomy (GTDB): domain Bacteria; phylum Actinomycetota; class Thermoleophilia; order Solirubrobacterales; family Solirubrobacteraceae; genus Palsa-465. The sequence continues at coordinate 452,976 of CAWBDI010000008.1, forward strand.
CGCCGCGATCGAACAGCTCCGCGCCACGGCTGTCGTAGAACTGCTTGCTCGACAGCTCCTTGAACGGGCGGGTGAGGCCGTCGAGCACATCGTCGGCGAGCCTGCCTTCGTGGCCGCCGCCCAGAAGGCAATCGACGCGAACCCGCGGTTCGTCGAGCCCAATCGTGTCAGCCAGAGGCTTGCTCATCTCGGTCCGACCAGCCACCCTTGACTCAGCTCTACCTCGCGGCGGACCATTATGGCCGGTCTCTCGCGTCCGCGTGGGCCACGGCGGCAGGTCGCTTGCTCAAAAGCTCAGTGATCGCGAAGTAGAAGATCTCTGAGAAGGTCGGGAACGGCTGGATCGTGTCGTTCATGACTTCGATCGGGACTCGAGCGCGAACCGCCAGGGTGGCCTGCTGCATCCATTCGCCTGCGTCCGGGCCGACGGCGTATGCGCCGGTCAGCCGGTGTCCGTCGGAGACGAGCGTCAGAAACCCGGGTCGCTCGGCGTAGGCGCGCGTGTATGTCGCCGTGCGCGGCACCTCGGAGATCGGCACCGTGGCCATCACCGCGCCCTCGGCTTCGCCGACCGCAGCGACCTGAGGATCCGTAAAGACGACTCGGGGAACGGCCTCGTAGTTGGCTTCGCGGTGGTGACCGAGAATGTTGGCGGCGGCGATCCGGCCCTGATACTTACCCACGTAGGTCAGCGGCCAGATCCCGGTGACGTCGCCGATCGCCCACACGCCGTCGCCGGCGCGCATGCGCGCGTCGACGCGGATGCCGCGCGGGCCGACCTCCACGCCCGCGACCTCGAGGCCGACGTCGACGCGCGGGCGGCGTCCGGTGGCGACGAGCAGTCGGTCGCCGCGCAATTCGGTGCCGTCCGGGAATGAGACGACAAACTCCTCGCCCTCCATCGTGACCGCGGATGCGTGTTGTCCGAAGCTCAGCTCAACGCCGTCGGTCTCGAGCGCTTGACCGACCGCCTCGCCGAGCGGCCTGGGCTCGCGAGGCAGGAGGTGCTCCATGCCCTCCACGAGCGCGACGCCAGCACCAAGGCGGCGGAGCGCCTGCGCCATCTCTACGCCCACCGGTCCGCCGCCGAGCACCATCAGTCGCTTCGGGATCTGCTTGACGCTGGTCGCCTCGCGGTTAGTCCAGACACCGTCGAGCTCGCGCAGGCCAGGGATCGGCGGGATAACCGGCTCTGACCCAGTTGCGAGAACGATGTGCCGGGTCGTGTGGCGCTCGTCTCCGACAGCCACGATACCCGGAGCGACGATCCGACCGGATCCGCGGAACAGGTCGATCCCGTTGTCTGCCAGCCAACGCTCCTGGGCAGAGTCGTCATAGTCAGAGACCATGAAGTCACGCCAGGCCAACGCCTGCTCGATGTCGATCTTGCCGGTGACAGCCTCGCGGGCCCCGGGAGCGTCGAGCGCCCTCGCGAGCGCCTCCCCGGGTCTCAGCAGCGTCTTTGAGGGGATGCACGCGTAGTAGGAGCATTCGCCGGCGATCAGTTCGCGTTCGACGACCGCCACCTTCAATCCGCCCCTTGCGAGGTGGTCGGCACAGTGCTCACCCGCGGGTCCGGCGCCGATCACGATCACGTCATAACGGGCGGGCATCACGTTGCTGCCTCGGTCCCCTCGGGCTCGCTCGCACCCTGGCGCGCCTGGTCGATCGTCCAGGCGGCGTTGATCAGGCCGATGTGGCTGAAGGCCTGCGGGAAGTTGCCCAGCAGCTCGCCGCTGGCGGTGTCGACCTCCTCGGCCAGCAGTCCGAGATCGTTTGCGTATCCGGCGAGCTGATCGAACAGCGCCTGCGCGCGGTCGCTCTCCCCCCCGAGGGCCAGGCATGAAACCAGCCAGAACGAGCAGATCACAAACGTTCCTTCCTCGCCGCTCAGCCCGTCGGCATTGAGCCCCTCCTCGTTGGCGTAGCGCAGCACCAGGCCGTCCTCGGTGAGCTCTGAGACGATCGCCTCGATCGTCGAGCGCATCCGCTGATCGGTCGCCGGCAGGAACCCGACCAGCGGCATCAGCAGGGCCCCGCCGTCGAGCTCATCGGACCCAAAGGACTGGGCGTACGCTCCACGTTTCTCGCTCCAGCCGCGCTCCAGGATCGCGTTACGGATTTGATCGCGCTGCTCCGCCCACGCTTCCGTGTGGGCGTGGGCGCCCAGCTGCGGCGCGAGCTTCACCGCCCGGTCAAGCGCCGTCCAGCAGAGCACCTTCGAAGACAGGTGATGGCGAGGCTCGCCGCGCATCTCCCACATCCCGGCGTCGCGCTCGGTCCAGCGCCGCGCGGCGGCGTCAGCGAGCTCGGCGACGAACCGTTGGATCTCGGGGTGAAGGTCCCCCAATTGCTCGCGATACAAACACAGTGCGTTGAGCAGCTCGCCGTAGACATCGAGCTGCGTCTGGTTCCACGCCCCGTTGCCGACGCGGACCGGCGCGGAGTCGCGCCAGCCGCGAAGGTGCGGGAGCTCGCGCTCGGACAGGTCGTGCTCGCCGGCGATCCCATACATGATCTGCAACGAGCCGCCGCCGCCCGCCGAGCTGGTCATGAACGAGACGAACTCCGATGCCTCGTCTGAGCACGCGCCGACGTACAGCGCTTCGAGCGTGAGGCTCGCGTCACGGATCCACGAGTAACGGTAGTCCCAGTTGCGCGCACCCCCAACGGTTTCCGGCAGCGAAGTGGTGGGCGCGGCGACGATCGCCCCCGTCGGACGGTAGCTCAGCCCCTTCAGCACCCGCGTGCTGAAGCGCACGAGCTCCCGGCGCGGGCCCTGGTAGATGTCGTGCTCCGCCTCCCACGAGCGCCAGCCCTCGACTGTGTCCTTGACCCCGTGGCCGACCTCTGCCGCCGGCGTCGGCGCTGAAAACGCCCCCTCGGGCGATACCCAGCGCACAGCGAAGCCGACGCCGGCACCCGCGCTCATCCGGAAGTCAGCCCGCATCGCCGCGCCTTCGATCCGCGCCGGAACCCCGCAACAGGCGGCGATCTGGTTGGGACCGCCGAAGGTTCGCCCCCCGTACTCGGTGCTGCGAAACAATGGTCGGACGAGGCCATATTCGGGGCGCGGCACGAGCTCCATCACAAGCGAGACGCTCCCGCTGACACCCTCGATCAGCCGCAGCAGCTCATGCGGTGCGTCATACCCGAGGTCATGGCCGCGCTGGCCGGCCGCGAAGGCCAGTGCGTCGGTCACCCGCACGACGCCCGTATCGGTTTGGAACGTCGTCTCGAGCACCAGCGTGCCCCGGACATAGCGCCTCGCAGCCGTGAACTCCTGCGCGGGCCGAATCGACCAGTGGCCAGCGTCGGGGTCGAGGATCCGGGCGAAGACGGCCGGGCTGTCATAGCGCGGAACGCACAGCCAGTCGATCGAGCCTGCGCGATCAACTAGCGCCGCCGTGTTGCAATCGGCGAGCAGACCATAGTCGCCGATCGGCCGTGAAGCCCCATGGTCAGTGCGTGATGGCGCTGATCTGCCTGGGCGGGAGTCTCCTGCGCTGTTCATGGCTTCGCTCTTCGGGTCGGGATTTACGATGCGGATCGAACTCGCAACACGGGCATCTTTGGGCCAGTCAACAGACACGTGGCAGGGTCGATTCGTTACACGCGATCAGGTTGCGTTGCGAGCGGCGCGAGCGGCCAGGCATCTAGCGAGAGCCGTCCCGGCCCCAGGAGCGCGAGCGTCGTGATGGCAAGAAGGAGTGCAGGAGCGAGCGTTAGGCTCATGGTGCCGCCCCGCAGCACCGCCGAGACGCCGATCGCTCCCAGCATGTCGGCCGCCAGCTGAAGCGAGCGCCGATCAGAGTGCCACCCGAGCTCTGTGACCAATCTCCGGTTACGGACCCACTAGGACATTTACGCTCAGCGGAGAGGCCGGGCCCGGTGCGGTCCGGCAAATCAGAGGGGGACATTATGGGGGCTGCTGCCGAGGCATATGCCCAGATCAAGCTTCTCGAAAGCAACCCCAAACGCCCCAAGGAGACCAAACACCATGACAACCACCGTTGCCCCCGAGCTCAAGCCAGACCACCCCGAAAGCGAAGAGTGGCCAACCGTTGACCGAGATTCGCCTGACACGACGCGCGGAGAGCCCGTCGCTCATTCCTTCGACCCCACTCAGGGATGGCGGCTCGGCTCGAACCCCTACGCCGACCCCACCCAGGGACGGCAGCTCGGCTCGAACCCCTACGCCGACCCCACCCAGGGACGGCAGCTCGGCTCAAACCCCTACGACGACCCCACCCAGGGACGGCAGCTCGGCTCAAACCCCTACGACGACCCCACCCAGGGACGGCAGCTCGGCTCAAACCCCTACGACGACCCCACCCAGGGACGGCAGCTCGGCTCGAACCCCTACGACGACCCCACTCGAGCTCGCTAGAAACTAGTCGCGAGAGGCGAGCTACGAGAGCAAGAGCGGTGGTGTGGGTGGTCGGCTTGCCCGTGAGCACCGCGAGCCGTCGCCTGCTGTCAATCCCACACACGCATCACACGCCCTCACACCCAGGCCGTCACCGGATTGACAGCAGGCGAAGACGAGCCAAACTCGCGGAAGTAGCGACGATCCACGCCACCCGAGATGATTCTCGATGCTGTTCATGGCAGAAGCACGCTCGTCGAGAATGGTTACTGCGGGATACGATCTCGGGCTTGTGACGCTCGCTCTCTCCGACTAGTCGCTCACGTTCGGCCGGGAGGTGCTCGTCGAGCAGTCGATGCGGACCCTGACCGCCAGAGGGCTCCCCAAAGGCTTCCCGTACTCCCGACTTTGAGTCGAATCAGGCCATCCGGGAGCACCTAACATCCCGCTAAACACGGGAGCAGATGGCGAACCGGGGTCGACTCACAATCCGTCGCGCAGGTTCGAGTCCTGCCCGAGCCACAAGAAATACCTGGTAATTCGGAAATCCGTCCTCGGTGACGGATCGATCAAAGCGGTCGTGCGGACGCGTCAGCCGGACGCCCGAAATTGGGCGACTCCGAGCGTGCGCTCCGACGCCGTGGGCGGTGCTCGCGGACGATCGGAACGTCGCCGAGCAAATGGAGTTGTCCAAGCTCCGCGGTCGAACGTCGAATGGCTTGCTGCGCGACACCTTAGAAGTCGAGGACGTGATGGCGGCCGGAGCGAGGTGTCTGCACGCCTCCGATGTCAGGATGCACCGGCGTCACCGCTGAAGGTTCGCTCCTCCGAAGGAGATAGATATGTGAGTTGCGACTCGAGCAGGCCAAAGCTGGTGAGATGGTCGTGGATGACCCGGTCGCAAACGTGTGCACTTGGCGAGTAGCTGGCCACCGCGGTGACGAACACCCTGCGGCTGAGCGCGCCGACAGTGAGTGCGGTTGTTGCGCGCACGGAGACCGTACGCCGGCAACCGCGAATCAATGCGATTTCGCCAAACCAGTCGCCAGGCCCCAACACACTGAGCGACTCCCCGTCATGAACGACGTCTACGCTGCCCCGTTCGATTACGTAGAAGTGGTGCCCCTGGTCGCCTTGCTCGAAGACGGCCGCGCCCGCCGGCAACCGTTCACGGGTCAACCTGCGGGCCAGCTGCTCAATCGTAACCTCCGGGAGAGCACGCAGCATCGAGACGTTCCGCAACAGCTCCACGTCGGCGTCCGCGACCTGTACATGCTCGTCAATGCGCAGCAGTGCTCGCCAGCAGACGAGCGTTCCGATCGGCGCGATCGCCCCAATCACGACGAGCGCCCAACGGATCCCCAGCGCGTCGATCAGCAGCGGCGTGACTATCGCCCCAACGGCGACTCCCAGCGTGATGATGCCCTCGAACGCGGCGAATACCCGGGCGAGGATGGCGTCATCCCCCAGGCGCGCGAGCAGCGTGAACACGCCGACGTCGACCAGCGCGTTGCCGATTCCAACGATCGCCAGAAGCGTGACCGCTGACCACAGGTGCCCTAACACCGCGATCAGAGCGAGCGGCGCCCCCCACAATGCAATCCCAATCCCGAACCACCGCGCAAGATAGCCGCGCCGTACGAGGAGCGCCGCCGACAGCGAGCCGAGGATCGCGCCAGCGCCGACCGCGGCGGTCAGCAAGCCGACGCCAGCAGCGCCGCTACCCAGGAGCTTGATTGACACCACCACTGATAACACCGTCAGCGCCCCACGGGTGAACGTCTGTAACGTGGCCAGCGCCGTGAGCAGGGCCAACGCTCGGTCGGTTACGATCGCACGGACTCCCGCAACGGCCTCGCTCCACGGAGCCTTTGGCGGCGTGCTGGTCAGGCGCGGCGGCGCCTCGTAGCGAACGATCGCCGCTAGCACCGCCGCCAGCGCCGATGCTGTCGCAGCCGCGAACAAGACCGCCGCCGGGCCGCTGATCTTGAGCAGCACCGCAGCAGTCAGTGGACCGACCAACGTCGCGGTCGAGTCCAGCAGCCCCCGCGCAATGTTTGCGCTTGTAAGCTCGGCAGGCGTTACGCACAGGGTGGGCAGCAGCGCAGAGTGAGCCGGCCGAAACAGCGTTTGGGCCACCATCGCAATCACGAGCGCCGTATAGACCAGCAGCACTGGACCGCCGGCCGCGCTTACCGCGCCCGCCGCAGCAAGCGTCAACGCGCGCACGACCCCGACCCACGTAAGGACCCGTTCGCGGCGCGCTCGATCGGCGACGGTCGCCGTGGCGGGAGCAACGAGCGCCGCCGGAACCATGCGGGCGAGGCTGACCAAGCCGATGGCGGTTGCGCCGCCGTGGCGGAAAGCGATGATTCCGACAGCCACCGTCGCCGCCCACTCGCCGGCCCAGATCAAGCCAAACGCTGCCTGTGCGTGCCGGAGATTCGGATTGCGCAGGTTGATTGCACAAGCTGCGGCCGAGTGGGAAATCCGCTCACGCACCCGGGCGAGTATCCCGAGAGTGTTTCGCGTCGAGCGGGCAGCGTCAATCCGGGCGGCCGCACGAAGGTGTAGCCCGTCGGAAATTCGCATCCGCCACACTCGCGCACATCACCCCCTGGATCCCAGCCGGCGTGTCGCCGGGTGCCAGGACTCCGGCAGGGATCCACTGCTGCAACAAATCGGGCCTTCCGCCCCCGCCGCATGCGCCGAGGATGGCCGTCCGCTGGTGTTTGCGGGCGAAGGTGCGCCCCGGGGTTCAGTTAGAGCACGCTCCGATGGCGGCGCAGCATTCAGCGCTTGGGACTTCCTCTCAGGGGACGTGCGGCGGTCGCCACCACTCTCGCTCGGCGGCGTATTTCTCTCAACCCCTCAAGGCCGTAATAGGCGGCGCTCCCTCCGTAGCGCATGCCCGCGTTTTCCATGACCCGCCACGACCCGACGTTTTCGGGCATCGTCACCGCCATAACCCGGTTAAGCCCAACCGGTCCGAGACCTTGAGCGAGCACCGCGATCACTGCCTCGGTGGCGTATCCCTTGCCCCAGGCAAGGCTCGGTAGGTGATACGCCAGGTCGATCTCCGATCGAGCACTCGGATCCATCGTCGCGGCTGTTTCGTAGCCGACTTACCGCGGCACTCCCTGCCGCGCGCGAACGAGGTGCGCGGGCGATATCGCCAAGACGCCGGACGCGCCTCGGCGACGAGCACTTCGCCATGGAACGCCCGTACCGAACCATCGGCCTGGCGAAACGACATGAGCGGCGTCTCAAGTGGTATGGGGCTTCTCACGCTGACCTCGACGACCCCCCATAGGAAGCTGGCGACGACGCCGCGGTATCCGCCGTTGCCGCTCTCCAGCGGCCCGTTGAAACGGCGCGGTATCGCGATGGACTCTGACAAGGCCGACGATCTAACGTCGGTCGCTCCGCCCCGCTCGGCGTTTCCCGCCCCCGCTCGGCATGGCGCAAGCGTCTCAGCTCCCGCCCAGCGGCAGGCGTCCGCGATCGCCCTGACTGACGACGGCTTTCTCTCTGGCAGCGGCTCTAAGCTGGCGACTGCCTTGGGGCGTTTCAGTGGTCGCCTCCGGGCCGCGCCAGCGGCCCTCGTTGTGGTCGAGTATCCGAGCCGGCCTGGTGGCGCGTAGTGCGGACCTTGCGGGAAGATTCAGCAGAGACAGTTCGCGGGCGGATCGCGCCGTAGAGCCGCCGCCACGCTAGCCTGGACGTCAGTTATCTGCTAAGCCCATGCCATTCGCGATCTCCATCCCGCAGTACGCTCGCGACAGCCGTTTCGGCGATGACGCTTTCCGCGCGCATCTGCGGCGCGTCGAGGAGCTCCGGCTGTTCGAAAGTGCCTGGGCGCAGGAGCAAGTGATCGGCGCGGCCGGCAGCCTCGCGCCGCTGCAGACGCTGACCTACGCCGCGGCGTGCACCGAGCAGCTGCGGCTGGGTTGTGCAGTGTTCGTGCTGCCGCTGCACAACCCCCTGCACCTGGCCAAGGCGATCAGCTCGCTCGACTGCCTCAGCCATGGTCGAGTTGAAGTGGGTGTCGCGACCGGCGGCCGGGGGCGCCCGTTCGGCGCCTTCGGCATCGACGCAGACAGGCCCGTTGCCCGGTTCAACGAGGCCCTAGCGCTGATGAAGGCGTGCTGGACGGAGCGTGAGATCAACTTCGATGGGCGGTTGTGGAAGCTCCAGGGCGCCTCGATGGAGCCCAAGCCGGTGCAGAAGCCGCACCCGCCAATCTGGTTCGGTGGCAGTGCGCCTGCGGGGATGCGGCGTGCGGTCCGGCACGGAGACGGGTTCATGGGCGCGGGCTCCCAGACGACCACTCAGTTCGCCGAACAGGTCAAGGTGGTGAGGGAGGAGCTGAGCGCACAAGGGCGTGAGCCCGACACGTTCCGGATCGGCAAGCGCGTCTACGTCCACGTCGAGGACGATGCGGCGCGCGGGCGCCAGCAACTCGAGGACGCGCTCACGCGACACTACGGTCGCGGCGGCTGGTCGGAACACAGCCTCGCGGGCCCAGCCGAGGAGTGCACCGCCGGCATCCGTGCGGTGGCGGACGCCGGGGCGGAGCTGATTCTGCTCAACCCGCTGGTCGACGACGCGCAACAGCTCGAGCGGCTCGCGGGAGAGGTGATCCCGGCGCTCAGCTGAACTCGACGTCGCGAGGCTGACAGTTCCGCAAGCGTCGCTATCCGAGTCTCCCGGACCATCGCATCAGCTTTCCCGCCCAGCTGCCCCGAGCGAGTGCATCGGCGATGAAACATCGCCCCCCGGGTTCGCGCCGATCAGTTTCGGAGTGCGCGATTCGCCTTCGTCGGGATGCGCGAGACCCGGAACTGGCGAATTTCAGGTCTACCGTCCGGCGCTGGCTGAGACCTGCTCCGCTAGTGTCGCGGTACTTCGTGGTGCACGGACTCGTTCTGCCTCCGGTCCTACCGTGACTGCCTGGCGACGGTTCGCGCGATTGTGCTGCTGGTCGGATCTGTCCGGGTGGGTGCTTATTCGTGGCCGTGGGGGGCGCCGGCGAGAAGGAACATCACGACCGAGTAGCAGGCGAGGGCGGCGAAGGCGAGCAGGGCCATGACTAGCGAGCTTGTGTTGTGGTTGAAGTCGAGGAAGCTCGCGCCGTTGAAGCCGGCGCCGATCACCAGCAGGGCGGCGATGCTCGACCAGAGCGCGATCGTCCGACCGCCGAGTCGCAGTGCGTTGATCGCGGTACCAATCATGATGAACGCGAGCGCTAGTCCGAGCACGGCGTGAACGGCGAGCGCTACGGCCCGTGAGTGATCGCCCAAGTGACGCTGTGGAACGATCCGCCCAAGTAGTCGGAAGGGTGCGCTCCGGGATGGCGGGCGGGGATCGCCACGTACAGGTTTGACGACCATGCCGATCGCTGCTTGGACGAGGAGCAGCAGTATTGCTGCGAAGGCCATCGAGCGAAGCCGGGTTTGTGGTGGCCTGTGGTGAGCGATCTCAGTCATTCGCCCAGGCCGAGGACCGATGTGATTAGTAAGTCGAAGGTCGCTGCGGCCTGTGCCTCGCCGACGATGAGGGCCTCGATACTCGCGCCGTTGTGATGTGGCGTTGCAGCGCGCGGTGTCGCGCGGGTTCGTAGACGGGCCGATCTTCCTCTCGCTGTTCAAGTCGCCAGCCAGCGTGATCACCGCCGCCGAGCTGCTCGCCGAGCTGGGCGACTGCCGCGCGCGCTGTCCCACCCGCGACGCGCTCGCAGCCGACGCTGGGCAGGCCGCCGTCGCCAGAGAGTCCGGCAAACGCAAGACCGCCGCCTTCCGCTGGGGGTGCAACAGGCGACTACGCGTCGCGTTCTGCCGGCTCGCGGACAGCAGTCGCCACTGGCACCCCTGGGCGGGCGACCTGTACGCCCAGGCCAGCAGCACGTACACCGGAGCCAGCTCCACCGGCTGGCCCGGGCGCCCAAGCGGGGCCTGCGATCCGAAGCTCTCCACTCCGCCGGCATTGTCGAGGGGATCAGCAGCGTCCAGATCGGGCCGGGCGCAACGCTGTTGACCCGGATCCCGCGGGGAGCGAGCATCTGCGCCAGGCTGGCGCACATGTTGGCGATCGCGGCTTTCGTCGCCGCATTAGGGCATCAGCGTCGGCGCGGGATTGTCGGAGTTGACCGAGCTAGACCCGATGATCGACGACCCCGGGCCCATCTGCGGCACCCCCGCCTTTACTAGGTGAAACAGCGCGCTCAAATTGGTCGCGAGCGTGTGATTCCATTCCTCGTCAGGGATCTCCTCGATGGTCTCGTGGGTCATCTGGAACGCGGCGTTACTCACCAGCACGTCCATTCCGCCCAGCTCATCGACTGTGCGGCGGACCAGCTCGCGGCAGTGCTCCGGACGGTCGAGGTCGCGTGGCACGAGCACGCCTTCGCGCCCGGCCTCCTCGACCCAGTGCTGGGTCTCCTGTGCGTCGTCGTGCTCACTGAGGTAGGACAACACGAGATCCGCGCCCTCGCGCGCGTACGCAATCGCAACGGCCCTCCCGATACCGCTGTCAGCACCAGTGATCAGCGCCCGCTTACCCGTCAGCCTGTTCGAGCCATGGTAGGACTCCTCCCCGTGGTCTGGCTTCGGCTCCATCTCGGCGGTCACGCCAGGCGGCTGCTGCTGCTGAGGTTGGGGCACGGTCGGCTCCTAATGTCGATGTCGCAGCGATTGTCAGTGTGGCTACCCGCGAACGCGCCTCGGTGTCACGCAACGACTCAACGTGAGGAACCTGACGCCGGCGTCGAGGACCGAAACCCCGCGATCGCAAGCCCGGTCTCAAGTGCTCGGTGGTGGTCCTCGTACAATCGCCTTCAGTCTGCGTGCTAACGCCGCCGCCACGATCGGCTTGGCGGCGCTGCGGTGGTTGGTCCCGGCCTCGAAGCCCACACGCGACACGCCCTCACACCCAGCCCGTCACCCGCTTGGCGGCCGAAGAACGCGAGCCAAACTCGCGGACCGGTCGACTCACAATCCGTCGGCGCGCAGGTTCGAGTTCTGTCCGAGCAATCAAGAAATACTGTGAGCGCGAGGTTTGAGAGCTTCTAAGCGAAGCGGTCAGCGAGCGCTTCGCGGGTCGCATGCGATCAGCGCGTCCGCCTCGGCTCGCATCTCCTCAGCTAGACGATCGACATCGGGCAGCAGCGTCGGATCGGCGGTCAGCCCGAACGTGACGGTGTCGCCGATCGATACGGCTGCAATCCGCAGCGCGTGATGCTCGCGGATTTCGCCCAGTACGTAGAAGGAGCGCACCGGGACCCGGAGGACGGCAACCGGCTGTCGCGGACCGGGAACATTCGACACGCTCAACGCGAACGACCGCGGATGTGCCAGGACGTGCTCCGCGAACTGCCGGAGCTGGGGAACGCACGCGAGCTCGCGCATCAGCTCGTCGAGGTACTGCGCGTCGTGGCCCTGCTTGCGGACCGTCGTCGCGCGGCTAACCTCCGCCAGGCGCTCGAGCGGATCGGCTGGCCCCAGCGGCATGTCCAAGCAGAAGAAGGAGTCGCGGTTCCCGGGCTCCGTGCCTCCATCGCCATGCCCGGGCGACTCGTCGTGCAGGCTCACCGGTACCTTGACCCTAACTCGTCTGAGGCGGCCGTGCCGGGCCTCGAGCCATCGCCGGATCCCGCCCGCCACCACCGTCAGCACCGCGTCATTGACGGTCGCGCCGCCGGTGGCCCGGGCCACCCGATGCAGGCCGTCGAGCGGGGCACTCGTGAACGCCACCTCCCGCTCGGTACCAATGTGGCCGTCAAACGGGGACCGCAGCCAGGGCTGTGGCGCCTCCCGTAGCACGGAGGACATTGCCCCGAACCGGCGGTGTGTGACCGGGCGCGCGCTCGCGGTATGCGGTACCGCGCGATTGGTCGCCTCCGCGGTCGGCTCCTCGTCCCACAGAATCGCGCGGGCGATGCGCATCGAGGTCGCGCCGTCCGCGAGCGCGTGGTGCATGCGCCAGACGAGAGCGGCGCCGACTGGCTCCACGCGCGGGACCACGTCAATCCGCCACAGTGGTCGTGCGCGGTCCAGGCGCTGCTTGAAAAGTCGCGCCACCGTTGCCCTGAATTCGCGCTGATCGCGTGCGTCGGACTGATCGCACAGGCCGACATGGGCAGCGATGTCCACTTCATCCTGCTGCACCCAAGACGGCACCGCGTCTATCTCGGACAAACGCATGCACAGCTCGGGAGCCCGATGCAGACGCGCGGAGATCGAGGACCGCAGGCGATCGAGATCGATCTCGCCGCCGAGCATGATCACCTTGCAGGTGTGCCCAGCCACGGTCTCGGTCTCCAGCGCGAGGATGCTCAGATCCTCGGCTGACAGGCGCCGTACACCGCGACCCGCCCCCGGCTCCGCGGGACTGTTGCTGGCCGGCCCAGGCATCGAGCGATAGGTATACCGCTTTTCGCGCGACGATTGGGACGCGCGGACGGACGGCTGAGGCCGCCGGTGCGGCGGCCTCAGCCACCGAGCTACCCCGGTGTTACGTGCGCTGGGCGCGAGGAATGGCGGGCGGCGCGCTGTCAGCTGCGGTGGTGGACCTCCTGCAGGCCGTACACCGGGGTGTCGATTCCGACCGCCCGAGCCTTGAGCTGCAGGGCCAGGTACAGCGAGTAGTGCCGTGACTGGTGCAGATTACCGCCGTGGAACCACAGCTCCGGTTGCTGGGTCGGTTTCCACATGTTGCGCTGCTCGCCCTCCCACGGCCCCGGGTCCTTGGTCGTGCCCGAGCCCAGGCCCCACACCTTGCCGACCTTGTCGGCCACTTCCTGGGAGATGAGATCCGCGGCCCAGCCGTTCATCGAGCCGTAACCGGTGGCGTAGACGACAAGGTCGGCGGGGAGCTCGGTGCCGTCCTCCAGCACGACCGCATCTTTGGTCAGGCGGTCGACCTGCCCTTTTTCCAGCTTGACGCGTCCGTCGGCGATCAGATCGGCGGCGCCGACGTCGATGTAGTAGCCCGAACCGCGGCGCAGGTACTTCATGAACAGCCCCGAGTTGTCATCGCCCCAATCGTGGTCGAAGCCGGCTTTCTCGAGGCGCTCGTAGAAGTCCTTGTCACGCTCGCGCATCTGCTCATACAGAGGGCTCTGGAACTCGTGCATGATCCGGTACGGGATCGAGGCGAAGATCATGTCGGCCTTCTCGGTGGTGATCCCATTTGCGACGGCGTGCTCGGAATACAGCGGGCCGAGACCGATCTCCATCAGCGTGTCCGAGCGGACGATGTGGGTGGAGGAGCGCTGCACCATGGTCACATCGGCGCCGACCTCGTACAGGGCCCCGCAGATATCGAACGCGGAGTTGTTGGAGCCGACGACCACGACGCGCTTGCCGGCGTAGGCGTCCGGTCCGGGGTGCTCGGAGGAGTGATGCTGCTCGCCGGCGAACTGGTCCTGACCGGGGAAGCTCGGCACGTTGGGCTTGCCGGACATGCCGGTGGCCAACACCAGTTGCTTGGGGTGCAAAGTGATCGGCTCCCCTTCGCGCTCGACGATCACCTCCCACTCCTCGGCGTCCTCGTCATACCGGGCGGACGTGGCCACCGTCGAGCTCCAGTAGTTGAGCTCCATCACCCGGGTATAGCTCTCTAGCCAGTCGGCGATCTTGTCCTTGGGGGAGAACACCGGCCAGTGATCGGGGAACTTCAGATACGGCAGGTGGTCATACCAGACCGGATCGTGAAGGCACAGGGACTTGTAGCGGCGGCGCCACTGGTCGCCGGGGCTGGGATGGCAGTCGACGACGATCGTCGGCACGTCGAGCTGGCGCAGCCGCGCGGCAAGCGCGATCCCGCCCTGGCCGCCGCCGACGATCAGCACCTCGGGATGGACGTCGTAGCCGAGCTCGGCGGCCTCGCGCTGGCGACGCTCCAGCCACGATTGGCGGTCGGCATCGATCCCGTGCTCGGCGCCCATCGGGCGCTCGAACCCGCGCGGCTCCTCATGTCCCTTCAGCTCGTGCAAGGCCGTCAGTAGCGTCCACGCCTTCCCATCCTTGAGGCGTAAATGGCCCTGGCCCCGCCCCTCGGCGGTGTCGAACTCGAGCCACGCCGTGACGACGCCGTCGTCCTCGGCCGGCGGCTCGGTAACTCGGAAGTCACGCGGCTCCGCGCTCTCGAGCGTGTGCTCGAGCATGTCGCGGATCTCGTCCTGGCCCTCGACGGTCTTTATGTTCCACGTCAGCGCGACCAAATCGCGCCAGAAGCTCGAGGTCGCAAACAGGTCGGCCGCAGCCGCCGCGTCCTTGGCCTCCAGAGCGGCGTTGAACTCCTCCAGCCACGCGGCAGTTGCGCGCTCGGCCGTCTCCTGCTCAGGTGCTGCCGTCGTATCGGTCATCTTCCTCCTCCATCGAGACTCGATCGATCAGAGCTTGGGTGCGGAAGGCAATCGCCCGCCGCCGTCTTGCAACATTAGTGGAGGCGCCGCCGTGGATTGGACGCGGGGCATACACCCGGGCTAGGGTGACGCTCGCCTCCGCCTGGAAGGCCGACTGTCACGTTAGCCCGCGTGGGAATGGCAGCTTGACCCGCATGCGAACATATGTTCGTGAGCAGTGACAGCAGCTCTTATGCCAGATTCCAGCGCGCGCTGGCGACCGGCAATGTCAGCCTCGTGATTGCCGCGGCGCTGGAGCTGCCGCGCGTCGCGCTCGACGACGCGCTCCGCATCTGTCTCCTGTTACGAGACGGCGATCACGATCGCTACCAGCGCGCCGCAGTCCGCTGGCTTGGCCGCTTCGCGCTCGAGGCCCGCGGCGTCACGATCGACGACCTGCGACGAGCGGCCGACGCATTCGCCACCTTGCCCCGGCGCCCGGACGAAGCGATCGGAGCGTTGCATCACCTCTGCGTCGCAAGGGGTGTCACCTAGCGGCCGCGGGATAATTGATCGGAATCGTGACCGTCAGCCGGGCCTCTCCAGTTCGTCGCGCGCTCGGCGAGGTCGTCGGCCTCTACTGGGACTCAGGCGTGGGCGACGACGTGCCGGCGATGGCCTGGTTTCTGCTGGCGTCGCTGGCGCCGCTCGCGCTCGGGCTGACCGCTCTGGCGTCAATCGTGCTGGGGGACTATGCTCGCGCCCAATCGCTGGCCACGCGGACGCTGGAGATCCTGCCCAAGGACGTTCATGATCAGGTAGTCGAGCTGATCCTCCGAACCAAGCGCGACTCGCCACTGCTGATCGCGGCGTCGATCGCGGGGATGTTGTGGATCAGCTCCGGGGCGGTAGGGGTGCTGGCGCGGTGCCTGACGAGGCTACTGGCGCACCCGGGCCCCGGAGTGGTGCTCGGAAAGCTTCGTAACCTCGCCGTCGCGGCTGCGCTGACGACTCTGATCGTGCTGATGGTGATCGTTGCGTCGGCCGGGACGGGGCTGGTGCATCAGCTCGAACTGGACTCGCTTGCGGCTCGACTAGCAGTTCCGCTGGTCTCGCTGGTGGTGACCGTGTGCGTTTGTAGCGGCGTCTATTGGGTGCTCGCCGGTCGAGCGTTGCGCGCCCGCTCAGCCCTCGCCGGAGGGCTGGTCGGCGGGCTCGTCCTGCAGCTGACTCCGACCGCCACTGGCTATTACCTGCGTTACGTCGCCGCGCGGACCCCGGTCGGGCTGTTCCTGATGCTCACCGGAGTGTTGATCACCTGCTACATCGCCGCGTTCGGCCTGCTCCTCGGCGCGGGCGTGGCAGCGCGAACCCAGCTCGGCCGACAGCTCGGCGAGCTCAAACAGTGACGATCATGCGAGGCCGATAAGGAGGAGCCGGCCGCCGGCCGACCCACTACGAGTGAGCCTCCGACCTCGCCGGCAGCCCCGCTTCGTAAACGGCGGCGAGGTCGTCATCGCCATGACCATCGGCGATCGCCTGCATGCGCTGCAGCACAGCATCGAGCATCGGCATCTCGACGCGTGACTCCTCGGACACCTCGCGCACGAGCCCGAGGTCCTTGACGGCGAGCCGCACAGGGAAACCCGCCGGATACTCGTGACGGCGCATCTCGCCCAGCTTCTCGACCCCGTAGGACGAACCGAGCGGGCCGCCGTCGAGCAGCGCGATGAACTGCTGCTGGTCGAGCCCCATCAGCTCACACAGATGCATGCTCTCCGCAAGCGCAGTCACCGTCGCGATCATCCAGTGGTTGGCCACCAGCTTCAGGCGCGAGCCCATCCCGGCCTCTCCGACCCACTGAACGCGCGACCCCAGCGCCGCGAGCACAGGATCGACCTTGGCGCGAGCCGACGCCGGACCCGATGCGAGGATCGTCAATCTGCCCTCCTCCGCGGGATGCGTGCTGCCGGACACGGGCGCGTCGAACAGGATCACGCCACCCCGGTCCGCAACGCGAGTGATCTGATCGGACTCGGCAGCCCCCACACTGCTCATCTGCAGCCATACCGTCTCTGCAGGCCACTGTTTCAACAATGGCTCGACGACCGAGAGGACGATCTCAGCGGTCGGAAGCAAGGTGATCACAACGCCGGCCGCGCTCACCACCTCACCGGGCGAATCGACGATCTCGGCTCCGTGCTCGCCGAGGCCCTGGACATGGCTCGGATCGCGGTCCCAAGCAACGATCCGGAATCCCAAACGCAGCAGCCGACGAGCCATCGCCGACCCCATCAAGCCGGTCCCCAGCAGCCCTACTCGAGAAGTTGTCTCAGGCATTGATCATCCTCCATTAGTTGCAGCGCCTGCATCAATTATCCGGGTGAACCAGCCGGACGAGAAAGCGCCGGCAACCGAACAGAAGCGCTCACGCCATCATTGGCGGATGGCGCGGGACACGTCGATCAACGAACTGGTCTGTCTTGTCACGGGCGCAACCTCACGTCTGGGGCGCGCGGCGGCATTGAAACTTGCCGCCGCGGGCGCTGAGCTGGTGATCGTGGGCCGCGATCGGCGCCGCGGGGAACAAGTGATCGCCGAGATCGAGGCTGCCAACCCGCGAGCGACTCACACCCTGCTCCTCTGCGACCTCTCCGCCCAGAAGCAGGTGCGCCAGCTTGCCGCAACCGTGAGCTGGCGGGCGTTCTGTTCACGCTCGAGCTGGCACGCCGCGCTGATGGCACAAACCTAACCGTCAACTGCGTTGATCCCGGATGGGTCAAAGGCACCAACCTCGGCCATACGCCTCGCTTGGCCTGAAGGCCATGGCGATCGCTATGTGGCCGGTGATGGTCACCCCCTCTGCAAAGTCACCTTCAATCCTCGAGATCCCTGACTCAAATCGTGTTGAAGCAGCCGTAGATTGTGTACAGCGGGTTGACCACGTTGTGTCCCCGATCGTCGCGCATCAGCTGGTTGCCGATGAAAGCAGGTGGTGACTGCGCCTTGTAGCAGCCGTCGGAACTGACGCTGACGTCGTAGGTGACATCCGTCTGCGCAAACGGGACCGGGCCGGGCTGGGGGATTAGCACGGTCATCGTGCAAACCCAATCGCCGGGACCACCGGTGCTGGTTCCTCGCCGGCTGCAGGTCGGGACCACGTTCAGCTTTGCTCCCGTTGGGACCTCTCGGCCCAGCTCTCGCTGCTGCAGCAACGTTAGGTTGTCGAACGTCGGCGTGATGCTTGCCTGGAGTCGAGCGGCCGTGACCCCGACAGGCCCCCAGTTGGACGCGATCGCGAGCAGCGCGATCACGCCCGCGAGCGCGAACGCAACCCGCACCGGCGGCCCCCATCCCTGCCTGCGTCTGACCGGCGCGCCCGCAAAATCGCGCCCTCGCAAGAGCAGCCACGACACGGTCAGACACACGGCGCTCCACAGTAAGCTGACGATGATCGCGACCAGCAGCGGGCCGTAGTACGGATGGGCGCTCAACAACGGGTGCCAGGCGAACAACGCCGAGCCGACCAGCAGCATGTGGGCCCAGGTGCCGGATCCGACCAACAGCAGCAGCTGCGTCGCCAGCGCTACGAGCCCCGGACCTAGCACCCCCATGATCCCGTTGCGGGTGGCGACCGAGAACAGCACCGCGAGGCTGGTGAACGCCATAGTCGGCACGGCGCAAAGCGCCCAGCTGATCAGCGACAGAGCCAACAACTTCGCCGGAGACAGCAGCGTGCCGCCCAGGCTCACCAGCGAGTGGCCGCCGATCAGCAGCAGACCCGCGAGCAAGCTCGAGACCGCCGACAGCAGCACCAGCGCGAGGGAGAACCCCAATGCGGCAAGCAGCTTTCCCACGAACAGCTCGCGGCGGGTGCAGGAGCGGGTCAGCACCATCTTCCAGGTGCCGTACCGATCCTCTGAGGAGAACAGGTCGCCGGCCACGATCCCGGCAAGCAACGGGAGGCCCCACGCGCCCGCGAACGCGAGCACTACAAACGAGACCGCAAACCCAGAGGAGTGAACCCAACCGCCGTACAAAGTGTCAGCCGGACTTCCACTCTGAACCTTCAGGATCGCGACGAACAAAAACGGTCCGAGTAAGCACACCAACGCCAGCAGGCGGATCGCGAGCTGGGAGCACAGCTTGCGACGTTCAGCCCGATACACGCTCCAGCTGCCCGCGCCTGCTTCTTTGGGGCGGTCGGGCGCGGCGGCCTCGATTGCCGGAATCCGCGTAGCGGTCACGCTACCTCACCGAGTAAGGGCTCGGGGAGACCATCTGACCGCGGTCGCCCGCGAGCGCGAAGAACATCGACTCGAGCGGGCTGCGCAGCAACTCGAGCCGGCGCACCGCAACTCCGGCGCGTGCGAGCGCGAGCACGTACGGATCGAGGTATTCCTCCTGCGCCGTCAGCACCAGCCCGCCGGTTTGCGCCGGCGCGGCCTCCACCCCTTGTTCGCGTGCGGCGATCACGCGCGCCTGGAGGTCATCGCTAGTGATCAGCGCGTAGGCCGATGCGGGGGCCTGAGCTCGCAACTGCGTGGCGGTGCCGTCCCACACCGCGCGCCCACGGCGGAGCACAGTAAAGCTGTCGCACAGCTCTTCAACTTCGCCGATCTGATGGCTGCTCAGCACGACCGCAACTCCCGAGGAAGCGAGCTCGCGCACGAGCGCGCCCACCTCGCGCACGCCAGCTGGGTCGAGGCCGGCCGTCGGCTCGTCCAACAGCAACAAGCGGGGCGTACGTAGAAGCGCCGCCGCGAGTCCCAAACGCTGGCGCATTCCCGTCGAGTACTCGCCGACTCGATCCGCGCCGCGGCCCGCAAGGCCCACCCTGGCGAGCAGCTCGTCGACTTGCGCGCGGCGATGCCCGCGATCGAGCTCGCAGAGCAACTCGAGATTTGCCCGCCCCGAGAGATACGGATAGAAGCATGGTTCCTCGACGAAGCCCGCAACGCCGTCGAGGAACCCATCGTAGGAGTCAGGCAGGACCCGGCCGAAGAGCTCGACCCGGCCCTGATCGGGGCGCACCAGCCCGAACAGCATGCGCAACAGCGTCGTCTTGCCGGCGCCGTTTGGCCCTAGGAGGCCGCGGACCTCGCCTTCATCCACCGCCAGGTCGACCCCGCCGACCGCGCAGTTGCGATCAAAGTGCTTAACCAGGCCGCTCGCGCGTACTGCTGCCACCTGATGCGGGGTCAGCCCGCGGGCGGGGTAGAGGCAGGACCCGGTGGCGGGTTGACCGGCAGCAGCACGGGCGGCCGCGGCGGTTGGTTGAAGTCGAAGTCGGCCCTCAGGTCGCCGAGCGCAGGGCTGGCTTCACGGACGTCCGGGCGCGGGTCGGGCCGACCGTCGGTGGTCGGGTTGAGGCGCTGGCCGTCGAGGAACAGGTCCTCGATGAACTTGTTGTAGGCGTCGTGGCTGAGCGCCTGGTGGTCGATGTACCCCTTCCTCGCATACGGGCTGATCACGATTCCGGGCACCCTCAGGCCATAGCCGTTCTCGTCGACGCGAGGTGGGACCACGTGGTCGTAGAAGCCTCCCCAGTCATCCCAGGATAGGAAGATCGCGGTGCTGTCCCAGTCGGGGCTCTTCATGATCGCGTTGATCAGCCCGGTGACGTACGCCTGGCCGGCGGAGACGAGCGCCGGAGGGTGCTCGGAGACCTTGCCGTTGGGATCGATCCACGACACCGCTGGCAGGGTCCCGTTCTTTGCCGCGGTGAAGAAGTTGGACAGTGTCTGCACATTGGCGACCTGGTTGTCCTGGTGAACATCGGTGAAGTGCGGCAGCGGGTTCCAGATCCCCGGCGTCTTCGGGCCCTGAGTGACCGGCGTGCAAGTCATCGCGCTCGAGTCCTCGCAGTCGGGCTCGGTGCCCTTGAACACGTAGTAGGCCCAGCTGACCCCGTATTTGTGCAGCAGGTAGGTGATGTCGGTCCAGGCGTACAGCGGCGTTTGGCTGAGCGGTCCGCTCGGCTGATTCGGGCTCTGCAGGGCGTTGGTACAGGAATACGGGTCGTTCGGGTCGGTGCATTTTGCTGACCACTCCGAGACCTGGAAGAGATGCTCAGGAAGGCTCCAGGACGCGTTGGGCTCGAATAGATGATCCTGTAGTACGAAGTCCTTCGCGTAGGTCCAGTAGTTTGGGATCTCGCGCGCGTCGTGGTAGCCCATCACATCGACGCACTGAGCGGTGCTGCTGGATGTGCAGGGGCTGCAGTTGGGGTTGGTGCTGCTGCATTTCATCCCGTTCTCTGCCTGCCCGACGAACCCATCCATCTTGCCGCCGTCGATGTCGGCGGTGGCGTTGCTCTGGCCATGGGGGCCGCCGTAGTTCAGATCGGCTGGATCATGAAACGGCTTCACGCAGCCGCCGTTGACCGGATCGGGCACGCAGACGCCGGGCGGGATCCCGTCTGCGCCGGGATACGTGCCGAAGTAACTGTCAAACGACCGGTTCTCCTGCATGATGACCACGACGTGCTTGATCTTGTGAAAGCCGGGCACGCCCACGGCGATCTGCAAGCCTTCCGACACCGACGCGATGTTGCGCGTCTCACCGCGGAGCTGCGCCCGCACCACCGGCATCCCCGCTGTACCGAAGCGATGGACCACCCCGTAAGCCGATGCACGGTCGAGGCGCGCCCGAGCGATCACGCGCCAGCGAGAGCCGTCGGATTGCTCGAGCAAGATCCGCTCGCCGGCGTGAGAGGGAGTTACATGACCGCTGAAGACGACGTTCTGGCCGGGATTGACACTGGTCGCGGCAGCGGTCAGCGTGATCAGCGCATAGACGCGCTGACCCAGCGTGCGGCTGCGCTTGCCGCCCGCGGTCACATACCACTGCCGGTTGGTGTTGACCACGCCATCGGGCCGCACAATCGTGTACTGACCGGAAGCGTTGGTGGTGGTGCTGAGGACGCGCGAGAAGCGTCGCTGGCCGGGCAGTCGGTGCCACAACACCACTTTCGTACCCGCCTTGGCGCCCGATACCGAGCCGGTGACCGTGACCACATCGCCAGCCGTCGACGGGTTCGGCGATGAGGTGATAGTCACGGGGTGCGCGCAAGGCGCGGCGCTCAGCGGACAGGCGTGCGCGGCGCTCGAGGAGCCTTCTGCCAGTGCCATCGCGCCACCTCCAGCCACCGCTAGCGCGAACACAGCCAACACAATCAGTCGACGGCGCACATTCCTCCAAGGGCAACTCGTTTGCCCCCCGAACCCGACGGCGAGCCGGAAGTTGCGCTCTTCGATTTTGGAATTTTCGCCACCTTCTCCGCCCGCCAGAAACGATGCGACCTCCCGCTGTAGCGCGAGCGATGGTCAGCGCGGTGCTTGCAGACCCGCGGGGATCGCGGTGGTCCTCACCGAGAGTCGTACTTCAACGCCGTCCGGTACGAAGATCGTGATCGCAACGGCGGCCGCACCATGGTTTGGACGAGCTCCGGCGTGATCGGCGCGATGGGCGGCGGCATTCTGCCTACTGGTATTTCGGGCGACCGGAATCCATGAAGCGTTTACTTCGCCACGGGGTGCTGCGTGATCGCGGCGGTCGCGTCGTGGCTGCGAGGCGGCAAGTACTACCGACCCGCCGAGCTCCCGAGCGCCCCGCGGAGGTACCGGAACCGGTCACCGCCGGGTGAAGCGGTGACCGGAGACGGCGGACGTCAGTCCTCGCGCCCTCTCAGCCGGTCGATCAGCCCGTCGAGGATCTCGCTCGCTCTTGCCAAGATCGCAACATCCTGATCGTCGAGCGTGGCCATCTCCTGGTGAAGCAGCGCGCGATACTCGGCCCGCAGCTGGTCGAACACCTCGTGTCCGCGTGGGGTGAGTCTGACCAGCACCACACGACCATCACTCGCCTCTGGGCCTCGCTCGACCCAGCCCCGTTGCTCCAGCCGGTTGACGACAAGTGTGATCGCCGGCTGGGAGACCACCTCGGAGGCGGCGAGGTCGGTGATCCGTCGCGGCTCGAGCGACAGCGCCCGCATCACGCCCGCTTCGGTGCGCGAGACACCGATGCTGGTGCGACTGAGGAACAGACGCGAGAGGGCCGAGGCTCGCTGCGGCAGCGCCTCAGCGATCTCATCGAGCTGGCGGGAACGAGCGGGTGGAGAAGGGCGGGTCATCACGGTAGCTTCGCGTTGTGCGGATGAATTGATGACTTATATTAGGCTCTGAATAACTTTCCGCGCCGCGCCAACATCAGTGCTTGCGCAGCGTTAGTTTCGAAGCGCCGCCGAACCACCTAGCGGGGGCGCGTCCGGCTTGGTGAGCGGCGGCTCTAGCCGCCCGCGTGCGCGGCGATCGACCCTTTCCTGTGCTCCCCGCCCGGCAGCGCCTCGTACACGACGATGTCGCCGCCGTCGCTGAAGAGCTGTTCCGCGCGTGCCAACACTTCTTTGATGTGCGGGCTGGCCAGGTGCGCTTCGAGAGCTTCGCGTGACTCCCACCGTTCGACGAACGCGAGGCGGCGTGGATCGTCCGCGCCCTGGTGGAGCGCGTAGAGAATGCAGCCGTTCTCTTGATGCGTGGGCTCCATCAGCGCGTGGAACGCCGCCGTGGCCTCGGCCTCCTTGCCCGGCTTTGCCGTAAACGACGCAACGACGACGATCTCGGACATGGGCGCGATCCTTTCTGGCCGGGGCGTAGATGAATCGCTCACAGGATACGTGCGCCGCCGTCGATTGGGTCATCAGGAAGCTGCGGCCGGCACGCGCAAAGCTCCGACTGCCTGACCTTCCAGGGCTGCGTGGCTGCGAGTAAGATCGCTCACCCAGCGTCGTGGGATTTGATGCTGTCTACGGCGTTCACTGGCGACTTGCGATCGGCTCGAGCGAAGGGGCCTTTGAGATGGAAGCAGTGACGGTAGTGCCTGGTCAGGCCGCCTCAGCGCAGCTGGAAGACGTCCCCGAGCCCGATCCAGCGCTCGGCTCAGTGGTGGTCGAGGCGCTTGCGGTAGGCGTCTGTGGCACTGATGTGGAGATCGCGAGCGGCCAATACGGGTGGGCTCCTCCGGGCCGTGACCGGTTGGTCCTCGGCCACGAGTCGATCGGCCGCGTCGTCGACCCGGGCCCGAGCTCGCTCTCGATCGGAGACCTCGTGGTCGGGATCGTGCGCCGACCTGACCCGCTGCCTTGCCCCAACTGCGCAGTCGGCGAATGGGACATGTGCAGCAACGGCGGCTACACCGAGCGTGGGATCAAGGAAATCGACGGCTTCATGTCCGAGCGATGGCGCATCGAGCCCGACTATGCGGTGCCGGTCGACAATGCGCTCGGGATCCTCGGCGTGCTGTTGGAGCCAACAACGGTAGTGGCCAAGGCTTGGGAGCAGATTCTCGCGATCGGGCAGCGCACGTTCTGGGATCCGGAGAGCGTTCTCGTCGTTGGCGCGGGGCCGATCGGCCTTCTCGCCGCCCTGCTCGGCGTGCAACGGGGCTTGGACGTGCACGTGCTCGATCGGGTCACGAGCGGCCCTAAGCCAGAGCTGGTGAGCGCGCTAGGCGCGGTCTACCACGCCTCGGCATCCTCCGCTCTCGACTTGCGGCCCCACATCATCATCGAGTGCACCGGTGTCCCGGAGCTGATCGTGCAAGCACTGGTCGCAGCGGCACCCGGAGCCGTGATCTGCCTCACCGGCGTGGGCTCGCCGATGGCGGTGCCCGATCAATGGAATCAGTCACTTGCCACCCACTTGGTATTGAACAACCTGGTGGTGTTCGGCTCGGTGAACGCCAATCGGCGTCACTACTACCGCGGCGCCAAGGCGCTGGCCCGAGCGGACCGTTCGTGGCTCGAGGGCCTGATCACCGGGCGTCTCTACCCTGACCAGCTCGACCGCGCGCTCGCGCGCAGACCGGAAGACATCAAGGTCGTGCTGCAGTTCGACCGCCGGTGAATCACCCGGCGGGCGAGCGGCATGAACAGCGGTGAAGGCGATGGTCTGGGTGAACCAGGACGGATCGACACAGTGCGCGAGGAGAGCCACCGTGTAGAGCGCGGTCTCTGCCGTCGCCTCAACCTTCTCTAGACCGAGGGGAGAGGAAGATCCGGGTGCCGTGCCGCGGAGCCAACGTCACGTTGCGCCGGCTCGGGCCTTCGGGCCTCGCGCTGGCCGCTCGCAGCGTGCGCTTTCGAAGCAGCTGGCGAAGAACCACGCGCATCTCCATCTCGGCGAACGCTGCTCCCAGGCAGCGGCGCACCCCGCCCCCGAACGGGATCCAGCCGTACGTCGTCGGTTGCTGCACGAGGAAGCGGTCGGGCCGGAACGCGAGCGGGTCTGGGTAGAGATCTGGGCGGGTGTGTGTCAGCCAGATCGCGGGAGTCACATCGGTGCCCGGTGCAAGCACCAGCCGATCAGCGACGAGCTCGGTGGCGAGCCGCCGACCGGCAAGCGACACCACCGGGCGGAGTCTCAGCGACTCCTGGATCACCGCACGAAGGTACTCCTCGCCCTCGCCTTGCTCTACCTCTTCGGTCAGGCGAACGAGCGTCACAGGGTTTTGCACGAGCAGGTCCAGAGTCCACGCGAGCGCGGTCGCGGTCGTCTCGTGGCCCGCGACCAGCAGCGTCATCAGCTGGTCGCGCACCTCGCGGTCGTCCATCGCGCTGCCGTCCTCGAATCGGGACACGAGCAGCATCGAGAGGATGTCATTGCGGTTGCAACCGGTGCCGTCGCGCCGCCTCTCTGAGATTTCGCTCGACAGCTCCCTATCGATCTCCTGCTTCAGCACTCGGATCTTCCTCACGGGGCTTTCTCGCCGAGCGCGCCGGGCCAGCAAGATCCGTAGCTGCAGGGTCGTGGATGAGGTCGAGTCGAGCAGTTGCGGCAGTAGGCGCCGCAGCCGCTCGAGCCGCCCGGAGTCCGTGACGCCGAAGACCGCTCGGAGGATCACTTCGAGCGTCGCGTGCTGCATGTGCGGATGCGCGGCGAACGGCCGGTCGCGGGGGCAGCGCTCGACCTCGCGGTCGACGATCTCGGCCACGAGGTCCTCGTAGGCGCGGATTCGCTGACCGTGAAACGGCGGCAGCATCAACCGTCGGCGTCCCAGGTGCTCGGCTCCTTCTTGGAGGAGGAGCGAGCGGGATCCCACCACCGGCCCGAGCGACAAGGTTCGGCCCGGCGGCAGCCGATTGTCCGGGTTGGAGTAGAGGATGCGGATCGCCGTCGGATCGCTGGTCATCACCAGCGGGCTGCGAAAGCCGGTAAAACGGACGCTGAAGGTGTCACCGAAGCGACGCCGGCAGTCCTCCATGAATGCGATTGGGCGCAGCAGCCAGCGAGCGGTCTGGAGCGCCGGAGGTTCGCTCGGCCCGGGGGGCAGGGAGGCGGAGCTCATCATCCCGCGTACAGTGAGGGCCGGCGCTCTCTCAGCCCAGGCGCCACTCGATCTCTCCCAGCCCGGGGAACCGGAGCGCCTCGGCGGCCGCTCCCGTAAGGTCCCAGTCTCGGCCGGCGATGTAGGGCCCGCGGTCGATCACGGGCACGCGGATGGCCCGCCCGCCGTAGCGGAAGATCACTTCGGTCCCGCACGGAAGCGTCTTGTTGGCAACACCGAGCGTGGAGACGTGCAGGATCCCGCCGCACGCGATCGGGTCGCCGTAGTCGGTGTAGACGGAGGCGATGCTCACGTTGTACTGGCCGGACGGCAGCTGCGACGGATCGAGAAGCGCGTTCGAGAGGTTCAGGCGATCGAGGTGGTAGCGGGCGATCGCAATCCGAAAACGCGCGATCGCGGCGCGCACCTCGGCGTCCGTGGGCGCCCCCTTCGCGGGGGCGTAGGTGACGCTCGCGGGTGCGGTGGGGCGAGAGTCATTCGATGCGAGGGGAGCGGCGGGCGGAGGATCACTCGACGGCGCGGCGGCGGCTGACGGTGATCGATCGCGCTGGGCGCTGCCGTGGCCCCCGCTCGCCTGCCCCGCGACCGGCTCGACCACCTGAGGGTGTGGCAGGGGCACGGCCGCGGGTGGGGCCATCGGGTCGCGTTTGGCCCTACGGGGATGGGTGATCGTGCTGGAGCCACATCCAGCAACCACCAGCGCGGTCATCACTGTCACCGCTCGCGCCCTGATCGGGCAACAGTAACGCAGGATGCCTCCGCATCAGTCGCTTGCAGCCAGGCGAGAAGCTAGGATCGGGCCATGTCCCACGCCGCCGCCGGTATCGCGACGTCCGCGGGGAGGGCGACCCTACAGCTCTGAGGATCCCGCCTGAGCGCGCCGAACTCCAGTGGGGCGTTGCACGCGCCGGTCACGGATCGCGAATGATCCGCAGGATCACGGCCCGGGACGTGTGTTCAGCCGCCTCGAGGACCGCAGAGAGCTCATCGTCGCGGAGCGCGTCGGCGGCTTCCACCACGACGACGAGCGGCTCGACGCCCGTGCCCGCCTGCGCGAGCACGCGGCGAACCTCGCCCGGCTCGCGTGCCAACGCCTCCGGAGAGGGCACCGACAGCACAACCTCGCCGTCGGCGGGCGGCTCGAGGTGTCCCTTGGCGTCGGTCGGGCCGACCTCGACCACGACCTCGCCGGCAGTCACGCTAGAGAGCGGCTGCGCGCTGAGCTGTCGATCCACCACGCTCCCGCGCGGCAGCTGCAGGATGAGCTTCGGCTGGTATGCGATCGCCTCACCCTAGCGGGTCGGGGCAGATGTCCGCCAGGCCGGTCGCCGTGTGATTGGATGGATCGATGGAGATCGTCGAGTTCGGCCGGCTGACCGCGGAGCAGCGCGCGGAGCTGGAGGGCGACGAGGAAGACCCATTCGACGCCGCCGGCGCCCGGATCCAGTTTCGAGCCAAAGAGCGTCACGTCGCCTTGAAAAGCGAGGAGGGGCGGCTGGTGGCCTCGGCGGGACTCGTGATGGTCGACGTCGAGGTCGCCGATCAGCGCTTCCCGGCGGTTGGCCTGGGCGGGGTCATCGTCAACGCTCAGCACCGCGGTCGAGGCCTGGCGCGCGAGATCCTCGACGCTGCGCTGGCGCGGGCGCGAGCGCTCGGTCCGCAGTTCGCGATGCTCTTTTGCCATCCGGACCGAGCCGGTCTCTATAGAAGTCTGGGTTTCGCTGAGATCAGCTACCCAGTCCTGGTGGAGCAGCCCGGCGGCTATGAGCTCATGACTCAGCGCACGATGTGGCGGCCGGTGACCGCTGGCGCTCAGTGGCCAGGGGGCCGCGTGACAGTTCACGGCTTGCCTTTTTGACACCGGCGGTGTTCGTAGAATCGCGCGGTGCAACGAACCTCTCCGGAGCTCGCGCGGCTGCGCTTTGCCCTCGAGCGCGGACTGGTAGCCCTTCCGCAGCGGCTGCTGCGGCTGCTGCTCGGCCCGCCTGTGGTGGTCGACGGCCAACGACTGCATCTCGAGGCACAGCTGGCGCTGACCCTGGCGGCGCTGGCTCGCCCGCCAGCCGTGGAGAGAATGAGCGTCGCCGAGGCCCGGGCGTGGTTCGCCGAGGACGCGCGAGCCGCCGCAGGGCGAAAACTCGCCGGAGTCCGCACCGAGGAGCTCGCCGTCGAGGGAGCGGCGGGCCCGCTCCGGGCTCGCCTGTATACCCCGGACCGCCCGGGCCGCTCGCCCGCTGCCGGCGACCAGGAGGGCTTGCTGGTCTATTTCCACGGTGGCGGCTTCGTGGTCTGCGATCTCGACACCCACGACAACGCGTGCCGGTTCCTCGCGAGCCAGGCAGATGTTCGAGTGCTCTCGGTCGAGTACCGGCTCGCCCCGCAAGAACCGTTTCCGGCCGCGATCGACGATGCGGTGGCAGCGTTTCGGTTCGCGGTCGAGCGGGCGAGCGACCTCGGCGCCGATCCCGCGCGAGTGGCCGTTGGAGGCGACAGCGCGGGAGCCAATCTCGCCGCCGGGGTATGCCGCCTGGCGAGGGGCGACGGCGGCCGCACGCCGGCGTTCCAGCTGCTCCTGTATCCGTGGCTCGACTTGTCGAGCAAGCGAGCGTCGTACGAGCTGTTCGGCAACGGCCTCTCGCTCAGTGAGGCGGAAGTCGACTGGTTCAAGGATCACTACCTTTCACACGCCGACGATGCGCTCGACCCGAGTTGCTCGCCCCTGCTCGCCGAGGATCTTGCCGGCCTCGCTCCAGCCTACCTCGCCACGGCAGGCTTCGATCCTCTCCGTGATGAAGGCGAGGAATATGCCGCGCGCCTGCGTGCCGCCGGCGTGGCGGTCGCGCTTCGCCGCCACTCCGACCTAACTCACGGTTTCTTGAAGACGATCTCGATCGGCCACGCCTCGCGCGAGGCGCTGCTCGAGGCGGTCGGTGCCCTGCGACTCGCTCTCGCTCAGCGGTGAGGCGCGCTCGAACGCGATCGCGGCGCCTGGAGCGCTCGCGAACCATGGCGCGGTAGTTGGGCAACAATGCCGTATGGGCTCGCGCGTTCTCTTGCTCAGCATCGACCTCGAGGACTGGCATCAGCTGGTCCGCCGCCGCCTCGGACTCAGCGACTGGGCGCGGATCGGCGGCGAGCTCGAGCAGCAGGTGAGAGCAGTCTTGGCCCTGCTCGACTCGCTGGGGGCTCGAGCCACGTTTTTCGTGCTCGGCATGGTGGCCCGGGATCGGCCAGCGCTGGTGGCGGAGATCGCCCGACGCGGACATGAGATCGCGTGCCATGGCGATGCCCACCAGCCCGTGTATGGCCAGACGCCTGGCGAGTTCGCCGACGACCTGCGGGCGGCGCGGCGCGCGATCGATGAGGCCACGGGAGAGCTACCGAAGGGCTATCGCGCTCCTGCCTTTTCGATCACCGGCTCGGCGCGGAGCTGGGCCTTCGAGGTGCTCGCGCAAGAGGGTTTCGCCTACGACTCGAGTCAGGCCGTGTCGCCCGGTCTCCGCCGGCGGACCGGCGAGGAGCCGCTCGAGCCGCACCCGATCGAAATGTCTTCAGGGCAGCGGCTGTGGGAGCTACCCGTTGCGGCGTGCGTTGTACGTCGCTTTGTGGTGCCGGTCGGTGGCGCCTCGTACTGGTCGTTGCTGCCCACCGGACTCGCGCTTCGCGGGCTTGGCGAAGCCCCTGAGCACGCCGGCCTCTACCTGCACCCGCAGGAACTGTCTCCCGATCGGCTGCGGATCGGTCTCCCGTCCGGCATCGGCGCACGCCGGCGAGCACAGGCGGCGCTGCGCACGGCTCAGCGCGAGCTTGCTCGACGGCGAACGCCCGAGATGCTGCGAAAGGTCGCCCAGAACTTCGAGCTGATTCCCTTTGGGGAGTTCCATGCCGCAATCAACGAACGCTCCCGCCCGGGTGCGCCGTCACTTTCGAGATAACGCCAGAGCCTTCGACGACCTCTACGAGGACGAGCGGCCGGTGACCCGATTTCTCCGGCCCGGCCTGTTCCGCCGGCGGGAGCTCGCGGTGAGAACCGTCGCGGCGCGCGACTCTCCGCGGGTGCTTGACGTCGGCTGCGGCTCGGGCCGGATCGGCGAGCACGTCGTCGAGGCGGGAGCTGGCCGCTATCTCGGGATCGATTTCTCCGAGCCGATGATCGAGCTCGCGCGCGACCGGCTGGAGCGCTTTGGGTCGCGCGTGTCGCTGGTCGCCGCGGACTTCCTGACCGCCGAGCTCACGGGCTCCTACGACGTGGTGATCGCCCTCGGATTGTTCGATTACCTGCCCCAGCCTCACCTGTTCACCAGACGCATGTTCGCGCTGTGCGCGGATGGTGGCTGCGTGGTGGCGTCGTTCCCTCGGTTCTCACTGGTGAAGGGGCCGACGCGACAGATCCGCTACGAATGGCTCAACGACTGTCCGATCTTCAACTACTCGCGCCGCGAGCTCGAGATGCTGCTGGGCGCCTCTGGCTTCGCGCCGCTCGAGATCAGCACCCGAAGCAGCGGTCACCTGGTCCGCGCTCACCGCCCGCAAACCCCGCCCGACGCGGGCTAATCGCGTGCCAAGCGCGCTCCCGCGAGGAAATCATCCCCGAGCGCTGGTCCGCCTACAGCGACCCGTACAGCGCCCGCTCGAAGTCTTCGTACATGCGCAACGCTGGCTCGGGCACGAACGGCAAGAACTGGCTGTAGATCGCCGCGGTGATCCCGGCCGTACGGTCGACCCAGAAGTGGGTGTTCAGTAGGCCCGCCCACGCGCCGCTACCGGCACGCCGGCGCCTGGGGATGTCCTCGGTGTTGAGCAGCAATCCGTAGCCCCACTTGTAGCCTGGGCCGAGCGCGAGCGTATCGGTCGCCGTCGGGTCGGCCGTCACGATCTCTCTGGGGAAATCGAGGTCGCCGATCTGGTTCGTGAACGCCGCATCGACCGTGGAGGACTCGAGGATCTTGACCCCGTCCGGCGAGGTGCCGTTGCCGAGCAGGGCGCGCTGGAACTTCAGGTAGTCCCGAGGCGTGGAGTGCAGGCCGTGACCCCCCGCCCAGTATTCGGGTTGCTGGTTGAGATCGATCTCACTCGGCGCCCACGCGCCGTCCTCCCCGCGCAGGTGTATCGGCACTGAGTTCGCGCGCTGCTCGTCGCTCATCCGAAACGCCGTCTGGTTCATCCCCAGCGGCTTCGTGATGCCCTCCAGGATCGCCTCGTCGAGCGGCTTGCCGCCTGCCGCCTCGGTCACCTTGCCGAGCCAATCGGTGTTGATCCCATACTCGAACGTGGTGCCCGGATCGGCGACCAGCGGCGCCTTGAAGATCTCGTTGAGGCCGGATAGTACGTTGGAGATGCCCGTCGCGGCCTCCCACTTGACGATGTCGGCGTTCCAGAACCAGTAACTCAGACCCGCCGTGTGGGTCACGAGCTGCTTGACGGTTGCCTTGCTCGCGGGCGGTCGCAGTCGCGGGGTGTCGCCATCAAAGCCATCCAGCACGTGCAGCTCGCCGAACTCCGGGCAATACTGCTCGACGGGAGCGCCGAAGTCGAGCTTCCCTTGCTCCATCAACTGCAGCGCCGCGACCGTCGCCACGATCTTGGTCATCGACATCACTCGGTAGTGCGTGTCGACGGACACTGGCGTGTCCTCGCCTCCAACGCGGGGGCCCCCTGCGCCCTCGTAGATGATGCCGCTGCGGTCAGCCGCGATCGCGGTGACGCTGGGAACATCGCCGCTTGCGACGGCCCGCTCGAGGACCTCGTCAATGCTGCCGGTGGTTGTGCGCATCCGTCCTCCGCTCGTCTCTCGCGCGGGCCCGATGGCACTGCGGCGGCGCTACGGTCATTATCCCGGTCGGCGTGAAGACGACCAGGGCTCGTGTGACGGTCGTTAGGCTGAGGTCGATGGCGGCCACCCACGCAGGAATGCCAGATGATCTGAGCACGCGCCACTTGCGTCGACGGTTGCTCGAGCTCGCCGGGCTGATGGCGGTGGTCGCGATCCTGATCTGGGTGACGCCGGGTCTCGGAAGCCTGCGTAGCCGCCTCGGAGATGCTTCCCCCGGCTGGCTGGTCGCCGGCGCGATTCTCGAGGTGCTCTCGGCGCTGTCCTACGTGGTCGTGTTCAGAGCGGTGTTCTGCCCGCGGATGAGCTGGCGGTTGAGCTACCAGATCGGGATGGCGGAGCAGGCCGCCAACTCATTGCTTCCGGCGGGCGGAGCCGGGGGTCTGGCGCTCGGAGCCTGGGCGCTCCGTCGCGGCGGAATGAGCGCTGCGAACATCGGCCGCCGCACGGTCGCGTTCTTCCTGCTCACGAGCATCGCGAATGTCTGGACGCTGATCGTGTTCGCGGCCCTGTTCGCAGTAGGGATTCTCCACGGCGACAGCGCCCCCGCGCTCACTTATGGGTTCGCGGCCGCCGGCGTGGTGGCGACCGCGGTCGTGCTCGCGCTGCCGAAGCTGGCACGGCCTTCGGCCGACAGCAGTCCGCCCGCGGCGACCGACAGCCGGCTGCGGCGTGCGCTCCGCGGAGCCCGCGACGCGATCGGCTCGGGCGTCGGCGACGCCGTCCTGCTGCTGCGTCAGCGCTCGCTTGGGGTGATCACCGGGTCATTCGGATACATGGCGTTCGACATCGCCGTGCTCGGCGTCTGCTTCCGCGCGTTTGGCCACCCCATATCAATCGGCGTGCTGGTGGTCGCGTATCTGATCGGCCAGCTGGGCGGCCTGCTGCCGGTGCCGGCCGGAATCGGCGGCATCGAAGGTGGGCTGATCGCGACGTTCGCTCTCTACAGCGTCCCGATCACAGCCGCGACGGTCGCGATTCTCGCCTACCGAGTCCTGGCGCTCTGGATTCCCGCGCTGCTTGGCACGGTCGCGTTCGCGCAGCTGCGCGCGACGCTCAGCCGTAACGCTGATCCCGCGATCATCTGCCAGCCGCTGGCCGATTCGCTTCCGCGAGTACAGGCACCCGCCGGCGCCGGTTGACTCCTCAGCTACTGCTGGAGCCCGCGTTCAGCTGCGCGAGGCTCGGCGTCGACTCCGTGATCGGCTGGCCGTTCGCTGACGCGGTACTGCCTATGTTCCCCAGCTGCGAGTTGATGTTGTCGATGTCGGACTCGTTCACCGAGCCGCTGGTGATCGAGGACTTAAGCGACTTGATCTTGTCGGCGGCCGCGGTGAGTGGAGAGAATAATTTGCTTAGCGTCGGGCTGCTCCTGACGTCCGCAGCTGCCAGCTTGAGCTCGTGGTAGACGAACGCAGAAGCCAAGCCCGCCTTGATCAGCGTCGCTTTGTGCGAGAGCGGATGCCTTAGGTCGCCCGCCCTGATCGGCTTGTAGATCCAGCGATGAAAGGCTCCGAACGCAAGCCCTGCGTGAATCGCGAACTTGGTCTTTGCGAAGTGCGTCGACGCAGCGCTGGAGGTGGCCGTCACAGCGCTCGAGCTCCCCGCGGACGACGACGATGACGAGCTGCTGCCGCAGCCGGCAATGCCCACAGCGCCTATAGAGCAGATGAGCGCGAGTAGCAGTGTGAATCGTCGCAACAGATCGACCTCCTGAGCGAGCAGATGCTAACAGCACCTACTGCACGTCGCTGCCATTCACTCCGTGAGGCCGGGGCTTTGGGGCACGGGACGAGTAGCTCACGACTACCCTTTGGCGGTGACCTCAGCCGGACACGCCGACACACAGCCGGTGGCCATGCAGCGGTCTGAGCAGGCGATTATCCGAACCGAGGGCCTGACCAAGGTCTACCCGGGGGCCGATTTCTCGGCCGTCGATGGTCTCGATCTCAGCATCCAGGCGGGGGAGATCTTCGGTCTGCTCGGACCTAACGGTGCAGGGAAGACCACCACCGCGGGGATGCTCACCACTCGCGTGATCCCCACGGCTGGAAGCGCCCATGTCGGCGCGGTCGACGTGATCGCTCACCCAGCGCTTGCAAAGCAGATGATCGGGATCGTCTCCCAGCAGAACACGCTCGACCGGCAACTCACGGTCTGGGAGAACTTGTACTTCCATGGCCGCCTGTTCGGGATCCCGGCCCCGCAGTCGCGCCGGCTCGCCGACCAGCTGCTGGAGCAGTTCCAGTTGAGCAGATGGGCCAAGGCCTCGGTGTACGCGCTCTCGGGCGGCATGGCCCAGCGGCTGATGGTCGCGCGCGCGATCTTTCACCGGCCAGCCGTTCTCTTCTTGGACGAGCCTACCGCCGGCCTCGATCCTCAGAGCAGGCTCGTCCTATGGGAGATCCTCGGCGAGCTCAACGAGGCCGGACAAACGATCATGCTCCTCACCCACTACATGGAGGAGGCCGAGCGTCTCTGCGACCGAGTGGCGATCATGGACCACGGCAAGATCCTCGCGCTCGATTCGCCGGCCGCGCTCAAGCAGTCGATCGGCGCCGACACGATCGTCACCGTCAAGGGCGAGGGTGATGCCGGCGCACTGGCGGAGAAACTCGAGCGGGAGCTAGAAGGCGTCACCCGTACCCGAGTGATCGACGGCGGCCTCGAGCTCCACATCACGGGCGCCGAGCGACTCGTCCCGCGCGTGGTAGCGGCCGCCGATCAGGCAAGCTTCGAGCTCCAGGATCTCTCGGTAGCCGAGCCGACGCTCGAGACCGTGTTCATCAACTTGACTGGGAAGGATCTCCGCGAATGAGCACCACTACCAGCGCCGCCGCTCCCAGCCGTGCGGCCGAGCCGCCGCCGATCGCGTTGTTCCCGACGCGCTCGACTTTCGTGGCGAGCAGGACCGCATTGATCGCGCTGATCCTCCGCGACCTGACCGTGCTGAAGAAGACGTTCGGGGAGTTCGTGGCGCGGACGATCATCCAGCCGTTCCTGCTGGTGTTCGTGTTCCTGTACGTGTTCCCGACCATCGGCCAAGGAGTCGGCGCCAGCCACGGACACGCCTCGGAGTCGGACTTCGCGACCGTGCTCGTGCCCGGCGTGGTCGCGATCTCGATCATGTTTCAGGGGATTCAAGCGGTGGCGCTCCAGATGTCGAGCGAATTCGGGTACACGCGCGAGATCGAGGATCGAGTCCAGGCGCCGTGCCCGATCTGGCTGGTCGCGATCGCGAAAGTTCTCTCCGGAGCAGTGCAGGGCGTGCTCGCGGCCGTCATCGTGTTTCCAATCGCGGCGGTGATCCATGCCGGAGGCGTGCACGCCCACCTCACGGTCAACTGGATCATCATCCTGACGCTGATCCCGTTGGCGTGCCTGGCGATGACATCGTTGGGGCTAGTGCTGGGAACCACCTTCGAGCCCCGGAACATCGGCTTGATGTTCGGGTTCGTGGTGCTCCCGCTCACCTTCCTGGGCGGCACCTACTACCAGTGGACGAAGTTATCGCCGGTCAAGCTCGGCGGGTTTCACTGGCTCCAGACGTTAGTGCTGATCAATCCGCTGATCTACGTTGCCGAGGGTATGCGCGCCGGGTTGACGCCGCTCTCACACATGCCCCTGTATGTCATCTACCCCGTGCTGGTCGGGTTCTGCGTGGCATTTCTAGCCTTGGGGCTTCGAAACTTCAGACGACGCGTGCTGGTCTGATAGCGCTCGCCCTCATCGGAGGTCAGCTAGCGTCCGTGGATCTGACCGATCGACCAAGCCCTGGAGGCATCTATGGCCCGCATCATCAGTCCCCGGCGCACCCCGGCCGCCGCGGAGGTTACCGCCGCAAGCGTCACCGGCGCGAGCGCCACCGGCGCTCACTTCATAGGCCCTTCGGCGATGGCGCCGCTCGCCGTCGCCGCGGTTGCGGTGGGCGCGATGGCGATTGGACGGCTCGCGATCGCGAACGCCGTGATCCGCAAGCTCCGCGCGCAGGAAATCGAGATCGGCTCGCTGAAGGTGGGAGAACTCGAAATCGCTGGCCGTCGCTGGCCCGAGAACCCGTCGCCGTCTGGGCATGACCTGACAGTTCCCGGACCGAACTGATCGACGCGGGGCCACTCCGACACCCCGCGTCGCCATGTCCACCGATCGGGGCCCACTGCCCCTCGCCGCGAGTCAAGTCTGCCTGAGGTCCCGTTCCGGTCAATCCAGATACTCATAAGCGGGAATCGTGAGAAACTGGATCAACTCCGGCGTGAGCGCCACGCGTTCGAAGATGTCACGCGTGTCGACCGGTCGGCCGTGCCGCCAGGTTTGCTCGCCCACGCTCTCGCGAATCTTGGCGGTTTCCTCGTCGAGAAACTGCCGCACCAGCTCCGGGGTTACCTGGCGGCCGTCCTCGAGTTGTGCGCCGTGCCGGATCCACTGCCAAATCTGCGAGCGTGAGATCTCCGCCGTGGCGGCATCCTCCATCAGCGAATTGATCGCCGCCGCACCGCGACCGGTGAGCCAGAACGACACGTACTGAAAGCCGACGTTGACGTTCGTGCGCAGACCCGCCTCGGTCATGCCCCCGGGCGTCGACGCTAGGTCGAGCAGCTGCTCGGCGCTTACGCTCACATCATCGCGCTGGCGCTCGAGCTGATTCGGAGCCCCGTTCAAACCGCCCTCGAAGACCTCGCGAGCGACCGGGACGAGATCCGGATGGGCCACCCAGGTGCCGTCGTAGCCCTGACCTACCTCTCGTTCCTTATCGGCGCGGACGCTGTCAAGCGCCCTGGCGTTGGCCGCTTCGTCCTTGCGCGACGGAATCAAGGCCGCCATCCCGCCCATCGCATGGGCTCCACGCCGGTGGCAGGTGGCCACCAGCAGCTCGGTGTACGCGCGCATGAACGGGACCGTCATCGTCACCGCGCTGCGGTCGGGGAGCATCATCTCGGGGCGGTCGGGAAAGCACTTGATCGCGGAGAAGATGTAGTCCCAGCGGCCCGCGTTCAGACCAGCCGAGTGCTCCCGAAGCTCATACAAGATCTCGTCCATCTCGAACGCCGCCGGCAGCGTCTCGATCAAGACCGTGGCCTTGATCGTGCCCCTGCGGATGTCCAGCGCATCCTGCGCGAAGCAGAACACGTCGTTCCACAACCGCGCTTCCAAGTGGGACTCCATCTTCGGCAAATAGAGATAGGGACCCGTGCCATTCGTGAGCAGCCTGCGGCCACAGTGGTACATGTACAGCCCAAAGTCGAACAACGAGCCCGAGATGGGTTCACCATCGACGAATACGTGACGCTCAGGGAGATGCCACCCCCGTGGCCTGACCAGCAACGTCGCAGGACGTTCGACTAGCTCGTAATGGCGCCCGTCGGAGCCATCGTAGGTGATCGTGCCGTCGATCGCATCGCGAAGGTTGAGATGACCTTCGACCATGTTGGTCCAGGTCGGCGAGTTGGCGTCCTCGAAGTCGGCCATGAACCCGTCGGCTCCGGAGTTGAGCGCGTTGATCGTCATTTTGCGCTCGGAAGGCCCGGTGATCTCCACCCACCGCTGCGCGAGGTCCGGTGGCACTGGAGCCACACGCCAGTCAGCATCGCGAATCTCGCGCGTCTCGGGTAGAAAGTCCAGCAGCTCTCCCGCGGCGAGCCGAGCCCGGCGCTGCGCTCGAGCGCCCAGCAATTCCTGTCGCCGCGGCCCGAAGCGGTGCTGAAGCTCGGCCACGAACTCGAGTGCATCCGCCGTGATCACCTCGTCGAAGCCGGGCTCCATCGCGCCGCGAAGCTGCAGGTTGGCATGTGTGGTCATACGCGGCATCCTTTCATTCTCACTGCAGTGTTTCCCGCTCGCCGAGGTTCTCGACCACGCACAGCGCTGCTACCAGCGCGGCCGCGAGGAGCGCAATCAACCATGCGGCAAGACCGGCTCCGAGTCCATACAACATCAGCAGCGCGATCACGACGAGGAGTTTCTCGTACCCGATCGTGCCGGCCACCCGCAGGCCGAAGGCGACCGCGCCGGCGAGATACAGCCCGATCCCGCCGCAGAGGCACAGTCGCGCCGCATCGGGGAGCGGTTCGCCCACGTCCTGCCTCACCAGCGTTCGCACTCCGACCGCGAAGATGATGATCCCGGCGACGATCAACAGATGCAGGTAGCTGTAGCCGTCGGCGCCGGCGAGAACTGGATCTTGATGCTCGCGCAACCGAGCGGCAGCGCTCGGAGCCAGGTGTGCGAAGTAGGTCCACCACATCCCGACCGTGATCAACAGCCCCAGTGAGACGGCGAGCACTCGCGCGGCGTCCAATGATCGGTTGCTGGCGCCGACGCCGATCGCGAAGATCGATTCGCCCAGACAGATGATCACGAACAGCCCGTAGCGCTCCGAGAAGTGGGCGACCGCGACGCGCTGCAACCCGCGGAGCCGCTCGCGGGTCAGCCACGCGGGGCCGGCATAGTCGATTGCGATCGCAGCCGCCCACAATGCGGCGCGGGCGGCGCCGTGAAAGAAGGAGCCGACGATCAGCAGCGCCATCCCGACGACAACCGTGACCGCAAACCCGGAGATCGCAGACCAGGCGGCGTTCCCTTGCCGGGAGGCGTCGGCATACAACGCGAGGTGGAACAAGCGAACGACCGCATAGGTGACAGCGAACAAGGTCGATTCGCCGCCGAAGGCATGGGGCAGCGCCAACCCGGCGACGAAGATGAAAACCATCGCCACCAGGAGATAGATCTGCAGCGTTCGCGACTGCATAGCCTGCGCGTTCGCCGCCCAGACGAATGCCGACCAGGCCCACCACACCAGCGCGAGCGCGAGCATCGCCTCGCCAAACCCGCTCCAGGTGAGCTTTCCCGAAAGCAGGGTCGTCACCTGCGTTACGGCGAACACGAAAACGAGATCCCAGAGCAGCTCGACCTGGCTCGTGCCGCGCTCCTCCAGAGAGTCGTCCTTGTGATTGGTGCGAGGTGCTCCTTGATCCCGCTCCACAGCGTCAGCCGCGCGAGGCTCACCGAAGCTGTCAGCCGGATCGGTGCCCCCGTCAGCAGGCTTGAGGCTCAGCTCCGCTCCGTCGTATCGTGAAAGAGCCAATCCCCGACCGTGGATGGTCCATCGTCGCCGCCCGGCTCCTGGTTTGCATAGGGTTCATCGCTGCTCGAGGCGCTCGGTCACATTATCGGGGAGGGAGCTCGAGCGATGTCCTTCTTCGAAGCTTGCAAATGAAGCTTGGATTGCGTGTCGGCGAGAGGGCTTGGCGTGGGTCGTGAGCAGCGTGGCGATGCCGGGGCGGCGCCCGGGCGATTCTTCCTTGGAGCATTCGGCGATCCTGGGCACGCCTTCCCAATGCTCGCGCTCGGGACGCGACTGGCCGCGCGAGGTCACGCGGTGATGCTCGAGACCTGGCGCCGATGGCGTCAGCACGTCGAGGCCGCGGGGATGGAGTTCGCGCCCGCGCCCGAGTATCCGGTGTTCCCGACGCGGGAGCTGACGCTGAAGCCCTACGACGCGGTGGTGTTGGCGACGCCCCAGACGCGTCGTTCGCTCGCCAGCTTCGGGCCCGATGTCGTCGTGCACGACATCCTCACGCTGGCCCCGGCGTTGGCCGGCGAGCTCGAGGGCGTTCCAGTCGCCACGCTGATCCCTCACCTTCACCCATCGAGCGAGCCGGGCTGCCCTCCCTACTCGCTCGGCGCGCGTTTCCCGCGTAGCTTCATCGGTAGCTTGCTGTGGCGGTCCTTGCAGGGCGTCGTTGAGACCGGATTGAGGCGCGGCCGCACGGAGCTCAACGAGGCACGCGCGCGACTCGGATTGCCGCCCTCGGAGCGCCTTCATGGCGGCATCAGCACTCGGCTGTGCATCGTCGGCACGTTCCCGCAGCTCGAATACCCCCGAACCTGGGGCGAGGAGGTCCGGATCGTGGGCCCGCTGATTTGGGAGCCACCGTCCGTGGAGGTCGAGATCCCTCCGGGGGACGGGCCGCTGGTGCTGATTGCGCCGTCCACGGCCCATGATGTCGAGCACCGGCTTCTGCGCTCCGCGCTGATCGGGCTCGCCGGCGAGCCGCTGCGGGTACTGGCGGCCACCAACCGCAAACCAATCGCGAAGCCGGCGGCGATCCCCGCCAATGCGCGGCTCGTCGACTGGATCTCCTACGGGCGCACCATGCCGCGCTGCGCGCTGGTGATCACGCACGCCGGCCACGGCACTGTGGCATTGGCGCTCGCGTCGGGCTGCCCGTTGCTGGCGGTTCCTCATTCGGGTGATATGGGCGAGAACGCAGCTCGGATCGACTGGGCGGGGGTCGGGGTCCGGCTGCCGTGGCGGTTCGCCACCCCGTCCGGGCTGCGATGGGCGGCCGCGCGGGCGCTCGGCGACTCGCGGCTAGCCAGCGGGGCGAGGGAGCTGGCGCGGTGGGCAGCCGGTAACGATGGCGCCGAGCGCGCGGCAGCGCTGGTCGAGGCGCTGGCGCTGCACGAACGGTGAATGATCGCTGATGTGGGGTCTTGCGGAGCGGATCGTGGGCGGTACTTCCTGCAGATCGCATCGGGGCGGCCCCGCGCATGACCCGGCTGGTCGCTGAAGCTCCGGGGGTGGGACTCGAACCCACAACCTAACGGTTAACAGCCGTTTGCTCTGCCGGTTGAGCTACCCCGGATTAAAGTGATCCTTCGCGGGCCGGCCGCTTGAAGCCGGTCG
Organism: uncultured Solirubrobacterales bacterium; assembly: GCA_963787555.1. Classification (GTDB taxonomy): domain Bacteria; phylum Actinomycetota; class Thermoleophilia; order Solirubrobacterales; family Solirubrobacteraceae; genus Palsa-465. The sequence goes on from CAWBDI010000008.1 coordinate 493,552, forward strand.
CGTCAAGACTCTAGCGGGAAGCGAAGCCCAACCGGCCCTGGTCACCGGTCATCGCGCGGATGAACCCGCGGGCCCCAAGGCGCCACCCGACGCCCTACAGCGGCCGCTCCAGCTTCGCCACCACCGCCCGGATTGCCTCGAGCACCTGCTGGCGCTCGCGGGCCAGGCTGGTTACATCGCCGCCTCCCGTCCCCCTCGCTCGCCGGATCGCCCGGTCGAGCCGCCCGAGCTCGAGCACCAGCCGCGCGTGCTCGAGCTGCGCCGGAGTCCCGTCGCCGCCGCGACCGGCGAGCGCGACCAGCTCGGCGACGGCTCTCGCCAGCTGCTCGTCCTCGGCGGGCAGATCCGACAGCGGCGCCTGTGTACGGCCGCGGAGGTGGACCGCGGCGCGGCGCATCACCCCGCTCAACAGCAGCTCATCGGGATCAACCGCCGCCAGCATCGCTTGGCCCTTCTCGGGCAGCGCGATGCACAGCGCCAGAAACGCTCGCTCTGCCCGGATCTCCTGGTCGACCGCGGGCACAGGCACGCGAGCGGCGTCGCGGCCGGAAGCAAACGCGTCCGTGGGCGCAGCCGGCGCTCTGCTGCCGGCGACAAGCGTCGCCAGGCGACCCTCGGAGAGCTCGAGTCGGCCCGCGACGCGCTGCATCAGATCATCTCGGAGCACGCTTGCGGACAGGTCGCGCAGCACCGGTTGCAACTCGCTGAGCGCGCGGTCGCGGCCCTCGGCGCTGCGCAGATCAGCGCGATCCAGAATTCGCTCCACGTGGAAGACCACGAACGGAACCGAGCTATCTACCCGGGCGCGGAGCGCGTCGACGCCGTCGCGCTCGATCAGCTCGGATGGATCGGCCCCTTCGGGCAGCGGCACGACCCGCAGCTCGAGCTTGCGTCCGGCCGCCAGCCGCGCCGCGCGCAGCATCGCGTCCTGGCCGGCGCGGTCGGCGTCGAGACACAGCTCGAGCACCTTTACGACCCGCTCAAGCTCGCCCACCTGCTCCTCGGTCAGCGCCGTGCCCATGATCCCGACCGCGTTGCGCAGCCCCGCCTGGTGCAGCGCGAGCACGTCGGTGTAGCCCTCGACGAGGATCATCCGTCCCGCTCGCGCAGCCTCGGCGCGCGAGCGGTCGATCCCGAACAGCTGGCCGCGCTTGTGGTAGAGCTCCCCGTCGGAGGTGTTCAGGTACTTCGGCGGTTGGTTGTCGCGCATCGCGCGGGCGCCGAAGCCGAGCACCCTGGCCCGCGCATCGCAGGAAGGGAACATGATCCGCTCGCGGAAGCGGTCGAAAATCTGTCCCGGCCGCGATCGCGAGCGCTGTGCCAGCCCGACCGCCAGCAGCTCTTCGTCGCTGAAACCGGCCCTCCGGGAGGCGAGCAGCATCCGGTCCCAGGCACTGGGGGCGTAGCCGACTCGAAACTCGCGCAGCGTCTCCTCGCTGAAGCCGCGCCCGAGCAGGTACTCGCGCGCGCCCAACGCCTCCCGAGCCTCCCACAGATAGCGCGAGTAGTAGGCGGCGGCTCGGCCGAGCAGGGAGTGCAGGCGAGCGCGCCGCTCCCGGCGGCTCGCGGCCTGGGGATCCTCGGCCTCGCTCTCGAGCCTGACGCCGAAGCGATCCGCCAGCGCCTCCAGCGCTTGCTTGAACTCGAGCCCCTCCGTTTCCATCACGAACGCGAACGGATCGCCCGACGCCTGGCAGCCGAAGCAGTGGTAGTGCTTCTCGTCCGGCCGGACGTGGAACGACGGCGTGCGCTCGTCGTGGAAAGGGCACAGCCCAAAGTAGCTGTCGACGCCCGCGCGGCGGAGATCGGTTCGCGCCCCCACCAGCGAGAGCATGTCGACCGCGTCGAACACCCGATCGCGCGAGTCCTTCGTATACCGCGTCACGGCGCGAATGCCACCGGCACGCTCAGCGCCTCGAACGCGCGGATGCAGTACCGATCGGTCATCCCGGCGAGATAGTCGGCGACTCGCTCCGCGAGCGCTTCGCCCCGGATCGACTCGGGGATCTCATCGGGGTGGGCGCAGTAGTGCTCGAACAGCGTCCGCACCACGCCGTGGATCTTCGCGTGCTCCCGGCTCGCCTCCGGGCCGAGGTAAACCCGCTCGAACATGAACGTTCGCAGTTCGGCCATCGCCGCTCCGATCACTTCTCCCTGCACGATGTCCGCGGCCGCCTCGGAGCTCTCGACCAGGTCGTGGACGAGCGTGTCGATCCGCCGCGGGCCGGTTTCGCCGAGGATCTCGATCGGTCGTGCCGGTAGACCCGCGGGCGAGATCACGCCGGCGCGGAGCGCGTCGTCGATGTCGTGGTTGATGTACGCCACGCGGTCCATCAGGCGGACGATCTTGCCCTCGAGCGTCGAGGGCTCCTCGGCGCGGCCCGAGTGGGTGACGATTCCATCGCGCACCGCCCAGGTGAGGTTGAGGCCGTTGCCGTCGCGCTCCAGCGTGTCGACGATTCGCAGCGAATGTTCGTGGTGCAGAAATCGCGTGCCGAAGCGCTCCAGCAGGCACCGGTCGAGTGCCTCCTCGCCGATGTGACCGAACGGCGGGTGCCCGAGATCGTGCCCCAGCCCGATCGCCTCGACCAGATCCTCGTTGAGCGCCAAGGCGCGGGCAACCGTCCGCGACACCTGGGTGACCTCAAGCGTGTGGGTCAGTCGCGTGCGGTAATGGTCGCCGGTCGGCGAGACGAACACCTGGGTCTTGTACTTCAGGCGCCGAAACGCCTTGCAGTGAACGATGCGATCGCGGTCGCGCTGGAATGGCGTCCGCAGGCCGCAATCGGGCTCGGCCCGTTCGCGGCGGGCGGGATACGATGGCGTCGCCAGCGGGGAGAGGGAAGCCGCCTCGCGGGCTCTGATTCGCCCAGCAAAAGCGGCCGCCACGGGCCCGCGAGGATGCTCGTAGCCCGGCGCAAATACCTGATCGCTCACAGCTCGATTCTGACAGTGCGCCGCGCCGGCAGGCCGAGTTGTCCGCCAAGCTGTCACAGTCGCCAGCTCGCGGCCGGCGGTCTAGGCCACTAGCAATGGCCGCAATCGAACGTGGGCATGATGCTCAGCGGTTTCGCTGATCGCTCGCTCGGCTTGGCGCAGCGCCCGCTCGGAGGCCTCGGGGGCGTGCGCCAGCGACTGTCCGAGAGCAGCGACCAAGAACCGGTAAGACTCCTCCTCGAGCGTGAAGGCAGCCGCCTCGCACGATCCGCACACCACGCCGCCGGCAGCAGCTGAGAACCCTCGCAGATGCTGTGAGGCGCCGCATGAAGCGCATGCGCCGAGCTGCGGCACGATCCCGGCGGCGAGCAGCAGCTTGAGGCGAAACGCGAGCCCGTTCCCAGGCCGAGCGTGCGATGCGCAGGCGCTCAGCAACGCGAGCTCGTTGGCCAGCAGCGCAAACACCCCAGGGTGCGGCTCAGCGGAGTCGAATAGGCGCGTGACGGCATCGCACGCGCGCGCGGCGGCGTCCAGCGTCGCCGCGTGATCACGCAGCCCGGCATTGGCTGCGACGGTGTCGGCGCTGCTGACCGTGAACAGCTCTCCACGCCCCTCGTGCAGTACGAGGCGAACGTGGAAGAAAGGCTCGAGCCGGGCACCGAAGCGGCTGCGAGCTCGGCGAACCCCCTTGGCGATAGCGCTGAGCCGTCCGTCCCTAGGTGTATACAGGTGCAGGATGCGATCGGCCTCGCCGTAGCGAATCGAGCGCAGCACGATCGCCTCCGTCTTCAGCGGTCTCATGCTATCTTTTCTGAAGTAATGAAGCCCATCATCATGTACACGACTGATCGCTGTTCGATGTGCGCCGGCGCGAAGACGCTGCTCGCGCGCCGCGGGATCGACTACGAAGAGATCAATCTGGCAAGAGACCCGGACGGTCGCGCGGAGCTCGCACGCAAGACCGGGATGATCACGTTTCCCCAGATCGTGATCGATGGCAAGAGCATCGGAGGGTTCGCCGAGCTGCTCGCGGCTGACCGCGCCGGTCGCCTTTCGGAGCTCTTGGCGGCATAGCCCCGCCGCTAGTTACGAGCCGCCAGCGCTCGGGGCCTCGAAGCCCGAGGTTTGCGCTGGCAGCGCTCGCAGACATACGTGCCGCGGCCGCCGACCACGATCTTCTTGATCACGGTGCGGCATCGGAAGCAGGGCTTGCCCTCACGCCGGTGGATCAGGAACCGATCCTGGAAGGAGCCACGCGCGCCGTCGATGTGACGGAAATCATCGATCGAGGCCCCCTTGGCCTCGATCCCCGCCGTCAGCGCGTCTTCGATCGCGTCGCGGAGCTTCGCCCACTCGCTGGTCGTCAGACGCCCGGCGGGCCGCAACGGATGGATGCCGGCCCGGAACAGCGCCTCGTCCGCGTAGATGTTGCCGACGCCCGCGAGCCGTCGCTGGTCGAGCATGAACGCCTTCACCGGCGCACGGCGGCCACGGGCCAGCTGGCGCAGGTACGCGGCGGTGAAGTCGGTTGTGAACGGCTCGACTCCGAGCCGCGCGGCGAGATATGCATCGCGCGCGGCTTCCCCCTCTATAAGGTGCCCGGTCCCGAACCGCCGCGGATCGACGTAGGCCACGTGGTGCCCGGCGTCAAGGCCAAATCGCGCGCGGGTGTGAGGAGGATCGACCGCTGGATCAAACAACAGCGCTCCGGTCATCCGCAGATGGACGAGCAAGTAGCGCGCTCCCGACAGCTCCCAGACCAGGTACTTGCCGACTCGTGAGAGGCGCTGCACAAGCGCACCCCGCAGCTTCGCCTCGACCTCGCTCGGGACCCATGGCCGTGTCCAACGCGGATCGAAGATCTCGACGTCCACGATCGTGCGGCCTTCGAGATGCGGCGCCAGCTGGCGGCGGATGGTCTCGACTTCTGGCAGCTCGGGCACGGACGATGGCTTCTCTCTCTCTCGGCGGATCGGCGGGCGCGCCGCCCTCTGATCAAGGGTAGGACGCTCGGGCCGCGCGCCGCCCCACCGGCGCGACTCTACCCCTCCCGCGAGAGCTGAGCCCGCGGGTGGGCGTCGAAGTAGACATCGCGCAGCCGCTCCGAGGACAGATGGGTGTAGATCTGGGTGGTGCCGATGTCGGCGTGTCCAAGCATCTCCTGCAACGAGCGCAGGTCGCAGCCCCCGGCCAGCAGATGCGTGGCGAACGTGTGCCGCAGCGTATGAGGGCTCATCTGATGCTCCAGCCCGGCGGTGCGCGCGTGGCGCTGGACGATCTTGTAGAGACCCTGGCGCGTGAGCGCGCCGCCGCGCAGGTTGACGAACACGTGTGGCTCGTCGCGGAGTCCGACCAGCCTCGGTCGTGCTCGCTCGAGGTATGTCTTCATCGCAGCGGTCGCCTTGCTTCCGATCGGGACTATGCGCTCCTTTGAGCCCTTCCCGCGCGCCCGCAGAATCGCCCCGTCGAGGTCGAGCTCCGAGAGCTCAAGCGCGACCGCCTCGGAGGCTCGCAGGCCGCAGGCGTACATGGTCTCGAGCAGCGCGCGGTCGCGGAGCGCGCCTGGCGACCCGCCGCTTGGCTGAGCGAGCAGTCGCCCCACCTCGTCGCGGTTGAGCACTTTCGGCAAGCGGCCGCCGGCGCGCGGGGGGCGGAGATCGGCTGTAGGGTCCTTGGAGAGCATCTGCTCCCGCCGAAGATGGCGGTAGAAGGAGCGCAGACAGGCGATCTTGCGCTGGAGCGTCGCGGGCGACACGGGCCGGCGACTCTCGCCACCGATCGCAAACTCGGACACGAACGCCGCCAGGTCGCCGCTCGTGGCCGCCAGCGGGTCCACCCCGCGCTGCTGCAAAAACTCCCCATATTGCTGGAGGTCGGTGCGGTAGGCCGCGAGCGTGTTGCGTGACAGGCCGCGCTCGAGCTCGAGATATGCGAGAAAGTCGAGCGTCAACTCCGAAGCTCGCCAAGCGTGGCTCGGCAGCTCGCCGTCGGTCGTGGCCATGACCGCCTATTCGGCCCGCGGCGCGGTGGTCCTCTAGGCCGCGGCTCTCGCTTCGCCGCGTCGAGGGTCCGTCAGTTACGGCTGCTTGGCCGCGCCGCCAGCCTTCAGCCACAGCAGCGCGATCAGCGACTTTGCGTCCTCACACTCCGCGAGCGCATCGTCGAGGCGCTCGAGCGGCCAGGGAACGATCTCGATCCGCTCGTTCTCTTCGGCTTGCGCTTGGCCGGGGGCATCTGAGAGATCGCTCGCGAGATACAGCCAGATGCGCTCGTCGCTGAAGCCGGCGCTCGTGTAGAAGGCGGTCACCTCCTCCCAGCGGGCGGCGTGCTTGCCGATCTCCTCGGCCAGCTCTCGCTTCGCCGTCTCGAGCGGCGGTTCGCCGGAGACATCACATTTGCCCGCGGGCACTTCCAGGAAATCCTCTTTCCCGATCGCCTCCCGAGGCTGGCGGGTCAGCCACACATGCGTCGCATCGACCGCCAGGATCGCCACTGCGCCCGGATGCCACACCTTCTCGCGCGTGACCTCGTCGCCGTCGTCGTGGCGAAAGTGCTCCACGCCGACGCGAATCATCTTGCCTTCCCAGACGGTTTCCGTCTCGGTTCGTTCAAAGGACATTCGCGGCCTCTTGCACTAACGCGATCGCGACCTCGAACATGCCGTCGAGGGCATCGACACTGATCCGCTCGCCCGGCTCATGGTTTCGCTCGGTGCCGTCAGCGAGATTGGTGCAAGTGAACCCGTGCGCCTGGAAAGAGTTCGCGTCCGAAGCCCCGCCGGTGACGATGTGCGTGGGCTGATACCCGCAGCTGCTGAGCGCCCGCTCGGCGAGGAGCACCTGGGGAGCGCGAGCGCGCGTCCGGTAGCCCTTGAACATCTGCTCGACCGTCACGTCGAGATCACACTCGAACTCGTTTGCGCCGTCCTGAAGGTGGTCGATCATCTCCGTGACGACCGCCTCGCCGCGGGCTTCGTCCAGGCCGCGCACCTCGGCAACGAGCCGGCAGCGCTCGGGGACAACATTGATCGCTGTCCCGCCTTCGATCGTGCCGATGTTGGCGGTCGTCTCCGCGTCGAGGCGTCCGAGGCGCATCGAGGCGATCGCGCGAGCGGCGGACGCGATCGCGCTGCGGCCGGCTTCGGGGCGGACGCCGGCGTGAGCGGCGGCGCCGTGGAACTCGGCGAGCAGCCGGTGGTGGGTCGGCGATCCCAGCACGATCTCGCCGACCGGGCTTGCATGGTCGAAGACATATCCGAAGCTGCTCTGCAACCGTGCGATGTCGAACGCCTCCGAACCGCCCAACGACACCTCTTCGCAGACCGTGAACAGCAGCTCGACGCCGATCGCTCCCGGCATCGTGCCCCCCGCGAGCCGGCGAGCGAGCTCGATCAGGATCGCCACCGAGGCCTTGTTATCAGCGCCGAGGATGCCCTCGTTTGCGTTTTCGAAACCGCCCTCCACCAGCACCGGCTCGATCGGCGCGGTGGGCGGAACCGTGTCCAGGTGCGCGCAGAGCAGGATGCTCGCGGAATCATCGCCTGCGACGCGCGCCAGCAGGTTGCCGGCGTCGGAGCCGAGCGCCGGCCCGACGTCGTCCTCCTCCACCTTCAGGCCAAGTGAGCCCAGCTCCGCGCGGACCAGATCGGCACAGGCGCGCTCGTGGTAGGAAGGACTCTCAATCCGGCACAGCGCGCAGAACGTCTCGTGCAGTCGCTCGCGCTCGGCGTCGCTCGTTCGCCTCACGGGGTCGCAGCTTGCGAGATGCTCACTTCGTCGCCGGCGCCCGTCAGCTGCGCGTCGAGCGCGGTGAGACCGTCCGCACGTGCGCGGGCACGTGCCAGCGCCGCGCCGACGAACTCCCTGAACAGCGGCGCCGGCCGATCGGGCCGCGACTTGAACTCGGGGTGGTACTGAGAGGCGACGTAGAAGGGATGCACCTCTCGATCCAGCTCAATCGCCTCGACGAGCCGCTCATCTGGCGAGGTGCCCGACCAGATCAGCCCGGCGGACTCGAGCCGACGACGGAGGTGATTGTTGACCTCAAAGCGGTGGCGATGACGCTCGTAGACGACCGGCTCGCCGTACAGCTCCCGGATCAGCGTGGAGCTGTGGAGCTTCACCGGATCTGCGCCGAGCCGCATCGTCCCACCCATATCCGCGATCTCCTTCTGCTCCGGAAGCAGGTCGATCACCGGGAACGGCGTCTCGAGATCCATCTCGGTCGAGTTAGCTCCCTCCATCCCCGCCGCATTGCGCGCGAATTCGCTCACCGCCACGTGCATTCCCAGGCAGATGCCCAGGTACGGAATTTGGTTCTCGCGGGCGGTCTGTGCGGCACGAATCTTGCCTTCCCATCCGCGGCCGCCAAATCCGCCGGGAATCAGGATTCCGTCGGCGCGCTGCAGGCGTGAGACGACCTCAGGCTCAGCGACGGTCTCAGAATCGACCCAGTCGATCTCGACCTTGCAATCGTGGTGAACTCCCGCGTGGCGCAGCGCCTCGCCGACCGATAGGTAGGCATCCTCGAGCTTGACGTATTTGCCGACGAGCGCGATTCGCACCCGCTCGCTGGCGTTGCTCGCGCGTTCGGTGATCGCCTTCCAGGTCGCCAGATTCGGTGGCGGTGCGTCACGGCCGAAATGCTCGCGAAGAATGAAGTCGTCCACCCCTTCGGCGCGGAAGCTCAGCGGCACCTGGTAGATGTCGGGCACGTCGTAAGCGGAAACCACCGCCTCGACCGGCAGGCTCGCAAACAGGGCGATCTTGCGACGGATCTCGGCCGAAAGGACCGACTCCGAGCGGCACACGATCATGTCCGGAGCAATACCGATCCGTCGCAGCTCGTTGACCGAGTGTTGCGTCGGCTTGGTCTTTAGTTCCCCCGCGTGTCCGATGTAGGGCACCAGCGTGAGATGGATGAACATGCACCGCCGCCGCCCGACGTCGACCGGAAACTGGCGAATCGCCTCGAGAAACGGCAGTGACTCGATGTCACCGACGGTGCCGCCGATCTCCGTGATCACGAAGTCGACCTCGCTCGAGTCGGCCATCAGCTTGATCCGCTGCTTGATCTCATCGGTGATGTGGGGAACGACCTGGACGGTCGCGCCGAGATAGTCGCCCCGACGCTCGCGGCGAATCACCGAGTTGTAGATCCCCCCCGCGGTGACGTTGGAGGCGCGGCTGGTGTTGGCGTCGGTGAAGCGCTCGTAGTGGCCCAGGTCAAGATCGGTCTCCGCGCCGTCCTCGGTGACAAACACCTCGCCGTGCTGGTAAGGGGACATCGTTCCCGGGTCCACATTGATGTAGGGATCGAACTTCTGTAGCTGCACGTCGAGCCCGCGAGCGACCAGCAGCCGGCCGATCGATGCCGCAGTGATCCCCTTGCCAAGCGAGGAGACCACGCCCCCGGTGATGAAGATGAAGCGCGTCTCGCCTTGAACCATCGATTGTCCTCGAGTCTAGTTGACGCCCTCACCGTAGCGCCGAAGGCGGACGCTCACGCGGCCTTCAGCAGCTGACGTGCGTGGCGACTGGCGGCCCTGTCGCCTTCACCGGCACCCAGCATCCGCACCAGCTCACCGACGACCTGCTCGCCATCGAGCGCGGCGACAGTGGTGCGCGCGGGGACAACCGTCGCATCCTTGGAGATCGTGAAGTGGCGCGAGGCCAGCGCCGCGACTTGCGGCAGATGTGTGATGCACAGGACCTGCCTGCGGCTCGCCAGCGTGCGTAGGTGCGCGCCGACGGCGCGAGCCGTGTGGCCCCCGATTCCGGCATCGATCTCATCGAACACCAGCAGCGGCGCGTCCGCGCCGCTCACCGAAGAGTCATCATGGGCGATGCTGAGCAGCGCGAGCATCACCCGTGAGAGCTCGCCTCCGGAGGCGATTTCTCGCAGCGGCGCGGCGGGAATGCCGGCGTTCGGCGCGATCAGCAGCTCGACGGCGTCGGCCCCGCGAGGCCCGCATCCCTCTGCTCGCGCGCGGATCTCGACGTCGAACTGGGCGTCGGGCATCGCCAGCTCGGCGAGACGGTCCCGTACGGCCGCCGCCAGCGCCGGAGCCGCCTGCTGGCGCCGCGTGGTCAGCTGTTCCGCGGATCGCGCCAGCCGTTCGCGCGCCGCGGCGAGCTCTGATTCGGCGTCCTCGAGGGCCACCTCCGCCCCCTCCAGCTCCTCGCTGCGCACGCGGCATCGTTCGGCGTGCCGGAGAACGTCGGCGATCGAGCCGCCGTGCTTGCGCTCCAGGCGCGCAAACTGCGCCAGCCGCTCCTCCACCTCCTCGAGGCGCGCCGGCGAGCCCTCGAGCCCGAGCAGGTAGCGCCGCAGCTCACCTCCCACGTCCTCGGCCTCGTAGCGAAGCGCCTGCGCGCGCTCGTGGATGCCCTGCAGACTGCGATCGATCTCGGCCGCCGGCGCGAGCGCCGAAGCGGCTCGGGCGAGCATGTCCCCGGCCCCGTCTCCTGCTTCGGGCGCGAGCTCCTCGGCCGCCGCTGCGGCTGCGAATCTGAGCGTCTCCACACCCCGCAGGCGATCGCGTTCGGCGATCAGTTCCGTCTCCTCGGTTTCGGTCGGCGCCAGCGACTCGATCTCCTGAAGCTCGAAGTTGACTAGATCCAGCTCGCGCTCGCGCGCCCCGGCCAACGTCCGCAGCTCCTCGGCGCGCCGTTCGAGCTCTCGCACCCGCTCGTATGCGCCCGCCTGCTCGGCGCGCAGGGCCTGCTGCTCCTGGCCACAGTGAGCATCGAGGAGCTCCTGCTGCACGGTGGAGAGCATCAGCTTGCGGTGTTCGTGCTGGCCGTAGAACGACAGCAGGCCGCCCGCGAGCTCCCGCAGGTCGGCCAGCGTCGCCGAGCGACCGCATACGTAGGCGCGCGTGCGCCCGTCTCGCCAGACCCGGCGCGCGAGCACCAGCTCGTCCGCGTCCGCCGGCAGCTGCTCGGCACTCGCGAGCGCCGCGGGAATCGAGAACCCGCCCTCCACGTAGGCCTCGGCGGCGCCTTCGCGCACGATCCCGCTCCGCGCGCGGCCGCCCAGCAACAGGTCAAGCGCATGCGCGAGCAGCGTCTTGCCGGCTCCGGTCTCGCCGGTCAGGATGTTGAGTCCCGGGCCGAGCTGCAGCTCGGCTTGTTCCATCAGTAACAGGTTCGAAACTCGGAGCTCCTGAAGCACCCGGAGGGTGTACCACGCCGCTCCGACGGACCTGATTCGGCGCACCTCGAGAGCGAGGCGAGCGCTTTACGGAGCGCTCGCGAGCCGCCCGAACTTCTGCCGCAGACGGTGGTAGAAGCTGGCGCCTGCGATCTGCGCAAGGCAGCCCTGCTCGTCGACAAACCGCACGTCGATCTGCTCGCCCGGCGCGAGTGCGCACAACGGGCGGCCGTCGACGGTCACGTCAACGGGCTCTTCTCGAGAGCGATTGTGGACGGTCAGCGTGTCGTCGGGCGCCACGACGAGCGCTCGCGCGGTGAGCGAGTGCGGCGCGATGAACGAGACCACGAACCCCTGGACCCCCCAAGCCATCACCGGTCCGCCGTTGGCGAGGTTGTAACCGGTCGAGCCGGCCGGCGTCGCGACCACCAAGCCGTCGCAACGCACGCGGCCGACCACCTCAGAAGCGACCGCGTAGTCGAGATCCGCCACCCGTTTGCCCGGCTGGCGGTGAATCGAGATGTCGTTCATCGCCAGCACTCCGGATGCCGAGATGCCAGGTAGCCGGAGCACCTCGAAGTCGCCCGCGAACGCACGCCGAAACCCGGCGCTCGCCTGGTCACGATCGACCGTGGCCAGGAACCCAATTTCCCCAAAGTTGACCCCGAACACCGGCACCCGGGTGCCCGCATAGGTCCGCAGCGCGCCGAGGATCGTGCCATCGCCGCCGAGCGCGAAGCAGACGTCGACGCCGGCCTCGATCGGCGCATCGAGGATCAGACCGGCGGCCGGTCGCAGCCCGTGCTTACGTGTCTCGTCGGCATCGAGACGGAGGACGGCTCCCGTCTCGCGCGCGGTATCGAGTAGCGCTTCGATCGCGGGAGCGGTCTCGCTGGGGCGCCGGTGGGTGAATACGGTCGCGCTCTGGATCGCCATCAGGGCTCGCCCTCCGCCGCCGGCTCGCCCTCCGCCGCCTGCTCGCCCTCGGGGAACGGCTCCGCCTCCGCTGCAGCCCGCTCGAGATCGTCGACCCCGCCACGCGCGCCCTCGGCGAGCCACACGAATGTCTCCAGGTTCCCCTTCGGGCCGGGAAGCCCGGAGCTGGCATAGCCGAGCACCGAGGCCCCGAGCGCTTGCGCCGCCTCGCCGACCTCGATCAGCGCCTGGCGCCGCCAGCGAGGCTCCCGGACAACGCCGCCCTTCCCGACCTTCTCCCGGCCGGCCTCGAATTGCGGCTTGATCAACGCCAGGCAATCGAAGCGCCCGGCCGCACACCGCAGCGCCGCCGGTAGGACCTTCGTCAAGGAGATGAACGAGACGTCGATCACGATCAGGTCAGGCGAGTATGGAAGCTGCGCGGGCTCGAGCGAGCGAGCGTTCTGGCGCTCGATGACCGTGACGCGCGGATCGGAGCGCAGACCCCAGTCGAGCTCGCCGTAAGCGACGTCGACCGCGATCACGTGCGCGGCCCCGCGGCTCAGCAGGCAGTCGGTGAAGCCGCCTGTCGAGGCGCCCAGATCCAGCGCCCGCCGCTCGGAGACCCCGAGCCGGAAGCGGTCGAGCGCGTTGGCGAGCTTCAGCCCTCCCCGCGACACGAACTCCTGCCGCCGGGCGACCTCCAGCTCAATGTTCTCAGCGACAAGCTGCCCCGGCTTCTCGGCGCGGCGGCGCTCCGGCAGCAGCATGATCTCGCCCGCGAGCACGGATGCCGCGGCTCGCGAGCGGGACGCGAACAAACCTCGCTGCGAGAGCAGCGTGTCGAGACGAACGCGTTTCACCTCGCCTCGGCTGAGCTGCGCGATGAGGCCCTCAGCTGGTCACGCCACTGCGCTCGGCGACCGCAGCCTCGATTCGCTGGGCGATCCGCTCGCCGGTGTAGCCGACTTCCTCGTGCAGCAGCTTTGGGGAGCCGTGTGTGACATAGCGGTCCGGCAAGCCGACGCGCATCACGCGAGACCACAGCCCCGCGTCCGACAGCGTCTCCCAGACCGCGGAGCCAAAGCCACCGGCCAGGATCCCCTCCTCGACAGTCACCAACAGCTCGTGCTCGCCCGCAAGCTGAGCCGCGAGCCCGGCGTCGATTGGCTTCGCGAAGCGAGCGTCGGCGACCGTGGCGGAGATCCCATGATCGGCGAGGATCGCGGCAGCCTCGAGCGCCTTGCGGACGCCGCTGCCGTACCCAAGCAGGGCCACGCGGTCGCCTTCGCGCAATATCTCGCCCGTCCCGATCTCGATCACCGAGGGACGCTCCGGCAGCGGCACCCCGACCGCCTCTCCCCGGGGGTAGCGGATCGCGGCAGGCCCGTCGTCTTGCCTGAGAGCGGTGTGCAGCATGTGTGCGAGCATCGCCTCATCGCGCGGCGCCATCAGCACGATATTCGGAATGCAGCGCAAGTAGGCGATGTCGAACGCGCCGTGATGGGTGGGACCATCGTCGCCGACGAGGCCGGCGCGATCCATCGCGAACACCACGTTGAGGCTCTGCAGGCAGACGTCGTGGACGATCTGGTCGTAGGCGCGCTGGAGGAACGTGGAATAGATCGCGGCGACCGGTTTGCAGCCTTCGAGCGCCAGACCCGCTGCGAACAAGACAGCCTGTTGTTCGGCGATGCCGACGTCGTAGTAGCGGTCTGGAAGCTCGCGTTGGAGGATGTTCAGCCCGGTTCCGGAGTTCATCGCCGCGGTGACCCCGATCACCCGCTGATCTCGCCGGCACTCCGCGACCAGCGCGTTCCCAAACACCTGCGTGTACTGCGGCGGGGCCGGCTTCGCCGACTGTGAGCCCTTCGACGCCGCTTTCACCGCGGGCGCGCCGTTGGCGATCGATTTCGGCTTGGCCGCATGCCACTTCTCCATGCCCTCGAGGCCGCCCTCCTCGGCCGGCGCGAAGCCCTTGCCCTTGACGGTCGCGCAATGCACTACAACCGGTCGCTCGGCGGCCAGCGCCTCGCGCAGCGCGAACCGGATCGCTCGCACATCGTGGCCATCGATTACCCCCATGTAGGCGAAGTCGAGCTCCTCCCACCACAGGCCCGGCGCCCAGAAAGCTTTGATCGACTCCTTCACGTGCGGGCCGAGGCGCTCGAACGCCGCACCGATCCCCGCCGGCAGCTTGGTCAGGCCGCCCTCGACGCCCTCTCGCGCATGCCATAGCTTGGGATTCAGGCGGATCCGGTTGAAGTACCGCGAGAGCGCGCCGACGTTAGGCGCGATCGACATGCCGTTGTCGTTGAGCAGCACCACGATTGGGGTGCCCTCGCCGCCGGCCTGATGGACGGCCTCGAAGGCCACTCCGCCGGTCAGCGCGCCGTCGCCGACGACCGCGACGACGTGGGCATCCTCTCCGTGGCCGCGGCGCATCGCCTCCTTGATCCCGACCGCGTAGCCGATCGCGGTCGACGCGTGCCCGGCGCCCATGATGTCGTGCTCGGACTCGTGGATCGCGCAGAACGGCGCCAGCCCTCCGTACTTGCGGATCGTGTGTAGCTCGTCCCGGCGCCCCGTGAGGATCTTGTGCGGGTACGCCTGGTGGCCAACGTCCCACAGGATCTTGTCGCGCGGCGAGTCGAGCAGCGAATGCAGCGCCACCGCGATCTCGCAGGTGCCCAGGTTCGCGCCGAAGTGGCCGCCGATCTCCCCCACTGTGTCGATGATGTGTGCCCGCACCTGCTGGGCAAGCGTCTGCAGTTCCTCGTCGTTGAGGGCGTGGAGATCTTGCGGCTTTTGGATCGTGTCAAGTAGGTCTGCCATCAATAGGTCCGGGTTGCAATGAAGTCGGTGATCTGCTCGAGCTCGATGGCCCCCGCGGGAGCCGCTTGCGCCAGCGCCGCGCGCGCGCGCTGGTGCGACTCGGCGGCCAGATTCCGCGCGCCGTCGAGGCCGAACTCGGTCACGTAGGTTCGCTTTCCCAACCGCTCGTCGCTTCCCTGCTGCTTGCCGAGCGTCTGCAGAGATCCGGTGACATCGAGGATGTCATCCACGATCTGGAACAGGACGCCGAGCTCGCTAGCAAAGGTGCGGTACGGGGAGATTGTGTCACTTTCCTCGACGCCGGCGAGGAGCAATACGCACTCGATGCTAGCGGCGATCAATCGGCCGGTCTTGAGCTCGTGCAAGTGCCGCAATCCGTCTGGCCCTGGCGCCGCCGCCTCGGAGACGTCGATGTACTGGCCTCCCACCATGCCCTGCACCCCGGTGGCCGCCGCCAGCTCCCGAGCAGCTGCCAGTAATCCGGCACTTTCACCTTGCTGCACGGAGAGCAGCAACCGGAACGCCTCGGCGTAGAGCCCATCGCCCGCCAGGATCGCGACGTCTTCGCCGAACGCCCGGTGGCAGGTGGGCCGTCCGCGACGGACATCGTCGTCGTCCATCGCCGGCAGATCATCGTGGATCAGGGAGTATGTGTGGATCAGCTCAAGCGCCCCGGCGAGCGGCAGCACAGAGGCCGGGGACCGCCCGATGGCGCTGGCAGTGGCCAGCGCCAGCACCGGGCGAATGCGTTTGCCTCCCGCCAGCAACGAGTACCGCATCGCGTCTTCCAGTCCGGCCGTCGCGGCCTCGCTGGAGAACCGCAGCGACTCCAGGTAGCGCTCAACTTCCTCGCGAAGCTCCTCGGGATACGCGACCCGAGCGCCGTCGGACGGCACCGTGGCCACTAGCTCGCCGGCAGGGGAAGCTGACCGGGGAGATCGGGCAGCGGCTCGAGCGCCGCGCGCGCCCGTTGATCGACCTGGGCGCTGGCCTCCGCGGCAAGGCGGGCGCACTCCTCGATCAGAGATAACGCCGCCTCGGGCTCGATCTCGCCGGCACGCAGACGCTCGGCGGTGTCCTGGAGTCTCGCGGTGAGCTCGATCAGGGCATCGGTCACGTGGGGGAGACTATCGAGTCCCCGCCCGGTCAGCCGCACCGGGGCAGCTGCGGGCGCCCCGAGCCACCAACAGACCGGCGGGACACTAAAACCGAAGCAGCGCTCCAATGCCCTCGAACGGTCCCAAATCGGGATACCGGCGAACCACCATCACGTCGGCGTCCTGGGTGAGCGCCGCCTCGACCACGCTCTCGCGGAGGTGGTCTTGCGGTTCTAGCTCGCTTCCGTCGGCAGGACATTCACCGCCGGCCTCGAGCATCAGCAGTCCGCAGGTCGGGCAGCGCGACCCTGTGCGATCGAAGTCCGGCGCCAGCAGCAGGGTCTGGACCCGGCGCTCGTTGAGAGCCTCGAGCGTGCCGTCTGGAGCGCCCACTGCCCGGCCGCCGCTGCCGATGCCGGCTGCGAGTCGGTCGAGCGCTTCGCGCTCCATGTGCTGCTCCTCCCCCTCGACGAGCTTTGCCAGCGCCTCGCGCACCCGCTCCCCGGTCGCGCTGCTCAGATCGACGTCGATCCGCTCCGAGATCAGCCTCGGACGCAGCTCGTCGTGCAGCAGCTGCTCGAGTCGGGGCACCACCTCCGGCGGGCCGCCGAGCGCGAGGCGCTCGAACTGCTCGCGCTGCCAGCGGCGATACACCCGCTCGGCGACGTTACGCAGATGGTCGTCGGGGTCTTGGACCAGTGGACCCTCCTCGAGCCGCTCGTCTGCTTCGGCTTCGTCGGGCAGCCCGCTGAAGATTCGCCCTTCGCGGCGGTTTACCAGGGCGACGCACCATCGGAGCTGCCGCGCCCCATCCATCAGCGGCTCAACGTAAGGGCGATGCTCGATCACGACTCGTGCCTGTACCGCACGCTTGAGCTGAACCGTCTCGAACAGGCCATCGCGCCCCGAGCAGAACACCGCCAGCGCCTTTGCGCCCTTGAAGGGCGGCTCGCGCGAGAGCAAATATGAGCGCAGACGCTGCAGATCTTCGCGCAGCGCCACACGGTCCTCGTGGCTGAGCCTCGTGTCGCCGTCGACCTCGCGCGCCGCCTCGTCGATCAGCGAATGGATTTGCGAAGCTCGTGCCGGCGCGGTCGCGAACCGCTGCGGATCGAGGTCGAGATACAGGCTGATGACTCGATGGCGGGGCTGCTCCTGCACCAGCCGCCGTGCCGCATCCAGGACGCTCACCACTGCTTCTTACCCTCCCGCTGAACCGACAAACGCTTGCTCCTCACAGCGTCCCGTCGAGGGCCGCGTTGACGAGCTCATCGGCGCGCGCGTTCTGAGCCCTTGGGACCGTCCGGATCTGCCATCGCTCGAACGCCGCCAGCAGCGCGATCGCCTCCTCATACAGGGGCTTCATCGCGGGATGCTTGACCTTGTACGCGCCGGTGAGCTGACGGGCGATCAGCTCGGAGTCGTTGACCAGCTCGAGCTCGCGCGCGCCCAGCTCGCGCGCCATCTCCGTGCCGCGAAGCACCGCCCGGTACTCGGCGACGTTGTTGGTCGCCACCCCGATCCGCTGACCGATCTCCTCGAGCACGGTTCCATCGGGCTCGGAGACGACAACCCCGACCGCGGCTTGCCCGGGATTGCCTCTCGCGCCGCCGTCGACGTGGACGACCAGCCTCAATCTGTCGCCAGATCCGGTATCTCGCCGGTCACGCGAGGACGGCGTCGGTCGCGAACCTCGCGCTTGCCGCCTCCGGCAGAGCCGCGATCGCGGCGCGAGGACTTGCGCCGGTCGACGATGACCGTCACGCCCGGGTCATCGGCGTAGTAGTTGGTCAGCTTCTCGAACAGCTCGTCGGCGAGGGCCTCGGGAACAACGCAATAAATCACGCTCCTGATGGTATTGGAGGCAACCGCGAGCGGCTAGGCGAACTTGCGTCCTGCAATCGCCTCGAGCGCGCGCGTCCGCCTCACGAGAGCATCAGCGTCCCGACCTCATCCGCGAAGGCGTTTGGCATCCGCTCCTCGGGCCGCAGCTCATTCAGTTCCGAGCCCTGAGCCGAGACTCGCACGCTGGGCTGGTCGTCGGAGAGATCGACTTCGTATCGGTACCAGCACAGCTCCCACGATACGACGACGCTCACGAGGCTCGCGCGAGCTGGCGATGGGAGCACGGAAACTTCGGGCATGCCGAGTGAACGCGCGATCCCGGAGACCGTCCTTGGGTGCTCGGAACCGTTGAATAGCTCCACAGCGGAGGCCATCTTCTGCTCGGGGCTGAGCGGGACCGCATGGACGTGTCGCGGCTCGCGCCGCTGTTCTCGCACCCGGGACGGAGTGGCCACCGGCGGAGGCCAGGGCGAGTCCTCGACCTCTTCGAAATCGCTCTCGGCCGGCGCGCTCGGCGCTCTCTCGTGGCTGGGCCGCCGAGAGAACAGCCGAGCGATCAGCGAGCGGCGGCCCTCGGAGCGGCCATCGCCGGCCTCGTAGTCGGGCCTGGTTCCCTCCCGGACCCAGCCTGCGTGCAGGGCCCGGGAGGCGCACAGGTCACAGACCCACTTGCGCTCGCCGGCTCCGACGTACACCTCCGCCCGCTCCCCTCGTAGCAGCGTGCGTCCACACACGTCGCACGACGTGTGGTCCTCCGTGGTTCGAATCGCTCTGGTGCTCACCGGGCTCTGAGACTACTCAGTACCCGCCCGCGGCGGCGAAAAAAGACACCAGCGGTGCTCGCCGTAATCAATGGCCGCCATCAAGTGGCTCCACTAAGCCTTCACCGCCTCTCGTTCCGCGCGAGCCTCGTCGACAACCTTGCCGGCCAGATGCCCGGGAACCTCCTCGTAGCGGAGGAACTCGATCGTGAACTCGCCCTGGCCTCCGGTGATCGACCGCAGATCGGGCGCATATGACAGCATCTCGGACATCGGCACCTCGGCCTTGACTTCGGTCATCCCGGCGCCCACCGGCTCCATCCCGAGGGGACGGCCGCGACGCGAGTTCAGGTCTCCGATCACATCGCCGACGGTGTCCTCGGGCACGTTGACGGTCGCCAGCATGATCGGCTCGAGCAGCACCGGTCCCGCCTGCTCCAAGGCCTGTTTCATCGCCAGCGAGCCGGCGACCTTGAACGCCATCTCGGATGAGTCGACCGTGTGGTAGGACCCGTCGTAGAGTCGCACGCGGACGTCCTTGACCGGATAGCCCGCAACGACTCCTTCGTTCATCGCCTCGAGCACGCCCTTCTCGACCGCGGGGATGAAACCGGACGGGATCACCCCGCCCTTGATCGCATCGATGAACTGGAATCCGCCGCCGGGCTCGAGCGGCTCGATCTCGATGTGGCAATCGCCGAACTGGCCGCGACCACCGGTCTGCTTCTTGTGGCGCCCATGGGCCTTCGCCGGCTTCCTGATGGTCTCTTGATAAGGAACGCGTGGCGGTTTCAGGTTCACCTCGGCCCCGAAACGCGACTTCAGCCGCGCGACGATCACCTCCACGTGCACCTGTGAGAGACCGGCCACGATCTGCTCGCCGGTCTGCGGATCGCGATGCAAGTCGATCGTCGGATCCTCCTCCTGCAGTCGGCGTAGCGCCCCGAACACTTTCTCCTCATCGCCCTTGCTCTTGGGCTCGACCGCAAACGCCATCACCGGCGCTGGAAGCTTGATGCTCGGCATCGTGATCGGCTCATCCCGCGAGGCAAGCCAGTCCCCGGCCTTGGTCTCTTTTAACTTCGCGACCGCGCCGATGTCGCCGGGGCCGCATTCGGTCGCGTGCGCGGTGTGGCTGCGCTCGAAAGTGACCAGCTGCCCGATCCGCTCCTTGTTGTGAGTGCGGGTGTTGAGCACCTGTGAGTCTTGCTTGAGCACGCCCTGGTAGACCCGCAAGAGGTTGATCCTGCCGGCGAACGGGTCGGCGCGCGTCTTGAACACGTAGGAGAACATCTCCTTGTCCTCGACCGGCTCCAGCGTCACATCTCCAACATCGAGGCCACCGTGCTTGACCGGCGAGGGGAGGTCGTCGACGATCGCGTCGAGCAGGCGGTTGGTGGCGAGGTTGCGCGTGGCGACGCCGCAGGTGACCGGGAACAGAGCTCCGTGGTTGGTCCCGTCCTTCAGCGCAGCGACGATCTCGTCGTGCGAGATCTCCTCTCCCTCGAGGTAGCGCTCCATCAGCGCGTCGGAGTTCTCGGCGACCTCGTCCATCAGCTTCTCGCGGTACTCCTCGGCCTGAGCGCGCAGCTCATCGCCGATCTCGATCTCCACGCCGCCGTTGCGAGTTGCCGGGCCCTCGTACCGGTAGGCCTTCATGTCGACGAGGTCGATCACTCCGGAGACCTCGTGTTCTGAGCCGATCGGGATCGCGGTCGCGACGACGTGCTGGCCGAAGGCTGACTTCAGCGAGTCGAGCGTGCGGAAGAAGTCGGCTCGCTCGCGGTCGAGCATGTTGACGAACACCAGCCGGGCGAGATCTAGCTCTGCGGCCCGCTGCCACAGACGAGTCGTGTGCACCTCCACACCCATCACCGCGTTGACGACGAATACGGCCGACTCGCAGACGCGTAGCGCGCCCAGCGCATCGGCGATGAAGCTCGAATCGCCGGGAGTGTCGAGCAGATTGACCTTGCGCTCCTGCCACTCGAACGACGACAGCGCGGCCGAGATCGACATCTGGCGCGCCTTCTCGTCGGGATCGGAGTCGGAGACCGTGGTCCCCTCGACGACCGACCCAAGCCGATTGATCGCGCCTGCCTCGAACAGCAGCGCCTCGTGCAACGACGTTTTGCCACTGCCGCGGTGGCCGACGAGGGCCACATTGCGGACGCGATCCGCGGCCTTGTGCATGCCTGTTCTCCTCTCCGTGGGGTGATCCGGTGATCCGACGATACCGGGCCTCGCTTCGCTCGGCATCCAGCCGGATGCCGCCGTTGGCGGCCCCTCCTAGTCCAACTCGCCGGCCAGCTTGGAGCGAAGCCGCAGCACCGCCTTGGTGTGCAGCTGCGAGACCCGCGACTCGGTGACGCCGAGCACCTCGCCGATTTCCCTGAGCGTCAGGTTCTCGTAGTAGTAGAGGGCGACGACGAGCTTCTCCCGCTCCGGAAGCGCCGCGATCGCGCTCGCGATCCGCTCGCGTAGCTCGCTCTGGTCGACCGCGAGTTGGGGGTCGGGGGCTCTGCGGTCCGGCAGGGTGTCGAGCAGCGATACCTGGTCGCCGGTCGAGTCCGAGACATTCCACAGCTCATCGAGCGCGACGATTGTGGAAGTCGAGATCTGCAGCAGCGCGTCCTGGAAGTCCTCGACGCTGATCGTCAGCTCGGCGGCCATCTCCTCATCGGTTGGCGCACGCCGCAGACGAGCCTCCAGCTTCATGTTGGCTCGTTCGATGTCCCTGGCGCGCGCCCGAACGGAGCGTGGAACCCAGTCGAGCGTGCGCAGCTCGTCGATGATCGCGCCACGGATGCGCGTGATCGCATAGGTCTCGAACTTGATCTGGCGCGAGGTATCGAAACGCTCGATCGCCGACACCAGTCCCCCGAGTCCGTAGGAGATCAAGTCGGTCTCCTCCACGTGGGCAGGCAGACCCGAGCTCATCCGGCCGGCCACGTACTTGACCAGTGGCGAGTACGCGACCACCAGCCGCTCGCGCGCGCGCTCATCGTCAGAGGACTTGTAGCGCCTCCAGAGATCCTTGAGCTCGATCGCTTTGACGTTTGTTTGCAGTTCGTCCCCAGGGATTGCGGACTACGCGCGAGGATGAGCGCGAGCGTAGGCGGTCCTAAGGCGCGCCGACTCTACCCGAGTGTAAACCTGAGTGGTCGAGATACTGGCATGCCCGAGGAGCTCCTGAATCGACCGTAGGTCAGCGCCACCCTCCAACAGATGGGTCGCGAACGAGTGCCGCAAGGCGTGTGGATGGGCATCGATCAGTGCCGGCGCTTGACTGGCCGCAAGGCGAACCCAGGTGCGCAACCTGCGCCTGACGTCAGAGGTGCTCAACGGGCGTCCCGATTTCGAGAGGAACAGCTCGCGCCGAGCGTCGTTTACGAGCGCCACGCGGCCGCGCGCGAGATACGACTCGAGCGCTCGCAGGGCGTGCTCGCCCGTTGGAACGAGCCGCGTCTTGCCGCCTTTGCCTTCGACGCGGACGGTCTCTGAATCGAAGTCCACGGCGTCCACGACCAGCGATACGAGCTCCTCCGCGCGCAGTCCCGATGCGTACGCCAGCTCGAACAACGCCCGGTCCCGGAGCTCGAGCGGCGCCGTCGCCGGGATTCGGTCCAGGAGCGCGGCGACCTCGGCGGGCTTCAGTACCCGCGGAAGCCGCTGTCCGCGCTTCGGAGAGGAGAGCAAGTCGGCGGGATTCTCGGCTCTCGCTCCGAGATCGACTTGCGTGCGGAACAAGCTTCGCAGTGCGGCCAGCTTGCGCGCCACCGTCGCCGGCGCCTGACCCTGCTCGGAGAGGCTGGCGGCGAACCGCCGCAGCTCCCGCGCGTCGACCATATCCGGCTCGAGCGCCCGCGCGGTTGCCCACCGCGCCAGCTGGCCGGCGTCGATTGCATACGCTTGGCGCGTTTTGGCCGCCACCGCTCGGCGGCGGAGATCTTGATCGAAGCATTCCAGCGCCGCAGTCCAGCTTGCGCTGAGTTCGGGTGATTTCTCTTTGCGCGTACGCATGTGGCGGACTGGCTTTCGCCATTCGCGGCCAGCAATCCTTTACGCCCGCCGAGCTTGCAGGAGCGCTAGGTGACGTTTACGAGCGTTCCGATGGGCGTGTACGGATACGCCTTGCCCGCGGTGTCAATCGGCATCTCGACGCAGCCGAGGCTCTGCGGGGATCCGTAGGAACCGCGAACGAAGCCATGCAGCGCATCGCCGCCGTTGAAGTAGCTGACCCAGGGGATCCCGGGGTCGCTGTAGGTGCTGCCGTCGGGGTTGGTGCCGCTCATCGTGGTCACCGGAGTGTGGACGTAGACCGGGAACGTGCCGTCCGCAGTCGGGGCGGAAGAAATCCCCGTATTGACCGGTGTGCTCAACACGCTGTTGCCGTTGTGCCAGAGGTTGAGCGTCTCCGAGTTCTGATCGACCGAGACGAACGAATAGCCGAAGGTCGAGTTGTGGTGGGTGATCATCGCGCTGATCAGCGCGCGCCACACGGGCGCACTCGGAACTCCGTCGTCGTTCATTCCATGGTCGTTCTCGAAGGCCATGATCGCGCCCTTCGTCATCGTGCCCGAGGCGCCGGGGGCCCAGAAGCCTCGCAGCGCCGAGGGAACGTTGCCGTAGCGCCACTGGAAGGCCCCGGCGGGCGGCTTGATCGCCGCGCCCTCCTGCGCCAGCGGGGTCAGCGGAACCCTCGCGCCGTGCGCTTGGAAGCGAAGTGGCAGGTAGCCGAGCGTCGCGAGCAACTGCTGGAGGCGCAACGTCGATCCGCCAGGCACGGTCCAGGTCCCGGTCGCAGCGGACTTGTCCTGCCGGCCACCGATCAACCTGATGCCGGCCGGAAGCGGGATTGAAACCGTCGAGGCCAAACCGTAACCGTAGCCGTGAGGCACGAACTGGATCGTGTGGCTGTTCAGGGTCTGCCAGCTGCCCGATCCGCTCGGAGAGACCGGCGGCAGGTTGGCGCCGAGCGCCGAGGAGATCGGCTTGTTGAAGGTCAGGGTGATCGGAGTGCTTGGGGTGATCCGCGTGCTGGGAGTGGGGTTGGCTACTGCCGTCGCCGCAGCTCCAGCCGGGAAATAGCTGACGACCGCCGGTTGGGAGATCTCCCACGTTCGCGGCACCGCCGCGATCCAGATTGTCCCGGCGGGCGCGGTCCTGGGCAGGTTGAGATCGGTTTGCGGCGTTGCCAGCACATGGCGCTTCACCGCTCCGGCCGACGGGCCGTAGGAGATCGCCGCCACCGGCTCCTTGAACTGCAGGCTCAAGGGAGCGTTCGCTTTCAGGGTCAGATAGTGCTCCCGCAGCGACGCTACCGGGGTGTACATCGCCAGGTGCAGGCGATCGTGGTCACCGGTCAGCCATGCGATCGACCCTGGCCGCTTCACCGCCACGTAGACGTTGACCAGCTCGTGCGCCGGAACCAGGCCCCGCGGGTAGATCTTGCCGCCCCGGAGGACGACCGGAATCTCCTTGTCGCGCGGCCCGGCGAAGACCGCAACGTGCTCGATCGTGCCACCGCCAAGCGGCATGTCGACGCGCGCGAGCGCCGTCGAGTCGGGCTTCAGGCTGGGGCTGGAGGTCGCCAGCAGCAGCGCAGTCACGCCGAGCACCACGGCGACGAGAATCACGCCGCCGACGATGTACGGGCCGCGACGCCGGAGCGGTGAGTCGCCGCTCGGGCGCAGCCTGGACCGGCGCACAGTGCTTTCTGTGCCTCCGGGGGAACGAAGGTACGAAACGAACGCCACCGCTGAAAATGATACCGATTTGGCTGCTAGGCCCCGACGTTAGGACTTCGTTTGCAGATAGGAACTGCAGAGGCTAGTTCGTGGAAACCGCGCGAAAACCTGTTGGCACCGCGGATCGACGCCGTATTGCAAGCCGGCTTTCGCGGCGACGGGACGCGTCAATGGGTCACCGCGCCCCGCGAGGCGCTCGAGACCAGGCGTGCATACTTGTCGAGAGCGACACCGGGATATGCCCGCTCGGGCGACCTGAAGTGCTCGACCCGTGCGGCGATCTCCTCGTCCGAGAGCGCCACGTCCAGGCGACGAGCCTCGACGTCGAGCGTGATCTCGTCGCCGTCCCGAACCGCCGCGATCGGGCCTCCGCGGGCCGACTCTGGCGCGACATGGCCGGCCATCAGGCCGTGGGTTGCCCCCGAGAAGCGCCCATCGGTGAGCAGCGCGACGTCCTCGCCAAGCCCTTGACCCACGAGCGCCGCCGTGACCGCGAGCATCTCTCGCATGCCGGGACCGCCGGCGGGCCCCTCGTTGCGGATCACGACCACGTCGCCGGCCTCGATGGCGCCGGCGGTGACAGCCTTCATCGCGTCCTCCTCGGACTCGAACACGCGCGCCGGACCCGTCTGCTTGCGCCGCTCATAACCCGCGAGCTTGACCACGCAGCCTTCGGGAGCGAGGTTTCCGCGCAAGATCGCGAGGCCGCCGGTGGGCTTGATCGGATCGGCGAGCGGCCGCACGACGCGCTGACCTTCGGTCTCCACCGCAGCGTCCGCGTGCTCGCTGATCGTGCGGCCGGTGACGGTCCGCGCGTTCTCGTTCAACAGGCCTGCTTGCTTGAGCCGGCTGAGCAGCACCGGCATCCCGCCTGCCTGATACAGATCGGGCGCCACATACTGGCCACCGGGCTTCAGGTCGCACAGCAGCGGCGTCCGCTCGCTGATTCGGTCGAAATCGTCGATCGAGAGATCGACGCCGATCTCAGCGGCGATCGCCAGGAGATGGAGTACCGCGTTGGTCGAGCCGCCGCTCGAGGCCACCGCGGCGATCGCATTCTCGAGGCTCTCGCGGGTGATGATGTCGCTCGGGCGCTCGCCCCGCCTGAGAACGTCGACGACCAGCCGCCCAGCCTCGAAGGCGACATCGGCTTTCTTGCCGTCCGTTGCCGGGACCATCGAGGCGCCGGCGGGCGAGATTCCTAGCACCTCGAATGCCATCGCCATCGTGTTGGCAGTGAACTGGCCGCCGCACGATCCCGCGCCGGGGGATGCGACGTCCTCGAGCTCGGTCAGCTCCTGGTCGGTGATCCGGCCGGCCGCGTGCGCCCCGACGGCCTCGAACACTTCCTGAATCGTAACCCGCTGGCCGTGAAAATGACCGGGCAGGATCGAGCCGCCGTACAGCATCAAGCTCGGAACGTTCAGCCGGCATAGCGCCATCACGGTGGCGGGGATGGTCTTGTCGCAGCCGCTGATCGCGACGACCGCATCGAACATGTGGGCATCGCACACGAGCTCGATCGAGTCGGCGATCACCTCGCGGCTGACCAGCGACGCCCTCATTCCGGCGGTTCCCATCGTGATCCCGTCGGAGATCGCGATCGTGTTCAGCTCCATCGGCGTCGCGCCCGCGGCGCGAATGCCCTCCTTGACCTTGGCCCCGAGCGCGCGGAGATGAAAGTTGCAGGGCATCGTCTCGATCCACGTGTTGGCGACCGCGACTATCGGCTTGCTGAGTGCCTCGTCGTCGTAACCGATGCCCTTCAAGTAGGCCCGGGCCGGCGCCCGCTCCGGCCCCTCGGTCAGCGCGCGGCTGCGGTGCTTGAGGTCGAAGGAGCCGTTCTGGGAACTCATCGCGGGCGGACTGTAGCGAGCGGCTGGCGCGAGCGGCTGGCGAGGGCGCGATCAGCCCGCGCTGTCCACCCGCGCAGAGGAGCCCGGAGCGCCTGCGCGCATCCGAGCGCGTTCCCACTGGCCCAGCCGCCACAGGTCTCGCCGCACATCGGCGGGATCGAGTTGCCTGCCCGGGAGATGCATGTTGGCGGTGGAGATCAGCCGGCCCTCGTCGCCGGTCAGCGCCATCCACTTCGCGAGCACATCGTCGGAGTCGGGCAGCCGGGCGCTGCCGAACGGACGCGTCTCGTCGGGGAACGTGACGCAGTACTCGTTGAGCAACCGGTGCGTCTGCGCGAGGTAGGCGACGATCGGCCGATGGGGGTAAATGAGGTACGCGTACGGCGCGCCACCCGTACCGCCGGCTTCATCGGGACCATCGGCTTGCGATCCCCAGACCCGGATGAACCCGAGGTCGCGATACATCGCCCACTCCTCCTCGTTGACACACGAGCGCAGGAGCGTGCGCGCCCGCTGCTCGGCTCGGCGCTCTCGCCCCGGGTCGTACAGCGTGGTCGGGATTCTCTCGCGGCGAGCCCGGCTTCGCTGCCAGACCTCTTCGAGTCGCGGCAGGATCAGGTCAGACAGAAGCGCGATCGCCACCAGCGCGGTTGCGGCGAGCGCCAGAAGCACGGCGCCCGCGTCCCTATCGCCCGCCCGCCGCCCGCGGAAAGAAGATCACGCGGTCGGCGTCCCGAGGAACGTCGTCGAAGGAGCGAACCATCTGCGCCTGGCGCTTCCCCGCGCTGCCGGTGACTGGAACCGCCGCCCAAAGGCCCATGTCCAGTTGCCGGCGAAACTCAGCAATCAGGCGCTGCTCATCCTCCGTTACCTCAACATCGCCCTCGGTAATCAGCACCTCTCCATGCCCAGGCTTCATCCTCAGGAAGCGCACCGGCGCATTATGCCAGACGGTGTCGGCCACCTCGAGCCTAGCGCTCGGGCTGGGGACCCGGTCGCCGCGCGTCACCCACGCGCTCGCGGCTGAGGACCCCGGCCGCCGCGCGCGACCCCCGGGGCTCGCGGCTGTCACCCCGTCAGGAGGCCGGATCAGCGGCGGCCGGCGATCGCCAGGATGTCCACGGGCCCCGGGCCCGCGCCGATCTCGATGAGTCCGTCTCGCACAGCTCGGGCCGCCATCTCCTTTGCCCGCCGTGCGGCGGCGAGCGGCTCATCTGCCCATGCCAGCCGTGCCGCCAGCACCGACGAGTGCGTGCAGCCCGAGCCGTGGGCCGCGCCCGTCGGGTAGAGCTCGCCAGGGATCTCGACGATCCGCGTGCCGTCGTAGAAGACGTCGATCGGCTGTTCTAGATGTCCGCCGGTCACGACCACCACGCTGGGACCGAGGGCATGCACAGCTCGCGCGAGCTCGCCGGCGCCGATGCCCTCCCTGAGGCCTGCCAAGGCCCTGGCCTCGGGCAAGTTCGGAGTCACAACAGTTGCCCGCGGTAGGACCAGCTCCCTCAGGGCGGCGCGCGCGGAAGGCTCCAGTAGCTCGGCCCCCGACTCCGCGACCATCACCGGGTCGAGCACGACCGGAGTGCCGCCCGCAAGCTCATCGAGCGCACGCGCAACGGCCTCGATCGTCGAGATCGTCCCCAGCATCCCGATCTTGACGGCGTCGACGCCGATGTCTGATGTGACCGCACGTACCTGGGCAATGATCGTGGCCGGTGGCACGGAGTGGACATCGGTTACCCTGACGGTGTTCTGTGCGGTGATCGCGGTGATCGCGGTCATCCCATGCACCCCGCAGGCAGCAAATGCCTTCAGGTCCGCCTGAATGCCCGCGCCGCCGCCGGAATCGGATCCGGCAATCGAAAGGGCACGCGGGATGAGGGGACTGTCGCGCATCCGCTGCGAGCTTACGGCACCACTGTGAACCTCCCTCCTGCCTGACGCCGCACGTAGCCCGCCAGCTCGAGCGCGGCGAGCGCCGCAAGTCCGTCCTCCGTGCCGAAACCAGCCCGCGCCAGCGCCCTAGAGATCTCATTGCCCTCGCCGATCGCGATCAGCAAGCAGCGCAGTTCGGCTGCCACCTCCGGTCGGTCGTCGGCCGGCGCGGCTCGGGCACCCGCTCCAAACAGCGCGTCGAGTATGTCTTGAGGGCCGCGGACGACGTAGGCGCCGGCGGCCAGAAGCCTGTTGGGACCACTCGCCATCGCTGAGTTGACGCTCCCCGGCACCGCGCCGACCGGGCGCCCCAGGCCGCGAGCGAACCCAGCGGTGAGCAGCGCACCAGAGCGATCGGCCGCCTCCACCACGACCGTCATCGCGGCGAGCGCGGCAATGATGCGGTTACGCGCCGGAAACATCCAACGCCAGATGCGGGTACCAGGCGGAAGCTCCGATACCGCAGCGCCGGTCTCTCGAATCTCCGCATAAAGAGCGCGCTTACCGGTTGGGTATGGCCGCTCGGGACTCGCAGGCAGCACGGCAACGGTGCCAGCTCCGGCCGCCAAGGCGCCGCTGTGAGCGGCGGAGTCGATGCCGAGCGCCATGCCGCTCACGACCGCGATCCCGGCATTGCCCAACCCCCGTCCGAGTGACCGCGCGACTTCGATACCGTACGGAGAAGGCCGCCTGGCGCCGACGACCGCGATCGGTTCGCCGTGGGCAAGCTCGAGAAACCGCTCGAGCCGGCCCACCACGTGGAGCACCGCTGGAGGGCTCGTGAGGTCAGCGAGGCGTTGCGGGTAGTTGGCGTCGCAGCGGCAGATGAGGCCGACGCCGGATGCTGCCGACCGCTCGCGCAGCCGCTCGATGTCGAGCCGACTCCACTCCTCGAGCACGGACTCACGCTGGTCACCTCCGACGGCCTCGGCGAGCTCCCGGTCCGCTAGCGCGAGCACCTCCACGATCCGGCCGCGAACCGGCTCTAGATGCGCGGCCAAGCGGGAGAGCAGCCACGCGCGCGCGATGCATCGTCCGCACGCGGTCGGGCTATTCACCGGAGATTCCGCGTGGCGACCGGTGATCCCCCTTTCAGGCGGCAAGCGCGGACTCCGCCCCGGTGCGCTGGCGTAAGGCGAGCGCGGTCAACACGTCCGCGCCCACGATTTGCTCGCGCTGCTGCAAGTCGGCGATCGTCCTGGCAACCCGTAGTACCCGATGGCGTCCGCGGGCGCTCAGCGCGCCAAGCGCGTAGGCATGCGCAAGCGCCCGCTCCGCCTCACGGTCGAGCGTGACATGGCGACGCGTGAGGCGCACATCCATTTCCCCATTGCAGCGTGCGGAGCTACCCGCCAGCCGCGCCAGCTGTCGCTCTCGCGCCCGCGCAACGCGAGCGCGTGCGGAGGCGGAGTCCGTCTTGGCGTGGGCCTGAAGCTCGGGTTCGGTGGGTCGCTCGACGTTGACGAGCAAATCCATCCGGTCGAGCAGCGGGCCGCTCAACCTGCGCTGATGGCGACGCAGTTCGGACTCCCCGCACCGGCAACGATCCCCGACGCCCGCGAATCCGCAGGGGCACGGGTTAGTCGCGGCGACCAGCATGAACCTCGTCGGAAACATCAGACCGCGTTGCGCGCGGACGATCGTCACGCAACCGTCCTCGAGCGGCTGCCGCAGCGCCTCGAGGCTCGGGCGCTGGAACTCGGAGAGCTCATCCAGAAACAGCACTCCGTGATGCGCGAGCGTCACCTCCCCCGGACGCGGCGGAGAGCCGCCGCCGACCAGCCCCGCCGGGGAGATCGAATGATGAGGCGCCCGAAACGGCCGCCAGCACATCAGGCCGCCGGCGTAGACGCCCGCGACGCTGTGGATTCTGGTCACCTCGAGCGCCTCCGAACGCGTCATCGCCGGGAGAATCGATGGCAAGCGCCTGGCGAGCATCGTCTTGCCCGTGCCCGGCGCGCCCTCCAGCAAGAGGTTGTGGCCGCCCGCGGCCGCGATCTCGAGCGCGAGGAGCGGCGCGGCGTGGCCCCGTACGTCAGCCAGGTCGGGCTCCGCGCGTCGCGACGCCACGCTCGCGCGCGGGAGACGCGGGAGAAGTAGTCGCGGAGGACGCGCCCCCTTGAGCACTTCGGCTGCGGCCGCGAGCGTTTCGATGCCAACCACTTCCAGGCCCTCGACCAACGCCGCCTCGTGGGCGCGCTCGACTGGCACGATCAGCCGGGGCAGGCCGGCGAAGTGCGCGCCCTCAGCGACCGCCAGCGCGCCGGGGGAATCGCGAACCTCGCCGCCGAGCGAAAGCTCGCCGAAGACCGCATACGAGCGCAGCGAGTCTCGGGGAATCTGGCCACTGGCGGCCAGCACCGCGAGCGCCAGCGCCGTGTCGAAGCCCGGTCCGACCTTGCGCAGGAATGCCGGGGCGAGGTTCGCGGTGATCCGGCTTTCCGGAAACTTGAAGCCGGAGTTGAGGATCGCCGACCGGATCCGCTCGCGCGACTCGCGCACGGCGACATCGCCGAGTCCGACGATCGTGAAAGCCGGCAATCCGGAACGAATGTCGACCTCCGCCCACACCTGACGTGGGTCGACGCCATCGATGGCGAACGTCGCGACGCGAGCGAGCATGCCTCGAAGCTAGCCGCGATGGGGTGAGGAGTGGGTGACGGCGCGTGTCAGTTGTGCATCGATCTCCGAGCAGCCATGCGCGAATTCGGCACGGCACGTGACCCAGCCGTCACGCGGGCGCGCGTAGCGTCCGGCGGGTGGAGCACAAAGTCGTTCGCGACTGCGAGGGAGAGTCGCCTGTTAGTGCGGTCGTTCGCCGGAATCATCTCCGAACGAGAGCTTTCGGTGAGGACTGATCCCCGCCACCGATTGGGCCAGATTGGGGAGCAAGTCGCCACCGAACATCTCCTGCGACGAGGACTAGAGATTGTCGAGCGCAACTACAGGACGCGATGGGGAGAGCTCGACATCATCGCGTTTGACGGCCGTACGCTCGCCTTCTGCGAGGTCAAGACGCGGCGCCTGGCTGGCAACAGCGGTAGCCCGTTCGACGCGATCGGCGCGCTCAAGCGCTCCCAGATCCGGAGGATGGCCGCGAGCTGGCTACACGATCGGCCCGCTCACCGCTACGCTGAGCAGCTGCGGTTCGACGCGATTGGCGTGACCTTCGATCCGTGTGGCCAGCTGGTCAGTATCGAGCACATCGAGGGGGCGTGGTAGGTCTCGTGTCTTGGGTGTTGGGGTTCGAGTACCTGCGGGGACCTGGGCGTCGACTGGGCGATAAGCAGGTGGCTAAGCCTTTCAGGCGGCGCTGCGAGCCTACCCCAGGGCTTGGCCCCTCCCGCGATCACTCCTCGAGCGCCTCCAGCGCCAGCTGCTGATACGCGGCCGACTGGAAGGACAATCGATGCAACGGACTTACCCCGAGCCGCTCGATCGCCTCCCGGTGCTCGGGCGTGGCATATCCGACATGCTGGGCGAACTGCCACCCCGGATGGGCAGTGTCCGCTCGTCGCATGTACCGATCGCGCGTCTCCTTGGCGAGCACCGATGCGGCGGCTATCGCAGCGCTCTTGGCATCGCCGCCGATCACCGCCTGCTGTTGGTGACCGACGCCAACCACCGGAAACCCGTCGCTCAGGCAGATGCAACCATCGCAGGCGACGCGTTTCAGCGCGTCACGAAGTGCCGCCAGGTTCGTGACGTGCAGTCCCCGAGAGTCGATTCCGGGCGCGCATCGAGAGACGATCGCGACCTTGCGTGCCACGCGCAGAATCAAAGGAAACAGCTCCGCGCGTCCTTCCGGCGTCTGCTGCTTGGAGTCGTTGAGTGCGCTCAGGGCACGGATCTGCGCCGGCTCGATCCGTTCGATGTCGAACAGGACCGCGGCTGCGACCAGTGGGCCGGCTAAGCACCCTCGGCCCGCCTCGTCAGCGCCAGCGACGAACCGGGTGCCAAGCGCGCGGTCGAACGCGAACAGACGGCGGCCGGTACGGGTGGCCCGCTTCGGACGCTTCCCGGATACCGATCCGTTCCCCGCCGCACCCCGAGAGGAGCCCCTACCGCGAGCCGGGGGCGACCCACCCACACGGCCGGCCCGCGCCTCGTCAACGCCGTCGGTTATCCCGGGCGCCGCTCCGTTAGAGGAACCCGATCCGATCGGGCGGCCAGTAGGTGAAGAAGGCAACGCCGATGATCCATTTTTTGGGGACGGGGCCCCAGAAGCGACTGTCGTCCGACTCGCCACGGTTGTCGCCCATCATGAAGTAGTCGCCGGGCGGAATCAGGATCGGTTTTGGGAAATTGCAGCCTTCCGCGCCGCCGCAGGGCGAGATGTAGGCATCATTCTCGCGAACGCCGTTGCGATACACGTGCCCGTTGAGGACTGTGACGCGGTCGCCGGGACCGGCCACGATCCGCTTGATAAAGGTCTGGCTCGACTCCCCGGGTGTCGGGGCATCGCACGCCTGGGGGGTGTTTCCCCCTTGATTTGAGTTACCGCATACTGCGGGCTGCGGATCGGCCCCCTTGGGGGGATGGAACACGACGATGTCACCGACGCCTGGGCTATCGAGCAGCCGGTCGGCGAGGACGCGTTGACCGATGTTCAGCGTCGGTTCCATCGAGCCGCTTGGGATCCGGTAGGGCTTAACCACGAACGCTTGGATCAGGAGGGCGAGCGCCACCGCGACTGCCACCGTCACTACAAGCTCGATTAGAGACTTCATGCCGGACTTCTCCGCGGTCGTGCCCTCACTTGGCGACACCAGGGCCCCTACATGAAGCCGATTCGATCGGGCGGCCAGTAGGTGAAGAAGGCTTGGCCGATTATCCATGCTCTCGGCACTGGGCCCCAGAACCTGCTGTCATCGGACTCGCCGCGGTTGTCGCCCATCATGTAGTAGTCGCCACGCGGAATCGTGATCGCGCCTTTGAACGTGCAGGCGCCGAAGCCTCCGCAGGACTCCACGTAGGGATCCTTCTCACGGACGCCGTTGCGGATGACGTGGCCGTCCACGATCGAGATCCGATCCCCAGGAAGACCGACCACGCGCTTGATGAACGTCTCCGAAGATCGCTGCGACCATGCGACGTCGCAAGGCTGACTGCCCTGCTGACCGGCCGAATTCTCGCCTTCGTTGGGATCGGCACAGCCCTGCGCATAATCCTTGGGCGGATGGAACACGATGATGCTGCCGATCTGCGGAGCACCAAAGTGAGACCCGATGCGGTCGACCACCACGCGCTGGTTGACGTGCAGCGTCGGCAGCATCGAGCCACTCGGAATTCGGTAGGGCTTGACGATGAAGGCCTGGATCGCGAGCGCCAAGCCGAGCGCGGCCGCCACGATCGCGACGAGCTCGAGGATCGAGCGCGCGACCGACTTCTTGGTAGTGGTCACACCTGCTCTTCGCCGACGGGAGCCTCGGAGGTCGGCGACTCGGCGCTATCGGCCGCCGGCGCCGGCTCCTCCAACTGCGCATCGCTGCCGCCGTCCTCAGATGCTTTCGGTGCAGCATCATCTTGAGCTACCGGCGCGTTGAGAAGCTCGCGCTCGACGATGTCCTCGGGAGCTGTCGAGCGGCGCTCGCGCACGCGTGCGCGCTTGCCTACGCGACCTCGCAGGTAGTAGAGCTTCGCCCGCCGGACATCGCCGCGGGCGGCCA
Source organism: uncultured Solirubrobacterales bacterium (assembly GCA_963787555.1). Classification (GTDB taxonomy): domain Bacteria; phylum Actinomycetota; class Thermoleophilia; order Solirubrobacterales; family Solirubrobacteraceae; genus Palsa-465. Next base: position 527,303 of record CAWBDI010000008.1, read on the forward strand.
CCTCGATCCGCTCGATCTTCGGCGAGTGAAGCGGGAATGTCCGCTCCACCCCCACGCCAAAGGACTGCTTGCGGACGGTGAACGTCTCGCGCGCGCCATGGCCCTGGCGCTTGATCACGACGCCCTCGAATACCTGTGTACGACGGCGCGTGCCCTCGATCACCTGGAAATGAACGCGCAACCGGTCGCCGGCGTCGAACGTCGGTACTCGGCGCAGCTGAGCGCGCTCCAGGCTTTCGATTACGGTGCTCATGCAAGTCCCAGCGGGCAGCGGCGGCGCTCGCCGCCTTCGGAGCCGGCGCACAAAAGCGCTGCCCCGCACGCGCGGCGGTCTATGGTAGCGAACCGCCTTCGGAGCGGAACCCGCTGTTCTGCGAACTGCGCCCGCGGCTCTGGCTCAAACGCCATTCGCGAATCCGGGCGTGGTGCCCAGAGAGCAGCACTTGGGGCACCCGCCAGCCCCGGTATTCAGCCGGGCGCGTGTACTGCGGATACTCGGGTCCGCCGTCGAGCGCGGCGCTGAAGGACTCCTCAACCGCGGAGTGCTCATGCCCGAGCGACCCCGGGAGCTTGCGCAGGACCGCGTCGCAGAGGACCATCGCTGCAAGCTCGCCGCCGGACAGCACATACCGCCCGATCGAGATCCTGTCGCTCGCGAAATGCTCGAGCACGCGCTCATCGAACCCCTCGTAACGGCCGGACAGCAACGTCAGCGCCGGCTCGCGCGCCAGGTCCTCGACGAGGGCGTCATCGAGCAGCCGGCCACCGGCATCGAGCGCAATCACCCGCCGGCGGCGTCGTAGCTCCAACGGATCGCAGCCATACCGCGCCCGCAGCGCGGCCTCCACCACATCGACTCTCAACACCATCCCAGCGCCGCCTCCAAACGGCGTGTCGTCGACTTGCCCGGCTTTCAGTGGAGTGTGATCTCGGTAGTTAACGTAACCGAAGCGATGACCGCTCGCGATCGCATTCGTCACGTGCCGCTGGCCCAGAAACCAGGTGAAGGCGTCCGGGAACAGGGTGAAGACGTCGATCTCCATCACGCCTCCGCGGGTGGGCTCACAGTGCCCACGCGTCGCCGGATGGACTCAAAGCGATCACGCCTCCCCCAGAAACCCCAGGTCGACGTCGATCGTCCCACGCTCCAGATCGACCTCGCGAACGGCGTCCCGTACCAATGGCACCAGGAGGTCGCCCATGCCGTCGCGCCGCTCGACCTCGAGCACCTCGCACGAGGGCAGCGCGAGGAGCCTGCGTACGGTCCCCACCTGGATATCGCCGTCGTGCACGGAGCAGCCCTCGAGCTCGTCCGCCCACCACTCGTCGGGCTCGAGCTCCGGCGCATCGGCCCTTGAGACCAAGAGCTCTTCGCCCCGAAGCGCCTCGGCCGCGCGGCGGTCCAGGCAGCCTTCGAGCCGCAGGATCGGCCGCTTGTCGGTTCCCGCACGCCTGACGATCGTCAGCTGGCGCCCGCCGAGGGTGATCCGGGCACCGAGCTCCAACAGCTGGGGGCTCGGATCGATCACGTAGAAGCTGCCGTCGAGACCGTGCGGCCTGCCGACGCGGCCGGCACGAAGCCCTCGCCGGTCGGTGGGCACCATCAGGCGTCGACGATGTCTACGAACACGCGGTGCTTGTCCTTGATCGCCGCGGTCTTGATGACCGTGCGGAGCGCAGCCGCCGTACGGCCGCCGCGTCCGATCACGTTTCCGTAGTCATCGTCGGCAACTGATAGCTCGAGCACGACCGTCCCGTCGTCCTCCTTGAGCTCCGTCACGCGGACCTCCTCGGGGCGGTTGACGAGCCCCCTAGCCAGGTACTCGAGCAGGTCCTTCATCGACCGAGTCGGACTACTGGATGCCCTGCGTGCGCAGCAGCTTGCGGACCGTGCCTGACGGCTGCGCGCCGCGCGCGAGCCAGTCGCGCACGCGATCCTCGTTGAGCACGATCGTCGAGGGATCGGTCTGCGCGTTGTAGTGACCGACGGTCTCGATCACGCGACCGTCGCGCTTGGAGCGCTGGTCGGCGACGACAACGCGCCAGATCGGGTTCTTGCGTCCGCCGATTCTTGTTAGCCGAAGTCTTACTGCCATTTGCTCGTGCGAGGTTAGCGTGTCCGGCGGGGAAGGTCCGCGCGTCATGGCCGCGGTGCCCGGGTCGGAGTAAGCGACTGGACGCGCGCCAGCGCCGTGATCCCCGCTAGCGCCCCCCCCGCATCAAGGCCCCCAAGTCGGGCATTCTGCCCTGAGAGACCTGGCGCATCACCTTGCGCATCTGATCGAACTGCTTGATCAGCTGTTTGACCGCCTGCACGTTGGTACCGGAGCCGCGCGCGATCCGTAGCCGGCGAGAGCCGTTGATGAGTTCCGGATGGCGTCGCTCCTGCGGGGTCATCGCGAGGATGATCGCTTGCAGGCGGTCGAACTCGCGTTCGTCGACCTTGACGTTTCGCAGCTCCTTGCCCATGCCGGGAATCATCCCCAGCAGCGACTGCAGCGGTCCCAGGCGGCGGACCTGGCGCATCTGGTCGAGGAAGTCGTCCAAGCCGAACTCCTGCTTGCGAATCTTGCGCTCGAGCTCGGCGGCCTCCCGCTCGTCGTAGGCGTCCTGGGCCTTCTCGATCAGCGTCATCACATCGCCCATCCCCAGAATCCGCTGGGCCATGCGATCGGGGTGGAAGCGCTCGAACTGGTCGAGCTTCTCCCCGGTGGAGGCGAACACGATCGGCTTGCCCGTAATCGCCTTGACCGAGAGGGCGGCGCCGCCGCGGGCGTCGCCGTCGAGCTTGGTCATCACGACGCCGTCGAACTGGACCACCTCTGCGAACTGCTCCGCGACATTGACCGCGTCCTGACCGGTCATTGCGTCAACGACCAGCAGCACATCGTGCGGCTTGACCGCCTTTTTGATATTCGCGAGTTCGGCCATCAACTCATGGTCAACGTGCAGGCGACCGCTGGTGTCGATGATCAGCACGTCCTTGCCCTCGGACTGAGCGCGGTCGCGAGCCCACGCGGCAATCTTGACGGGGTCGCGGTCGGTGCCCTGCTCGTACACGTCCGCACCGGCCTGAGTGCCGACCGTGACCAGCTGATCGACCGCTGCCGGGCGATAGACGTCGCAGGCGGCGACCGCGACCGCGGAGCCGTGCTGGTCGCGCAAGTAACGCGCCAGCTTGGCTGTCGCGGTGGTCTTACCGGAGCCCTGCAGACCGGCCATCACCACGACCGTCGGCGGGCGCGGCGAGAATGACAGGTCGCGAGCCGCCCCGCCCATCAGCTCGGTCAGCTCATCAGAGACGATCTTGACGACCTGCTGGCCGGGATTCAGCTGGCCAATCACGTCGGCCCCGAGCGCTCGCTCCTTGACCGCGTTCGTAAACGTCTTGACCACTTTGAAGTTGACGTCGGCCTCTAGTAGCGCGAGACGGATCTTGCGCATCGCGGCGTTGACGTCATCTTCGGTCAGCGTCCCGCGACCGCGGACTTCGGTGAGCGTCGCTTGCAGCTTCTCGGCGAGCGAGTCGAACATAGATTTTTGAGGCTAGCGTGCGCTGCTGTTGCCGCTCTCGGAGGAGATCTCCGGCGTGCCCCGGTCGCCGCTGTCGGCGGCGATCTCCGGCGCGCTGCTGTTTCGGCGCTCCGAAGTGATCCCTGGGGTGTCGCTGTTTTGGCTCTCCGAAAACGCCTTGGCGATCCCGCCGAACGCGTCAGCGAACTCCGACGGAATCACGAACACCTTGTTGGCGTCGCCTTTTGCGAGCTGCGGAAGCATCTGCAGATACTGATAGCTGAGCAGCTGGCGATCGGGCTTGCCTTCGTGGATCGCGCGAAACACGGTCTCGATCGCCTTCGACTGGCCTTCGGCGCGCAGCACCGCCGCCTGCTTCTCGCCTTCCGCGGTCAGGACGGCCGCTTGCTTCTGTCCTTCGGCGGTCAGAATCTGCGATTGCTTGACGCCTTCGGCGTTGAGGATGGCCGCGCGGCGATCACGCTCGGCCCGCATCTGCTTCTCCATCGCCTCCTGGATCGTTCCCGGAGGATCGATCGACTTGATCTCGACGCGGTTGATGCGGATGCCCCACTTGCTGGTCGCTTCGTCGAGCACGCCGCGCAGCTGGGCGTTGATGTGATCGCGGCTAGTGAGCGCGTCCTCGAGCGAGAGTGACCCGATCACGTTGCGCAGCGTCGTGACCGTGATCTGCTCGATGGCCTGAAGCGGGTTTGCGACCTCGTAGGTCGCGGACCTCGCGTCGTTGACCGTGAAGTAGAGGACGGTGTCGATTTGGACGACCAGGTTGTCGGCGGTGATCACCGGCTGGGGCGGGAACGTGACCACCTGCTCGCGCAGGTCGATCAGCGGCTTCAGCCGGTCCACGAACGGCATCAGGACGGTCAGTCCGGGCGTGAGCGTCCGCTGATAGCGGCCCAGGCGCTCGACGATTCCCGCCCTCGCCTGGGGCACGATCCGGATGGTCCGCGCGAACAGGATCACGAGAAACACAAGTACGACGAGTGCGACGATTAATTCAGCCATGCCCCATGCTCCTATTCAGTCACCAGCGCCGTGGCGCCTTTGATTTCGACGATTATGACCCGTGTGCCGGCCTCGATCGGCTGCTCGTGATCGTAGGCGCGAGCGGTCCATACCTCGCCATCGATCCTGATGCAGCCGACGCCTTCGTCGTTGACGATTCGCTCCAGCACGATCCCCTGTCTGCCGACCAGCGCCGCCGCGCCAGTCCTGATCTGCGGCGGCGTTCGGAGGTGGGCGCGGGCGATCGGACGGACCACTGCCAAGGTCAGCAGCGACCCCACGATGAACACGATCCACGCGGCAAATTCACCGGCGCCGGCCACATCGGCGACTGCTGCCAGCGCCGCTCCCAGGGCGAATGGAGCCAGGAAGAAACCGGTCGTGAGCATCTCGCCGACGCCGAACAGACACGCCGCAATAACCCACAAAAGCCAACCTGACATCTCAGGTTTCAGCTTATCGCGCGCTTCTACGTCACCAGGGCACGTGCGAACTCGGAGGCGTCGAACGGGCGCAGATCCTCCAGCCGCTCGCCGACGCCGATCAGCTTCACCGGAATCCCCAGCTCGTGGGCGATCGCAAGCGCAATCCCGCCCTTGGCGGTTCCGTCGAGCTTGGTCAGCACGAGACCACTGACGTCGATCGCCTCCGAGAACAGTAGCGCCTGGCGGAGCCCGTTCTGTCCGGTGGTCGCGTCGATCGTCAACAGCGTCTCGTGCGGGGCTTCCGGGATCTGCTTCGAGATCACGCGCCGCACCTTGCCCAGTTCGGCCATCAGGTCATCTTGGGTGTGGAGCCGCCCCGCGGTGTCGATCAACACCACGTCGGTGCCTTCTTGCCGGGCGGTGGCGATCGCGTCGTACGCCACCGAGCCGGGATCCGCCCCGGCGGCCCCTTTCACGAACCCGACGCCGGCACGCTCGGCCCACTGCTCGAGTTGCTCGACACCCGCCGCACGGAAGGTGTCCCCCGCCGCCAGCACCACGGACCGGCCAAGCTCCTGGCGCAGATGCCAGGCCAACTTGCCGACCGTGGTCGTCTTGCCGGTCCCGTTGACGCCGGCGACCAGGATCACGGTTGGCTCCGCAAGGAGCTCGATTCGATCGTCGCCGGTACGAGCCATCCCCGAGAGCAGCTCCACGAGCCTGTCGCTCAGGGCCTCCCCGCCCGACAGCTCACCGGCGGTCGCTTCCTGCTCGAGCTTTCCCACCACCTCGGCTGTGGTGCGCGCGCCGACGTCGGCGTAGATCAAGGCTTCCTCGAGCCGCTCCCAGGTCTCGTCGCTGAGATCTTCGAACAGAGTCGCTCGGATCTCGCTCGAGAAAGCTTCCCGGGTCCTGCGCAGGCTCTCCCGGAGCCTGCGAAAGCGGCCCACCCGCCGCTCCTCCAAGCGCTCGGCAGGCGCCTCCCGGGTGGGAGCGCCGTCGACAACGAACAGGTCCTGCCAATCACGTGCCATCGCGGCGCGCGACGTTACCAGCGCGCGCTCGGAGCCACCGCGTCGCGACTACGCCGCTGCCTCCGCGGCCGGCAATCGCCGTGAGATGACCTTCGAGATCCCGTCCGCACCCATCGACACGCCGTACAGCGAATCGGCCGCCTCCATCGTCCGCCGCTGGTGGGTCACGACGATGAACTGCGCGTGCTCGGAGTATCGCCGCAGCATCTGCAGGAAGCGGTCGATGTTCAGATCGTCGAGCGCCGCCTCGACCTCGTCGAGGATGTAGAAGGGGCAGGGGCGCGCGAGGAACACCGAGAACAGGAATGCCAACGCGGTCATCGACTTCTCGCCTCCCGAGAGCAAAGTGAGTCGCTTCATTTCCTTCCCGGCCGGGGTGAGCTCGATCTCCACGCCGACGAGGTCCTCTCCTGGTAGCTCCCCGAGCTCATCGATCTCAGGAGCAGCTTCCTGCTCGCCGTCGGCCTCAAGCGCTTTCACGGCCCTCGGGCCGCCGAGAAGCTGGGCGGGGCCCTCTCCCTCCGCGACCAGGCGCAGGCGCCCCTTGCCCTCGGGGAACAGCTGCGTGACCACATCCTCGAAGTTGCGCGCGGCGGCCGCGAAGGTCTGCTCAAAGGTCTCGCGGATCTGGCGATCGGTGTCCGAGATCAGTTTTTGCAGCTCGCGTAGCGCGGTCTCGAGATCGGCCCGCTGATGCTCGAGCTCCTCGACGTGGGCGAGCGCGTGCGCGTACTCCTCCCCGGCCAACGGATTGACGGGGCCGAGCTGCTCGCGGCGGCGGAGCAGCCGCTCGCGCCGCCCCTTCAACGCCTCGGTGTCCTCGGCACTTCGCTGCTCGCTGGCGGGATCGCTCGCGAGCTCGAGTGAGGCGGCGAGCTGCTGCAACTCGCTTGCGACCTCCGCCGCCTTGTCCTCGGTTCTGCGGAGATGCACCTCCGTCTCGGTCAAAGTCTCGTGCTCTCGATGCAGCTCCGCCTGTAGCGTCGCCTCCTGCTGCGCGCAGCTGCGCAGCTCAGCGGCCACGTGCTCGCCGACCTGCCGGTCTTCAGCGAGCTCGCCCTCGAATCCGCCGCGCCGCTGGGCGATCGCGTCGGCCGCGCTCGTCAGCGCCTCGCGCAGCGCGCCGAGCAGCGATGCGAACGCCTGGTCGGCCGCGATGCTTGCGCCGAGCCGCTCGATTCGGGAACTGCGCTCGGCGCGGGCTTGCTCGGCCCGTTCGAGCGCCGCGCGCTGGGAGGAGAGCTCCGCGGTGAGCTGGGCGAGACGGCTGGCACCGCGTCCCTCGTCGGGAGCAGCCCGTCGCCGCTCGATCAGCGCGGCGATCCGCCGCTGCTCTTCGCTGGCCTCGTCGCGTGCCCGGACGGCGAGGCGATGGATGGCGACCTTCCGCTCGCGCTCGGCATCGCGCCGCGAGAGCTCTTCTGCCGCTCGCTCCACTGCCGCGAGCACAACGTGCTCGGCTTGTGCGGCAGCTTCGCTGGCGCGGACCAGCTGTTCGCGACGGTTGCGCTCCGCCAGCACGCGCTCCTCCCCGAGCGCCGCCGCCTGCCTGAGCTCGGCGTTCGCCGCTGACCACACTCGGCCAGATTTCGTGACGGCGACGCCCGCGAACGACCCTTCGAGTCCGTCGAGCGTGTCCACCACCCAGGTCCCGGAGAGCAGGGCCTGCGCGAGCGCGAGCACCTCACCGCTGGCACGCACATGGTCTAGGAGCGGCTCCCGTCCAGGCACGGCCGGGTAACTCGCCGGCGGGGACCCCGCCGGCGCCCGGTCGATGATCAACGCGCGGGCGCCTTCTGGGCCGCAGTTGTCGAGCAGCGCCACCGCCGCCGCGCGATCGGACACGATCGCGGCGCCGAGACGGCCGTCGAGCGCGGCGGACAGCGCCAGCTCGTAGCCGGGATCGACAGCGAGCTGGTCCGCGAGCGCCCGAGCGCCGCTCGAGGAGGCGGCGTGGCTGCGCAGGAACTGGTGCACGGCGGCGAGCTCCGCCCCCACGCGCGCCGCTTCCCGGCGCTTGGCTTCCACCGCCCGCTCGGACTCGCGGAGCACGATCCTTGCTTGCTCGAGTCGATCCTCGGCGGCTTGGCGCTCATCGTGAGCCTCCCGCATAGACGCCGTCCGCCGTGAGAGTTCCTCCTCCGCGGCGGCCAGCTGTTGCTCCAGCTCGGCTACCTCCCGCGAAAGCTCGGCCTCGCGGTCGCGCTCGAGCGCGGCCACCGCGGACTCGAGCTCCGAGATCCGCGCCGCGGCCCGCGGGTCGTCGAGATCACGTTCGGCTTCGGCCCGCAGCGAGCCGATCAGCTCGATGCTGCGGGCCACACGGGCCTCTAGCGCGCTCGCCGCCGTGCGGGTCGCTTCGACGCGGTAGGAGACACGATCGAGCGCGGCTTGCGCCACGAAGCACCTGCGTGAGAGCTCCTCGCGCTGGGCGCTGCGCTCGGCAAGGGCCTCCTCGGCGGCCTCCCGCCGCCGCGCGACGCGTTGGAGCTCGAGCTCGACGCGCCCCCGGCGCTCGCGGGCCTGCGCTGCCGCGTCCTGCGCCGCGCGCAGCGCGAGCTGCTGGCCGCGGAGCTCATCACGGGCGAGCTCCCAGCGGACCTCGAGCAGCTGTCGCTCGAGCCGCGCGTGTGTCTCGGCCGCCTCCGCCTGGCGCTTGAGCGGGCGCAGGCGCGAGCGCGCCTCGCGCTCCACGTCGAGCGCGCGATCGAGGTTTTCCTGGGTACGCTCGAGCTTTAGCTGCGCTCGCCGCCGTCGCTTGCGATGCTTGCCGAGCCCGGCCGCTTCCTCGATCAGCAATCGGCGGTCGCGGGGTTTGGAGGTCACGATCGCCTCGACCCTGCCTTGGGAGATGACCGAGTGCATCTCCTTTCCGAGACCGGTATCCGAGAGCAGCTCGATCACGTCGACTAGCCGGCAACGCGCCCCCGCCAGCCGATATTCGCCTTCGCCGGTCCGGTCGAGGCGCCGGAGGATCGAGATCTCAGGCGCCCCGAGTGCGAGCGTGTCATCGTTGTCGTCGAGCACGAGCTCGACTTCCGCGCCCTTCGACGCCTGCCGCCCGGGCGCCCCGGCGAAAATCACGTCCTGCATTGATTGCCCGCGCACCGCCACCGGGGATTGCTCGCCGAGCGCCCACAGGACCGCGTCGGTGAGGTTTGACTTGCCGGATCCGTTGGGCCCCACCACCACGCTGACGCCTGGTGCGAACTCGAGGCGCGTGCGGTCGGGGAAGGACTTGAAGCCCTTCAACGTCAGCGCTTTCAGATACACCGGCTCACCACTATTTCTCGAGCGCCTCGAGCGCCGCCTGGGCGGCCTCTTGCTCGGCGTCCTTCTTGCTGCGCCCGGTTCCCTGCCCCACCTCGACGCCACCGATCTTGGCGCTGACCTGGAAGGTGCGGTCGTGAGGCGGTCCCTGTTCCTCGATCACGTCGTAGGTGACGAGCGCGCCGCGGCGGGCCAGTCGTTCCTGCAGCGCCGACTTGAAGTCGACCGGATGCTCGAGCGCGTCCTCGATCTCGAGGGCAAACGCGTCGACCACAGCGGATGCGGTCCGCTCGTAGCCGAACGCCAGATAGCAGGCCCCGATTACGGCCTCGATCACCGATGCGAGCACCCGCTCGGTCGAGATCAGCGCCGGCACGGTGCCGCTCGCGTCGGCGGGAGCGGCCGCTCGCAGCCGCTCTGGAACTCTGAGCCGCTCCGCCACCGCTCGACATGAGCGGCCGGAGACCGCTTGGGCTCGGATCTTCGTCAGCCTTCCGGCGCCGAACCGCTCCGCTTCCAGCCGCGGATATAGATGGGCGGTGACGGCCAGGGCCAGCACGCTGTCCCCGAGAAACGCCAGTCGCTCGTATGAGTCCGAGCGCCGCGTAGTCCACGAGGAATGCATGAACACGGGCGTCGCGAGCTCCGGGGGCAGACGGTCCAGCAGGTCGCGCAGCCCGCCCCCCGCCTTGTGGTGGGGGCCGCCTGACTCCTCGCGCTCGTGCGTCACTCAGCGTCAGGGCCTTGGCTCGCCGTAGCAGGAGGATGCGGATTCCCTGGACCGCTCGCGAGCACGAAGTCGACCGCCTGATCGACGGTTAGGATGCGGGCCGCCTCCTCGTCGGAGATCTTCACCCCGTAGCTGTCCTCCAGCTCCTGGACGAGGGTGTAGAGATCGAGTGAGTCGGCCTCGAGATCTTCCCTGAAGCGCGTCGATTCCCGGATCGAAGTCGGATCGATCTCGAGCTCGTCGGCCAGGTGAGCGCGGATCAGCGCGAAGATCTGCTCGCGATTCATCGGCGAGACACCGTAACCGTCGGCTCGGACGGGGACTCGACGCGCGACTCCGCCCCCGGCTCGCTCCGAGGCGGCCGCAGCGCGCCTGCCGCCCCGAGCGCCGCTCGCGTGCGGCCGATCACATCCTCCTGGACGCCGCGCGCGGCGACCTCGACGGCGCGCGCGAAACCTCGACGGGTAAAGCGCCCGTGGGCGATCACGCCAAGTTGGCGGAGCCCCAGCATATATGCGCCGCCGGGCTCTTCGGGGTCGATCTGTTCGCGTAGGTGACGGACGGCCGGCGACAGCAGCCAGCCGCCGAGCTTTGCTCGCGTCGAGCTCATCGCCACCTCGCGGATCGCACGCATGGTCCGCGCGGAGACGCCCTCGATCAGCTTCAGCGTGATGTTCCCGGTGAAGCCATCCATCACGACCACGTCCGCGACGCTTTCCATCACCTGCGTGCCCTCGACGTTGCCGATGAAGTTGAGCCCCTTGCCTTCTGCGCCGGCTAGCTGCTCGTGAACGACGACGAGCTCGGGCGTTCCTTTCGCCGGCTCCTCGCCGTTGGAGAGCAATGCGACCCTCGGCGACTCAATGCCCAGGACGGCCTGCGCGAACCCCGATCCCATATGGGCGAATTGCACCAGATGCTCGGGCCGGCAGCTGACGTTTGCCCCGACATCGAGCAGCAGCACGGGGCGCGCCCCCGGAACCGGCACCGGAAGCGCCAGCGCGGGCCTGTAGATGCCTCGGTCGCGGCGCAGATTGAACAAGCCCGCGGCGAGCGCGGACCCAGTTGAACCGCCGGAGACGAGCGCCTGCGCGCGGCCCTCCGCGACCGCGCGGGCGGCCCGGACGATCGAGGCCTCCGGCGTCGATCGAACCGCGTGCGCGGGGTCGCGCGCCTTGGCGATCGAAACCGGCGCGTCTACGAGCTGGACTCCCGCACCGACCGGCCCGATCTCCGCCGCGGGACCGAACAGCAGCACGCCGATGCCCTGCTCGGCTGCGCGCTGAGCGCCTGCGGCGACCTCCTTTGGGCCGAGGTCGGCCCCGCCTGCATCGACGGCGACTGTGATCATCGTCGGCCGTCAGACGGTGCGGTCACCGTCGCCGGCGGTAATGACCTCACGTCCCTTGTAGCTTCCGCAGACAGGACACACGCGGTGCGGAAGCCGAGGGCTGTGGCACTGAGGGCAGGCGTTGTAGCCCGGCGCGTTGATCTTGTGCCGCGCGCGGCGCTTGGCGGTGCGAGCGTGGGATTGCTTCTGCTTGGGGACGGCCATGAGGACGGGAGGCTAGCAGGGCGCTCGGTCCTCAGGCACTCGCCGGCTGGCGCGTCAGCGGCGCTACTCGAACCGCAGCTCGGACAACTTCGCCCATCGCGGATCGGGCTCATGCTCGTGTCCATGCGGGCGGTCGGCGGTGTTGAGGTCGATCCCGCAAGCGGGACACAAGCCCGCGCAATCGGGGCGGCACAAGACCGTCGCCGGCAAAGTCAGCGCCAGCGCATCACGAGCCCATGCCTCGAGGTCGAGCACGCCGCCCTCGACGTACGGCGAGGCGAGCTCGTCCGTCTCGCGCGGCTGCCAGATCTCACGAGCATCGATCGCTAACACCGGGCTGGCCTCCTCCAGGCAGCGCATGCATGGACCCGAGAGCGTCGCCTCGAAGCGCAGTCGTAACGCGTAGCCGTCGCCGGTGGTGCGGGAGACGTCAAGTTGGCTCGGCATCAGCGCCGGCTGCACGACGTATCGCTCGCCGCCGAGGAGGAATGGATCGATCCCGAGGTAAAGCTCCAACCGGCGTCCTTCACCAGCGCTGAGCCGCAGTCCCCCGAGGTCAAAGGTGTCAGTACGGAGGGCCATCAATCGAGCTTAGCGCCGTCCATGGCGCCGCCGGTCGGGACGGCCTGCGACCACGACCCGCAATCATTAGGGAGTGTCGAGGTGGTTTCGCACATATGGCTTTGACGACGTCCTGGATGACCTGCTGATCGGCGCCTACCCGCTGGACGCGGCCGACGTGTGGATGCTCGAGTGGTCGGGAGTCCAGCGCGTGCTGAACCTGGTCGAAGACGAGGAGTACCGGCCGGGAGAGCGCATCGGGGTCGAGAACGCGCTGCGCAAATCGGGAATCGAGGAGTATCGGATAGGGCTGACCGACTATGGAGGCCTTCCGCCTGAGGAACTCGAAGCTGCGGTACAGGCAGTCAATGTCTGGCTTGACGAGGGCGTGCGCACCTACCTTCATTGCCGTGCCGGCTGGCAGCGCTCAGCGGCCGTCGCGGCCGGCGTGGTCGCGGTCAGGCACGGCATCAACATCGAGGACGCGCTCGCATACGTCAAGGCCCGCAAGCCGTCAGCCGACCCCCTGCCTCACCAGCGCAAAGACCTCAAGCGGTGGTGGAACTCGCGCGAGCCCGATGCGCGCGACCGGATCAGTTGACCCGTTCGGTTCTTCGGCGCGCCCACCGCCCCCGCAACGACGCTGGAGGGGACGGCACGCTACTCGGCGGCCCGCAGTCGCGGGCGCGTAGCCTCGGCTTCGGTCTCGTAGAGCTCGAGCTCTTCCTGGAAGCGCTCGCGCTCCGCGGGGTGGACTCTGCGGGCGCTGGTGGTGACCTGGTCGAGCTCGGTAAGCTTTTGCCCGGCAGCGACTCCGTGATCGGAGAACCGGCGCGCCCCCGGCAGCACTCGGGCCTCATAGGAGCCAACCATTTCGTTGTAGGCGCGGACCGTGCTGTTGAGCCGGGTACCCACCGTGGCCACCAAGCTCGAGAGCTTCGCCAGCCTGCCGTGAAGCTCGCGGCCGAGCTCCGAGATCGCCTGCGCGGACTCCGCGACGCGCTCCTGCTGCCAGCCATAGGAGACCGCGCGCAGCATCGCCAGCAGCGTCGTCGGGGTCGCGATCAGCACTCGCCGCGACATCGCGTCCTCGATCAGCGAGGGGTCGGCGTCCAGCGCAGCTCCGTAAAGGTGCTCCCCGGGCAAGAACATCACGACGAAGTCCGGCGCCGAATCGAGCCCCGCCCAGTACGCCTTGTCCGTCAGCGCCTTGACGTGCTTGCGGAGCAGCCGCGCGTGGTCGCGTAGGTGACGCTCGCGCTCCTGCTCGTCTCGCGCCTGGTACGCGTCGAGCACGCCTTGCAGCGGCGCCTTGGCGTCGACTACCACGTGCTTGCCGCCCGGCATCCGCACTATCACGTCAGGACGGAGGATCGCGTCTTCGCTTCCCAGCTTGGACTGCTCGGCGAAGTCGCAATGCCTGACCATGCCCGCGAGCTCGACCACGTTTCGCAGCTGCATCTGGCCCCACTGACCGCGTGCGTTTGGCTTGCGTAGCGCGGTCACCAGCGCGCCGGTCTCGGTACGAAGCCTCTCGCCGGTCTCGGTCAGGTTTCTCAGCTGCGCCTCGAGCCGCCCGCGTGATTCCCTGCGTTCCTGGTCGAGCCGCACGAGCTGCGTGTCGACCCGGCCGAGCTGGTCCTTGATCGGGCCCACGAGCTGCTCGACCGCGTGCTGTCGCCGCTCCAGATCTCCTTTGGCCTTCTCCTGCGAGGCATCGAGCTGGGCGCGGGACAGCTCGGCGAGCTGCGTCATGCTCGCCTGCAGCGCCTCGGCACTGAGCGCCTTGAACGACGCCGAAAGCCGCTCCTGCGCCTGGTCCCACTCGGCGAGCCGCTCCTGCGAGCGCGCCTGCTCGTGCTCGAGGTTGGAGCGGACGCGGACGAGCTCTCGCTCGCACTCGCCGGCATGCGCGGCCTGTGCAGCGAGCGCACGCAACCGCGGCAGCAACAGCGCCACTGCGACAGCGGCACCCGCGAGGACTCCGATCAGCAACCACAGAGCATCCATGAACCGCTTAGGTTGCCGCGGGCGGCGGACGGAACCACGGGTTGCGAGAATCTGGGCGTGAGCTCAGACCTCATCAGGCGGCAGGTGTCGGTCTACGGCCGCGTCCAAGGCGTGTTCTTCCGCGACTCGGTGCGAGAGCGGGCGCAGGCGCACGGCGTCAACGGTTGGGTGTGCAATCGCTCCGACGGCGCGGTCGAGGCGGTCCTCGAGGGGCCCGCCGAGGCCGTCGGGCGCGTGGTCAGGTTTTGCCAGACGGGACCGTCGGGTGCGCAAGTGGAGCGCGCGGAGGTAGAGGAGCAGGAACCAGAGGGTCTAAGCGGGTTTCAGATCCGCTGAAATGAAGCCGCCGGGGCACCGCCCTCAGCCTGCTAGCGCCCGCTCGAACGCCTCGCGGGCAGCTGCGCCCCGTACGGCGAACACGATCCGCTCGAGCGCGCCACCGCCACCCATGTGCCTGCGCGCTTCCTCGACCTCGATCCGGGCGGCCTCCTCGATCGAGAACCCCCCGACGCCGGTTCCGAACGCGACTAGCGCGAGCGACCTTGCGCCCAACTGGTCGGCCTTGCGGAGCGTGCTGACGGTGGCCCGACGGATGATCTCGGCGGAGGTCGGACCGCCCAGTTCCATCGTCGCCGCGTGAATCACCCACCTGCAGGGCATGTCCCCGCCACCGGTCTCGACCGCCTCGCCAAGCCCGATCGGCGCCCGCTCGTCGCTTTCGCGCTGCACCGTGGGACCGCCGGCGCTGGAGATCGCGCCCGCAACGCCGCCGCCATGGCGCAGCTGCGTGTTGGCGGCGTTCGCGATCGCGTCGACCTGGAGCTTCGTGATGTCTGCCTCGAGGACTTCGATCACGCCGGCACTGCTACGAGACTTCGGCGGGTTCCTCTTTGCCGGCCAGCCGATCCCGACCGCGCTGGACGGCGGCGATGAACTTCGTCAGATTGACCTCTAGCGTGTTCAAGATCTCGTCGGCGTAGTCCTCGGCGCCGAGCCGGATCTCGCGCTCTCGTGCCCGCGCGTCCTCGATGATGTCCTCCGCCCCGCGCTCGGCCTGCTTGGTGATCTCCTCGTTCGAGATCAGCTTGTCCTGGCGCTCGCGCGCCTCCTTGACGATCCGCTCGGCTTCTCGCTTGGCCTCGGCGAGCATCTCTTGGCGTTCTTTGACGATCCAGCGGGCCTGCTTGATTTCCTCGGGAATCGTGGCGCGCATCTGATCGAGGATGTCGTAAATCTCCTCTTTATCCACGCGAACCTGGTCGGTCAGGGGGACCGGCTTCGCGTTGTGGACGAGGTCGTCAAGCTTGTCGATCAGTACCAGGACATCCATGAATTAGAACCTCAGTTTCGTCAGCGGCCGAGCCGTTCCTTCAACGCTGCAGCTACCTCGTCGGGGACCATATCGTCAATCTTGCCGCCGAAGGTGGCGAGCTCCTTGACCCCGCTAGATCTCACAAAGCTGTACTTTGCCGAAGCCATCAGGTAGACCGACTCGACGTCGGGAGCTTGCCGGCGGTTGAGCTGGTTCATCTCGAGCTCGTACTCGAAGTCCGAGATTGCGCGCAGACCCTTGACGATCGCCTTCGCGCCGCACTCGTGCGCGAAATCCACTACCAGGCTCCGGAACGGCTCGACGGCGACGTTCTCGAGCTCACGCGTGGCGTTCTCCACAAACGCCACGCGCTCTTCGGTACTGAACAGCGTGTCGCCTTTGCGCACTGGGATGTTCACCACGGCGATGATCAGCTTGTCGAACATCGCCGCCGCGCGCGTGATCACGTCGAGGTGCCCGTAGGTGATCGGATCATAGGAGCCGGGACAGATTGCGATGCGATTGTCAGGTGCCATATATCCGAATAAGGGTGTCGCCGTAACGGCGCTCGTCGATTAGCGGGATGTCCAGCTCGAGCGGCTCGCGGCGGTCACTCTCGCAGACCACGCGGGCTGCAGGCGCCAGCACCGGGCGCAACGCGGTCGAAAGCTCTCTGGCGAGGGCGCTCGTCTGGTGGTATGGGGGATCAACGAAGACGAGATCGTATTGACGTCCGTCGGCCCGTGCCTGCTCGAGGAAGGTGCTGGCCTTCTGGCGGCGCACCTGCGCCGGGGCCTGCAGCGTCGCCAAGTTGCGCCTGATCGCGGCGATCGCCGCCGCCGAGGAATCGATCAGCGTCGCCTCCGCTGCGCCTCTGGACAGGGCTTCGATCGCCAGCGCTCCGGAGCCCGCGAACAGGTCCAGGACCCGCGCTCCCTCGAGCGAGCCGAGAATCGAGAACAGAGCCTCGCGAACGCGGTCCGAGGTCGGCCTGGTGGCGCGTCCGGCCGGCGCGATCAGCCCGCGCCCGCCGAACCGCCCCGCGATCACCCTCATGCGCGGATCGGCGCCAGCGCCTCGGTTCCGTAGGAGTCGAAGAGCGCCTCGGCCAGCAGCGAGTTTTCGGGCCGCTCCAAGTTGGGATCATCGGCAAACATCCGCTGCGCGTGCCAGCGGGCGCGCTCGAGCAGCTCGCCGTCACGCGGCAGCTCCGCGACGCGGAAGGTCGCGATCCCGTGCTGGCGCGTGCCGATCAGCTCGCCTTCCCCGCGCAGCCTGAGATCGATCTCGGCCAGCTCGAACCCGTCGGTGTGATCGGCGAGCGCTTGCAGGCGGGCGGAGCCCTTCGAACCGAACAGCAGGCACAGCGACGGGTGGGACCCGCGGCCGACGCGTCCCCGCAGTTGGTGCAGCTGCGAGATCCCGTAGCGCTCCGCGTCCTCGACCAGCATCACGGTCGCGTTCGGCACGTCGATTCCCACCTCGATCACCGAGGTGGCCACCAGCACCCCGGCCGCACCCGAGGCGAACATCGCCATCGCGTGCTGCTTTTCGGCTGGACGCATCTGTCCGTGCAGCAGCACGAGGCTGAACTCGCGTAGCTCGCCGGCTCGCAGGCGCTCGAACTCGGCGGTGGCCGCGCGCGCCTGCAGGAGCTCTGATTCCGCGACCAGCGGGCAGACCACAAACGCCTGACGGCCAGCCCGCAGCTCCTGCCGCAGGCGCTCGTAGGCCCGCGCCCGTTCTCGTTCGCTGGAGCACACGAACGTGTGAATTGGTTTGCGCCCGCGCGGCAGCTCCCGCAGCACCGTGAAGTCGAGATCGCCGTAGTTGCTGAGCGCCAGCGTGCGCGGGATCGGCGTGGCGGTCATGTGGAGCACGTGCGGGCTCTCTCCCTCGCGACCCTTCGCGTCGAGCGCCGCCCGCTGCCTGACCCCGAAGCGGTGCTGCTCATCGACGACGGCCACCGCCAGCCGCGCGAACCCCACCACCTCCTCGATCAGCGCATGCGTCCCTACGATCAGCGAGAGCTCCCCGGTGGCGAGCTTGGCGAGCAGATCCGCGCGCCGGCGCCCTGGCGTCGATCCCGTCAGCAGCCCCACGGGCACCGCCTCGCCCGGCATCAACGCCTGAATCGTCGCGAAGTGCTGCTCGGCGAGCGTCTCGGTGGGTGCCATCAACGCCCCCTGGAAGCCTTGCTCGACCGCGCGCAACAGCGCGTACAGAGCGACCACCGTCTTGCCCGAGCCGACCTCGCCCATCAGCAGTCGCTGCATCGGCCGCGCAGTCGCCAGGTCGTCGTCGATCGCCAGCAGCGCCCGCTGCTGGTCTGAGGTGAGCGGGAACGGGAGCATCGATGCCAGCCAGCGAGCGGTGAGCTCGCGCTCGCCGTCCAGCACCGAGGCGTTTGCATGCTCGCGGCGGCTGCGGCGGCGGCGAAGCAGCGCCAGCTGGACCAGCAGCAGCTCGTCGAACGCGAGCCGTCGGCGGCCGCCCTCCTGGTCACCGTCGGGCCCTGGAAAATGGCCCGCGGCAAGCGCAGCCGCGCGATCCGGCAGGCCCTCACAGCTGCGAAGCTTGGCCGGCAGCGGCTCGAGCATGTCGGCGATCGCGCCGCGATGCTTGCGCACGAGCGCGAGGATCTGAGTGGAGGACAAGCCTTCGGTGGCCGGATAGTGAGCCACCGCATCCCCGCCGGTGCTCGCCTCGGCCGTGAGCGCGTGAGCTTGCACGGCGAAGCGGTCGCGTCCCTCGAACCTACCGTGCAGGACCAACCGCGTTCCGGCGCGGTACTTGTCCACCAGCCAGGGCTGGTTGAAGAAGGTCGCTCTCATCGTGCCGGTGTCATCCGCGACCGTGGCCTGGACCAGCGGACGCATGCCGCGCCGGCGCACCTGCCGGGAGAGGATGCTCCGCACCTGGACCACCACAGTCGCGCTCTCACCTGCAACGAGCTGCGCCACCCCTCGGGCCTCGCGGCGGTCGCGGGGCAAGTGCTCGAGCAGCTCTCCGACCGTCAACAGCCCGAGCGCCTCGGCGGCCTGCCGGGCTTTGGCGCCATCAACCTTGAGCGGCGCCCTCAGTCGCGAAGGCCGCGGATAGCGAATGAGAGCGTGCTCGAGCTCTTCGGGCGCCAACGGTCTCGAGAAGGCGAACGCGGAGGGAACCATCTGTTTCCGCATCATCCCTCGAACGTCGGTCGGCGATGGCGGGACGGCCGCGGAGGACCGAGCCTGGTCGATTTTGAGGTCGTATATGCCCCCTGAGCTCGACCAGGTCGGCGAGGGCCCTCAAATCACTCCGCCGACAACAGCCACCAGTAGCTCTGCTGGCCGCCAACCGAGAGCTCGAATTCGACCTCCCCGGCCGCCAGGGCGTGAACGGTGTCGTCGTCGAGCGGCGCGTCAGCGCCCCGCAGGCAGGTGATCAGCTCGGCCCTCGTGGCGAGTCGCTCGAGCACTGCGCGAAGCGTGTCGCGCGGCTTGCCCCAGACCACGATCTCCTCCTCGACGAAGCCGACCGCATCCCCTTCGCGGAAGCGGCCCTGCAGATCGTCGCGGGCGGCGGGCGCGACCGCGCCGGTGCGCACATTCCCCAGCGTCCGGGCCATCGCCGCGGCATTCTCGACAGCGCTCCGGGACGGGTCGAGGGTGACGGCCGCGGCCAGTCCAGCCTGCTGAGAGCGAGAGGGAACGACGCACACCGTCTTCTCCGACAGCTCGGCGGCGCGTTCGGCTGCCATCAGCACGTTAGGGCTGTTGGGCAGCACCACCACCTGCTCGGTGCCGATCGCGTGGATCGCGGCGAGCAGGTCATAAGTTGATGGGTTCAGGGTCGGGCCCCCGTCCAGCACCCGCACCCCGAGGCCCTCGAACAGGCCGCACATGCCGTCCCCGGTCACCACCGCCAATGCCGCGCAAACCGCGGGCGAAGGGGCCTCGGCCAGCCGCTCGTCGCGATCGGCCACTTGCTCGCGCATGTCGGCGACGTCGAGGTGCGAGACGATCGCCACAGAAGCGAACAGCGCGGTCGCCGCATTCGGGTCGTCGGTGTGCACATGGACCTTCAGGGTGGTCGGGTCGCCGACGACCAGCACCGAGTCGCCCAGCTGCTCGAGCAACGGCACGAACCGGCGCCCGTCCAGCTCGGCGCCGGTGACCGCGAAGTTGGTGCAGTACCGGTACGTGCTCGAGGAATGCTGCGGATGCGTCACGCGCGCGGCCGCGTGATGATCCAGCGGGGGCGGTTCAGTTCCCCGCAGCGCCCCGACCATCCCCGCCAGCAGCACCGTCAGGGCGTAGCCGCCTGCATCGACCACGCCGGCCTCGCGGAGCACCGGCAGCAGCTCCGGCCCGCGCTTGACGGAGTCCTCCCCCGCCTCGAGCGCACGCTCGATCACCTCCGCGATTACCGCGTTCTGCTCCTCGTCGCTCGCCTCGGCCCCGAGCCGCGCGTCGGACATGTGGGCGAGCTCGGAGGCGACTCGCGCGGCCATCTCGCGCACCACGGTCAGGATCGTGCCCTCGGCCGGATCGCGCACTGACCCGTATGCCTGATCCGCTGCGCGCGCGAGCGCCGCGCCGATCAGCACCGGGTCGACCAGCTCGCCGGGGCGGCTGGCGAGCTCCTCGGCGGCGCCCCGGATCAGCTGGGAGAGGATCACGCCCGAGTTGCCCCGGGCCCCGAGCAGCGCCGCGCGGGCCACCGAGGCGACGATCTCGTCGCGGCCGATGTCATCGATCGTCCGTCCCTCCGAGGCGCTGGCCAGCCGGTCGAGCTCGCCCAGGACGGCACGCAGAGTGAGCACCATGTTGTCGCCGGTATCGCCGTCGGCGACCGGGAACACGTTCAGGTCGTTGACCTCTTCTCGGCGACCTTCAAGCTCAGCCAGTCCCGACTCGACGATCGCGCGGAACCGGACGATGCTGGGATCGGACACCGGGCAGCCGCTAGGAGTCTCGCGCGGGCGGACTGGCTACCTGGCTTTGACGACCTTGCCGGCCTTCAAGCAACGGGTGCAGACGTAGACTCGGCGGGGGGTTCCGCCGTCGTCGATGCGCACGCGCTGGAGGTTCGGCTCAAAGCGCCGATTCGTCGCCACCATCGAGTGGCTGCGGCTGTGGCCGAACGCTGGTCCCTTCGCGCATACATGGCATACCTTGGGCATGGCGGGCGAGTATAGGGGACCGCTAGGCGGCGGCGACGGTGGGATAGTTTGCGCTCGTGTCTGCCACGCCGCCGCAGCTCACAGCTCTGCCGGAGCGCTACGAAGTCACGCGTCACATCGCCAGAGGCGGGATGGCATCGGTGTGGTGCGCGCACGATCGCGTGCTCGGCCGCCGTGTGGCGCTCAAGGTCCTCTCGCCGCAGTTCGCCCGCGACGAAGCGGGAGGGCGCCGATTCGTGCGCGAGGGTCGCGCGGCCGCGCGCCTCTCGGGTCACTCGCACGTGGTGACGATCTTCGACATCGGGGCAGCGGACGGCGTTCCCTACATCGTGATGGAGTACCTCGCCGGCGGGACGGTCGCCGATGCGATCCGGGTCCACGCCGTCGACCGCGAGCAGGCGCTCAAATGGATCCAGCAGGCGGCATCAGCGCTCGACTACGCGCACGCGCAGGGCATCGTTCACCGCGACGTCAAGCCCGCCAACCTGCTGCTCGACCGCGACCGGACGCTGCACGTCGCGGACTTCGGCATCGCCCACATCCCGACCGAGGACACGTTCACCAGCGTCCGCCAGGTGTTCGGCACCGCTGCCTACGCCTCGCCCGAGCAGGTTCGGGGTGAGCGGGGAAGCGAGGCCAGCGATCGCTACGCGCTCGCGGTGGCCGCGTTCGAACTGTTGGTCGGAGAGCGGCCATTCGTGGCCACCCCGGCAACCGCCCAGGCGCGCCAGCACCTCGAGGAGCAACCGCCGCGGGCCAGCGAGCGCAACTCCACGCTGCCGGAGGCGGTCGATGAGGTGCTTGCCAGGGGGATGGCAAAACGGCCGGAGGACCGCTGGCCTACCGCGGAAGCATTCGCTGTGGCGCTGGCCAATGCCGCCGCGGACCGCCCCTCGGCAGAAAGCAAACCCAGACGACGACCCCTCGTCGCGCTCGCCCCCGGCGGCGCGGCGCGCGCGGGTGCTGAGGCCACTCGGCGACGCCGGCCCTCGGGACGCGCGTTGGCACTCGCGGCGCTGGCCGCGGCGGCGGCCGCAGTCGCGGTCGTGGTCGGGACCGAGGCGAATGGCCCTACGAGATCGGGTCCGGCCGCTGGCCGGCCGGGCCTCCGTGCTGCTAATGGCAGCGGCGTCGCGGGCGCGTCCGGGCGATCCGGGCAGGCGCTCACCGCGGGCGCCAGGCGGCGCCGGCGGGCGGCAGCACTCGCGGCCGACGGTCACAAGCTGATGGTCGAAGGGGATTACGCGGCGGCGGTTCCCGTGCTACGTCAAGCGGTCGCGGTGGCCGCACCGGGGGCCAGCCAGTACGCCTCGGCGCTGCTCGACCTCGGGCGTTCGCTGCGACTGGAGGGCGATCCCCAGGCGGCGATACGTGTGCTCGAGCGACGGCTCAAGATTCCCGGCCACACTCAGGCCGTCGTGACTCAACTGGAGCTCGCGCAACTTGCCGACAGTGAGGGAGCCGCGAGCGCGAGCGCGACCACGCAGACCACGGCGGCGTCCACGAGCAGCCATTCGGCGACCCAGACGACTACGACAAGCTCAACGTCAGCCAAGACCTCCACCTCGACCTCGACCTCGTCCACGCAGTCGGGCGGCGGAAAGCCCCGGCACGGGGCCGCCGGCGCCTCGGGGCCCCGGTCCACCGGCTCCGGTCCTCAACCCGCGGGCTCCGGCAACTCGCCAGCCGGCGGTGGCGGTGCGAGCCCTGGCGGGGGCAGTCCGGCCAGCGGCGGCGCCGCGCCGTTTCCATCCGCTCAGACGCCGCGCGCCGTGCGGCCGCCACGCCTCCGCCCCGGCGCTCGCGCCAACGCCACGGAGGCTAGGTCGCCAGAGGTCCCGACAACGTCGCGCCGCGCCGCGACGCCCGCGCGTTAGCTCGCGAATCCTGCCTTCCCGCGCCGGCCCGCGAGCTCGTCTTTGACCGACAGCTCGGCCAGCACAGCTTGCACCGCATGCCGGCCGGTGTCCCGCTTCGAACCGCCTTCAACCCGGTCGAGCGCCTGCTCCATCGTGTCGACGGTGAGCACGCCGAACCCGCAGGGGACGCCGGTCTCAAGCGCCACCTGCTGGATCCCGCGCGCCGCCTCGTTGCAAACGTAGACGTAGTGGTCGGTCTCGCCACGAATCACCGCACCGAGACAAACGACGGCCGCATACCGGCCGGACTGCGCGGCGTATTTGGCGGTCAGCGGAAGCTCGAACGCCCCCGGCACCGCGAATCGATCGACCTCCGCGATCCCCTGCTCCGCGAGCGCCTTGCGCGCTCCCGACTCGAGCTTGTCGGCGAGCTCGGCGTAGAACCGCGCCACGCACAGCGCGACGCAACGATCGGATCTCGGCCGCGAGCCGGGCTGATCGGCGCCGTCAGGCAAGGCCTCGCCCTCCGGCGTCACTCAGCGCCCTGGCCGCCGGCACCGTCGCGCCCGAGGTCGTGCTGGTGCTCGTCGTGGATCATCTCCTCGTCGAGCGCGAGGCCCTGGTGGTGGAGAGTGTGTCCCAGGCGCTCCGCCTTGGCACGCAGGTAGGCCTCGTTGTGCGGGTTGGGGAGGTGCTGAATCGGGATCTGGTCGGATACCGAGAGCCCGTAGCCGGACAACCCGGAAATCTTCTTCGGGTTGTTGGTGAGGATCCGGATGCTTGTCAGCCCCAGGTCGACCAGGATCTGCGCGCCGATCCCGTAATCGCGAAGATCGGCCGGTAGGCCCAGGCGCAAGTTGGCATCGACGGTGTCGAGCCCTTCCTCCTGAAGCTTGTAAGCGCGCAGCTTGTTGAGCAGCCCGATTCCGCGACCTTCCTGGCTGAGGTACAGCAGCACGCCGCGACCTTCGCGTTCGATCATCGCCAGCGCCGACTCGAGTTGCTCGCCGCAATCGCAGCGCAGCGAGTGGAACACATCGCCGGTCAGACACTCGGAGTGGACGCGCACGAGCACGTCTTCGGCCCCCTCCACATGGCCCTTGACCAGCGCGACGTGGTGCTTGTTGTCGACCAGGGAGCGGTAGCCGACCGCGACGAAGGTTCCAAAAGCGGTCGGCAGCCTGGTGGCTACGACGCGTTCGACCAGCTTCTCGTGCCTGCGCCGGTACGCGACCAGGTCGGCGACCGTGACCATCCGCAGCCCGTGTCGCTCGCAATACGGCTGCAGATCGGGCACACGCGCCATCGACCCGTCGTCGTTCATGATCTCGCAGATCACCCCGGCGGGGATCAGCCCCGCGAGCCGGGCGAGGTCGACCGCGGCCTCGGTCTGGCCGACGCGCTCGAGCACTCCTCCGGCCTTCGCCTTCAACGGAAATATGTGCCCTGGCTGCACCAGCTCGCGAGGGCTCGTCTGGGGGTCGATCGCAACCTGGATGGTGCGCGCGCGATCCGCAGCGGAGATGCCGGTGCTGACTCCCGAGCGCGCCTCGATGGAAACGGTGAACGCGGTCTCGAACGCGGACTCGTTCTTGGCAGCCATCAAATCGAGCCCCAGCTCGTCGCAGCGGTCCGGTGTCAGCGCGAGGCAGATCAGCCCGCCGCCCTCCTTGCGCATGAAGTTGATCGACTCAGGCGTGACGAATTGGGCGGCCATCGTCAGATCGCCCTCGTTCTCCCGGTTCTCATCGTCGCAGACGACCACCATCTTGCCCTGCCGGATGTCCTCGATCGCCTCTTCGATCGCGGAGAACGGGGTCGTCGCGCGACTGCTCATGCGCCCCACCTCATCGGCGTCTCGAGGTACTTGGCATCAGGCTCTCGACGTACTTGGCCAACACGTCCACCTCCAGGTTCACGTTTGTTCCGGGCCGCGCCTGGCCGAGATTGGTGCGTCGCAGGGTCTCCGGTATGAGCGACACGGTAAAGGTTTCGTCGTCGCAGGCGGCCACCGTCAGCGACACGCCGTCGATCGCGATCGACCCCTTCTCGACGATGTAGCGCGAGAGGCCATCCGGAGCGCGCACCTCGATCCGGCGCGCGAAGCCATCCTCGAGCACATCGACCACAGAGCCCACTCCGTCCACATGGCCCTGGACGACGTGCCCGCCGAGCCGGTCCGAGGCTCGGAGCGGCAGCTCGAGGTTGACCTCCGTTCCGACGCGGGCCTGGTGCAGCGAGCTGCGGGCAAGCGTCTCGTTCATGACCTCGGCGACGAACGCGTCCCCCTCAACATCCGCCGCGGTCAAGCAGACGCCGTTGACCGCGATCGAATCGCCGGCCGCGACCTCGCCTGCCAGCGGGGTGAAGACCGACAGGCGGACCCCAGCGTCCGAGCGAGTGCAGCGGACGATCCTTCCGAGCGATTGCACCAAACCGGTGAACATCACCACTCCTGCATCCGCGCTGAGATCAGCAGGTCATCCCCGACCCGCTCGCACTCGAGCGTCAGCGCCCGAGCCGCGTCGGCGATCAGCCGGACGCCCTCCCCCTCGAGAGGGTCGCGTGCGGTTCGTCCGCCTAGCACCATCGGCGCGAGGAACAGCCGCACTTCATCGATCTCGCCGCTCTCCAAAAACGCGCCTGCCAGGTGCGGGCCGCCCTCGAGCAGGATCGAGCCGATGCCGGCCGCCCCTAGCTGGTCGAGCGCGGAGGCGACACGGGCGGGCTCGTTCGCCCCCGTTGCCACGATCACTTCGGCGCCGTGTGTCGCGAGCGCGTCAGTGGCGGCCCGGGGGGCGGCCCGTGAGACGACCACGGTGAGCGGCACGACGCGCGCGCCGCTCACCAGCTGCGATGACAGCGGCAGCCGCGCGACAGAGTCGAACACGACCCTACGAGGCTGGCGAGTGACGCCCTCCACTCGCGGGGTCAGCTGCGGATCGTCGGCCAGCGCCGTGCCGATCCCGACCGCGACCGCGTCGCACTCCGCTCGCCAGTGGTGGGCGAGGAGACGGCTGGGCTCTCCGGAGATCCACTGCGAGTCGCCGCTGCGCGTCGCGACCTTGCCGTCGAGCGTCATCGCGGACTTGAACAGCACCCACGGACGTCCCGTGCGCGCGTGCTTGCGGAACGGCTGGTTGAGCAGCCGTGCCCGGGTCACGAGCTCTCCATCAGCGGTCACGACCTCGACCCCCTCGTCGCGGAGAATCCCGAGGCCGCGGCCCGAGGCGTGCTGGCTGGGATCATCGGAGGCCACGACGACGCGAGCGATCCCTGACTCGCGGATCGCCTCGGTGCACGGCGGCGTCTTGCCGTAATGGCAACAGGGCTCGAGCGAGACGTAGATCGTCGCGCCCTTGAGGTCGCGCTCGCCCGCGGCCTGAATCGCCTCGACCTCGGCGTGGGGGCCGCCGAAGTGGGCATGAAAGCCCTCTCCGAGGACCTCCTCGTCGTGAGCCACCACCGCTCCGGCCAGCGGGTTCGGACTGACCCGGCCCCTTCCCCTCTCTGCCAGCTTGATCGCGCGCGCGAGGTGGCGGCGATCCGTGTCGGACGTCAGGGGCATCGTGTTCTGAGCGGTCAGGGAGTGGTCATGCGCACTGACCACCGGTCAGGTGGTAGACGCTCATCTCCGGTCCTGGGAGCCGGTACTGCCTAGGGTAGTAGTCGATCGACCAGTCGAAGTTGAACGGAACGCTGACATCGCCGTTCGAGAACGGAGTCACGTGGTAGACGAGCTGCGCGCGCCTGGCCAGCGCCTCGTAGTAGGCGGTCGCACCCGGGGCGGCGTTTGGTTGCGCGAACGCGCGGCCGGCTTGCAGGGAGCCCTCGACCAGCCAGCAGTAGCCGCTGTTGATGTACTCATCGAGGAGCTCCGGACGCAGCGTCCGCTCGTACTGATCGACGAACACGTAGCGCTCCTGGCCGGCGGGAAGCAAGTTGCCCTGCGCGTCCACGTTGGTCAGCCAGGTGGGGTAGCGATACCAGCGCTCCCCGGTTGGGGTCCACGGCAGTGAGGTGCCGACGTCGGTCGCCCAGTTGTCGGGCACGACCGGTTCGAACACCACCTTGGCCCCCGGCGGCACGTGGGCGACCATCCACGCCCGGGTAAGGTTGCGGGTATCGGGTCGCGAGAGGACCGCGTCGTTGTGGATCACCGCGACGAGGCTTTGGCCCAGCATCAGCACGGCCACGATCGTTCCCGACAGCGGCGCCGGGACACGGTGGCGGCGAAGCCACCTGACCAGGGCGAGCGCCCCGGAGGCCGCCAGCAGCGCCACAATCGGGAAGATCGGCATCAGCCAGCGGCCGAAGTAGCGCTGCTGGGAGCCCATGAAGATGATGAATGCGACCGGCGCCGGCAGCAGCACCAGCGACATCGCCACCTTGCGCCGCGCGACGAGCAGCACAGCGCCCGCAACCGCGGCGACCGCGGGGCCCCAGCCGAGGCCCCAGGTGAACGTCCACAAGTAGTAGGGGATTCCCGCTCCGGAGCTCATCCCGAGCTTGACCGGGTCTTGGCCTGCGGCCAGCGACGCTTGCTCGGCGAGGCCCCAGCGGAACGCCGAGAAATCGAGCACCGAGTAGGGGTTGGCGATCACGAACGCGGCAAGCGCCAGGCTCAGGCCCGCGAGGAATCGTCGCGTCGCCGGCCACAGGGGCCGCTCGATGGCATTGCCCAGGTATGCGCCGAGCAGGCACAGCAGCGTGATCCCGCCGGTGTACTTCGTGGCCGACGCGAGCCCCACTCCGACCCCTGCGATCAGGTAGTCGCGCAGCCGGTTGAAGCGCAACACGCCTGCGGTTCCATACAGCGACAGGGCTACAGGCGCGAGCGTCGGTACGTCGTTGAGCGCGAGGTGGCTGTAGAAGATCGGCAGAAACGCGAACGCGAAGATCGCCGCCCCCAGCAGCGCAACCCCGCGGTCGAAGAAGCGCGTCCCGGCGAGATACGTCAACCACACCGCGATCGTTCCGAGTACCGCCGCGACGAGCCGCGCGATCACGAACACCTCGGTGGGGTTGCTGGTGTAAGCACGCGAGACCGCGTCGGCGCTCCCGAACCACAGCTCGAAGATCAGGTGCAGCAGGTAGGAGTACGCGGGCGGGTTGAGGAAGTACTGCGGGTTGAGATTGTGCGAGAAGAAGGCGATCGCCCGGGGAACGAAATGAGTCGCTTCGTCGACGTTGTAGCTGTACGGCAGGCCCTGCTTGATGCCCCAGATCCGCAGCAGGAAGGCGGCGATCAGAATCAGCGCCAGCGCCGGACGATGGACTCGCCGGAGACGGCGCTCGGCGCTGCTCGGCTTCGGTCGGGGGGGCCGGGGTTGCGCCGGCGGCCCCGTCAGGGTCCGTTCCGGCCCAGGCCGAGTGAGGGTGGCCGCGTTCATCCTTCTACGAGTATCCCGCTACCGTTTCGCCAACGGCTGGTGTCCCGGTTACGCTTCGGCGGCCACCATGGACCTTCGCTGAAACGGCCCGTTGCCCGCAGTCAATGAAGCTCATCATCCAAATTCCGTGTTTCAACGAGGAAGGCCAGCTTCCAACCACGATCAGCCATCTTCCTCGTCGCGTAGCGGGGTTCGATGACGTCGAATGGCTGATCATCGACGACGGCTCGGTCGACCAGACTATCGAGGTGGCTCGCGCGCACGGGGTTGACCACATCGTCCGCCTGACCAACCACAAGGGCCTCGCCGCGGCGTTCCAGGCCGGTCTCGATGCGGGACTCAAGCTAGGTGCGGATGTGATCGTCAATACCGATGCCGACAACCAATACGAGGGTGCCGATATACCAAAACTCGTCGCCCCGATTGTCCGCGGGGAAGCGGACATGGTCGTCGGCGATCGCCAGGTTGAGACGATTACGCATTTCTCGTCGGGCAAGAAACTCCTGCAACGTCTCGGCTCGTGGGTTGTCAGGCACGCCTCCTCGACCGAAATTCCGGACACCACCTCCGGCTTTCGCGCCTACAACCGCGAGGCCGCGCTGCAGGTGCAGGCCGTGTCGAAGTTCACCTACACGCTCGAGACGATCATCCAGGCCGGGAAGCTACTGGTGGCCGTGGACCACGTCCCGATCCGGACCAATGCCAAGACCCGCGAGTCGCGGCTGTTCCCGTCGACCGGCGCCTACGTCCGGCGCAACGCCCTGTCGATCTTTCGGATCTACTCCCAATATGAGCCGTTGAAGGTGTTCTGGGGCGGCGCGATCGTGATGGGAGTGGCCGCGCTGGCGCTGTTCATCCGCTTCCTGGTGTATTTCGCCGAGGGCGACGGGCGCGGCCACGTGCAATCCTTGATCGCGGGCGCCGTGCTGTTCATCGGCGCGATGCTGCTCGGCTCGCTGGGGGTGATCGGCGATCTCCTCGATGCGCAGCGAACGATCTCCCAGCGTACGTTCGAGCGCGTGCGCCGGATCGAGCTGGAGCTCGGAGTACAGCCGTCGCACTACGAGCCGGGAGCTCCCGCCGGAAAGCATCGGCAGATCAACGCCGCCAAGGGCGCAGAGGGCCCGAGCGATGCCGGGGCGGCGGATCGGGAGGCGCTCGAGGTATGACCTTCGCCGTCGAGCTCCACGATCCGGCGATCCCCACCGGCAACACATACGACAAGTACGGCACCACCAACCCGGTGGTGCGGCGACTGATGGCGGGCTTCGAGCGCGCGCTGGCCGACTTGTTTGGCCGCGCCCAACCGGAATCTGTGCTCGACGTCGGGTGCGGCGAGGGAGTTCTCACCTACCGGTGGGCGGTCGAGCTCGGAAGCAGGCCGATTGTGGGGATCGATCTCGAGGATCCCAAGCTCCAGGCCGAGTGGGCGAGCCGCAACCGCGCCAACCTCGAGTTCCGGACCGGGCGCGCGGAGTCGCTTGCCTGCGACGATCACGAGTTCGACCTGGTCGCCGCGATCGAAACGCTGGAGCACATCCCTGATCCCGAGCGCGCGATCGCCGAGATGGCTCGCGTTGCGCGCGGTCACCTGCTGGTCTCGGTCCCACGTGAGCCGCTATGGCGCGCGCTGAACGTCGCCCGCGGCGCGTATCTGCGCGAGCTTGGGAACACACCCGGGCATCTGAATCACTGGTCAAAGCGGCGCTTCATCGAGCTCCTCTCGCGACATGGCCAGGTGGTCGCGACGCGCTCGCCATTCCCGTGGACGATGGCGCTGGTGCGAGTGGCGTGATGGCGCAAGACGGCGGTGGCGCGACGCCTCCCGCGACGCTTGCACCCCCTCGAGACCCCGAAGGCGGCTCCACGGCCACCGGCCCCGCCCCGGGGCCTGGCGAGCGCTCATATGCCTCAGGGGCGCGCGTCCTGACGATCGGGATCGCCTCCACCGGTGTCTTCACATTCCTGTATCTGGCGACGGCCAGCCACGTGCTCGATCCCTCCTCCTACAGCCGCATCTCGCTCTGCTGGGCGATCATGTTCGTGATCCTTTCGGTGATCTACCGGCCGATCGAGCAGCTGCTGTCGCGAACGATCGCCGATCGTCGAGCACGCGGTCTTCATGGCCACCCGCTGCGCGTACCCGCCACGATCCAGTTCGGCTTCGCGTTGCTTTTCCTGGCGAGCGCGCTCGCGCTCAGGGACCAGATCGAGCAGGGAATCTTCGATGGGTCGACCGCGTTGTACTGGATCCTCGTGATCGGAGTGATGGCCTACGCGGCCAGCTACTTCGCGCGGGGATGGCTCGCCGGCCACCAGCGATTCGCACTCTATGGCGGGCTGGTGTTCCTCGAGTCGACCTCCCGGTTCTTGTTCGCGCTGGCGGTGGCGGTCGGGATCGGCTCCGGGCAGGGTGTGGTCGGGTTGGGGATGGCGGTTGCGCCGTTTGCCTCATTGTGCGTGATCCCGTTCGCGTTCTCGCGGATCAGGGTCCGCGGCCTGAGCGAAGTCCCCGCGGTCGACGCCGCGGGCGAAGGCCCGGCTCACGCGCAGCTCGAGGAGGCAGCCGCCGATCTCACGCTCAAGCGTGGCGCTGGATTCGCAGTCTCGGTGGTCGGCATCATGCTGGCTGAGCAGACGCTGATGAACGCCGGCGTACTGATCGTCGCGGCGAATTCCGGCGGGGTCGCCCTGACCGCGGGCCTGACCGGCTTCGTGTTCAACGTGCTGTTGATCGTGCGCGCGCCACTGCAGCTGTTCCAGGCAATTCAGACCTCGATCCTGCCGCACCTCACGAGCCTCGAGGCGCGTGCCAGCGCCGAGGAGTTTCACCGGGCGATCCGGATCACCATCCGCGCGATCGCTGCCTTCTCGGGCGCCGTCGCGCTCGGCTTGCTGCTCATCGGTCCGTTCGTGATGACCGCACTGCTCGGCGACAAGGGCTTTCACTACGGCCGTGTGGGGCTCGCGGTCGTTGGTCTGGGAATGGGTTTTCATCTGGCCTCGGGCACGCTCAATCAGGCGGCCCTGGCGCGGGGCCGGGCGCGGGAGGCGGCGATCGCCTGGCTGTGCTCCGCCGCGCTGTTCGTGCTGATCGTCGCCACGAAGACGATCAGCTCGGAGGTGACCCGGGTGGAGGTGGGCTATTTCGTCTCGACGCTGGTCCTGTCCGGCCTGCTGTGGGCTGTGTACCGGCGCGGTCCCGCCACGCCGGCGAAGGCAGCCATCGCGACCCGCTGAGGGCTGGCCTCAGCCGGTCAGCGGCTTGCAGGCAGGCTCGCTCTTCGCGGCGTTCTCGAGCTGGGAGCTCTTCAGCCCGCTGAGCCCTGCTCCGATTCCCGACAGCGACTGACGCACGTCGGAGGCGAGCTGCTGCCCCGCGTTGCGAAACGCCGTCGGGCTGTTGGTCGGCAGCGACTTCGCGGCGGTCTTGCCCCGGTTGAGCGCGGCGTGGATCTGGCTGAAGCTCGAGACGAGCGCCGTTGAGATCTGCTTGCCGTTGGTCACGTTGGGCGTCCCGGCGGCCTGAAGTTGTGACACCACGTTGCCCGTGTCGGTGACCGCCGAGTTGAAGAATCCCTCGATCGCCACCTTGCCCTGCCTGGTGTCGGTGATCGTCGACAGGTCGAGCGCGCTGCTCTTGGTCTGGATGTCCTGAGCCCAGCCGCGAACGGCGTTACAGACCCCTTTCACATATGAGCCTGCGCTGACACCGGAGGACGAGGAGCTGCCTCCGCACCCTGCGATCGCCAGCGCAGCCAGCGCTCCTACCAAAGCGATGCTGCGACGCACGCTGATCAACGTAGCGCATCTGCTGATCACGAGCGGGGCGGGGGCTCACTCCGCCCCCGCCAAGCCGACGATCGCCCGGTAGGCGGCTCCCGGGTCAGAAGCGCCGAACACCGCTGAGCCCGTGACCAGTACATTCGCTCCGGCCTGCACGCACGCGGCGACGGTCCGCTCGTGGACGCCGCCGTCAACTTCGAGCGCAACTTGCTCGGGTAACGAGCGGCGCATTCGGCCGAGCTTGCTGTAGGAGTTCGGGATCAGCTCCTGGGATCCCCAGCCGGGGTTGACGCTCATGCAGAGGGCCATGTCGAGGCTCGCGCCCGCGACCTCGTGCAGGACCTCCACGGGGGTCGCGGGGCAGAGAGCCGCGCAAGCTGAGCAGCCCGCTTCACGGATCGTCAGCAGCGCGTAGTGGACGTGCGGGGTCGCTTCCACGTGGATCGTGATGTTGTCCGCACCGGCTTTGACGAAATCGCTGACCTGGCGTTCGGGGCGCTCGATCATCAGATGAACGTCGATCATCGCGCCCGCGCTGTGAACGCGGTCCGCGATCGCCCCCACGATCATCGCGCCGAAGGTGATCGGCGGCACGAAGTGCCCGTCCATTACATCGCAGTGGATCACGCGTGCCCCCGCCCCGATCACTTCATCGATTTGGGAGCCGAGCCGCGCGAAGTCGGCCGACAGGATCGATGGCGCCACCCGGCGCTGGCGTAGCAGCTCCGCAGCCACGGGGCCTACAAGTGCCCGGTCAAGAATCGTTTGCCCTGACTGGCGAGCGAAAACCGAGTCCAGCACGCGCCCGGGGAAGGTTTGCAGCCGCCAGACAGGGCAAAGGTTCGCAGGCAGGGCACTACAGAGCCTTCAACATGCTTCCCTGACAGTGGTTGCACGCCACGATCGCTGTGGTCGACATGCGCACGATCGTGGAATGCTCACCACAATTCGGGCACACCGAGACCAGTTCGAAGCGACGCAAGCAGTAGAGGCAGCGATACCGCGCAGGCACCGCGGTGGGTCGCAGCCACGGCTCGCCACAGCCGGGGCAGGCCGGACCGAGGTTGATCGTGGGATCGCTCACGCTGCTCGTAGGGTAACGGCCCTGCCCGTCGTCACCTCCACCGTGGGCGCGCGATCGTCACGCCCGCCGCAGGCGCGCGATGAAAAACCCATCCGTGCCGTCACGGTGGGGAAGCAGCTGGAGATAGGGCTCACCTTGCGGGTGGCTCCAGGCTGGGAACTGCTCCTGGAGGTCATCGACCTCGAACTGGGAATTACGGGCGAGGAATCGCTCGATCACTCCTTGTCCTTCGCGCCGGGAGATCGTGCAGACCGAGTACACGAGCACGCCCCCACGGGCGGTGGCGCGCCCGGCAGCGGTGAGAATCGCTTGTTGCAGCGCTGACAGCTCGCCGATGCTCTCGGGACTCGCGCGCCAGCGGACATCGGGGCGCGATTGGAGCGTCCCCAGGCCGCTGCAGGGCGGATCGACCAGGACGCGAGCGAATTTCCGGTCAAAGCTCATCTTCGCCGCGTCCGCCAGCTCGATGCGAACGCAGTCGGCGTGCATCCGGACGCATGTCCGAGCGAGCGCCCGGGCGCGACCGGAGTGCCGCTCTACCGCGATGATCTCGCCTCGGTCGCCCATCAGCGCAGCCAAGTGGGTGGTCTTTGCACCGGGGGCGGCACATCCGTCGAGCACCCTCTCACCGGCCTCCGGCGCCAGCACCCGCGCGACGAGCATCGATCCTCTCGATTGCGGCATGATCGCCCCCTCGCGCCAGAGAGATGAAGACCCAGCGTCGAACGGGCCCTGTATGACGATGCCCTCGGGCAGCCGGTCCGCTGACTGGGCCGCGACCGGCAGGCCCTCCACGACCTCCTCGACGCTCGCGGAGAGCGTGTTCACGCGGATCGCCGACTCCGCGGCGGCGTTCACTCGCCTCAGCAGCTGCCGCGCCTCCTGGGGCCCCAACTCTTCGAACCATCGCCGCGCCAGCCACTGCGGCACGGAGTGCAGGGTCGCGGCGTCCTCCGGAAGCTCGTCGCTCAGGCCGTCGAGGATCCCCCGCCCTCGCCGCGCCGCGTGTCGCAGGACCGCGTTGACGAGCGACGCGCCGCCGGGGGTCGCCCGCTTGGCCAACTCGACGCTTTGACTGACGGCAGCGTGGTCGGCGACGCCGCCCAGCATCAGCAGCTGGAAGATTCCCAGTCGC
The DNA here is from genome assembly GCA_963787555.1 of uncultured Solirubrobacterales bacterium. Taxonomy (GTDB): domain Bacteria; phylum Actinomycetota; class Thermoleophilia; order Solirubrobacterales; family Solirubrobacteraceae; genus Palsa-465. The sequence goes on from CAWBDI010000008.1 coordinate 561,163, forward strand.
AGCGCCGCCAGCACCGGTGGCTCGAGGCCCGCGAGCGGTCGCCGGGTCAGCTGCTGGGCTACGTAGTCGAGCGTCGCGGACCGTTGGACGGTGCCGTAGGCAAGCTGCATCGCGAACGCCCGCTCGCGTGGCTCGAGCCCCGCCGCCGCGGCGGTGAACGCGCGGTCCGCATAGGCGCCTTGCTCGAACACGCGCCGCAGGACGGCGAACGCGCACGCGCGCGCAGGCGAGACGCGCGGCGTCGCGCTCACTCGCGACGCCCGCGCAGGTAGGCTTCGCCGCTCATCGCGCGCTTGCCAGGCGGCTGCACGACGACCAGCTCGAGCGCGCCCTGCGCACAGCCGAGCACCGGTCGTGGGCCGGTGAACGACACCACCCCCTGGTCGATGTCAGCGCTGGCGATCGCCCGCGCCTCGCGGACCCCCAGCACGGTGCCGCTGGGCAGCAGCACTTGTGCGCCGATGTGGGGCGTCAGCGCGCGGACCACGCGGTCGAGCTCGGCCGCCGGGCGGGCGGGATCGAGCAGGCGCTCCCTGGCGGTCAGCTTCTCGGCGTAGGTGGCCAGCGACTCGTCCTGCTCGGCGCATCGCGGATGCTCATCGAGCGCTCCGATCAGCAGCTCGCCGCCGAGCTCCTGCAGGCGCGGTGCAAGCGTCCCGTAGGTGTCCTGCGGGTCGATCGCCTCGGGCGCCTGCAGGCACACCGGGCCGCTGTCAAGCCCGGCGGTGAGGCGCATTATCGAGACCCCCGTATGCGGGTCGCCGGCCATGATCGCGCGCTCGATCGGCGCCGCCCCGCGCCATCGCGGCAGCAGCGAGGGATGCACGTTGAGCAGCTGATGCTCTGACAGCAACGGCTCCTTGATCAAGGCCCCGAACGCACACACGCAGACCGCTTCCGGGTGGACCACGGAGATCCGAGCCCGTGCGCCCTCGTCGTTGACCGAAGCTGGCTGATCGAGCTCGATTCCAAGCTCCCGTGCGGTATTGGCGACCGGCGGCGAAGCCAATCGGCGCCCACGGCCGCGAGCGCGATCTGGTCGCGTCACCACCAGCGCCGGTCGGTGCTGGGAGGCGGCCAGTCTCCGCAGGACCGCGGCGGCGAACTCCGAAGTGCCGAGAAAGACAGTCGGCAAGCCACTCAGGCGGCTTGCTGGGCTTCTCGCAGCGCCCGCATCGCCTGCTTGCGCTCCTCACGCGTGGTTCGATCGAGGATCAGCACACCGTCGAGGTGGTCGATCTCGTGCTGGATCACCCGCGCCTCGAGGCCGCTAGCCTCGATCACGATCTGCTTCCCGTGCCCGTCCCTCGCCCTCACCCGGACGTGCACGGGACGCTCCACGTCCACCAGCACCGCGGGAAGGCTCAGGCATCCCTCCTCGGCGATCTCGGCCTCGCCACCTGACCACTCGATCTCGGGATTCACCAGCGCGGCTACCGGGGACTGCTGCGCGACCCGGTAGACCAGCAGGCGATGGAGCACCCCGAGCTGGGTGGCGGCGAGCCCGATCCCGAGCGCGTCGTTCATCAGCTCGCCCATGTGAGTGATCTCCTCCCGAAGCGCATCATCAAAGCGCTCCACCGGCCGGGCGCGGGTGCGAAGCACCGGATCGCCGAACTTCCTGACGCGCGCGAGCGCCGCGTCGCGGCGAGCCGCGACCTCGGGGTCGAGCGTGGGCTCCTCGTCCTCTTCGGGCTCTACCTCGAAGGTCTCTTCGGGATCGACCTGACCTGTCGCTTCGGTCACGAGATTCAGTTTAGGAGGGCGCTCATTGCGGGTCCACGTCGACGCTGACGCTGACACCCTGGCGCGAGGCGGAGCGAGCGAGCGCGTCCACCGCGGCGCCGATGGCACGGATCGCCGGGCTGCGCTGCGAGGCCTTGATCAGAAGCTGGCTGCGGATCCTGCCTCGAAGCGCGAACAGCGGCGCGGGCCCGAGCACGATCGCCCCGGGCGGCTCGATCCGCGCTTTCAGCGCGGCGGCAACCGTAGCCGGGTCACGCCCTCGCTCGGCGGAGCAGACGATCCTGATCAGGGAGGCGAACGGTGGGTATCCGAGCGCCCTGCGGCGCGCCAGCTCGCCTTCCAGAAAGCCGTCGGCGTCGTGACGAGCCGCGAACCGGATCGCGCGGGCTTCGGGCGCGAGCGTCTGCACGAGCACCCGCCCCGTGAGGCCTTCGGGGCCAGACCCGCGCCCGGCGCGACCGGCGAGCTGCGTGACCAGCGCGAACGTCCGCTCCTCGGCGCGGAAATCAGGGAAGCGGAGCGTCTGATCGGCGTCGAGCACGACGCCGAGCGCGACGTCGGGGAAGTCGTGGCCCTTGGCGACCATCTGCGTGCCCACCAGCAGGCCAGCGCGCGCCGAGTGGAAACGGGCCAGCGTGATCGCGCGCTCGTGCAGGCCGGCGGCATCGGCGTCGAGGCGAAACACGGGGAATTCCGGCTCGCCCAATGCTTCCCGCAACTCATGCTCGATCCGCTCGGTGCCCGCCCCGTGGCGAGCAACGGCGACCGAGCCGCAGGCCCGGCAGCGCTCTGGAACTGGTTCGCGATGACCGCAGTGATGGCAGGCGACGAAGCTCCGAGCGTGGCCAGCAGTGCGATGAAGCACTAGCGCCACCTCGCAGTTGGGGCAACTCCAAACCTGTCCGCACGCCCGGCAGGAGAGAAAGTTCGACCACCCGCGGCGATTGAGCAGCACGATCGCCTTCCCGCCGGCCCGGCGGAGATCGGCCAGCGCCATCCGGGTCTGCGGGTGCAGCGGATGGTGCGCTGCGCGCATGTCGAGCACCTCGACGGGCGGCAAAGCGCGGGCATCGATCCGCGTGCTCAGGCGCAGCGGGGTGGGCGCCCCGACGCCCCCCACGCTCTCCGGGCGCGGCGTCGCGCTACCGAGCACGAGCACCGCGCCGTGCTGGCGCGCACGCCGCTCCGCGACCGCGCGCGCGTCGTAGCGGGGGTCTCCTTCGTGCTTGTAGGAGCCCTCGTGCTCCTCATCGACGACGATCAGCCCGATTTCCGGCAGCGGCGCGAACACCGCCGAGCGCGCACCGACGCACACCCGGGCCTCGCCCCGCGCCAGCCGCAGCCACTCGTCGTAGCGCTCGCCCCTGCCGAGCGAGGAGTGGAGCACCGCGACCACATCACCGAACCGCGCCTCGAAGCGGCCGAGCGCCTGCGGCGTGAGCGCGATCTCCGGTACCAGGACGATCGCCGTGCGGCCCGTGGCGAGGACCTCCTCGACCGCGCGAAGGTAGACCTCGGTCTTGCCCGAGCCCGTGACTCCGTGCAGCAAAAAGCGGGCACCCGCGCCATGGGGCCGGCGCCCGCGGAGATCGGCTGCCGTGGCTCGCCGCGCGCGGAGCGCCCGCAGGATCGCGCTCAGCGCGAGCCGCTGCTCGCGTGTCAGCGGCGGACGGGGTAAGCAGTCGGCACCCACCTTATGGCGAGGCGGCCGACGCCGCTGTGCCTGGGGAGCGATCGCTACCAGGCCGCGGGCCTCGAGCCGGCGCAAGGTGGATGTTCCCAGCTGAGCGGCGGGCGTCGCACCCACTCGGGCCAAGCTCCCCAGCGCCTCGCGCTGGCGATCGGTCAGCCGCTCTCCGCTGTCCAGGGCCGCCTGACCCGCTTCGGTCAGCTCCGCGACCAGCACCTCCTTAGTTCGGAGCCCGTCGGCGGCGCCGGGAGGCAGCAGCAGCCCGAGCGCACGCGCCGGCGTCGAGCAGTACTCCGTTGCCATCCAGGTGGCAAGCGAGACGAGATCCGCGGGCAGGCCGGCCGGAAGCACCGCGTCGGGCTCGGCCAGGCGGTCGGGAGCCAGATCCGAGCGATCGGCCATCCCGACCACCACTCCGAGCGCGCGCTGGCGCCCAAAAGGCACGCGCAGCACCGAACCGACCGCGACCTGATCCTGGTCGGCTCGGAGCCGGTAGTCGAACGGACCACGCAGCGCACGGGCCCGCATCAGCGGCTCAACGCGCGCGATCGCTGGTTTCGGTCTCATCACTGCGGCGCTCCCACGAGGTGGGTGGAGAGTAGAGCGCGCCGGTGATGGGGCGGTTGCGCTCCCGCACCGCGAGTATCCAGGTACTTCTGACGCGCTGCGGCTGGCGCGCGTCCGAGGCCCCTTCACCCTTGAGGGAAGCCTGCGAGGCCGCGGCCACGGTCGGCTACCCTCAGCGGCCTTGGAACCAGAGCCCGATGAGCAAGTCTTCTTCCACGGGCACCCCTCGTGGTTCTCGATGCTCGCGTTCCACTCGAAGGGGCTGTTGGGGGCGGTGCTGGCCGGCGCGCTCGCCGGGATCGTGACCGCGATCCTGACGGGCCACGTCGAGATCGGGTGGGTGATCGTGGTCGTGGTGACCTGGTTCTCGGTGGTCCTGCTCACCGGTGCCGTGAGGCTGCTCGGCACGACCTACACCGTCACCGACCAGCGCCTCACGATTCAAACCGGCCTCCTCGCCCGCGAAGTCCACCATACTCGGCTGCAGCGAGTGCAGAACGTCAGCTCCCGGCAGTCGCTTCGCCAGCGGATGATGAGCATCGGCGACGTCGTTTTCGACACCGCCGGGGAGCAGGGTTTCAACTTCTCCTTCCAGGGCGTCGCGGACCCTCAGGCGATCGTGCGCACCGTCGACCGGGCGATGCGCGAAAAGCAGGCAGCGGGCTGGCTGTAGGCCCTTGCCGAGGCCCCTCGACCCGACCGGCGCCGGATCGAAGCGGCCGCGGCGCCTATGCCCCCACCGGCGCCGCGCCGAGACCTGCGGCGGCGCGCAGGGCATCCGCCTTGTCGGTGCGCTCCCAGGTGAAGTCGTGGTCCTCTCGGCCGAAGTGGCCGTAGGCGGCCGTCTTGGCATAGATTGGCCGGTGCAATCGCAGCGCCTCCCGGAACGCGCCCGGCCGCAGATCGAAGTGCTGCTCGACCAGCTCGAGCAGCTTCGAGCGGCCGACCTTCTCGGTCCCGAACGTCTCGACCATCACCGATACGGGGTGAGCGACGCCGATCGCGTAGGCGACCTGTACCTCGGCGCGGTCAGCGAGCCCGGCCGCGACCAGGTTCTTGGCCACGTACCGCGCGGCATAGGAGGCCGAGCGGTCGACTTTCGACGGATCCTTGCCGGAGAACGCCCCGCCGCCATGGCGGGCCATGCCGCCGTACGTGTCGACGATGATCTTGCGGCCCGTGAGCCCGCAGTCGCCCATCGGGCCGCCAATCACGAACCGCCCGGTGGGATTGACCATGAAGCTCCTGCTCAGCTTGCGCGAGTCGAACAGGTCCGCCGGCAGCACCGGCGTGATCACGTGCTCCCAGAGGTCGTCTTTGATCAACGACTCGGCGCCGTCGCGATGCTGGGTCGAGATCAAGATCTTCTCGATCTCGGCCGGCTTGCCATCGACGTAACGGACGGTGACCTGGGTCTTTCCATCGGGCCGCAGGTAGGGGATGATCTCGGCCTTCCGCACGTCCGCGAGCCGCTTGGCCAGCTTGTGGGCAAGCGAGATCGGGAGCGGCATCAGCTCGTCGGTCTCGCGGGTCGCGTAGCCGAACATCATTCCCTGGTCGCCGGCGCCAACGATGTCTAGCGCGTCGTCGTCGCCCGGGTCGGTGCGGGCCTCGTAGGCCTGATTGACGCCTTGGGCGATGTCGGGCGACTGCTTGTCGATCGCGTTGATCACCGCGCAGGTGTGGAAATCGAAGCCGTACTCGGCGTTCGTGTATCCGATCCTGCGGATCGTCTCGCGAGCGACGTCCTGAATATCAACGTACGTCTCGGTGGTTATCTCCCCCGAGACCACCACCAAGCCCGTGTTCACGAGCGTCTCGCAGGCGACTCGGCCGTAGGGGTCATCGCGCAGGACAGCGTCGAGCACGCCGTCGGAGATCTGGTCGGCGATCTTGTCCGGGTGACCTTCGGTCACGGACTCGGAGGTGAACAAGAACTCGTTGTCGGAAAGCTTGGCCATTGTTTGAGGTGCAGGCTTCGTGGTCGCTCGGCCTCCCCACGCCGAAGCCGGCCCCGGTCGAGAAAGACTAGCGATCTTGAGCGGCTGAGCACCTCAAGCGCGCGAGGACAGCGCTCCCGCCGGAGCCCGGCGCTCGCTGCGCTCGACGAAATCGATGATCAGCGGGATGCCCTCGAGGTGGTAGCGCTCGCGCAGCCGATTCTCGAGGAAGTAGGCGTAGTCGCGGGTCACGCGGGCCCGCGAGTTCACCTGAATCGAGAACCGCGGCGGCCGCTCACCGGTCTGGGTCATGAACAGCAGCTTCAGCCGGTGCGCGCCGCCGCGGCGGCCGCTTCCGGCGGGCGGCTGGCGAGCCGCGACCGCGTCGGACAGGAAGCGGTTCAGCTGCGAGGTGGGAATCCGACGGCGGCCGCGCTCCGCGAGTGAGACGGCTTCGGCGAGCAGCCGCTCGATGTGGCGGCCGGTCTTCGCGCTCGCGGTCAGCACGCGGGGGCGCAGGCGCAGCTTCTGGTGCGCCCGGGCGCGCTCGTGGTCGAGATCGAGATGATCGGCGAGGTCCCACTTGTTGAGCACCAGCGCGGTCGCACACCCACTCTTCATCGCGAGCTCCGCGATCCGCAGGTCCTGCGCGGTGATTCCGTCGGTCGCGTCGCACACCACGAGCGCCACGTCGGCGCGCTCGGCAGCGCGCCGGGAGCGGAGCGCCGTGTAGTACTCGAGCGACTCGCCGACCTTTGCCTGGCGTCGCAGTCCCGCCGTATCGATCAGAACAAGTTTCCGCCCCTCGAAGCTCATCGCGAGGTCGATCGCGTCCCGAGTCGTCCCCGCGGCCGCCGAGACGATCACCCGCTCCGCTCCGATAAACCGGTTCACCAGCGAGGATTTGCCCACGTTCGGGCGCCCGATCACCGCGAGCGCGATCGCGTCCTCACCCTCCTCGCTGGGATCGGTTTCCGGGGCCAGCGCCACGATCCGATCGAGCAGATCACCCGTCCCCAGCCCTTGCGCGGCGGAGACGGCCACCGGCTCGCCGAGCCCCAGCGCGTGGAACTCCGCGGCGAGCGGCAAACCACGCGCGGTGTCGACCTTGTTCGCCGCGACGATCACCGGCACGCTCCCTCGGCGGAGCAGACCGGCAACGTCAAAGTCGCCGGCTCGCAGACCCGCTTTCGCGTCGACCACCAGCACCGCGGCGTCGGCATCGGCGAGCGCCGCCCGGACCTGAGCTTGGATCTGTGCCGCGAGGCTGTCACGGTCCTCGAAGTCGATGCCGCCGGTGTCGATCAGCGTCAGCGCTACTCCGTTCCATTCGGTTCGCAGCTCCTTGCGATCGCGCGTGATACCGGGCCGCTCGTGCACCACCGCCTCGCGGGACTGGCTGAGGCGGTTGACTAGCGAGGACTTGCCAACGTTCGGGTAACCCACGATTGCGACCTTCATCGGCAGACGAGGCTAGCGAGTGGCCCAGGGCATCTCAGCCGCGTGGGAGCAAGGATCCGAACCTGTCAATGAATCGCCACTCACGGGGCCTTGACCAGCTCGACGATGTGCTGCACGACCTCCTCGAGCGTCAGCGTGGTGGTGTCCAGCACCACCGCCCGCGGAGCCGGCTCGAGTGGGGAGTGCTGCCGTGTGCGGTCGCGTTGATCGCGAATCGTCTGCTCCGCGAGCACCGTCGCATTTTCCGCGCCCAACTCCGACGCCCGCCGTCGTGCTCGTTCGGCGGGATCGGCGGTCAGAAACACCTTCACCTCCGCGTCGGGCGCGACCACCGTGCCGACGTCTCGGCCCTCCGCGACCCAATCTCCGTGACCGAGCAGACGCCGCTGCCGCACGACCAGCGCGCGACGGACCGCGGGATCTGCCGCCGCCCGCGACGCAGCTTCAGAGACCGACGGCGCTCTGATCGCCTCGGTGACGTCACGACCATCGAGCAGCACCCGCGGACCCATCTCGAGCTCGATCGAGTCGGCGATCGCCGCCGCCTCAGAGCCGCGCTCGATCGCGGCCAGCGCCACCGCCCTGTACATCGCCCCGGAGTCCAGATACCTGAACCCGAGCGCGTCGGCCACGGCTCGTGCGACTGTCGATTTTCCGGCCCCCGCTGGACCGTCGATTGCGACGATCGTCACGATGCGAGTCGCCCCAGGTCCTGGGTGAACTGCGGATACGACACCGCCGCCGCGTCCATCCCGACGACCTCGACGCCCTCCTTGGAGGCGAGCCCCGCGACCGCGCCCAGCAGCGCCAGGCGATGGTCACCGTGTGCGTCGAGCCGGCCGCCGCGAAGCCCGCCGGTGCCGCGCACCACGAAGCCGTCCGCAGCCGGCTCGATCTCGGCGCCGAGCGCCCGCAGCCCCTCCACCACGGTGGCGATCCGATCTGACTCCTTGACCCTCAACTCGGCGGCGTCGCGGACCTCGGTCTCCCCCTCGGCGAAGCACCCGAGCAGCGCGACGAGCGGCAGCTCGTCGATCGCCAGCGGCACGTCCTCGCCTTCCACGGACGCGCCCATCAGGGGTCCGCTCGCGATCTCGAGGTCCGCAACCGGCTCCTCGGCAGCGAACGTGCCCTCAGGCTCGAGCTGACCGGCCACCCGAGCCCCCATCCGCCCCAGGATCCGCAAGAACCCGGCTCGTGTCCAGTTGGCGCCGACCGCTTCGAGCTCCACGCGCGAGCCCGGCACGAGCAACGCGGCGGCGATCAAAGACGCGGCCGAGGAGAGATCTCCCGGCACTTCGATCATGTCCAGCTCGAGCGCCTCGGCGCGCGAGACCATGGTCCGGTAGCCGCTGCCGTACGGTTGGCGATCCACAGTCACCCCGGCTCGCAGCAGGAGCCGTTCGGTGTGATCGCGGCTCGCCGCCGGCTCGATCACGGCGGTGCGATCGGTGTCGAGCCCGGCAAGCAAAACGCAGGACTTGACCTGAGCGCTCGCAACCGGCAGCTCGTACTCGATGCCCCGCAGCTCCGCCCCGCGTACCGTGAACGGTGGGAAGCGCTCCTCGCGGGCCTCGATCCCCGCTCCCATCAGGCGCAGCGGCTCCGCGATCCGGTCCACGGGACGCCGGCGAATCGATCGGTCTCCGTCGAGCGTGAAGCCCGAACCGACCTGAAACGCCAGCCATCCCGGCAGCAGCCTCATCAGCGTGCCCGCGTTGCCGACGTCGATCGTGGATCGTGGTGCCCGAGCGCCTCGCAGCCCGTTGCCGCCTATCACCAGCTCGCCCGAGCCCTCGCGCACCTCCGCGCCCAGCTCGCGCAGCGCGGCGAGCGTCGAGCTGGTGTCCGCCGCGGTGAGGTAGTTGCGGATCCTGATCGGTTCGCGAGCCATCGCGGCGATGATCGCCGCTCGGTGAGAGATCGACTTGTCCGCGGGCACTCGGAGGCGCCCTCGCAGCGGGCCGGCGGGAGCGAAGCGCATGTTCACGCGCGCGCCACCGGGAATCCGAGCGTGCAGATCAGTTCCTGTGCGCGCTGCGCGTGCGTCCCGCCCGCGATCCACAGCGCTACCACGCCCTCCGTCATGTCCGCGGCTGGATACAGCGCCATGTCGACGATGTTGACGCCGGCGCGCCCCAGCTCGAGCGCCAGCTCGGCGATCACGCCGGGACGATTGGGAACCGATGCGCGCAGCTCGAGCAGCGGTCCGCCGGCGAGCTGAGCCTCCAGCAGCCGGCGTCGCTCGACGCCGGCAGCATCGTTCCACGCCGTGATCTGCTGCCGATCGCCGGCCAGCAGCGCGGCCCGAACCTCGTCGAGGCGCCCGATCGCCTGCTCGATCTGCTCCGCCAGGGCTTCGCGATTTGAGATGTAGATGTCGCTCCAGATCTCGCTCGGGGCACCCGCGACGCGAGTCGCGTCGCGAAAACTCGGGCCGGTGGCGGGAAGCCGCTCACCGCCGAGCGCAAGCGCCTGCGCCGCCTGTGCGACGAGCACGTTGGCGAGCACGTGCGGTAGATGGGAGACCGTCGCGAGAATCCGGTCGTGAGTTTCGGCGTCGATTGCCGCGGGCCTGGCGCCGAGCCCGTGGAGCAGGCGATGCAGCCGCTCGTACAGCAGCCCCGACGTGTTGGCGGTCGGGGTCAGGTACCAGATCGCCCCCTCGAACAGATCGGCGCGGGCGTGCTCGACGCCCGCGGTCTCCGCCCCGGCCAACGGGTGGCCGCCTACGAACCGGGGGTCCGCCGCGGCAGCGACGATCGCGCGCTTGGTGGAGCCGACGTCGGTGACCACGCAGTCGCGCGGCGCGAACTCGAGCGAGGCGGCGATGCCCTCCGGGAGGGCGCCCACCGGGACCGCGACGAACACCGCCTCGGCGCCACCGACGGCCTCGGCGACGCTCTCGCAGCTGTAGTCGAGCGCGCCGCGGCGACGAGCGGTTGCTAGCGCGGAGGGCGAGCGGTCAAAGCCCCAGAGCGTGGCATCGAGCCGCTGCTTCGCGCACAGCGCGATCGAACCGCCAATCAGTCCGACCCCGACAACCGCGATCCGCGCGCTCACACGGTCGCGAACGCCTTGCCCGCGATGGCGGCCGCGGCCTGCACCCGCTCGACGTAGTCGCCGAACTCATCCGCCACCAGCGCCTGCGGGCCATCGCAGATCGCCTCCTCGGGACGCGGATGGACCTCGACGATGATCCCGTCGGCTCCAGCCGCGGCGGCCGCCAGCGAGAGCGGCGTGACCAGGTCGCGCCGGCCCGCGGCGTGACTGGGGTCCACGATCACCGGCAGGTGGCTGAGGTCCTTCAGCACCGGAACCGCGGTCAGATCGAGCGTGAACCTGTAGGCGGTCTCAAACGTGCGGATCCCGCGCTCGCATAACATCACCGCCTCGTTTCCCTCCTTGAGGATGTACTCCGCGGCCATCAGCAGCTCCTCGAGGGTGGAGGACAGCCCCCGCTTGAGCAGCGCTGGAACCCCGGCGCGTCCGACCTCGGACAGCAACGTGTAGTTCTGCATGTTGCGGGCCCCGATCTGGATCACGTCCGCCACCGCTACCACCTGCTCCAGGTCGCGGAGGTCCATCAGCTCGGTGACGATCGGAAGCCCGGTCTCCTCCTTGGCCTCCTGCAACAGCCGCAGCCCCTCTTGGCCAAGCCCCTGGAACGCGTACGGCGAGGTCCGGGGCTTGTAGGCGCCGCCCCGCAGCAGCGCTGCGCCGGCGTCCCGGACGACGCGGGCGGTCTCGAGCGTCAGCTCGCGCGACTCGACGGTGCAGGGCCCGGCGATGATCGCGAAGTGATCGCCGCCGACCTTGCGCCCGCCGATGTCGAACACGGAGCGGCGGCCGTGCTTCAACTGCGCGGAGGCGAGCTTGTAGGGCTTCAGGATCGGGACCACGCGGTCGACGCCGGGGGCTCCGTCCAACTCGAGCCGAGCGATGTGCTCGCGGTCGCCGATCGCGCCGATCACGGTCAGCTCCTCGCCACGGCTGGGGTGGGCGCGCGCGCCGACGCTCTGCACCCGCTCGATGACGGCCCGCACCTCCTGCTCGGTGGCCGTCGGTTTCATCACGATCATCATCTGCTGGTCCTTTCTACGTCTGGAACTGTACGGGAGGCGGTGTTGGCCGCGTGTGGCCGAAGTGTTTGCGGCGCTCGAGCCTTCCGAGGCTGGCCCGCGTGCTGGCGGGCGCGGATGTGGGCCGAGCGCCTAGCTAAATCGCCAGACGTAGAAGCGCGCGTAGAAGCACCAGCCGAAGAAGCTTGTGTGGCATCGGTCGCTCATACGCGTTGGAGCGGTTTTACCACACGCGAGGATTTGGCGCCGACGCCGGCAGCCGGGAATGCGCGCGTTCAGAGCAGCGCCGAGAGCGCCTGGACGAAGCGCGCGTTCTCGGCTTCGCTGCCGACGGTGACGCGGAGCGCTCCGGGGCGCCCCAAGGAGCCTCCCGCCCGCACCAGCACCCCTCGCTCGAGCAGCCCTTTGACCACCTCGGGCTCCTGATCTTCCTCGGGCAGCCGCAGCCAGATGAAGTTCGCGTCCGAGTCGGCGACCCAAATGCCGAGGTCGCGGACTCCCTCCTCCAGCGACAGTCGCGCGGCCAGTGTCTGCGTGACGCGCCGTTCGACGGCATCCTGGTGCCGGAGAGCCTCGATTGCGGCGGCTTGGGCGGCGACGTTCAGGTAAAACGGCTGGCGAACCTGGTTGACGGCCGCGGCAAAGTCCTCCGAGCCACACAACCCGTACCCGACGCGCAGCCCGGCCAGGCTGTAGACCTTCGAGAAGGTGCGCAGGATCACCAGGTTCGGATAGCGGCGCAGCAGCTCGAGCGACGCGTAGGTGTCCCCGAGGGTGAGCGAGAACTCGCAGTAGGCCTCGTCGAGGACCGCGCAGACATGGTTCGGGACGCGCTCCAGGAAGTCTTCGATCCTATTCAGTCCGATCGCGGTCGACGTCGGGTTGTTCGGGTTGCAGACGATCACCAGCCGCGTTGCGACTGTGATCTCGGCGGCCATCGCATCGAGGTCGTGGCGATCTTCCTCGTCCAGCGGAACGCGAATCGCTCGGGCCCCCGAGGCGGCATCCAAGTGGGGGTACTCGCTGAACGAGGGCCACGCGTACACCACCTCGGCCCCCGGCTCGAGCAGCGCCTCGCCGGCGGCGAGCAGGATGTCGCAGCACCCGTTGCCGAGTGCGATCCGCGCCGCTGGAACCCCGTAGCGAGCCGATAACGCCTGGCGCAGCAGGGCATAGGAGGGATCCGGATAGCGGTTGACCGCGGTCAGCGTCTGCTGCGCGGCCTCCACGACCTCTGGCAGCGGCGCAAACGAGCACTCGTTGGAGGCCAGCATCGCCACGTCCGGCCCCAGCGAGTACCCGGACGCCACCGGGTATGAGGGAATCCGCCGGATCCGCTGCGCAAACTCGATTGCCATTGGCGCCTATTGTGCCGATTCCAGATCGGCCCGCAGCGCTCGCGCCTCGCCCAGGTAGACGTGGTGGGGCTCGTGGCCGTCCGGGGCGTAGTAGTGCACCAGCGCTCGAATCACCCGCGGCATCGATCCCGGGACCGGCACCTCCCGCGCGCACAACAGCGGCACCCGATCGAGACCCAGACGGCGGGCGGCGACGGCGGGGAACTCGGCGTCGAGATCGTCGGTCAAGGTGAAGATGCAGCTCACCATCCGGTCGGGCTCGAGCCGATTGCGCTCCATCAACTCGCGCACCAGCAGATCGGTCGCCTCCAGAATCGCGCTTGCCTGGTTAGCCTCGACGCTATTCGCGCCGCGGAGCGCAAAGAGCCGCATGCCAACGGGATTCTGCCAGAGGCTCCGCTGATCCCGACGTTGCGCGGCCGCGCTCGCCGACCGCGCTACTTGACCGTGTACACGGCCGCGCAGCCGAAGCGGCGGGAAGACTCCACGATCGGGCCAAGCAGCTTGGGCAGGTTAGCGGTCGCTTGGCAATCGGCCAGCACGAAACGGGCGGAGATGCCGAGCACGAAGCTGCGCGCGGCCTGCGCCGACATGGAGCCGCCGAACAACCTCTGAGTGAGGAGCGTGCGCCCGTAGCAGTTTGGCTCGGACCACAGGCAATCGCCGACGTAGGTGCGGCGCCCGGTGATGCCGGGCACCGCCGACCCCAAGTAGGGTTCGGTCACCACGCCGCCAGGCGCCCGGCTGATCGCCAGATAGTCGAGCGCTCGCGCCTCGTCGTGGGTGATGAAGTTGGCGTTGCCCGCGGTGGGAGCGGCGAGGTTGCGCGCCACCTTGAGCTCGTCAAAAGTCGTCGGGACGGTGAGCACGAGGACCGCGACAATCGCCAGCACACGCCCGTGCGGCAGCCGGCGCCAGCCGGCGACTTGCGCGCCTTGCACCGCCAATATCGCGAGCGGAATCGTGATGCCCTGGAAGGCGTGCAGCGGCGTGGCCCCGACAGCGCTCGCCGAGACGACGTAGATCGCGACCGCCGCGAGTGGCCACACGCGCGTCGCGGCGGCGAGGAAGGTCTGCGGACGCTTGCGGTATCCCAGCACCGCCAGCACCACGAGTGGCGCCACCGCGAGGAAGATCGACCACAGTGGATAGGAGTGCTTGCTGGCCCCACGAGCCAGCTCCCAGGAGACATCGGTGCGCCCGAGAACCGCGTAGTAGAGCAGCGGTAATCCAGTTGCGACCACCGTCACCACCGGCAGCCGGAGCCCGGGCGCGGGACGAAGGTGGGCAACATAGGAGGACAAGCGCCGCTTAGGTCGAGACCCTCCGTTCTCCGAGCTGAGGCGGCGCGAGCCCGCGCCCAAACGGCGGCGCGAGCCCACGGAGAGGGTTCCCTGTCCTAGCGACTCCAGGCGCAGCAAAACCCCTCCGCTGATCCCACCAGGAGTCCCGCGTCGCTGTCGTGAGCCCAGCCGGATCAGGACCTCGGTGCCGAGCACCACGGCGATCGCGAGCTCGCCGTTCCAGGGATGCAGCATGCTGGCGATCGCCCCGATCAGCCCCGGCCACCAGCTGATCCGACCCTGGGTCCATGCGCGGTCGTAGATCAGCACCATCCCGGCCATCAGCGCCAGCCCCAGGAGCGCGAACACGTAGCCCCAGGACAGAAAGCCGGGGAATAGATCTCCGAGCACTGTCCACTTCCCGTACACGACCGTGAACGAGCCGAAGAACAGTGCCAGCACCAGCGCCGCCCGCCGCGCCCAGAGACCCTCCACGCTGCGGTGAACATAGAGGCGAACGACGACGAAGATCGCTCCCACCGCCACCGGCTTCCACAGCAGCAGCGACACCGCCGGCGCCACGCCGAGCGCGGTGAGGCCGCCGGAGATCGCGACGGCCGGCTGGAAGTAGTCCGCCGGCGTGTGGCCCAGCACGAACAGGTTCGAGACCAGCAGGTGGTGAGAGGCGTCGCGGATCCAGGCCAGGTACTGCAGCTGGTCGACGATGAACACACCGTCGGTTCCGGTCCAGGACCATCCACCCGCGATCACGTGCCACAGATCCAGCGCCAGCACCCACAGCGAGACCGTCGAGAAGGCGGCCAGAACGCCGAGCTCGAAGCGATCTATGCGGGGTCGTTCAGGTGACCGCGAACGGGGCGGCCTTACTTGCCGGGCGGCAGTCGGGGCGCCCGCGATCTGATCTATGTCAACCCGCACTCTTAATTCGACGCTAACAGAGCCGCGTCAAATAGGCGTAAAGCTAGCCAGCCAGCTGCTGCTGCCGTGCCATCGAGGCCTGGCCCGCCGGCCCGCTCATCAGGTTGATCCCGTGCCGTGACAGCAACATGCCGGTCGCGGGCATGAACCCGATCACCAAATACGCGGTCAGCACCAGCGTAGCGCGGCGCAGCTTGACGCTGGCGCCGAGCGCGGCCAGCGGCAGCAGCCAGATCACGTACCACGGCACGAGCCAGGCGAGGCTCACGATCAGCGCGAGCGTCGCCCACCCCGCGGCGGTCAGCCAATCGCGACGGCGGCGGAGGAGGTAAATCACTGCGAATACCAGGGCCACGTTCGCGACTCGCAGCAACCCCGGCGTTCCGCCACCTAGCCCAAGCAGATCGCCGAGCACCGTCGGGACGCTGAAGTCGGTGAGCAGCGTGCTCTGATCGACCAGGTTGGGCATCGAGAGCCCGAAGAAAGCGATGCTGATCGCCGCGAGCGGGATCGTCGCGAGCGCCGCGCCGGCCAGGATCCGCAGCCGCCGCTCGTTGGGCCGCACGGCGATCAGCAGGAACGGCAACAGCAACACGGCGCTGAACTTGACCGCAACCGCGACCATCACCGCGGCTCCCGCCGCCCGGTCGCGGCGCGCCAGGAGCAGCGCGATCGCAGCCATCGAGGGCACCAGCATGAAGAAGTCGTTGTGAAAACCGGCGACCGCGTACATCAAATAGATCG
Source organism: uncultured Solirubrobacterales bacterium (assembly GCA_963787555.1). Classification (GTDB taxonomy): domain Bacteria; phylum Actinomycetota; class Thermoleophilia; order Solirubrobacterales; family Solirubrobacteraceae; genus Palsa-465. The sequence goes on from CAWBDI010000008.1 coordinate 576,973, forward strand.
GGTTCGCCGCGACGAACATCACCGGGAACCTGGGATCGCGCCCGAGCAGACGCGCGCACTTCCACACCAGCCAAATGAACGCGAGGCTGGTCATCACCGTGACCGCCTTCAGCAGCCAGTACGCGACCGGCAAGGCCACCAGCCCAAACGGATACGACAGCGCGGTGAACAGTGGGCCGTAGGGGCTGTGGAGGTTGTGCCAGCTGGTGAATCGGTACACCGGGTCATGCATCTCGCCCGCGATCACGTGCGTATATGGATTCAGGTGATGCAGACCGCCGAGTCTGGCGTAGCCGAGGTAATTGAAGAGATCGGTTAGCTGCAGCGGTGGACCGAGCAGCAGAATCGCGTGCGCGGTCAGCACGAAGATCACGACGGTCCGCATCGACAGGGTCCGTACCGCCGCGAGCACGATCCCGTAGGCGGCGCCCATCGCCACGAGCACGACGCTGAAACCGATGCTGAACATCGTCGCGTGATGCAGCGGCCCCGCTAACAATCCGTGCAGCGGGCCCGCCTCCCAGTTGGGAAACGAAAACGCGCTCTCTGGCACCAGCACCGACGGGCCGATGGCGGCAAACGCGACCACCACGAGCGTCGCCAGGATCAGTACCCCGAGGGCCAGGTGAGCGGCGAACCGGCTGACCGCCAATCGCGGCCGCGGCAAGCTGACGACCGCGCGGATCCTGGGAAGCGCGACGGTAGCGTCCGTCTGACCTGCGCCGGCACCGGCGACCGGCCCGGAAGTAAGCAGCACAGGAGGCTCGGCTTGAGTTGATTCCTGGCCCATCACTCGAAAATACTGCCTGGTAGGTGAGACCACCTCTTAGCAGCTAGGTTGCAGTTTTGTTAAGCAGCTTGTACCCGCGCGTAAACCCGACGCTCCGCCGCGGACCAGCCTAAGATCGCGCTGGTGAGCGTCGGCACGCTTACTCGGGGCACCGGCCGCCCCACCTCACGGCTCCATGCCCGCGCCTGGTGGAGCGACTCGGCAGCGACTGCGGTCGTCGCGCTCACGGTACTTGCAGCCGTGCTGCGGTTTGCGCGGATCGGTCACCAGGGCTTCTGGTTCGATGAGGCCAACACGGCGCTGCTGGTGCACTTCTCCCCCGGGAAGATGCTCGGGCTGCTCCCCAAGACCGAGTCCACGCCGCCGCTCTATTACTGCTTGGCCTGGGTGTGGGCTCGGATCTTCGGCTACACGGAAGCGCCGCTGCGTTCCCTCTCCGCGGTGGCCGGGGTGCTGACGGTGCCGGTCGCGTTCGGCGCGGGGAGCCAGCTGATCTCGCGCCGGGCGGGAGTGATTGCCGCGGCGCTCGCTGCCTGCAATCCGCTGCTGATCTGGTACTCACAGGAGGCCCGCTCGTACGCGCTCCTGGTGCTGCTGAGCTCGCTGTCTCTGCTGGCGTTCGCCTACGCGCGCAACGAGCCAACGCCGCGAGCGCTCACCGCTTGGCTGATCAGCTGCGCGCTCGCGCTCGCGACCCACTACTACGCGCTGCTGGTCGTGGTTCCCGAGGCCGCTTGGCTGCTGACCGTACATCGACGAGCGCGCGCGGTTCAGGTAGCAGTGGGGATCATCGCGCTCTGCGGCATGGCGCTGATTCCGCTCGCGGTGAGCCAGAACGGGACTGGCCACGCTAGCTGGATCGCACCGATCCCGCTCGGTCCGCGCCTGCGCCAGATCATTCCGCAATTCCTGATCGGTTTTCAGGCGCCGGCTCAGTCGATTCTCGAGCCGCTCGCGGCGGCGATGGCGATCGTCGCCTTGGTGCTGCTCGCTACGCGGGCCGATCCAGTCGAGCGTCGCGGGGCGCTGCTGGCCGGCGGGATCGCGATCAGCGGGTTACTGCTGAACCTGGTGCTGATCGCCGGAGGCGTGGACGACCTGATCACGCGCAACGTGATCGCCCTGTGGATGCCGGCGGCGTTGCTGATCGCGGGCGGGCTGGCCGCAAGACGCGCGGCGCTGCTCGGAGTCGCCGCAGCGATGGTCCTCTGTCTCATCGGAATCGTCGCGGTCGTCGGCGTCGCCGCGAATCGAGACTTTCAGCGCCCGGACTGGCGCGGAGTTGCGCGAGTGCTGGGAGCCCGCCCGGCCGGCGGCACGCGCGCGATCCTCGTCCAGCACTATCGCGACCTCTTGCCGCTGTCGCTGTATCTATCGGACCTGAAGTTCTGGCCCGCCCACGGGTCCAGAAGGGTGACCGAGCTCGACGTGGTCTCGATCGAAGCCCCGCGGGTGGCGCTGTGCTGGTGGGGCGCGGCGTGCAACCTGACGCCCTCGACGATGCAGCGCTCGTATCGTGTCCACGGCTTTCACCATCTGTGGACTCGCCAGGCCTACCAGTTCACGATCATGCGGATGGTCTCCTCTCGGCCGACGGCGATCACCGCCCGCGAGGTCTCGCGCGCGCTGAGGACCACTACGCTGCGCCGCGACGAGCTGCTGGTCCAGGGTTAGAGCGCACGAGGTGGCGTGTCGCTAGGGGGCGAGCGCCGCAGTCTCCTCGGGGCTGAGCCGCCGGTGGCCCCCGGGCCTCAGGTCGCCCAGCGCTAACGACCCGATCCGCACTCGCTCGAGCTGCTTGACCGGGTGACCGACGTACTCGCACATCCGCTTCACCTGTCGCTTGCGGCCCTCGTGAATCGTGATCTCGAGCATGTCGGCGCGAAGCCGGCGAACTCGTGCCGGGGACGTCCGTCCGTCGTCGAGCTCGACCCCCTCCCGGAGTGCCCTGAGCGCCGCCTCACGCACGGGCGGCCGGCCCACGAGCGCCCGATAGGTTTTCTCGACCTCAAACCGCGGATGCGTGAGCCGGTTCGCGAGCTCGCCATCATTGGTCAGCAGGATCAGTCCGGTCGTGTCGATGTCGAGCCGCCCCACCGGATACAGCCGAATGCCGCTTGGGACCAGCGAGGTCACGGTCGGCCGACCCTGTGGGTCGCGTGCAGTTGAGACCACGCCGGCTGGCTTGTTGACCGCGTAGACGACTGGCTCGCGTCCGGCGGTGACGGTGCTTCCGTCGAGCGCGACGGCGTCTGTGGGTTGAACGTCGCGAGCCGGATCGGTGACCGTGGCGCCGTCCACGGTGACCCTGCCCGAGCGGACCAGTTCCTCCGCGGCGCGGCGGGATGCGAGTCCGCTCGAGGCAAGGTACTTGGCCAGACGCATGGCTGCCACCATAGTCAGCGTGGATCTGACGCTGCTCCAGCACACGCTGGCCGAGCTAGGCGAGCCCTCTTATCGCGCTCGCCAGATCTGGCGTTGGGCCGCGCGGGGAAGCGATTGCTATCAGTCGATGACCGATCTCCCGCAGCGCCTGCGCAGCGCGCTCGAGCAGGCGGTTCCGTTCTCGACGATGACCGTGGAGGATGAGCTCCACGCACGCGACGGCACGGTTAAGACGCTGCTGCGGACCGCCGACGGCCGCCCGGTGGAGGCGGTGCTGATGCGCTACCGCGACGGCCGGCGCTCACTGTGTCTCTCCTCGCAGTCGGGCTGCCCGCTCACCTGCAGCTTCTGCGCCACTGGCCGGATGCGCTTCGGGCGCAACCTCACGGCCTCGGAGATTCTCGACCAGGCGCTTCACTTCCGCCGGAGCGAGCGCGTCGACCACGCGGTGTTCATGGGCATGGGCGAGCCGATGATGAACCTGGACAACGTGCTGGCTGCCTGCCAGCGATTGCCCGACGTCGGGATCACCCATCCGCGCACCGCGATCTCCACGATTGGCTGGATCCCCGGCATCGAGCGGCTGGCCGCCGAGCGGTGGCCGCTTCGCCTCGCGTTGTCGCTTCACGCGGCCGACGAAGCGCTCCGGTCGGAGCTGATGCCGGTCAACGACCGCTATCCGCTGAGCGACGTGCTCGCGGCATGCCGGGACTACTACCAGCGCAAGCGTCGGCGGGTGTTCGTCGAGTACGTAATGCTCGCCGGCGTCAACGACTCCCACGCCCAAGCTCTCCAGCTCGCCGGGGTGCTCGACCCGCGGATCTTCAAGGTCAACCTGATCCCGTACAACCCGACCGACTCACCTTACGCGGGCTCGACCCCGAAGGCGATCGACGCCTTCAAGCGCGAGCTCGAGCGCCACGGGCTGAGCGCGACTGTGCGGCTGACGCGCGGGCGGGACATCGACGCTGCATGCGGGCAGCTGGCGGCCCGCCGGTGAGCATCGAGCTGACACCGGCCGGTGTCTCCAAGCGGGAGGTCGTCGCGGTCGCCCGCCGCGACGCGCGCGTCAAGCTCGGAGACGACGCCCGAGCGGCGATGGAGCGGAGCGCTGCGATCGTGGCGGCGTTCGTCGACGCCGATGACTCCGTCTACGGCGTCTCGACCGGCTTTGGATCGCTCGCGCTGGTCCCGATTGCGGCGGGCCGCCGGGAGGAGCTGCAACGAGCCCTGATCCGCTCCCACGCCGCGGGGATGGGGCCGCCGATCGAGCGCGAGGTGGTCCGAGCGATGATCCTGTTGCGCGCGCGCAGCCTCGCGATGGGGTGCTCGGGAGCGCGGCCAGTGCTGGTGGACACGCTGCTGGCGCTGTTGAACGAGGGTCTCACCCCGGTCGTGCCCGAACATGGCTCGCTCGGCGCCAGCGGCGATCTGGCGCCGCTCGCTCACTGCGGGCTGGTGCTGATGGGCGAGGGGCTGGTTGACGGACCCAACGGGGCCAGACGGACCGCCGCCGAGGCGATGACGTCGGCTGGGATCGAGCCGCTGGTGCTGGGCGCCAAGGAAGGCCTGGCGCTGATCAACGGCACCGATGGGATGCTCGCGATGCTGGTCTTGGCGATCGAGGATCTGGGAGCGCTGCTGCGCGTTGCCGATCTCGCCGCAGCGATGTCGGTCGAGGCCCTGCTCGGCACTGACCGCGTGTTCGCGGCCGACCTGATCGCCTTGCGCCCGCAGCCCGGCCAGGCCATCAGCGCCGCCAACATGCGCGCGCTGCTGGCCGAGTCCGAGATCGTGGCGAGCCACCGGTTCGGCGATCTGCGGGTCCAGGACGCGTACTCGCTGCGGTGTGCGCCGCAGGTCGCGGGCGCGGCGCGGGACACGCTCGCGCACGTGACAAGCGTCGCGCAAGCCGAGCTCCGTTCGGCGATCGACAACCCGATGGTGCTTGCAGACGGACGGGTCGAGTCGTGCGGCAACTTCCACGGCGCGCCGCTTGCCCTCGCTTGCGATTTCCTGGCGATCGCCGCCGCCGAGCTGGGAGCGATTGCCGAGCGGCGCACCGACCGGCTGCTCGACCAGACCCGGTCGGCGGGATTGCCGGCGTTCCTGGCCGAGGATCCGGGCGTCGACTCCGGCTTGATGCTGGCTCACTACGCGCAGGCGGCGATGGTCGCCGAGAACCGCCGTCTGGCCGCGCCGGCGAGCGTCGACTCGCTGCCTACGAGCGCGATGCAGGAGGATCACGTCTCGATGGGCTGGGGCGGCGCGCGCAAGCTGCGGCTCGCGGTCGCAAACCTGACCAGGATCGTCGCGGTCGAGCTGACCTGCGCGGCGCGAGCGCTCGAGCTCCGCTCGCCGCTCAGACCCGCCGCTGGCACCGCGGCCGCGCTGGCGGCGATCCGGGAGCGCATCCCCGGGCCCGGGCCTGACCGCTATTTGGCGCCCGAGCTGGCAGAGGTCGAGCGGCTCGTCGGCTCGGGTGACTTGCTCGCCGCTGTCGAGAGGGAGATTGGATCGCTCCGATGAGCCGACTCGCGATCGCCACGGTCGGCGATCCCATGCTGCGCGAGCGGGCGCCGGAGATATCGGTGCCGGAGCTGCGCTCGCCCCAGGTGCAGCAGTTGATCGACGACCTGATCGAGACCAAGCGCGCCGCCGGCGGTGCCGGGCTGGCGGCCACCCAAATATCGGCCGTCAAGCGGATCGCGATCGTGGAGGTCGACGCGAGCACCAGATACTCCTATAAGCCGCCAATCCCGCTGACGGTGATCGTCAATCCGGTGATCGAGCCTCTGTCCGCCGAGCGGCTGCTGATCAACGAGGGTTGTCTCTCGGTGCCCGACCTGCGGGGCGATGTCGAGCGCTTCCTGGAAATCCGGGTTTCCTACCTCGACCGCCACGGCGACTCCCGCGAGACCGTGGCGCGAGGGCTGAGCGCCGGAACCTTCCAGCACGAGCTCGACCATCTCGACGGGATCCTGTTTCTCGACCGCGTCACCGATCCCCGGTCGTTTACGACATGGGAGCAGTTCGAGCGCCACCACAAGGAGGAATTCCTGCGGCGGGTCGCGCCGTGGATGTGGAACGACTGATCCCCTATCGGGTGCCCGGGCGCGCCTCTCCCGCTCGCAGCAACCGCTCGCGCAACTCTCCCTCGAGCTCCGGCGAGGGGTCGAAGGCGCCAATGTCCGGTAGCTCGTCGAGCGAGCGCAAGCCGAACAAGCGCAGGAACAACTCGCTCGTTCGATACAGCACCGCGCCGAACTGAGAGCGGCCGCTCTCCTCGATCATCCCACGCTCGAGCAGCGTCGCAGCTGCCGACTCGGCGTTGACACCGCGGATCCGGGCTATCTCCGGGCGGGAGACCGGCTGCAGGTAAGCGATGATCGCGAGCGTCTCCGACTGGGCCGGCGACAGCGGCGGCGTGCGCGGCTTGGCCAGGAGCCGCCGGGCGGCGGGCTCGGCGTCGGCGTGCGTCGAGAGCATGTAGCCGGCCGCCAGCTCTCGGAGCACGAGTCCGCGGCGTTCGAACTCGTAGTGCTCGCGCAGCCGCTCGAGCGCGGTCACCACCTCGTGCAGCTCGGCTCCGGCGGCGTCGGCGAGCGCCTGCGCCGGGACCGGTTCCGAGCAGAGGAACAGCAACGCCTCGAGCGTCGCCTCGAGCGTCATGCAGACAGCCTTCGGTCGCTTCCAGCGAGACCCTCGATCGTGATCTCGCCGAACGGCTCCGGCTGCGTCCAGGTGAGCTCGCCCTGCTTGTAGAGCTCGAGCAGCGCGAACAGCGTCACCGCGATCGTGACCCGGTCCGCTCGGGCGATCGCCTCATCGAATGAGAAGCTGCCCCTCCGCAGCATCGCCCGCAGGTGCGCAAAGCGCTCCGCGAGGCTGACCTTTGGCGTCGGCATGTGGCGGACATCAATCCGTTCGGGCATCCGCAGCAACCCGCCGATCGCGGCGGGCAGCGCGCCCGGGTCATACACGGCGCTCGCGTCCTGCAGCGACGCGCGGCGCAGCGACGGTGGCAGCGGCGCCGAGCGAAAACGGTGGCCTTCCTCGGCGCGTAGGCACTCCTGGAGCGCGATCCCCGCGGCCCGGTAGCGGTGCGCGTCGAGCAGCCGCGCGAGCAGCTCCTCTGCCGCCTCGCCCTGGTCGAGCTCGATCCGCTCGGGCTCCTCGCCCGGGAGCATCAACCGCGACTTCAGCTCGAGCAACGCGGCAATTAGCACCAGAAACTCGGTCGCGGCCTCGAGATCGAGCTCCCCGCGCTGCTCTAGGTGGTCGATGTAGGAGATCACGATCTCGGCGACATCGACCTCGAGCAGGTCGATCTCCTCCCGCAGGATCAGCGTCAGCAGCAGATCAAACGGCCCGGTGAAGACGTCCAGGTCGAGCTCGAGGTCGATCAAGCGCACCTCGACAGAAGTTACAGCGGCGAGCGGACCTACAGCCAGCGCTCGCTATCGGAGCGGTCCCACGCCCATCGCGCGCCGCACGTCGATTAGTGTCCCAGATGCGATCGCGCGAGCCTTCTCCGCGCCCCGCTCGAGGATCCGCTCGAGCTCGGCCTCGTCGCCGCGAAGCTCCTCATAGCGCTCTCTCACCGGGGTCAGGTAGCCGATTACGGCGTCGGCGACCGCCTGCTTGAAGGCGCCGTATCCGGACCCATCGAACTCGCGCTCGACCTCTTCGGGCGCGGATCCTCGGACCGATGCGAGCACCTCGATTAGGTTTGAGATCCCAGCCTTCTCCGGCGCTCGCACGACCTCGGACCCGGAATCGGTCACCGCGCTCCGAATCTTTTTCGAGATCGTCTCCGGGGCATCGAGCACATACACCGTTCCCGGCTCGCTCCCGCCGGTGGTCGACATCTTCCGCTCGGGAGCCTGGAGATCCATGATCCGCGCTCCGACCGGCGGGACCCGGACCTCGGGCACGACGAGCGTCTCGCCAAAGCGAGCGTTGAAGCGCTCGGCGACGTCCCGCATCAGCTCGACGTGCTGGCGCTGGTCCTCGCCGACCGGAACGTCGTTGGCCCGGTAGGCGAGCACGTCGGCGGCCTGGAGGACGGGGTAAAAAAATAAACCCGCCGAGACCAGGTCGCGTTGTGATCCGGATTTCTCCTTGAACTGGGTCATCCGGTTGAGGTCGCCGAACGCGGTCACGCTCGAAAGCAACCAGCAGAGCTCGCTGTGCTCGCTGACATCGCTCTGGCGAAAGAAGATGCAGCGGTCCGGGTCCAGACCGGCGGCGAGGAGCGTGGCGGCGGTGTCGTACAGCGATTCGCGCAGCTTTGCCGGCTCGTAAGGGACGGTGACCGCGTGCAGATCGACCACGCAGTAGATCGCCTCGCCCCGATCCTGGCCGGCGACGTACTGCTTGATCGCGCCGATGTAGTTGCCGAGGTGCTTGCGACCGGTCGGCTGGATGCCGGAGAAGATCCGCATTCGCACCAGGCTATCCGGCTACTACGCGAGATAGCCGGCCGCCGAGCGGCCGCCGGTTGAAGCGTCTCCGGCGCGCGCCGGCGGGCGAGCCATGATCCAGGCCGCCAGCACGCCGGCGATCCCGCCACACACGTGGGCCTGCCAGGAAACGCCGTAGCGGGGCACGACGCTCGATATCAGCGCACCGCCCCACACCACGCCGACGACGGCCCCAGTCAGCAGCTCGAGCGCGCTGCGGTTGAAGATGCCTCGCGCCAGCAGATACGTGGCGTACCCGAACACCACTCCGCTCGCGCCGAACGTGACCGTGTGGGCAGGTGCGATCAGCCAAGTCCCGATTCCGCCGACCGCGACCACGATTGCGGTCACCAGCGCCAGCCGTGCGGCGCCGCGTAAGGCGATGATCAGCCCCATGAACACCAGCGGGATCATGTTCGAGATCAGGTGCTGAAAGCTCGCGTGGATGAACGGCGCGGTGAAGATCCCCCATAGCCGCCCGAGATTTCGCGGATAGATCCCATCGCTGTCGAGCGCGTTGCTATCGAGCGTGTTGATCACCTCGATCACCCACATCAGCGCCACGATCGTGGCCAGCAGCGTCAAACCCTGCCGCTGTACCTCGCCCGTGCGCTTTGGCCCCGTGATGCTCCTGTCGGTGCTGCTCATGAGCTAAGGATGGCAGGTGGCCTCGGCGTGGGCGCCATGCGCGCGATGAAAGCGGCAAGCGTGTGCCAAATCCGGTGTGGGCTACTACGCGAGCGCTTCAGTCGCAACCGCCAGCGCCACCTCGGCCCGCTCGGGGAGCGACGCCGTGAGCACGTACTCCTCGGGGGTGTGGGCGCCCCCGCCCCGCGGCCCCAGCCCGTCGACGGTCAGCGGGATCGAGTCGGCGAAGTGGCTCGCGTCGCTGGCGCCGCCCCGGTCGATCCCCAGGATTGGGCGGCCGATCCGCGCGCTTGCCTGCTCCAGCAGCGAAGCGGTCGCCTGCTGCGAGTTCATCCCCGGCCACAGCCGCTCCATCCTGGCGTCGAGGGTGACGCCCGCGAGATCGCGGGGAACCGCCGCGAGCACGCCGTCGAAGGCCTGCAGCCGGGATGCGCGCAGGTCGCAGACCAGCTCGCCCGCCGCGGGCACCACATTGAACGCATCGCCGGCGCGCACGATCGTCGGCACCACGCTCAGCTGATCGCTGCCCGCGGGATCGTGCAGGCGGGCGACGGCGATTGAGATCTCAGCGAGCGCCAGCAGCGCGTTGCGCCCTCGATCGGGCGCGCTGCCGGAGTGGGCCGCGCGGCCGGTGGCGCTTATCCGCAGCGTTCCCGCGGCCTTGCGGCGGACGATGACCGCCTCCTCGCCCTCGGGCGCGGTCTGACCAGCCTCGAAGCACAGGCACACGTCGTATGTCCCGAACCGCTCGACGTGGACAAATTCGTGCCGCCGCCACTCCTCGTCGGTGACCAGCAGCACCGCCAGCTCGGCGAAGCTCTCGGGGCGCGTGGCCAGCGCTCTGGCGACGCCCAGCGCGAGCACCACCCCGCCTTTCATATCGGCTGTGCCCGGACCGTACAGGCGCTCGCCGTCGTGCCTCAGGGGCGTGTGGGCATCGTGGCCGATGACCGTGTCCACGTGACCGACCAGCAGCATCCGGCGCGAGCCCGAGCCGCTGATCCGGCCGATCAGGTCGGGCGCGCTGTTGGGCGTGGAGCTCGGGACGCGCTCGACCGCGGCCGCGGCTGGAAGCAGCGCCACGCACAGGCGGACCGCCTCTTCGGCGCCGTCAACGTCTCCGGACGGCGAGGAGACGCCGACCAGCGCCTCGAGCTCGCGCACCGCGCGGCTCGCGATCTCTTGCGCATCAGCGGCGATCAGCTGATCCATTGCGCCGAGGACGAGCGGGCAAGGACTAGGAGCCCGCCTGCGAGCCGTTCAGCTGCTGGCGCACCACGGGGTGACGGGCCGCGAGGGCCTCGTCCAGACGTCGCACGGGCGTCGTGTATGGCGCCTTTCGGGCCACCTCCGGGTCCTCTCGAGCCTCGCGAAGGATCTCGGCGACGATCTCCGCGAAGCGGTCGAGCGTCTCCTTGGTCTCGGTCTCGGTGGGCTCGATCAGCACTGCCTCGTCGACGATCAACGGGAAGTAGACGGTCGGGGGATGCACTCCGAAGTCGAGCAGCCGCTTGGCGAGATCGAGCGTCTTGATCCCCAGCTCGCGCTTCATCGGCGCGCCGGAGAGCACGAACTCATGCATGCAGACCCGATCAAAGGCTGCAGGAAGATACTCGAGCACGCCTTCTCGACGCAGGCGAGCCATCAGGTAGTTGGCATTGAGGACCGCGACTTCCGAGACGTCTCGCAGGCCCGCGGCGCCCAGCGACCGGATGTAGGCATACGCGCGGACGAACACGCCATAGTTGCCCTGGAAGCCGCGCAGCCGCCCGATCGACTTCGGCCGGTCGTAGTCGAGGTCGAAGAAGGGTTGCGAGGAGCCGTTCCCCGCGCCGGCTCCGCGCCGCACGACCTGTGGCCGCGGCAGAAACGGCTCGATGCTGTCTGCGACCGCGATCGGGCCGGCCCCCGGTCCGCCACCACCGTGGGGCTGCGTGAACGACTTGTGCAGGTTGAAGTGCACGATGTCGAAGCCCATGTCGCCGGGGCGGCAGATACCCATGATCGCGTTGAGGTTCGCGCCGTCGTAGTACAGCGTGGCCCCGACACCGTGGACGATCCGACCAATCTCCTCGATCCCCGGTTCGAACAAGCCAAGCGTGGAGGGGTTGGTGAGCATCAAGCAAGCGACTTCTTCGGTCGTCTTGGCGCGCAGGTCATCGAGGTCGACGTTGCCGCGATCATCCGTGCCGACCTTGACGACCTCGTAGCCGGCCATCGTCACGGTCGCTGGATTGGTCCCGTGGGCCGTGTCCGGCGTCAGCACCTTTGACCGCTGCTCGCCGCGATCCTCGTGGTAGGCGCGGGTCAGCAGCACTCCCGCGAGCTCGCCGTGCGAGCCGGCGGAGGGTTGCAAGGACACGTGCGCGAGCCCCGCTATCTCAGCCAGCGCCTCCTGCAAGCGCCACATCAGCTCGAGCGCGCCCTGGGCGCGGGACGGATCCTGGAGTGGATGCAGCTTCGCGTGCCCTGGAAGCGCCGCGACGCGCTCGTGCAACTTGGGGTTGTGCTTCATCGTGCACGAGCCGAGCGGGTAGAAGCCGGTGTCGAGATCGAAGTTGCGCTTCGAGAGCCGGTTGTAATGGCGCACAATCTCGGGCTCTGAGACTTCCGGCAGATGGGGCGCGTCGCTGCGGCGCAGCGCCGCCGGCAGGAGCTCATCGAGGGGGCGCTCGGGCACATCGAGCGGCGGAGCGACGAACGCGCGCCGGCCGGCCTTGCTGCGCTCGTAGATCGTCAGGCCGTCGTCTGCGGGACTACTCATGCCGCCGCTCCCACTCCCGCCGCCTCGACGCTTGCTCGCTCTGCCGCGATCGCCGCCGCAAGCACGTCGGCCAGCCGGTCGATCTCGCCCTTTGACCGCCGCTCGGTGATCGCCACGAGCAGCCCATGGGGAAGCTCTGGATACTCGCGCCGCAGCGGGTAGCCGGGGTTGATGCGCTGCTCCTGGCAGCGGGCGATCACGCGCTCCACCGGCACTTCGAGCGCGACCGCGAATTCCCGGACCACGGGCTGCTCATGCAGCAGCGTGACGCCATCGATCCCGGCCAGCCGCTCCCGGGCGTACGCCGTGCGCTGCAGCAGCAGCTCCGCGAGCTCGACGACACCGCGCCGGCCGAGCCAGCTCAGATAAATGACCCCGGCGAGCGCGTTTAGGGCTTGGGAGGTGCAGATGTTGGAGGTAGCCCGCTCCCTGCGGATGTGCTGTTCGCGGGTCTGCAGCGTCAGCACGAACCCTCGCTTGCCATCGAGGTCACGCGTCTCCCCGGCGATCCTCCCGGGAACGCGCCGGATCAGGGCTTCGCTGGCGGCGAAGAATCCGAACGAGGGGCCGCCGAAGTCGAGCCGGTTGCCGAGCGTCTGCCCGTCGCCGACCGCGATATCGACGCCGCACTCGCCCGGCGATCTGAGCAGCGCGAGCGGCAGCGGATCGCACGCACAGATCGTCAGCGCACCGGCCCGACGAGCCTGGTCAGCGAGCGCGGCGACGTCTTCGACAGCGCCGAGGAAGTTCGGCTGCTGCACGACCACCGCGCTCACCGTGTCGTCGAGCGACCGCAGCACGGTCGCGCCCTGCGTCAGCGATGCCTCCTCGACCTCCATCTCCCATGCTCTCGCCAAGGTACGCAGCGTCTCGCGCGCGTGGGGATGGACGCCGCGGGAGACAACGAAGCGCTTGCGTTCGTTGGAGTACTTGGCCACGTAACCGGCGGCCGCGACCGCGCTCGGGCCCTCGTACACCGACGCGTTGGAGATCGGCAGGCCGGTCAGCTCGGAGATCGCCGTCTGATACTCGAACATCGCCTGCAGCCCGCCTTGCGAGATCTCAGGCTGATAGGGCGTGTACGGGGTCAGGAACTCCGAGCGCTCGATGATCGAATCGATCAAAGCGGGGATGTAGTGGTCGTACATCCCCGCCCCCAGGAATGAGAGCTCGTCCTCGGCCGAGACGTTGCGAGCCGCGAGTGCGCGCAGCTCCTCAAACACCTCCTGCTCGGAGCTCCCGGCGCCGAGCGCCACTGGTCGGTTGAGCCGCAGCGTTCGGGGGATGTCGGCGAACAGCTCCTCGATCGAGCTGACCCCAATCTCCGCGAGCATCTCGCGCCGGTCGGCGGGCGTTGCCGAGGTGTAGTGGCTCACTCCAGCGACGCCTCGTAGGTCGCGGCATCCATCAACTCATCGACCTGGGTGCGGTCGGACATCCTCACCCTCACCAGCCAGCCTTCGCCGTAGGGATCCTCGTTGATGATCTCCGGCTTTTCCGCAAGAGCCTCATTTACGGCGATGATTTCCCCAGAAAGGGGGGCAAAAACGTCGGAGACCGCCTTCACCGACTCAACTTCGGTGTAGGGCTGGTCCTTAGTGGTCTGGGCGCCGCTCGTCGGAGGATCGAAGAACACGACCTCGCCGAGCTGATCCTGCGCGAACCAGGTGATTCCGAACGTGGCCTCGTCGCCCTCGACGCGGGCCCAATCGTGCTCGGGGTGGTACAGCAGGTCGTCAGGATAACTTGCTTCGGCCATCTTTTAGGCCCCCTTTCGATAGAGCGGCTTGGTCTTGACAACGGCGAGTCGGATCGTGCCCCTGACATCGATCTCGATGCGCGTATCCGGGTCGGCGCGCTCTGCGGGCACGTATGCCAGGCCGATCCCTCGCTCCAGACAGGGCGAGAAGGTCCCGCTGGTGACCTGACCCCCGCCGACCACGGGATTGCCATGGCGCGCGATCCCGGGGCCGTCGATCTCGAACGGGACCAGCCTCTCCGTGGGGCCGGATGCGCGGACCGTGGCGACGGCGTCTGAGCCGATGAACCCGGTGGCTTCCCGGCAGCACCAGCCGAGCCCCGCTTCGATCGGTCCCCGATCCTCGCTCAGGTCGTTGCCGTGCAGGTGAAAGCAGGCCTCCAGGCGCAGCGTGTCCCGCGCGCCCAGGCCGGCCGGCGCGGCGCCGACGGCTAGCAATTGGTCCCACACCGCCGGTGCGTCGGGGGGATCTAACAGCAACTCGACGCCGTCCTCACCGGTGTATCCGGTTCCGCACACGAGTGCCGCGGCGCCGGCGACGGAGCGCTCGCAGCAGCGCGTCCGCGGCGGCAGAAAGCCATCCGCCAGCCCGCTCACCACGGCTCGCGCGCGCGGACCCTGGACCGCGAGCATCGCGAAGCTCGACTGCTTATCCACCAGGTCGATGTCGAACCCGGACGCGTGCGACTGCATCCAGGCCAGATCACGCTCGTGATTGGCGGCGTTGGTGACCGTCAGGAACACACAATCAGCCAGCCGGTAGCTGAACAGGTCATCGATCACGCCGCCATCCTCGCGGCACATGACGCTGTACTGGGCGCCGCCCTCTGACAGGCGCCGGACGTCGTTGGACAGCACTCGCTGCAGAAACGGCACCGCCTGCGGTCCACGCGTCTCGATCTGCCCCATGTGAGAGACATCGAACACTCCGGCGGCGCGGCGGACTGCTAGATGCTCCTCCCGCATGCCGGCGTACTGGACGGGCATCTCCCAGCCCGCGAACGGCACCATCTTTGCCCCGGCCGCCACGTGCCGGTCATGCAGCGGGGTGTGGCGGAGCGATGCTTCAGCGGTGGGGGGCACCACTGCGCAGGCTACATGGGCCGCGCGACGGCCTCACCGGCGGGCGCTACCGGTCCTTCAAGAACGACGGGATGTCGATTTCGTCGTCGCCGATCTCGAGCGAGGAGCGCTGCCGATCGTCCATCGAGACGTCGCGGTCGCGCCGCCCACGGCGCGTGGTTTCTCCTACCTCGGGCGCACGCGGCCGGCCGCGATCGAATCCGGTGGCAATCACGGTTACCCGGACGTCCTCGCCGAGCGAGTCGTCGATAACCGCTCCGAAGATGATGTTCGAGTTTGCATCGGAGGCGCTCTGCACGATCTCGGCCGCCTCGTTGACCTCGAACAGGCCGAGGTCATGCCCTCCGGTGATGTTCAGCAGGATCCCGGTGGCGCCCTCGACCGATTCCTCCAACAGTGGGGAGGAGATCGCAATCTTGGCGGCCTCCGATGCCCGGTTCTCGCCGCCTGCGCTGCCGATCCCCATCAGGGCGCTTCCGGCGTCGTGCATGATCGTGCGCACGTCCGCAAAGTCGAGGTTGATCAGACCCGGGATCGTGATCAGATCGGTGATCCCCTGAACGCCTTGGCGGAGCACGTTGTCGGCCTCACGGAAAGCATCGAGGATCGTGGTTCTCCGCTCCACGATCGCCAGCAGCTTCTCGTTGGGGATCACGATCAGAGTGTCGACGTGTTCGCGAAGCTTCTGGATCCCCTCCTGGGCCTGGCGCGCGCGCTGCGTGCCCTCGAATGCGAAGGGTCGCGTCACCACGCCGACCGTCAGCGCGCCGATCTCCGCTTTCGCGATCTCCGCGATCACCGGCGCGGCGCCGCTGCCGGTGCCGCCCCCCTCTCCGGCCGTGACGAAGACCATGTCGGCGCCCTTGAGCGCCTCCTTGATCTCATCCCGGGACTCCGCTGCGGCTCCTTGCCCGACCTCGGGGTTTGCTCCCGCGCCGAGGCCCTTGGTCAGCTCGTGCCCGATGTTCAGCTTGATATCGGCGTCACACATCGCGAGTGCCTGAGCGTCGGTGTTGCAGGCGATGAACTCGACTCCGCGGAGACCGGCGTCCACCATCCGGTTGACCGCATTGGTGCCGCCGCCGCCGACGCCGACGACCTTGATAACTGCTAGATAACTGCCGCTTTCCATCGTGACCTGTCCGACCCTCAAGATGGCGTCGAGTGTTTGTCACTCTTTCGCTGGTACGGAGAGTTTTGCACGTTACGGCTTGGCGATGCAGGAAGTCAACGTGATCTTTTCTTCGGCAACGTTCGTTGCAGATCGCTCAACCCTTGAGAGGGGGGCGAGGGTAACGATTTCCGTCGCCTAAGTCTCTACTTGAGGGTCAGCCTCCGGTGCTGACACCTCCGGCTCCATAGGCCGCGTCGCCGCTCCCCCCGGCGCTCGATGCTGGCGATGCGCTGACTCCGGCGGCCGGCCGCCTGGGATCCGTTACGTCGATATAGTCGGCGCCGGCGGAGCCGGGATCCGCCAGCACGGCGGTCACGGCGGTCCATTTGGCACCCAGAGCACTGGCGTCGCCGAAGTAAACGCTTGGACCGTCGCGGATCTGCGCGACCAGCCCGTGGCTGGGTTCGGTGGTGACCTGGCTGATGTGCGCGAGCATTGGATACGGCGCGGCCGCCAGGACCGCGACCGCTGCACGGGCTTGCGGGTCGGTGACCCGGGTGCCGCCCGGAAGCACCCGCAAGGGAATTGAGGGGAGGGAGCCAGACCCTGGAAGATCATGCAGCAGCGTTCCGTCGCCGGCGACCGGAATCGCTCGCGAACCGACGGTGATTTGGGCGACCGGAATTTGCTCGGCCACGGCGATCTTCATGCCGTGGGGAAATTGGGTGGACACGTGCAGACCCTTGACCACCGGATACGGCACGACCGCGGTTCGCAACTGGCTAACGCTTACGTCGAGCGTGGTCATCGTGCGGGCCGCGGTGATCAGGGCCCGGCGAATCTGGGTGGCGTCGGGCCCGCTGATGCCGGTCACAGACACGCGGTTGACAGCGACCAGCGAGGAATCGCGGACCCACAGCCAACCCGCCGCCAAGAGGCCAAGTACGAGCGCAACGATCGCCAGCACCTTAGGCCGCGGCCGACGGAAGCGTCTGGCTCGGGCGCGACGCCGCCCGCGGCCACGGGCCAGCAACCCAGCGCGCGTCGACCTGGGTCGCTTGCGCAGACGCTCGGCTCGATCCTGCGCGATCATTCGGAGCCCCAGTCGCAATCCTCGGCGATCACCGAGACCTCCAGTCGCGGGGCAGCTCCAGCGAACCGAGGACCTGCACCTCGGCCTCCAGCTCCACGCCGAACCGCTCGCTGACGCGCCGCCGGCCCACTGCCATGAGCGCGATCACGTCTGCGGTCGTGGCATCGCCGTAATTCTCGATGAAGTTCGCATGCTTGCGCGAGAAGCCCGCGCCTCCTACCCGCAACCCGCGGCAGCCGGCCGCATCGAGTAGCTGGCCCGCGGTCCGACCTTCCGCCCGGACATCGTCGGGGTTCTTGAACGTGGAGCCAAACGTCTTGATTCCCGACGGCTGCGCCGCCTTGCGGCGGCTGCGCATGTCAGCGAGCGTCGCCCTGACCTGATCGCTTGCCGCCGCCTGGAGCCCAAACGACGCACGCGCGACGATTTCCCCCTTTTGCAGACTCGATCGGCGGTAGGCGAAGCCGAGCTCCACGGGCAGCCGACGCTCGATCCCTTGGGGCGTCGCCACATCGACCCACTCGAGCACGCGGGCCAGCTCGCCGCCGTAGGCGTTGGCGTTCATCCGAACAGCTCCGCCCACCGTGCCGGGGATGTTGACCCCGAATTCGATCCCGCTGAGCCCGGCTTGGGCGGCGCGGGCGGAGACAGTCGGCAGCCGTGCGCCGCCGCCGCAGCGCGCCCGCGTTCCGTCAAGCTCGATGTTGCTTAGTTCCTTATCAAGTTTCACGACCAGGCCGCGAACACCATCGTCCGCAATCAGGAGGTTCGACCCGGAACCGACGACCCCTACATCGACTCCCTCACCGGCCGCCCACGCGATCAGCCGCTCGAGCTCCGCGAGCGTCCCCGGACGCGCGAACAGCTCGGCGTTGCCCCCGGTTCGGATCGTGGTCAGTCGCGCGAGCGGATAGTCGCGCTGTACGCCGGCGGGAAGCGTGGGCATCCGGGCAGGGTAGACGCCGGGTCGGCCGCTCAGGCTCGGTTACTGCTTGGTCGGCGACGATCACCGGACCAGCGAGCGCGCCAGCGAGTCGATGTCACCCGCCCCCATCATCAGACACAGATCTCCCGAGCGGAGCGTGTTCGCGAGGTACTGTCGGGCGACGCCGAAGTCCGGCAGCCACGCCACCTGTCGCCCGCCGGCAGCGTCAGCGACCGCCGCCGCGACCAAGCGGCCGTCGACATTCGGAAAATCGGCCGCTTGCTCACGAGCTGGATACACCGGCAGCACGCCCGTTACGTCGGCGCCGGCCAGCGCCCCGCCGAACTCGCGCGCCAGCGCCCGCGTCCGCGAGTAGAGGTGTGGCTGAAAGACCGCGACCAGCCGGCGCGGCGCAAGCGTGCGCGCCGCCGCGATCGCGGCGGACACTTCCGTCGGGTGGTGCGCGTAGTCGTCGTACACAGGGACGCCGTCGTGCTCCCCTAGACGCTCGAGTCGCCGCCGGGCACCTTGGAAATCCACCAGTGCCGCGGCGGCGCGCACCGGGTTCGCGCCCGCCCGGGCAGCGGCCGTGAGCGCCCCCGCTGCGTTGATCGCGTTGTGAGCCCCCGGCACTGCCAGCGAGACCTCGATTCCCCGCCACAAAAAGCGCGACCGGCCGGGCGAAAGGATCGGATCCGGCACGTCGTAGGTGAGAGCGTCCTGGGGGCAGAGCTCCCGCAGTCTCGGGCGGTTCCAGACTACCGCCTTGTCGGTCGCGCTGGCCATGAACTTACGAAACGTTTCCTCTAGCTCGAGCCGCGAGCTGTACGTCGCATGATGGTCGAGTTCGGCGTTGGTGAGAATCGCCACTTCAGGCCGCAGCTTTAGCAGCGAACGATCCGATTCGTCGGCTTCCACGACGATCCACTGGCCCGTACCCCAGGCCGCATTCGAGCCGGTCGAGCGCAGCTCGCCGCCGATCACGTAACCGGGATCTAGCCCACAGCCGCGCAAGGCGTGCACCACCATCGCTGCCGTCGTCGTCTTGCCATGGGTGCCGGTGACGGCCAAAAGGCGCCGAAGCGCGGAGATCTGCGCGAGCAGATCGGCCCGGTGAAGCTCGCGTCCACCGGCGGCCTGACGCTCGGGGTTGCTCCGTGGGATCGCAGTCGAGTAAACGACCTCAGCCCCGGTTGGCACGTTGATGGCCGCATGACCGATCGCCGCCTCGATCCCATGCGAGCGCAAGCGCTCGGTGTACGTGGACTCGGCACGGTCAGAGCCGGTCACCTCAGCGCCCAGCGTGCGCGCAACGAGTGCGAGCCCACTCATTCCAGCCCCTCCGATGCCGACGAAATGAAGCCGGCGCGCACTCCAGTCGTCGATCTTCATGGGATGGCGAGGCTAGCGTCCGCGCGCGCTCGCGAGTAGCTCGTGCGCGATCTCGCGCGCCGCCTCCGGCTTGGCGAGCGCGCTGGAGGCCCGAGTCATCGCCGCGAGCCGCCCCCTGTCGGCGAGCAGCCGTCCCACTTCCTGAGCCAGCCTCGGCGCGCTCAAGTCAGCGTCTGCAATCACGATCGCCGCGCCGGCGCGCTCCATGAACCAGGCGTTGCGCAGCTGATGGTTTGCGGTCGCGAACGGATACGGCACCAGTACCATCGGCCGCCCGTGCGCTGCGATCTCGAACACCGAGCCCCCAGCGCGGGCAACGACCAAATCGCTGGCCAGCAACGCCTCGCCGAAGTTCTGGATGTAGCCGCGTAGGTCGTAATGAGGACCCGGCGTCTGCAGGTCCGGCAGATCCCGATCGCCGGCAGCATGCAGAACGTGAAAGCGCGCGCCGGCGAACGCCTCGATCGCCGCGAGGTTGATCGAGCGAGCACCTTGCGAGCCGCCGAAAATCAGCACGCACGGCTGCTCTGCGGAAATGCCGAACCGCGCTCGAGCCGCCTGGCGATCGGTGGCAGGAGTAGGCACCGGGCGCCCTGTGACCCGGTATCGAGACCCGTCGCGACCCTCGATCGGAAACGCCAGACACACCCTCCGGGCCACCGGCGCGAGCAGCCGATTGGTCAGGCCGAGATGGCTGTCGGCCTCCATCAGCACCAGCGGCCGGCGGCGGATCACCGCCGCAAGCCCGACGGGACCGGCCACATATCCGCCGGCGCCGAGGACCGCCGCGGGACGGAACCGGTGGATGATCCCGAGGGCGGTACGCACAGCGGCCGCGTCGATCAATCCGGCGCGAGCGGCGCGCGCCGGGCGGTTGCGTGCGAGCGGCTCAACACGCAGCGAGCAGAGCTCGTACCCCGCTTCGGGTACTAGCTCGCGCTCCGCCCGCTCGCCCCCGACGAACAGAACCTCCGCGCCCTCAACGCGCAGCGCGTCGGCTACCGCCAGCGCTGGAACGACGTGCCCAGCGGTCCCGCCGGCGCCGATCACGATCCTCGGATCGCTCACCCGGTGGCGCCTCGACGACCTCTAGCCGGCGCGCTGCGGGGCGCGCGATGTTCAGCAGCAAGCCAACGGCGATGAGCATCACGCAAAGATTGGTCGGCGCGTAGGAGATGAACGGCAGCGGCACGCCCGTCAGCGGCGCAAGCCCTAGCACGACGAAGATGTTGAGGATGCCCTGGCAAAGGATCAGCGATGTCAGTCCGGTAGCGAGCAGCTTCGCATACCGGCCCGCTGCCCGGCGCGCAGTTCGAAGCCCTGCATACGCGATCATCCCGTAGAGCAACACCACGCCGCAGATCCCGAGCACGCCCAGCTCCTCGCCGATCACGGCCAGAATGAAGTCTGTCTGCGCCTCCGGAAGGTAGAAGATCTTCTGCACCGAGCGGCCCAGCCCGACGCCGAGGAGGCCGCCCGAGCCGACCGCGATTTGACCCTGGACAGCTTGAAAGCCAGCGGTTGACTTCGAGGACCAGGGGTGCAGGAACGAGGTCAGCCGGGCACGCTGGTAGGGCTGGGCGAGCGCCAACAGGATCACCAAGAAAAACGCGATCCCGGCGAGCACCGCGAGGTAGCGGGGCGGCATCCCGGCCGCCACGAGCAGCGCGGTGACGGTGAACGCGATCACCAGCACCGTTCCCAGGTCGGGCTCCACGACGATCAGTAGGCAGGCCGGAGCGCTGACAATCGCGATCGGGGCGGTCGCTTGCTTGAGACTGCGCATCCGCTTCGGGTTCTCAGCCAGGAAGCGTGCGACGTACAACACCAGCGCGAGCTTCATCAGCTCGGACGGCTGGAACTGGATGGGCCCCGCCTGGAACCACCGACGCGCACCGTTGACCTGAACGCCGAATCCTGGCACCAGCACCATCACCAGCAGCACAAACGAGCTGAGCAGCAGCAGGTTTACGAGCCGGCTATCAATCAGCTGCAGGCCCCGGCGCTCGAACACGTGCATCGCCACTAGGCCGATACCCCCGAAGATCAGGTAGCGCAGGAACTCGCCGGTGCCGTTGCCCTGTCCTGCCAGGACGCCCAGCGGCGATGAAGCGCTGTAGACCATCACCGCCCCGAAGGCGAGCAGGCACAGCGCCGCGGTCATCAGAATGCGGTGCTCGAGCGGCGGTGGAGCGCGGCGGGTGTTGGCTGCCATCACGCCGCCGCCTCGAACATCAGGAGCCCTCCAAGCTGCTCGCGTGGCCCTGCGCCACGAGCTCGCGGAAGTGCTCACCCCTGGCCTCGAAATCCGAATACTGGTCATAGCTGGCGCATGCCGGCGAGAGCAGTACGACCTGCCCCGCCTTGGCCGCTTTCCGTGCTGCGGCGACGGCGGCCCCGAGCTCGCGGAGGGCATGAATCGGGACGCCCGTCCCCGCGAGCGCCGCCGCGAGGTCGCCCGCGGCCTCGCCGATCAGGTAGACGGCGATGCAACGCTCGGCCACGAGCGGAGCCAGCGGGGAGAAGTCCTGCTGCTTGCCGCGGCCGCCGGCGATCAGGTGAACTCCGCCCGGGTAGGCGCGGAGCGCGACGACCGTACTGCCCACGTTCGTAGCCTTCGAGTCGTTGACGTACGCCACGCCGTCCTGGCGCGCGACCAACTCCAGCCGGTGCGCCACTCCCGCGAAGGTCCGCAGCCCGGTGCTGACGGCAGCAGGGTCGATCCCTCGCGCCAGGCACACCGCAGCCGCCGCCATCGCGTTATCTCGGTTGTGCTGTCCCGGCAACGCCAGCTCTTCGGCGGCTATCAAGGGCTGCTCGTCCCACCACAGATAGCCCGCGTGCTCACCCAGTTCGGCCTCGGGCGCCGCGCCGAACAGCACCCGTCGCGCGCAGCCCCCCAGGTCCGGGACTGGGACGTCCACGGGCGCCACGGCGATGTCGTCGTTGCCCTGGTTGGCGAAGATCCGCAGCTTCGCCGCGACATAGTCCTCATAGCTCGGGTGGCGGTCGAGGTGGTCGGGTGACAGGTTGAGCAGCACTGCGACTTCGGGCGCGAAGGCGACCGAGTCCTCGAGCTGGAATGAGGACGACTCGCAGACGACCGTAGTCGTCGCGCTCAGCCTGCCGACAAGCGAGGAAGCGGCGGTGCCAACGTTGCCGGCGACCGCGACGGGAACCCCCGCCACTCGATGAACATGGCCGATCCACTCGGTCGTGGTGGTCTTGCCATTGGTGCCCGTCACCGCGATGAACTCGTTTCCGAGCAAGCGCCACGCGAGCTCGAGCTCTCCGATGACAGGAACGCCGCGGGCTCGCGCCGCCACCACGGGAGGCACGGTCTGAGGAACGCCGGGACTCTTGATGAGCGTCCCAGCTCCGCTAACGGCGGCAAGGGCGTCGCTTGACGCATCCAGGCGGACTTCGACGCCCCGGGCGGAAAGCCTTCCCGCGACCTCGCGCAATCTAGGCTCGGAGCGCGCGCCCGCATCGATACCGATCACCTCCTCCCCGCGAGCGCGCAACGCCAGCGCAGCAGCTTCCCCCGAGCGAGCCAGGCCCACGATGAGGTAGGGGCCAGGTGGGAGCGGCGGCCGCGGCTTCATCGCCGATCCCGGCTCCGAGGCGCGAGCCGCGTCGTCAGCACTTCTATCCCCGGATGCTCAGCCTGTACACCGTGAACGCGATCGCCGCGCACGCGACCGCCACGATCCAGAAGCGGAGAATGATCTTCGTCTCCGACCAAGCCTGTAGCTCGAAGTGGTGATGGATCGGGGCCATCAGAAACACCCGCTTGCGGAAGGTCTGAAACCAGAACACCTGGATGAGGACCGACAGCGCCTCGATCACGAAAATCCCACCGAGCAGAATCAGCAGCACCTCGGTCTGCGTCATGATCGCGAGCCCCGCGATTGCCCCGCCCAGACCAAGCGATCCGGTATCGCCCATGAAGATGCTCGCGGGGAAGCTGTTGAACCACAGAAACCCGATGCACGCTCCCACCAGGCACGCAGCGAGCACGGTCAGGTCGGACTGCCCGGCGGTGATGAACGTAATCCCGATGTAAGCGAGCAACACGATCGAAGCGCACCCTGCCGCGAGACCGTCGAGACCGTCGGTCAGGTTCACCGCGCTGGTCGTACCGGCGACTACCAGATAAATGAAGACCGGGTACAGGGGACCGAGGTCGAGCGACACGTCCACGAACCGGAACTTGGCCTCGGGCGAGAGATGGACTTTCTGCGTGGCGACCCACCACAAGCCGATCGAGATCGCCACCGTCGCGAGTAGCTTGGTCCGTGCTCGCAGCCCGAGCGAACGGCGCCGCACGATCTTCGTGTAGTCGTCGGCGAACCCAAGCAGCGCACACGCCACCGCCCCTCCGAACACCCCCATCGATTGCCAGTCACGCGTCGACAGGATCAGGAACGGAATCGCGAACGCGGCGAAGATGATGATCCCTCCCATCGTCGGCGTTCCGGCCTTCGATTGATGGCCTTCGGGTCCTTCCTCACGAATGTTCTGACCGAACTCCCGGCGGCGCAGGAGCTCGATGAACCTCGGGCTGAGGAACAGGCACATCAGCAGCGAGGCGGTTCCCGCGATCAGAACGCGGCCAGAGACCGACGCCATCAGGCCGGCGCTCCCTCGGCCAGCGCCCGGCAAACGATCTCCAGCCCGACTCCCCGCGAGGCCTTCACGAGAACGACGTCCCGCGGCTGGAGCAGATCGGGGAGAAGACTGGCGGCATCGGCGGCGTTGGCCACCTGATGCACCTCGCCATCGAAGTCGCCGGCCATCGCCGCCGCCAGCCGGCCAACGGTGACGAGCACTTCAACCCCGACCGCGCTCGCGTGCCGCCCGATCTCGAGGTGAAACCGACGGTCGTCGGGTCCAAGCTCGAGCATGTCGCCCAGCACCGCGATGCGGCGAGCAGGCTCGGCAGCCGCCGCCGTGGCGGCGAGATCGTCCAGGGCGGCCCGCATCGACATGGGGTTGGCGTTGTAGCAGTCATCGATCACGGTTACCTCGTCGGGGAGCCGGATCCTTTGACCGCGTCCGGGGCTGAGCGCAAGGTCAATCGCGCCGCCCGGCGTCACACCTACAGCGCGAGCAGCCGCCACGCCGGCCAGCAGGTTCTGCCGCAGGTGGGCTTGAGTGAAGGAGACTTCGAGCCTGAGCAGCTCATCGTGCAGTTCGATCTCCACCTGCGTTTCGGCGGCGCGCGCGAGCCGCACGTCACCTCCCTCGCCGAACGTGACGGTTATCAGGTCTGCGCGAATGTGCGGCTCGAGTAGTGGCTCGTTAGCTGGAATCACGGCCACCCCTCCGGGCTTCAGGGCCTCGATCAACTCCGCCTTCGCGGCGGCGATCGCTTCCACCGTCCCGAGCAGCTCAAGATGCACCGGACCGACGCTCACGATCACCGCCACGTCCGGCTCGGCGATCGACGCCAGCTCGGCGATCTGCCCTCGCCCGCGCATGCCCATCTCGAGCACGAGCACCTCCGTCCCCGCCGGCGTGTCAAGGATCTCGAGCGGCAGCCCAACCTCGGTGTTGAAATTCGCACGCGAGGCGACGGTGCGCCGGTGAGGAGTCAAGATCGCGAGCAGGATGTCCTTGGTCGAGGTCTTGCCGGTCGAGCCGGTGACGCCAATCACCTTCGCGTCCAGTTCTCGACGCCAAGCGTTTGCAAGCCGGTGTAGCGCCTGTAACGGATCGTCGGCGGCGAGCAGCACCCCGGGTGCGGCACACTTGGCGGCTTCGGCGTGGTCGGGCGTCGTCAATACGCCCCATGCCCGCGCGGCGAGTGCCTGCGGGGCGAACTTACCGCCGTCGAGCGTGGCTCCCTTCAGCCCAACGAACAGCGCGCCCGGTCCGGCCTCTCGTGAGTTGATCACGACTCGCTCAGGCCCGGCTCGGGTGGGCGGCGGGACGAGTATCCGCGCGGCCGCGGCGCGGGCCACCTGCTCGGGGGTCCAGGCTCTCATCTGCTAGCTGTCATGGCGCCGCGCAGCACTTCACGAGCGACGATCAGATCGTCGAACGGGATTTTGCGGGCACCTGCGAACTCCTGCCCCTGTTCGTGACCCTTACCCGCGATCACCACCACGTCCCCGGCGTCGGCGCCCGCGATCGCCTCGGCGATCGCGGCACGACGATCGACCTCGTGCTCGACGTCCCCTCCGGCCCCGACGAGGATTTCGCTAATGATTGCCTCGGGGTCCTCGGAGCGCGGATTGTCAGAGGTCACCACAACTCGATCGGCAAGGCGCCGCGCGATCGCTCCCATCAGAGGACGCTTGCCGCGGTCCCGGTCGCCGCCGCAACCGAAGACCACATGTACCCGTTTGTCGGTGAGTGCCCGAGCCGCCTGCAGAACGTTCTCGAGCGAGTCGGGCGTGTGCGCGTAGTCGACCAACACGGCGAAATCCTGGCCCTCATCGACGGGCTGAAAGCGACCGGGAACCTGGTCCGCCGACTGAGCTGCCTGGGCTGCCGTCCGCATCGGCACTCCGAGTGAATGCACCGCCGCTAGAGCGCCGAGCAGGTTGTAGACGTTGAAGCGCCCGCGCAACGGCGAGATCAACTCGAACACTCCCTCGGGTGTGGCGACCGTGAAGCGAGAGCCCTGAATGTCGGTCTCCACATCGAGCGCGCGGTAGCTCGCCCCGAGCCCGAGCCCAAACGTCACCGGTTCTGAGAGCTCGCGCGCAAGCCGCGCCCCGTAAGGATCATCGATGTTGATGACCGCATTGCATGGCCGCAGATCGATGAACAGTCGCCGCTTGGCCTCGAAGTAGTCCTCCATGGAGTTGTGGAAGTCGAGGTGATCCTGGGTCAGGTTGGTGAAGATTGCGACCGCGAAGTGGATGGCGTCGGCTCGATGCAGCGTCAGCGCGTGCGAGGAGACCTCCATCGCGCAGGCGCGATCGCCTCCGTCAAGCATCGCCCGGAAGGTGCGCTGCAGGTCGATCGCCTCCGGGGTAGTGCGCTCCACCGGGTACTCGACGCGTCCGATCACGCTCTTGACCGTGCCGAGCAGGCCGGTCTGGCGGTCGCCCGCCTCGAGCATCCTGCGGGCCAGGAACGCCGTGGTCGTCTTGCCGTTGGTGCCGGTCACGCCGACGATTCGCAGCGAGCGCGTCGGGTCGCCATAGAAGGCGGCGGCGGCAGGCGCCATCGCCGCGCGGACACTGCTCACTTGAATCTCGGGGATGCCGAGCCGCAGTGGCCGCTCCACGACCAGCGCGACCGCGCCATTCGCGACCGCCTCCGCTGCGAACTCGTGCCCGTCGCGGGTGAAACCCGGCACACAGAAGAACAGCGCGCCGGGCTTGACGGCGCGGTTGTCGTAAGCGAGGTCGGTCACCTCGATCTGCCGGGCGCTAGCCGGCACGCCGGGCATCAATTGGTCGAGCCGCATCGCGCCAGAGGGTACTTGCACGAGCGGCGGGGCTGCCCGGTCCCGGGTCCTTGCCGCCGTGCCGGGCAAGCCTTGCACGAGCGGCGGGTTGCCCAGCACCGGGGCCCCCGTCCCCGCCCGGCCGGGCAAGCCTTCTCGGCGAGGCGCCGAGGACGCTAATCAGAAGCTAACGCTGAGGGAGCATCTCGCTACCCCTGACCGAATCCCCTGGCGCCCCGGGCGAGCTGGCGCTGCTCGATCACTCGATCGACCAGGCCATATGCGACGGCCTCCTCGCCGTTGAAATAGCGATCCCGTTCCATGTCCGCGTGCACACGCTCCACCGACTGGCTCGTGTGCTTGGCGTACAGCTCGTCCACGCGCGCCCGGAGCGCCAGCACCTCGCGCGCATGGATCTCGATGTCACTGGTCTGACCCTGGAACCCGCCGGACGGCTGATGGATCAGGATCCGGCTGTTTGGCAACGTCAGGCGCTTGCCGGGCGCGCCGCCCGTCAGTAGCAGCGATCCCATCGACATCGCGATCCCGTAGCAGATCGTCTGCACGTCCGGCTTGATGAACTGCATCGCGTCGTAGATCGCGAGCCCGGCGTAGATCGAGCCTCCCGGCGAGTTGATGTACAGGTGAATGTCCTTGTCGGGATCGTCGGACTCGAGATGCACGAGCTGCGCAACGATCAGGTTCGCGGTCTCCTCATCCACCTCTCCGCCAAGGAACACGACCCGGTCGTTCAGCAACCGCGAATAGATGTCGAACGAGCGCTCGCCGCGCGCGGTTTGCTCGACGACCATCGGTACCAGTGGCATGAAGACCTCCTCGTCAGTGATGAACTGCAACTACTTGGTTGCGGTTCGCAGGACCATAGCAAAACCCGCAACCAACGCGTTGCACATCAGGCGTGAACGGCCGCAACTCGGAAAGAGCGCAGAAGAGCATCGGCGTAAGCGCCGGGGTGCCGCTGCCGACATAGCACAGGCGCAACCGATCGGTTACAGTTTGTCATCGAGGAGTAACGCCATGACCAATCGCATCGAACGTGAAATGCTGGTTTCCGCCTGCCCAGAGGAGCTTTGGGAAGTCGTGACGAAATCCGGCTGGCTCGCCGACGAAGTCCAGCTCGAGCTGTTCCCGGGAGGCGAGGCCCACTTTCGCTCGCGCGAGTCCACCAAGGACGGCTGGGTTGAGGAGGTCTCGCCGCCGAGCGTCGGAGATCGACGCCGCGGCCGACTCGCGTTCTGGTGGGGCGCGGGCGACGATCCCGCCACTCGCGTCGAGTTGACGCTCGAGCTGGTCGCCGATGAGGCCACCCTGCTGCGCGTCGTCGAGACGCGTCCGCTTGACCTGCTCGACCTGGTCGGGATCCCAGTTCGCGGCACCGGCGGCCGTCGCTTCGGGCCTGCGCTCGTGGCCTCGTAAGTGCCGCAGGCCTCTTCAGACCGGGCGGGAGCCGTATTCGGAGCGCTGTCGGATCCGACGCGACGATCGCTGCTCGCGGCAATCGCGCGCCAGCCTGCGGCGACCGCTACCGAGCTGGCCGCGGAGCTTCCGATTTCCCGCCAGGCCGTGCTCAAGCACTTGGCCGCGCTGGCCGACGCCGGTCTGCTCGACCGCGAGCGCTCAGGGCGAGAGGTCCGCTATCGCGTGACACCGGAGCCGCTGTCGGACGCGGTCTCATGGATGGCGGCCGTCGGCGGACAGTGGGACGATCGCCTCGCGCGGCTCAGGCGTCAGTTTCCGAGGCGCTAACTCCAAAGCGACTGCGGATTGACGGCGTTAGCGGGGGGAGAGTCCCAGATATGGAACAGCCCAGCCGACGATCTTTTGGAAAGCCGGTGCGGCAACTGACCCACCGTAAATCGCCCCCTGGGGTTCGTCGACCATCACGGCGACCAGCAGCTTTGGATCGCGGGTCGGCACCATCCCGATGAACGACGCGACATATGCGCTGTCCGAGTAATGGCCGTCGATCGCGATGTTCGCGGTACCGGTCTTGCCGGCCATGTCATAGCCGGGGATAGCCGCGCCTGATGCCGTACCGCCGTCGGCGAACACGCCTTGCAACATCTGGCGCAGTACAAGCGCGACGGCCGGCGAGATGATCCGCTTGCCCCGAGGGAGCGGGGTCGGCGCGCCACCGATCGCCTTCACGATGTGCGGCGGGCGCAAGATGCCGCCATTGGCAATCGCCGAGTATGCGCTCGCCATCTGCATCGGCGTGACCGACTCTCCTTGGCCCATGGGCAGGTTTCCCATCGAAGAGCCCGAGTACTGCCACCAGTGGAGGACGATTCCGTTCTCCTCCCCCGGCAGGTCCACGCCAGTCGGCGAGCCGAAGCCGAAGGTGTGCACCCAGTGGTCAAAGCGCTGAGGCCCGAGTTTCTCGATCCCGATCTCGTCGGCGCCGATGTTGCTCGACACCTTCAGAATCTGCGCGACGGTCAGCGTCTCATATCCGTGATCTTCCGCGTCGTGAATCTCGCGATCGGCAACCTGCAGGGTCGGTGGAACGTCGAACTCGGTGTCCGGGGTCACCAGTCCGTCCTGGAGCGCGCCCGCGACCGTGATCGCCTTGAAGGTGGAACCCGGCTCGTAGTTGAAGAGAACCGCTCGGTCTTCGCTGGCCCATGACGGCGCGGCGGAAGGGTTGTTGGCGTTGATCCGCGGCCAGTTGGCGAGCGCGAGGATCGCGCCGGTGTTGGGATTCAGCACGATTGCCGTGGCGCCCTTGGGCGAGTACTGCGCTCCAACCCCAGCCAGTACCTGCTCGACCTCGTCCTGAAGCGCCGCGTCGATGGTCAGCGTGATCGACTTCCCTGGACGCGCCGGCCGCACGTCATTGACAGAAATCGGCTGGCCCCGGGCGTCGCTCACGATTCTGCGCAGGCCGCTCACGCCCCTCAGCGCGTCGTCATACCGGTACTCGACCCCGCTCGCTCCTTGGCCGTCTGAGTGCACGCTCCCGAGGACCTGCGAAGCGGCCCACGCCCGAGGGTAGTAGCGCTTCATCTCGGGAATCGTCGAGATCCCATCGATGTTCAGCTTCATGATCGCGGCCGCGCGATCGCTCGGCAGCAGCTGCGCGAGCTGAACGTAGCCCGTATGCGGCTTGGTCAGCTCCGCGAGCACGGCGGTGACCGGCTCGCCGAGCAGCGGTGCGAGCTTCTCGGCGACCGCACCCGGATTCTTGATCAGGTAAGGGTCGGCCACCACATTGGCGGCCGACTCACTGAGCGCGAGCTCGACGCCGTTGCGATCGGTGATCGTTCCTCGCGGCGCCGGTACCACAAGCTCGGTCACCTGCTGCGTTTCGGCGGCGCGCTGGAGCGATCCAGCCTTAACCACTCCGAGATACGAGGCCCGGGTCAGCGCGGTCGCCAGGAGCGCAATGAAGGACAGAAAGAGGATTCCGATGCGGCGGTCAATCCCCTTCACCGGACTGCCTATCCCCCGCTCGGCGTGGCGCTGTTGCTGGCGGAAGTCGCCGGCGACTGGTCCGCGCCGGTCGCCGGCGGTGCGGCCGTCGCCGCGGCTGCAGGCGCTTGGCCGGTTGTGGTGATGGGGGCCGCCGCGGATGTCGTGGGTACTTGCCCAGTCATACCGGTGCTCGGCCCGGTCGCCGATGTGGCCGACGTCTGGGCGGTCGCTGCCATGGCCGGCAGCTGCCCGGTCGCTGCGGTCCCGGGGGTCGTCGCGACTGTCGATAGCGGCGCGGTGGCGACCGTCGACGCCGGCCCGCTCGCCTGCGCCCCGGCAAGCGATGCTGACGCGGATCCGGTCGCGTTCAGGTTCGTCACAACCTCGCCGCTTCCGGTTTGCAGCGAGCTGAAAGCGGACGGGTCTGGAGCGTGGATGTTTGACAGCGCCTTCTGAACGCCGGTCTGTCCGGGGTTGGCGAGGAAGTCGGTTGCCTCCGGCGGCGGCATGATCATCCCCTGACGGGCCGCCAGTGTCTCGATCCGCTGATCATCGGAGAGCGCCGCGATGCTCGCCTGCAGCTGCTGGTTGCGCGTCTGCAGCTGGCTGGTGCGCTCGACCGAGCGGCCGATGCTCGCGCCCAGCTTGAGTTGCTCGACCTGCATCGCGACGATCCCCGCGAGCATCACGCCGAGCAGCGCGATCCAGGCCCGACCGCGGACGATGCGGTCCAGAAGCGGATGATCGGGAAGCCCCTGTAAGAAAGTGAGGCCGCGGGCCGAGATCGAGGCGGTAGCGCTCGAGCGGGACCGGCTGGGGCGCCGGCGCTGCCGCAGCGGGATGGTCCGCGCAGTGAACCAGTCGGCAGGCCATCGCTGCCGCTGCGTAGCGCTCTGGGGGCCGGACTGGGCGGCGCGCCCGCGCCCCGTCTCGGCGCTGCGTCGCGGGGCGATCCTCCCGGCTGCGCGGGTCCCGGCTGCGCGGGGCGCGGCCCGCGCCACTCGGCCGATCAGCGCCACAGCCCTTCCGGAGAGCGGCCCGGACACGCGGCGCGGGGAGCGCGGCGCCGCCCGGCGAGGCAGAGCGCGGCGATGACCGGAAGACACGCTCGTGCCCCCCGCGGAAGCTCCGCGGCGATGCTTCTCTCGCTCCTTCGTGCGCCGACCGTCCGAAGTCGTGGCGGGTGGTGTCATGTGGCGTTCCCCTCCAGCTTGCGAGCGGCGCGCAGATGCGCCGACTTTGACCTTGGATTGGCCGCCACCTCGTCCGGGCCGGGCGCGACGGCACGACGGCTCAAGAGCTCAGCCTCCGGTTCTCGTCCGCACACGCAGATCGGCAGATCCGGCGGGCATACGCAGCCTCGAGCCAGCCCCGCCAGGAAGCGCTTGACCCGGCGGTCCTCGAGTGAATGGAACGAGATCGCGGCAAGCCTGCCGCCGGACTTCAGCAGCTGCCAAGCCGCCGGAAGCGCCGCGTCGAGCTGCTCCAGCTCATCGTTGACTGCTATTCGCAGCGCCTGGAACGTCCTGCGCGCAGGGTGGCCACCCGCAAACTGCGCCGGCGTGGGGATCGCCGCCTTGATTGCGTCGACCAGCTGGTGTGTCGAGTCGAGCTCCTCCTTGCGCCGCGCTCGCGCGATCGATCGCGCGATCTGGGAGGCGTACCGCTCCTCGCCGTAATCTCGCAGCAGTCGCGTCAACCGGCGCTCGTCCCAGGTGTTGAGGATCTTCTTGGCGGTCAGTTCCTGCTCCGTATCCATCCGCATATCGAGCGGGGCGTCATACGCGTACGAGAATCCACGCGCCCAGGTATCGACCTGCATCGACGACATGCCCAGATCGAGATAGATCAGGTCCGCCTGCAGTTTCTCCTCTCGAAGCTGCGCGAGCGCGGTGACGAAATCGGCTCGGATGAAGCGGGTGTCACAGGGCGCCTCCGCCGATAGCTCCGCGAACCGCTCCTCGGCAACCGGATCTCGATCGACGCCGATCAATACCCCGGCTGCTCCGAGGCGGTCCGCGATCAGCCGGGCGTGACCACCGCCTCCAAACGTGCAGTCGACCGCCACCTCGCCATGCTGCGGATCGAGCACGTTAGTCAACTCGCCGGCCAGGACCGGGGTATGGGCATGCGTCATGTCAACCAGTGTGGCCAAGGCTTGCTGCGATCTCGGGAACACGGGTCAAGACCTCGTCGGTGTAACCGCTATATCTGGCGCGATCGAACACCTCGAGGCACCTGCCAGATCCGGTCACGATCACTTCCTTCTCGAGGCTGGCGTAATCCATCAGCGGCGGCGGGATCATCACGCGGTTGGCGGAATCCAGCTCGGTGTCGTGCGAGAAGTTGAAGAAGAAACGCTGTAGGTCACGAGCGTCTGCCGAAAGTGGATTGAGACCAGCCAAGGCCGCGCTCGTGTAAGCGTCGTAGGACTCCGGCGTCCAGATAGCGATCGAACGCGGCGCGCCGGGCGTGGTCTCCGGCGAGGCGGCTAGCACGACTCCGCCCGCGAGCGCCGCGCGGAACTTTGCCGGGACCGTGAGACGGTGCTTCGCATCGAGCGCATGTTCAAAGGTTCCGCGGAAGATCAAGGGTTCTCATTCGGCTGACCGAATCTCGAACCCGGGTGGCTGGGTGGGAGGAGCCCTGCCACCCGGGTCCCGCATGCAAAACCCACTCTAGCCCACTTTCCCCCACATTGCAACTCATTTCCCATTCGCCTTCCCACTACACCCCAGCGAAGCCGGTCCCGACGAGTTTCCGCCGCCACCACGGTCGATCGACGCGGCTTTCGCTCCGCCACCGGGTCGCAGGGCGCTGCAAGCCCGCTTGCAGCTCGGCGAAGTGAACGGGCGCTTGCAAAATCGAGACGATTCCGTCCGACCGATGTGCGTTGGATGGCGAGCTGGTGCTCGGATGGGTGGCCCCTGTGTCGCGGGACGAATCTGCTGCGCAGGAGGCGCGCGATGGGGCGACCGCCGACCGCGAGGGACGGGGCAGTTGGGACCGTCGGCGACTGCGAGTCCCTACCTCCCGGCACCCGCGCGCGAGATGCCCCACTCGCCTGTTCCACGAGTTCGAGACAGAAACTTGACCAGACTGCTCAGCAGCAGGCTGCCAGACGCCGAGCCCCGCTGGGGCCACCGGCGGAGCACGTTCGCCACACGGTTATTGGCCCACTCCCAGCCCGCTCCAAGCGGCCGGACAGTTAGCGATCGCTGCCCAGGAGGACGCGTGCCACCGGCGCGGGATCGGAGATGGGGAGCTCGAGCACCAGCCTTGCACCGCGCTCGCTTGGACCTGCCGCCAGACGGCCACCATGTGACGCAGCAATCCCAGCGGCGATCGTCAGCCCGCGACCGCGCTGCCCGGGACGGCGGCGGGATCGGCGCGTAAGCTCAGCTACGGATGCGGGCAACCCTGGGCCGTGGTCGCGGATCTCGATCCGCACAAGCAAGCCGTCAACGCGTCCTTGGACCTCGACCGGGCCTTCGCCATGCTCGATCGCGTTTGCGATCAGGTTGCCAGTGGCCTGGGCGAGGCGCAGGCGATCGCCGAAGACGTAAGCGGGACCGCTGGCCCACAGTGCGCTGAGCTCCACTCCTCGCCGCCCCGCGCTGGGTTGCCACGCGCCTGCGGAGTCAGCCAATAACGCGGCGACGTCGACCTGCTCCGGCCTTCTCGGAGCAAGGCTGGGATGGCGGGTATCGGTCAGATCCTCGAGCGCGAGCGATGCTCGACCCAATTCGAGATCGAGCCCTCGGAGCGTGGGCGGCGACAGCTCCCCGGTACGCGCTCCGAGGTGGAGACCGAGCCGAGCCGCAGCGATCGGTCCGCGGAGCTCATGGCAGGCTCGCGCGACAGTCTCGGTGAGCGAGCTCAACGCGCGCCACGCGAACAACGCGAGCGCTCCGGCGACTGCTGCCGCCGCCCAGCCGCCCAGCAGGACGAACTGGCGAGTCACTCGATGCTCCCATCGACCAGCCGGTAACCGACGCCCCACACGTTGACTAGGAATCGATCTCCCGAGACGCACAGCTTCTTTCGCAGCCGGTGGGCGTGCGAGTCCAGGGTCCTCGTTGGCACAAGCGCCCGGTAACCCCATACGCCGCGGAGCAATTCCTCACGCGTGAACACCCGCGTGGGATCGGACGCCAGCGCGCGCAAGAGCGCGAACTCCTTCTTCGACAATTCCAACTGCTGGCCCCGCAGCCAAACCTGGCGCGAGAGCGGATCAAGCTCCAGCGGACCGACCCGCAGCCTCCCCACGCGTGGCCGGCGCCGATTGCGCCGCAGTAGAGCTGCGACCCTCGCGAGGAGCTCCGGATAGCTGAACGGTTTGATCACGTAGTCGTCACAGCCGCGCTCGAAGCC
Source organism: uncultured Solirubrobacterales bacterium (assembly GCA_963787555.1). GTDB lineage: Bacteria > Actinomycetota > Thermoleophilia > Solirubrobacterales > Solirubrobacteraceae > Palsa-465. Next base: position 611,605 of record CAWBDI010000008.1, read on the forward strand.
ACGGACTCGATCCAGCTCGCTTGCCCTGCCGGTCAGGACCAAAAGCGGGAGGTCGGGATCCACGCGACCGACTAAGCGGTCGGACTCTCGAACCTCGCGTAGTAGCTCTAGACCGTCGCGGTCGGGCAGTCCGAGATCGACGATCGCGAGATCCACTGGCCGCGTTTCCATCAGTCGTCGTGCATCGCGAGCGCAGTCCGCATCGATTAGCTCGTAGCCGTCCGCCGAAAGGTTGTCTGCGAGGAATTTCCGGGTGGGGTCGTGATCCTCGACGATCAGAATCTGGGCTTGTACGCGCTCCATTTCCACTAGAGCCAACGAGCGTCGGAAAATCGCCCCCCCGGTTTCGGGCAGGGCCGCCCGCCTCCGAGTCGAGGGCGTCCGCTCACCAAGGCGCGACGCCCCCTGCCGAGCTGATGACACCCGCCAACCAGGCGCGCCCAACGGCCGCGAAGCGGCGTGCAACATCCCATTCAACCCCTGCGACCACGGAGGATTCCCACATATGATGCCGACGCCTGATGTACCGGCGCGGGAACTACAACTCGGGCGACGACTTCGTGCTCGAATACGGCGAGCTTCGATTTACGTTCAGCGAACGCGACTTCCGCGAGCGCTGCGAGCAGGCCGCCCGAAAGCTGGGGTTCTTGGCCGGGGCAGTCGAGGAGGACGAGGCGGAGGATCTGATCAACCTCGTCGTCAACGGCGAAGTCACCGATCCCGCTTCAGCGCTGGGCGAGCACGTCAACGAGTGCTGGCCTGAGCTTGTCGGTCCCTCAGAGCGCTCGCTCGTGCATTGGTTGCGCCGCCTGATCTTCCGCGGCGCCTGGCTCGACCAGCGCGTCAAGGAAGGCGAGCTCGATGTGTCCTTCGACTCGACCGCGAATGCATTCACTTACGTCCAGCCCGACCGGGGCGGCGAGCCGATCGAGCTCGCGCGTGAGCCGAGCTGGAATCGCGTGGCGTACCGGCGCTGATCGGCGCTGATCGGCGCCGTAATGAGTGTGTTGGACGGCCGCCGCGGGGAACCCTGGCATTTCGCCTCCGGGCGGCGGAGGTAGATTGCCAAAGTTCGGGGGAGTAGTTCGCCGCGAGGTGCTCCGCCCCTCCGCCGAGGAACTTGCACCCCGCCACCCCTCGCGCGTCGCGGCCGCCCGCGCCCCCGCGACGTCCAGGACCCGCGACCGCCGCGCCGGCCGCCGCTACCCCCCGGATCCCAGAACTGACGAGATGTCCTGGTTGTGTGGCGCCGGGTTGTCGATCAGCAGCTGCGGCACGGTGACGAGCTTGTACCCGCGGGCGCGGAGGTCCTTGATGATTTGCGGTAGTGCGTCAACCGTCTCCTGACGGTTGCCCCCGCCGTCGTGCATCAGGATGATCGCCCCCGGCCGTGCGCCGGCTATGACCGAGTGCACGATCGCCTTGACGCCGGGCCGCGTGTAGTCGTCCGTGTCGACCGTCCAAAGGACCATCAGCATGTGGTAGTGGTGCAGCAGCTTGAGCGTGGTCGCGTTGAATAGCCCGTAGGGCGGCCGGAACAGACGCGGGAACGGCGCTCCGTAGCGGCCGATCGCCCCCGTCTGCTGGATCAGCTGCTGTTGTTGCAACGCCGGCGAGAGCTCGGACATCGGCGGGTGCGTCTCGGTGTGATCGCCGATCACGTCCCCGCGCGCGACAATCTGCCGGGTCGACGCGTAGAACCACTGCTCCATCATCCCGATCTCGAAGAACGTGGCAGGGACCTTTTCGCGCTTGAGAATCGCGAGCACCGCGGGCGAGTAGGGGCCTGGGCCGTCGTCGAAGGTCAGCGCCATCTCACGGTGCTGCCGCCCCGCAACGCGGACCCACGGCGTGTATTTGAGCGTGCGATTGATCGCGGCGTTCTCGGAGAGGTGCTCGCTTGAAGAGAACGAGCCGGCACCGGTACCCGCGAGCTGCTGGAGGCGGACGAAGAAGGTCGGAGTGTGAGCTGACGGATGCGCAGCCCCGCCGCCGCCCCCGGCAGAAGCGACCGTGACCGCGACCGCTGCCGCGACCCCGACGACGGCGAGCAGCGCGAGGACCCGGCGCCGGGGATGGCGTCGGGGGCGCCGACGAGGGGGCGGCCGCCGCCGCCCAGCAGGCGGCCTCGGCGGACGGCTGCGGAGTGCGGTGTAGCTGTCGTCCATGCGAATTCGGCGACTCATGATGCCGGGTCCGTCGGGCGGATGCAGCGACCATCCCAACCTGCCTCTACGCTGCAAGACCGATGCCAGCGTCGATTTGGATCGTGATACCCACTTACAACGAGGCGCCCAACGTCGAGCGGGTGGTCCGCAAAGCGGACGCGGAGCTGAGCCGGGTAGCGCCGGGTGAGTACCGAATCCTGATCGTCGATGACAACTCGCCAGATGGCACGGGGGCGATTGCCGAAGCGCTGACGAGCGAGATCGACGGCCTCGAGGTCCTACACCGCGATGCGAAGAACGGGCTCGGCAAGGCGTACCTGGCGGGGTTCACGCGTGCGCTGGCGGGAGGGGCCTCGCTCGTGTTCGAGATGGACGCGGACCTCTCCCATGACCCTGCCTACCTACCCGACTTCTTGGCCGCGGCGGAAGATGCCGATCTCGTGCTCGGCTCGCGCTACGTAGCCGGCGGCGGCGTGCGCGACTGGGGTCTGATGCGCAGACTCGTGAGCCGCGGCGGCGGCATCTACGCGCGGGCGATTCTGAGAGTCCCCGTGCACGATCTCACCGGGGGGTACAAGTGCATCCGTCGCGAGGTTCTGGAAGCAATCGACCTCGAGAGCGTCCGCGCCGAGGGATACGTCTTTCAGATCGAGGTCACCTATCGGGCGCTGCTGGCGGGGTTCTGCGTACGAGAGATACCGATCGTGTTTTCGGATCGGACCGAGGGCGCTAGCAAAATGTCCGCCCGGATCGCGTTCGAGGCGATGTGGCATGTCCCGCTGCTGCGCCGGAGCGCAACGGAAGCGTTAGCTCGTGGCGTTCGCGCTCGCGAGACCGCGGGGACTTCGTAGCACACAAGCACCGCCTGATCTTTAAGCGCGCCCTGATCGGCATAACACTGTCACTCAAGGTTCCTAACATAATCTCAACAATGCCCAAACCGGAGCCGATGGCTCGGCGGGCATTCTCTTTCCAGCAATGAGCGCTACCGGCCCGCTCGGCGCCACGCCCAACAGCGGCGCGCTCGAGCTCAGAAGATCACCGCTCGATGTACGTCGGACGCTTCCTGGCGTCCGCGTTGGCATGCTCGGGCTCGCCGGGCTGATCGTGACCGGACTGGTGATCTCGATCGCGGCAGCCGGGACGGACGCTCTTCTACCCGAATCCACCCGGCCGGTCCCAAGCTGGCTCGCGGGCCCGTTCGGCAGCACTGGCTTGGACATCGGGACCGGCGGCGTGATCGTGGTCCTGCTGGCGATGCTCGCCTCTTACGTGGTGGCCGTGAAAGCCGCGGACCGGCTTTCTGCGCGGGCGGTGCTGATGACGATCGCTGCCCTGCACGCGCTGGTGTTGCTTGCGCCTCCGCTGCTGTCGACGGATGTGTTCAGCTACCAGGCATACGCGCGAATGGGAGCGGTTTACGGAACCAACCCATACCTGTTCGGCCCGCACGCGATCGCTCTCGATCCGCTGTTTCCGTTCGTCGGCGCGAAATGGTCGTACATCCCGACCGCTTACGGCCCCGTCTTCACCGCGCTGAGCTACGTGCTCGCGCCGCTGTCGATCGCAGCCAGCGCACTCGCCTACAAGGCGATCGCCGTGCTTGCGAGTCTGGCGACCGTCGCCCTGGTCTGGAACGCGGCTCGCCTCCGAGGGGTCGATCCGGTCCGGGCCGTGGCGCTGGTCGGGCTGAACCCGCTCGTCGTCGTGTACGGCGTCGGCGGCGGACACAACGACCTGTTGATGCTCGCTGCCGTGATCGGGGGCGTGTACCTGATGCTCCAGCATCGCGAGCGGACAGCCGGAGCAGCGATGATGGTCGCGGTCGCGCTAAAGGTAACAGCGGGACTGATGTTGCCGTTCGCACTAGCCGGAGGCGCTCGCCGCGGCGCGCGTAGCCGCCGCCTCGAGGTGGCGATCGGAGCGGCGATCGTCGCTGCTGTGCTCGCCTTGCCTACGCTGGCGCTGTTTGGCACCGGCCCGATCCGGATGCTGTCGACGCTCAAGACGACCCAGGGCGAGGGCGACTGGCTGAGCATTCCCGGCTTCATTTCGACGCGGCTTGGTCTGGGTACGATCGGGCACGCGGTTGGCATCGCGCTTGGGTCGATCTTCGCGACCCTCTGCTGCTGGCTGGTGGTCAGGGCATGGCGGGGAAGGATTGACTGGATTGACGGAGCGGGATGGGCGACGCTCGCGATGATCATCACCGCCGGCGCCCTCCTCCCGTGGTACGTCGCGTGGCTGATGCCGCTGGCGGCGCTCGCGACGGATCGGCGTCTGTGGCGCAATGCGGTTGTTCTGACGGTCGTCATCCAGTGCATTCAGTTGCTCGGCTATATTCCCCACGGCAGCGCGCTAGGCCTATGAGCGAGCGAGGCTTGCGATTGCTGGATCACGTGCTGCGAACTGCTGAGATGACCACCCCATGAGCGGACCGGCCAAGCTCGACCACAACGGCGCGCGGCCGCTTACGTTGCTCAGCGTTGTTGCGCCGGTCTACAACGAGCAGGAGCTGCTCGAGGATTTCTACGCACGCGTGTGCAGCGCGCTTGAGGGGGTGCGATTCGAGCTCGTGCTGGTCGACGACGGCTCGAGCGACCAGACGCCGGAGCTACTGGGCCGCCTCGCCGACAACGACCCGCGGGTGAGGGTCGTCTTCCTGTCACGGAACTTTGGTCACCAAACAGCGCTGACGGCAGGGCTCGACCACGCCCGCGGCGATGCCGTGGTGATGCTCGATGCCGATCTGCAAGATCCACCCGAGCTGATCCCCACGATGCTCGATCACTGGCGCGCGGGCTGCGACGTTGTGTACGCGGTCCGCGAAGAGCGCGAAGGCGAGTCACGTTTCAAGCTCAGTACCGCCCGCTGGTTCTACAAGCTGTTCGACAAGCTCGCGCAAGTCGAGCTCCAGCCGAACTCGGGCGATTTTCGGCTGCTGGATCGGCGTCCACTCGCCGCGCTGCTTTCGATGCGCGAGCGCAACCGGTTTCTGCGCGGGATGACGGTATGGGTCGGCTATCGCCAGGCGGCGGTTCCGTACCGACGCGATCCGCGCACGGCCGGCGAAACCAAGTACACCGTGGCGAAGATGCTGCGGTTCTCGCTCGACGCGATCTCGTCCTTCTCACATCGTCCGCTGCAGCTCGCGACGTTGCTCGGGTTCATCATCTCGACCGTCGCGTTCATCGCGATCCCCGTGGTGATCGCGCTCCGGATCACGGGATCCTATCTACCGGGGTTTGGTTCGATCACGATCGCCGTGCTGCTGCTTGGCGGGATCCAGTTGATCTCGATCGGGATCATCGGCGAGTACGTGGGACGGATCTATGACGAGGTCAAGGGACGGCCGCTCTACCTAGTCAGGGCGCGAAGCAACATGCCCGAGGACGACGAGTTCGACCCGTCGCTTCCCCCAGTGGCCGAGCCACACCGAGTGGCGACAACCGCGCCTAGCCGCCCGCGGGATTAGGCCCTACTGAGCGGTTAGCTCGCGGTTCTGGCTCCGCGGGCGGTGCTGCGGCGGCATGCAGCGGGCGCACCTCGGCCTCGGGCGGTGTTTCTGCAGCTGCCTGCTCCAGCGCGGAAATGCGGCTCGCCAGTCCCTTGATTGCGTCTGCGATCGGGTCCGGCAGATGCACCCAATCGGCGTCCGGGCCCTCGGGTCGGCGGCCCTCGACCCGCACCGGGTGGCCGGGGTTTCCAACCACTGTGGATTTGGGCGGGACATCATGGATGACGACGCTGTTGGCACCGATCTTCGACCCGTGGCCAACGGTGATCGGGCCCAGCAGCTTGGCGCCGGAGCCGATCGTGACGTTGTCCTGCACCGTCGGATGGCGCTTACCGGTCGCAAATCCCGTGCCCCCCAACGTCACGCCCTGATACAGGGTGACGTCATCGCCGATCTCGGCGGTTTCGCCGATCACCACCCCCATGCCATGGTCGATGAAGAAGCCCTGACCGATGGTCGCAGCAGGATGGATCTCGATTCCGGTAAGCGCTCGCGAGATCGCCGCAACCATCCGCGGCAGCAGCGGCACTCCGCTGCGGTACAGCGCGTGGGCCAGTCGGTGAGCGAGCAGCGCCTGGACGCCCGGCCAGGCAGCGAGAATCTCGAGCGAGCCGACGTCACGAGCCGCCGGGTCTCGGGTCTGAGCCGCGACAACGTCTCGTCTGATCTCGTCGGTAAGTCGGTCAGCTGCCCCGAACATCGACACAGCGTAGCGGGGCGCCTGGGACGCCTACGGGGCAAAGAACGGCGTCGATACATACCGCTCGCCGGAGTCGGGCAAGATCACGACGATCCGGGCGCCGCGCAGCTCCGCGCGCCGCGCCAGATCGAGCGCCGCCCACACCGCGGCGCCGCAGGAGATCCCGCCAAGTACTCCCTCAATCCTGGCGAGCGTTCGGGCGGTCTCGATCGCGTCATCGTCGTGGACAGGGATCACTTCGTCGAGCACCTCCCGGTTCAGCACGGCGGGGATAAAGCCGGCGCCGATGCCCTGGATCTTGTGCGGCCCGGGACGGCCGCCTGAGAGCACCGCGGAGGAGCTCGGCTCGACCGCCACCACCCGGAGGCGCGGATTGCGCTGCTTGAAGACCTCGCCTACGCCAGTGATCGTGCCTCCCGTTCCCACGCCGGCGACGAGCACATCCACATCTCCATCGAGCGCGTCCCAGATCTCGGGCCCCGTTGTCCTGCGGTGGATTTCGGGGTTGGCGGGATTGGAGAACTGATCAGGGAGGAACACGTCTTCTCGCGCGGCCATCGCCTGGGCGGCCTGGACCGCCTCAGTCATCCCGCCAAGTGATTCCGTCACCTCGACTCGGGCCCCGTAGAGGCGCAGCAGCCCCTCGCGCTCGCGACTCATGCCCTGAGGCAACGTCAGGATCAGGTCATAGCCCTTCGCGGCGCATACGAACGCGAGCGCGATCCCGGTGTTGCCGCTCGTCGCCTCGACGACCGTCGTCCTGCCCGGCTTGATTCGTCCCTCGCGCTCGGCCGCCTCGATCATCGATACGCCGATCCGGTCCTTGACGCTGCCGCCGGGGTTATACGCCTCGAGTTTCGCGAACAGCTGCACGTCGAGCTCGCCCACGATCCGCGTCAGCTGAACCATCGGCGTGCGCCCGACATGGTCGGCGATGTTGGTGGGGATCCGGGTCCTCTGTCCCGCGAGGGCTCCGATGAAGTGTGAGTGGGTCGTCATCCGGCCGCGATGAGTGTACTTAGACACCGCTCAAGCTCTTGCGCCGTTCAGTCGATGGTCTGTAAACGGCACGAACAGGAAGAACTTTTGTGGACCACGCGAGGGCAAAGATGTCGTCCGGCGGCGAAGTTACTCATCGCCGCCGTGGCCCGTGCGCGTTTCGGCCGCGACAAACGGCCACCACGCAGGAGCTCGAAGTGCTGCGCGCCGTCGATGAGTCGCTGACGCTCGCGATCCGCCGACTTCCGCTCGACTCCCCTTCGCTCGTCTCGCTGATCGGGGCTCGAGGCGAGATTCGGCGGGAGATCAGAGAGCGGGCGACCGGGTAATCGACACCCGGGGCGCCAGGCACCGCGCTGATCGACACGCGCGACCGGGTAATCGACACCCGGGGCGCCAGGCACTGCGCTGATCGACACGCGCACCGCGCTCGGCTAGATGTGGTACATCGGCGCGCCGGCGGCTCGCATCTCCGCCTCGGCGACTTCGGCGACCGTCGTGTCGGCGAGCACGAGCCGCGCCGCTGCCGCGGCATCTGCGAACACCCCGGTCGCGCCTTGGCCGAGCGGTCCGTCGAGCAGCTCGACGATCTCGAGTACGGTGATCTCGCCGGCGGACCGGGCGAAGCTGTAACCCCCTTTGACGCCGCGCTGCGAGCGCAAGATGCCTGCCCGCCTCAAGGTCGCGAACAGCTGCTCGAGGAACTGCACCGGGATCTCACCGCGGCGGGCGAGCTCGGCGATCGGAACGGGGCCGGCGTCGCCGTGACGGTAGAGCTCAACAAGCGCGCGCAGCGCGTACGGAGACTTGGTGGTGATCGAGATCATCCATCGGCGATGATCGCACGCCTCGCGAACGGCGCTCAGATCCAGCCGCGCTCGGTCGCGATCAGGACGGCTTGCGCTCGGTCCATCGCTCCGAGCTTCCCGTAGACGTTGTGCAGGTGGGTGCGGACCGTGCTCGTGGAGAGCCCGAGCTCAACGGCGATCTGCTTGTAGACCATGCCCCGAGCGAGCCGTCGCAGAACGTCGATCTCTCGGTCGGACATAGGGCAGGGTTCGACTTGCCTCGGTCGTCCACCGGTCGCCGTCAGCGGCAGGTCGTACATGACCGCGCGCAGCTCGCCTGTCCTCACGCCGACGGTGCGTGCCACGCTCAACAGCGCCGATGGGGAGATCGCGCCGCCGAGCACGTAGTGGGCGAGCATGTCGGCGAGCCGCACGAGCGCGGCCTCGCCTTGACAATCGATTGCATGATGGCGCTCGATCACGCTGGCGAGCTCGTTCGGCAGGCCCCATCGACGAGCGAGCACACCGCCGACCAGCGCGTGGTCGACGCCGAGCTCCCGCCGCTCGCGCTCGATCCGCTCCTCGGGAGTGCGAGAGTCGCCGTGGATCTGGCGCGGATAGCCTTGGTAGGCCTGGACCAGCACGAGCTTGCCGACATCGTGGAGCAAAGCTGTGACCATCAACCGGTCGCGAGCCTCGTATCGGAGCTCCCTGGCAAGGCGATCCGCAGCCCGTTGGGTCGCTACCGCGTGAAGGCGGAAGCGCTCGGGGATCCCCTGCCAGGCCGCGGTGCGCTCGAAGAAATCAAACGTGCGAGCGCGACTCGCGATCGCGTGGACGGTCGCGGGCGAAAGCACCTCGACCGCCTTCACGGCGCTCTCCACCTCGCCGCGAGTGCCCTCATCGAGGTGATTCGCGAGCCGCAGTACGGCAACCGTGAGCGCGACGTCGCTCTCGACTGCCGCCACTACGTCGGCGGTCGAGGGCTCCCCTTCCTCGAACAACCGCATTACCCGATTGCGCGATTCGACCAGCATCGGGAACGCCTCGAGCGCCTCGAACGCGGCCGTGAGCCTACGGCCGTGTCCCTCGTTGTGCCGCCGGTCGTGGGCGGCGTAGGGGTCGGTAGGGGCTGTCTTCGCACCCGTTAGAGGGGCGACTGGGGGCTCACTCGCGCTGGTCATCGGGTTGGGTCGGTCCTCGGCGCGGGAATGGCCGAGCACACCTAAACGCGTTATCGGCAGATGTTCGATGGCGGTTTAGCGCTCACATCCTGCGGCTCGTTCAAGCGCCCGGTCGATCCGGGCGAGCGTCTCGTCACGTCCTAGCAGCGCAACGCTCTCGAAGATACCTGGGGAGACGGTCGTTCCCGCGATCGCCACGCGAACGGGTTGAAATACCTTGGCGGGTCTCGTCTCTCGCCGCTGCACGACCCCGCGCAGCGTCGCCTCCACGTGCTCGACCGTGAATGGCCGGGCATCGGCCAGCGCACCGCGCGCAGCGCGCAGTGAGTCCACGCCCCCGTCTTCGCAGATGACTCGCTGGAATGCCGCTTGATCCTCGGCGGGGCCGTCGAACACGAACCCGACGAGCGGCCAGAAATCCGCGAGCGTCTGGATCTTCTCAGAGGAGATCTCGACGGCGCCCCGCAGTCCCGTGCGGCCGGTGTACCGCTCGAGGCGGCGGGTCAGCTCGTCGACCCCGAGCTCGCGCAGCCATTGGCCGTTCATGTGCCTGAGCTTCTGCTCGTCGAACACGGCCGGGTTCTTCGACACTCGTTCCAGCCGGAACCGCTCGGCGAGCTCCGCGAGCGTGAAGTGCTCCTCGTCGGCGGCGAAGCCTGCACCGAGCAGCGCGATGTAGTTATCGACTGCTTCCGGCAGGTAGCCCGCGCCTCGCAGCTCCTGGACCGACGCGGCGCCGTGGCGCTTTGACAGCTTGCGCCCATCGGGACCATATAGCAGCGGCAGATGGCCGTAGCGAGGCGCAGGAGCCCCCAGCGCGTGCAGGACGAGTAGCTGCTTCGGGGTGTTCGAGAGGTGGTCCTCGCCGCGGACGACATCGGTGATGCCCGCGTCAAGATCGTCGATCGCGACCGCGAAGTTGTAGAGCACCGAGCCGTCGGCACGGGCGATCACGGGATCGTCCATGCTCGCGTTCGGAAACAGTGCCCGGCCGCGAATCACATCATCGACGAGCGTGTCGCCGCTGTCCGGCACCCGCAGGCGAACCGCGCCGCTGTCCTCGGGGATCCCTCGGAAGCCGCGGTCGGCGCCGTGGCGTTCCTTGTAGGCCCTGACGTCCTCAGAGGTGGCGTTCGAGCGGTAAGCGTGCTCGCCCGCGAGCAGCTGCTCGAGCACTTCGGTGTGTCGAGCAGCGCGCTCGGACTGGAAGATCGGGCCCTCATCCCAGTCGAGGTTCAGCCATCTCAGCGCGTCGAGAATCTGATCCACGTTTTCGGGGGTCGATCGCTCGCGGTCGGTATCTTCGATCCGCAACACGAGCGTGCCCCCCGCTCCCCGGGCGAGCAGCCAGTTGTACAACGCAGTCCGGGCGCCACCGATGTGGAGGGACCCGGTTGGTGATGGCGCAAAGCGAACTCGCACAAACATCATGCTAATTGGCGCCCACGTCTCGCCGGCAGGCGGCCTCGCCAAGGCGGTCGAGCGCGGAGTCGAGCGACACTGCGACGCGATTCAGATCTTCAATCAATCTCCGCGGATGTGGCGGCCCACCGCCTACGGGGAGGAGGACTTCGAAGCATTCCGGGCCGCGATTGCTAGCACGCCGATCAAGGCCGTCCTGATTCATGCGGTCTACCTGCTCAACTGCGCCTCCGAGGACCGCGAGGTTCGCAAGAAGTCGCTTGCGTCGCTGATCCAGTCGCTGCGCGTCGGTGCCGGAATCGGGGCCTGCGGGGTCGTGCTTCACCCCGGATCGGCGAAGAGTGGAGATGTCGGCAAGGCCGTCAAGCGCGCTGGCGCGGTGATCGCCAGGGCGCTCGCGGAGACCGAGCGCTGTCCACTGCTGTTTGAGGACACCGCCGGCGCGGGCGGGACGCTGGGGCGCTCGTTCGAGGAGCTCTCGGAGTTGCTGGCTGCGAGCGGGGGCAACGGGAGACTTGGCGTCTGTCTGGACTCCTGCCATCTGCTGGCCTCCGGATACGACATCCGCACCACGCAGGGCCTCGGCGACACGTTGGAGGAGTTCGATCGCGTTGTCGGTAGTGACCGGCTGCGCGCGCTCCATGTCAACGACTCGCTGACGCCGCTGGGCTCGAACCGCGATCGCCACGCGCTGCTCGGCGAAGGGGAGCTCGGGAAGAAGGGCTGCGCCGGATTCCTTTCCGAGCCACGCTTCGAGCGGCTTCCGTGCGTCCTCGAAACCGGGCGCGAGCACGGCGGCCCGGGCGCGGAGGACGTCGCGCTGGCGCTCCAGCTCCGCAAACGCGGGAAGCGCTCGCGCCGGCAAGCCTCCCGCCGGCGCGCCTAACGTGTAGGTTGCACAACGGATGAGCAACCTCGAGGCAGACGCGCTGGTCGTCTTCGGGATTAGCGGTGACTTGGCAAAGACGCAGACCCTGCGCTCGCTCTACCGGCTGGAGCGGCGCGGCATCCTGTCATGCCCGGTGATCGGGGTCGCTGCCGATGACTGGTCCGTGCAGCAGCTACGCGAGCACGCCCGCCAGGCGATCGAGAACGCCGGGGAGCAACTCGACGAGCGCGTGTTCGGGCGGTTCGCGGCGCGCCTGAGCTATGTCAGCGGCGACTTCAGCGACGCGAAGACTTACAGCAGGCTCGCGCAGACAGCGGGTGACGCGCACAACCCGACGTTCTACCTGGAGATTCCGCCGTCGCTGTTCGCGACAGTGGTCGCTGGCCTGTCGAAGGCCGGCTTGGTGGCCTCGCCTCGTCGGATCGTGGTCGAGAAGCCGTTCGGCCACGATCTGGAGTCGGCAAAGCAGCTCGCGGCGGAGCTCCACCGGTATGTGGAAGAGCCTCAGCTGTACCGGATCGATCACTTCCTCGGCAAGATGGGGCTTCGGGAGATCCTGTATCTGCGGTTCGCCAACATGTTGCTGGAACCGGTCTGGAACCGCAATTACGTGGCGTGTGTCCAGCTCACGATGGCCGAGGATGTCGGGGTCGCCGACCGCGGCCACTTCTATGACCCGGTCGGCGCGTTGCGCGATGTGGTGGTGAACCATCTGATGCAGGTGCTGGCGATGGTGGCGATGGAGCCGCCGGCCGGCAGTGATCCGGAGACGCTGAGAGACGCAAAGCACACGATGTTCGAGGCGATCCTCCCGACCGACCCCAAGCGGTATGTGCGCGGCCAGTACGAGGGGTACAGAGAGGTCGACGGCGTGATGCCGGATTCGAACACCGAGACTTACGCGGCGCTGCGCCTGGAAATCGACAACTGGCGCTGGGACGGAGTGCCGTTCTTCATCCGCACCGGCAAGGAGCTTCCCGTCAAGCAGACAGAGGTGCGGCTGCTGTTCAGACGCCCGCCGCGGATTCGCTTCATCGACGAGATTGCGAGGCCACCTCAACCCAGCCAGGTGGTGTTCAAGATTGATCCCTCCACCGGGGTACAACTCGTCCTCGAGGCACACCGCGCCGACAAGCGGGGCCCCAGGGAGATCCCGTTCGACGTCGAGTTCGCGCAGGAGGGCGGTGAGGATCCGACTCCTTACGAGATCCTGCTGCACGCCGCGCTGATCGGAGACAGCACTGACTTCGCCCGGCAGGACAACGTCGAGGAGATGTGGCGTGTGATGCAGCCGCTACTCGATGACCCGCCCCCCATCCACCGCTACGCGAAGGGTTCGTGGGGGCCGGAGGAGGCCAATAAGCTGGTCGCCGGTTACGGCGGGTGGCGGAGGCCGTGGCTACCCAATGGAGGCTGAATCGCGGGCGCGGGCTCTGGCTCCGGCGTGCGCGCCGCGTATCTCCGACGAACTTCGACAATTTGGGTCCGGGGAGTGGACCCAGATTGCCAAAGTTCGCTGAAAGCGCAGCGGGCGGGGTCGCGGCTAACCGCCGCCGGCGGCGACCTCCAGCCGCTCGGCCGTAGCGAGCGGCTCGCTGAGGATCGCCTGACCGAGGAGCTCGTCGAGCTCCGCATGTAGCGCGGCGGTTCGCTCGACGCGAAACTCTGACCCGAGCTTCAGCCTCCGCGGTCCTGCGGAGGTTCGCAGCTCGATCACCACGTCCGCCTCGCCCGGGAAGCCGGCCAGCACATCCTTCAACTCCCGCAAAACTGTCGCCGGGAGCGCGGTCGCATCCAGGCGGATGCGAAGCCTGGGCGGCGCAACGGCGCGCTTGGCGGCCTGTTCGTCGGCTTGGCGAACCTCCTCGGAGCTTGGCTCGAACCGCTCGATCTGCTGCGCGATGACGCAAGTCTTCTCCCGATCTTTGTGGTCCAGCCTGCCGCGCACAATCACGATCGAATCGGGAGCAAGCGCTTGCTCGTAGGCCGCTAGCGCCTTGCCGAAGACCAGGATTTCGACCGAGCCACCGAGGTCGTCGAGCGTCGCGAACATCATCGGATCGCCTTTCTTGGTCCTGATTCGCTTGGACTGAGTCAGCATCCCGCCGATGATCACCGGGTCCCCATCTCTGGCTGCGGCCAGCTCCGCGAGCGAGCAGTCCACCCGCGCGGCGAGCGCAGCGCCTACCTCCTTCAGCGGATGCGCCGAGATGAAGAGGCCGATCGCCTCCTTCTCGGCCGCGAGCAGCTGATTGCGATCGAACTCGCCGGCCGGGATCGGAGCATGACTGGGGGAGGAGATGCTCGCCGCCGGCGAGCCACCAGCGCCGTCCCCGTCGAGCGCGTTGCCGAAGCCGAGATCGAAAATCGAGCCCTGCCCGATCAGAGCATCCTGCTGGGCCTTCTGGCCCGCAGCCTGCGCTTGCTCGAGTACCGACAGCATCCCTTTTCGCGAGGCGCCGGTCGATCCGAATGCGCCGCATTTGATCAGCGCCTCGATCGCCTTCTTGTTCACCGCTCGCCCATCGACGCGCGCGCAGAAGTCCCACAGATCCCGGAAAGGACCGCCCTCCTGACGTGCGCGCTTGATCGCCTCGACCGCCTGGTAGCCGACGCCCTTGACCGCGTCGAGCCCGAAGCGGATGTTGCCCTGCACGACCACGAACTCGTGGTCGGAGAGGTTGACATCGGGTGGCAGGATCGAGATCCCCATCTGCTCGGCCTGGGCGACGAAGAACGGCACCTTGTCCTTGGTATCCATCACCGAGGAGATCAGCGCGGCCATGTACTCTGCCGGATAGTTGGCCTTCAACCAGGCGGTCCGATACGCGATCAACGCGTAGCACGCGGCGTGGGAGCGGTTGAACGAGTAGTCGGCTGACCGCTCGTTGGTCGCCCACAGCCATTCGGTCACCTGGTCGCTGGTCCCCGAGGCGCGGCAGCCGGCGACGAACTCTGGCCGGAGCTTCGCCATCGCCTCGCGGTTCTTCTTCCCGATCGCCTTGCGCAGGTCATCGGCCTTGGCCCCGCTGAACCCGGCGATGTCTTTGGCGATCCGCATCGCCTGCTCCTGATACAGGATTACCCCTTTGGTCGCCTCTAGGATCGGGCGCAGGCGCTCGTCGGGATACGAGATCGAGTCCAGGTCACGCTTGCCGCGGGCATAGTTCGGGATCTGATCCATCGCTCCCGGGCGGTACAGGGCGTTCAGCGCCACGAGGTCGTCGAACTCGGTTGGCCGGACCTTCTTCAGCGCCTCGCGCATGCCCTCTGACTCAAACTGGAACACCCCAATCGAGTCACCGCGAGCGAGCATCTCGTAGGTCGGCGCGTGATCGAGCGGCAGCGCCGCCATCTCCGGCCGCTCGCCGGTGGAGCGCTCGACGATGTCGAGCGCGTCCTCGATCACATCGAGGTTGCGGAGCCCCAGAAAGTCCATCTTCAATAGGCCAATCTGCTCGATCGGCTTCATCGTGAACTGCGTCACGATCCGGAAGATCTTCTCGCCGTTCTCGTCCGCACCGGCCTCGGCGATCTGCAGGGGAACGATGTCGGTCAACGGCCGGTCGGCGATCACCACGGCGGCCGCGTGGATCGAAGAGTTGCGAACGATGCCCTCGAGCCCCCGGGCCACATCGATGATCTGCTTGGCAGTGCCGTCGCGGTCGATCTCCGCTCGCAGCGGCTGGCCCGGCTGCAGGCAATCCTCGAAGCTCGGCGGACGGCCCATGATCGGGTCGGGAATCAATTTTGCGAGCCGGTCGCCGGCGCCGTAGTCGTACCCCAGCACCCGCGCCGCATCGCGCGTCGCGGCGCGCGGGAACATCTTGCCGAAGGTCACGATCTGCGCAACCGACTCCTTGCCGTATTTCTCGGTGACGTACCGGATCACGCGATCGCGCCCCCGGACCGAGAAGTCGATGTCGATGTCCGGCATTGACACGCGTTCCGGATTCAGGAACCGCTCGAATAGCAGGTCATAGCGGAGCGGGTCGACGTCGGTGATCTGCAGGCAGTAGGCGACCAGTGAGCCGGCGGCCGAGCCACGCCCGGGCCCGACGGCGATGCCGGAATCCTTGGCGTACTTGACGAAATCCCAGACGATCAAGAAGTAGCCGCTGAAGCCCATGCGCTCGATCACTGCGAGCTCGTAGTCAGCCCGCTCCAGCGCCTCGGCGGGCGGAGGAGCCCCGTAGCGAAAACGGAGTCCCGCCTGTACCAGCTCTCGCAGATACTCGCTCTCCCCCTGTCCCGAGGGAGTCGGGTATCGGGGAATCAGCTGCGCGCCCACCTCGAGCTCGATATTGCAGCGCTCGGCGATCTCGAGCGTCATCGCGATCGCCTCGGGCGAATCGGAGAATGCCTGCGCCATCTCCTCGCTCGAGCGCAGATAGAACTCGTTGGTCTCGAAGTTGATCTTCGGCTGGGTCAGGGTTGACTTCGTCTGCACGCACAGCAAGGCCGCGTGATGGTGGTAGTCCTCACGGCGGAGGTAGTGCACATCACCGGTTCCAACGAGGGGCCGGCCGAGCTCGCGCGCGATCCGCACGATTCCCTCGTTGACCTTCTCCTGCGCCCCGAGCCCGTTCTTCTGGAGCTCGAAGTAGACGTTCTCGGCGCCGAAGGCGCCGATCAGATCCTCGGCGTGCGCCCGCGCCTGAGCCCCTCGCCCGTCTAGCAAGTGCTGACAGAAGCGTGATTGCAGGCATCCGGTGAGCACGATCACACCCTCGGCATGCGCGGCGATCTGGGTCATATCGACCGACGGCTTGCCGCGCTGATAGCCGTCGAGGAAACCGGCAGAGGAGAGCTTTACGAGGTTGCGGTAACCGACGGGAGTGGCGGCGATCAGCGTCAGGTGATAGCGGTCGAGCCTCCCGGGCGCGCGGCGCGCGTGGTCGTCGACCACATACGCCTCGCAACCGAGGATCGGCTTGATCTGGTGCTTCCTGCAAGCCGTGAACAGCTCGACCGCTCCGTTCATCACGCCGTGGTCGGTAAGCCCGATCGCCGGCTGATCGAGCGCCGCAGCGCGCGCCGCCAGCTCTTCGATCCTGCAGGCACCGTCGAGCAGCGAGTACTCCGAGTGAACGTGGAGGTGGACGCAGGCGGAGCTCATCGGCAACGTCTCCGAGCATAGGCATCGGAGCGGACGACTGGGTGACCGATTTTCAGCAGCAAGCGCACTCCGCGTTTGCTCGCGCGCTCTCACCGGCGCGGCGCTCGCAGCGCGTGCGGGCCTACTGAGAATCGTCCGTGTGGCGCTGGGCGGCCACGGCAGCCGCGATCGCCGCTCCCGCGGCGAGCAGTCCACCGGCTGCGGCCACCGCCATCTTGCGGTCGACCCGGCGGCGCAGGTACCACTTCAGCGCGCGCCAGACGACGAAGCCGAGGATCTTGTAGCCCATCTCCCGCCGATCTTACCCCTCGTCGGCGTTGCGGAGCCGCCACGCCATCCGCGACTGCAAGGACCACAGCTCGATGAAGCCCGGCGACGCCGCTTGCGAGAAGAGCCCTCCGGACTGGGCAAAGCTCGCCAGCTGCGCGTCGTAGACCGCGTTCGGCGACGAGCGCGTAATCACCCGAGCCGAGCCCTTGTAGAGCTTGACGCCGATCGTTCCCGTCACCTGTTGGTTTGCGGCCTCGATGTATGCGTCGAGATCGGTCCGCAGGGGCTCCCACCACAGGCCGGCATACACCAGGTAGGCCCACTTCTGGTCAAGCGCCGGCTTGAGCTGATTCTGGTGGCTCGTTCCGACAAGCTTCTCGAGCTCTTGATGAGCGAGCAGCAGGATCGCGGCGGCCGGCACCTCGTAGATGTCTCGCACCTTCAGCCCGACGATCCGATCCTCGATGTGATCGACGATCCCCACGCCATGGCGGGCGCCGAGCGCCGCTGCCCGCTCGAGCAGCGCGACCAGCTCGAGCTGCTCTCCGTTGATCGCCACCGGCACTCCGCGCTCGAACTCGACCGTCACCACCTCGGACTGCTCGGGTGCCTCCTCGGGCCGCGTCACGAGTCCGAACACGTCGTCCTCGGGCGCGTGCTCGAGCTGCTCGATCCAGCGCCCCTCGCTCGAGCGACCCCAGAGGTTGTCGTCGATCGAGTACGGCGCGAACTCCGTCCCGCCCTTGACGGGGATCCCGTGCTCGCGGGCATAGGCCACCTCTTGCTCCCGGCCCATGCGCCAGCTCCGGACGGGGGCGATCACTCGCAGCTCGGGAGCCAGCGTCGCGATCGTGGCTTCAATCCGAACTTGGTCGTTGCCCTTTCCGGTGCAGCCGTGGGCGATCGTGTCGCAACCGGTCGCGCGGGCGTGCTCGACCGCGAGCTTGGCGATCAACGGCCGGCCAAGGGCGGTGAACAACGGATAGCCGAGGCCATAGATCGCGTTTGCCTTGATCGCGCGCAACACGTATTCGCTGGCGAACTCCTCCCGCGCATCGACCACCCGGCAATCGATCGCGCCGAGCTGCAGGGCCTTGCCGCGAATTACCTCGTAGTCCTCGCCTGGCTGTCCGAGGTTGACGGTCAGCGCGACCACCTCTGCGTCGTACTCGTCCTGGATCCACTTCAGCATCACGCTCGTGTCGAGACCGCCGCTGTAGAGCAGCAGGACGCGGTGAACGTGCGCCGGTTCGGCTTCGTAGGAGGCGGTGGTGCGGGACTCGTCGAGCATCTTTTGCGGGGCGAAGAGTATTGGCAGGGCGCGCTACAGGTCCGGAAGCCGTCGCGTCACCTCGCGCCACAGCTCCTCGTAGGCGACCGCCGCGGGCGAGCGCGGCGCGAACGAGGCGACCACGGCGCGCTCGACTCCCATCCGTTCGATCACGCTCGAGCTTGGGATCGCCGCGGCGAGCACCCCCGTCCCGTCGCCGGTCAGCTGCTCTATTACCTCCCGGTGCTGCCGTTTGCGGCGGTCGACCATCGAGAAGAACGCCAGCACGCTGGTGTTGCCGCCGGCCACCTGCTCGAGTTGGCCCAGGGTGCGAGCCGAAAGGGTCGCGGGGATCACCGGCACGAGCAGCGCGTCGGCCGCCTCGAACACGCTCTCCGACACGAGCGAGATGCTCGGCGGGCAATCGAGAAAGATGTAGTCGTACTCGTCGCGCAGCGGCTCCAGTACCCGTGCCAGCCGGCGCGTGGGGTTCTTGAAGCTGTCGAGTACCAGGTCCATGTGCCGGTAGGAGAAGTCGGCCGGGAGCAGGTCGAGGCCCAGATGGTCGGTGCCCTTGATCAGGTCGTCGACGTCGCTTCGCTGCCGAAGCAGCTTACGCCCGCCGCCGCGCACCTTCTGTTTGACCCGCAACAGGTAGGTCGAGCCGCCTTGGGGATCGAGATCCCACAGCAGCGCCCGAAACCCATCCTGCGCCGCCAGATACGAGAGGTTGACCGCCGCGGAAGTCTTGCCAACGCCGCCCTTGATGTTGTAGGTCGCGAGGATCGTGCTCATCCGAAAGTCTCCTTGACCAGCTTGCGTTGAGCTTTCGATGCGAACGTCTGGAAGCGCGCGGCGAATTGCTCCCTGGCCGCCTGCTCGTCGTCGTACAACCGCTCGATCAGCACGCCCATCGCCATCAGCGCCGGCGCTCCGTCCGGCAGACGCGCCACCTCATCGCTCAACGAGCGCACGGTGCCAATCTGCACCTCGCGGTCCTGGTGGCGCCCGAGCACATCCTGTAGCGCCTTGAGCGCCCCGATCATCGGCTTGACCACGTCGCTGGAGTACAGCGGGACCCCGAACAGCTCGAGCAGATAGCGGAGCTCCTTGCCCCTCTTGCGAAGATCGTGGTAGTGCTCGGAGGGGGTCGTGTCATCGATCGCCCGCCCCATCTTCACCATTTGCCGATAGACCTTTCTGATCCGCTCGCCGGCTAGTTGTCCGATCAGCAGCGAGGCATCGGGCCGATCATGCTCGGGCGCAGCGACCAGCTGCTCGAGGAACGATGCCCATCGCAGCGGCAGCCGGGTGGCTCGATCGGAATCCAGGGCACGGACCATCTTCCTGCGGCTGCTGCGTCGCCGCTTGCGAAGCGCAGCTAGCAGCGGATCGAGATCCGCCCGCATCGCTTCCGGCACCAGCACGCGGAAGTCCTCGAACTCGAGCACATAGACATCGAGGTCGCGGGTCTCCCCCGTGACCTGCTGCAGCCACCGGAACTCCGCTCGAAAATGCGCCAGCTCAGCTGGCGGGTACACGCCGCGCAGCTCTCGCTGAACGGCTCTCGAGCGGCGCACCGCGACGCGGAAATCGTGCAGAAACTCGCTGTCGATATCCGCGATCGCGCCCTCCAGGTTGGCCTCCATCACCTCGAGCAGCCGTCGTAGGATCGCCGCGGCGGCGGCGTCCGCTCGCTGCTCGTAACGCAGCGGAACCTCGATCTTCGACGATGTCCCGCCGGGCGTGCCGCCGGAGGCGGTGAGCGCTTCGTCGAACAGCGCTTGATCGGCTGGCACGAAGCCGTGGCCTTGAAGCTCGGCGCGCACCTCGTCGAGCTCGGCGTCGTAGCCGCGCACCGGCGCCACGTGCAACCGGGGACGGAGCCGCCGACCGCCCCCCGAGTCGGGGAGCAGCTCGGGCATCTCGAGCGTCATCCGGACGACGATCTTGCGCTCGTCATCGAGCACGTCGAGCGCGCGAACGCGGCTTAGCACCCTCGCCAGCGGCAGCAACGCACGGTGCTCGGCGATCGCCAGCAGCTCCTCGCGCAGCCGTCCCGCCTCGAGATCGAGCGCGAGCAGGTTTCCATCGTGCGGTTCACGGTGCAGACGCGCACGCTGCTCACTGGAGTCGATCGACACCAGCGCCAGCTCGCCTGCCTCCCCGACTAGCGACAGACCGCGAGCGTGGAGCAGCCCGTCAAAGGTGTCGTAGAAAGTCCGCTCGCACTGCTGCACGGGTCCTTTCCTGAGGTGCAGCGCTCGCGAGAGGGTCTCCGCCGCCGCCTCGAGCGACAGCGCTTCGGGCGGGAGGAAGTCGTTCATGGCGCGAGCTCCCCCAGCCGCGCCAGCGCCTGATCGATCTGCTCCTCTGTTACCACCAGCGGGGGTTCGAAGCGGATCGTGCCTGGTCCGGTGGCGTTGATTACGAGCCGCCGTTCCAGGAGCGCTCGCAGGGCGAGCTCCGGCGCCGAGAGCCCCTCGCTCACATCGATCGCGAGCATCAGCCCGCGGCCACGAACCGCGGCCGCGTATGGCAGCGACGCAAGTCCGGCTGCCAGTCGCTCTCCGAGGAGCGCCACCCGGGCGAGCAGCTCGGGATCGGAGCAGATCTCGAGCGCGACCAACGCCGAGGTGGACACCAGCGGCCCACCCGCGAACGTCGACCCGTGATCGCCTGTCTGGAACACGTCGCCCAGCCTCCGCGAGGTCACCAGCGCCCCGATTGGCAGCCCCCCACCGAGGGCTTTCGCGCTGGTGATCGCATCGGGAACCACGCTCGTCTGCTGGTAGGCCCACAAGCTGCCGGTCCTACCCATCCCAGTCTGGATCTCGTCGAAGACCAGCGCGGCGCCGGTGCGATCGCACGCCTCCCGGGCGGCCTGCAACAGCGCTTCCGGAAGGACGTGGATGCCTGTCTCGCCCTGGATCACCTCGAGCAGCACTGCGGCGGTTCGGTCGTCGACCGCCGCGTCGAGCGCCCTCGGATCTTTTGCCACCACCTCAAAGCCGGGCACGAGCGGCGCGAACGGAGCCTGCTTTGACTCTTGCGGCGTCGCCGACAGCGCGCCATAGGTGCGCCCGTGAAAGGCGCCCTGCAACACCACGATCTTGCCCCCAGGGCGGGCCCTACGCGAAAGCTTGATCGCCGCCTCGTTGGCCTCGGCGCCAGAGTTGGTCAGGAAAACCTTGCCGCCCAGCGAGCTGTCGGCGAGCTTGGCCGACAGCCTCAGCGCGGGCTCGGTGTAGTACAGGTTCGTAACGTGCGTCAGGCGCCCGACCTGTTCGCGCACGGCCGCGACCACCCGGGGGTGGGAATGACCGACGTTCAACACCGAGATGCCGGCCAGAAAGTCGAGGTACTCGTGACCGTGCGAGTCCCACAACTGACAGCCCGAGCCGCGCACGAACTCGACGGGGTTCCGCAGGTAGGTCGGGATCGCATACCCGCGCTCGAGCTCCTGTAGCTCAGGCAAGCTCATCACGCTGCCTCGACCATCGTTCCTTGACCGGCGTCCGTGAACAGCTCGAGGAGCAGCGAATGCGGCACCCTTCCGTCGACGATGTGGGCTGAGGAGACCCCGCCGTTGATCGCGTCGACGCAGGCCGCGAGCTTCGGGCGCATTCCGCCGGCGACTGCCGGGAGCAGCCTCTGTACCTCGCTGGCGGTCGTGCTCGAGACGACACTGCTTGGATCCGCCGCGTCCCTCAGCCAGCCTGGCACGTCGGTAAGGAACATCAGCTTGTAGGCACCGAGAGCGCGCGCGACCGCCCCGGCTGCCTCGTCGGCGTTGATGTTGTACGAGTTACCGTCTCGATCGGCTCCGACGCTCGCGACGACCGGAATGTAGTCCTGAGAGACGTGCGTCAAGACGTCGACATCGACGCGCTCGATCCGGCCGACGAAGCCGATGTCTCGCCCGCTCGGCGCCGCTTGCCGGCTGGCCCGGAACAACAGCCCATCGTCTCCGCAAAGCCCGATCGCCGGCTGACCGTGGCGGTTGATCAGCAGCACGATGTCCTTGTTGACCTTTCCCACCAACACCATCTTCGCGACTTCGACCGTCGCCGCATCCGAGACGCGCAGCCCGTCGACGAACCGCACCGGCAGGTCGAGCCGCTCCATGTAGCTGGTGATATCGGGTCCACCGCCGTGGACGATCACGGGATTCATCCCCACGTACTTGATCAGCACGATGTCGCGCGCGAACTCCTCCTTCAGCGCCGGATCGGTCATCGCCGCGCCGCCGTACTTGATCACCACGGTCTTGCCATGGAACTGGCGGATGTACGGCAGCGCCTCGAGCAGGGTTGCGACGTCTCTCATCTCGTCCTCGTCGCAGACGCCGCTGTTGGCATAGAGGAGGTCACAACTAAGTCGTGTAGTCGGCGTTGATCGTGACGTACTCGTGGCCGAGGTCGGAGAAATACACCTCGGTTTCTGCCCCCTCGCCGGGCAGCCCGATCTCGTACTCGACTTCCTGGCGCTGGACGCTAGCGCGCAGCGCCTGCGGGTCGTGAGGAAGGTAGGCGCCGCGCGAGCAGACCTGGACGCCCTCGATCGCGATGTCCACCGGCAGCGGCGCGGTCCCGGGCATCGCCATTCCCACGGCCTGAGCGATTCGGCCCCAATTGGGATCGCCGCCGTAGAGAGCGGTCTTCACCAACGAAGAGTCGGCGACTGCCCTGGCGACGCGGGCGACGTCGCGATCGTCGCCGCCGCGCACCACCACCCGTCCGACCCTCCGCGCTCCTTCTCCGTCGCGCAGAACCGCCAGCGCGAGCTGCCGCAGCAATACGTCGAGCGCCTCTCCGAACCGAAGCTCGTCGGTCGTCTCCGGCTCAATTCGTACGCCGGAGTTGCCGCTGCACTGAAGGATCACGGTGTCGCTCGTCGACAGCTGGCCATCGACGCTGATCCGCTCGAACGAGCGCTTGACGGTCACGCTCAGAAGCAGATCACAGGTCTCAGGCGAGAGGCTCGCATCACTCTGGACGAACGCCAGCAGCGTCGCGAACCCTGGCGCGATCATGCCGGCGCCCTTGGCCTGCGCGGCGAGCCGCACAACCCCGCCGGGCAGCGTCACCTCCAGCGAGGCACGCTTGCAGAAAGCGTCGGTCGTCCGGATCGCTTGCGCGAAGTGGAGGTCGCCGGTGCGAGCCAGCTCGCGCGCCGCGACTCCGATCCCCATCAGGACGGGATCAATCGGCAGCGGCACCCCGATCACGCCGGTCGACGCGACCGCTACCTGCTCGGTGCCGGCGCCGGTGGCGAGCGCCGCCGCGGATTGCATCCTCGCCGCGTGCTCGAGTCCGGGAGCGCCTGTGGCCGCGTTCGCATTGCCGGAGTTGACCACCACAACGCGGATCGCGTCGAGCCTGGCGCGTTCGCTGGTCACCAGTACTGGGGCAGATTGCGTGCCCGAGCGCGTAAAGCGCGCCGCGCTGGTGGTGATCGGTTGATCGGAGACCATCAGGCCAAGGTCTGGCGCCCCGTCTGGCTTGATCCCGCAGGCGACGCCCGCGGCGCGGAAACCGCTGGGCAGCCCGCTGCCCGCTTCTGCTACATGCTCAGGCACCTCGATCCAGCGAGAGGTGAAGAAGCGCTCGTTGGCTCCCACCGGGCGATCCTGATCCACGCCGCTCAAACGATCCCCTCCTCCTCGGGCAAATCGAACATCAGGTTGAGGTTTTGGACCGCCTGGGACGCCGCGCCCTTCCAGAGGTTGTCGATCGCGGCGAACACGATCACGCGGCCGGTCCGCTCGTCGCGGTGGATGGAGATCCTGCAGAAGTTCGTCTCGCGGACGTCGCGGACGCCGGGGGGCGCGGCAGCCAGCTCGACGAATCGCTCGCGCGAATAGCTCGATTCATATAGCTGGCCCAGATCCGCTCCGTCGCCGCTCGCGAGCGTCACATAGCAGGAGACGAGCTCGCCCTGGTCGAGCGGTACCAGATGCGGCGTGAACGTGATCCGAATGCTGGCGCCAAGCGCACTGAGCTCCTGCTCGATCTCCGGCGTATGCCGGTGGCGCGGCACCCCGTAGGCGTTGACGTTCTCGTCGACGGTCACGAAGTGCGTCTTCTCGGTGGCGGCGCGGCCGGCGCCGGAGATGCCTGACTTGGCGTCGACGATCACGTCCCCGATCAGCCCTGCGCGCGCCAGCGGCGCCAGCGCCAGCAGCGCAGCGGTGGGGTAGCAACCGGGGTTGGCGACGAGCTCGGCCTGCTTCACCTGGTCGCGATACAGCTCGGGCAAGCCGTACACGGCCGCGTCGAGCAGGTCCGGCGCGGGATGCTGCTGGTACCACTGTTCGTACACCCCCGCGTCGCGCAGCCTGAAGTCCGCGCTGAGGTCGACGACCTTCACGCCCCGCTCGCGCAACTGCGCCACCACCGGAGCCGAAGAGCCGTGCGGGTATGCCACCACCGCCGCCTCGACGTCGCCGTGGCGGTCGAGGTCGAGCTCCTCGAGCGTCAGCGGAACCCGATGGAACGGATACAGGTCGTCGAGCCGGCGCCCGACATCGGTGCGCGCGGTCACCGCGGCCAGCTCGAAGGACGGGTGGCGGTAGAGCAGCCGCGCGGTCAGCGCGCCCGCGAAGCCCGTTGCCCCGAACACGGAGACGCTATGCGTCACGAACCCTCCCTTCCAGCTCCGTCGCGAGCGCCTCCGTGATCGCCGCGCGCTTACCCACGACCTCCTGATCGGTCAAGGTGCGGTCAGGGGCGCGGTAGACCAGCCTGATCGCAAGCGAGACGTTCCCCGCTCCGAGCTTGTCAGCGTCGCGGTAGACGTCGAACACCTCCGCGCGGGCGAGCAGCGGTGCGCCCGCGGCGCGCGCCACCTCGACTACCTGCTCGGCGGTGACCTGGTCGCTGACCACGACCGCGAGATCCTCTCTCACCTCCGGGAAGCTCGTTACGTCCTCGTAGAGCGTCACAGGCGGCGCAAACGCCGACACGGCGTCCAGGTCCAGCTCGAAGCTCGCGACGGTCTCCTTCAGGTCCCAGTCGGCCGCCACCAGCGGATGGATCTCGCCGACCCAGCCGACCGGTTGCTCTCCCGCCAGCACCTCCGCGGCGCGTCCGGGATGCAGGAACGGAGCGGCCTGCGTGGAGCGCAGTTTCCACGGCACCCGCAGCGTGTCGAGCAGCGCTTGCAGCAGGCCCTTGGCCGCGAAGAAGTCAACCAGCCGGGGCTCCGGATCGCGCCAGGACGGCGGACGGCTGGGACCGATCACCAGCGCACCGAGGTGATAAGGCTCGTGCGGAAGACCGCGTCCGTCAACCGCGAAGTACACCGAGCCCGCTTCAAACAGCCTGATCGTCGCGGCGCCGTTTGCACGGTTGCGCTGGGCGTTATCGAGCAGCGAGCCGAGAAGCGTCGTCCGCAGCTGAGATTGCTCAGCGGACATCGGGTTGGCGAGCTCGACCGCGTGATGATCTCCAAGCCGCAGCCGCACCGCAAGCTCCGGCGAGACAAAGCTCCAGCCGACGATCTCGTCGAGCCCTTGCGCGGCCAGCACGTCGGCGGCCCGGCGACGGAGCTGCTGCAAACCGGTCAGCCGGCCCGAGGCAGCGTGGCGGCTTGGCAGCGTCGCGGGCAGCTTCTCGAGCCCGTCCAGCCTTGCCACCTCCTCGACCACGTCGGCCTCGCGCGTGATGTCGTCGCGGCGAAACGGCGGCGGCTTCACGTCGAGACCCTCCTCGGTATCGGCGGTGGTGAAATCGAGCGCCTGGAGGATCTCCTTGCTGCGCTCGCGGCTCACCGGAGCCCCCAGCAGGCTCCTGATGCGGGCGTCTCGAAGTCTGATCGTCGCCGGCTCCGGGCCCGGGCCGCCGATGTCGATCGTCCCGGGTAGAAGCGCGGCGCCGGTCAGCTCGAGCATCAGCGCCGCGGCGACCGCTTGCGCCTCGGTCGCAGACTCGGGTTGCAGCTGCTTCTCAAACCGCGACGACGCTTCGCTGCGCAAGCCGAGCTTCAGCGAGCTGCGGTGAATGTTGGCTCCGTTCCAGTTCGCGGCCTCCATCAGGACGCGGGTGGTGTCGGGGCCCACCTCGGAGCGCGCGCCGCCCATCACGCCCGCAATCGACGTCGGCCCGTCGGCGTCGGCGATCAGCATCATCTCGCCATCGAGGGCCCGCGTCTGGCCGTCGAGCGTGTCGACGGTCTCTCCTTCGCGCGCGCGCCTGACGGTGAGCTTCGCTCCGACGACCTGATCGAGGTCGAACGCGTGCAGCGGCTGGCTGGTGAGCAGCATCACGTAGTTGGTGATGTCGACGACGTTCGAGATCGGCCGCTGGCCGGCGGCCATCAAGCGCGCCTTGAGCCACGGGGGGCTTGGCTTTATTCGCACGTTTTCGAACACTCGCGCGGTGAAGCGAGGGCACAGGTCAGGATCCTCAACCGCGATCGCCGCTGCGTCGAGCCGGCCGCTTGACCCGGGATCCGCGATCCACGGTGGGCGCTTCAGCGGCGCCCCCGTCGCCGCGTGGACCTCGCGCGCGATCCCGTAGATTCCCAGGCAGTCCGGCCGGTTGGGAGTGATCTCCAGCACCAGCACGTCGGTCGCGATCGGAAGAACCTGGCTGAGGGGCGTGCCGGGATGCAGGCCGTCCTGCTCGAGCACCAGAATCCCGGCGTGCTCGGTCCCGATCGCGAGCTCGTCCTCGGCGAGGATCATCCCGTTGGAGTCGACGCCGCGGAGCCTTGCCCTCTTCAGCTGCGTGCCGTCTGGCATCACCGCTCCCGGCGTCGCCACCGCAACCGTCTGACCAGCGCTCACGTTCGGCGCCCCGCACACAATCTGGGACGGCTCGCCGTCGCCGATGTCGACCAAGCAGACGCGCAGGCGATCAGCGTCGGGGTGCTTGTGGGCATCGAGCACCTTGCCGACGACGAAGTGATCGAGCGCGTCGACGCCGTGGCGTTCGACCCGCTCGACTTCGGTGCCGGTCATCGCCAAGCGATCGGCCAGCTCGTGCGCGCTCAACCCAGGATCGCAGTACTCGTGCAGCCACTCCAGCGGAACGCGCATAGCTAGAACTGCTCCAAGAAGCGGATGTCGTTGTCATACAGCATCCGCAAGTCGGGAACACCGTGCTTGAGCATCGCGATTCGCTCGATTCCCATCCCGAACGCGAACCCCTGCACCTGCTCCGGGTCGTAGCCGTAATCGCGCACGTGCTCGAACACGTTCGGATCGACCATCCCGGCGCCCAGGATCTCGATCCAGGCGGTGCCCTTGCACAGCGGACAGCGCTGGCCGTCGGCCGTCACTCCATCAATGCAGTTGAAGCAGGAGACGTCGACCTCGACGCTCGGCTCGGTAAACGGGAAGAAGTGCGGCCGCATCCGCACCTCCCGCTCCTCGCCGAAGATTGCGCGCGCGAACGTCAGCAGCGTGCCCTGGAGGTCACCGAGCGTGACGTCCGTGTCGACCGCGAGCCCCTCGATCTGGTGGAACTGGGGGGTGTGGGTGGCATCCGAGTCGGGCCTATAAACGCGCCCCGGTACGACTATGTAGATCGGCGGTGGCTGGCTCTCCATCGCCCTGATCTGCATCGGGGAAGTGTGAACGCGCAACAGCAGCGCCTCGGGGTCGAAGATGTCGCCGGCAGGGTCGATATAGAAGGTGTCGGTCAGCAGCCGCGAAGGATGGGTCGGCGCGTGGTTGAGCGCGTCGAAGTTGTAGTAGACGGTTTCGACCTCCGGTCCCTCGGCGACGTTGAAACCGAGCCCGATGAATACGTCCTCGATCTCACGCCGCGTCTTGGTGACCAGGTGCAGCCGACCGATCGCGGGGACCGGGTCCGCCGGCAGCGTCACGTCGATCCGGTCGGTTTCCAGGCGCCGCTGCAGCTCCTCTCGCGCGAGCTGCTGCTCGCGCTGATCGAACTGCGCCTCCAAGGCTTGTCTGGCGCGGTTGGCCTCCTTTCCGGTCTTGGCCCGTTCCTCCGGCGGCAGCTCCGCGACGGTGCGCAACAGGTTTGGCAATTCCGCCTTACGTCCCAGATAGCGAACCCGCGCCGCTTCCAACTCCTTGGTGTCGCCGGCCGCGGCGAGCGCGCGCTCGGCTTCCTGCTTGATCTGCGCGATCCGCTCGGTCATCAGGAGCGCGCCATCCTAGTCACCTCGTACAGCGCCACGGTGGCTGCCATCGCGGCGTTGAGCGAGTCTCTGTGAATCGGGATGTGAGCGAGTTGGTCGGCTTCGTTTGCGACCGCATCGGGGAGCCCGTCGCGTTCGGAGCCGATCAGCAGCGTGACCTGTTTGCGCTCGCGAACATTGGCGTTTGCGGTCCGCCCCTCGGACCCAATTCGCCAAAGTTCAGGAAGAGCGTGCCCGCGACCAACCACCAGGGCGATCTTGGTTCCCGGCAGCTCGGCGACCTCGGTGACCTTGGCCACAGGCACCGAGAAGATCGCCCCCATGCTCGCGCGCACCGCCTTGGGGCTGAACGGGTCAGCGCTTCCCGGCCCGAGCGCCACGGAGGAGGCGGCAAACGCCTGCGCCGAGCGCAGAATCGTGCCCACGTTGCCCGGATCGTGGACGGCGTGCAAGTAGATGCAGAGTGGGCCTGCCGGCTTGCCGGCCCAGCTTTCCTTGTAGACGGCCAGCGCGCGGGTGCCCGAGCCGAGCCCGGATACGCTGGCCAGAAGCTCGGCGTCGAGCTCGACTCCCGGCAGGCCGCTGCCTGCCGCGCAGTAGCGCTCCAGCGGCTGCCAGCCGGCGGCGTCCGCGGCGCTCAGCAGATCTTCGCCCTCGGCAACGAACCGCCCGGAGCGCTCGCGCTCGCGGCGGCGCATCCGCAACTTACGAACCTCTTTCAGTTTCTGATTGTGAGTGCTGGTGATCGACATCTATAAATGAAAAAGGCGCCCTCCTCGTGGAGCGGCGCCCAGGTGGCGGTGCTGGTGTTCGGCTCCGTTCAGCCGGCCCCCAGCGCCTCGCGGGCGCGCTCGGCAAAGCGTCGAAACGTATCGGCGTCGCGGACAGCGACGTCCGCGAGCACCTTGCGGTCGAGCTCGATGCCCGCCTGCTGGAGCCCATGCATGAATTGTGAGTAGGACAAATCGTGTTGGCGCGCGGCGGCATTGATCCTCGTGATCCACAGCCGCCGGAAGTCGCGCTTGCGGTTACGGCGGTCGCGATAGCGGTACTGGTCGGCCTTGAGCACCGCCTCCTTGGCAGTGCGATAGTGCCGGCTAGCGTCACCGCGGTAGCCCTTTGCCAGCGCCAGGGTCGCCCGGCGCTTCTTGCGAGCATGGGTCCCGCGCTTGACCCGGGTCATGAGCGCTTCGCTCCCAGCAGTGTCTTGACCCGCGGCTGATCATGCTTGCTGATCACCGCCGGCTGGGCCAGTCGGCGCTTGCGCTTAGGCGACTTCTTCTCGAGGATGTGGCTCGAGTTGGCGCTGCGGCCGCGCACCTCGCCGGTGGCCGTCAGCTTGAAGCGCTTCTTGGCGCCTGAATGAGGTTTCATCTTTGGCATCGCCGGCCGCTTAGTAAAGCAGACCCCTACCGCCCGACGAGCACACCACCTGCCGCCGCGACCTGCGCACCCCCTTGGCGTCCGGCGAGCGCGCTCGAGCTAAGCGGCTGCGTCGCTCTGCTCGGGCGTAGACGCGCGGCTCGGCTCGGGCGCCGGCGCGCGGCTCGGCTCGGGCGCCGGCGCGTTCCCGGCACGGTCTCCGTTCGCGGGTGCCCCCCGCTCGGAGCTGTCACGATCATCCGCCGCCACCCCGTCGCCGCTGGCTTTCTCCTTCTCAACGGCCAGCACGGCCCGGGAGGGCGCGAGCAGCATCGTCATGTTCCGGCCGTCCTGGACCGGAGCCTGCTCAACGACCGCGATCTCCGATAGCTCGCTGGCCAGCCGATCGAGCAGCGCGCTGCCCCGCTCGGGATGGGTGACCTCGCGGCCCCTGAACATGATTGTGATCTTGACCTTGTCCTTGCTCATCAGGAAGCGGGTCACGTGGCTCTTCTTGGTCTCGTAGTCGTTCTGGGCGATCTTCGGCCGGAACTTGATCTCGCGGACCGTTATCTGTTGCTGGTGGCGGCGGGCGGCTTTCTGCTTCTGCGCCTGCTCGTACTTGTATTTGGAGTAATCGAGCACGCGGCAGACGGGCGGTCGCGCGTCCGGGGCCACCTCGACCAGGTCGAGATCCCGTTCCTGGGCATACGCGAGGGCATCGGCGGTCTTCACGATCCCGACTTGGTTGCCATCCTCGCCGATCAGGCGAACCTCGGGTACCCGAATCCGATCGTTAACCCGAGTCTGATCCCGCTCAGGAGGCCGGCGGTCGAACTTTCTGGGGACCGGCACTAGTTGTAGGTGCGGCGAGGCGTCAAGCGGAGCCGCGCCGTATGTGATGAAGCGCTTGGATCAACACACGCAAGTATAGCGGCGGAGCTAACTGCTGGAGCGAGTTTCAGTCTCAGTTCGCAACCGTTCGATGAGTCCGTCGATCGGCACCGAACCGGTGTCGCCTCGGCGATGCTCGCGCACGGCGACGACCCCCGACTGGTGCTCCCGATCCCCGACAACCAGCATGTACGGAACCTTGCGCAGCTCGGCATCGCGAATCTTGCGCCCCACCGACTCCGTGCGCTCGTCCAGCTCCGCTCGCAGTCCGGCCTCGCGCAAGCGGTCAGCGACCTCGCGCGCGAAGTCCGCGTGGCGGTCGGCGATCGGTACCACGACCGCTTGGGTCGGGGCCAACCACACCGGCAGCTCCCCGTCGAGATGCTCCAGCAGGATCCCGATGAAGCGCTCATAGGAGCCCATCAAGGCTCGATGAATCATCACCGGGCGGTGCTCGCTGTTGTCCGCGCCCGTATAGGTGAGGTCAAAGCGCTCTGGGAAGTTGTAGTCGAGCTGGATCGTGCCGAGCTGCCAGGAGCGGTCGAGCGAATCGGTCATGTGCATGTCGATCTTCGGGCCGTAGAAAGCCCCGTCGCCCGGGTTCACGTCGTAATCGAGCTTCTGGTCCTCGAGCGCCCGCATCAGCGCCGCTTCGCTCAGATCCCACAGCGCGTCATCGCCGATCCGCTGCTCAGGCCGGGTCGAGAACTCGAGCCGCACATCGATCCCAAAGACCCGGTAGGTCGCAAACGCGAACTCCAGCGCAGCGTGGACCTCATCCTGGATTTGGTCCTCGCGACAGAAGATATGCGCGTCGTCTTGCGCGAAGTGACGTACCCGCAGCAGACCGTGAAGCGTTCCGCTCGGCTCGTTTCGGTGCAGAAGACCCGGCTCGGAGTAGCGCACCGGTAGGTCCCGGTATGAGTGCGGGCGCAGCGAGTACAAGTGTGCGTGGCCCGGACAGTTCATCGGCTTGATCGCCATCGCCCGGTCTTCTGACTCGGTCACGAACATCTCTTTGCGGTACTTGTCCCAGTGACCCGAGGTCTTCCACAGCGAGCTGTCGTAGAGCAGCGGCGTCTTGACCTCGGTGTAGCCGCGCTCCCGCCCCATCTCGCGGCTGAGCGCGACCAGCGAGTTGTAGACCTCGGTCCCTGCGGGAAGCCAGAAGGCCGAGCCGGTCGCCACATTCGAGAAGGTGAACAGGCCTAGCTGCGGGCCGAGCTTACGGTGGTCGCGGGCGCGGGCGCGCTCCAGCAACTCGAGGTAGTCGGCCAGCTCCTGGGCCGAGAAGAACGCCGTCCCATACACGCGCGTAAGCATCGGGTTGGCCGCGTCGCCCCGCCAGTAGGCGCCAGCCACCGATTGCAGTTTGAACGCCTTGATCCGGCTCGTGGAAGGGGCATGGGGACCGCGACACAGATCGGTGAACGGACCGTTGGTGTACAGCGACACGGTCTCCACCCCCTGATCGCGCAGCAGATCGTCGATCAGCTGCACTTTGTAGTCCTGACCTTCGGCGCGGAAGTGGGCGAGCGCATCCTCTACCGACAGCTCCTCGCGCACGAACGGCTCATCAGCGTTGATGTGCTCGCGCATCCTTGCTTCGATCCGGTCGAAGTCGCTCTCGGACAACGACACGCCATCGGGAAAGTCGAAGTCATAGTAGAACCCGTTCTCGATCGGGGGCCCGATCGAGATCTTCACCTCCGGGTAGAGCTCCGTGACCGCCTCGGCGAGCACGTGAGCGGCGTCGTGGCGAATCAGCTCGAGTGCGTCGGCGCCGCTGCGGTCGGTCACAATCTCAAGTCGCTTGACGCCGCCGTCTGGCGGCAAGCGACGGGCGAGGTCTCTCAGCTCGCCGTCGACCTTGACCGCCAGCGCAGCCCGGGCCAGTCCGGGTCCGATCGCCGCGGCCGCGTCAGCGCCCGTCGCCTCGTCCGGGAGGCTCAGGCGGCTGCCGTCTGGGAGCTCGAAGTCCATCGCAGCTTGATCCTAGCCGCGCCCTGTGAGGGCCGCGTGCACGCTACATTTACTCCTCCCGGACGATTAGCTCAGCTGGGAGAGCGCCGCCTCGACAAGGCGGAGGTCGCTGGTTCGAGCCCAGCATCGTCCATCGTCGATGACAGTACGCGTTCGGACCCAGGTATGAGAGCACGCGTTCGGACCCAGGTATGAGAGCACCCGTTCGGACGCAAGTCCTTTCCAGCGCCGGTTCGGCGGTCCACGATGTCGCGCTGGCGGCACTGCTCGGCGGCAATCTGTTCGGCCGCCTCGCGATGAATCCCGCGCTCGCGGACATCAGCGACAAGGCCGAACGGGGCAAGGTGCTGAACCGCGCTCGGCGCCGCTATGGAACCGTCGACTCGATCGCGCTGGTCGCGTTGGTGGCCGGCTGGCTGCCGGCGCGTCTCGAGCGGGCGGACGTGATCGTCTCTCAGCGCCAACGGCGCCTTGCCGTGGCCAAGGATGTGGCGATCGGCTCGGTAGTTCTCACCGGACTGGCCTCCGCTGCCGGCGGGGTGGGATTCGCTCAGCAGGCGCCGGAAGGCGCGGTGCCGATGCAGTCGGGGAGTGCCGCGGCACCGGAGACGCCGCCGCGGGCGGCCGCACTGAAGCGGGTGGTCGGCATACTCGGAGCGCTGAACATCTTCTCCGAACTCGCGCTCGCGATCATCAACGCGGCGCTTTCGCCGGTCACCGGTCCATCGCGCCCCGTCCGCCGGGTGCTGGCCCGTCGCTCCTGATCGGCTCCGGCGGACCTGCAGCGATCGGACGCACAACACTAACTAACTAGAGCCCGCGAATCTCGCCAGCGCTTCCTTTGCACCCCTGAGGACAGGGTCACCGTGGGCCAGCAGCAACAGATCGAAGTCGAGCCCGAGCAGGCCGCGGTACGCAGCCTGTAAGGCTGCTTTCGTGTCCTCGGGGTCATCCATTAGCGAATCTGGAACGAACCCTAGGTCGTTGCCGCCACGCCAGCGAACGACGCCGTCCGCACAGGCGAGCACTCGGTGCCTCGGGACGTGCAGCGCGGTCTCATCCGGACAGATGGCGTCGATCTCGTGCACGATCACGCCACCCGGGAGCTCATCTCCGAACTCGAATGCCTCCGCCCGCCCGCGGCCTTCGATCTCGTACATGCCGTTGCGAATGCAGTGCACCGAGCACCCAAACGCATCCTGAAGCCGCCACGCATGCCGATCGTGGTGGCGGTTGGTCATCAGCACATGCTCCGGCGGCCCATGCTCGGCAAGCCATTCCGGCCCCTCAGGCGGCATCAGCGCGTCGATCGCGACGCGTTCGTTCTCGGGGTAGTAGGAGCTGACCTTCATGCCAATGTGTTCGTGGCGAGTGGTCCAGTGCCAGACCGCTGGAGCGATTTCATCCATGCCGCCACACTACTCCCGCCGAGCACCCATTACCGGCCGCGCTTCCGTTGACCTGTCAACTATAATCCGGTGTATATGGGTAGCACCGCTTCCCCCCGGCTCGATGGTTCCGCGCTGGAGGCGTGGCGTAGCTACCTGCAAAGCCATGCTTCGATCCTGCGCGCGCTCGATGCCGAGCTCGTGGCCGAGCACGGGATGACGACGCGCGACTACGAGGTCCTCTTGTACCTCGCGCAGTCGGAGCAGCGCAAGCTTCCGATGTCAGCACTAGCAGAGAGCACGATGCTGACCCGCTCTGGAATCACCAGGCTGGTGGACGGCCTGGTAGCGGGAGGGCTGATCGAGCGGGTCTCCTGTCGCGACGACGCGCGGGTCTCCTATGCGCAGCTGACCGACGATGGGTACGAGAAGCTGCGCTACGCTGGAGCGACGCACGTGGCGAGCATCCAACGTATGTTCCTGGAGCACTTCGATCAAGAGGAGCTCGAGCAGCTCGCCTCGTTACTTGGTCGACTCCCCGGTGCCCGTCGCGGCGGCGAATGCGCAATAGCAGCCGAGCCCAACTCCTGCTCCGTCGATTAGCTCTCGCCGTGAGGTTGGGATATTTTCGTCCCGCTATAGACACATGATCTACCAGCCTGAGCCCTGGTGACCGTGGCGAGCCCCAGCAACAGCGTCACCGCCACTAGCATCCATCCCGACACGACCATCGGGACCGTCAGGGTGACCGTGTCCGACCTGGAACAGGCCCGCTCCTTCTATGAGGGCGCGCTCGGGTTGCACACCAGCGAGCTCGCGGGCGGCGAGCTCGCGCTCGCCGCGGCCGGCGGATGGCCATTGATCGAGCTTCGCGGGGACTCCTCGGCTCCGGCACTCGACCGGCGGGCCACCGGCCTGTATCACCTCGCGATTCTGCTCCCCGCCCGCCGCGAGCTGGCGGTCGCCCTGGCACGGCTCGCTCGTGCCCGATGGCCGCTCGACGGAGCCTCCGATCACCTCGTGAGCGAGGCGCTGTACCTCTCAGATCCGGACGGGAACGGAATCGAGATTTACCGGGACCGCCCCCGCGAGCAGTGGCCTCGCGCCGATGACCGGCTCGAGATGGCCACGCTGCCGCTGGACCTACACGATCTGCTCGCAGAGCTCGACGATCATGGCGACCTGCAACCGCTAGCTCCCAGTGGTACGCGCATCGGCCACGTCCACCTCCAGGTGGCGGACCTTGAGGACGCCGGGGCCTTCTATAGCGGCCTCCTCGGGTTCGACGTCACCGTACGCGGATATCCGGGCGCGCTGTTCGTCTCCGCGGGCGGATATCACCACCACATCGGGCTCAACACCTGGCACAGCCGTGGCTCGTCGTCCCCGCTTCCCGGAGCCGTCGGGCTGCGATCATTCGAGGTCGAGTTGCCCGACGCCGACGCGCTCGCGGTCGTGATCGAGCGGATCCGCAGCGCCGGGGTCGACGCTGAGCCCACTTCAGAGGGCACGCTGGTCCGCGATCCGTCTGGTAACCGGTTAGTGCTGCGGGCACGCTGAGCGGGCTCGCGACCTCCCCGCTCTGGCGGTCGGTCGGATCGGCGCGACCGCCTCCCGGCGCTACTCTAGGCAGCCGCGGCGACGTGGCGGAGTGGCTACGCAGCGGCCTGCAAAGCCGTGTACACCGGTTCGATTCCGGTCGTCGCCTCTGGATGAAAGTGCTCCGAGCGGACGGTCCCGGTGGGGGTCGCCAGCCGCTTCTCGCTACCCAGCCCGCGGTGGGGCAGCCGACGGCGTCTCGTTACCGATCGCGCGCCGCGGTCAGCCGGCTTTCGATCGCCTCGACGCTGCCAGGGATACGCAGACGCGCTGCCTCCTCGGGATAGCTTCGTGCGAGCTTGGCGAGCTCCTCGCGCAGGAACTCCAAGCCGGCGTCCAGCTGACGCTCACCCGCCTGCGCCCGCCTCGAGACGCCCATGGCGCGGTTCACACGCGCTTGCGCCTGCTGCCAGGTGTAGCTTGGATCGATTCCCCGCCGCAACTCAGCCCATCGACGGGCGAGACGGTCGACCGCACGTCGCTTGGCTTCGAGCCTCCGATGCGCGGGGACCGCCTCAGGCATCCGCAATGGAGTCCGCTTGCAGTCTGACCGCGGATCGGACTTAGACTCTGACCCGATCCGCTCGCGCCGGACGAACTCGAGCACCGAACGCAGCGCTCGCTCCGACTGTCCAAGGTCCCGCAGCAGGCGCCGGGCTGCTTCCACCTCGCCGCGCCGGTAGTGCACACCGGCCACGATCATCCCGCCGGGCTGCACTTCCGCGTCGAGTGGCTGGAAGTCACGGCGCCGCGCAACGCCAAGCGGCGGCTCGACCTCGAAGGCAGCGCCCACCTCGTCGCGCACCCGTTGTCTGAGCTCCACCTCGACCCGCTCCGCGCACCCCTTCAGCGTCTCGTCCGCCGGAAGGAAAACTGTAGCTTCCAGATCATCAGGGTCACCTGGGCGCCGTCGGACCACGCGGCCTACCGCCTGGCGGAAGAACAGATCGGTGCGCTTCACGGTGGCATACGCCGCCACGAGCAAACGCGGAACGTCAACCCCCTCGCTGACCATGTTGACCGCAACCAGCCACCGCGTCGCGTCTGCGCCGCCCCTTGCGAAGCGGTCGATGCGAACGTGCGCACCTGCCTCGTCGCTCACAACCACCTCCGGTCGCTCCCCGGCGATTGTGCGAAGCAACGTTGCCGTCGCACGAGCATGCCCCCGGTCGTCGCACAGCACCAGCCCGGCAGCGTCGGGGACAACTCGTCTAGCCTTGCACAGCAGCGCGTCGGCGTCCCGCAGCATCTGCGGCAGCAGCGGCGTGCCGGGGTCGATCGCGGTGCGAAGCCGCCGCGCATCGTCCTGAGGCTCGAGCTCATCCGCGAACGCGGCCATCACCTCTTGGGCGTCAACCCGCCAGCGCAACGTTGCGTCGAGCAACCTGAATGCAAGCGGCCGGCAAACGCCGTCGGCGACCGCCTTCCCGTAGCCGTAGACGTAGTCGGGCACGCACCGCCGGTCGTCGTCGTAGCGCACGAACGGAATCGCGCGGGCGTCAGAGCGAAACGGCGTGCCGGAAAGCGCAAGGCGCCGCCGCGCGCGCTCGAACGCGCCGCGAATAGCTGTACCCCAGGCGGCCGTTTCGCCCCCATGATGCACCTCATCGAGCACAACGAACGTGGGGCGCGCGAGATGATGCGCGAACAGATCGGGGGCGCAAGCGACCTGCTGATAGGTCACGACCACGCCGTCGACGTGCGGGTTGAACGCCCCGTCGGCGTTTCGCCACCGGGGATCGAGATGCAGCCCCGCGAGGTCGGCCATGTCGGCCCACTGCGCACGCAGAGCGGTCGTCGGGCAGACCACCACGACCTGCTGGCAGCCACTAGCTGCGGCGGCATAACACGCCGCGAGAGTCTTCCCGGACCCCGGTGTGGCAACGAGGAGGAAGTCCGCCGGCTCCCAGGCGGAGTGTCGAGTCAGAAACTCCGCCTGCCACGGCCGCAGCGTCGCCGTCACCGCGCCCTCACGCGTCGCGGCCTCCTCGCCGATCACCGCGCCTCCGCGCGTCACCGCACCTTCCCGCCCTTACGCAAGTTGCAGCTCGGACATAGGGCGCGCCCGTTTACCGGATGCGTCTCGCCCCCAGCCCGTAGTGGTTTCAGATGATCCCCGTGCCAGCCGGGACGCAGCGGAGCACCGCATTCGGCGCATCGTCCTCCCGCTGCAAGAAACAGCGCGACGCGAGCGGCTCCGGGAAATCGGCGGCCCATCGGCGCGCAGTCTGACAAACGGCTCCGCTGTCAAGCCGGAGAGCAGCCTAGGTGCCACTAACGTCTACTCCCGGCGGTCTCGAAACTGGGAGCTCGCTCAGCCACTCTCGGCCTGATAGACCAGCACGTTCGCCCACGCCGAGCACGCCGCTCCCTCCCCCTCAGGCCCTAGTCCATCGCCCGACCGGGCCTTGACCGACACCGCTTGCAGATCTACCGCCAGGGCCTCGGCGACATTGCGCCGTATCTCCTCGATATGCGGTCGCAGCGGCACCGTCCCCACGACGATGAACGCATCGACGTTCCCGATCTCGTATCCCGCACGGCGGACGTAGCCGCCGAACTCTCTGACGAACTCGAGGCTGCGGGCGTCCTGGGCCGCCGGATCATCCTCGGGGTAGTGCGTGCCGAGCTCGCCGTGAGCGATCGCGCCCGCGAGCGCGTCGACCAGCGCATGCGAGAGCACGTCCCCGTCCGAATGGGTGTCGAACCCCACCTCTCGAGAGACGATGACACCGCCGAGCACCAGCTCGTGGTCCGGAAACAGACGATGGACGTCATGGCCGATTCCCGTACGGAAAGCGATCACGGCCCGCCGCCCATGTCGCCGCCCGCGAGCGCACACCCAAAGCCAAGCTCCTTGGCTGGCGCTGTTTCACTTCTCATGCACATCGGCAAAGGGTATTGCGGTTAGCTGCCTTGTCTGCGGGCTCCGCCAGGCCCGTGGGTTTGCGAGGGATGAGATCGAGGCCCGACCTCGACAGATGGTCAGCGCGCAGCGAGCGGGCGCACCTCCAGCGACGCGCTGACCGTCGTTACCGTGTCGGCGAGCTCGTCGGAGGTCCGGCCCGGACACGCGAGAGCCTGTTGGAGGTTCGCGAGGCCAGCCCGCTGGACGAGCTGCTTCTCGTTCAGGACCCATTCGCGTCGCCCCGCCAGGCGCGCGTGGGAAGTGCACAAGATGGCGTCGGCGAGCATCCCGGCGCAACAGACGGCGTCGGCCAGGCGGGCATATCCGTGCGCGAACATCAGCGACACGCTCGCGCGGCCGGTCCAGCGCACTGGCGCCGCTGCCGCCAGCGCGTCCGGGAACTTCGGGCGCGGAAGCCGGCCACTGATCGGCTGGCAAAGCGAAAGCTCCCCCACAGGCAGATAGGTGGGAGCGCCAACGATGTAGCCGTGTTGCCTGACCACCTCGAATCGACCGCCTTGAGCCTCCGCCACCCAGCGCTCGATCGTGTCCAGATCCCGATATAGGACATCGACTGGAAGATCGGCGATCGTCAGCCAGGCCCCGCCGTTGACGATCGGCCCCCACTCTCCCAGCTCAGAGACATACCCGCGATGGCGCAGATCACGCAGATCGCCGGGGTTCAGCGGACGCTGAGAGCTGCGGTAGTACAGCCCCAGGTCCCAGTCGCTGTCCGGCCGCTCGGCGCCAAGCGCCCGCGAGCCGCCTAACACCACGGCCACCGCGCCGGGCAGTCGAGACAACTGCACAGCGAGATGTTCGATCGACGCGGGCAGTGAGACGGCCACGGTGCCAGCGTGAGGGAGCCGTCGCGGCCGACTAGCCGCGGCTAGATTCCTGTTCGAGGCGTTCTTTCAGCCTCCGGCAGCTGTCCGGCGCTTCACTGGCTGCCTGGCGACGTACGAACAGAGGCACGATCAGCTTACCGATGCCCTGTCCCTCGAAATCAAGCGAGATCGTGACGCGCGAGCGCGCGTCGTCGTCCAGTGGCTCGACGGCGACCGCCACCTTCACCCGGATCGGACCGTCGACGCCCTGCGCGGTCCATCCCCTCGGGGGGTCGATTTGCGTGATTTCTTGAGTGGTGGTTCGCTCGCTGCCCCCGATCCGGCGCGTGGTCGTGAACCTTGAGCCGACGTTGGACGGCCCGTCGCTCTGCATTCCTGCGCTGACCACTTCGCGCTGCCATTCGCCAAAGCGGGACGGGTCGGTCGCATACGCGAACACCTCGCCGGGCGGCCGTGAGATCTCGACGGTTGAAACGATTTCTGCCATTGCTCAAACTCCCGCCTTGATGGTGGGGGTGCGCTGCCGCCAGGGCCAGCAGCCGGTCGGCTTGCCGGAGCCTGACACCGGGAGCAGCGCCGGATTCAGCAGACCGATCTGTACGAGTAGCGATGCTTGGTCCCAATAGTGTGCTCGTAGGCAACCTTGTCTTCTTGACATCCCGTCACTGCGACCGTCGGGATGCGCACGGCCGGCCAGTGGGGCTAACGCCGGGCAACATGCGTGGCAGCTCGATGCCGGGGGTGAACTCGAGCACGAACTCATCGATCATCCGATCCTCCGAACTGTACGCGCGATTGGCATCAGGACCGCGTCAGCCGGAGTGTGATTGATGAACCGCGAGGAGTAGCAACCGCCTCACGTCCTCCCCGTCGCTTCCCCCGGGTCAGTGGCGGGAGGTGCAACAGGTAAGGCTCGGAGATCATCGTCCGCATCGCGGCATCCACGCTGTTGGCGGCGAACTCGTGTGGCCACATGCTCATCAAACCTACCTCCGAGATCCACGATCATCTCTAGCGACGGCCGCCGCGCCGTGACCGTCATCGAAAGCTCGACGATACCGCCGATCCCATCGTCGAGGTAGCCACGCAAGATCGCTGAGCCGAGCCTCCGAGCCTCAGCGCGCACGCGGCCGAAGTGGGAAAGGCCCCAATCCTAGGGTGCCTATCGATGGGCGCCGGGCGAGACCGATGATGTCGGCCAAAGGCAACCCCCTCGATCAGAGCTAAACGTGTGTCGCCTCAAGCTTCGCAGCGCCCTGATTGCGCTCACCACCATCGCCATCCTGGCGCTGCCCGCGAGTGCGCTCGCGACGACCGTCTCGGTGTGGCGCGGCCCGGCTTACTCGCCTGGCGGTCGCTTCCCCGCTCAGCCCGTCGCCGGCACCGTATACAACTTGGAGAGCCTCCAGAGCCCGATCACGCGACACGTACGGGGCGCCTGCTTCCGCGCCGGCCCCAAGCGAGTTGTCGTAAACGCCGTTCCCGTTGTAATCAATGCCGTGCACGACGATCACCGCGAGGCCGTTGCGAATCTCGGCAGCGACTCCGGGCGCCGTGGTAAGCGTACGGGTGTAGCGAATGTTCGCTCCCGTGGAAAACAAGTGCGAGTCGAGATAGAGGCTGGGGCTCGTCCCGCCGTGTTGGGTCAACGACGTAACGACCGGCCCCGTAGTACTTATCACCGATGCTGGCGCTGATGAAACGCTGACCATTGACCTGTTGCGCCGCCGAAGCCGGAGGACATTTCCCGGCGCCCCCATGTATATGCATCAGGTGACCGCGTTGAGGAGGCCGTTCGTGTCGACGGTGACGGTCGCGACGTTGCGGTGTATCTCGACCGCCCCTGCGCGCGCACCGGAGACGTGGTTGGCGCGCACCGGAGTTTCCACGCCAGCGAATCGCGCCCCCGCCCGGCAGAAACGCCCTGGTGCACGACGTGCGGTGCCTATTGCAAAGCCGTTGACGTCGACGACGGCTAAACACCCACAAACACAACACAAAGGAGTGCATTATGAGAACGTTGCGTAAATACACGCTCGCGTTCAGCGCATCGCCGTTTGTCTCGCCGCACTGGTGATGTCGATCGTCGGAAGCGCCGGGGCAAGCCCCATCAACATAGGGCCGGTCCCGAACGACAAGCCGTCGACTCTCCAGGGACAGCCGCTTCACGTCCCCGGGCCGCTTCGGATCACGCGCATCGTGCCTTCTGATCGGGTCAACTTCGACATCGAAGCAGTGGCGCTTCAGCCCGGCCGTGCGGCCGAAGGCCAGGGTGGAACCTCTCCGTCGTTTGTGTTCAACACGCCTGGCGGTTGGACGCAGGTCACCCACGTCGGCACCGGACACTACTGCCTGAACGGCGGCGGGTTCGACTATCCCGCGGTGGTCTCGGTGGCGAATCGTGACGCGACCGTGCCGGTTGGCTCACTCGTCCAGTACGACTCCTTCGGGCGGGGCTGCCCGGGAGTGGGTGTGTTCATGTATCAGCTCGTTCACTGATCCGAGCCTGGCCGCAGGCACAAGCGACGCCCCCAGTAGCCAGCCGGTGGCGTCGCCGCGTTATGAGGCGTTCGAGGTGCGGCGCGCCGCGGTCGGGCGGCGGCGTGCCGCGGTCATCCCGCCGCGCGCTCCGGACCTGGGAAAACCCCCATTCGAGGCCTCAAAACCTCCACCTGGATCTTGAACGTGCATCAGACGTTCAACGCTACTGGCGTTTTCCGGGTGCTCAAGTGAGGCCATAACCAGCTCAAGCCTCGGCGCTCGTCCGAGCGCAGAGCATTCGCCCGCGATCGCGGCCGCTTCCTTCTCGCATGCCCACTCCCCTAGGCGAAATGCAGGCAGGCCCCTTCCCGTAGGGTTCGGGGCCCAGGCACACGCGAGTTCGCCGGTGCACAACGGCGCGAAAGGTCCAGATGAACATGTCGACGAGTAACAACACCCCCGGCGCACGGGTGCGCGGCCGCACGATGCTGATGTCCGGCGGCAGTCGCGGGATCGGTCTCGCGATCGCCGTCCGTGCCGCGCAAGATGGCGCGAACGTCGCGCTTCTTGCGAAGACGGCGGAGCCACATCCGAAGCTTCCGGGGACCATCCACACCGCCGCGGCCGAGATCGAGAAGGCCGGTGGGGCCGCGTTACCGATCGTCGGGGACGTCCGCGACCCGGAGTCGATCGACAGCGCGGTCGCCGCCGCGG
Source organism: uncultured Solirubrobacterales bacterium (assembly GCA_963787555.1). Taxonomy (GTDB): domain Bacteria; phylum Actinomycetota; class Thermoleophilia; order Solirubrobacterales; family Solirubrobacteraceae; genus Palsa-465. The sequence goes on from CAWBDI010000008.1 coordinate 654,224, forward strand.
TCGAGCAGTTCGGCGCGATCGACATCGTCGTCAACAACGCCTCCGCCATTGATCTATCTCCCTCGACCGACCTGGACGTCAAGAAGTTCGATCTCATGCAGCAGATCGAGGTCCGCGGAACGTTTCTGCTGACGCGCGCCGCGATTCCTCATCTGCGGGCGTCCGATCACGCGCACATACTGACGCTCTCTCCACCGCTGAACTTGAGCAAGCAATGGCTTGGGTCGTGTGTCGGCTACATGCTCGCCAAGTACGGGATGACGCTCGCGGGGCTTGGCTTTGCCGCCGAGCTCGAGGCCGATGGGATCGCATCGAATACGCTGTGGCCGCGGACGATGATCGCCACGGCGGCGGTTCAAAACCTGCTCGGCGGCGATGAGGCGACCGCTCGATCTCGCAAACCAGAGATCATGGGCGACGCCGCCCACGCGATCCTTTCCCGCGCCCCAATGGAGCGCACCGGGCAGACGCTGATCGACGACGAGGTCCTGGAAGAGATCGGCATCACCGACCTCTCGGCGTATCAGTACCAGGAGGGCGCCGACCTGCAGATCGACATCTTCCTCGACGCCGCTCATTCCCCCTAACGGCGATGGCCGGGATACTCCCGGCCATCGTCTGCCCATCTCTACCAGCGGCCTCTGTGCACCACCTCGCCGAATGGTCGCCGGTTTGGCTGCTTTATCGGCCGCAGCGGGCGGTCGGCCGGATAGCCGAGATCGATCAGGTAGGCGACCCGGCGATCGACGGGCAGTCCGAGCACCTCGCGCGCCTTGGCCTGATCTTCGACCGCCGAGTGGCCACTGCCAATCCCCTGGTCGGCGGCCGCGACCATCATTGCCATCGTCGCCTGCCCAAGGTCGTATTCGGTGACCTCGCGGGTGCGCTGGTCGTCGGTGTCGGCTACCACGAGCGCGATCGTCGCTGCCGAGTGCGCCACATGGGCCCCGCCGCGCCAAACCTTCGACAGCTCCTGTAGCTGCGTTCGGTCCGTGGCCACCACGAAGTTCCAGGGCTGCCGATTGCGGGACGACGGCGCCCGTCGACCTGCTTCGAGGATGCGGTCAAGGACGTCCGCGTCGATCGCACGCTCGGCGAACTCCCGCACGTTGCGGCGAGAGGTGATTGCATCCCAAGTCTCCATATGCGCTCGCTCCTTTTGAAGTCGGGGAACACGCGTAATCATCGCTACCTAGGCGGCTCCTCGTAAATACGAGTAGCTTGCAATTACAATCTATCTGGGGTAGGGTTCGATTCGCCACTCGGCGTGGTCCGAGGGACGGCGAGCGAAGGAGAGTGCGTGACGAAGGCGGCGAGAGCTGGGCGTGCGGAGCGGCCGACTCTGCGCCAGTTCTGGGCCTCGCTCAGCGCCAGCCAAAAGCGCACGTTGCTGATGATGGTGCTGGTCGTCGGGGGCCTGCACGTTTCAGGTTTTCTGACGCTGATCGCGCTAGTTGCGCCTAAGCATTATCGCCTGGGCACGGCGGGAGCGTTCACGATTGGAATCGGCGTGACCGCGTACACGCTCGGGCTGCGCCACGCCTTTGACGCCGACCACATCTCCGCGATCGACAACACCACCCGCAAGCTGATGGCCGAAGGCAAGCGCCCTCTGAGCGTCGGGTTCTGGTTTTCGCTGGGCCACTCGACGATCGTGTTTGCCTTGGCCTTTTTGATCTCCGTGGGCGTCAGAGCGCTCGACGGCCCGGTCAAGAACGACAACTCGAACCTGCATCAGGTGACGGGCTCGATCGGGACGCTTGTCTCGGGCTTCTTCCTGTACATGATCGCTGCGATCAACGTGGTCATCCTGCTGGCGATCATCAAGGTGTTCCGGGAGATGAAAACAGGCAGATACGACGAGCAGCAGCTCGAACAGCAGCTCAACAAGCGCGGGTTCATGAACCGCTTGCTTGGCAAGCTGACCAGGACCGTCGATCGGCCGGTTTCGATGTACCCGATTGGAGTTCTGTTCGGGCTTGGATTCGATACCGCCACCGAGGTTGCGCTGCTCGTCCTCGCGGGCGGCGCAGCGGGCGCCGGGCTACCTTGGTACGCGATCCTCTGTCTGCCGATCCTGTTCGCCGCCGGCATGTCGCTGATGGACTCGATCGACGGCTCGTTCATGAACTTCGCATACGGATGGGCGTTTTCAAAACCCGTGCGCAAGGTCTTCTACAACATCACGATCACCGGCCTGTCGGTTGCCGTCGCGGTGGTGATCGGAACGATCGAGATCGGCGGCTTGATCGCGTCGGAGCTCAACCTCTCAGGCTCGTTCTGGAACTGGTTCGAGAACATCGACGTCAATTTTCTCGGCTTCGTAATCGTGGGGATGTTCGTCCTCACCTGGGCGATCGCCCTGGTGGTATGGCGCTACGGACGAATCGAGGAGCGCTGGAACGCTCACTTGGGCGAGACGGAACCAGCCGCATGACCGTCTCGCCTGATGCGCCGCCGCTCGCGTTCGATGCGCTCGACGACGCGGTTCGAGCGCTGCGGAACTCTGGGCTCCGGCTCTCGACGCCGCGGCGATTGGTGCTAGAGGCGTTGTTCGAGGCGGAAGGCCCGGTCTCGGCCGCTTATCTCGCCCGCAAGCTGTCGATCGATGAATCGTCGGTGTACAGGAACCTCGAGATGCTCGAGTATCGAGGGCTGGTCCGTCACGTGCACCTCGGTCATTCGCCCGGTCTCTATGTCCTGGTCAGCGATGAACAAGTCGAGTATCTCTACTGCGAACGCTGCGCCAAGGTCACCGCGGTGACGCCCGAAAGCCTCGACTCCGTGCGCGATGCAATCAGGCAGGAGTTTGGCTACACCACTCGCTTCACCCACTTCGCGATCGTCGGGCTATGCAAGCAATGTGCAGCTGAGCCGGGCGCCGTCACGAGCTCGGAACCCGACGCGGTCGGCCCAGGGCACCGTCACGATCCCACCTCACCGCGAGCGCAGGCACAGGGGAGAGCCCACGAGCATCTGCACAGCCACGGCGACCACGTTCACTCTCACGCTCACGGACAGCCGCCTCGGGGAACCGGTCACCACGCCCACTGATCGCGCGAGCTAGACCAGGCTGCCGATCGTGCTGAAGATCAGATACGCGTTCAGCCCTGCGATGATCGCGGTCACGAGCCACATGACCCGCGAGGTGACCGCGCGGTTGACCATCTCGCCCATCACCGGGGTCTTGCGCGTGATCAGGACCAGCGGCACCAGTGCGAACGGGATCCCGAAGCAGAGAATGATCTGGGAGTAGACCAGCGCACTGGTCGTGTTGACCGCGAGTGCCAGGATCAGCAGCGACGGGATCATCGTCAGCGCCCGCCGCAGGAACAGCGGGATCCGCCAATGCATGAAGCCGGCCATCACGATCTGTCCGGCATACGTGCCGACGCTGGAGGAAGACAGGCCCGACGCGATTAGCGCAACCCCGAACGCCAGCGCAGCGCCGCCGCCGACGAGCGTCGACAGATGCGAATGGATCGGGCCGAGATCGTTGATCCCGGTGAGACCAGGATGGTGAAATAGGGCCGCCGCGATGCACAGCATCGAGAGATTGACCACCCCAGCGAGCCCCAGCCCGATCATGCAGTCAAGGCGGTTGTAGCGCAGCAGCGTTCGACATTCACCGGCATCAACCGGCCGAATCCGATTCTTCTGCAGGGCCGAGTGCAGGTAGACGACGTGTGGCATCACGGTCGCGCCGATGATCGCCACCGCCAGGCTTACGGTGTCACCGCCTCCGAGCCGCGGCAGCAACCCTCCAGCGATCCCGCTGTAGGACTCGCGCCCAACCGCAAAGAAGTCCGCCACGAAGCCGAGCGCGACGAACGACAGCAGCGCGATGATCGCCAACTCGAACTTGCGGTAGCCCTGCTGCTCGAGCCCCAAGATCACGAATGCGACCACAGCGGTGATCAGGCCGGCTGGGAACAGCGCGATTCCGAAGACCAGGTTGAGACCGACCGCAGCGCCGGTGAACTCGGCGAGATCGGTCGCCATCGCGACGACCTCGGCTTGGATCCAGAGCAGCACGTTCGCGCGCTTGGGAAACGCCTCACGACACACCTCGGGCAAGCTCTTGCCCGAGTAGAGACCGAGCTTCGAAGTCAGGTACTGAACGAGCACGGCCATCAGGTTGGCCATCACGATCACCCAAACCAGCAGATAGCCATGCTCCGCGCCGGCCTGGAAGTTGGACGCGAAGTTTCCGGGATCCACATAGGCCACGGAAGCCACGAACGCCGGCCCCAAAATTGCCAGCGCGCCGCGCACTCGGCCTCGCGAGAGGATCAGGCTGAGCGCGCTGGGTGCCCCGAGAACCGGCGCGTCAGGAACCACCGTTCCGCCAGCGGCTCCCACGGCCGCCGGCTTCAGAGAGAGATCGCTGCCTTCCGGAGGTGCCAAGCGCTCGAATTCCCTTTCACAGTGACCACGAGGACGATGTACGCGCCAACTTCATAGAGTCTAGCACGAAAGTCCTCATCATCAAAAAATGCGTTTATGCTATGACCGGTTCGGTTCTTGACCGATCTTGGACTCCGCCTGAGCTACGCCCGCTGTCGGCTAGCATCGGCCCATGCAGGCAGCGGATGACCTAGCTTTCTCAGCTCCTGTCGAGAATTACGTCAAGGCGATCTACTCGCTGACGAGGGGCGAAAACACGACCGCGGCGACCAGCGACCTTGCCGACAGACTCGGGATCACCGCAGGCTCGGTTTCGACCATGCTCAAGCGCATGGACAGCGCCGGGCTAGTCGAGCATGTCCCGTATCACGGTGCCAGGCTGACGCCGGCGGGCCGGCAGCTGGCGCTCGGGGTGATCCGGCGCCATCGCTTGCTGGAGCTGTTCCTCGCCACCAGCCTCGACATTCCCTGGGAGGACGTCCATCGCTACGCCGAGGCGCTCGAGCACGCGGCCTCCGACGACCTGATCGAGCTGATCGCTCGCAAGCTTGGCGACCCCACGTCCGATCCGCACGGGGACCCGATCCCCAGCCGCGAACTCGAGATCGACGAGCAAGCCAGCCAAAGCTTGGCGGACCTCGCGCCCGGCGAGCGGGCCACGATCATCCGGGTCTCGGATTCAGACCCCGCGATGCTCCGCTACCTCACCGAGCTGGGCGTCACGATCGGGGATCGGCTGGAGATGATTGGCCGGCAACCCTTTGATGGTCCGTATGAGATTCGGATCGGCGATCGCACGCACATCCTCGGCCTCACGCTCGCCCGCGCGATTGCCGTGACGCGCGGGTTCGCTAGCCGTGAGGCGTCTCGAGCCGGAGTCTCGTAGCTCGTAGGGAACCCCGGCTAGGTAGCTGGGAGGGGTTCGGGGGTTGCGGGGGTGGTGGCGAGCTCGGCGGGCTGGTCGGGGATCTGCTGCGCGAGCTGGGCGGCGCGCTGCCCGCGGCGGCGGGGACGCCACACCCGCAGGTACTGCGCCAGCAGATAGGAGCCGATCACCACCCCCAGCGCCAAAAACTGGCCCAGGAACGTCTGCCAGTTATTGAACAGCGAGAACCAGGTTCCCATCCACCCCGGGATATACAGCCAGCGGATCTCGCTGCTGCCGACCCACCCCGCCAGCTGCATCTCGTTGACCTCCTCCCCGACCGACACCAACAACACAAACAACAACAACACCCCGGTGATGATCAACAGCCGCCGGTAAGGCAGCCGCTGATGCAAAGCGAACGTCAACACCCCCGCCGCGGCCGTGAACAACCCCCCGATCACAACCCCCTCCAACACCACGCTCGCCCCATACAACTCCCGCAAATTCTGCAAAAACACGACCACCTCAAAACACTCCCGATACACCGAAGTGAACCCCAACAACCCCAACCCCAACAACATCCGCCGATGCGAGGACCCCGCCCCCGCCGCCAACAACCCCCGCCGACGACGATGATGATGCGAGATCCAACCCGTCCAATACAGCTTATGAAAGAACCAATTCATCACCACCAACAACACCACCAACGACGGCAACCCCGTCGCCGCCTGCACCTCAAACTCCCCCCCATGAAACCGCCCGATCAACCACACCACCCACAACCACGTCCCCACCCCCACCACCAACGCCAACCCCCCACCAACCGCCACCGGCCGGCGATACACCCGATTGCCCCCCAAAAAACTCGCCGTCACCGCCGCCAACACCAAAATCGTCTCAAGCCCCTCCCGAAACACCAAAATCGCGCTATCCACCACCACCGTCGCCCCACTCAACCGATGCCCCGCCGGCAACGCCGACGGATCCACCGGACCCCCCCGCGCCCCCCAACCCAACACCACCACCACCACCAACACCACCAACACCAACCCCGTCCACAAATAAAAACTCACCCGCTCACACGCCCGGCGAGCACCCCCAGCACCCCCGCGGCCAGCAGCCGCGCCACCACGCGCCCCACCCCCAACACCAACCCGATCACACCGCTCCACACTCACGGCCCCGGCACACTAGCACAACTTAGGACCACCTAATTAGGGAACCCTAACCACAGGTCTGGATGCCGCGACCCGTTGCTCTGACGGAACGGTCCGCTGGGCGAACGGGCTCGGGGCTTAGGCGGCTATTCGGGTCGCGTTGCGTGAGCGTGCAGTGCGATCCAGAACGGCAGGATCAGGAGGTAGCCCGACCCAAGCCTAATCGTGACGGGTTGCGATCAACTACTCGCTCCGAGACGGTTCGAGCGCCCCCATCGGCTCTTGCTGGGTCCTGATGTGCACCCTTGCGCGCGCGAACGAGATCAGACGACATTTCGTCTTTTCTGCAGCTACAGCTGAGAGTCAACGTCCGTCCCCGCCGCGTCGATCCTCCCCCGCCACGTCGTCGATCCGTCCGGAGGAGGCCGCTGTCAACCGGTGAGCGCCGGCTCAGAGCTATACTCGGGCGCGCTCGCGGCTGTAGCTCAGTTGGCTAGAGCGTCTGCTTGCCATGCAGAAGGTCGAGGGTTCGAGCCCCTTCAGCCGCTCTGAGGAAAGCCCCGCGAAAAACGGCGGATTCGGTTTGGGGCGTGGCGGGCGCCGCACACCCGCAACAGGCCATGGAAGCCTCCGGGAAGCCATTGTCCCCCAACCGTCCGGGGACCTGGGGCTCTTCGACGATCGTTCGTGCGTCGAACCCATTCTCGCCGGAGGTATCAGCAAGGTCTTGATTCCTGTTCCAGCGATCCCTCTCGACCCGCAGGTCATCCGCTCCCGATCTCGGGTAGCCGGGGCGGTTGCCCGCCCCGGCTCCCACAGAACCGTACGTACGCTGGTCGTATACGGCTCTTCGGGACGGCGGGTTGTAAACCCCGCCGCCGGCCGGTTCGCGACCTCGAATCATCCCCATAGCGCCAGTTGTGGCGACTGGGGGGCGACGATGTGCATGGACGCTTGGCGGTGCATCTCGACCAGGGCCACGAGCCCGCGTTCTCGAAAGAACGCTCGGTTCAGGCCGTGGTCCACGGCCGGGATGTGGCTCAGCGCCCACCAGGACCGACGGCCCTGATAGACCTGCCGCCACGCCGAGCGCCGGGGAACGCCCAGCTTGATGAGTCTGCGTGCGATCGTTCGTTTGCGTTTCCAGTGGCGCAGCAGGATCGCGCGTAACCGCCGCCTGATGTGGGCGTCGATCTTGCGCATCATCTGCATCTCCTCAGCGGAGGTGATCCCGAAGAAGCCATGCCAGCCACGCAGCCACGCGTTGATCCGGGAGATGCACGAGATGAGCGTGCCTCCCCAGTTTCGCGGCGTGAGCTGCCGGACCCGCTCCATCGCGTTGCGCTTGGTGCGCTCCGACAACAGCACCTCCACGGTGCCGGTCTGCGGGTCTAACCGCAGCCGAAAGCCGAGGAAGTGCCGCTCCTCCGGGCGGGCGACAGCCGACTTGGCCACGTTCACCCTCAGGCGCAAGCGCCGTTCGATGAACTCGCTCAGGCTGGCCATCACCCTATTTCCCGCCCGTTCGCTTGCGACGTACACCTTTCCATCATCCGCATAGCGAACGAACCGGTGACCACGCCGGGCGAGCTCTTGGTCGAGCTCGTCCAGCACGATGTTCGCTAGCAACGGCGACAGTGGCGAGCCTTGCGGAACGCCCTGCTCGCTGTCGATCACGACACCATCCGGCAGCACCACCATGGCCCTCAGCATCCGTCCGATCAGCACGAGCAGCCGCCGATCGCTCACCCGCTCGGCGAGCTTCGCGGTCAGCCGCTGGTGGCAGACGAGATCGAAGAACTTCTCCAGATCAAGATCTACGCACCACACGTAGCCGTCTTCAAGATGCTGCCTGGCCTCGGTGATCGCCGTGTGGCAACTTCGGCCGGGCCTGAACCCGTGGCTTGAGGGGTGGAACGTCGGCTCCCACAGCGGTTCGAGCACCTGCCGCACGGCCTCACAGACCACCCGGTCCACCACGTCAGGAATCCCCAGCCCGCGCTGGCCGCCTCCCGCCTTGGGTATGTACGCCCGGCGGATCGCACCCGGCAGATACCTCCCCCGAAGCAGCTCGGCTTGCAGCCTGGGCAAAACGACCGGCCACTGCTCACACAGCGCCTCGATCGTCTGCCCATCCGGGCCCGGAGCGCCCTTGTTCGACGCCACCTTCAACAACGCACCCGGCAATCGATACGCAACCTCCTCCATCGTCGCCGGCGCTGCCCTCTCGGCATTGACGATCGCCTTCGGCGCTCCCGCCCGGATCGCCCCAAGCCGGTCCCGGGTCCTCCTGCGGGTGGCCCCTTTCGGGTTTTCTGCTGTCGCGATCGGCAGGCAGAGCTGCACCGCCGTTTCTTCGACCGGGACCGCCTTCCCTTGCCCACCGGGGCTCGACCCGGCACGCTCAGCGGGCATTACCCCGCCTTCCGGTACTACTCGGTCCTCGGACTTCTGCTGGGCCATCGGCCGTCGTCCTTTCGTTCTTCGGCCTACCGGCGATCGCCGGAACCCAGCAGATCTCCTGGGGTGAAACGCTGAGATTTCGCCGTGATCGCGTCGCCACTACGCCCTCGGCATCGACAGGAACAGGGCATCGCCGCTGCGAGCCGGCTCGCCCATCGAGGAACGCCTTACGGCGCTTCACTTTCGTTCGCCACCACGACACATCTATGGCCTCTTTCAGACCCGCCCTCACGGAAGCCCACCAGCAGGCCGGTCGCGACCAGCCGCCAACGAGCCGCCCGGTCAATTCCGGGCCGCGCCCTTGCCTCTTCAATGTTGGATTCCCCCTGTCAGGGCTCCAGGACAGGACTCACACCTCCGATCTCAACGTCCGTGCCCAGCACACTTGGCGACGGCCCGGATGGGCGTCGTCAAATCGGGAGCACCCGAGCCGGAGGCGGCGTTTGCAGCGCGACTCCCCGCGGAGCGCCGGAGCCGATGCCTCCGGCCCAGCCGGAAGAGGCCCTCAGCCCTGCTCTCGGAGAAGACAGTGCCGGTTCCCGATCGGCGAGCAGCAGCCCCACTCCATGCCAGGGGTGCTCCTCCTGCTCGTCCGGAGCGGGCACCCGTTCAGCAGCACCGGTGGCTAGCGCTCGCATAGGCCAAGCAGGCGCCCTGCTTTCCGAAACCGCGTCTCTGGGCGAGCCGCCGAGAAGCTACGTTGCGAAACGAACGCAGGTCTCGTGCTGCGTGGCGGTCGAGCCCGCATGTCCGGGATCCGCCGGAAGAGCCAGGACCAGCTCTTCCGCACGACCACGGCGGCTGGTCACAGCGACAACATCAACCTGACTCCACGAATCCCGGGGAAGGCCGATCTTCAGCTAAATCCGAAGTGACAGGCGTCCGCCGAGGTTCACGGTTGTCAGTCGAGCGTGATGACGACCTTGCCGTTGGCGCGGCCCTGCTCGACGTACGCCAGCGCCTCGAAGGTCTGGTCGAACGGGAACGTCTTGTCCATGACCGGGCGGAGGTGGCCGGCGTCGTAGAGGGCGGCCAGCTCGCGCAGCTGGGCGCCGTTGGCCTGCATGAACAGGAACGAGTAGCTCACGCCTAGCTTCCGGGCCTGCTTGCGGACCTTTCGGCTCAGCAGCCCCATCACGACGCCGATGAACTTCGGCGCCCCGAGCTGCTTGGCGAACCCGGGGTGCGGCGGGCCGGTCACGCTGATCGCGTGTCCGCCGGGCTTGAGGACCGTGAGGGACTTCTCGAGGTTCTCGCCACCCAACGAATCCAGCACAACGTCGTAGCCGGAGAGGACCTCGGCGAAGTCCTCTTTCCTGTAGTCCACAACGACGTCGGCGCCGAGCCTGCGCACCAGCTCCGTGTTCTCGCCGCTCGCGGTCGTCGCCACTGTTGCGCCGAGGTGCTTGGCGAGCTGGATGACGGTCGACCCCAGGCCGCCGGAGCCGGCGTGGACGAGGACCTTCTGTCCGGGCTGCACGTGGGCGCGGTCGACGAGCGCCTGCCAGGCAGCCAGTGACACCAGCGGCACCGCGGCCGCCTCGTGCAGGGTGAGCGTGGCTGGCTTGGGCGCGACGTCGTCTTGGTCGATCGCGATGTACTCGGCGAAGGTTCCGATCCGCAGGTCGCGGGGACGAGCGTAGACCTCGTCGCCTACCTGGAAGTCGCGCACGGCGGCGCCGACCCTGGTCACCACGCCGGCGCCGTCGTGGCCGAGGACGAACGGGGTCTGGTACTTCAGGAGCCGCTTGAACTCGCCGTTGCGGACCATCCTGTCCAGCGGGTTGATGCTGGCAGCGCTCACTCTGACCAGCACGCCACCGCCGCCGACCTCGGGCTCGGGGATGTCGGCGGCGCGGAGTCCCTCCTTGCCGTACTGCTCGACGACGAATGCCTTCATGACCGTCCTCCTCGGCGGTAGCTTGCCAGCCTTTCGCGGCTTGAGTAAGGACGCGCCGGCCGCGGCGCGGACGACACCGGGAGGCCGATCCGCATGTCGCCCGAGGGACGCGGCGCGGGCTCTCTCACAGGAACTCGAGGGCCGCTTGACGAAGTCCTCGTGGAACTGGAACACGCCGCCGTGCCCGGCGTCGGGGTAGAGGACGAGCTGGCTCTTGGGGAGTCGTTGATCGAGCTCGACGGTGTTCTTGGACGGCACCATCCTGTCACTCTCACTATTCATGACGAGCACCGGCTGGTGGATGCTCGAAAGGTCCGCAGGCGTCTGCTGACCCCATCGGTGGATGGCCTTGAGCTGGGCACGGAATGAGCCTACGGAGATCGCCTTGTCGCGGTCGCTCGTACGTTCCTGCAACCGTGCCAGGAACTGCTTCCCGGCTCGCCGTCCGTTCGGGGTCCTGGTGAAGAAGAGGAACTGCTTGGGGTCCTGGCGGGTGAGCAGTCCTCGCGCGGTGTCGAGGTAGGAGATGCGGGTGACCTTGTCGATCCCTTCGCCTCCCGCAGGACCGGTTCCGGCGAGGATCATCTTGCGCACGAGCTGGGGCTCTGCCTGGGCGATCAGCTGGGCGATCATGCCGCCCATGGAGAACCCGAACAGGTCGACCTGATCGAAGCCGAGGGCACGGATGAAGGTGACTGCGTCGCTCGCCATCTCCTCGATGGTGGTCGGCGTGGACCCACTGGAGGCGCCCACACCACGATTGTCGAAGGTGATGACCCGATGCTTCGCAGCGATGCCGTCCGCGACTCGTCCGCGAGCTGGCGGACACCCGCCGTCGCAAGATGCGGCGCTCGCGCGTGATCGCCGAGTACGGCGCCCTCCTGAAGCCGTAGGCCAAGCGGCCCCATCGCCGCAGGCTCCCGCCTCGGTTCGACGCCGTCGTTGGTTGCTGCGAAACTCTAGGCGTGCGAGAACGTGCGACTTTGAAACTCGACAGAGGCGACGAACTGCGCGTCGAGGTCGACTCCGACGACCTCGACGGGGAGGAGATCGTCGTGCGTCGGGCTGTCGGTAACGGCACGGCTAAGCAGGCCGACTGGCTGGCGGTGATCGACCGGCATCTCGCGACGGCCAATCGGCATCCCGCGGGCACAACCGATCGGCTGCTCGAAGCCGACCGGCAGCGCCCGTACTGATGGCGGGGCTGTACGTAGACACTTCCGCGCTTGGTCGGGTCTTGCTTGCCGAGCCCGATGCCCAGGTGATTCGAGAGCGATGGCGCAATACGACGCGCTCTGGTCAAGCGCGCTACTGCCGGTGGAGCTTCGTCGGCTTGCTAGACGCGACGGCGTCGAGGACCACGCAGACGAGCTGCTGTCTGCAGTTTCGACGCGCAGACTCGATTCGCTGTCGTTGAAGCGGGCGTCGAAGCTCGCCCCGATCGATGTCCGTGCGCTCGACGCGATCCACCTCGACGCGGCCATACAGCTCAAGAAGACGGACCGGATCGCAGCGGTGCTCACGTACGACCACCAGCTCCAAGCTGGCTGCGCCCATCACAGCCTCGCTGTCGAGGCGCCAGTCGCCGCGTGATGGAAGCCTGGCGGAAGCCTGCGAGGTCACGAATTCATCATCACACCGCCGGCCGAGCATCATGAAAGCCCGGAATATCGGCGCAAATCATGATCAGGTCACGATCCATCGACACTTGCCGACTCTTGCCGTGCAGAAGGTCGAGGGTTCGAGCCCCTTCAGCCGCTCTGAGGAAGTCCCGGTTGCGACAGCAACACAAGGAAAGTCTCATGACCTGTGTCGGTTGTTGCACCCTGCTTGAGCCTGGCGCGGGCGTGTCGATCGATCTCGGCCTGGTTGTCCGACAGTCGAGGTTGGAGCCGCGCTGAGTGCGAGGTAGGTGTGGTGGAGGGCGTGCGGCCGCCCGGAGGCGGGTTTCGGGTCCCGCACTGGGATTGACGCGCGATACTCGGTCCTGGGAGGATCGATTCCCAATCCCTGCAGCGCCAGATCGGAGGGTGTGATGACTGAGTCCGTGCTGGAGGCCGACACCGCGACGGCGCGGCTGCGCGCCGCGCGTGATTTCCTACTCGACCACCGCGAAGACTATGAGACGGCGTACCGCGAGTTCCGCTGGCCGGAGCTCGAGGCGTTCAATTGGGCGCTGGATTGGTTCGACGTGCTGGCCGCCAAGGCTCCTGATCGCCTGGCGCTGTGGATCGTCGAGGAGGACGGCAGCGAGGTCAGACGGTCGTTCGCCGAGCTATCGGCTCGGTCCGACCAGGTCGCGAACTGGCTGCGCGGGCACGGCGTCGAGCGCGGGGATCGAGTGATCGTCATGCTCGGCAATCAGGTCGAGCTATGGGAGACGATCCTGGCGGCGATGAAGCTCGGCGCAGTAATCATTCCTGCGACCCCGCTTCTTGGGGCGAGTGATCTCGCCGATCGCGTCGAACGTGGAGAGGCCCGCCATGTGGTGGTGAGAGCGGACGATGCCGCTAAATTCGACGATGTTCCCGGTGGCTACACCCGCATCACCGTTGGTGGGTCGGTCGCCGGGTGGCTTTCGTACGCCGACGCCAACGGCGCCGCGGCCGGGTTCGCGCCGGATGGCCAGACCCGTGAGTCCGACACCCTGTTGCTGTACTTCACATCAGGGACGACCGCGAAGCCCAAGCTGGTCGAACACAGCCACGCTTCTTATCCTGTTGGCCACTTGTCGACGATGTACTGGGCGGGTATCCGGCCCGGGGATGTCCACCTCAACGTCTCTTCGCCGGGGTGGGCGAAACACGCTTGGAGCAATGTGTATGCGCCGTGGCTCGCCGAGGCGACAGTCATGGTGTTCAATTTCGCGCGCTTCGACGCTCAGGCGCTCCTCGACCAGATGCTTCGCTGCGCCGTGAGCACGTTCTGTGCTCCTCCCACGGTGTGGCGGATGCTGATCCAGGAGGACCTACGCCGGTGGCAGTTGCCGCTGCGCGAAGCGATGGCGGCCGGCGAGCCACTAAATCCCGAGGTGATCGAGCAGGTTCGGGAGTGGTGGGGGATCACGGTTCGCGACGGCTATGGGCAGACCGAGACCACGGCGATGATCGGCAATACGCCTGGCCAGCGGGTCAAGCCGGGGTCGATGGGCCGCCCGCTGCCCGGCTATGCCATCGATCTGCTGGATCCGATCAGTGGGCAGACGGCCGATGACGGCGAGATCGCCGTGGACCTGGCGCAGCGGCCGCTTTCGTTGATGACCGGCTACCGGCACGCGAGCGAGCAGGCCGCCGCAGCGACCGGCGGCAGCCATTACCGCACCGGCGACGTCGCCTCCCGGGATACCGACGGCTACATCACCTACGTCGGACGAACCGACGACGTGTTCAAGGCCTCGGACTACCGAATTTCGCCGTTCGAGCTCGAGAGCGTCCTGATCGAACACGAGGCCGTGGCCGAGGCGGCGGTCATCCCCTCGCCCGATCCGATGCGCCTTGCTGTGCCCAAGGCCTATGTGACGCTCAGCCGCGGTCATGAACCCACGCGAGACACCGCACTCGGGATAATGAGCTTCGCGCGAGAGCGTCTTGCGCCTTACAAGCGGATCCGGCGCCTGCAATTCAGCGAGCTGCCGAAGACCATCTCCGGGAAGATCCGCCGCGTCGAGCTACGCGACGAGGAGGAATTGCGTTTCAGCGCCGCTGGGCGTTCCACCGAACGCCGAACACTGGAATTCTGGGAGGAGGACTTCCCGGAGTTCAAGCGCTGAGCCCCCACCGGAGCTAGCGTAGACCCGCTCCTAAGAGTTGCGGCGGTTGACGGGACCTCGGCGCCCGTACGTCGCGCCGCGCGAGCGCCGGTAGAGCCAGACGACAAGCATCGAGAACAGCACCGAGAGAACGAGCCCCGCGCCGTGGCGATGCAACACGTACCACGAAAACAGGCCGGCGCTGAAGGTTCCGCAGATTCCGACCAGCGCCGTCATGCCGATGCTCATCGGGTCGGGACCGGGGAGCAACAGCCGGGCCAGCGCGCCGACGAACAGGCCGACGAAGAATAAGACGATCAAGTAGACGATCAGGCTCACGAGCTCATCATACCTGCGCTGAGCGTGAAGCTATTCGTCCACACGAGCACGCGGTGCCTGCACGCGAACGGACTACTGGCCGTCTGGCGCCCCTACGACGCCGGGTCGGGGTTGTATTCCTCGTCGGTGACGTGCTCGCCCCAGGTGACGGGGCTCCCGGAGTCATCGGCCTCCTGCATGGCGAGGTGGGTCATGAAGCGGTTCGGGGCGGCGCCGTGCCAGTGGTTCTCGCGCGGTTCGAAGTAGACGCGGTCGCCGGGACGGATCTCCTCGATTGGTCCGCCGTCCCGCTGACAGCGGCCGATGCCCTCGGTCACGTAGATCGTCTGGCCGAAGGGGTGGGTGTGCCATGCGGTCCGCGCGCCGGGGGTGAAGTGGACCACTGCCGCGGCCAGCCGCGACGGCGTTGACGGCGCCGCGATGGCGTCGATGTAGACCGTCCCGGTGAAGTACTCGCTGGGGCCCGGATTGGTGTCAACGGAGTTGCGGGTGATCTTCATGTCGGTTCTCCGTTGGTGTGGGGCCAGGCGGCCTCCGCTCAGTCAACGAGCCTCTGGCTATAGGCATAGTGAACCGCCTGGGCGCGGTCGCGAGCGCCGATCTTCGCGAACACGTGGTTGATGTGGGTCTCGACGGTCGCCTCGGTGACGACGAGATCTCCGCGATCCCCGCGTCCTTGGTCAGATACCCCCGCGCGCCAGCACGAAGCGCGTCGAGAATCGACGCCTCGTCGGCGTGGGTGGTGAGCACCACGATCTCGGTCGCCGGCTGCGTGGCGCGGATCCGGCGCGTGGCCTCGACTCCGTCGAGCTTGGGCATCCGCAGTTCCGTGAGCACAACGTCGGGACGGTGGCGGGCGCAGGCGCCACTGCTTCTTCCCCATCGACGGCCGCGGCAACCGGGTCGATCTCTGGCGCGGCTTCAAGCAGCGTCATCAGCCCCTCGCGCACGAGCGCTTGGTCATCGACGACCAGGACACGCACCGGACCGTTCACTGGACCCCGTCGCTTGCGGGGACCGACGCGAGCCGGCGATGAACGTGCAGAGCGGCACGACCGTCAGCCCGCGGGCGCGAGCGTGAGCGCGGCGCAGGTAAGCTGGCTGCCGAGACCGGCTCCCTCGCGCGCCATGTCGATCTCGGTGTGGATGAAAGTGATCTGGCGATCGTGTAGGCGGTAGCCCGCGGAACCCGCTAACTCGCCATCGTCCCAAATCTCGTAGCGGGAGCCTCCGGGATTGTCACGAATCTGCACGCGGCTCTCGCCTCTGGACCCTTGTGTCAATCGTAGGAGATGAACTCGAGCAGGCTTCCGTCGGGGTCGCGGAAGTAGACGCTCTGGCCCGCGCCGCGCGCGCCGTGGCGTGGCACGGGGCCAAGCTCGACCTCAACTCCCTTGGAGCGAAGGTGATCGATCGCGGCAGCGATCGGCCCGCCCCAGACGAAACAGAGATCACTGCCGCCCGGAGCGACCGGCAGCCGCGCCACCGGGTTTGGCTCGAGGCCCGGACCGTGGACGTTCAGCTGCTGCTCGCCGAATCGGTACATCGCAACGCTGCTGGGATCTCCGATCAGCTCCGCCCCTAGGACCTCGACGTAGAAGGCATTTGAACGAGCTCTGTCGGAGACGTGAATCACGCAATGATCGAAGTGAATTTCCATCACCAAAACCTCATACCGGGCGCGGCGAGTAGCGCCATCGGGCAGCGTCGGTCTAGCTTTCGAGCCACTCCAGCCATGCCGCGCCTGGATGTGCCACGCCCAGGAGCGCTCCCGATCTTCGGCCCCCTCGGTAGCTGAGCCGGGCGACCATCCCAAACACTCCCTGCTTGCGGTTGCGCTCTACGAGCGACCCCGGTACGGAGATGCCAAGCACGCTGTCGTGCGCGCGCTCGCCCATCGGCACAAGCGGATCGATCGACACCCAGTCGAGGTCGCGTTGCTCGCTGGCCTCCTCGACCAGCGAGCGAAAGCGAGCAAGCTCTTCAGCGGCGAAGAAGACGTGGACGTAAGTGTCCGTCACACACACCAATGCGTCCTGCGGGGCTCCCGCCAAGACCTCGGGCAGCACCTCGCAGGCGTCGCCGCGGACGCTGCGAGCCGGGTTCGCGAGCGCCACTTCGACGGCTTTTTCAAACCTGGTCACCGCGCCGATCTCTTGCGGTATGCAGGCCGCCAGCCACGCGCGCACCCCCGGGTCCCCCAGATCGAGCGGTTCGACGTCGATGCCGATGCGATCGGTGATTCTGGGGACTCGCGCCGGAATCGGCGCGGGATGGGCCCCTCGCACCTCGGTCTCGATCACCACCTCGGAGCCTGGGTCGCCGACCGTCTGCACTAGGCCTGCCGGCCCGCGGAACACGTACCGGTAACGATCCAGATGCAGCGCCAGCCCGGCGCCGGTGCCTACGTCGATGAGCACGATCTCGCGCTGGTCGTCGATCACCGGTCCCAGTGCCGGCAGGACATCCGCGCATCGGCCCACCTCGTTCATCTGGTAGCGGTGCCCGCTACAGAGGTCAAGCAGACGGTCTCGATGATCCAGGCAGAACGTGCTGTACTCGCTCCGAAATCCTGGAGCCAGCGGCGGTTGTGGCTCGCCGATCCGCGGAAACGAGTCGCGCAATGGCTGTGGGCGCAACTCCAGGACAAGGAAGCTTGCAGCTGCGGCGAACAGCAGCGGCGGCAGTTTGTCCGGCGGGATCGTCGCGGCGATTGCCAGCAGCTCGTCGTCGTCACGCAAGGTCTCGAACTGCGCGGCGGTGAGTTGCCAGGACTCGGGAGCGCCCGCGGGCGACCACGCCGCGGCAACTTGGTTGGCTTGGTCTGCCACAACCCGAGGGTCGGTGGCAAAGTTACCTCCGGTCGAGTTCATCTGGTGGGGAAAGAGTATGGACTTGCGAATTTGGTTGCCAACACCGCCCCCAGTCGCTAGTGGCTCGCGAGCGCGTCGCGGAGGGTCGCGCTTGGCTGCATCGCCTCGGCCACGAGCTCGCGGTCTGGTCGGTAGTAGCCACCGATCTCGACCGGCGAGCCCTGGACCGCCGTGAGCTCCTCGACGATCGTCGACTCGCTGCCCGCCAGCCGCTTGGCCAGGGGCGCGAAGTGCGCCGCGAGCTCGCGATCGTCAGCCTGCTCGGCCAGCTCCCGCGCCCAGTAGAGCGCGAGATAGAAGTGGCTGCCGCGGTTGTCCAGCTCGCCTGTCTCGCGCGACGGCGAGCGGTTGTGCTCGAGCACGGCGCCGGTGGCCCGGTCGAGCGTGTCCGCAAGAGTCTTCGCGGATGGGGTGTCGGTTTTCTCGGCGAGCAGCGCGAGTGAGACGGCGAGCGCGAGGAACTCGCCGAGCGAGTCCCAGCGGAGGTGGTTCTCCCTCAGGAACTGCTGGACGTGTCGGGGCGCCGAGCCGCCCGCGCCGGTCTCGAACAGCCCTCCGCCCTCGATCAGGGGAACGATCGAGAGCATCTTGGCGCTCGTGCCGAGCTCGAGGATCGGGAACAGATCGGTCAAGTAGTCGCGCAGCACGTTTCCGGTCACGGTGATCGTGTCCTCGCCACGACGCGCCCGCTCGAGCGTGAGACGGGTAGCGGCGGCGACGTCGAGAATCTCGATCGGCAGCCCCTCGGTGTCCAGCTGCTGGAGCGCGGGATGTACCTTCGTGATCAGCTCTCGATCGTGCGCACGGGACTCGTCGAGCCAGAAGATCGCGGGCACGCCGGTTTCCCGCGCGCGCGAGACCGCGAGGCGCACCCAGTTCTGGATCGCCGTATCCGTGGTCCGGCACATTCGCCAGATGTCGCCGCTGTCGACCTCGTGCTCGGCCACGGTGTTCCCGGAGTCATCGACCACCCGCACCGTGCCGGGACTGGAGATCTCGAAGGTCTTGTCGTGGGAGCCATACTCTTCGGCGGCCTGGGCCATCAGCCCGACGTTCGAGGTGCAGCCCATGGTCGCGGGATCGAACGCGCCGTGCTCTCGGCAGTCGTTGACCGTCTCGGCGTATAGGGCCGCGTAGGAGTGATCCGGGACCACGAACTTCGCGTCTTGCTGCTCGCCGTGGGCGTTCCACATCTGGCCGGAGGAGCGGATCGCCGCTGGCATCGACGCGTCAATGATCACGTCGCTTGGCACGTGAAGGTTGGTGATGCCGCGGTCGGAGTCGACCATCGCCAGCGCCGGTCCGCGCTCGTACGCCGCGTCGATCTCCGCCTCGATCGCCTTGCGCTGCTCCTCCGGCAGCTTCTCGATTGCGGTCAGCAGCGCCGCCATGCCGTTGTCGGCATCGACCCCTAGGCTCAATAGAGTGTCTCCGTGCTCCTCGAACAGCTTGGGGAAATAAGCACGGACCGCGTAGCCGAAGATGATCGGATCGGAGACCTTCATCATCGTCGCCTTGAGATGGACCGAGAACAGCACTCCTTGATCTCTGGCGTCGGCTAGCTGGGCGGCGAGAAACCGCTCGAGCGCGGCATGACGCATGACCGACCCGTCCAAGACGTCGCCGGCGAGCACCGAAATCTGATCCTTGAGTACGGTGATCGCGCCATCGCTCGCGACCTGCTCGATCCGAACCTCCCCGTCTCGCTCGACCGTGCGCGACTTCTCGGTGGAGCGGAAATCACCTTCGCTCATCGTCGCGACGTGCGAGCGCGAATCCCGTGACCAGTTGCCCATCGAGTGCGGGTGGTTGCGCGCGTAATCCTTGACCGAGGGTGCGGCGCGGCGGTCTGAGTTGCCCTGTCGCAAGACCGGGTTCACTGCGCTTCCCTTGACCCGGTCATAGCGGGCGCGGACCTCGCGCTGCTCGTCGTCGGCGGGGCTCTCCGGATAATCGGGGATCGCGTAGCCGTGCCCTTGCAGTTCCGCGATCGCCGCCTTCAGCTGCGGAACCGACGCGCTGATGTTCGGGAGCTTGATGATGTTCGCCTCGGGCGTCTGCGCGAGCTCGCCGAGTTCACGGAGCGCGTCGGCAACTTGTTGCTGTGGCGCGAGGCGGTCGGAGAACTGAGCGAGGATCCGCCCGGCGAGGGAGATGTCGCGCACTTCGATCTCGATCCCCGCCGCGGCGGCAAACTCCTGCACGATCGGCAGCAGCGACGCGGTCGCCAGCGCCGGCGCCTCATCGGTGAGGGTGTAGACGATTTTCATCTCAGTCCACGCACCCTAGCGCCCCTGGTCAACGTCCCATTCGCCGCCTTCCTAGAGGCCAGTGGTGCGCTTCACATCTGGTGACCGTTCGAGATCCCAGTCGAGATCTGAGTGCGTCGGCTACGGCGTTTTCCAGGTATCGCCGACTGCTAGCGCGTCCACTCCCGGGGCCGCCGAGCGGGCCGCGCAAGGCCACCACAGCGAAGCTAGGACAGCGGCGAAGGCGGAATCCGAGTATGCCCCTCGACGCCCTCGATCAGCATCGCGAGCTGATCCACATAGCACCACGACCAGTCCTCCCCAGGCTGCAAGGAGCGAATGATCGGATGGGAGTGCTCGTGCGCGTGGGCGGTCGCGTGGCGATTGGGGGAGTCATCGCAGCAGCCTACGTGGCCGCATTCCAGGCAGATCCGCAAATGAAGCCACGGATCGCCGACAGCGAGACACTCTTCGCAGCCATCGACCGCTTCGGGCAGCCGGGTGACGTGGATGTGATCGAGGTGGGTGCACTGCGACATATTTGCTCCGATCCGCGTTTGTGTGATGCAAGCCGGACGCGAAATGTCGTTCCGCCCCGGCCAGGGTTGAACTCACGGGAGTCCCTGAACGCTAGCTATCGGCGCAACTCCCGCCGGGACCGGCCGCCCACCGCGGGCAAGGCCTCGAGCGCCTCCGGCGTCACCTGGTCGAGCGAGGCAAGCTTCAGCTCGGCTAGTGACCTGAGTCATTAGTTCGCAGGCACGTTGGCTTGGGCGTCGAATTCGTCGTCGTTATCGACGACGATTGGAGGGGTCATGGCGCAACGTGCAGAGGTCGTGCTCAGTGCTGAGGAGCGGGAGGTGTTGGAGCGGTGGGCGCGGCGTCCGAGCAGCGCGCAGGGATTGGCGCTGCGTTGCCGGATCGTGTTGGCGGCAGCGGACGGTGAGCCCAGTCAGGAGATCGCGGCACGGTTGGGTTGTAGTCGCCAGACGGTGGGCAGGTGGCGGGGCCGGTTCGCCAGAGGTGGGTTTGATGGGTTGCATGATCAGCCGCGTCCGGGTAAGCCGCGGTCGATCGGCGACGAGGACGTCGAGCGGGTGATCGTCAAGACGCTCGAGGAGCAGCCGCTGAACGCGACGCACTGGTCGACCCGCTCGATGGCTCAGGCGACCGGGATGAGCCAGACCGCTGTCAGTCGGATCTGGCGGGCGTTCGGGCTCAAGCCACATCAGACCGAGGCGTTCAAGCTCTCGCCCGACCCGCAGTTCATCGACAAGGTCCGCGACATCGTGGGGTTGTATTTGAACCCGCCCGATGCTGCTGTGGTGCTGCGTGTCGATGAGAAGGCCCAGATCCAGGCGCTTGACCGCTCAGCGCCGATCTTGCCGCTGATGCCCGGGGTGCCCGAGCGGCACACCCACGACTACGTCCGCAACGGCACCACCAACCTGTACGCCGCGCTCGACGTCGCCTCTGGGCAAGTGATCGCCAACACGACCGCACGCCATCGCGCCGAAGAGTTCCGCCGGTTCTTGAACGTGATCGACACCTCGGTCCCGACGCACCTCGACGTGCACGTCGTGCTTGACAACTCCTCCACGCACAAGACCCCGCAGATCCAGCGCTGGCTGGTCCGCCACCCACGCTTCACGATGCACTTCACGCCCACCTACAGCTCCTGGCTGAACCTCGTCGAGCGCTGGTTCGCTGAACTGACCACGAAATGGATCAAACGAAGCGCCCACCGCTCCGTCCCTGACCTCGTCGCCTCGATCCGCACCTGGATCACGAACTGGAACGACGATCCCAAGCCCTACATCTGGCACAAGACAGCAGACGAGATCCTCAACAGCCTCGCCACCTACTGTCAACGAATTAACGACTCAGGTCACTAGGTCCAGTGCGTCACGAACACCTAGCTGCTCGTGGAGATACCGCGACCATTCCGGAGAGCTCGTGCCCATCATCGCGCGGGTTGCATCCGCTCGCCATTGGCCGCCGGTTTCGGCCACGACCGCCCGACGCGCCGCGTCCCAAAGGCCCTCGGAATCAACCAGCACGCCGTCCAGGTCGAAGACAACCGCGCTTACTCCTCGGCTCGTCATTGCTGCCAGCGTAGCCGTCGAGCTGCGGCTACAGGAGACTGCTGATCCCCTTGACGATGCAAGTATCGACCTGGCAGGTGGGGGCAAGGCGGCGACTGCTCAGGCGGCGTAGCGCCTTCGGCGCGACCGCGTCTGCCCCGATGCAGCACCATAGGGCCGGATGACGCGCGTCGCGGTGGTCGGGCATGTCGAATGGGTCGAGTTCATCTCGCTGGAGCGGTTTCCGCAGCCCGGGGTGGTGGTCGCCGCGAGCAACGCGTTCGTACACGCGGCCGGCGGCGGCCCCGTAGCGGCGGCGGTGTTAGCGGAACTGGGCGCCGACGTCGACTTCTTCACCGCGCTCGGCGATGACTCACTCGGGCGCGCTGCCGCCGCTGAGCTCAGCGACCGCGGCGTGCACGTCCATGTGGCTTGGCGCGAGCAGCCCACGCGGCGGGCGCTCACGCTGCTCGACGACAGCGGCGAGCGGACGATCATCACGCTCGGCGAGCGCCTGCAGCCGGTCGGCTCCGATGAGCTGGAGTGGGATCTGCTCCGCGACGCGAGCGGCGTCTACTTCACCGCGGGCGACCCTGGGACGGTGCGACACGCCCGCCAAGCGCGCCGCTTTGTTGCCACGCCGCGCGCCCGGGAAGCGCTCGAAGCCGACGGACCGAAGATCGACGCGCTGGTGTTCAGCGCCCGCGATCGCGACGAGCGAAGTTGGGCGGAGCGTGCGGCACATCGAACCCGCTTGCTGGTCGCGACCGAGGGGGCGCGGGGAGGCCACTGGTGGGGCGAGTCACAAGGCCGGTGGTCGGCAGCGCCGCTGCCCGGCGAGCCGCGTGACAGCTATGGCTGCGGGGACTCATTCGCGGCTGGATTCACCTTCGGTTTGGCGGTCGGCGCCTCGCTTGCCGAGGCGGCTGACATCGGCGCGCGCTACGGAGCCCGCTGTCTCACCCGGGTCGGCGCGCCTTGATGTGCTGGAAACCGCCGGTCGGCGCGCCTTGAGATGGGCGCAGCGCGGCACCGAAGTGGCGCTCGCCGAAGAGATGTCGGGGGGTGCCGGCGAGCGGGCAGACCCGGCCAGGCCGCCCGCCCGGGGAACGCGCCAGCACACCCCGTCCCACAGAGTCGAGCCTTCGCTCCTGCCGCGCAAACGACAAGTCAAGAAAGTCAGCGGTTGGCAGGCAAACCCTCTAAGAAATCGGGGGAACAGTGACAGCATTCGCCGCCGCGGCGTCGTCCAGTCGCAGCGGCGGTCCAAAGTTGATCCGCAAAATCGCGCCCCCGTCCGGCGCGTTCGCGGCCTCGACGAAGCCCCCGTGGGCCTCCGCAGCCTGACGGACGATCGCCAATCCCAGGCCCGAGCCCGGCTTGGAGCGCGCATCTTTGGCGCGATGGAAGCGATCGAACACGAACGGCAGCTCTTCCTGCCCGAACCCAGAGCCGTGGTCGCGCACGGTCACCGTCCCACCGCGCAGATCGACCTCGATTCCGGGGCCCTCAGCGCCGTACTTCACCGCGTTGTCGATCAAGTTCGACAGCGCCCGCTCCACCCGGTCGCCGTCACCCTGAATGAGCGTCGGCTCGAGCCGCGCGTTGAACTTGGTTCCGGGAGACCGTCGCCGATAGCGTTCGAGAATTCCCTCGAGGATCTGATCGAGCCGCAGATCTCCGGGCGCGCCAATCTGCTTGCTGCCGCGCGCGAGCTCGACCACGTCCGCGACCAACGCGGTCAGCTCGTCGAGCTCCTGGATCACGTCCGCTCGCACCGCCTCCCGGTCGGCGCTCGACAGCAGCGCCTCGTCGCGCATCAGCTGGAGGTTCGCTCGGATCGAGGCGATTGGCGTGCGGAGTTCGTGCGAGGCGTCCGCGACGAGGTTTCGCTGCGCCTGGACGGATTGCTCGAGCGCGGTCAGCGTCGCGTTGAACGTTCGCGCCAACCTTGCCAGCTCGTCTCCGCCTCGCTCGTCCACGCGTTCTGACCCCAGCCGCCCTGGCTGGGCCGCGATCCGCTCGGTCTGACGGGTGAAGCGCGCAATCGGCGCCAGCGCGGTTTGCGCGACGAGGATCCCCAGCACCGCCGCGAGCGCGATCCCCGCCGCGGCAATGATCACCAGGAACAGCAGCTGGCTTGCGAGCGTATGGTCCACATTGCTCAAGGGAAGCGCCACGGCCAGCGCGCCGTCGACGCCGATTCCGGTCACCAGCACGCGGATGCGCGAGCCGCCCACATGCATATCGGTCAGGTACTGACCACGCCCGTTGGCGGCGATCGCCTTCATCCTGGCGTTGACCGGTATCTGGTATTGCTGGCCGCGGGGCACGTAGGAATTGCCGTTCCTGTAGATCAGCGTGATGATCCCAGGCGCGCCGCCGAACGCCGGTCGCGCGCGGCGATCGAGCCCCAGCCCTTCATCTCCGGTCCCCGGCGGCTCTCCTCCCGCTCCTCGGGAGGCGAAGCCCGGCCCCACGCCCGCGCCGGTTTGAGCGCCGGCAGGATAGGGACCCGGAACGCCCGGTCCTTCCGGACCCTGCAGGATCTGCCCGGATAGCGAATGGAGGCTGTTGTCCACCTGTCCTAGCAGCTCGGATCTCATCCCGGCGTAGGCGGAGACCACCACCGCGATCACGGCCAGCGCGACCGCGACCCCTGACGCAATGCCCATTCGCGCGCGCAGGCTCAACCGTCTCGCTCCGCGGGCTCCCTGAGCGCGTAGCCCACGCCGCGCACGGTGTGGATCAGCGGCCGTGCGCCAGCCTCCTCGAGCTTGCGGCGCAGGTACCCGACGTATACGCGCAGCGCGTTGGACGTGGGACCGAAGTCATACCCCCACACGCGATCGTAGATCAAGCTGTGCGGCAGCACCCGACGTGGATTGAGCATCAGCAACTCGAGCAGCTGGTACTCGGTCCGTGTCAGCTCGACGAACGTCTCGCCGACGACCACGCCATGACGAGCGGGGTCGAGCGTCAGCTCATCGAACGACAGCCCGCGATCGTCTCCGATGGTGCGCCGCAGCAGCGCCCGCAGTCGCGCCTTCAGCTCGTCGATGTCGAACGGCTTGACCACGTAGTCGTCGGCGCCGGCGTCGAGGCCGTCGATCCGGTCGGAGACCGCGGCCCGCGCGGTCAGCATCAGCACCGGCACGCGGTTGCCCTCGCGGCGCAACCACCTGCACACCTCGAGGCCGTCGATGTCGGGCAGGCCGACGTCGAGCACGACCGCCTCGGGCGCGCTGCTCGTCACTTCAGCCAGCGCCTCCGCGCCGCTCTCCGCGAGCCGCACCTCGTAGCCGGCAAGCGTGAGCGCGCGACGAAGCACGTCCCTCAGTGCCCGGTCATCGTCGACCACCAGCAATCGCATCGACTCATTGTGGTCTCTGAACGCGCCGGGCGGCCAGAATTCCTACGTAGCACTTAGTTACGAGCGCAGCCTGAGGAGGCGCGTTTACCGCTTGCCGGCTTCCTGTTCGCGAAGCACGGCGGCGAGGATGCCGTTGACGAAACCCGGGGCTTCCGCGCCGCAGAACTGCTTGGCCGTCTCCACCGCCTCGTCGATTGCGCCCTCCGGCGGGATTGCGTGATCTCCTGGCAGAGAGTCGGGATACAGCAGCTCCGCAAGCCCCACTCGCAGTATCGAGCGCTCCAGTGGCGCGATCCGGTCAAGCGTCCACCCGGTGGCGTGCGCGGAGATGAGCTGGTCGAGCTCTGGCTGGTGCTCGCGTACCAGTTGCGCGAGCTCGCGGGTGAACCCGTGCACCTCACGCGAGAACGTGTCCTCGAGCGGCCGGTCAAGCAGATCGCTTTGATAGAGGGCCCAGACGGCTGCGCGCCGCTGATCGGTTCTACGCACGGGAGATGTATTCGCCCGAGCGCGTGTCGACTCGCACGACGTCTCCGATGTTCACGAACAATGGCACCTGAACCCGCGCGCCCGTTTCCAGCACCGCCGGCTTGGTCCCGCCACCGGACGCCGTGTCGCCGCGCAGGCCGGGCTCGGTATCGGTGACCGCCAGATCGATCGCGCTGGGAAGCTGGACATCCGCGGGCCGGTCGTCGATGTAGAGCAGCTCGACCTCATCGGATTCCTTGATCCATCGCAGTGCGTCGCCGAGCGAGCTCTCTGGGATCGTGAACTGCTCGTAGCTCTCGGTATCCATGAAGTGAGCGTCGGCGCCGTCGCGATAGAGAAACTGCATCCGCCGCACCTCGGTGCGTACGGAGCGGAACTTCTCGCCGGCGCGGAATGTGCGGTCGATCACCGCCCCGTCGCTCGCGCGGCGAAGCTTTGTTCGCACGAAGGCGCCGCCCTTGCCCGGCTTGACGTGCTGGAACTCGATGATCTTGAAGATCGTGCCATCGACCTCGATGTGGTTTCCGTTGCGAAACTGGTTGGTGCTGATTGACATGCGGTGCGCCAGTGTAGAGACCGGCTGCGCTCAGGCGGTGATCTTCAGCTCCTTCGGGACGGAGGTGATGATCTCGCAACCGTCACCGGTGACGACAACGAGATCCTCGATCCGCACTCCGAAGCGCCCCGGGAGGTAAATGCCAGGTTCAACGGTCACCACGTTCCCGGAACGCAAGCTGCCCTCTGCTCGCTGCGAGAGCCGCGGACCCTCGTGAACTTCCATCCCGACGCCGTGGCCGAGGCCATGCCCAAACTGCTCCCGGTATCCGCCGGCGTCGATCACCGCCCGGGCGAGGGCGTCCACCTCGCGGCAGTCGGCACCGCCACGAACCGACTCGACGCCCTTCAGCTGGGCTGAGAGCACCAGTTCGTAGACTCTCCGGACCTCTTCATCGGGCTGACCGGTCGCGACCGTGCGCG
This sequence comes from uncultured Solirubrobacterales bacterium, assembly GCA_963787555.1. Lineage (GTDB taxonomy): Bacteria > Actinomycetota > Thermoleophilia > Solirubrobacterales > Solirubrobacteraceae > Palsa-465. The sequence goes on from CAWBDI010000008.1 coordinate 681,152, forward strand.
TGCAGTCAGAGCAGTAGCCGTCGAGCTCCGCGCCCCAGTCGATCACGACCAGGTCGCCCGGGCCGATCTGGTGGTCCCGTGGTTTCGCGTGTGGAAGCGCCCCCTGTGGCCCGGCGGCGACGATCGTCTCAAAGCTCGGCGCCTGCGCGCCGAGCAGCCGCATCTCCTGCTCGATCGCGATCGCGACCTCACGCTCGGTGCGGCCGATCAGGCCCTGGCTGAGGACCTTCTCGAAGGCGCCGTCCGCGAGCGCGGACGCCGCCCAGATGCGCTCGACTTCCTCCCGATCCTTGACCGCACGCAGCTCTTCGACGAGGTTGTCCGCTGCCACCAGCTGGACCCGGTCGGGCAGCAGCTCCCGGAGACGTTCATGGGCGCGAACCGAAACGTGCGCGTCCTCGAACCCCATGCGGAGCGCTTCTTCGGGTAGCGCGTCCGCGATCGCCTCGACCAGCTCCTGAGGCGCCCGCACGCGCTCGAACGATCGCTCTACCTCTTCGGCGGCCTGCTCGACGTATCTGAAGTCGGTGATGAACGTGCGCGTGTGGGGTCCTACCAGCGCGAGCCCGTTGCTCCCGGTGAAGCCCGTCAGATAGCGGACGTTTACAGGAGCGCTCACCAGCAGCAGGTCGATCTCCGCCTTCCGTAAGGCTGCCACCAGCCGCTCCAGGCGAGCGCTCATGACCCGAACTCTCTCTGCAGACGCTCGAGGGCGTCTCGATACCCATCCGGGCCCTTGCCAGCGACCCGATAGACGCAGAGGTCCCCGATCACCGAATTGCGGCGCCACTCCTCCCGGGAGTCGACGTCAGAGAGATGGACCTCGACCGCCGGCAAGCCGGTCAGCTCCAGCGCGTCGCGGATCGCATACGAGTAGTGCGTCCAGGCGCCTGGGTTGAGCAGCAGGCCGTCGGCCAGGCCTTCGATGCGATGCAGATGCTCCACGAACTCGCCTTCGTGATTTGTCTGGAAGAAGCGCACCTCGAGCTCGAGCTGAGCGGCGATCTCGCCGATCGCCCGTTCGAGCGCGTCGTAGGTCATCGTCCCGTAGTGGCCCGGGTCCCTCCGCCCGAGCTGATCCAGGTTGACGCCGTGCATGACCTCCACCCGGTTGCGAAGCGCCATCATCTCGCCAGTTCCCTGATGGCCGCGATCAGTTCACGTGGCTCGACCGGACACCCGGTCCTCGGAGCGCCGGGGCCGTCGAGCAGCACGAACGGAACCGGTCCCTCGCCGAGGCGCTTCTTGTCTCGGGTGGTCGCCAGCGCGATCGCCTCGGGGTCGACCCCGTCCAGGTTCGTCGGCAGGCTGCGGTCGGCAAACAGTTCGGCGACCTCTCGCCGCAGCTCGTCCTGCCCAGAGAGGCGCAGCGCCGCGAGCAGCCCAAGGGCGACCGCCTCGCCGTGGCGGTAGCGCGCATAGCCGGTCACGGTTTCGATCGCGTGCCCGACGGTGTGCCCCAGGTTGAGAACCTGCCTCACGTTCGCGTCCCGCTCGTCGCGCGCGACGACGCGGAGCTTGGCGCGGGCGCACTCGAGGATCGCGCTGGGCGCGGTTGGATCTCCTCCCGCCCGGATCCGGTCCCACAAATCGCCGCCGGCGATCAGCGCGAGCTTGACGACCTCGGCAAAGCCGGCCGCCAGGTCGGCGTCCGAGAGCGTGCCCAGCACCTCGCTGTCGACGATCACCGCCGACGGCTGGTGGTATGCGCCCACGTAGTTCTTCGCCTCCGCGAGGTCGACGCCGGTCTTCCCGCCGTAGGCCGAGTCGACCTGCGCCACCAGAGTTGTCGGCACGCCGACGTAGCGGACGCCGCGCTGGTATGTGGCCGCGCAGAAGCCCGCCAGGTCGCCGACGACCCCGCCACCGAGCGCCACCACGATGTCCCGGCGAGTCATTCCCGCGCGAGCGAGCTCGGTCCAGACGATCTCGGCGTGCGCGACCGTTTTTGACTGCTCGCCCGGCATGATCATCACCCGCCCCGCGAGCGGTTCGAGCGCGCCTGGATAGTGGCGAGCCACCTGGCCATCGGTGACCAAGAACCGGCGTCCGCCGACTGCCGGCGGCCAGAAATTGCGACTGAGCAGCGCGCTGCCGAAATAGGCCGGATAATCGCCCGAGGCGGTTGCCGCCCACAGCACTTTGGTCCCGGCGGGAACCCCGTGCATTGCTTCGAGCACGGGCGCGATCGCATCCGAGCGCTGGGATGGAACGATCGCGTCGGCCAGCGCCGCGTAAATCGGCTCGCGCTGCTTGTAGCGGCGCCCGAAGCTCTCGCGGTCTTGTGCGAGCGGCCTCCCACTGCCCTGGCACCGCTCCCATGCAGTCTCCACGTCCACGTCGAGCCACATCACGAGCTGGTCATGCAGAGCGTCTCGGATGGCTTGCGAACCGATCGCGCCGCCGCCGAGCGATAGCACGCTGTGTTCAGGGCGGTCGAGCAGCTCGAGCGTTACCCGCTCCTCCGCCTCGCGGAAGGTCCCCTCGCCGTCCTCCGCGAAGACGCGATCGATCGACTTCCCGAGCCGTCGCTCGATCAGCTGGTCCACGTCGATCGCGTCGGTGCGCAACGCCGCCGCGGCGCTCCGCGCGGCGGTTGACTTTCCCGCGCCCATGAAGCCGATGCAGACGACCCTCGGTGTCAACGGCGATGCCACCCGATACGTTGCTCGTAGGCACGTAGCGCGGCGACAACGTCACCGATGTGGTCGCCGCCAAACTTCCTTCGGTAGGCGTCGGCGAGCACGAACGCGACCATTGCCTCCGCTACCACTCCGGCCGCGGGAACCGTGCACGAGTCGGTCCGCTCGCGCAGCGCCTCCGCCGGCTGATGGGTGGCGATGTCGACCGAGCGCAGCGGCTTGGTCAGCGTCGGCAGCGGCTTCATCGAGCCACGGACCACCAGCGGCGCCCCGGTGGTCATGCCGCCTTCGACGCCGCCGGCGCGGTTGGTGGTTCGGTAATAGCCGGTGTCCTCGTTATAGAAGATCTCGTCGTGTGCCTGCGATCCGGGCAGCCCGGCAACCTCGATGCCGTCGCCGATCGCGACCGCCTTGACCGCCTGGATTGAGAGGATCGCCTGGCCGAGGCGTCCATCGAGTCGCTCCTCCCAGGAGACGTGCGAGCCGAGACCGGGGACGAGCCCAAACGCCCGCACTTCGAACACCCCGCCGAGCGACTCGTTGGCCTTCCGCAGCCGGTCGATTTCGGCAACCATCGCGGTGGTGCCCTGCGGGTCCAGGCAGCGCACCGGCGACTGGTCGACGTCGACGAAGTCCTCGCGGCGCAGCCCATTGTCACTGGGAGCCTTGACGCTCGCGATCTGGAGCACGTGTGAGAAGACCTGAACTCCTAGCTCGCTCAGAAACGCCTTCGTGACCGCGCCGCCCGCGACCCGTGCGGCGGTCTCGCGTGCGCTGGCCCGCTCGAGGATGTTCCGAACGTCGGTTACTCCGTACTTCTGCGTCCCAACCAGATCCGCATGTCCGGGCCGCGGCAGGTGCACCTCCTGCAACTCTGCCTCGACCGGCCACGGGTTCATCCGCTCCTCCCAGTTGGCGTAATCGCGGTTGACGATGCTCAGCGCGATCGGGCCTCCGAGCGTCGTCCCATGCCGCACCCCGCCGGTGATCTCGACCTTGTCCTTCTCGATCTTCATCCGGCCGCCGCGGCCATGGCCGAGCTGCCTCCTGGCGAGGTCGCGATCGATCGCCTCTCGATCGAGCGGTAGGCCGGCGGGAAGCCCTTCGACGATGCAGGTGAGGCGAGGGCCGTGGGACTCGCCGGCGGTTGTCAGCTTCAGCACCATGAGAGCCGTAGGTTACGTGCAGTCGCCGGGCGGCCCTGCTGTGGTTCGGGGATCGTCTGTTGAGCATCTAGTCGATGGGAAACGCCCCACCCGTGTTTTGAGCGGGGTCGATTGTGTTGTTATCCGGGTGAACCGGCGTTGACCGCGGGGACGGATGGATGTTCAAGCGCGCACAGGGTCCGCGGCATCCTCCGCCGGCGAAGCCTGCGCGTCGCGACCGGGGGAGAACTGTCCGCTTCCGCCACACCATGGGCATGTGACCTGGTGCGGCTTGCCGCCCAACGTCGAGATCACCCTGCCGCTTCCCCGACACGGCGTGCAGGTGGCTCGATCCTGGTTAAAGGTGCCTGTGCCCATCACTGGCGGCACGATAGCGGCGGCGCCGAGCCCAACGCGCGCCAGCCGCAGCCCCGATCGCCACGATCAACGTGCCCGCTCCCCCGCGCTCACTCACCCGTGCACACCGCAGCCCTCATCGCGGCGACCGGCGCTGGCAGACCCGTGAACAGCTCGAAGCTGAGCGCGCCCTGGCCGATGAGCAGCGCGAGTCCGTCCACGACCGCGGTTGAACGCTCCCGGGCCGCCCGCACGAGGGCGGTCTCCCGCGCGCCATAGACGAAATCGATCACGCATTGAAAGCGGCCGAGATCGTCGACCGCCAGCGGCAGCTCGTCGAATGTCGCCTCAGGCGCGCTGAGGCCAGCCGAGGTGCAGTTGATCAGAAACTCGGCGCCATCAGCGCGAGAGACGGGGACAGCGCCGAGGTCAGCACACAGCCGCTCTGCCCGCTCGCGGGTCCGGTTCCATACGCGGACTTCGGCGGCGCCCGCGTCGAGCAGCGCCCAGACCGCAGCGCGGGCGCTTCCGCCAGCCCCGAGCACGAGCGCGGTCTGCCCGGTGGCGGAGAACGGCAGCGCGGCGATCAGCGCCGGGGCGTCCGTGTTGTCAGCGCTGATCCGGCCGGACTCAAACACCAGCGTGTTGGCGGCCCCGATCGCCCGCGCGCGCCGACTGGCGTGGTCGGCGAGCACCAGCGCTTCCTCCTTGTGAGGGATCGTCACGTTAGCCCCGCGAAAGCCGCGCGCCGGCAGGGCTCTTACCGTCTCCGCGAGCAGCTCCGCCGGCACCGGCAGCAGCTGGTAGCGCCAACCGGTCAGCCCCGCGGCGCGCAATGCGGCGTTCTGCATCGCCGGAGAGCGGCTATGGGAAACCGGCCAGCCGAGGACGCCGAGGCGATGCGCGCTCACCTGTAGCGCGAAATCACCGGCAGAACTCCGGCGAGCGCCCACCCCGCCCCGCCCGCGCAGCGTTGTAGTTCTTCTCGAGCTGCTGGAACTGTGCATAGTTGGAGGCAAAGGCCTGCTGGCCGTTGCCACACGGCTTGACGACGAAATAGAGGTAGTTGGTCTGGGCGGGATGGGCGGCCGCTTGCATCGCCGCCAGGCCGGGATTGTCGATCGGCGTCGGGGTGAGGCCGTTGCGATTGCGGGTGTTGTACGGCGACGGGGAATCGAGCTCAGCTTGCGTCAGCGGACGCGTGTAGTTACCGGTCGCATAACGGGTGGTCGCGTCGATCTGCAAGGGCATCTCGAGCCGCAACCGGTTGTAGATCACAGAAGCGACCAGCGGCCTGTCATGCGCGGTTCCCGCCTCGGCCTGGATCATCGATGCGATCGTCAGCACGTCGTAGGGCGTTAGGTGCGCGCGGCGGGCGTAGATGAGATTGACCCCCGCGAACTGCTGCTTGAACGTGCGCAGCTGATCGGCGACCAGAGCCGGGATCTGGATTGGATCTCGGAGCTGGTAGGTCGATGGGAACAGGAAACCCTCGAGCGAGTCGGTGTTGGGCGGGGCTCCGTATGCTCGCGGATCGAGCAGCGACGAATGGCGAGTGTCCGCCAGGTAGCTGCCTTGGATTCCCTGTGCCCGCAGTAGCGCGTCGATCTGCCGGCGCGTGCTGCCCTCGACGACAGTCAGGTTGCTGACCTTCGCTGCGGGCGGCGGGGTGGTGAGGATCTTCAGCACCTGGTCGTAGCTCATATCGCGCTTGAGCTGGTAGGTGCCGGCGCGGAGATCGTCGCGGTCGCCGGCCAGAGTGGCGCGGAGCCGGAAGAAGAAGCTGGACGAGATCACCTCTTCACGCGAGAGCAGGTTCCCGACCTGGCTGGAGCTGAAGTCGTGCGGAATCGCGACCGTCACGTTGCCTTTGCCTGATCCGTGGAACGGTTGGAACAGCTCGATGAGGAACCAGATCAGCGCGCCTGCGGCCAGCAGTGCCAGCAGCGAGAACACTCGGCCGGCGCGGGAGTGCGGGGCGTGCGCTCCTTCCGGCAGACGGGATTTCCGGCTCCGCTCGCGCGCGGGCCGCGCACGCTGAGGCAGACGCGATTTGCGGCTCCGCTCGCGCGGGGGCCGCGCTCGTCGCGGCGCGCCGAGGCGGGAGCGCCGCGACATACCTCGGATCCCAGAAGCAATCTCGTGGTCACCCAAGGCATCCTCGTCCTGGTCACCTAAGCGATCCGCGTCCTGGTCACCCAAGCGATCCTCGTCCTGGTCACCCAAGCGATCCTCCGGGTAGCCCTCTGGGCTCTCCTCCCAACGACCCTTCGGTTCCACAACCTCATGGCCGTCGTCGGAATAAAGATCGTCCTCGGGACCAGGCGGCTCGGGTACATCGCCCACGCGCTCCACCCGCTGCCGCTCACGCTCCAGGCGAGCAGCTTCGCGCTCCTGCGCGGTCCGCTCCCGCGACTCAGCCACGGCTCACGTCCGCCGCCCGCGTGACGAGCCAGCTCTCCAATAGATGCGCTGCGGCGCGGGAATCCTCGCTGGCGCGCCCCCCGCTGCGAGCGGCGATCCTGGTGGTGAAACGCTCGTCGTAGAGCTCCACGGGAATCCTCACCTCGCGCTTCAGTCGCGCCGCGAACTGGCGTGTTTGCACCGTCTGCGACGAGTCAGACCCCGATAGCGACAGAGGCAGGCCGACCACTATCCGCTCTGCGCCCAGCTCCGCGACCAGCGCTCGCAGCCGCCGGAGGCCCCGACGGCTGTCGGGTGTGAGCACCGGCTCGAGCGGGGTCGCAAGCGTTCCGGTCGGGTCGCTGACCGCGCATCCGCAGCGCGCGCTGCCGTAATCGAGCGCCAGCACTCTCACAAACGTTAATGATTTGCGCCCAGGGCTGTCTCTATCGCGCCTCGTGCCGCGTCGATCGCCTCAGGGAGCTTGCCGACGTCACGGCCACCCGCGCGGGCGAGCGTGTCGCGGCCGCCTCCGCCGCCACCGACCGCGGCGGCCGCCACTTTCACGATCTCCCCGGCGCGGACCCCGCGAGCCACCAGCGCCGGCGAGACGCTTGCCACCAGGTCGACGCGGTCCTCGCCGGCGCTGCCGAGCACGATCGCCGCATCCCCGAGCTTCGATCTCAGTCGGTCGGCGAGCTCGAGCAGCGCCTTTCCGTCCGCGACGGAGACAGCGGCGGTCAGCACGCGTGCTCCATCCACATCTCCGGCATTGGAAGCCAGCCTGTCGATGTCGATCGCGCCGTTGCCGCGCCCACCCCGGCGGGAGGAGCGCTCGAGCTCCCGAGCGCGCACGCGCAGTTCCGAGACCGCGTCCGGCACTGCGTCCGGGGGGACGCGCAGCACCGACGCCGCCTCACTCAGCGCGTGCTCGTGGCGGCGCATCAGCTGAACCGCCTCCGGGCCGGTGAGCGCCTCGATCCGGCGAACGTTGGCGGCGCTCGATGTCTCGGCGAGCAACTTGAACAAGCCGATCTCGGCGGTGTTGCGGACATGCGTGCCCCCGCACAGTTCGCGCGAGAACGAACCATCGCCGACCTCGACCATCCTCACCACATCGCCGTATTTCTCGCCGAACAGGGCCATCGCGCCGAGCCGCTTGGCCTCCTCAAGCGTCGTCGTCAGCGCTCGCACCGGATAGCTCTCGAGCACCCAGCTGTTGACCACGTCCTCCACTTCGCGCAGCTCTTCGGGGGTCAGCGCCCCACCGTGGGTGAAATCGAATCGAAGCTTGTCCGGCCCGACGTACGAGCCAGCCTGGCGCACGTGGCGGCCTAGGATCCGCCGCAAGGCGGCATGCAACAGATGGGTGGCGGTGTGGTTGCACTCGGTCGCGCGACGGGTGGCGCGATCGACGTGGGCGTGCACGCGCTCGCCTGGCGCAATCGTTCCCCACTCCGGAACCGCCGCGATCACCTGGTCCTGGCCGAGCCGCAACACATCCTCGACCCGCGCCCGACAATCGCCGTCGAAGCACTCGATGTAGCCAGAATCCGCGATCTGGCCGCCGCCGGTCGCATAGAACGGGGACTCAACCAGCTTCACGAGCAGCCGCGAGTCCTCGCCGGCGACGGCGCCGATCGTGGTCTCGCGATCGGTGGTCTCGTAGCCGACGAAGTCGGTCGCGAAGGCCGCCTCGGTGGCCAGCGCCAGCGCCCGGTCGCGGAGCTCCTCGGCGCTGGTGAACCTTCCGCCGCCCGCGCGAGCGCGCCGACGCTGTTCGTTCATCAACGCCTCGAACCCTTCCTCGTCGACGCCAAGGCCGTGTTCGGAGACCAGCTCAATCGTGAGGTCGATCGGAAAGCCGTAGGTGTCGTGGAGCAGGAACGCGTCGGCGGACGCGATTCCCTCGGCGCCGCTCTCGCGCGCCCTCGCGATCAGCTCATCGAGTCGCCTGAGTCCCTGCTCGAGCGTGCGGCCGAAGGCCTCCTCCTCTGACGCCAGCCATTTGTGCACCGATTCACGCTGTTCGGGGAGCTCGGGATAATCGTCTCCCATCAGCTCGTCGACGCAATCGGCGAACCGCTCAAGGAACCCGGGCTCGAGCTGCAGCGTGCGGCCCTGCAGGATCGCCCGGCGCATGATCCGCCGCAGCACGTAGCCGCGCTCCTCGTTCGAGGGGACGACGCCGTCGGCGATCAGGAACGTCATCGCGCGCGAGTGATCGGCGAGGATCCGCAGCGCCCGATCGCTCCGGAACTCCTCGCCGTAGCGCCGGCCCGAGAGCTCCTCGCCGAGCGAAATCAGCGGGGCGAACTGGTCGGTCTCGAACACGCTCGGCTTGTCCTGGAGGATCGCGGCCATGCGGTTCAGGCCGAGACCGGTGTCGATGTTCTTGGCCGGCAGCGGGGTCAGGATGTTGATCGGATCCTGGTCGTATTGCATGAAGACCAGGTTCCAGTACTCGAGGAAGCGCTCGTTGTCGCCACCCGGTAGGTCCTCCGGTTTGCCCAGCTCGACGCCGCGATCGAGGTACAGCTCCGAGCAGGGGCCACACGGGCCAGTCGGCCCGCTCTGCCAGAAGTTCTCGGAGCGAGGGCACTCGACGATCCGCTCGCGCGGAACACCGACCTCCAGCCAAGCCTCGATCGCCTCCTCGTCGGGACCAAGACCGAGTTCGTCGTCGCCCGCGAACACGGTGATCCAGATGTCCTCCTCGCGGAATCCAAAGCCATGGCGCGAGAGATCCCACGCATACTGGACCGCCTCGCGCTTGAAGTAGTCGCCGAAGGAGAAGTTGCCCAGCATCTCGAAAAACGTGAGATGGCGCGTGGTCGTCCCGATGATGTCGATATCGGCCGTCCGGAAGGTCTTCTGACACGTCGCCACGCGCGGGTGCGGCGGCCGCTCGAGGCCCAGGAAATACGGCTTCAGCGGATGCATTCCGGCGATCGTGAACAGCGCCGAGGGGTCCATCTCGGCTGGGATCAGCGGAGCTGACGGCAAGCGCTTGTGACCGCGCTCGAGAAAGAAGTTGATATACGTGTCTCTGATCTCGTCCGAGGTCATTGGCAAGGGAGTGTAGGCAGGTCCGAGGCCACCAGCCTCGGCCGGTGGCTGCGCACTTCCGCATCGGTAGATCCGCCACAGAAGACGATCCTGATGGCACGCCTCATTGCACTACTGCCAGCGCTGGTGCTTGCGTGGTTGCTCGCTGCGACCGCCGCGCACGCCGCGCGGGTCGACCCAGGCGGTTTCCGGCTGGCCTCATCTTCGCTGGTGGTGCACGAGAACGCCGGCCAGGCTGTAATCGCGGTCGAGCGCACCGACGTCCGCCGAGAGGCCCAGATTCGCTACATCACGCTGCCCGGGACCGCGATCCGAGGCGAGGACTTCATTCCGGTCAAGGGGATGATCAACTTCCTCCCCGGACAAGCCAGCGCGACGTTCGCCGTCCCGATCATCGATCACGGTCTGCCTGGACTGTCCCGAACGATCAACGTCGCGCTGTTCGGTCCCTCGCCAATCGGGCTTGGAGCGCCCTCCTCCGCGGTGCTGACGATCATCGACGATGATGCCGTCAACATCTTCAGGGAGCCGCTGAACCCGCTGGCGTTGGCGAGCGCGCCGCCGCTAACTGATCCCCTGACCGGCGCGCAACCGTTCGTCGACTTCCAGTTCGGCGTCGCGGCGATTCAGGCCCGAGCATGGCGTCGCAGCCGTCCTCGGGCCGCCGCGAGGCTCGGGGTGATCGCGGCTCAGCCCGGAGTTCATCGCTTCGGTAACTGGAGCGGGCCGGATCCCGGCATCCAGGTGGCCCAGTTCCTCGAGCGAGCGGCGATCGAGGCGCCCGGGACGGTGCCCGAGATCTCGACCTATTACCTGCCATACAGCCACTGCGGCCATTGGTCCGATCCACGCTGGAGGGAGGGCGCCTACCACAGGTGGATGCAGAGCTTCGCGGCCGGGATCGGCGATTACCGGGCGATCGTGTTTCTCGAGATCGACTCGCTGATCACCGTCGGCTGTCTATCGGCCGACGGCGTCGCCGTCCGCATGCACGAGCTCCACGATGCGATCGAGATCCTCTCCCAGCTGCCGCGCGCGGTGGTTTACCTGGACGCCGGCGCGGCCGATGCCCTCCCCTCACGGCAGGCAGCACGCCTGCTCGAGCGCGCCGGGGTGTCGCTGATCCAGGGCTTCTTTCTGAACGCGACCCATTTCGATTGGACCTCGAACGAGATCCGCTATGGCGAGCAGATCTCCCGGCTGACCGGCGGCAAGCACTTCGTTGTCAATACGGCGCAGAACGGCCGCGGACCGCTCATTCCGCGCGACCGGGTCAGGGAGGGCAACGAAGTGCTGTGTAATCCGCCTGGGCGCGGTCTCGGACCGGTGCCCACCTTCAGCACTGGCTACGCCAACGTCGACGCGTTTGCGTGGATCGGGATTCCCGGGAACTCGGGGGGGCAGTGCCGACCGGGCGCCCCTCCGACTGGCGTCTTCTGGCCGGCGCTCGCCGTCTCGCTGGTGCGGAACGCGGATTTCTCGGTCCGGTGATGGTCTCGATGAGGGCGCTACCGGGCGATCGTCGCCCACCCCACCACGAGCTCCCCGTCCATCAGGCATGCAAGCTGCCCTGGGGCCGCGCCGTCGACGGGATCCGCTAGTTGCAGCAGGCCCGCGGCGTGACGGCCGGCCGGGGGATCTCCAAGCACCCGGGCGGCGACCGGCTTCGCGCGGTAGCGCAGCTTGACGCGATTCACGCGCGTGCCTTCGCGGTAAAGCCGGATTGCTCGCAGGTTCACGCGGCGGACGCGGAGCTCCTCGCGGGTGCCGACGATCACCGTGTTGCTCATCGCATCCTTGTCTAGGACGTACAGCGGCGAGTCTCCGGAGACGCCGATCCCGCGACGCTGGCCAACGGTGAACCGGTGCTGGCCGAGATGGCGGCCGAGCGCCCTCCCGTCGCGAGTCGTGATCGCGCCCACCTGCTCGCCGAGCTTGCCGTGGCGCGCGAGGAACCTCGGCCGGTCGGTGCCAGCCAGAAAGCAGAGGTCTTGAGAGTCCGGCTTGTGCGCGACCGGTAGCCCGGCTTCGGCGGCAAGTCTTCTGACCTGAGTCTTGGTCAGGTCTCCGAGCGGGAAGCGCATCCGCGCCAGCGACGTCGGCGACAGCGCCGCGAGCATGTAGGTTTGGTCTTTGGCGCGGTCAACGGCTGCTCGTAGCAGCGGACCATCAGGCTCGTCCCGCTCCGCGATCCGCGCGTAGTGACCGGTGGCGAGTCGAATGCAACCGACGCGATCGGCGATCGCGAGCATCGCATCGAGTCTCACGTGCCCGTTGCAGCCGACACACGGGTTCGGCGTCTCGCCGGCAGCATATGAGGCGATGAATGGTTCGACGACGCCGGCCTTGAACTCTTCTCGAAGGTCGATTGTCAAATGCGCCAGCCCCATCGAGTGCGCGAGCGCGCGGGCCTGGGACACCGCGGACGCTGAGCAGCAGCTGCGCTCGGCGTCGTTCTCGAGATCTGACCACAACTCGAGCGTGACCGCGATGGTCTTCCCGGACCGCGCACATAAGAGCGCCGCCACGGCGCTGTCGACGCCCCCGCTCATCGCCACCAGCGTCCCGCCGCAGCCGCGTCGCTCCGGCTCTGCCAGCCGACCAACCGCGGCGCCGAGCGCGCGATGCAACGCATCCGCGGCGAGGTCGGCCGCGTGGAGCTTGCCCGGGCTGAGGCCCCCGAGCTCGTCGGCGACGGCGCGCGAGGAAATCCGCGCCGCGTCGAGCAATTGCGCTCCGCGCACGAGCGTCACCGCGGCGCTTGCGGCAGCGCTCGTGGCACCGCAGCCCGCGGCGTCAAATCCCGCGTCGACGACGCGACCGCCCTGCAGGGCGATTGAAAACCTGATCCGATCGCAGCAGGCGCCGCCGTCGACGGTGACCGTGACGCCGTCTCGGGGAGTTCTCCCGCGGCCCTGCGGGGAGGACAGATGGTGCTCGAACGCGGTGGGGTCCATCCCTGGCGAGGATAGACCTGGCCGCCCGCCGGGCCGGCGCCCGACCTAGGCCAGCCGCAAGCCGAGCTGGCGCAGCTGCACCGGATCGACGGGCGCGGGCGCGCCGGTCAGCGGGTCAGCGCCGCTGGCGGCCTTGGGGAAGGCAATCACCTCGCGAATCGACTCGGCGCCCGCGATCAGCGCCACGATCCGGTCGATGCCCATGGCAATCCCACCGTGCGGGGGCGCTCCGTAGCGAAGCGCGTCGAGCAGGAAGCCGAACCGGGCGCTTGCTTCCTCGGGATCGATGCCGAGCAGCTCGAAAACGCGCTCCTGCACGTCGATGCGGTTGATGCGGATCGAACCGCCCCCGATCTCCGAGCCGTCCAGAACCAGGTCGTAGGCGCGCGAGGTGAGCTTGCTGGGATCGCTGAGGTCGCCAAGCGGGGCGGTGAACGGATGGTGCGCCGCGTCCCACCGCTGTGCCTCGGGATCCCAGAAGAATGCCGGAAACTCGACCACCCACAGGATCTCGTGTGCGCCACGTGGGATCAGATCGAACCTGCGGGCCAGATCCATCCGGAGCGCGCTCAGTGCCTGGCCAGTGGTGGTCAGCTCATCGGCGACGATCAGCAACAGGTCGCCGGGAGCCGCCTGCAAACGCTCGCTGATCGCTGCGATCTCCGCGGCCGACAGGAACTTGGCGACCGGCGAGCGCCAGCCGGGCTCATCGTCCTGAACAAAAGCCCATACCAGCCCCTTGGCGCCGTGTTGCTTGGCCAGCTCGGTCAGCGCATCGAGCTCTGAGCGCGGCAGCTCGCGCGCTCCGGCGTTGATACCGCGCACCACGCCGCCGGCTCGGAGGACGTCGGCGAACACCTTGAAGTCGGTCTTGCCGACCGCTTCGCCGAGGTCCCTCAGCTCCACGCCGAAGCGGATGTCCGGGCGGTCGATGCCGTACCGCGAGACCGCCTCCGCGAACGTCATCCGCGGCCACGGAGGTGGCCGGACGGGGAACGCGACCCGCTCGAAGAGCGCCCCCATCACCGCTTCGATGCACTCGATCACGTCGTCCTCGACGACGAAGGCCATCTCCAGATCGAGCTGGGTGAACTCCGGCTGCCGGTCGGCGCGAGTGTCTTCGTCGCGGAAGCAGCGGGCGATCTGGTAGTAGCGCTCGAGCCCCCCGATCATCAACAGCTGCTTGAACAGCTGCGGCGATTGCGGCAACGCGTAGAAGGACCCCGGCTGGATCCGCGCCGGAACCAGATAGTCGCGGGCGCCTTCAGGCGTTGACCGCGTCATATACGGCGTCTCGATTTCGAGGAAGTCGCGGGCGTTCAGCACTTCGCGCATCGTCGCGATCACGCGATGGCGCAGTGCGATCGCGTCGCGGACGGTGGGCCGCCGCAAGTCGAGCGCACGGTGCTTGAGCCGCAGGTTCTCGTCGACTCGGGCTCCGTCCTCGAGCGGGAACGGCGGTGTGTCGGCGTCCGCGAGAATCTCGAGCTCGCTGACCGCCAGCTCGGTCTCGCCGGTGGGCAGGTTCGGATTTACGTTCTCCGGGTCGCGCCTGGTGACCGTGCCAGTGACGGTAATCACGTCTTCCGAGCGCAGCGCATGCGCGTGCCGGTGCGCTTCCGGCGCAGTTTCCGGATGAAACACCAACTGCAGCAACCCAGAGCGATCGCGCAGATCGATGAAGATCAGGCCGCCATGGTCGCGCCGGCGCGCAACCCATCCAGCGACCCGAGCCTGGGTGTCGGCGCGCTCGGCGGTCAGCTGAGCGCACCAGGCGTCGCGATAGCGGTTGGGACGCGGGGCCTGCTTCACACCAGCCGACTCCCGCGCAAAATCGAAGGGATCACGTCGCTGGGCGTCACCTCGCGCTGTTCTCCCGACTGCATGTCCCGCAGGGACGCTTCGCCGTCGCCGATGATCGCGACGTATCTGGCGCCAATCCGATCCGCTTGCTTGAGCTGGCCCTTGAGCGAGCGACCGGCCAGCTCGAGCTGCGCCTGCAATCCGGCGCGCCGCGCCTCGCGGGCGAGATTGAAGCCGGCAGGGGCCGCAGCCGGCCTCGCGAGCGCCACGAACAGGTCGACCAGGTCGGGGGCCACGTTCAGCTCGGGGGCGGCGAGCAGCATCCGCTCGATCCCGGCCGCCCACCCCGAGGCGGGCGTCGGCGGCCCGTCGAGCTGCTCGATCAAGCGGTCGTAGCGGCCGCCACCGGCGACTCCGGATTGCGCTCCCAGCGCGCCGCTCGAGAACTCGAACAGCGTGCGCGTGTAGTAGTCAAGGCCTCGTACCAGCGTCGGATCGAGCTCGTAGCTGATACCCGCGTCGTCCAGCAACGTGCGCACGCGGGCGAAGTGTTCATCATCCTCGGGCGCCAGGCGGTCGAGCAGCTTCGGCGCGCCCTCCATCACCTCGCGGGTCCGGGCATCGGTCGCGTCGAAGGCGCGCATCGGGTTCAACTCGATCCGTGACCGCACCTCTGCCGCGAGCTCTGACTCATGCTCGCGCAGATAGCTCGTCAGCTCCTCGCGGTACACCACGCGCGTCTCGGGCGATCCCAGGCTAGAGAGGTGAAGCCGCGTGCTCCTCACCCCGACCGTGCTGAACAGCTCTGACAGCAGGAGGATCAGCTCCGCATCGGTCTCGGGCGCTGCGGATCCAATCGCCTCGGCGCCGACCTGCCAGAACTGGCGATAGCGTCCCCGTTGCGGCGCCTCGGCACGGAAAAAGCTCGACAGGTACCAGAGCTTCACCGGCTGCGGCAACTTGTGCATTCCGTGCTCGATGTATGCCCGGCAGACCGGCGCCGTGCCCTCCGGCCGAAGCGTCAGCGAGCGGCCGCCCCCATCGTCGAACGTATACATCTCCTTCTGAACGATGTCTGTCGCCTCGCCCACGCCGCGCGCGAACAGCTCGGTGGCCTCGAACACAGGCGTCTCGATCCTTCGGTAGCCGGCGGCGCCGAGGACTCTCTTTACTTGCGCTTCGACGAGCTCGCGGCGGGCAGCCTCGTCGGGAAGCACATCGAACGTGCCGCGGGGAGCCTGGATCACGCGAGCTCGCGCAGGAACGGGTTCGTGGCGCGCTCGTGCCCGAGCGTCGTCAGCGGTCCGTGGCCCGGGTACACCGTGGTCTCCGGCGCGAAGGCCTGCGTGAGTGATTCGATCGAACCGAGCAGCGTCTCCCAATCCCCGCCAGGCAGATCGACGCGCCCGACCGAGCCCTGGAACAGCACATCGCCGGAGAAGAGAGCGTTTTGGTCCCTAATCGCATAGGTCACGTGCCCGGGGCTGTGCCCGGGGGTGAACAGGACCTCGAGCGTCAACCCCGCTAGCTCGAGCGTTTCACCGCCGGCAACCGTGCGGTCGGCGTCGTAGCCCTCGAATGGCCCGAACCCCGGCCACGGCACGAACTCCATGATGTTCGCGAGCACCTGCGTCTCGAGCTCCGGGCAGTAGACGGGCGCGCCCGTGGCTTTCGCCACGGGAGCCACCGCGCCGATGTGATCGAAGTGGGTGTGCGTTATCAGAATCGCGTCTATCGTGGTGATACCGAGCGCTTCGACGGCTTGTAAGAGTCGCTCGGACTCCTCCCCCGGGTCGATCATCACCGCGCGCTCTGAGCCCCGCTCACGGACGATGAAGCAGTTCTCCTGAACGGGGCCAACGGTGAACATCCTCGCGTCGATCATTTCCCGAGCTCCTTCTTGCGCTGCCGGCGCCGATACAAGAACGACTCCAGGTAGTAGCCCGCTGGGATATAGATCGCCATCGCGACAACCGCGAACAGCAGCGCAGCCTCGATGCGGCTCTTACCCTTCGTGGTCACCGCGACGAACACAAAGATCAGCGCCGCGGCCAGGGCTGCCCGCACCATCGAGCCCTTCCACGTCGGGGGGGTGTTCAAGCGCCGTTCGCGGGCCTCGGCGCGGGTTTGCTTCTTGCGCTCTTCGGAGGTGGGTGGGCGACCCGTCCGGCCGCGGGATTGGATCGCGCCGGCCGCCGTGCCGCGATGCTTGGTGCGACGCTTTCGCTTGGTCTGAGCCATTGTGAATAGGAGTATTACGCGCCGGGACGCAATGCGCCCTCAACGGTTGCCCGATTGCGAATCGGAAGCTCATCCGGGAAGCCGTCGAACGCGGCCTCGGGGGCCAGGCCCACAAGCTCGGTTTCGGTCACCTGAGCGTGGCGACTGACCGCCCGCACGACCTCCGCGAGTGGGGTCGCCCGGTGGTTCTCTACGTTGGTCGACACCTGCGCGACGCCGCGATGCTCGAGCCAAAGCCCGATCGCTCGGACCGACTCGAGTCCTTCAGAGCCGCCATCGCGAATCCTCGCGGCGACCGCCTTGGCGTCATCCGCGGTGGCCGGGGGAGCGAGCTCCAGATTGAAAGCGATCAGCGGCGCTCGCGCCGCGACCAGGACGGCGCCCGCGGTCCGGTGGAGCCTCCGTGGCCCGAAGTCCGGCGCCTGCTCGCCGCGGGCGATTCGCTCAGCCAGCGCTTGTGGGCCTCCTCGGCGCAGCTGCGCGCGGGGGCGCCCGCCTCCCAACTGGCCGTAGAGGAACACCGGCACCTCCAGCTCTGCGCCCAGCAAGTCGGCGAGCACCAGCGCCTCGGCGCAGGCGGCGCCGCGATCGGCGTCTTGCAGGTAGACGATCGGCGCGACGTCGATCGCTCCGACTCTCGGATGAGAGCCGTGATGGTTGCGAAGATCGACCCGCGCGACTGCCTCACGCGCGCCACCCAGAATCCGCTCGGCGAACGAGCCCGGTTGCCCCGCGAGCGTGAACACGCTGCGGTGGTGGTCTGGGTCCGCGTGCACGGACAACAGCGGCGCCTGGAAGGCGCTCCCGATCGCGTTGACCGCCGCCAGGTCGCGGCCCTCTGAGACGTTCGGGATCGCGAGCAGCGTTGTCACGCGGCTAGCGCGAAGCGGCCTTCGTCGAGCACCATGCGCCCGTCGACCTCGAGGCTCGCGTCCAGCACCACGGCATCGAGGTGGATCGGAACGCTGACCGTACCGCCAATCCCGGCGCTCGCGCCGAACGCGACGTGGACTGTGCCCAGGATCTTCTCGTCCTCCAGCACGTTGCCGGTCAGGATCGCCCGGTCGTTGGTCCCCACCCCGAGCTCGGCGAGATTCGTGCCCAGCTCGCCCTGAGCGCGCAGACGCTCGAGGAATCGGGGGCCGAGGCCACCGCTCGCGGAGGTGAGCGCTCCGGCTTCCACTGTGAGCGTGGCGGGCTCGGGGCTGACACCAAAGGAAGCAAGGCTCATCGCGACGAGCGAGCCTCGGCCACTGACAGGCGCGATGAAGCCCTCGCCACATGGGAGGTTTCCGAACGCACCGCCGGCGGCCAGGTCGCCGTCATCGGAGATCCCGCTTCTGCCAGTGAGATCGAACGTCATGTCGGACCCACGCGGACAGGTGACCCGAGCTACCTTGCACGCGTCGAGCACGGCGGCGACGGCCTGAGAGCGCGCGGCCATCTGCTCGAAGTCGACCGCCATCACTCGCGCGAGCATCTCGGACGTGACACCGGGCATCGTCGCGCCGCGGGCGCCCCCGTCGCTAGCCCGCTTGCGGGCCATGGTGTGGCTCAGCGACCGCGTTGTGGGCGCGATGAACACGTCGCAGCCGCTCAGCGCCTGCGCGATCGGTCGAGGTGGTTCGGTTCCGTCGTTCTCGCGCTCGTCCATCACCGCGAGGATTGCATCTGCGCCCGAAGTGGACGCCTCCGCTCGCAGCACCTCCCCGATTTCGCGCGTGCCGTCGTCCACGATCACGAGCACGTCCTCCCCCGGCCGCACCGCAAGGCAGCGGGAGATGATCGTGACGACGGCGGGACCGAGATCGTCCATACGGCGAGGATCATAAGGCGCGGCCCCCCGGTGCCGGATGACAGTCCTCTCTGGGGCGTCCATTCACTGTCCTTGCTCAGCTTGCGCCAGGATGCTCTGCGCCTCCGCGAGCGTGACCACGTCGCCGCAACTCGCCCTCGCGGGCGCGATTCGCCCGTCGGTGAGCAGCCCGCGGCCCTACCCCTAGGGGTTCTAGGGCGGACAACATGGCACGGCGTCGGAGAAGACACTGATCCGGATCGCCGATGGCGCACAGGCAAAGCTCCCCTCCAGGTAGCGGCCGCGCGCGCAGCGCACCCTCGGGCGGCCTGCGGCGGGTTCTGATGAGTTCGACTTCGGGCCGGGCACGCGGCGCTCGCCGAGCAGATTACGCAGGAGCGACCTGAGTTCGACCTGGATGGCGGCCCAGAAGCGCAGCGAGGGATGACCCGAGGCGATGGATGAGCCGGCTCGGGCGGGTCGAGCGCCCGATGCCGACCGCCTTCCGTTGCGCCTTGCCGCGAGAGCCTGTTGCTAGGCTGCTGGCCTTGGCTAAGCCTTCTTGCGCAGCTTTGCACGCGAGTAGGGCAACCTCGCCGGAGTAGCTCAGTCGGTTAGAGCAGCGGAATCATAATCCGCGTGTCGGGGGTTCGAGTCCCTCCTCCGGCATCGCGCTTTGCGCGGATCCCTAGTTCTACGGGAGATTTCGGGGTTTGGTATCCGCCTACCGCACCGCAACAACGCGCTACTAACCGCCTCCTGGCGTGCAATTGTTGGCATCTGGAGCCGATGGTCAAGCTGCCCATCGCCAGCTACGCAAGATCGGGATCCTGCGCAAGCCGGAGCTGGCGACTAGCGGTCGGCACCGCTCCTCAACCTCCCGCGGAAATGGAATGTAGAGCCGGTTGGCCGGGCCGTGACGTGTGGTGAGCTTGCCGGTCTCGATCCAGGCGTAGATGGTTCCGTCCGAGATCCTGAAGCGCTCGGCGTGCTGGCTGACGGTCAGCTCGCCGTCGCGGGCGTAGCTGGCTGGGTAGGGATTTTGTGGCGCCAGCGGATCCAGTGCACATGCTCGGCCTTGAACGGGGCGCCAGTGCCCGCCTTGAGCCCGGCGGAGTTGAGCCGCTCGGCGACCTGGGCGTTGGTGCGGCTTGCCGCCGCCGTCGCTGGGACGGATCGACGCCTAAATGCCGTCCGGGCCGAGGCCCTCGTCCCACACCCTGCGGTTGGACAGGCTTCCGTCGGCGGCGATATCGAAGGCTGTGCGCCGCCCGGCAAAGCGACGGCGGCCTGATCAAGACGCCGTATGCCGGCTGTCATGCTTCCGCGATGAGCGCTGACGGGCAGTCGGATGGGTTGGCCTTCGGGAGTGTCCCGGCACGGTGGGTGTTGGCGGTTGCCGTCTTGGGTTCCGGGATGGTTTTTCTCGACGGCACCGTGGTCAACGTGGCCTTGGCCACGATTGGACGTGATCTCGGCGCGTCGACCAGTGCTCTGCAGTGGATTCTCAACGGGTATCTCCTGACGCTCGCTTCGTTGATCCTGCTCGGCGGATCGCTCGGGGACCGGTACGGGAGGCGTCGCATCTTCGTCTTTGGCGCCGGCTTGTTCACGCTCGCCTCGTTGCTGTGCGCGATCGCTCCGAGCGCTCAGCTGCTGATCCTCGCCAGGCTCGTGCAGGGCGTCGGCGGCGCATTGCTCACGCCCGGGAGCCTGGCGATGATCGAATCGAGCTTTCGCCCCGCCGACCGGGCCCGCGCGATCGGGGCGTGGTCCGGTCTGGGCGGCGTCGCGGCCGCGCTCGGGCCGTTGCTGGGTGGCTACCTGGTCGGGTCTGTGTCGTGGCGAGCGATCTTCCTGCTCAACCTTCCGATCGGCGTCTTCGTCATCGTGATGGCCAGCCGCCACGTTCCAGAGACGCGTGATCCGACGAGCACCGGGCGCCTCGACGTCCTGGGTGCGGTGCTGGCCGGGCTTGGGCTCGGCGGCACCACCTACGCCCTGATCGAAGCCCCCAGCATGGGCGGCTCGCCGTTGGTGCTGCTGGGCGCGATCGGAGGCGTGCTAGCGCTGCTGGCGTTTTTGGTCAGGGAGCGGCGGGCGGAGAGCCCGATGATGCCGCTGGGCATGTTCCGCTCCCGGCAGTTCAGCGCCGCGAACCTGGTCACCTTCGTGGTCTACGCCGCGCTCAGCGGCGTCTTCTTTCTGCTGGTCTCCTTTCTCCAGGTCTCGCTCGGCTACTCGCCGATCGCCGCCGGCGCCGCCTCGCTCCCCGTCACCGTGCTGATGCTGTTGCTGTCGGCTCGGTCAGGTGCGCTCGCACAGCGCATCGGCCCGCGAATCCCCCTCACCCTCGGTCCGCTGGTGATCGCTGCCGGGCTGCTGCTGATGACTCGGATCGACCCGGGCGACAGCTACATCTCCACTGTCCTTCCCGCGGTCATCGTCTTCGGTCTGGGTCTGACCCTGGTGGTCGCCCCGGTAACTGCAACGGTGCTCGCCGCGGCCGACGCCCGCCACTCGGGAATCGCATCTGGGATCAACAATGCCGTCTCACGCGTCGCGGGGCTGCTCGCGGTCGCGGTCCTGCCGGTGATCGCGGGGCTTACGGGAAAGAGCTTCTACAACCCCCACGCCATGACCCACGGCTTTCACGTGGCCATGCTCGCCTGCGCCATCCTCGCTGCGCTCGGCGGGGCGCTTGCGTGGCTGACGATCAGCTCTGATCTGCTCGCTGGCGAGCCGAGCGCGGACCGCGCCGCGCCGGCGCCGGTATCCCGCTGCTACTCCTGCGACGTCGCGGGGGCGCCAGTGCGATCCGACCCGGACGCGGCCGGCGCCGCGTAACCTCAGAGCGTCGCCCGCTTACGTCGTACCGCTCCACGACGAAAAGCAGCGTGCACCTCGGCGTGCGACTTCAAGGTCGGCGACGTGCTGTTCTCCTGGATGGTCGCGAACGGGCCCTCGCAAATGTCGAGAACCTCAGCGACGCAGGCCCCCAATCTCAGATCCTCGGATGCTGCGACGGTGGCCTGTCCACCGCCGCAATCGTCGAGAGAGCTCCCGCTGGGCCGGAGGCCCTGCCGGCATCCCGGCGTGTTTGAGGCTCACGCACGCACCGTCTGAGCCGGCATTGCGGGCGGCCCGGAAAGGCTGGAGAGTGCTCTCATGCGAGCGGTACGGTATGCATCCCCGATGAACGCGGCGATTCGCGGTTGGCGGACTCAAGGACAAGCCGAGCGCGCTCGCACTCATGTAAGTGCCTTTCGGACCCTTCCAAGCCGCTCGCGACCCGTCCGGTTTACGACAATGTCGCGCCGAGCTTGATTTGCGCCTGCGCCCCTACGTCGAGGCCAGCCACCGCCACCGACGTCGCCGCGTCGCGCGCCACACTAGCGGGGCAGCCAATACCGGCTGACTAATGCGCTGCGCCAGTGTTTTTGGCGGACGCCGTTCGCTGATGATAAATCAGCCGCACCGCGCACCCCTGACACTTGACTGACGACGTCTCGCAGGGATTTGCTTTGAAATAGGTTGGGTGGCAAGTGATCCGTCAGCGCGGGTCGCATGAGGCTCGGGCCCGATCAGGCGAGCAAGTCCGCGAGCACCACTCAACCTTATACTTCTCGACCCTGAGGGAGTTTCGTCCACGCATCACCAGAGGGGGGAAGGCATGAATCTGCCAAAGCTGTTGAGCGTTGGTCTGGCAATCACCTTGCTCGCAATCGCACCCGCGTCGGTGGCCGCCGCGCGTCCGACCGCTCACCGCGCGAGCTACATACCAAAGTGGCCGCAGGACTATGCCGACAGCCCGTGCAGCGCGAAGAACTTGAACTGGTGGATCAAGAACGTCGCCGAGGATCCGTACAACTACTCGTTCTACAGCGCACAGGCGTTCTGTGCCTTGCCGCTCTCGGAAGTGTGCCTCGCCCAGCAGTACGACTCGGCGCACAACACTCACCTAGCGTTCTACACCAACAAGACGTTCTATCGCCGCTGCCAGCAGGCATACGCCCACATCCGCGCGCTCAGAAGAGCCCGGCCGGCGCACTGGTCGGCGTGCGACATCATCGGCTGGGCGTCGATCGTGGCCGGACCGTTCATTCCCGCGGAGTCATTGGTCGTCAAGACCGGAGTGATCGTGTTCGGCGCGTCACTTAAGCTCCGCTGCGGCTAGCCGACGCGCGCCCACGCGTTCTGGCAGCAACCAGAGACGGGATCGCGCTCTGAACAATCCCCGGGTCATTCGCTTCGACGGCATGTCAGCATCTTGAGCGATGACTCAGGCGGAGTCGAAAGAGGACGGCACTACCGCGCGGGTGATCTCCTTCCTGGAGGCCGAAGGAGCGGCGCGCCAGAGCCACGGTGACGGCCGCAGTCTGCTCGATCACCTGCGCGAGACAGCCGCCATCCTGGGGCGGTGGCGGCAGCCGTTGTGGCTGCAGCATGCCGGCCTGCTTCACAGCGTGTACGGGACCGAGGCCCGTCGCCGGCGGCTGATCGCGAGGGCACGACGGCCTGAACTCGCAGATCTGGCCGGGGAGCACGCCGAGCGCCTGGCCTACCTGTTCGCGGTCACCCCGCGCCGGCGGCTGTTGACGGGGACCTACCGGTGGGCGCCGGGCGCGGTCGCCCCGGGGGCCGGCCGCGAGGAACTCGATGCGGTCCTGATGTTGCATCTAGCCAATCTCGCCGAGCAGGCGCGCGCCCCCGACGGCGCGCCCGGGTCGTGGCTGGCGATCGCCTCACGGATGACGGCTCTGTTGGCGGACAGTCTCGCCGTCGCGCTGCCTTCGTGGGCCGTCGTGCTCGCGGATCTCACGCCCGAGGATGAGCCCATCGCTCGCGAGGCGTATCGGCACGGCCTGGGCTCGACGGATCCGACCTCGCGGGCCGACGAACTGGCGCGGGCAGCGGTCGCTTGCCCGGTTGCCGGGGAACCATGCGTGTGGCTGGCCGACGCCGCGTGGCGTCGCCGCGATCCAGCCGCCGGACGAGCGTGGGCGCAGCGCGCTGAGCGAAGGCTGACGGCGCTTGGTGTCGCTTGGGACAAGCGGCTGCCATACGAGCGGTGGCTCGCGCTCACCCGCCGCCTGACCGAAAATCCCGGCGACCGTCACCCGCTGCCGCCAGCCGATCCCCGCGACCTCGCCGCTGAGCTGTTCGGTGCCGGGACGACCTCACGCTCGGGGACCGGTCTCGAGCCGGCCGCGGCCGCGCGGCGTTTTGCCCGCTACATGGACGCGCTGGCCGACGCAGCGGCGCCCGAGGGGCGGCTGCTGTACCCCGATCTCGAGAGCCAAGCGTGGTATGAGCCCGACGCGTTCCCTGTAGCCATCGAGCTGGAGCGCCGCTTCAGCGAAATCCGCGCGGAAATCATGGCGCTCGAGCCGTCCCGGTACGCGCCCGAGAGCGAGCGGATCGAGCGTACCGTCGACTGGGACGTTGTATTTCTCTATGAGCGCGGCCGGCGCAACGACGAGGTCTGCGACGCCTGCCCGGTAACGACGAGCGTGATCGAGGGCGAGGGTTCGATGCGGACCGCGGCCGGGCTGATCTACGTGTCGCGGATGCGGGCGGGCACCCACATCGGCGCCCACCGCGGGCCAACCAACCTGCGGCTGCGCTGCCATCTGGGGATCACGGTCCCCAACGGCGACTGCGCCATCCGGGTCAGCGACGAGACCAGGTCCTGGCGCGAGGGACGCTGCCTGGTGTTCGACGACTCCCATGAGCACGAGGCGTGGAACCGCACGGCGGAGGATCGAATTGTGCTGATCGTCGATCTTTGGCACGTCGGGCTCTCGCCGCGTGAAGTCCACCGCTTGGCCGGGCTGCAGCGCTACGCCGCCGCCTACGCGAGTCGTTTGCAGCGGTATTGGTCGGTCAACGAGGCGGCACGGGAGAGCACGCCGCGTCCCCACAGCCGGGATCGAGGCTAGAAGTCGCCTCCCCCGTAGTCCCCACCGCCGCCGTCGCCCCAGCCGTCCCCGCCGTCGCCGCCGCCATCGCCGCCGTCCCCTCCGTCGCCCCAGCCGTCCCCTCCGTCGCCACCGTCTCCGCGATCGCCGTCCCCGAACAGGCCACCGACCAAGTCCTCGCCCAGCCCGATGCCGGCGCCGAGCGCCGATCCCATCAGCAGCGTCGACAGCAGCGAGCCGCCGCCGAAGCCGTTGAAGTACCCACCCATCATCGGCCCGTAGTGCCCAGGCGCGTTCCAATAGTCGGTCTGCCGCCCGTTGACGGTGACCTGCCGGCCGTGAGGGGCAAAGCCGTCCTTGATCCGGATCGCGTCGGCCGCGCAGGCGGGGACGGGGCGCGGAGAGCCACCCGGCGGAGCCCACTCGACATCCTCGGTGGAGGGACCGTGGCGGGGATCGAAGAAGCACGGCGGGCGGCGCTCTGGTGGGGGCTTGCCCTCCAGCAGCGCCTTCGCGCACGCCATCGCGAAGCGACCCTCCTCGAGCGTCTCGCTGACCGGCGCCAGGTCCTCCGGATGCTTCGCGCGGTCGAAGATTTCGCTGGCCCGCTGGTAGGCCTGCAACGCCTGCTCGTAGCGCTGCTTTGCCTCGGGCGAGGCATTCGGCATCTGGATGTCAACGTCGAGCGCGCGGATATCGTCACCAAGTGCGACGAGGTCGTCGCGGGCGGAGGTCCGAACCTCCTCCCACTCGCGCTCGTGCCGGAACTTGTGACCCAGGAACGGCACGAGACAAACCATACGCTCTGGCGAGCGTCGCCGTACGCTGCGTCGAGACTCGAGCGCGGCGAGGACGAAGCCAAATTTGACTCAGCCGAAAGTATGAGAAGAGGGACGCCGGATCGCCCGGCAGTGGGTGGCTGCTGGCCTTGCGCCCGACGACAGGGAGCGTGGGCGGCCGTAACTTCGACTTCATGAACAGATCACCTACTGACGGCCCGGCCCTAGCCGTCAAGATAACCGGGCTGACGAAGGATTTCGGCGGGCACAGGGCACTCGACGCCCTCGACCGCGACGTTCCGCGGGGCGTCGCGTTCGGTTTCCTCGGCCGCCACGTTCGGGATGGACCGGTACATCATCGAGGTGATGTCTAGGCTGTCGTCTAAGCGTTACGAAAGGGCTGGTCCAGGCTAGTCGCGCCCGGAGAGCGGTAGATGAGGCCAGACCTCGCTGCGTCTATCCGCTCGGTCGGCGCTCATAGAGACGTCTTGCCCACAGGTAGGAGAGCAAGGCGATCCCGACACTCCACGCCGCGGCACGGACCGCGTTCGGCTCGACCGGCGCTCCCCCGACGAGCAACCCGCGCAGCGCATTGGTGACCGGTGTAAACGGTTGGTACTGAGCGAATTGGCGCAGCCCGGCGGGCATGGACGCGATCGTGACGAAGCCGCTGCTCAAAAACGGCAGCAGTGTCAGAAACATCGGAGTGTTGCTCGCGGTCTCGACGCTCTTGGCGGCCAGACCGAGCGCGGTCGCCAGCCACGCGAGGGCACTGGCGAACAGCGCCACGATCGCGACCGCGGCCAGCCAGGCGCTCGGGCCGGCGGTGGGCCGGAAGCCGAGAGCGAGGGCGATGCCGATAACCACGGCGACGCCGAGTAGGGCTTGGATGACGCTCCCGAGCACGTGGCCGGATAGCACCGAGGCCCGTGCGATGGACATGGTGCGAAACCGGGCGATGATTCCTTCGGTCATATCCATGGCCACTAGGACGGCGGTGCCGTTGGCGGCAGCGGCCACGGTCATCAGCAGAATGCCAGGCACGACGAAGTTCAAATAGGCGCTGCGGCTGCTATGCCCGACCGCATGCCCTTGAGTGAGGCTGGTGCCGAGTTGACCGCCGAAGACGTACACGAACAGCAGCAGGAACACGACCGGCATAGCGACCAGCAGCACGGTCATCGACGGGTACCGAAGCAGATGCTTGAGCTGGCGGCGCAGCATCGTGATCGAGTCGGAGAGGGTGTACGAGAGCCGACTCATGGCAGAGCCTCGGGCTGAGGGCCGGGATGACCGGTGAGGGCCAAGAACACGTCGTCGAGGTCGGCGTCGTGGATCGACAGCCGGTCGGGTTCCATACCGGCCCGGCTCAGGCGGCCCAGCACGATCCGCAGGGAGGCCGGCGACCCGTCGCTGGGGACCAGCAGCGTAGCTGCCTCACCGTCGCCGGTTCCCGTTCCAAGGACTGCAGCCGCCGACTCCATCGCCTTGGTGTCGGGGAAGTGAAGGCGCAGATGGCCGCAGGGGCAGCGGCGCTTGAGCTCATCGGGGGTGCCTTCGGCGACGATCCGTCCGTGGTCGAGCACGGCGACGCGATCCGCTATCCGGTCGGCCTCGTCGAGGTACTGGGTGGTCAAGAAGATCGTGACTCCCGCGCTGACGAGCTCACGGATCATCTCCCACATGGCGCGCCGGCTGCGCGGGTCAAGCCCGGTGGTGGGCTCGTCGAGAAAGATCAGCCTCGGATCGCCGAGCAGCGTCATGGCTAGGTCGAGCCGTCGCTTCATACCGCCGGAATAGGTCGATACCGGCTGCTTCGCTGCGTCACCCAGCTCGAAGCGTTCAAGTAGCTCGCGCACGCGACGCCGGGCTGCCTCGCGGCGCAAATGGCGCAGGTCGGCCATCAATCGCAGGTTCTCCTCGCCGGTGAGCAGGTTGTCCACCGCCGAGAATTGGCCGGTGACACCGATGGCGCTCCTCACCCCGTCGGCATCGGTCGCGAGATCATGGCCTGCGACCCGTACGTCGCCGCGGTCGGGGTGGAGCAGCGTCGCGAAGATCTTCACCATCGTCGTCTTGCCGGCGCCGTTGGGTCCGAGCAGGGCGAACACCGTCCCGTCCGCGACGGTCAGGTCGATCCCGTCGAGGACGACTTTGCCGGCGAAAGACTTGCGCAGCCCGACGGCGGTAATAGCCCCTGGAGATAAGAGACGTTGCATGAATCCCTTTTCTCGTCCGGACGGCCGTGTGCGGGTGGACATCGACAGAGGGCTACTTGGGCAACTGTCCCGAGCCGCGCACGGCGTCACGATGGGCTTCCCACTCCTGCTGCAGCGCACGGGTATGCTCTACCAGGAAGTCGGCGAACGCCGCCATCTCCAGCAAGTCGGCCCGGCGCTCGACCGGCGCATCCTCGAGTACCTGTAGGCCCTCTCTGGCGAGTTCGCCCAGCTCTTCGTATTCGGTGATGTCGAAGCCCCTGGACTGTGGCGAGGACAAGTCCAGGCGGACTTTGTCCATCCGCTCCCCCGCTGCCCGCGCGCGCTGGACGGCGTGGATGCGCTCCAACACGTTCAGGGCGCTCGTTATCGCGCTGCGGCTGGCGAGCAGCGCCTCGCTCAGCTCACCGATTGTCTGCTCTCTCGGATCGCAGACCAGGAGATAGCCGAGGACACGGCCGACCATCGGTGGAAAGCCGTAGCGGCGGGCGTAGAACCGACCAACGTGGTCAGCGAAAGTGATCTCTTCATCTCGAGGCACGCTACACTTATATCACGTATAACGATGATGACGCAAATTTGTGTTATCACCGTCACGCTTGTCGATCGTTAGCGGCGCCCCTGGCAGGTCCGTCGTGGCGGCCCTGGCCGCGATGCCGGTACTTTGCTGGGAGATGTCGCTCGCCAGCTGGATGATCGCCAAGGGGTTCAGACGTTCGCCGGCACTCGATTGCGCCGGCGGGAAGGGGCAGACGGGAGATCACCTGGCGGATCCACTGCTCGTGATTGGGGGCGGTCCAGAGAGAGCCTTGAGGAGGCGAGCGCCTGACTGTGCTGCGCCGTGTTTAGCGAGCAGCGGCCCCAGCAGCGCTTCGTGAGCGGGGTAGCGGTCCCGGCGGCCGGCGGGCAAAGCGATCGGCAGGTTGGCTACCGGCTTTACAACGCGGACCGCGCGCGCGAGGTAGTCCCGATCCGGGTCGCGCAGCGGCCGGTCGCGGAGCACGCCCTCCACGCTTCCGTGGCGGCGGATCATCGCCGCCGCCGCGACGCTCCCAACTCCCTTCAATCCTGGAAGACCGTCTGACGGGTCACCGCGAAGGATCGCGAAGTCGGCGTACCGCCGGCCCGGTATGCCGTACCGGCGCGAGACCTCATCCTCGTCGATCACCGCGTAGCCTCCCTTCTCGGGATACAGGATCCGAACCCGCGCACCATCCACGAGTGCGAACAGATCTCGATCGCCGCTGACGATCTCGACGCTACCCGAGGCTTGGGCGGTTAAGGTCGCGATCACATCCTCGGCCTCGTGTTCCGCGATCCCGACCACGTCAACGCCGATCGCGGCGAGAATCTCGCGGGTGACCGGTATCTGCGGCGCCAGAGCCGGCGGGACGGGCTCCGCGGCCCGATGGGACTTATAGCTCGAGATCAACTGGACCCTCCAAACCGGACGCCACGCCCGATCCTCGGCCACGACCACACGGCAGGGCCGTCGCTGCGCGATCACCCCCGCGAGGCGATCAAGAAAACCCCGTATCGCGTTTGTGGCCACGTCGCGATCCATCGAACGCGCGCCGTAATACGCGCGGAAGATCAGGCTCGGTCCGTCGATCATCATCCAATCGCACGCCACGCCGGCACAATTCTGCCGCGGCGGCGGCGCGGCAGCCGCCCACTACACATGAAGGGCGTGCTGATCTTCCGCGGGTTCATCCGCGGAGACTCCTGGCGACGAGTAGCGCCGCTGCTGGAGTCTGCCGTCGCCGAGCACGAACAGTCGCGCTGCTCGCCGAGCAGCCGATCGACCGCTACCGCGAGATTGACGCGCGCGTCGTCAAGCGGGACCACCTGCACTACGCCGCTGAGCGACGGGTATCTGGACGATGAGTTCGGCGTCGCCGCCCGGTCTCGAGTTCCGGGCGTCGACCGAGCCGTCGACGACGAAATACCAAGCCCGGCATGGCGAACCAGAAGGAGGTCACTATGGCTGGTCACAAGATTGGAACTCGCGAGGAATGGCACGCCGCCCGCACCGACCTTGCCAAGCTCGAGGCGGAGTACGCCGAGCTCGGCCGGAAGGTGACCGAGCAGCGCCGCAAGCTTCCGTGGGTTCTGGTGAATAGGGAGTACGTTTTCGAAACTGAGGACGGCAGGAAGACGCTTGCTGACCTGTTCGAGGGGCGCTCACAACTTCTCGCCTACAACATCATGTTCGGCCCCGATTACGAGCTCGGCGCCTGTCCCGGCTGTTCGAATGTTGGAGATGAACTCGACGCTACGCGCACGCACCTCAACCACCGCGACGTGACGCTGGTTTGCTTCTCGCGCGCTCCGATTGATCGGCTCCTCGCCTACAAGAAGCCGGATGGGTTGGCAGTTTCCCTACGTCTCCACCTATGGGACGGAGTTTCCGTTCGACTTCGGACTGGCGCTGACCCCCCAGCAGGCGCACGAGATCCCCGAAGTCAAGGCAATAATCGAAAACCCACCCGGGTGGCTCGTGGACTGGAGCCGTCAGATCGGAGCCAAGCTCGAGGACGGCCTGCGCGAGGGTCCAAGCTTCATCACGTTCGCCCGCGAGAACGGGAACGTGTACCACACCTATACGGTGATGGCACCCGATCCGTTTGTCGCCCCCTACCACTCCTTCCTGCTCGAGCGAACCCCGAAGCCCGAATCGGCAGAGTCTCGTTCCTGGCGCAAGGACGAATACCCGGAGTGAGCGTAAGCCTGTCGATCCGCGGCCGTCGGGAGGACGACCCGCTCGACGTGGGCCGAGGCGAGCCGTTACCGAGGGCTTAAGCGGGCTGGGCACGCGATGATGTGCCGGTGAGCAGCGATGCACCACGATCGGCGCTGCAGACGCTCGGCGCACTGCTCCGCTCCCGGCGGTCGGCTAAGGGGATGTCGCTGCGTGAGCTCGCCGCTCGCACCGGTGTGTCAAACGCGTACCTGAGCGAGCTAGAGCGCGGACTGCACGAGCCATCCCTCAGTGTGCTGCGTTCGATCGCATCCGCGCTAGACACTCCGCTCGGCCCGATGCTGGTGCGGGCCGGCGTGCTCGACGACGGCGAGCCGGGCGGTCATGAGTCATTCATCTGGGATACGGAAGCCGCGATCGAGCGGGATCCTGCGCTCAGCGAGCCGCAGCGCATCGCACTGCTGAGCGTCTACCGAAGTTTTGTGCCAGGTCCCAGACGCCGCTGATTGACATTTCGACCGCCGCTCGATATATTGAGCAGATGGATGCAATCGACTGGCGCGAGCTTTACGCCCAAAACCAAGCCGCAATCGCTGACGCCGTTATCCGCCTGCCAGCGACGCCAC
The DNA here is from genome assembly GCA_963787555.1 of uncultured Solirubrobacterales bacterium. Classification (GTDB taxonomy): domain Bacteria; phylum Actinomycetota; class Thermoleophilia; order Solirubrobacterales; family Solirubrobacteraceae; genus Palsa-465. Next base: position 711,810 of record CAWBDI010000008.1, read on the forward strand.
TCGCGTCACTGCCGGTGGCAATTGTTCCCGGCGGGCGCGAGAAGCGCCATCGCCCTCCCGACAGCACGCCCCGAGGACGCGCGCGGATCGAGCGGCGACGGCATCAGCAAGCTGTGCCGTCCCCGCTGCGCCGTGGCCCGTGCGCCGCCGGCCGCGCCTTGATCCACGTCCCTCGGGGCCTGGATCCATCCGTGCCGGCGCCCCTGGTGTGCATGCTTCACGGCTGCACACAGGACCCCGCGACGTTCGCTGCCGCCACCGCGATGAACGAGAGCGCCGATCGCCACGGCTTCGTTGTTGTCTATCCGGGTCAGCCCCGCGGGCACAACGCGCAGGGATGCTGGAATTGGTTTTTGCCCGAACACCAGCAGCGCGGCGCGGGAGAGCCGGAGCTCATCGCCGGCATCGCGCGTCGTCTCATCGCCGCGGAATCAGGGCCGAGCGTCGATCCAAGGCGAATTTTCGTGGCCGGGCTATCGTCGGGCGGCGCGATGGCGCTGATTCTGGCCGCGTGCTACCCGGACCTGTTCGCCGCGGTGGCGGTCCACTCGGGACTGCCCTACCGCTCAGCCCACAACGTCGCCTCCGCGTTCGCGGTGATGGGGCACGCGGACGCCAACGCGCCAGACGGCGATGCAATTCATGCGGCAATGGGCGCACACGCGCGACCCGTTCCCAGCCTGGTCATTCATGGGACGGCCGACGGCACCGTCGCGCCGAAAAACGCAAGCAACATTCTCGCCCAGTCGATGCACGCCAACCGTCTCGCGGCACCCCAGACCTGCGCACACGACCCAGCGAAACCGAACACCACGCAGCTCGTCAAGGCCGACGCCGGTCTCGTCTACACCCGCAGCCGATGGATCGACGCCCACGGCGCCCTCATGCATGAATCGATCGAAGTTCACGACCTCGGGCACGCTTGGTCGGGCGGCGCGCCCGGAGGCTCCTATACCGATCCCCGGGGCCCCTCGGCCACTGAAGCCATCTGGGCCTTCTTCGCCGACAGTGCGGGAGTGGCTACCCTTGCCACCCGGCGCTGCGCCTCCGCGCACACCCGGCCTGGCCCACTCGGCACGGGGTAAGGAGGCTGTTGGGCACGAATAGCTGGCCTTCGTCGAGCACCAGCCGCCACCTGCCATCGACTCGGTGAAAGCTCGCGTTGAGGTACCCGTGGTAGCGCCCGCATCCGTTCGCGCGATCGACATCGGCCCGCGCGTAGTCCGAATCGCTGGGGGAGATCGTGATCGTCAAGCACCGAAGCGGGTACGGGTACCCAAACGCCGCCGCGATCGCCGCCCTCTCGACGGCGCTCGCCTGACCGCTAACCGCTCCCCCAGGGCGGCGTGTCCAACTGCTCTGCAGCACGACCACGACGATCGGGGCCAGCGCCACGAGGGCTAGCGCCGCCGCGAGCGCGGTGCGCGCCGTGGACACGACCCTGATGCCCGCCACTCGCTCCCGAGGCGCGCGGCCGCGAACCGGCCGCCCGACCGTGATCACGACCGCCCTGACGGTCACGTCCGAAGGCGCGACCGCTCGTTGGGGCGTCTCCTTCGCCATCACCGCGAGTATCGCGCGGTGCGAGCGCGCACGGGCCGAGCTAATCGGCGTCCGTGAGCAGCTTGATCGGGTCCCCGATTTGGATGATCCCGCTAGTCAGGATGTCGGCGCGGATCCCTCCGCGGTGCACTAGGTGTAAGTCCCGAGGAGGTTGGTTCGCTGTTTGAGGCGAGCGACCGGGGGCTTGTGGCCGAGGGCTGAGTGTTTTCGTTGGTGGTTGTAGTACCACAGCCAGCCCTCGAGAGAGGCGGTGCGTTGGTGGCTGCTGCCGTAGAGAGCGCCATAGGCCCAGCCGCCCAGCAGGGTACGGATGAACCGTTCGGCCTTGCCGTTGGTCTGGGGTCGGTAGGCGCGCGTTCGGAGGTGCCGGATCCCGAGCGCGCGGCACGCGATCGAGTGGATGGTGGAGCGGTATCCCGAGCCGTTGTCGGTGAGGAGCTGCTCAACGGTGATGCCGTGCTGCAGGAAGAACGCCACGGCCCGCCTGAGGAACGTCACCACGGTGATCGCCTTCTCGTCCTCAAGGACTTCGGCGTAGGCCATCCGTGTGCAGTCGTCGACCGCGATATGGACGTAGTCCCAGCCGATGATGTTGCGGGGCACACCGTCACTGTCACGTCGACGAATGCGCTTGTTGCGCCTGACCCCACTCGTCGCCTGCTTGCCGGCGCCGCCTTTGATCTTCCCCAGCTTCTTGACATCGATATGGATCAGCTCGCCCGGCCGCTCGCGCTCGTAGCGCTGAGGCGGCTCAAGTCCCAGCCGCCCGAGCTTGCCCATCCCGATCCGCTGAAGAATCCCCGAGACGGTGGACAGCGCCATCCCCAGCATCTCCGCGATCTCGGGCCCCGTGAACCGCAGACGCCGCAAAGCGGCGATCGCCTGGACACGCCGCTCGCTGGTGCGATGCGGGATCGACCTCGGAGCCGAGGAACGGTCCAACAGCCCGAGCTCGCCCTCAGCGCGATACCGGGCCACCCACTTACGCGCGCAGCGGACACTGACCTCGGCGGCCGCGGCCGCCTCGCTCACCGTCCGCTCCCCCTCCACAACCCGACGACAGAGCTCTCGACGACCTTTCAGACTGAGCGCCGCGTTAGCGTGAAGCCTCATCCGGTGTCCTCCTTGGTGGGACTGAGTTGCTTGCCAGCTCTCAGCCTCCAAGGAGGCCCGGATGGACCAACCTACTCAGGAACTACAACTAGGGCACGAAGGACCGGCCGCGACGCATAGCGGTCAATGACGGTGCACGGTTCGCATAGGCGCACGCACCGGCAGCGGATCGCGCCGACCATGATCTCGTGTCCCACCAGGCCGTTCAGATCGATGCCTCGCGTCACCAGGTTGCGGCGGTGCTCGTTGGCGCCGAGCGGCGGGTGGAACGACTCGCAGACCTCGGCCTCGATAAGGGTAAGTGCGCTGCCCGGCAGCCACGAGGGAAAGGTGCCTTTCCCGACGACGTGGCGATCTCCCTCTAAACCATGTCCGGGAAGCGCGCGCGCCTCCGTCAGGCTCACCGCCGGCTCGCCGGCGACTCGCGCGACGGCGATTGCCTCGATGGTGCCCGTGCCCGCCGGGCGAGGCTGCGGAGCAGGTCGCGCGAGGGCGATGTCCGCGGCGGCGACAAGGAAGCCCGCGTCGATCCACTCATGTTCCACCGCTGCGCCGTGCGCAGGGTCCCAGACGACGCCCGACGGATGGCCATACATCACGACAAACCGAGGCTCGATCCCAGGAGGCTGGACGCGCGCCAGTCACGGGCCACCCCAGTTGAACGTTTGAGGGCCGGCGATCGGCACAAGCCCGAGCGCCAGTCCAGCGAGCCAGCGGGACATGATCGGATCTCTCGCCGGCTCCTGCGCCCCGGCGGGCTGCGGCAGCTCCTCTATGGCACATTCCAGAATCGTCGCGAGGCAGGCTCGGAAGCTCGCCGTCTCGAGGTTGGGAAGTGCGTCGACAAATTCGACTTCGCGCATCCTTTTAATTTGACATCCGAGCAGGTGAAGTGATCCTTCACGCGCGCGAACAACGCATCGCTGACCTCTACGGGCGTGCGCATCACCGCCGCCGTGTAATCGAGCGCCAGCTTCTCGCGTTCGGTGAACAGCTGGCTCTGGCGATAGCGCGGGAGCGCCAGTAACTCGTCGTCGGAGAAGCCAGATTTCGACAGGTCTGCGAGCCGAGATCCACGCATGAACTCGCAGCCGATCATCTGCGCGCCCTTCAGTTCGACCAGGTACTTGAGCCGTTCGTCGGCCGTTTTTCCCCTCCTCACCGCTGTTCTTCATGCTTTGCTCATGAACCGAGAGACGATCCTGAGGATCGGACCGGGCTGATCCTGCGGTACTCCTGAAGCCGTGCTATCGAGCACCCTCTGTCACATCGGGTGGTTTGTCGGCGTCTACTCGACATCACCCGAGACCGGGCGGCGGTGTGACACGAAAAAGAAGTGGAGCCCTCGTCGGCCGCCACGGCCGTCACGGCGCTACGAGTAAGACTTGGCTAACCGACCAGCAGCTTGAACCCGTGGTCCCACGACCCTCGTGCCCCGCCGATCTTGACCCACGCGATGCAGATCGCCTCAAGCTCCCGCGAGCCTTCGATGCCTCCGATGTCGAGTACATCAGACCACCCGAAGTCGGCGAGTACGTCTCCGACGGTGCTTTTGGCACCCTCGTCGTCCCCGGCGATCAGCATCGTCGGCCGGCCCTCGCTGAACTGAGGGTTCACGAAATACGCGTTGCCGATCGTGTTGAACGCCTTGACCACCTTGGCGTCGGGCAACGCGCGCTGAACGCGCTCCCCGAGCGAGTCCTCCCCGGAGATCGCCAGCTTGGGCGGGAAGCCGCCGGAGAAGTCGAGTGGATTCATGGCGTCGATGACGACCTTGCCGCTGAACTCCTCGGGACCGGCGTCCGCGATTGCCTGCTTTGCCGCATTGCCCAGGACCGCCAACACGAGCAACTCGCCGTGCGCGGCGGCCTGTTCGAATGTGCCGGCTTTGACGCCAGTCCCATTGCCCGACAACCATTCCCGCAGCTCCGGTTTGCTCGGCTCACGCGAGCCGATCATCACATCGTGGCCACGACTGCAAAACCCGGCTGCCAGCCGTTGCCCAACCTCGCCGCTGCCCAGCACCCCCACCCGGCTGCGGGCTAGTCGGCCGTTCGCCATTTCCGCTCCTCTCGCGTCGACTGCACAGCAATCTACTCGACCCGGTACTCAGAGCGGCGATCTATCGCCAACGGACCAGTTGTGCCCGAATGGATCCTTGAAGCCGCCTTGGCGGTGTTTGCCCCAGGGGAGCACCTGATCTGTGATCGGGGCCCCGGGTGTGGCTCCGGCGCCGACGGCGCGTTCGATCAAGCGGTCCGGGTCATCGACGAACACCTCGACCCTGGTGCTCGTCCCGCCGAGCCGCGCGGGGATGTCCTCGGCGGTGTTGCGGGGGTTGACCTGGTGTAGGAAGAACGGCGCGCCCTGGACGCTTAGCCCGGCAACGCCTCCGAGGTCCCAGAGCTCGCTGGCGCCAAGCGCCTGCTTGTACCAGGCGACTGCCGCGTCCGCGTCGGGAACGATGAGCATCACCGAGATCGCGGCCCGATCGCTGATGTAGGCGTGCCCGGCGTCCGCTGTAAACGATTCGAGCGCTGGACCGGAGGTACCGCCCCAAGCCTCCGGCGGGAGGTCGGCGATCGACTGAGAGAAGGTCCAGTGATGGCCGCCGATGTCCTCGGCGGTGTACTGGCGCTCCCCATATGGAAAGTCCATTGGCTCGCTGATGATGTTCGCACCGCGGTCACGCGCACGCCGGTGGTGGGCATAGACGTCCTCGACCCGAACCATCACCGACTGGCGACCAGGCAGCACGTTCGAGGTGCGGAGCTCGGTAATCGCGACCGCGCCCTCGCCGAAGGACAGCTGCGCGCGATGGTCGCCCGCTCGCCAGCGCTCGGCGAAGGCGAACTTGTCGCATAGCCAGTCGATCGCCTCGGGGACGTCGTCGTAGACGAGCTGCGGAATCACGGAACATGCCGGCATCGTCCGATTCGACGGTTGGGAGGGCCGGGGCGCCGAAGCGTGATCGCCGTGCTGAACGATCCCCACCATGTTGCCTGCCGGGTCGGTGAAGGAGGCAAGCAGCCGAGGCCCGTCGGCAGTCGGGCCCTGGCGACGCGTCGCGCCCAACCGCTCGGTCAGCTCGAGCGTGCGCTGGACATCATGGACGTGGATCCACAGCGCGGGGCCGCCCTGCGGCGCCGACGGGCGGTCGGTCACCCACTGCCCGATCAGCATCGGCGCCTCGAAGCCCCGCGCGGGCGGCGCGACTCGCCAGTCGAATGCTTGCTCGTAGAAACGGGCTGAGGCGGTGATGTCCTCGGCCGGGATCTGCAGATAGCAGAGCTGCCCATGCGCCAGTCCGGGAATCGACGCGGGCCGCTCCTCGTCTTCGGTCACGCTGCCTCCTTCATCGGTGTCAATGTTCGACCGGGGCCGCGGCTAATCTTGACAGTGTTGTCAAACTTCGGTCGAACTCCCTCTCGCGCAGATGCGCGGCGCAACGTGCAGCGCATCCTCCATGCGGCCGCTGAGCTGATCGGGTCCGACCCGGGCGCGAGCATGGAGCGGATCGCCTCGCGTGCCGGCGTTTCGCGTGCGACGCTCTACCACCACTTCGACAGCCGTAACGCACTCCTCGACGCGCTCACCGACCAGTCGATCGACGAGGTCACGGCAGCGCTCAAGTCGGCTGAGCCCGATCAAGGAACCGCCAGCGAGGCGATCGAGCGAGTGTTGCTGACGGCCTGGCAGGTAATCGGACGCTACCGCGGACTGGTGATCGTCAACCAACGACTCGAGCGGGGCGAGCTGCGCGCCCGGCTAGAACCGGCGCTCGCGCCCGTGCGGGAGGTAATCCGTCGCGGCCAGAAGTGCGACGAGTTCGACCCCCAGCTCCCAGCGGACTGGCTGATCGGCATTCTCGTCGATCTGATCCACGCGGCCAGCCGCCAAGTCACTGCCGGCGCGATGAGCGCGCAAGCGGCCGAGCAGGCGCTCCTACGCAGCGCGACCGCCGCCCTTACCTCGCACCGCTAGCGCGTGCCGGCTTCCTGCGCGTTGTGGGTCGCGGTCGTTAAGAACTCGGTGGCCGCCTGCTCCTGGGGCGAGGGACCGGTAGCAGTATCGACGATGCACTCGACGACCTGGTGGCCGACCCGGCCGCTCGCGCGCGCAACTGCGATCTTCTTTGCCGACGTCTTCCTGCCTCGGTATCACACTGCTTGCGTTTCGTCCGCCAACCCGGTCTGACACCCCGGGGGCAAGGATGTGACAGCAACGCGGGCCCTTGGACGAGCAACTCGGCGAGCGCAACTTTGCCCCCGGCACGAGTGCCAGGCCAGGCGCTGGCCGCTACCGGCAAGAGCAGCGAGATGCTTCGATAGAGGAGCAGGGCGCCGGTGGCGGGCAGGACCGTGCCCGGAAAGCGGCTCACAGCACGGCGTGGTCGAAGGCGTAGTAGCCGAAGGCGCCGGCGAGCTAGCGCCGACAATGGCCCCGGGAACGCGGAGAGGAGGATCGCGATCGAGAAGATCGGCTAGACGTGGTTCGCTTCCCGTAGAGTCGATCGCAGGCTACCGCGCGCCGGGCGCCCTCAGCGAGGCGGCTCAGACCAACTTCGTCAGGCCTTGCGCGCGAGATGCTGAAGGGCCCGGCGACGAGCCGGATCGAGGCTCGCCATCTGCTCGGCGAAATGACTGAGCGCGACATCTCCGTAGTGGGAGACGAGCTCCTCGACCTCGGCTCCGGCCCGAAGCCGCATGTACTCGTCGCGCTCGTAGGCCGGCGCGTAGAGATCGAACTTACCCTGTCGCCTGCGGACCAGCAGTCCCTTCTTGTGGAGCCGCGCCAAAATCGTCATGTAGGTCGTGTAGGCGCGCTCCTTGCTCGCCTTTTTGTTCAGCGCCTCCATCACCGACCGCACCGACGCCTCGCCGCTCCGCCACAGCTGCTCCATCACCTCCGACTCGAGCTCGTGCAAAGGTGCCGGAACGGGGTCACGCCGAGACCGTCTGATCGATCGCATCGCCATCTACGACAAACAATAGCAGCGAGGTGGTCTTGGAGGCGATCGTGATCCTTTGCGCTCATCATCTCTGGCGTGCGCCGGCGGCTGGGCCGACTGGCTCGGACCCGAGGCGGTCGCTCACGAGGCTCCTACAAGGCGTCGTACGCTTGGGAATATCCCAAGCTCGGCCGACGTCCCTGCTGTTAACGCAGCAACCATTCCCCAACCCACAAGAGAAGTAATACTCATGATCGTGCTTTGTTGTCGTTTGGTGGCCTCGCGGTGCTTGTCGCAGGCGTGATCGCCGTCATCGCCGGCGATACCGCGAAGATGTCAAGCGACGCCGAGGCGGGGGCTATCGCCAGAGCGCCTCGGAGGCCATCTCCGCGCCCTCCGAGAGCGCCCGCAGCTTCAACCAAACGACGTCTGGGTCGACTTGCGAGAAGCGGATGAATGTGTCAAAACCGCAGTCGGTGCCCGCTTGGACTCTCTCCGGTCCGACGATCTCGGCGAGCCGAGTCAACCGCTGAGCCACCAGCCGCGGGTGCTCAACCGCGTTCACCTTCACGTCGATCACCCCGACGATCAAATCCTTGCCGTCGGGGAGCGCGACCTCCTTGAACACCTCCCACTCATGCTCGTGCCGCGGGTTCGCCGCCTCGACGTACAAGGTGCCGGCGTTCGCCTTCAGCACCGGCTCGATGATGTCTCGCAGCGGGACGTCCTTGTGATGGGGTCCGGCGTAGTTGCCCCAGCAAACGTGTAGCCGGACTTGCTCCTGAGGGATTCCCTCGAGCGCCCCGTTGAGTGCGTCGATCGCCATCGGGAGATGCGTATCCCAGCTCTGGATGCTCGACCCCACCGATCTGCAGTGCGCGGCCATCGCGAGATCCGGCGAGTCGATCTGCAGGTTGAACCCGGCGTCGGTGATCGCTTTGTACTCGTGACGCAGCGCCTGGCCCACCGCCTCGAGGTACCTCTCGTGCGAACCGTAGTGATGGTCCGGGAAGTTAAACGCGACCTGCCCTGGGCTGATCGCGCCCATGAACGCCTGATCCGGCGGGGTGTCACCGAGCGCTCGCCTGAGACGATCGACGTCGCGATGGATCGCGTCAGGGTCCTTGACTTCGACTGGCGCCACGCAGTTGGCGAACACCAGGTGCGCCATCGCGGGCGTGTTGAACAGGCGCATCGCGAGGTTCGGGTAATCGGCCACGTCGTCGGCCTGAAACTCGGCGCGGCCTTCGAAGCCGGTGAAGCGATCGTTGATGTAGTTGCTGAAGCCGGGCTTACTCAGCTCGCCGTCGCTGACTACGTCGATGCCGGCGTCGCGCTGGCGGCGCACGACTTCTTCAACCGCACGGTCGAGGCGGTCCTCGAGTGCCCGCTCATCCACGGATTGACCCTCGATGCCGCCCCAGATCAGCTCGACCACGTCGTTGGGGCGGGGCAGGCTTCCCGCGTGCGTGGTCACGATTCGATCAGTGCTCCTGGGCATGGCTCGACAATATATGAAAGCCCGCCGGCGCTAGTTCCGGTGCCCGAGGCGGATTATCCGAGACCGTCCGAGTCGAGCTCCCAGGCGACGGCTCGGGCCCAAGCTCCCCCGCACCCGTGGAGCAGCACCGGGAATGCGGTCACGAAACACCGCCGGCCGATGAGCTCCGCCGGAATCGCGAGATCTTCGATTATCACCTTGCCATTGCCGAGCAGGGCGGTGTGGCTCGGCTCGCCTTTCTCAGGGCCGCCCCAGCCGCCGATGCTGAGCGCGTCGATGCCAACTCCGCTGACCTGATGCTCGAGCAGCAGCTCCGCGCCGCTGCGATCCAGATATGGCCAGCACTTCAGAAACTCTTCCTCGACCGCGCGCCGCTCACCCCACCCCGTCACCAGCACCGCGAGGTCGCCGGGCTCGAGAAGTTCGGGTAGCGGCTCCAGCACCGCGCGGCTGATGGCTTCGCTTGCCTTGACTCGGCTTCGCAAATCGATGAACACGGCCGGCGCGGCGAATGCGCTCAGCGGCATGCGGTCGATGGTCGCGCCACCGTCGTCGAAATGAAACGGCACGTCGACGTGAGTCCCGGTGTGAGTGTTCAGCGTCAGCGTCTCGGCGTTGAACCCTTCAGCCGCGCGCCGGTAGTTTCGCGTGATCACCGGCGGGTTGTACTCCGTCCACGCGGGGCCATCGTGCGCCACCGGCTGGCTCAGGTCCCACAGGCGGTCAGTGCGGATCCTGGCCACTACTACGCCGATCCTCGGTGAATACCACCGGCCAGCAGCTCGGCCAGATGCCTGGCGCGGCGACCGCCGCTGTCGAGCTGCTGGATCTGGGCGCAGCAACTGAAACCGTCGGCGAGGATCGTTGTATCCGGTCCTGCACTGCGGATCGCCGGGAGCAAACCCCGCTCCGCGCAGGCGACGCTCACCGCGCCGTGACCGCGCTCGAACCCGAAATTTCCCGCAAGCCCGCAGCAGCCGCTGTCAAGCCGTTTCGCTCGCACGCCGCAGTTCTCGAGCAACGCCCGGTCGGCGTCCCAACCGAGGATCGCATGCTGGTGGCAGTGCACCTGGACGATCGCCTCCGGCGAGGTTTCGCTCAAGTCAGGGGCCTGCCAGCCCGGGGTGTGCTCGCCCAGCAGCTCGGCCAGCGTCACGGTCTGCTCCGCGATCCGGGTGACGTCGGGTTCGCCGTGCAGCAACTCGACAGCGTCTGCACGGAACACCGCCGTGCAGCTCGGCTCCAGGCCGACGACCAGGCCGCCACCGCGAACGTGCTCGCGAAGCAGCGCGAGCGTCCGTCTCAGGATGCGTTTTGCCGTTGGGAGCTGCCCGGTGGAGATCCAGGTCAGCCCGCAGCACACGGGTTGGGTGGGAAGCTTGACCGTCCAGCCCGCCTGCTCGAGTACCTCGACCGCTGCGCGTCCGCGGTGCGGATCGATGAAGTTGGTAAAGGTGTCTGGCCACAGCAGCAGCTCCCCGCGCGGACCGGTCCGGGCGGGGCGTCGGACCGCCCATTGCTGCAGCGTCTGAGAGGCAAACCGGGGCAGCGGACGCGGCTCCAGGCCCGCCGCGGCGGTCGCGAGCGGCCGCAGCCGCGAGCGCTGCGTGAGCGCGTTGAGCACCGGGGTCAGGCGGGTTCGCGCTGTGGCTTGCGCCACCGCCGGAAGCCAGCCGAGCGCGTAGGTGCTGCGGGGACGGATGCGGCCTTTCCAGTAGTGGGCCAGGAACTCCGCCTTGTAGGTCGCCATGTCGACGTTCACCGGGCAGTCGCTCTTGCAGCCTTTGCAGCCGAGGCACAGATCGAGCGCGTCGTGTACCTCCTGGGAGCGCCAGCCTTGCTTGATCGGACCGTCGGCGTGCCCATCGAGCAACTCGAACAGCAGCCGCGCGCGCCCCCGCGTGGAATGCTCTTCTTCGAGCGTGACTTGATATGAGGGGCACATCACCGCGCCCTCGGCGGTGGTGTGGCGCCGGCACTTTCCGACCCCTACGCACCGGTTGGCGGCCTGCGCGAACGACCCCTCATCGTTGGGGAATGAGAAGTGCAGCGCGCCGCTGTCGCGGGGGCGCCAATCCCCGCCCAAGCGGAGATGCGAGTCGAGCGGGTAGGGGTCGATCACCTTGCCCGGGTTCATCTTGTTGTCGGGGTCGAAAATCGCCTTCACCCTGCGAAACGCTTCCACCAGGCTCCCGCCGAACATTCGCGGCAGCAGCTCGCCACGCGTCTGACCATCGCCGTGCTCGCCCGACAGCGAGCCGCCGTAGCGACACACGAGATCGGCGGCCTGCTGCAAGAACACTCGATAGTCGGCGACGCCGTCGTCGGAGTAGAGATCGAACGGGATCCTGGTGTGAACGCAGCCGTGTCCGAAATGCCCGTAGAGCGCGGGCCCGCTGTCGTCAACGTATCCGTGTCGCTCGTACAACGCGTCGAGCTCGCGCAGGTAGTCGCCGAGCCGTTCGGGGGGAACCGCCGAATCTTCCCAGCCCTCCCAGGTATCGCGCCGGCCGGGAACGTGTGCGGTGGCTCCGAGCCCGGCCTCCCGTGCCTGCCACAGCTCGGCTTCGCGCTCGGGCTCGTCCAGGAAACGGATCCGATCCTCTTCCACCTCGAGCTCGGCGAGCATTCGCCGCGCGCTCTCCGAGGCTTCTTGCACGGTGTCGCCTCCGAACTGGATCAGCAACCACCCGTTGCCGTCCGGAAGTTGCTCGATCGCCTGGGCGTGCTCGTGCTTGATCTCCTGGTCACGAACGAGCCGCCGATCCATGCCCTCGAGCGCAATCGGCTCAAATGGGGTGATCGCGGTCACCGCGTCGCCGGCCTCGGCCACCGTCGGGTATCCGATTACGACCAGCGTGCGCTCACGCACTACCGGCACGAGCTCGAGCTCCGCGCGGAGCACGGTGACGAGCGTCGACTCGCTTCCGATCAGCAGCCCGCAGACGTCGAAGCCCTCCTCAGGCAGCAGCGAATCGAGGTTGTATCCGGAGACGCGCCTGGGAATGTCCGGAAACCGGGCGCGGATCTCATCGCCGTACTCGTCCACCAGCGCCCGCAGCTGCTGGTAGATCTCTCCTTGCCGGCCTCCCTGCGCGACGATCCGGGCGTACTGATCGTCATCGGTGCGCGCGCACCAGAACCGGGTGCCGTCATACAGCAGCACCTCGAGCGCGGGCGTGTTGTCGACGACCTTGCCGGTACGCTGCGCGGTCGCTCCGCAGGAGTTGTTGCCGATCATGCCGCCCAGCGTGCAGTTGGGGTGAGTCGCGGGCTCGGGCCCGTAGCGCAGGCCCGTGGGAGCGAGCTGGCGGTTGAGCTCGTCGAGCACGATTCCCGGCTCGACCACGCACCGTCGCCGCTCGACGTCCACCGATTCCAGACGATGGCAATACTTAGTCCAGTCGATCACCACGGCGGCGTTCGTGCACTGACCGGCCAAGCTGGTTCCGCCCCCACGGGAGAGGACGGGAACTCGGTGCTTGCGACACACCGACACGGTCGCGACGGCCGCCTCCACGGTGCGGGGAAGGACCACTCCGATTGGGACCTGCCGGAAGTTCGAGGCGTCCGTGGAGTAGGCGCCGCGAGTGCCGGAATCGAAGCGGACCTCGCCATCGACGCTGATCGCGAGATCCCGCTCCAGCGCCCCAGCGTCGGTCGGTTCTGCGCGATGGGGGGCTCGGAGGGCTAGGTTCATCGAATCGCAGGCGGTGCGTCAGGTTGCCACTTCTTCGAGTTCCTGACCGGGACGAATGTGCGGCAGGATGAAACAGCTCAGCAGCTGCAGCACCGCGAAACCACCGCCCACGATCAGCATCGTGCGCGCGCCCTCCGAGCCGATCAAAATGGTCCAGACTCCTGAGCCGATGATCAGGCCGCCGGTGAACATGGCCCCCAGCCACCCGACCGCCGTGCCGCGCACCCGGGTCGGGAAGCTCTCCGCCCAGTACGCGTAACCGGTGCCCGACCATGTTCCGTTGGTGACCTGGTAGACGCAGATATAGAGCAACCAGATTGCCCAACCCGCGCGCACGAAATAGAAGCCCAAGGTCAGCGCGGTCGCGGCGAAGGCACTGGCGATCAGTACCCGCTGGCGACCGAAACGCTCGCCGAGCGCGCCACCGATGACGTAGAAGAAGAAGCCGATGGCCGAGGCGACGAGCAGCAGCGCCTCGGCCGTGCCGCTCGAGAACGATCGGTATTTCGTGAGCCAGTCGACGATATAGGTATTGGTCGCGACGAACGCGCTTGCGTACAGAAGCCAGACGATCGAGGTGCGAATCAGCTGGCTGCGCACCCAACCGGGCTGGCCGAACAGCTGCCGAACCGTGACGTCCTCAACCTCGTCGACCGCTACGTCGTGCTGCTCTAGCAGGTCCTTTACGCGTTGATCATCCCCTTTGGCCTTGGCCTTCTTGATCTCGCGAATGTGCTCATAGCGCTCGCCCGGCCGCACCCAGCGCCGACCCACGATCACCATCAGCAGCGGAATCACACCCAGCAAGAAGACCACGTGCCAGTCGAGACCCAGGCCACCGTTCAGGCCCAGGAACACCGCCGCCGAGAGCAGCACGCCGAGTGGCCATCCGCCTTGCACGATCGAGTACAGAAACCCACGACGCGCGGATGGCATCTGCTCGTTGACCAGCGTGATTGAGATCGCCAGCTCGGAATTCGCGAGCCCCGACGCCAGCGCACGGACCACGACCAGCGCCGCGAAGCTGTGGACGAAGTAAGTGAGGCCGGTGAACAGCGCCGCGCCCACCAACGCCACCTGCCACATCACCTTTCGCCCGAACCGGTCCATGCTGTATCCGACCGTCAGACTCAGCACGAACATCGCCGCATACACGCAGAAGCCCAGCAACCCGACCTGCGTCTGCGACATGTTGAGGCTCTTTGAGATAGTCGGCAGTGCGACGACCATCAGGTTGAAGTCGTAGGAGGCAAGCGCCCACCCGAAGACCGCGATCACGATCAGGTAGGCGACGTAGCGGCGGTCGTAGTCCTCGTCGGGCGACGTGCCGAAAGCACGATCGAGCCGCGACTGAGTCGCCGTGCTCATCCCTCCACTCCTCATACTGGCCGCCTTCCCCCGTGTCGGGGAGCGGAAACAAGTTGATCACACGGAAGGAAGGGAGACGTCGAGCTCCTCGGCGAGTTGCGCGATCGCGTCCCAGGTTCCGCCTGGAATCGGGATCCCGTCGCGTTCGCGTTGCTCCCTGGTCCGTAGCTCGAGCTGACCCGGCAGCAACACCTCGTCGACCCCGGGAGCAGTCGGCGCGTCGAGCAACGCCTGGGCCATCTGCTCGATCTGGCTGATGAACCGCTCAACGGAAGCGAAAGCTTCGATCTCGAGCGCGAGGACGAACATCCCGTTCCCGTCGCCGTAGTCGGCGAGCATCGCCGGGCCCATCCCAGACAGCGCTCCTCCGAGCGCTTCGATCGCGACGGCGAGCCCGTAGCCCTTGTACCCCTGCGCTGGCAGCAGAGCCCCGCCGGAATAGAAGTCCTCCGGGTCCTGAGTCGGTCGGCCCTCGCTGTCCACGATCGTCCCGGACGCCACTGATCTGCCATAGGCGCGTGCGACCTGGAGCTTTCCCTCGGCCACAACCGAGGTCGCAAAGTCGCTGACGATCGGCGGCTGGTCGGCGGCGCGAGGAATCCCGAACGCGATCGGGTTGGTGCCGAGGCGGCGATCCCTTCCGCCGAACGGGGCGACGTTCACCCAGGCGTTGGTCGCCGCCATTGACACGCGGCCGTTGCGAGCGATCAGCTCGACGTAGTCCGCCAGGCGACCGACGTGGGGAGACTCCTGCAGCACGACGGCGCCGACTCCGAGCTCGCCGGCAATCTCGCTGGCAGTTTCCGCCGCCAGACGACCCGCGGTCTGACCCCACCCGCGATTCGCCGACACGCAAGCGGTGGCTCCGCGACGACTGACCACCGACGCGCGCACCTCCGGATGGACCTTCCCTTCCCGCACCGACTGGGCGTATGCCGGCATCCGAACCAGGCCGTGTGAATCGTGACCGGTCAAGTTTGCCTCGACGAGCGCGCCGGCCACCAAGCCGGCGAGATCAGCGGGGGTCGCGAGCGCGCGCAGCAAGGCAAGGATCAGACGGTGAAGCTCTCCGGCCGGGAGCGTCTTATCAGGCATACGCGGATCCCATCGCCGCCCTGACTACCCCCGGGCGCGGGCTGGTACTCGTGGCTTGAGCAACACGGAGCTCGGGTATCAAGATGCGGTGAGGCGGTTGATCATCATCGCCGATGACTTCGCCGGCGCGGCCGATTGCGCGGCCGCGTTTGCCGCCAGGGGAGCGCGCACCTACGCCGTGCTCGACGCCGAGCTGTTCGAGCCCGGCGACTGGGAGATCCTGGCGCTCGATGCGGATACCCGAGATGCGCCGCCGTCCGTGGCGGAGGAGCGCGTGAGGCGGCTGATGCGCTCCGCCGGGAGCGAGCACACGATCTTCAAGAAGGTGGACTCGACGCTGAGGGGCAATCTTGCCGTGGAGCTCCGCGCGACGCTGGCGTGCCGGCCTGCGGACTGCGTGATCGCCGCGCCGGCCTTTCCGGCAACCGGCCGCACCACCGTGGGGGGACGGCAGCTGATCCACGGCTGCCCGCTGGAGGAAAGCGAGTTCGCCGATCAAACCTCCACCTCGTCGATCGGCGAGCTGCTCGCACCAGCCGGTCTGTCGGTCACCGAGGTCGGACTGAGGACGGTTCGAGCCGGCGGTATGGCTCAGCTTGCTAGGAAAGCCAGGGCCGAGCTGCTGGTTTGCGATGCCGAGACCGAAGAGGACCTGCAGCAGATCGTCCGCGGCGGCCTCGACGGCGGGACTGACGTCATGTGGCTGGGAAGCGCCGGGCTGGCGCGGCGGTTGGCGGAGCGACTGTCGATCGGCACGCGCAGAGGCGCAGAGCTGGCGGACGCGGTCCCGGTATTGCTGGTAGTAGGAAGCCCCGCCTCCGCTACCCGCGCGCAGCTCGAACAGTTGCGGGCGGCGGGAGACGTGCACGAGATCGTGGTCGGCGGCGAGGCAGAGCGGGACCGGGCTGAGTCGCTGCGGGAGTGCTTGCGAGCCGGACGCGATTGTGCGCTCACCTTGGAAAGCAGCACAGGCGCGCGGGACCACGGGCGCGAAGGGACAAGCCGACTCGGGTCGATCGCCGCCGCCACGGCCGAGCTCGTCGGCGGCCTCGTGTTGACGGGAGGAGAGACGGCGCGTGCAGTCCTGGAGGCGATGTCGGTGCGGGGGCTCGAGCTCGAATGCGAGGTGCGACCCGGCATCCCGCTCGGGTTCACCGACAACTCGCGGCGGTTGCCCGTGGCGGTCAAGGCCGGGGGCTTCGGCGACGAGAGCGCGTTGCTCGCCTGCCGGCGCGCGATGCACGGTCCGAGATCAGGCGAGCGGCTAAAGGATCCGCGATGAGCGAACCGGTGATCGCGATCACGATGGGAGATGGGGCCGGCGTCGGACCCGAGATCATCATGAAGCTGTTCAGCGACGAAGAGATCTTCGAGGGCAGCCGTCCGTTGGTGATCGGAGACGCCAAGCGTCTGCGTCAAGCGGATGAGATCGTGAGCAGCGATCTGAAAGTGAACGCGCTCACGGACCCAGGGGATGCGGTCTACCGCCCCGGAACGGTTGACTGCCTCGACCTCGACCTGCTGCCCGAGGATCTGCCGTGGGGTGAGCTCTCGAGCGAGGCCGGGGACGCGGCCTACCGCTACATCGCCTGCGCCGTCGAGCTCGCCACCAGCGGGCGCGTAGACGCGATCTGCACCGCGCCGCTGAACAAGGAGGCGCTGCACGGCGCTGGCCACAAATTTCCGGGCCACACCGAACTCCTCGCAGAGCTGACGAACACCGAAGAGGTCTCGATGATGCTCATCGCGCCGCAGCTGAAGGTCATCCATGTCACCACTCACATCGGCCTGATCGATGCGATCGAGCGGATCGAGCCGGGCCTGGTTTACCGAACAATCAGAAGAGGAAACGAGGCCTTGACCGCCGCGCTCGGCGGCCCGCCGCGGATCGCGGTGTGCGGAATAAATCCTCACGCAGGCGAGCATGGACTGTTCGGGCGAGGCGAGGAGGAGGAGAAAATCCAGCCAGCCGTGGAGCGCGCCGCGGGCGAGGAGATCGACGTGCTAGGCCCGCTTCCGGCGGATACCACGTTCTTTCGCGCGGTTCGCGGCGACTTCGATCTGGTGGTGGCGATGTACCACGACCAAGGTCACGGGCCGATCAAGGCACTCGGCGTCGACGCGGGGGTCAACGTGACCGTGGGCCTGCCCGTGATCCGGACCTCGGTCGACCACGGCACCGCGTTCGATATCGCGGGGAAGGGCATCGCCGAGGAAGCCAGCATGCGGGAGGCGCTTCGCCAGGCCGTCGAGCTGGCTGGCGGTTGAGCGCCGTGCCGTGGGCGAGCTCCGAGCGCGCGCGTCACGCGCTCAAGGGTCATCCCGATGGGTATGCCTTTGCCAGCGCTGCTGCGGCTTTCCCGTGCGGCGTTGTCAGGTACGTTCGCGTGAGCGCCCCTGCGAGCCTGCGCTCGCGATCCTGGGTCGCGCCAGGCCAGGTGACCGACACGGTTATCAGCCGGAGCCCGTCGGTCGCCATCAGCTGCGGGTAGGCGGGGAACCAGTCGGCCTCGATACCAAGTCCGGTGACCGCTTCCGGGGCGGGACTCAAGCGAGTGGGGGTGAACACCTGGGATGCCTCGACGGTCGTCCGCTCGAGCCGGAAGTACGGCTGCGGGCCGTTGTCGACGTTGGCCGTCGCAATCACCCGCTTGCCTGCGGGGAGGCGGACTGTAAACGAGCACTGCGGCATGTCGTTGTTGCCGGTCGAGGCGGACGTGGCGACACTGCCGGTCGGCACCGCCAGGAAGCGGGCCATCGCTGCGAGGGCCTGGGGTTGACACGGCGTGACCGGCGCTGATGTCGACCGAGCGCTCGCTGCATGGGTGCGTCCGGACCCAGAGCTGCCGCAAGCGGCGAGCGACAGGACAGTGAGGCAGACCCCGCCGATCGCGGTCCGGCGACATCGTGATCTACCAGCAGCTCCAACCATTCCCATAGCGACCTCCTTCCGCGGCGCGCGCGCTTGCCCCGCGAGCCGCATCGGGACATCGTGCACCACGACGGACTCCGGTTGCAACTTGCAGCAGTCTCGCGAAGCCGGTGGCCGCGGGTGAGCCTCCGGCCACACAGCTCTAGCATCTGACGCAGACATGAGCGCGACAACACCGCCCAGTCCAGACGGCGAGCACTGGACCGTCGACTACGCATCGAGCAACGGCGCCGGGGCGCACGTGCGGAGCGAGCGCGACCTTCGACTCGTCGTTCTTGGCTACATCACGGCCGTCGCAATGCCGCTGATCGGACTCATTCTGGGAATCGTGGTCGCCGCGCGTCCCAGTAAGGCAAACGCCAAGCATGGAGCCGCGATCATCGTCCTCAGCGTGATCGCCTTGATCGTGTGGACGCTGGTCTTCACCTCCGGCGTGTTCACGGTCACGACCAACGACCTCAGCTATTGAGCCGCAGGCGCCAGCCGGTTGCCGCTCACCTTTGCCGGCCGGCAAAGGTGCCGACCAGAATCCCGATCATGCGAACAGCAGGCCGACCAGCAGGTAGATAGCGAGAGCTCCCGCGACGGCTTGGAGCGTGACGCCTGATGCCCTGACGAGCCGCAGCAGTCCCCCCATCAGTGCCACCGGAATCGAGATCGCCAGCATGACGCTGAGGATGTAGGTGATGCCCACCGAGAGGAGTCCGGTCGCGATCGCGATGACCACCAGCAGCGCGATGACCCCTACCCACAGGGCGCGTTGACGGCGGACTGGGCTCCGCGCCCGCGAGGTCCCAACCACCACGGTCAGCGCAGCGGCGGCCAGTGCAACGCCGACCGCCCGCGCCCAGTCGGCGTCGGGCGCGAGCACTTCGAAGACGAGCATCGCGAGAACCAGCAGGAACACGACGCCATACCGGAACTGCGCCTGTCGATCGGGCAGGGCTGGATCTGCGCCCTCGGCGACCTCTGTCATCTCGGGCCCACGACACGCGGAAAGCCTCGGTCCAACTGCTCACGCCGGCGGGCGATCACCAGCCTCGGTCGATCGCAGCCGCTCGAGAACCGATTTCTGGGGGCTCCGACCTTGGCCGTCGCGCTGCCCTGCGCTTCAGCACAGCTCGTGACGACTGCTCATCCGCCCAACTCGCCGAGCCGCTCCGCGATGATGATCCGACCGGCCGCCTCGACCAACGCGAGGTGCGAAAACGCCTGCGGGAAGTTGCCGAGGTGCCGGCCTGTGGCGACGTCGAATTCCTCGGCATACAGTCCAAGCGGGGACGCCACCCTCGTCAGGCGCTCCATCAGATCCCGGGCGCGCTGCATTTCGCCGATGATCGCCAGCGCCGAGACGAGCCAGAAGGAGCAGATCACGAATGTGCCCTCCTTGCCGGAGAGGCCGTCGTCGGTTTCGCCCGTTTTGTAGCGCAGCACAAACCCGTTCTCGGTCAGCTCATCGGCGATCGCGAGCACGCTTGCGCGGAGCCGTTTGTCGTTGCCCGGCAAGAACCCGAACATCGCTGCCAGCAGCGTGGAAGCGTCGAGCGCGTCGGTCCCGTAGTGCTGGCGCAAGACGCCGCGCTTGTCGACTCCGTGCTCGAGGATGTCGGCCTTGATCTCGGCCGCGGTCTCCTTCCAGCTGGCAGCAAGCCGGGGCTCGCCGCGGATCTCCGCGAGCTTCGCGGCACGATCCATCGCGACCCAGCACATCAGCTTCGATGAAACATAGTGCTGCGGCGCTCCGCGCGCCTCCCAGATGCCCTGGTCGGGTTCGCGCCACACCGCCGTCGCGCACTCCGCCTGAGACTGGACCAGCGGCCACAACCGCCGCGGCAGCCGCTGGCTTCGGCGCGTGTGCAGCAGGACCGAGTCGAGCGCGGCGCCAAACACATCGTTCTGGCGTTGATCGAAGGCTCCGTTGCCGATCCGCACCGGCCGTGCGCCGGCGTACCCGGAGAGCTCCTCGCGCAACGTCTCAGTCAGGTCCCGGCGTCCATCGATTCCATACATGATCTGCAGGGCGCCGTCCTGGTTGCGCTCGAGGTCGGCGATGAACTGCATGAACTCGTTCGCCTCCCAGTCGAGGTTGAGGTAATGCAGCGCCTGAAGCGTGAACGTCGAGTCGCGGACCCAGGTGAAGCGGTAGTCCCAGTTGCGCTCGCCGCCTGGGGTCTCCGGCAACGACGTCGTCAGCGCCGCAACCGTCGCTCCGGTCGGCATGTAAGTCAACCCCTTGATCGCGAGCGCCGAACGCTGTATGAGTGGACGAAGCTCGTGGTCGGGGAGCCGTGCTCGCCCCAGCCAGTCGCGCCAGAATTGGGTCGTGGCCTCGAGCTCCTCGTTGGCTTGCTCTGGCGTGGTGGGCACCGACAACCCTTCGCCCCAGGACAGGGCGCAGTAAAGCTGCTCGCCCTTGCGCAGGACGTGCCGGGCGCGCGCGTGGTGCGCTTCGATCCCTAGCAGCATGTTGGTCTGCAGCCTGATCGTCTGGCCGGCACCGCTCGCATCGGCAGTGTGACGATCCTCGGAAAGCGTCCAGTCGGCTTCTGCGCGGCCATAGTCGAAGCACGGATCGCAGACCAGCTCGATCTCGACGCTGCCGTCGATGCACCCCACTGTCCGCACGAGCGTGTGGTAGGCATCCTCGTCCGCGGGAGGCCGAGTGTGCGGCGTGATCATGTCCTCGCCGCGGCGCGGGCCCATCGTCAGCGCTTCGCGTACCACCGCCCAGCCGGTGGGGGTTTTCCAGGCTGTTATCAGCGTGTTGGTCCCCGGCTCGTAGGTGCGACCGCTGGGCACGTTGTTCCCGAATGGGGCGAGGCGGAAGCCCCCCGCCCCCCGGTCGAGTAGCGAGCCGAATACGCTCGGCGAGTCGAACCGTGGCACGCACAGCCAGTCGACGGTGCCGTCCGGCGCGACGAGCGCGCCAGTATGGCAGTCGGACAGAAAAGCGTAATTCGCGATCGGCGTGAACGGCGAGGGCGCCGCGGCGCTCTGCGGCATGGTCTCTTCTTGAGGCTTGGCTGTCGTCGCCGGCTGCCCACCGTCCGCGGGTTTGCTCGCCGCGCGCCTACTCCTGGCCGTTGTGCTCATCGCGCCACCTCCTGCTCCTCGAGTAGATCGGGCGCCCCCCAGCTCGGCCCGCTCACAAAGCCGCGTCCCGCCGCATTGCCCAGCGAGTGGGAGGTCATCATCGCCGCCACCTTACATATGGTTCCAGACATGGCGGACGCCTCGTCTTCTGCCCGATAGCCGTCGCTGTCCCCGGTCGCTATTGCCTGCGGGGTATGTCCGGCTGCAGAGCTCATGGGTCGGTCCTTTCGCTCGCACTGTTTCGGTGTAGGCGGATGCGCGGAGCAACGCTCGTCCGACATCACCCGGTCCGGGTGACAGTCTGACCGCAGAAACCTACCGCGTCTTCGCTGATCGATGTTGCGATTTGATCGCCGACCAGCTCTCGGGGGCAGCGCTTCACGGGCCGGAGCGGCGGCGCAGCGTGAGCCATTGTGCCGTGCATGATCGGATGGGTCTGGCAGTCGAACGTGTAGGTGCCGCGTCGGTTGAAAGTGTGCGAGGCGCTCTGCCCCGTGTCGCCGGCGTGCACGGTGGCAGAGCCGTCGGTGTTGGTGCGATCTCCGCCGCCGGTCGCGCGGCCGGGGGGCGCGACCCCCGGCTCCCGTTGGGCGTGCGCCTGACTGCCGTGCCGGATGGTCCAGCGCCGGGCGCCAACGGCAAGACCAGCGCAACCAACGCCACGGCAAGACATCGGCCGCTCGCGCAATCCAGCATCTGTGTTTTTTATGCCTCTCCCCGGACCGAGAGCTTCCCGCCGGCTCGCAAGAGCCCGGCTTCGTGGAAAACGGCGCGTCACGCCGCCGCACCTCGTCAACGACCCAGTCGACGCAGCCAAATCCCCGTCGGGGCGTTGATCATCCACCGGATGTTGAACCCACTAGCGCTGTCCCACATCGGCCAAGTCGACGACGGACCCGTACCGGCAGTATTAGGAGCGTGGCCGCGTTGCGTTTTCGAGGATGGAGGCGTATCGTGGCACCAAGAGGGCAAGGCGTGCCGCTGATGAAAAAGTCGTAGGCGCACGCGCTGCTGTTGGTGTCATGGCCTGGTCGGAGCCTGGGCACCCGATCAATCCATCAACAGGAGGAGTAGTTCGATGAAGCGGCTGCTTATCGTCGTGTGTGCGGCAAGCACTATGCTCGGGGCCGGCGCGGCGGTGGCGCTGGCGAGCAGCTCGACCAGCGGGGGCGTGATCCACGTCTACGGGGTGAACCCGAGCAACAACGGAAACAGGAACACCATCGTCATTACCGGAGCGTTCGCCGCAAAGGGCACCACTCGTAATGTGAGCGCAAACATCGGGCAAGTCATAACGCCCAAGGGCACCTTCAAGGTGAACTTGACGAAGCTGAACAATGCGCCGGGCAGCGGCGGGCTCAATCCGAAGACATGCTCGGGGGCGTTCACGACCACAGGGCCGATCACGTTGTTTGGCGGCACCGGCGCCTACAAGGGCATCTCGGGAACGCTGATCCTGAAGACGACCTTTGCGGGGATCTCCCCCAAGCTGGCTAACGGGAAGTGCAACCCGAACGCCATTAACGCTGGCCTCTCCTTCTTCCAGGGCAGCGGGACGGTCAAGTTCTGAGGACTGCGCTCCGCGCGACGCCGCAAGGCCCGATCGCTCGGATTACTCTCGAACCGGGGGCTACGGCTCCCGGTTCGCGACCGCCGCCTAAGGAGCCCAGTCGGCGAGTAGGCGAAGCCAGACCTCGCTGCGAGTGGGGAATACCGGGATAGCGTGAACGAGGCGCTCGAGCGGGATGGCGCCGACGATCGCAACCGTTGCCGCGTGCAAGCTCTCGGCGACCTCCGGCCCGACGATCGTTGCGCCGATCATCACTCCCCGGGCCTCGTCGACCACGATCCGCGCGGCCGATGGAGCTCCCCTGCCAACGAAGCTCGCGCCGGGGGTCGAGCCCGGCTCGGCGTCGACCGCTCGCGCCGCGATCCCAGCCTCTAGCGCCTGCTCGAGCGTTCGGCCGACGGCGGCAATCTGCGGCTCGGTGAAGACGACCCGGGGGGAGAGCTTTCCGTCCCACGTGGCGTGGGCTTCCCGGTTCATGATCGTGGCTACCGTGACCAGCGCCTGATACTTCCCTGCGTGCGTGAGCAGCGCGCGCCCGTTGACGTCACCGATCGCGTACAGCCAGTCGCGCCCTCCCACCCGCATCGTGTCCTCGACCGCGATCATCGCCCCCGGCTCCAGGTCGACCGTCTCCAGCCCGAGGTCAGCGGTGTGGGGATCGCGTCCCACCGCCACCAGCAGCTCGTCGCTGATCAGCGAGGCGCCGTCGCCGAGACCGAGCGTGAACTCGCCACTGACCGCGCGGGAGGCAGAGCTAGCCTCGACCCCCAGCCGGACGTCGACCCCGAGGTCTTGCAGCGAGCGCGCCAGCAGCTCGCCGGCAAACGGTTCCTCGCCCGGGAGTAGCTGCTCGAGGACCTCGACCACCGTGACCCGTGACCCCAGCGTCGCCCACGCCTGGGCCAGCTCACAGCCGACCGCGCCCCCACCGAGCACCGTGAGCCGCCCCGGAACGGCGTCCGCGGTCGTCCCCGCGCGGTTGGTCCAGGGGGTGATCTCCTTCAAGCCGGGCACTGGGGGGAACGACGCGCCGCTGCCGGTGGCGATTACCACCGCTCGGCGCGCGCGCAGAAGCTGATCGCCGACCTGGACCCGCCGCTCGCCGTCGAGGCGAGCCTGGCCTCGGACCAGCGTGATCGAGCGATCTTCGAGCCACGGCAGCTGGACCGAATCGTCGAGATCGTGGATCACCTCGTCGCGGCGCGCGAGCACGGCACGAGGGTCCAGCTGACCCGTGACCGCTTCCTTGGCCCCGGGGACGCGGTCGACCTCCGCGAGCAGCTCGGCGGGTCGCAACAGGGCCTTTGACGGCATACAGGCCCAGAAGGCGCACTCGCCGCCGACCAGCTCACGTTCGGTCACCGCCACGTCGAGACCCTCCGCTGCGAGCCGGGCGGCGCAAATCTCACCTGCCGGACCCGCACCGATCACGATCACATCGTGCTCGCTCATCAAGGACGAACCGTAGTCGACGCGGCTAAGACCGGTAGGGCAGCTGCGTCCCCACCCTGCACGCGGGCCTTGGCGAGCATCGCCTCGCCCAGCGCGATATCAGTGATCGAGAGCCCGCGGTGCCAGAACAGGATCGTCTCATCGGCCCGTTCTCGTCCTGATCGGGCACCCGCGACGACCTCGGCGAGCTCGGCATGGAGGTTGGCCTCCGAGAGCCGACCGGAATCGACGTGCGCACGTTGAGCGCCGAGCGGACCGATCCGGGCTTGGCCTCAATCGTCGACCACGACCTCGTCCATGACGTCGTCAAGTCGAGTTCGACGCCGCGCTGAGTCGGTGCGCAAGCGCCTCGCCGCTTTCGGGACGGCGCGAGTGGATTCGGATCTCCTCGAGCGCTGGAAGCACACGGGCAATGGTTTCGCGCCGACCCTGCGCGGCCAGCACCGTGCGGATCGCGCCCAAGGATCTCGTCGTCGCTCAGTTCGAGCGCGTCGATGTCGGCGCCGCTCAGGTAGGTGATCTCAATCGCAGTGATCGCGCCGGCGGCGAGACGGGGCGGCGTCGCCAACACGCACGATCATTGGGCAGAGATCGCAGTGGAATTCTCGCGACCACGGACAACCCAGTTCAGGGTTTGCCGCGCTGGTCGACTATGACTACTACTGGACTGACAATTCCGAGGTGCAAAACTGGTACCAGGCCTGGTGTGATCATCGCTGGAGTGTGACGCGTCGTGTGGCTACGGCTTCGTGACCTCCTCTACTAACACGGAGAGCATTCAGCTCCCGTTCGCGGTATTCGGCGGATCGCGACGCACGCTCGAGTCGAGGCTGGTGTCACTCCCTAGATCGCCCTAGCCAATCGCGGAACCGTCCTCGACCTCCCGATCCGGGCGCAACAGGACGACCCCGTGGCTCTCGGAGATCGCGCCGGTCACCAGCACCTCGCTCTTGAACCCCGCGATCCGCTTTGGCTCGAAGCCGAGCACGCACACGACCTGACGCCCGAGCAGCTCGTGCCTGGCGTAATGGGTTATCCGCGCGCTCGAGCGACGCGTGCCGCGCGGCCCGAAGTCGATCGTCAGCTTGTAGGCCGGGTGGCGAGCCTCAGGGAAGTCCTGGACCTCAGCGATCCGGCCCACAACGAGCTCAAGCCGCGCGAATTCATCCCAGGTCGCCGACACAGCTACCACAGTCGTTGCGAGGCAAGCTTCGCTCCCTCGGCCATCGCGCTCAGCTTCGCCCAGGTGATCCCTGGGTCGATCGTGAGGAAGCTGGCGAACGTCGCAAACCCGCAGTCGCTCCCCGCAATCACGTTCTCGCGGCCGACGAAGTCGGCGTAGCGGACGAGTCGTTGGGCGATCAGCTCAGGATGCTCGATGTAGTTCGTCGTCGAGTCGAGCACTCCCGGGATCAGAACCTTGCCCTCGGGCAGCTTGACCTCCTCGAACAGCGTCCATTCGTGTTCGTGGCGCGGATTGGCGGCCTCGAACGAGATCGCCGCCGGCCTCGCCTCGAACACGATGTCGATGATGTCTCCGAGCGCGACGTCGTGGTGGTGGGGGCC
Organism: uncultured Solirubrobacterales bacterium; assembly: GCA_963787555.1. Taxonomy (GTDB): domain Bacteria; phylum Actinomycetota; class Thermoleophilia; order Solirubrobacterales; family Solirubrobacteraceae; genus Palsa-465. Next base: position 737,714 of record CAWBDI010000008.1, read on the forward strand.
TTCGTAATTGCCCCAACACAGGTGGAGGCGCATGTCCTGGGCGGGGATGTCGCGGGTGGCGTGGTTGATCGCCTCGACGTGGAGCTCGGCGCGGCGGCGGAAGTCCTCGAGGCTCTCCTGGGTCATATGCCGGGTCATGGCGAGGTCGGGGCAGTCGAGCTGCAATACCAAGCCGGCACCGTGGATCTCGTCGTATTCGGCTTTCATCGCGTCCGCCAGCGCCGCGATGTATTCCTCATGGCTCGGGTAATGCTGGTTTTGCAGGAATACCGAGATCACTCCGGGAGATGCCGCGGTCATGAACGCTTCCTCGACGTCAGCCTCCTCCACGGCAGCCTTCAGATTCGCGATGTCGGCCCGCACAGCGTCGAGGTCCTCATAGGAGACCGGGCCGACGCAGGCGGGCATCTGGAAGTCGAGCCCGGCCATCATCCGGTTCATGTAATCGGGGAACTCGGCCAGGTCGGTCGGCATCGCGGCGAGGCCACCCTCGCCCCCGAAACCGGTAAGTCGCTCCTTCACATACGTCGAATAGCCGATCTTGCTTGCCTCGCCGTCGTTGACCACGCTGACGCCCGCATCTGCCTGGCGCCGCACCACCTCCTCGACCCCATCGCGGACCTGCTCGGCAAGCTCAGAACCGTCGCTCTCCCCGCGATCCCGGCGCTGGAGCGCCTCCAGGAGCGCCGGCGGCCTCGGCAGACTGCCGGTATGGGTGGTGAGAATGTGCTCGGTCGATCGCTTCATGTCCCTCCTCGGTAGCTCGCGCTTAATTCAATCGCTCAGCTGGACCGCGATGCAATCCGCGTAAACGAGCATCACGCGGCGACCTCACTCGGGCTGCCACGCCGTGAGCAGCTGGAGGAGAGCGATGACACCGGGGTGGTCGAGCCACCGCTCGGCAACCCACAGCTACGAGGTGGTCTTCCAGCGCAAGGAAGCGCAATCCGAACGCGTGCGCGGCCGCTCCGTGGTGAGCTGGCGGCGCCTAGCAGCGCGGCGATGCGAGCGGCGTCTAGGTGCCCGCCGGCGCAAGGTCCCTGCGGCGAGGACTCGGTCTCAGCGACCGCCGCCCTCGACGAGGTGACCGAACGCCCACGCTCCGGTGGGGTCGAGCTCGACCGCGGCAATGATCGCCGCGCGCCCGAGCGCGTCGGCGTACGTCGGAAACGAGAATGGAACCGCCGCAAGCTCCTCGACCGTCATTTCTGCGGCCATTTGCCGTGGCGGCCAATTGCGCCAGCTCGACGGCCCGCTCGCCCACGATGTGGCAGCCGAGGATCGCGTGCGTGCGACGATCGACGATCAGCTTGCAGAAGCCGATGCGGCGGCCGTCGATGATCGGACGCGGCAGGAAGTCGAATCGAATCGTGGCCACGATCGGGTCGTGCTCCCTGCGGGCGATCTCCTCAGTCACGCCGACCGACGCGTACTCGGGGTCCGTGAAGCTGCCGAGCGGGCTGGCTCGGTGAGGCAGCGTGACGCCAGCTCCGGTCGCCGCATTCGTGGCGGCGACGTACGCCTCGCGGATGGCCTCGTGGACCACCAGGGCCCGCCCGGTCACGTCGCCCGCGGCGAAGATGTGCGGAGCGGTGGTGCGGAACTGTGAGTCGACCTCCACATATCCGCGCCGATCGCTCTGAACCCCGGCGCTGGCGATGTTCAAATTTGCAGTGTCAGCAACCCAGCCGATTGCGACGACCGCGACCTCGGTCTCGATGCCGAGCTCGGCTCGGTGCTGGCGGTACACCGTTCGCACGCCCGCTGGACACCGTTCAAACCGCTCGATCACCCCGGCATCGGCGACAACTTCAACGCCGAGTCCCCTGAGCGCCTCGTCGACGGTTGCGGAGACTTGCTGATCCTCGCTCATCAAAATTCGCTGAGCCACCTCGAGCAGGTGCACCCGCGAGCCGAACGCATTGAACACGGACGCGACCTGCACGCCCGTCGCGCCGGCGCCAATCACGAGCATCGACGAGGGCGCGGAATGGAGGCCCCACGCGTCGCTGTGGGTGGCGATCAGGTCGAAACCGGAAACCGCCAGCCGGCGCGAGGTGCCGCCGGTGCAGATGATGAACGTCTTCGATTGCAGCCGTGGTCCGCGCTCGCTCTCGAGCGTGTGCTCGTCGAGGAGCCGCGCGGTCCCGGCCTGGTCGTGAATTGCGACTCCCGCCCGTTCGAGATCTCGCCGCAGCAGCGAGTGCGTGCGGACATCGCGGGTCACCTCGCCGACGCGGGCCAGCAACCTCTTGTAATCAAGCGACGGCTCTGCGGCCGTGATGCCGTAGTCGGAGAGCTGTCTTGCTTCCCGTATCAGCCGTGCTGCGTGCGCCAGCGTGCGTATCGGGACCGGCCCGTCGTTTGCGGCCATGCCGCCAAAATCATCGCGAGTGACCAGCGCCGTGCGAGCACCCAACCGGGCTGCTCGCAGCGCTGCGATTACACCAGCCGGTCCTGCGCCGATCACCACCACGTCGTGAGCACCAAGGGCTGTGGGAGTCATCACCGCGATCATCTCAGCAACGCCGCGCGCGCGAACGATCGATTCCCGCTCCGAGCGCTTCTGCGCATTGGCCGCCGCGGCGGTTTCGAACTACGATTCGCCGGAGTGAGATCGACGTCGCCGACGACCTGACCGGATGAGCGCTCCCGAGATCGAGGTGTGGTCGAGCGCTCCCGGCCTGCTGAGCGAGGGCCCCCGATGGCACGCCGAGCGCCAAGAGCTGCTGTGGGTCGACATTCTCGGCCGTCTCATGCACCGCGCGACGGTAACCGCCGATGGTCGTTGTGGCGACGTGACGACGGTCGCGTTTGACCGGCACGTGGGCGCCGCAGCGCCGGTGATCGGCGGCGGATACGTGATCGCGGCCGGTACCGGGTTTCTGTTTCTCGACCAGACAGGTGGGATCAGGGAGCTGGCCCAGCCCGAGGCGGGCCGCACCGACGTGCGGATGAACGACGGCGTCTGCGACCCGCAGGGGCGGTTCTGGGCCGGAACGATGGCCTACGATGAGTCGCCGGGGGCAGGCTCGCTTTACCGGCTCGAGCTCGACGGAAGCGCCATCACGATGCTCACCGGCTTGACCGTCTCCAACGGCATCGGCTGGAGTCCGGACCAAAGCACGATGTATCTGAACGACAGCGGGACACGATCGCTGTACGCGTTTCGCTTCGGAGGTGCAAGCGGCACGATCAGCGACCGCCGCACGCTCGTGCAGCTCGATCGCGGTCGCGGGGCTCCCGACGGGCTCACGGTCGACGAGGAAGGTGGGGTGTGGGTCGCGCTGTGGGATGGCGGCGCGGTCAACCGCTACGCCAGCGACGGATCGCTGCTCGAGACCGTCGAGCTCCCGGTACAGCGACCCACCTCCTGCGCCTTCGGGGGACCCGAGATGACAACGCTGTTCGTGACCACCGCGCGAGAGGGCCTCGACGACCGAGCGCTTGCCGAGCAGCCCGCCGCGGGACGGGTGCTGGCGATCACCGGACTGGGCGTCCGCGGTTCCCCGTGCCTGCCTTACCGTGGCCGCACGTTCTAAAAGCTCGAGGGCACGAACGTCTGCGATTCGAGCGGCGGGCGGATGTAGCCGCCGTGCTCCGCTCGTGGCGGTAGCTCGATCGGAGGAGGTAGCACGTCTTCGTAGGGGATGCGCTGCAGGATATGGCTGATGCAGTTCAAACGCGCCCGCTTCTTGTCGTCGGCGCTCACCACGTACCAAGGGCAATCCTTGGTGTCGGTGTATTCGAACATCGCGTCCTTCGCGCGCGAGTGGTCGACCCACAGGTCGCGCGACTCGATGTCCATCGGGCTGAGCTTCCAGCGGCGCTTTGGATCGGCGGCTCGCGCTTGGAAGCGGCGCTCCTGTTCCTCGTCGCTCACCGAGAACCAGTACTTGAGGACCGCGATATTGGAGCGGATCAGCATTCGCTCGAACTGGGGGCAGGACCTCAGGAACTCCTGGTAGTCGTCATCGCTGCAGAAGCCCATCACGTGCTCGGTGAGGGCGCGCGTGTACCAGCTGCGGTCGAACAGAACGATCTCGCCGGCCGTCGGCAGATGCGCTGACCAGCGCTGGAAATACCACTGGCTGCGCTCTCGCTCGGTCGGGATCCCGAGCGCGACGACGCGGATGATCCGCGGGTTGGTGCGCTCCATGATCCGTTTGATGACGCCGCCCTTGCCGGCGGCGTCACGGCCCTCGAACACGATCGCGACTTTCAGCCCCTTCTCCTTGACCCAGTACTGCAGCTTGACGAGCTCTTCCTGAAGCGAGCCCAGCTCCTGGAGGTAGTAATCCTCGGTGAGCTTGCCCTTCTTCGTGTACTTCGGCATCCGCTTGCCGTTCCGCGACACCGCGTAGGTGTCGCTGGCTGCGTGCTCGACGCCTTCCGAGACCGTCTTGCGTGCCTTTGCCTTCTTCCCGTCGCGCTTGCCGTCAGCGGTATTCGCTCCAGCCTTCGCTGCCATCTGTTGCTCCTTGGACTAGCCGCGAGTCACCCCCCGGCGGGGCTGCAAGCGCCAAGTATCGACCCGCCTCCCCGGCCGGTCAAGCGCCGGCGGGCTGCCCCCCGGGGCGGACGGAGGATTCTGCACTCGCAATCTCGGCCGAACTTGCGGCCACCCGCATGCTTGTTCCATCTGGCCCGCCAGCGAGTACAGGAGATCCTCGGCTCCCGGACGTCCGACCAGCTGCACGCTCAGCGGCAGGCCGTCGCCAGCGAACCCTGCCGGCACCGTCACCGCAGGCTGGCCGGTGACGTTGAACGCCGGCGTCCAGGGGGTGAAACGGGCCGCGATCTCAAACGCGGCGGGCGCCGACTTGCCGTAGCCGCCGCGGGCATCGATCGCGGTGTTCGCGAGCCCCGGAGTCAGGAGCACGTCTACTTCGTCCCACAGCGCGAGGATGCGAGCGGTCACCGCATGGCGCTGTTCGATCAGCTTCTGACGGCGGCGATCGGGAACCAGAATCCGTCCGGCGCTCGCCATCTGCCGGCTCGAGCGCTCGAGCCAGGAGCGATCCGGGAGCTGCAGCGACTCTTCATAGATTCCGCGCACCCAGGTCTGCGTGAACAGCAACGCGGCGCCGAAGCCGTAGTCAGGATCTCGCTCCACCACCTCGTGGCCCAACCGCTCGAGCAGGCGCCCAGCGCTTTCCCACGCCTGACGCTGGTCGCTCGCGAGTCTCGCGATCACCCCAGGTGGGATCTTGCGCGAGACCGCGACTCGAAGGCTCGGCGGGGGTGCGCCGGCGGCCTCGATGAACGACCGGGCAGGTGGCGGCGCGACGTCGACGTCGCCTGCCGCGGCGCCTTGCATGACCTCGAGCAGCAGCGCGCTGTCGCGGACTGAGCGCGCCAGGCCGCCGTAAACGCTGAGGCCAAGCCAGCCCTGGCGCGCGGGTTGCATCGACACTCGTCCCCGGGTCGGCTTCATTCCGACCAAGGCACAGCACGAAGCTGGGATCCGGATCGATCCACCGCCGTCGGAGCCCGTTGCCGCCGGCACCATGCCCGCCGCCACCGCCGCTGCCGAGCCGCCCGAGGACCCGCCAGGGGTGCGGGTGAGGTTCCAGGGGTTGCGGGTGATCCCGTTCGCGTCGCTTGCGGTCCAGGGGTAGATCGTCAGCTCGGGAACGTTGGTGATTCCGATCGGGACCGCGCCGGCGGCGCGCAGCTTGCGCACGATCTCCGCGTCGAAGCTCTGGATCGGGCCGTAGCTGCGCGACCCGCGCGTCATCGCCTGGCCGCCGACCGGCGTGTCGTCCTTGACACCGACGGGCACCCCGGCGAGCGGCCGATCGAGGTCGGTGATCGAGTCGGCTTCCGCGACCGCTTGCTCTGGCATCGTGGTGCGAAACGCATTCAGGCTCGGATTCAGCGCTTCAATCCGGCGCAGCGACAGCTCGACCAGCTCCCGCGGGCTGAGCTCTCGGGCGCGCAACAGCTTGACCAGCGCTCCTGGGCCGGCGAACAGGATCTCCTCGTCAGCGGACAGGCTCATCTCTGTGACTAGGCGAGCGCGAGCAGTAGTTCCCGGATTGCCCCCGGGTAACGATACGAAATGCCGCCGTGGCCGCCCTCGAAGAGCTCGAGTGAGTGCTCGACGCCGAGCTTGTCGAGCTGCTGCGCGAACGCGCTTGCGCCAAGGTCCAGGAAGTACTCATCGCTCTTGCCGGCGTCGAGGTAGATCCGGCGCATGCTGGCCAGCGCTTGCCTGCGCTGCGGTGCCATGCGCACCGGATCGCGCTCGAGCCATTGCGCCCACACCTCATCGATCAGTCGCCCGGTGGTGATCTCGAACGGCAGCAACGCGTGGCCGGGGCGATCAGGGTCGGGGGAGTATGCGCAGGCGTAGCCGTACGTCTCAAACGGGGCGCCAAACCGTGACCAGTCGAACCGATCGCTGTCGGTGACCTGTTCAAAGAAGCGTTCGTAGGAGCTCTCGAAGTCGTCGCGCAGCATTCGCGCCACGGTTGGGAACTCACGCATGTAGCAGCACTCGAATAGCGCGTCGCCGGCATGCGAGGCGAGCGCGCCGAACACCTCGGGCCGCAGCATCGGCACAACCATCGCGCCGTAGCCGCCCGAGGATTTCCCCGCCAGCCCGCGGTGGTCACGATCGGCGCGGGTCGGGTAGTGCCCGTCGATGAACGGCACCACCTCGTCGCACAGGTAATCGAGATAGCGGCCGGTGCCGGTCGAGTTCAGGAACTGCGAGCCCCCGCGCGAAGTCCAGGCATCGACGAACACCACGATCGCGTTCGGGCAATCGCCAGCCGCGAACATCCCGTCGATGCGTTCGATCACGGTCGGTTCGAACGCCACGCGCGAGCGCCACATATCGACCTGACCAGTGAATCCCTGGATCACGTAGATACTTGCGACGTCCCTCGAGCGGCCCGCTCGGACTCCGGGCGAGCGATATACGTACAGCGGCCGGCGCGCTGGATCGCCCAGCGGATTGCCGGCGAGCACCTCGGACTCCACCGCCATGAGGTCGAGCGCTCCGGCCAGCTGACGCTCCCAGGGAGCTCCGGGGAGACCATCGATTTGCCGCAACGCCACGACGGCCACCGTACCGGAAGTGCACGCTTGGTCCCTGCTCGAGACGCCGTGTCACCGGGCACACGGCCGTTTGTATAGTGCCCGATCACGCTGCGTTCCGACAGATTTGAGGCGAGAAAGGGTATGACGGATCAAGTCCAGGCCCCCAGCACCAACGGCGCCGGAGCAGACATCGACGCGGTCGAGACCAGCGAGTGGCTCGACGCCGTCGACGCGGTCGTGGCGCACGACGGACCGGACCGTGCACAAGAGATTCTGAGGCGAGCGGTCGAGCGTGCCCAACGCGCCGGAGCGGGGCCGATCGCCAGCCTCACCACGCCATACATCAACACGATCCCGGCCGATCAGGAGGCTCGCCTGCCCGGCGATCCCACCATCGAGCGACGGCTTCGGTCGATCGTTCGCTGGAACGCGATGGCGATGGTGGTACGTGCCAACAAGGTCTCCTCCGAGCTCGGCGGGCACATCGCCAGCTACCAGTCGCTGGCGACGCTGTACGAGGTTGGCTTTAACCACTTTTGGCACGCACCGAGCGAAAAGCACGGGGGCGACCTGGTGTACTTCCAGGGCCACTCCTCCCCCGGCAACTACGCGCGCGCGTATCTAGAGGGAAGACTCACCGAAGGCCAGCTCGACGGCTTCAGGCAGGAGGTCAGCCGCGGCGGCCTCTCCTCATACCCGCACCCGTGGCTGATGCCCGACTTCTGGCAGTTCCCGACCGTGTCACTGGGAATCGGCGCGATCACTTCGATCTACCAGGCGCGATTCATGAAGTACCTCGCGGCGCGGAGCATGGTCGATACGGCGGGGCGGAAGGTGTGGGCATTCGTCGGCGACGGCGAGATGGACGAGCCGGAGACGGTCGGCTCGATCGGGCAGGCGGCGCGCGAGCAGCTCGACAATTTGATCTGGGTGGTCAACTGCAACCTTCAGCGGCTGGATGGGCCGGTGCGCGGAAACGGAAAGATCATTCAAGAGCTCGAAGCGGACTTTCGCGGGGCCGGCTGGAACGTGATCAAGGTGATCTGGGGAACTCGCTGGGATCCGCTGTTAGCTGCCGACGCCGACGGCCGGTTGGTCAAAGTGATGGAGGAGTGCATCGACGGCGACTACCAGACTTTCAAGTCCCGTGACGGCGCTTACGTCCGCGAGCACTTCTTCGGTCGCGACCCGGTGCTGCTCGAGCGCGTCGCGGATATGTCCGACGATGAGATCTGGCTGCTGAATCGCGGCGGCCTCGACCAGCAAAAGGTCTACGCCGCCTACCACGCAGCGATCCACCACGAGGGGCAGCCGACCGTCATTCTCGCCAAGACCATCAAGGGCTACGGGATGGGCGTCTCGGGCGAGGGACAGATGATCACCCATCAGGCCAAAAAGATGACCGAGGACGCGCTGCTCGCGTTCGGCAATCGCTTCGAGCTGCCGCTGGACGACGACCAGGTACGGGCGGCGGAGTACTACAAGCCGCCCGACGACTCACCGGAGATGCAGTATCTGCGTGAACGGCGCGCCGAGCTCGGCGGCAGCATGCCCGTCCGCCGGCGCCACTCCGAGCCGCTGGCCGTGCCCGAGCTGCAGCTGTTCAAGTCGCAGCTCGAAGGCACCGGTGACCGCGAGATCTCGACCACGATGGCATTCGTGCGGGTGCTCGCAGCGCTCCTGCGCGACAAGCAAATCGGGAAGCGCATCGTCCCGATCGTCCCCGACGAGTCCCGCACGTTCGGGATGGAGGGCATGTTCCGGCAGGTGGGGATCTACTCGCCCGTCGGCCAGCTCTACCAGCCGCAAGACTCAGAGCAGTTGATGTTCTACAAGGAGGACAAGCACGGGCAGATCCTCGAGGAAGGCATCACCGAGGCCGGTTCGATCTCATCGTTCATCGCGGCCGGCACGTCCTACAGCACTCACGACACCCAGATGGTGCCGTTCTACATCTATTACTCGATGTTCGGCTACCAGCGCGTCGGCGATCTGGTGTGGGCCGCGGGCGACTCACGCACGCGCGGTTTCCTGCTCGGCGGGACCGCCGGCCGTACCACGCTGAACGGGGAAGGCCTTCAGCACGAGGACGGCCACAGCCATGTCCTGTTCTCGGTGGTTCCGAACTGCCGCGCATATGACCCCGCGTTCTCCTACGAGGTCGCGGTGATCATTCACGAGGGCCTGCGCCGGATGCTCGTCGACCAGGAGGATATGTTCTACTACCTCACGCTGATGAACGAGAACTACCGGCACCCGCCGATGCCCGAGGGCGCGGAGGAGGGAATTCTGCGCGGCATGTACTTGTTGCGAGCCGGTTCCGGCGACAGTCCTCGGGTGCGGTTGTTGGGGTCGGGGACAATCCTTCAAGAGGTGATCGCCGCCGCCGACCTGCTGGAGTCCGAGTTCGGGGTGGCAGCTGACGTGTGGAGCGTCACCTCCTTCACCGAGCTGCGCCGCGACGGGATCGAGGTCGAGCGCTGGAACATGCTGCATCCGCTGGAAGAGCAGCGCACTGCCTATGTCTCGCAGCGGCTTGGCGAGCAGGAGGGTCCGGTGGTCGCCTCGACCGACTACATCCGCGCGCTGGCAGACCAGATCCGCCAGTGGGTGCCGGGGCGCTATCGAGTCCTCGGAACGGACGGCTACGGGCGCAGCGACTTTCGCCAGGCGCTCCGTCAGTTCTTCGAGGTGGATCGCCACTACGTCGCGGTCGCGGCGCTGAAGGAGCTCGCGGACCTCGGCGAGGTCGAGAGCTCGCGGGTCCAGGAGGCGATCGAGCGCTTCAAGCTAGACGTCGACGCTCCGATCCCGACGAGCGTATGAGCGCTAGCTCCGACGTGATCTCCGTCGAGGTCCCCGATATCGGCGACTTCGAGGACGTACCGATCATCGAGATCCTCGTCTCGCCCGGCGACACGGTCGCGGTCGACGATCCCCTGTTGACGCTCGAATCTGATAAAGCGACGATGGACGTGCCCGCACCGGCAGCCGGCGTGATCAAAGAGCTCCGCGTCAGCGTCGGCGACAAGGTCTCGCAAGGCACGGCGCTGCTGATGCTCGAGTCCACCGACGGCGATTCCGCCGAGGGGCCGTCGAAGGCGTCCGCGGCGGTCTCCGAAGGTGCCCCGGACGAGGCGGCGGCGCCTGATGCGATCCGGAGCGCTGTCGAGGCCGAGGAGCCGTCCACGGCGGAGCAGCCACCTGCGCCCAAGGCTGACGCGGTCCCGCCTCAGGAGCAGGCGGCTCCGCCCTCGGCGCCAGCGCCGCGGGAACAGGCGGTCGCGCCACAGGGCGAGGCGGCCGCGCCTGAGGCGCCCGCCCCTCCCGCCGGACCCGATGGCGGCGGCCCGATCTACGCGAGCCCCGCCGTTCGGCGGCTCGCCCGTGAGCTCGGCGTCGACCTCTCGCGCCTTCACGGCACCGGTCGTAAAGGCCGGATCCTGAAAGACGACATCCGGGAGTTCGTGGAGAAGGGCCCGGCGCAAGCCCCAGCCGCCCCGGCGGCGCCCGCACCGGCCGCGCCGGGCCAGGGCCTCGACCTCCCGCCGTGGCCATCGATCGACTTCGAGAAGTTCGGCCCGGTCGAGCGCGTGCAGCGGTCGCGGATCCAGAAGATCTCCGCTCCGAACCTGGCTCGCAACTGGGTGATGATCCCGCACGTCACTCACAACGATGAGGCGGACATCACCGAGCTCGAGGCGTGGCGCAAGCGGCTCAACGAGGAGCACTCGCGCGACGGGGTGAAGTTCACGATGGTCTCGTTCCTCGTGGTCGCGTGCGTGGCGACGCTGAAAGAGTTTCCGGCCTTCAACGCGTCGCTCGACGGCGAAGAGCTGGTGCTCAAGCGCTACTACAACATCGGCTTCGCCGCCGACACTCCCGGCGGGCTGGTGGTGCCAGTGATCAAGGACGCGGATCGCAAAGGGCTAGTCGAGATTGCCGTGGAGCTGAGCGAGCTCTCGGCGAAGGCGCGCGATGGAAAGCTTTCCGCCGCGGATATGAGCGGCAGCGGCTTCACGATCTCTTCGCTGGGCGGGATCGGCGGCACTTCCTTCAGTCCGATTGTCAACGCGCCCGAGGTAGCGATCCTCGGCGTCACCCGTTCGGCGATGAAGCCGGTTTGGAACGGCAAGGAGTTCGAACCCCGGCTGATGGTGCCGCTGTCGCTCTCCTACGATCACCGCGTGATCGACGGTGCCGCCGCAGCGCGGTTCGTGGTGCGCCTCGTGAGCGTGCTTACCGATCTACGGAGGGCGCTGCTGTGAGTGTTCAAGAGGTCCCGGTCCCCGACATCGGCGATTTCACCGATGTTCCAGTAATCGAGATTCACGTCTCGCCCGGGGACAAGATCGCGGTCGAGGACCCGCTGGTCACGCTCGAGTCCGACAAGGCGACGATGGATGTCCCGGCGCCGTTCGCGGGCGTGGTCACGCAGTTGCGGGTCTCGATCGGAGACCGAGTGTCCGAAGGAAGCGTGCTGCTCGCGTTGGACACCGACTCGGCCGGACCGGCGGAGACCGAGGAATCTGAGGACGCCGCAGCCGAGGCGGACGCGCCCGCCGCCGAGCCGGCGCCGCCGCCGCCTCCGGCGAAGCCTGGCGAATCCGAGCGCGACGCGCAGGTGCTCGTGATCGGGTCGGGGCCGGGCGGCTACACGGCCGCCTTCAGGGCCGCCGATCTCGGTTTGAAGACGATCATGGTCGAGCGCTACGAGAGCCTCGGCGGGGTGTGCCTGAACGTCGGCTGCATTCCCTCGAAGTCCCTGCTACACGCCGCGCGCGTGGTCGCGGAGGCGCACGAGATGGGCGCCCACGGGATCAACTTCGGCAAGCCCGCGGTGGACCTTGAAGCGCTGCTGAAGTGGAAGCAATCGGTGGTCGACAAGCTCACCGGCGGGTTGGCGGGACTCGCCCGTCAGCGCAAAGTTGAGGTGATTCGCGGCGAGGCCCGCTTCACGGGTCCTAACGAGATCGCGGTGGGCGATCGCAAGGTGAGCTTCGACAACTGCATCATCGCGGCCGGCTCGCAGGCCGCGACGCTCCCCGATCTGCCCGATGATCCCCGGATCATCGACTCGACCGGGGCGCTTTCGCCGAGCGAGCTGCCCAAACGCTTACTCGTGGTCGGCGGCGGGATCATCGGCCTGGAGATGGCGACCGTGTACGACGCGCTCGGCTCGAAGGTGACCGTCGTCGAGCTGATGCCGCAGTTGATCCCCGGCTGCGACGCCGACGTGGTCAAGCCGCTCCACAAGCGCATCTCCGAGCGCTACGACGATGTGCTGCTCGAAACCTCAGTGGTTTCGGTGGAGCCGCAGAAGAACGGCCTGAAGGTGGAGTTCTCAAACGGCTCCAGCGACAAGTTCGATCAGGTCCTGATTGCCGTGGGACGCAAGCCCAACGGCCACGCGATCGAGGCGACGGCGGCTGGGGTGACCGTCGATGAGCGCGGCTACATCCCGGTCGATCGTCAGCTGCGCACGAACGTTCCTGGCATCTACGCGATCGGCGACATCGCCGGCGAGCCGATGCTCGCCCACAAGGCCTCGCACGAGGGCAAGGTCGCGGCCGAGGTGATCGCCGGGGTCCCGGGCGCAGAGTTCGATCCGCGCGCGATCCCGTCAATCGCGTACACCGATCCAGAAGTGGCGTGGATGGGCCTGACCGAAGCCGACGCACGCCGAGAAGGCATCGAATACGAGAAAGGCGTGTTCCCCTGGGCGGCCTCCGGCCGCGCCCTTGGACTGGGACGCGCGGATGGAATGACCAAGCTGCTGTTCGAGCCCGGCACCCGGCGGCTGCTCGGCGCCGGGATGGTCGGCGTGAACGCCGGCGACCTGATCATCGAGACCGTCCACGCGATCGAGATGGGCTCAGATGCCGAGGACATCTCGTTGACGATCCATCCCCACCCCACGCTGAGCGAGACGGTGATGTTCGCGGCCGAGATGGCCGAGGGGACGATCACCGATCTGGTGCCGCCTCGGCGGGCAGCAGCCGGATCACATCGCTGAGCAGCTCAGTCGGTTCATGTTCGAGCCGCCATTGGGTGATCCTCAGCACCCGGCAGCCGAGCAGCTGCAGCTTCGCATCGCGGCGGCGATCCTGCTCGAACTGCTCCCGCGACTTGTGGAACTCCCAGCCGTCTAGCTCGACCACCAGGGGAGGCGTTCCCGGCCAGTAGAGATCCACCAGCTCACCCGCGATCAAGACGTTCACCTGCGGCTCGGGAACGCCGCCCTCACGCAGCAGAGCAAGCGCGCGGCGCTCGAGCTCTGAGCGGGTCCACGGTGTCGGCCCCTGGATCTCGGCGAGGACAGCGTTCAGCGGCTTCAGGCCTCGCCGACCGCGGGACCGGCAGCACACTTCTTCGATCCGCCTCAGGTCGAACAGATCCTTGCGGTCGGCGGCCTCGATCGCGAGCCGGAGCTCCTGACGGCGCGCGACCTCGGCGTAGTCAAGCAATGTTCGGTGGATGGACGTGATGGGAATGGCGTCTAGCTCCGCACGGTCCTCGTGTTGGAGGGTCCTGACATGGTGGACGCGGATGCCCTTGGGACCTTGACGGGTGCGCCCCGGAATCGTCACATCGATCCGACCGCCGCGCCAGGGCCGGAGCCCCCACAGCCCCACCGCGGTGCCATGACTGAGCACCGCGTGTGGGCCGCAGGCGAGCACTGCCGCCATGCAACGGCCCTCATGGGTGAGCCGAAGGTACCCGACCGCGTACACGCCGCGATGGAGCCTATGTAGACGACCGGTTTGGGCCCGGCGATCGATCTGATGCCGACTGAACCCGATCGCCTTCAGCTGCCAACAAGCGACCACACCGTGCTGGCGAGCGGCAAGCTGTGCGAGCTGCAAATCACCTGGACGATCTTGATCCGATATATGCGGCTTAATATCGACCAGGTCCGCCATGGACCCCAGAATGACGCGGAATTCGTTACACGTGTGTCACAGCGCGTTCCAGGTCTGTGTCAGAGCTCCGGCTGCGCCCCCTGCGCGCGGGCCGCGACCGCCGCACCGGCCCGTCCGGCCGGGCCGGCCCGTCCGGACGGGCCCGAGCCCGCCAGCGCGCGTCGCTAACCCCGGCGCCGCCGCAGCGCCGCGAACGCCACCGCCGACAACACAGCCGCCGCGACCGCGAGCCTCCCTGAGGACTCCCGGCGGGTGAACTCGCAGTCCGCCCCTGGCCTCGGCGCCGGCATCGCAAACTCCTCGGCCGCGAGCACGTCGTGCGGCTCCGGATCGCCCGTGGGGTCGTCGGGCAGCAACACCGGGCCGTGATGGTGAAGCTCAGGGTCGGGCGCGGGCACTGCGAACGCCTCGGCCGCGAGCACGTCATGCGGCTCTTCGCGAGGCAAATCAGTCGCTCCCATCGCCGTCATCATGCCATACGTGCGGGCACCTACCCCCCACGCCGCGGGCGCCTACCGCACACGTTCCGGGCGCCCATGCCACACGTCCCGGGCGCCGAGGCCCACACCCGGACGACGCTCGACGCGCCTCCCGGCCGCTCGACTGATCTAAGCGCTACCCACTTAGATCGGGGACCGACCGAAACCCCTTTCCTGCTATGCTCTCGCTTATCTGTAGTAAGAAACTAACGAAAGTGAAGAGTAAATGAGCAGGCTCCTCCTGGTTCCCATGGACGACGCGGTCGTCTTCCCGGGCATGTCGCTCACGCTCGCCGTGGATGCCGGCGACGAGGAGCGGGTGTTCCTCGTTCCGCGCCATGAACAAGAATTCTCCACGCTCGGCACGGTGGCCGAGGTCTCCGACCGCGTCCGGCTCCCCGGGGGAGCACGCGCTGTCGCCCTGAACGGTCTCCACCGCGGTGTGGCCGGCGCCGCTCACACGATGCCGGATGGCCGCCTGTACGTCGAGGTCGATGAGCATCCAGATGGCGTTCCCGTCGACGGACGGACCCGCAACCTCGAGCGTGAGTACCGCGCCGTGGTCGAGGAGATCCTCGAGCTGCGCGGCGACGACGGCCGCGTGGCGGCGTTCGTGCGCAGCATCACCGAGCCCGGCGCGCTCGCCGACACCACCGGCTACTCCCCCGATATCGGCTACGAGCAGAAGGTCAAGCTGCTTCAGACGCTCGACGTCACGGAGCGGCTCGAGCTGGCGCTCAGCTACCAGCGCGAGCGCTTGGCGGAGCTTCAGGTCCGTAAGCGGATCCGGGAGGACGTCGAGTCCGGTGCCGAGAAGCAGCAGCGCGACTACTTCCTGCGCAAGCAGATGGAGTCAATCCGTAAGGAGCTCGGCGAGGACGACGCCTCGATCGTCGAGGAGTACCGGACCAAGATCGAAGAGGCCGGGATGCCCGAAGAGGTGCGCGAGCAGGCCGAGAAGGAGCTTGGACGGCTCGAGCGCGTTGGTGAGCAGAGCGCCGAGTCGAGCGTGATTCGGTCATATCTCGACTGGCTGATCAGCGTGCCCTGGAGCAAGCGCTCGGAAGAGCGACTCGATCCTCAGCATGCACGCGAGGTCCTCGACAAGGACCACGCAGGTCTCGAAGACGTCAAGGACCGGATCGTCGAATACATCGCGGTCAAGAAGCTGCGCGTCGAGCGCGGCATCACCGAGGACCGCCGCTCTGGCGCGATCCTCACCCTGATCGGCCCGCCTGGGACCGGCAAGACCTCGATTGGTGAATCAATCGCCCGCGCGACCGGCAGGAAGTTCGTGCGCATGTCGCTGGGCGGTGTCCGTGATGAGGCCGAGATCCGGGGTCACCGGCGGACCTACATCGGGGCCCTCCCGGGCCGCCTGGTGAGGGCCCTCCGGGACGCCGAGACGATGAACCCGGTGATCATGCTCGACGAGGTCGACAAGGTCGGCGCCGATTGGCGCGGCGATCCCAGCTCCGCGCTGCTCGAGGTGCTCGACCCGGCACAGAACCACAGCTTCCGCGACCACTATCTCGACGTCGAGCTCGATCTGAGCGGCGTGCTGTTCATCGCGACCGCGAACGTGGCTGACACGATTCCCGGCCCGCTGCTGGACCGCATGGAGGTGATCCGCTTCGACGGTTACACGACCTCCGAGAAGGTCGCGATCGCGCGTGGCTACCTGTGGCCGCGCCAGCTCGAGCGCAACGGGCTACACCCTGAGGAAGTCGAGATCTCTGACGAGATCGTGAACACGATCACGACCGAGTACACGCGCGAGGCGGGTGTGCGCCAGCTCGAGCGTGACCTCGGAACGCTGCTCCGGAAGATCGCGACAAAGATCGCGTCGGGTTCGGTAACCGCGCCCGTGACGATCGACATCGAGGCGGTGCGGGACGCGCTTGGGCGCCAGCGCCACTTCCAGGAGTCGGCGATCAGGACGGCTGTTCCCGGCGTGGCGACCGGTCTTGCGGTCACCGGCGCGGGCGGCGACGTGCTGTTCGTGGAGGCGACCTCAATGCAGGGCAAGCCCGGCCTTACCCTGACTGGTCAGCTCGGCGACGTGATGAAGGAGTCCGCGCAGATCGCGCTCTCCTACGTCCGCGGCCATGCACCGGAGCTGGACATCGATCCATCGCCATTCGAGGATCACTCGTTCCACGTCCACGTCCCCGCTGGCGCGATCCCGAAGGACGGCCCCAGCGCGGGAGTGACCATGGTCACTGCGATGACCTCGCTGCTCAGCGGCAGGCCGGTGCGGCACACGGTCGGCATGACCGGAGAGGTCACACTGCAAGGCCGGGTGCTGCCGATCGGCGGCGTCAAGCAGAAGGTGCTGGCGGCGCATGCGGCCGGGCTCACCGATGTGATCCTGCCCGAGCGCAACCGCGGGGATCTCGACGACGTCCCGCAAGAGGTGCGCGACGCGATGAAGTTCCACTTCGCGATGACGGTCGACGAAGTCCTTCCCGTCGCGCTCGAGCCGGCGGCTCTGCACTCGGCAGCATAAGCCTCCTCCACCACCGGCGTCCCGGCGGGCTGTGCAAAGCCCGCCGGGATCCCGGGAGGAAACGTAGACTCCGCGTCGCCGGTGCTCGCCGGCGCGCTAAGCGTCCGATAGCCCGCCGGCGCCGCCGAGCGGCTACCCGCGCCCGCCGGACGGGAGATCGGGGGCTGTCGGGTTAGCCCCAATACTGTAAACTTAACGTCCTAGGGTGGGGATATCGTTGACGCGTGCCTCGTTCTGGGTGGGTGAAGCCGGCGAGCGACCAGCGTCTGTCGGATCACATCTCGATCGGTGTTCTGACAAGGGTGTTCCCGCCCGAGCTGGTCGATGCGGTTGTCGCCGCGGCTGGTCGGGGTGAGCGTCGGCATCGGCTGTTGCCGGCGCGTGTGGTCGTCTACTACGTGCTCGCGATGGCGTTGTTCGCTGAGTCTTCCTATGAGGAGGTGATGCGTCAGTTGGTCGAGGGGTTGGCGTGGGAGTCGGGCTGGCGGCAGCTGTGGGAGGTGCCGAGCAAGGTCGCGATCTATAAGGCACGCCAGCGGCTTGGGTCAGAGCCGTTGGAGCTGCTGTTCGCGAGTGCCCGGCCTCTGGCCACGAGCGCCACGCGGGGGGCGTTCTACCGGGGACTGCGAGTGATGAGCCTCGACGGTACCTGCCTGGACGTGGCGGACACGCCGGAGAATGATGAGGCGTTCGGCAGGCCGGGCTCCTCGCGGCGGGAGGGCGGCGGGGCGTATCCACAGTTGCGCCTGGTCGGCTTGTGCGAGTCGGGCACGCATGCTGTGTGCGCCGCTGCGCTCGGCCCGTATTCGAGTTCGGAGCGGGAGCTGGCCGACCGGCTTCTGGGTGCGCTTGAGGAAGGGATGCTGTGCCTGGCCGACCGTGGCCTCTACAGCTTTGAGCGCTTTCAGAAGGCCAGCAAAACAGGGGCGCAGCTGCTCTGGAGGGTCAGCTCGAAGGTGGGGCTTCCGCGCGAGCAGACGCTCGAGGATCGCTCCTACCTGACGCACATCTCAAAGGACAATCATGGCCGAGCTCGGCAGCGTGGTCCGCAGGCGCGCGTGATCGAATACCGGCTCGACGATCCCGCGCTCACCCACGCGGATCAGCGCTACCGGCTGCTTACCACGATCCTCGATCCCGAACAGGCTCCAGCCAGCGAGCTCGCCGCGCTGTACCCCCAACGCTGGGAGATCGAGAGCATGCTCGACGAGCTGAAAACCCACCAGCGCGGCCCGCGCGTCGTATTGCGCTCAAAACATCCCGACGGCGTCTACCAGGAAGCCTACGGCAACCTCTGCACCCACTACGCGATCCGCCGGCTGATGCACGACGCCGCGCTCAAGGCCGACCTCGACCCCGACCGCTTATCGTTCACGCGCAGCCTCCGAGCCGCCCGCCGCTCAACCCGCACCGGAGCGGGACTTTCCCCCCCACAGCCTCACCGCAGCACATGAGCAGGCGATCGGCGAGATCCTCGCCCAGCCGCTCCCTGAACGCCGCCAGCGCATCAACCCGCGCGTCATCAAACGCAAGATGTCCAGCTGGGCGGTCAAGCGGCCCGAGCACCGCAACCCGCCCAAGCCACCCAAGCCAGCCAAGCAGGCCATCGAACTGCTAGCAGCCTAAGTTTACAGTATTGGGGTTAGCCCTCAGCGCCGCCTGCGCCAGACGCAGGTGCGCCTGAAGCATCGGGAGGGCCATCCTTGCGGCGTCGCGCACCGCCCTGTTGCTACCGCCCGCGATCTCCTCGCTAGTGAGCTGGATAGCCTCCTGGTGCCCGGCGACTTGCAGGCTCGACCACCAATAATTGAATGCGCGACCGTTCACGCTAGCGAGAACCTGTGAAGCCCAGACCTGCGTGGGTGACGGTGAGCTTGGGACTGGGACGCCCAGATGACGCGCCAACGTTGCCGTACTGGCGAGCAGCTTGGTGTGATCAGCGATGTAAACCTGCGCGGCGGTACGCACCGGACGGTTGTTGCTCTTCATCAGCGCGAGCTTGCCGGTGCTGATCTCGGCTCGATCTGTCTGGATCGAGCTTTCCAGGAATCTCTTGTCAAGGCCCGAGACCTTTGTCGTCACGGCGGTATGAGCCGGTGCGTTGGCGCTTGCGGCCGGCGCCGCGACAATAGACGCGCAGGCGAGCGCGACGACGACGATTCTCTTCACGACAGCCTCCTTGTGAGGAATGCGCCGGGTCGCCCCAACCGGACCTGGCGCAGTGTGGACGGTGGAGCTTTGCTACCCGTACCTCGCCCCTGCTAACTATCCTGATCGAAACTTGAACAGATCGTCGAGGCCTGGAGGGAACGCGCCTCCCTTATGCCGTGACCGCACCGCGTACGTGTTCCCCGGCTTTGTTCCTAGGGTAGGTTCCACCCATGAGCACGATTACCGCCCCAGAAGAGCAGCGCGTCGTCGACCAGGTCCCAAAGCAGCTGTATATCGGCGGCGAGTGGCGGGACGGCGCCAAGGGAACCCTGAGCGTCGAGGATCCCGCGACCGGACAGAGTTTGTGCGAGGTCGCCGACGCATCGACAGATGACGCCAAGGCGGCCCTTGACGCGGCCGTCGATGCCGGCCCCCAGTGGAGCCAGCACCCGCCGAGGGAGCGTGGTGAGGTTTTGCGACGCGCGTTTGAGACGATCACCAACCGGGCGGACGAGCTTGCGCTGCTGATGACGCTCGAGATGGGCAAGCCACTCGCGGAGTCGAAGGCGGAGATCGCATATGGCGCGGAGTTCCTGCGCTGGTTCTCCGAGCAGGCGGTGCGAATCGATGGACGCTACGCAGTGGCGCCGAACGGCCAGGGAAGGCTGCTCACGATGAAGCAGCCGGTTGGGCCGTGCCTGCTGATCACCCCATGGAACTTTCCGCTCGCGATGGGGACACGAAAGATCGGTCCGGCTGTGGCAGCCGGCTGTACGGTAGTCGTCAAGCCGGCCCAGCAGACGCCCTTGTCAATGCTGATGCTCGCCAAGATTCTGGAGGAGGTCGGCCTTCCCGGTGGCGTCCTGAACCTGGTCACGGCTTCGTCCTCGGGCGAGACGATGGGGCCGCTGATCTCGGACCCCCGGTTGCGAAAGCTGTCCTTCACCGGCTCGACCGAGATCGGCCGTAAGCTGATGGAGCAGGCCTCCGAGAACCTGCTGCGCCTGTCGATGGAGCTCGGCGGCAACGCCCCGTTCATCGTGTTCGACGACGCCGACGTCGACGCGGCCGTTCAGGGGGCGATGATCGCCAAGATGCGCAACATCGGCGAGGCCTGCACCGCGGCAAACAGATTCCACGTCGCCGAGCCGGTCGCCAGCGAGTTCGCCGAGAGGCTGGCCGAGAAGATGGCGGCGATGAAGGTCGGGCGCGGCACCGAGGATGACGTCGAGGTAGGGCCACTGATCGACGATAAGCAGCGCACCAAGGTTGCTGAGCTCGTCGAGGACGCCCTCGACCGCGGCGCGCGCGCGGTCGTCGGTGGTCATGCGCGCGACGGCGCCGGCTACTTCTTTGATCCCACCGTGCTCTCGGAGGTTCCCGAGGATGCAAGGCTGCTCAAGGAGGAGATCTTCGGGCCGGTGGCGCCGATCAAGGGCTTCGATGACGAGGAGCAGGCCATCGCTGCGGCTAACGACACCGAGTTCGGGCTGGTCGCCTACGTCTACACCAGCAACCTCAAGCGAGCGCTGCGGGTGGTCGAAGGCCTTGAGACCGGGATGGTCGGCCTCAACCAAGGGATGGTCTCAAACGCCGCCGCCCCGTTCGGCGGAATCAAGCAGTCCGGCTTCGGCCGCGAGGGCGGACCCGAGGGAATCGAGGAGTATCTCGAGACCAAGTACGTGGCCGTGAACTTGTAACTGGGAGAGGAGATAAGGGGTCCTGAAGTGGGAATATCCGTGACACGAGTCCTGATGAACAGAAGCTCGGGATAAGGGGATCTCTGGATAGCAGATCGAGGCCCTCGAAACTGGCCCAACCCGGACGGATCTCTCGACCGTGGAAGCCTCACGCCGGCTATCCTCGTGGAGTAAGAAAAGGAGGTGGTGCATTGGCTATCCCTCTCACCGTCTCCGTATCCGGGTCGCCGACGAGACGCAAGAGCCACGAGCGCCGCTGATCCAGGAGGCAACGGATGCGGCAAACCGTACGACCCGGGCATCCGGCGGAAAGAACAAACCGGACCCGCGGCTGCCTCAAACCCCGCGGGAGGGCTCTCAAAGCTAGGGGCGTTGCCGCGAGGGCGGCGCCCCTTGTTTATTCGAGGACTTCGTTTCGCCTTGCCTGCGGCAGTTCGTGGGCCCTACGCGTAGGGTGCCGAACTGTGCCCAACCCGGGCGCGAAGGCCCGTAGAGCGCCGAGCTGTCTCGCTGGGGCCAGCGGCCCTCACGGTGGCACACGAATTGGCGGGTCGGGCCGCGTGTCGGCTGGCCGGTTAGCCAGTCCGGCGGCTTTCGCGCCGCGGGAGGGGCCCTCCGAAGTTACCCCCAACCCGTCGGACGAGTGGCCTGTAGTGCGTGGGCCGGGCCGGCGGCTCTAGAAGTGTGTCCAGTCGTCGGCTTCGGTCAGTCCTGATCGATCTGCTCAATTCATCCGGGGCGTGCGAACCAGCCCACGTCCCAGGTTGGTTCAGCCTCTTTCCTCCGCGGTATCGGGACCTCGAGCGTTCTAACGGCCCGCGAAGGGGTCGCGTCTACTACTTTGGGCACCTGTCACCGGCTACGTTCCCAACGCGCAACTAACCTCCCGGCTACCTTCCCATCGTCTGTCGCCTCTGCCTTGAGAAAGGGCGAGGCCAGGCCTGATCTTCTGAACTCGCAGCAAGGGTCGCTCGCGGACGGCGGCGACCAGTGATCCCTCGCGCGAGGGATCGCCGCAGATGCGCCCCCAAAGGCGATCACGGGCTACATCGTAGTCGGCGAGGGGTTCGAGCCAGTGCAGGATGTTGCGCCCGTGCTCGTCGTACGCAAGATGTCGAGCTGGCCGTCGGCGAGCCCCCGCCCGGCTTCGTCGGCGTGCGAACCTGCGCACCTGGAGCGCGGCCAGTACGTACTTCGGGACCCATTTCTTCGCGACGACCCCACGCACGTCGCGACCACCGGTCGTTCATCGCTCGAGCGGCGAGCTGAGTGAGGCAACACATGTCGCGACTGCGGCGCCCCGCTGCCCGACCGGCGACGCCGGTACTGCGACGAGCACCGCGCTGAACGGTTCGTCCAGCGGGGTCCCGCTGCGCGTCAACGAGCCGCCCAGGTTCTCGACCAGCTACGGGCCCAGCAGCGGGATCCCGCGCACGGCGGCCACGCAGCCGAGATCCGCGGCGCCAAGAACGCCGCGCATTCAGCCGCAGTGCGCGCGTGGCAGGGCAAGCGGCTGGATCCCGCAGTCTTCCGATCGGAGCTCCTTCCGGAGCTACGCCGACAGTCGATCGAAGAACTGACGGCGGCGACTGGTTTATCCAAGCCCTACTGCTCATTGATCCGGCTCGGGAAACGCACCTCTCCACCCGCGCCACTGGCCTGTACTCCGGGAAGTCGCGCTTCGCTCGGATGGTCTAGCAGGCAACCGGCAAAGCAGCCTTGAGTCAAAAGCGGGTCTCGAGCCAAAGAAACCGCAGGCGACTCCCTGGGCAGTACCACGAAAGTAGTACCGCGCAGCTGCGAGACGTCAATCGACTCATACGACGGCAGGGCGGTGCAACGATGACACGCGCAGCGGTAATATAGGTATAGGAATCAGGGGGCCCGAGGTGCCGGTGACTTCAGCGGCGAAAACTAGCGCGAGCGCTTTCGGCTCGACAAGCGTGGGAATACCGAGCCACTCTCGGCGTGGCTCCGACTCGTCGTTGATCGAGCTGCCGTCGGGCTAAACCGTGGCTACGACATCATCACTCGTTGAGGTTCGACGAGCAGGTGCTCGCATTGGCTCCGCATCACTTTTCTATCGAAAACTAGTTACTCCTCGCATACACGTAGCTTGGTTACTCGTCGCTGCCACTGTCGTATGGAACCTGATAAATCTGCATGCCGAGACGGTTGGAGTCTCGTATCTCGACGACAGCTCGCTGCACGAGCAAATGGTCCGCTTTGCGACGCTGCAGCTTCGAGCAGGTGATCTGCCGCTGACTAGCTGGTTCCCCTACTTGGGGCTGGGTTCGCCTCAGTTTCTTCACTACCAGTCTCTGCCGGCGATGATTACGGGCCTGATCGGTATCGGAGTCGGGCCCGATACCGCCTTTCGTTGGACGCTTTATATCTTGCTATGCGCTTGGCCGATCAGCGTCTACCTCGGCGCGCGGCTCTTCGGCATATCGCGCTGGGGAGCCGCATCATCGGCCGCAATTTCGCCGTTTCTCATGAGCGCGGCTGGCGTAGGCTACGAACAGAAGGCCTACCTATGGATCGGGTATGGCGTATGGACGCAATTATGGGCGTCGCTGTCCCTACCGCTTGCGTGGGGGCTGAGTTGGCGAGCGATCCGGGACGGCAAGAACTTCTTCATCGCTGTTGTCGCCGTGTCGATCACTGCCGCGCTTCACTTTGAAACCGGCTACTTGGCGTTCGCGCCGCTGCTGGTTTGGCCGCTGGTGTCACCGAAGAGTTTCGCCGTTCGCGCGGCCCGCGCTGGTTTTGTCGGTTGTGGCGCGATATTTGCCTCCGCTTGGATCATTGTGCCCTTGATAGCCGACCGAAGCTGGGCCGCGACAAACGAGATTCTCCGTAACACTGCACTGGTTAACGGCTACGGGGCATCGCGCGTCGTAAGTTGGCTCGCCTCAGGCAAGCTGCTCGACGCCGACCGGCTACCGATTGTGACTGTGCTTGCCGGCATCGGCTTGGTGCTGGTATGCCTCCGATGGACGGTGGATGAGAACGGTCGGGGCCTCGTCGTTGCTTTGGTTGCTTGCTTGCTCCTTTCTTTCGGAAGAACGACGCTCGGAGCGCTCGTAGACGCAATTCCCGGTAGCGGCGACATCTTCTTTCGCCGCTTCACGATGGGCGTTCAGCTTGCTTTGGTGCTACTTGCAGGAATCGGGCTGTCCTGGTGCGGCCGTAATGCGATGGCTTTCATCGCAGGGAAAGTTGCCCGCTCGCGGAGAGCGGGCCTCAAGAAATTCCTGATTCGTCTCTCGCCGCCAGCTGTCAGGATCGCGTGCGCGATTGTCCTTCTTGCACCGGCCTGGGTCCAGCTTTATAAGTTCGATCGGGACAACGCCGCGTCGATCGAGGCTCAGGCGGACGCTGACAGGTCACAGGGAAGCCAAGTCAATCGGCTAGTCGCAATCGTCAAGCGCCAGGGAGGAGGCCGGATATACGCAGGTATGCCCGCGAACTGGGGGATGAACTTTACCGTTGGGGCAGTCCCAGTGTTCAAGTATCTGGAAAGCACGGATACGGATGAAGTCGGCTATACCCTCCGGACCGCTTCGCTAATGACAGACCCTGAGTTCTACTTTGATGAGGAAAACCCTGGCGACTACACCTTGTTCGGCGTTCGGTATCTGATCCTGCCGCGAGTCCGACCTCCTCCGGTGCCAGCACGAGTCATCACCTGTGCGAGCACGTATTGCCTTTGGCAGCTACCGGACGCCGGGTATGTCCACGTGGGTCAAGTTGTCGGAACGCTCTCCGCGGATCGGTCGACGGTCGGCGCGCGCAGCGTAGGCCTGCTGCGCTCACCCCTGCCAAACGATAAGGGGTACCTTCGACTCTCGTTCGGACAAAATGGACCGGTACGTGAGCGGCTATCCCGGTTCTTGCCGAGGACGCCGGGCTTCGTGGTAGCGGAGACTTCCAATCTTGACCACGGACAAGTCCGTGCCACCGTAAGCATGCGCGAAGCCGGCATCGTTGTACTAAGCAGTTCGTTGGACCGGGATGGACGGTCCAAGTGGACGGGCATCCTCGCCCCGTCCTGCCCGTGGCGCCAGCGGTAATCGCGGCTAATGTTTCCACGGGCATCCATACGATTGTCTTTACGTACGCCGGCTTCTCGAGCTACCTCATACTGTTTGTCATATCCGGATCATCGCTAGCAGCGCTTGCATCTATCGATGTGAGGTACTGCCGTCGACAGTCTCGCCACCGCAAGGATCGCCCGGCGTCATCCATCGAAGAAGCCAGTCAGAGTCCTATACGGCGACCATCGACATAGGGAGAATAGAACAATGTATACACGGAAGAGGACACGCGGGCGACCGCGAGTATGGAAAAACCGAGGCTTCGTGTCGTTTCTGATAGCGGGCGTACTTGCGTTGGCGGCGTGTTCGTCAGAAACCTCGAACAACACGGGCAACTCCGGAGGCTTGAGCACCACGAGCAGCACGGGCAACACGGGCAACACCGGAAGCTTGAGCACCACGAGCACCACAAGCAACCCGGGCAACACGGGCAACACGGGCAACACGGGCAACACCGGAAGCTTGAGCACCACGAGCACCACAAGCAACCCGGGCAACACGGGCAACACGGGCAACACCGGAAGCTTGAGCACCACGAGCACCACAAGCAACCCGGGCAACACGGGCAACACCGGAAGCTTGAGCACCACCAGCAATACCGGCAACACCGGCAACTCGACCAATTCGAGCGCGACTAGCAACACGGGCAACACCGGCAGTCCGGGCGCCCCGGGCACGACCAGCAACACAGGCAACACCGGTAGCGGCGGCTCGTCGGTCGAGCAACCTGGTTCATCCAGTCACGCGACCGATTTCGAATTCTGCTCAACCCACCACTGCATCGAAAACTTCCCGAACGGTCGTGGCTACATTGTGCAGTGCAATGACGGCGAGTGGAGCCACTCGGGCGGAATCTCAGGCGCCTGCTCCGACCACGGCGGCGAGAGCTAGAGTGGTGTACCGGCCTCACTGACCGACAGCACGCCAATCAAAGCGTGGGCGTCAAGAACACATGCGTCGCCCTGCAAACGCAGTGAGCTGACAATAGCGGGATCAAGAGATGGCTCCGACGAAAGCGAGGCTGCGACGCCGCGCTCGGACCTGTCGTGACCTTTAGTACCGAGACGATCGGGCGGTCAGGTTTCGCATATGCGAATCGCCGAATCGGTCCCCGTGACTCAGTGGGAGCTGCGAGACCTGGCCGCCCCCGGTGAGCACACATGACTACCGGTCAACGTGTCGGCAAGCGTCCACAGCGCATGACATGCTGCGAAATCGACCACGATCGCAGACGGGCGGAGCGGATAGGCGGTTGCACTGAAGATCCACCTTCTACTGGTTCTCCGCGGTGACCGAACCGTCACCGCCCGTGCACGAACATCTGGACCGCCCCCGGTTTGGACGACACGTCTTGCCTGTTGTAGTTGATTGTTGTATCAGCGCTCTTTGACTACGGGTCGGAGAGGCCACCCGTTGCCGTCCATCCTTGACAGCTGATCGTCGCGGCCTGAGCGGGAGCGGTCGGAACGACGAGGGCGTGGTTGGGAGGGATCGAGGCATCGGCGACGAATTCGACGTCGACTGTCGAGGCGCAACGCGTTGTGAGCGGTTCTGAGTCGCTCGGAGCGATCGACGCGACCGATCCATCGCTCTCAAGAGCCGGCACGACGCGCTCGGCGTAATTCTTGTCCTCGAAGCGGACTTACTGGCGGCTTGGGCCGAGCTTCCCGGAGGCCGAGTAGGCAGCTGCCTCAGCGCTGGTGTATGCAGAGACGGCTTGCTGCGTGAATTCCGCGTCGAGCGACGCGCCGCTGCTATTAGTGCCTGTGCAGTCCACGGCGCCGTCGCCCAAACCGCAAGAAAGCGCATAGAACTGTTGGTCACCCGGACTCCAGACGGTGATGTTCTCGCTTTGGCTTGGGTCACCTCCGGACGCCTCCCAGTACTCGTAAAACGCGTTGTTGGCGAACGTGCAGCTCATGCCGGAGCTACCCGCGACGCCGTACCCGCATTGAACAGGCAGGGCTTGCGCCCCGCAGTTGCAGTCGCCGCCGGCTGGAGACGATGGCGTGCTGGGGACTGGAACGGAGGTTGTCGTCGTGGTGGTTGTGGGGGCGGGCTGGGGCGGCGCGTCGGTCGCGCCGGCCGGGAGGTCCGACACGGGCGTCAGCACGGCATAGCTGCCGGCCTCGCTGCCGCCTTCGATTACGCCTACCACATTCCCCGCAGCGTCGATTGCGGGACCACCGCTCTCGCCGGCGATGCTCGATGTGTGCACTTGGATCGAGTCAGCGAGCGTCTCGGTGGACCCTTCGCCCTCAAGCGTCTGCGAGACGTTCACAGCGGTGATTATCCCTTGCGTGACCTCCGGTTCCTGGTGTGCCTCCCCGAGTAGCGCGAGCTGCTCTCCGACGTGGGGCGGAGCGCTCTCGATTACGAGCGGCGGCTCCACCTCACCAGAGATCGAGAGCACCGCCAGGTCGTGCGTAACGTCGTTTTGAAGCAAAGAGGCGCCCGCCGGTCCGGTGACGGTGACGGGACTGCCTGTGCCGCAGGCGGAGACGACGTGGGAAGCAGTGATAGCCTTCCCGTTGCCAGTTTGCTCCGCAGACGCGGCCGTTGGCCCGGCGACCATGAAGGCAGTTCCCTGAAACTGCATTTGATCGTTCGTGTCTTGACAGCCAACCGACATGATCGACCTCTGAGCGTTCGTGATCACACTTTCGGGGATCGGGGTTGGTGGCGAGGCGACTTTCTGGGCTTGCGGACTCGTTGAGGTCGGAGCAGCCGCCGTCGCGGTCGTTGTCGTGCCCGCGGCAACGGTCGTCGTGACGACATCAGATCCGCCGCACCCGCAAAGCAGCCCACCGAACCCAAGCGCCAGGACTGCGACAAGCCAGGCCGCGCGCAGCTGACGCGAGAGGAAAAACCGACAAGAAGTTTCTGACGTTGCCCGCACGATCCCTATCCGAAAGACACGCCCTGAAAGCACTATCGGGTCGCAGGTCAGTCCGCTTTAGCGTTTGAGGGCTGCCACACGCGTGATCTATGTTTGGATAGTCTCCGGAGCGTCTCCCAGTGCCTCGGATGCGGGACTCTCTTCCCGAGCCTGATCAAGCTGCAGTAGTGCTCCGAAAGCTCCGTGGCCCTGACAAGCTCTGCAATTGAGATCCCGCGCAGCCCCGGCAGGATTTCGTCCCGGAACACTTCCGGGTCTGGCCGCTCGCCCCGCCACTCGCGAACGGCTCGCTGATGGGCGGCGTTCTTATGTCCCCGGATCTCGGCGGCCCGTCCCCCGTGGGCGGGGTCTCGCTGCTCTGAGCGCAGCCGAGCGAGAACGTCAGCGGCCCGCTGGCGAGCCGCGGGCCCTCGCTCAGCGAAGCGGCGAGCGCGGCACTCGTCGCAGTAGCGGTGCCGTCGATCTTCGAGCGAGGCGCCACAGTCGCGGCACGTGCTGGGAGCTGCGCGAAGTCCGAGGCAGAGCGTCGCCGTGTGCGATGTGGTGAGCGCTCGTCCCACGCTTGCTTCCAGTTGCGGCGGGTCAGCGGCGTGAGTGCCGGGAGCCTCGCGGACGAGGATTGGCTAAGCGTATGCGCGACCTACTCGACGACTGGTGCGACGTTTGAGCGCCAGACATCGCAGGTCCCGCCGAGCTGCTCGGCGAACCGCGGAGTGATCCGGCAGCCACCCTCGCGGGTCTCGACAAAGTCCCGCGCCGAGAGCGCGCGTTGCGTGAGCAGTGCAAGCACATAGGCGTCGACTGCTGGGCGCGCTGCCTCCATCACGTCCAGCGCGAGCGAGGCACGGTCGCGCCGGTCGGTGTGGAAGATCCCGAGGCCGGGATCGAGACGCGACGGCTTGGCAGGCGAGGACGGTTTCGGCCTCGAGCAGGGCGTAGAAGGTAGTTGAAGATCGCACTTGCGGGATTGGTTGCTTGCGCGGTTGCCGGTGATCAGCGAGGCGCGTTGGCCGAACGGTCAACCAATGCGCGGCGAGCTTGCGCGCCTCGCGGGACGGGAAAACGGGACTGCAAGCGGCGCCCAGGCGAGCCAATAAGCGGTGGCCGCCTGCGCCTCGGCGGCGAGCAAGGCGGCGAGGTTCGTGGCGTTCTGCATTTCGCCGAGCGCCCACTGCACGGGTTGTCGGGCCGCGGCTCCTCCCGGCAGCTCGTCGAGCAGCGCCCGCTGCCCTTCGACCTTGGCCGCAAGGATGCTGCGGGCGATCTCCACGCCTGCCTCTGTGGTGGCGGCGAGCGCCTGTGCGCGCCGTAGTCCGGCGAAGTCCGGGCCGGTGGCGACAGAGGTGGCGATCAGCTCACCGCTGGTGTCGAGGTGTATGAGCGCGGCGCCGGTGTCGTGCAGCCAGCGCATCGCGTCGATGGTGAGGTAGCCGGTATTTGCAATCAATACCAGGCGTTTGAGCTTGGAGGTGCGGTGATACCGGCGCGTCCGTCGTCGGTCGGCAACGCCATCATGGACGTCCAGGTGACCGCGTTGAACGGTGATCTTGATCCCGTATCCTCGCGCCACGCAGATGCCGCGGTCCGCCAGCTCGCTAGGCTGAGCTCGCATCCGAAAGGCCTCTTCTTTCGTGTGCCATGCCCCCGGGCCGTGTCCGCGGTCGCGGGGGCGCTGATTATGTCAGTGTGATCTTATCTTCTCCGTGCGCGATCGCTTCTAAGAACAGGCGCAGCCGCCGGTGTTCTTGTTGACGTATTGGGCCTCGCATTTTGGGCAGGTGAATTTCAGGCGCAGCGGATAGCCGGGCGTGTGGATGTCTTCGAGCGTCACGCTGGTCTTGCCGGTCTCGGCGAGGATGATCCATGGCAAGTTCTTTCGAGTCTGGGCTCCGGGCTCGGGGTCATAGCAGTCTTCGATCCCGCCCCTGCGGTCTTTAGGTGGGCGTCGTCGTTGGAATGCCGCGACGAACGCGGCGTTGAGGTCCAGCGCGCTCCAGGCGATTGCAGCTCGACAGCGGCCACACCTGACACCCAGGGTTAGGTCCCGCAGAGGGTGAAGAGCTTCGTTGAGATCGGGTGCGTGAATGGTGTTTCCCTCGACCTCACCGAACCAGTCGAGTATCCGCAGAGCCCATTTTGCGTTGTCGCGCATCCCGATATCGATGTTCTGTCGGACCCCCATGCTTCAATATGACAATAACTTCAGGTGAGCCGGAGTAGGCTCACAGGCTCGTAGCGGGACGCCGAGTTCCTGCGATCACCACCTCTCAGCGGAGCTGGACCGCTATGGTGGTGGTTGTTTTGAGTTCAGTAGGTGTTCCAGCGGCAGCGCAGTCAGTTCAAGTCCTTGAGCTGACGGATATCCGGCTCGCGCACGAAGCCTGGCCTCGCACCAAGGTCGATGCCGACCGGGTGCACGAGTTCTACTCCCTCTACCAGGTCGACGGTGAGGGCGCGCTGCCGCCGATCGAGGTGATCGCAGACCCACCTGGCGGATTTGTGCTGGCCGACGGATGGCACCGACTAACGGCACTTCGCGCCCTCGGCGCCGCGCAGGTGCAGGCAGTGGTGGTCTCGATTCCATCAGGCAGCGATCCGGTCGCGACAGCGTTCCTGTACGCGGTAGCGCGCTCGGCAATCTCGGCGAAGCCGCTGTCTCGGGCCGAGAAGCAGGCGGCGGTGCTGCGGTTGATCGAGATCCACTCCGGCGCCTCCGATCGGGAGATCGGCCGTCTCGCAGGCGTGGATCACAAGACGGTCGGCCGGCTACGAGAGCGGGGAATTTCCCCAACGGGCGAGCAGGAACGCTCTCGCTCAGCGCCTAACCCTGAGCTGGCCGCCCGCAAGTTGCTGCAGGCGTTCGAGCGGATCCGAGAGGCGCGCGGCCTCGGACTAGTCGATTGGTGGCGGGGCGGCGATCGAACTGGTCATCGCCTCGCCGATGCCCTGCGCGACGTGTATGGCGAGGAGGCCCTGCAGCGGGCCCGGCTGTGCATCAGCTGGCTGGAAGCGGCCAGTGCGGTCATCGAAGCCGATGAGGCCGAGCAATGAGCCGCCAGCGCGACTACAAATCGGAATACCGCCGCCGCCAGCAGTTAGCCCGCGCGCGGGGCTTCTCCGGGTATGCCCAGCAGCGACGTTTCTCGCCCAGGCTTCGGCGTGCGCGCGATCTCGGCCGGCTTCCTGCGGGCGCGCGGGACGCCCGATCGGACGCTTTCCACGTGATCGCGATCGCGCGCGACCGCGGCATCTCAATCGAAGAGGCCGCCCGCGGCGAGCACGTGCCGGTGAGCGTCGTGCGGTGGTGGGGTGGCGATGCGCTCGCTTCCACGCGGCGGGGACACACGCTGCCTCGCAAGGGCGACCGGATGCTTCGCCTCCGTCCTGTCTTCCTCGACGACGGCGATCGGGTTGACTTCGTGGAGACCCGAGGCTCGCATGCCGCTGCGCGCGCCCAGCGGATCTTCGATGTCCAGTACCGCTTCATCGAGGGTGACGCCAGCGAGGGTGAGCTCCGCGGGATCGCGGGACACAGGGTCGCTGGGCGCTTGGTGAAGTCAGATCCCGACCGGTTGCGCGCAATCGGCGAGGCCGACGGCGTGGACATCGTCGAGGCCTACCGGGAGGTGCTCGGATGAGCCCCGGCTGTTTGGCTTGCGGCGGTGTTGCATGCCTGAATCACCATCCGACCGGGCGCGACACGGACGGCCGGTATCTCGACCCCGACCTGAAGTTCCCCAATTGCCACGACGATCACGAGCTCTTCCACGATGACTGGCGAACGCTCGGCGTTAAGGACAGCGAGCGCGGCCAGGACCCCGAACCATGTTGTCGTTCGTCGAGCGGGTGGCGTTACGCCTTCGCCGGCTCGCCGCGACCGTGGGCCGCCTAGCCGAGACATACCCCCAGCACAAGTGGTTGGCGGCACTCGCTGGGGCGCTGAAGAGCTGGGCCGACGACCTGGCGAATGACATCGCCGCCCGCGACAAGCGCGATCGGGGGTGGCGCTCCGACCCGTCGTTCTACCCCACGGACGGGTGAGACCCCGGGCTGTGCGCTTGTGGGCCAGACTTCCTGTCCATCAGCCCCCAGTCCGACACCCCCAAGAACCCGCTAACGGTGGCGGTGCGCGTCTGGACCACGCGCACCGCGACCAGCGCCGCCGAGGCAGGCGAGAATGCTGAGCACGCCGAGGAGCAGGGCAGCAATCGACCACGACGGCGGGTCAAGCGCCGCTACCCGACCGAGGCGTTGATCTTCGACACCGAGACCGAGACTGAGCCGGCGCAGCGGTTGCGGCTCTTGGTCTGGCGGTTATACAGCGACGGTCCGGACCGACCGCCGGGCTATTTCTGTGTGGAGGAAGGGATCGCCTATCCAGACGATCTGCCCGACCGCGACCCCGACGGCTACCGCAAGCTCGTCGCGGAGGTCGATTCTCGCGAAGCGGACGTCGTTCCTGGATTCGGCGCGAGCGAGACCGCCAGCGGGCTGACGCTCCGGCCGCTGTCGTGGTGGCTAAAGGAGCGCCTGCATCTCTACGGCTATTCGCACCGCAATCGCTGCGCCGTGGTCGGTTTCAACCTGCCGTTCGACCTCGGCCGGCTGGCCTCCTACTGGGGCGCAGCAAAGGGCTACTACCGTGGTGGCTGGTCGCTCGGTATCTGGGGCACCTACGGCCGCGAGGGCAGTTGGCATGACCTGCGCTACCGCCAACGGCTGCTAATGAAGGCGATCGACCCGCGCCGGACGCTGTTCGGCTGGGGTAGCCGCAAGAAAGGCGACGAGGACCAGAAGGGCGCCGCCGCCCGCTTCATCGACCTGCGGACCCTGGCGTTCGCGCTCACCGACAAGTCATACACGTTGGAGGGGGCGTGCCAGGCGTTCGGCGACCCCTACGAGAAATCCGACGTCGAGTACGACCGGATCACCCCCGAGCTGATCGAGTACGCGTTGGAGGACGTCCGCCATACGTCGATGCTGTACCGAAACACGCTGGCCGAGTTGGCCAAGCACGACGGCGTCAATCTAGAGCCGCACCGACTCTATTCGCCCGCCACAGTTGGCGCGCAGTACCTCGAAGCGATGGGAGTCACCCGCCCGCTTCAGAAGTTCACCAGCCTCAGCGACGAGCAGCTCGGCTGGGACTCCGGTGGCCGCGACCAGCCGACCGCTGCGAACCCGAACTATGGGACTCTTGGCGAGGACGTTTTGGGCTTCGCAATGGGCGCGTTCTACGGTGGGCGCGCCGAAGCGAGGATCGTGCGAACGCCGGTGCCGGTGGTCCACGTCGACTTCACCTCCATGTACCCCGCTGTCAACGAGCTGCTGGGCACCTGGAAGATCATTCGCGCTGAGGATGTACGCACCACCGATGTCACCGAACCCGTTCGGAACTTGCTCGGCGACCAGGACCTGATCGAGCGGTGCCTCACCCGGGAGCTGTGGCGTTGCGTGGGCGTGACGCTGGTCGAGCTCGAACCAGACGGAGACATCCTGCCGGTCCGCGGGAACTATCAGCCCGACAGCGACGACCTCGGCATTGGACTGAACCCGCTCACATACCACGGAAGGCTGTGGTACGCGCTGCCCGACGTGCTCGCCGCGGCGATCCTCGGCAACCGCGCGCCGCGGGTCACGCGCGCTCTGCGCATTGAGGGCGAGGGCGTCCAGCCGGGCTTGCGCCCGGTCAAGCTGCGCGGCGGGAGCCTGCTAGACCCCCTCGGCCAGTGTGACCCGTTCCTCGAAATGATCGAGGAGCGCGCCCGCGTGAAAGCCAACGAGGATCTCCCAAAGTCTGAGCGCGAGCGACTCGAGCTGTTTCTGAAGATCACGGCGAACGCCACTGCGTACGGCTCGCTCGCTCGGTTCGACCGGCGCGACCTCGCCGACAAAGTCACGGTCATGGTCCAGGGGCCCGACCCGGAGCCGCGGCACAAGCGGACGAGTACCCCGGAGGATCCCGGGCCGTACTGCTTTCCACCAGTCGCCTGCTCGATCACCGCCGGGGCCCGACTGATGCTTGCGATCCTCGAACGACTCGTTAGCGACGCCAACGGTACTTACGCGTTCTGTGACACCGACAGCATGGCGATCGTCGCGACCGCGACCGCCAACGGCGGGCCGGTTCCCTGCCACACCAAAGACGGCGAAACTATCACCGCGCTGTCCTCAGAGACGGTCCGAGGCATCCTCGACCGCTTCGGACCACTGAACCCCTACGACCCGGAGTTGCTCCAGCCGTGGAAGGTTGAGCACGACTCCCTCACCCGTCAGCTCCACTGCTATGCGATCAGCGCCAAGCGCTACGTCCTCTACCGCCAAGGCCCCG
The DNA here is from genome assembly GCA_963787555.1 of uncultured Solirubrobacterales bacterium. Lineage (GTDB taxonomy): Bacteria > Actinomycetota > Thermoleophilia > Solirubrobacterales > Solirubrobacteraceae > Palsa-465. The sequence goes on from CAWBDI010000008.1 coordinate 771,856, forward strand.
ACGGCAAACGCGACCTGGTCGCCGCTCGCGATCGGGAGGACCTGCCCGATGACGAGCCGGCAGCCGATGAGGACTCCCTCACCGATTGGTCCGAGCACGGCCTCGGCATGTACCTCGACCCTACCATCAGATTCCCGGGCGAGCCTCACCGCGACGAGGAAGGACGACGCCTGTGGATCCGCGACGCGTGGGACTGGGTGCTTTCCGGTCTCGGCGGACAGGTCAGCCCGATGCCGTCGTGGGTGCAGCGTTACGCGCTTTCGCAGTTCACGGTTTCGAGCCCCGCTCTCGCGGACTGGTTTAGGGGCTACGACGCTCGCCAGCCTCGCGAGCAGCAGATCCGCCCCGGCAGCTTTGGTCTCATCGCCCACCCCGACCCGGCGTTCGAAACGTCAGCCGCCGAGCCCGGAGCACGACGCAAACCGCCCGGCCTCCCCGCGGCACCGTACGAGCGCAAACCCGAACACTGGGCCAAGCTGCAGTGGTATGACCGGGCGACCGGTAGTCCGCTCAACATCATCACCGCACAAGCACGAGACGAGCCCGAAAGCTTCGCCCACGCCCTCACCAGCGGTGCGGTCATAGTCGACACCCTCGCCAACGTTCTCGGCCGCTACACCCGTCGCCCCGAGCGCAAGTCACTCGCGCCCGATGGCGGAGCTGCCGGTAGCACAACCAGCGGCTTGCTCCTGCGCCGGCCCATCACGTCGACTCCGGCCACCACGCTGCTCACAGGTAAGGAAGGCAACAAACTCATCGAACGTCTCACGGGCGAGGTCACCGATCGAGGCGAATACCGAAACGACTACGGGATGCGTGGCGACCCCTGGCAAGAGGTAATCCTGCCCGTGCTCATAGACATGGGAGCCACGAGGATCGTCGCCCACGGAATCCCAACTGCCACCGCCTACCGCGCCCTCAGCGAGCCGCGACGACCGCGACGCGCCAACCGCGAGCGCCTCCAAGCCACCGCGGTCGCGTTCGCCAGCGAGCGCCTCTCCGAATGGGAGCTCGCCGTTCCCGCGCACCCGCCTGAAGTTCTCACGGCCTACCTGGTCGAGCGTGAGCGCCGGGGCGAGAGCACCCGCCGCTGCGTCTGGTGCGGCGAACCCATGCCGCCCGGGATGCGTGCCGACGCGCGATACCACAACGACGCTTGCCGCCAAGCCGCACAGCGAGCCCGACTCAGGCCGTGATCTGCCAGAGGCTTCCGCTTCTCGCGCCGTCCAGGGATTGAACCTAGACGGAGCTGCGTCGAGCTCGCTCTAGCAGCACTGCGCAGCGAGGCGGTCGGATTCTGCAGCTCGCGAAAACTGGAATAAGCCGGACGCTCGGATATGGGCGTCAGCACAAGCGAGCAACCCATGAGGTTAGGCATGCCCCCGACGCCCGCTTTCTGGGAGAGCAGCAGTCCGAAGGCAGGACGAGTCTCTTGATCTGGATTACGCGGATGCGAGCGCGTGCTTACACGCGAAAAGCGACGCTCGGCGTCAGTCATCTTGAGTTCTGCGCTCACGTGGCATCTCAAGAGAAGGACCGGCGCGTTATGCGTCCGGAGGACGCACGATCCCGAAGCAGTTCGCGGCCGCTTAGCGTCTGGATCTCCGATGTCACCGGCCTAGCGATCGGCGGGTGGCATCAACTTGTCAGAAAGCTCCAAATATGCATCCTGCGGGTCGTCACCGAGGCCCATTGCGAGAAGATTCTCAGCCTCGTCGTAGGCCTGAACCAGCCAAAGGTTGTCGCGTGCGTCTTGGCGTTGCCACTTGAGGATCCGAACATGCGTTTCGAGCAACTCTGGCTGTGGTTTAACGCCCTTCTCACCCGGATCGGGGTACACGAGCTTGGTCCCGGCTAAGATCGCCATGTCCATCGTGAGTGATTCATCGACTGCGGACCTAGTGGAGCCAGGAAACGAAGTTGGCGCAGGCAAGACGCTGCGGGACTGAACCGCCTCCTTGGTTTGCTCTGCGACGTCGAGAAGCGAGTCCCCGACGATGATCGTCCTGAGAGTCCTTGGGGTGCCGCCGAAGACATGGCCGTAGGCCTTACCGGCCGGCCTTGTTTCGGAGAGAAGCAAATCGAAGCCCCTCGCATGGAGCCAAGCTTGGATCTCTGGGAGGCGATCGGACATCGGGAGAAATCCACGCGATTGTGGCGCAGCCACGCGGCGAGGTGCAAGTCAGGTCCGCGGGCCGCTCTGGTCGTTTAGGTTAGGTTAAGGTTAGGCGTCCGAGTCCTGGGCGCTCTGCCCCTGCCGTCCGGCGGAGCGCCGTCTGGAAGACAGCAATCAGGCGGTCGTGAGCGCGTACACCTCAGCGAGTCGGGCTGACGCTGCTCCACCGCAGCCTTATCCACGCCGTGCCATACAGGCAGGAGCTTGGTCTGGGCCTCGATGTAGCTCCGCCCAAGAATCTCGGTTTCATACTGTGGCCAAGGCTTGTCAAGGAATGCGGGGCTGATCAGAAGGATTCAGTATGCCGAGCTCTTCAAGCCGGCATTGATGCGCTCAAGGATCGGGCCGTGCCGATCTCGGGATCACCTCCGTGTACCTGCCCGGGATCGACAACACCGAGATCATCCACGCCGTCCACGAGCGCCCAGCGCTGGTGATCCGGGCCCACAACGGACTCGGACTCAGACCTACCGGGTGGGCCGCACGCTGCGCGATCCACCGGTTCAGGTTGAGTCGGCTCTGCTCTCGCGTCCCGTTGATTGCGAGCGTCACCATCCGAGCGGTCGGAGACACGTAAGCGAGCGCGATGTCGTCTGTCCAGCCACTCTGTGCCTCCGGCGCACTTGAATCGGCACCATGAAGGCGTCGCGTGTCTTTGGTCGGTCCCCGGTTAGGGTTAGAAGCATCTGTGACCACGACGTGGCCGCCGGCCTGCGACCATGCCCCTGGCTTTGGCTAGAAAGCCGTCGGCTCCCTCTCATCCCCCGAGTAGTACCGCGCCGGCGGGTGTCACCTGAAGAGGCGGATCAGGCGGCCACGCGCGAAGCATCCATCCGTAGCGCGCCATGTCCGGTTCTGGCGCAGCCCGGGGGCGGAAGAACCGAAGTGTGTAGCCATGCTCGTCGGTCAGCACTTGGCGAAGCGCTTCATACGCCTCGGCTCTACTCGCGCGAGGCCCTTGCTCGGTAACCATCCGTACAGTGCCTGCCACGACATCTGCAAGTTGAATGCAGTCATCGTCGCGCGAATCGACCCACCGGCGATTGCGCAGAAGTGTAGTCAGAAGCGTGTGGCCGCCGCCGGGGTCATCGAACTGGCGGAACGGATGATCGGGCTCATCGCGCCAATCAGCGGGCAGGTCGAGCACGAGCCGGCGAGTTAAGCCGAGCATCGGCTCCAAATTCTCATGCACGTAGCGCTCGGCGGTCCCAAGCTGACCGGGAAGTTTGCGATCAAACACGAACTCGAACCGCTGAAACGCCTGCCTCCACTCTGGACGGTGGTAACGCAGGCACGCCCGTCGAATGCATTCGAGAATCAGTTCAGGCATCTGCTGTTGCTGAACGAACTCAGATCGGGAGATCTGGGCAATGGCGGCGCACCCAGCAACCTGGTCGGTCAACAGGTCGAGGTCTCCCAGTCGCGAATCGTTTGCATCTACGGCAGCCAGCCGAGCGCGTTCTCTAGCGATCTCGACGGCCTGCTGGAGCCGGAAGTCATCTACCACTGGCCCTCGCATCATCTGGTTGTCGGTGACAAACGCCACGGCGGAGACGTGGTTGGCTGCCAGGAAATCGGCGACCTCCAAAACGTGCGCTGGCCGCATCCGCGAGGCCTTGAGTTCGGAGCGACTCGTCCTTGTGCGTAGCTGCTTGGTGAAGTCCTGGACGTCTGCCAGCCGGGAATCGGGCACGACCAGGCCGCAGAGAACACAGGACTCGAACCGCTCAGAGTCAAAAGTCAGGTTAGGCCCACTCTCGTCGAACGCGATCTTCACAAAGAGGATGATGGCATGGGGGGCGACCGGGAACGATGAACCGAAGTGCGCTCCCAACAAGCGCCCCGAAGCGGGATCCCCGACGATGGCCAGGTCTAGTGACCGGCTTGGCCGGGGAAACGTCTCCGCAGTGACGGGCGTGATGGCTTCTTTGACGCGAAAGGCCTCGGGCATGTTTCATGGTGTCATCAAGGGGACTTCGCCAAGCCCCTTGCGGGCGGATAGCCTTCGCGGCGTGAAGCGATGGCCGTGGTGGCATCAACAAACTGGACCCGACGACTACCGCATTCGTGAGCTCCTCGGCGCGATCTGGCAGTTACATGCGATGTATGGCCCCGATAAGCCCTGGCTGTGGCGCGGCCAGGCGAATAGCTCTTTTGGCCTCGAGCCCAGCATGCACACGCGTGTTCGCCGTCACGCAACTTTGGACGACGACAACGTCATTAGCTTCACCGAGGGCCTACTCACGGCCGCGCGTAGCGCCGGACTCGACCATCATGAGGGTACGACGTTGCCGGATCTTGCTCTCCTCGCCCTGCTGCAGCACCACGGTGCCGCGACGCCACTACTCGACGTCAGCCTAGACCCGCTAGTCGGACTATATATGGCTGTGGTGAGCCCGAAACTTGCGGACGACTGTCACGACGGGGTCCTGTTCGCAATGAAGCGACCAAGCCTCTCGATCGAAGATTTCGACTCACGGCCCTTCCGGGATATCTACGGGAGGCTCGACGGGAATGTCGCTATGTATTCGGCTCCCGATGTGAGCGAGCGGTTGCGCATCCAACGAGGGCATTTTGTACTCGGACCCGTCAAGGCGTCGGATGACCGGGTGACGATCCCCCTGAGCCTGGATGCCGGCGGGCGCGTCCAGGACAGGTGGATCTCCAAGCGCATGAAGGCCAGGGGTAAGCAGGGGCCAGTGCCAATCGCTTCGAGCGATCTAGCCGTTTTCAGAATTACGGCAAAATTCAAGCCGGACCTTCGGACGTGGCTTGAGGACAGATCTGGGCTTACTCCAGATTTCATTTATCCGACTCCATGGCATCAGCCGCACCTAGGTAGATTCGCTGCTAGTCACGGACGAGCCGCCCAGTTCTAGACGGTCACGAGCGTAGGCACGCGGACGCGATCACACTTAGTCGGCGCGCAGGAGAAGACCGCGCTTCCCCGCGGACGGTGCGCTCGGACGCGTCGCAGACGGGCGGAGGCGGCCGGACTGCACGGACCGTCGAATTGTGCCTCCGTCCTTCATCTTTGATGGGAGCGATCACCGAGGCTACACGCTGTTCGATCGAGACGAGCGGAGCGATCGACCGCGTCATCGACTCTTTCGTGCTGGTGTTGGCTCTGGGTGTCGCTCACGATCGTCGGGCGCGGATGGCTGTCCCCAAGTGGTGCGAGGGCGCTTGAGAGGCAGCTGCACGGGCGCACGCTTTCACACCGACTGAAAGCTGAGGGCGCAACGGCCCGACGCTCGAAATCAACGGCGAGCATGCGTCCGCATCCGGCCGACTCGAGCGGCGGCGGGGTGACACCGCGCGCGAGTGCTTTCCGGGAAAGCGCTCGTCCGGATCCCGCGCCCGGCCGGTCGCTTCTCGCTTGCGCGTTCGCCCAGATCCGAGCGTTCGTCTCGCTCCCACATTCGCGATGTCGCTACGCCGTGACCCAGTGGCATCGCGAGCAGGCGACCCGCGGAGCAGCCCCACGTCTCAGCCCCCATGTCACGGCTATTCCCACTTCGCGACCCCTTATCTCTTCTCCCGTGAACTTGTAACTGGGAGAGGAGATAGCGGGTCCTGAAGTGGGAATATCCGTGACAGGCCTGCCGGCGCGGAGCGCTCGCAATGTTCACTAGCTCGAGCCCGAACCCTTGACGGAGGCGGGAGCCCACGACCGCCGCCTCGGTCGTGCGATGGGCTCCGGGGCTGCTGAGGCGCCGCCGCCTGCTCCTTCCTGACGATCCCGTGCGTCTGGCGGCGCTAAACGCGGGCGTCCGCTCTTGGCGAATCTGATCCTCCGTCGCGAAACCCAGCGAACTCGATCTCCCACGAGCCCAGAGTCGCCGAAGCGTTCGCCCACTCGCGGTCGGCTCAGCGACGAATGTGATCGACAGCAGTCGCAAATCGGCAAGGTGCGAGTTGATCGCCCATCGGAGCGCTGACCGCAGCGACGCAGGTTTGGACCGAACGGCATCGGGATCTGGGTGCCTATCGCAGCGAGCGCATGGGGCTGGGGCCGTGGGCTCAACTGAAACACAGGTCGTGGCCTCCTGACTTGCCCGGATCTCGCCGCGACGCGACGGCCAACATGTTGAACCCCGGTCGTATCCCAATGTGGCTCCGACTCCGCGCGGCCGGGTACGTTGTCCAAGATGCCAACCGTGCCGCAGTTGACCGGCATTGCCCGGGCTGGCGATAGCGCCGAGGAGCTCTTCTGCGCCATCACGGGCGCGACTCCGCTGCCCGAAAGGGCGTCTGGCGACGCCGCACTTGAGGGTCGCCCCGTGGAGATCAAGTCAACGACCATGCGGAACAGAAACCTCAACCAGATCCGCGCATACAAGTATTTGCCACTGGTCATCTACGTTTGTGACGCGATGGATCCCGTCGCGAATTGGTACGTCGTTCCCGCGCACGACGTCGTGCTGCTTGCTACGAAGCGCAAGCCTCAGCACGCGTTGAACCGGTTCGAATGTCTGAAGGTCACTCTTGCGCACCGAGCGTTCGACCGCTTCCGCGTCGACACGCCTGATGAGCTCCGGGAGCGGACCCTCAACGCCCACGATGAGAGCATGCGTTTCCCGGCTCTCCGAGAGGCCATGGCGCAGATCAAGAGGGACGCAGAGACGCGCGCCGGCGCTGATCTTCTGGCTGTCGCGCGCATTCTTCGGGATGCTGGCCTCGTATGACGGCGTCATCGGTCCTCAAGCGTCCGTGTTGGCGGAGGTGGCGCACGTTAGAGCGAGCCGCGTCCGGGGCGATTGCAATCGTGTTCGGTGGCTGGTCCGCTGAGAAGTGGCACCAGCGCGTTGTCGCCACAGCGGTCGTGCGGCGTGTGGCGTGTGGCGTGTGGCGTGTGGCGTGTGGTGTGTGGCGAAAGAAGGATAAAAGCAATCATGCGCGGCACGGCAGCCGCGGGGGACCGGGCGGGCCGCCGATCCCGGCAGTGATGGCTGACGGGTCAGATCTCTTCTATCGGGCGGCCACCGAACTCCAGCGACGCAGTCCAACCGTACTTAATCGAACCATCCCGAGGATCGCGGTACCAGGCCTCCGGATATTCCTGGCTGCCCCACTCCCATGACACGATCTGTCCTTCCTTATAGTCCTTAGTCGTTGGATACGCGTGCTCGGTCTTGGCTCCGTCTACGCTGTTCACGAATTCGAGGACCACTGCATCGAAGCCGCATTGGTGCGTTCCGAGTTCATCCGCAAAGGTCTCGGCGCTTGGCACAACAACACGGTGAATCTCACGCGGCACGCGCTCGATCGCGTCGAGGATCATGAGGCCGTAGTCGATGGCTCGGAGCGCGTCGGCGTCAGTGGCCTTGCCGCCATGCACGATGGCGTTTCGAACCTCCCTGAACTCTTGATAGGCGGCACGAACAGGGGGCGATAGTTCAAGGCGCTGGATCGTTTGAGCGAGAGGCCGGTTACGCCAGGTCGCCGGGTCCTGAGAAGATGCGAGCACTTCCTGTGCCTTACGCTCGATCTCGGCGGAGAGCACGATCAGTGCCAGCCGCGGCGAGGTGGCCGCCTCGTTCAAGACACGCTCCGCGACTGCGTGCTCTTCCGCGGCCTCCTCGGGCTCGGGTGGCGTCGGCAAGCTTGCCCTTGCCTCCTCTGTCCGTTCGCCAAGCTCGGAAAGTTGATCTTCGAGCTCGAACTCAATTGGACCCGCTTTGCCGCGTTTGACGCGCCCTAAGAGCGCTTGGAACTCTGAGCGGAATAGCAGGAGCGCGACGATGACCACAATCGGCCACGCCAACGCGGCGACAGCGTGGATGAGGTTTGCCACGTCTGGCACGACTTCTGCTAGGAGAGATGTCGCCATATCGCCGTCAACGGAATAGGGAAGTTCTGAGTTTCCTAGCCGAGTCGGAGGCCCGCTCCAGGGTACGGTCGAACAGCCGACGTTGTCGTCTAGAGGACCGATCCCGATGGGGCCCACGGACACGGAGGAAGCCCAGCGCCAACCCACCGGCCATAGCCGCGAGCGCCACCCAAAGCCACCGCATAGCGCGACCTTATCCGGTCAGATGACGGATAGCCATCTACACTCGACCGCCAGTCGTCGTGCGCGCAGGGTCCTGCGGCCACGCATTTGTGAAGGGGGCGGACGCGGACCTGAGTCGGCGGGCCGTGTGACTCGCCCCCGGACCGGGGCGGTCGTCAGGGCTCGGCTGACGGCCGACCGGGTCGTGCGACCTGATGCGTCGGGCGCGACCGCGACAAGCGGTTTGATCGCCGCCGCCCAACCGCCGCCGCGCGAGCGCACTGGCGACGATTTGCGCCCGAGCCCAGGAGCTACTCTCCCGGCAGGAGGACGAAGGGGGTTCGGTTGTCGTAGGCCAGGTCGAACAGCACTGACGTCATGTCTGGTGACAGCTCGAGGTCGAGGAGTAGGTTCGCCTGCATCGCGACCTCAAGCAACTCGATCGCGCGGTAGAGGCGGGTGCCCGTCAGCCCGGGAGGGCCTGTGGGGTCAAGGTGCGTGAGGGCGTTGCGCGTGTCGACAAGGTCGTCGGCGAGGCTGGCCTTGAGTGCCTCGAGTCTCGGCAGTGTGTCCATCGCCCTTCGGATTAGCCACTTGAGCCGTTGCCGCTGGCTCTGTGACGCGGCATACCGCAGACGAACTCGATAGTGGTCCCGATGCTCCGCGTTTTCGATTGTCTCGAGCATCGCTTTGACGTATTCGTCATGCTCGTCATCGGAGATCGGCGGCTTGTCGTGGACGGTGCGGTGATAGCTCTCCGCAAAGCTCATTTCATTCAAGAGACGGTTCTCGAGGAACATCCGCTCGCTTAGGGCGCCCACGAAGAAGAGCATCGCTCCACCGAGCTGGTCGTAGAGGTCAAACCAACGCCGGACGAAGTCGTGCGAACGCGGCCCGAGCGCGGCAAACGGCACAAGCGGGCGCTGATGATCCCATCGGGGTTCTGCGGTGAGTCCTGGACGGCTCATGAGAACTTCCGCCGTTCCCTCACCCACGTCAACCGCGACGAGACTTCGATCACGGTTGGATCCTGTCCGGCCAGAATCACGAGACCTTGCAGCGGAATCAGCCATCTTTCCTCAAACTCGTCCAGCGGCAAGCCCTCGTCGATGTCAAGCAGCGCCTCAACGTCGCCGTCATGGGCCAGCGAGAACGTGATCCGAGCGCCCGTCAAACGGACCTCCTGCTCGCGCGGTCCCGTTTGATCGTCAGCCACAAAGCGGATTGGCTGCTCGTCGTGGATTGCGAGCGCGAGGCAAAGTTCCTTCAGTCCCCGCAACCGGACGACCGCCCTGGCAATTACAAACTCACTTTCGCTTGAGACGTGGATTCCGCGAAGTAGCACGTGGGCATGCAGGAGCGTCTCGGCAGTCATGCCCGTCTCGTCACCAGACATCGTCTGGCCGTGCGCGACTGGCTTTAGAAGCGTGAATCGCGTGCCATCGCGCGCTTCTCCGATGAGCGCTGGCAACGAATACGCGGGAGGCAGCATGCCGGGCAGCACTCCGTGCAGCGTTAGGCGCGCGCCGTCGACGGGATCGAAGGACAGCTCGCCTTCGCCCCGCTCCACTGTATTTGGCAGCCACCAGGAGCACAGCTCGAAAGACATGGACGGCTGATCGCTCACCGCGCGGCAATCCTCGCGCAGCGACGGGCCCCTGTCCAGGCGCGGAGTTACAGGTTTGCGGCCCGCCGTGCTCGTGTCCGAGGACCAGCCGACTGAGGGTCGGACCCAACGACTGCTTTGGTCGGCGTGCGTCGCCGACTTCGCGATCGCCTTGGCGACGAGGGAGTCACACCGATCCGGTTGGTCGGCTGCTGAGCGTACCTTTGCCCAGGAGCAGGCGCGACAAGCCTACGCACGGATCGCGTATCTGTGGGCGTCCACGGATGGCTCCGGTGTTGGGAGGATGCGGAGGTCGGGAGGTTATGCGTTGCGATGTGCTCGTCGTGCGGCTTGCCGGCACGCGTCGGTGTGGTAGCGGGCGTCGGCCCGGGCGTTGGCTGGCATGGGTTCGCCGCACCACAGACAGCGGCGTTCCATCGGGCCGCGCTGGTCGCGCTCGCCCTGGTAGACCGCAAGAGCTTGCAGGGCGTAAGTGGGGGCGGCGAGGCGCCATTCGGTGAGTCGTTCCCGTGCGAAGATGGCCGCGGCTGCCTGTATTCGCCCGCGGTTGGTCGGATGCGGCCGCCGCGTCTCGCTCAAGATGCGGTAGGCGGTAGCGCTGGGGATCCCGTGGGCGATGAGCCGTGCGGCTCCCATGTCTTTGACCACGGGCAGTACTAGTTGCTCCCATGGGTCGCCGCGCGTGCCGTAGTAGTTGCGATAAGCGGCCGGATCGGTTACCTCGCCGGTAAGGCGTTCGATGAGTTTGTTGCCTTCTTTACCGGTGAGTAGGGTGGTAGCGGAGTTTGCGCTTACCGGGCGGCGTTGGAGCCGCCCAACGGTTGTGCTGTCGGCGGCGCTACTGTCGGGTGCCAGCGACTTGTGTTCGGGACGGCGGGTGTAGCGGCCGAGGACATTGGCGAGGGTCTCGATCACCACCGCGCCGCCAGTGAGCGCGTGGGCGAACCGTTCCGGCTGGTCTCGGACTTGGGCGCTGATGACCTTCACCGGTTTTCCGGTTCGCCGGTCATACCACTGAAGTTGCGGCCAGCGTTCGGGTTTGCGCTCATACGGCGCTGCCGGGAGCCCGGGCGGGGTGCGTCTTTGTCCGGGCTCTGCAGCGCGGTTGTAGAAGGCCGGCTCAGGGTGGGCGACGAGCCCGAAGCTGCCGGGACGGATTTGCTTGTCGCGGGGCTGGTGAGTGTTGTAGCCCTGGAACCAGTTGGCGAGAGCGGGGCTTGAGACGGTGAATCGCGAGAGTGCGTAGTGCTGTGCCCAGGTGGGCATCGGGGTGGCTTGACCGTCGCGGTTGGTGAGGATCCAGTCCCACGTTTCGCGGATCCATCGGCGTCGCCCTTCTCCGTCGCGCTGGGGTTGTCCGGGACCTTCGGTGGTGGGGTCGAGGTACATGCCGAGGCCGTGCTCTGACCATGCGGTCAGGGAGTCTTCGTCGGAGGCGGGTTCGTCGTCGGGTGCGTCTTCGTGATCACTGACCGCTAAGAGCGTGGGCTTGCGGTGGGTGTCGTGGCGGTAGAGGGCGTAGCGTTTGGCGCTGATGGCATAGCAGTAGAGCTGGCGCTCGAGTGACTCGTGTTCGACCTTCCACGGCTGCAGCAGCGACGGGTCGTAGGGGTTCAGCGTGTGGAAGCGGTCGAGGATGCCGCGGACCGCTGCCCATGTGAGCGCGGTGATGGTCTCGCCGTCATTGGTGTGGCATGGGATGGGTCCGCCGTCGCGGGTCGCGACGATCGCCATGCTGTCGGTGTCGCAGAACGCATAGCTGCCGCCCTGGTCTGTGATCAGTCGTTCCAGGAGGGCGAGCATGAGCCTGGCGCCGGCGGTGATCGAGCAGGCGACAGGCGGAAAGCAGTACGGCCCGGGATCCTCCGGGGTGCTCGTCGGTTTGTGTCGTGGCTCGGGGTCAGGCCCGCGGACGGTAACCGGGACCTTCTCGGCGAGCTCACGCCGGTCAAAGCGGGCGAGTGAACCGTAGGCGGTCGCGTTGGCGGTGATCTTTAGAAACAGCTCTAGTCGATCGCGCTCTGTATCGGGGAGATTCTCGTCGGCTTTCACCCGAGCGCGCTCCTCGATCATCACGAGAAACGGGTCGCGGTCAGCCAGCGGGTCAAGCCGGGTCCCGCCGCGCAGCTTCACCACCCGCAATCCGTCCTGGACTCCATCACTCTCCAGGCGAATAGCGCGGGTGACTCGCGGCGCCTTGTGGCCGATGACGGCGGCCGCCAACACGTCTGGTAGCGCGTACCACAGTCTCCCGTCATAGGTGAGGGGGTTGAGCCCGATGCCGAGATCATCGCTTTGGGGCTGATAGGTGGCACGGACGGGAAGAATGTCCTCGTCGGGCTCGATCTCGACCAGTGTCACGCCGACGTCACGCCAGAGCTCGGGCGTGAGGCACCGATCGACCAGACGCGCGTCGTTGAGCAGCCCTCGGACGTGCTCCGTGGCGTCGATCGTGCGTAGGCCGGCGGCGCGGAGGAGCTTCCATGTACCGAGCAGGTCGTTAATCGCCGGGTACATCGCGGTGAAATCCACGAGGACCGTGGACACGGGCGTACGAACGATCCTGGCCTCGGCCCGCCCGCCGTAGAACGCGCTCATCGCAAAAGCCAGGACATCCTCGCCGATACACCGCTCCCCAGTCCCGGCTGGGGTGGTTCGCTGGCTACGACCGCGGTTGTCCCAGCCAAGCTGCTCGTCGGTCAGGCGCGTGAATTTTTCCAGCGGGCGGCTGACCCCCATCGCTTCGAGGTATCGCGCGCCGACGGTCGCCGGCGAGTACAGCCGGTGCGGCTCGAGAGCGATGCCCTCGTGCTTGGCGAGCTCCGCGAGCGTGTTTCGGTACAGCAGCGAGGTGTGGCGGACGTCCTCGAGCGCGTATGCGATTAGCTCCGGAGTGATCCTGTCGTACTCCACGTTCGCCTTCTGGTAGGGATCGCCGAAGGCATCGCAAGCCGCCTCCAGGGTGTAGGAGCGGTCGGTGAGCGCGAACGCCAGGGTCCGCAGGTCGATAAAGCGCGCGCCGGCGCCCTTGTCGTCTTGATCGCCTTTCTTGAGGCTTCCCCACCCGAACAGCGTCCGGCGCGGGTCGATCGCCTTCATCAGCAGGCGGGGGTGGTAACGCAGGTCGTGCCATCCGCCGGCCTGGTCGAAGCTGCCCCAGATGCCAAGCGACCAGCCGCCGCGGTAATAGCCGCGCGCGGGCCTCCAGTCGGACGCCAGCCGGCCAAAGTCGAAAGGCAGATTGAACCCGACCACGGCGCAGCGATCGCGATGCGAATAGCCGTAGCGGCAAAGGCGCTCCTGAAGCCACCACGACAGCGGGCGCAGCATTAGCCCGCCTTTGGTCTCCGTTGCGCCGAATCCGGGGGCGACCTCCGCCTGGCGGGAATCGACATCGTCCACGAGCGTGCGGTAGCCCGTGGGGTCGCGGTCGGGTAGCGCGTCGGGGTAGGCGATTCCCTCCTCAACGCAGAAGTGCCCCGGCGGGCGGCCGGGACCGTCGCTATACAGCCGCCACACCAGCAACCGGACCCGTTGCGCCGGGTCGGTCTCGGTTTCGGTGTCGAAGATCAGCGCCTCGGTCGGGTAGCGGCGCTTGACCCGCCGCCCCGGGCGGTAGCTGCCCAGCTCATCGGCGTGAGCGACATTCTCGGCGGCTTCCGTGGTGGTGGTCGCGGCGCGGGTGGTCCATACGCGCACCGCCACCGTAAGCGGATCTCCAGGGCTGTAGGGCTGGGCGCTGATGCGTCGAAAGTCTGACCCACGGACGCCCAGCCTGCTGGCTCACCCCCGCGCGGGGTAGAACGCCGGGTCGGAGCGCCACCCGGGATCGCGCCGGTCGAGCGCGGCAATGAAGCAGGCCAGCTCGTCCGCCCAGCGTTGCAGAGCCCGCGCGCCAGCAGCCAACCACTTTTGCTCCGGATAGGCCTCCGCCAGTCGTCCCACGCTCGCCGCCAGCCGACGGAGGCGTAACGCCACCCGCTCGATGAACGACAACATCCGCTCGGGGTCCTGGCCGCGCTTGCTGTCCTCAACGCCGAGCGTTCGCCAGTCATCGTGGAAGAGCTCGTGATCGTCGTGGCAACTGGGGAACTTCAGGTCCGGGTCGAGATACCGACCGTCCGTGTCGCGCCCGGTCGGATGGTGATTCAGGCATGCAGCACCGCCGCAAGCCACACAGCCGGGGCTCATCCGAGCACCTCCCGGTAAGCCTCGACGACATCCACGCCGTCGGCCTCCCCGATGGCACGCAACCGCTCGGGATCTGACTCCACCAGACGACCAGCGACCCTCTGGCCGGCGATCGCCCGCAGTTCGTCCTCACTGGCGGTGCCGTTGATGAAGCGGCACTGGACATCGAAGATCCGCTGCGCGCGGCGCGTGGCATGCGAGCCTCGGATCTCCACGAACTCCACTCCATCGCCACCGTCGGGGAAGACCGGATAGAGGCGAAGCAGCCGATCGCCTTTCCGAGGCAGCGTGCACCCCTCTCGCGTGGGGGCGAGCGCATCACCGGCCCACCACCGCACGACCTGCACGGGCACGCGCTCGACGCGGGCGGCCGCCTCGATCGAGATGCCTCGATCGCGCGCGACCGCGATCACGTGAAGCGCGTCTGATCGGGCGGCCCGGGCGGTCTCGGGAAGCCGGCCGAGGTCGCGGCCACGCCGCAGCCGGGGCGAGAAGCGTCGCTGCTGGGCATAGCCGTAGAAACCCCGCGCGCGAGCTAGCCGCTGGCGGCGTTCGTATTCGGCTCTGTAATCGCGCCGGCGCCTCATAGCTGCGCCTCATTGGCCTCGATGACGGCCCTCGCTGCCTGGAGCCAGCTGATGCAAAGCTGCGCCCGTTCCAAAGCCTCATCGCCATACAGGTCGAGCAGAGCATCAGCGAGGCGATGGCCGGTCCGATCACCGCCCCGCCACCAATCGACTAGGCCGAGGCCGCGCGCTTCCCGGATCCGCTCGAACGCCTGCAGCAGTTTCCGTGCGGCCAGTTCGGGGTTAGGGGCTGAGCGAGAGCGCTCCTGCTCGCTCGGTGGGGAAATTCCCCACTCACGCAGCCGGCCTACAGTTTTGTGGTCGACGCCTGCGAGACGGCCGATCTCGCGATCGGAGACGCCTCGGTGGATCTCGATCAACCGCAGCACCGCCGCCTGCTTCTCGGCGCGGGTCAGCGGCTTCGCCGAGATCGCCGAGCGCGCTACGGCGTACAGGAACGCTGTCGCGACCGGATCGCTGCCCGATGGAATCGAGACCACTACCGCCTGCACGTGCGCCGTGCCGAGGGCACGAAGTGCCGTTAGTCGGTGCCATCCGTCTGCCAGCAGAAACCCGCCAGTTGGGTCTGCGATCACCTCGATCGGCGGCAGCGCGCCCTCACCGTCGGCCTGGTAGAGGGAGGAGAACTCGTGCACGCGGTCGGCATCGACCTCGGTGCGAGGCCAGGCTTCGTACGCGAGCCGGATATCCGTCAGCTCAAGGACTTGAACTGACTGCGCTGCCGCTGGAACACCTACTGAACTCAAAACAACCACCTCAAACGGTCCAGCTCCGCTGAGAGGTGGTGATCGCGGGAACTCGGCGCCCCGCTACGAGCCTGTGAGCCTACTCCGGCTCACCTGAAGTTATTGTCATATTGAAGCATGGGGGTCCGACAGAACATCGATATCGGGATGCGCGACAACGCAAAATGGGCTCTGCGGATACTCGACCGGTTCGGTGAGGTCGAGGGAAACACCATTCACGCACCCGATCTCAACGAAGCTCTTCACCCTCTGCGGGACCTAACCCTGGGTGTCAGGTGTGGCCGCTGTCGAGCTGGAATCGCCTGGAGCGCGCTTGACCTCAACGCCGCGTTCGTCGCGGCATTCCAAAGACGACGCCCACCCAAAGACCGCAGGGGCGGGATCGAAGACTGCTATGACCCCGAGCCAGGAGCTCAGACTCGAAAGAACTGGCCATGGATCATCCTCGCCGAGACCGGCAAGACCACCGTGACGCTCGAAGACATCCACACGCCCGGCTATCCGCTGCGCCTGAAATTCACGTGCCCAAAATGCGACGCCCAATACGTCAACAAGAACACGCGGCGGCTGCGCTTGTTCTTAGAAGCGATTGCGCACGGAGAAGATAAGATCACACTGACATAAATTTGCGCCCCCGCGACCGCAGGCACGGCCCGGGGGCATGGCACACGAAAGTAGAGGCCTTTCGCATGCGAGCTCAGCCTAGCGAGCCGGCGGACCGCGGAATCTGCGTGGCGCGCGGATACGGGATCAAAATAACCGTTCAACGCGGGCACCTGGTTGTGCATGATGGCGTTGCCGACCGACGACGGACGCGCCGGTATCACCGCACCTCGAAGCTCAAACGCCTGGTATTGATCGCAAATACCGGCTACCTCACCATCGACGCGATGCGCTGGCTGCACGACACCGGCGCCGCGCTCATACACCTCGACACCAGCGGCAAGCTGCTTACGACCTCGGTCACCAGCGGACCAGACCACGCTGGCCTGCGACGAACGCAAGCGCTCGACCACTGACGCCGGCGTCGAGATCGCGCGCGGTCTGCTCACCGCCAAAATCGAAGGTCAGCGGACGCTCCTCGATGAGCTGCCAGGCAAAGAGGACGCCATCGAGCACACCGAATCGGCACTCGGTGAGATCCAACGCGCGGCCGACCTACCATCCCTACTCGCCGCCGAGTCGCGAGCCGCAAGCGCGTACTGGCTGGCGTGGGCGCCACTGGTCATCCCGTTTCCCCCGGCTCAGGACCGTGAACTGCCCGAGCACTGGAACGTGTTCGGGCAACGCGCATCGCTCCTCACCGGCGGTCCGCGACTGGCGACGAACCCGGCTGGCGCGGTCCTCAACTACCTCTACGCCCTGCTTGAATCCGAGACGATCTTCGCCTGTCATGCGCTCGGCCTCGACCCCAGCATCGGGATCTTCCACACCGACCGATCCGACCGGGCGTCGCTCGCTCTCGACGTCATGGAAGCTGGGCGCTCGGCAGTGGACGCGTACGTGCTTGCGCTGCTGACTCAGCGCACGCTTGCACCGCGCGAGTTCGTGGAGACCCGCGCCGGCGCGTGCCGGATCACGCCACGGCTGGCCGCTGAGCTGGCCGCCACGTGCACGGCCTGGCGAGAGCACATCGGCCCTGTCGTCGAATGGGTTGCGCATATGCTCGTCAAGCACTCGGCGTCACGCCTACCCTTCAGGACCCCGATCACGCGCCGCAATTGGAAGCAGGCGTGGGACGAGCGGATGCCAGATCACCGCCGCCGCTCCCAAGCCGAATTCGTCGTACTCCCAAATACCTGTCGCGACTGCGGGACTCCGTTGCAGGACCGGCGGCGCCGCTACTGCGATGACTGTCGCGCCCAGCGGCTGCGCGTGCAAGGTCCTGCCGCTCGCCACAAAGCCGCCGAGGTTCTCGCTCAGCTACGAGCTGAGCAGCGCGACCCAGCACACGGTGGACGCGCGGCCGAGATTCGGGCACGCAAGAATGCGGCGCACCAGCGAGCCGTACGCGAATGGAGCGGCGACCACCTCGATCCTCAGGCGTTCACGAACGAGATCCTGCCAGGACTGCGCCGCGTTCCGATCGCCGAGCTGGTCGCCGCGACCGGTCTGTCTGAGCACTATTGCTCACTCATTCGGCTCGGGAAGAAGGTTCCGCACGCAAGGCATTGGGAGGCGCTCCGGGCGCTCGCGACAACTAGAGACGGCGTGGAGAGTTAAGCCAATCGGGGTTAGAGCCGATAGTACGGTTTAGAGCTTGGCTGAGACCGGGATTTTGAGGGCAACGACACACTCTTGTAGGTTTTTTCTCTGGCGCCAACCGCGCTCAGCTTGGCTTGCCGGAGTCGTGGCGCTTGGCATCGGTGGGCTGCTTTCCGGGTGCGGCGGATCTGCTGCCATATCGAAGCGGGCTGCCACCGTCACAACGACGACGAAGACGGCTGCGACGCCGACCTCCACCAACCCGCAAACAGTCGCCCCGACGTCTACCAACGCACAAACAACCGCCCCGATCTCCACAGCCGCACCAGCACCCATTCCCGACAACGTGATCACGACCGCCCAAAAATCGATCATGTCGATTGGGTGCCAAGATGCGAACAATCAAATGCAGTTTCAGGGAACTGCCTTCATGGTCGCTGGTCCGACGGCTGCGTCTGCGGAGCAATCTGGCAACGGGAAGGCGATCACGGCTTCCCACGTTGTCTCCGCCTGCGGCACGGGCAGTCCCGTCACCGTTACCGGACCGGCGGGCGTTTCTTTGCTTCAAAACGACGTTACTCACGACCTGGCGGTGCTCTCGATCTCTGGAGAGCTGGAGCCGCCATTAGCAATCGAGAGCGCTCTACCCCACGTCGGAGAGCAAATCGCGCTGCTCGGCGACGCGCACCAGGAACCCGAAGTCACCCAGGGCACAATCACCGCTGTGAACCTCCCACAGACCCTTGAGGGCGAAGGGTCCACCGAGACGCTCTCTGATTCGATCCAAGTGCAAACATCGAGCATCGCCGGCGAGAGCGGCGGTCCGGCAATCGACGCTGCGGGACAGGTGGTAGGCGTAATTGAGGGCGGCAGCCAGACCGGCAGCTACGCCGTGCTGACGCCAATCTCGGACCTCCCTGCCGGCGCGACCGACGCGCCGCCCCGGCCCGCCCCCACAACCACCACGACGACAACCTCCGTCCCAGCCCCCAGCACGACATCGTCTCCAGCCGGCGACGGCTGCAACTGCGGGGTGCAAGCTCTGCCCATCCAATGCGGGTACGGCGTCGCGGGCAGCTCCGGCATGAGCTGCGCGTTCGCCAACAACGCGTTCTACGAGTACTGGGAGGCGTCCGGACGGGACCCAAGCCAGAGCGAGAACATCACCGTCTGGAGTCCGGATGACCAACAGTTCTATGCGCTTTCGTGCGGTTCGGGCGACGGCGCCGTGGACTGTACGGGTACTGGTAGCAGCGGAGCGTCGCTAGACGCGGAATTCACGCAGCAGGCCGTCTCTGCATACACCAACGCTGAGGCGGCTGCGTACACGGCCTCCGGCAAGCTTGGCCCAAGCAGCACAGCAGACGGCCAGTAAAAGCTCCGAGTAGTCCGGACCGTCGCCCAGGAACGTTCCGTGTCGTCACTCTTGACGAGGCTGCGTTCAAGGCAATGAGGTTTAGAACGGCGCGCGGGGGTTGCTTACGAGAGGAACAACGCCCAAACTTGAGGAGGTCTTCGCCACTTGCCAGACGAATGGGTACCCCCGGGCCGCCCCACGCGCCGTCGTCCGGCAGTTGCGCGTCAGGTTGCGAGCGCGCTTCAAGCTACGAGGGACAAAGAATTTGGCGAGCGATTCCTTCCGCAGCAACCGCATGGGATGGATCCCGCATGAGTTTCCGCCACATCACGTGCACGCCCCACGCGAGGGTGGGAACGGATAGTTCGATGCTGTCGTTGACCCGGCATATCGTTGCCGGCAGGAAGGACGGCCGAGCCTCGCCGCCGACGGCGAGCGACTCGATCTGTGGTGCGCAAAGCGCCCACTTCACGAAGATGATTCGATCGTAGGGCTGGGCCACTTGTGCGCCAGGGATGGCTCGCCGGTCTTTCCCAATGCCTAGCGAATGCACGAGGGGGTTTCGAGCCGACTTGTACAGCAGGCTCGCTGCGTCCTGCGCGATCGGGTCATCCTCAGCTCCCCAAGGATATGCGTCCACGAGCACTGACTGGAAGCGCGCTCCGGACGCCGCGCCCGACTTGAAGGCTCTCCAGCTCGGGTTGTGCAGGAGAACGGATGCACCCGCGATCAGCGAGAAGATCAGAGCTGTTGCCGTCAGATTGAGACCAACGTGCGGGTCGATCTCTTCAATTGGAAGCCGCAGAACCGCGTGGAGGTCGGCGAACTGCATATCAACGTGCGCAGCAAACACTTTGCCCAGCGCCGGGTAAGGGTCGGCCTCGGGAAACTGGGAGGGGAACATCGGGAGCGCCGCTAATGCTCGGCGAGCCACGGTGATAGATCGGCTCGCAGCTTCATTGGGTCGGTATTCTCGACCTCGAATATCCCCATCTCGCCGTTGGCGATGGCGATCGTGATGTAGCTCGTCGACCTCTTGATTTTCTTCGGCGCGGCCAACGCGAACACGCCAAACCCGGCGAGGCGGGTCGCGGTCAAGCGCTGCTGAAGCTGCTCGCGGCCCGCAATCTCGACGGTGCCACGTTTCGGGTCCGAAACGCGAAACACGGGTTTCCGCATCCATTGCACCACGATCTCGCCGGGTTCAAAGAGGAGCGACACGCTCACAAATCGGCCGCTCGGAGCGAGGTGACTGAAGCCGCCGAGATATCTGCACCCCTTCACGACCACAGTCGCCGTTGGCGGAGGCGGAGCTGTGATCGGCGCCCGCTCGGCGATCTTCTCGTGACGTGCACGCAGACGCTCCATCATCGCCGGATCGTCCCCAAAGAATCGCTCGGCGAACCCTGGCACGACGGACGCCACGAGTTCTCTGGCCAGCCCGGTTTCAAGCCCCACAAACGAGAACGTCCCGTCAGCGAAGTTGATCCGAAAACCACTATCCCAGACCGTGGCTTCCCGGTCTTCAGCCAGCCTGTGCTCAACTGAGTGCTCCGGTCCCAGGTGAGCGACGAACAGCACGCGGTCGCTAGTGACGCCGAGCACGCCAGAGTAAAAACCGCCGTAAGAGCAGGGCGCCCACACAAGCAGCGCCTCGCCAGGTCGAAGATGCTTCGTCAGGTCGTCAGGTGGAGGTCCGGTCGGATTTGGTGGTAGCGATTCCGCCGCCGGAGTCGCGTCGAACCGATGTCCGCAGAATCGACACACCACAGCGGCGGCCTTGACTTCCTCGGCGCACATCGGACACGTCTTTTTGTCGGCAGTCTCGTGTTGCTCCTCCACGCGCGGGAGCGTACCGAGACTCGGCGGAAGCGCCGGTCGGGCGTCGGCTGACGTCATGCACAACGGACGCCGCTACCACGAGTTGGGGCGATCCTGGAGCGGGATCGCTGGTGGTAGCGCCAAGCTCACCGCACACGCCGTCAAGCACGCACGCTTCCAGCTCCGGAAGCCCGGCTACCGGCCTCGGATCGATCACGAAGCGGCGCTCGCTACGTATCTAGTCCGAATAGGGGCGCTATAGCCGTGCCCGACCTCGACATGCAGACGGCGTCCCGCCAGAGCAGCGCCGCATCGTCGGACAGTTGATTGAGTCCCTTCACAAGCTCGTTGCTGAGGGTTCCACCTGCCAAGCGTGCGAATGGCTGATCCTCAAACGCGGGCGCCTCGGGCCGCCGCCAAAGTGGTGCTCGGACGCCTGCCGCAAACACGCTGAGCGCCGTCGGACGGAACGATCCACTTCGGCCGGCGGAGCGACGGGCTCGATCGTCTTAGCAGTCTGCCGCTGATAAGGAGCGGCCTCAATTCAGAGCCGCAAGTATCAATCCTGCAAGCGAGGCGGCATTTGGTGTTGCTTGAGGCGGCGCGCTCGATTGCGCCCTTGCTCTGTCAACGTCCCACTGTTCTTTTAACCAGAACCGCGAGGTAGTAAGCAGCCCACCGGGACACCTCGCCATACTGAAAATTGACCGCGGTGTCGAGGGCAGCCCTGGCCCCAGGCACGTCCCCCTCCGAGGACAGCAACTGGCCGAGCCTGAGCGCCGCTACGGCCCTGATGCTGCGTAAATCAATCAGAGTTTGGTATGCAGCCTTAGCGCCACGCGCGTCCCCCCTCGCTATACAGAAGGTTCCCGAGGTTGATCATCGCAGAGCCGTTGCCGGCGTTGGCTGCCTGCTCAAACCAGTGGCGGGCGGCTTTCGGCGCGCCGCTTTGGAGCAGAAACCGAGCGTATTCATGGCGTTGGTGTCGCCGCCGGCTGCCGCCTGTTCATACGGGTCATATCAGCGCTGGGCGGCGTCCGGATCGCTGTCTTTGAGCAGCTTCCCAAGGGCGATGATCGCGGCGGTGTCGCCGCCGGAGGCGGCCCGTTCATACCAGCGACGGGCGGCTTCCGGATCGCGGTCTTTGAGCAGCGACCCAAGGTTGGGAGGTTGCCCCGGTCGCCGTGGAACTTCGGTGACGACAGTCCCGGTGTGATCGTTACACATTGACTGCGGTCGCGGCCTCCGGGGTCGTAGTGGGGGTGGGCTGGTGAAGGTGGAGCCGGCGTTCGATCGCGACCGCGAGTTGCGGGAGCTGGGTGTAGCCGATCACCTTGCGGAACTGCTTCTCGGCTTCGAGCATCCCGGCGGCGGTCCATCGCAGTCCCATCTCTCCCGAGGACCAGTTCTTGACGTTGCGCTGGGTGGTGCGGACGGTGTCGATCATCGACTCGGCCGGGTTGGTGGACTCGAGTGTGCGCTTGAGCTTGCCGCGGATCCCGAGCCTGGTCACGGTCAGCGTCTCTTCCATCCCCTCGCGCAGCGAGCCGGCGGCGCCGGGGTGCGCGTGCTCGAGCTCGTCGGCGAGCCGTGTGAGCTGCTCGAGTGCATGGTCGTAGTCGGTGTCCCGCCACGCCCGACGCAGCCGGGCCTTGATCGGCGGGCGGTCGCGCTCGGCGAGGTGGCGCATCACGTTCCGTTCCTTGTGCCACAGGCAGCGTTGCACCGGAACCTCGCCGAACACCGATCGTACGGCCTTGCGCAGCGCCTTTGATCCGTCGATTACGAAAAGCATTCCCTGCTCGGGATCCAGCCCCCGCTCGACTAGGTCAGACAAAAGCGCGGTCGCGACGGTCGCGTTCTCGGTCGATCCTTCCCACAGGCCGAGCGGGACCTTCACGCCTTCGGTCGTGATCCCCAAGGCGACGATCATCATCCGGCCCTTCAGCTCGATCCCGTCGAGCATCATCACCGCCAGGCGCAGATCCGCCAGCTGCCGGCCCATCAGCTCGCCCAGCGCCGCCCGGGTGCGCTCCACGAACGTGCGCGAGACCGCGCTCTTCGACGTCGACCGCGCCCGGATCTCGACCTCCTCGCCGACCGGCTCCTGCGTGCGCCGATACCGGCGCGTCGACACGCCGGCGAGCATCCGCTCGAGCACGACCCGGCCGAGCGGATCACGATCGGCGAAGTGCTGATAGGTCGCGAGCCCGACCTCGGACTCGCCGTCGGCGGTCCGGACTCGCGGCCGTTGAACCTCGACGCGCCGGCCGCCGAGCGTCACCTCCCCGTCCTCATGGCCGTGGCGCACAGCAGCCCGATCGGGGTTCCACTTGCCCTTCAGACCAACGACGTCGTCGACTTCTTCCTCCATCAACTCGGTCAACACACCGAGCCCGACACCGACGCTCAGCGCCAACAGCCCCTCCTTCGCTGCCCCGACCAACTGGCCAAGGGCTTCCTGAACGCGCTCAGGCAGCGCGACCTCTTCGCTAGTCGCCTGCACGACCGGTACGTTGCTACTCACGGCGGTTCCTCCTTCGATCTTGGTCGGATCGCCGCGAACGCTCCCAAGCGGAGCGGACGCGGCCGGAGGGACCGCCGTCACTTCAAAGTTCTACAAGCCCCGGGACAACCTCAAGGTTGGTCATCGCTTTGGTGTTGCCGGCAGCGGCGGCCTGTTCATACCAGCGCCGAGCGGCTTCCGGATCACGCCTTGGAGTAACAACCCGAGGTGGAACATCGCGTTCGTATGACCAGCGGCGGCCGCGTCCTCAAACCAATGGCGGGCGGCTTCCGGGCACCGACGCGAGGTTGTTCATCGCGCCTGTATGACCGGCGGCGGCAGCCTGCTCCAGCCAGCGGCGGGCGGCTTCCGGATCGCTTTCTTTGAGCAGCAATCCGAGGTTGCTCATGGCGGTGATGTCGCCGGCGTCGGCCAGAGGGCCGACTGCATCGACCGCAACGGCGTACTGGTTCGCGTAGTACGCGGCCGTTGCAATGTTCGTCCTGCTTTCCTCGGTCGAGCGTCTAAGTGCGGCGCGCCACCACGCGTCGCGACCCGCACCACGACGTTCCTCGCCGCAAATGTCCGGTACATTCCGCCGGGCGCTGGGCTAGCGTGGTGGCGTGTCGGTAAGAACGACGAAAACGCTTCTACCAGGCAAACTCGCGGTCCTGTTTGGAGCGGGCGCGAGCTATGGTGCTGGCGGCGTCACGCCCTACCCGCCTCCACTGGGTATGAGCCTGTTCCACGAGCTCGAACGCCACTGCCCGGACACCTGGGGAAGGCTTCCGCTCGAGCGCAAGCGCACGCTGTGCGACGACTTTGAGGCTGGGATGGTCGAGCTGTGGAACACGCCGTCGCTGGCTCCGACCCAGCTCTTCATCGATATGGGGCTCTACTTCGCCCGGTTCGAACCGCCACGCAACTGTACAGACTGCTATTCGCGGCTTGTGATCGCTTTTAGAGCTCGGCGTCTATTGGAGCGGGTGGCACTGGCGAGCTTGAACTATGACTGCGTCCTCGACTGCGCAGCCAGCCGGGCAGGGCTACCACTCGCCTATCTGTCTGACGACGGAGCGCCACCGGCGGGGAATCTGCTCATCCTCAAGCCGCATGGCGCTTGCAATCTCATTCCCGACGCGAACGTCGCCAACCTGGGCATGGTCGCAGCTGGTGGGCAGTCGGGCTTCTACGATGGCCAGATCACCGTCGCTGCCTCGTTGCGGGCCGTGCATGAGCAGTACGCGCAGGGTTTCGCGCTGCCGCCGGTTATGAGCATGTATACGCGTGACAAGCACTCACCAGTCGGAGGGACATTTCTCCGCGATACCCGTGATCAGTGGGCTCGGTGGGTGCGTAGCTCCTCCGCCGTATTGTGCGTCGGAGCGCGCCCGGTCCCATGGGACGAGCACATCTGGCGTCCGATCCTCGAGCGGAACACGGAAACGTGGTTCGTCGGCGGACAAGACGACAGCTACGATGCCCTCGCCGTAGAGCTGGGCAATAAGCTCGAGTATCTCGGACCGACCTTTGACGGTTCGCTGACCGGGATCCTAAGCCGCCTCGACCGAGTCGTCTGAGCAAGACAGGGCGGCCCGACGCCGGTGCGTGCGACGACGGCTAGGCTGCTATTGCCCCGAGCACGCTCGGCGTCATCGAAGAGCCTCCTACCTGGACCTCGCGGCGTCCGCAAGCTCTTCAGGCTCCACGACTGCCGCGCCCCGCGCGCGACGGGCCCAGCAGCATCGCAAAGTCGGCGTCGCCAGCCTCCGATCGCCTCTTCTCTGTCATCTGGCGACCACAGCGGCAATCGCAAGCCGCAAGCCCAGAGAAAATGGATCACAAGTCTTCAAAGCCACCTGGCAATCCCCTTTTGGCCGCGCTCAAGGGCAAACTCGCTCGTCACGGCTATCCCACTGCAGGACCCTGTTTCTCCTACGTGCGCTCGTCGCGACCCACGCGGACCGCGGTGTCGGCGTTGCCGACACCGCGTCCCCTGTCACGGCTATTCCCACTTCGAGGGGCGCTATCTCCTCTCCCGTGAACTTGTAACTGGGAAAGAATTAGCCGGAGTCCGGCGAGGACAACGGCGGCGGTGGACAGCCACTCCCGTTAGCGGTGTTATTGACAGTCGTGGCGACAGACCCCACTGACGCCGCTAGCCACCCCGCGACCGAGCCCGCGAGCCGGACTGCTTCGCGATGCCCGGCCCGCGTCGCCCCTGTACCCTCATCTCCAACAGATGGCCGTAGCCGAGCAGACCAGCGGTTCGAGACGCGTCGGCCTCGACGCGACGATGTTGGCCGGGGAGTGGCGCCGGCTCCGACGCGCTGCGACCGCCGTCGCGCTGTTCACGAGCCCGATGTTCTTCGTCGTGCTCTACGACCGCCTTGGCCTGTCGCTCGGGGTGGCGATCGCCGCCACCGTGGGCAGCGTGATCGCGTTCCGGGGCCTGATCGACGTGCTGGCCAGGCGCTTCCTGCCGTGGCCGAGCATGTACGGCGTCGACCGCGAGATCGCCGAGGAGGACGTGGTCGCTCGCCGCCGCACCTGGTTCTGGCGTTCGTTGTACCGGAAGCTGTTCTTCCTGGGGATCGTGGTCGCTGGTATCAGCGCAATCGTGGCGGTCGCCGGTGGACACAGCTGGTGGGGCGGCCTGCAGTCGATTGGGCACTTCCTGACCACGATCGGGTCCGAGTTTCCAAGCCTCGCGATCAGCATGGTGGTCCTGTTCTTCGGCAACATCCTGATCCTGTTCGGCCCGCTGCTGATCGCGAACCTGAGGCAGGTCCGCGGCTACGAGCCGGGCGACGCCAGCTGGGGCGTGCAGATGGGAGATGTACGCGGTCAGGCCGAGCCCAAGGAAGAGGTCGCGCGCGTTGTACGGCTGTGGCAGTCGGGCGAGGAGTTCGAGAAGGCCGGCGGTAAACGTGAGCGCGGACTGCTGTTCCTGGGGGCTCCTGGAACCGGCAAGACGATGCTGGCGAAGGCGATAGCGACCAACTTCAACTGCCCGTTCGTGACGATCCCCGGCTCCGGTTTCGCCGCCACGTTCATCGGCATCGATGTGATCGTGGTGATGTGGCTGATCCGCAAGGCCAAGAAGCTGGCACGGAAATGGGGCGGCCAGTGCATCGTGTTCATCGACGAGATCGACGCGGTGGGGATGCGCCGCGCGAGCCTCGGCGGTGGGGGAGCAAGCGGGATGGTGGGCCACCGCAGCTTCGAGGAGTACTGCTTCTTCGGTCCCTGGGGGGCGCTCACCCCGACCGGCGATCTGATCCTGGAGACCCGGGCCTGGCGCGAGCGGCTGTTCGCGGCGCGATCGGAACAGCGCCCGGTGAGCGTGCCGCCGATCCTCGCCAAGCCGGCTGAGTGGACCCAGCGCATCATGTTCCCGGGCATGTTTGGCGGCGGCTCCGGCGGCCTCGCGCTGAACCAACTGCTCGTGCAGATGGACGGCATCGGCGAGGCGCCGTTCATGCGCCAGCAGTTCACCAAGCGCGTGAACTCGATGCTCGACGCGCTGTACTTCGTGCCGCGCAAGCTCCGCGGCAAATCGCTGCGCCTGCCGCCGCCGCGCCCATCAAACGAGCAGGTGTTCTTCATCGGCGCCACCAACGTTCCCATCGACCGGCTCGACCCGGCGCTGATCCGTCCCGGTCGCATGGGCCGCCACGTGTGGTTCCGAACCCCCACGCTCGAGGACCGCAAGGACATCTTCAACCTGTATCTCGCGAAGGTCGACCACGAACCCGACCTCGATAGCGATCGGCGACGCGACGAGCTCGCTCGGATCACCAACGGCTACGCCCCCGCGATGATCGAGCAGGTCTGCTCGCTGGCGCTCACCTATTCGCACGCGGATGGCCGCCAGACGTTCGGTTGGCCTGACATCGTCGAGGCGATGACCACGGTCGAGGCGGGGACGGCGGTGGCGATCGACTACGTGCCCGATGAGACGCGCGCAGTGGCGATCCACGAGGCAGGCCACGCGGTCAACGGCCATCTGTACATGAAGGACGTGCTCTCGACGCGGCTCTCGATCCGCAAGCGAGGGGAGTCACTCGGCCACCACCAGGCGATCGAGACGCAAGAGCGATTCTCCTCCTGGCGCTCTGATGAGTTCGCGAAGCTGGTGTGGACGCTCGGCGCGATGGCAGCCGAGCACGTGTTCTACGGCGAGAACTCCACCGGCGTGGGCGGCGATGTGATGAGCGCTACCGCGCGCGCCGGCTGGATGGTGGGCTCCTGCGCGATGGGGCCCAACCCGATCAATCTCGACGGGCGCTTCGCGTCGGCCGCCGATGAAGCCGCGGAGCGCGAGAAGCTGCTTCGCCGCTTCGAGGAGATCGGAGTGCAGATCATGCGCCGCGCCGGTGGCGGAGGACCGTTCGAGGAGGATCCGATCGCCGGGACTCTGTCCGACCGCGATAAGCGCAAGGCGGCCACGGCGCTTCTCGGCCAGGCTTACCTGACCGCATACGCCACCGTCGCGGCCAACCGTGATCGCGTAGAGCAAATCGCCGACGAGCTGATCCGCCGCAAGGAGATGCATGGCGATGAGGTGGTCGATCTGCTCAACAGCGTCGACCTCGTGCGGCCCGACATCGACCTACTGGACGACCGCGCGTGGCCCCGCGTATGAACCGTCTGCAGGCAGACAAAGAACAAGCGGCTGAATCGCCGGTCCCCGCGGCGCCGGCGCTGGCGGTCCCACATTCGACCCGGGCCGGTGCCGATCGCTCGCGGCACTCCAGGAAGTTCAAGGCCGCGATCGGGGCGCTCCTGCTCGCTGGAGCCGCCTCGCTGGCAGCGGCCGTGGTGATGCTCTCTTCCGGCGGCGCAAGCAAGGCCAGCGCCGGGGGCGCGTGGTCGGCCTGGCAGCCCAGCAGCGGCGGTCCCGCCGGGGCGCAGCAAATCGCCGACTACCTGTCGCCGTACTACCGCGCCTCTTCAACCGATCAGCTCGCAGTCGTCACCACCGTGAACCTCAACGACCCGTCCAATCCGCTGCAGGTGGTGATTCCAAATTCGTCAGCGCCCGGCGGATATCAAGCGCTCGACCCGAGCAGCACGATCGCCTACAACCTCTGCGGGCTCGAGTCGAAGGACTGCTCCATCGGGGTTGGCACACCATCGGCCAACCGGCTGCTGTTGCTTCGCCGGGAAGCGCTCGAGCTCGCGCTCTATTCGTTCAAGTACCTCAGCGGCGTGCAGACGGTCGTCGCGCTGCTGCCTCCTGGCCACACCGTCAGCTCGAGCCGGCTGAGCGCCAAGCCGGCGGCCTCGGGCCAGGCCTCATCGAGCTCGCAGCCGGTGGACCTCGCCCTGGCGTTCGATCGCTCAGAGCTGCAACCGTTCCTCGACCGGCCGCTGCGGGAGACGCTGCCCGAGAGCTTGCCGCCCACCGTCGACGAAGTTCCCTACGCGCCCGAGTCGGAGCTGGTCAGCGTGATCACCGCGCACGGGCTGTTTCAGGAACAGACCGAGCAGGCGCAGGACGGCAGCAACATGGTGGTGCTCACTCCGCTGCCGCCGCAGTAGGGCGCTCCCGCGGCTGAAAGCCCGAGCAGGCGGTCACGGGGAGCCGCGGATAGCGCGCGAACCGCGCCGGCTCGGTCCGCGAGCGGCGGCACAGCGAGAACACCGAGCCGCGAGTAGTCCCTACCAGCTGCTGATGGCGGCAGCGGTTGCAGAGTCCGGCCTGGGGGACTCGCTCGCTCGTCACCCGTCCGGCCCGCTCGCGCCGCGCACCCGCTCGCTAGTCACTCGCCCGCCCTGCTCGCGCCGCGCGTGAGCTCCTCGAGCGCCAGGACGAACGAGGCGTACGGCTTGCCGGTGACCTCGCGCAACGCGATCTCGCAGGTGCGATTGCTGGACAGATAAGCGTCGAACTGGACTCCGTCGAGCTCGCGGGCGACATCGCGCAGCGCCGAAGCGGGCAGCTCGGGATGAAGCCAGCCGCGGTCGCCCGCCATTCCGCAGCAGCCGCTTGCCGCCGGGACCACCACCTCGTCGGCGAGGCGGGCCGCAATCGCCCTCAACTTCGAAGCCGAGCGGAGGTGTTGTGAGGAGCAATTCGCGTGCAGGACCACCCTCCCGAGCCGTTCGCCGATCTGCAGACGCGCGAGCACGTAGTCGTGAACCCAGTCGATCGAATCGAGGACCGAGATTCCATCCAGATCCACCTCGCTGAGGAGGCCGTGCGCGCACGAGCTCGCATCGATCACCAGCGGCAGGCGACCGCCGCCGGACCATCGGTGTAGCGCAGCCGCCGTCTTGCGCGCCATGTAGTCGTGGCCCTGCTGGTATCCCTTCGAGCTCCAGGGCGTCCCGCAGCAATGGCCCGCGGCGTCGCTCGGGATCCAGAGCGGCAAGCCAGCGCGAGCTGAAATTGCGACCAGTGCCTCGGGAACCGTGGGGTGTGACGCGTCGCCGCGCGGATTGCCGAGGATCCGGTTGATGCACGCCGGCAGGTACACCGCGGAGGCCCCCTCTCGGGCGGTCAACGGCAGCCGGCTCGGCGCGGGCTGGGGCGTGGCCTCCGTCCAGGCGGGAACGAGCTCCGGATCGAGGGCGCGGCGCAGCAGCGCGGTGATCGCCGCCAGCCCGCGGTCACCGAGCGCTCGCGCCCCGAGACCACCGGCCGAGAGGGCCGCGCGCGCGGCCCGTTCGAGCACCCCGTAGCGCCGCGCCGCGCGCAGCGCCCGACGCTCGGCCGTCCCGGAGTGCTCGCGTTGCCGGAAGCTCTTGATCAGCGCGCCGGTGTCGATCCCCACTGGGCAGGCATGCGAGCACATGCCGTCGGCGGCGCAGGTGTCGACCCCCTCGTATTGATATTGCTCGAGCAGCGTCGCAAGCACCGCTGAGCTGGCAGGCTGGCGCGCCATCTCGCGGCGGATCACGATCCGCTGGCGCGGCGTTGTGGTGACGTTGCGCGAGGGACAGCCCGGCTCGCAGAAGCCGCACTCCACGCACTTCGTCGCGACCTCTTCGATCTCCGGCGTCGACTTCAGGTGTTGAAGGTGTGCTTGCGGATCTCGGTTCAGCACCACCCCGGGGCCGAGAATGCCGTCAGGATCGGCCAGTCGCTTGATCTGCCACATCATCTCGGTGGCCTTCCTGCCCCACTCGCGCTCGACGAACGGAGCCATGTTGAGCCCCGTCCCGTGCTCG
The DNA here is from genome assembly GCA_963787555.1 of uncultured Solirubrobacterales bacterium. Taxonomy (GTDB): domain Bacteria; phylum Actinomycetota; class Thermoleophilia; order Solirubrobacterales; family Solirubrobacteraceae; genus Palsa-465. The sequence goes on from CAWBDI010000008.1 coordinate 802,246, forward strand.
GCCTTCAGCGAGCCGTCGTACTTGTCGACGATCAGGTCGACGAGCTCACTGACGAAGCGCCCGTAGCGGTCGAGCTCGGCCTGGTCGCCGAACTTCGGCGTGAGGATGAAATGGAGGTTTCCCGCCGATGCGTGCCCGGCGACCCCAGGAAGGAAGCCGTGCTTGTCGAGCAGCGCCCGTACATCGACCGTGGCCTCGGCAATCCGCGCGGGTGGCACGCAGACGTCCTCGACGATCACCTGCACGCCCGGCTCCCGCACCGCCGCGACCAGCCCGTGCATCCCCTCGCGTACGTGCCAGAGCATCTCGCCCTCGTGCTGGTCGCGCGAGAAGTGGGGGGAATCGAGCAGCGGGCGGCCCTCGAGAAGCTCCAGCGCGCGGCGCTCCGGTTCGTCGAGCTGGTCCGGGTCGGAAGAGCGGAACTCGACCAGCAGCGCGGCAGCGTCCGGTGGCAGCTCCTTCCAGCGCTCCGGCGTGCCCGGCATGTGGTTGGCCGCCGCGATCAGCGTCGAGGCGAACATCAGCTCGGTCGCGGTTGCCCCCGCGCTCACCATCGGCACCACCGCATCGGCCGCCGCCTCGACATCGTCGAACAGGATCAGGCCCATGGATGTGTGGCGCCCGTGAGGGACCGTTTCGAACACCGCCTCGGCGACGAACGCCAGGGTGCCCTCCGAGCCGATCACGAGCCGCCGGAACATCTCCAGCGGAGTGTCGGCGTCCAGCATCGCACACAGCCGGTAGCCGGTGGTGTTCTTGATCTCGAACTTGCGCGCGACGCGCTCGGCGAGCGGGGCTTCCGCGCGGAGCTGATTCCGCAGCTCGATCAGGCCGGTGGCGAGCTCCGGAGCCACCCTCGCGAAGCGCTGCTCGGCGTCACGATCGGCCGTATCGATCACCGCCCCGTTCGCCAGCACCAGCTTCAGCGAGCGGACCGTGCGGTACGAGTCCGCGACGGTACCGCAGCGCATTCCCCCCGAGTTGTTGGCGATCACCCCGCCAACGCAAGCGATATCGCTGCTCGCGGGGTCTGGGCCGAGCCTGCGGCCATGACGCGCGAGCACGCGGTTGACGTGACCCAGCACGGTTCCAGGTTGGACGCGAACCTGCTTGCCCCGATCCTCGACCCCGACCCGTTGCCAGTGTCGGCGAACGTCGACCAGGATGGAATCGGTCTGGGCCTGGCCGTTGAGCGAGGTCCCGCCGGCACGAAACACCAGTGGCACTCGACGGCTGCGGGCGAACCCCATCAGCCTGACCAGGTCATCGACGTCCCGGGGCATCGCTACGGCCTTCGGGATCAGGCGATAGGGGCTGGCGTCCGAGGCGTACTTGATCAGGTCAAGCGCCCGAGTGAGAACGCGATCCTCGCCCAGCGCATCGACCAACCAGCCCCGCAGCGGCTCTGGCGTGCCGCCGGCGACCCAGTCGGGCGCGCGATCCGGCGCCGGCTGCGGCTGCGCCGGCGCGATCCTGCTCACGTCTGAGACCGCCACCGCCATCACTCCATCCACATACCCGAGGCGACGCGAACCTGCACCAGCCGCGGGCCTTCCTCGGCGCCGATCGCGGCTCGCAATGCTTCGGTCAGCTCCTCACGACCGGTTGCATCGCTGGCCCTCATGCCGTATCCGCGTGCCACCGCGGCCACGTCCAGGCCAGGCAGCTCCAGCCCGGGCGCGCCAGTGACCTGCTCGAGGGCAGCGAACCACTTGAGGATCATGTACTCGTCGTTGCGCAGAACCAGGAAAGTCACCGGGAGCTTGTACGCCACGGCCGTCCACAGCGCCGTGATCCCGTACTGAGCCGATCCTTCGCCGAGCACGCACACCACTGGCCGGCCGGGCTGCGCGAGCTGCACGCCGATCGCCGCAGCGATCCCGAAGCCAAGGCCGCCGCTGGCGGTGAAGTAGTAGCTGGCGGGCCGCGAAATGCGCAACCGGTTACGCAGTGCGGATGTGCAGGACGGCGTCTCGATCACCGCGATCCCGTCTTCGGGCCACACCTCGGCCAGCGCGGCCATCGCCTCGGAGCCGCTCAGGGGATCGGCGCCCGGCGGCTCACCCGGCTCCTCGCGTGGCTCGAACCGTGGCCGATCCGATTCCCGGACCAGCTCCACGAGCCCCCTCAACGCCAGCCCGACGTCTCCCACCACCGCATCTCCCATCGGAGCGCGTGCCGCTTCATCGGGATCGCTGGTGATCGCGATCAGCGAGGTTTTGCCGGCGAGCAGCGGCCCTGGGATGTAGGGATAGTAAGGAAACACCGAGGAGCCGATGACGAGCGCCAGGTCGTGCTCTTTCAAGGTCTCCGCGATCGGTCCGATCGCCGGCGGCAGGATCCCGACGAAGTTCTGATGGCGCTCCGGAAACCCGAGCCGGTTGCTGCCGGCGGTAGGGGTCGCCCATACCGGCAGATGTTGCTTCTCCGCGAGTGCGACCGCGTGCTCCCAGCCGCCGCTGGCGTCGACGTCCGGCCCCGCTATCAGCACAGGGTTGCGAGCCTCCTCGAGCCGGCGTGCCACCGCCACCAGCGTGTCCGGATTAGGCGCCGCGCGACCGCTGAGCGAGCGCGCCAGCGCGTGGCGAGCGCGATCCTCGTCGACCTCCGCGCCCCAGTCGTCCATCGGGATCGACACGAATGCGGGCCCTTTCGGCGGCAGCGAGGCATGGTGAATCGCGCGCGCGATCGCTCCCGGCACGTCCTCCGCGCGCGGCGGTTCGAACGTCCACTTGACGTACGGCTGGGGGCCAACCGTCGACTCGCGGTTGGTCAACAGCGCCTCGATCATGATCTGGGGGCGGACCTGCTGGCCGGCGGTGATCACAAGCGGCGATTTGTTGGCCTGGGCGTTGAGGATGCCGCCAACCGCGTTGCCGACTCCCGGCGCGGTATGCAGGTTGACGGGCGTGGCCTTGCCGCTGGCCTGGGCGTAGCCGTCGGCCATTCCCACCACCACGAGCTCCTGGAGGCCAAGCACGTAGGTGAAGTCAGCCGGAAACTCGGCGAGCATCGGCAACTCGGTCGAGCCGGGGTTCCCGAACATCGTCGTCATCCCGTGGGCGCGGAACAGCTCGAAGGTGGCTTCACGCACGCTCGTCATCGAACGGGCCTCCCAGCGGTGGGTTCGCTCATCGCCTGATCCTATGCATCCGCGCGCACATCCGCGCGCACATCGCTCGGACATCCGCTCGCCGGCGCGGCTCGCGCCCACATCCGCCCTCGCGGCGCGACCGCGAGAGCGACCGGAGCAACTCCTCGAGAGGCGACTATATTTTTTGAAGTATGCCGACGTTTCGCCGCCTGCTGGGATTTCTGCGCCCGTATCGCCGCGCGGTCGCGGGATCGTTCGTGCTCGCGGCCGGCGCGATGGGCGCGACGGTGTTGATTCCGTGGCTGACCGGGAAAGCGATCGACGGGATCAGGGGCCACGACAAGCACGCCGTGACCGTCTGGGCGATCGCGATCGGAATCGCCGGCATCGCTCGCCTCGGGTTGAGCGTGTCGAGAAGGTTGATCGCCGGACGGGTGTCGCTGGGCGTCGAGCTGGATCTCCGCAACCGCATCTACGGTCACCTGCAGCGACTTGAGCTGGCGTTCTTCGACCGTCAGCAGACCGGTCAGCTGATGTCCCGGGCCACGGTTGACCTTCAGTCGGTCCGGTTCTTTCTCGGTTATGGGCTGGTCTTCATTGGCCAGTCGCTGCTGTCGATCTTGCTCGCCGCCGCGGCGATGTTCGCGCTCAGGCCAGAGCTTGCCGCCCTGTCGCTCGCGCCAGTGCTGCCCGTGGTCGTGATCGCCAACCGCTACGGCCGTCGGTCGCGGCCCGCGCTGCAGGAAGTACAGCAGCGAATCGCGGAGTTGACCGCCGAGGCGGAGGAGAACGTATCCGGGGTCCGGGTGGTGAAGGCGTTCGCGCAGGAGGAGCGCCAGCTGCGGCGGTTTCGCGAATCGGTGGGTCGATTGTTCGATCAGGCCGTCTACGCCACCCGGATTCAGGCGCGATACACGCCGATGATCAGCTTTCTCCCCAACCTGGGGCTCGCGGCGATCCTGTTCGTCGGCGGCCGCGAGGTGATCGACGGCACGCTGACCGTGGGCCAGTTCACCGCCTTCTACGCCTACCTGCTGATGCTGATCTCGCCGATGCGGACGCTCGGCTACATGCTCGGAGCCGCCCAGCGAGCGACCGCGTCGGGGGCCAGAATCTTTGAGATTCTCGATCGCGACCCGGAGATGGCCACGCCGGCGGGCGCGCCGCCGCTACCTGATGGCGCGGGACGGGTGTCGCTATCCGGGGTGAGCCTCACCTTCCCCGGCTCACCCAGGCCGGCGCTTCGCAACGTCGACCTGGAGATCGAAGCGGGCCGCACGGTTGCGCTGGTCGGCGCGATGGGTTCGGGCAAGACCGCGCTCGTCTCCCTGCTGGCGCGGCTCTACGACGTGAGCTCGGGGTCGGTTCGCATCGATGGGGCGGACGTGCGCTCGGTCGATCTGCTCAGCTTGCGGCGAGCGATCGCCAGCGTCAACGACGATCCGTTCCTGTTCTCGGCGACGGTTCACGAGAACATTGCCTACGGGCGCCCTGACGCCCCGCGCGAGGAGGTTGAGGCGGCCGGCCGCGCTGCGCAAGCCGACGGCTTCATCAGCGCTCTCCCGGAGGGCTACGACACGATCGTCGGCGAGCGCGGCTTGACGCTCTCGGGCGGGCAGCGTCAGCGGATCGCGATCGCCCGCGCGATCGTCGCCGATCCACGGATCCTGATCCTGGACGATGCCACCTCCTCGGTCGACGCCTCGACCGAGCACCAGATCAAGCTCGCGCTGCGGGGCGTGCTGGCGGGCCGGACGACGTTTGTGATCGCCCACCGGCTCTCTACGATCGCGCTGGCCGACGAGATCGCGGTGCTCGAAGACGGGATGATTGCCGATCGGGGAACGCACGAGGAGCTGCTCGAGCGCTCTGACCTCTACCGGGAGATCGTCGAGCAGGGGACTCCCGACCGGGTGTTCATCGCCGAGCCGCTCCAGGCTGGGGTGGTGGGTCTATGAGCGCCCGGCAGCTGATCGCGCGTGCGCGCGTCCGTCGAGGGGGCGGACGGGCACGCAAGCTGCGCGGCCTGATCGAGCTTCTGTCCCCCTACCGCTGGCGCGTCGCGACGATGTTCGCGGCGCTGCTGTTGGCGACCGGCTCCGCGCTGGCCCCGGCGCCACTGGCCAAGCTGGCGATCGACGATGGCATCCAGCGCCACGACGTCAGCGCGCTTGACTGGATCGTTGCGGCGTTCCTGGCCTCCGCGGTCCTCTACGGGCTTGCCACGTACGCCCAGACCTACCTGGTTGGCTGGGTTGGCCAGCGCGCGCTTCAGGACCTGCGCCTGCGCTTGTTCTCGCACCTGCAGGCGCTCTCGATCGGCTTCTACTCGCGGGGTCGCGCCGGGGTGATCATCTCACGGATCACCAACGACGTCGAAGCGCTCGACCAGCTCGTCTCCGACGGGATCGCGACGCTGTTTCAGTCGGGCCTGATGCTGATCGGGGTGGTGGTGATCCTGATCGTGCTCGATCCGCGCCTCGCGATGATGACCTTCATCGCGCTGCCGGTGCTGGTGCTGGGAGGGCTCGCCTTCAGGATCGCCTCGGCCAGCGCCTACCGCGCCACGCGGGAGAAGATCGCCCTGATCACGGGCTACCTCCAGGAGACCCTGTCGGGCATCCGGGTGATCCGCGCTTTTGGTCAGGAGCCCCGACACCTCCAGCGCTTCGCGGAGCTCAACCAGGACAACCGCGACGTCAACATGACGACCATCAAGCTGAACGCCGCCTACTTCCCCGGCGTGGAGCTGCTCTCGGCGCTGGTCACAGTCGAGATCCTGGCGATCGGCGGGTACGAGGCGATCTCGGGGCACGCATCGACCGGGGTGGTGTTCGCGTTCATCGCGGCGCTCAACAACTTCTTCGACCCGATCCAGCAGCTCTCGCAGCTGTACACCACCTACCAGTCGGGGATGGCCGCGCTCGACAAGATCTTCGAGCTGCTCGACGAGCAACCCGACCTCGTCGATGCGCCCGGGGCGGCCGTACTTGGGCAAATCCGGGGCGAGCTCCGGTTCGAGGACGTCTCGTTCCGCTACGGCCAGGAGGACGACGGCCCGTGGGCGCTGCGGGACATCGAGCTGACGATCCCGCCCGGCCAGACGGTCGCACTGGTGGGCGAAACCGGCGCCGGCAAGTCGACTTTCGCGAAGCTCGTCTCGCGGTTTTACGATCCGACGGTCGGCCGGGTCTTGATCGACGGCCACGATCTGCGGGCGGTCACCGCGCATTCGCTGCGCTCGCAAATGGGCATCGTTCCACAGGAGGGGTTCCTGTTCAGTGGCACGGTGCGCGAGAACATCGCGTTCGGTCGCCCCGACGCAACCGACGAGCAGATCGTCTCGGCGGCGCGCGCGGTCGGCGCTGACTCGTTCATCGCGGCGCTCGAGCACGGGTACGAGACCGAGGTCGGCGAGCGGGGGGTTCAACTATCGGCGGGTCAGCGCCAGCTGATCGCGTTCGCACGAGCGCTCGTCGCCGACCCGCGGATCCTGGTGCTCGATGAGGCGACCTCGAACGTCGACGTCCAGACCGAGAGCCTCATCGAACAGGGCCTGCGGCGGTTGGTGGCCGGGCGAACGGCGATCATCATCGCCCACCGGCTGTCGACGATCAGGCATGCCGGGCGGATCGTGGTGCTCGAACACGGGCAGATCGTCGAGCAGGGCACTCATCAAGAGCTCCTCGACGCCCGTGGCCGGTACTGGGAGCTGTACCGCGATTGGGCCGAGCAGGTGCAGGCCGCGTAGATGCAAGCCGTGGTGACAGCGCTAGCTACGACCGCGGTGAAGAGCACCCGGCTGCGCCCGGTGGAGCAGATCGCGCTGGGGCGCGGCGGCGCCCACGGAGACCGTCGCTTCTTCCTGATCGATTCCCGCAACCGGATGGTGAACGCCAAGCGCGTCGGCGAGCTGCCCGCGATCGTCGCCGACTACGACGAGGCCACCCGGACGCTCGCGCTCACGTTTCCCGACGGTCGCATCGTCGAGGACCGCGTCGAGCCAGGCGAGGCGGTCACCGCCCGCTTTACGTCGATCACCGTGGAGGGCCGAGTTGTTCCTGGCCGCCTGTCGGAGGCCTTGTCGGATTTCACGGGCCGGTCGTTGCGGCTCGTGGAGCCGAGCGTCGCGGGAGTCGACCGCGGGGTCCGCGGCGCCGCGTCGCTGATCTCGGGGGCCTCGCTGGCGAGGCTTGCGAAGGTCGCGGGCGAACCGACCGTGGACGCGCGGCGATTCAGGATGCTGATCGAGATCGACGGTATCGGCGCCCATGAGGAAGACGGATGGGTCGGCTCCGTCGTCGAAGTCGGGGAGGTCCGCCTGCGTTTCCTCGGGCACGTCGGCCGCTGCTTGATCACCAGCCGCGATCCCGACACGGGCACGATCGACCTCCCCACGCTCGACGTTCTAGGCTCCTACCGGCGGGGACTCCGGTCCACCGAGCCGCTCCCGTTCGGAATCTACGGCGAGGTGTTACGCGAAGGCCCGATCGCGGTCGGAGACCTGGTCGCCGTGGTCGGCTAGATTGCATTCGGTGAGCGAGGAGCGTGTCCGGACCCGGGTCGATGACCACGTCGCGATCGTCACCCTGAGCCGTGCCGAGAAGCACAACGCGCTGGACGTGGCGATGTTCGAGGGGATCATCGCGGCGGCCGCGGGTGTCGCCGCACGGCGGGAAGTGCGCGCCGTGGTGCTCCACGGAGATGGCCTCAGCTTCTGCTCGGGGCTCGACGTGTCGGCGGTGATGGCCGCGGAAGGAGGGTTGGACGGTCTTCTCGAGCGGCTCGAGGCCGAGGTGCCGAATTGGTTTCAGCGCGCCGCGTTCGAGTGGATCCGGATCCCCGTGCCGGTGATCGCGGCGGTGCACGGCAATTGTCTCGGGGGCGGCTTGCAGATCGCGCTTGCCGCCGACATTCGCATCGCGGCGCCGGACGCGCGGCTGTCGGTGATGGAGGTCAAGTGGGGCCTGATCCCCGACATGGCGATCACCCGGACGCTGCCGCGACTGGTCGCGGCCGATGTGGCCAAGGAGCTCACCTATACGGGCCGCGTGCTCTCCGGGAGCGAGGCGCACGCGGTGGGGCTGGTCACTCACGTGAGCGACCGGCCGCTCGAGGCCGCCCGGGAGCTGGCGGCCGAGATCGCCGCCAACTCACCCCATGCGGTCCGGGGGGCGAAGCGGCTCTACGACGAGGCCTGGACCGCCCCGGCCGAGAAGAGCCTCGCGCTGGAGGCGGGGATTCAGCGGGGCCTGATCGGCTCGCCGAACCAGGTAGCCGCGGTTACAGCAGGGATCGAGAAGCGGCCAGGCGAATTCGAAGACCCCAGCTGACGGCGAAAGCGCCGGATCACTTGGGTCGGCCAGGGCCCTCAGCGGGGTCCACAGACTGGGGAACAGGGACTCGAACCCCAACTTCGACGTCCAGAGCGTCGCGTGCTGCCATTACACCATTCCCCAGTGGATCGAGAATCGATGCAGGGCGAGTATAGGTAAGCGCACTAGAGCGCCGCGAGATCGCTCGAGGTGTCCTCGAGCTCGCCGACCCGGTTGCCGACGTCGGCGTGGGCAGCGATCAATCGCTGGGCATGCGGGAGGTCATCCGAGCGACCAACCGACAGCGCCGCGGCGAGCCGGCCGTCTTGCAGATACCAGATGCTGAACTTGCCCTCGTCGAGCGAGCCCCGCACAATCTCTCGATCCCACTTGTAGGCGGGACCGACGTACTCGAGCGAGGCCCAATCGGAGAGGTCCGAGAAGAAGTAGGGCATCACATCGTGTGGCTGTTTTCGGTCGAGCATGTTGAGCGCGGCCGTCTTGCCCTGATTGAAGGCCACGTCCCAGTGCTCGATCCGCAGCCGTTGACCGCGGATCACGCTCTCGTACTCGGCGATGTCGCCGGCGGCGAAGATACCCGGCACCGGCGTCTCGAGATACTCGTCGACCACTACGCCGCCGCTCTCGCCGAGCGTCAGGCCGGCGTTGCGAGCCAGCGTCATCTCGGGAACGGCACCGGTGCCGAACACCACCGTGTCAGCGGGCAGCTCGAGTCCGGATTGGGTAATCACCCGCGTGACCCGACCTCCGGCTCCTTCCAGGCTGTCGAGCTGCTCGCGTCCGTACACGGTGATCCCGTGCTCCTCCATCTGGCTCTGGAAGAACCGACCGGCCTGCTCGCCGAACCCGCGGCTCAGCGGCGTCGGTTCGAGCATCACCAGCGTGCACAGGCTGCCGAGCTCGGTGAGCGACGCCGCGACTTCACTGGCGATGTATGAGCCGCCGATCAGTACAACCTGCTTGCCGGCCGCGTCCTCGCGGATCGAGTCGCTGTTGGGCAGCGTGCGCAGGTAGTGAATGCCCTCGAGCTCAAGCCCGGGAACGGCGACGCGCCGCACGTTGGCGCCGGTGGCCACCAGCGCCTTCTCGAAGCTGACCTCCTCGTTCGTGGAGAGGGTGAGCGTCCGGCTGGCGGTGTCGAGCTTCGTCACCGTGGTCCGTGTTAGGAGCTCCACCTGCTGCTGTTCGTACCACTCCGGCGGCCGGAACAGCGTCTCTGAGCGGGATTCCTTGCCCTGCAGGTAGCCCTTCGAGCACGGCGGGCGGTTATAGGGGAGGTCGATCTCGCGACCGACCAGCAGGATCTCGCCGTCGGCACCGGACTCGCGCAGCCAGCGGGCGCAGTTTCCCGACGCCAGTCCCCCGCCGATCAACGCGTACTTGAAGTGACGGGTGGCCATCGCTAACTCGGTCCGACGCCGTCAGGTGAGAACTGCGGCGTGATCTGCCCCTCGAGCCCTGGATCGAGGATCAGTAGCACCTGGTCCCCCGGCTCGATCACCGAATCGGCCTTCGGCACGAAGCCCGCGCCGCCGCGCAGCACGGAGATGATCAACGAGCCGTCGGGCAGCACAACCTCCTGCACCTTACGGCCCGCAGCGGCGGAGCCCTCTCCGACCTCCAGCTCGATGATCTCGAGGTGCTCCTCTTCTAGCGCCAGCAATTGCACCAGCCCGTACTCCGGTACCTCGTGCTCAATCAGGCGCAGGATCAGATCGGTAGCCGACACGGCCGGCTGGATCCCCAGCAGCTTGAAATGCTGCAGGTTTCGGGGATTGTTGACCCGAGCGACGATCCGCTGAACGCCGTATTTCTCCTTCGCCACCTGGGAGATGAGGATGTTGTCCTCGTCGTCGCCGGTCACCGCGATCACCAGGTCTGCCCGCTGGATGCCAGCCCGCTCGAGCACCCACAGCTCGGTCGCGTCGCCGTACTGGACGGCGTGCTCCAACTCCTCCTCGACGATCCGGTAGCGACGGTGATCGGATTCGATCAGCGTCACCTCTCGATCCTTGGCGATCAGCTCTCGGGCCAGGTTCCAACCCACCTTGCCCGCACCCGCAATGATCACATACATCTCTCGCCTAACCCCTCTACCGCGCGAGCGCGACGCGCTCCGCTTCGTCGATCGCCTGCTGCGTGGGACAGATCGTAAGCAGCCCCTGTTCGCCGTACCAGGCGGCTCGGGCCGGGTCGGCGACCCGCACCACCACCCGCGGCACCTTGAACCGGCGCTGGGCGATCTGTGAAATCACAAGGTTCGTGTTGTCGCCGCTCGTCGCGGCCATGAACACGTCGGCCTCCTCGATCCCGGCCTCGATCAAGCCATCGATCTCGAGCGCCGTTCCGACCGTGAAGCGACCTCCGGCGTCCTCCCAGGTGGTCGACTGATCCTTGTCGAGTCGCTCGTGGGAGAGCGGATCGCTGTCCATCACCGACACCTCATGGCCGGCGTCAAGCGCACGCTTCGCGAGCGCAGATCCGACACGACCACAACCGACGATCAGAATGAACATCACAGGGACAGTAGACGGCGCGGAAACAAGGGTAGACGGGCCGGATACAACGCGCGCTGGAGCCTACCGAAAAGGCGCTGCCTCTCCCATAGGGGACGTGCTCCCGCTGACTCAGGTTCGGCCTTGGTCTCGGGCCACGCGAGTCCCCGGGGAGGGGCATGCAACGGTCAGGTGATGATGGGGATGATCAGCAGCGCGACGATGTTTGTGACCTTGATCATCGGGTTGATCGCCGGCCCCGCAGTGTCCTTGTAGGGATCGCCGACGGTATCGCCCGTGACCGCGGCGGCGTGCGCCTCGGAGCCCTTGCCGCCGTAGGCACCGTCCTCGATCAGCTTCTTCGCGTTGTCCCACGCGCCGCCACCCGAGGTCATCGAGATCGCCACGAACAGCCCGACCACGATCACGCCGATTAGCAGGCCGCCTAGCGCCTCGATGCTGATCAGCCCGACGATGAACGGGATGATGATCGGAATCAGCGACGGCAGGATCATCTCGCGCTGGGCAGCGCGGGTCACGAGGCCGACGGCCGCGCCGTACTCGGGTTGTTCGGTGCCCTCCATGATCCCGGGCTTTTCCCGGAACTGGCGGCGAACCTCCTCGACCACGGCGCCGCCGGCGCGGCCGACCGCCTCCATTGCCAGCGAAGCGAACAGGTAGACCATCAGCCCGCCGATTAGCAGCCCGATCAGCACCGCCGGGTTGCCGATCGAGAAGTCCGGATGCTTGCCGCTCTGGACGAGCTCGTTGTCGAACGCGTTGAACAGCACCAGCGCGGCCAGCGCGGCGGAGCCGATCGCATACCCCTTGGTGACGGCCTTGGTGGTGTTGCCGACCGCGTCGAGCGGGTCGGTAACGTCGCGGACCTCCTGGGGCAGGTCCGCCATCTCCGCAATCCCGCCGGCGTTGTCGGTGATCGGGCCGAACGCGTCGAGCGCGACGATCAGACCGGTGAGCGACAGCTGCGCCATGACCGCCACGCCGATCCCGTAGATGCCGTGGGTGGTGCCGCCGCCGGCAAGCTTCCAGGCGCCGAGGATTCCGAGCGCGATCACGATCGCCGGCGGCGCGGTCGACTGGTAGCCCTGGGCGAGCCCCTGGATGATGTTCGTGGCGTGCCCGGTCTGTGAAGCACGAGCGGTGCTCCTCACGGGCGCGAACCGGGTCGAGGTGAAATAGTCGGTGATCACGAACAGGCACGCGGTGACGCCAATGCCGATCAACGCGCAGAGGTAGTACTTCCACCAGTGCGCCGCGGCGCCGCCTGAGGAGAAGGTCAGCCCCTTCATCATCCAGTACGTGATCGGGATGAACGCGAGCGCCGCGAGCGCCCCGGAGACGATCAGGCCCTGGTACAGCGCTCGCTCCACGTTCCCCGCCCGCGACTTGACGGCAAATGTGCCGATGATCGAGGCCACGATCGAGACGGCGCCGAGCACGAGCGGATATAGCGCGACCGCCGACTGCTGGTCGAACAGCAGCACGCCGAGCAGCATCACGGCGACCGCCGTGACCGCGTAGGTCTCGAACAGGTCGGCCGCCATCCCGGCGCAGTCGCCGACGTTATCGCCGACGTTATCGGCGATAACCGCCGGGTTGCGCGGATCGTCCTCGGGGATCCCGGCCTCGATCTTGCCGACCAGGTCCGCGCCCACATCGGCGGCCTTGGTGAAGATGCCGCCCCCCAGGCGGGCGAACACCGAGATCAGCGAGCCCCCGAAACCGAGGCCGATCAGCGCGTCGACCGCGTGCCGGGTGCTCTCGCCCGCGATCCAGGTGAGCACGCCGTAGTACCCGGCGACCCCCAGCAGCGCAAGCCCCACGACGAGCAGTCCGGTGACCGCCCCGCCCCGGAACGCCACGTCCAAGGCCCGCCCGACACCACTTCTGGCGGACTCGGCGACCCGGGCATTGGCGCGTACGGAGACGTTCATGCCGATGTATCCGGCGGAGGCCGACAGCGCGCCACCGATCAAGAAACCGATCGCCACGCGAATGTTCTGGATCGGGATCAGCACGACGAACAGGATCACCCCGACGCCGGCGATCGTGGTGTATTGGCGGTTCAGATAGGCTCGCGCACCCTCCTGCACGGCCGCGGAGATCGCGCGCATCGTTTGATTGCCCGGCGAGAGCGCGAGCAGTGAACGCGAAGTGAGAACGCCGTAAACGACGGCGGCGGCCGAGCAAACGAGCGCAACGAGGACGCCATGGTGCGTCAGGAAGCTGGACAAGAAGATCCTCCGACTGAAGCTCTTAGATCGTGAGAAGGCGCGTCAAGGAGCGGCCAAGAACTGCAAAAGGGCCGCCACCCGCCGCATGCGAGCGGAGACCCAGGAATTAGACGGCGAAGATTTTACCGCGCACGGCGGCAGGACGCGGTGAGACGGCGGTGGGGACGCGGTCAGACTGAGGACAAGCCGGCTATTGACCAGGCACCCAGAGGCGCCCGCTGCGCTGCGCCGGGCCCGGCTCGCCGGCCTTTTGTGGCGGCGGTTCCGCGGAGGAAGCAGGTGGAGCCTCAGCGCCGCCCCCGGCGCTCGCCTGCCCGCCGCTGGGCTCGCCCTCCGGCTGCTGGCCGCCGATCCTCACAAACGCCAGCTGCAGCTGCGAGAGCGCGTCACGGATCGGCTTCACCTGAGCCGGCGCGGAGCGCTCGAGCTGGGGCAGCAGCGCGCGGATCGACTCGATCGCAAGCTGGACCTGTCCCGGGTCCCGCTCGTCCTCGGTCCCGGGCGAGAGCCCGGTGCGGCGCATCCCGAGATTGACCAGCGTCACGACGTTCTCGATCACGACCTGCTCGACGCGGATCTTCTTGATCTCCGCCTCGTATGCCGCCCGCAGCTCTTCCTCGGACGGCTGCCCTTGCCCAGTGCTCATCGCATCACCTCCGCCGTACTTCCGACACCGCCAGCATACGTCTCCTGCGTCTGCGCCACGATGCCGGCGTAGATCTCCCGAAGGCTAGCTCCAGCATCGCTCAGCCGCCGCTGGCGCTGCGCGCCGTTGAGCTGCGACAGCAAGACCTCGATCCCAAGCTCTGCCCGTGCCGGCGCCGACCACTCGAGTAGCCGCTCGAGCGTCTCAGCTGCGGCGTAAACCTCGCCTCGTTCCAGATCGATCAGCTCACCATCGAGCCCATAGCGCAAGGCCCGCCACAGGTTCTCCTCGATCAGGCGGCCAGGAGGATTCTCGAACGGAACGTCCTCATCGATGTCGCGGGCCGCCTGCGCCACGCACGCCACGATCAGCGCCGCCAACCCCTCCGACTCGGCGCAGCTCGGCTGGGCATCGCAGATCCGCACCTCGACGGTCCCGAACGAGAGGTGCGGGCGCACCGACCACCAGACTTGCGTGTACTCGACGATCGAGCGCGTTCTCGACAGGAACTCGATGTAGTCAGCGAACGCGTCCCAGCTGCCGAACGCGTCCGGGACGCCGCACCTAGGAAAGCTCTTGGTGAAGATCTGGGTCCGGGCGCTGTGCAGTCCCGAATCGCGGCCGTCGAGAAATGGGGAGCTCGCGGAGAGCGCCAGCAGCAACGGCAGAATCGGGCGCAGCCGGTCGCACACCCTCACGGCGCGGTCGGCTCCCCGGATGCCGACGTGAACATGAAGCGAGAACGTGTTGTTTCGCAGTGCGACGTACTTCAGCCCCTCCGCCACCCGCCGGTAGTGGTCGGTCTGGATGATGTGCTGGTGACGGTAATCCGACCAGGGGTGCGTTCCAGTCGCTCCCAGCGCCACCCCTCGCTCTCGGCACAGGGCAAACAGACGGCGGCGACGATCGCGCTGAGCGGCGGTTGCACCAGCCAGGTCCTGACCCCGCCCCGAGCGGATCTCGATCTCCGAGGAGATCAGCTCGCCGGCGACTGACTCGGCCAGCACCGGGTCTGCCGAGGCCGCCTCACGCAGCTCCTCAAACCGCGAGCACAATCCCAAATCTGCCGGGTCGAGCAGCGCAAACTCCTCCTCGAGGCCGACCGTGTAGTCATCCGAGGCGTCGAAAGCCGCGCGAGCGAGATTTAGGTCCACGACCTTTGTGGGCTGTTCGATCAGGTGAGATAGAAGTACAGCGCGCAGAGAAGGTCGACCGCTGGGCTCGAGGTGTGAACGGTGACCTCGGGAGGCACCTGGAGCAGCGCGTCGGAGTAGTTGAAGATGATCTTCACGCCGGCGTCGGCGATCTCGTCGGCGAGCGGTTGCGCCGCGGAGGAGGGCACCGCGAGCACCGCGACGACGATCTCATCCTCCTCGATCATGCTTCGCAGCTCGGAGTTGTGTCGAACGACCAGCGGCCCGATGTGCGTACCGACTTTCTCCTCATCGAGGTCGAACACCGCCACCACGCGGAAGCCATGATCGGCGAAGATGTCGGAGGTGGCGATTGCGGTGCCCAGGTGCCCGGCGCCGAACAAGGCGATGTTGTGCTGGCCGGAGGTGCGCAGAATCGCTCGGATCTGCTTCACGAGCGAATCCACGTTGTAACCGACGCCGCGCTTGCCGAATTTGCCGAATCCGGACAGGTCTCGCCGGATCTGGGTGGAGTTGACATGGGTGTAGTCGGCAAGCTCCTGCGAGGAAATCGTCTCCTTGCCCATCTTTCGCGCCTGGGTCAGCACCTGCAGGTAACGCGACAACCGAGCGGCGACACCGAGTGAGAGCTTCTCCCCTGGCTTCTCGATCCCCGACTGCAGACTGAAGTTTCGATCTTCGCGGCCAACCGTGTAGCTCATCCCT
Source organism: uncultured Solirubrobacterales bacterium (assembly GCA_963787555.1). Classification (GTDB taxonomy): domain Bacteria; phylum Actinomycetota; class Thermoleophilia; order Solirubrobacterales; family Solirubrobacteraceae; genus Palsa-465. The sequence goes on from CAWBDI010000008.1 coordinate 817,931, forward strand.
ACTTCACTCTACTAGCGGCGCTGTGCGGGATCCGCTGCGCGCCCCCTACGGCGGGCGGTGCGCCCTCGGATAGAACGCGCGCCAGCTGGCGCTCGTCGACGAACAACTCGAATACCTCCACGCCGTCGATCGTCACCACCGGAATCCGCTCCAGATACGATCGCAGCAGCGAGTCGTCGGAGTCGATGTCGCGCTCCTCGAGCACGAACGGATGGCTGGCACGCGCGCGCGTCAGCACTGCTCGCGCCTGGTCGCAGAGACAGCAGCCCTCCCGGCTATACAGGACGACCGTTTTCATGCTGCCGCCAGCGAACGCTCACCGGTGGCGTAGACCTCGAGCCCCAGGTACTCGGGGTACGGAAGGGCTTCGACGTATCGTGCGGCGCTCGCGATCATCGCGGCGTTGTCGGTGCACAGCTCGGGTGGGGGGATGTCGAGCTCCACGCCGAGCTCGGCTAGCCGCCTGCGCAGCGCGCCGTTCGCCGCCACGCCACCGCCGACCGCGAGCCGTTCGAGTCCGGTAGCAGTCAGCGCCCGTTCCACGCGGATCGCCAGCGACTCGACGATCGCCGCCTGATAAGAGGCCGCGAGGTCAGCGCGGCGGCGACTGGCCTCGGCTTCTCCGAGGTCGCGGATCCGGTACAGCAAGGCGGTCTTGAGGCCCGCAAACGAGAAGTCGAGTCCCTGCAGCCGATTCGCGGTCGGGAACTCATAGGTCTCCGGATCGCCGCCCCGCGCCAGGCGCTCCAACGCGGGGCCGCCCGGATACCCCAGCCCGAGGAGCCGCGCGCCCTTGTCGAACGCCTCTCCGGCCGCGTCGTCGAGCGTCTGCCCGAGCACCACGTAGCTGGGACTGGGATCGGTGACCGTCGCCAGCATGGTGTGCCCGCCGCTCGCGATCAGGCTCAAAAACGGGGGCGCAAACGGCTGCGGGCCGAGCAGGCTGGCGGCGACATGACCGTGAAGATGGTCAACTGGCGCCAGCGGCAGCCCGCGCGCGGCCGCCAGCCCCTTCGCCGTGGCGACCCCGACCAGCAGCGCGGCGACCAGCCCAGGACCGATGGTCACCGCGATCAGCTCAACCTGGTCGAGCGTGGCGTTCGCGCGGCCCAGAGCCGCGTCGAGGACGCCGCCGATCAGCTCGAGATGGTGGCGCGAGGCGATTTCGGGAACAACCCCGCCGAAGCGGTCGTGGACTGCCTGTGAGGAGATCACGTTGGCACGGATCTCCCCGTCCGGCGCGAGCACCGCCGCGCAGGTGTCGTCGCAGCTGGTCTCGAGCGCGAGGATCACCCGGTAGCGCCGGATGTCGAGGCCGTCTCCGCGGTGCGCCACATGATCACCGCGTCTTCGCCAGTGTCGTGGTAGTAGCGCGGCCGCGTGCCAGCGCAGCGAAACCCGAACCGTTCGTAGAGCGCGATCGCCCCCGCGTTGGAGGTGCGCACCTCGAGCGTGTACGCCTGCTCGCGGCCCGCTCGCTCGATCATCTCCTCGAGCAGCCCCGTGGCCACGCCGCGGCGCCGTTTCGGCGGGTCAACCGCGATGTTCATCAGGTGCCACGCCTGGTCATAACGCGAGCAGATCAGGTACCCGACCAGCTTGTCGCCCTCGACGGCCGCCAGGCATACCCCCGAAGGCTTCGACAGCTCCAGCACGAACATCGCCAACGACCACGGCGTGGGAAACGCGCGTCGCTCCACGCCGATCACCTGCGGTAGGTCGGAATAAGCGAGGGAACGTATCCGGATCGTTTCGGTAGTCATCGATTGCCCTTGTCACGGTGAGCGAGCTCGGCATCGGGACGACGGAGATACTCAGGGCTGACCTCGTCAGGACTCCCGGCGTGTTTCGCTGACGCGAGCCTACAGTGGTGGGTGGCGCTGACCCGGTGAAGCTCCGAACCATCCTCCGGGATCAACGCTCCCGCCCGCTCTAGGACTGCTCTGAATTCTACTGCGCCATCTCCAACGGCAATTACCCCTGGACGCAGGCCAGCGATCACCTCTGCGAGCGTCTCGGGCGCCAGCACGCTCGCGCCGTAGGATGGTGGCCGCCCTGCACCCGGTCCGCCGTCGGCGACCTGCCAGCCGGCCGCGAACACCTCGCGCCGGCGAGCGTCGAGCGTCGCGAGCAGCGTGCCGGCGCCCTGCGGCAGCTGCGGATCGAGCAGCCCTCCGAGCGCGAGTGACGCGAGCGTCGAGACGCCGACCAGTGGGACGCCTCGGGCCCGGCTCAAGGCCCGCGCGGTCGCGATCCCGATCCGCAGTCCGGTGAACGTGCCCGGCCCCACGCCGACCGCAAATCTGTCGATCTGATCCCAGCTCGTCTGGCACCACTCGAGCAGCTCGGCGATCAACGGCAGCAGCTGGCGCGCGTGTCCCGGCCGTTCGCCGGGCGCCGGATCATCCCGCGCTTCTCGCGGGCGATCGACTCTGTCCGTATCCCAAAACGCGACCGTGGTCGCGCGAGTTGCTGTGTCGAGCGCCAGGATTCTCAACTGATCTGCACCAACCGGTCCTCTTCGCCCGCATGTTCGATCCGCACCCGGGCCGCGATGCGCGCGAAGCTCGCCACCTCCGCCTCGCTTCCCTGGGGCCATTCGACAAACGCGATCGTGCCCGGACCGAGGTAGTCGGCCAGCAGGTCGGGGTCCTCGCGAGCCAACTCCGGTACCCGAAACAGGTCCAGGTGGGAGACGGGAACCGGCGCCGGGTAGCGCTGACCGATCGAGAACGTGGGGCTCGTGACCACTGCGCTGACGCCGAGCGCGCGGCACGCGCCGCGCACAAACGTGGTCTTGCCGGCCCCCAATTCCCCGTCCACCAGGACCACGTCACCCGGCCTGAGGCCGCCCGCGAGCTCCGCCCCCAAAGCGGCGGTCTCCCGCGCGCTACGTGTGTGAACGCGCCCCGCTGGTCGCTTTCGGGCCATCGCCTGCAGACACTGTAGAGAAGCTCCACGGGTTTGCTCCAGACCGCCCTGGAGGCTCGTTCCGGCGACCCTCCGCGGCTTTCGGTACCGTGATCCGGTCGATGTCCACGCCCGCGACGGAACCACGCGCCCGCCGATTAGCGGCGCTCAAGGCGCGGTACGAACCACAGGTCGAGGCTTTTCGCTCCTCGGACACCGCCAAGGCGGCGGGTCTTGCCGGGGCGATGATCGCCAACAACGTGATCGCGCTCGGCTCGACCGTGGTGTTCGCGCGACTGCTCTCGGACTACGGGTCGCTGGCAGCGCTGGTCAGCTACTTCCTGATCTTGTCGGTGGTCGGACAGGCGATCCAGGTCGCCACGGCCCGAGAAGGGGTGCTCGGCCATCTCGGCGTGGGGATGGGGCTGGTGAGGACGCTCAAGCGCTGGACCCGCTCGATGCTGTGGCTGACGCTCGCGCTGACCCTCATCTCGATCCTGCTCCGCGGGCCGATCGCGCAGGCCGTCGGCGTCAAGAAGGATCCCTGGGCCGCCGCGATCGGCATCCCGGCTGCGTGTCTGTGGCTTGAGCTGTCGGTCCTGCGGGGGGCACTGCAGGGAGTCGGCGACTACAAGAGCGTCGGCATCAGCTTGATCGGAGAGCAGGCCACCAGGCTCGTCGCGGGCGCGACGCTCGCGGCCGCGGGGCTCGGCGTCACCGGGGCTTATCTCGGCACGCCGATCTCGTTCATCGCGATGGGGATCTTCTGCGCCATCCACATCAGGCGCTATGCGGCCGAGTTTGACCCGACCGCGGTGGTCACGGCGGAGCAACGAGGGGCAGCGCTCACACTGTGGAGACACGTGGCCTACGCCTGGGCGCCGATCGCCGGGCTGATCGTGATCGCCGTACTCCAGAACATCGACATCATCGCCGCCAAGCATCGCTTCGCGGCCAAGGACCTGGCGAGCTCCTACGCCGCCACCGCGGTCGCGGCAAAGGTGCTGATCTGGGTGGCGATGGGCGCCAGCTTCTACCTGGTCCCGGAGGTCTCGCGGCGGCGCTCAGAAGGTAAGGACACCCGGCCGGTGCTGATGCGGGCGCTCACGATCATCTTTGTCTGCGCGGTCCCTGTGCTGTTGATCTTCGCGTTCGGCTCCAAACCCCTGCTGCGCGCCGCGTTCGGGCCCAAGCGCGTCGCGGCATCCGACTCGCTGCCGGTGCTGGGGTTGGCGTTTACCGTGCTCGCCTGCACCTACCTGGCGATCCAGTACATGCTGGCATTGAAGCGGACCCGGTTCTTGATCGTGCTCGCCGCGGTCGCGGTGGCCGAGCCGGTGCTGCTGCTTCAGGCTTCCCGGAACCCCACCGGGTTCGCGGCCGTGGTGCTCGGCGTTCAGGCTGTGGGGGCACTCCTGGCATTCGCGCTCGCCTTGCGGCGTGACAGCGCGCCGCCTGCCCCCGCAGTGTCTCCGGAGCCCGCCTAGAACAGGCCTAGCTGCGCCGCGGGCTCGGGCGGGACCAGCGGTGGGGGTGGCGGCGCGGACTCCGCGACCGGCTCGGGTCCCTCGAGCTCGGGAAGAGGCTCCGGTCGCTCGGGTTGCTCTGGTGCGCCGCGCGCCAAGATCGAGGGAATGCGATGGAAATCGGCCCTGAGCGCCTCCAGCGTGGCCGGCGTGTAGAGCGCTGCCGCGGGGTGATAGAGCGGGTACAGCCGCACCGCCCGGGGGCCGATTACTCGCTCTTCCTCCCGCCCGTGCAGCCGCGAGATCCCGGCGCTGTCGGCCCGAAGCAGCTTGGTCGAAAAGTTGCCCAGCGTGCAGATCACGATTGGCGCGATCAGCTCGATCTGACGTTGCAGGTAGTCGTTGCACGCCTCGATCTCATTGGGGTGAGGGTCGCGATTGTGGGGAGGCCGGCACTTGAGCACGTTCGCCACGAACACGTCCTTGCGCTCGAGCCCGATCTCTCCCAGCAGCTTGTCGAGCAGTTTCCCAGCCTGACCGACGAATGGCAGCCCCATCCGGTCCTCGTTGGCCCCCGGCGCCTCGCCCACGAACATCAGCTCGGCGTCCGCGTTGCCGGCTCCGAAGACCACGGTGGTCCGAGTTCCGTGCAGGGGACAGCGCACGCACTCGCGCGCCTCGTCGTAGACGGCCTTCAGCAGCTCGCGTCGCTCTCCGGGGCTCCTCATTGGGCAGGCTGATGGTAGAGCCAGTGCAGGACGGTCCAGGGCCTCCGCGGCGCGCATTTCCGCTATCAGCGAGAACCGCTCTCGCTGCCCCGCGAACGCGGGCTCGGAGGTTCGAAGAGCATCTGGGTATGATCTGATCGAGGCCGAAACCCCTGGGACCGGACCTCCACGACCAACACAGACAAGTTTTTCGCCGACCGGTATCTCTGATGCGGGAACTGGAACGGGACTCCTCCTCCGACGAGCCCGCGTGTAAACGCGTAGCTGTCGTTGGCCGGGGCCGACTGGCCTCGGCGTTGGCCCCGGCGTTACGCGAGGCCGGCTACGAGATCCTCGGTCCCCTGGGGCGCGGGGCGGACGCGTCCGGTGCCGACGCTGCGCTGCTGTGCGTTCCCGACGACGAGATCCCGCGCGCGGCAAGCGCGCTCGCGCCGGGGATGCTGGTAGGCCACTGCTCGGGCGCGACCGGAATCGGCTCGCTCGCGCCGCACGAGGGCTTCTCGCTTCACCCGCTGATGACGGTGACTACCGAAGGGGCTAGCTTCGCGGGGGCAGGAGCCGCGATCGCCGGCAGTACCCCTCGGGCGCTGCGGCTGGCGGCCAAGCTCGCGCGGGCGTTGCAAATGACCGCGATCGTGGTGGCCGAGGAGGATCGCGCCGCGTATCACGCCGCCGCCTCGATCGCGTCGAATTTCCTGATCACGCTCGAGGCCGCGGCGGAGCGTCTCGCCGCGAGCGCCGGCGTCCCCACTGGCCTGCTGGTCCCGCTGGTGCGGGCGACGGTCGATAACTGGGCGCTGCTGGGCTCCCGGCGGGCCCTAACCGGACCGGTCGCGCGCGGCGACGAGGCGACGATCGCTCGCCAGCAGGTCGCGATCGCCGAGCGCGCGCCCGAGCTGCTGCCGGTCTTCGAGGCGATGGTCGACGCGACCCGCGCGCTGGCGCGAGCGCCCGAGGCGGAGCCGGTATGAGGACCATCCGGACCGTCGCCGAGCTGCGGGCGGCGCTCGCCGGGCCCCGCAGGGCTGGGCGAAAGATCGGCCTGGTACCGACAATGGGCGCTTTTCACGAGGGACATCTGTCGCTGATGCGCCGGGCCCGCCAGGAATGCGACGAGGTCGTGGTGTCGCTCTTCGTCAACCCCGCGCAGTTCAACGACGGCGCGGACCTCGCGGGATATCCGCGTGACGAGCAGCGTGACGAGCGCATGGCCGCCGAGATTGGCGTCGATTACCTGTTCGCGCCCCCGCTCGAGGAGGTCTACCCCGCCGGCTTTGCCACCACCGTCTCGATCAGCGCCGTCACCGAGACGCTTGAGGGCGCCCACCGAGGTCGCGCTCACTTCGACGGGGTCACGACGGTCGTGAGCAAGCTATTCAACATGGTCGGCGCCGATGTCGCGTATTTCGGCCAGAAGGACGCGCAGCAGGTGGCGGTGATCCAGCGGCTGGTGTGTGACCTCGACATCCCCATTCGCATCGAGGTGTGCCCGACCGTGCGCGACGTGGACGGAGTCGCGCTGTCGAGCCGCAACGTTCACCTGACTGCTGCGCAGCGCTCGCGCGCGACCGCGCTCAGCCGGGCGCTCCGCGCCGCTCAGGCCGCGGTCGCCGCCGGCGAGCGCGACGGCGCGGTGGTCAGGGAGATCGCCCACGCCGAGCTGCGGTCGGCTGAGCTCGAGCCCGAGTACCTGGAGCTCGTGTGCGCCGACACGTTCGCTCCATCCGAGCGCGTCGAGGGACGAGCCTTGCTCGTGGTCGCGGCTCGGGTTGGCGAGGTGCGCCTGATCGACAACCAGCCGCTGTTGAGCCTCGACACAGCTGCAAGCGACGGCTCTCGATCTTCAACACCGCTCCAAGTACAGGCAATCGGGAGGAATTGACGTGCGGCGCACGATGCTGAAATCGAAAATCCACCGGGCCACGGTGAGCGACTGCGACCTGCATTACGTGGGTTCGCTGACGGTCGATCCAGAGCTGCTCGAGGCCGCTGACATCAGGGAGTTCGAGCAGGTCGCGGTGGTCGACATCGACAACGGCGCCCGCTTTGAGACCTACACGATCGCAGGCGAGCGAGGCTCTGGTCAGGTGAAGCTAAACGGCGCGGCCGCACGCTTGGTGCACCGCGGGGATCTGATCATCGTGATCTCGTACGCCAGCTATGAGGAACAGGAGCTCGACGACTACAGCCCGCGAGTGGTTCACGTCGACGCTAACAACCGGATCCTGCAAGTCGACCGCGAGGTGGCGACCTTGTTCCAGGCGCCAACCCCGGCGTGAGGAGAGATGTGAATGTCCGCCACCCCCCGCACTCCGGTCCCGCAGCATCTCGATCGGCCGCTGCCGATGACGCTGCCGCGGCTGGCCGAGAAGAAGCGCCTCGGCGAGGCGATCGTGATGATCACCGCCTACGACTATCCCTCGGCCCAGGTCGCGGAGCAGGCCGGCGTCGACATCGTTCTGGTCGGCGACTCCGGCGCGATGACCGTGCTCGGCTATCCCTCGACGGTCCCCGTCTCGACCGACGAGATGCTGATGCTGTGCTCGGCGGTCCGTCGCGGCCTGAGCACGCCGCTGCTGGTGGGAGATCTTCCGTTTGGGTCATATGAGGCCGCGGACGAGCAGGCGGTGGTGACCTCCCAGCGGTTCGTGAAGGAAGCGGGCTGCGATGCGGTCAAGCTCGAGCGCGGCGGCATCAGCGCCCAGCGCGCACGTGCGATTGCCCAGACCGGGATTCCGGTGATGGGTCATGTCGGCCTGACCCCCCAGACGGCGACCGCGCTCGGCGGCTACCGCGCGCAAGGTCGGACCGCGGAGCGGGCGCTGGCGGTCGCCAGGGATGCGATCGCGCTCGAGGCGGCTGGCTGTTTCGCGGTCGTGCTCGAGGCCGTGCCGGCGGCGGTCGCGGAGCTGGTGGTGGAGCGCGTGTCGGTGCCGGTGATCGGAATCGGTGCCGGCCCGGCGACCGACGGCCAGGTGCTCGTCTTCCACGACCTGCTCGGGATCTACGACGGCCGCCCACCTCGCTTCGCCAAGCAATACGCCGAGCTCAAGGCGTCGATGGTGGTGGGTGTCGCCGAGTATGCAACGGAGGTTCGCGCTCGCACCTTCCCCGCTGCCGAGCACACCTATTCGATCGACACCGACGAGCTCGAGCGGTTCCGGTCACAATTCGGCTAGGCGGCGCCGTCGGCGCGCGTGACCAGCGCGACAGACCAATACCATGGGTGCATGCCGCGCCTCGGCCAAGTATTCGCGCCCCGCGATGGTGTCTACTTCGAGTTGTTCGAGGAAGCCGGCCGGAACATCCTGCAGGCCGCCGACCTGCTCGATCGACTGCTGTCCGGATATCCCGACAGCAAGGACCTGGCGCGCGAGATCCTCGAGTGCGAGCACGAGGGCGACCGGATCACGCACGACATCATCCAGCGCCTCAACCAAACGTTCGTCACCCCGATCGACCGCGAGGACATCCTCGCGCTGGCCTCCGCGCTCGACGACATCGTCGACTACACCGAGGAGGTCGCCGACTATCTCGGGCTGTACCGGATCGAGGCGCCGATGGACCAGGCGATCCGGCTGGCCAGGGTGCTGAAGGCGGCGGCCCGGCAGATCGCCGACGCGATGCCGCGGCTACGGGGCTTCCGGGACATCTCGACCTACACGGTCGAGATCAACAGGCTCGAGAACGAGGGCGACCGCATCATACGTGAAGCCGTCGCCTCGCTGTTCGACGGCGGCATCGATCCGATGGTCGTGATCCGCTGGAAAGATCTGTTCGAGCGGCTCGAGGCGGCGATCGACGCCGCCGAGCACGTCGCCAACATCCTCGAGGGGATCGTCATCAAGAACTCGTAGGAGGTGCTGACCGCTCCCCGGCGATACACAGCGCCCCCAGCGTCCGGCTCGCTGGGCAGAGCCCCTATTCGTACTTGATCGTGCGCAGCACTCGGGCCGGGGCACCGGCGGCGATCGAGAACGCGGGGATGTCGGTGGTGACGACCGAGTTGGCGCCAATCACCGAGCGCTCGCCGATCGTCACGCCACCGGTGATCGCGACGTTGACCCCGCACCAGACGTTGTCGGCCACCCGGGTCGGGCCTTTGCTCGTGAAGCCCTGCCATGGGACGGGCATGTCGGGGTGATCGAAGCGATGCGATGCGTCGGTGATGAAGCAGCCGTTGGCGAACATGCAGTGATCGCCGATCTCGATGAGCTCCGCCGCTGCGACCATCACGCCGAGGTTGAGGAACGTGCCGGAGCCGATCCGGATCCGCGCCGAGCCGGGCGCGGTCAGCCACACGCCGGGCTCGAGCAAGGTGTGGGCACCCAGCTCCAAGCGACCCTCGCGCAGCGCCTCGAGCACGTTGCCGTGGACCGGCCAGCGGACGAACGCCTCTCGGCGCATGAACTCCCAGTGAATCCGGGCCCGGTTCCAGGGCAGGGAGTTCCGTTCATACCAGCGCCACTTCTGCGCCCACAGCTCGAGCCGGGCGAGCGTTGGGTTCATGAGGATCAGCCTGCGGCCGCTGCCGCCTTTTTGCGATGGGCCGAGCGGCGGGTCGCGGGCCTAGGCGAGCGCTCGGCCTGCGGCAGGATCGCGGCGAGGAACTGACCGGTATAGGACTCCTCGCCTCGCGCGACCTGCTCGGGTGTTCCTGAGGCGATCACGCGGCCGCCCTCCTCCCCACCCTCGGGGCCGAGATCGATGATCCGGTCCGCGATCTTGATCACGTCGAGGTTGTGCTCGATCACGACCACCGAGTTGCCGGCGGCCACCAGCCGGGTCAGGACCTCGAGCAGCCGCTGGATGTCGGCGAAGTGCAGCCCGGTGGTCGGCTCGTCGAGGATGTAGATCGTGCGGCCGGTCGCGACCTTGCAGAGCTCGGCGGCGAGCTTCACTCGCTGGGCCTCGCCACCGGATAGCGTGGTAGCCGGCTGGCCCAGGCGCATGTAACCCAGCCCCACGTCGTAGAGTGCCTCGACCCGCCGCCGGATCTTGGGGATGTGGACGAAGAACTCCCGAGCCTCCTCGATCGGCATCTCGAGCACGTCGGCGATCGTCTTGCCCTTGAAGCGCACGTCGAGCGTCTCGCGGTTGTAGCGCTTGCCGTGGCACTGCTCGCAGGGCACGTACACATCGGGCAGGAAGTGCATCTCGATCTTGATCTGACCGTCGCCGCGGCATACCTCGCAGCGGCCGCCCTTGACGTTGAACGAGAACCGACCCGGCTTGTAGCCGCGCGCGCGAGCCTCCTGAGTCTTGGAGAACAGCTCGCGGATCTGATCGAACAGCCCGATGTAGGTGGCTGGGTTGGAGCGTGGGGTCCGGCCGATCGGCGACTGGTCGACTGAGATGATCTTGTCGAGCTGGTCCAGGCCGCCGATTCGGCGGTGGGAGCCCGCCCGCTGCTTGGTGCGGTGCAGGCGGTTGCTGACCGCCTTGTACAAAACCTCGTTGATCAGCGTCGACTTGCCGGATCCGGAGACCCCGGTCACGCAGCACAGCACCCCGAGCGGGATCTTGACGTCGATCTCCTGGAGGTTGTGCTCGGAGGCGCCCTCGATCTCGACGTAGCCCGATGGCCTGCGGCGCCGCGAGGGGATCTCGATGGTGCGCGTCCGCGCCAGGAATTGGCCGGTCAGCGAATCTGGCACCCGCGAGATCTCCTCAGCGGTGCCCTGCGCCACCACGTGGCCGCCGTGCTCGCCGGCAGCCGGGCCCATGTCGACCAGGTGGTCGGCCGCGCGCATCGTTCCCTCATCGTGCTCGACGACCAGCACCGTGTTGCCGAGATCGCGCAACCGCTCGAGCGTCACGATCAGCTTGTGGTTGTCCCGCTGGTGCAGACCGATCGAGGGCTCATCCAGGATGTAGAGGACGCCCACCAGCGATGAGCCGATCTGCGTCGCGAGCCGGATCCGCTGGGCTTCCCCGCCCGAGAGCGTCGAGGCTGCCCGCTCCAGCGACAGGTAGCCGACGCCGACGTTGTCCAGGAACCGGAGTCGCTCCTGGATCTCGCGCAGCACCAGCCGCGCGATCCGGCGGTCGTGGTCGGTCAGCTCTAGGCGTTGCACCCACTCGAGCGCGCGCCTAGCCGACAGGGCGGTGAATTCATGAATCGGCGTGTCCGCGACCAGCACCGCCCGGGACTCTGGACGCAATCTCGCGCCGCCACACTCGGGGCACGGCCGGAGCGTCATGTACTCCTCGATCTTCTCGCGGGAGAACTCCGACTCGGTCTCGCGGTAGCGGCGCTCGAGGTTCGGGACGATGCCCTCGAACGTGGTCGCGTACGAGCGGCGTCGACCGAAGCGATTGCGGTAGGACACCTGCACCCGCTCCCCATTGGTTCCGTATAGGAAGAACTCGCGTGAACCCGCCGGCAGATCGCGCCAGGGGCTCTCGAGGTCGACGTCGTAGCGCTCAGCGATCGCCTGTGTCAGCTGGTCGTAGTAGTCAGAAGCGCTCGCCGTCCACGGCGCGATCGCACCCTCCCCAATCGACAGCGTGGGATCGGGAACCACGAGATCGGGATCGATCTCCATCTGCGAGCCCAGGCCGGTGCAGCGCGGGCAGGCGCCGTGCGGCGAGTTGAAGCTGAAGATCCGCGGCTCGAGTTCGATCAGGCTGGGGCCGTGTACCGGACACGCGAACTTTTCCGAGTAGGTTTGCACCTGCTCGCTGTCGACCAGCTCGATCTCCACCAACCCATCGGCGAGCGCGACCGCGGTCTCGATCGAGTCGGCGAGCCGCTTGCGCAGCTCGCCCTTCATCACCAGCCGGTCGACCACAACCGCGACGTCGTGCTTGTACTTCTTGTCGAGCGCGATCTCCTCGTCGAGGCGCCGCAGTTCGCCGTCGATCTTGACGCGGCTGAAGCCCTCCGCGCGCAGCTCTTCCAGTTGCTTGCCGTACTCGCCCTTGCGGCCGCGGACGATCGGCGCCAGCACCATGAAGCGCGTGCCCTCCGGTAGCTCCATCACCTGGTCGATGATCTGCTCGGCCGACTGACCGCTGATCGGGCGGCCGCAGATGTGGCAGTGGGGATGGCCGATCCGTGCCCACAGCAGGCGCAGGTAGTCGTAGATCTCGGTGACGGTTCCGACGGTGGAGCGCGGGTTGCGAGAGGTCGTCTTCTGGTCGATCGAGATCGCCGGCGACAATCCCTCGATCGAGTCGACGTCCGGTTTGTCCATCTGCCCGAGGAACTGCCGGGCGTACGCTGACAGCGACTCCACGTACCGCCGCTGACCCTCCGCGTAGATCGTGTCGAACGCGAGCGACGACTTGCCCGAGCCGGACAGGCCGGTGATTACCGTCAGCGATCCTCGAGGAATCGCGACCGTGATGTCTTTGAGGTTGTGTTCTCGAGCGCCCGAGACGACGAGTTGATCCACCTCAGCGTTCCCCCGTTGGGGCTTGCGCGCGGGCGGCGGCCGGGCGCCGGCCGGGCGCGATCGCGGTAAGGGAGGGCGCGGGCGGGATCAGTCTGAGCGGGATCAAGGACGCGGTCGGAGTGAGTCTGGGTGAGATCGGCGGCACAACCCCGAGTCTAGTGAACCGAACACACGTTCGAAGGGCGGTTTGGCGGTCTTTGCGGGCGTTATGCGCGGTTGACGCTGAGAGCGCGCGCCCTGCCGCCTGCCGGGCGCATCAGGACCCGCCGACGCCCCCCGGCGCGAGCCACCAGGTGGACGGCGATCGGCGCTCGAGGCGCGCAGCGGACCGTCAGTGGATCGGGGCTCTGCCCTCGGCGATCGCCACATCGAGCTCTCGCTTGAGGTCTCTGATCTCGTCGCGCAGCTTGGCGGCGTACTCGAACCGCAACTCCTCGGCGGCTTGCAGCATCTCCTCTTCGAGCGCGACGATCGTCTTCTCGATCTCGGCCGGCGGCATCGACTCGGCGCGCCGCTGCCGGCGCCGGCGTGAGCGGGGTACCTTCGACTCCGCTTGCAGGAACTCGGCGATGTCGGAGATGCCTTTGACGATCGTCTCAGGCGTGATCCCGTGCCGCTCGTTGTAGACACGCTGGATCGCGCGGCGGCGGTCGGTCTCATCGATCGCGGCCCGCATCGCCGCGGTCTCCTTATCGGCGTACATCAGCACGGTGCCGTCGATGTTGCGAGCCGCGCGTCCGATCGTCTGAATCAGCGATGTCTCGCCGCGGAGGAAGCCCTCCTTATCGGCGTCGAGGATCGCGACCAGCGATACCTCGGGGAGGTCGAGGCCCTCGCGCAGCAGATTGACCCCGACCAGCACGTCGAAAGACCCCAACCGCAGCTCGCGGATGATCTGGATCCGCTCGAGCGTGTCGATCTCGGAGTGCAGGTACCGCACCCGAAAGCCCATCTCGAGCAGATAGTCGGTGAGGTCCTCGGCCATCTTCTTCGTCAATGTGGTCACGAGCGTGCGCTCGTCGCGCTCGACGCGAGCGCGAATCTCGTTCATCAGATCGTCGATCTGGTTGCGCGTCTCGCGAACCTCGACCTCGGGATCCACGATCCCGGTTGGACGGACGATCTGCTCGACGACTCGCGAGGAGTTGGCGCGCTCGTACTCGCCCGGCGTCGCCGAGACGAACACCAGCTGGGGGGTGATCGATAGGAACTCCTGGAAGGTTTGGGGCCGATTGTCGAGCGCGCTGGGCAGCCGGAACCCGTACTCGACGAGCGTCAGCTTGCGCGACCGGTCGCCCTCGTACATCCCTCCAACCTGCGGAACTGTCTGGTGGGACTCGTCGACGAAGCAGACGAAGTCCTCGGGGAAGTAGTCGAGCAGGCAATACGGCCGCTCGCCGGGCCTCCGGCCGTCCAGGATCCGCGAGTAATTCTCGATCCCCGAGCAGAAGCCGAGCTCCCGCAGCATCTCCATGTCGTATTGAGTGCGCTGCCGCAGGCGATGGGACTCGAGCAGCTTGCCTTCCGCCTCCAACACCGCGCAGCGCTCGTTCAGCTCGCGTCCGATCTCCGCAACCGCGTCCTCGATCATCCCCTCGCGAACGTTGTAGTGCGAAGCCGGCCAGATCCCGACATGCTCAAGATTGTCCTCGAGCAGCTCGCCGGTCAGCGGATCGAAATGCTGCAGATGCTCGACTTCGTCGCCGAACAACACGATCCGAAACGCGGTCTCGGCATACGCCGGAAAGATCTCAAGCGTCTCGCCACGAACCCGGAACGTGCCCCGAGACAGCGCCGTGTCGTTCCGCGTGTACTGGATCGAGACAAGCTTGCGCAGCAACGCATCGCGATCGATGAACTCGCCTTTGCGCAGCGTCTGCAGGTTCTCGTCGTAGACATCGGGAGAACCCAAGCCATAAATGCAGGAGACGCTGGCGACGATCACCACGTCGCGCCGCGCGAACAAGGCGGCGGTGGCCGAATGGCGCAGGCGGTCGATCTCCTGGTTGATCGCCGAGTCCTTCTCGATATACAGGTCCTTGCTCGGGACGTATGCCTCGGGCTGGTAATAGTCGTAGTAGGAGACGAAGTACTCGACCGCGTTGCGGGGGAAGTAGGTGCGGAACTCGTTGCACAGCTGCGCGGCGAGCGTCTTGTTGTGCGCGATCACCAGGGCCGGCTTCTGGACAGCGGCGATCGTCGCGGCCATCGTCATCGTCTTCCCGGTGCCAGTGGCGCCGAGCAGCGTCAAGAACCGCTCTCCGGCGTCGATTCCTTCTGCCAACCCGTCAACGGCCGCCGGCTGATCGGCGGTCGGAATGAAGGCGGAGTCCAATTCGATTTTGGCCATGCGGAGGGACCTTCTAGCGTAGCGACGGCCGCGGACGGAACGATCCGCGGCGGCTCCGAGATCCGCGCCCGGGTCAGCAGCGGCCCAGTCAGCGATCCGCCCTAGTGACGAGGCACGCGCCCGCTGGACGGCCGTTTACCTATAGCCCAGCTGGCTTGCGTACGAGGTTCGGTAATCGCGCTGGACCTGGAGGACTTTCCTGACATACGCCCGGGTCTCGGGGAACGGGATCCGGTCGGCTGACAACTGGCCGCCGTGGGCTCGGGCGGTCGCGATCCAGCCGTCGACGTTGGCCTGGCCCGCGTTGTAGGCGGCAAGCGCTAGAACTTTGTTTTGGTGGTATCGATCGAGCAGGTACCGCAGCAAGTAGGCCCCGTAGGCGATGTTCACATTCGGCTTCGCGAGATCGGCGACCGTAAACGTGGTTGCGCCCGAGCGGCGGGCCAGGAACCCCGCGGTCTCGGGCATGATCTGCATCAAGCCCTGCGCGCCAGCCGGGGAAGGACGGGGGTCGAACTTCGTCTCGGCGTAGATGACCGCCGCGATCAGCGCCGGGTCGAGTCGCTCCTCGCTGGCCTGCTGGCGGATGATGCCCTGATAGGCGAGCGGCAGCGTGAACTCGTTGACGGCCTTGCGGAACAGCGGCATCGCCAGCGCGACGATCGCGATCAGCAGCCCGATTCCGACGACGGTAAGCACCGCGCGTCGGCGCCGCGTCGCCGCTCGCCGACGGCGTTCGCCCGCGCCGCGGCCGGCCGCACGACTCGATGTGGCGGTCGCGCCCGGGGAGGTCATCGCGAGAGCTTGTCAAGAACCGCCGACAGCTTCTCATCGAGCTGTGCGAGCGTGCCGTCGTTGATCACCACGTGCGTCGCTCGCGCCGCCTTCTGCTCCTGGGAGAGCTGGCGGGCGGAGCGCTCGTTCAGGGACTGATGCCCCCGGGAGGCGGCTCGCTCGCTCCTCACGTCCTCGTCGGCGACGACGGCGATGGTCGCGTCAAATCCCTGCTCCATCCCCGACTCGAACAACAGCGGCACCTCCACCACCGCCGCCCGCGGCGGCGGCGAGGTTCGCTCGATCTCCGCGCGCCAGGCAGCGATCCGCTCACCGACGCGCGGCCACAGCAGCTGCTCCAGCCATGATCGGTCTTCGCTGCTGGCAAATGCATGCCTGGCGAGGGCTGCCCGGTCGATCTCTCCGTCGCGCGCCACCGACGCCCCAAAGCGCTCGAGCACCGGATCCCGGACCTCGGGCCGCTCGTAGAGGTCGTGGACCACCGCATCGGTGGAGAGGGTCGCGGCGCCAAGTCGTGAGAGAGCGTCGAGGGCCGCTGACTTGCCGGCCCCGATGCCGCCAGTCAGCCCGAGGAATGGAACCACGCCATGCGGCCCTAGGCGGTCCCGCCGGTCGCCTCGGACTCCTCGGCGGCCTGCGCCGTCCCGCCGCCGTCAGCGGCTACGGCAGGGGGGGCGCTCGCGTCCTGCGATTGCGGGCTCACAGCGTCGGGAGCGGTCGCGGCGCTCGGCTCGGCCGCGTCGTCGCGGCTTGCGAACACATCCTCGGAGAGGCCCAGGTCGGGAACGTCATCGAGGTTGGTCGAGTCGCCCTCCACCGGCGGCACGATCGGCCGCACTGGCAGGACTTGGCCCTCGACGCGCTTGATCGACAGCGACAGCCGGCGGCGTTCGGAGTCGATCTCGAGAATCTTCACCCGAACCGGGTCGCCGGGTTGAATAATCTCGCGCGGATTCTCGACGTGGTGCTGGGCCAGCTCCGAGATGTGCACGAGCCCTTCGACCCCGTCGAGGATTTCGACGAACGCGCCGAAGGTCACCACCTTTGTGACGGTCCCCTCGAGCTCGTCCCCGATGTTGTAGGTGTCGACCACGCGTTGCCAGGGATCCTCTTGGGTCTGCTTGAGGCCGAGCGAGATCCGCTGACGCTGGCGATCGATGTCGAGCACCTTGACCGTGACCTTGTCGCCGATCGAGAGGATCTCGGAGGGATGGTTCACGTGCGACCACGACAGCTCGGAGATGTGGATCAGACCGTCGATCCCATCGAGATCGACGAACGCTCCGAAGTCGACGATGTTGGAAATCGTGCCCTCCACGACCTGGCCCGGCTGGAGCCGGTCGAGGATCCGCTCGCGGTCCTCTTTGCGCTGCTCCTCGAGCACGGCGCGGCGCGACAGGACCACGTTGTTGCGCGAGCGGTTGAGCTCGATCACCTTGCACTCGATTGCCTGGCCCATGTACTCGTCGAGGTTCGGGACGCGGCGGATGTCGACCAGCGACGCGGGGAGGAATCCCCGGACCCCCAGATCGATGATCAAGCCGCCCTTGACCACCTCGATCACCTGACCCTCCACCGGTTCGCCGGAATCAGCCGCGGCTTCGATCCGCCGCCAGGCCTTCTCGAATCGGGCGCGCTTCTTGGAGAGAATCAGCCGGCCGTCCTGATCCTCCTTGGTGAGCACAAGCGCGTCGACCTCTTCACCGAGGCTGACCTCGTCGCCAGGATCGACCGATTTGCGGATCGACAGTTCGGTCGCGGGGATGACCCCTTCGGACTTGTAGCCGATGTCAACCAGCACTTCGTCGTTGTCGATCCGGACGACGTGGCCGGTCACCACGTCCCCCTCCTGGAACGGATGGACAGTGGCGTCGTAGTTGGGAACGATCTTCCCGTCGATCTCGAGCAAGAGGCCGTTCGAGCCTTCCACAACCTTGGCATTCGATTGATCGGCGGGCGTCAAAATTGTTGCGCTAGACATTGCCTCTACGCAGGATAGCCAGCCTGAGGAGCGCGCGGGCCCCGATCGGCCGGGCGGGCTCTCAGCCTAGGAGCCCCTCCGTATCATCCGACCTATGCCGATTCGAGCCACCAAGCGCGGCGATCAGCGGACGCCACTCGCTCCAGATTGCGAGGTGTTGATCTGCGGGGCGAGCTTTGCGGGCCTGGCCGTGGCGCGAGAGTTGTCCGCTTGCGGCGCCGAGGTGCTGGTGGTCGATCGCTACGAGATCGGCGAGCGACAGACCTCCGCCTGTGGGATCCCGACCAGCTGGCTGACCGCGCTCGAGCTCGCGGAGTCGCTACAGCAGACGTTCGAGGAGCTCGTGATCCATACCCCCCATGTGACCGTCCGCTACGAGCTGCCATGGACCTTTTCGACGTTCGACTACCGGACGCTTTGCGGTCTGCTTGCCGATCAGGGCAACTTCACGTTCGAGACCGCCAAGGTGGACGGCCGCACCGCTCACACGGTCCACACGGACCGCGGCGACATCCGCGCGCCGTTGATCGTCGATGCGCTGGGCTGGCGTCGAGTCCTCGGCGCGGGCGAGAATGTGCAGCCCCCGGAGGCGTTGCTCTCTCGGGGGCTCGAGGTTCATCCGTTCGGCTCCGGCGAGGAGATGGAGCTGTGGATCGACCGCTCCTACGTCCCAGCCGGGTATGGTTGGAGCTTCCCCGCCGCGGGCGAGCTTCGAATTGGAGTTGGCTCCTTTGATCCGCGCTACCACGTTCGTGAGCCGACCGTGAGGCTGGCTCAGGATCTGGGCGCCGAGACGGTTCGCTATCAGGGCAACTGGATCCCGCACGCGCTACGCGACGCGACCGAGGACGAGGTCTTCTTCGTCGGCGACTCGGCCGGACACTGCCTGCCTTTGACCGCGGAGGGGATCCGCACCGCTCTCTACTTCGGGGTGGCCTGCGGTCGCGAGCTGCGCCGCGTGATCGCCGGCACCCGCACTCGCGAGCAGGCGCTAACGAGCTACGGCGCATTCTCCAGTTCTCATGCCGGGCCGTTTCGCTGGATGCTCCGGGTCCAGCGGCTGGTTCCACGGGTCGCTCCGCGGCTGCTCGCGGCGACGCTGAAGCGGATGCAGGCCAAGCGGTTTGTCGATTGGTCCTTCGGCCACTACCTGAGCATCGCTCATCCGAGCTTCGTGACCTCCGGACAGCCCACCCCCGCGGCGTTCACCGCGTAGTCTCGCCGGCGTCCGCGTCGCCGTGGTATCCGGCTGTCACTTGGCCGTCAGCCAGTCGGTGCCGACGCCGACCTCGACCGCGAGCGGCGGATCCATCTCGAACCCGCGCGCCATCTGTTCGCAGGCGATCTGCTCGACGCTCGCCGCTTCCTCAGCGGGGCCTTCGAACAGGAGCTCGTCATGGATCTGAAGCACCAGCCGAGTCTGCAGTCCGGCCTCCGCGAGCGCTCGGTCGCAGTGGACCATCGCGACTTTCATGATGTCGGCCGCAGTCCCTTGAATGACCATGTTGACCGCGAACCGCTCGCCCTGCTTGCGCAACTCCCAGCGGCGCGCCCGGAGCTCGGGAACCTGACGGCGGCGTCCGAACAGCGTGGAGACGTAACCGTGTTCGGTGCCCTGAGTGATCGTCTCCTCGATGAACCGGCCCACGGCGGGAAAGCCCGCCAGATACCGCTGAATGAACTCGTCCGCCTCCGACTGCGGGATGTCGAGCCGGTCGGCCATCCCGTACGCCGACAGCCCGTAGACGATCCCATAGTTGATCATCTTCGCCTTCGAGCGCATCCCCGGATCGATCTGCTCCGGCGTGACGCCGAACACTCGACAGGCCGTGGCGGTGTGCACATCCTCGCCGCGACGGAAGATCTCCTTCAGCACGTCCTCGCCGGCAATGTGCGCGAGCAACCTCAGCTCGACCTGCGAGTAGTCGGCCGAGACCAGCAGGTTTCCGGGCTCGGCGATGAAGCAGGCCCGGATCTCCCGGCCCAGCTCAGTCCTGATCGGGATGTTCTGCAGGTTCGGGTTGTTCGAGGACAGGCGACCGGTGGTGGCGGCAGTCTGGTTGAACGTGGTGTGGATTCGTCCGTCGCCCGCGATCAGCTGCGGCAGCGCGTCGAGGTAGGTCTGAGCGAGCTTGGTGAGCTCCCGCCACCGCTCGATCTTCTCGATGATCGGATGCTCGTGGCGGATCGCCTGCAGCACGCGCGCGTCGGTGGAGTAACCGGTCTTGCCACGCCGCTTGCGCGACAGCGCAAGCTTGCCGAACAAGATCTCCTCGAGCTGCTTCGGCGAGCCAAGCGTGAACTGCTCGCCGGCCAGCTCGTAGATCTCCCGCTCGAGCTCGTCCGCTTCTCCCTTCACGCGGGTCGAAATCGCGCGAAGGCGCGCGGTGTCGAGCTTCAGTCCGGCCAGCTCCATCTTGCGCAGCAGCCGCACCAGCGGTAGCTCCACGTCGTTCAGTAGATCCGTCAACCCGCGCCCTCGGATCTCCTCGCGCTGCCAGGCCGCAAGCGCGGAGGCGAGCATCGCGTCCGCGGCGGTCGGATCATCCACGGTCGCCGCGAGGCCGCGCTCCTCGCACAGCTCGCGGAACGGATACGCCCTGCGCGCCGGCTCGAGCAGGTACGCGGCGACCTCGGTGTCGTGGGTCAGCACCTGCGGAACCTCGCCGAGCGATTTTGCGTCGTGCGCGATCACCGGCCTGCCGGCAAGCGCGTGCACCAGCTCCTCGGGCCGCTCGCACTCGCCGCTCAAGACCTCCCCGCCCCCCGCAAAGACCCCGAAGGTCCATGCTGAGTCGGCCGAGAAGAGCATCTCCTCGGGTGCCTCTGGCGCCCGAGCCGCGACCGCCACCTCGGTCTGCGGGAGCCTCCGCACGTCTGCGAGGGTCCCCTTGCGAAGGCGAGCGCCCAGGGCCCGTTCCGCCGCGGGCGCGGGGGCCGCGGCGTCGGCCGATCCGAGCGCCTCCTCGAGCCGGCGCAGCGGTTCACGCAGCTCGAACTGGCGAAAGACGTCGCGCAGCCGCGAGCGGTCGGGGTCGGCGGACACGAACCCATCCAGCTCGAGGTCGAGCGGGACTTCACGGTGAGCAGTCGCGAGCTGCTTTGAGACACGGGCGGCGCCGGCATGCTCGAGCAGGTTCTGCTTGCGCTTGGCGCCACTGATGTCATCGATGTGGTCGAGCACCGACTCGAGCGATCCGAACCGCTGCAGGAGCTCCGCCGCGGTCTTGTCGCCGATCCCGGGAACCCCCGGAATGTTGTCGCTGGTGTCGCCCTTCAAGCCGATGAAGTCGGGGACCAGCTCGGGCGGGATCCCGTAGCGGTCAACCACCCCCTCGCGGTCGTACACGCGGGTGTCAGTGATCCCCCTTGAGGTGGTCATGATTCGCACGCCGTTGTCGACCAGCTGGTAAGCGTCTCGGTCGCCGGTCACCACCATCACCGGGATCGCGGGCTCGGCCGCTTTCGCGCGCTCGACAATCGAAGCGATCACGTCGTCGGCCTCGTACCCGGCAACCGCGAGGTTGCGGTAACCGAACGCGTCGACGAGCGGTTCCAGGTGCGGCCACTGCTCGCCCAGCAGATCCGGGCGGGTGGTCCGCCCGGCTTTGTAGTCCGAATACAGCTCCTTGCGCCCGGAAGATCCCGCGTCCCACACCACCACGGTGGCCTTGGGGCCGTAATCGGTGAGGATCTTCACGAGCATCGACGCGAAGCCGAAGATCGCGTTCGTCGGCATCCCGGTCGAGGTCGCGATCGATTCGGGGAGCGCGAAGAAGGCGCGGTAGGCGAGGCTGTTGCCGTCGATCAGGAAGAGCTCATCTGGCACTTACTCCAGCGTATCTGGCGTCGTGGCGTCTTCATCCGGTGCCCCAGCGGTCACTGGCTCACAGAACCCTGGTGGGGGTGATCGTCCTCAGAAACGCGGGATTGCCGTTTGCGCCGACGCCGTAGAGCCCGTATGACCTCAACGTCGTGTCGCCGTCCTTGTCGAAGCCGTAAGTGCCGAGCACCGAGTGCCGGCTCGAGGTCGCCAGCAGCGCCTGCAGCACCGCTGCCTTGCTGTTCGCCTGGCGGCCCAGCGAAGCGATCGTATCGAGCCCGAGCTTCATCGCCTCATAGCCGTAGATGGCGTTCGGATCGGGAGCGGCGGTCCCGTATACGGCTCTATAGGCGGCCAGGAACGCCTTTCCACCGGGATAGGCGGCGAGCTTCTGGGGCATGCGGGTGCACTCGACCAGCGGAGCAATCGTCGGCCCCACACCACCCTGTGCCGGGTTCGTATAGGAGCCCGTGCAGACGCCGTCCCCGCCGAAGATTCGGGCGGAGGGAATCGCGAGATGGACATCTCGCGTGAGCTGCACCGCCGCGGCGGAAGCGGTGGCGGCCAAGAACAAGCAGTCGACCCCTTGCTGACGTATCGCCAGCGCGTAGCCGCGGTAGTCGGGGACGTCGGGATTGATTTGCGTGCTGCTGACGACGCTCACACCGTAATAGCCCTTCTGCGCCTCGAGTGACTCCGCCAAGCCGGCCCCGTAAGGCTCGCCGTCGTGGGCGATCGCCGCGCGCGTGCAGCCGGCTTGCCTCATCGCGAGCAGCCCGGCCGCCGCTTGCACGGTTTCTCGTGGAATGATCCGCAGGTAGGTGCGAGCACCGGTCGGGTAATAGCGCTGCGGCTCTCCAGTGACGCTGCCCGGATCGCTCGTGGTCAGACCGACGTACGTGTTGGAGGGGCTGACCTGGGCCAGCCCGGCTTGGTTGAGGATCGGGATCGAGACCTCGCTCGCGGCGGAGCTGAACTCTCCGATGTAGTAGACGGCGCCGGGATCGGAGACCGCCCGGTGGGCGTTGGCGATCGTGCGGTCGAGATCCCAGGTTCCGCTCCCAGCGCTCGCGTCATCGAGCGATACGTAGCGGATCCTCCAGTCGCCCGCCCTGGCGCCCGCTTGCCTGAGCGCGAGCCGGATCCCGGCAACGGTCGCGCGGCCGTCCCTGGCCAGGGCGCCTTGCAGCGGAAGGCTCGAGTAGATCACGAGCGCGTTCGCGCGCGACGGGTTGGCGGTGGTGCCGTTGGGTTTCCCGGACCCCCCACACCCGGCCAGCGTCACGGCGAGGCAGGCGAGCAAGGCACCCGCGATCCCGCTTTTAGGACTCACGAGGCGATCGCTCTCGAGAACTCGAGCCGTCCGCCGACCACCCTCCAGGCTCCATAGCGATCCAGCGTGGTGTCACCGTTGTGGTCGATGCTGTAGGCGCCGAGCACGCTGTGGCGATCATGCGTGGCGAAGATCGCCGCTAGCACCTTCGAGCGCAGCGCGGGCTTGCGACCGTGGTCAGTCGCGCGGTCGATCGCGTTTAGCATCAGGCTCATCGCCTCGTAGCCGAAGATCGCGAGCGGCTGCGGATCGCCGAACCGCAGCGCGTAGGCGGCGTAGAAGGCGCGAGCAGCGGTGGGATCTTCGCTCACGCCGAGCGTGGGCACGGTGATCAGGACCCGCGGATCGAGCGCGAGTGGAATCCCGCCTTGGCTGGGGTCAGCATAGGTGCTGTCCGCCAGCCCCGCGGCGCCGAACAGGAGCGCGGAAGGCAGCGCCGCAGCAACCTGCTCGCTCAGCAGCGAGGCATGGTTGTTCGCGATCGCGCTGATCAGCACGCAGTTTGCGCCGGTCTGCGCGACGCTTGCCGCCAGCGATTTGTAGTTGCTTGCCTTCGGCTCGAACATCTGCACCGCGATTACCTTCAGCGGCGAGCCCTTCGCCTCGACCTCGAAGGTCGTTGCGGTGTCCTCGCCGTCGACCTCGCCGTCGTCGAGGACGTAGGTCCGCGTGCATCCTTCTTGCAACTGCAGCGTGACCATCGCCTTCGCTTCCACCTGATCGTTTGGCACCACTCGTGCGAACGTCCGGCTACCGGTGGGGTAGTACTTCTGTGGCTCGCCCGGCGACGCTGCGGGACCGTTGACCGTCAATCCAACCGCGCTGCTCGTGGGGCTGATCTGCGCGATTCCGAGGCGATTCAGGAGCGGGATCGAGACCGCGCTCGCGCCGGAGTTCAGCTCGCCGATGTAGCCGACCGCGGTCTTGTCCCGAAGCGCCTGATTGGCGTTGATGGTCGTCTGACCGGGATCCCACTCGCCTCGCAGCGAAGTCGCGTCGTCGAGTGACCGGAACGCGATCCGGTATTTGCCAATCCGCGATCCGGCCTGACCCAGCGCGAGCTGCTCGCCGTTGAGAACCGCTTGGCCGGTTACGCTCGAAGGGCCCTGTAGCGGCAGGCTCGAATAGATCGTCAGCGTGGTGCCCGCGATACGGTTCCCGCCTGCCTGGTCCCGCGTGCCGCCGCAGCCCGCAAGGAGAAACAGCAGCGCGAAGCCCGCGAGCGTGAGCGACGCCCTTCCCCAACTCACCGCATCTCCCGTGCCGGCCCCTTATTCCTGGACTTGCACGAACCTGAACGGGACCAGCGCGCCGGCCTTTACACGACTGAAGACGAACGCACCAAGGGTAGTGTCGCCTCCTCGGATCGAGTAGGTCCCGAGCACCGAGCTGCGATTGCTGATCGTGCGGAAGTCATGTACGACGATCGAGCGGTTGCTCGCCGAAGTCCCCGCTTCGTGGAGCACGGCCAGAACCGCCGCCATCGCCTCATAGCCGAAGATCGCCCCCCCCGCTGGCAGGTGGCCGTAGGCCGCCTTGAAGCCCGACACGAATGTTTTGCCTGCAGGCGGCAGATCTGCGGGCAGGAACCCGGGCGCCGAGACGTACGCCTCCGGCTGTGCCGCGACACTGAGCGCTGAGGAGAACGTCGCGTTGTCGAGCGCCGAGGGCCCCAGCAGCTTCACGCTGGGAGCCGTCGCGGCGGTCGCGTTGAACAGCTGCGCGGCGAGCGCCGGAGACTCCGAAGCGAAGAACATCGCATCGGCGCCGGAGGACTTCACGGCGCTCGCGGTCGCGGGTCCCTGCGCGACCGTGAGCACGCGGGCGGCGTCGGTCCGGACCGCGTAGGCCAACGACGCGCCGTATTCGCTGCCGTCAGTGGCCACGTAAAGCTTGTTGACGTGCAGCGCCTGCATTTCGTGGACCTGTGCCTCCGCCTCGAGCGCGCTGCTCGGAACGACCCGCGCGAACGTATAGCCGTAGCTGCCATAGGCCTCTCCGTAGTACTCCTTGGGCGCGGCAGGCACTGCGGGACTCGGTTGCGTGTACTGAAGCGCCGTGTCGTTCGGGCTGACCTGCAGGATGTCCTGGTCGTTGGTGATCGGAATCGAGTCCGATGAGCTTCCGGGGTGGAGCTCCCCGAGGTACGCGATCGTGCTCGTGTCCTGGATTGCGGTACGTGCGTTGTTCGAGAGCTTCGAGTCGGCGAGGGGCAGTAACTGCACCTTGAAGTCCCCGACCGTGCTTCCGTTCTGCCGCAGCGCAAGCTGCTCCGCGTCCAAGATGTCCTGAGCCGCTGGTTGACCCGAGGTCTGTGACGGCACGCTCGCGTAGATCGTGAGCGTGGTGCCTTTGACGGCCACGCTACTGGAGCTGGTGGAGGTGCCGCAGCCCGCCAGCGCGGTCGCGATCGCCAGGCACGCTGCGGACCGCCGCGACGCGATCGGCGCGTACCCCGCCACCCGCCGCAGGAGCGGCGCAGCGATTCCGCCCGGCCCCATGCGAGCCACTCCTCGGCGCATGCCGCGCGTTCGCTAGTCCCGCCGGCCGGGCAGGTACGGGAGCAGGTTCCGGACCAGGATGGCGATCAACACCATTAGCAAGGCAATCAAAATCGCATCGAAGCCGCTCACGTTGAGCGACCACAGAACGATCCACACGCACAGTCCGGCGGTGGCGGTGAGAATCAACCCCATCGCTCAAGGATCCTAACTGAGCGCGGCGGCAAAGTCCCCCACTAGGGCACCGACGGCCGGCGCCGGATCTTCGCGCTCCCCGGCGGCGCGGACCAGGCGGCTTCCGATGATCACGCCGTCGGCGCCCGCTGCGGCAGCAGCGGCGGCCTGTGCCGGGGTGGAGATCCCAAATCCCACCGCCACCGGCACGGTCGTGGTGGCGGCTGTTCGGCTGATGATCGCATCGAGGCCGCCGTCGATCGACGCCTGCTCGCCGGTCGTTCCGGTGAGCGAGACCGTGTACACGAAGCCGCGCGCCTGCGCACCGATCCGGGCGAGCCGTTCGCCCGGCGTCGTCGGCGCCACCAATGGAACCAGCGCGAGGCCCCTCCGGTCGCAGCTCTCGAGCATCTGCGAGGCTTCCTCGAGCGGCATGTCGGGAACGATCAGCCCGCTCGCCCCCGCGTCAACCAGCGCGTCGGCGAACCGCTCGAGCCCGCGCGCGAAGATCACGTTCGAATAGCACATCACGACGACCGCCACGCGCTCGGCGATCGCGCGGCAAACCTCGAGCACGTGCGTAACGGTGGTCCCTGCCTGCAACGCCGCAGTCGCCGCCGCGTGAATCACCGGTCCGTCGGCCAGCGGGTCGGAGAACGGCACCCCCAACTCGATCAGGTCGGCGCCGCCGTCCGCGTAGGCGAACGCGATCGCGCGCGAGCGCTCGAGATCTGGATAGCCTCCCATCAGGTACGGCATCAACGCCGCGCGCCGGCCGTCGGCGCGCGCGGACGCAAACCCCTCGGCGATCCGTTCCAAGCCGCTCACGAATCGGAGCGCAGCAGCGCTAGCGCCTCCTCGAGGTCCTTGTCCCCGCGTCCGGAGAGGCAAACCAAATCAAGTTCGCTGGGGCCGGTCGCGAGCGTCCAGGCAAGTGCGTGCGCGCTCTCCAGCGCTGGAATGATTCCCTCCAAGCGGGCAACGCCGGCGAACGCGTCCAGCGCCTGCCGGTCTCCTACCGCCACGTATCTCGCCCGGCCGCGATCCCGCAACCAGGCGTGCTCGGGACCAGTGCCGGGATAATCGAGCCCGGCCGAAATCGAGTGCGCCTCCTGGATCTGCCCGTCCTCGTCCTGCATGATCGCCGAGAAGGAACCGTGTAGCACGCCCGGCAGCCCGGCCTCGGTCAGGGGCGCGCCGTGGCGCCCGGTGTCGAGACCCTCCCCCGCGGCCTCCACGCCCACCAACGCGACGGATTCGTCCTCCACGAACGCCGCGAACAGGCCGATCGAATTCGAGCCGCCGCCGACGCACGCGATCACGCGCTCGGGCAGCCTCCCAGCGCGCTCGAGAATCTGCGCTCGCGCTTCATCCCCGATCACCCGCTGCAGGTCCCGCACCAGCGCCGGGTACGGCGCCGGCCCGACGCACGAGCCGATGATGTAGTGAGTGGTCTCGACGTTCGTGACCCAGTCTCGGATCGCGGCCGACACGGCCTCCTTGAGCGTCCGCGCGCCCGCCTGCACCGGCTCGACGGTGGCCCCGAGGAGCCCCATCCGCTCGACGTTCGGCTTCTGCCGGCGCATGTCTTCGGTGCCCATGTAGACGATGCACTCGAGGTTGAGCAGGGCGCACGCGGTGGCGGTCGCGACGCCGTGCTGACCGGCGCCGGTCTCGGCGATGATCCGGCGCTTGCCCATCCGCTTGGCGAGCAGCGCCTGCCCAAGCGCGTTGTTGATCTTGTGCGCGCCGGTGTGGTTGAGGTCCTCGCGCTTGAGGTAGATCGGGTGGCCGGCTGCCTCGCTCAGTCGGGCGGCGAAGTACAGCGGCGAGGGTCGGCCCACGTACTCTCTGAGCAGCCGGTCGAGTTCAGCGTGAAAGTCGTGATCGCCGTGGGCCTCGACCCAGGCGCGCTCGAGCTCGGTCAGCGCCGGAATCAGCGTTTCGGGGACGTACTGGCCGCCGTAAGGGCCAAAACGGTGCTCGAGGATGCTCACGGGGTGCTCACCGGAACGGCCGACCCCGAAGCGACCGCAGCCGCGAATGCGGCCAGCTTGTCGTGGTCCTTGCGGCCGGGAGCGAGCTCCACGCCGCTGGCGACATCGACCGCGTACGGGGAGACGACGGCGATCGCGTGGGCCACGTTCTCAGCGGTCAGGCCACCGGACAAGATCATCGGAACGCTGCCGCGGTGCGCCTTCGCGAGCTCCCAGGCGAACGTCCCGCCGGTCCCGCCGGGAGCGCCGGGCACGTAGCTGTCGAGCAGGTGGTAGTCGACGTGGAAAGACGTGAGCGCCCGGATGTCGGCGCCGCTTCGCACCCGCACGGCCTTGATCACCTTGCAGCCGGTCCGCCGCGCGGCCTCAGAGCAGAACGAAGGCCCTTCGTCGCCGTGTAGCTGCAGCATCGTCAGGCCCACGCCGTCGGCGGTTTGGGTGACCTCGTCCAGGGTCGCGTTGACGAACACGCCCACCACCTCGGCGCGGCGCTTCGCCGCCGCCGCGATCTGCGCCGCGGCGTCCAGCGGACAACGACGCGGCGAGTGCGGCCAGAAGATCAACCCAATCGCCCACGCGCCGGCGGCGATCGCCGCGCGGGCATCGCCCACGGTGGTGATCCCGCAGAACTTGATCTTGGGCGTGACGGAGGACACGTCCACATCGTAGGGGGCATCGGCTGCGCAGCGTCCGCGCGGTTGATCTGAGGCGCGGCGCAAGCGGTCAGGATGTGAGCTCTCTGCAGGCAGCCTCGACGTCCCAGGCGCGCATCAGCGCCTCGCCGATCAGGACCCCGTCGAGGCCAGCCCGCGAGAGCTCCTCGAGCTGGCCGCGGACGCTGAAGCCGGATTCGGCCACGATTAGGGCGCCTCCGGAAACCCGGGGCAGCAGCTCAAACGTGCGGCGGGTGTCGACCGTCAGCGTCGTCAGATCCCGGTTGTTGATGCCGATCACTTGGGCGCCCTGCGTCAGTGCCAGGTCCAGCTCGCGCTCGTCGTGAACCTCGACGAGGACATCGAGCCCCAGCGCCAACGCGGCCGCATGCAGCGCGGCCAGCTGCGCTTGCGCCAGCGCCGCGACGATCAGCAGGATCGCGTCAGCGCCGGCGGCGAAAGACTCGACCACCTGGTAGGGGTCGACGATGAAGTCCTTGCGCAGAATGGGCAGCGTGGCGGCGGCTCTTGCCGTCCCCAGGTCCGCCAGCGACCCGCCGAAGCTCAGCTCGTCGGTCAGCACCGATAAGGCGCGAGCGCCTCCCCGCTCGTACGCCCTGACCACATCCTCGACCGCCAGCTCCTCACGGATCATCCCGGCCGACGGCGAGCGGCGCTTGTGCTCGGCGATCAACGACAGCCCGGGATGCGCGATCGCATCGTGGAACGAGCGCGCGTCGGCAGTCCGGCTGCGCGCCGCCGCGGCCCGCTCCAGTTCGGAGAGCGGCAGCTCGTCCTTGCGCCGGGCGACCTGCACCCTGGTCGCCGCCACGATCTTCTCGAGCTCGTTCAAGGCGCTTTCGGTGCGAGCTCGTGAGTGCGCGCGACGAACTGCTCGAGCGTGCCCGCGGCGGCACCTGAATCGATCGCCTCCTGGGCCACGCGAACGCCGTCCCGGAGCGACTCGGCCCTCCCGCCGGCATAGATCGCGGCGCCCGCGTTCAGCACCGCCAGATCCCGCGCCACGCCGTCCTCGCCGGCGAAGATCCTCCGGGCGGTGTCGGCGTTCTGCCGCGGATCGCCGCCGGGCACCGCCTCGGCGGAGGCTCGGAGCAGCGCGACCTCTTCGGGCGTCACCGAGTAGCGGCTCAGCTCACCGGCCAGGACTTCGACGACGATCGTGGGCGCGGAGATCGAGAGCTCATCGACCCCGTCCTCGCCGCTGGCCAGCAACGCATGCTCGGTACCGAGCAGCGCGAGCGCGCCGGCCATGGTCTCGAGATACCGCGGGTCGGAAACACCGATCAGCTGCCGGCTGGCCCCGGCCGGGTTTGTCAACGGTCCGAGGAAGTTGAAGATCGTGCGGACTGCGAGTTGGCGCCGGACCGGGACGACGTAGCGCGTGGCCTGGTGGTGAGCCGGAGCGAACATGAACCCGAAGCCCACATCCTCGATGCAACGCGCGACCGAAGCGGGCGCCAGATCGATCCGCGCCCCCAGCGCCTCGAGCACGTCGGCTGAACCAGAGAGCCCGGTGGCCGAGCGATTGCCGTGCTTGGCGACCGGGCAGCCCGCGCCGGCCGCGATCAGCGCCGCGGTCGTGGAGACGTTGAACGTTCGGCGGCCACCGCCCGTCCCCGCGGTGTCGAGCAGGTCATCGCGAGCGACCTGTACGGGCGCGGCGAGCGCGCGCATGGTTCGCGCCAGGCCCGCCAGCTCCTGAACCGTCTCCCCTTTCGTGCGCAACGCGATCAGGAAGCCCGCGATCTGGATCTCGCTGGCGTTGCCGGCCATGATCTCCGACAGCACCGCGGCGGTGTCCTCTAGCG
This sequence comes from uncultured Solirubrobacterales bacterium, assembly GCA_963787555.1. Taxonomy (GTDB): domain Bacteria; phylum Actinomycetota; class Thermoleophilia; order Solirubrobacterales; family Solirubrobacteraceae; genus Palsa-465. The sequence goes on from CAWBDI010000008.1 coordinate 847,871, forward strand.
TCAGATCCCGCCCACTCGCGAGCGCATCGATCGAGTGGGTGAGCAGGTCGGGGCCGCCGGTCATCTCACGCGGGCGAGGAAATTTGCCAGCAGCTCGCGGCCCTGCTCGGTGAGCACCGATTCCGGGTGAAACTGCACCCCCTCGGCGGGCAGCTCCCGGTGACGCACCGCCATCACCACGTCACCCCCGTGTGCGCTGCGCTCCAGCGCCGCGGGAAGCTCCGGATCGGCGACCAGCGAGTGGTAGCGGCCGACCTCGAGCGGGTCCCGCAGGCCGCGGAAGATCGTTTTGCCGTCGTGCTCGATCTTGGTCGTCTTACCGTGGACGGGCTGATGCTGGATCACCTTGCCGCCCCACGTCTGCACGAGCGCCTGGTGACCGAGGCACACCCCGAGACTGGGAATCCCGGCCTGCGGGAACCGACGCAGTGCCTCCAGCGAGATGCCGGCCTCGTTCGGAGTACAGGGCCCCGGCGAGACGATCACCCGGTCATACCCCCTGATCAACAGTTGCTCGACGGTGGCGTGGTCGTTGCGGACCACCTCGAGCTCCGCGCCGAGCTCACCGAGGTACTGCACCAGGTTGTAGGTGAAGCTGTCGTAGTTGTCGAGAACCAGAACCCTCATGCTCACGGCCACTCAGGCTGCCGCGTGGCGAGCTCGATCGCCTGCATGACCGCCCGCGCTTTGGCCTCCGACTCCCGGTATTCATACGCGGGTTGCGCGTCCGCGACGGTGCCCCCGCCGGCCTGCACGTGCGCGACGCCATCTTTCACCACTACCGTCCGGATGTGGATGCAGGTGTCGAGATCGCCGGTGTAGCTGGCGTATCCGATCGCGCCGCCGTAGCCCCCGCGCTTGACCGGTTCGAGCTCGTCGATGATCTGCATCGCGCGAACCTTCGGCGCGCCGGAGAGCGTGCCGGCGGGCAGTACGGAGCGCAGCGCGTCGAGCGCATCAACGCCCTCGCGCAGCGTCCCGGTGACGCTCGAGACGATGTGCATCACGTGGCTGTAACTCTCGACCGCCATGAAGTCCTCGACTGTTACCGAGCCGTATTCGCACACCCGGCCGAGGTCATTGCGGCCCAAATCGACGAGCATCACGTGCTCGGCTCGCTCCTTCGGATCGGCGAGCAGCTCTTCTGCGATCCGGAGATCGTCCTCGGCGTTGGCTCCGCGCGGCCGGGTGCCGGCGATCGGCCGGGTCGACACGTGCCGGCCGGTGACCGTGATCAGCGGCTCGGGGCTTGCGCCGGCGATCTCAAAGTCGCCGAAATCCAGGAAGTACATGTACGGGCTCGGGTTGACGGCTCGCAAGCCGCGATAGATCGAGAATGCCTCCACCGCAACGGGAGCCGACCAGCGCTGCGACGGGACCACCTGATATGCGTCGCCGGCGAAGATGTACTGCACGATCCGGCTGACGTTCGCCTCGAACTGCTCGCGTGTCATGTTCGGCTCGAAACTCGGCACCGCCCGGTCCCGGGCCGGTGGGCGCGCCGGCCTCGGCACCGGTCCCGCAAGGCGCTGGCGGACCTCCGCGATCGTCTCCACGGCTCGCCGGTAAGAACCTTCCAGGTCCTCCTCTGGATACACGTTGGCAAGCACCGTGACCGTATGCATGAGGTGATCGAAGACCACAAGCGCGTCGGTCAACATCAGTGCCAGGTCGGGGAGACCGAGCGGATCTGGCCCGGGAACGTCGAGCGGCTCGACGGTGCGCACGAGGTCGTATGCGAACAGTCCGACAGCGCCGCCGGCGAACGGAGGCAGGTTGGGCAGGTGGGCGACGTCGAACCGGTTCAACTCCGCCGCCGCGAGCGCATACGGGTCGCCGGGGTCGCCCAGCGACCAGCGGAGCACGTTTCGCGGGCGATAGCCGATGAACGAGTAGCGGCCGACGCGGCCCTGATCGGCTGACTCGAGCAGGAACGCGGGCGCGCGCCTGCGATCCGCGCGGCTTCCAACGTCGCCCGATTGCGCGGCGTGCGCATGATCCGGCTGTTCGCGCAGCTTCAGGAAGGCCGAGACCGGGGTCTCGCAGTCGTCGATGAAGGTCTCGTACACGGGAATCAGGTTGTGCTCCCGCGCGAGCGCCTGGACCTCGTCGAACGAGGGAGTGACGGTGTCAGCGGTTGCGACGGCCATCAAGCACTTGCTCGGCGTCGGCAAACGTCAGGCCGCGCCCGCGGAGCAGGACCGCGAGGTGGTAGAGCAAGTCCGCGGCCTCCTCGGCCACGCGCTCGTCTGACTCCTCGCGCGCCGCGCGGATCACCTCCTCGGCCTCCTCCTGGACCTTCTCGCCGACGCGCTTCGGATCCGCCAGCAGCGCCGCGGTGTATGAGCCCTTTGGGCGCATGACCGCGCGCTCGCCGATCGTTCGCTCGAGCGTCGGGAGCGCCTGATACGGAGCGGCCGGGTCCAGTTGGCCGCGGTGAAAGCAGGTCCGCTCCCCGGTATGGCATGCGGGGCCTGCCGGCTCGACCAGCGCCAGCAGCGCGTCGCCATCGCAGTCGTAGCGAATCGACTTGACCATCTGAGTATTGCCGGAGCTCGCTCCTTTATGCCACAGCTCCTGCCGCGAGCGGCTGAAGAAGTGCGTCTCGCCGGTCGCTCGTGTCAGCGCCAGCGCCTCGGCGTTCATGTAGGCCAGCGTCAACACCTCACCCGTGCGCCAGTCCTGCACCACGCACGGAACTAGGCCCCGCTGATCAAAAGCGATCTCGGAATCGTCCACAGCAGCTCGATTCTGTCAGCCCCGCTCCGCCCGTGGCCCGCGCCCGCACGGTGAGCGCGTTGTATGGTCGCCTGATCGCCGAGTTCCACTGGCATCCCGACACCTACCGCAAGCTGATGCGCGAGCAGGTCCCCAACTACGAGCAGCTTCAGGCTGAGACGGTCGCAGCCACGCGGGTGCTCGCCGCCCACTCGATCCTCGACCTGGGAACGGGAATCGGCGAGACCGCCTCGAGAGTCCTCGCCGCGCATCCCGGCGCCAGCCTGGAGGGCATCGACTCGAGCGCGGAGATGCTGGCGGCCGCGCGCGCGAAGCTTGCCGACCGCGACGTCCGGCTGCACGTGCGGTGGATTCAAGAAGAGCTGCCCCCAGGGCCGTTCGAGCTGGTCACGTCGGCACTTACGGTCCATCATCTCGACGGCCCCGAGAAGGCCGCGCTGTTTCGTCGGATCGCCGGCGTGCTCGTTCCGGGCGGGGGGTTCGTGCTCGGGGACCTGGTGACGCCGAGTGACCCCGGCGAAAAGGTGACGCCGATCAACGATCCCGACTACGACAAGCCGAGCTCAGTGGAGGAGCAGCTGGAATGGCTGGGGCAAGCGGGACTGCGCGCTCACGTGCATTGGAGCCACCGGGATCTCGCGGTCCTGGTCGGGTTGTCCTCAGCGCCGCGCTGACCCACGTGATCGAGTGCGACGTTAGCTCCTCATAGCCTGAGGATCTCACTCGAGCCACCAGGTCCGGAGCACCCGGCGCCAATTCCCCCACGCGATCGCTTCCAAATCCTGCGAACCGAAACCCGCGGCGGCGAGCGCATCGATCAGCCTAGGCATCCCGGCGGCGTCGCCGATCGCGGCCGGGATCGTGGCGCCATCGAAATCCGAGCCGAGCGCCAGGTGCTCCACGCCGATCCGCTGCGCGACGTAGCGAGCGTGCTCGACGATCAGCTGGAGCGGCGTGTCGGCATCGTCGGCGAAGTCAGCTCGCAGGAACGGGCACGCGAACACGATCCCCACCAGGCCACCGGAGCGGCCGATCGCCGCGAGCTGCTCATCGGTCAGGTTCCGCGAGGCGGCGCACAGAGCGTGCACGGCGGAATGGCTTGCCACCAGGGGTCCGACCTCGAGCGCGGCCACGTCCCAGAAGCCGGCCTCGTTCAGATGACTGAGGTCGACCATGATCCCGAGCTCCGCGCAGCGGCGCACGAGCGCACGACCGGCATCGGTGAGTCCCGGCCCCGTATCCGGCGAGGATGGGGAGATGAACGGCACCCCGTGGCCAAAAGCATTCGGCCGGCTCCACACCAGTCCCAGCGACCGAAGGCCCGCTCGGTACCAGAGCTCGAGTGACTCGAGCCGTGCGTCGATCGCCTCGGCTCCCTCGAGGTGCAGGACCGCGACGATCGAACCATCCTCGGCGCGAGCCGCGTCGAGGTCGCTCTCGCGCCGTCCGAGGCGCAGGTGGCCGGCTCGTTCGAGCGCGAGCAACCGGCCGGCGGCGGCGCTCGCATCGGCCGCGGCTCGTCGATGGTCCACGGTCGGCGAGAGCTCGAATTCGATCACTCCATCCCGGCGTGGCAAGGGTCGCTTGCGCTCCCGGCGCGAAGGCGTGAACACGGAGAAGATGCCACCTCGCAGGCCGCCCGCCCGCATCCGCGGCAGGTCAAGGTGGCCGTCGCTGCGACCAGCCGCGATCAACTCGTGGTCCTCTTTGGTGAGGGCGTCGTTGTGGCCGTCGAACACCGGCTGCATCACTCGATGCCGAGCCGGTCGAGCAGGCGTTCGTCCGCGCGCCAGTGGCGACGGACTCTCACCGACAGCTCCAGGTGCACGCGCAATCCGAGTTCCCGCTCGATCGCCCGCCGCGCGCCGATCCCGATCGTCTTGATCATCGTCCCGCCCGCCCCGATCAAGATGCCCTTCTGCGACTCGGTCTCGACCAGGACCAGACCCTCCATTCGCAGCAGATGCTCGCCGACTTGCTCGATCTCGGTGATCTCGACCTCGACCGCGTGCGGAATCTCGGCTCGTGTCCGCACGAGGATCTGTTCGCGCACCAGCTCCGCGAGCAGCACCGGCTCGGGCTGATCGGAGTGCTGTGTAGGGCTGTAGTGAAACGGACCCTCCGGCAGTAGCGAGACGAGATGGTCGGCGAGCGAGCTGACGCCGGCTCCCGTCCGCGCAGAGACGGCGAAGATTTCATCGGCCACGTCCAGTTCGGCGGTCGCCTGGAGCGTCCGCACGGTCTCGGAACGATCGGCTCGGTCGGTCTTGTTGGCGGCCGCGACGACCGGGACCGGCGCCGCTTTGAGCAGCTGTGCGATGAACCGGTCGCCGGGACCAATGCCCTGCTCGGCGTCGACGACGAACAGGCACCCGTCGGCGTCGGCGAGCTCGCGCTCCACGCGCCGCTGCATTCTCGCGGTCAGCGCGTCCCGTGGGCGCTGTACGCCCGGCAGGTCGATCAGCACCAGTTGCCAGTCGGGGCCGGTCGCGACGCCGCGAATCGCGCGACGAGTGGTTTGCGGCTTGTCGGAGACAATCGCGACCTTGGCGCCGATGATTGCGTTGGCGAGCGTCGATTTGCCCACATTGGGGCGTCCGGCCAGCGCGATGAAGCCCGAGCGAGTGGGGACGGCCGGTGCGGCGATCACTGCACCCACCGCATCAGCTCCGACTGCAGCGCGAGCATCTCGCCCTCGTCGGTCTCGTGATCCATGCCGCTCAAATGCAGAGCGCCGTGAACGATCGCCGCGCGCAGGTCCTCAGTGTGCTCGGGACAGATGACGATGTCCCCGAGCTCTCTCGGGCCGGCCGCGGCGCCCGCTTGGTCGACGCCGAACGAGAGCACGTCGGTCGGCTCGTCGATCGACCGGTGGTCACGGTTCAGCTCCTGCATCTTCGCTACGTCGACGAACTCGACCGCCACGTGACCGTCATCGATGCCGGCTGAGGAAAGGGCAAGCACGCATAGCTCCTCGACCTCGACTGTCGAAGGGCCATCAGATGAGACGGCGTCGCCCCCGATCACCTCGATTTCGAGCACCGGCCAGGACCCGGTCTAGGCTCGTTTGCGAGCACGCAACTCGGGCGTCATCCGCTGCGAGTGCTCGTTGTAGGCAGCGACGATCTTGCGCACCAGCTTGTGGCGAACGACGTCCTCGTCGCTGAAGCGAACGAACTCGATTCCCTCGACCGCGTCCAGAATCTCCGAGACAACCACTAGGCCGGAATCGTGCTCCCGCGGCAGATCGATCTGGGTGATGTCCCCGGTGACCACCATCTTCGAATTGAAGCCAAGCCTGGTGAGGAACATCTTCATCTGCTCGGGGCTCGTGTTCTGAGCCTCGTCGAGGATGATGAAGCTGTCGTTCAGCGTCCGCCCGCGCATGAACGCGAGCGGTGCCACTTCGATCACGCCGCGCTCCACGTGTGCGGAGACGCGTTCTGGCTCGAGCATGTCGTGCAGCGCGTCGAACAGCGGACGCAGGTACGGATCGACCTTCGCCATCACGTCCCCCGGCAGGAATCCAAGTCGCTCGCCCGCCTCGACGGCCGGACGGGTGAGGATGATCCGGTTGACCTCGCGCCGGCTCAGCGCCGCCGCGGCGAGCGCGACCGCCAAGAACGTCTTGCCGGTGCCGGCGGGTCCGATCCCGAACGTGATCGTGTTGCGCCGGATCGAGTCCACATAGCGCTTTTGATTGACGGTCTTGGGCGCCACCTTGGTGGTGCGGTGACGCCAAACGACGTCCTCGAGGATCCGTGAGGGCGACTCATGGGCGTCCAGCGCCCGCGTCACCGCCTCGATCGTGCCGGGGGCGATCTCGTGACCTTGTCCGATGAGCTCGGAGAGCTCCCCCACCACCGTCGCGCCACTGTTGACAGCATCCGGGTCGCCGTCGAGCGTCAGCACGTTGCCGCGCAGAAAGATCTCGCAGTCGAGGTGGTCTTGAAGCGTCCGCAGCACGGCGTCCTCGCTGCCCGCCAGCTCAGCGGCCACCGCGTTGTCGAGCTCGACCTGCTTACGCACTCAGCCTCTCGCGTACACGGGCGGAGGCGCGCTTGCCGTCCACACGCCCGGCCGCCCTGTCCATTACCAGCTTCATCACCGGACCCATGTCTCTGGCACCGGTGGCGCCCGTCTCGGTGATCGCGGCCGTCACAATCTGATCGAGCTCGTCGTCGTCGAGCTGTGCCGGGAGATATCGCTCGATCAGCCGGGCCTCGGACTCCTCTTGCTCCGCTAGCTCGGGTCGCCCGCCGTCGCGGAACTGGCCGGCCGCCTCGAGACGGCGCTTACGCTCGCGCCGAAGCACCGTGAGCTCGTCGCCGTCGCCCTCCTTGGCGGCTTTTTGCAGCTCGGACAGGACCAGGCGCAGAGCGCCGACCCGCTGCCGCTCGCCGGCTTTCATCGCGCTGCGCATGTCGTTTGCCACTTGCTCCGTGACGGTCATCCCTTCATTCAAGGATACGCCGCCCGGCGGCGAGCCCCGGGCGTGACCCGCGTCACAAACGGCTGCAGCGGATGCCGTCGGCGTGAAGCTCTTCACAGTGGACGTCGACCAGCGCTCCCCGGGCCGCGCCGGCGGGCAGGTAGCAGCGCGTGTAATCGGCCGTGTATCCGGAGCATTGCGCTTCCGCGACCTTGTCGATCAGCACCCGTTCGGAGGCGCCGAGCTTCGCCGCGCGATGGTGGCGCGAGCGGACCTCCGAGTGGCCGCGTAGGGCCTGCGAGCGGCGCTTCTTTTCGCCTGGTGGGATCAGATCACCGAGCGCCGAGGCGACCGTGCCGGGGCGTGGCGAGTACGGGAAGGTGTGCACGCGCGTGATCCCGGCGGCGTCGATCGCGCTCACCGTCCGCTCGAACGCGGCCTCGTCCTCGGTCGGGAAGCCGACGATCACATCGGTGGTCAGATTCACCTCCGGGACCGCGGCCCGCAAGGCAGCGATCTGGTCGAGATACTGATCGGCGCTGTAGTGCCTGCCCATCGCCCGCAGCACTCCGTCATCGCCGGACTGCATCGGCACGTGGAGGTGCGGGCACACCTTTGGCTCGCTCGCCAGGGCCTCGAGCAGCGAGTCTTTGACGTGGATGACCTCGACGCTGGAGAGACGAACGCGCTCCACGCCGGGCACCTTGGCCACCTTCATCATCAGCTGCCCCAGCTCGAGCCCTTGCTCGGGGTCGCGGTAGTCGCCAACGCTGATCCCCGTCATCACCATCTCCGGCTGGCCCAGCGCGACCCGTCGGCGAACCTCCGCCAGCACCGCGCTCGCGGCGCGTGAACGGGCCCCTCCCCTGACCGTGGGAATGATGCAGTAGGCGCAGTGACAGTCGCAGCCATCCTGGACCTTGACGAAGCCCCTGGTGCGCATCGCCCGCGAATCGGAGATGCGGCTCTGATGCGCATCGCGCTCGCGGACGTGGGTCGGATGCGGATCGCGCTCGCGCCGGAGCATGTGGTGCTCGAGGTCGGCGCAGGCACCCAGCGCGCCCGCCATCTGCGCCGGCACCTCATCGGCGGTACCGACGAACGGGCGCACCCGCTGGTCCAGCTCCGAGAACTGGGCACTGTTCAGGTTCACCGCGCAACCGCCGACGTACACCCGCTGCGCTGTCTTCAGTGACCGACGGACCGAGTGGCGCGATTTCGACTCGGCCTCGCTGGTGATGCAGCACGTGTTGATCACGTGCAGCTCCGCCTCCACTTCGGGAACTTCGACGTGCCCCTCCGCGAGCAACGCGTCCCGGGCGCTCATCGCATCTGCCTGGGAGACCTTACAGCCGAGGAACTTGACCGCGAAGCTGGCCATCTATGGCCGCCACGGTAGCGCCCCAGCGGGTCGCGCGGCTCTACGCCCGATCGCCCCTACGCTCGGTGGCCCCAACCGCTGGCAATCGGCGGACTGTCGTACTCCCCGTCGCTCGCCGCAGGCCGCGGTGTCCTCGAGACGGCGCGCGGTGAGAGGAGAGAGGACTCATACGCGAAACCAGCTCGAGGCTTGGGCCGCGGGGCGACGACATCGAGGAGCAGGCCACCGAGTGTCACGCCGATCGCCAGCGGGTTGGGAACCTTGGATTCACCTCCTTCGAAAGTTTTCCTGGATCCCAGCGTCGCGATAGAGGATGCCCAAGCCGCTAGCAGCGAGCATCGTCCGCGTGGCCAGAATTCGCCGAGCCGATGTTGTCCAGACGCGCAGGGCAAGCTGATTAGCGGGCCATTGTCAGGGCCGCCCACTGGCCGCGAGTACGGCGAACCGACTCCTTCAACCCGGCCGCACTCGCGAATGCGCCGGCCACACGGTCGGCCTCCTCCACCAGCATGCCGCTGACGAGCAACTGCTCGGCGGCCGCCGGGACCTGAGGCGCCCATGCGATCAGCAGTGGCGCCAGCAGGTTCGCCGCGATTGTTCGCGCCGGGGGAACTGGCTCGACTCGCAGATCGAGCCGGCGAACCTCGACCGCAGCGCGATTGGCATGGGCGTTCACTGCCGTTGCCTCCAAGCTGGCCGGATCGTTGTCGAGCGCGAGTACCGGCCGCCAACCGAGCTTCGCCGCCGCGAGCGCCAGCACCCCGGAACCGCAGCCGAGATCGACGAAACCGACGTGAGGGCCCGGCAGCTCGAGCATCAGCTCGAGGCAAAGTTGGGTAGTGGCGTGAGCGCCGGTCCCAAACGCCTGCCCCGGATCGATCACCAGGTCGATGTCGGAGCTGACCGGCGGCTCCCACGGAGGGCGGACCGTCAGTCGCTCTCCCAGCACGACCGGCTTGTGGAACTCCCGCCATCGCTCCGACCACCCGTCCGGTAGCTCGCTTGTGCTCACCTCGACGAGCGCGTCACCGGCGGCCACCTTGAGCGCCGGAAGCGCTGGCAGCTCTCCTGGAGCACCGTAGATCGCATACTCGACGGTGTCGCCCAGCTCGACCTCCTCGACCCCGCTCGGCGCCAGCTCGAGGAGTTCCGCGAGCACCAGCTCGGCCTCCTCGCGCCGGACGCGCACCGCGAGTCTCAGCAACCGCTGCCCTAGCCGCCGAAAGCCCGGCGAAGCTTGCTGAAGACCCCGTCGTCAGTGCGCAGATTGTGCGCGGTCAGCGTATCCGAGAGCTGCTCGTAGAGCTCACGCTGCCCACGACTGAGGTGACGCGGGATCACCACGTTGACCACCACGCGCAGGTCGCCCCTTCGACGGGAGCGGAGCGCCGGCATGCCGCGACCCCGGAGCACAACCGTCTCGTGGGGCTGTGTGCCGGCCGGAATCTCGAGCTCCACGGAGTCATCGACGGTCGGAACCTCGATCGTGGTTCCCAGTGCCGCCAGCGGCGCGGGCACATCGACCGCCGTCACCAGATCATCGCCGTCGCGCAGGAACCGCGGGTCCTCGCGCACGCGGATCTGAACGTAGAGGTCGCCGGAGGGGCCACCCCGGTCGCCGGCATGGCCACGGCCCGCGATCCGGATTCGCTGTCCGTCGGCGATCCCCGCGGGCACGTCGACCTCGACCCTGGCGCGCTCGACGCTCCGGCCTCGGCCGTCGCACACCTCACAGGGCTCGCGAGCGACCCGCCCGTCGCCGTGGCAGACGTCGCACGGCGTCGCCCGGACCACCTGCCCGAATGGGGTTCGGGAGACGACCCGGAGCTGACCGGTCCCCTGGCAGCGGCCGCAGGTCTCGATCGGCGTACCGGGCTCTGCGCCGTTGCCTCGGCAGTGCTCGCAGCGGACGATCGCCTCGTAGCTGACCGCTACTTTCGTGCCATGCAGCGCCTCGGCGAGATCGATCTCGGCGGTCTGGGCAACATCGCCGCCCTGGATCGCACCGCCGCTCGCACCGCCGCCGCCGAAGATGTCGCCGAACGGGCTCGAGCCGCCGAAGAAGGCCTCGAAGATGTCCGACACCGAGCCAAAGCCTTCAAAGTTGGGCGCGTATCCGCCGGTCCGCAGCCCCTCGTGCCCGTACCGATCGTACGTCGCGCGCTTCTCAGCGTCCGAGAGCACTTCGTAGGCCTCCGCAGCCTCTTTGAACTTCTCCTCGGCATGCGGATCGTGCTTGTTGACGTCAGGATGAAGCTCGCGCGCGAGGCGGCGGAAGGCCTTCTTGATCTCGGCCTCGCTCGCCTGGCGTGAGACGTCGAGTACCTCGTAGTAGTCCCGCGGCATGTTCCTAGCGCTCGTCATAGACCTCGGCGACAAACGTCGACAGCTGACTGGCCGCCTCCCGCACTGATCGGATCGCGCGACCGTAGTCCATCCGCAGCGGCCCGATCACCGACACTGCCCCGAGCCGACGCTGCGGCAACCCGTAGGCGGCCGCGACCAGCGCCAGCGAATGCAGGGCGGGAGCGTCGTTCTCGGTCCCGATCCGGACCAGCACATCGCGCTGCGAGATCGCCGAGCGGACGACGCCTAGCAGCGTGACGCGGCGTTCGAGCATCTCCATCAGCGCATTCAGCTCGGACACGTCGACGAATCGCTGGACGCGCAGCAACCGCGAGGCGCCCTCAACATACATCGTCTCTTGGGCGAATTCCTCGAGATCGGTGAACACCGGCGCGAGCGCGTCCAGGAACGCCGCCTCCGTGCTCGACAGCGAGGGATCGTGAAGACGCTGATGCAGCATCCGGGCGCCAAGACCGAGACCAGTCAGCCGCTCGTTGAGGTAGCTCGCGGCCCAGTCGGCGAGACCGGTGTCGACCGCGCTGGCAAACGTGAACATCCGCTTTGCAACACCGCCGGTAGAGGTGATCACCACCACCATCGCCACCTGCGGCTGCAGCACCAAGACTTCGATGTGGCGAATCGTCGAGGTCTCGATCGGGGGAGCGGTGACGATCGCAAGCAAGTTTGTCACTTGCGAGAGCGTCTCGGTCGTCACCCGCACCGCTTCATCTAGCTCGTGGCGGACGAGCGACAGCGACAGCGACGGCCCGCTGTCCTGCACAGACAGCAGACGATCGACGAAGTAGCGATAGCCGGCCTCGGTCGGGATCCGACCAGCCGAGGTGTGTGGATGCGCAAGCAGGCCGCGCTCCTCGAGGCTGGCAAGCTCGGTACGAATCGTGGACGGTCCCCACTGCACCTCCTCGGCGAGCGCTTTCGAGCCCACGGGCGCGCCTCCCTCGAGGTACTCCTCGACGACCTTGCGCAGAACCAGTTCCTGTCGGTCGGTCAACACCCCTTTGATTGTAGGTCGGCGCTCCGAGGCGACCCGGCGGCCCTGGCTCCCGTCCCCTACACCGATAGCTCAGCTATCGCGTTGCGGATAATGCGCCTTCCTCCCTGCACCGCCTCGGAGTCGACGACCGCCAGTCCGTCGCTGACTTCACGGACCGTGCCGGTGACGACGATCTCCTCGCCGATAGCGCCCGTGCCCCGGAACTGGACCGACAGCCGCCTGAGGCTCTCGGGGCCCCCGGCGGCTTCGGTATGCGCGCGAGCGACTTGCGCCATCGTCCATAGGCCATGCAGGATCCGTCCGGGAAGCCCGACCTGCTTGGCGAACTGCTCATCAATGTGAATCGGGTTGAAGTCGCCCGACGCCCCTGCATAGCGGACCGTCACGTAGGGATCCGGCGTGACCGCGAGTGAAATCGTGTCGCCGCGCTCCAGCGCCATCAGCTCTCCCGCACGATGTGGGTCCAGGCGCCGGTGCAGACATTCTCCCCGCGCTGGTTCTCAGACACCGACTCGAACAAGAAAAAACGCAGCCCCGCGCGCGCGGTGACGTCTTTGACCGTCGCGTTCGTGGTGATCTCGTCCCCGGCGACGACCACCGGGCCCCAGACGAACTCCTGGCCACCGTGGAGCAGCATCGCGAAGTTGATCTCGAGCTCGGGATCAAATAACGCCGGTACGACTGCGCGCCCCGCGTACACGACCGCGAACATCGGCGGGGCAACCAGGTCTGGGTAGCCCGCCGCGCGCGCCGCCTCAAGCTCGAGATGGAGCGGGTTGCTCTCGCCAACCGCCGCGGCGAACTCGCGGATCTTCTCGCGCCCGACCGCGTACTGGGACGCGGGGTAGGTCTTGCCGATCGCTTGCACGTTGATGGCCACGGCGGCGGCAGTCTGTCAGATAATCACCCTGACGGCGCCTCCATCTGCCGACCACGCGGCCCCCGCCACGTTCGCGGCGGCCTCCGAGCACAGGAACACGATCACCGCGGCGATCTCCTGCTCGCTGGCCAGTCGTCCGCGGGCGGTGCCGCTTGCGGTCTGCTCCAGCACTTGTTCGCGGGTGGTAATCCGTGCCGCGGCGTTCTGGTCGGCGAGACCGCCGGGTGCGAGCCACAAATCCCCCGCCACCGGCCCCGGCGCGACCGCATTCACCAGCACCTCCTGGGACGCATATGCGTCGGCGAAGGCCCGCGATAGCGACAGCTCGGCGGCTTTGCTCACCGAGTACGCGACATTCCACTGCGAGGGCCGTTTGCCCGAGGAGGAGCAGACGTTGACGATCCGGCCCCATCCCCGCTGCCCCATCACCGGCGCGATCGCTCGCATCATGCGCATCGGCGCCATCACGTGCAGATCCCACTGCGTCTGCCATTCCTCGTCGGTGAGCTGATCCAGCGAGCGAACGTCGCTCGTGCCGGCGTTGTTGACGAGCACATCGAGTCGTTCGAACTCCAGCAAGCACGACTCCATCACCCGCTCGCCGGCGTCCGCCGCCGTTATGTCGAGGGCGAGCGGCGCCGCTTGTCCTCCCGCCTCCTCGCATTCGTGGGCGACCGGGACGAGCATCTCCTCGCGCCGGCCGACGAGCAGCAGTGAGGCGCCCTCCGCGGCTAGCATCCTCGCCGTGGTGCGGCCGATGCCGCGCGAGGCGCCCGTGATGATGCAGGCGCGGCCCGCCAGTCCGAGGTCCATGAACGATGGTTCTTCCCTCTAGTGGCGGCCCGGAATCGGCGCGGTCGCCGGCATTCCGCGGCGCTTGTACTCCTCGTAGTAGGCGTCCCACCCCTCGCCGTCGTGCGGACGCTCGCTGGGCGCATGTTCCAGCAGCCGTTCAAGTCCTTCGAGACAGACGTGCCAGCCCGCACTGTCACGAGCGGCCTTGTCGGGGCTGTCGAGCTCGACGGTGAAGCGCAACGTGCAGCCTGGGCCCGCGTCGGCTTCCTCGAGCTCGAAGCGCAGATGATCATCGCCCCAGTAGAAGGCGAACACTTGCGGTGGATCGAGCTCCGTGACTCTTCCGGGGAGCGTCTTCGGCCAGTCGTCGAAATCGTGCCGGAAGGTGAACTTCATCTGGCCCCCGACCCGCAGCTCAAGCTCGACCGCGCACGGGAACCACTGAGCGAGCTCATCGGACTGGGTGATCGCGCTCCACACAGCCTCGATCGGCTGCGACATCCGACGCTCGAAATACAACGTCGGCTTGCCACTGGTGTGCTCGTAGGTGCCATACACGGGGTCAGTCCTCCTTGGTGGTGGCTTTTCGATCGAGGTGCCGCTCGAGCGCGTCGAGCCGTTGCTCCCACAGGCGCCGATACGGCAACAACCAGGCATCGAGCTCGGCAAACGGCCTGGGATTCAGCGCATACACGCGACGCTGTCCGTCCGTCCGCGAGCTGACCAGTCCCGCGTCTCGCAGGACGCGCAGGTGCTTGGACGTACCCGGTTGCGATAGACCGGTCAACTGCACGAGCTCGCCGACGGCGCGCGGGTGCTCGAGCAGCAGCGAGAGCATTCCGCGGCGGTGGGGATCGGCGAGCGCGGTCCAGGTCGAGGCCATGCAACATATAACCATTCAGATATATGCGTGTCAAGTAATCCTTTCGCCAGCGTGGCGCCGCGCTGCTTGTCGCGGGCTCGACGGCGCGCTAGCCTCTGCGTCCTGGTCGCGTGACTGTGGCAAGAGGAGCACAGCGAAGATGGTGAGGCGAGCAAACCTGAGGGCATCGGACGCGGATCGCGAGCAGATCGCCGATCGCCTGCGCCACGCCACGGCCGAGGGACGCCTGCTGGCCGAAGAGCTCGAGCATCGGCTGGGAACGGTGTTCTCCGCTCGGACCTACGGCGAGCTCGATGCGGCCGTCGCCGATCTCCCGGCGGCGCCCGTGGCCAGGCAGCGCCGAGGGGGCCTCCATCCGTGGGTACTTCCGGCGATCGGTCTGGCAATCGCGATTCCGTTGGCACTGGCGATCGTCGTCACGGTCCTGCTGCTGATCGCCGGCGTGGTTGCGACGTGGATGGTGTGGCTCGTGATTGGTGCGTGGTTCTTCGGCCATCGGCGCAGCGACTGCTACCGAAGGCACTGCGCGCACAGCGCTCGCTCCTATGGGACCCGCCGGCCCCACCCGCGAGCCGGCTTCTGGCTGTAGCGCCAGCCCACGTGACCGGGCCTAGCGACGCCCGTAGCCGGTCCTAGCCCTTCTCGCCGAGCTCGAGCACCGCCAAGAACGCCTCCTGCGGCACCTCGATCCGGCCTACCTGCTTCATTCGCTGCTTGCCCTTCTTCTGCTGCTCGAGTAGCTTGCGCTTGCGCGTGATGTCGCCGCCGTAGCACTTCGCGATCACATCTTTGCGATAAGCCTTGATGGTCTCTCGGGCGACGATCCGGGATCCGATCGCTGCCTGGATCGGGACGTCGTACTGCTGCCGGGGGATCGTCTGGCGCAGCTTCTCGACGAGCGTTCGTCCCGACTCGTATGCCTTGCTGCGATGAACGAGCATCGACAGCGCATCGATCGGATCGCCGGCCAGCAGGATGTCGAGCTTGACCAGGTCCGATGGCCGCATCCCGATCAGCTCGTAATCCAGTGATGCGTAGCCCCGGCTGCGGGACTTCAGCTGGTCGAAGAAGTCCACGACGATCTCCGCGAGT
The DNA here is from genome assembly GCA_963787555.1 of uncultured Solirubrobacterales bacterium. Classification (GTDB taxonomy): domain Bacteria; phylum Actinomycetota; class Thermoleophilia; order Solirubrobacterales; family Solirubrobacteraceae; genus Palsa-465. The sequence goes on from CAWBDI010000008.1 coordinate 863,434, forward strand.
GGCAGGTCGTAGGTGAGCTGCACCCGCTCTGCCGACAGGTAATGAATCCCGACGTGCTCGCCGCGACGCTCTTGGCAGAGCTCCATGATCTGGCCCACGAACCCCTTCGGACTGAGAATCGAGGCACGCACGTACGGTTCCCGAATCTCTTCGATCTTGCTCGGATCGGGCATGTCGTTGGGGCTGTGGACGGGCATTACCTCGCCGCCGGTCAGCGTCACTTCGTACTCCACGCTCGGCATCGTTGCGAGCAGCTCGAGGTCGTACTCGCGCTCGAGGCGCTCCCGGACGATATCCATGTGCAAGAGCCCGAGAAATCCGCAGCGGAACCCGAACCCGAGCGCGTCTGAGGTCTCGGGCTCCCAGCTCAGCGCCGCGTCGTTCAGGGTCAGCTTCTCGAGCGCGTCGCGAAGGTCGGGGTAATCGTCGGAGTCGATCGGGAAGAGGCCGCAGAAGACCATCGGCTTGACCTCCCGGTAGCCGGGCAGCGGCTCCCCGGCAGGGTTGGCCTTGACCGTCAGCGTGTCGCCGACGCGGAGCTTGGTCACGTCCTTGACGCCGGTGATTAAGAACCCCACCTCGCCCGCATGCAGGGCATCGGCCGAGGTCATCTGCGGCGTGAAGAACCCGATCTCATCGATGTCGGCCTCGGTGCCAGCCTGCATCGCGCGAATCGCGGCGCCCTTTGTGAACGTTCCGTCGACCACCCGGACGTAGGCGATCACGCCTCGGTACTGGTCGAACTGTGAATCGAAAATCAGCGCTCGGGGCGGCGCGGTTGGATCCCCGTCTGGAGGCGGCACCCGCGCGATCAGCTCGTCGAGCACATCGGTGACGCCCTCCCCGGTCTTGGCGCTGATCCGGCGCACCGAGTCGGCTGGTTCGCCGAGCAGATCTGCGACCTCCTCGGCCACGCGCTCGGGGTCGGCTCCGGGCAGGTCGACCTTGTTCAGGCATGGGATCAGCTCGAGACCCGATTCGATCGCGAGATAGGTGTTTGCGACCGTCTGTGCCTCCACTCCCTGCGAGGCGTCGACTACCAGCAGCGCTCCCTCGCACGCCGCCAGCGACCGCGAGACCTCGTAGGTGAAGTCCACGTGTCCCGGGGTGTCGATCAGGTGCAGCTGGTAGGTCTCGCCGTCGTGTGGGGATTCGTAGAAGACCCGGACGGCCTGGGCCTTGATCGTGATGCCCCGCTCCCGCTCGAGGTCCATCGAGTCGAGCAGCTGCGCGCGCATCAAGCGGGGATCGACGGTGTGGGTCAGCTCGAGGATGCGGTCGGCCAGGGTCGATTTGCCGTGGTCGATGTGCGCGATGATCGAAAAGTTGCGGATGTGAGCCTGGTCGGGCATCTACTACGTGGTCGTGGTCGTAAGTTCGCTCGCATTGAGAGTAGTCCCGGGCGCCACGCAAAAGGCATTTCGCGCGATTCAGGCGGTGCGCGCGCGCAGGCGGCTCACTACCAGCGTCTCGATCTGCCGAGCCTCGGGAACCCGCATCGCCAGCACCGCCTTCGCGTACAACCCCGAGGCGATCGTGATCGGCACGCCCACCGAGATCAGCTGGGCGATCAACGAGGTACCGAGGAGATCATCGAGCACCACCCATAGCGCTCGCGCAACCGCCGCCATGACCGCGGTGGCCACCAGGATTCGCATCGTGATCATCACGGTCTGCCTGCCCTCGAGCCGGCCGCCCAAGCCCGCTCGCAGCCGGCGTAGCTGCAGTGCGGTCATGATCGCGTTCCCAGTGACCGTGCCGAGCACGAGGCCGGCGATTCCCAGCGGCTTGTACAGCGCGATGCTGACGATCGCGTCGACGGCGATGTTCACGGCCGCGAGCTTGGTCGGAATCCATGGCCGCTGAAGCGCGAAGAAAGTGCGTGACAGAAGCAGGTTCAGTCCCGAGAACGGAAGGCTGAACGCGAACCAGAACAGCGCCGTGGAGACCAGCTGGGTCGATTCCGAGGTGAACTGGCCGCGCTGGTAGACCAGCCGCGTGATCGGCATCGCCAACACCAGCATCAGCGCACCCGAGGGGATCAACAGCAGGTTTATCTGGCGCATGCCGTTGCCGACCGTCCGCCGTATCCTCCCCAGATCGCGCCTCGAGGCCAGACGGCTCAGCGTCGGAAACAGCACCGTCGCCACCGCAACGCTGAACACCCCCTGGGGCAGCATGTAGATCCGAAACGCGTTGTCGATCGCTCGCGGCGCGCCGCTCGACACGAGCGAGCCGAATACGGAGTTGATGAACACATCGACGTTGATGATCCCGATGCTCATCGTCACCGGCAGGAACAGCATCAGCACTTTACGGACCCGCGGATCGCGCCAATCGAACACGAACGCCAGCCGGAACTCGATCTTGCCCACCGCGGCGGTGATCATCAGCAACTGCACCACGGTTGCCGCCAGCCATGCGATCGCGTACGCGTAGATCTGGTCCGCGCCGTGAAAGCGTGAGTGCAGAACCACCAGCAGCACCACGATCACGACGTTCCAGATCGCGGGCGCGATCGCCGGAATCGTGAACTGGTCGTAGGACTGGAGGATGCCCACCAGAAGCCCGGTCAGGCTCAACAGCAGCACGACCGGGAACAGCACCTCGGACAGCGAAGCGGTGAGGCTGGCCGACACGTGAACGCCGGTGAACAGCGGGACGATCAGGCCGGCGAGCGCCATCCACGCGATCGTCAGGCCTCCGAGGACAACCAGCACGATCCAGAACAGAGCTGAGGCCATCCTGAAGGCCTCGCGTTTGCGCCCCTGCTCGAGGAGGTCGGTGAAAACCGGCACGAACGCCGCCGATAGGGCCGCCTGAGAGAACAGGTTGCTGAACAGATTCGGAATCTGGTAAGCGATCGTGAATGCCGAGGCCGCCGGACTGGTCCCGAAGAAGTTCGCGGCGACGATCTCCCGCCCCAGTCCCGCGACGCGCGATAACCCCGTTGCGGCCGCGAAGATCGCGGTGTTCAGCGCGAGGCGGCGACGCGGCGGCTGGGGCGGAGCCGACGTGGGTGGAAGTTCCGCGCCGGTGGCTTGCGTTGACACCAGCGCGCTATAGTACGCGCGAGCCGCGGCCTCCGCGGCTGCTTGCTGTTATGGCCAACATTCACTCACAGAAGAAGCGCATCCTGCGAGCCGAGCGAGAACGGCTCGAGAATCGTCGTTACACCTCGAAGATCAAGACGTACTTCCGCCGGCTGGAGCGGGCGGTGGCTGAAGGGAACCCCGACGGGGTCGAAAGCGAGCACCGGGTGCTCGTGCAGACGATCGACAAGGCCGTCAAGCGGGGCGCCTTGCACCGCAACACCGGCGCCCGCAAGAAGTCCCGCGCCTCGCGCGTGCGCCGCGGGACGCCGGAGGCTTAGGAAGCCCAGCCCGCCAGCAGCGCGGGCCGCGCGGTAGTCCTGGACAACGCCCCACTCGAAGGGGCTGCGAGCGTCACTGGGCCGGTACCCATCCACCAGACGTTGAATATCCCACTCGCGCCGGACGGCGGCTCGAGTGGGCTGTTTCCCAGGCGCCGACGCGCGACCGTCCGCCCAAGTGCGACCGGGCGACGCGGCCGCGGAGCCTCTACGCCGCGATCCCCCGGATCGCCAAGAGCGCAGCGGTGTCCTCGCTGACCACACCCTGTCCCCCGCCACGCGAGGCGAGCTCGAGGTCCGCGACCAGCTCGATCGCACGACGAAGCTTGTCGGTTCCCCGTCCACGAGCATCCTCGATCAGCCGGTCGGCGGCGCGCGTTGGCATCCGCAGCGCGCGTTTGATCTGAGCCGGCGGCTGGCCGGCTTCGATCGCTTGCGCGATCTCGTGCGCGGTGCGCAGGCGCTGCGCCATCCAGTAGAGCAGCCCCGGCACCCGCTCCCCGTGCATGCGAAGAGTCAGATAGGAGCGAATCGCCGCATCCTGGTCCGCGCCGACGAGCGCATCCGCCAGCGACCAGACCCTGCGCTCGGCCGTGGAGGCGGTCAGTTCCTCGACGTCGCGGGCGTCGAGACGGGCACCGGCCTCGGAGGCCAGGGCAAGCTTCTCGAGCTCGCGAAGCAGCCGCTGCTGGCGCTCGCCGACGTGGTTGATCAGCGCTCGAGCGGCGTCGGGCTCCAGCGTCAGCTGCAGCTCGCGCGCCCGTGCGATCACCCACTTTGGAAGCAGCCAGGGCTTCACGCTCTCCTCCGCGCTGATGTCGCCGCCCGCCTTCCGAACCGCCTCGTGCAACCCCTTGGGGGCCTTGAACCTAGAGTCTTCGCGGGCAAAAAAGGCGATCGTGGTCTCGGGTGGAATCTGCGCGAGCGCCTCGGTCACCGGTCCGAGGTCCTTCTCCTTCCACCGCTCCGCTCCTTCGACCACGATGAACCGCCTGCCCAGCGCGAACGTCATCGCGCTGAGCGCATAGGAGACCGCCTCGGGGGTTGCGTCCTCGCCCTCGAACAGTTCGAGCCCCTGGGCGCCGCTCTCTGTCTCTGCGACGGCGCGGAGCCGCGCGCGGCGCTCGGCGATCCGCCCGTGGTCATCGCCGTGGATCAGATACGCGGGCTTGAACGTCGCCACGCTCGCCAGTGTAGGCATCGGTCTCGACGCTTCAGCCGCCGCTCGCCGTCCCGGGCACAGCCTCGACGCGTCAGCCGGCGCTCGCGGACGCGGCTACCTCGAGCGCCCGCGCGACCGCGCTCACTGGCGAATCGACAGCTTCGATGCCCTCGATCGTCCATGTGCCGAGCCCAACCACGGGAACGCCCGTCTTCAGCGCCAGCGCCACCTCCGACAACGTCCCGTACGCGCCACCGACGGCGATCACCGCGTCGGCGGCGCGCACCACGATCCCGTTGCGGAGCTCGCCGAGCCCGGTCGGGATCGCCACCGACACCCACTCGTTGGCCGCTCGTCGGTCGCCGCCGGGGAGGATTCCGATCGTCAAGCCGCCCGCCCCGCTGGCGCCCCGGCAGGCGGCCGCCATCACCCCGCCGAGGCCGCCCGTGACCACCGCGGCGCCGGCCTGCGCCAGTTCCCTGCCTACAGCCTCTGCTGTCTCGGTCTCCGCCTTCGTGGCCTCGCCCGGGCCCACAACCGCGACGTACGGCGGCGCAAGGGGCGACATCCGTGGCAGATTCCTAGCCGACGACGACGTTGACCAGCTTGTCCGGCACGACGACTACCTTCGTCACTTGGTGACCGTCGAGGTGGGTCTGGACGCCGCGCGTGGCCAGGCACAGCCGCTCGAGCTCTTCCCGCGCGGCGCCGGTGGGCGCGGTCACGCGGTCGCGGACCTTGCCGTTGACCTGGCAGACGAGCTCGAACGTGTCGGTGATAAGCATCGCGGGATCGGCCGCCGGCCAGGGCTGCTCCCAGACGCGGTCGCCGGTGACCAGCTCGTACACCTCGGCGCCCAGGTGGGGAGCGAACGGGAACAGCAGCGAGGCGGCCGTCGCGACCCCGAACCGTCGCGCTGACAGCTCGGCGCCGGAATGACGGTATAGCTCGTTGACCAGCTCCATGATCGCCGAGATCGCGGTGTTGAACGAGAACCGGCCAGCCATATCGCTGGTGACCTTGTCGATCGCCCAGTTCGCCTTGCGGATCAGCACCCGCGCGTCCCTATCCGCAGCTTCAGGCTGCTCGGCGGATCGGGGCTCGCCCGCCAGCTGATGGCCGAGGCGCCACAGCCGACCGAGGAACCGGTAGACGCCCTCGACGCCGCTGTCAGACCAGGCCGCATCCTGCTCTGGCGGCCCTACGAACAACACGTAGCAGCGCGCCGCGTCAGCGCCGAGACGCTCAACGATCTTGCTCGGGCTGATCACGTTGCCCTTCGAGCTGGACATCTTGTTGCCGTCGGGGCCGAGGATCATTCCCTGGGTGAACAGCCGCTGAAAAGGCTCCTGTACGTCGAGCAGCTCCATGTCGGCCAGCGCCTTGACGAAGAACCGCGAGTACATCAAGTGCAGAATCGCGTGCTCGACGCCGCCGATGTACTGGTCGACGTTCATCCATAACCTGAGAACGTCGCGGTCCCAGGGCGCCTCGTCGTTGCGCGCGTCGCAGTAGCGCAAGAAGTACCAACTCGAGTCGACGAACGTATCCATCGTGTCGGTCTCGCGCCGTGCCCGGCAATCGCAGCGCGGGCACCGCGTGTTCACCCACTCCTCGGCAGTGGCGAGTGGTGAGCGACCCTTCGGTTGATAGTCCTCGACCTCAGGAAGCTCGACCGGCAGCTCGTCCTCGGGAACGGGGACCATTCCGCAATGCTCGCAGTACACGATCGGAATCGGGCAACCCCAGTACCGCTGGCGCGAGACCAGCCAGTCGCGAAGCTTGTAGTTGACCGACGCAAACCCCAGACCTTGTTGATCGAGCCAGGCGACGATCGCCTGCTGGCCCTGGACCGCGTCCATGCCCGAGAACTGGCCCGAGTTGATCAGCCGCTCGTGCTTCGAGTGGGCCACGAACGCCTGCCCCTCGGGGGCGTCCCCGTCGGCCGGCGCGACCACTTGCCGGATCGGCAGCCCGAACGCAACGGCGAAGTCGTAGTCGCGCTGGTCGTGCGCGGGAACGGCCATCACCGCGCCGGTGCCGTATTCCATCAGCACGTAATCGGAGACGAACATCGGCAGCTCCTCGCCGTTGACCGGGTTCGTCACGGTCCGGCCCAGCGGAACGCCCGTCTTCGGCTTGTCGGCGTCGCCTCGGAGCTCGACTGATTCCGTCAACGCTCGATTGACGTACTCGTGCACCTGCTGTTCGTGTTCGGTTCCTTGGGCCAGCCGGAGCACGTCGGGATGCTCCGGCGCCATCACGAAGAACGTCGCGCCGAACAGCGTGTCGGGGCGCGTGGTGAACACGGGATAGTCGATCTCGAGCCCCGCGCAGTGGAACGTCACCTCGGCGCCGGCGCTGCGCCCGATCCAGTTGCGCTGCATCGTCTTGACGTGCTCGGGCCAGTCGATGCGGTCGAGGTCATCGAGCAGCCTGTCGGCGTAGTCGGTGATGCGAAAGAACCACTGCTCAAGCTGGCGCAGCTCCACCTCGGCGCCGCACCGCTCGCAGTGCCCGTCGATCACCTGCTCATTGGCCAGCACCGTCTGGTCGTTCGGGCACCACTTGACAGCGGCTTCCTTGCGGTACGCCAGCCCGCGCTCGAACAGCTTCAAGAAAATCCATTGCGTCCAGCGGTAATACGAGGGCTCGTGGGTGCCGAACTCGCGGCTCCAATCGATCGAGATACCCCAGCGATGGAACCAGTGACGGTAGGCCGCGATCGAGCGGTCGGTCGCGACACGGGGATGCACGCCGGTGGCGATCGCGTTGTTCTCGGCGGGTAGGCCGAACGCGTCGTAGCCCATCGGGTGCAGCACCCGCTGCCCGATCCGGCGGTGGAAATGGGCGATCGCGTCGCCGAGCGCGTAGTTCTTCAGATGTCCGATGTGGGGCTCGCCGCTGGGGTAGGGCAACATCTCGAGCACGTACGCCTTCTCGTGCCCGACCTGGTCGGAGGCTGGCGCATTGGACACCTCCCAGGTGCGCTCGCGCGCCCATAGTTCCTGCCACTTGGGCTCGATCTGCCTCGGGTCATAGCGCGGCTCTGCCATCGTCATGATGAGCTTACTTCGGGGTCTTCGCTCACGTCCCCACGAGCATGCTCTACCCTTGTCGATGGCTTCTACTCGATGGGGCTATAGCTCAGCTGGGAGAGCGCTTGCATGGCATGCAAGAGGTCACGGGTTCGAGCCCCGTTAGCTCCACCTCACTGCCCGGCGGGTTGCTTTGCCGCCCGCAACGCGGCGGGAGGATCGAGCGCCGGTTGGCTCGTGAGCAGCGCTGTGGCCCGCTCGGCGAGCTCGATCGCGTCCGCCGCGCTGACGCTGTCATCGGCGAGCGCCAGCGCCAGCAGCACCTGGCGCAGCAGCTGCGGGTCGTTCGGATCGGGCGGGGGGCCCGCCGGCGGCAGGGCGCGCGCGGCCGCCAGTAGCCTTGATGCGCTAACGCCGCCGCCGAACAGCTTTCCCGGCTGGCGATCGGGGATCGTCGCCGCGATCGCGCCCGTGGCGGGATCGACGACCTTGATCTTGCTGCGCAGTCCCGAACGTTCGAGCGCCAGCCTGTAGCCCGACAATCGCAGGTAACCGAGCTGGGCCGCGAGCTGGGTGAACGCGCTCACCTCGGCCTCGTCGCGGAGCCGGCGCTGGTGCAGCGAGATCTGGGTGCCGGCGTCGGGCAGCGAGGGGTCCGGGTCGGGCGCAACTAGCAGGAACGCCTGCGGCCCGAGCCGCCCGGCGCCAACGCCGGCGACTTCGGCGAGCAGCTGATAGCCGCCCAGACTGAGCGCGCCGACGATCCCGGGCGGCAACGGATTGGCCGCGAGGTGGCCGCCCGGAAAGCTCATCCGCTAGTTGCCGAGCATGTCGGTGATCCCGCCGAGCAGGCCGCCTGAGGTGTCACGCTGGGTGTTGCCGCTGCCCCCGTCCGAGACCGGCGGGTGGAAGTACGCGCTCTGCAAGCCGACCCGGCCCGGACCGGTGAAGCGATTGAAGACCAGGTTTCCGGCGCCGCTCAGCAGCCCCGTCTTGAACCCATAGATCTCCTGTGACATCGAAACCGAGTGATCTCGAAACAGCCATCCTCCGGGCTCGATGTCGATCGACTCCCCCGGCTCGAGCTGCTTTTCGAACACGTTGCCGTAGCCGTGCACCCAGACCACTCCTTCTTGGTCGGCGGCGAGGAAGTGATCGACCCAGAAGCCGCCGCCGTAGAACATGTTCGCGAAACCCTTGATCCGGCTGTAGTCATACTGGACATTGGCAGTGGCCGCGAGAAACTGATGCTCGCGGACAACGATCCCCTCGCCCGGCTGCAGATGAAGCGCCGCGATGTGACCGGGCGCGTCGCGGCTGAAGGCGATCTCGCCGGCCGACTGGGCCTCCAGCAACAGCAGCGGCATACCTCCAAAGGCACGTCGCTTCAGCCCCTTCCCGAGCGGGTGCAGGCCGATCTGTAGTTCCGGATACTTCCACAGCAGCACGTGGTGTTCGAAGTAGACAGGGACCTGTCCATCCAGCGCCATGTGCAAGACCGGCACGAGCTCGCCCTCGAGGCGATAACTGAGGCCTGGGGCAATGCCTTGGCTGATCTGCGTCGGCAAGATTTGTGGGGGAGCCGGCATTTCCTCTCCCTTCGTAGCTGGGCCCGCGGGGCGCGGCCGCTGCCCGCCGCGGGGTGGTGTGACTTGACAGTATTGCGAGCCGCACGGGCGGGCTAGCAGTTCGCCAACGCATTCACCTTCGCTCCCCGATTCCCGCGATAATCGCGTGCGATGGCGATCATCTATGTCAGCGGTCATCGCAATCCCGACACGGACTCGGTCGCGGCGGCGCTCGGTTACGCCGAGCTCAAGGGACGCCTCGATCCTCACAACGAGTACGTCCCGGTCCGCCTTGGCGACTGCAACGCGCAGACCCGGTGGGTGCTCGAGCGCAGCGGAGCGCGCGAGCCAGAGTTCCTGCCCCACGTGATGTTACGGGCGTGCGACGTGATGCAGACCGACTTTCCAACGATCAGGGAGAGCGAGCCGATTCGCGAGGCGGGTCTGGCGATGGGCCGGGCGGACCGGGAGGTAGTCCCGGTGCTCGACCACGATGGCGCGGTGACCGGCGTGGTCACCGAGCGGGGCCTCGCTCGGCGCTACATCCGCGAGTCCCGGCGAACCTCGACGCTCCAGGATGCGCCGACCCGGGTGAGCGCGATCGTGGACGTGCTCGGCGGCGAGCTTTTGACCGGGGAGGACAAGCCCCTGGCAGGGCGTGTTTGGGTCCACTCCATGGACGCTGCCACGAAGAGCGGGATCAAGCCCGGCGACGTGGTGGTGATCGGCAACCGCACCGACGCTCAGCTGCTGGCGATCGAGCTGGGCGCGGACATGATCGTGATCTCCAATCAGGGACAGCCCTCGGAGGATGTGCTCGCGATGGCCCGCGAGCGGGGAACCGCGGTGGTCGTCTCTCCGCTCGACAGCTACGTGTCCGGTCGTATGATCACGCTCGCGGCACCGTGCGGAGCGCTGATGGAGAAGAGCCCGTTGGCCCTCCCGGGCGATCACCTGCTCGCCGACCTCTCCGAGCAGATCAAGGAGCTCTACTACGGGGCGGCGATCATCGTCGACGTTCAGCAGCGGCCCATTGGTCTCGTCACCCGCTCGGATCTGGTGGCCCCGTCCCGTCGTCGCGTGGTGCTCGTCGACCACGCCGAGCAGGCGCAGAGCGCGCCAGGGATCGAGCACGCCGAGATCATCGAGATTCTCGACCATCATCACATCGGCTCGATCGAGACGCGGGTGCCGGTCAGGGCCACGTTCGACCCGGTGGGGTCGACCGCCACGCTGGTGATCGAGCGTTTCCGCCAGAGCGGGATGGAGCCAAGCAGGCCGAGCGCGACGATGCTGCTCGGCGCGATCCTGTCCGATACGGTGATCCTGAACTCCCCTACCACCACCGAGCGCGATCACGCGGTGATCGAGTACCTGGAGCGCGTCCTGGTGCTCGACGCGACGGAGTTCGGACGAGAGATGTTCGAGGCCACGGCCGACGTCTCGGAGGTCAGCGCCGACGAGATCGTCACGCGCGATGCCAAGCGCTACGAGGTCGGCGGCGGGCAACCGATCTGCATCGCCCAGATCGAGGTCGTCGGCAAGAACCTGCTCGAGCGAAAAGACGAGCTGCTCGAGGCGATGCGGCGCGAGCGGGAGAACAAGGGCCTGCACCTTTACGCGCTCATGGTCACCGACATCTTGAGCAAGGGAACCGACATGCTCGTTGCGGGCGACGTCGCGGCGGTGGGAAGAAGCTTTGGCGTCAGGCCCCACGACGGCACGCTCGAGCTCCCGGGAGTGATGAGCCGCAAGAAGCAGGTCGCGCCGAAGTTGCTGGCGAGCTTGTAGGGAAGCCGGCCCTAGCCCGACCCCACTCCCACCGCCCGCGCCGGGGCTTCGCCCCACAGCTGCTCGAGCCGGTAGTAGTCGCGCGTGTCGGGGGTGAACACGTGGACCACGACGTCGAGGTAGTCCATCAGGATCCACTTGGCCTGAGTCAGTCCCTCCACCCGGCGGGGCAGCAGGCCGTGCTCGGACTTCATCCCCTGGTAGATCGCGTCGTGAATCGCCTTGGTTTGGCGATCCGTGCGGCCGGTACAGATCACGAAGTAGTCCGTGTACCCGATGATCTCGCGAAGGTCGAGCTGCACGATGTCCAGCGCCTTGCGGTCGGCCGCATAATCGGCGAGCGCCACCGCGAGGACCTCTGGTTGCATCTGAGCTTGCTCGGGCGTCATCCGCACTTCCCTTCTTTGTATAGCTCGTGCCGGTCGATGTAGTCCGCGACCGCGTCGGGAACGATGTACTTGATCGGCTCCCCGGCCCGAACTCGCCGGCGCACCATCGTCGAGGAGACACCGATTCGCGGCATCGGGAAAAACTCGGCTCGCTGGCCTCCGTGGAGGCTGTGCAGCGCCGCCTCCACGGCTCCTTGCGAGGTCCCTCGACGCTTGGCCACCGCGACCGCCGCGAGCGAAAGCACCCTCTCGGGCTGATGCCACTCCGGCAAGGCAGCCGCCACGTCGCCACCGAGAATCAGAAACAGTTCGTTGTTTGGCTCCTTGGAGTGCAGCTCTGTAAGCGTATCGAGCGTGTACGACGGCCCCGCTCGCCGAATCTCGAGATCTGAGACCGTGAAGCGCGAATCATCCTTTACCGCCTGTCGGCAAAGTTCCAGCCGATGCCGGGCGCCTGGCTCGTGCTCAATCGGCTTGTGAGGCGGGATTCCTGCGGGGATCAACATCACGCGATCGAGACGGAGCTGAACGTACGCCTCCTGAGCACAGACGAGGTGACCAAGGTGTGGCGGATTGAAGGTGCCGCCAAGGATCCCGACGCGCACTAGTGAGAGCGGCCAGAGTGGCTCACGGCCTGATCTGACCGTCGCCTTCGACGAGATACTTGAACGTGCAAAGCTCGCGCAGGCCGATTGGACCGCGGGCGTGGAGCTTCTGGGTCGAGTTGCCAATCTCCGCGCCCATCCCGAACTCTCCCCCGTCGGTGAACCGGGTCGACGCATTCACGTATATGCAAGCGGCGTCGATACCCAGCTGGAAGGCGCGGCTGGCGGTGGCGTCGCGCGTGACGATCGCCTCCGAATGACCGCTGCCGTGCGCGTTGATGTGGGCGATCGCCTCGGAAGCCGAGTCGACTACGCCGACGGCCATCTCGAGCGCAAGGTACTCGGTGTCCCAGTCCTCCGCGCTGGCGGGTTCGATCGGCACGTCCGCGGCCGCCTGGCGGGCACGCTCGTCGCCGTGCAGCAGGACGCCAGACTCGACGAGATCCCGCAGCACCGCAGGTAGGAACGCCTCCGCGATCTCGGCGTCGACGAGCAACGTCTCGGCCGCATTGCAGACCCCCGGGCGCTGCAGCTTTGCATTGAGCACGATCGCCCGTGCCGCGTCGAGATCAGCGGTCGCGTCGACGTACACGTGACAGTTGCCTGATGCGGCGTAGATCACCGGGACGGTCGCGACCCCCTTCAGCGCGGCCTTCAGTCCTTCGCCGCCACGAGGGATGACCAGGTCGACGAGGCCCGCCTGAGTGGCCAGCTCGGCGAGCTGTTCCCGTCCGCCACCGGCGATCAGCGAGAGCGCCCCTTCGGGAAGTCCCGCCGCGGACGCCGCGCCGGCCGCCACGCCCGCGAGCACCGCGTTCGAGCTTGCCGCCGAGCTCGAGCCGCGAAGGACGATCGCATTGCCCGACTTGAGGCACAGCGCGGCCGCGTCGATCGTGACGTTCGGCCTCGCCTCATAGACGACCGCGACCACCCCGAGCGGCACCCGAACCTTGCGCAGGTCGAGCCCGTTGGCGAGCCTCCAGCCGTCGATCACCTCGCCCACCGGGTCGGGCAGGTCGGCGATTTTGCGTACCCCCGCCGCGATCGCCTCGATCCGGCGTTGGTCGAGCGCGAGCCGATCCAGCAGCGCAGCGCTGAGACCATTTTCGCGTCCCGCGTTGAGGTCGCGGACGTTTGCCTCGAGGATCTCTGCGTCGTGCTCGAGCAGCGCTTCCGCGATCGCCCGCAGGGCGTCGTCCTTGACACGAGAGCCGAGCGTCGCGAGCGTCCTCGATGCCCGCTTGGCGGCGGCGCAATGCTCGGCTACCGATGTCGCGGTCGTTGCCACGGGCGTAAAGGTTACGCAAGCACGAAGTAGTCGCGGTGGACCGCCTCATCGCTGGCGCGCGGGAGCAGCCCGCGCACCTCGCTCGACTTGAGCCCGCGGATCTTCCGCAACTCGATCGCCGAATAGTTCGAGATTCCCTTGCCGACCGCCTCGCCGTCGTGCGCCACGTCGACCGCGTCTCCGGCGTCGAAGCTGCCGACGACCTCGACGACCCCCACCGGTAGCAGGCTGGTGCCCCCTTCCCGCAACGCCCGCGCTGCCCCGGCGTCGACCAGCACCCGACCGCGAGTGGGCTTGGCGTACTTCAGCCACAGCTTGAAGCTCGAGTAGCGGCTCTCGCGAGCGGCGAAGCGGGTACCGACCTGCTCGCCGCGAACCGCGGAGAGGATCGTGCCCGGCAGCAGTCCGCTCGCGACCACGGTCGGAATCCCCGACGCGGTGGCCATCTCCGCCGCCACGACCTTCGAGCGCATCCCACCCGATCCAAGCGGCGAGGTCCCGTGGCCGATGTCGAGCGTCTCGAGCGCCTCGAACGCGGCAACCTCGCGAACCAGCTCGGCCCCGGGGTGAAGTCGCGGATCGGCCGTGAACACGCCGCCGGCATCGGTGAGCAGGACAAGCAGGTCGGAAGCGAGCAGGATCGCGACCTGCGCGGCCAGGAAGTCGTTGTTTCCGAACGAGATCTCATCCGTGGTCGTGGTGTCGTTCTCGTTGATCACAGGCACGACCCGCCAGTCGAGCAGCCTGCGCAGCGTCTGGCGGGCGTTGAGGTAGTGGGTGCGAGCGCTCATGTCGAAGAACGTCAGCAGCACTTGCGCACTGCGGACGCCTCGAGCGCGCAGCAGCTCGTCGTAGACCTGATAGAGCTTGCCCTGCCCCACGGCGCTCGCCGCCTGCATCTCGTCGACCGCCCGTGGCCGCAGCGCAAGCTCCATGACGCCCATCCCGCGCGCGATCGCGCCGCTCGTCACGACGATCACCGAACAACCCAGCCGATGCAGCTCGGCCACCTGATCGCAGATCCGCTCGAGCACCGTCGTGCGCACCTCGCCGCGCTCGTCGGCGACGATGCTCGAACCCAGCTTGACGACGATGCTGCCCATTGCTCGGAGAAGGTTAAGGGTCCGCCTCGCCTACTCTCCAGCCACGGTGACCCGCGCGGTGCCGGGCGTTTACGCCTCAGGATCGAGCTCGAACGCGACGCCCGCGATCTCCACCTCATCCCCTGGCGCAAAACCCTCCGCTTCTAGCGCGCGGATCAGGCCGATGCCCTTCAACCTTCGCTCCAGATGGGCGAGCGCGTCCTCGTTGCCGAGGTCGTAGCGCGCCACGAGTCGCTCGATCCCGGCGCCGATGACGCGGAAGGCGCCCGCGCCGGTGCGCTCGACGCGATAGGCGCGGTTTGCGGCTGGGCGAAATACGCGGTGCGCGGCGAGCTCCTCGGCCGGAGCCCCCGCGCCGGCCGGCGCAGCCGCTTTCGGTTCCTGCACCGGGATCCGGCGCGCCAGCTCGGCCGCTAGGCGGTCGAGCCCGACGCGGGTGGCCGATGAGGTCGGGATCACCGGCACTTCCGGACCGAGCGTCGCCTGCCATTGCTCGCGAGCTGCCTCCGCGGCCGCTGCCGGCACGAGGTCGACCTTGGACAGGGCCAGGATTCGAGGCAACCCGGCCAGCCGCGGGTCGTGGCGGACGAGCTCCCGCTCTACGGTCTCGTAGTTGGCGAGCGGATCGGCGCGATCGAGCGGCTCCAGATCGAGTACGTGCACCAGCAGCCGCGTTCGCTCCACGTGCGCGAGGAAGTCGTGCCCGAGACCGGCTCCGGCGCTTGCGCCCTCGATCAGTCCGGGAATGTCCGCGATCACCAGCTGCCGGTCGTCGAGCTCGAGCGTGCCGAGCACGGGCTCGAGCGTGGTGAACGGATAGCTGGCGACCTTCGGATGGGCGCGCGTCAGGCGAGCCAGGAGCGAGGACTTGCCCGCGTTCGGGAGCCCGACCAGCCCCGCGTCCGCGAGCAGCTTCAGCCGCAGGGTGACCCAGCTCTCCTCACCGGAGAGTCCGCGCTCGGCGAACCGGGGCGTTTGGTGAGTGGGTCCGGCGAAGCGCTTGTTGCCGCGCCCCCCGGAGCCGCCGCGGACGATGACCGCACGCTGACCGGGATGGACTAGGTCGTGCCGCGTGCCGTCCTCCTCGACCACAGCCTCGGTGCCCGGCGGGACATGGATCTCGAGCGTGTCGCCGTCGGCGCCGTGCCTGAGCGCCCCCTGCCCGTGCCCGCCACGCCGGCCTTTGAAGTGCGAGCGCCGGCGAAAGCTTTCGAGATCGCGCAGCGAGTCGTCGCAAACCAGCACAACGTCGCCTCCGCGACCCCCGTCTCCACCATCCGGGCCGCCCTTCGGCACATGCGCCTCGCGGCGGAAGCTGAGGCAGCCGTTTCCGCCACCGCCGGCCTGAACGTAAATCCGCGCGCGATCCTGCATGCTTTGACTATGGCGAATCCAGTGTTTCTGATCACCGGCGCTTCGAGCGGGATTGGCGCAGCGACCGCTCGCCACGCCGCCGAGGCAGGCTATCGGGTGGTGCTCGCGGCGCGCTCCACCGACCGACTCGATCAGCTCGCCGCGTCGCTGGGAGGCGCCGAGCGCGCGCTCGCGGTGCAGTGCGACGTCGCCGAATGGGAGCAGCAGCAGGCGATGGTGGATGCGGCGCTCGAGCACTTCGGCCGGCTCGACGTGGTCTTCGCCAACGCCGGTCTTGGCGCCGCGAGGGGATTCCTGAAGGAGTCGGTCGAGCACTGGCGCGCGATGGTGTTGACCAACGTGTACGGCGCGGCGCTGACGATCAGAGCCACGCTTCCGGCGCTGAAGGAGACTCGTGGCCACCTGTTGCTAACCGGCTCGGTCGCGGGCCGCAGAGCCCTGCCCGGATCGCTGTACTCGGCGACGAAGTGGGCGGTCACCGGGATGGGCGAGTCGGCGCGGCAAGAGTTGAACGGCACCGGGGTCCGGGTCACCCTGATCGAGCCCGGAATGGTCTCGACAGAGTTCTTCGAGGACCCGGTGGAGAACGGGCTCGAGGCCGATGACATCGCCCGCGCCGTGATGTACGCGATCTCGCAACCGCCGCACGTGGACGTCAACGAGATCCTGATCAGGCCGACGGCGCAGGACAACTGAAGGCCGCGGCCGCGTTCAAGCCGCGGCTCGCAGCAGCGCCCTCAAATCGGAGGCCACGAGCTCCGGCTGATGCATCACCTGAGACCACGAGTAGCGGACGACGGTGTAACCGGCCGCGCGCAGGCGTAGCTCGCGGCGGCGATCGCGCTCGAGCTGCGCGCGAGTCCTGTGGCCGCCGTAGCCATCGAGCTCGACGACCACTCGTTCGCAAGGCCAGGTCGCGTCGACGGTCATACGCCCGAGCCTCGAGTTGATCTCGGGTGGCGGCAAGCCGGCCGCCTCGCACAGCTCGAGGAATGCCTGCTCGAGCTGGCTGCGAGTGAGCGCGAGTGCCGGACGATGACGCTCGAGCGCGTCGCGCAGCTTGGCGCTTCCCGGCCGGCCCCGCCGCAGCATCGCGTCGAGACGGTCGATGTTCAGCAGCTGCCGGTATTCAGCTTCCGCTAGCGCCTTGCGGATCCGCCTGCCGGGAGCCGCAGCCGCGTAGTCCAGCAGTGCATCCTCGACGGTGGTGACCGGAAGGTGATTGCGCCACACCCGGGCTCGCTCGAGGCGACTGCGGATTTGAATGCCGGGCACCGAGCGACGCCGCGCGGGGGCGATGATCTCGATCGTTGCCGGCGGGTGATCGATCAGCTCCCACCACCAGGCGGCGGTCGCGTGGCTGAGCATCGCCCCTTGGCCGGCGTACAGCAACGCGGCGGATAGGTCCGCTTCGACGCTCCACGCGGTGTGGCCGACCGCGTAGACGTGGGGCAGAACACGGTGCAGATAGCCGTCCTGGAGCCAGCGGCCAATCGTCGCCTTACCAACGCCAAGTCCTTCCATTTGCGATCGACTGATCCGGCCCGATTGCTTCGCGGCGAGCCTTGCCAGGCGAACTTTGGCAATTCGGGTCCGCCCCTCGGACCCAGATTGCCAACGTTCGGGCACGCCGAAACGTTGACGCGGCCCGCGTCACACAACAAGCCGCGTTCGTTTCAACTTTGTCGCAGGGCGGCTAGTCGGCGGGCACGACCGAGATCACCCGGCCGCGACGCCCACGCGTGAACTCGACCGTTCCCGCACTGCGGGCGTAGATGGTGTCGTCCTTGCCGATTCCGACGCCATCGCCGGGCTTGAAGCGCGTGCCGCGCTGGCGGACGATGATCTCGCCTCCGGTTACGGCCTGACCTGCGAACACCTTCACCCCGAGGCGCTTGGAGTGCGAGTCGCGACCGTTGCGGGAGGAGCCAAGTCCCTTCTTATGCGCCATTGGGCGCCTCCTGTGATTGGGATGGGCTTCCGCGCTCCTCAGCCGTGGATGGGCTTCCGCGCTCCTCAGTAGCGGATGGGGTTCCGCGCTCGTCAGCCGCGGGCTCCTCAGCCGCCGCGTCCGCGGGCGCGATCGCCGGAGCAGCAGCCGCCGCCTCACCCCCGCCCGCGAAGCTGATCTCGGTCACCTCGACCCGGGTCAACTCCTGGCGATGGCCGGTCCGCCGCTTGTAGCCGCGCTTTGGCTTGAACTTGACCACCCGCAGCTTGGGCCCGCGCTCGTGCCCGAGTACCCGCGCGTCGACCGTCACCTGCGCCAGCTCGTCGGCCCCGTCGATCACCTGGGAGCCGTCGACGTACAGCAGCGGCCGCAGCGAAACTCGCTCCCCGTCGCCCACGGGCAGCCGTTCCACCAGCAGCGACTCACCCTGCTGGACGCGGTACTGCTTACCACCTGTCTTGACGATCGCGTACATGTCTACTCTGATGAGCCCGTCGCCGCGGACGCCGACTGCTCCCTGGCGCCGGAACGGCGCCGCCCGCCTCTGCGGCCACGACGCCGATTCTCCGATTCTAGGGCATCGCCGTTCGTCTCAGCCGTGCCGTCGGCCGACTCGGGCCCGTCGAGCAGGGTAGCGATCGCCGCGTTGCGCCCGACCTCGTCGATCCGCACCAGCCGCTTCTCGCCTACGTACGCGGTTCCATCTTTGACCGAGATGATGTACCCGTCGACCTTGGCGACGGCGTCGCCGGGGTTGTACATGTGCGGCTCAACGATCTCGACGTGGACCTCCTCCCCGGCCCGGAAGGGAAGTGCCCGTTCCAGGACCTCCTCGCGGGTCCCCTCGAGCAGCACCACGAAGTGGTCGAGCGGCAGGCCCTCGGTTCCTTCGAAGTGAAACCACTTCCCCGTCTCGTCCTCGATCTGGCGGAGCACCCGGCCGCCATCGCCGGTGTACTCGGCGCTCACGCGCGGGTTCATCTGAATCAGCAGAGCTTCGGCGTCGGTCTCCTTGGCCAGGTCACGCATCCGCCGCTCGAACTCGATCGCGATCGTCTCCTCCGACTTGATCACCCCCTCGCCGTCGCATGTCGGGCAGGGGCGGGTCATGATCTCGCGCACCCCGTCGGTGACGTTCTGGCGGGTCATCTCGACCAGACCCAGCGGTGAGATCTCGACCACGAACGTCTTGGTCCGGTCCTCGGCGAGCGAACCCCGCAGCGTCCCCAGCACCGTGTCGCGGTTGCGCGCCCGCGCCATATCGATGAAGTCGATCACGATGATCCCGCCGATGTCCCGGAGCCGTAGCTGCCGCACCACCTCCTCGGCCGCCTCGAGGTTGGTCTTCGTAATCGTGTCCTCCAGCCGCGCTCCCTTGCCGCGGCCAATGAACGACCCCGAGTTGACGTCGATAACGGTCAGCGCTTCCGCGTAGTCGATCATCAGGTAACCGCCGCTGGGCAGATCAACCCGCCGCGACAGCGTCGACGCGAGCACCTGCTCGACGCCGAAGGCCTCGAACAGCGGCTGGTCCTCCTCCCACAGCTCTACGTGCTCGACGAGGTCCGGGGCGGTACGGGTGAAGAACGACAGCAGCCGGTGGTATTGCTTGGGATCGTCGACGACCGCTCGCTCGAAGGTGTCGGAGAAGATGTCGCGGACGACTCGGACCGAGAGGTCGGCCTCCTGGAAGACCAGCGCGGGCGCAGGTGTCTCGTCGACGCGTCGCTGCAGCACCTCGCCGAGCTTGAACAGATACACCAGCTCGCGTTCGAGATCGGCGCGCATGGCGCCCTGGGCGGCGGTGCGGATGATCGCGCCGGCGCCCTTGAGGTCGAGCTTTGCGGCCTCCTTGCGCAACCGCTCGCGCTCCTTCTCTTCGAGCCGGCGCGAGACCCCGACGCCCTCCCCGTAGGGCGCGTACACCATGTAGCGCCCGGCGATCGTGAGGTCCATCGACAACCGGGCGCCTTTGGTCTTGAGCGGGTCCTTGACGACTTGCACCACGACCTCTTGCCCGGCCTTCAGCATGTCGCCGATCTGGCGGTTGTCCCGTCCGCTGCCGCGGCCGCGATGGGGCGCCTCGACGCCGGGGAGCACGATCTCATCGACGTGCAGAAAGCCGTTCTTCTCGAGTCCGATGTCGACGAACGCGGCCTCGAGGCCGGGGAGCACGTTGTCTACCCGTCCCTTGTAGATGTTGCCGACGATCGAGCGCGAGGAGCGGCGCTCCAGATACAGCTCAGCGACGGTGTAGCCGGCCGCGAGGCTCGTGGCGGGCTTACGACGGCGCCGGGAGGAAGCCGGTCCGCGTGCGCGCGTACCGACCGTTCCCTTCGCCTCCAGCAGCGCGACGCGGGTCTCTCCACGATCGACGCTGACGAGTACTTGCTTCTTCAATTCGCTTCAGTCCTTTGTGCATTTGGGCCGCACGCCCTGTGCGATGGGGTCGACCGCGAACAGCGCGGGTCGGCCGCCCACCGGAGATGGCGGGGCCTGATCGGGCCGGCAGCTCACGTGGTGGCGCCGGCATCTATGAAACTAGCGCGCGGCTCTTGCCCGCAGACGCCATCCGTGCCTGGATGTAGATCGACTGCAGGAGGCCGATCGCTATGAACGTGACGAGAACCGATGAGCCGCCATAGCTCATCAGGGGTAACGGAACTCCGGTGATCGGCATGATGCCGATCGTCATCCCGACGTTCACGAATACCTGGAACAT
Organism: uncultured Solirubrobacterales bacterium; assembly: GCA_963787555.1. Taxonomy (GTDB): domain Bacteria; phylum Actinomycetota; class Thermoleophilia; order Solirubrobacterales; family Solirubrobacteraceae; genus Palsa-465. The sequence continues at coordinate 883,798 of CAWBDI010000008.1, forward strand.
CAGCATCGCCAGGATCCCGCCGCCGATCAGCGTGCCGTACAGATTCTTCGACATGGTGAGGATCCGCAGCGCGCGCCAGATCAACAGCGCGTACAGCGACAGCACTACCGCGGCGCCGGCGAACCCGTACGTCTCGCCGACCGCCGCGAAGATGAAGTCGGTGTCGTTGGCGGGAAGGAAGTTCAGTCGCGTCTGACTGGCGTTCGCCCCGCGACCGGTTTTCTGCCCCGACCCGATCGCGATCTCCGACTGCAGGATGTTGTAGGTCTGATTGCGCGGATCGCGCGAGGGGTCGAGAAACCCGGTCAAGCGCTGCACCTGATACGGCTTGAGCAGATGCACGCCGAGCGCCGGCGCGGCCACCAGCACGAGCGAGATCGAGACCACGAACATCGCCAGCAGACCGGTGAGCTGCTTCCAAGAAGTGCCGGCGAAGACCAGGATCGTGAAACCGATCACGACGTAGACCATCCCGGTGCCGAGGTCGGGCTGGGGTATCACCAGCAGCGCCGGCACCAGCGCCAGCAGCATGATCCGCGCCGTCGTCCGCCGCTCCTGCAGCCGGCGCGAGCGGTCCACCGCAAATCCGGCGAGGGCGGCGATCAGCAGCATCTTGCCGAACTCCGAAGACTGAAACTGCAGGAACGGAAGCGGGATCCAGCGACGGCTGCCGTTGACCGCGGGCATTCCGAACACCACCAGGTTCAGCGCAAGCATCACTCCATAGAGGCCGAACTTGTATTCCCGTAAGCGGGAATAGTCGACCCGCGAGAGCAGCAACGCGACCACCACGCCGACGCCGGCGTAGATCCCCTGACGCTTGACGTAGTAGGTCGGATCGCCGGGGATCGCGTTGCGCGTCGCCCCATCGAGGGTCAGCAGCGAGCAGGCGACCAGCCCGAGCGCTCCGAGAAGGAGTAATGGGTCGAATAGGACAAGCGTACGCGGCCGGGCGGCGACCGGCGCGTCGGCGACTTGGATCGGCGTGGCGCTCATAGCGTGTGCGAGGTGCCGGCGGTGTATGCCCCGGGCTTGCCGAAGAACCAGTCCGAGAGGATCTCCCGTGCCACTGGCGCCGCCGCGACCGCGCCGAAACCTCCCTGCTCCACCCACACCACGACGATGATCGGCTTGCTAGTCGCGCTCGCCGGCACGAAGCACACATACCAGGAGTAGTCCTGCTGGTTGTCGTATTGCGCGGTGCCGGTCTTGCCGTATACCTGCTCGGGGAAGTTTCCGAACACGTCGTCGGAGGTTCCGCCAGCGCTCTGGGCCGCGGCGTGAAGGCCCGCGCGAATCACATCGAGGTACCCAGGTTCGACCGGGATCTGTCTCGAGGGCGGCGGATCGATCTTCTGCAGCACCGTTCCGTCCGGATCTTCGACGTCAAGCCCTAGGTGCGGGCGCACGATCTTCCCGTAGTTGGCGATCGCGGAATACGCGACCGCGAGCTGCAGCGGCGTCACCTGGACGTCGCCCTGTCCGACGGCGAGGTTGACGTTATCGCCCTGGGACCAGGGGCGACCATCGGCGATCCCGCAGCTCGGGACGTGCCGCTTGCGCTCACACGCTGCCTCCAGGGCGTTGCGGTTGGCGCGCCACCGTGGCGAGGGCAGGGTCCCGTTCACCGCGGCGCCGAGGTCGATTCCGGTCGGCCTGCCAATCCCGTAGAGGCTCGCCCAGTGCTGAAGGGCTCCCCCCTTCGGTGCCTGGGAGTTGAGCAGCGCGCCGAGGTTGTAGAAGAAGACGTCGTCCGAGACCCTGATCGCGTCGACCAGATCGAGCACGCCGTTGGCGCCGCCGCCGGCGTTGTGGCGGCACAAGCCGCCGCCCTCGCAAAACTGTCCGGTGTCGTCGTAGGTGTCGTCTGGGGTCCAGACGCCGCTCTCGAGCGCCGCCGTCGCGGTGATCGGCTTGAACGTCGATCCCGTCGGCCCGGCGCTCTGGATGGCGCGATTGATCAACGGGAAGTTGCTCGCCGGGTTGTTCAGCGCCTGATACTCGGCCTCCGGGACCGGCTTGGTGAAGATGTTCGGATCGAACGACGGATTCGAGCCCATCGCGTACACCTCGCCGTTGACGGGGTTCATCGCGACGAACGCGCCGCCGTTGGCGGGCGGGTTGTTGGCGATCGACTCAGCCAGCGCCTGCTGCCCTGCCTGCTGCAGGCCGACGTTTAGCGACAGCCGCAGGTCGTGGCCGGCGACCGGGGCTTTGGCCGAGAGGTAGCGGGTGAACTGCCCGAGCGAGTTGACCTGGACTCGGTCGGCGCCATCGACGCCCCTTAGATAACGGTCGTAGTAGTACTCCAGCCCGGACTGGCCGACGATGTCGTTCTCGGACACGCCGCGGTAGCGCGGCTTCTTGACCTCCTGGGCGGTGATCGGGCCGACCGTGCCGAACAGCTGGGCCGCGGTCTCGTTGAGCGGGTAGCGGCGCTGGTAGGCGGTGGTGACGCTGACGCCTGGGAACTGGTCCTGTCGCTCGGCCAGGAAGTACTGGACGTACTTGCTCACGTCTTGCTTGATGATCACGTTCGCATACGGCAGCAGCGCCTGCTGCTGGGCCACCGCGCAGCCGATCGGGGACAGCCGGGCGACGCCATCGCCGGAGATCTTGCACCGCTGGCGCCCGGTCGGCATTCCCAGCACCCCCGCCAGCCGGTCGTACACCGCGGCGTCGCTGGCGGACGGTTTTCTGAGCGTGGACGCGGTCGGCGGAACCGGCAGATCGGGCGGCGAGATCTGGATGTTCAGCGTCTGCTTGCTGTCAACCAGAACATGGCCGCTCTGGTCCAGGACCTCGCCCCGGGGCGCGGCGACCTCGATCTCGCGCGTCCGGTTGACCTGCGCTTGCGCGAGGTACTGAGGACCGGAAAGCACCTGAAGAAACCACAGCCGGAAGAAAATGATCGCGAACATCCCGAGCGCAATGCTGCCGACGACCGCAACCCGAAGCGCGAGCTGCGGCGTCATCGGCGGGCGGCGTTGTTCGGGTTGCTGAGCCATCTACAGCGACGAGCGGGGGATCGGACCGAGGCGCTCCGAGGGGCGCTGCAGCGGGCTGAGCCCGCCGGTGGTGTACGCGCGCCGCCGCCGCCGGCGCGGATCCTCTGGGAGCACCGGCCGAATGATCCGCCTGACGATCGCATACACGGGCAGGGCGAGCAGCGTGTTGACGAGCACGGTGATGAAGATCTGCTGGAGCAACAACAGGCTCACCGGAGCATCGACGCCGAGCAGGAACTGGATCACCGCCATCCCCAGCCCGGCAAACGCGGTCGCGGCGGCGCCCAGAAGCAGCGGCACGAGTCCGTGGGCGGGGTCGCGCAGCTCGCGAAGGCGGCCCGACCAATAGCCGATCGCGATGTACAACAGCGAGGTGACCCCGAGCGTCTGGAACAGCACCAAGTCGACCAGCAGACCGGTGCCGAAGCCCATCAGCGCTCCGGACATCGAGCCCGCCAACAGGCCGACCGACATCACGACAAGCGGCGTGATGTCGCCGCTGACGCCGAAGATCGAGATCTGTGAGATCGCCGCTGCCTGGATGATCACCGACAGGAACGCGAGCACGAGCAATCGGACGGGAAGAGGAAGCGAACGCCTCATGGCACCTGCGCGCGGGCGGTGCCGGCGTGGGGAGTGGTGAGGATCTGGACCGAGTCGACGTGGCGCAGATCGGCAAGCGGCGTCACCTGCACGCTTTGGTTGTTGATCAGGTTGTTCTGGTTGGCGTTGGAGACCAGCCCGATCGGGATCCCCGATGGGTACAGCGAGTCGAGCTTGCCCGAGCTCCACCCGGCGGTGACCACCTGCTGGCCGGTCTGGATGGGAGCGTGCGGCGGCAGGTCTTGCAGGATCAGCTGATTGGGGTTACCGACCGCCGGCACCAGCAGGCCCGTGTCGCCGAGTGAATCCTGAACCTCGGCGGCGACCGCGTAGGTGTGGTCGGTGATCAGTGTCACGATCGAGAAGTTGGGGCCCGCGTCCTGCACCTTGCCGATCAGCGCACCGTCGCCGACGACAGGGTCGTTGTTCACGACGCCGTCGGCCGCGCCCTTGTCAACCTCGATCGTCTCATACCAAAGTGTCGGGTCGCGAGAGATCACGTTTGCGGCGACCGGCTTGTAGGCGGAGATGCCGACGCTGTTGTCGAGACCTACCTCCTTGGTGAGCTGGGCGTTCTCGATCAGCGCTTGCTGCAGCTGGCCGTTGCGGGCCCGCAGCGCGTAAACCTCTTTGCGCAGCTTGTCGACCTGAGACTTCGCCTTGAACGTGTCCGAGAACCAGCCCGCGACATCCCGCACCGGTTTCAGCGCCTGGCTCGCCCCATCCTGGATCGGAGAGAGGGCCTGAACCACGCCCCGCTGGACGCCGTGAAGCGGGCTGTCCGGGGACTCGCCGAAGTACGCAGTCAGCAAAACCAGGGAGACGACAACGAGTGCCGCAAGCACTGCCCGTCGCCGGCGAACTTGCTTGTCATGCACGGGATGAAATTCGCGCCATTTCGAAGGTCAGGGCAGCACCTAGTAGCGGCGGCGCCGGTTGCGTGAATTCTTGCTGGAACGATGGATCGCCTCGAACTCTTCCAACGACCTCCCGGAGCCCACCGCGACGCAGGTCAGCGGCGACTCCGCCAAGTGCGCGGGCATCTGAGTCTCGTGACGCAGACGCTCTTCAAGCCCTTGTAGCAACGAACCTCCTCCCGCAAGCATGATGCCACGATCCATGATGTCGGATGACAGCTCCGGCGGCGTGCGGTCGAGCGTCTCCTTGACGGCGTCGATGATCTGCGACACCGGCTCCTCCAGCGCGCCCCGGATCTCCTCGCTCGTGAGCACCACCGTCTTCGGCAAACCCGACACCATGTCGCGACCGCGGATCTCTGCCTGGACCTCCTCGGGCACCGTGAAAGCCGAGCCGATCTCGAGCTTGACCTCCTCGGCGGTCTGCTGGCCGATCAACAGCTTGTACTCGCGTTTGACGTAGTTGATGATCGCTTCATCGAGCTCGTCTCCGCCCACTCGAATCGACTGTGAGACGACGATCCCACCCAGCGAGATCACAGCAACCTCGCTGGTGCCACCGCCGATATCGACGACCATTGAGCCGGTTGGCTCGCCGACCGGCAGGCCGGCGCCGATTGCGGCCGCCATCGGCTCCTCGATCAGATATGCCTGCCGGGCGCCCGCCGACAGGCAAGCCTCCTCCACCGCCCGCTTCTCGACGCCGGTGACGCCGCTTGGCACGCACACCACCACGCGCGGATGAGCCCAGCGGTTCTGGTGGACCTTCTGGATGAAATGCCGCAGCATCTCCTCGGTGACCTCGAAGTCGGCGATCACGCCGTCCTTCAGTGGCCGGATCGCCGAGATCGTGCCCGGGGTACGGCCCAGCATCCGCTTGGCCTCGATCCCGACCGCGTGGACCTCGCCGGTGCGGGAGTCGACGGCGACGACGCTCGGCTCGGAGAGGACGATCCCGCGTCCGCGAACGTAGACCAGCGTGTTCGCCGTGCCAAGATCCACGGCCATGTCGCGGCCGCCAAAACCGGTCAGGTACGTGAAAAAACCCATGCGTGATCCAATAGGGAAGCGGAGAGACGGAGCGGAAGCTGCAAGCAGGGGCGCGAGGCCGCCAGCCCCGCTCGCGGCTGAGTGTATCGAACACACGTCCGCCGATTGCCGTCCCGGAGGCCCCTAACAAGCCGATAAAAACGCTGAAAATGTCTAAGCGCGCGGTAAAGAAAATCGGCCCTAGCGCGAGCGATCGAGCAGCTCAGGCGCCAGCGCGAGCAGGCTGGCGGCCGGCAGACCGACGACGTTCAGGTAGTCGCCCTCGATCCTCGCCACGAGCGCCGCGCCCCGCCCCTGAATCGCGTACCCGCCGGCGCGCCCGAGCCACTCGCCGCTCTCCAGATACCAATTGATGACCGCCGTGGCCAGCGAGCGGAACTCGACCAGCGTCGTCGCCACGACCGTCTGCTCGCCGGCGTCCGAGATCAGGCACAAACCGCTGATCACAGCGTGCCGGCGTCCCGACAACGTCTCGAGCGTCCTCCGCGCCGCCGCGTCGTCCGCGGGCTTTCCGTAGATCCGCCCGTCGAGCGCGACGACCGTGTCCACGCCGAGAATCCACTCGCGGGAGGACCGGGGCGCGATCGCCGCGGCCTTGCGATGGGCGTTCTCGGCCGCGACCTGCTCAGGCGGCCCCGCGCTCAGCTCCTCCACACCCGGCACGCGCACGGAGAACGGGATCCCCAGCTGCTCCAAGATCGCCCGCCGCTGGGGCGAACGCGAGGCCAGGATCAGTGATCGGGGAAGAACAGGGAAACCTCGCGGACGGCCGACTCGACGGAATCCGAACCGTGAACCATGTTCTGTCCGACCGAGATCGCGTAGTCGCCGCGAATCGACCCGGGGCTCGCCTCGAGCGGGTTCGTCGCGCCGATCACCTGTCGCGCGGCCTGAACCGCCTGCTCGCCGGCCAGCACCATCGCGACCAGCGGTCCCGAGGCGATGAACTGCACCAGTTCCTCGTAGAACGGCTTGCCGACGTGCTCGGCGTAGTGGCGCTCGGCGAGCTCGCGGCTCATCGTCATCAACCGCAGTTCCTCCAGCCGCAGCCCTTTGCGCTCGAAGCGGGCGATGATCTCGCCCGTCATGTTCATCGAGAAGGCATCGGGCTTGACGAGGATGAGCGTTCGCTCCATCTGCGAAGTGGTCTCCGAGTCGGGGGCGGGGTCAGGTCGCGGACGACCCGCCCCGCTCGGCCGGCGCGCCTACGGTCCCGTAACCGCCGCGCTCCGCGGGCGAGCTGACTGCCCCGTAGCCGCCGCGCTCCGCCGGCGCGCCCACGGGCCCAGGCTCGCCAAGTCCGTCCGTGCCGGCGACCGGCTGCTCGGAGGGAGCGGGGCTCTCGCGGCGCCGGCGCGCCCGGCGCGGCGTGGGGGCGGCGCCGAGCTCCGTCTCGCAGTAGGGGCAGACCTTCCACGTCGGATCGAGCGGCTTGCCGCAGGTCTTACACGGGTCCTTGAGCTTGCGCATGCAGCTGGGGCAACGCAAGTAGTCCTTCTCGACCTCATAGTCGCAGTGCGGGCAGAGGTGATAGCCGATCTCCGCGAGGCGCGCCTCGGCTGCTTGCATCTCGAGCTCGCGCTCGCGGACGTCGTCGAGGTACTCGGGCGGTCTCACGATCATGTAGACGATCGTCCCGACGTACGGAAACAACGACGCGGCGGTCGCGCAAGCGATCAGCAATGGATCGGCGATCCGGCGCCGGGCGTCGGCGAACGTCCAGTACACGAGCGCCAGCCAGATCACGACGAGGAACAGGATTAGCAGCTCGATCGCGAGGCTGACCGCGTTGTTGTGAATCCCGAAGATTCCTGCTTGGGGGAGCATTAAAGTCGCGAGTGTAGTGGTCGGAGAGGTCATGGCTCGTGTTGGCGGTCTACAGAAACACGCGTCCGAACAGATATCCGATGCCGAAGAAGACCAGGATCACGACCGCGACGATCAGCGCCACCAGACCGACCATGGTCAAAAAGCTCGGGTGCTGGCCGCGATCGTTCACAGGGCCGAGGCGTGTCCTTTCCTGGTGGGACGGAGCAGATCCGCGACGAGATAGAGCGAGCCGGTCGCGAGCACGACTCCTTCCGGACCAGCCAGCTCGCGAGCTCGGGTGAGCGCCGCAGGCGGGTCTGGGATCACCTCTGACGGCGGCCCGTGCAGCTGCCTGGCGAGCGACTGAAGGGTTGGCGGCGGCAACGCCCTCGGATTCTGACTATGTGTGAGGACCAGCGCGTCACACGACGGCAGCAGCGTGGCCAGCATTTTCGACGCGTCCTTGTCATCGAGAATCGAGACCACGGCGACCAGGCCTCCGGCTTGTCGCCCACCCGGCGTCCGGCCTCGCTTGAATGGGCCGCGCCCGAGTCGTCCGCCTCGGCCGGCGACGACCTCGGGCAGCGACTGAATCAGCGCGGCTATCCCGTCCGGGTTGTGAGCGCCGTCGAGCAAGGTGAGCGGATCGTCTGCGACCGGCTGTAGGCGCCCGGGTACCCGGACCTCTGCCGCCGCCGCGGCCACCGCCGCCGAATCGAGCTCTCCCAGGTATGCCTCGGCGGCGGCGCGGGCAAGCGCGAAGTTCTGCCGCTGAAATGACCCGAGCGCTCCGACCGCAACGCCCGGGTTCGCGCTCGGGCGGACGATGCGCGCGCCGCGCTCGGCCGCGACCTGCATCGCGATCGCCTCAGCGTCCGGATGTAGTCCTGATCCCAACACCAGCGTTCCACAGTTCTGCACCACCGCCAATTTCTCCTGCGCGATGTCTGCAATTGTCGGTCCGAGCCACCGGGTGTGCTCGAGGCCGACGCTGGTAAGCACCTGAACCTTCGATGGGATCACGTTGGTCGCGTCATAACGGCCACCGAGACCGGCTTCGATCACCGCCACTTCGACGCCTCTCGAGGACAGCTCCCAGTACGCGGCAGCGGTCAGCAGCTCGAACTGGGTTACCTGGTCGCCGTCGGGGGAGGAGCGGTCCACGAGCTCCTTAGCGTGCGCCGCCCGCTGGATCGCGGCCGCAAACGCCTCCGGCTCGAGGTCGCGATCGCCGATTCGGATTCGCTCGCCGAACGACAGCAGATGCGGGGATAAGTATGCGCCCACACGGAGTCCGTGCAGGCGCAAGATCGCCGCGATCATCCGCGCCGTCGATGACTTGCCGTTGGTCCCGACGACGTGAATCGAGTCGAAGCTGCGCTCGGGATGGTCGAGCGCGGTCATCAGGCGCCGCATGCGGTCAAGCCCGAACCGCATCCCGAACAGCTCGAGTGAGAGCAGGTAGCGCTCGGCTTCTTCGCTTCTCACAACGTCTCCAGCTCCGCGCGCAGGCGCGCTAGCTTCTCCCGCTCGGCCTGTACCACTTCCGCTGGTGCCTTGGCCACGAAGCCTTCGTTGGCGAGCTTGCGCTCCGCGCGCTCGGTCTCGGCCTGTAGCTTGGCCCGCTTGACATCCGCGCGCCTCTGCGCCTCCTCGAGATCGAGCTCGTCGCTGGGCAGGATCTCGACCGCCCCGCCCGGCACGGGAACTGATGCCACCGGCTCCGCGCCATCATCGGTGAACGACACCCTGGCCAGGCGAGCCAGGTGTTCTCCGGTCTCCTCGTAGCCGTTGGCCGCCAGGCGCGCCGACACGGTGGCGCCGGCCTTGACCCCGGCTAGGTCGCGCCACGCGCGCAGCGCCTGCACCGCCTCGATCACGCGGGCCAGCGACGCCTCGGCAGTGGCGTCAGCGGCCACCTCGTGGTCGGGGATCCCGGCCGCGAGCAGCCCGTCGGTCCCTGGGACGTAGCCGTAGATCTCCTCGGTCACGAACGGGATCATCGGGTGCGCGAACGCGAGCGTCTCAACCAGCACGTAGAGCAGCGTGGCCGCCAGGTCGGGCTCGCCGACCCGCAGCCGCGGCTTGATCAGCTCCAGGTACCAGTCGCACAGCTCGCCGTAGATGAAGTCGTAGAGCGCGAGCGCCGCATGCGAGAAGTCGTAGCGCTCGATCCGCCCGCCGACCTCGGCCTTTGCCCGGCGCAGCCGCGAGAGGATCCAACGATCCTCGACCGTGCGCGGCCTGACCTCCGCGCACGTTTCCGGCGCGACCCCGAGCAGAATCAGCCGCGAGGCGTTCCACAGCTTGTTGGTCAACTGCAGCCCCTGCGCCACCTTGTCCTCGGCGAACTTCACGTCCTGGCTCGAGGCCATCGCCAAGAGGCCCCAGCGCAGCGCGTCGGCGCCGTAGGCGGGAAACCGCCCTCCCGCTTCGAAGACCGGGGGCCGGAGCCCGCCCTCGATCAGGTCGAGCGGGTCGATCCCCGTCCCCAGCGACTTCGACATCCTCCGCCCGTCCGGTGCCTGGATGACCGCGTGGATGTGAACGTCGTCGAACGGCACCTCGCGCGTGAACTCGAGACCCATCATGATCATCCGCGCCACCCACAGGAAGATGATGTCGCGCGCGGTCACCAGCGCGTCGGTGCGGTAGAACGCCCGCAGCTCGCGCGTGTCCTCGGGCCAGCCGAGCGTCGCGAAGGGCCACAGCGCGCTCGAGAACCAGGTGTCGAGCACATCGGGGTCGCGCTCCCAGCCCTTCCCCTCGGGCTCGGTGACCCCGACATACACGTCCTCGCCCCGGTACCAGACCGGAATCCGGTGCCCCCACCAGAGCTGGCGAGAGATCACCCACGGGCGGATGTTCTCCATCCAGTCGAGGTACACGCGGCTCCAGCGCTCGGGGTGGAACCGGACCCGCCCGCTCGTCACCGCCTCGATCGCCGGCTCCGCCAGCTGCTCCATCCGCATGAACCACTGCAGGGAGACCAGCGGCTCGATCCGCTCGCCCGAGCGGTGCGAGTAGGGCACCGTGTGCAGGTAGGGCTCGGTGCGCGTGATCAGGCCCTGCTCGCGCAGCTCGGCCACCACTGCCTCCTGCGCCTTGGCGGAGGTCAGTCCCTCGAAGCGCTCCGGGGCCTCCTCGGTGATGCGGCCGTCCTCGCCGATCACGCTGATCTGCCTGAGCCCGTGGCGGCGGCCGATCTCGAAGTCGTTGGGGTCGTGGCCGGGGGTGATCTTGAGCGCGCCGGTACCGAACTCGCGCTTGACGTAGTCGTCGGCGATGATCTTCAGCTTGCGCCCGACGAGCGGCAGGATCGCCGTCTCGCCGACCAGCCGCCGGTAGCGCTCGTCGTCGGGGTGGACGGCGATCGCCGTGTCGGCCAGCATCGTCTCGGGTCGCACGGTGGCCACCGTGATCGCGCCGGACCCCGACGCCAGCGGGTAGTCGATGTAGTAGAGGGTGTCGCTCACCTCCCGGTCCTCGACCTCGAGGTCCGAGATCGCCGAGCGGCTGCCCGGGTCCCAGTTGACCATGTAGCGGTCGCGGTAGATGTAGCCCTTCTCGTGCAGCGCCACGAACACGCGCACCACGGCCTCCGCGTAAGCGGCGTCGAGCGTGAACCGCTCGTCGTCGTAGTCGCATGACGCGCCGAGTCGCTTGAGCTGGGAGATGATCTGGCCGCCGTACTGCTCGCGCCAGCGCCACACCCGTCGCTCGAACTCCTCGCGCCCCAGTTCCTGTCGGCTTGTGCCCTCCTCGGCGAGCAGCCGCTCGACCTGCGCCTGCGTGGCGATACCGGCGTGGTCGGTGCCAAGGATCCACTTGGCGCGCTGTCCGCGCATCCGGTGAGAGCGGATCAGGGTGTCCATGATCGAGTCCTGGAACGCGTGCCCCATGTGCAGCGACCCGGTCACGTTCGGGGGCGGGATCGCGATCGAGTAGTTCTGCTCCGCGGTTCCTTCGGGCTCGGGGTGGAACAGCCCGCTCTGCAGCCACTTCTGCGCGATCCGGGGCTCGACCTCGGAGGGGTCGTAGCGGGTCTTTGACTCGAGCTCGGACATCGACTGGTGCCCAGTCTAGGCAGGCCGATTCATGGGCTCTGCCTCGCGGGGCTCACCCGTGTGGCGCTGTGTATCGCCGAAGCCAGGCTAGCCGCGCACCGGCGATACACAGCGCGACCTGCGCGCGGGGTGAGAGGCAGAGCCCCTAAGCCGCTTCTTCCTCCGGTGCAGCGACCGTGACGAGCGTCGGCGAGGTCCCCTTATCGATCGTCTCGCGGGTGACCACGCACTTGCGGACGTCGCGACGCGAGGGGAGCTCGAACTGGACCTCGAGCAAGACCTCCTCGATGATCGAGCGAAGCCCGCGGGCACCGGTCTCGCGCTCGAGCGCCCTGTCGGCGATCGAAGACAGCGCCTCATCCGCGAACACGAGCTCGATCCCGTCGAACTGGAAGAAGCGCTGAAACTGCTTGACGAGCGCGTTGCGGGGCTCGGTCAGGATCTCCATCAGCTCGTCCCGAGAGAGCTGATGGATCGCCGACATCACCGGTAGGCGGCCGATGAACTCGGGAATCAACCCGTACTGGATCAGGTCCTCTGGGAGGCAGTGCTCGAAGATCTCCCCGGTGTCGCGCGCCTCCTTTGACTGGATCGCGGCGCCGAAGCCGACCCCCTGGTGGCCGATCCGGCGCTCGATCACCTTGTCAAGGTTGGCGAACGCGCCGCCGCAGATGAACAGCACGTTGGTGGTGTCGATCGACAGGAACTCCTGGTGGGGATGCTTGCGGCCGCCCTGCGGCGGGACCGAGGCGGTGGTCCCCTCGAGGATCTTCAGCAGCGCCTGCTGCACCCCCTCGCCGGAGACATCGCGCGTGATCGAGGGGTTGTCGGCCTTGCGCGCGATTTTGTCGACCTCGTCGATGTAGATGATCCCGGTCTCGGCCTTCTTGACGTCGTAGTCCGCCGCCTGGATCAGCTTCAGCAGGATGTTCTCGACGTCCTCCCCCACGTAGCCGGCCTCGGTCAGGGCGGTCGCATCGGCGATCGCGAACGGCACGTTGAGGATTTTCGCCAGCGTCTGCGCGAGTAGCGTCTTGCCGCAGCCGGTCGGCCCGAGCAGCAGAATGTTCGACTTCTGCAGCTCGATGTCGTTCTCGTCGGACTGCATCATCTGCACGCGCTTGTAGTGGTTGTAGACCGCTACCGATAGCGAGCGCTTGGCCTGCTCCTGGCCCACCACGTACTCGTTGAGGACGTCGTAGATCTCCCGAGGCTTGGGGAGGTTTTCGATGTCGAAGCTGGGCGGAGCGGTGAGCTCCTCGTCGATGATCTCGTTACAGAGGTCGATGCACTCGTCGCAGATGTAGACGCCCGGGCCGGCGATCAGCTTCTTGACTTGCCGTTGGGACTTCCCGCAGAAGCTGCAAAGAAGCTGTTCGTTGGAGTCGGTGGGACGTGCCATGAATCCTCTCTCGGGAGCTCGGCTCGCACTCGACGACCTCGAAGCCTAAGACTATCCCCTCAGTGCTGCGAGATCACACGATCGATGATTCCGTATTCCTTCGCGTCCTCGGAGCTCATGAAATAGTCTCGCTCCGTATCCTGGCGAACCTGGTCGAGATCTTTGCCTGTGTGATGGGCGATGATCTCGTCCAGCCGCCTGCGCACGTCGATGATCTCCTTCGCGTGGATCTCGATGTCCGTCGCCTGTCCCTGGAACGCCGAGGAGACCTGATGGATCAGGATCTTCGCGTTCGGTAGCGCCATCCGCTTGCCCTTCGCGCCGCCCGCCAGCAGCAGCGCTCCCATCGACATCGCGATCCCGACGCAGATCGTCTGCACATCCGGCTTGATGAACTGCATCGTGTCGTAGATCGCGAGCCCCGCGTAGACCGATCCACCGGGGGAGTTGATGTACACCGAGATGTCCTTGTCGGGATCCTCGGACTCGAGGTGCAGCAGCTGCGCGACGATCAGGTTTGCGATCTGATCGTCGACGGGCGTGCCGAGGAAAATGATCCGCTCGTTGAGCAGTCGGCTGTAGATGTCGAACGCGCGCTCCCCGCGGGAGGTTTGCTCGACGACCATGGGTACGAGTGGGCTCATTGTCCTCGCTTGTTTTCCTTCCTCGACCGGATTCCTGCCGAATGTAGCAACCGGGCTGCGGCGGGCTCGAGGGTCACCTACCGCTCTCCGGCGCGCCCGCGGTCAGCTTCCGGGCGTCCACAGTTGGCCCGCTCCCTGCTCGGCGGCTTCCTTACCCGGCGTCCACAGTTTCTGGCGCGCCTTGGCCTGCTCGACGCTGATCGGCTTCGCCTCGCGGACCATCAGCTCGATCGCGTGACGGTTGGCGAGCTCCTGGCGAAGCTCGTCGAGCCTGCCGCCAGCGCCGAGCCGCTCGATCAGCTCGTCCACCGGCGTACTGGTCCGCTCCGCGGTCGGCCCGAGCGCTTCCCGGATCTCCTGGTCGGTGGGCTCGATCTGCTCGGCCTCGACGATCGCGGCCAGAACGGCCTCGCGCTTGAGCGCGTTGGCGGCCTCGGGCTCGGCCTCGTGGGCCAAGGTCTCCTGATCCTTGCCCGCGATCCGCAGGTAGGCCTCTTTCGAGACTCCCTGACGCTCGAGCGCCGACAGCGTCTGTTCGAGCAGCTCGTGCGCGCGCGCGTGAACCAGCTGGTCGGGCAGCTCGATCTGCGCCTGGAAAACCGCGGCGTCGAGCACCGCCTCCTCGAACTCGCGCTCGATCGCTCCCTGATCGGCTTCGGTCAACCGCTTTGCGATGTCCTCGCGCAGCTCATCGAGCGTGTCGAACCCGGCCGCCTCGGAGGCGAACTCATCGTCGAGCTCCGGCAGACGCTTGGCCTTGACCTCACTGACGGTCACGTCGAAGGTGGCCTGCTTGCCGGCCAGATCGCCCGGATACTCATCCGGAAACGTGAGCTCGATCTGTCGCCGCTCGCCGGCGCTTGCTCCCGCGAGCTGGTCCTCGAAGCCCGGAATCAGCCGCCCGGAGCCGAGCTCGAGCAGCTGGTCGCGCCCTTCTGCCCCTTCGAACGGCTCGCCGTTGACGCGGCCGACGTAGTCCATCACGACGTGATCCCCGGCCTCGGCCGGGCGCTGCACGGTCTCGAGCGTCGCGACCCTGTCACGGAGGCGCTCGAGCTCTTCATCGATCGCGCCGTCCTGTACCTGCGGTTCGCGGCGGCCGACCTCGAGGCCCTTGTACTCGCCCAGCACGGCGCTGGGGCGGACTCCCACTTCGATCGAGAACGACAGCGGCTCCCCTTCCGAGGGGAGCTCGCCGACATCGAGCTCAGGTTCGCCGACTGGCGCGATCCCGGCGCCGTCGATCGCGTCCACGTACCAGCGGCCGAGCGACTTGCGCAGCGCTTCGTCGAGCACCGCCTCGCGGCCGAGCCGACGGATCACAACCGGCGGCGGAACCTTGCCCTTGCGAAAGCCGGGGACCCGCATCTGGCGGCCTAGCTCCCGCGCCGCCTGCTGCACGCGGCGCTCGACCTCGTCGGCCGGGATCTCGGCACGGACGCGCACCCGCGACTCGGGCAGCTCAGTGACGATTGTCTTCACGGCGGATGCCATCGCTCACAGACGATAGCTTCCGATCGTGTTTCGCCGGATCGCGGGCCGGGTCATCACCGGACCGTTCGCCTTCTTGCTCGCGGGTGTGATCGACATCGCGGCATTCGTGGTGTCCTCCTGGCGCGCGAGGCTCCGCCACCGGCGCTAGCCGGCGAGCGTGACCGACTCGACCCCGGGCACGCCGGCAGACTTGCCGGCGGCGGGGATCAGGTTTCGAACCTCCCGCAAGGCGACCGGCAGGGTCGTCGTGTCGTATGCGCGCGAGGCCCTGATGTCGGCGAGCATCGCCAGGCACCGCCTGACCGGCGGGGCGTTGCGCTCGATCCAGGCATCGATCGCCGCATCGGGGTCGGTCTCCGCCCCGCGGGCCTCGATTACCTCTTGCGTGAGCTCGCGATGCAGGGAATACAGGTCGTCGCGCAGCGCGGCGCGCGCCAGCGCCTGCCAGCGGTTGGTCCGCGGCAGCTCGATGATCCGGTCGCGCAGCCAGTTGAGCTCCAGCCGCGAGCCGAGGCGGAAGTATGCCTCCATCACCGCCGCGGGATCTAGACTGCTCACATCGGCCACCTCGGTGATGTCGAACAAGGACATCATCGACGGGCTCGCCGCGACCCGGTTCGCCAGCTCCCTCGGAACCCCCGCTTCCTGGAGCTCGGAGACCCGGCGGTCGAAGATCTCGCGATCACCTCGGTCGAGCAGCTCGGGGAGCGCCTTGCGGAGCATCTCGGCGCCCGGGCGGAAGTAACGGACCGTGAACGAGATATCGATCGTGTGGGGGTTGGCGCGGACGATCCAGCGCGTTGCTCGCTCCACCATTCGCCGGCCGTCGATCAGCATCGCGAGCTGTGTCTGCGCGTCGACGACATTGTCGAGCTCCTCGACCGCTGACCAGAACGAGCGCATGTCCAGGATCTCGCGCGCCGCCGCGTATCCGCGCGCGAGCACCTGCGGCGTCGAGCCGGTCTCCTCCGACAGCCGGAACGCGAACGTCGTCCCGGCGCGGTCCACCAGCTGGTTGGCCACGACGGTCGCGACGATCTCTCGGCGCAACCGGTGGCCCCGCATCTGCGCGCCGTAGCGCTCGGGCAGGGGCGAGGGGAAGTAGCGCTCGAGGTCTTGGCTCAGAAACGGGTCCTCGGGAAGGTCTGACTCGAGCAGCTGGGAGTAGAGGTGGATCTTGCAGTAAGCCATCACCACCGCCAGCTCGGGGGCCACTAGTCCCTGGTGAGCGGCTTTGCGCTCGCCGATCACCTCGTCGCTCGGCAGATACTCAATCTCACGGTTGAGGTTCGCGACCTGCTCGAGGTGACGGATCAGACGAGCGTGAACGTCGATCATCGGCGGCGCTTGCGCGAGCGCCAGACTCACCGCTTCCGTCTGCGTGTAGCTGCCGTGAAGCACCCGCTCGGCGACCGCATCGGTCATCGCGTGCAGCAGCTCGTTGCGCTGCTTGTGGGTCATGTCGCCGTCGGCGACCAGCGAGTCGAGCAGGATCTTGATGTTGACCTCGTGGTCTGAGCAGTTGACGCCGCCGACGTTGTCGATCGCGTCGGTGTTGATCCGGCCTCCGTCGAGCGCGTATTCGATCCTTCCCACCTGGGTGACCCCGAGGTTGCCCCCTTCCCCGACCACTCGACAGCGCAGCTCGCAGCCGTCGATCCGGACCGAGTCGTTGGCCTTGTCGCCGGCGTCGGCGTGCGTCTCGCTGGAGGCCTTGACGTAGGTGCCGATGCCTCCGTTCCACAGCAGGTCGACGGGAGCGCGCAGCAGCGCGCGGATCAGCTCAGCCGGCGCGAGCTCCCGCTCCTCGATCCCGAGCGCCTCCCGCGCTTGCTCTGAGATCTCGATCGACTTGGCCCTGCGCGAGAACACCCCGCCGCCGCCGGAGATCACCTCTGGGTCGTAGTCGCTCCAAGATGACCGCCCAAGCTCGAACAGGCGCTTGCGCTCGGCGAAGCTGGCCCCCGCGTCGGGATCCGGGTCGATGAAGATATGCTGGTGATTGAAGGCGGCCAGCAGCTTGGTGTGGGTCGAGAGAAGCATGCCGTTGCCGAACACGTCCCCGGACATGTCGCCGATCCCCACGACCGTGAAGTCGGTGTTCTGAATGTCGGTGCCGAGCTCGCGGAAGTGGCGCTTGACCGACTCCCAGGCTCCCCGTGCGGTGATACCCATCTCCTTGTGGTCGTATCCCTGGGAGCCGCCTGAGGCGAAGGCGTCTCCGAGCCAGAAGCCGTAGTCGGCGGAGATGCCGTTGGCGATATCGGAGAACGTCGCGGTGCCCTTGTCGGCCGCCACCACCAGGTATGGATCGTCCTCGTCGTAGCGCACCACACGGTCCGGCGGGACCACCTCGCCGCCCACGATGTTGTCGGTTACGTCGAGCAGACCCGCCAGGAAGGTCTGATAGCAGGCGATTGCCTCCTCGGTCAGCGCCTCCCGGCCACCCTCGGCAGGCGGTCGCTTGACGACGAAGCCTCCTTTCGAGCCCACCGGCACGATCAGCGCGTTCTTGACCATCTGCGCCTTCATCAGGCCAAGGACCTCGGTGCGGAAGTCCTCCAGCCTGTCGGACCAACGCAGCCCTCCGCGTGCCACCTTGCCGCCGCGCAGGTGCACCCCTTCGACGCGTGGCGAATAGAGGAAGATCTCGAAGCGCGGGCGCGGCAGCGGCAGCAGCGGCACCAGCGCCGGATCGAGCTTGAACGACAAGTACGGCCGCGGTGAGGAGTCGCCGTCGGTCCGGAAGTAGTTGGTGCGCAGGATTGCCTGGATCACGCACAGGAAGTTGCGCAGCATCCGGTCCTCGTCGAGGCTCTCCACCGCATCGATCGCCGCCTCGATCTCCTCGACCAGCCGCTGCACCCGCCCCGGGTCGCGGTGATCGGGGTCAAACCGCGCGCAGAACAGCTTCACGAGCTTGGTCGTGATCTCGTGGTTGCCGACCAGCGTCCGCTCCATGTAGCGGTCCGAGAACGCGCTGCCGGCCTGACGAAGGTACTTCCCGATCGCCCTGACGATCGTGATCTCGCGGCCTGTCAGCGCGGCGCGCAGCACCAGCCCGTTCAAGCGATCGTCCTCCAGCTCTCCGCGCCAGGCCGCCAGGAACGCCTCCTGGAACATGTCTCTGACTCGCTCCAGGTCTCCGGTGGCCGAACGCAGCCCGAAGTCGTAGATCCAGACGCTGTCGCCGGCGTCCGGCGCGATCTCGTAGGGACGTTCATCGACGACATCGGCGCCCATGTGCTCGAACGAGGGCAGCACGTCCGACAGCGAGATGCCGCCCGAGCTGAACAGCTTGCAGCGAATCAAGCCGTCGCGCGCCTCGAGCGGGCGGTACAGGCTGAGAATCGGCTCGCCGTTATCGCTCAGTTGCTCGAGGTGACCGATGTCCGCGACCGCGTGCCGAGCGACCCAATCGGCTCGATACGCGGCGGGGAAGGCTTGGCCATAGCGCTTGTACAGCTTGCTACCGCGGTCCTCGCCGTGCTCGTCGATCAGAGCCGCACGCAGATCGTCCGTCCACGCCCGTGTTGCCGCTGCGAGCCGGGCCTCGATCTCGGCCACGTTGTAGCCGAGGGCGATGCCGTCCGGGCAGCGGACGATGTAGTGCACGCGCGCGAGCAGCGATTCGCCGAGGTGCAGCCCCCAGTCGAGGTGAGTGCCGCCGAAGGTCTCGACGAGGATCCGGCCAACGCGCTCGCGGTTCTCGGTGTTGAAGCGATCGCGGGGGATCGTCACCAGGCACGAGATGAACCGGTCCAGCGGATCCGGCCACAGAAACAGGCGCACGCGTTGCCGCTCTCCAAGTCCCAAGATTCCGATCGACGTTTCGAACAGGTTCTCGGTGTCGACTTGAAAGAGCGAATCGCGGGGGAGCGTCTCGAGGATCTCGATCAGCGCCTTGGCGTCGTGGCTGTCGGGGGCAAAGCCGGCGCGCGCCAGTACCCCCTGCACTTTGCCGCGAAGCAGCGGGATGTCGCGAGCGCTGGAGCGATAGGCGGTCGTCGTGTAGAGACCGAGGAACCGGCGCTCGCCGATCACCTCCCCGTCGGCGGAGAACCGCTTGACCCCGATGTAGTCCAGATATGCCGGTCGGTGGACGGTGGCGCGCGAGTTCGCCTTGGTCAGCACCAGCGGATGCGGGGACCTCGCCAGCGCGAGCGCCTTGGGACGGAGCTTGGTGTATGCCGTCCGTGGGGTCCCGCGCAGGATCCCCAGCCCCGAGTCGGCAATCGCCCGCAAGCCCATTCCTTCGTCCTCACTCACCAGCTCGTACTCGCGATAACCGAGGTACGTGAAGTTGTCCTCCTCGACCCAGGCGAGGAACGCTTTCACCTCCTCCGTTTCCTCGGGAGCGATCGGCGGGGGGTCGGAGGAGAGCTCTTCGATCAGGGCACGGGTGCGTTCGCGCATCGGCTGCCAATCCTCGACCGCCACGCGCACCTCGCCCAGCACGCGCTCGATGTTCGCCCGCAGCTGGTCGAGCCGGTCGCGATCTGGCTCTCGCACCACCTCGGCGTGGACGATCGACTCGGCAATTGCACCGGGCTCCTCTTGTGCCGTCCCCAGCACATCGACCAGCTTGCCGTGGTCGTCGCGACGGACCTGGGTCACCGGGTGGATCACCAGATCGATCCCATAGCCATTACGCGCGAGCTCGATGTTGATCGAGTCGACCACGAACGGCATGTCGTCGCTCACGACCTCGACCACGGTGTGCGGCGACTGCCACCCGTGCTGCTCCAGATCGGGGTTGTAGACCCGGACCTTCGCCTCTCCGGGCGCCCGCTGCTGGGCCAGGTTCCAATGGGCAACCGCCGCGCCGTAAAGGTCGAGCGGGCCGCGACCGGCCAGGTCCTCCGCCGGCACCCACTGGTAGTACTGACGTACGAACGTCTCGCAGGCGCTCGCGCGCTCGTCCGCAAGCCGCTCGCGCACCCGCGCACATACCGTGTCGATCAGCTCCGACTCGTGCGCGACCGTCTTCAAAGCCACCTCGACACCCTCCTCCTATGCTCGCGACCAGCTTACTGCGCGCCCGTCACGGCTGCACGACGACTGTGTCTGGCCCACGGGGTGGGATAAGCGAAGCTACGTGGCGCCAGGTTCCGTTCAGGGAGCGAAGGTGACGATGGTCGCGAGCGCGGCATGCGCGACTGGGGTCGAGGTGCAGCGGCGGGATCCCCGCGGCCTGCGCCCCCTCGATGTCGGCGCAGAGCATGTCGCCGACGTGGACCACCGAACCTGGCTTTGCCGCGGCGCGTCGCAGCGCAAACCGGAAGATGGCGGGATCGGGCTTGGCCGCTCCCACCACCGCCGAATCGACCACCTCCGTGACGGTCACGCCTGGCCCCGCGCCGGTCTGGCAGATCCCCGCGTCGCGCAGGTTCTCGGCCGCGTGGCCGTCGGAGTTGGTGACGATCACCACGGCGATCCCCGAGCGCTGAAGCGCGGCCATCGTGCGAGACGCTCCTGGCGCCGGCTCGCTCCAGAGAATCTTTCCCGACAGCCGCCGATCCCCGAGGTGAGCGAGCGCCTGGATCGCGATTGAGCGTCGCTCATCCGGGACGTCGAGCGCCGAACACAGGGATCGGAAATACGGCTCGGGAGCCTCCCGCATCTGCGGGTCGTGGTCGAGCTGGCGCACCGCCAGGTAATGCGCTCGCGCCACGCTCGAGGCGTCTATATCGACCCCTACGGAGGCGAGCGCCCCGGCCACGAGATCGCGATCCGGGAGCACGATCACCCCGGCGGCGTCGAGAAACACCGCTTGGCATCGGGTTCGCACTCGGGCGCCGGGCAGCCGCAGCCCTCAGGCGCGCGTCGGCTGGCGCTCCTCCACGTAGGTCCAGAACTGGCGCTCGAACTGGGGCCAGTCGAACGCGCCGCCGGGTGGTGGCACGGGGCTGGGGCCTTCGGGATTGTCGCCGTCGTGCCAGCCGCCGCCGTTGCCCTCGTCGGCCCACAGTTGAGCGGGCAGCAACATCCGGTAGCTAGCCAGCGTCAGAGGAACGAGGGCGAGGCCGCCGATCAGCTGCGCCAGGAGGGCCAGGCCCGCGGCCGCGAGCACGGCGCCCGTCAAGACCGCCGCCGCTGCCACCGCGAGCAGCCGCACGGCGACCGGCCGCTCTCGCAAGTGTCGCCTACAGGCGTTGAAGATGGAACGCATGATTGGTCCCCCGGGTAGTTTCAAATTGCGTGCAGGTGCTGCTTCGATAAACACACCACCTTGGGACGAACGTAGCACCCCGGGGGCGAAATTTAGGCCCCCTTGAGCGCAGCCCTCAGGCCGCGTCGCGCGCGCGGTGTGCCTTCCCTTTCAGGTAGGCCAGAAGCGGATCGGGGTCATCCTTCGGCGCTCGCAACACGAGCGCAAAGGTGCCTTGAATCGCGGTTGGAGCCGGCAGGGTGGCGGCGGCGATCTCCACGTCCTGCAGCGCCGGACGCATCGTGTAGCGCTTCAAAGCGCGCATCAAAGATGGCCGAACGAGGTCGTAGCCCTCCTGACCAACGGTTCCACCGATCAAGACGAGGTCCGGGTTCAGCACGCTGATCAGCGGTCCGATCGCGCGCGCGACGTGGTCAGCGGCGTCGGCGAACGCGGCCCGCGCGGTGGCGTCGCCGGTCCGCGCGAGGCGCAACGCCAAGACGAGGTCGGCCGCGCTCGGGATCTCGCGACTGAGCGCGGGCCAGGCAGCGAAGGCCTCGAGACACCCGTTGTTGCCACAGTGCTGGCAGGTCGGTCCATCCGTGGAGATAACCGCGTGTCCGATCTCGCCGGCGACGCCGGCGCCACGGTAGAGCTCGCCCCCGATCACCAAGCCGGCACCGAGGCCGTGGGACCACTCGAGGTAGATGAGGTTGCGGTAGTCGCGCTCTTGGCGTGAGCGAGCGGCTCCCCAGGTGTATTCCGCGAGCGCGCTGAGGTTGGCGTCGTTGTCGATCAGCAGCGGAACCGTCTCCCAGCCAAGCCTGCGCCTGAGGTCATCACGCACTCCCACGAGCTCCCAGTCTGACTCCCCCTCCGGCGCCGCGCGAAACAGCGCGGTCCGGAGCACGCCGCGTTCGCGGTCGACGGGCCCGGCCAGTCCGATGCCGATCCCGACCACCTGCTCCGGACTCCGGCCCAGTTCGTTCACCAGCCGCTCGATCGCGCCCGCCATCCAGTCGAGCGTCGTGTCCGCGTCCTCGATCGCGCCTCCGGCTCGCTGCTCGTAGCGCTCCGGCGCAGAAGTTGCGTGGATCCGGCCGTAGAGATCGCTGGCGGCCACCCTCAGCTCGGCGTGCCCGACGTGCACGCCGATCACGATCCCCGCATCGGCGTCGAGCGCGATCCTCCCGCTGCGCGCGCCCTCGGCGCGGCGATCGACGAGCGCGGGGCGGAAGTGCCTGACGAGGTTGATGATCGAGGGTCGCGACATCGACGTCTGCTGCTCGAGCTCCAGCTGGGTCATGCCAAGCGGCTCATGATCGGCGCGGAGATCGACGCCGGCCAAGGCCGACGCGCGAAGGGCTCGCAGGAATTCCGTCTCGCTGTCGGGCAGCGGGCGGACAGAGGCCCCGGCCCTGGCGGCTCGCTCAACCATCGCGACGCAGATTACATCTGCATCTCGAAAACGAGGCGTAAATCATTCTAAAAGCTATAAGGAAAACGTATTATAAAACGATTTAGCAGATGCTATACGATGCCCCAGGCACCAACCGGAGGAGAGGATGGATGGCAGACAGGCTGCGGGTTTTGGTGGTCGACGATCACGAGGTCGTGACCTGGGGACTGCGCGTGCAGCTCATGCGCCATCCATGGGTTGAGCGGTGCCTGCAGGCGACCGACGGAGAGAGCGCGCTCGCCCTGGCCGACCGCTACCGACCGCACATTGCGCTGATCGATCTGGCGCTCGGATTCGAGTCAGGAACGGAGCTGTGCCGTCAGGTCCGCGATTTAGTGCCCGCCACCCAGGTTCTGCTGATGTCCTCCGGAGAGTCGGTCGGGCCCCGGGTGGTGGAGATGGCGGGAGCGAGCGGGTTTGTCTCGAAACGATGGAAGGTCGACGAGATAATTGCCGCAACTCGGATCGTGGGCCTCGGTCTGCGCCTCGAGATGCGACCGGCGCGAGCGCGAAGTGCCGAAGAGAGCGTTACCCTGACTCGCCGTGAAGAGCAGGTGCTAGCCCTGATGGCCACGGGATCCACCAACGAGCAGATTGCGACTGAGCTGACGCTTTCCCTGTACACGGTCAAGCAGCATGCGCACTCGGCGTATCGCAAGCTGCAAGCTCGAAATCGCACCGACGCGGTGCAGCGCGCCCAGCGCTTGGGACTGATCACATGATCATGCGAAGCCGTGCGGGGCCACTGGGCACGCGCCGTGGGGATCAACTCTGGGCTCGACGGTGACGGGCCGGCGCGGCGCGCTCACGGTGGTGGCGTTCGGCGGGGGTACCGGTTTGCCGGTGCTGCTTTCCGGTCTGCGCCAAACCGGGGTGGGGTCCGTCTCTGCGGTCGTGACGGTCGCGGATGACGGCGGCTCGAGCGGGCGGCTGCGCCAGGAGCTCGGGGTAGCCCCTCCTGGTGACCTGCGTAACTGTTTGGTTGCACTCGCGGGAAGGCGGCGGCTCGCCGAGGTCTTTGATTACCGATTCGAGGGTGGTGTCGAGCTCCGCGACCACTCGGTGGGCAACCTGATCATCGCGGCGCTCGCCGATATGTCCGGCGGATTCTGCGAAGGAGTTGAGCAAGCCGGCCGCTTCCTGCGAATCACCGGCAGGGTGCTACCGGCCGCCGAGGAGAGCGTCACCCTGGTGGTCCACCACTCGGACGGGACGATCACGCGCGGCGAGTCCACGGTCCGCGAGGCAGGACAGGCAGTGCGCCGAGTCGCAATCGAGCCCTCGACGGCACGGGCACCGCGAGCCGTGGTCGAGGCGATCGAAGGTGCCGAGGTCGCGGTTCTGAGCCCAGGGAGTCTGTTCACCAGCACGATCCCGGCGCTGCTTGGAGGGGGTGTGCGCGAGGCGCTAGCGGGCTTCAGCGGTCCGGTGGTCTACGCCGCCAACATCATGACGCAGCCTGGCGAGACAGTCGGCTTCACGCTCGCGGACCATGTGCGGGCGATCATCGAGCACGTCGGCCCGGTGATCACCGACGTGCTCGTCCACAGTTCCCGGCTACCGGCATCGCTGCTTGCGCGATATCAAGCCGAAGGCGCCGCACCGGTGGCGATCGAGCGAGAGCGCGTCGAGCAGCTCGGCGTCAAGGTGCACTTTGCTCGCCTGCTGCCCGACTCAACCCGCGGGGAGATACGACACGATCCTCGGCGGCTCGCTCAAGCCGTCTACCGCGTGGCCACGGCGAAAGAGTCGCTGGCGGAGCGGTCGCTCACCGGGCCGCGGAGCGCGCAATCGGATCCCCGGCACGTGTCGATGCCGTCACCACGGTCACGGGCACGCCGAGCTTGACCACCTGCTGCGGCAGGTCGCGCTTCAGCCATTCCGATTTCTGCTGCGGCAGCGTGGAGACGATCACCTCGTCGTAGTTGCCCTCCCGCAGCGCTCTGCGGACCGACTCAAACGGCTCTGGTCCTCCGGTCAGACCCTTGACGGTGCTGCCTGCGGCCTCCTCGAGCAGGGGTAGGGCAAGCGAGAAGACCGCCTCAGCATCCTGCCCTTGGGGAACGTTGGGTACCAACAGGTCCATCGTGCATCCCTCGGCTCCTCGGCGCTTGACTTCTGCGAGCAACCCGGGCGTTGCCGCCGTTTGGTTGGCGACGACGAGGATTCGGGTGCTGCCGGAAGCGTGCATTGCTCCTCCTTCTGGCCGATGCGGCGAGATCTAGCTTCTTTGCAAGTTTTATCGCTCTTGCCTAGTGGTGGCGCCATGGCGCGAGAGCGCCTCGATGATCTGCGTCGGGAGAGGGATTGAGATTCCCTCTAAGGAGGGAAGACTTAGAAAGGTTCGTTTATCCCGTGCTCGACGAGGGGATGAACTTGGCCTCCACGCGGCAACCGCAAGGGCTACGCGTGACGCGGCCGATCACCAGGTTCACAGGAGGCGTCATTGAGATTAGAACCAGCGTCTTGCACTCGGGACCCGAGGCAGCGGCGCGCTCTCGAGGTCGCCACCGGCGCGAGCGGCGCGCGCCTGCGGCCGCGCGCCTGCGGCCGCGCGCCTCAAAGTCTGCAGCGCAGCCCGGTGAGGCGCGGCCCCCGCCCACCGGGGCGCGCGACTTCTAAAGCTGTGCGCCTGAGGGCGGGAGAGTAAGCAAGGAAGACCGATAACAGGGAGACCCCGAGAGAGGAAGACCAGAAATGCGTGATCAATCTGCATTGCTCGAGCCGGCTGACGAATGGACCCACGTCGAGCGCTTTGAGCCGGGGGAGTCGCGCGTGACCGTAACGATGCTGGCGTCGGTGGCTGCATTGGGAGGATTTCTGTTCGGCTACGACAGCTCCGTGATCAATGGCGCGGTCAGCGCGATCGGCAGCCACTTTCACCTCGCGGCAGGCGTCCTGGGGCTGGTCGTATCTTCGGCGCTGCTTGGCGCAGCCGCCGGTGCCATGGTCGCCGGGCGGGTCGCTGACCGCTTCGGCCGGCTGAAGGCGATGTGGCTTGCGGCCGCGTTCTTCCTGGTTAGCGCGGTGGGCGCGGGACTCGCCGATTCGGCTGGCCTGCTTACCTTCTTCCGCGTGATCGGTGGCATCGGCGTCGGCGTCGCTTCGGTGATCGCCCCGGCCTACATCGCGGAGATCGCGCCGGCCCGAATCCGTGGGCAACTCGGTTCGGTGCAGCAGCTGGCGATCGTGCTCGGGATCTTCGTGGCGCTGCTGATGGACTACATCCTCGCGACCGCCGCGGGGAGTCCCACCAAGACCCTGGCGCTGGGACTGCCCGCCTGGCGGTGGATGTTCCTGGCGATGGCTATCCCCGCTGTGATCTACGGGCTCGGGGCACTGCTGATCCCGGAATCGCCCCGCTGGCTGGTCTCCAGGGGACGCCTCGACGAAGCCGAGCAGGTCCTGCGGCGGGTGCTTGGAAACATCGACGTAGGGAACAAGGTGAAGCAGATCCGGGAGACGCTTAGTACCGAGCGGCGCCCACGCTTCGCCGACGTGCGTGGCCCGGCGCTGGGTCTGATGCCGATCGTCTGGGTCGGCATCGGCCTGTCGGTGTTTCAGCAGTTCGTCGGAATCAACGTCATCTTCTACTACTCGAGCGTGCTGTGGCAAGCCGTCGGATTTAGCGAAAGCAGCTCGCTGGCCATCACCGTGATCACCAGCGTGGTCAACATCGTCACCACGCTGATCGCGATCTCGATGATCGACCGAGTCGGCCGCAGGCCGCTCTTGCTGGTCGGTTCGGCCGGGATGACCGTGATGCTGGGGGTGATGGCGCTGATCTTCGGCACGGCAGGTGTGAACGCGCACGGGGAGCCATCGCTGCACGGCGCCGCCGGCCCAATCGCGCTGTTCGCAGCCAACGCGTTCGTGTTCTTCTTCGGAATGTCCTGGGGCCCGGTCGTGTGGGTCTTGCTCGGCGAGAAGTTCCCCAACCGGATCCGCGCCGCGGCGTTGTCGATCGCGGCGGCTGCTCAGTGGATCGCCAACTGGGTGATCTCGACCACATTTCCGTCGCTCAAGGACGTCGGCCTGGGATTGGCGTATGGGATTTATGCCGGCTTCGCGCTGCTGTCGTTCTTCTTCGTGATCAAGTTCATCAGCGAGACCAAGGGCCAGGAGCTCGAAACGATGACCGGAGACGTCGGAACACGTGCTTCGCAGGTAAGCGCATCCGAGGGGTGAGCGGGCTCTGATGGTCGTTGGCGGCTCGAGCATCGACGATCTACCGAACGCCCTGGCATGCCGCGAGGAGCTGGCGAGGCAGGTTGGCGACGCCCCGCCGGCAGTGTTCCTCGATTACGACGGAACGCTGACGCCGATCGTCGATCGGCCGGAGGACGCGCGGATCTCCGAGACGATGCGGGAGACGGTGCGCAGCCTGGCCAAGCGGTGCACTGTGTGCGTCGTCAGCGGCCGCGACAGGCAGATCGTGCAGGAGCTGATGGGAGTCCACGACCTGGTCGTCGCCGGCAGCCACGGGTTCGACATCTGGTCCCCCAATGTGGGCACGATCGAACACAGCGCGGCCAGCGGGTTCGAGGAGCTGCTCGCCGGCGTGACCGCCGAGCTCCAGCAGGCGCTCGACCCGATCGACGGCGCCGTCATCGAGCCCAAGCGGGCCTCGGTTGCCGCCCACTACCGGCTGGCCAGCGAGGACGGGCGGCGGCAAGTGAAAGAGGTGGTCGAGCGCCTGCTCGCCGAGCATCCGAATGAGCTCAAGATGACTCCCGGCAAGATGGTCTACGAGATCCAGCCGAAGCTCGACTGGGACAAAGGAAAAGCGGTGCTTCACCTGCTCGGCGTGCTCGGGCTCGACGGTCATCAGGTGCCGATCTACGTCGGCGACGACATCACCGACGAGCACGCATTCGAGGCACTCGCGGGCCGGGGGATCGGAGTCATCGTCGCGAGCCCGGATGATCCCGAGGCGCGGAGACGCACCACGGCCGCCGATTTCGTCCTCGACTCGGTGGAGGAGGTGGAGCGCTTCTTGAACTCGCTGGCGAGGTAACCGCGCCAGCCGCTGAGGAGACATACATGGACCACTTCACGCTCGACTACGACGACTTCGTTCCCGACCAAGAAGGGCTGCGCGAGGCGCTTACCTCCACGGGTAACGGCTACTTCTGCACGCGCGGAACGACGGAGTGGCAGGACTCCGATGACGTCCATTACCCGGGGACATATGCGCACGGCTGTTACAACCGCGAAACGACGATCCTCGGCGGCACGCCGGTTTTGAACGAGGATCTCGTGAACTTGCCCAACTGGCTCGTTCTCAAGCTACGGATCGAGGGCGAGGAGGCGATCACGCTCGATAACGTCGAGGTGCTCGCCTATCAGCACCAGTACGACATCCGCGACGCGCTGGTGAGCCGCGCGATCCGCTTTCGCGACCGGTCCGGTCGTGAGACCACGCTGCGCAGCCGGCGATTCGTGAGCATGGCCCACGTTCATCAGGCGGCGATCGAGTGGACGATGATTCCGGAGAACTGGTCAGGCGTGGTGGAGGTGGTATCGGCGGTGGACGGCCGCATCACCAACGCCAACGTGGCCCGCTACCGCCAGCTCGAGGGTCGTCATCTCGATCCGGTCTCGCCGCGGACCTTCGGGCCGGAGGTGATCGCGCTGATCGCACGCACGCGGCAATCGCGGCTGTATGTGGCCGAGGCGGCTCGGACGCGCGTCTTCACGGGTGGTGGACCCGCCGAGGTGAAGCGCAGCCTGTATCAGACGGATGACTACATCCAGCAGGTCCTGTCCTTCGAGGCAACGCAGGCGAGCGCGGTCCGAGTCGAGAAGCTGGTCGCCTTCTACACCTCCCAGGACCGTGCGATCAACGAACCACTCGGCGCCGCCGGCAAGTCGGTGTCGCGCTACCCGGAGTTCGACGCGGCGCTCTCGCGTCATCGGGCAGCGTGGGAAGAGTTGTGGCGAGTCTGCGACCTGCTGGTCCCTCGGGAGCCGAGAGTTCAGTTGCTGCTGCGCTTGCACACTGCCCACATCCTGCAGGTCTGCTCACGGCACACCTCGGATCGCGACGCTGGCGTGCCGGCCCGAGGCCTCAACGGTGAGGCGTACCGCGGCCACGTCTTCTGGGACGAGCTGTACGTGTACCCGTTCCTCAACTTCCGCCTGCCCGAAATCACGCGCGAGCTGCTGATGTACCGCTACCGCCGGTTGGGCGAGGCCCGCGCGGCCGCCAGGGAAGCCGGCTTCAAAGGAGCGATGTTCCCGTGGCAGAGCGGGAGCGACGGAGAGGAAGAGACGCAGGTCGTGCACCTCAACCCGCTGTCAGGCCGCTGGGATCCTGACCACAGCCACAACCAGCGTCACGTCAACGCCGCGATCTTCTACAACGTCTGGCAGTACTACCAGGCCACCGGCGACATCGACTTCTTGCGTGAGACGGGTGCCGAGATGATGCTCGAGATCGCGCGCTTCTGGGGCTCGATCGCGCACTACAACCCGGAGCGCGATCGCTACGAGATTCACGGGGTCATGGGACCCGATGAGTTCCATGAGAAGTACCCAGGCGCGGAAGAGGGCGGCCTTCGCAACAACGCGTACACCAACGTGATGGTGGCTTGGATCGCGGATATCGCGCAACGGGTCCTCGAGCTCCTGCCGGAGAGCCGCCGCGTCGCGCTCCGCACGCGCCTCGACCTAACGGACGACGAGGTGGCTAGGTGGCAGGAGATGTGCCACAAGATGTACGTGCCGTTCCTCGATGACGGCATCCTCAGCCAGTTCGAGGGCTATGACCAGCTCGAAGAGCTGGATTGGGATGACTACCGCTCGCGTTTTCCGAACATCCAGCGGCTTGACCGCATCCTCAAGGCCGAAGGCGAGGACCCGGACCGCTTCAAGCTAACCAAGCAGGCCGACGCGGTGCTGCTGTTCTTCCTGTTCACCGATGAAGAGCTGCGGCGGCTGTTCGAGCGCCTCGGCTATGAATACACCTCCAGCACGGCGCGCCGCACCGTGGAGTTCTACGACCGCCGCACCTCGCACGGCTCCACGCTGAGCTTCATCGCGCATGCGGGCGTGCTGGCGGCGATCGATCCGGAAAGCTCGTGGGAGCGGTTTCTGGTGGCCCTGGAGAGCGATGTCGGCGACGTGCAGGGCGGCACCACCAAGGAGGGCATCCACATGGGCGTGATCTCCGGAACGCTCGATCTGGTGCAGCGCTTCTACGCGGGCAGCAGCGTCCGCGACAACGTGCTGTTCTTCGAGCCGCGACTGAACGATCACCTCGACGGAATGGCCTTCTCGATGCAGTTCCGCGGCATGCCGCTGCAAGTGTCCTTCCGCGGCGACGAGTTGACAGTCGTTGCGGATCCAGAAGGGAGAAGTCGCCCGGTGCGCATCGGAGCCGGCGAGGAGATCCATGAGCTGTGCCCGGGCGACCGCTGCACGTTCGCGTTGCGGCGCGAGAGCGCGGTCGCCGGTTAGGGCCGGTCACCAACACAAAGGAGACAACTGCCGTGAGCGTGCGGACCACCACCTTTCAGGGAGCCATCTTCGATGTCGATGGCGTGCTCGTCGACTCGCCTCACGAGCGCGCCTGGCGCGACAGCTTGCGCGAGCTGCTGGAGGGCAAGTGGAGTGACATTCGAGAGCAGACGAGCTGGAGTCCGGAGGCATTCACGCCTCAGGTCTACCAGGAGGTGATGTCCGGCAAGCCGCGCATGAGCGGCGCGCTGGCGGCGCTCGAATACTTCCATGTGCCCGACTCGGGGGACCGCGTCGGCCTGTATGCCGACCGCAAGCAGGAGATGGTGGTCGAGCTGATCAAGGCCGGCGAGTTCAGGGCATACCCGGACGCGCTGCGATTCGTGCTGGCGGTCAGGGATGCCGGGATTCCCACGGCCGCGGCATCGTCGTCGAAGAACGCGGGCCTGTTCCTGCAGCAGATCCGCCTCGATACGTTCGCACGGCAGGAGGGGCTCACCTACAGCTTCGTTCACCCCGGCCTCACGTTGCTGGACTTTTTCGACGCCGACATCTCCGGCCGAGACTTTGCCCAGGGCAAGCCGCATCCGGAGATCTTCCTGACCGGCGCTCACGAGCTTGGCGCGCCGCCGGAGGCATGCTTCGTAGTCGAGGACGCCGTCTCTGGAATACAGGCCGCCAAGGCCGGAGAGATGTCGGCGCTCGGGATTGCCCGTGCCGACGACGCTCAGATGCTCGCTGCCGCCCACGCCGACCTGGTGGTGGAGAGCCTCGACGACGTGAACATCCAGGCGCTGCGTGACGGCCGGCTCGAGAGAAGGGATCTGTGATGTCCAGCTCAGTGACCAGCGCTGCCGATGTGCAGCCCGCGCCCGGGCAACCCACGGGGGCCGTGACCATCGGCGTCGACATCGGCGGCACGAAGGTCGCCGCCGGCGCGGTCGACGAAACCGGCACGATCCTGGCCACCACGCGTCGGGACACGCCGGCCGATGATCCTGCCCGGACCGCCGACGTGATCGCCGACGCCGTGCGCGAGCTCACCGCCCGCTACGAGGCGGTCGCGGTCGGCCTGGGCGCCGCAGGGTTCGTCGACGCGAGCCGGTCCAGCGTGCTGTTCGCGCCGAACCTGGCGTGGAGGGACGAGCCGCTGCGCGCGCTGATCGAGGACCGCATCGGACTGCCCGCGGTCGTCGAGAACGACGCCAACGCGGCCGCATGGGCGGAAGCTCGTTTCGGCGCCGGCCGCGGCGAGGACTACGTGGTCGTGCTCACGGTGGGGACCGGCATCGGCGGAGGGATCGTCGTCGAGGGCCGGCTGCTTCGCGGCCGCTACGGCGTCGCGGCTGAGATTGGGCACATCAACATCGTGCCCGACGGCCGCCGCTGCGGCTGCGGGCTGCAGGGGTGTTGGGAGCAATACGCCAGCGGTCGAGCGCTGGTGCAGGAGGCGTACGAGGTCGCCACCGCGTCGCCCGCGATGGCCAAGGACCTGCTCGACCTCGCCGGCGGCCGCCCCGAGGCGATCACCGGTCCGATGGTCACCGAGGCGGCAAAGTCGGGCGACGTGGCCGCGCTTCAGTGCTTCGACGAGCTGGGGCGCTGGCTGGGACGAGGAATGGCACAGCTGGCAGCGATCCTCGACCCCGGGATGTATGTGGTCGGCGGCGGGGTCTCCGCGGCCGGGGAGATCCTTCGCGAGCGGGCAGTCCGCTCATACCGCAAGCATCTGACCGCTCGCGGGCACCGGCCGATCGCCGAGATCCGGATCGCCGAGCTCGGCCCCGAGGCGGGGATCGTGGGAGCGGCTGACCTGGCGCGGTTCAGCTGAGGTCAAGCCGGGTCACAATCGAAGCGCGGCGACCCCGGGTTGCGGACAACCGCCGCGCGGTGCTCACGTCACTAACTCCTCGATCGGCCACGCCTAGGCTTCCCGCTCAGGGGGCCAAAGGATGCGAACGGCCTGTGGGCGCGCCTCGGGCGGTCGCCCAGATGACGCGAGTTGCTTTCGAACACGCGTCCGCCCGATGAGTTTGTCCGCCGACGGCGCGCGGGGACCACTTGTCTATCCGACCGAAGGAGACGACGCGTGTTTGTCCATCGCAAGCAGCTGCAGTACGACCCGCCCCAGCAAGCCGGGCGCCCTGTATGCGATGAAGCGCCAGCAGGTGATTGGCGGCAGCAAACCACGCACTGGCTGCTGGCTAAGTGGCTTCTCACAAGCTTCCCGCTCATAGAGAAGTGGACCATTTTGAGCGCGAGGCAGCGATCGGTACAGCAGAACCTGGCCGTGCCCCAGTCTGATCGCCGTCTCTTGTTGCCGCTTCTGGACGGGATATAAGCGGGGTGCCATGGCCGGTGAACAACAAAGGATCCATTCGGCATTGCTCTATCGCTCAGACGAGGAGCTGCTCGATGTTGCGATCCCGTTCCTCAGCGAGGGGGTGACCGCCAGCGAACCCACCTTCGTGAAGCTCGGGCAGCGCACGCAGCAGCTAATTCTCGACGCGCTGGAGTTTAGCGACGGGGTAACGTTACTTGACGTTGACAGCGGTAAGGCACTGGAGGCCCTTTGCCGCCAACGGAATCTGTACGCCCGCGTCGCTGCTGCGGGTTACACACACATCCGGGTCCTCGGCGAACCACCGCAAGAGCCGTGGCGAGATTGGGTTAGGCTCGAGGCCTTGGCCAACCGCTTTCACGCTGACCTGCCGGTATGGAGCGTGTGCACCTACGATCTGCGCACGACCGATCCGAGCATCATCGAAGACGCGCGCCAGACGCACACGCACCTCGTGCTACCCGACCAAGTGTTGCTGCCAAATCCTCGCTTCCGTGATCCGGAAGCGTTTCTTGCTGCGAGGGCGCGACTCGATCTCGACCCGGCTGAGGCATTCCCCCCGAAACTACGATTGATCGATCCCACGCCTGCTCAGACGCGGCAGGCACTGCACCTTCTGGCCTCGGAAACGCCTCTGTCGTTCGACAGCGCCAACGCACTGGCGCTCTCGGCTGGGGAAGTCGCAGAAAACGCCACAGAACATGGCCAGCCCCCGGTCGAGGTGAGAGCTTGGGTGGCCGAGGACCGGGTCGTGGTCGCTGTCCACGATTGCGGGTCCGGGCCGGCGGATCTCGACGCGGCCCTGATACCAGATGTCGGCGACCCGCAGGTGGCAGCTCAGCGGACCCTCGGACTCGTGTATCAAGCGGTGACTCACATCACGCTCGCGGTGGGGTCGGATGGCTTCACAGTACGCATGATCATGCCGTTTGACGGTTGGTGAGCGACTGAGTGACTGTAAGCAGTTATTGCAGAAGCACGAGCGCGATGAGGGGCGAGCCCCACTGGGCGCGGTTCGGTAGGCAGTAACGTGATCGGCGGACCACCAGGAGGGGGATCGTCGCGTGGCCGCGCCGGGCTGATCGCGATACATGGTGCCTGGGGAACGGCGCTCGTGTTGGCCCCGCGACGGCTGCTGCTCATCGCCAGGGCTCCCGTGCCTGCGCCGGTGTTGGTCACTGCTCGCGTGCTCGGTGGCCGCCATGTGGCCGAAGCGCTGTTGCTGGGCTGTCAGCCGAATCGGCCGCCACCCTTGTGGTCGATCGCGGTCGACGGCCTCCACGCACTCAGCATGTTCGTCGTGGCCGCGGTCAGCCCGCGGTTTCGCCGCGACGCCTTGGTCAGCGCCACGTTCGCGCTCTCAGTTGCCGCGCTCTCCAGCTACGAACGGTGAGCTACCGAAGCCTCGCCAGCCACCAGGCTCAGTTACGCGAGGATGTGCGCGACGTGATCGACCGGGGACTCGTCAGCTCGCTAACAGCAACCGCGTCGCTCGCTGGCCGAACCGGTTGCAGGAAACGCCGACGGGTAGAGGCACTACGTGACTGATGCTGACACGCTCCCCGCCAGCGTCTTTCTGCGCCCGATTGGAGCTCCGCTGCCGATCGGCATGTGCGGACTGGCGATCGCGTCGTTCGTCAACAGCGGCCTAGAGCTTCACTGGATCGTCAGCTCACAGGCGGTGGACGTCGGGCTGATCCTCGTGACGGTGCCGTTCATCCTGCAGCTGATCGCCTGCGTGTTCTCCTACCTTGCGCGCGATGGCGCCGCTGGCACCCAGGTCGGGGTTCTCTCCGCAACCTGGCTGGCATTGGGCCTGGTCCATATCGTCTCGACTCCTGGGCAGGTCAGCGGAGCGCTTGGGCTATTGCTGCTTGCCTCGGGAACCGTGTTGGCGCTCTCGACCGTGGCGGTCGGACTGAGCAAGCCGCTGCCGGCGCTCGTTTTCCTCGCTGCCGCGGTGCGCTTCGGCCTCGCCGCGATTTATCAACTCAGCAGCGCCGGTGCGTGGCAAGACGCATCCGGCATCGTTGGCCTGGTGGTGTGCGGCTTGGCGGGATATTGCGTGCTGGCATTCGAGCTCGAGAGCCAGAATCGCGCCCCCGTGCTGCCGACCTTCCGCCGTGGTCAAGGAGCCGCGGCGATCCATGACGGCGCGGGCGCCCAGCTCGATCATGTCGTGCACGAAGCGGGAGTTCGCCGGACCGGCTGAGATCGCGACGCTCAGCCACACGCTCGCCTGAGACGTTTCCAGCGCGGTCCGGGCTCGATCGCGGCTTCGAGCAGCATGATCTCCTCCTGCTTACCGACCTCAACATGCCGCGGCTCCATGGCTACGAGCTTGCGCGCCGGATTCGGGCTCGCGAACACGAGAGCGGCGCCCGGCCAACACCGATCATCGCGCTCAGCGCCAATGCGATGCAAGGAGAGCCGAGCAAATGTCCAGGCTGCCGGGGTACGGTGCGATACGCAGACAGGCACACCGGATCAACGCGTCCGCCCGGATAGTCGGCGCGCACCGCATCGATCGACTCGCTGACCGGACCAAAACCGCAGCGGCCGCTCCTGGGCCGATCGAATACTGGAACGATCTGTCGACTCCGTCAACTGGCTGACAGCGCTCTGAAGCGCGTAAGCACCGCGTCGGTTTGGCGGTGTGCAGGCCAGCTTGACGTGCGCGCACCTTCCGGATCGTGAACGGCCGCAGAGAGTTCAGCAACGCGTCAGTGTCTGCGTGCGATGTACGTGGAACGTCTGCGCCATGGGGTCTTGCTGCGTCCTTGGGTGGGGTCGTCGAAAGGGTCCCCGCCGACCTTGCGTCCTTGGGTGAGGGCGTCGTAGGGGTCCACGCCGATCTTCCCGCCCTGGGTCGGGTCGTCGTAGCGCTCCACGCGGATCTTCCGTCCTTGCGTCGGGTCGTCGTAGCGCTCCACGCCGATCTTCCGTCCTTGGGCCGGATCGTCGTAGGGCTCCGCGCCGATCTTCCTGCCCTGGGTGAGGTCACCGTTCCGATGCGGGTCGGTCTTCAGTCCCCGGGTCGGCTTGAATGAATCAGCCCGTTCTTCGCGCGTCGGAACAGGCATATCTCGGCTAGGGCTTGGCCACTCTTCGGTTTCGAAGTGGTCTGATTTGACCTCAGGAGCAATGGTGGTTGTCATGGCGTTTTGCCTCCTTGGAACGATTTGGTTCTGCAACGGGCCAACCGCCAAGCTACGCCTAGGACCCCCGGGTCTCGCATCCGGGGGGACACCTAATCCTGGGTCTTAGGGCGTCCCCAGGCCGGGGAGCCGGCAGAGCAGCGCAGGCTGCGGGTGCGCTCGACCAGGCCGGCCACGCATCCTTCTGTGATGGCCCGATCCGAGGCTGGTTAGCGCGGAGGGACGCGTCGTGGGCAATGCTGTCGATGCAGCGGCCCGTTGTACGCGGGCATGCGCGTTATCAGCGCCGAGCGCGGTGGCACGCTCCGCGAGAGCGTGGCCATGGGCCGCGTGTACCAGGAAGCTCGTGAGCACCACGGCGAGAGTGAGCTGCTCGTCGAGTTGATCAAGACGACGCCTTCTATCGATCCGGACGGAGTCAGCAGAGCGGGAGAGAACATTGCCGCGGTCACGACGCAGGAGCTCCGTGACGCAATCGGAATCCTTGAGGCGAGGACAAGCTCTGCAGAGGTCGACGCCTATAAGAGGTTCGTGATGACTGTTGCGCAGGCGGTGGCCAGCGCTCACAAGGAGGGCAGCTTCCTCGGGATAGGCGGCAAGCAGATCAGCGACGCCGAGAAGCAAGCGCTTGACGAAATCTCCACAGCGCTCGGCGCTCCACCGGCCTAGCCCGATCGGTTTGAGCGCCGACCCTACCCGCTGGGCGAACGGTGCCGTCCGCCGCTGGCGCGTCGGCCGCCTGGCCTCAGACTTGGATAAGTTGTGAGATGTCTTCGGTGGGCCGCTTGATCAGGCGGGCCCACGCTGCCCCAAACTCGAATTCGCAGAATTGAAATCGGCGAATGCCGGATTTCATGAGCGTGACCGATGGGACTCGAACCCAGACCGCCTGGACCACAAACCACCTTCTGGGATTTCCCGATTCCGGCTTCGTTGGCCGCCGGCGCATAGTCCGCGTAGATCAGGGTCGTCTTGAAGTCGCGGTGGCCCATCTACTCCCGCAACGTGCCCATCGGAACCCTGGCCGCGGCCATCCGGGTCCCGAACGTGTCGCGAAGGTCGTGAAAGCGGATCTCGCGCACCGCCGCGCGGTCGAGCGACACCTTGAAGCGCTCGAGCAGCAGTGATCGATCGAGCGGCTTGCCGGTGCGGGTGCGCGAACACCAGGTCGTCGTCTGCTCGGTAGTGCGAGGACTGGAAGAGCAGCTCGAGCCCCCGACGACCCGTTCGGCGAGCGGGATGCTGCCTGCCGCGCGCTTGGACTTGGGCGTCCCGAGTCTCCCCGACGTAGGTTGCGCCGCATGCGGACCGGGTGCGCGAGCCAGTCGACGTCATCAGCGCAGTGCCAACAGCTCGCCGTGGCGCATGCCGGTCATCGCGGCCGTCAGGTAGAGCACCCGCTCGACCCTGCCCAGCGCGTCGTCGACCTCGCCGTCCTTGGAGCCTTGACACATAGCTTTTCTATGCCTTACGCTGCTAGGTATGAAGCCGGATGCGTTCAATGGGCAGCTTGACTCCCTGATCCTGGCAACCGTCGCCGAAGAGTCCGCCCACGGGTATGTGATCCTGCAACGGCTGCGGCATCGCAGCAGCGGCGCCTTCGAGCTCGCAGAGGGCACGCTCTACCCGGCCCTTCATCGGCTCGAGCGCGATGGACTGCTCCGGAGCTCGTGGTCGACCGATACCGGCCGACGGCGTCGAGTCTACGAAGCCACCCGCGCCGGCCACGCGGCTCTGCAGGAACGTCGGACGGAATGGCGGCGCTTCTCGACTGCCGTGGAGGCCGTGCTGGGATGAACTGGCTGGATCTCCTGGCCGACGAGCTCATCGCGCGCGGCGTGCCGGCCCGAGAGCGCCGACGGATCGCGCTCGAACTCCGCGACCACATCGACTGCGAACCAGGCAGCGAGGAACGTCTCGGGGATCCCACGGCGCTGGCGGCGACCTTCGCCGACGAGTTGGCCACCGTCAAGTCGCGGCGCTCGGCGCTCCGGGCCTTCGCGGCGCTGAGCGCCACCGCGGTAGCGCTGGCGGTCTCCCAAGTCACACTCGGCCGGATCGGGTACCCGGGTTTCGATCATGGCCTCACACCAGCGCTCTTCTGGCCCGCCCTGCTCGGCATCTTCATCGCTCCACAGGTCGCGCTCGTAGCAGGGGCGCTGGCGGCCGTGCGGGCATTGCGCCGCCGCCGAGCGATCGCCTTGCCCGCGGCGGAGCTCGCGCTCATCACCCGCCGCACGCGCGTCGCGCTGGCGGCAGCGTTCGCTACGGTGGCCGGCCTCGAGCTCTACGTGATTGACTTCTCCGGACGCCTCCCTTCATGGTGGCTTGGTCTCACCGGCGGCCTGGCCGTGGCGGCCGGGGGCGCGCTGGTGTGGGCTCGGCGGGGGCTGGCCGGGGCGGTGCAACTGCGCTCGAGCCTCGCCGGCTCACCGGGCGAGATCTCCGCGGACTTGCCTGTGCTCGGCTGGCGCTGGCTGCGCGGTCGGCCCTGGCGACTTGGGATCCTCGCCTCGCTCATCGGCGGCGGGCTGATGGCGGCCTTCGAGGCCCACGCCGAACACTCTTTAGTAGAAGGCGTCCAGCGCGGCGTCGTCGAAGGACTCGCTGCGGTCGCGGGATTCGCCGTGCTCGGCCGCGCACTCGGTGTCACCGCTCCCCGGACCCGCGGTCGCGTGCGCCGCAACGGCCAGCCTGTCCAGACGCTCCGCCTGCCCACCGGTGCCGCGGACCGACGAGCAACCGATGGCGACCGAGCCGAAGC
Source organism: uncultured Solirubrobacterales bacterium (assembly GCA_963787555.1). GTDB lineage: Bacteria > Actinomycetota > Thermoleophilia > Solirubrobacterales > Solirubrobacteraceae > Palsa-465. The sequence continues at coordinate 922,126 of CAWBDI010000008.1, forward strand.
CGAGCGGCTCGTACGTGACAGCTTCGCTTGCGGGCAGCTCTCGATCGAAGAGCTCACCCAGCGGGTAACCGCGATCCATGCCGCCGCGACCTTGGGCGGACTGCGCAACACGCTGATCGACCTACTCTGAACACGCGGCCACGCGCGAACGCGTGCCACCCGGCGCGATTGAAGAGAGAACATGCGCCTTCCGGGGCGGTCATCAAAGCGAAGATGCTGTTGTCATCGCAGCCTGGCGATGCAACGCGCCTCGCCTCGCAGTGGCTTGTGTGCGGCCCTGGTCTAGCCGAGCCTGCGGCGAGCGCAGTCCCGCGGCCAGGTGGCTGCGCCCGCATTCTTCGGCTTGCCGATCGAGGTGGCGTTGGCGATCGCTGCGAGATCGTGGGTGGCCAGCTGCTTCGAGGCGCTCCCGGTGGGCGCTGACGCGTGATTGCTCTCCGGCATCCTGCACGACTGGGGCGACGTGTGCGCCCTTTAGCTTCTGCGGCGCCTGAGCTCCGCGTGACCGCCCCTCGCCGCCCCAGCCCCGTGACCTGATGGTGATGAGGCGAACAGGCGGGTGCCGACAAACCTTGCCGCGATGAGGCAAAAATCAGGCGAGGATGAGTCGCTTCGCCAGGATCGTCGTCAGCCGTCGCTACCGCGCCCGCGCCGCCCAGTTACTGGCGTTCGCAGTCGTGGCGGCCTTCGCGGCTGTACTCCCAGCACGGCCGCCGCAACGAGAGAGTGCTTCCTGCTGACGCAGTGCACGCCGGTCGTCGGGTCGTGGGTCGACATTCCCGCGGCCTAAAAGGGGTTGCCGGCGGTGACCGGCGCCACCAGCAGCTGTCCGGACACCAACGGGTTCCAGTTGGCGGTCGGAAGCGATTATGAGCTGAGCGGGGGCAGCGCCCTGACGTATGTCAGCCGCCTCATTCCCGGACCCGGAAGCGGCATGATCACTGGCGGCGGCGCCTCGTTCTTCGTCGTGAACTTCAGCGCCACCCCCGGCGCGTTCCGTCCCCACATCGGCTGTATTCCGCAGCTAAATGGAGCGAAGCCCCCGCAAGCCGAACAGGGTACCTCCGGGGTCGATCGCATCCGCGAAGTGCGACTTCACCCATCGCGCGCGGCGACCTACAACGATGGCTGTCGCCACGGCGAGCGGCTCGTGCGTGGTTTCTCGGGGGTGTTGTTTGACCAGAGCCGGCCGCCTTCGCCGCAGCAGTTGCGGGAAGTCACCACTACCGATCGCCGCGTCGGTGAGGGGATCCGCGTCAGCGTGAGAACGGGCCGGGACGTCGGTGAGCACGAGAGAGTCGAGCTTCAGATCACCGCCATGTGCCGCCCCTGACCTGCCCGTCGACCGAGCGCTACGTCCTCGGGCCGAGCCGCCTGTCGCGGACGATCGCTTCCACGCTCGGACCCCGCAGACCACGCGATCGCAACCGCGACACTGGGATCGTCAGGGAGCCGCGCCGGAAACTGGCGTCTGCCGGAGTGTCCCCACTGGCTCGGGTGGGCGCGGAGGGTGTGGCGGCGGCAGGGCGGGCGCTCCCCAGCCGCGCGCGTGGAGGAGACGCTTTCTCGGAGCCCGGCGCGTGGGCTGGCGCGGGCGGCAGGCGTATCCAGGGGAAGCCCGCTGGAGCGGCCATGGTCGTTGCTGAGCGCCGGAGAGCTGAGCACATCCTTCTGCGTGGTCGGAGGAGGATCGGCTCGTCCCCGGCGTGATCTACCTTGCGCGCGTGTCGAGCAAAGCCGACAGGCGCAGGTATGGGACAGTCTTTGACGGGGTCGCTGATGAGTATGACCGTCACCGCCCGACGTACCCAGACGTACTCGTCGATCGGGCATGCGAGATCGCGGGGATCGTGCCAGGCACCCCGGTGCTCGAGGTCGGATGCGGCACCGGTCAGCTGACGCGCTCGCTGCTGGCCCGGGGTCTGCGGGTGACCGCGGTCGAGCCGGGTCTCCAGCTGATCGCGCGGGCGCGTACTCACCTGGCGAACGCCGGCGAGGTGCAGTTCGTCAACGCCCGCCTGGAGGATGCATCGCTGCCGCGCGCTCACTTCCGGGCTGTGTTCTCGGCGTCGGCGATCCACTGGATCGATCCAGATGTGAGCTGGCGCAGAGCCGCCGACGCGCTGGTCGACGGCGGGACTCTGGCGCTCGTCTCCTATTTCGGGTTGCAGGAGCCGCGCAGCGCCGCCGATCAACACACGCTACGTGACGCCATTGCACGGATCGCCCCCGAGCTCGCCGCCGCCTGGCCCACCTACCGCGACCTCGATGCAACGCTCGCGGGCGTCGCGGCGCGGCGCAGCAACGTATCGGAGGTCTGGGCGTGGCTCGGGGGCTACGAGACCGCACGCGGCTATCCCTCACGGCTGTTCTGCGAAGCGAACGTCGCGACGCTCCCGACACTCCTCGAGCACACTGGCCGGGAGCTCAACGCACTGCTCGGCACCATGTCGTTCTGGGCGCGGCTATCACCCCGACAGCGCGACGCTCTGGTGGCCGAGAACGATGCCCTGCACCAGCGACTCGGCCGGCCGATCCGCTCGAGCACTGTCGCTTCTCTGGTTACCGTGCGGCGCGCGCCCCGCACCTGACGTCTGACCAGGTCCTCGCGGCAGAGACGTCACCAACCTCAGACCCGGGCGTCGAGTTCGCGGTCGAGCCGGCGGCCGGGGCTGGACCTAGGCGCTCGCTACTCGCGCAACCACAAGGGCGTCACGGGAAGTGCGTCGATCGGGCTGCGAGGCAGCCGAGCGGGCGGCGTTTGAACGCCAAGAAATGCCATGCACCGCTAATCGTTGTCGATCGATGCGGAGCTCTCGATGCGGCGGGGGAGCCTGCCGGTCTATCAGCGTGTCGTTGATTCTGCCGTTTATCGTTTGTGGCTGTGGGCGCGTGGGGAGCTGCGAGCTTCGAGAATGATCCGGCTAGTGACTGGTTCTACGTTGTCGAGGAAGCGGTTGACCCAGGCGGGGTTATCGCGTCTGCGATCGATAACGCGTTGAGCGAGCCCGACTACCTTGGCCTCGATGCGTCGTGCGAGGCGATCGCGGCCGCAGAGTTGTCCGCTTCCTGTGCCGGTCATGCACCCGAACGCTTGCCGGACCACGTGCGCCGGTGGGTGGACGCTCACCCCCATCGCCCTCACGACTCGGAGGTCGCCCAGGCGGTGCAGGCGGTCCGGCGTGTCCGCGCGGAGAGCGAGCTGCGCGACCTTTGGGATGAGACCGTGGAGGACCAGGCAAACACGTGGGTGCGTGAGGTCGATGATCTGATTGCGCGTTTGGGGCGGTCCAGCGCGGGCGAACCAGCGACGCTCTCGCCATAAGGCGACGTCCTCGCGGACCGCGGCCTGGCGCGGGTTCCGTGTCGCCGGGGAGTGCAGCTTTCCGAATCAGCACGAGTTTCCCGCCACACCGGTCGTGGTCATCGGATTGTTGGCACGGCAGTGCGTAGCTGGCCGAGCGAGGCGGCCGAGTAGAGTTGGGAGGCAGCTTCCACCGCCTGAGTGCGTCGCTCTTGCATTCTTCCTGTGGCCAAGTCTTCCTAGTGGAGCGAGCGAGGAGTGCAGACATGCCGAAGCACGAGCAAGAACCAGGCACGAGACCTCAAGAACCAGGCCCGGGGCGATCGACGTCCGAGGCGGCCTTTAACGCTCTGCGGAGAGAGATCGCCCAACGCAACGAGCGGGCACACCACAACGCTCGCAAGGTTCGGGCCGCGCACGAGCTAGAGCAGCTTCGCAGGCGCCGGGAACGGGACGCGCGTTGACCGTCCGTCGCCGACGGGCCCTCGAGCACTCCTGCTCGATGAATGTCTCTTTTGTGATGAACGGCCACGCTCCTTGACGTCGCGTTGGCCGCACACAACGGCCGCGTGAGAGTCCGCCCGAGGCGGCGACACTGGTGCTTACGGGCCGGGCGATCATGCCCGGCAAAGGTAGTGTCAGCGTTCGTAGTTGTTGCATTTAGCACCTCCCGCGTTTCGCAGCACACAATCTCCCGGGAGGGAACACATGGCAACTGGAACCGTTAAGTGGTTCAGCGACGAGAAGGGCTTTGGCTTCATCACGCCCGATGACCAGGGCAAGGACCTGTTCGTCCATCACTCGTCGATCGCCGGCAGCGGCTTTAAGTCGCTCGCCGAGGGCGCGAAGGTGTCCTATGACGCCGAGCAGGGCCCCAAGGGCCCGGCCGCCGCGAACGTTCAGAGGATCTAGAGCAGGCGAGTCGCAACCCGCGTCGGCCCGCCATCTGTGCGGGCCGTCGTGCGTTCGGCCGAGGCTTCACGCTCGCGCTGGTGCTTTCGCCCTCTATGAACGAGGGCCCGGTGTCAAGTCCTTCGCCTGATGTTGTCGGAGCCCTGACGACATGTAGCTGCGATATGCGGGGTGGGCGCCGGGTGTGTCAGGCGTGCGCAACCTGACTTGATGTGAACGCGGTGCGCTTGTCGCGCTTGACACAGCAGGACCCACCTGGCAGCTGTTGTCATGGTCCGCGGGTGGGTTGGTGGTGTGGAGCGGTGCTCATCTCTCTATCGCTTCATCAAACTTCGAGGACCAGGTGTGATCGGGGCTCGCTCCGGCGGCGCAACTCAAAAATGGACTGTCAGGCAGTCAGGGCGAAAATGGCGCCTGCCGGAGCGAAGGGCTTGAACGGTTGGTTGCGGGTCAGCATGTACCAGATCGCCTCGGTCAGCTTGCGAGCGAGTTCGATCTGCGCGACTTTCGCGCCGCGCTGGCGGCCCAGGCGGCGCTTGGTGCGCTGGTAGCGCTCCTTGTAGAGCGGGTGAGAGGAGGCGGCGATCGCCGCTTCCATCAATCCCCAGCGCAGGTATCTCGGGCCGTGCTTGGAGATCGGGCCGCGTCGGTCCATCTCGCCGGACTGGCACACGTGCGGGCACAGGCCGGTGTAGCCGGTCAGTTTCACCGGCGAGGAGAAGCGGTTGATGTCGCCGATCTCGGCGGCGATCGTGAAGCCGGTAATCCAGCCGATCCCCGGGGCGCTCATCAACAACGGGATGTAGCGGTGATCGGCTCCGGAGCGGCGCAGCGATCGCTCGATCGCGTCGATCCGCCGCTCGAGATCGTCGATCAACTCGAGGCTCGCCTGGACGTGACCGCGCCATGGCTCCGGGGAAATCCAGGTCGGCGAGCAGCTTGCGGCCGGCGACGCCGAACAGGTCCGCCATCGGGACCTGATGCCCGAACGCGATCAACGACGAATGGACCCGGTTCTTCAAGGTCGCGCGGTGCTTGACCAGATGCAGCCGCCACCGGGCGCGCTCCCGCTCGGCCCGCAGCTCCGGCGATGGCAGCCAGATCGCTGGCACCAGATCCCTGAACGACAACTCCGCCAGCACCCGCGCGTCGACTTTGTCAGTCTTGCACGCCAGCGGCGCCAACCCCTTGACCCGCTGCGCATCGGCGACCAACACCTCCCACCCGTACCTGACGAGCTCGTCATGCACGAACCGCGCACCATTCATCGACTCCACCACCCCGCGCACCGGTTCGTCATACACCGCGACCCGGCGCATCAGCCCGTACAAGCCGTCCCGGTCTGCCGGCGCCCGGAAATGCTCGACCAGCTCACCCTCGCTGGAGATCAAGCACACATCAACCCGTTTGCGGCTCAGATCCAACCCTACATGCAACACGATCATCTCCCTTCCCGAGCAGGATCAACCCCGCCCACCACGTACCGTGCGCCCAAGGTCGGTCCTTCGTTCGGATAGCCCGGCCGCGCGGCCATCATCCGCGCGCGCCTGACCTCTGCTGTTCGATCCGGAGGGCCGACCTCCTTCTAGCGGCCACGCCGGCCAGGCAAACCCTCGTTCATCACATTCAAGGGGAGGCGTCGGACACGCCGGCGCCGGACTATCGCTTTGCTCGGCCCAACGTCGCCGAGCTCACGATCGAGTTGGCGACCACGCGCTCGTGAGCGGCCAAACGAGCGGGCGAGTGCTTCTCGCGCCAAGCTCCCGGCGCCTCCAAGCGGGTCCGGCGCTGCGAATGCCTACGCAAACGGCGCCGTCTCGTTGGGCGCTGGGAGTGGCGCAAAGGCGACGGAGCGGAACCCCGAACGGAGCGCCGGAGAGTTCTGCTTCGACCCGATCGTTAGCAGGACCTGCTGGCACCTGGGCGGAGACAAGCTCGGTTTCCGCGCGGAGCGGGGGCTGCGGCCGAATCGGCAGCGATTACCGCGCGAAGGGCGAAGGAGGTCTCAGCACATGGCCACCTCCCGGCCCGTGGTTAGATTCCACGCGGTGAACGCCGCTGAGCGCTTCCTTGCCGCTTCACGCGCCCGCGATGTCGATGCCGCGGCGGCAGAGCTGTCGCCTGACGTGGTCATGCTGAGTCCTGCCACCGATGATCCGATTCGTTGGTCAGGCAGCGGTCGCGGACGCCCTTCGAGCCGTCGAGGCGGCATGTGATCAGTTTCAGCACACACACCTGCTTACTGATACGTCAAGCGATCGAGCCTTGCTTTATGGGCTCGTAGTTGAGGCGAGCATCGGCGAGGCGAAGCTGCGCGGTATCGATCTGGTTGAGATCAACGAGCAAGACCGCATCGGGCGCTTTGAGGTCGCTGTCCGACCTATCGCAGCGCTCGTGGCGCTCGGCAACCGGATGAGGGAGTCGCAAGCCTCATAGAGCTGTGGGGCGCGGTGCTTGTCTCGCCGCTCGCCCCGCTGAGCACGTCGCAGGCGGCAACGCGGGCTCGTGTTGCTGCCAGATCGGAACCCTACGGGTTTAGGCTCATGGTTCGCGGTGAGTCTCGAGCACGGTCTTGAGGTTCGTGCAGTGCTGCTCAAACTGCCACTTGAGCATCACTCGCATGATCGGTTGGGCGACCCGCATCATTCCCCTCGGCTGGGAGTACACCCTGAACCGAAAGCGCGTACCGGTGTCGCTCGCCTCGAACGTGATCTGGCCATGCACCGGCACTCCTTCGATGATCCGCATCCCGAACACGCGATCGGGCTCGTACTCGACGACCTCGACCACGGTCGCGATTTCTTTGCCGCCTGGCGCTCGATGCACCTCGCGGATCTTCGTTCCGAGTCCCATTGGGCCGTCGGGCACCGCGGAGATGGTGTTTGTCTGCCAGCTCGCGAGCTTGGTCGCGTCGACGACATACGCGAACACCTCGCCGGGCGGACGGGCAATGTCCCGCTCGATCACAAAATCAATCATCACGCTGCCTTTCCCTCGAGGATCCCTCGGCGGGCGTTATCCCGAGGCTGACAGTCTGCACGGCGAGCTTAGTGCCCAGCCCGCTCGTCGCCTGACAAGGACGCTGAGCCAGCGGCCGAGCCAACTTTTCCCTGCTCACCGCGCTAGGGAGGGCTGCGCCAAAGACTGCTGTAAATACGCGTCGTGCCGTCAGAGCGACGGCGTAGGTTCCCTCATGTCCTGCAAGACGAAGAAGGAGGCCTACGCCGTGAGACGCACGGTACCGCCGTCGGCGGAGATACAAGCGAGCATCGACAAGCTGATGTCGAAGGGGATGGTCGATGACCCGCAGAAGATGCTGTCCGAGCTCGCCCGGCTCGGCGCTCGGTTGATCATTCAGCGGGCGGTCGAGGAGGAGTTCGAGAGGTGGCTTGGCCGCGCCCGCTATGAGCGTCGGCCTGGAGGGCCGCCGGGGAAGCGCAACGGATTCCGGCCCCGGCACGTGCAGACGGCCGAGGGCGAGCTTGAGATCGAGATCCCGCAGGTCCGCGAAGCGGCCGCCCCGTTTGTCTCGAAGCTGTTCCCGAAGTGGCACTGCAAGCGGCTGTTGCGAACGGACCCGCTCAAGGCGCTGGTGATCGGCGGGTTCGTGCGTGGCCTGTCGATGCGTGATGTCGAGTCGCTGTGCGACGAGGCGGGGCTCGGCCGCACGTCGAAGTCGACGGTGGCCACGATCTGCGCGGAGCTTGGCGAGCGCTTCGAGGCGTTCTGTCGCCGCTCGCTCTACGACGTCAACCTCGTCGTGCTGTTCCTCGACGCGATCTACCTGCCCGTGCGTCCGAGCGGTCCGAAGGAGGGCGTGATCTGCGCCTGGGGAATCACCGAAACCGGCGACAGGGCACTGGTTTCCGTGCGGTTGGGGATGCGCGAGTCAAAGGAGGACTGGCTCGAGCTCGGCCGCGATCTCACCAGCCGCGGGCTCGCCGCGCCACGCCTGATCGTTGCCGACGGCGCCCCCGGGCTGATCTCGGCAGTGGAGGAGCTCTGGCCGCGGGCTGACCGCCAGCACTGCGCCGTTCACCGTCTGCGCAACCTTCAGGCGAAGCTGCCCAAGTCAGAGCATGACCGGATCCGCTTCAACTACTGGAGCGCGCTCACCGACGCGACCGGCGTCAAGGACGGCAAGCTCCGCCTCCAGATCCTCATCTGAGAGCTCGAGCATGCCGGCTACGAGTCAGCCGCCGGCTGCCTCTCAGACGACCTCGACGCCCTCGTCGTGCACCTGCGCTACCCGCTCACACACCGCGAACGGTGGCGATCAACCAATCTCCTCGAACGCTCGCTCGGCGAGGTCCGCCGACGAACGAAGGTGATGGGCCGGTTCCCCGGCGAGACCAGCTGCCTCTCGCTCGTCTGGGCGGTGCTCGACCTGTTCTTCAGCCACGCCAGCAACGGCGCGACGTTCACCGACCTCGACCGCCAACACCTCTACCGAATCAAATACCGCCAAGCCGACCCAGACACTCTCGACGAGGAGCTCACAGCCGCCTAGATGACACTCGGGAACCGAAGCCGCGAGAATTTACAGCGGCAAATGGACGCGACCGTGCCGGAAAGCCCCTGAATGCCCTGCGGTGACGCGATACCGGGTCTCATGGCCGTTGCCGAGACGCGTGAACCGCCGACGCCGCCGCGCCGGTCCGTGGCATCGTCTTCGGAATGTCCGAGCTGGCGGCGGTGGGGCGCTCCGGAAGCGAACGAAGGCAGCGCGCATGCGAAATGGCTCTGGCGGTCGCGTCTCGGCTAGGGATCCGAACCGAGCGAGCCGTGGTCCTCGAGGACTGGAATAACACGATCATCCGCCTTGTTCCGGCGCCGATCTGGCGAACGTCGAAACCAGTCATTTCCGCGACGCGCGGCTGGAGTCGCTGGATCGTGAGATGAGGGTCGCCGCGCACCTTGCGGAGCGCGGAGCGCCGGTGGTTCCGCCAGCGCCGGATGTCCCGCCTGGACCTCACCGCTGGCAGGAGTTGAAGCTGACGCTGTGGCGATACGTCGACCCGGTCCCCGGCGCCACGCCTTCCTCGGCGGAGACGGCAGTAGCTCTCAAGGTGGTGCACGAGGCGCTGGCCGACTTCGAAGGGCCGCTACCTGCCTTCATGGCGGAGCTGACCGACGCCCGAAGGCTTCTGCAGCCAGATCGCTCGCCCGCGCTGAAGCCCGCTGATCGGCGGTTCTTAACGGGAGTCGCGACCGACGTTCAGGCGGCGCTCGCAGCGCTCAAGGGGGAGTGGCGGCCGCTTCACGGAAGCCCACATCGCGCTAACTGGCTGCCGAGCGCGGACGGGCTGTTGCTGCTCGACTTCGAAACGGCTTGCTGCGGGCCGCTTGAGTGGGATCTCGCCGCCTTGGCCGACGACGCGCTCGCGTTCTTTCCCCGCGCCAATCGCGAGACGATCCTCACCATGCGACGGATGCGCAGCGTGTGCGTGGCCGCTAAATGCTGGGTCGCGCCCGAACGCACACCAGAGCTCTGCGAGGCAGCGCACGTCCATCTCAAACTCCTCCGCGGTGAGGAGCCGAACTGAGCGCCCGTCAGCTCTTGCGGCAACGACGCAAGGCGTGGGGCGAACCCCGTATCCGCGCGCAGGGCGGACATTCAGCCCGACTGGCGTGAAGGACCGCGGCGAGCGCCGAGCGGGGCCGACGTAGCTTCCGCAAACCCCAGCTGAGCAGTTGCCACCTCGTGCGCGGAAACTTGATGAGCACGCGGCGGGCTCTCGCGCTGCCAGAATCGGTCACCAGAGCAGCAGACGACGCGATCGGCATGCAAACATCGGAACCCTCGGACGCCGCCGTCACGACCCCACCGATGAGGACGTGGCGCGACACCTACACGGCCTACAGCATCGGCTGTGCCGGCGTCTGGGGCGTCATCCTCCTGCTCGCGCAGCGCCGGTTGGATGCTCAGAACCGCAACACGCTTCGGGTCGTGTGCGGCGGGTGGTGGATGGGATGGACATCGGCCACCATCGCCCGGATCGGCTATCCGCCGCCGAAGCCGCTAACGCCCGCGGCCGAGAAGAGGCTCCGCATCGCGTCGATCGTGCTGGTCGCGCTCGGCCTCACCAACGTCATCCGCTTTCTTGCCACCGGCAAGCGGCCACAGAAGCGCACCAGACTCCTGAGACGCTAGGAGCGAGCGACACTCCGTGAGCCGCGGCACGCTCGCTGAGATCCGCCCGGCTGCAAACAGCACTCCGCTCCGTGTCTTGCCTTCCGCGCATAGCTGGTCTCGGCGAAGAGCGCGGGGAAAGTAACCCGGCGCGAGAAAAGCATTGCCGTCCTCGGGTGATGCGACCGAGTTGGATGACGCCGCATCGTCGTGGTGAAGGACGCGTCGCCGCTGCCGCGCGCGGGGCCGGTACTAGTCGTCCGTTGCGGGCACGAGATGAGCGACGACCGCGTCTGTGTCTCACGCCGGGAAAGTGCGCGCCAGACTCTCCTGTTTGGCGCATCCCGGGTTCGGCCCAGCGACGAGGTTGCCGGGCCGTGAATGGACGGGTACTGCGTCATGTGTGTCGTCGCGGGCGGCGGAAGAGGCCCGGTGAAAGTCACCGCGGCTCAGTCGCGCCGGCTTGAAGCGCATCCAGGATCTCGCGCGAGTGGTGGGGTGTCCACTCCGACATCTCCGTGAGGGCGCGCTCGGCGAGAGACAGCTCGGATGCCGAGACGATCGCGCCGCGCGCGAGCAGGAGCCTCACCGCTTCTGAGCGTTCGCGCCAGACCGCCACCGCCAGCGCATCGGCGAACAGCGGGAAGCCGATGTCGAGCGCGAGCCCCACTGCCGGCGAGTTGCCGGCGCCCGCGAGGGTCGCGACGACCCCGGGCTGGGAGGCCTCCAGCCGCTCGACGATGCGGGGCTCGGCGTCGGCGAACCTGAGCGCCTTCCGGCGCTCACCACGCGAAAGCGCCGCAAAGAACGCGTCGTCGCCCTCCAGCACGACGGGAAAGCCCCGACTGCGGAACAGCTCGAGCGCATCTGCGCGTCCGGCGCGCGCCGCGAGCGCGACAGCGGTCTGACCATCCGCCGTTGGCGCCGGGAGCGTCGGATCGGCACCGAATTCGAGCAGCGGCAGCGCGTGGTCACGCGCGATGGAGTGATGCAGCGCCCGATCGCCCCATGTGCTGAGCGCGTTCGGGTCGGCGCCGTGCTCGAGCAGCCAGCGCAGCCCGGCCAGATCTGTCCAGTCGAGCTTGCGATGGAGCATCGTGGTCACCCCGGCTGTCGACAGCCGGCCGCTTTCCACAACCGCGCGCATCGCCTCCAGGTCGAAACCCTCCGGCGCGTGGTAGGCCACCTCGCCGCCGAGATTCCGGTCCGCCCTGCGGGCGAGCAAGAGTCGCGTCAGTTCGCCGTGATGGGCGACTCCCGCAGCGCCGTACAGGGCACCCTCGAAAATGGGCTCAGGCTGATGCGCCGACTCGAAGAGCTTGGTTTCATACTGCACCTCCTGGTGACGGTTCGATGGGTTCTCTGTGGTCGAGCCGGCTGCCGGGGCGTTTGACGAGCCGTGGGTCGCCTGGGGTTGGTGGTTCGAACAGCCGCTCGTTCTTGTCGTTGGCCTGGCGGGATCGGAGCAGGCCGGCGCGCTGCCAGGCCTTGATCGTGCTCGGGTGCACGCCGAGCTGTTGGGCGAACTCGGCGAGGGTGAGCAGGCCGCGGGCGCGGAGCCGGTCGCGGTGGCTGGGGAACTGGTGGCTGCGGCGGAGCTCGAGCACGATCCGGTTGGTGAACGCTTTGCCGTCGCCGGAGCGGTGGCCGGCCTCGTTGAGCTTGGCGGCGACCTCGGCGTCGGTGTGCTCGTCAAGCAGGCGGTCGAGCAGCGCAAGCGTGTCGGGGTTGGTGGCGCGCAGATGCCACGCCGGGGACGGGAGCGGGATTGTGAGGCTGTGGGTCTGTCCGCCGCGGAAGCGGACGTGCATGTGGATCTGGTCGGTGCGGTTGAGCGTGATGTCGTCGATCAGCAGCCTGGCGATTCGTTTGCGCTCGCGCTGCGGGGTTGAGGGGTCTGACCACAGCTTGGGGAGGTCGGTGGCGAGCTGGCGGACGCGCTGCTTGTGCTGTTCGGTGAGCCGGGCTTTCGCGGCGGCGGTCTGGCGCTCGTATTCGTCTCGGGCGGCTTGCAGCGCGCGCAGCGCGTCGTTCCAGTCGGCCTCGAGCGTGTCGGCCACCAGCCGGTTGTCGGGGTCGACGGCGAGGTAGCGGCGCCGGGCGAGCTCGGCGCGCTGGCGGGCGCGCTGCACGTGGCTCTGGCGGAGCTGGTCGGCCTGGTCGGCGCGCGCTTCGAGCTCTGCTTGGACGGTGAGCGCGACCTCGAGCGCCAGCGGCGTGACGGTATCCAGCAGCATCTGGCCGATCGCCTCGTCGATGCCGTGGCCGGGCATCGTCTGGCAGCGGCGGGCGCCGTCTTGGATCGCCTCGCCGATGCACCGGTAGTCGGGAACTGGGCGGCCGCCGCGCTGGTGGTAGCCGACGGTCATCCGCCGGCCGCATCGGGCGCAGATCGCGAGGCCTTGCAGCAGCGCGGCACCCTCGCGGGGCGGGCCGGCGGTGCGCTCGGTGCCGTGCGCCTGGGCGTTGTGCGCAAGCGTCTTGAGGTTGCGTTCGTATTGCTCGAAGCTGATGTATCCGGGATGGGCGTCGTGGATCAGCGTCCACTGCTCGCGGGGCACGTCTCGCATGGTGATCTTCCCCTCGGCGGTCTTGCGGGTGCGCTTACGGCCATACACGAACGCGCCGGCATAGCGCGGGTTGTGCAGCGTGCGCAGCGCCCGCCAGTGGCGCAGCGGCGTCCACGCCAGCTCGCCCCTGCGCTCGCCGGTGCGCACCCGGACCGGGAACAGCAGCCCTTCCTGCTTGAACGCGTGCACGACCGCGCGCGCGGAGCCGGTCCGCTCGAACACCTCGAACAGGTGGCGGAGCGCGTGCTGCACTCCGGTGTCGGGGTCGAGCGCGACGTTGCCCGCCGGGTCATAGATCAGCCCGACCGGCAGCCCCATCCGCAGCTCGCCGCGGCGGGCCTTGGACAGCTGCCCGCCGCGCAGCCGGGCGCGGATGAAGTGCACCTCGGCCTCGGACATCTGGCCCTTGAGGCCGAGCAGGAGGCGGTCGTTGAAGTCGTTGGGGTCATACAGCCCGTCCTCGTCGAGGATCAGGGCGTCGGAGATCGCACACAGCTCAAGCAGCCGATGCCAGTCGGCAGAGTTGCGCGCCAGCCTTGAGACCTCCAGGCCGAGCACGATCCCTGCGCGGCCCATCCCGACCTCGGCCACCAGCCGCTGGAACCCCTCGCGGTCGGCGGCCGAGACGCCCGAGTGGCCCTGGTCCTGGTCGATCACCACGATCCGCTCGCTGTCCCAGCCGAGCGCGACCGCCCGCTGCCGCAGCGCGTACTGGCGCTGGGCGGACTCGGTGTTGTTCAGAACCTGGCGCAGGCTCGACTGCCGCACAGACAGATACGCCGCGCGCTCCAGATGCTGGGCGGACACCTTCGATGCGCCGTTGGGTGCGATCGCTGCGACGCTCATCGGCGCTCACCCCGCGGCCGCCAGCGCGATCGTGGCGAGCGCGTCGACGATCTGGCGCGCGTCGGTCGGCAGTCCAGCCACGGTCGCATGCGCCGGCGCGGCAGCGGCTGCGACAGCGGGCGTCGTCGTCCGAGACGCTCGCGCCCACGCCGCCAGCCCGCGGCGCTCCAACAGCGCAAGGCCAAGCGTGAACCCGTCAGTCGCGCCTGAGAGTGCCCGGGCCCGCAGCTGCTCATAGCGCTCGACGCACACGGCCGCTGGCGCATCAGTCACCCTCGCTTTCCTCGGCCCCGTCCTCGCCCTCGCCCTGCTCGGCGCGCGCGAGTGCGCGCTCAACCGAGCGGCGGTGGACGCTTACCCCGAAGCGCTCGAAGATCAGCTCAGCCAGCGCCTGCGAGGACAGCCCCGGATCCGCCTGAAGCCGCTCGCGCGCGAACGCCACCACCTCGCCGGTCATCTTGTGCGCCCCCCGCGGACCGGGACGCGCGGGCACCAGCGCTGGCAACCCACCCTCATCAAGCGCCGCCTGCGCCGCATAGAACGACGGCCGCGAGAAACCGAACGCCTCAGCGGCTCGGCTCACCGGCTCGCCCTCTACCCGCGCGCGGCGGACCATCTCATACTTGACCTGCACCAGATCGCGCGCATCCAGGAACTCCGAGCGGGCAAACCGCTCATCAGTCACAGCCTCCGGCCTCGAGTTCAGGCTCCGCTCCGCCCGCAACGCCTGCGCCTTCGGATCCTCGCCAGCCCGCGCCATCGCTCTCCCTTCAATCAGTGTCAAGCGGATTGTGCCGGAGAGCGTGGACGGAAAGGCAGAACACCGCGCGACGGGCCCAAAGTCGCCTGCCAATACTGGGGCCCTCTCCTGACCATTGTCCAGGCTGGCGCATCCGGCACGGCATAATCTCGCGAACACTAGCGGCATAATTTCACTTACAAATGTCGCGCGTCCGCTCGGTCCCGCAGACCGCCGATCAGCTCCACCAGCGCCAGCAGATCGACGACGCGGAACGCGCTGCGCCCGGCGGCCACCATCACGAACGGATCCTCATCGCCGAGATCCGTCCACCCCCTGGGCAGCGAGCACTGAACGCCCTCCTCATCGAAGAAGAACACACGATCCTGCCCCCACGTCTGGCGGATCGCGATCAACACGAACTCCCGCCCCAGCCAGGGGTGGAACGGATGCGTCACGCGAACAGTTCGCTGCCCACCATCGGCATCAGGCGCATTCGACAGCGCTGGACAAGAAGCCGGTGTTGGGATCCACGCCAGCGTCGAGCAGCGCGCGCGCCGCCCGCACGAAGCCGTCGAAGGGGCGCAGCCGCAGGTAGCGCGAGAAACAGAGATACGTCAGGGGATCCCAGCCGTACGGCCCGCCGGCTGCCGTCGCTCGCCGAACGTCGCCCCGGAGCAGCCGCTCCACTCCGCAAAGTTACCGAGGACTGCTGCAGCGTAGATGTCATCCTCCGCGACGTGCGGCTGTGCCCCGCGGATCGCCTCGGCATCCTCGAGCGTCCCAGACGCGTGATCATGGCGCGGGACACATGCAGCCACGATGAACCGGTCGCTCCGGCTGACGCCGACGGACATGGGCGTGATCCTCTCACTAAGCGAGGGTGGCCGCCAGCGCGTACGACTTGTTCGTCGCGCGTTCACGGTGGCACAACCCCTCGTCCGCCGCCGACCACCGCGCATACGGCGCGACAGGCGAAAGCTTGCGCTCGCCTTGCCTGCGTGAGGAGCAGTCGCAGTCGTCCCTCGTCTCGTGCCCGTAACGGGCGAGCAAGGTCAGTGCCACCGCCTCCGCCGCGGGTTCCTGCTCAGCCACGTCGCGGCAACCCGCGGCCGTGATCGAACCTCTGATCCGCGCCAGTTCGATACACGTGCTGAAACCGAGGCAGGGCAGGCGATGTGATGCGGCGTCAGCCCCGCAACTCGCCACGCGGGGGTGTGGCGTCGGGTCGGTCCGCTCCCGCCGGCCGACCCAACCGCACTCTCATCTAGCTCCTGATCTTGAGACCGGCGCTCGCAGAGATCGTCGGAGACGGCCGCCCGTGGACGGTGCTGATGATCTCGCTGCTGTCGATGCCTTGGAGATAGATGCTGGTGATGCCGAGGTTGGCGTGCCCCAGCTGGCGCTGGATGACGACGAGCGGGACGCCTTCGTGCGCCATCCGACCGCGTGAGCATGCCGAAGCTGATGCTTGTGCCGACATCGGCACAAGCTCCATTAAGCCGACCCGATCGTTAAGCCGACCTTGGTGAGAAGTCGCTGCGCAGGAGGGTTGGGGCGTGGGAACTGTCGGCATAACCAAACGCCCTCCAAGACCGTCAGAAGCAACACTGCGGCGTGGTAGCTCTCGCGGCTGATCGGGACGCAGCAGGCGATCACCTGCTGCTTTTCGATCATGTCGGCCTGAGGTTTGGGCATTGATCTCGGGGATTTGCTCGCGGCCAAGCAAGCAGCCGACCACGTGAGTGTTCCCCTCGCAAGGCCGGGGGTTCATCTCCGGTGTGGGACACGACAAGGACAATCGGAGCAGCTCGCGTTATGCCGATCTAGAGGCGACGAGCGCCCACCCCCCGAGGACTTGCTCGTCGACGTCGGCATATCGAGTGGCTCGGCATAATGATGCGGCGCGAACCGCCGCCGCACGCCTGCTGCGGCGGCGGCATGGTGCAGCTGCTTGCGCGCGGCTGACGCTTCCCAGCGTCGGCCCGAGGTCGGTCCGTGGATCACGCAGAGCAGCGCCCCGATCGGGAGCTGCCGGCGGATCTCGAGCCAGGGGTCGAGCTGCTCCCACGATCGCGGTAGGGACCGCCGTTGCCGGCGGCCCCCCGCGCAGATCCCAGCGTGCGCGTCAACGCACTGGGCTCCTCCCTTGGGTTCTGGCGTCGAAGCGCTTCTCAGGCCAGGGGTGCAGGATGCGGGGTTGGGGTAGCCATCGGGCGGCGAGACGGTCAATCCGCTCCCAGGTTGTCCAGCCTTTCTGGCTGCGCCGTTTGAGCGCGGCTCGCCAGTGGTGGATGACCCGTCGTCGGAAGGCACGCATCGCCTCGCTGTTGTCGGGCACCGCGTAGTAGTTGTAGTGCCCTTGCAGGACCCTGGCGAGCCAGCGTCCTTGTTCGGGGATCGGGAGGTGCATCCGTCGTCTCATCTCGGTCTTGACCGCTTTGAGCTTGGAGCGCATCTTCTTCTTGCTCGTGACCCGCTTGAGCTTGAACCGTCCGTGCCTGTCCTTCGCGCAGATATGCGTGAAGCCCAGGAACTCGAACGTCTCAGGCTTCCGGTCTCCACGCGCCTTGCGTCGTTCGGCGGCGTACCGTCCGAACTCGATCAGCCGCGTTTTGTCCGGGTTCAGTTCCAGGTCGAATCCCGCGAACCGCTCGCGGAGATCGGCGAGGAATCGCTCGGCGTCCTCACGATGCTGGAAGCCCGCCAGAAAGTCGTCAGCGAACCGCACGAGAACAACATCCCCGCGCGCCCGGCGGCGTCTCCACTGGTCGGCCCATAGGTCGAACACGTAGTGCAGAAAGACGTTTGCGAGCAGCGGCGATACCGATGCTCCCTGCGCCGTCCCGGCTTCCGTCTGTGACCATTCCCCGTCCTCGATGACTCCTGCTCTGAGCCATTTCTGGATCAGCCGCAGGATCCTCTTGTCCGCGATCCGATGCTCGAGGAACCGCTCCAGCCAGCTCTGATCGAGCTGGGTGAAGAAGTCGCGGATGTCCGCGTCGAGCACCCAGTTCACCTTCTTGCGTTCGAGCGCGACCGCGAGCGCGTCCAGCGCATCATGCGAACGCCTCCCTGGCCGGAACCCGTACGAGAAACCGAGAAAGTCCTCCTCGTAGATCGCGTTCAGCACCTCGACCACCGCCCGCTGGACGATCTTGTCCTCCAGCGCGGCGACCCCGAGCGGCCGCAGCCGCCCGTCCGCCTTCGGTATGAACACCCTGCAAGTCGGGCTCGCCCGATACGCCCCTCCATGGACCCGGGCGTGTAGATCGTGAAGGTTCGCTTCGAGATCCACGCCGTAGTCCCGCCACGTGACCCCGTCGACCCCGGCGGCGGCGTTCGGCTGATCGCCCGATACGCATCACGCAAACGCTCGACAGTCACGTGGTGAAGGAGCGCGGTGAACCGCACATCACCGTCCTTTCGCGCCACCCGGCGCACACGATCCAGATCACTTGACACGCGCTGCCCGGCACTGAGTCCGGAGCGTGTTTCGCTGGTCGTGTTCCCCTCGGGCAGGCCCCTTCCCTCCACCACCTCCGCCCCCGGTCCCCGAGATAGTTCGGCGGTTTCGCAGGTACTACGAGCCTGTCTGACTTCTCGCGATCGTGCATCGAGGGATTACCGCCTAAGCGTTCCCCCCGCGGCCCGCCCGGCGCTGGCCTGCCACCCCGCGAACCATCCAGGACGGGGCATCACCAACACCACGCGGGCGACCACGAGATCTCCCGGTTCTCGCGCATGGAGCTCGTCGTGCGTGCCTGGGATCTCCGACCGCGCAGGGCCGCCAGCGACTCGCGAATAACGCCGCCAGCAGTATTGCCTTCCGCACGCATGGGAAAGCGTCGGCACCCTGAACTTCGATGGAGTTTCGCGGCTCAATAACCCCGCCCGCACGCCCCCTGTCAACGCTTCGCTGCGCCCTCACGGAACGCCAACGCATGACTCGGGGCCACCGTGACTCGCTGCGTCTTCGATGTAGAGCGTTCTCATCTCCTTCTCCATGCCGGTATCCCGGCGCTTCCCCAGCGGTCCATCCCCACCTCGCGGCGCTTCCCGCCCTTCCCACGCCGGACGAGGACCGCACCGCGGGACCGATCCAGGTCGCTCTCGTGCAGGGCGAGCGCTTCGCTGATCCGCAGCCCGGCGCGCCAGAGCAGCACGATCAGCGCTCGAAGTCGGTGGCCGTCGGCTAGCCCGCTGATCGTGCGCATGACCGCGACGATCTCCTCGACCGTGGGCGGGTCGGCGGGGTACTGCTCGCACTGTGGCGGGCGGCCACGGTGATAGCCAGGCATGGTCGCGGGCGAGCGCCGATGGCCGGTGGCGTCCAGCAGCACGGATTCCATGAATCCTCCCTTGGTGGGATGAGGTTGATGATGTGCTGCCATTCGAATGGACCCGCAACCGCGCGGACGGCCCGGCTTCTCGAGTTGGCCGGCCCATCGCCGCCCGGTGTCCGCGCATTGCGCGTATGGCCGTGCCGGTTCCGCGATGCCCGTGTCGCTGCAGATGCAGGACCCGGACCGTTGGGCGCGCCGATTGTCATGTGCTGCTCCTCCACGGCTGAAACAGTCATGCCCCGCGCGCTGGCGCGTTACCTGAAAAGCGGCGGTCCCGGCGAGCTGGAGCCCGCGGTATTCGAATTCTTCTTTCTAGTCCACAGCCTTGAGCGGATCACGCTCCCGTGGCTGCGCTTCGAGGTTCTGGCGCTCGATGAGATGAAGATGCGGAAGGGAGCGCTGATCGAACGATCGACTCGCCTCCGCGGCATTCCGCTGCGCTGGCTCGCGGATCGACACCTGGGAGCCCGGTCGGGCGTTCGTCGACCGTCAACTCCGCGGTCCGTACCGGCTGTCGCACCACCGCCACGAGTTCGAGGCGACCGGCGACGGGCACGCGCGTGCGCGACGTCGTCCATTACGCGCTTCCCCTCGGGCTGGCCGGGGAGGCCGCCCAGCCGGTCGAGCGCCGCGATCTCATCCGGATCTTCGACTACCGCCAGCGCGCGGTCCGAGCCGCCCTTCGCGGCGAGCGATGAATTCTCGGTCCCGGCACGGTCATTAGGTCGACCAAGCAAGAGAATGGCCCGATGGTCGAAAACCTGAACCCCCGTGTCCGCTGGCTGGCGCTCGTAATCCTGTGCGTGGGCGACCTGATGATCGTCGTCGACACCACCGTCGTGAACGTCGCGCTGCCGTCGATCCGCAGCGATCTGCACTTCTCGCAGATCTCCCTGGCCTGGGTCGTGAACGCCTACATGCTCACGTTCGGAGGCTTCCTGCTCCTCGCGGGGCGCCTCGGCGATCTGTACGGATACCGGCGCCTGTTTCTCAGCGGCACCGCGGCGTTCACCGCGGCGAGCTTGGTTTGCGGCGTCTCGACAAGCCAGGGGATGCTGATCGCGGCGCGCGCCGTGCAGGGCCTCGGCGGCGCGGTCGTCTCGGCGGTCGCCTTCTCGCTGATCGTCGTGCTGTTCACCGAGCCGTCGGAGCGCGCCAAGGCGATGGGCGTGTTCGGCTTCGTGATGGCGGGCGGCGGCAGCATCGGGGTGCTGATGGGTGGCGTGCTCACCGACCTCGTGGGCTGGCACTGGATCTTCCTGGTCAACCTGCCGATCGGGGTCGGCGTGACGCTCATCGGGCTGAAGCTGTTGCCCACCGTCCACACCGGCGCGGAGCGCCAGCGCCTCGACTTTGCCGGGGCGGTGGCGATCACCGGAGCGATGGTCCTCGCCGTGTACGCGATCGTCAACGGTAATAGCGCCGGCTGGACGTCGGCGCAGACGCTCGGGCTCCTCGCGGCCGCGGGCGTCATCCTCGCCGTCTTCGTAGCGTGGGAGTCGCGCGTGGCCGCGCCCCTGATCCCGCTCGGCATCTTCCGGCACCGCAACCTCAGCGTGGCCAACGCCGTGGGGGTCCTCTGGGCGGCCTCGATGTTCGCGCTGTTCTTCCTCTCCGCGCTCTACCTGCAGCTCGTGCTGGGCTACAGCCCGCTGCAGGTCGGCCTCGCCTATCTCCCCGGCAACCTGCTCATGATGGCGTGCTCGCTCGGGGTGTCGGCCAAGCTCGTGATGCGCTACGGCTTCCGCGTCCCGCTCGTGTTCGGGTTGCTGGCGGCCGCGGTCGCGCTGCTCTGGCTGGCGCGCGCTCCCGTGCACGGCTCGTTCCTCCTCGACATCCTCCCGTCGATGATTCTGTTCGGGATCGGCGCCGGCCTCGCTTTCAACCCGGTGCTGATGGCGGCGATGAGCGACGTCGAGCCGCAGAACTCAGGTCTGGCCTCCGGGATCACGAACACCGCGTTTATGATGGGCGGCGCGGTCGGTCTCGCCGTTCTAGCCAGCGTCGCGGCGGCGCGGACCGAGCACCTCGCCGCCGCTGGTCACGGCACGCTAGAAGCCCTCACCGGCGGCTACCACGTCGCGTTCGTGATCGGTGCCACCTTCGCCGTCGGCGCCGCCGCCATCGGCGGGACGCTTCTCCGCGACCGTAAGCCTGACGCGGCTGCGGAGGCCCCGCACGCCGAGGCGGCGCTCGAGGTCGCTTAGCCGCCGAGCGCCGTGGCGGGCCTCTCAGCGAGAGGCCGGCCACGACGCGGCAAGAAGCTGCGGACGCCCGCTGCGGCCAGGGCGCGCACCTGGCAGCTTCCCCGCTGACCGTGGCCAAACAGGGCCCTCGTCCGTGACGATGGGATCCGTCAGGGCGCTAAAGGAGGTGCCGCGACCCACGCTCACGGGCATCTGCGCGTGGGTCGACGGGCACGGCTGCGGCGAATACGCGATGGACCTCGACGATCCCGCTTCCCGCCGGGCGCGCGCAGGGATCATTTTGTCGGCAGCAGCTCAAGCAGGCTGGAAAACAGCGGCGTCACGATGCGCGAATGCGGATAGACGCGGTAGGTGTTGTAGACGTCGCCGTCCCGCATCGCGAACACGCTCCACCCTGCGCTCACGGAAACGGCCGACTCGAGGTCCGGCGCCCTGACTTCCTCGCGGTAGTCACGCAGCCACTGCGGTGCCTCGCGGAGCAACTGCCCCAAGTCGGACCCGTCACGCACGGCGCTCGCCATCTCCTCCTTCCGGAACGCGAAGCCGTAGTCGAACAGGAAGTCGCTCCCGTAAGCGGACACCCACGGCACGGTCCACCCGCGCCGCGCCTTGTACTCGGCAAGCTGCTCGAGCGGCGCCCGCGACATACAGACCAGCGTCAGGTCGCGGTCATTCAGGTGGACGACGGTCCCACTCAGCCCGTCGGCGAGCGACGAGCAACCCGGGCACGCCACCTCCCAGTCCTCCCCGAACATCAGGTGGTAGATGAGCAGCCGCGAGCGTCCCTCGAACAGCTCGGGCAGCGTCCTTGAGCCCCTCTCGGTCGCGAACCTGTACTCCTTCTCGACTGGGACCCACGGCAGCCCCCGTCGCTGCTTCTCGACTCGCTTGGCGTGCTCCTCGAGCTCGCGCTCGGCCGCGAGTAGCTCTTTACGAGCCGCCCGCCACTCCTGCTCCGTCCCGATGTTCATCCGACCTCCTTTGGGTTGACCTCGTCCTTGTTGAACGGCGCGACGACGGGAAACTCATCGGCAGCCCAAAGGCGTCGAACAGCTCCGGACGGTCCCAGTGGATGACCTCGACGATGCGCCCTTCCTCTAGGCGCAGCACGGCCAGCGCGAGCGGGCGGTAGCGCCGCTCCCCCGGGGGCCGTAGGTAGATGGCGAACGCGGGCCGCAAGTTTGCGGCGGCGGGGACGACCAGGTGCTCGCCGGGCGCGGCGTGCTTGTCGCTGGCCCGGCGGAACGCGTCGAGGCCGGCGTACCAGACCGCGCGCGGTGGGAAAGAGAACCGCGCGTCGGGATGGACGAGCGCGGCAAGGGTCGCGAAGTCGCGGCGCTCGAGCGCGTCGAGGTAGCGCCGCGCAATCGCGCGCTCCTCCGCCGTTGGGTCCTCGGAGGGCGCCCACTCGACCCGGTGCGAGGGTAAGCGGGCCCGCAAGCGCTCGCGAGCACGCTGCAGGGCACTGTTGGTGGCTGGCACGCTCGTCCCGAGCAGTGTCGCGGTCTCGCGAGCCGAGAATCCGGCCGCGTCGCGCAGGATCAGCGTTGCGCGCTGGAGCGGGGGCAGGTGCTGGATCACCGCCAGGAAAGCAATCTCCAGCGTCTCCCGCGCCACGGCGGCCTCGTGCGGGTCGACCAAGCGGTCGGGGTACGGATCGAGCCACAGGACGTCCGTGGCGACCGGGGGCACTTCGGTCTTCGGGTCAGCGGCGGGCGTGACATCCGGAGGCAGCAGCCGAGGTCCGCGGCGCGCCAGATGGTCTAGGCACGCGTTTATCGCGATCCGGTACAGCCACGCACGGAACGACCAACGCCCCTCGCGGCGGAACTGCGTCCGCGCCCGCCAGGCGCGCGCGAACGTCTCCTGCACGAGATCCTCGGCGTCGTCGAACGACCCGGTCATGCGATAGCAGTGCGCCTGCAGCTCACGACGGTGGCGTTCGAAGAGGCCGGAGAAGGTGATCTCGTCGGCTTCCATCGACGTCTCAGACCGCGCATCCCCGCGCTACTCATCGGTCCGGTCCGTCACAGCCTGGTCGGAGCTCCTTTCCACGTGCAAACCAGGGCGCGCACCCGTGTTCCCTGATAAGCCGGAAATGCAGGGCGCGCAACGATGCGAATCTGAGGCTGATGCCGCCCTGCTCTCGTGAAGTGCAGGTCGTCGACGTCGTCGGCCACGACGAGGAGCGTGCCGACGTCACGGCGGCCACGCTCTGGCGACGACCAGGGCCACGGGCCTCGCGGTGCGGACCTGTTTTGCTTTCTCTGAGGGTGCGGATCCCGGGTGGCGAGGCTGACGCTCCGGGCCGGAAGCGGCCGTCGGGACGAGAGTGCCCGGGCGGGACGAAGCAGGTGTTTAGGGCGGGGCGCCGCGGCGACCGGGCGCGCTGTCACTCGATGCGGGAGATTGGCGAGAATCGTGAACCGCCGAGAGGCGGTTTTGCTTCACGGGGGCTCGCCTCGGTCTGGTGTTGTCAGTGGGACCGATGAGGCTGGTTCTGGATCGCAGTCTCAGCACTTGAACGCCCGCACACGATGAGCACGATCCGGGAGGTCTCGATTGCGAAACAAAGACCACACTGAGTTTCCGAAGCTATCGGCGCCCGCGCGCCGGGCACTTTCGGGTGCCGGATACACGCGGCTAGATCAGCTGACCCAGGTCTTCGAATCCGACCTCAGCAAACTGCACGGCATGGGGCCGACGACGATAAAGGCCCTGCGTGCCGCGCTGGATGAGCGCGGCCTCTCGTTCAACACTGCTGATGTGACTCATGCGGGGATCGACGAGCTCGACCCGATCCAGGGTTTCTTGGAGGGGTTCACGTTTCGCCGTGTTGGAGCCGAGCTCGGCGTGACAGCGTTCGGGATGTCGATCATCGATATGCCGCCGGAAACCACCGCCTACCCGGGGCACGACCATTCTTCGGAGGGACCCGGGAATCCGCCCGCCCACCAGCTGGGGCAGGAGGAGGTCTATATCGCGCTGCGCGGTTCGGCCGACGTCGAGGTCAACGGCCACCGGTACCCGGTAGACGCCGGTCACCTCATCCGCGTCGGGCCGACGGCGCGGCGCAAGATCCTGCCAGGCCCTGATGGCGTGCGGCTTTTGGCGATCGGCGGAGTCCCCGGCAAAGCGTACGACCCAGCCGCCACCGTCTGAGGCGCAGTCAGTAGTCAGGCCCTGGCTGACCACCACGGCAGTGGGCGAGGTGGTCAGCCACCTGCTTCTACGACGACGGAGCCATCTGACCCGGACGGTTCTGGCCCGCCGTCTCTCCCGGCAGCCTCGGAAACCGAATGCAGTGCGGGCGAATCACCCAGCTCCGTGCGTTTGACCCTCCCCGTAGGGGCTCCCCTACGCGACGATTTAGGAGCTGAATGGCGATTCCATGTCGAGAACCGCCGGCCGGCTCCGCTCACCAGGTGAAGGGCCTCGACAGGCGCGGCTCACGACACGAAGAGATCTGGAGGACGTACCTCATGTCGCACATACGACGTTTCGACCATGTCGGCATCACCGTCGCGGACCTCGACACGGTGACGGCGTTCTTCGTCGGGCTGGGCCTCGAGGTCGAGGGCCGGACGTTCGTCGAGGGCGAGTTCGTGGACACCGTCATCGGCATCCCCGGCTCCCGCAGTCACATCGTCATGCTGCGACCGCCCGACGGAGATACCGGGCTGGAGCTGTCGAGCTTCGTCCAGCCGGACCACGAGCCAGGGTCACCCACCGCCATGGCCAACGAACTGGGACTGCGCAACGTGGCATTCGAAGTCGACGACCTGCAGGCGACGGTCGACCAGCTGGCTGCAGACGGCTACGGCCTGGTCGGCGGCATCGGTCAGTACGAGAACATCTGGCGCATGGCCTACGTCCGCGGGCCAGAGGGGATCATCGTTTCCCTGGCTGAGCGGATCGGCTGACGCGCCCGACGTCGCAGCCCGTGGTGGCCATGCCAATGGTCTGCGGCTTGGCGACCGCTCGCCTCCAAAGCCCACATCGGCCGGACCAGGCGGATGCACAAGAACAGCTTTGGGTCGTGAACTCGCACACCTGCTTTCGCAGCCGCGACGCGACTCTTGCCCCGATCGGGCGAGCGCCCTGCCCCGCGCGTAAGGTGTGAATCTGCCGCCGCTTCGGCATCGTGGACGTTGTCGCGGCCGCGAAGGCCTCGAGATCCGCGCAAGGCGGGACCAATATCTTGGACGGCGGAAGGCCCGTCCTAGCATTAAGGCAGGTGTCTGCGCGCCCTGGCGATCCTGCCTCTGCAGGTGCGTGAGCTAGTGCGTCCGCCGCCGGGGGTGGTTGCTGTTGCCTAGCGCGTGCCGCGTGGTCGCTCCGGTGGCGGGATGTGTTCGCCCGGCCGGACCAGGCCGGTCTCGTAGGCGAGAACGACCGCTTGTACTCGGTCGCGGAGGTGCAGTTTCTGGAGAAGGTGGTTGACGTGGGTCTTTACGGTTGCGTCGCTGACGACCAGCTCCGCGGCGATCTCTGCGTTCGACAGTCCTCGGGCGATCAGTTGTAGGACTGCTCGCTCGCGTTCGGTGAGTTCGTCGAGCTGGCCGGGTTCGGTGTGGCCGGGGGGCGGACGGCGGACGAATTCTTCGATCAGTCGTCGCGTGATCGTCGGCGCTAGGAGCGCTTCGCCGGCGGCGACTGTGCGGACGGCGTCGGTGAGCTTGGCGGGCGGGGCGGTCTTTAGAAGGAAACCGCTGGCGCCGGCCTTCATCGCGTCGTAGACGATCTTGTCCTCGTCGAACGTCGTAAGCACGAGCACTCGGCTGGGCAGCCGCTCGGCCAGGATCTCGCGGGTGGCGGCGATCCCGTCCATACCGGGCATGCGAATGTCCATCAGCACGACGTCGGGGCGAAGCTCGCGAGTCTGGGCCAGGGCGTCGCGTCCGTTGTCTGCTTCCCCGGCGATCTCGATCCCCTCTTGGGCTTCGAGGATCATTCGGAAGCCCGCACGCACGAGTGCTTGGTCGTCGGCTAGCAGGACCGAGGTCATCCCGGGAGGGTGTCGAGCGGCAGGCGCGCGCGGACGGCAAAGCCGCGCTCGGGCCGGGGTCCGGCTTGGAGCTCGCCGCCGAACACGCTGACGCGCTCGCGCATGCCGACGAGGCCGTGTCCGCCGACGTGCCCGTTCCCTGAGCCGGGGCCGTCGTCGCGAATTTCGAGCTCGAGTGCGTCGCGCGTGTAGCGTACGATCACCTCCGCGTGGGCCGGCCCGGCGTGTTTGAGCGTGTTGGTGAGCGCCTCTTGCACGACGCGGTAGGCGGACAGGTCCACCCCGAGTGGAAGCTGTCTCGGCTGCCCCTCGACCTGCAGCTGCACCTGTAGGCCGGCGTCACGGACCTGGGTTAGGAGCGCGTCGAGATCTCCCAGCCCCGGTTGCGGCGCGAGACCGACTTCCTCGCCCGCCTCGCGCAGCAGACCGACGAGCCGGCTCATCTCGACCATTGCTTGTCGCCCGGTGTCCTGTACCGCCTGAAGCGGCTCGATCGCGCGCTCAGGACCCTTTTTGAGCACTTCTTGGGCGGCTTCGGCTTGGACCACCATCACGGAGACGGAATGCGCGATCACGTCGTGCAACTCGCGGGCGATCCGTGCCCGCTCCTCGGCCACCGCGGCCGCCCGCTCGGCCTCTAGGCGCTTGGTCTCTCTCGCTAGAGCCCCGGCGCGTTGCGTCCGCGAGCGGACAACCAGACCCGCGGCCCACGCGCCGCCGGCGATGATCGTCCCGAACGCGAAGCTTCCAACGGTGATGTCCGCGTGCCCGCGGATGTGGACCAGCGCGACCGCGAGGCCGGCGTTCACCAACACGAAACCGAGGACAGCCCGCCGCAATGGCTCGTTCACGGCGACCGAATACATCGCGATCACGATCGCCAGCAGCGGCACAAGTGGCTGGTTGACCGACACTCCCAACGACCACTCCAACCCCGTGCCCACCGCTACAATCGCGAGCACCAACAGGGGCAGCGTTCGCCGCCAGGCAAGCGACAACGACAGCGGCACCTCGGTGACCAGCGCCGCCCACTTCGGCTGGATGCTGGAGTTCAGCCAGATCTCCAGCCCAGCTAGTGCCGTCACGCCGAGCGCGAGCAGCAGATCGTTGCGGGCGGGTTTCACGGGAGCAATCTACTCCTGCTCCGGCCGTCGCACACCAGCCTTTAGGTCGATTCGGACTCAACCCCGTGATCGAGCCGCGTTCAACCTAATGTCGATCGTTCGGTCGAGCGAGATTCGACACTCGCGCCGAAGACAAAGCCTCGGCTCAGGCATACCTTCGTCGCTGCAACCAACCAAAGGAGTCCAGCATGACCTTCTCGCTTCACCGCCTCCTAAGCACCGTCGCAGCCGCAACCGTCGTGTCGCTGGTGGTGGCGGGCATCGTCAAGCACGCCAAGCACGGCTTTGCCTCCTACCTCGGCGACGTCGCCTGGTTCGCGTTCCTGATCGGCGTGCTCGCCACGGTCGCGCTCGCGCTCGTCGCGCTCGTGAAGCTCGCCCGCGACCGACGTGCCACCCGGGCGGTGAGCCGCTGATGCGCAGCTCTGCGAAATCTGTCCTGGCGATCGCGCTTACTCTGATATGAGTAGCGCAGCGCTGATCACGACAAACGCGACGGGGCAGACTGGAGCAACCGTGACTCGTCTCACCGTGTCGCTCAGCTCGGTTCGTTTCCACGCCACACATGTTGGTTCAAAAGGTCTCTCGCCCGGCGATGGCTTTCAGGAGAGCTGGCTGCCGAACCACCCCGGGGCAGCCCGTCGACAAGATGCGGTCGCGATCGCCACCTTCCAGCAAGGCGTCTTCCTCGGGACAGTCACGTTCAAGGACGGACAAATCGTCTACACCGGTAGCACGAACAACCAGGACAACGCCACCTACGCCATCATCGGCGGAACTGGCACCGATCAAGGCGCTCGCGGAACGCTGAGCACACACTCACTACCGCACGGACGCCTACAGATCACGATTACCACCGAGGGGTCGTACATCCAGACCAATACGCGTCTGCCGCCACGCTGCGGCAGACGTATCTGCCTCCCGGGATCGACTTCACAGGAGGAATGCCCTCCCTCCGAGTCGCGGGGCAACAGGTCCAAGGTGGTGCCGGTGCGAATTGGTCGCCGCGGTGTCCAGAAAGGGAGGAAGATGATGTCGGCTTTGCTGGATGCTGCCGGTCACCGCCGGTCGCCCACCACGATGCCGGGGTATCGCGAAGGTCAGGCGCCGAGGAACAAGGGCCTGCGCTACCCCGCCGACCCACCCATGGTCGAGGAGATCGTCGCGGTCATGCGCTGCGGGTGACAGTCACGATGCGGCCCGTCTTCGCGCATTGATCATGGTCCTGTGGCGAGCCGGGTTGCGGATCGGCGAAGCGCTCGACCTCGCCGAGACAGATCTCGACGGTCTCGGGGCGCTGTCCTGGTACGACGGGGAAAGGGCGGCCGCCGCCGCGAGGTGGGAATGGATCGCTGGGCTTGGGGTCAGCTGGAGCCGTGGCTCGAGATCCGAGCCGGCCTTCCCGTCGGTCCGCCGCTATGCGTGATCCGGGGATCAACCGCTGGACGACATTGGGAGCAGTCCGCCGCCCGCAAGCAGCTGGGACGCACAGCGGCCGTAGCCGGGGTACGCCGACGCTTCGCGCCGCTCCATTAAGCCGACCCGATCGTTAAGCCGACCTTGGTGAGAAGTCGCTGCGCAGGAGGGTTGGGGCGTGGGAACTGTCGGCATAACCAAACGCCCTCCAAGACCGTCAGAAGCAACACTGCGGCGTGGTAGCTCTCGCGGCTGATCGGGACGCAGCAGGCGATCACCTGCTGCTTTTCGATCATGTCGGCCTGAGGTTTGGGCATTGATCGCGGGGATCTGCTCGCGGCCAAGCAAGCAGCCGACCACGTGAGTGTTCCCCTCGCAAGGCCGAAGGTTCATCTCCGGTGTGGGACACGACAAGGACAATCGGAGCAGCTCGCGTTATGCCGATCTAGAGGCGACGAGCGCCCACCCTGCGAGGACTTGCTCGTCGACGTCGGCATATCGAGTGGCTCGGCATAATGATGCTTGTGCCGACATCGGCACAAGCACCAACTGCGCCACGCCCACGCGGTTGAGATGGCCCACGAGGACGTCCCGCTCGTCGTCATCCAGCGCCAGCTGGGGCATTATGCGGGTGATCGTGTCAAGTGACGGTGAAGATCACGAGGCTTGGGCGTCGAGGCGGTGCAGCAGGCCGTCGAAGATCTTCTGTCTGCCGACCTGGCCCTTGTCGGCTGCGTCGTCACGCTGGCGTTCGAGGACGGGGCGGAACTCGAGCGTGGTCTGAAAGAACGTGCACGACTCGCAGATTGATTCGAAGTGACAGTCCAGGCCGACGGGGCGGGCGCAGTAGCCGTTGCCGAGCATCCGTCGGTGCATCTCTGCGCGGAGCTTGCGCATCTCGGCGCCCTCGGCGGTCGCGGGAAGCTCTTTGGGCTGGTCGTAGAGCGCTTCGACCTTCTCCGACACGCTGAAGTATTCGTCGGCGACGGTGCGGTTGGCGATCTTGGCGTAGACCATCGTCATCCGCAACGATTTGTGCCCGAGGAGCGCGGCGATCGCTTCGAGTGACATGCCGCGGTTGATCGCCTGGGTGGCGAGTGTGTGCCGGAGCTGATGCGGGGTCACGCGCCCGATCCCGGCAGCATGGGCGGCGTTCGCGACCGCGTCTCCGACGCGCTGTCTGCCGATCCGCCGGCCGCGTTCGATGAACAGGTATGGCTCGCGCAGACCGGCAGGCCGGTTAGCGACCCACTCATCGAGCATCTCTTTGAGCTGCGGGTGCAGGGGTATGTAGCGGTCGGTGCGGAGCTTCCCGAGAGGGACGTGCAGCCAGTACGCGGCGCCGATCTGCACGACCGAGTCGACGGTGAGATCGAGGAACTCCCCTTTGCGGAGCCCGGTGCGCGCGAGGAACTCGACCGCGAGTCGGGTGAACGCGTCGGGGTGCTCGCGGGCGGCGCGCAGCAGCTTCGCGGCGGCGGCGTCGTCGATGAACCTGGGCAGCGGCTCGTCGCGGCGTGGGATGTCACCGGCAAACATCAGCACGCGGGTGGGAGCGTCCTCGCCGTCCCATTCGCTCAGTCGATCGAGGCAGACGCGCAGCGTGCCGAGTGGCTCGATGTTCGAGAGGCGCCCGCCACCGCGGACCGAGGGCCGCTGGGCGAGGTGGCGTTTGTAGCGCTCGATATGCGCTCGGCGCAGATCGCGCAGTGCGGCGACCTCGGGTGCTTGCGTGGTCAGCCAGCCGGCGAACTCGCGCAGGACCGCCTCGACGCGGACCATCGTGGCCGGCCGCAGCGATTGCCGCATCTGCTCGATGTACCCCTCGAGCGTCGCCCGCAGCTGCGGCGCGACCGCCGCCCACGCCCGCGCGCGGTCGGCGGACTTGTTCCAGTGGCGCTTGCGTGGCGGGACGTCGATCACACCGGCGTGGAACAACGTCGCCTCGGCGCCGTGCAAGCGGGTCGTCACTGGCCGAGCTCGCATGGGATGGTCGGGATGCAGCGCTCGGATCGCGGCAATCAGCTGCTCTCGACCCGTATCGAGCTGGGCTTTGGTCAGCCGCTCGGGCGAGACGCCCGCCAATGCCGCGACCTTCGCGACCGCCCACCACTGCAGCTCCGCCGACTTCGGGTCGAACCTAAGCTCGGCTGCGACCTCTCGGAACCGTGCGTGGAACTCGCGGTAGATGCCGGCTGCGACCTTCCCGACCCGAAGCTTGCTCGCCACCAGATAGTCGGCCGTCGGACGCACCCGGCCGGTGACGATCAGCCACGCCACCAGCCGCCGGTCATGACCCCAGACCGCCAACTGCTGATCGACTGTCATCGCCGACCAGCCCTCCACACCGACACGCAACAGGAACGCGCGCGCCGGTGAGGTGACCTCGTTGCTGGCGAACATGCCAGCAGCCTCGAGATCAGCGCGATACGCGGCGACCAGCTCCTCGACGTGGGGGTCGCGCTCCAGGCGGCTCACGATGCGAGCTCCGCGGCGAGCGGGTCAAGCTGCGCGTCGATCGCCGCCGCGGCCCTCAAGTACTCCCCGGTGAGCCAGTCGTTCGCGAGATGCAGATAGATCCGCGTGGACTCGATCGATGCGTGCCCGGCCTGCGCCTGCACCGCTTCCAGCGCCATCCCCTGCTCACGAAGCCGCGTCAAGCACGTATGCCGTAGCTGATGACACGTGCATCGCGCAAGCCCCGCGCGCGCCCGTGCACCGTCGAGCACCTCATCCAACCCGGACGGCGACAGCGGCAGCCCACGCCGCCGTCCTTTCAGCACCACGAAGCACGCCTCGACCACCGTCTCGGCGGGACGCTCAAGCTCGAGATACTCGCGCAGCGCGGCGAAGAACCGGCCGGAGACCGGCACGATCCGCTCCCGGCCGCCCTTCCCGCACACGATGTGAACGCGCCGCTCGCCAACACTGACATCACACAGCCGCAGGCCGAGCACCTCGCAGCAGCGCAGCCCGCCCAGCAGCATCGCCAGCACTATCGCCCGATCACGTCGCGTCCGCAACGCGCCAAGCAGCCGGTCGACCTCCACCGGGGAAAGCACCCGCGGCAACGTCCGCGGCGTGCGCACCAGCCGCACCCCGCCGCGGCCACGACGCCCGGCGCGACGGCCCGCCAACCCACGCGGCACAGGATTGCTCGCCACCCCGGCGTCGCCGCACGCGAGCAGATACTCAAACAGGCCGGCCACGCTCGACAGCCGCCGTGCGATCGTGCGCGCCGCCAACCCCGACTCTCCGTCCTCGATCCGCACCACCCGCTCGCCGCGCCGCGGCGTGCGCTGCTGCGCCAAGAACGCGAACACGTCGGCCGCAGTCACCTGCGCCGGGTCCTTGGCGACGACCTCGAAGAACACCTTCAAGTCATACGCGATCGCCAGCCACGTGTTCTTCGCGCCCCGCCCGCCGACGAACTCCAAATAGCCATCCACCAGCGGATGCCCCAGGGTGATCGACACAAGCTCCGAGCCCTCAGTCGACCGGACCACACACGGCACGAACGTCATCGCACAGCTCCTTCCATTCGGGAACGGAGGCAACGATCGACCCCCCGCCGGACGGCGCGCACGCGGTAGGCGCTCTCGGGTAGCCGGGGCGGTTGCCCGCCCCGGCTCCCACAGAACCGTACGTACGCTGGTCGTATACGGCTCTTCGGGACGGCGGGTTGTAAA
Source organism: uncultured Solirubrobacterales bacterium (assembly GCA_963787555.1). Taxonomy (GTDB): domain Bacteria; phylum Actinomycetota; class Thermoleophilia; order Solirubrobacterales; family Solirubrobacteraceae; genus Palsa-465. The sequence continues at coordinate 954,420 of CAWBDI010000008.1, forward strand.
CCCCGCCGCCGGCCGGTTCGCGACCTCGAATCATCCCCATAGCGCCAGTTGTGGCGACTGGGGGGCGACGATGTGCATGGACGCTTGGCGGTGCATCTCGACCAGGGCCACGAGCCCGCGTTCTCGAAAGAACGCTCGGTTCAGGCCGTGGTCCACGGCCGGGATGTGGCTCAGCGCCCACCAGGACCGACGGCCCTGATAGACCTGCCGCCACGCCGAGCGCCGGGGAACGCCCAGCTTGATGAGTCTGCGTGCGATCGTTCGTTTGCGTTTCCAGTGGCGCAGCAGGATCGCGCGTAACCGCCGCCTGATGTGGGCGTCGATCTTGCGCATCATCTGCATCTCCTCAGCGGAGGTGATCCCGAAGAAGCCATGCCAGCCACGCAGCCACGCGTTGATCCGGGAGATGCACGAGATGAGCGTGCCTCCCCAGTTTCGCGGCGTGAGCTGCCGGACCCGCTCCATCGCGTTGCGCTTGGTGCGCTCCGACAACAGCACCTCCACGGTGCCGGTCTGCGGGTCTAACCGCAGCCGAAAGCCGAGGAAGTGCCGCTCCTCCGGGCGGGCGACAGCCGACTTGGCCACGTTCACCCTCAGGCGCAAGCGCCGTTCGATGAACTCGCTCAGGCTGGCCATCACCCTATTTCCCGCCCGTTCGCTTGCGACGTACACCTTTCCATCATCCGCATAGCGAACGAACCGGTGACCACGCCGGGCGAGCTCTTGGTCGAGCTCGTCCAGCACGATGTTCGCTAGCAACGGCGACAGTGGCGAGCCTTGCGGAACGCCCTGCTCGCTGTCGATCACGACACCATCCGGCAGCACCACCATGGCCCTCAGCATCCGTCCGATCAGCACGAGCAGCCGCCGATCGCTCACCCGCTCGGCGAGCTTCGCGGTCAGCCGCTGGTGGCAGACGAGATCGAAGAACTTCTCCAGATCAAGATCTACGCACCACACGTAGCCGTCTTCAAGATGCTGCCTGGCCTCGGTGATCGCCGTGTGGCAACTTCGGCCGGGCCTGAACCCGTGGCTTGAGGGGTGGAACGTCGGCTCCCACAGCGGTTCGAGCACCTGCCGCACGGCCTCACAGACCACCCGGTCCACCACGTCAGGAATCCCCAGCCCGCGCTGGCCGCCTCCCGCCTTGGGTATGTACGCCCGGCGGATCGCACCCGGCAGATACCTCCCCCGAAGCAGCTCGGCTTGCAGCCTGGGCAAAACGACCGGCCACTGCTCACACAGCGCCTCGATCGTCTGCCCATCCGGGCCCGGAGCGCCCTTGTTCGACGCCACCTTCAACAACGCACCCGGCAATCGATACGCAACCTCCTCCATCGTCGCCGGCGCTGCCCTCTCGGCATTGACGATCGCCTTCGGCGCTCCCGCCCGGATCGCCCCAAGCCGGTCCCGGGTCCTCCTGCGGGTGGCCCCTTTCGGGTTTTCTGCTGTCGCGATCGGCAGGCAGAGCTGCACCGCCGTTTCTTCGACCGGGACCGCCTTCCCTTGCCCACCGGGGCTCGACCCGGCACGCTCAGCGGGCATTACCCCGCCTTCCGGTACTACTCGGTCCTCGGACTTCTGCTGGGCCATCGGCCGTCGTCCTTTCGTTCTTCGGCCTACCGGCGATCGCCGGAACCCAGCAGATCTCCTGGGGTGAAACGCTGAGATTTCGCCGTGATCGCGTCGCCACTACGCCCTCGGCATCGACAGGAACAGGGCATCGCCGCTGCGAGCCGGCTCGCCCATCGAGGAACGCCTTACGGCGCTTCACTTTCGTTCGCCACCACGACACATCTATGGCCTCTTTCAGACCCGCCCTCACGGAAGCCCACCAGCAGGCCGGTCGCGACCAGCCGCCAACGAGCCGCCCGGTCAATTCCGGGCCGCGCCCTTGCCTCTTCAATGTTGGATTCCCCCTGTCAGGGCTCCAGGACAGGACTCACACCTCCGATCTCAACGTCCGTGCCCAGCACACCCGCTCCGGCCGCCCTCCGGGCGACCTCCGCTACGCGCCCACCGCGTAGCCACCCCAACCGCTATCCCCCGACAAACCGGGGCAACCACCAGATCACCGGCAGAGCCGCCATATCACCCGCATATCCAACACGCGAACCTCGGGATTACGTCGATCTACCTTCAAGGCATCGACAGCTCAGAGATCATCGACACCGTCCACTCACGCCCGGCGCCAGTGATCTCAGCTACAGCCGGCCTTTCAGGCAAATAGCCGAACCCGGGGATCAGCGGGCATCGGCAGATGGCCCGCAGCCCCGGTTTCCGCGCGGAGCAGGGCGCGTGGCTTTCTGCCCTGCTGAGTCGGCGAAGCGGGTGCGATCGCGGACGACTGTTCGGGGTTGAAAGCAGGTTCGCCGTCGGGTAGCGCGAAAGATTTCGCGCCTAGATGACTGCGCTTACAGTTCCGTTCGTCGTTATTGGCGTGGCCGTGACCGTGCCCGTGTTCGCGTTCGGTGTGCGCCGCTTGCTTGGCCTGCGCGTCTCGCCGCTGCGTTGGGTGATCGGCGGGATCGTGGCGTTGGCGTTCGCTTCGCCGATCATCACAGCGATCGGGGGCTCGATCGTCAAGCGCAACGGCAGATGGCCATTCTTACCGGCTGTGTGGTTCGTGATCCTCGGGGTGGCGATCGCGCTGTTGCTCGGGATGCTCGTATTGGTGCTCTTCGAGGCGCTGGTGCCGAGTGGAACGATGCCGGGACCGCTGTACTTGATCCGAGGGCTGCGCAAGCGCGCGCGGCGGATCCGCCGTTATTCGCAGATCACCAGGATCCTGGTCCGCCGCGGAGTGCTTCCGTACCTGCGGGGCGCTCGCCGCGCCGAGCTCCAGACCCACGACGGCCGCGCCCAGCTCGCGCGCTCGCTCCGACTGGCGCTCGAGGATGGCGGCGTCACGTTCATCAAGCTCGGGCAGATACTGGCGACCCGGCGTGACCTACTGCCGGCCGAGTTCATCGACGAGCTCAGCGGATTGCAGGATGACGCCGCGCAGGTCTCGTGGCTGGAGGTCCAGCAGGTGCTGAGGTCCGAGCTCGGAGCCGATGTCGACGACGTGTTCGCGAGCTTCGATCGCACCTCGCTCGCGGCCGCCTCGATCGCGCAAGTGCACGCTGCGATCCTCGACTCCGGTGAGCGGGTCGTCGTGAAGGTTCGCCGGCCCGGGATCGACACAGTTGTGGCGTGGGATCTGGACATCGTCGATCGACTGGCGATGCGCCTCCAGCGCAACACGCGCTGGGGGCGGGGAGTCGGCGCGGTCGACCTCTCAAACGGGTTCGCGGCGGCGCTCAGGGAGGAACTCGACCTCAGGATCGAGGCCCAGAACATGACCGCCGTGGCCGCCGCGGCGCGCCCTCGGCGCGCCGCCGCGTCGGTCCGGATATCGAAACCGCATGAGCCCCTGTGTACCGCGAACGTGCTCGTGATGGAGCGGCTCGAGGGCCGCCCATTGGGCGCGATCACGGCCGATGAGCGGATCGGTGACCGCCAGGCACTCGCCCGCACCCTGTTCGACACTCTGCTGGGCGAGGTGATGATCGATGGCATCTTCCACGCCGACCCGCATCCGGGCAAACGTGCTGCTGCTCGCCGATGGACAGCTCGCCCTGCTCGACTTCGGCTCCGTTGGACGGATCGACGCCGGGCTTCGGGCCGCGCTGCAGCGGCTGCTGGTCGCCGTCGATCGTGTCGATCCGGCGGCGCTAAACGACGCGCTGCTGGAGATCGTTCAGCGACCCGAAGAGCTCGACGAGCCCGCGCTCGAGCGGGCGCTCGGCGTCTTCATGGCCCGCCACGTCGGGGCCGGAATCACTCCCGATGTGCGCATGTTCGCCGATCTCTTCCGGATCATCGCTGAGCATGAACTATCGGTGCCGCCCGAGATCGCGGGGGCGTTCCGCGCGCTGGCGACGATCGAGGGCACGCTGACCCAGCTCGCGCCCGGCTTCGACATCCTCACGGACGCCCGCCGCTTCACCACCGACTACCTCGCCGCGCAGCTCAGTCCCGCAGCGCTACGCAAGACCGCCACCGACGAACTGATCTCGTTGGCGCCGATGCTCCGCCGGCTGCCGCGCCGGCTGGACCGGATCAGCGCCTCACTCGAGCACGGGCGACTCAGCATCAACGTCCGCCTCCTCGCCGACGAGAGCGACCGCCGCTACCTAACCGGCCTCGTGCACCAACTGGTGCTCGCGTTCCTGGCCGCCACCCTCGGCGTCATGTCCGTACTCATCCTTGGTCTTCACGGAGGGCCGAGGGTGACCCACAGCGTCACCCTGTACGCGTTCTTCGGCTACTGCCTGCTCGTCTTCGCCGGCGTCCTCGCGCTACGCGTGCTCGTGCTCGTATTCCGGTCAGATACAGGCTGAGGGAGCCGGTTCGTAGTCGTATTCAACGACCGCTCGAGGCCATCGACGACCAGATCGAGTCCGAACTCGAACTCGTTTCCGTAGTCGTATCCGGGTCGAACGACATGCTCAGTGGTCAGCCCGTTCGCCGGACTGCGCCTTCGTGTCGATCCGTCTTGCCATGTCGACTTCTCCTGATCCGGTCCCACTCCGCGGGTGCGCGCACCGCTCACCGCCCACAGCGCCGCCTACGTACGCGACCTCAGATCAAGCTTGGACAGGACGTGCTCACGTGGCTGCGTGCTGCGCGCTCGCTGATCACAAGCTCGGCGGCAATCTCCTTGTTCGACTCCCCTGGGCCACCCTCGAGAACGGCGGGTTCAGCCGGAACTCGGGTTTGCCCGTGAGCCCCTTCTCAACGTCGCGGCTTGCTAGGCGCGACGCCGATGGGGAAGATCGCATAGTGGTAGCGGCACGGACCTCGAGAGCGTGGGAGCGGTATGCCTGGGTGGCGGGCATCGTTTACGTCATCGCGCTGCTGGCGGAGATTGTGGTCGCGCTCGGAGTCGGACTGACCCAGAACGACTCGGCGGCGAAGATCGCGAGCGGGCTCCACGAGCACCGCGACCGGCTGTTGGTGATCGCCTACCTCTCCGTCGTCTACGCCACCGCGTTTCTGATCTACCTCTGCAGTCTGTACAACCTGCTGTGCGGAGACACCGACCGGCCCCGGATCCTCGGCTCGTTGGTGCTGGTCGGCGGAGTGCTCTTTATTGCCCTGCATGCCGTCAGCGACATCGGCATCACCGGACTGGTCGGCGCAAGGATCGCGTCGTTTGGGTATCGACACGACCCTGGTGTCGCCTACACGCTGTTCCTGATGACGTATGCGCTGGAAAGTGTCGGGGACGTTTTCGGCAGTCTCTCTGCTGCCGCCGCAGGCTTGCTCGTGATCAGGAGCGGCGTACTGCCGCGCTGGCTGGGGTGGGTTTCGATCCTCGCCGGGATCATGCTCTTCCTTCAAGGCTTCGGCCTCGGCGGCGTGATCGCCTCGTTCGGGCTAGTTCTCGACCTCATCGGCTTTGTGCTCTTCCTGATCTTCGTCCTCGTGAGCAGTGTCATCATGCTGACGCGCGCAAATGCGGTCCCCAACACCGCGGTTCCGATCAAGTAGACCAACTACATCTTCGGGGTCGGGGCAGGGCCCTGCCCGAGCGGGGCGGAGAAGCGGGCCAGGATCGGCTAGTCCGACGGGGACTGCGTCGGAGCCGGCGACCCCGCGAAACTCATCGACCGAATGAGACCACACCGTCGCCCCGCGGCAGCGACGCCTCGCCTCCGCACGACGGGCTGCGAATACTGCCTCGGACGACAACCCGGCAGCCGCCGGCCGAGACATCAGAGCCCGCTTCTGCGACCGATCGTGAGCTCGCGACACGACGACCGCGCCCTGCAATGCGCTCGCGGGAGGGAAGACCCTCAGACAGGTCGCACTTCTGCTTCGCCGGGGGGATGCGGGTGCGCAGGCGGCGTCGGCCAGCGCTGCTGATCCTGCTCAGAAGCGGAAGCGTGGGGTCGGCTGCTCCTTCTCGATCAAGGGGCAGCCCGAACCGGTCTGGATTCGGCGCATACCGAGACTGCCGCCGCCCGAGCACGGTCGCGTCCATTTGCCGCTGTAAATTCGTCGCGGGCTTCGGTTCCCGAGTGTGAGTCTAGGCGGCTGTGAGCTCCTCGTCGAGAGTGTCTGGGTCGGCTTGGCGGTATTTGATTCGGTAGAGGTGTTGGCGGTCGACGTCGGTGAACGTCGCGCCGTTGCTGGCGTGGCTGAAGAACAGGTCGAGCACCGCCCAGACGAGCGAGAGGCAGCTGGTCTCGCCGGGGAACCGGCCCATCACCTTCGTTCGTCGGCGGACCTCGCCGAGCGAGCGTTCGAGGAGATTGGTTGATCGCCACCGTTCGCGGTGTGTGAGCGGGTAGCGCAGGTGCACGACGAGGGCGTCGAGGTGGTCTGAGAGGCAGCCGGCGGCTGACTCGTAGCCGGCATGCTCGAGCTCTGAGATGAGGATCTGGAGTCGGAGCTTGCCGTCCTTGACGCCGGTCGCGTCGGTGAGCGCGCTCCAGTAGTTGAAGCGGATCCGGTCATGCTCTGACTTGGGCAGCTTCGCCTGAAGGTTGCGCAGACGGTGAACGGCGCAGTGCTGGCGGTCAGCCCGCGGCCAGAGCTCCTCCACTGCCGAGATCAGCCCGGGGGCGCCGTCGGCAACGATCAGGCGTGGCGCGGCGAGCCCGCGGCTGGTGAGATCGCGGCCGAGCTCGAGCCAGTCCTCCTTTGACTCGCGCATCCCCAACCGCACGGAAACCAGTGCCCTGTCGCCGGTTTCGGTGATTCCCCAGGCGCAGATCACGCCCTCCTTCGGACCGCTCGGACGCACGGGCAGGTAGATCGCGTCGAGGAACAGCACGACGAGGTTGACGTCGTAGAGCGAGCGGCGACAGAACGCCTCGAAGCGCTCGCCAAGCTCCGCGCAGATCGTGGCCACCGTCGACTTCGACGTGCGGCCGAGCCCCGCCTCGTCGCACAGCGACCCGACATCACGCATCGACAGGCCACGCACGAACCCGCCGATCACCAGCGCCTTGAGCGGGTCCGTTCGCAACAGCCGCTTGCAGTGCCACTTCGGGAACAGCTTCGAGACAAACGGGGCGGCCGCTTCGCGGACCTGCGGGATCTCGATCTCAAGCTCGCCCTCGGCCGTCTGCACGTGCCGGGGCCGGAACCCATTTCGCAGGCCGCGCTGCCGCTCCGGCCGCCGCTCGTAGCGGGCGCGGCCAAGCCACCTCTCGAACTCCTCCTCGACCGCCCGCTGAATGATCAACCGAGCGCCGAGCCGGGCGAGCTCGGACAGCATCTTCTGCGGGTCATCAACCATCCCCTTCGACATCAGCTTGTCGATGCTCGCTTGTATCTCCGCCGACGGCGGTACCGTGCGTCTCACGGCGTAGGCCTCCTTCTTCGTCTTGCAGGACATGAGGGAACCTACGCCGTCGCTCTGACAGCACCGACGCGTATTTACAGCAGTCCTTGGACGCGACCCCCCGAGCAAGGATGCCCGGGGTTGCGCTTCGTCCCGATCGGGTGATGGCGTAGCGGGCGGTTGACCGTACGGTGGCCTGATCCGGCATCGTGCAAAGGTTGCGCCATCAGTCGTGGGACATCGACCCAGTCCACTAACGAGAGAAACGGGATACCCCGGGACCGGCGGGGCGCTGTGACCCCGATCGGACCCCAGCCCGGAGTCCAGCCGAATTCCGGCCCGAGTGCGGTGGAGGCGGGGGAAGCTGCGGAGAAGCCGTCGGGGGGGCGCGGGCGGCGGGTGCTTCACCTTTTGGGTGCGGTGCTTGTGGTGGTCGTTCTTCCGGTAGTGCTGCTGGGAGTGCTGGTGGGGAAATTGGGTGCGGATGCCGCGCTCCTCGGGCTCGTGCTCGGCGTTGTCGGCGCCAAGGTTGGCGGCACCCGGCGGATGATGTATGTCGCCCCCGCCGTCGCCTTGGCGGCCGGACTGGGTGCGGGCACCGCATATGACTGATGGTGGGTGGCGTTGCTGGCGGTAGTGGCCGCGGCGCGGGAATCCGATTCGGGTGGCTGCCTCCCCTGCTGATGCTTCCCTTCGCGGCCACATTCGCTGCTCCGGTGGCGTTGGCAAAGGACGCGGCGTGGTACGGCGTCTTTGTCGGGATTGCCGCGCTCTACGGCGTTGTGCTCGCGCTCCGGTTCAAGATGCCCGCGATCGTCGAAGGCGACGCCAGCCCACCAAGATCGCCGCCGTCGTGGCGATCGTCTTCCTGGTCGCGTTGGGTGGCGCCGCGGCGATTGGGGTGGCGCTGGGATGGACCGAGCCCTACTGGGTTCCCGAGCCGATTCTCGTCCTCACGCTCTACCTCACGATGGGGCAACGCGACCGGATTCAGGGAAAGGCGATCGGGACCGCGCTGGGGGTCATGCTGGCGGGGGTGGTGGCGCTGATCGCGCCGCCCGCGTGGGCAGTCACCGTAATCGCCGCCGTCGCGTTCGTGCTCGCACTCACGCTCGCGCGGTCCAAGGGCTACTGGCTGTGGTACGGCCTGTATACGTTCGCTCTGGTGCTCGCGCTTGCCCCACCCAAGCACGTCGGCTCCGAGGCTGCCCATCGCGGCTCTGAAATCCTCGTCGGAGTCGGCATCCTCGTCGTTGGCCTGGCGATCATTCACGCTGTGGGCAACCGGCTATCGGAGCGCTATCCAGAGCCTGCACCTGTTCTGATCCCGTGACGCTCTGGTTGCGCGGCGTTTGTACGGACGCGGCTACGGCCCTCCCGCGGATCGGTCTTGTCTCGTGGCTCGCCTAAACGCAGGCTTTCGTTGCCTTCCGCTTTGGGCTCAAGGCGACAGCGACCGTCCATCAGGCCGAACTTCTCCTGGTCGTCGTCCATTGCCGCAGTCCGGGCCGCGTCGTGCGGGAGGGCCGAGTCTCGCAGGCGGTTTCATTGCGGCCCCTTGTTCCCCGATGACGGCAAGAGTAGTGTCGCGTCGTCACCCAACTCCTGGAGGCTCCCTATGGATCTCGACGATGACCGGGCGGCGACGGAGGGCACGACCCGCCGCCGGATGCTGGGAGGGGCCGGTGCGCTGGCGGTAACGGGCGCAATGGTTCCTTTGACCGGAACGGGCACCGCAGCGGCGGCGGTCAGAGGCGGCAACTCGCTACAGGACTTTCTCAATTTCACGGTCACGCAAGAGCAGTTCGGCGTGACGGCGGTCACCGCGGCGATCCGGAAGGCGCCGGGCACGCCGTCCGAGCAGTTCGTACCGGTGCTGCGTGCGGCGGTCACAACGGAGTTCAGGCACGTCCAAGCGCTCAAGGCCATCGGCGCCAAGCCGCTGACCTCGAAGTTCTGGATCCCGAACGCCGTCTTCGACGGCGGCGTCAGGCTGTTCACGAGCTTCGCCGCGGTCGAGGCCATCGAGGTCAGCCTCTATCTCGTCGGCATCACCGCCTTCACCGTTCGCTCGAACGCGTCCCGCGCGCGGCTGTGCGCCGAAGCGCTCGGGACGGAGGCCGAGCATCGAGTGGTGGCCCGGTTCGCCGCCTCCCAGCTCGGCGCGCCGACGGCGCCGCCGAACAACGTGGGTTTCGAGCCATTCCCCTACAAGACCACCACCCAGGTCAGGAAGGCACTCACGGGACTGGGCATCGGCTACGGCAAGCGGAGTTCAGCGCCGGGGGCCTTCTACGAGTATCCCGGTGACCCTGTCGCCAATGGCGTCGGCGTGCCGGTCGACAGCCCGAAGCCCACCTGAGACTCGCCGGTCCGGTGGCGCGGTCGTTGCGGCCAAGTCCGGTGGCGCAAAACAGGCCAACACCGGCACTGAGGGCTTGGGTCAGCCCGCTACTGGAATTAGCTAAACGGAGCAGTCTCGCGGGAGCCCCATCGCGACGCCGAGACTTCCGCAAGGGAACGAGACCAGCACCGCGGGCCGCCGCCAGTGCGACTGCCGCATCGCCACGGGCACGCGGCAGTCGCACTCAACGCGTTCGTTGAGCACGCTTGCTCGGTTCGCGGAAACGCGCCGCCGGCAAGCGTTGCAGACATCGGCAGACCCACTGACGAAACGACAGCGGTTCCCGCTCTGACGGCCTCCTGGCCAGCGCCATCGACGTTCATGACACACCTGCTTTCACACCCGGAGGTCACTCAGAGAGCGTTTCGGCGGGAGACCTGCAACACGCTCATCTGAGGGAAGACGCCGGCGCCAATCGGACGCCCGGAGCTTCCCTCCCTTTCGCCAAAAGCGTGCCTCGGTGCTACCACGCTCGCTCCTAGTGGTCGGGCGATGCAGAAGTCTCGGGCGAAGTCGACGCTGCCGCATCCACGCATTAAGAGGAGTCTCCCGCTCGGCTGCCGGTTCCTGATCTGCCTACGCAACGACGCAACCGCGGCGGTCGTTATCAAGCACTCGGCGCTAGTGAGCTTGCGTGACTCCGCTCGTCGCAAGGGCGACTGCACAACCTGAACCCGTCGGCTGCTGGCCGGTCGCGCGGCACGAGCGCTTTCACTTGTCGACTTGACCGAGGCTCACGAGTCCTTCGGCGACGAGGCGCTCGGCGCCGGAAGAGGTCGGAGACTCGCGTTCACGGCGTCGAGCATTGTGCAAGCGTTTTCATGCCAGTGCCGACCACGATTTTGACCAGCGGCTCGTCGGGTATTCAAACTCGAGAGGCCAGACGCGCGCGCATGGCATCGATCTTGTGTGTCTCATGTGACGCGGGATTGCTGCGGGTGCTCCTCTGCGCGCACTGAGGCTTGCGCGCTCGCAGTGCCCGAAGACGCGTGTCCGGGACGCTCGCTGAGGGCCCGTCGTCTTCCTTGAGGCGATCGAAGGCATCTCGTCCGGGCCGGCGCGGCTCCCGCAGCCGACGCTTCACTCGCAGCGGCGAAGGTTGGGCGGGGCCTTTTTATGCTTCCGGGACGGTCGCAGCGCCAGCGCGTATTGGATCCGCTCACCCCGCCCCGCCGCGTCGTCGTTAGCATCATGATTAGCGGATGTTCGACAGGAGAACGAAGATCATCGCCACGCTGGGACCGGCGACCGATCCTCCGGGAGTGCTGGATGCCCTGATTGCCGCCGGTATGGACTGCGCGCGGCTGAACTGCTCGCACGGTACGCCCGAGGAGCTGCGCCGCCGTGTCGCAGAGGTTCGAGCGGCAGCCGGGCGAGCAGGGCGATCCGTCGCGGTGTTGGTTGATCTTCAGGGACCTAAGCTGCGGTTGGCGGCCGGCACGGTGCCGCGCGTCGTGCGCGCGGGTGAGATCGTGACCTTCGCGAGCACGGGTGAGGCGGTCGGTGACGCCCGCGTGCTGGTCGACTTCCCTGATTTCCCGCGACTTGTGACCGAGCACTCGGAGATCGTGATCGGCGATGGTGTGCCGCGCTTGGTGGTCGAATCCTCGGGACCTGGGGAGGTGGTATCCAGAGCGCTCTCCGCAGGTGAGCTTGCGCCGCGCAGGGGGATTAACGTCACATACGCGCGACCCGAGCTGCCCGCGATCACCGCCAAGGACTTGCGGGACCTCGCGGTCGCGGCGGAGCTCGGCGTCGATCACGTCGCGCTGTCGTTCGTCCGCTCGGCGGCCGACATGGAGCAACTTCGCGCGCAGCTGGACACACATGCCTCGGGCGCGCGGACGATCGCGAAGATCGAGAAGATCGAGGCGTACGAGAACCTCGATGAGATCCTCGCCGTGGCCGACGGCGTGATGGTCGCTCGCGGTGATTACGGCGTCGAGGCCGGGGTGGCTCGCGTTCCGCTGATGCAAAAGGACACGATCTATCGCGCCACTCAAGGCGGAAAGCTGGTCATCACCGCCACCCAGATGCTCGAGTCGATGATCCATGCGCCGGAGCCCACCCGGGCCGAGGCGACCGACGTCGCGAATGCGGTTATCGACGGGACCTCCGCCGTGATGCTCTCTGCGGAGACGAGCGTGGGCGACTACGCCGTCGAGGCTGTGCGGTCGATGTCGCAGATCGCCGAGGTTGCTGAGGAGGTGCGCGAAATCCACGGGCGGGCTCGGGAGGTACGGGACACGCCCGCTGCCGCAGTGATGCACGCCGCCGTTGAACTTGCGGATGAGCTAAACGCGGCTGCGCTACTCGTGCCGACGTCACGCGGGGGCTCGCCGCGCGCCTGCGCCAAATATCGTCCTCAGCGCCCGATCATCGCCCTTCCCGACAGCCAGGCTGTCGCGAATCAGCTCGCGCTCGAATGGGGTGTCTACCCGCAGACGATGAACGTCACTGGCACCGTGGACGACCTGATCGACCGCGCGCTTACGACCGCGAAGCAGTTCGCCAGCCTCGGAACCGGCACGCGGGTCGTGATCACCGCCGGGCAGCGGACCGGAACGACCGGAGCGACGAACCTGATCATGGTGCGTGAGATCCCCTGAGCGCCGGCCGCGTGCAGTAACACGCCGACCCGGCGTCGGACGTCAAGGTGCTGGTCGTCGGCGGGCAGCCGTCCAGAAAGTCGAAAGAGGGCCAACCTCGTGAGAGAAAGCGCCAGCTAGCACAAGCACACGGTTGAGGTCATGCCACCCCGACGGGCCGCCACGATCGCAATACCGGGCGAGCGCATCTCCAGAACGCGGAACCAGGCACGAGGAGCTTGCGCATCTGGCGGGCCGGCGATGCCGTCGGCGCACCCGCTCAGTCAGGGTCCGGTCACCGAGACTTCGTCGATTTGGGGGGTGCCGGCGTTCGTTCCGCCCGGGAAGTCGAGGCGCACGTATTGCGCCTGCGTGGGCGAGAAGCTGATTGTGTCGGTGCCGGTCGAGCTCGCCGGCGAGGTCCCCACCGCGTGCCAGGTGCTGCCGTCGGTCGAGGTTTGGACGTTGTAGGTGTAGGGCTCAGTGCCTCCCCGGTTCACGGTGACCGTCTGGATGGTGCTCGTCTTGGCCAGGTGCACGGTCAGCGTGGCCTGCGGGCTGGTCGGCATCCATGGCGTCGCCGGGCTGCCGTCGACGGCCGCCACCGGCTCGTTGCCCGGGACCCACGAGGTGGCGGTGACCTGCTGGCAACGCGCCAGGTCGCTGGTCGGCAGCTGGTCCGGGCGGCGCGTGGGGATCATCACGCTGTGGATTCTGGTGACCGTCATCGTTCCCTCGGGGGTCTGCAGCGGCAGCGCCGACCCGGAGGCCAACGTCACCGTGGTCGATCGAAGCCCGATCGCGACCGTGAACACCCGGCCGTGCCAGTGCACGTTGCGCAGCGTAACGCCCGGCAGCTGCGGAGGAAGGCTCGGGGCGAGCTGGACGGCGGTCGGGGTGAAGCGCATCCCGGAGAAGCCGTACTCGAACACCTGCAGGAACCCGCCCACACCGGTCAGGAAGTTGAACCCGGTGTTGGGCCCCGTGCGGGTCTCGGCGAACTGATCGTACGGCGCCCGCAGGAACGGCTCATAGCTGCGCAGCATGTACGTGTAGGCCGCGCAGCCGGGAGCGTTCAGCGCCGAGGCGTCGATCGAGTGGATGGCGTCGGTCATCGCGGGTCCCTGTAGGGCGGTGCGGGGCGAGTAGTAGTTGAGATCATTGAGACCCACGCCGCTCGCCATCGGGAAATTGAGCGGGTAGGTGAGCATCACGGTGTCGGCTTGCTTGATCTGCTGACCGTTGTAGCCGGCGTACTCGTCATAGATCTTGAGGTTGGAGTCAAACGGCATCGTCTTGATCACGCCCGCAGCGACCGTGGACCACGTCGCCGGCGGGGTGATGCGGAGCACCTGCGCCGCGTTGATGGCATCGTCAATGGCTGTCGCCGCCGCGGCATTCGTGTATGCGGAGTCGGTGACCCCGGTGTGATACTCGTCCGGCGGCTGAATGGGGCTGATGTCGTAGCCGCCGTTGGCATCTGGCTTGGCCTTGCTCACCCAGAACTGGGCCAGCGCCCGGAGGACCGGCCACCCATGCTGCTTTAGCCAGGTGGTGTCGCCGGTGGCCTCGTAGTACTCCCATAGCGAAATCGCGATGTCGGCCTGGAGGTGGAGCTCCTGGCTGCAGCTGAAGTTGGGGTCGGAGATGATCTTGTTGCTGGCGTCGGTCGTCGTGCCGTAGCAGTCGTTGCCGGTGTAGCCGTCGTCGCCGGCCGTCCAGGGGTAAAACGCGCCCTGGTAGCTGTTGGCAGTCGCATCATGCTCGGCGGGCGCGAGCGTGTGGAACCGGTAGTCGACTGCTGCCCGGGCGATCTCCGGATGGGTGGCCAGGATCGCTGGATACATCCAGATGTCCGAATCCCAGAAGATCATGCCGGCATAGCCATCGCTGGATAGGCCGCTCGGGCCGATGGCGTCCGGGCTGTCGCCGCGAATGCTGGCGTAAAGGTCATAGGTGTTGGCGTTGATCGCCAGCTGCAGGGGCGCTTGCCCGGTGACCGAGACGCCGCTTTTCCAGATCGCCGCCCAGGCCCTGGCGTTCTCCGACTGCAGCGCCGATCGGCCCTTCCGGGCCGCCTGCAGCGACGCCGCGCGGGCGGCGGTCGCCGCGTGCTTCGCGTCACGGCTGGTGACGACCGCGACGTACTTGGTAAACACATAGGTGTGGCCGCCGTGGGCGGTGAACGTGATCCGCTCACCGGCGGTCTGGGTCTTCCGGTTCGCGAGCGCGCTGTCCCGGAGCTGCGGAAGCGCGAATCCCATCGTCGAGGACTCCGTGACCGCGAACCTCGTTCCGATCGCGGTCGAGCTGACATGACTGGTGTGTGTGCCGAGATCCACGCCCGCGCCGGCGGTCAGCAGGCGGCTGGCGCCGCGGCCGTCGAGTAGCCCGGTCACGGTTGTGCGGCCGTTCCATTGAGGCGTCAGTCGCAGGATGACGAGACCAATGTGCTTGCGGGCCAGGTCGGTGAACACCTGGTAGCTGAACTTCGCTTTCTTGCGGCCGCGCGGAGAGGTCCAGGTTCCCGACGTCGTTACCGTGCCGGTCTCTAGGTTCTCGGTCTGGCGGTAGCCGCGGATCTGGGAGGCGGTGACTGCCGCCGGCGCGTATGTGCTCCCGTTCGGCGCCGTGAACGTCAGGGTCGACCAGGTGGGGATCAGGGACATGACCTCCTTGGCCTCAGTGGGATAGTAGGCGACCGACGCGTTTGTCTTGGCATACAGACCGGCCGCGAGGGCCTCGGTGAACCGCGGGGTGCCCAGCGGCCAGCCGATCTTCCCCAGTCCGGTGAGCAGCCCCATCCCCGCCGCCGGGATGCGCTGGCTGAAGTAGCCGTTGCCGACGTACGGCTCGGTGTCGAACTGGTTGACGAACGTCGACGTCGTGATTGATGTGGTCGACATGGCGCTCTGAGCGTCCTGGGCGCCGTACGGGACTGCTGCCGCCGGACCGGCGAGCCCCAAGCCCGCGATCAGTCCTGAGAATGCCGTTGTCAGCGCCAGCACCCACGCTCGAGGCCAATGCCGCCGAATCGAGCCACCCCTGTGCATCGTCTCCCTCCCCATTACCGGACTCCCACCCTTACAAAATTCCCATCAGGCCACGGCTAAAACCCCATCTATCGGATGATCCGCTACGCGGACGACTGTGTGTCCCGACGCTAAGGGAGGATCGATGTAGAAGGCGATTCTGTTCGGGTGCGGTGCTGTTCGAGGGATGAAGGAGAAGGGTCGATGGTCTCTTGGCCCTTTGTCAACGGCCATCTGCCCGCGACAACGGATCTCCACGGAGAGCGGATCGCCCGGTACACAAGGTGAAGCAGATGGTCATCTGGTACGACCTGATCATGGGCGACCAGCTCGTCGGCGTGTTCCGGCCTGCCGATCAGGAGCTGCTCTCACCCTACCGTCGCATGGCGCGCGGCGCCGTCTGGCGAGTAAGGGACGACCTCTCCGCGTCTGACGTGACCAACACCTAAGCCGTAGTGCCGGCTGCGCTGCGGCTTCGGCGCAGGGCCGGTAGCCGCAGGAGCCGCGACTCCGCAATTGCGAGCCGGGCGGCGGCGCGTCCAGGTGCGCCGTGCACGGCTCCACCCGGGAACGTCGCGGCGCTGCATAGATACAGGCCTGCTAGCGGGGTGCGGTAGGGGCTCAGGGTGGGGACGGGCCGGAATATCACCTGGTCCAGGGCGTAGCTTCCACCACCTACATCCCCTCCGATGAGGTTCGGGTTGCGACGCTGCAGCTCATCCGGGCGGAGCACGTGGCGGTCGAGAATCAGGTCGCGAAAGCCGGGGGCGAAGCGTTCGATCTGCGCCTCCATGCGCTCGACGTGCGCCTCGGATTCGGCTGGCCAGTCGATGGTATGGGGGCCGTGGGTGTAACCCCAGGCGGTGTGCTTGCCCGACGGCGCCCGGCTGGGGTCGGCGATCGACTGCTGGCCAAGGAGCATGAACGGCCGCTCGGGCAGACGGCCGGCGAACGAGGTTGCCTCCAGCACGTCCGGCTCGTCGCCTCCCACGTGCACGGTGCCGGCGTTGCGCGCCTCGGCGGCACTCCATGGGATAGGTCCGTCCAGAGCCCAGTCGACCTTCAACGTTGCCGAGCCGGGCCGGTAGCGGCGCAGCGCACGCGCGTAGCTGTCCGGCAGGGCGCCCGCGGCCAGCGTTGCCAGTGCGGCCGGCATCACGTCGGCGATCACGATGCCCGCGGCCAGTGTCTCGCCGCTGGCCAGCCGCAAACCGGATACGCGCCCGCGGTGTGCGAGGATACCGACGACCTCGGCGTGCGTGCGGACCGTTCCCCCCAGGGTGCGCAGGTAGGAGACCAGCGCGGCGGAAAGACGCCCCGCCCCGCCTTCCGGGCTAGGCCAGCCTGCCCCGTGCCCAAGGAAATTCAGGTAGGCGGCGGCGATCGCGCTGCCCGAGCCAGGAGGGGCGACGTCTCCATGCATCGCCGAGCCGTAGAGCCACGCGCGAGCACCGGACGCCGAGAAGAGCTCGTGGGCGAGCGCCTCGGCGGGCATCAGCAGCAGCCGCGCGAATTCGATCATCCCCCGGGGACCGAGTCGGGCGGTCAGCCGTGCGGGCCCCCGGAGCGGCGGGAAGCCCGACAGCATTGTCTGCCGCAGGGCGTCGAAGTGCGCCACGAAAGGCGTGGCGAACAGTCGCCAGGCTTCGCCCTGGCCGCGCGCGAGCCGCTCGAGGCTCTCGACGGTGCGCTCGAGGTCACGGTAGAGCGCCGCCCCGCGCCCGTCCGGGAGCGGATGGGCGTAGCACGCCTCGGGATGCACCCAGCGAAGACCGTGCTGCTCAAGCGGGAAGCGTTCGAATACCGGCGAGGCGGCGGCCGCCGGATACACCGAGGAGAAGGTGTCGTGGGCAAAACCCGGCAGCGTCAGCTCCTCGGTCGCGACCGCGCCCCCGGCCCTCCCAGCGGCCTCAAGCACCGTCACCGGGTGTCCCGCGCGCGCGAGCGTGATCGCCGCCGCGAGACCGTTCGGCCCCGAGCCGATCACCAGCACCTCGGCGCTCATCCCGCGGTACGCAGGGCCAGTTGATGGAGCATGCTCTGGGGCTCCAAGCCATACTCGCCCCAGAAGACGTGCTGCGCGTCTCTGCCGGCGACGCGGTAAATCTGCTCCAGGTGCCACGGCATCGGATCCCACGTCCCCGCCGCTCGCACCCAAGTCGCCCCCTCGTGGCGGTACAGGATCAGGCGGTTGTTGCCGCGGCCCATGAAATGGCCCTCGTGGGTAGTCAGATCGAATCCCACGATCGGTTCACCGCCTTCCGGCATCGCGCGCGGCTCGTCTCGGCCAAAGCGGGCAAGACCATCCTCGAGCTCCTCGAAATACCGCTCCAGCTCCCCGGGATCCTCCGGTGTCACCAGCCGGGTGATCGTCACATAGCCGCGCTGAAAGATCGGCCGGCCGGCAGCTACGCCCGCGGCCACCTCAATCTCGAACGTCTGACCCAGCAGCTCGGAGCGGCGCAACGGAGTGAAGCGGCCAATCTCGCTCGCGTAATCAGGCCACGTCTCCGTCCGCGTCAGCGCGGAGATCACGCCCTCCGCCGACGGGACCCGCACCGGAGGGTAGGTGTGCCACGTCTGTAGCGAACCCGGCGCGATCCCGGGGGTCAGCGCCCCCAGCCGCGCAAGACGCAGACGCTGCTCGGGCTCGTAGGCGCCCCGCTCAGCCTCGCCCGTGAACACGACCCCCCAGCCCCGTCGCCGGTCGTCAGCGTAACCGGCGCTGAACCAGTCCCCCAGCAGGTCACCCGCTCCCTCCAGCAGCTGCTCGCGTGACAGCGTTCCGCGCGGCGAGCGACCGGCCTCAAGGAAACGGTCGCGGCCAAAGCTCTTGTGGAACGGCAGCACATCGCGACCTCGCAGCTTCCGGTTGCCGCGGCAATGCCAGAACGTCGTGACGATCGACGCCGCCAGGCGCAGGTCGTCGACCTGTCGCTCGCTGGCGCTCCGACGATAGTAAGCGGCGTTGAGGAAGTCGGTCACCCATCCGGCCGCGCCCGGCGTCGCGATCGACGAGCCGGCCAACCGCACCAGCTGTATCCGCTCGCGACGCAGCGCCTGGCTGACCAGCACCCCGCCGGCCAATCCCGCTGCAAAGCTGACACCGCGAGACACGGTGATGCACCCTACCGCGCGGTGCGCCCATAGGACAAGCGCGCGACCAGTAACCGGGCACAGGTCCGCTGCTCGGGAACGCGAGCCTCGGCGGCCGGCGACGGTCGGTGAGTAACACGGGGCGGCGACGCGCCCAGCAAGCAACCGGGAGAGCAGCCGCGCCGAGGCCGGCCGAAAGTGAAACCACTCGGCTTCTGCGGTATCGGCAGCGAGATGCCGATAGTTGCCGCGATCGCTCTCCGTTTCGAGATGCCGGGGTGGTCGCGGCTGGCTGGCCAACGGTTCCCGTGGGCCCTTGGGTGCGGTCCGTGTCAGGCGTGGCCCAACGCGTGCCGCGCCGAGCCGCCAGCGGGCTTCTGCGTTGAGCTGGCACGCTGCGGGTACGTTGTCTTCCGTGACGGCTCTCCCCCACGCGGTCGACGTACGGCGCCGGGCCGGATGGTTGCCGGAAGACCAGGAGGACTTGGAAGACTGGCTCGACGGCCATCGTCAGCGAGTGGAGGACCGGGGGAAGCAGATTGTGCTTCACCCCGTGATCAGCGAGTTTCAGGAGCTGATTGACAGCGATCCGGTGGTGCGGATGTATCTCAACCAGATGATCGCGCAGGTGCCCACCTCCAAGCCGTACCGCAAGCGGCATGTGGAGAGCGTCGACCAGCTATTGCGCCTGACCAATGAGGTGCTGACCATGGCGCCGGAGTTCGGCCCCGCGATGGTGGCGACCCCGTTGGGCGCGATCCTCGACTGGACGATGGGGACACCGGCCGGCTTCGCGGCCTTTCGGGATCCGCGGATCAACGCGATGCTCAAGAAGATCCTGACCGCCTGGTGCGAGTTCCTCAGCAGCGGCGACTCGCTTTATGTGCTCAACGACTCACCGTCGGGCTGGAAGTCCGCCGAGGCCCGGCGCGCGGTCGGCATCGAGCAGTTCGAGTACGACCCCCAGGACGAGCATTGGGGCTTTGCCTCATGGAACGATTTCTTCACGCGACGCTTCAAGGACGGCGCTCGTCCGGTGGACTCACCGGACGACGACAAGGTGATCGTGAGCGCCTGTGAGTCGCTGCCCTACGGCATCAGCACCGACGTCCGGCGGCAAGATCGCTTCTGGATCAAGAGTCAGCCGTATTCGATCGAGGACATGCTGGCCAATGATGATTTAGTCGATCAGTTTGTCGGCGGGACGGTGTATCAAGCGTTTCTGAGCGCGACCAACTACCACCGGTGGCACAGCCCGGTGGCGGGCACGATCGTCCGAGCGTTCATTCAACCGGGCACCTACTACTCCGAGGCCGACTCAGAAGGCAAGGACGCGGTCGAGCCGATGAACTCGCAGTCCTACCTCGCCCACGTTGCGGCCCGGGCGATCATCCTGATCGAAGCCGACGATCCCGTCATCGGGCTGATGGCCTTCGTGCCGGTCGGCATGTCGGAGGTCTCCTCGTGCCTGATCGACTCCAAGGTGACGCCCGGCTATCACGCCGCCAAGGGTGAGGAGCTCGGTTACTTCCAATTCGGCGGCTCGACTCACTGTCTAGTCTTTCGCCCTGGCGCGATCGCCGAGTTCACGCTCGCGGCGATTCCCCAGCCGCACGACCCCAACGCCCCGCTCGTGCGCGTGCGCTCGAGGCTCGCAACCGCCAACCCCACGGCCTGAAGCCCGGCCGACGCGGGGCCGATTGCTTTCGTCCTTCTCGCCTGCTCACGTCGCGCGATCGCGTTGGCGACGTCGGGTCGTCAGGATTGGGCTAGGTCTGCGCTGCGCCGCGCCATCGCATCCGTCCCAGACTCAGTTGTCTGTACCTGAAAGTGTTGCTGCAGCGGGCCTGTGTCCGGCTTGCAGGTGCGCCGGACCCAATCGCCGAGCACGGGCACCCCGCGGGAACAGGCAAGGCGCTACTCCAGGGCTACCGACCGTCCGGCGACGGGCGTGGCGAGCGGCCGGCGCCAACCCGAAAGGGCCATTCCTACCGCGGGGATGAGAGCGACGAGGATGAGCACGAGCGCCCATACGAACGTTGAGCTGAAGGCGTTGGCAAGTGGCGCCACGATCGCGGCGTGCGCATTGGTCGGTAGGTGCTGGAGTGCAGCGATGCCGCCGGAGTGCGAGCCCGAAGCGCGGCTGCCGAGGATCGCGCTGAGGTTGCTGGTGATCGCTGAGGCAAGAATCACCGACAGCACCGCGGTGCCGATCGAGGCCCCGGCCTGGCGGATGATGTTCATCGCCGTACTCGTCCGCGCGATCGCCGCGGGCGGCACCGCCTGCATCGCAGCGGTCATGTTCGGCATCATCGCCAGCCCCATCCCTAGGCCCTGGACAAAGTTGGCGAAGCCGAGCAAGACGTAGGAGGTGTGGGCGCCGACGAACACGAATGGGATGAGCCCGATTGCTACGAGCGGCAGCCCGGTGGCGGGCAGCCAGGTGGGTCCGTACCGGTCGGTGAGGCGCCCCGCGAGCGGCATCAGCAACATCGCGCCCACGCCGCTCGGCGCGATCAGCAGGCCAGCCTGGAGCGCGGAGGCGCCGCGCACCGACTGGTAGTACAGGGGAACAAGCAGCATCGTCCCGAAAACCGAGATGGCGAACAGCAGGAAGGTGCCCGCCGCCGCACCCGCTCGCGTGTGCGCGAACGTCCGCAGGTCGATCAGCGGGTTCGGGTTGCGCCAACTATGGACGAACCAGGCGGCGATCAGCACGACGCCGGCAAGCGTCGGACCCCACGACCGCACCGACCCGAACCCATAGGTCGAGGACTCGGCCAGCCCGAAGATGAACACCGCCAGCCCCGGTGAGAGCAGCAGCATCCCGAGCCAATCGAGCCGGTGCGCGGGCTGTGGCTGATCCGGGTCGAGCACGATCAGCGCGAGGACGAACGCGACGATCCCGATCGGAAGATTGATAAAGAAGATCCACCGCCACGACGCGTCGTCGACCAGCCACCCGCCAAGGATCGGCCCCAGAATCGGCGCCAGCAGCATCGGAACGCCGAGCACGCCCATAACCCGACCCATCCGGTGCGGACCGGCCTTCTTGGTCATGATCGTCATGACCGCCGGCATGATCATGCCGCCGCCGATGCCCTGCAAGACGCGGAAGAAAATCAGCGAGCCCGCGCTCCACGACAGGCCCGACAGCACCGATCCGCACGTGAACAGCACCAGCGACCACAGGTAGATGCGCTTGGTGCCAAACCGATCCGCCGCCCAACCGGTGACCGGGATGACCGCGGCCAGCGCGAGCGTGTAACCGGTGATCACCCATTGGATCGTGGTCAACGAGGAGCGGAACGCGACCGCCAGATGATCGATCGCTACATTGACTACCGTCGTGTCCAGGATCGACATGATCGCTCCCAGCAGTACGACGCCGGCGACGATCAGGGTCTCGCGGTCAAGCCCCTCGGGCGGCGACGGTTGCGCGGGTATCTCGGCCATGTCGGCATCGTACCGGACCGACGAGTCCGGTTATCTCCCGAGTCGCTCGTGCCCAGACTCAGATTGCCGTGTTCGTGACCATGGAAGGTGTCGGCGGTATCACTTCAGGCAGCGTTCCATGTGCGATGTGGTTCTTCATTGGCCTCTTCCGTTGACGTCATCCGTTGGCACAAGGACCGCGGTCCAGAGCGGACATCATCGGTCCATGCCGTAGAACGCCAAGACGCTGGACGCTTCCTGTTACTCGATGGGGAGCCTGGTCGCCCACACGTCCGATTTCTACCGTGCGTCGATGGTTTGCTGAGGTCGAACAAGCACACGCCTCGTAGCGGAGCTGGCGCTGTGGCGGGCACAACGGGCTGGGGGCTGTGTCCGCCGCTCGCGTTGCTGAGCGATTCGCGGCTAGATACGAATCGTGCCGTCGTCGTGAAGCGGCCAGGGGGTTGCGGGCAATTTCCGATACGTCGCCGTCTGGGTGTGGCCGCTCTTCTGCCCGTCAGACCTCGCACGGCTAAGGTGGGGTGGGCTTTAGGCCCTGCGGTAGATGCGCACGACGGTGCCGCCGAACGCTCTCGCGTTGATCAGCTCCATCGGCAGAGGGGTTTGAAGGTCCTTGAACAGCGGCCGGCCGCCGCCGACGGCGACGGGATGGGTGATCAGCCGGTACTCGTCGATCAGGTCGTTGCGTGCGAGGGATTGGGCGAATGCGGCGCCGCCGTGGGCCATGAGGTCCTTGCCCGGTTGTTGCTTTAACTTGGCGATCTGATCGGTGATGTCACCCCGTGCGATCTGTGATTCGGGCCAGTCGGCGCGTTCCAGAGTGTTCGAGAACACGAGTTTGGGAATGTCGTTCATCGGTGCCGCGTAGGCGTGGGTTGAGGTTGGCCAGTATGCGGCCATCTCCTGGTAGGCGGCGCGGCCCATGAGGTGCACGCCGGCGTCTGAGACCCATTGGACTTTGAGCTTTGTCAGCTCGGGGTCCTCGGGAGGAAGGCCCCATTCCCCCTCCATCACTGGCATCAATCGATCGTCCCGTGGGATGGCCACGATCCCATCGAGTGACATCCCCATCTGCAGAACTAGTCTTCTCTGCGGCATTGTGCTGGTCTCCTTCGGCGAGGTCGAAAATCTCTAGGCCGAGAATCTCGAGCGTATTTGCAGTATTCGTTAACTAACCGTATCGTTAAAAACCAGCACATGGCCTCCGATCAGCTAAGCCTCACGTTTGCCGCGCTCGCGGATCCCACGCGGCGCGGGATCCTGTCGCGTCTGGCCGAGGGAGAGGCCACGGTAAACGAGCTCGCCGAGCCCTTCTCTGTCAGCCTTCCCGCAATCTCCCGTCACCTGAAGGTGCTTGAGCGAGCAGGCCTGATCACCCGCCGTCGTGCCGCACAGTCGCGCCCCACGAGCCTGCGTATCGACGCCTTGGAAGAGGCGGAGGCGTGGATGGACGTGTGTCGGCTGACATGGGAACGCCGCCTGGATCGCCTAGGCGTCCATTTGGACACGGTCCAGAAGCAAAGCGCCAGCACATGACCGGCGGCCCCGCACGGGACCCGGCCTCGCGCCGGGAGGTCCGAGTAACACGCGTCTTCGGGGCTCCGCGCGAGGTTGTCTTCAACGCTTGGATCGATCCCGACCAGGTCGCGGCCTGGATGGCGCCTGAAGGGTGCGAGGTGACTCGCGAGAGCGTGGAGATCGAGCCTCGCGCCGGTGGCCGGATCCACTACTCGATGGTTGACCCGGCGCGCGGAGCGGCCTACCCGGTGCACTTCGAGATCATCGAGATCGCAGTGCCGGAGCTGCTAGTGCTGTCCTCTAAGCCGGAGCCGGAGATCGGCCTTCCGCATCCGATGCTCACGCGGGTCACGTTTGACGTCGACCCCGACGGGACACGGGTGACCGTGACCCAGGGACCACACACCGACGAGATGCAACGCGAAGCCGAGGGCGGGTGGCTCAGTTCGTTCGACAAGCTCGGGCGGCTCATCCGCTCGTGAGCGGCTGCGTGCGCGCAACCAGAGGCCGATGATTCCGTCGGCCGGCGACCTTGCGGCGTTGCAGGACGCCATCCTCGGTGCGGTGCTCGCTCCAGGCTCCGAGCGATACGACGTTGCACGCACGCCGCCGGTCGCCCGCTTCCGCGAGATTCGACCGCATGACGATCGTGTCTTGCCGCGCCGCCAGCGATGTAGCCGAGACGCTGTTACTCGTGCGGCGCAGGAGAGGAATCGTTCACGCCTGTTGCGACGCGAGCAATCGTCTACCGCGGCGGGTTCTGCTGTTGGCTATCTCGGGCGTTTCGCTCGTCCGTTCAGCCGGCGAGTAGCGTCAGCTGTGGTTCGTGCAATGAGGGCAACGCTTGTGGCGACGAGCCACGCAAACATGACGACGGCGCCCAGGAGGAGAATGGCGTAGGTGGCCGAGTGGTTGTTTGTCGGGCCGAGGAGGGTGCTCGCACAGGCTGCGCCGCAGAGGGCGGCGGCGATGCCGAGCCAGCCGGTCCAGCGCGCGAGAAGCTGCTCGCGCAGCGTGGTCGCGGAAACGACGCCGATCATGGGGACGAGCGGGAGCGCGATCGCGGGGCCGCCCGCGAGATAGGAGAGCACCACGAGCGCGTGCGCGCGCGGCGCGTCGCGAGACCGTTGGCTCGGCGAGCGTGCGGTAGCACAAGGCGGACAGCAGCAGGAATCCCGCCGCCACGGCGCCCCCTGCCAGCGCGAGAGCTATCGCAGCAGCCGGCGCTTGACTTTCGCGTCGCAAGTAGCCGTAGATGTAGGCGGCGAACATGACCAACGCGATCGCCGACAGCACGTGGAAGAAGCTCAGGACCCGCACCTCGGAGGCGTTTTGGAGGAAATAGGCCCTGACCCCGGAGGCGGTGGCGTCGAGGGCCGGGAAGTTAGTCGTTCCGAGAAGGTCGCCGAACAGCAGCCCGCAAGCGAACAGCACGACGCTCAGCGCTCCGCTCGCTGCCCACAGCGGTTGCAAAAAGCTCCCAGCCCGCCCACGGGGTGCGGAACCTCGGCTCGCCCCCGAATCGCTCATGCGCGAACTCCGAGCGTTCGTCGCGAGCGCGAGTTCGCCGGCGACTGCCTAGTCCTCGCGCAGATAAGCTGTGTGGTCCTAGTCTGAACCCAGACCCCAAGGCGGGGCGCTTTCGGCACGGCTGGTGATTCCTTCAGGATCGGCCCAGGACGGTTGCCAGGCGTGCCTCGAGAACGTCGATTTTGTCGAATGTCGGGGACGCAACGAACAGGTGACCGTACCGTCCGGCCAGTCGCGGACCGCCGGTAGAGAGCAACGCCTCGCGGTCGCGGTAGGCCGCGAAGACGTAGGCCGCGAACGCCAACAATGCGATCGCCGACAGCGCATCGAAGAAGCTCAGGGCGCGCACCTCCGAAGGTTATCGAGGAAGTAGGCTCTGACGCGAGAGCTGGTCGCATCGAGCGGCGGGAAGTTGCTAGTCCCGAGAACATCGCCGAACAGCAGCCCGCAGGCGAACAGCACCACCGCGAGCGCCCCGCTCGCTGCCCAAAGCCGCTGCCACCCACCCCAGGAGCGCGTTCCGAGTTGAGAATGTCGCCCGCGCTCAGAGCCGGAGTCGTTCATTGGCCTATTTCAACGCGTCAGGGCCGGCGATGGATGCCCCTCGGTCCATTTTGGCCCTCGCGATGGCGACCACCTCTCCCGTCGCACTCGTCAGCATGGGACGCATGAGGCCGGTCCTCGCGCGTCGCATCTCTCGCGGTTGACAATCGGGGTGGCAAGGGCCACAAAGTCCAGCGCCCCATCCGACCTGTAGGGGACCAGCCATGCCTGACGTCACCTCGATGGCGCCCGCCGCTGCGCGCCTTTTCGTCACGTCTACGCGTTCGCCGAGCCCAAGAACGCCTCGCGGAGGGCGAGCGCGACCTCGCGCGGCTGGCTGCAGAACTCGGTTTCAGCGACCAGAGCTACATGTCCCGAGTGATCCGGGCGGAGACAGGCAACACGCCCACGGCATTGCGCCAAGCTCTCACCTAGCGGCGGCGCCTGCGATCGGGACCGCGCGCCTCCGGCTCCGACGCCGCTCGGCTCCGATCGCAGATCACCCACCCACGGAAAGGGCTGATCGACGGACGTGCTCGACGTGTAGATCGTCAGCAGTCTGCTGGATCGATGCGTCACCTTCTCCCATCGGTCATGTCCTTCGCATGTTCGCCGCATCCTTCGTGGCGCTCGGCGCCAAGCTCGCCATAACCGCCCGGTCCTGATCCCTGGCGGCGGCTCCGGCGCAAATGAGCAACTGCAAAGCGCGAGCATGGACTCGCCGGGCTTTTGCTTTCACGACCTGACAGGCATCTCGAGATGAACGACTGTGGTCCCGCAATGCGCGCGGAAAGGGGGACCTCACCGTCGCCCTGGCCAGCCTCGGACCGACTCTAGGAGACGGTTGGTAGATCGAGGCATCTCGACCGGCCAGAGAAGTGTTTCCATGCCGCCTGCAGGGACTTTCTAATAGGTGAGCGATGGGACTCGAACCCACGACCGCCTGGACCACAACCAGGAGCTCTACCAGCTGAGCTACGCCCACCGTGGAGAACTGAATCTAGCAACGGATTGCGGCTTCCGGGAGCGGCTTGCCCGAGCGCCCAGGCTGGCATCAACCGACTTCAAAGAGAAATCGTCTGCCTGAGCCAACCTTTGCCTGCTTATTCGCGTTGATATAGATAGGGCGCGTTGGGAGAAGTAGGGAACGGTTGACGGCTTGCCTTCCCAGCCGTCGCTTTGGCGAGCGCTTGGGGGCGCGGCACCCCGGGATGCGATTTCTCGGGGTGCCGTCTCGCCGGCGCCTCCACCAGAACGTCTGGCCAGAAGCTCGTTGCCGCGGGCAGAACATCCGGCCAGAGGCCTCCTTCAGGGCTGGACTGTCGCGCCGAAGTGACCCATACTTGCTCATATATGGGGGCAACCGCAGTCCTCGTCGGGTTTCGACACAAGATCGAGCGTAAGCCGCCGCTAGGCGAGTCCGATGAATCGCTGTTAGCCGAAGTTCGCGCCGGCAACGAAGCCGCGTTCGAGGCGATTTACGATCGTTACGCCCGCGGTGTGCTCGCGTTCTGCGTGCACATGCTCGGGAGTTACGACGCGGCTGAAGACGCGCTGCAGGTGACGTTCGCTTCCGCCTACCGCTCGATGCGCGCGGGTGACCGTTACATTGCTCTGCGGCCCTGGCTGTACGCGATTGCGCGCAACCGCTGCCTGTCCGAGCTTCGCTCCCGTCGTGAAGCAGACGACGTCGATGCGGTGTCTGGAGACCGCCCGCTCCTCGAAAGCCTGGCAGACCAGGTCCAGCGACGGGAAGAGCTACGCGAGATCGTCGACGACATGCAACAGCTCCCCGCCGACCAACGGGCGGCGCTGGTGCTGTTCGAGCTCGGAGACCACTCGCACAATGACATCGCTGCCGTACTGGGCGTCCGTAGAGAAAAGGTGAAAGCACTCATCTTCCAAGCTAGAGAAGGGCTGTTACGTAGTCGCCACGCGCGGAATCGACCCTGTGCGGAGATCCGCGAGCGGCTTGCGACGGCGGAACAGAGGGTTCTTCCCCGCAGCACCACGCGCGCCCACATCGACCGGTGCCCCAGCTGTGCAGCCTTCGAGCACGAGGTCCGCCGTCAGCGGGCTGCGCTCGCGCTGATTCTTCCGGTGGTGCCGGCCGTCGGGCTCAAGGCGTCGGTGCTCGGGTCGGCGCTAGGCGGTGGCGGCAGCGTTGCAGGCGGTGGCACGGCGGCGGGAGGCGGTGCAGCGGCCGGCGGCACCGCGGCCGGCGGGAGCGTGGCTGGTGGAGGCGCTGCGGCGGGCGGCGCGGCCGCGGCCGGTGGCAGCGGCGCCCTTGGCGCCGGCGCGGGGAGCACTAGCGTTCTCTTCGCCGGCGGCACAACGGCTGCCGGCAGCAGTGCTGTAGCCGCAGGAGCTAGCGGCGCCGCTGCGGTCGCCGCTGGGACCGGCGCGACCGG
The DNA here is from genome assembly GCA_963787555.1 of uncultured Solirubrobacterales bacterium. Classification (GTDB taxonomy): domain Bacteria; phylum Actinomycetota; class Thermoleophilia; order Solirubrobacterales; family Solirubrobacteraceae; genus Palsa-465. The sequence goes on from CAWBDI010000008.1 coordinate 982,337, forward strand.
CACGCTCGCGACCGCGGGAGCGGGCGCGGCGAGCGTCGCAGTGGCTGCCAGTGCACCCGTTTCAGCGGTGGCCACCGGGCTCAGCGCCATGAGTGCTGACTATGCCTTGGGCGGGATCGGCGGCCTCAGCGCGACCGGGGTCGTGGCCAAGATTTTGACCGCAGCAGCGATCGCGACAGGCGCCGCCGGCGCAGCACATGTCACCTCCTCGGACAGACCTACCGCTTCGGCAATGGTAAGAGCGATTCAGATCGAGGCGCCACCGATCACTCAACCCGCTTCGATCCTCGGCTTGGAAACGCGCGCGGTCGCGATCGGTGGGGCAGGCGCTGCAGTGACGGCGAGCTCGGGCCGCCCGCTCGCGGCCTCCGGCGTAACCGGGACCTCGGCATTGCCAAACACGGCCGTGACCGAGGCTGCATCCGCGGCCGGAGCGGCCCTGCCCACGGCCGCGACGACGAGCGGTGGTTCGGCAGCGGGCTCGGCGGGCGCACTAGGCTCGTCGAGCAGCCAGAGCTCCTCAGTCATAGCCACGGGCACCGAAGGCCCCGCAGCCACCGGCGGCTCCGCAGGCGAGGGTGCATCTGCGACAAACAGCGGCTCCGGCATCGCCTCGGGGACAAGCGCCGGCGCCACGACGCTCACGCCGGCCGCCGGCGGTCATTCATCTCTGACTAGCACAACCGGTGCCGCGGGCAAAGCTTCGGCGAGCGAGGGATCGGCGACCGCTGTCACCAGCAGTGGTGCCGCAGCCTCCAGCACCGCGCCGATGAGCGCGGCGGGCAGCACAGCAGCCAGAGGGTCGCCCGCGCAGCCCAGTGGCTCGGCACCCGCTGGCGGCAGCGGCTCAAGCTCGCTCACCACATCCGACAGCACACGGGCGTCGGACCACGGGCACTCCGCAGGCGATGCCGGTCCGCCTAACGCTGGCGGTGCCGCAGCCGCGGCCCACGACACCGCCTCCCCCAGCGACGCGCCGGGCACCGACACGCTCGACGCTGTTGGCACGACTCAGGGTTCCGCCACACCCGACACCACAAACGCGACCGACAACAGCACCGCACCCAGCACGGCGACTAGTGCCGGTCCAAGTCCGAGCAGCGCAAGCTAGACGGGCGGTCCGGATCTGGGCGCGAGCGACTCGCCCCCGGCGACCGGGAATGCGTCCTAAGGTTGACCGAGGCGCGACCAGAGGTCCTCCCCGGCGCGGCTCTGCGCCACCTGCCGCTGGGCGGGCGACCGAACGCCGCGGGGCCCGGTAGACCGGCTCACAGGCCTGATCGCCCGCACCGATTAATGCGATCGGCCATCGGGGCGAAGCCGGACAAGGCTCCTCCGAAAATCATGGCTATGAGAGTCCAGCGTGCTGGACCGCTCCGGCTGCTCCAACATCGGGCAGCAACAGCCGCATACGGGGCGCGGGTCCGAGCTTCGTATCGGTGTCGTGCATGTACACGAACCCCACGCTGCGGTAGAAGGCCACCGCATACGGATTGGCGGTTACCTCGATACAGGTGATGCCGTCACGCTTCGCGGCTGCCGTGAGGTCGTCGACCAGCTGCCGCGCGACTCCCTGTCGCATCCAATCGGGATCAACGAATAGGTCCTCGAGCTCTAGCACCAGGCCTCCGAGTGGGAGAAAGGTGACAAATCCCACGATTGCTCCATCGGCCGCCACCGCAACCCGAGTTCTCCCTTCCGCCACCGCGGTATCCGAGAGCTCCAAGGCCTCCGGATCGGCGAGCAGCTCCTCGCGGAACGCCTTGACTGAGAGCGACGATCTCCTGAAGAGACAGCGCAGTGCAGTCAGGTCCCCGGGCGCACCGGTGCGAATCTCGATCGACGTCACCGGCTGAATATGACCGGCTCGCGAAAGACCGTCAATACCGCCTGCGTTAGGGACCTCCCGGATCCAGCTGCGCGACGGGCTATGGACACCGATAACAGCTTGGTCTCAGGTCCATGCGCAGCGCCTGCGAGGATTGAGCGGTGACCATCGTCAACGGAACTCCACGCTGGATCGCCCTCGACGGGGCCGACAATGCTCGTGTCGTCGTTCCAGGCGTGCTGCTGCGATCCGAGAATTTGCAGTCTCTCAGCGCTCACGACCTGCGGAGGCTGGTCGAGGAGCACGCGCTCGAAGTCGTGATTGACCTTCGGACTGGCAGTGAGGTCGAGCTGGAGGGACCGGGTCCGATAACCGCCGAGCACGCGGTGCGAATCGAGCACCACTCCCTGCTTCCCGAGTCCGGCGGCAACACCGACCTCGATGCACGCGCGGTCATACCGCCGCGGCGCTCAGACCACGATGACGCGCTCGAAGAGCCGCCCGTCGTCCGCGCGTATCTAGGCTACCTGAGCCGTCGCCCGGACTCGATCGTCGGCTCGAGCCGCGCGATCGCGCGCGCGGACGGCGCCGTCCTCGTGCACTGCGCCGCTGGAAAAGACCGCACCGGCGTAGTTGTCGCACTGGCGCTCGACGCGGCAGCCATCGACCGCGGGGTGATCGTCGGCGATTACCTCGCCACAGGAGAACGCATCGAGGCGATCTTCGCGCGTCTGGTGAAGTCCCCAACCTATCGCGCAGAGCTCGAGCGAGATGACCCCCAGGAGCATGCCCCTGTCCCCGGAACCATCGAGCGCCTGTTGGAACTCGTCGACGAGCGCTTTGGCGGATCGGCCGCCTGGCTCTCGGCAAACGGGCTGAGCGACTCCGATCTCGAGCGACTCCGATACCGCCTGGCGCCGTCCGCTAGCAGGCACGCGTGACGCATGGACGCGAGTCTCGGATACGAGCTTTGGCAACGGTCGCGTGGGCGCTCGCTTGCGCCGAGCCCGAGCCGGGCTCGTGCTCTCACCGCAGGTACTGTCCGCGGCGAACGGGCGTACTTTCTCGCCCGGTCCCAACGAGCCCTCGACAGTGATCTGATCCGGGTGACCACTGTTGCCGCGGCGAACGCTGCGACAGAACGCGTAGATTGCCTGGAGCGCCGCCTTCGCCGGGGCCCTGGGTTCGGCTGCCGCATTGCCCGTCCGAACGACCAATCTGCCGCGCATGCCCGGGTATCAAGGCGTTAGGGCTCCGAAACGCTCTTCCCCGCACCGCGGACGCCGCTCTGCCTGAGTCGGGTCCAGAGGAAGAGGACAAACGTCGCCGAAAATTCGGCTCCGAACGAGACGACGCAAGCCCATCCGTCGCCGCCGGACGCCATGACGCACCACGCCGGCGCCTCCGGTGGGCCTCGGGCTCGGTCGGGGGTCTGACACCTGGCTGTCAGGATCGACGCGCTCGGATTCCTGCGCAACGCAACCCTCTAGTTGCGGATGCCCGCTTGCTCGAGGTGGAGGGCTCCCAAACGCTCGTCTTCCTGCCGACGGGTACTTCGGTTCGTAGCGATAAAGCCGCGCACCACGGCGCTCTCCATTCGGGAAGTCTCGGGGCGGCGCTGGAGCTCCCGCGAACCTTCCGTTAGCCCGAGGTGAGCGGTTCAGAGTAGGCGGGCGATCATCGGCCGAGCTTCTCTGATCCCGGCCGTCATCTGATATGGCGAAGGATGGTGCTGACGCCGATCACAGGGTGTACGGGCTGAAAACCCGCCGCCAGCCTCGGGCGTGGCCGGGGCCGCTCCAATGGCCGACTCAAAATCCACCCCGGCAACTCGAGCCGCCCTTCTCTGGGCGATTACATCTCGGATCGCCGCCGCCAACCGGCCGGAGTCGCGCGAGAGCGCCTCGAGCTCGCTCGCGGACGCCCAGGAAACGCGAGCCCTCAAAGCGCCCCGCGCTGCTCGAGCGCGCAGCTCAAGCTAGTCGAAATTGAGCGGCGGCTTCGGCGGTCGCACGACAGAACCGTCTACCCCGCAGCGGTGACAGCAACCCGTCTGTACACGTGGGCGGGCAGAAAAAGCATCATCCTTCGGTCGCGGATGAGTGTCATCGCCGGCGCGGACCCCAGTGCCAGAGTAACTATAACGACACGGTCAGCTCTAGCCGTCGTTCCCTAACTGAGCAAAGACAAGCAGAAACGTCCATTGCTGGTTGGTGTGCTCAGTGCGGGTGAAGATCTGGATCTGCTCATCGTCTGTAGTCGACCCGCCAGGCACGTCCATTAGGAGATCGTTGCTGGCCTCGAGTAGGAAGAAGTAGGGCGGATTCGCGATGCGACGGCTGATCCGGCATACCTGTCCTTCTGTAACTGTCAGAAGAGAAAGCCACCCGCCCGGAAGGTCGGTCTCCACGTTGCTCTCGAACACTCCGATTGCGAGGTCCGGCGAGCCGAACGGCTGAAGTAAGAAGTCCTGCGGAGAGTTTTGTGGCGTCAGAACCCACATCTGAGCGGGATCCTGGTCGTTCTGCGTGGCCTGCACGACAAGCGGTGTAACGATGAGTCCAGACTGGGTGGGGGTGGCGCTGGCGTCACTCGCGATCGCTGAGGTCCATTGAGCAAGTGCCTTTCCCGAGGAGCGCGAAACGATCTGGAACACTGCGGGCATTGGTTGTACCTCCTTTGGTTTGTGTCATCACCAATGGATGTGCGCGCGTCAGTTCGCTTGTGAGCCGTCGAGCGCCCGCGCCAATCAGGCGCCGCTCAGGGATACGGAGCTTGACCCGTGGCAGCTCTCGCCACGGTGGCCGCAGTAGGCGCGGCTGCCCCTGTGCTCAAAGGCAGTCGTCTCGATCCGGGTATCGAGACGACCGAATCGCCAGGGTGGAGCGGTAGTGTCGGGGAGCCCGACCGGGCCGTTGCAAGAGGTGCTTTTTGCCCGATGGAGCGGCGCGACCGAGGCCGCGCCGGTCTGCTGCCCTTGCTCAGGAGCGGTGGTCTGTCTGGCCTCGCGCGAGACTTCTGCATCAATGCAATGGGATAGCCAGACTCGTCGCTGACGAGTGCGTCCGCCTTCTCCCTATGATCGAGGAGCAGGAGAATCCTCAGCGGTTCCGGGGGTGGAGCCGACGCGCGTATCAGTCGAGGGTAGGTGCTGTGACGCGGCCCTTTGACCTGCATCGGTTGGGGGTATTGTGTCCCATGAGGCCACCTCCACGGCCGAAACCACGAGGAGGAGCGATGTACGCGACGGTACGCAGGTACGAGGGCGTGACCGATCCAGCGGAGGCCGGACGGCGCGTCAGAGAAGGTTTCGTCCCGCTGATCAGCGAGATGGAGGGCTTCATCGCCTACTACTGGGTCGACGCCGGGAATGGCGTGATGGTGTCGACCAGCGTGTTCGAGACTCGGGCGGAAGAGGAGGCCTCCACCGAGGGCGCCGCCGACTTTGTCCGCGAGAACTTGGCCGAGCTGTTTCCCAACCCACCGCGGGTCATGGAAGGCGAGGTCGTGGCCACCAAATCCGCCTGATGCACCAACGCCGAGGAGCAAGCCGCCGAAGCCGTCCGAGCCCGGTGTGATTGCTCGCGGTGTTTCCGGACATCGAGCGTGTTCGCCGACGGGTGGGATCTCGCTGCTGGACCGGACTGGACACAACTCCCGAAGCTTTACGCGGCGGGGCGACCGTGTTGGGGGCAGCACCGAATGCAAGCCGTGCGGTACCCGCGAGTTGAACGAGTGAGCGTGTGCTGGTGCTCGTCTAGTTCAGAGGCGCGGTACCGTCGGCCGGATCCGGGGAGATGCAAGCGGAAGGACCTGTACTGCGCCACATCCGCGACGGCAAGATCCTCCCGTTCGCTCGCTACAGGGACCGCTGCTGCCCGTCACCGATTGCTGGGGTGGGCGTTGAAGGTGCACTCCCCGCACTCTTAGCCCGCTCTCGCGGTAGGAAACCCAGTACCGCGCGCTGCTGCCGCTTTCGGGCGCAACCGCGGGATGTCTCGAAGACGGCGGCGCCGTTCGGCGGGTCACGCGGGTCTCCAGGCGCTTGACGACGCGCAGGCGCGCTTGAATCATGTTTTACAGAGACTTTTCACGCCCCCGGCAGGACTCGAACCTGCGACCCGAACTGCGCAATTTTGACCGGAACGGAGCGCACCCAAGAGAATTCAGACGACCGTCTGTATACACAAAAGCCCTGCAAACAACCAACTTCTAATCCGATGGACATATCCGGGGACACGAACCGGCGGCGGCTAAAGGACCCCGTGAGGGCCCGAGCTGCTGGCAGGATTACGGTCATGGCGATCAGGCCCCACTGTCTGGTGTGTGGTTTCGAGTCCAATGCGGTCGGCTCGGTGAGTTCGCCGATCATCAAGCCGGCTGGCGGGCGCCGTCGGGACCAGACAGCCCACCGATCATCGAGTGGTCAAATGAGCTTGACGTGACGGCGCCGCCGGGAGTCGGTTTGTGCGGGCGTCACTTCGGCGGGCGCGCCCGCGGTCTGATTGACGGGCAGCAGCCAGCATGATCTGAGCTCCTGGTATCGGTCGCAGGCTCGCCAGGCGCCAGCAGGCACCTCGCCTACAATCCGAGCGGGCGGTCAAGAAGTCCGGCATGAAACCCGCTGATCGTGGCATTACGGCAGCGCTCGAACATAGACGCGCACCTAAGAGTTTTCGTCCGGGCGAGCCATGAGCGGATGGATGTTTGTATACGAACCGTCACTCAGGCGAAATGACGCTTCCGGGTCGCGGACTACGTCTCGCTAGCGGTCCTCTGAGACCTACCATCGTCCGTGGCGCGGTCGATGCGCGTAATACGCTCCTGGTAGTCGGGGGACTCGTCCCATCTAACAGGAGGGTCGCGGGTCAGCGCCAGCTACTCGCCTGCTCGATGCGCTGCTGCTGGTGGATCGCCCTGAGGTAGAGCGAGACGATGGTGGCCGCGGACTATCGTTCACGGGCGCGAGGGTCGGCTGGGGGGAGTCTACGCGCCCGGCTGGCACTGTCATCCCCAAGGCGGCCAGCGTCGCACGTCCAGCTGGTCAGTGTGCATCCAAGAGTGCTAGGACTAGGTACGCCCATGAGGCGAAGCTTTTACGGGGCAGCCCTGCGAACCGCCCTACGCGCGACAGCCGCGGCTTACGGCTACACGCTGTCAACGGCCACGACGCTCAGCGTCTTGATGGTCGTGCGCGGGAAGCCCGATCCGGCGAGGCTATTCCTGTTCGCGATCGGTGGCGTCGTTGCGTTCGTGCTGCTAGAGGCGATACAGCATCTCCTTCGCCCGGGTGAGGAGTCTCCCGACCAAGCGTTCCCGCTCGCTGGAGCCCTCAACATCGTCTCGGTCACGGCGGCGCTTGGGGCGGCGTGGGGCGTGTCGCATCTTCACTCGACGCTTGCCTGGTTGCTCGCGCCGATGGCGGCGACGAGCGTTTACATGCTGCTGGTGGCGCTGCAAGTCAGTGCGGTTGCGGGTTGGAGAAGCCGTCGCTGATAGGTCGCGCAGCGCTGCTCCATGCCCAAGTCCTTGACCACGATCAAGTTGATCTCCCGCTTGCGGCGACATTGAGCATGCGACACAAACCAGCACCGCGAAGAGCGGTTTCCCAGACCGCTGGGCTCACAACCAAAGGTTCGAGGCTGGGCTGCGGCAGCCGACCCGAGGCGGCAAAGCGGCGTGTTCCGGCTGCCGGGGACCGAACAAGTTGACCGGCTCCTCACTCGACCGCGATCGGCGCAGCCGAAGCACCTCCTGAGCCGCCACAGTCGACGACCGCTGCGACGCTGCGCTCAGGCACGAGCGCCCACCGCGGCGGTGATCCCCACGGCGGCGCCGACGCCGCCGAGGACGGCTCGACGGTACATCGAGAGCCAGGTGACCGGATCGCTGGCGTGTGTGCCTTGTCGTCGAGCGGGCCGTGTGCGCCCTGATCGGCGTCCTGGGCTGAGGGGCAACGAGGTTTGCGCCCAGGCGGGGCAGGGCCTTGTCGGTCTGCTCGCCTTTCACCCTCGTGCGCCGAGGTACAGGTCCGCCAGCTTTGGCGCCAGTCGCTCACCCGAATGGTGTAGGCGGTCGAGATGCGATCCACCTGTTTCCGTCTCGGGTGCTCGGCTAGAAACACGATTCCTTTGGCGGGCAGCTGGGGCTGGAAGATCGTGGCGACGGGCATCGGATGCTGGAGCATCTTGTTGAGGTTCCAGTTGGACTGCGGCGTATCGAGCCCGCGTAGCTGGATCATGCAGAGTTTCACGTTGCTCTTCTCGTGCCGGAGCTCGGTCATGATCGACTCGCTGGATCCCTTGACGGCGTGTTGGCGCCCCTGTAGGCGGACTGCAGCGGGATCGAGCCGTATGACATCGCCGAGCAGAGGTTGACGATCACGCCCCGATCGCGCGGGCGCATAACCTTAAAGCGCGGCACGGGTACCGTTCACCGGACGTAATACGTGACATCGGTCATCCTTCGGTCCTCCTCCGTGGTGGTGTCCCAGAAGAACGCCAGCGAGCCGACGAACGCGACGTTGACCGATACGTGGATCTCCCCGAGCTGGCGTTCGGCCTGTGCGGCCGCCTCACGCACGGCGTCGTTGTCAGACACGTCGGTCGGGACCGCGAGGCCCCGGCGACCGGCCGCCTGTACATCGCCGACCGCACCGTCGAGCGCCGCCGCCCGCGCGCCAGGACGGCCACGTCGTGGCCATGCTTGGCGAATTCCCGGACCAGTCGCGCGACCGACCCCAGCGGTGCCGCCCGTGACCACGGCCACCTCGTTCGCGTTTGCCGTAGTTGTCACCAACGTTCGTTCGCTTCCCTGGGTGGGGCCCGCTTCCCTTGTGTGGGGCCTCAGTGACGCGCACGAGCCCGGCGAGCGACGCTCGCACTGGCGTCCCACCCGGCCAGCGAGCGAAGATCAATACGCGGTTAGCGCGCTGACCGAGGAGCACACCCGCGTTTGCCGCACTGCGGGTCCGTGGTAGCGGCTGATCATGGCCCAGAATCGGCGAGACGGCTTCGCATCCCTGAACGCGTACGCGGTACTCGGCGATCTGCGCGGGGCTGCGCTGGTGGCCGCGGACGGGTCGATCGATTGGCTTGCGATCCCGAGGATCGACTCGCCTCCCGTGTGCGCAGCGCTGCTCGATCCCGTCGGCGGCGGTTCAATTCGCCTGGCGCCGACGGTGCCCTACGAGGTGACCCGCCGCTACCTGGAAGGCACGATGGCGCTGGAGAGCACCTACACCACCGGGCAGGGAACGCTCTGGGTCACCGACGTGCTGAACCGCGGCGCGATGGGTCCCCTGCCGTGGTCAGAGCTGGCACGGCTGGTAGAGGGCGACCGCGGCGAGGTGCCGATCGCCTGGTGCGCTCGGCCCGGCCATCGCCTCTCCGACGGCGCGCGGCCATGGGCGCACCTCTGCCAAGGCACCCCGATGCTGCTCGTCGGTGAGGAGCAGATGGCGGTGATCACCCAAGGAGTCGGCGAGCCGTCGTTGAGCGCTCACGAGATCACAGGCGAGGCCATCGTCCGCGCGGGCGAGCCGGGCCTGCTCGGACTGGTGAGCACCGCCTCAGAGCCGCTGCACGTGCCGAGCCCCGAGCAGATTCGCGAGCGCTCGGCGCTCACGATCGATCACTGGCGCCAGTGGTCAACGCTGGTCTCCTACGACGGCCCTTGGCGCGATCTGGTACTGCGAAGCGCGCTGGTCCTCAAAGCCCTGACACTGCAGTCAACCGGCGCGATCGCTGGAGCCGCGACGACCTCGCTGCCCGAGCAGCCCGGCGGCAAACGCAACTTCGACTATCGCTTCGCTTGGGTCCGCGACGCTTCGTTTGCGCTGGACGCCATGGCTGGCCTGGGCCTGTTCGAGGAGCTGCACGCTGGCGTCTCTTGGCTGCTGGGCGCGGTCGCTCAGGAGGCGCCCGCGCTGCGGGTCTTCTACGCCCTGAGCGGCACCCCCGTGCCGGCCGACATGCAGGAAGTGAAAGGAGTAACGGGCTACCGCCACTCGCTTCCAGTCCACGTCGGCAATTCGGCTGCCAGCCAGACCCAGCTCGGCGCATACGGAGACCTGCTCGACGCGGTCTGGCTCTACACCAAGCACGACGGACGCCTGGACCACCGCACCGGCACGATGCTGGGCGACATGGCAGACCGAGTCTGCGACATGTGGGCGACTCCGGACGCGGGCCTGTGGGAGCTTGGAGACCCTCAGCATTACACCAGCTCGAAGATTGGCTGTTGGGCCGCGCTTTACCGCGCCGTGCGTCTCGCCGACGCGGGGCAGCTAACAAGCCCCCATGCGAACCGCTGGCGATCAGAGCGCGAAGAGATCCACGCCTCGTCGATGCGTACTGCTGGTCTGAGCTCAAGCGTGCCTACACGTTGTACGCCGGCAGCGACGAGCTCGACGCCGCTTGCCTGCTTGCTGCCCGCACAGGCTTCTGCCCCCCAACGACCCGCGCTTGCACACTACGATCGACGCGATCAGAAGGGAGCTCGCCGCGGACGGTCCGCTGCTTTACCGCTACAGCGGCCAGCAGGACAAAGAGGCGCATTCCTCGCCTGCTCGGGCTGGATGATCGAAGCCCTCACCCACGTTGGACGCACCGACGAGGCTTGTACGCTCCTCGACGGCTTCGCCAGCTACGCCAACGACGTCGGCCTCTACAGCGAAGAGATCGCACCGGCCAGCGGTGAGCTGCTCGGCAACATCCCCCAGGCCCTCACCCATCTGGCGCTTATTGGCGCCGCGACTGCGGTAGGTTCGCGTTGAACGCGAACCGGGCGGACCCTGTGGCGCCCGAGCGAACCAATCGTCGTGGCATCGGTGCGCGGCGGCGAACCCGTAGCCCCGCGGGCCCGTCGAGCCGCCACTCGTCCGGCCGAGCCGAGCGCCTGCTGATCAGAACTGAAGCGATGCCGTGGCGACTCGGAAACGAGCGCCAGCAAGCGGTATCGCCTCGCCGGCGGCGAAATGCGGACGCTACGCCGCCTCGGCCATCCAGGTGAATGCCGCTGTTGTCGAGCCGGCCCAGTCGTCACTCCGGCGGGCTCTCAGCTGTAGCGCAGCCGGGGTGAAGTGTTATCCATTTAGTCAGGGAAGTCAGTAACGGCGGGGTTCTGGCGCCAGGGACGATGAACGACCGGAGCGGTGGCGACTCGACCGGGGCTCGGTGGGCGCGCCGGGTGACGGCCGGTTGGGCCGGGGTTGATGACGAGGCTGCGGTAGGTGATCGGGTCGGTCATGATCGCCTGCTGGAGCAGACGGTAGAAAAGCAGGCCGCGGCGGCGGGAGCTGCGTCGGTTGAAGCGGAAGGTGAACTCGTTGAGGTAGGCGTCGAGATGTTCGGCGCTGACCCTGCCTTGGTGGGTGCCCCTCAGCCAGCGCCCGAGCAGGCTCGCGACGCGGTGCACGCCGGGCATGACGACGTGGGCGGCATCGTTGTGCCGGCTGAGCACGGTCCGCTCGTGCTGATAGCCGTGGTCGGGCACGGTCCAGTACGCCTGGTTCCCGTCGGTATGGACGATCGCTCCCGGCTCGACCGCGGCGGTGACGCACCGCGCGGGCCTCGATGTCGGAGGGATCACCGCCCCGACCAGGTCCAGCACTACCTTGCCGGCGCCAACTACCGCGCCACCGCAACAGGCTCGCGATTCGCCGCCCGTGCGGCCACGAAGCCTGCGCTTCTGCTTTCGACCGCCGATGAACGCGAACGGGGACAGTCGGGCCGGGCATTAGACCCCGAACATGGCGCCTCGTGGTTGGTGAACCCCGGGGATTGGGTGACTCGCTACCCGCAGCTTTGCTAGTCCCGGCGCGGCGATCACGCCGGCTCGGTTGCTGAGGACCGGCTCGACTAGGTAATCGTCGATCCGTTCGGACTTGCGACGGAGGGATGCTCCCAGCGCATGCGGTGTTCAAGGATGCTCGTGGGTCGCTCAATCCCCGGAAGATTCTTTCCTTTTGACCGTCGAGGTGCTATGAGCATTCACCATGACGGTCAAATCTGGCCTCTGAGCCGGGAAGCGAAAGGAGGGTTCACCATGCCGCAACCTCCGAGCCTTGATGCCGAGGATCACGGCAGGGGCAAATTGAAACGCAAGGTCTACGAGGAGGAGCTCGCGAGTTTGAATCTCGAGCTAGTCAAGTTGCAGTATTGGGTCAAGCAGAGCGGGCAGCGGATCGTGCTCGTCTTCGAGGGGCGCGACGCCGCGGGCAAGGGCGGCACGATCAAACGCATCGTCGAGCCGCTCAACCCTCGGGGAGCGAACATCGTTGCCCTCGGGACGCCCTCTGAGCGCGAGCGTACCCAGTGGTATTTCCAGCGCTACATCTCCCACCTTCCCGGCGCCGGGGAGATCGTGATCTTCGATCGCTCTTGGTATAACCGCGCCGGCGTCGAGCACGTCATGGGGTTCTGCACCGAGCAGGAATATCGCGGGTTCCTTGCCACCTGCCCGCAGGTCGAGCGCATCCTCGTCGGTGACGGGATCATCCTACGCAAGTACTGGTTCTCGGTCAGCGACGCCGAGCAGGAGCGGCGCTTTCAGAAACGGGCGAAGGATCCCCTGCGGCGCTGGAAGCTCAGCCCGATGGACCTCGAGTCGCGCGAGCGCTGGGTGGAGTACTCCAAGGCAAAGGACCGCATGTTCGAGCACACCCACACCCCCGAGGCGCCCTGGTACACCATCGAGGCCGATGACAAGCGGCGCGCGAGGCTCAACTGCATCATGCATCTGCTCGACTCGATCGATTACAAAAACGTTCTCCCAGGAGCCCTGGAGCTCAGTACGCGCCCGAAGCGCACACGCTACAAACGTCCGCCTCGCGATCAGAACACCATCATCGTGCACAAGTACTGCCCGGGGACCCGAAGCAACAAACCCGAGCAGGAAGACCAGTTATGAGCGAAGCACGCCAGCGAACCGAAGATGTCCGCCGCACGGCCAACGCCATGGAGCACCACCACCACCATAAGCGCTACGAGCAGTTCTCGATCGCCGAACTGCAGTGCCTGCTCACGGGTCTAACCGCCAGTGAATCGGCGGCGTCCAGCGCCAGCGATGCCCAGCTGAAGGACACCATGATCAGCGAGCTGTCAGAGGCGATCAGCAAAGCCGAGGCTGGCAACCAGTAGGGACACACCCACGGGGCTGGAACGATCGCTCGGAGAAGGTTCCCGGAGTCGAGCCGGTGGATTGCCGCCGAGGATCACTCCGAGCCGCTGTCGCCGTGCCGGATCGCGGTTACCGCTGCCCCACCAAGTGCCCAGGCCCCCGTCGAGCCTCCGCGGAACAGGCTCGGGTTTCGAGCAAGGGCTCCCCCCGGGATGGTCACGTTGGTGACAAAAACGCGATGTCATGAAGGCCCGGACGGTTCGTGCACAACCTGACCCATACTTCCGCACGCGCCCGCGCACCTTCAGTTTGTCTCCGACTGGGCCCGGAAGCTCTTCGGCGGCGATCTAACATACCGTCGTTAGGCCGTCCGGGCACGTGTCGGGCGGGACAAGCGGCTGGCGATGCTGACGAAATGTGATGTTCTACCGATCAGTGCTGAGTGAACGGGAGGGTGGACATGAGCGGCAGCGGCGGCGAAACGGACGGCGGATCACCTCTACGATGCCTATGTCTTTGACCTCGACGGCACGCTCTATCTCGGCGACGAGTTGTTGCCGGGTGCTCAGCGCCTGATCGAGGCGCTAAGCGATCTCCGTCGCGCGGTCCGTTACGTCTCGAATAACCCAACGAAAGATCCCGACGAGTATCTCGAGAAGCTGACGCGCTTGGGGCTTACTGTATCGCTCGAGCAGATTGTCAACACGGTCGTAACCACAACGCGCTGGCTGCTTGACCACCACCCCGACGCAGTGGTGTACCCCGTCGCCGAGGCGCCACTTATTCGCGCCTTCCAAAAGGCGGGCATCCGTATGTCGAGGACCCGGCGGAGATCGACATCGTTGTGGCCAGCTACGACCGGACGTTCACCTACGAGAAGCTGCAGAAGGCCTTCGACGCGATCTGGTTTCACCAGCGCGCCCGCCTGATCGCGACAAACCCGGACCGCTACTGCCCGTTCCCCAGCGGCCGTGGCGAGCCGGACTGCGCGGCGATCGTTGCCGCGATCGAGGCCTGCACCGGCGCAAAATCCGAAGCGAATCTCGGTAAGCCGTATCCACAGATGCTCGAGGCCACGCTGAGCGGGCTCGGCGTCCGAGCCGAGAAGTGTGCGGTGGTCGGCGACCGCCTGTCGACCGACGTGCGGATGGCCCTGGACGCGGGCATGGGCGCCGTGCTGGTGCTCACCGGCGAGACCACCGAGGACCAGATCCGAGGCCTCGATCCGCAGGACATGCCGACGCTAGTGCTCGAGCGTGTGGACCGGCTGCTGCCCGTCGAGGTCTGGGAACAGCTCGGATGGACCGACTTCAGAGCACCGGCGCCGTTGTGCCTATTCGGAGCCCTCGGTGCTCGACCTCATGGCTATGGCCGATCAAGATGTCGCTGATCATTTAGGGTGGAAAGAGCCCATGTTCGACTACGCCCGGGATTTGGGATAAGCGCTCTGCGAGGCGCGCCGGGTTCTCGACCGGCCCGGCGTAGTCCGCGATCAGGCCTCCATCCGCGGTGCGGGGCGTGTTCGGCCGCAGGACACTTCCGCCGACGGCTCGTAGGGTCGCGACACCGTAGGGAACCAATTCCAGCGGCACCGGCGGCCGTAGCGCCTCGACGACCTTGTCCGAGGAGCCGATCACTACGAAACGGTCTGCGGCCATCGCGACCACCTTCTCGCGAAGGTGCGCGGCCCCGCCACCCTTGATCACCCAACCGTCCGGAGCGATTTGGTCGGCGCCATCGATCGCGATGTCAAGCCGGTCAACCCTGTGGTCGAAGGAATGACGGTGAGCGCCATCGCCCTGGCGGTGTGTTCCGTACGGCTGACGTAGCTACACACCGCAGACGCAGCCCGCGCGCCGCAAGCGGGGGTAGCAGCAGCCCCGCTGTGGAGCCCGTGCCGACCCCCACCACGCTGCCGTCCTCCACCAGCCGGGCGGCCGCTTCAGCGGCGGCGCGCTTCTGGCGCTGCAGCGAACGGGGGTCGTCACGCCGAACGTCCACCTATGGCGCCCAAAAGCCGCCGGGGGAGAACAGCTCCTCGACGCACTCATCAAAGATGCCCGTCTGTTGTGCGAGATCGAGGACCGTATACCGGCGGCGGATCATCTGCGCCCGGGAGTAGGTGTCCTTGAACCGCTGCATGTCCAGGCCAATCTCACCAGGGCTGGTGGGGCAACCGGCCTGGCTTAGAAGCTTGCGCAGCCGCGCGGCCGGCATCAGCTGCTGCTCGAGGCGCTGGCGTGTCTGCGGCCAGCGCTCGGCCACGAGCGCGAGACGCTCTGCCAAGGCGCTGGCGTCGAGATACTTCTCGCCCGTCTCGACCACGGCCGCCTCGTCCAAGCCGGGCGTCTTGTGGGTGGCGCGCACCCGCCGCTCGACCTCTTTCCAGCTCGGCCAGGCCGCGCAGGCCGCGTCGATGTCGAGCGCGGAGAGGTCGCGGGACAGGACGCGTTCAAACAGTGCGGCGATGGCAATCGACCCCACGCCTACCTTGAAGCCGTGGGAGAGCGGAGGATCGTCGTCGTAGCCGAGACCTTCCATCTCCCACAAGTGGCTGAACTGGTGCTCGGCTCCCGAGGCCGGCCGTGAAGACTCGTGGGCCTGCATCGCCAACCCGGACATGATCAGCCCCTCTATCAGGTTGTCCATAGCTGCCTGATCGCCGGCACGGAGCTCGGCTGGCTTGGCGGTCCACTCGCGCAGCGGAGCCTGCACAAGTGACCACACCTTGGCGTCGATCGGCTCGACCCCCAGCTCGTCGGCGATGATCCAATCACCGCCCGCAGTCACCTTTCCGAGGAGATCCGCGTAACCGGACGCGGTCATGTCCCGAGGCGCCTGGGTGAGGATTTCCAGGTCGGCTACCACGGCGCTTGGGGCCGGGCAGGTCATGGTGTGTTTGTAGCCCTCCTTGGTGATCGCCGCTCCGAACGCGGTGTATCCGTCCATCGAGGCCGCGGTCGACACGTTCATGTAACGGCGCTCGCATTCGAAGGCCGCGCGCTTGACAATGTCGTTGAGGCTCCCCGAGCCGACGGCGATCGGGATCGCCTCGTGCTGCTTCAGGGCGCCAATCAGCGTCTCAATATGCTCGTAGTCGGCGTGCAGGACGGGCTTGCCCGGAAACACGTACGGCTCCAGCAAATCTTGTCGCGCATCCTGCAGTGTCCGCTGCACCCTGCTTCCAGCGACCTGGAAGGTGTTCTCGTCGGCGACCACCACTGCCGTCTGCTCACTGAAGCCCTCGACGAACACCTTCGCGACCTGGTCTACCGCGGTCGCGCCGATCACCACGCGGTCGGTGTCGGAGGCATCGCGCAAGGCGGTCTGGATCCGCTGCTCGTTCATAGGCTCATCTTCTCCCCAGCCCTCACGCCGCGGGCCCCGTCGCCATGGCCGCGTCGCGCAGCTCGTTCACGTGGCGCACGGTGGTGTGCATCACGTCCTTGATCAGCGGCATCGACCGCGTCATACAGCCCTTCCGGGTAGCCGCCCTCGTCACGATCGTAATAGAACTTCGAGCTCGCGATATTGATCGACGACGCCCACACCCCGGTCAGCTTTCGAACCAGCCAGTCCCCGCAATCGACAATATGGATCGCCCGCTTGAACGTGTCGGGCTCCCGATCTTTGAGCCACAGCGCCTTCGGCAGCCCCCACTCCGCCGAAACAGGACCGAACCCGTTGTACTTCGGCGCGGAATGTCCGGTTGTGGCAACCCGATCCGCCTGAGCGGAAGCACGAACGTCCATCCACAAAATCGCCGGACGCAGATGTCGGTCGTTCTCGTCCATCGCCACCACCGTCGAAGCCATCGCGTCGGTGGAGATCCCAGCGACCTCTTCGGCCGAGATCCCACTCTCCTCCAACCCACCAGCCGTCGCCTCCTTCAGCGATGACCACCAAACATCGGGGTCCTGCTCGGCGTGACCGGGCCGCGGGTGATCAGTTATTCCACCGCGCAAAGCCCGCCGGTTCGCCGCGGCGATCAAACACCCCCACCCGCACACCGCCAGTGCCATAGTCAATGCCGATCAGATACGGACCCTCGACCACCTCGCTCCTCCTCCGCGCGACCCGCCGCGCCCAGATTGTCTCAGAACTCCGCTACTTGCGAGGCCGTCTCCACAAGCCTCCACGCCGCTTCCCGAGCGCGATGTCCGTGGCCAGTCACCCGAGGTCATCGAACACCGGGCGCGGCTAACGTCGCCGTTCGGCCGTACTGCGGGTTGGGGGAGCGTTCCGCAAAAGCAGGCAAGGCTTGGATAGCGTGCGCCTAGAGAACCGACGTGGCAAATAGCCACAGAAAGGGGCGCGTGATGCACGTGGTAATTCGGAGCTATGCAGGGCAGGGCGCGTCTGAGCTGTTCGACCTCGCCGGACAGCGGGCGGAGGACCTCAAGACCATCATCAGCGGGGTGCCAGGTTTTGTTAGCTTCGCGGCCTTTCGTACCGAGGCCGGCGGGGTGGCTGTGACGGTGTGCCAGAACAAGACCGGCACCGACGAGTCCTCGCGGCGCGTGGCCGAGTGGGTAAAAGAGAATTTCAGCACGACGGTTAACCCGCCCGCGATCACGGAGGGGAGCACCTTCCTCCAGTTCTGAGGACGCTGTTCATCTGGTCAATCGAAGCGCACTAGATGCGCAATGGTCGCGGAACCAGGGCAACGGTAGAGCGGCAACATCGGCGTTGACCAACCGCGCCACCTGATCCCGATCCCTGCGCTGAAACGGACGAACTTCGATCATTGCGACCTCCCTCAGCACGCGCATCAGCGCGGTGACTGAATATAGGAAGCCGCTACCAGTGCGGTACAGCCCCGAGCCTACCAATGCCGCCGCGACCCGCGACAGCCTCGCCTCGGCGCTGACGACATACAGGCGAACCCGCCTTCATGTGACGGCAGGCATCTCGGCGGCCATCGCTGCGCACCCGCATCGCGCGGAAGCCGCGTCGAGGTCGTACTTCCTGTTAGCGCCGGACGTGGGGCGCAATCTCGGCGGCGAGTTCGAGCTGACGTGGCTCGTCGCCCAGCGGCCACAGGTAGACACGCTGGCACCCGGCCGCCTCGTAGCGGGAGAGCAACTCGGCGCAATGATCGACCGACCCGACGCACACCTGCGCACCGAGCTGGTCGGCGTCACGACTGAGAAGCGGCGAGAGAACCTCGCTCAGCACGCGGTCTCGCTCGCCGCGGTCATCGGTGATCCACGTCCACATCGTCACCAATGCGTTCGGGAACCCCTCGGCGCTCTTACCCCTGCTCGCAAGCTCGACGGCCAACGCCTCGCGGGCGGACGCGAACTCGTCGGGGGAGGCGTTGTATGCGGAAGCCAGCCACCCGTCTCCCAGCCGTGCCACCCGCCGCAGCCCAGCCCTGGATCCCCAGCTTCCGATCCACAGCGGAAGGCCGTCAGTCCGTCGCGGTGCGGGTGCGAGCCGCGCGTCCGGTAACGCGAAATGACGCCTGCGATCCGGCAGGGGCTCGTCCCGAAGCAGCGCTCGGAGGATCTTCACCGCCTCGTCGAATCGCTCCCAGCGATCCTCGAACGCAACACCGACAGCGTCATAGTCACGCTTCGAGGACCCGGGGCCGACGCCCGCCACCAATCGCCCGCCCGACAACAGATCGAGGGCGGCGAGAGTCTTCGCCAGCGGCACCGGACCACGGAGCGCAGGCAGCGAGATCGTCGTCGCGACACTCATGTCACCCGAACGGTCAATCACTGCCGCAAGCGCCGTCGGACCATCGAGCCACGGCGTCGAGAACACAAAGTGGTCGTTTGCCGATACAGCCACGAACCCGGACTCACGAGCCACATCGACAACCGTCTGCAACCGCCCCAACGACTGGCCCTCGTCGCCAAACTCCATCAGCGGCAGGTGCACACCAAGCTCCATCATCGCGATCCTCCCACATCACCCGGGAGGGCTGAACGGCACCCGCTCGACTGTGCCGAGAGCTTGCTGTGGCCAGGGTTGCGTCGGCTTCCGCATTGTCGCCCATCCGGCACTCTTGGTCCGGCGGCTGCTCTTGGTCGGATCCGGAAGTCAGCACATCGCCCATGGGACGAGGCGACAATACGGGCAACGAAGGGGGTGCACGTCCTGCCGGGTCGCCTTCGTCGCGCGCGTATCTTCAGCCCGGCGTCCGTGCCGGGCTGGACGTCGCGCGCGTTGGCGGCGAGGTAGTCGGAGTCCGCCGAGTCAGACGCGCGCGGATATGAGCGCGTGGATCGCGCGTCCATGCGCGATTAAGGATCCACGCGCGCGAAAGATGTCTTCGAGGCCCGGTGCGCACGATAGAGCCCGAACTATCGGCAGCCTGCGTTGATCACCCTCGACCTAGCTACGCACCACCGTCCACTGCACCGGCTAACAGCGGACTGGCGTCGACCCCTCGGACCACCATCGCAGCTGAGGCCGTCAAACCCGCCGGGACGGGGTAAACGCCGCGATCAGGAAGAGCGTGCCGTCCTGCTCCGAAGCCGCGGCTCGGACCAAGCCCAGATGTCCTCGGGTGAGAACACCTCCACATCTCCGCTTCGGTTCTGCGGATGGTTCTCCACTCGATCGAGCGGATTCACCGCCAGCCCGTACACCGTCTGCGCCCGGCGGAAGATCCCGTGGAGGATGATCAGCAACTTATTCTTACTCCGGATCGCTAGGTCGCCGACCGATGCTCGCCACTGCGCGACGCGTTCGGCGCTGATCTCCTCGATCGCCATCGGCCCGAACGCCAGCGCCAGGCGCGACTGCACGACCGACCGGTAGTCGCGGATCGTCGACGGCTTTCGCTCGCGATCCTGCTCGATGAACCTAAGCCACTCCGCCGCGGCGTCCGCGAACATCGTGCCGCCGCGCGCCGCGGCCGACAGCGTGCCGCGGCGCGCGTCATCAAACACGTCCCGCAACCACGCCTCGGCGGTCCGCTTCGCGTAGTAGCCATTCGCAGGCCGACCGGCCGGTCCACGCCGGTCCGATCTTCTTCTGAACCTGCCGGCCGTCCGCCAACCGGTACTTGGCGTACCAGAACGAGCCCGCCAACGCTCGACGCGGAGGACCTGCCCAGTCGGCGCACGCACATCGCTCACCGTCGGAATAGTGCTCCGACCGGGACATATTGGGGACATATTTCTGAGCCCATAAGGAGCGAACAGAACAAGGTCCCCTTTTCCAGTAATTTCCCGACGCCCCCGGCAGGACTCGAACCTGCGACCATCGGATTAGAAGTCCGGCGCTCTGTCCAGCTGAGCTACGGGGGCCTGGTGGCACTGTAGAGGGGTTCCCGCTGATAGTCGGCATCGCGGCGATAAACCTCCCGCAGCCAGAAGATGCCGGCGCCGTTAGTGTTCTTTTGGCGGACACGGAAGCAAAGGAGCCGGTGATGTCGAGAAACCTCCGCGACACCCAGGGTCACCGAACGGGCATTGCGCGCGAGTACCGCGGGCGCAAGCGAATGCCGGCGGCACTACACCGCGAGTTTGGAGACGATCGGGATGCGTAGGCTGGTTGACATCTCGGTCCCGCTGCGCGCGGGGATCGCCTCCGATCCGCCGGGCTTGTTGCCAGAGATCGACTACTACAACCATCAGGACACGGCCGACGACGTGCTCGCGTTCTTCCCCGGTGCTGGCAGAGAAGATCTGCCGGATGGCGAAGGCTGGGCGATCGAGCGGGTCAGAATTTCGACGCACAATGGCACCCACCTGGACGCGCCTTATCACTACTCCGCGACGATGAACCGCAATCAGCGGTCGATCACGATCGATCAGATCCCGCTCGAGTGGTGCCTGCAGCCAGCGGTCAAGCTCGATTTCCGTGAAGCCGCGGACGGCTACGTTCTCACCGCGGATGACATTGCCGGTGAGCTGCGGCGGATCGGCCACCGCCTGAGCCCGCTGGAGATCGTCGTCGTGAACACCCGCGCGGGATCCCGATATGGCGAAGATGACTATGTCAGCGCCGGGTGCGGCGTCGGACGCGAGGGTACGCTTTACATGCTCGAGCAAGGGGTGCGAGTTACCGGGACCGACGCTTGGAGCTGGGATGCGCCGTTCGTGTACACCGCGAAGGTCTATGAGCGCGACCGAGATCCATCGGTGATCTGGGAAGGCCACCGGGCCGGACGTGAGATCGGCTATTGCCACCTCGAAAAGCTGCACAACCTCGAGTTGCTACCAGCGACCGGCTTTCTGATCGCCTGCTTCCCTGTCTCGGTCCAGAGCGGTTCGGCGGGCTGGACCCGAGCGGTAGCCATCCTCGACGACAGGGGAACGTTAGCCTGATCGCTCGTCCGCCATGGTTGCCCAGGCGCCGCCAGTGCGCCAGCTTGACTACTTAGGCATACGAAGGGAGATGAGTTGGGATGACGCGCAGAGCACATTTGGTTGGTGCATGGCCGGGTCGTGACCCGGAGCACGCGATGGAGACGGCGCTGGGTTACCTGGCTCCGTACCTGGCGCGGATGTCTGACGGTGAGACCGGGGATCGTCATCTTTGGGTGACGCCGGCGATTGATTCTTTTCGCGCCAACCCGGATGTCGAGATGGTGCACGACGGTAACTGGACCGACTATGACGACACCGCCCGTTGGCGGGTCAGGGATGGGGTGGTCCTGGACCCTGACAACATCCGCCTTCACTACACGCTGTCGTTCCAGCGAAGCTTTCCGGCGTTCAAGGAGCTGCGGGGGCGCTTTGGCCGCAGCGACCTGCGCTTCCAGGTCGGAATTCCCGCGCCGATCGACCTTGCCGTTTATACGTTTGGCGACGCCGTGTTCGCCGATTCCAGCATCGTGAATGCGTGCACGCTCGCGACCGCCAGGGAGATCAATAAGATCTTCGCCATCGGTGGGGAAGAGGTCGTCTTCCAGATCGAGACCGTGGTCGCGCTCGTGGGTGTCGCGCAAGCGCCGACGGAGCAGCAAGCAGGCGCAGCCCGGCAGATGGCCGATGGGATCGCCAAGCTGGTCGCGCTCGCCACTGAGGGAAGCCACTTCGGCCTTCACCTCTGCCTCGGGGACTTCCACCACAGGGCCTACGGAAAGATGCGCGATGTCGGCCCGATGGTGCTGCTCGCGAACGCGATTATCGACGCTTGGCCGGACGGTCGTGTGCTCGACTACCTCCACGCTCCGTTCGCGGCCGCGGCCGAGCCGCCGATAGCCGACGAGGCGTTCTACACGCCGCTCGAGCAACTGCGGGTACCGGAGCAGGTCCGGTTCATCGCCGGCTTCTTGCATGAAAAACTCGATTTGGCCGCCCACCAACAGCTGCTCGCCCGGATCGAGGGCCTTCTCGGCCGCGAGGTCGACATTGCCGCAGCGTGCGGACTCGGACGGCGCGACACAAACGAGCAGGCCTTCGAACAGATGCGAGAAGCCGCGGCGCTGATCGAATCGCGCGCCGACTGAGCGTTGATATTCGACGACGAACGACTGCGACTCGGTCACCAGCGGCGCGATTCCGTACGACTCGCGCTCACAACGGCTCCTGTGGGAAGGGCGCCGTCAGCGGGTTCCTGACGGCGGCTCAGGCAAGTGCGGCGTCGTCCGGTGGTGCGGCCGGTTCGTCGGGCAGACGCAGGTCGAGGGGGGTGCCGGGATCGAACGCGCCGGCGAAGCTGCGCTCGTGCACGGCGGCGGCGTCGCCGCTTTCACGCCACGCGGCGAGCAGGCGCTCAGGATCGGTGTTGATGCCGATCGGGTTGACCTCGAACTCCGGGGAGGTGCGCATCCACTCGCTCGACGCCGCCCAGTCGCCGAAGTTGTCGGCCTGCAACTCGACGCTGTTGCCGTCGGGATCCATGTAGTACAGCGACGTCGTCAGCCCGTGGTCTAGGCAGGCGTGGGGCGTGATGCCCTCGTCCCGAAGCCGCTCGTAGGTGTCCATCAGCTGGCCCAGGTTCTCGTACTCGAACGCGAGGTGATGCATGCCCGTGTGCGGAACCTTGTGGGGGTCGTCGACGAGCGCTGGGTGGGCGAGCAGCGCGACTCGGTGGTTGGCGGCGTCGTTGTCAGCCACGCTCCGAACCTCGAGTGGTGGTTAGCCGTCATCCCGACGACCTTGGCGTACCAGTTGAGCATCTCCTGTACGCGCGTGGTCTTCAGCGTGACGTGGTGCAGTGTCGGCTTGGGCACGGCGCTTGCGGACATCGCTCTCTCCCTGTCAGACAATCGATCGATGATCTTTTTTCTAGCAGCGTGATGGTCACCGCTGCCGTGAACGCCATGCGGCACCGGCGGCAGCCGGGCTACACGCCCATGCGCCCCGACCGACACGTCGCCTGGCAAGATCCCGCCGGCTCTGCCGACCCCCCTCCCACTGATCGACCACATCCGAGGTGCCGCATGACGAAGGTGATCGCGTTCGACGTCAACGAGACGCTGCTGGACCTGCGAGCGCTCGACCCCCACTTCGAGGCACTGTTCGGCTCCTCGGCGCTGCGAGCGCAGTGGTTCGCGCAGATGTTGCAGCTGGCGTTCGTCGGTGGCCTGACAGGCAGCTACGTCGACTTCGGGACCGCGCAGAGGGCGGCGCTGAAGATGATCGGCGCCCGCGAGGGGGTGGCGATCGACGATCACACCGCGGCCCAGATGGTCGACCGCATGCGCTCGCTGCCACCTCATCCGGAGGTCGCCGAGACCTTGGGCAAGCTGGGCAAGACGCCGCTGCGGCTAGTCGCGCTGACGAACTCCACCAAGGAAGTCGCCTCTGACCAGCTGCGCAATGCAGGAATCCGCGACCTCTTCGAAGAGGCATTTTCTGCCGATGAAGTGCGCGCGCTCAAGCCCGCGCGTGCGCCGTACGAGCTCGTGGCGCGCGAGTGCGGTGTCGAGCTTGCGGAAGTGCGGCTGGTGGCCGCCCACGCCTGGGACATAGCGGGCGCGCTCGCCGCCGGGGCCCGAGCGGCGTTCGTCGCGCGACCCGGGATGGTGCTAAGCCCGCTTGGGCCCGAGCCAGAGATCGTGGGCTCCGATCTCGCCGAGGTCGGCGAGCGGATGATCGCTCTCGACGTCGGCTGACAGTCAGCTTCCTGACCGTTTGGTTTGAGACGGCATGGGTAGCCACGCACCTGGAAGGAAGGGTGTTAGCGCTCACACGAGGGAGAGGAATGGCCGAAGAGCAGCATGTGATCGGCGTCGACTTTGGGACGTTGTCTGGTCGTGCGGTGGTTGTGCGTGCCAGCGATGGCGAGGAGCTCGGCAGCGGCGAGTATGAATATCCGCATGGCGTGATGGATCGCGAGCTGGCCGAGGCTGGGGAGCGACTTCCGCCCGATTGGGCGCTTCAGGACCCGCAGGACTACGTCGAGGTGCTCCGCCACGCGGTGCCCGAGGCGGTGAAGGCGGCGGGCATCGATCCCGAGAGCGTCGTCGGTATCGGCACCGATTTCACCTCGTGCACGATCCTTCCCGCGCGCGGTGATGGTACGCCGCTGTGCCGGCTCGAGGAGTTTCGGGGGCGCCGGCATGCTTACGCCAAGCTGTGGAAGCACCACGCGGCCCAGCCGCAGGCTGATTGGGTCACGGAGGTCGCGGCGGAGCGCGGGGAGCCGTGGTTGGATCGCTACGGGGGGAGGATTTCGTCCGAGTGGGCGGTCGCTAAGGCGTTGCAGGTGCTGGAGGAGGACGAGGAGATATATGAGCGTATGGATCGCTGGGTCGAGGCGGCCGACTGGATCGTCTGGCAGCTGTGCGACGAGGAGGTCCGCAGCGCCTGCCCGGCCGGTTATAAGGCGATGTATCAGGATGGCCGGTATCCGTCCCGGGAGTACTTCCAGGCGCTCGACCCGCGTTTCGGTGACTTTGCGGCGCAGAAGCTGGGCTCCTCGCTGTGCGAGCTTGGAGCCCGCGCCGGCTCGCTGACCGGCGCCGCGGCCGAGTGGACCGGGTTGGCGCCTGGGATCGCGGTGGCGGTCGGCAATGTCGACGCGCATGTGACCGCGCCGGCCGCACAGGCGACGGAGCCTGGTCGCATGGTGCTGGTGATGGGCACCTCCACCTGCCACGTGATGGTCGGCGACGAGCTCGCGGAGGTGCCGGGAATGTGCGGGGTCGTAAAGGGCGGACTGGTGCCCGGACGCTGGGGGTATGAGGCCGGTCAGACGGGCGTCGGCGACATCTTCGCCTGGTTCGTCGATCAGGCGGTCCCCCCTCACTACCACGAGCAGGCGCGCGAGCGGGACCTCGGCATCCACCGGTACCTGACAGAGCTGGCCGGCCACCAGCAGGTGGGCGAGCACGGGCTGATCGCGCTCGACTGGTGGAACGGCAACCGCTCGATCCTGGTCGATCACAATCTCCGCGGGGTGCTTGTCGGGATGTCGCTGGCCACCCGACCGGAGGATGTCTACCGCGCGCTTATCGAGTCCACGGCATTCGGCACGCGCAAGATCATCGAGGCGTTCGACGACGCTGGTGTAGCGGTCAATGAACTTGTGGCGACCGGCGGTCTGCTCGATAACGCGGTGCTCATGCAGATCTACAGCGACGTCGTGAACCGCCCGATCAGCGTGCTGGACTCCGATCAAGGCCCGGCGCTTGGCTCCGCCATCCACGCAGCGGTGGCCGCCGGGGTGCACGAGGACATAGAGACGGCCGCAGCGCGGATGGGCAAGGTTCGCGGTGAGCAGTACTCGCCAGACCGCCAGCGCGCTGAGGCCTACGATCGCCTCTACCGCGTCTACGTGCAGCTGCACGACTGGTTCGGGCGTGAGAACCGGGGGCTGATGCGCGAGCTGCAAAGCATCTCCGCCGACGCCAGAAAGGGGGAGCGGGTTGAGCAGTGACCTCGACGCGGTACGCCGCAACGTGGCCGAGCTCCACGACGAGCTGACCCGCAATGGGCTCGTGGCATGGAGCCAGGGGAACATCTCAGAGCGGGTGCCGGACACCGAGCTGCTGGTGGTCAAGCCGAGCGGCGTGTCTTATGCCGATTTGACTCCCGAGTCGATGGTGGTGGTGGATCTCGAAGGCAATGTGGTGGAGGGCGACTTGTCTCCTTCCAGCGATACCGCGACGCACGCTTACGTGTACCGGGAGCTGGACTGGGTTGGCGGCGTTGTGCACACGCACAGCCCGTACGCGACGGCGTGGGCGGCCCGCTGTGAGCCGATTCCATGCGTGATGACCGCGATCGCCGACGAGTTCGGAGGCGACATCCCGCTCGGTCCATTCGCACGGATCGGCGGCGAGGAGATCGGCAAGGGAATCGTGGAGACGCTGAGTGACAGCCGCTCACGCGCGGTGCTGATGCGCAGCCACGGAGTATTCACAATCGGAGCCGACGCGCGCGAGGCGGTCAAGGCAGCCGTGCTGTGCGAGGACGCCGGACGCACCGTGCTGCTGGCCCGCCAGCTGGGCGAGCTGCGGCGCCTTGACCAGGACGACATCGACGCGCTGCATGACCGATATCAGAACGTCTATGGACAGTAGTCGGGGCTGCCCATAGCTCGATCGAGGTGAGAGGAGCAGCAGGATGAGCGACACACAGGCGGTACGCCAGCCCGAATCGGAGGGAGGTTTTCGGGAGTCGTTCCGCTGGGACGTGATCCGCTCAACCCCCCGCTACGCCTATCTGGTAGCCGCGGTGGCCGCACTGGGGGGCATGTTGTTCGGCTACGACATCGGCGTGATCTCGGGCGCTGAGAAGCTGCTGACGGCGCAGTTCAAGCTAAGCGCGGGCGTCGAGGAGTTGGCCGTTGCCGCGGTGCTGATCGGCGCGATCATCGGTGGTCTGTTCGGCGGGAAGCTATCCGACCGGATCAGCCGCCGGTACACGCTGATGTCGATGGCCGTGATCTACACGATCGGCGCGATCGCCACCGCGCTGGCGCCGAACATCGCATTGTTCATCGTGTTTCGCATCGTCGTCGGGATCGCGGTGGGCGCCTCCTCCATGGTCGTGCCCACCTACATCGCCGAGATGTCGCCGCGGCAGATCCGCGGCGGGCTGGTGATCCTCCAGCAACTGGCGATCTCCGGCGGGATCTTGCTCTCCTACATCTGGGACTACATCTCCTTCAACGCCGGCTGGGGCTGGCGGCCGATGTTCGCGGCGGCGGCCATCCCGGGCATTGCGCTTGGCGTGGGCATGTTCTATATGTCGCACACACCCCGCTGGCTCGCAATGCACGGCCGCTGGGACGAGGCCGACGAGGTGATGGGCCGCGTCAACCCCACCTGTAAGGATGAGGAGCTGCAACGCGTGCGCGATGAGCTCGAGGACAGCGAGCGAGGCTCGCTGCGCGAGCTGCTGAGGCCGGGAGTCCGCGGCGCGCTGATCGCCGGGCTCGGGCTGGCCATCCTGCAGCAGTTCGTCGGACCGAACACGGTGCTGTTCTACGGGCCGACAATCTTCGGCTACGCCGGTATCTCGGCCGGCTCGAACGGTCTGCTAGCCGAGATCTGCGTCGGAGTGGTGCTGTTCCTGTTCGTGCTGCCGACGATCGCGCTGGTCGACGTGGTCGGGCGCAAGCGCCTGTTCTACTTCGGGCTCACCGGGATGGGCAGCATGCTGGTGCTGCTCGGCATGGCGTTCCACTTCGGCGCGGCCAGCTGGGGCGTCGGCGTGCTGGTGATCCTGCTCGTCTACATCGGCTGCTACTCGCTCAGCATCTCCCCACTGTTCTGGCTGATGACCGCCGAGCTGTACCCAAACCGGCTGCGGGGCATAGGCGCAAGCACCGCCACCGTCGCCAACTGGTCGGCCAACCTACTGATCACGGTCACCTTCCTGAGCGCCGTCGACGCGCTCGGCAAGGACATCGTCTTCTGGATCTACGCCGCCTTTGCCGCCGTCGGCATCATCTTCGTGCGCACGCGTGTGCCCGAGACCAAGGGACGCTCGCTCGAGGAGATCGAGGTCTACTGGACGCACGGGCGAAGCTGGCCCAAGAGCAGCGAAACGGCTGAGCGCCAGCCGTCCGTGCCAGAGCGAGCTCCCGCATAGCCACTCTTCGGTGGTGATTTACGGCGCGGCGAGCCGTGCGCTCGGACCTCGAGCTGTGCCACAGCTGGATCCGGTGCCACTCGTGGCAGGGCAAGACATCGTGGCTGTCCGCTGTTGCGGGCGATCCTAAGTAACGTGCTGAGGCGATAGGAGCAGCGCTGTCTGATGATCAACTTCGGCAACGGCGCCACCACCGTCCTGAAGGTCCGCGAACATACGAGTCGGGCGTCCCGACCCTCGATCAGCCACAAACTGTGCACAAAAGCGCCATATCCGACTGTCAGAGCGGAGGCACGGCGTCCCAACAAAGGCCTCCCAACCAAGCGATACGGGCGTGCAAGCAGGGCCTTCCTTACTTACATTGACACATCGGGGCGCCCGGATTTGAACCGGGGACCTCACCGACCCAAACGGTGCGCGCTACCAGGCTGCGCCACGCCCCGGAGAGATGCGGTCGAGTCTAGAGGGATCGCGATCGCGGCGACGTCGCCACTGGGGCGGATCGCGGTCCACCTCGCCGTCGAGTAGCCTCAGCCGCCGATCATGGCTGAAATCGAGCCGCTCGAAGCGCTTCACTACGACCCATCCAGGACGCATGGGCTGCAAGACGTCGTCGCACCGCCGTATGACGTGATCAGCCCCGAGCAGCGGGCGAGCCTGGAGGCGCGCTCTCCCTACAACGTGGTCCGGATTGACCTACCGCAGGGCGCCGATCGATACGAGAGCGCGGCGTCCCAGCTGTGCGCCTGGAAAGCCGAGGGCGTGATCGTGCGCGACCGACAACCCGCGCTGTGGATCATCTCGCAGGACTACACAGGTCCCGACGACCGGGCTCGAACGCGCAAGGGGTTTCTGGCGCGGGTGCGAATCGAGGACTATGGGGCGGGCCGGATCCGCCCGCACGAGCGCACCCATCCGGGGCCCAAACTGGACCGACTTGCGCTGACGCGCGCGACGAAGGCCAATCTCTCGCCGATCTTCTCGCTCTACTCCGACGCTGAAGGTCGCTCCTGGGAGGCCCTACGATGGGGCACGGATGGCGACCCGTGGGCACAGACGACCGATGACGATGGCACTGTCAACCGCTTGTGGCGAGTCGCAAATGAGGCGGCGATTGCGACCGCCAAGCAGGCCCTCGACGGCACAGAGCTCCTGATTGCCGACGGGCACCATCGCTACGAGACTGCGCGCGTCTACGCCGAGGAGCTCGGCGGCGACGGGCCGCAGCGGTATGTGCTGATGTGCCTGGTGGCGCTTGAGGACCCCGGTCTGACGATCTTCCCGACGCACCGGCTGGTTCGCGATCTCAGCGCAGATCAGCAGCAGGCGCTAGCGAGCGCTCTCCGGGAAAATTTCGACAGCGAGCAGCTCGATGACAGCGGCGCGCTCGTGCCTGACGGGAGCGACCCGGTCAGGATCGGCTACATCGACGCCCATTCCCGCAAACCGTTGATGCTCACGTTGAAAGCGCAAGACATCGCAGACGCCGCGTTGCCCGGGCGCTCCGCGGCCTACCGGCGTCTTGACACCGCGGTGCTGGAAGCGCTGATTCTCAAGGGTGCGCTGGGACTGGACGACGAGGACATCGACGAGCTCGCCGGCCTGGGGTACGCCCGCGACCTCGGGGACGCGCTGCACTTGGTCGAGACCGGTCAGTTCGACGCCGCTTTCTTGATGGCGCCAACGCCAGTTGAGCAGGTGCAAGAGGTCGCGGCCGCGGGCGAGAGCATGCCGCCCAAGTCGACCTACTTCTTTCCCAAAGTCCCGACGGGGCTCGTGTTCAACCCGCTGACCGACTAGCCCGCTCGCGTCACGGGGCCGAACGAGGCCGTCAGCCTCCATCGACAGAGCTTCGGCGATACGATGAGCCTGCCAGCGCAGCGTCATCGAGGACTCCACGCAAGGATTAGCAATGAAGGTCATCGCGCAGAGAAATTCCGGCGCGTCGTTCACGCACCGGATCAACATCCGCCAGCACCAGCTAACGGTGGACGAGCCGCCCGAGCGTGGCGGCGAGGATGAGGGTCCGACCCCGCAAGAGCTGCTGGCTGCCAGCGTCGCGTCGTGTACCGCGATCACGATCGAGATGTACGCCCGGCGCAAGGGCTGGGACATCGGTCCAATCGAGGTCTCATGCGAATACACGATGGCCGAGCGCGGGTCGCCGACCCGCTTTAGGCTGATTACCAGGCTGCCCAGATCGTGTAGCGATGAGCAGATCGAGCGACTGCGCGTGATCGCGGCCAAATGCCCCGTTCACCGCACGCTCGACGCCGGCGCGATATTCGATGAGCGCGTCGAGTTGGTCGAATCCGAAGCGAAGGTGAGCTGAGCCCGCTCCGGTTCACTCGGTGACCGTCGTCCCCGCGGACGAGCGGCGGCTCAGTCGGTGATGGTCACACCGGCCTCGCGCAGCTCGCGCACGGCACGCTCGCCATCCCCGCGTTGAACCTCGACCGGGCGGGTGGCGTCGAGATGCATGACCACGTCGAAGCCGGCTCGCTTCGCGTCGAGCGCGGTCGCCTTGACGCAATAGTCGAGCGCCAGACCAGCGACGTGTACGCGGTCGACTTCCCGCTCGCGCAACACGCGCTCGAGGTCGGTGTCCTCGAAGCCCGAGTAGCCCTCGAGCTCTGCCTCTTGGCCCGCGTCGACGATCACGTCGATCCGCGAGCGGTCGAGTCCCGGATGGAACTGTGCGCCCGGCGTGTCCTTGATGCAGTGCACCGGCCAAGGGCCGCCCTGCTCGGCGAACGACTGGTGATCGGGCGGGTGCCAGTCACGAGTCGCGACCACGAACGGGACCGTCTCGGCGAGGCGATTGACCGGCTCGATCACCGCATCCCCGTCGGGCACCGCAAGCGCTCCGCCCTGACAGAAGTCGTTTTGGAGATCGACGACGATCAGCGCGTCCATGTATCGCCAATATAGTCGTCGGATGCCGTTGCGCAACGACTCTCTGCGAGATGACTTGCGTCGCGTCCTGCTGGCTTGCGAGGATGCGATCGCGCTGGAGGTCCTCGGCCGGATCGACGCGGGAGTGCTGGTTCCGCTGTACCTCCGCGACGGCCAGCTGCACGCCGTGTTCACCAAGCGTCGCGAGGATCTCCCCCGCCATCCCGGCGAGATCTCGTTCCCGGGCGGTCGCTACGAGGAAGGCGAGCAGGACCTGTGCGCAACCGCCCTGCGCGAGGCCGATGAGGAGATCGGGCTGCCTCCCGATGCGGTGGAAATTTTGGGCGCCCTGCAGCCCACGCCCACGATCGCAACTGGCTACGCGGTGTATCCGTTCGTGGGCCTAATCGAGCCGGGCCGAGAGTGGACACTCAGCCCGGGCGAGGTCACCGAGGTGATCGAGCTGCCGCTGCTAGCGCTGCTTCGGGGCTACGGACGCCGACGGCTGGTTCGGCGCGGCCTCCCGATCCGCACCGATACCTACCTCGTGGGCGACCACTTGATCTGGGGAGCGACGGCCCGGATCCTGTCGGATCTGTTCGACAGGATGGAGCCGGGGTTGGGGATCGGCGAAGGAAAAGTCGCTGACTGACTTGGCTCAGCCCTTCTCGATCGGAACGTCGACGAGGTTGCCCCATTCGGTCCAGGAGCCGTCGTAGTTCTTGACGTCTTGCTGACCGAGCAGTTCGTGGAGCACGAACCAGGTGTGAGCCGAGCGCTCGCCGATCCGGCAGTAGG
The DNA here is from genome assembly GCA_963787555.1 of uncultured Solirubrobacterales bacterium. Classification (GTDB taxonomy): domain Bacteria; phylum Actinomycetota; class Thermoleophilia; order Solirubrobacterales; family Solirubrobacteraceae; genus Palsa-465. The sequence goes on from CAWBDI010000008.1 coordinate 1,013,933, forward strand.
CGATGATCGGCTCGCCGCTGAGCACGCCCTTGCCCCCGTAGAGCTCGCGTAGCTCGTCCGGGGACTTGAACGTGCCTTCCTCGGTGACCGCCTGCGCCCAAGGAATCGACTTGGCGCCCGGGATGTGTCCGCCTCGCTGCGCCCCTTCGTTCTCGTAGCCGACCATCGCGATCAGCTCGCCCGAGTACTCCTGCGGAGAGCGGACGTCGACTAGGACGTGTGCGTTGCCGAGCGCTGCCAACACCTCATCGCGCTTGGCGCGGATCGCGTCGTTACCACGCTTGGCAGCAAACGTCGTCCGCGGGTAATCCGGCACCTCCATGGTGGTGGGGCGGCCCTGAGAGATCCAGCGCTCGCGGGGGCCGTTGAGCAGCTTGACGTTATGGTGGCCGTAGTACTTCAGGTACCAGTACGTGTATGCGGCGAACCAGTTGTTGCGATCGCCGTACAGGATGATCTCGTGGTCGTTCGAGATGCCGCGGCTTCCGAACAGCTGGCCAAAGTCCTCCGGCCCGAGGAAATCGCGCTTGACCTGATCCTGAAGGTCGAACTTCCAGTCGAAGCCGACCGCTCCCGGGATGTGGGCCTCCTTGTACAACGCCGGATTCTCGTCGACCTCGACAATGCGGATCGAGTCGTCGTTCAAATGCTGCTCCAGCCACTCCGGCTCGACCAGCACATCGTTCGCGTAGTCAGCCACCTATTCCTCCTGTGTTTCGAATTTCGATCAGTTTTTACCTATTTCGTTGTTGCGCAAGTTTAGCGCCGGGCGCTGGAACGCCGCGAGCGACGGATGACGGGCGGTGGCTGTCGGGATCCGGCTCCGGCGCGCTATCGCCGCAGTTGCGCACCAGAGCTGCGCGCCGAGCGGTTGCACCAGCTGGCGGTGGGGGCCACTGGCCGCACCGGCTTCACAGCCGATAGCGAGATAGTCCCGGGCGGGCTCTTTCGCGCGCCCGTGGTCCGCCCCCTTCCCGTCGCCCCCGGTACGACGGGCTACCGTCGCCCGCGAGTGCGGCTGGCCCTCGCGCAAGCGCAGAGGGGGCAAACGTGGCGCTGGGCGAGCCGCGCGCAACCAGCGTCACGATAGCCCGCGTAGCGCGGGCAAACGTCGCGCCAAGCGAGCCGCGCGCAACCAGCATCACGATAGCCCGCGTAGCGCGGGCAAACCTCGCGCCAAGCGAGCCGCGCGCGACCAGCGTCACGATAGCCCGCGTAGCGCCGGGACACTCCGGTCCCGCCACGTGAAATCTGGTCAACGATCCACTCAAGCGGCCTGAAATCCCCACTGGAGCGTTGAACTTCAGGTGGATGGGAAGAGCGCACTCGAGTTTGAAGTGCGTCGAGTGGGCCGTTTAACCATGTCGATAGGCGTCTGGAGCTCCCGAAAGCGGGTTGGGCGCCTGATCGCCCGTATGATCGCGTCGCCCAACGGTCGCGACGGCGCCGCATCCTCAGCCGCTCGCCAGCGGCCCCTCGATCGCAAGCAGCCCGCAGCACAGCCTCAGCCACTTTCCAGCAGTCCCTCGATCCCGCTCCAGCTCGCGTGCAGCCAGGCTCGGTAATCGGCCGGGTCGGCCCTCAGCAGCACGTACGGAATCCTCGAGTCCTCGCACACCGCGCGGACGAGCTCCGCGCCGTTGTCGAGCAGCGACTGCTCCACCGTCCCCGCCGCCTCGTACACGATCCCGTGCACGGTCGTGTCTAGCATCCGCGCCAGCAGCATCTCAAGCCGCGGACCGTGGAGCGCGGCGAGTTGGTCCGGAGTGCCGTCCGCGGAGCCCAGCAGCAGGCAGGCGATGCTCACGTGGTCGAGCGCACCCGAGAGGGTCGCGATTCGATCGGGATCTCCCACCACCGCCGTCGCGCCCGCAGCTTCGATCAGTCCAGCATTGCTTGGAACGCGTGTGGTCCCGCGGACAGCATGGCCGTGCGTTCGCAGCTCGGCGCTGAGCGCGCGGCCTCGGCACCCACAGCCGATGATCAGAAAACGAGCCACGATCGCCGTTATCCTCGCACGCGCCCTCAGCTCGGCGCTTGCGACACAGGGACGGCGCTTCAGCGACCGGCCGGGAGATACGCAGCCTCTCCCGGCCGCGACGTCCGTCCAATTCGACCCGCCTGCACGAGGCTGCACGGCGCCGAGCGCGGGTATGCCTCAGCCATGTTCGAGGGCTTCGCGCTTGACCGCTTCGACGTCGGGGACGCCGTCCTTCGTGTTCGCCACGGCGGCGCCGGCTCCCCGGCGGTGCTGCTCCATGGCCATCCGCGCACCCACACCACCTGGTACCGGTCGCTCCGCTGCTGGCTGAGCACCACACGGTGGTCTGCCCCGATCTCCGTGGCTACGGCCAGTCGTCCAAGCCCCCCAGCGACGCCTCTCACGCCGCCTACTCCAAGAGGGCGATGGCCACGGACATCGTGCGGCTCATGCGCCTGCTCGGTCACGAGCGCTTCAGCGTGGTCGGCCATGACCGCGGCGCGTACGTCGCGCTGCGCGCCGCGCTTGACCATCCCTCGACCGTCTCGCGGCTGGCCTTCCCCGGCGTCGTGCCTGTCGGGGAGGCCGTCGCCCGCTGTGGCGTTCGCTTTGCCACCGAGTGGTGGCACTGGTTCTTCTTCAACGTGCCAGAGCTGCCCGAGCGGGTGATCACTGCCGATCCCGATGCCTGGTACGCGGACGACGTGCTGCCCGATGCGATGGGTCGCGAGAACTACGAGGACTTCATCGCAGCCGTTCGCGATCCCGCCACGGTGCACGCGATGCTCGAGGATGACAGGGCCGGGCTCGCGATCGACTGGGTCCACGACGACGAGGATCTCGCGCCTGCTCGGTGAATTTCTGCGCCAGTAGAGAAGCCCACGCCGTCAGCCGGCTTTGGCTGGCGGATCAGCCCCGACGGTACTCCCGCAACTTCCCGACGATCGGCGTGTTTCGGAGGCCGTCTAACCGCCACCCGCCAGGTAGGGAGCCGGGAGTCCGACGGAGGCGGCAACTACCAACGCAGGAAGGAGGCGTTTATGCGCCTACGACTGGCCGTGCTCATCGCTGCGGTCACAGCGCTTGCCGCCGTGGTCGCGCCAGGGATCGCCACCGCAGCTCCCCGCCACAACCACGGCCTCACGATCAACGCCACGCCCAACCCGATCATCACGGGCGACGGAGTGCTGATTTACGGGCAGCTCAACGGCGCCAATCCCGGTGGTCAGACAATTGTGCTCTACCACCGCATCAATCCTGCGCCGCACTTCACGGTGATCAGCACCACGAAGACCAACGCCGATGGTTTCTATGAGTTCGCGCGCGCCGAAGGCATCGTGGTGACGAACCGCAGCTGGTTCGTTCGCGCGCCTTCTCTCGCCGGGAACGTGCACTCGCGGACGCTCCACGAGCGCGTCGCGGCGGCGCTGACGATCGCCGCGAGCACCAGCAGTGGAGACACCGGTCACCCGATCACGTTCACCGGGCACGTCGACCCGGTTACAGTGCACCTCGGCGAGCGGGTGTACCTGCAGGAGCTGAACCCGGTAACCGGCAACTGGCAGACTGTGAAGAGCGGCGTGATCGGTGCCGGCTCGAGCTACTCGATCTCATACCGGTTCCGCGCCCCGGGGGCGTATGACCTCCGGACGCTGTTCAACGGCGACGACCGCAATATCGCTGCCGCCTCCGACTCAGTCACGGTCGCGATTCAGCAGGCCCAGAACCCCGGGTTCACGATCAACACCTCTGCGCCGATCATCAACGATGGTTCGTCGGCGACGATCTCGGGCGCGCTTCATCTGCCCTCGACTACGACAGCCGACCCGGGAGTCTCGGTGACGCTGTGGGCACGTGAGGTCGGCACCGCGCGGGCCTTCCCGGTCAGCAACACCATCACCGCGCAGGACGGAAGCTACAAATTCACTGTCTCGCCACAGCACAACACCAACTACTTCATTCAAACCACGTTCAGGCCCCCCGCTTATAGGCGGACCGCGGTCTTGCTCGAAGGCGTTCGCGATGTGGTCAGCCTGCAGGCGAGCTCGGCCAGCACGCCCGTCGGGCAGCGCGTCACGCTGAGCGGCTCGGTCGTTCCGGACAAGGCCGGGCACCTGATCGAGCTGCAGCGACTCGGCAAGGACGGCGCCTACCACACGGTCGCGGTCGCGGTGATCAACCGCAGCTCTGCTTACCGATTCACGTGGAGGTTCGGGAACACCGGGACGTTCGCGTTCCGCACGCGCGTTCCGGCGGACGAGCAGAACGTCAGCGGCAGCTCGACACCGGTCGTGATCGCCGTCACGCCGGCTCCGGTAGTAAGCCTGCCAAACAGCTAGTGTCGGCCGAGGTAGGGCGGGAGGCGATGGCTCCCGCCGCTCTGCGAGCGAGCGGCGGGAGCCAGGTCTTCGCCCGGCGCCTTGCGCATGGCGGAGCGACCTCCGAGGGAATCCCGGCACGGCCCCTCGGAGCCACCTCCGAAACAAGCCGCAACGGCGCCTCGAGCTGCGGCCCGGTAGCGTCCGACCGATGACACGGTCAGCGAACGTCATCGGCGTCGCGGGCGCCGGCACGATGGGAGCCGGAATCGCGCAGATGGCATGCCGCTCGGGCGCCCGGACCCTGCTTCACGACCCCGACCCGGAAGCGCTCGAGCGCGGGCTGGAGCGAATCAAGGCGCAGCTTAACCGTGGCGCGGAGCGCGGCCGCTGGAGCGAAGCTGACGCATCCGGGGCCGCCTCTCAGCTTGAGCCCGCTCCTGCGCTCGGGGACCTCAAGGACTGCGAGCTCGTGATCGAAGCGGCTCCGGAGCGACTCGAGACGAAACGGGAGCTGTTCGCGAACCTCAGCGAAGTCGTCTCGGAGCGGTGCGTTCTCGCCACCAACACCTCGTCGCTGCTGGTGACCGCGATCGCGACAGCGGCCACGCGCCCAGAGCGCGTGGTGGGGATGCACTTCTTCAATCCAGCCCCAGTGATGCAGCTGGTCGAGGTCGTCGCCGGAGCGGAGTCCTCCCGGGAGGCGCTCGCCCTCGCACGGGCGGTGGGCGAGGCGATGGGCAAGCGCGTGATCGATGCCGTCGATGGGCCCGGATTTCTGGTCAACCGCTGCAACCGACCGTTTGCCCTGGAGGCGCTGAAGCTGTTGCAGGAGCAGCGCGCCACGATCGAGGAGATCGACCGCATCTGTCGGCTGGGCGGCGGCTTTCGAATGGGTCCGTTCGAGCTGATGGACCTGGTGGGGGTAGATGTGGGGCTCGACGTGTCGCGCTCGTTCTACGAGCAGAGCTTCGGCGAGCCGCGCTGGCGCCCCTCACCGATTGCGGCCCAGACTGTCGCGGCCGGCCGCCTGGGTCGCAAGTCCGGGCGCGGCTACTACGAGTACAGCGAGGGAACCGACGCATATCGCGCGCCGGATCCCTCGCCTCCCCCTGCTGGCGGCGGCGAGGGACTGATCGTGATTGCCGGCCACGGCCCACTCGCGCTCGAGCTCTCAGCGGCGGCGCGGAATGCCGGATGGGAGCTCGCGTCGCCGGGCGAGGCTCAAGCTCGAGGCGCCGTCCCGACGCTGATCGTCGATCTCACCGGCGGCGAGGAGCCCGAAGCGCCGCTGCAGGGCGGCCCACAGGCGATCTGCTGCGCGGGGGGATCGCTGGGGGCCCTCGATCCGGGAGGGGCTGCCGTCGGCTTCCACGCGCTGCCGCCGTTCGAGCAAGCACAGCTGGTGGAGCTGACCCGGGGAGTCGATACCGCCCCGTCGGCAACCACCGCCGCTGAGCGCTTCTTCGCCACGCTTGGCAAGCACCCAGCCTGGGTCGGCGACGCGCCGGGACTGGTGCTCGGGCGGATCGTCTGCCAGGTCGCCAACGAGGCCGCGTTTGCGCTCAGCGAGGGGATCGGCAGCGCGGAGGACATCGACGCGGGGATGGTCAACGGACTCAGCTACCCCCGCGGTCCGCTCGCCTGGGCCGACGAGATCGGCCTCGACCACGTGCTCTCGGTGCTCGACGCGCTGTTCGAAGAGCTCCGCGAGGAGCGCTACCGAGCGGCCCCGGCGATGCGGCGGCTCGCGCTATCCGGCAGGCTCGGCCTGCAAGCGGGAGAAGGGTTCTTCCGCTACGAAGACTGAACGCCCGCAGCCGCCGCCGGATCCTCGATCGGGAAAGGGGTGTCTCGCAGATACCACTCCGCATCGAGCGCCGCCTGGCAGCCAGAGCCGGCGGCCGTGACGGCCTGGCGATAGGTGTGATCCACCAGGTCCCCGGCCGCGAACACGCCGGGAAGGCTCGTCAGCGTCGAGCGACCTTTGGTGACGACATACCCGGCGGCATCGGCCTCCACCTGTCCGAGCACCAGCTGCGACTGCGGCTCGTGGCCAATCGCGATGAATGCTCCGGAGACGAGCACCTCGCGAGTGGAACCGTCGACTGTGTTCTGCAGCTCTGCGAAGGCCAGCGACCGGTCCCCTCCCGCGCGGAAGGCGGTCACGACATAAGGCGTGAGCCACTCGACGTTGGGCAGCTCGCGGGCGCGCTCGAGCATGATCTTGGAGGCGCGGAATTCGTCGCGACGGTGAACGATGCTCACGGTCGACGCGAACTTCGACAGAAACATCGCCTCCTCCATCGCGGAGTCGCCGCCGCCCACGATGATCGTGGTGGCGTCCCTGAAGAAGGCCGCATCGCAGGTCGCGCAGTAGCTCACCCCGCGTCCGGAGAGCTCAGCCTCGCCGGGAACGTCGAGCTTGCGGTGCTGAGCACCCATCGCGAGGATCACGGTCTGCGCGACATGCAACTGCTCCCCGAGCCATACCTTGTGCAGGCCGCCGTCCCTGGAGAGCTCGAGCGCGGTCACATCATCGGTCTCGAGCCTGGCGCCGAAGCGCTCGGCCTGGTCGCGGAAGCGCTGCATCAAGTCCGGCCCCATGATCCCCTCGGGAAAGCCGGGGTAATTCTCCACATCGGTGGTCTCCTGCAGAAGCCCGCCCCAGGCAAAGCCCTCGATCATCAGCGGCTCCAGGTTCGCGCGGGCCGTGTACAGCGCGGCGGTGTAGCCCGCGGGCCCGCTGCCGACGATGATCACCTTCTCGGTAGAGGTCGCAGTCACTTCAATAAGTATAGCGGTAACAGCGGTCAGATCTCCGGAGGCCGCCTCCGGCTCGGGCCTCGATCACCTGCAGCAGGCGCGATATCCGCCTCACTAGCCCGCCTGAGCGAGAAGCAGCAGCTTGGACGGTCTCGGCGAGCGCGGCGCCCCCCACCAGATCGATCGCGTAGTGCTCGCCGAGGTACACGAGCGCAAACCCTAGCGTCGCCGCGTACGCCCAGCCGAGTGCGCCCGCGACCGGATCGACTTCGGAGAGCAGATGGGCTCCCATCAGCGAGGTGGCGAAATGAAGCGAGGGCATTGCGGCCAGCGGATTTCCTCCGAGGAACTCGAACAGGTCATCCCAGCGTTTGCCCCAGAACCGCGGGCCATACTCGATCATCATCCGCCGCACCTGAACCGGTCGTCCAGCCTCGAAACGGCCCTCAGCGGCGGCCCACCACGGTGGCGCGGTGGGGATCGCCCAGTAGAACACCGCGCCGAGATCGAACACGGCGTACATCCGCGCCGCTGCCGACGGAAACCGGTCGGCGCTCCTCAGCAGCACGTAGGTCACGGTCGCGTGCGGCACCGCAAACCACAGCCAGTGGCACCACACGAGCACCCACTCGAACCGCTTGACCGATCCCGGCGGTGCCAACCTGCGCTGCAGTCGCAGCGTCGGCGGCACGCCGAGACCGAGCGCGCGGTCGAGCGCGATCGGGTAGTCGACGCGCACGCGGGCCGCGAGTCGCTCGGGGTCATCGTGTGGCATCTCGTACGCCGCCACGTACGCCCACATGTTGAGCGCCACCAGCGTGATGTCACGCGCGCGGCTTCGAGGAACCACGACGCAAAGCGCCAGCGGCGCCAGCCCGGCGCTCCCAATGACAGCGGCCGGCGGGAGCTTGATGTGCCGCCGCAGGGCAGGCGCCGCGACCCCCATCGCCACGAGAGACCAAGCAGTCGCTCTGATGCCCCTCGAGATGCGCAAGTCACAGCAGTATAAGCCGGCACCGCGCGAGGGCCCTGGGCGCGGGGAGCACAGCGCGCGAAGATCCGCCACCGACGACTTGGCGCCTCAGGCTGGATAAAATCCCGCCGCCTTGCGAGTCGAGCTCCCCGACGCCAAGCCCATCCGCGGGCGCCGCCCAGCCGGTCGCGCGCTCCCAGCCGGTCGCGCGCTGGTGGTCACCGTCGTGATCCTCGCGGCCTCGCTGATCTTCGCTCCCGAGGCGCTGGCGAACTTCTTCGTCCCTAAGTCAGGCGGCTCGCCGAACGCCAACCAGATCGCGACGCTCTACAAGATCATCCTCTACATCGCGGCGGTGGTGTTCGTGATAGTGGAGGGCGCGCTGGCCTACTCCGTGTTCAAGTTCCGCGCGAACAAGAGTCCCGTCGCCGCTCAGATCCACGGCAACACGCGCCTGGAGGTCGGCTGGACGCTCGCCGCGGCGTTGATCCTGGTGGTCATCACCGTGGTCACGTTCGCGAAGTTGTCGAGCATCATCAATCCGCCCAACTCGGGAGCGAACGGCTTGGTGCTGTCGGCTTCTGTCAACGAGCCCTCCCCTCCCAACGGCAAGAAGGTGACGATCTGCGTGCAGGGTCGCCAGTACATCTGGCGCTACGTGTACGGCAACGACTGCATGGACAACGCGTTCTCCTCGAAGCTGCCCTACTCCTTCCAGAAGATGTACGTCCCGGCGAACACCACGGTCGTGCTCGCGATCCAGGCCAACGACGTGATCCACTCCTGGTGGGTGCCCTCGCTCGGCGGCAAGGTCGATGCCGTCCCCGGATACACCACCTACACCTGGTTCAAGGCGCCCCATCCCAACGCCCTCTACCACGGTAATTGCGCGCAGCTGTGCGGGCGCGGGCACGCGGCGATGACCGCGCTGGTCCAGGTGCTCAGTCCCGCCCAGTACTACGCGTGGCTTCAGACCCAGGCGAGGCTGATCCAAACCGCGAACTCGCAGGTGATTCAGCTGCGTCAGAGCCTCACGCAGAGCGGAAATCTCTAGGAGAAGTGACGATGGCGACCACGAGTATCGAGACCCCGCTGCGACCGGTTCCTCAGGTCATCTCCCATCAGGTGGTCAGGCCGCGAACCACCAAGCGCTGGGTCGACTGGCTGGCGACCACCGATCACAAGAAGATCGGGATCATGTACTTGGTCACCACGTTCGTGTTCTTCATCCTCGGCGGGGTCGAAGCGCTGATGATGAGGCTCCAGCTGTCGGAGCCGAACAACACGCTCCTCTCGGGCCAGCACTACAACCAGCTGCTGACGATGCACGGGACGACGATGGTGTTCCTGTTCGTGGTCCCGATCTGGGCTGGATTTGCCAACTACTTCCTGCCGCTGATGATCGGCGCCCGCGACATGGCCTTCCCGCGCCTGAACGCCCTTTCCTTCTGGCTGCTGCTGGCCGGCGGGATCGTCTTCTACGCCACGCTTTTCTGGCAGCCGCCGGAGGCGGGCTGGTGGAGCTATCCGCCGCTGTCCAGCATCCAGTACTCGCCGAGCGGTGGCCAGGACGCGTGGATCTTCTTGATCCACCTCACGGGCATCTCGTCGCTGATCGGCGCGATCAACTTCTACGCGACGATCGTCAACATGCGCGCCCCGGGGATGACCTGGGGCCGGCTGCCGCTGTTCGTGTGGGCGATTCTGGTCTACGCGATCCTGCTGATCGTCGCGCTGCCCCCGGTCGCCGCCGCGGTGACGATGTTGCTCACCGACCGCCACTTCGGGACTCACTTCTTTGATCCCGCCTCTCGCGGCGCGCCGGTGCTGTGGCAGCACCTGTTCTGGTTCTTCGGCCACCCCGAGGTCTACATCATGGTGCTGCCGGGATTCGGGGTGATCTCCGAGGTCATCCCGGTGTTCTCGCGCAAGCCGATCTTCGGCTACAAGGCGATCGCCGCCGCCACCGCCGTGATCGCGTTCCTCGCCACGCTGGTGTGGGCGCACCACATGTTCGCATCGCCGCTTCCGATCGTGGTGCTCGGGTTCTTCATGCTGAGCTCGTTCTTGATCGGGATACCCACCGGGGTCAAGATCTTCAACTGGATCTCGACCCTGTGGCGAGGCTCGCTGGTGATGACCACCTCGCTGTACTTCGCGGTCGGGATGATCGCGATCTTCACGATCGGCGGCATCACCGGGATCTTCTTGGCCACGTTCCCGGTCGACTGGCAGCTCAACGACACCTATTTCGTCGTCGCGCACTTCCACTACACGATCTTCGGCGGCGCGGTGTTCCCGATCTTCAGCGGGCTCTACTACTGGTTCCCGAAGATCACCGGGAGGCTGTTGAACGAGACGCTCGGCAAGCTCTCGTTCTGGCTGATCTTCATCGGCTTCAACACCACCTTCTTCGTCCAGCACGCGCTGGGTCTGACCGGCATGCCGCGACGGATCTACACCTATCAGCCTGACCTCGGCTGGTCCACTTACAACTTGATCTCGACGATCGGGTCGTTCATCCTTGGGGCGGGAGTCCTGGTGACGGTGATCAACGTCGCCCGCAATTTCAAGCATGGTCGCGTCGCCGGCCCCGACCCTTGGAAGGGCAACACGCTCGAGTGGTTCACGACTTCCCCGCCCCCCGCCAACAACTTCGACGTGATCCCGCGAGTGCGATCGGTCGAGCCGATGCGAGACATCCGCCGACAGGTGGAGCGCCAGACCGGAGTCAACCAGAAGACCGGCGGCAGCGAGCGCTTCGCGCGCACTTAAGGGACCGCCCGTGAGCACGTTGACGTTCGTGAGGGACCGACGGTGAGCACCTCGACGTCGAGCGCGGTACGGGCCGAGCTGGTCGGCTCGCGCGCCCGCCAGCTGATCTCGGACTACGTCGAGCTGACCAAGCCCAAGGTCCAGTCGCTGCTGTTGCTGACGACCGTCACGACGATGGAGGTCGCCGGCAGCCCCTCGGCGTCGAAGATCGCCCTCACCTGCCTCGGCGGCTACCTCTCCGCGGGAGGAGCCGGGGCCGTGAACCACTGTCTCGATCGCGACATCGACGCGCAGATGCGCCGGACCGCGACCCGCCCCGTCCCCTCCGGCCGAGTCTCCCCGCGGGCGGCGTTGATTTACGGCTTCGCGCTGGCCGGATCGTCGTTCGTGCTGATGTCCCTGACCCTCAACGTGCTGGCCGCGTCGCTCGCGCTTGCCGGTTTCGTCGGTTACGTCGGTGTCTACACGCTGTGGCTCAAGCGCCGTACTCCCCAGAACATCGTGATCGGAGGTGCCGCGGGAGCAATGCCGCCGTTGGTGGGATGGGCGGCGGCGCGCGGATCGCTGTCGTGGACCGCGGTTTACCTGTTCGCAATCGTCTTTTACTGGACGCCGCCTCACTTCTGGTCGCTCAGCCTGCTGATGAAGGACGATTACGCGAAGGCCGGGGTGCCGATGATGCCGGTCGCGCGTGGCGAGCAGGCAACCCGCCGCCACATCCTGCTCTACGCGCTGCTGCTGTACGCGGTCTCCCAGCTCCCCTTCTGCGCCGGCGCGTTTGGCGGCATCTACCTCGTCAGCTCGATGGTGCTGGGATGGGCCTTCATCGCGGGCGCGGTCCGGCTGTATCGCCGGGCCGACCGCCGCACGGCACTGCGGCTGTATCTGTTCTCGCTCCTGTATCTCGCGCTGCTGTTTGGCGCGATGGTGGCGGACGTGAAGTTGTAGGATGAGGCCGCGCAATCTCCCGACGCGACGAGGAGCCTGACCATGGATCGCAAGCTCGCACGCAAGAACATCCGCTCGGGACTGATCGCGGGAGCGATCTGCGCGTTCATGTTCGGCATCACGTTCGTGGCGGCCGCCATCTACGTGCACCCATGACCGACCTCGGTGAACCGCCCCCCGAGGCGCCGCCGGTCGGCGAGGAGATCCATCTACCGGGGCCGACGTTGCTCCCGTTCATCATGGCGATCGGCATCGCGCTGGTCGTGATCGGCACGACGATCAATTGGCTATTCTCGATCATCGGTTTGGTGATCTTCGTGCTGACCCTGTTTCGCTGGGTCGCAGACACTCGCCGCGACGTCGCCGAACTTCCCGAAGAGCACCACTGACCGCAGGGCCGCCGGCGCGGGAGGTCTACACGCTCGCCGGCGCTCAGGCGTTCGCGAGCGGGGAGCTCACGAACTATGAGGCGGCGATAATCCGTGATCGGGCGGCCCGCCAGCCAACGGTGATCAAGCACCGCACCCGGTGCCAACGCGACCGCCGCAGTCAGGCGCTGGCTGCTCCTGCGGCGCCGGCGGGAACTTCGCAACTGGCGCCGTCTCCGCACCACACCCGAACGATGTCGCGCATCGACAGGATGCCGGCCAGCTCACCGCGCTCGACGACCACGAGGTGACGGAATCCGCCGCGCACCATCGCTTCTGCCGCCTGCTCGAGCGACCAATCGGGAGACGCGAACGTCAGCGTTGCGGTCAGGTGGTCAGCGACTCGCTCGGCGTCAGGATCCTGACCCGCGGCCAGCGAGTACAGCAGGTCGCGCTCGGTGATTACACCGGGACCAGGGGCCTCCGGATCGTGCACGACTGCCGCGCCTACTTTGCGGGTGCACATCGCCTCGGCAGCCTCGCGAAGCGAGTGGCCCGGGCCGATGGTGAGAACAACGTCGGTCATGCCATCTCGAACCTGCATCGCTCCTCCGCGTGGTTTGCAACGATTGCCTCAATCATAGTCGAGAGCTCGTTGGCGCGACGCTTCCGCGGCCAACGCTTCCGGAGCGTTCGTCGCGCGGAACGCATAGGATGATGGCCTCAGCGATGCCTGAGGGTTCGAGGAGCTGAACTGGATGCGGAATCGCCCGTTGCTGCAGATGATCGTGATTGGGGCGATCGCGATTGCGATCGGCATCCCGGTGGCGTTGATCATCCCGTGGTTCCCGAGCAAGGGCTCGATTCAGGCGGGGAATGTGAGAACGCTCTACGACGTGTTGCTGATCGCGTCGGTGCCGATTTTCGTGCTCGTGGAGACGGTGGTCCTGTTCTCGGTGTGGAAGTTCCGCATGCGGCCCGGAGAGGAGGACAAGGACGGGCCGCCGATCCACGGCAACACTCGCCTGGAGGTCATCTGGACCGCCGTACCGGCGGTCTTGATCATCTCGCTCTGTACGTACGCGTACACTGTGCTGCGCTCTAACGAGGCGAGCAAAGCGAGCGCGATGACGATCAACGTCACCGCGCGGCAGTTCGCATTCGAGTTCTCCTATCCCGAAGGACCGGGAAGGCAGGTGGTCTCGTCCGACCTGTATCTGGCAAAGGGCCAGCCGGTCCTGTTCAAGATCCGCTCACTCGACGTGGTCCACAGCTTCTTCGTGCCCAACTTCTCGGAGAAGATCGACGCTGTGCCCGGAATCGCGACTTCCCTTCGCGTCACTCCTACGAGGCTCGGCACCTTCCCGGTCGAGTGCACCGAGCTCTGTGGACCCGGCCATTCGCTGATGCGCTCTGCGGCCCACATTCTCACGCCGGCCGCGTTCCAGGCGTGGCTGCGATCGCAACCCGTCAACGGGCCTCCGCCGGTCGGGGTACCGCCTGCAAACGCGGCGCAACCGGGCATCCCGGGCGCGGGCAGCGCGCCGGCCAGCTCTTCATCATCCTCATCCAGCGCCGCGGCCACGACGCCGGCCGCGGGCAAGACGGTGTTCACCGGCTCGGCCGGCTGCAGCAGCTGTCACACGCTTGCGGCCGCGGGGGCCACCGGTACGGTCGGGCCAAATCTAGACGCGAGGCTGCGCAGCGACTGCGCCAACCCGGCCTCTCAGAAAATCCGGGGCGCCACGCTCAAGCAATGCATCGAGACCGCGATCACCAAACCCTATGCCTACCTGCCAGACGGGTATCACGCGGGGATCATGCCATCTACCTTCGGCCAAACCCTGACCCCGACCGAGATCCAGGCCCTTGTCAATTTCCTCTCGAGCGTGGCAAAGTGACTGCCGTGTTGCGCATCCCGACCTCTGGCCTGCTCGCAAGCCGCGAGCGCGAGGTATCGTGAGCGCGTTGGATAGAGCCAAGGAGATCCGCTGATGTCCTCAACGACCCTAGCTCCGGAGCCAGTCGCCCAGCGTCGGCGGACCCGCGTGCCGCTCCCCGCCAAGATCCGGGCGCCGGGGTGGTACCGGGCCGCGCTGTTCGATGTCCTCGGCCTGGCGTTCGCGTTCGGACTCACCGTGCTGATCCGCTTGGCGATGCACCAGCATCCGCTGATCGATGGCCATGCGATCACGATCGTCGCGCTGATCGCGGTGCCGCTGTTCTTCCTGGTCGGCATCGGCACCGCGGACTACTGGCTCCACTGGGCAGCCGGGAAGCCGACCCGTCCCGAGGAGCACTCCTCCCACGGTGCCCACAGCTGGCGGGACTACTTCCGCGTCAACACCGACCACAAGGTGATTGGGGTCCAGTACACGGTCACCTCGTTTTTCTTCTTACTGGTCGGCGGCCTGCTGGCGATGCTGATTCGAGCCCAGCTGGCGAAGCCGGGAATGCAGTTCCTGACCCCCGAGCAGTACAACGGCGTCTTCTCGGTCCACGCGACGGTCCTGATCTTCCTGTTCGTGATCCCGGTGTTTGCGGGGCTCGCGAACTTCGTCCTGCCGCTGATGATCGGCGCGCCGGACATGGCGTTCCCGCGGCTCAACGCGCTTTCCTACTGGCTGCTTCCGCTCGGCGGGGTGATGATGCTGATGAGCTTCCTCGCGCCCGGCGGCTCGTTCGCCGCCGGCTGGACCGCCTACGCGCCGCTGTCGACGACGATGCCGATTGGCCAGCTGTTCTTCTCGATCGCGGTGCAGCTGGCAGGAGCGTCATCGATCGCCACCGCGCTCAACTTCCTCGTCACGATCATCACCATGCGCGCGCCCGGAATGAGCTTCTTCCGGATGCCGCTGCTGGTGTGGGCCAACTTCTCAACCTCGCTGCTGGTGGTGATCGCGACGCCGTTCATCGCCGCCTCGCAGTTCTTCATCCTCCTGGACACCGCGCTGCACTTCCATTTCTTCGACGCTTTCGTGGGGCCCGACAAGAACGGCAACGTGATCATGTACCAGCACGTCTTCTGGTTCTACTCACACCCGGCGGTCTACATCATGATGCTGCCTGGGTTCGGGATCATCTCCGAGATCATCGCCGTCAAGTCCCGGAAGCCGATCTTCGGCTATCGGATGATGGCGTTCTCGCTGCTGGCGATCGTCGTGCTCGGCTTCACCGTGTGGGCGCATCACATGTTCGTCTCGGGGATGGCCGCCTGGATCCGGATCCCGATGATGATCACGACCGCAATCATCGCCATCCCCACCGGCATCAAGATCTTCTCATGGCTGGCGACGCTGTGGCGCGGCGTCCTGCACCTCGACACCCCGATGCTGTTCGCGCTCGGTTTCCTGACGATGTTCACGCTCGGTGGGATCAGCGGCGTGATGCTGGCGATGATCCCGTTCGACATCCATGTCAGCCAGACCTACTTCATCGTCGCGCACATCCACTACGTGCTGTTCGGCGGCTCGCTGTTCACGATTTTCGCCGGCGTCTACTACTGGTTCCCGAAGATGACCGGGCGCATGTTCGATGACCGCCTCGGCAAGTGGCACTTCTGGTTGACGTTCGTGTTCTTCAACCTGACGTTCGGTCCGATGCACCTGATCGGTATTCAAGGGATGCCACGGCGAGTCGCCGAGTACGCCGCGAAGTTCGCCGCCTGGAATCTCTTCATTTCGATCTCGGCGTTCATCCTCGGCGCCAGCACGCTGATCTTCCTGTACAACATCGTCGCCAGCTGGCGATACGGGCCGCGCGCTCCGTCCAACCCCTGGCGCGGGCTGACGCTCGAGTGGCAGGTCTCCTCGCCGCCGCCGATCTTCAACTTCGACGCCGTGCCGACCGTGGTGGGTGGCCCCTACGAATATGGCGTTCCTGGCGCCGTGCACGGGATCTTCAAGCCGCCGACGGAGGCCAAGCCCGTTGCCGCGGGGGCATTCTCCACGCCCCCCAGTCAGGAGAGCCATACATGAGAACCGTTCTCGTCGTCGCTAACGAGACCCTCGGGGGACGTTCGCTGATCGAGGCGATACGCACTCGCGTGGCCGAGGGCGACGTCCGATTCGTGCTGTGCGTCCCGCAGAACCGGCCCCGGTCCGGGCTCGTCATCTACGACGACGCGGTGTTCGACGCGGCGCAGGCTCGGGTCGACCTAGCGCTCGAGTTCGGGCACGCCGAGGGCATCGAAGCGGTAGGCGAAGTCGGCGATCCTGACCCGTACACCGCGACGATCGATGCCGTGCGCGAGTACCGCCCGGACGAGATCATCGTCTCGACATATCCGGAGACCCGCTCTGGCTGGTTGCGCCGTGACCTGATCGACCGCGTGTGTCAGGCGGCGGGCGTGCCCGTCAAGCATGTGATCGTCGATCCTGACGAGGAGGGTCTGCCGTTTCGCGTCACGCTGGCGGTGGCGAACCGGACCGCGACCGGCGACGAGCTGTTCAGCGCGCTGAAAGCAAAAGCCGAGGGTGATCCCGGCGGGCGCCTGTTCGTGGTCGTCGTGCCGCAGGAGGGCGGCGATGGGCAGTCCGCCCGACGCGCTCGGACGAGGCTGGCGCTGGTGGTCGACCGCCTGCGCTCGGCGGGCTTGTACGCGGCGGGGATGATCGGCGACCCCGACCCCTACACCGCGATCATGAACGCGCTGCAGTATTTCCGGGTCGATGACATCGTGATCTCGACGTTTGCGGAGACGCGGTCTGGCTGGCTGCGGACCGACTTGATCGAGCGAGTGCGCAGCGCGACCGGCAAGCCTGTCGAGCACGTCGTGCACGAGGACGTCGCCCAAACCCCGGCCTGAGAAAAATGGAAGCTGCCTCGATCGCCCACGCAGAGCATCACGGGCCTCCGCCCGCGCACCGCTCGTCGCGAGTTGAGGCGCCCACACTGGGGATGCTGCTGTTCATCATGTCCGAAGTGATGATCTTCGGCGCGTTCTTCACCGCCTACTTCTTCATCCGGATCGTCACCCACAACCCATGGCCGGCCCACGGGACGAAGGTGCCGGAAGCCGTCGCCGGAGTCAATACCGCGATCCTGGTGTCGTCGTCGCTGACCCTTCACTGGGCCCTCACCTCGGTCAAGAACGGCAACCGCTTCGGCCTGAAAGCGGGGATGGTGACGACGTTCCTGCTCGGGCTGACGTTCCTAACCGTGCAGGTCAACGAGTACGTTCACGTCGGCTTCTCGCCTCGCGACTCCGCCCAGGGAACGGTCTTCTACTCGCTCACCGGCTTGCACGGCGCCCACGTGTTCATCGGTCTGTGCCTGTTGCTGACGGTCACGATCCGATCCTTCCGGGGCCATTACTCTCCCGAGCACCATCAAGGGATGGAAGTGCCGGGAATCTACTGGCACTTCGTCGACATCATGTGGATCATCGTCTACACCACGGTCTACGTGCTGTAGCGATCGCCGATTCGGCGCCTTGCGATGCTCAACCCGCTCCGCTCCGAGGCCGAAGCATTTCGGGTACTGATCTACGCGATCGCGATTGTCGCGGCGATCGTGGTAATCGTGGTGATCGCACGGGCGCTATGAGGCGGGCCGCCCGAGCGGTGCTGGCTTGCCCCGGCTCTCCCGCGTGACACCATTGCAAGCGTGAGCTCGATGGTGCCGCTCGCATCGGTTGCGGTCGTCAACGGAATTGTGCCGCCGCTCGTAGTCCTGCTGTGGTGGATTCCATACCATGCCCGCGCGCAGACGCTGGCGGGCGAGGGGCGGCCGGTCCCGGCTTGGCGCAAAGCCTGCTATGTCGCCGGCCTGCTGGTGCTAGCCGTGGCGCTGAGCGCCCCGGTGGACAATCTCGCCGATCAGCTGCTGGTGGCTCATATGGCCGAGCATCTGTTGATCGGCGATGTGGCCGCGCTGTTGCTCGTGCTCGGGCTCACCGGTCCGCTGCTCGCGCCGGCGCTCCGCATCCCGGTGATCGCGCGCCTGCGGTTCCTGACGCATCCGGTGGTAGCAGTCACGGTCTGGGCGGTCAACTTCTACCTCTGGCACCTGCCGGTTCTCTATCAAGCCGCGCTGCGCCACGACTGGCTACACGGCTTTCAGCACGCCACCTTCCTGGCGTTCGGGTTCACGATGTGGATGGCCCTGCTGGGGCCACTGCCGAAGCCCAGCTGGTTCAACAACGCCTGGCAGCTCGTCTACATCATCGTCGTCCGGCTGATCGGCACCGTGCTCGGGAACGTGCTCGTTTTCGGGGGGACAGTGTTCTATCCCTACTACCGGCCCGGAGACGCCCACTGGCACATGAGCCCGCTGGGCGATCAGATCGCTGCCGGCAGCCTGATGATGATCGAGGAGAGCCTGCTGACGATCGGCTTGTTCTGCTGGCTTTTCTTGAAGGTCGCGCGCCAGGCGGAGGAGCGCCAGCAGCTGCTCGACTACGCCGCCCTGCACGACATCGCGCTGGACGAGCAGCGCGCCGCCCGCGCTGTCGCCGCCGGGCGCGCTCCGGAGCTCTGGGATCGTCTCAGGCAGCGCTTGGGAGACGAGCCGCAGCACCCCGGCGAGTCCGTGAGTAACGGGGCTCCTCCCGCCCGCAGTGGCACTACTTGACGGTCAGCGTTCCTTTCATGCCCGCGGCGGCGTGTCCGTCGACAGAGCAGTAGAACTGATACGTGCCGGACTTGAGCGTCGTCGAGACCGTGGATACGCCGCCGTTGGCCACGACCGGGCCGATCTGGTTGACGCCGTTGCCTTTGATCGCGATGTCGTGCTGAACCGAGGACATGTTCTGCATCCGCAGCGTGACCTTGCCGGCGGCGGCGGTCGCGCTTGAGGCCTGGAACCTCAGCAAGCCGTTCGGATTTGCGTTGATCTCGACGACCCCGTTCTTCTCGACCGCCGGTTTGCTCGACACCCCGGCCACCGCCGTCGCCAGCGCGCCGGTGTCCTGACCTGACATTGCAGCGACCTGGGAGACATAAGCGGCGATGTCCTGCGCGTCCTGGCCGGTGACCAGCCTCGCTGGCATCACGCCCTCTGAGTTCGGATACTGGATCCAGTACGAGATCAGGCCTTCGATCGAGGTGCTCTTGACGCCGTCAGCGCGGTCTTGGCGAAACGCGTCGTCGAGATTCGGGCCCACGGTGCCGGTCGCTTGAGCGTGGGCGAGCGTGTGGCAGGAGGCGCAGTGCGCCACGAACAGTTGCTTGCCACGGACCAGGTTCCCGGTCGGATGCTTGATCGCGCATCCGCCAAGTGCCAACAGCGAAACGGCGCCGACGAGCAGCGCCAGGGTGCGTGCAAGCCCTCTCATTGCCTGAGCGCGGCACTCTATAAGAGCTCTCGGCGCGGCGGCGCCAGCACGAAGATGATCGACCGTATCGAGGCTCGCCGTTCGTCGGGACGCCCCGCTAGGATGCCCGGACGAATGAGGATTCGCCAGAAGTACCGTTTCCGGACGCCGTCCACCGGCCGCGAGGTGATCATCGAGGCCGATCCCGACACGACGTATGTCGATCGCGACACGGGCGAGGAGCTGGAGGTGGTCGCCCAGCTGTTGCCTTTGGCGCCGACTCCTTCGGAGCTTCCATGGGCGCTGGACAACCTGCGCTTCTGCACCTGGTGCGATCAGCTGGCGCAGAAGGATCTGAACGACTGCCCGGTTTGCGGTCGGCGCATGGACCCGCTCGGGTCCTGAGGTAGACCGTGAGCGCTCGGCTTGCCGCGATCAGGATGCTCGCCGTGCTTGCGCTCGGCGTGGCAACCTCGGTCGGCGTCTCCGCCTGCGGCAGCTCGGGATCGGCCACGACCAACACGGCCGGGGCACCCACTTTCACGGTGCCCGCCGGCGCTCAGGCACCTGGCGCGGGCGCGAGCGCTGGCGCGAGCACGAGCGCGAGCACGTCGACGGCAGCCGCCGGCGCGACCAGCGCCGCTTCCTCTACGAGCGGCCCCGCCGCGGGCACTGGCTCCGCTGCGGCCTCGGTGTCGCCGAGTGCACCCGCCTCGTCGGGCTCACAGGCCGCCTCGGGATCCTCGGGGTCCTCCGGCTCCTCTGGTGCGGCGGGAGCCGGCCCTGCTTCCGGTTCCGGCGGCGGCTCTACCACCGCCGGCGGCCAAGCCAGCGGCGGCGGTTCCGCCAGCGGCGGAGCATCCTCGACGCCCAGCAGCGGCGGGGCGGGTCTGGGCTCTGCGTTCTGCCAGCAAAACCCGGGCGCCTGCTAGCGGAGCGGAGACCGGTGGTGGTGCTGGTGACCACTGGATGAAGCGCGCGCGAGATGAGCACTAGCATCGTCTACCGCAGTGCGCTCGGCTATGAGCTGCTGATGCGCGCCCTGTACGGCGCACACTATGCCGCGCGCATGCGGGCCGTGGCCAATCAGGTCCCGTTCGGCTCCTCGGTTCTCGAGTTGTGCTGCGGGCCGGGCACACTTTACCGCCGGTACC
The DNA here is from genome assembly GCA_963787555.1 of uncultured Solirubrobacterales bacterium. Taxonomy (GTDB): domain Bacteria; phylum Actinomycetota; class Thermoleophilia; order Solirubrobacterales; family Solirubrobacteraceae; genus Palsa-465. The sequence goes on from CAWBDI010000008.1 coordinate 1,034,471, forward strand.
TCCAGGCACGGGCGCGCGCATACATCGGGCTCGACGTCAATGCCCGCTTCGTCGCCGAGCTGCGCCGCCGCGGCGTGGACGCGCGTGTCGTCGACCTCCGGCGCTTCGAGCAGCCGCTGCCGGAGGCCGACGTAGCGCTGATGCAAGCGAGCCTGTATCACTTTCTCCCGCAAGCGGGCGCGCTCATCGACCGCATGCTGGCCGCCGCGCGGGAGCGAGTGATCGTCTCAGAGCCAGTCCGCAATCTCGCCTCGAGCCGGATTTCGATCATCCGGGCGGTTGGGCGAGTCGCCGCGGATCCCGGGGTTGGAGGGCACGCTCAGCGCTTCGACGAGCGGACGCTGGACGAGCTGATGGCTCGCTACCGCGAACGTCTGCGTGACCAGTTCACGATCCCGGGCGGGCGGGAGAAGCTGTACGTGCTGGAAGCTCGGGCTCCTCACCCGGCTTGAGCCGCTCCCCCGGCCCGCTCGCCAGCTCGATCTCGTCTGAGACCAGCCCGCCCGCAATCGGCATCTCCGGGCCTCCCAGCTCGGCGTCGATCAGGAACAGGGGGCGGTTCTTCACCTGTTCGAAGATCCGTCCCACGTACAGCCCCACGACGCCAACCGCGACGATGATGAACCCGGCCAGCACCAGCAGGAGCACCGCGAGACTGGTATATCCGGGAACGCTCTTCGCCGGCTCGAAGAAGTAATCAGCGACCTCGTAGATCGCAATCGCGGCGCCGATCGCGGCGATCAAGAAGCCGATCAGGACAACCAGCCGCAGCAGCACGGTGCTGCGGAAGAACATCCCGTCGAGCGCCGCCTGCAGCAACTTCCTGATCGTGTAGCCGCTCTTGCCGGCATGCCGGTCGTGGTGCTCGATCTCGACCGAGGTGGAGTCGAACCCGAGCCAGTCGAGCGCGATCATGTATTCGCGATCACGGTCGCGCAACTGCAGGAACGCGTCCACCACTCGCCTGGACATCAGGCTGAGGTTGCTGTAATCCGGCCGCACGTCGGTCTCCAGCGTGAGCCGGCGGTAGAGCCGGCTACTCCAGCGCCGAAACGCGGAATGGCGCCAGCCGCGACGCACACTGCGAACGATCTCATATCCTTCGCCGGCCGCCGCCCACAGGCGCGGAATGTCCTCTGGCGCCTCCTGCAGGTCGCAATCCATCACGACCACCCAGGCGCCCCGCGCCTTCGCCAGGCCGGCGGTGATAGCGGCGTCTTGACCGAAATTCCGGCTCAACCTGAACGCCCGCACACGCGGATCTCGCCGCGCTAGGCGCTCGAGCGCCGCCCAGCCGTCGTCGAGGCTGCGGTCATCGACGAACACGAATTCGTACTGGTCGGTCACTCGCATTACGCTGCTCGTCAGCCGCTCGTGCAGCGCGGGCAGACAATCCGCGCAGGCGTAGACGGGCACAACGACGCTCAGCACGATCGCTTCCGGATGTGGGCGTGAAGCTAGTTCTGTCATGGGCCGGCGATTGTCTCCCGTCGTCGGCTAAAGCACCGCAATTGTATTTGCGTCGGGTGCCGTAAAAGCGAGTTGGCCGGTATCGGATCGGGCGCGGTTCGCGGCCGATTACGCCCGGGGAACAGTGGGAGACCCTCCCGGTCAGCGGTCGCCGGCCAGCGTCAGGTGAATTCGGCGGTAGTTGAACCCGTAGGCGCCCGAGCAGTCCAGATGCGCTTCGCAGCCGTCGAAGTTGGCCGACCACTTCAGCCACAGATCCCGGCCGTTGCGGGAGATCCAGCCGACTGGGATCCCCGGCGCGTAGCCGTTTGAGGGCCCGAAATCCGGCTCGTCGGCGACGAACGAGAATGGGCCCCAGGGGTGCGGCGCCTCAAGCATCACCAGCTCCGCCCCGTCCTGCCAGATCGCCGGCGGGCCGGAGCCGTAGGAGTAGGTGAACGTCAGTAGATAGCGGCGGATCGGCGAGTCGTAGGCCATCTCTGGGTAGGTGATGTGCGAGCTCCAAACCATGATCGGGAACGCGCTCGCGAACGAAGCGGAGAACAGCGGCCACGGCGTACCCGCCCGCTGGGTCCAGCCCGAGAGCCACTGCCATGTGCTCGGATTGGTGAGGTCGGCGACATCGGGCCTTGCCCTGCCCATGATCAGCTTCGTGGCGTTGAACTCACGCTCGCTGGCGATCGCATATACGTAGCCATCCGGATAGAAGCCCCCCTGACCTCGGATCACCCAGCTCAGGTTCCCCAGCGGCGCCGGAAAGTGCTCGCCGGCGGAGATCCAATGCGCGCCGCGATCCAGTGAGTAGGCGATTCCCTGCAGACCTTGGAACGGCCCGTTCGAGTTCCAGCTCCAGTCGTACTCCTGCGTGGCGAACATGACGTGGCCGGCTTGCATCAGTCCGCTCGAGTAGTACGGCCCCAACGGGCCGATCCACAAGCTTGGATTTGCGCGGATCTGCGCGAACGTGTGGGCGGGAGGGTTATACGGGTTGCCCACGTAGCGGAACTGAAGACGGGGAGGGCTTCCGGTGATGCGCGCGAGCGACTGGCGCCAGAGTCCGCCACCGACCGGCACGTTCAGCCCGCCGTCGTTGATCATCGTGTACTCGCTGCCGTCATCGCCCCACATCGTCGGCAGGATGTCTCCCCATTGTTTCGGCGGCGGTCCGTAGCGAGGACTCGTCCACTGCGCTCCGACGATCACCTTGCTGGCGGGAAACGGGGTGATGTCGTGGGTGGAAAGCGGGGCGCTGGCAGCGGCGCAGGCAGGTAGCGCCAGCCAACAGACGAACACCGCTACCAGCAGCGAGTGCCTACGTCGGGTGCTGATCATGTATGCCTTGTCGTGAGCAACGCCATGAATGCATCTAACCCGCTGGTCGCCGCGGAGTAGCGCGGCGCCGTTCAAGACGCGAGTCTTGCGGCGCGGGCCGCCCGACCGGTCACACTACCTGCCGGCCGGCTGGAAGAACACCAGCAACGACCGCGGCGTGCGGCGGAAGAACTCAGGCGCCAGCTTTGTCAGCTGATCGATGCTGATCCGCATCGGATGCGCCAGCGCGAATCGAGCGACCGTCCAGTTGTGCACTCGAAAGCGGCTGATCAGCCGCGCTCCGCTCGGCGCGACGCTGCTAGGAACGGGCGACCCGGAGGGCGTGTAGATCAGCGGTTGCAGCCGCCCCTCGGGCCCCTTGACGATGACCGGCACCAGGGTCATCCGTTTCTGAGCGCCGACGACATCGACTTCGCTGACCGGCACCTCGCTGGTGTGGGACTTCGTCCAGTCCACGCCGGGCATATAGATCTTCAGCGGCTGAGCGGTGAAGCCGCCGGACGCGAGAATCGCGCGGGGCACGGTCGGCGGATCTAGCGCACGGGCGACCGAGCGCCAGTTGGGCCGCTCGAGAGTGGGGCTGGTTTGCACCCTCACCGCGGCCACCGAGAACATCACGAGCAGCGCGACCGCAACCGCGCCGCCGAGCAGGCGAGCGCGCGGCGCCGCGCAGGCCGCGGCGATCACCGTGGTCAGCGGGATGAACGCGGGAATAACGTTTCGCGACAGGAAGTAGTCCTGACCCACGAGCGCGAGCGCGAGCGGCGCGAGCACCACAAAGCCCGCGATTGTCACCGCCACTCTCGCGCCCTCGATCGTTCTCCTGTCTCCTCCGAGGGAGATCAGCAAGGCGGCGATCGCGAGCAGAATTCCGCCACCCACCAAGCCACCGGCGATCGTCACCCGCCAGTAAAGAATGCTCACGCCCCACTCCGCGATCGCGCTCGAGATCCGGTTCAATTGCGGGATCGCCGCGATCCACGAAACGCCGTGACCGGTGTCGGAGACAGCGAACGGAAGCATCGCCACCTGCGTCAGTCCCACCAGCGTGACCGCCCCCAACACCCGCCTGGTGCGGTTGATCCACAGCAGCCAGAGTGCCTCGGGCGCGACCAGGAACCCGGCAAAGAAGTGGGTCATCAGCGCAAGCGCGGAGAAGACCGTCCAGTAGCCAACGTTGCGCCTGGACGGCTCGCGGCGCGCCGGCGCGAACCACAAGAACGAGGCGCCGGTCAGCGCGGCCAGCAGCATGTAAGCGCGCGCCTCCTGCGAATACCAGATCAGGAACGGATTGACGGTGACGAACGCTGCCGCCAGCACACCCGCCCGGCGCGAGACGAGCTCGCGGGTGGACAAGTAGCCGATCGGCACCAAGGCGATTCCGGCAACCACCGATATCGATCGCAGTGACACTTCCCCGACGCCGAACAGATGCCCCCACAGCCACGCGAGGATGAAATACAGCGGCGGGGTCGTCTCCACGCGGACAACCGTGTGCAGCATCGCACCGAACGGGAGGCCCGCTTCGTACGCGGTGAGGGCCTCGTCCTGCCAAAAGCTCTGGGTATCGATCGTGACCACGCGGATCACCGTCGCAAGCACCACCAGCACGGCCACGATCCAGACATCGGCCGAGATCGATCTGGCCGCGTCGAGTACGCGCAGGCCGGTTAGCCGATCACCGCGCGAGCGTTGTGCCAGGTACTCAGAAGTGCTCAACCCGCGACCTCGGTGAGAGAGTCATTGCGATAGGGCCTCCGTCAGCGCGCGCACCACATCGTCCTGGTCGCGCTCGCTGACCTTGGGACTCAGCGGCAGGCTTAGGGTCCGCTCCGAGATCGAGCTCGCGACGGGAAAGTCACTCGGCTGGAAACCGTACTTATCCCGATAGAAGGGGTGCAGGTGGACGCCGCGATAGTGCACGCCGGTCCCGATCTTACGGGCGGCCAGATCATCTAGCAGCGTATCCCGCGTGAGCGACGCATCAGCGTCTAGCAGCACCTGGTAAAGGTGCCGGGCGTGGGTGGTCGCGGGCTCTGGCGCCGCTGGCGTCCTCAGGGGCAGCCCCTCCAGAAGCGCGTCGTAGCGCTCCCATAGCTCGGCGCGGCGCGCGATCCACCGATCAAGCCGGGCGAGCTGATGCAGGCCGAGTCCCGCCTGCACATCGGTCATGTTGTATTTGAAACCCGGTCTAACGACCTCGTAATGACGAAATCCCGTGTCCGAGAAGCGCTGCCACGCGCCGAGGCTGAGGCCGTGCAGCGCCAACCGCTCCACTTCGTGGGCGATCTCCTCTTGCTCCGTCGCGAGCGCTCCTCCCTCGATCGTCGTGATGTTCTTGGTGACATAGAAAGAGAACGCGGTCAGGTTCCCGAACGAGCCGATCCGTTGGCCTTGCCACTGCGCGCCGATCGCGTGAGCGGCATCTTCGATCACGTATAGGTCGTGTCGATCGCGCAACCGGGCGAGGCGGTCCATGTCGAGCGGGCGGCCAGCGAGGTGCACCGGCAGGATCGCGCGGGTGCGATCCGTGATTGCAGCCTCCGCGGCGTCGAGGTCGATCTGCCCGGTGTCGGGCACCGAGTCGACCAGCACCGGCGTCGCCCCGGCATGCTCGACCGCGTTCGCAGATGCCACGAACGTCATTGCCGGTACCAGTACCTCGTCTCCCGGGCCGATTCCCAGCACCAGCATCGAGAGGGTCAGCGCCGCGGTGCAGGAGGAGACACAACGGCAGTAGGGAACCCCGAGGTACTCTGCAAGCAAAGTTTCAAAACGTTGCACCTTCGGGCCCGTCCCGACCCATCCCGAGCGCAGCGAGTCGACGACCTCGGCGATCTCCTCTTCGCCGAACAGGGGACTGCCAAAGATCAGGAAGTTATCGCGCGTACGACTGACCTGGTGAGTAGGGAGTGCGCCGAACCCTGCGCACAGGCAAGACAAGCCTGCGGCCTGGGATAAGCTCCCCATAAAGATCCACGTTAGCGTTTTGCGTCGTCGACGTCGCCGACCCCGTTTGACGGGGCCCGCCGCCGGTCACGGGTGCCGTCGTGCGTGGATCTGGTTTCTGGGCACTCCCGGCGACAGCACTTCGGTCGCGCTGTATTCCACGCGCGTGCCCGCGTAGTCGCAGGAGTACAGCGTGGTCTCGCCGATCGCCTGTTGCGCGTGTTCGGTGACCGCTGGCTTGGAACAGTTGGCGGTCCGGCTCTGACGGTAGGCAAAGCTCCCGGTCGGGAGGTCGATCGAAAGCACCGCTGCCCACGTCGGCACGGTCAGCGCGACCACCTCTCCCGCCTTGACCGGCAGCGGCGTCGCGAGTGGGAACTGGACTACATAGCCGAGCCACGGTTGCAGATGGACCATCGGGCTTTGTGCGACCACCTCCCAGCGATGGAGGCTCTTGCTTCCCACCGCCTCGAGTACTGAGATGCCGGCCTCGGTGTTGCCACCGTAGACGGAATCCAGGTAGTGGACCGCGTTGTGAGCGGTCTGATTGTTGCTAGAGAGCCGAGATAGGCCCACCGTCCAGGCGACCAGATACCCGGCCTTCTTGACGGTAGTGGGATACGTGACCCCGTCCCTGACCGCCTCGAGCGCCGTCACTTGCGTGAGGATGATCGTGCAGTTAGAACCCGTCGCTCCCCTGGGACAGGTCGGGGCCACGACCGGCGTCTTGGTCGCGCCGAGCTCGACGATCTGCGCGAACGCCGCGGTCGGCATGAGCGCCAGGAGAGCGGCGAAGGCAGCGGTGAGCAGCGCGAAGCGTTTCATGTTCCTCATTGAACACGACCCTCCGGTCACAGTTGCGCACCGCTGTCCGCTAGAGACGGTGCCATTCAGGCGCAGCGAAGCGGCGCCCCATCGGGGCGAACAGCGTCAGTTCGGTCGATCTACAGCTTGATGACGTTGACCGCCTTGGGACCCTTTGGCCCCGACTCCTCCTCGTAGGAGACCTTCGCGCCCTCGGGGAGGGACCGGTACCCGTCCCCGCTGATGCCGCTGAAATGAACGAACAGGTCGCGACCGCCATCGTCGGGCGTGATGAAGCCAAAGCCCTTGTCGTCGCTGAACCACTTGACACTACCCGTTGCCATGAACTTCCCTTCAGTGCTACTAGTGATTGGTCACGTCGGGTACGCTGGGCGCCGACCCGAGAACGCGGTAAAGCTAGCAAGGACGGGCAGCTTCCGCCGGCTGGTCGCCGTGCGGATGACGGACGGACGTCCGCAAACCGGTTTCTGCAGCGTTTCACCGCCCATGGAAGGTCGCCTTCCCGGGTCCTTCCTTGAGGAATGTGGCGACCCCGGATCGCAAGTCCTCGGTGTCGAACAGCTCCGCTGCGATCGCGCCCGCCCGGTCGTTGGCGCGCTCCACTCCCCCCTTCAGATACTCCGCAAGTATCCGTTTGGTGGCGGCATGTGCCAGCGTCGGTCCTGCCGCAAGCTCGGCCGCAAGCTGCCCAGCCGCTTCCGCGAAGCCGTCGTCCGGTAGCACCAGGTTGACGACGTTCCATCGTTCGAGCGTCGCCGCGTCGTAAGGCCGCCCGGTCATCACCAGCTGTCGCGCACGGCCCGTGCCGGCGCGCTCCGCCAGCCGCTGCGTGCCGCCCATCGCGGGGGTCAGCCCGATCACGCGTTCCACCAGACCGAACTGCGCCGACTCCGCCGCGACGATCAGGTCGCAGGCGAGCGCCAGTTCGAACGCCCAGGTGAGGCACAAGGCGTGAGCCGCCAGCACGGTCGGGCAGGGCAGATGATCCACTCGCCGGGCAAGCTCGATCAAGCCCTCGAAGGTGGAGCGCGCTTGCTCGACACTCTCCTGGGCAGCGAACACCGAGACGTCCACGCCACCGCTGAACACTCGCCCTTGCGCGCGAACCAACACGGCTCGCGGCGGCGTGGCTTCCAGCTCGCCGATCGCTTCGGACAGGCCCTCCCCCATTGCGTCGTCGAACAGGTTCAACGGGGGCGAGTCGAAGGTGATGATCGCCAAGCCACCCTCGCGCTCGAGCGCCACCGGTTGGCCCCTGTTCATCGCAGCGCGGCCGCGGCGGCGGCGATCTCCTCCGGATCTCCCGGAGCTGGGGTCCATGGCAGTCGCAGCGGATCGTCCTGGTAGCGCGGGATCACATGCATGTGAAAGTGGAACACGGTTTGCCAGGCGGGCCGGCCGCAGCTGTTGAGCAGGTTGACACCGTCGGCTCCGAGGCGATCCTTGACCCTGGCCGCGAGCCGCTTGGCGGCAACGAGCGTTGCCGCAAGCTCGTCGTCGTCGATCTCGAGCAGGTCCCTGGCGTGCTTGCGCGGAACTACCAGCGCGTGGCCCCGGGTCGCCGGGTTGATGTCCATGAACGCGATGGCGCGTTCGTCCTCGTCGATGATCTCGCCGGGGATCTCCCGGGCGATGATCTTGCAGAACAGACAGTCTGGGTCGGTCATGAGCCGTTCAGCCTAGCGAGCGTCTGCCTGGCTTGCTCGATCGCCTCATCTTCGGTTCGGATCTCGCCGGCGAAGCTGGCCTCGGTGAGCTCCTCGAGCAGCTGCCCGAGCGCCGGTCCGGGCGGCAGCGCCAGCGAGCGCGCGAGCTTGTCGCCTCGGATCGGGGGGCGCGGGGGACTCGCTCGCCATTTGAGCGCGTCATCGATGAGCTCGCGGGCAAGCCGGACGTGCTTGGCGATCGCCTCCTCGGCGCCGGCTCCGCGAGTGGCGAGTCGGTCGGCCACGCTCAGCACGGTGACGTCGACCTCCACCGGCGTGCAGGCGCGCAGGTATTCGTAGATCCTCCGCCGAGTGAGCGGCAGCTGATGGACGAGAAACCCCAGCCGCAGGTGATTGCGGGTGAGCGCCGCGACGTGTTCTGAGAGCCGCTCGCTGGCACGCAGGCGGTGCAGCGCCACGCGCGCCATTTGCGCCCCAACTCGATCGTGGCCGATGAAGGTCACTCGTCCGTCCGCGTTCACGCTCCGCGTCTGCGGCTTCGCGATGTCATGCAGCAACGCGCCGAAACGCAGCGCCTGGCCCCGCGTCAGCTCGTTGGCGAGCGGCTCGGCGAGCACCGCGCGGACGCCACCGGCGTGGCGCCCAAACGCCGGCTCCGGATCGCGCTCGAGCTCGATGGCTTGCGCGAGCACCGCTCGCGTGTGGTCGTAGACGTCAAGATGGTGAAAGCGACTTTGCTCGACGCCTCTGAGCTCGAGCAACTCGGGAAGCACCGACGGGGTCAGGGCGAGCAGATCCATCAGCGCGAGCCCATCGAGCGCGCGGTCGGCGATCACGATCCGCCTCAGCTCCGCGAAGATCCGCTCGGGAGCCACGCGAGCGAGCGAGCGAGCGTTGGCAGCCGCGCGGGCCGCGGTGTCCGAATCGAGCGCGAATTGCAGCTCGCAGCTCAGCCGCGCCAGCCGTAGCGTTCGCAACGGGTCATTGGCAAACGCTTGCGGCGAGACCATCCGTAGTCGCCGTGCCCGCAGGTCCTCGAGGCCGCCGAATGGGTCGACGTACGAGCCTCCTGCGAGCGGCTGCGCGATCGCGTTGATCGTCAGGTCGCGCTGAGCCAGATCAGCCTCGATCGTCGCACCCGCCAACGGCAGCAGGTCAACCTGCCAGTTGTGGTCCCGGGCCACAACTCGCCAGGCACCGAACCCCTCCGAGAGCTCGAACACGTGTGAGCCGGTGGCACTGGCGAGCGCCCGCGCCAGCTTTCGGGGATCCCCTCGGACGGCGACATCGAAGTCAGCCGTCGCTCGCGCGAGCAGCCGGTCACGAACCGCTCCGCCCACGAGCCATGCGGCGCCCGGAAGCTCCGAGAGCGCCTGCAGTGGCTGGCTCACACGGGCGCTCCGTCGCGGTGATAGGCGCGCGGCACCCGGCGCGAGATGCCGCACACCAGCTCGTAGTTGATCGTCCCGATCCAGTGGGCGAGCTGCTCAGCGGTGAGCCGATCCGCGCCGTCGGCGCCGATGATCGTCGCGATCTCGCCTACCCGCACCAGCGGGTCGGGACCGACATCCACTGTGATGTTGTCCATGCTCACCATCCCGGCCAGGGGATAGCGCCGGCCGCCGATCAGCACTTGCCCTTTGCCGGTGAGCGCGCGGCGAAACCCGTCCGCATAGCCGATCGGCAAGGTCGCGATCCATGTGTTGCGGTCGGCGATAAACCGGCGACCGTAACCGGCGCTGTCCCCGGTGCGGGCAAGCTTGACCGCCGCGACGTAGGTGGTCAGCTCGAGCGCCGGTTCCAGTCCGCGCAAGCTGGGATCCTCGTGCATCGGGTCGCAACCGTAGATCGCGATTCCGCAACGCACCAGGTCGAAGTGGCTCTGCTCGGCGCGCAACGTGGCGGCGCTGTTGGCGGCGTGCACGACCGCGTCCGGCTGGCGCGCACGGATCTCGGCCGCGAACGGACGGAAGCGCTCGAGCTGCAGGCGGAGAAACTCGAGGTCTTCGTCGGCGGTCGCAAAGTGAGTCATCGCGCCGGCAAGCTCGAGTGTGGGCGCGCTCGAGACTACGCGCTCCGCGACCGACAGGGCTTCGCGGAGCTCCCGCGTGCCGAGTCGTCCCATCCCGCTGTCGAGCTTGACGTGCACGCGGACCGGGCCCCGCGCCGCGCGCGCCAGGTCGTCGACGAACCGCTCGCTCCAAGCCACCGGCTCGGCCCGCGCGGCGAGCGCCACGGGGAGCTCTTGCCAGCTGATCGCCCCCATCACGAGGATCCTCGCGCCGATGCCCGCCGAGCGCACCTCCGCCGCCTCCTCGGCGGTGGCGACCGCCAGCCAGTGAGCGCCGCCGGAAAGGGCCGCCCGAGCGGCGGGCGCCGCTCCGTGCCCGTACCCATCGGCCTTGACGACCGCGCACAAGCGGGTCCCTGGGATCAGGGGTCGCCGCAGCAGCGTAACGTTCCGCTCGATCGCCGCCAAGTTGACGCGAGCCAGCGCGCGCAACGGCATCGCCCGTTAGGTCCTTGACGGTAGCGCCTGTGGCAGCGCCTCGATCACGTCGCGCGCGATCACTCCCTCAGGCCCTCGCTCCCGCGCGGCGAGACGACCCGCTGATGCGTGGACGAACACTCCCGCGCAAGCCGCTTGGAAGGGATCCATCGCCTTTGCCAGGTATGCCCCGATCACGCCGGAGAGGACATCTCCAGTCCCGGCTGTCGCGAGGGCCGGGGCGCCGCCGCGGCTGATTCCCACCCGCCCGTCCGGCTCGGCGACGATCGTGTCGTCGCCTTTGAGCACCACGATCGCGCTAGCCTCGGAAGCTGCTCTGCGGGCGCTGTCCAGGCGGCTCGCCGCGACCGTGTTGCTGTCGGTATCGAGCAGTCGCGCCAGCTCCCCGGCGTGCGGTGTGATCACCGTCGGCGCTGAGCGTGTGGACAACGATCGCAAGGCCCCGGCGTGCGCGTTCAGGCCATCCGCGTCCAGCAGCAGCGGCAGCTCGACCTCGCGAGCAAGACTTCTGGCGAGCGCCACAGCGCCCTCGCGTCGCCCTAGTCCGGGCCCCAGCACGAGCGAGTTCGCACGACTGGCCCGCTCGAGCACTTGCTCGGCGCCGTCCGGTTCGAGCGAGCCCTGATCGTCCGGGAGCGGCGTGGTCATCGCCTCGAGCAGCCTGCACTCGAAGATGTGATTGAGCGAGGAGGGCACAAACGCGGTCACGTACCCGGCGCCGGCACGCATCGCGGCCTCGGAGACGAGGCATGGGGCCCCGGTGAGGCCGATCGAGCCGCCGCAGACAAGCACGCTGCCGGCCGCGAACTTCGTCGACTCGCTGCCGCGACGGGGCACTCCATCCGCCACGCTGTCGGCGATCAGGCCAACCCGAGGATCGGTTGGGCCGCCCGCGGGGATACCGATGTCGACCACAGTCACCTCGCCCGCGTAGCCCTTGCCGGGGGCGATCCAGAGACCCGGCTTGGCGGCGTGGAAGGTCGCAGTCGCCTGCGCCCGCACGGCCGCTCCCTCAATCTGGCCGGTCGAGCCGTTGAGGCCGCTTGGGATGTCGCATGCCACCACAATCGCCCGGTCGTCACCGGCGGTCGTGTTGATCGCCTCGATCGCGCCGGCCGCATCCCCACGCGGCGCTCCGGCAAAGCCCGTGCCCAGGATCGCATCGACGATCGCGCCGGCCTCTTTGAGCGCCGAGGCCGCGAAAGATCTGATTCGCTCGCCCGGCAGCCGCTCGGCGTTCGCGCGCGCGTCGCCGCGCAGCTCGTCGCTCGGCGCGAGGCTTAGCACATCCACTTCTCGCCCGCGATCGCGCAGCAAACGCGCCGCGACGAACCCGTCGCCGCCGTTGTTTCCCTTGCCGCATACGACCGCGATTCGTCCCCTCGGCGCGAGCTTGGCGACCACCTCCGCGAGGCCGCCGCCGGCGCGCTCCATCAGCTCGAGCCCCGGAATGCCCAACCGCTCGATCGCCCATTCGTCGAGCGATCGCTGCTCGGAGGGATCGGGAAGCGGCTCGAGCCAGTCGGGCAGGCTCATAGCGCGATTGCCACCGCCGCGGCGTCGTTTCCGGTGTGCGTGAGCGACACGCGAACCGCGACGCCGAGCTGGTCTGCGCGCGCGGCCACCGCGCCGTGCAGCCGCACCTCGGGCCGCCCGTCACCGCCCAGCACTTCGACGTCCTGGAAGCTCCAGACCTCCAACCGCAGGGCCTTGGCCACCGCCTCCTTGGCGCAGAAGCGCGCCGCGAGGTGCTGCCCGGGACGCGCGCGCGAAGCCGCGTAGCCGCGTTCGGCGTCGGTGAACAATCGCTCCGCCAGCCTGGGACGTCGCGTCAAGGCGCGCTCGAGCCGCTCGATCTCCAGCAAGTCGATGCCGATCACTCGACCGTTACCGTCTTTGCCAGATTCCGCGGCTGATCCACGTTCAACCCTCTGCAGCGGGCGATGTCGTACGCCAGCAACTGCAGCGGGATCACCGCCAGCAGCGGCGCCAGCATCCAGTCGGTGGCGGGAATCCGGACCACCTCGTCGGCGTGTTCGCCGATCTGGGCATCTCCCTCCGTGGCGACGGCAATGACGCGAGCACCGCGAGCCCGGACCTCCTGGATGTTCGAGACCACCTTCTCGAGCACCGGCGAGTCGGTCGCGACGGCGACCACCGGCGTGCTCTCGTCCAGCAGCGCGATCGGCCCATGCTTCATTTCGCCGGCCGCGTATGCGTCCGTAGCGATATAGGAGATCTCCTTCAGCTTCAGCGCCCCCTCGAGCGCCACCGGCAGTCCCACGTGGCGGCCGATGTACAGGAAGAACTCGGCGCGGTAGGTCTCCTGCGCAATCCGCCCGAGGTTCGAGGCCCCGTGCTCGAGCACCTCCGCAATCAGGTGGGGCAGGCGCTTTAGCTCCTCGATCGTTGCGGTGAGGCGCTCCGGCGCGAGCGTGCCCCGCAGCTCGCCCAGTCGCAGCGCGAGCATGTAGAGAACCGCCACCTGGCTGACGAACGTCTTCGTCGCCGCGACCCCGATCTCGAGTCCAGCGCGCGTGTACAGGACTCCGTCCGCATCGCGCGTCGCCTGCGAGCCCATGATGTTCGTGATCGCCATCACCGTCGCCCCTCGCGAGCGCGCGGTGCGCATCGCCGCGAGCGTGTCGGCGGTTTCGCCGGATTGAGAGATACCGATCACGAGATCTCCCGGCCCGACTACCGGGTTTCGGTAGCGGTACTCGGAGGCGATGTCCGCCTCGACCGGGATCCGCGCCCACTCCTCGATCGCATAGCGACCGATCAGGCCAGCGTGATAGGAGGTTCCGCAGGCCACGATGACGATCCGGCGAAGCTGCCGCAGCAGCTGATTGTCAATGGGGCCCAGATCCCCTAGGTCGATCCGCGTGCCGTGAGCCGCTCGCTCGCCGATCGTCTCCGCGACCGCGTCCGCCTGCTCATGGATCTCCTTGAGCATGAACGTCTCGTAGCCCTGCTTCTCGGCCGTGTCGGCATCCCAGTCGATCTCGACGAGCTCCCGTTCGAGAGGCTCGCCCGCGGCGCTCAGAAACTCGACGCCCTCCGGCCTCAGGACCACGAGCTCGTCGTCGTTTATGTACTGCACGGTGCGAGTCTCACGCAAGAAGGCCGGGATCGCGGAGCCGATGAACTGCTCGCCCTCGCCGCGTCCGACGATCAGCGGACATTCCTTGCGAGCGGCGACGATCAGCCCGGGATGGTCGGCGCACATCGCCACGAACGCGTAGTGGCCGCGCAGCTCGCCGTAGGCCGCGCGGACCGCGTCGACCAGGTTGCCCCGCGTGTAGTGGTGAGCGATCAAGTGCGCGATCACCTCGGCATCGGTCTCCGAGGTGAAGTCCGCGCCGGCGTCCGACAGGCGATGTTTGAGCTCGACGTAGTTCTCGACGATCCCGTTGACAACCACGTGCACGCGATCGGCGGTATCGAAGTGAGGGTGCGCGTTCTCCTCGGTCACGCGACCGTGCGTGGCCCACCGCGTGTGCCCGATCCCGGTCCCCCGCGCGGGACGCTCGGCGACGGCCACCGCCGCGTCAGAAGATCGCTCGCGAGCATCGATCGCGCTGCGGAGCCTGCTCAGGTTCCCGACCGCTCGGACCGCATCGATCCGGTCGCCGTCGAGCACCGAGATCCCCGCGCTGTCATAGCCTCGATACTCGAGCTTCTCGAGCCCGGCGAGCAACAGCGGACGGGCCTCGCGAGAGCCCACGTAGCCGACGATGCCGCACATGCGCCTTCATGCCTCCTTGGTTGGATCGGAATCGTTCCCCGTCGGTCGAGCCGCAGCGGCGGCTCGCGTCCTCCGGTCGCTTCAGCGGAGAACGAGCGGCCCATGTTAGAGCCCCAGCGCCGCCTCCACCACACCCCGTAACCGGTCGCAGACCTGATCGGTCTCTTGCTGGGTCGGGGCCTCCACCATCACCCTTGCCAGCGGCTCGGTCCCCGACGCACGGACCAGGACCCGCCCCCGTCCGGCTAGCGCCTGGTCCTCGCGCTTGATCGCTGCCTGCACCGTTGGATGCTCGATCGCCGCGGCCAGCGACGGGCGGTCGCTCGCGCGAATGTTCAGCAGCCGTTGCGGCAGTTTCTGCATCGCGTCTCGCTCGCTGAGGTCGCGGTCTGCGAGCGCTTCGAGTGCCAGCAGCGCGCTCGCGATCCCGTCGCCGGAGGGCCCAAAGCCGAGCTCGATGATGTGCCCTGACTGCTCGCCACCCAGCGCCCACCCGCGCCGCCGCAGCTCATCAAGCACGTAGCGGTCACCTACCGGCGTGATCGCGACCTCCACTCCGGCTGCAGCCATCGCGGTATGAAAGCCATAGTTGGTCATCACGGTCACGGCGACGCCGTTGCCGGGGAGGCGCTCGCAGCGCCGCAGGTGAACCGCGGCCAGAGCGATCAGCTCGTCTCCGTCCACAACCACCCCGTCGCGGTCGACGGCCAGCATGCGATCGCCGTCCCCGTCGAAGGCGAAACCGACGTCATACCCCCCCATCCCCATCTTCTCCACGACCGCATCCAAGTGGGTTGAGCCGCATCCTTGATTGATGTTGCGCCCGTCCGGTTGATCGGAGATCACCTCGACCTCGGCCCCGATCCGGCGAAATAGCTCGGGCGCGGCCTGGTAGGTGGCGCCGTTGGCGCAGTCGAGCAGCACTCGGCGGCCGCTGAGGTCGAGCTTCGCGAATCGCGCATGCAGCTGCCTGACGTAGTCCTCGAGCGCCCCGTGGAAGGCCCGGACCCGCCCAATCCGCGCCGGTGGCGGGAACGCCTGGTCAAGCTCGGCCTCGATTTGGTGCTCGGCATCGTCGTCCAACTTGAAGCCGTCGGCCGCAAACAGCTTGATGCCGTTGTCCTCGTAGGGATTGTGGGAGGCCGAGATCACGGCCGCCAGGTGCAGACCGTGCCGGAGCAGCAGCAGAGGCGCCGCCGGCGTCGGGAGGACCCCGGCCAACAGCGCGTCCCCGCCTGCAGCGGTCACCCCGGCGGCGATCGCTGCCTCGAGCATCTCGCCGGACTCGCGGGTGTCGCGAACGATCAAGACCTGGGGCCGGTCCTGCTCCGCGCGCGCGACCGCGGTGCGGGCCAGCGCGAGCGCGAGCTCGGCTGTCAGGAAGTGTCCTGCGCGGCCGCGGACGCCGTCCGTGCCAAAGAGCTGACGCACGTGGAGATCAGCGCTTGGAGAACTGCGGCCGCTTGCGAGCCTTCTTGAGACCGGCCTTCTTGCGCTCCTTCACGCGCGGATCGCGCGTCAGAAAGCCGCGGCGCTTGAGCTCTCCGCGCAGATGGGGGTCGGCGACGATCAGCGCGCGCGAGACGCCGTGGCGTAGCGCCCCCGCCTGCGCCGAGACGCCGCCTCCGTGCATCCGCGCGACGACGTCCATCCGCGCGTCGTAACCGACGGCCTCGAGCGGCTGCCGGATGATCCGCTGAAGCGTCTCGCGGGGAAAGCAATCTTGGAGCGGCTTGCCGTTGATCGAGTACGTGCCGGTTCCCGGCTTCAGAATCACCCGCGCCACAGCTGTCTTGCGCTTCCCGGTCGCGGTGTAGCGGGCGCCGGCGGCAAGGTCGATTGCGGCGTTGGCGATCGGCCGCGGTTCGTCGTCGCCATCTTCCTCGGCTTGCGCGGCGGCTTCGGCGGCCTCGGCCTCCGCCGCGGCTCGAGCTTCGGCGTCGAGGAACTCCTCGCCCTCGGGGATGATGTCGGGGATCAGATCGGCGCCCGGGATCTCCGGCCGCAGGCGAGGCGTCTCGTCGACCTCGTCGAGCAGCTGGTCGCCGGGCTCGGCGGGCGGGGCGGCCTCGGGTGCGACCGGGGGCGTGGCCTCCTCGGCGACCGGCTCGGCGGGCGGGGCGGCCTCGGGTGCGACCGGGGGCGTGGCCTCCTCGGCGACCGGCTCGGCGGGCGGGGCGGCCTCGGGTGCGACCGGAGGCGTGGCCTCCTCGGCGACCGGCTCGGCAGGCGGCGGTACCGGTGGAGCGGCCGGCTGTTGCTCGTCCCCGGGGGCCTGCTCCGCGCCGGGCCCCGGCGGCTGCTCGGCCGGCGGCGGGGGTCCGTCGGGGCGCTCGCTGCGCTGCTGGTCGTCGGGATGCTCTGCGTCGGTCACTTCTGGATCTCCATCGGTTGCGGCTGCTGCGCGGCGTGCGGGTGATCGGGGCCGGCGTACACCTTCAGCTTGGTCAGCTGCTTGCGTGCCAGCCGGTTGCGGGGGAGCATGCCCTTGACCGCGAGCCGGATGACCTCCTCGGGCCGACGCTCGAGCATGTCCTCTAGCGTCCGCGACTTGAGTCCGCCCGGATACCCCGAGTGACGGTAGTAGCGCTTGTCGGCGCGCTTGTTGCCGGTCACCGAGATCTTTTCGGCGTTGACCACGATCACGAAGTCGCCGGTGTCCACGTGTGGCGTGAAGGTCGGCTTGCGCTTTCCCCGTAGCGCGTCGGCGATCTGGGTCGCGAGCCGGCCGAGCGTCTGCCCGGCTGCGTCGACGACGAGCCAATTGCGCTCTCGGTCTAGTGGGGTCGCTACGTAGGTCTTCATGGCATGCACAGGCCGCGCGTCACCCGCGCGGCCTCGTGCCAATGATAGGAGATCGCGGGCAGCGCGTACGCTCGCAAGATGAGGCTCACGATCGAGGCCCGGAGAATCGGCTACCGAGTCGCCTACGCGCTGCTGGCCGTCTACTGGCTGATCAGGCGTCCACGGCTGCACGGAGTCAAGTGCGTGCTGACCGACAAAGACCGAGTGCTGCTCGTCCGGCACACCTACGGACCGCGCGGCTGGGACCTCCCCGGCGGCGGCATCAAGCGCGGCGAGGAGCCGCTCACCACCGCCCGCCGCGAGATCGAAGAGGAGCTCGGCCTGACGATCGACGACTGGGTCTCGCTCGGCAAGGTGATGACCAGCGTCTACAGCCGCCACGACACGCTGTACTGCTTTCAGGCCGAGGTCGAGAACCCACAGATCACCCCCGACCTGGGCGAGATTGCGACCACCGGCTGGTTCCGCCGGCGCGAGCTGCCCCACAACCTCGGCCGCTTCGTGCAATTGGTGCTGGCGCGCCTAGATCCGACCCTGGGCTAGCCGCCCCTCCCTGCTTGCCGGGGGACGCCTCGAACCGCGCTTACTCCCATTCGATCGTCCCCGGCGGCTTGCTCGTGATGTCGAGCACCACCCTGCCGACCGGTCGGATCTCGTTGATCATCCGCGATGCGATCTGCTCCAGCAGGTCGTACGGCAGCCGTGCCCAGTCAGCGGTCATCGCGTCATCGCTGGTCACCGCCCGGATCACGATCACGTTGCCATACGTGCGCGAGTCTCCTTGTACGCCAACGGTACGAATGTCGGGCAGTACGCAGAAGGACTGCCACAGCTCGCGATAGAGACCGGCCTTGCGGATCTCCTGCTGGAGGATCGCGTCGGCCTCGCGGAGGATCTCGAGGCGCTCGCGTGTCGCTTCTCCGCCGACGATCCGGATCGCCAGACCGGGACCTGGGAATGGCTGGCGCCAGACGAGCCGCTCGGGCAGGCCCAGCTCGGCGCCGACCGCCCGCACCTCGTCCTTGAACAGCGCCCGTAGCGGTTCCACCAGCTCAAACTCGAGGTCATCGGGCAGCCCGCCGACGTTGTGATGGGATTTGATCGTCGCAGCGCTGGTCCCTCCCCCAGACTCGATCACGTCTGAGTAGAGCGTGCCCTGGACGAGGAAGCCGACCTCCTCCAGCTTTGCGGCCTCTTCCTCGAACACGCGAATGAACTCCGCGCCGATCCGCTTGCGCTTTTCCTCGGGGTCGGTTACGCCCTCCAGACGGGCCAGAAAGCGATCGGCGGCGTCGACCGCCACCAACGGGACGTGGAAGTGGTCGCGGAATGCGGCGATGACCTGCGCGCCCTCGTTCTTGCGCATCAACCCGTGGTCGACGAACACGCAGGTGAGGCGCTCTCCAATCGCGCGATGCACGAGCAGCGCGGCGACGCTCGAGTCGACGCCGCCCGAGAGCCCGCAGATCGCCCTTCCCGGGCCTACCTGCTCGCGGATGCGGTCGATCTGCTCGTCGATCAGGGAGCTCGGACTCCACGAGCGCTCACAGCCGCACACGTCCTCGAGGAAGTTCGTCAACACGCGCTGGCCGTAGGGAGTGTGGACTACCTCCGGGTGGAACTGGATCCCATAGACGGCTTGATCGCTCGATTCGAACGCGGCCACGGGCGACGCCGTCGAGGACGCGAGCGCGGTGAAGCCTGGCGGGGGCGAGAAGACGGCGTCGCGGTGCGACATCCAGCAACTCTGCTCCTCAGGCGTCCCCGCGAGCAATCGGCCGGACTGGCGCACGGTCAATTGCGAGCGCCCGAACTCGCCTACCTCCGCGCCCTCGACCCGGCCACCGAGCTCGCGGGCCAGCAACTGCATTCCGTAACAGATGCCGAGCACCGGAACCCCGAGCTGCAGCAGCCGCGGGTCGAGCGACGGGGCCCCAGGTTCGTATACGGACGCCGGACCGCCGGACAAGATCACCCCTTTCGGCCGCCTGCGAGCGACCTCCTTCGGGCCCACGTGATGGGGCAGCAGCTCGGAGAACACGCCGCACTCGCGCACTCGCCGGGCAATGAGTTGCGAGTACTGCCCGCCGTAGTCGAGGACCACGACCTCATCGGTGGCAGCTGCTGGGACGCGGGCCGGTGCTGGAGCCGTCCCGGCGGCGGGCGCGGTGGCGAGAGCAGCAGCCGTCTCTGCAGCTCGAGCGGCGTCGACCGCGGCGGCCACTTCAGTCGATGACACCGACCGTCGCGGAGACGGTGGCGGCACCCATCCCGACACCCTGCTCGCGTTGCAGCTGCTTCCCCTCGGTCTGCAGCGCCGGCGCGACCATCAGCTCGGCCCGATTGAACTCCGCGATGTCGCGATACCCGCAGGTGGCCATCGAGGTCCGGAGCCCGCCCATCAGGTTAAAAGTGCCATCGTTCTCTCGCGCGGGCCCCCTGATGATCTCCTCGAAGGTCCCGTTCTGAGTGGTGAGCACGCGAGTACCCCGGGGCAGCGTGGGATGGAACGTGGCCATCCCCCAGTTGTAACCATGTCCCGGCGCCTCATATGCGCGGGCGAGCGCGGAGCCGAGCATCACCGCGTCGGCGCCGCAGGCGATTGCCTTCGCGATGTCGCCGCCGTTGCGCATGCCGCCATCGGCGATCACCTTGACGTAGTCGCCGGTCTCCAGCATGTGCTGCGAGCGCGCCGCCGCGACGTCGGCGATCGCGGTCGCCTGCGGAACTCCGATTCCGAGCACCCCTCGGGTGGTGCAGATCGCGCCCGGACCGACGCCCACCAGCACTCCCGCGGCGCCTGTTCGCATCAGGTGCAGTCCCGTGTGATACGACGCGCAGCCGCCGACGACGACGGGCGTGGGCGCGAGCTCGCGGATGAACTCCTTGAGGTTGAGTGGGGGCCGGCTCTCGTCGCGGGATACGTGTTCAGCTGAGACCACCGTCCCCTGGATGACGAGGATGTCGAGGCCAGCCTCGAGTGCGACCTCATAGTGCTTGCGCACTTTCTGCGGCGTCAACGAGGCCGCCGCGACCATTCCTTGCGCTTTGATCTCCTTGATCCGCTCCGCGATCAACTCAGGCTTTATCGGCTCCGCGTAGATGTCCTGCATCTCGCGGGTGGCGATGTCGCGGGAGAAGGTCGAGATCCGCTCGAGCTGGCGCTCGGCGTCCTCGTAGCGACAGAAGATGCCCTCCAAGTTGAGCACCGCAAGGCCGCCGAGCTTGCCGATGATCCCGGCAGCTTCGGGCGAGACCACGCCGTCGAGAGCTGCCGCCAAGAGCGGAAGATCGAACCTGTATGGCCCGAGCGTCCACGAGATGTCGATGTCGTCAGGATCTCTGGTCCGACGGGACGGGACGATTGCGATCTCGTCGAATCCGTACGCCCGCCGAGCCTTCTTTCCGCGGCCGATCTCTACTTCCATTACGGCATCCTAGAACGCCCTGCGGACGCGACCAGCTCCAGCGAGAACTGCACGGCGGCTACCATGGCTCGATGCTAGCAGCGCCCTCCCGCGCCACCGGCAGGGCGCGTCCATTCTGCAAACGATCTCAGGCGCCAGTTTCAGCTGATCTCGGCGCCGATCTGCAGTCGCTCCGCCTCGACCTCTCCGAGCAGCTTCTCTACCTTCGCCGGATCGATGATGCCCGCCCCGAAATGCTGGGTTGACTGGGCGCCGCAGGCGACGCCGAACCGCAAGCACTCGACGGGCGGCCGGCCCGCATACCTGGCGGCGACGTATCCCGCGAGAAACGCATCGCCCGAGCCGACCGTCGAGCGGGCCTCCTGCCTGCCGACCCTCACCCGGTAGAGCTCCGAGGAGGAGTCCTCGATCACCTGGGCGTAGCAGCCATCGGGCACGGTCATGATCGCTTCGCTGGCGCCCAGCCGGCTTATCTCGGAGACGGCGTGGGCACGGTCGTCGCTGTCGTTGAACTCGTGGCCGACGAGCTCCTCCGCTTCCAGCTCGTTCGGAGAGACCACCCGCGGTTCGGCGCGCACCGCCATTCGTAGCGGCTCGCCGTCCGTGTCGACCATCGTCGTCACACCGAGCCGCTTCACCTCGCGGATCAAGCCGGCGTAGACATCGGGCTCCATGCCTCGCGGCAGGCTGCCGGCGAACACGCAGATACTGGCCCCTTGCGCCAGATACAGCAGCTTGTCGCGGAACAGCTCGAGCTCCTGCGAGGAGACCAGCGGCCCGCGCTCGTTGATCTCCGTCTGCTGACCATTGGTCGGATCGAGCACTGCCGTGTTCGTACGCGAGTCTTCTCTGATCCGCACGAACGCGTTCAGAATCGACTCGTCGGTCAGCGCCTCGACGATCCTGGTGCCGGTCGCCCCGCCCGCCAGACCGGTGGAGATCACCGGCTGCCCGAGCCGCTTGATCGCACGCGCGATGTTGACTCCCTTGCCGCCCGGCATCGTCCTCTGCGCGACCGTTCGATGCCTGCGGCCTGGCGTGAAGTTCGGCACTTCGAGCGACTTGTCGAGCGCTGCGTTGAGCGTTACGGTGATGATCATGCTGGCTCCCTACGGGCCATTTGACCTCCCCTCATCCGCGCCCGACGTCGCACGATGAACGCAGCGGCTACGGCGAGCATCAGGGCAAGCGGCACGAGCATGAACGGTCGCGTGATGAAGCGACCGGCCAGCGTTAGCGGACTGACCGCAGGCAAGGCCTGCGCGAGCACCAATCGGATCCGGCCCAGCGTGTGGCCGTCGGCGCGCACCAGCGCGGTGCCCACGACGGTGTCCCGCTTCAGCGGTCCCGCGAGCTGAGCGGGGACCTCGACCTGCACGTGCACCCGCGCACCACGCGGGGTCACCGCGGTGAACCCACGCGCGGCGATCGCGATCGCGTGTCGGCCCGGATCGTCGCGAACCGAGGGTCGAGCTAGGACCTCTCCCGCCTGAACGGGATGCACGAGATGGAAGCTAGCGAATCCGTAATCGAGCAGCGCAAGCGTGTTGGAGTCTCGGGTCGCCTCGCTCGAGGTTCCGAGCACCGCGCTGATCAGCGTCATTCCGTCCCGAGTTCCTGATCCCACCAGCACGTAGCCGGCGTCTGAGGTATGTCCCGTCTTGACGCCGTTGACCCACGGCACCCGACCGAGCAGCGCGTTGCGGTTGCTCACGTGACGGACGTAGCGGCCGGTGCGAAGAGTGGCGCTGCGGAGCGCTACCACGCGGCGGAAGAAGGGTTCGTGCTGGAGCTCGTAGCGGGCGAGGTTGACGAGGTCCGAAGCGCTCGAGTAGTTGCCGGGAGTGTCCAGCCCGCTCGGGGTCGCGTAGTGCGTGTGGGCGAGACCGAGCTCTCTCGCCCGGGCGTTCATCATCGCGACGAAACGAGCCACCGAACGGCCGCCGATGTTGTAGGCGAGATTTTCAGCGGCGTCGTCGGCACTCGGCAGCAGCAGCGCTAGCAACAGGTCGTGAACGCTCATCCGCTCGCCCGGGACGAGTCCGATCTGAGAGTCCACGGCCGCCGGGTAATAGTCGTTCTGGGCGAAGATCCTCGTAAGCCGGTGTACGTGCTCGAACGTCAGTAGCGCGGTCATCAGCTTCGTGGTGCTCGCGATCGGGAGCTCGTTGCCCGCCGCCTCCAGGTACAGCGGCTGGCCGGTGCGCTCGTCGATCAGAGCCGCCGCACGGACGCTCAGTGCCGGCCCGGAACGGGCGAGTGCAGGGGCGGAGATCGAGAGAATCACTACGGCCGCGGAGATCGCGGCCACCAGGCAGCGGCCGCGTCCGCGGCTCACCGTCTGAGCCTCAACCGCTGCCCGGCTTGGAGGGTGTTCGGATCCACCGACGGGTTGAGCCTCTCGAGCGTCGGCACGGAAACTCCGGTCTTGACCGCAATCGCCGAGAAACTGTCATTCGGTTGCACGGTGTAGAACTTCTGCCTGGCGTATTTGCCGTGCCGACCGCTAACGAAGCTGTGATGGACGGGCGCGGGCGTAGTGCTCAGCCGTGAGTGAACGATCAGGTACGTCCCAGCGATCGTCGCCGCAAGTGCGATTGGCGCCAGGTATCGCGCGGGATTGCGACCACCCATCGCGACGGCGATGATACAAGTGGCGGCGGACAGGCCACCGGTCCGCGGTCACGACCTGCGCGCGGCGAGCGTCCAACCGAGCTCACGTAGACGCTGCGCCTCGAGCCGCGCCGCGTCAGCCGGCTCGCCGCCGAGACGTTCGTATGCCCCGACGATTCCCCGCGACGCCGAGAACAGTCCTCCGGCGGGGCCCGGCTCGAATGCCGCCGCGAGGTCCTCGACGCGACCTCCTTGCGCGCCGATTCCTGGCAGCAGGAAGACCGCGTGTGGCATCAGCTCGCGAAGGCCGCCCAAGTGCTCGGGTGCGGTGGCGCCCACCACCGCGCCGACGTCGCTCATGCCGCTGCTGCCGACCGCGGGTGCGCCCAGCTGGGCGACCAACCTCGCCAGCCGGTCGCTTACCGTCCCGCCGTCGGCAAGGTGAAGTTCCTGAAGATCCGCGGCGCCCGGGTTGGATGTTCGAACGAGCACGAACACGCCGCTGCCTCGTTCCCGCGCGGTCGCCACGAATGGCCGTAGAGAATCCGAACCCAGCAGCGGATTGACCGTGATCGCATCCGCCCCGAGGCCGGCGACCGGTCCATATACGGTTGGCGTCTCTCCCAACAGTGCCTGGGCGTACGCGGACGCCGAGACATCTATGTCGCCTCGCTTGCCGTCGGCGATCACGAGCAGCCCGGCACCGCGAGCACGCTCGGAGACCTCTGCCAGCGCCGCCCACCCTGGCGCCCCTAAGCGCTCGAAGCAGGCCAGCTGCAGCTTGACCGCGACGCACTGCTCGCCGACCGCCTCGATCGCGAGCGCGCAATGGGCGCTCACTGCGCGCGCCGCCCGGTCGGCGGGAGGGCCCTGACCCGCGCTCGCGAGCTCGGCCGCGCGTGGCCACAGCTGGGCAGGGTCGGGATCGAGACCGAGCACGAGCTGCGAACGCCGCGCCGCGACGAGATCGGCCACCCGGTCCCCGAATCGCGCCCCAACCGGCTTCTCGGGCGCCGCCGCGATCGCCGCCTCCGATGACATCTGCTCGATCATCGCACGTGGCGGAGCTCCGCCGGCGGGTCTGGCAGCTTGTAGTCGGACGCGACCACGAGCCAGCACCAAGGCACCCGGCAGCTAATTGACCGCCTTTTTGAGCGCCGCGCCGGCCGTGAACTTGGGCACTCGCGAGGCCGCGATCTGGATCTTCTCGCCGGTCGCCGGATTGCGTCCCTCACGAGCTCCGCGATCGGACACGCTGAATTTGCCGAACCCGGAAAAGCTGATCTCGCTGCCGCGCTTGAGCGTATCTTCGATCGTCTCGAGAACCGCTTCCACGGCGTCTGCGGCATCCCTCTTGGTCAGCCCGGCCCGATCTGCGACCTGATCAACGAACTCAGATTTCGTCACTTGCTCCCTCCTTCGAGGTGGTAGGAACGCCCGACGCTAACACGGCCGACGGACAATCCGCGCGAGCTTCCCGCGCGGCCAAGGCGATTGTGCCGGGTCAAATTCCCGCCCAGTCGACGTGTCCACGCCGGATCTCCGCAAATTGCGAAGATCGGCTCAGGCGCCCCACCGGTGACGAGCTACGCACCGTGGTGCAGCTCGGCGAAGGTGCAGCCGGCATCCGGCTCTCGCATCGTCGCTGGACGCGAGAATAGGCCCGTGGATCTAGCTCGAGCAGCCTGGCTCGCGACCGTGCTCGCTTGCTTGATCGCGGTGGTGATCCTCGTTTTACAGGGCTATTACGGCTACGCCGGCGTGACGTTGGCGGTCGCCGCATCAGCCGCGATCAATTTGAAGTAGCAGCCACTCGGCAAGCGCCCGCGCTGCCCTCCCACGATGGCTGATCGCGTCCTTTTCGGCGTCCGTCAGCTCGGCCATCGTCCGATGCTTGGAGTCCTCGTCAGGCACGAACACGGGGTCGTATCCGAAGCCGCGGCTGCCCCGAGATCGCGCGGCGAGGGTTCCCCCGCAGTCCCCGAAGAACAGCCGTCGTTGCTCACTTCCGGGATCGACGTAGGCGATCGCGCACACGTAACGCAGCCCGCTGCCGACCGGTGCCTCGCGCACGAGCTTCTCGAGGTTCTCCTCGTCGCTCGCGCGCTCTCCGGCGAAGCGAGCGGAGCGCACCCCAGGCGCGCCGCCGAGTGCTTGCGCCTCGACCCCCGAGTCGTCGGCGATCGCCGGGCCACCGGTGCAGGCCGCCGCCGTCAGGGCCTTCGGGAGCGCGTTGTCGGCAAACGTCTCGCCGGTCTCGGGGGGCAGCTCGATCCCGGCCGCGAGCGGCTCGATCGCAATCCCGAACGGCTCGAGCAGACGCCGAAACTCGTTCAGCTTGTGTGGATTGCGAGTTGCGAGCACCAGCGACACATGGCCGTCCATCGCGCGTCAGCGTCTGCCCGCCGCGACCGCTTCCTCCTGGACGGCGCGGAGCGCGTCGATGCCAGTGGCGGCGAGCGCCAGCAGCGCATCGAGATGCGCACGGGAAAGCGGCGTCCGCTCGGCGGTCGCCTGCACCTCGACCAGGCCGCCTGCTCCCGTGATCACCACGTTCGCATCGACCTCGGCGCTCGAGTCCTCCGCGTAGTCCAGGTCGAGCAGCGGGACGCCGTCCACGATTCCGCACGACACCGCCGCAACGGTGCCGGTCAGCGGCGAATGCTCCAGCAGCTGTTCGGAGGACAGGCGCTCACACGCGAGCGTCAGCGCCACGAACCCGCCGGTTATCGAGGCGCACCGCGTTCCTCCATCGGCCTGGAGCACGTCGCAGTCCACGTAGATCGTCCGCTCGCCGAGTGCCGAGAAATCGATTACCCCTCGCAGTGAACGCCCGATCAACCGCTGGATCTCGACGCTACGACCGTCGGGCCGCCCCTTGCTGACGTCCCGTTGCTTACGCTGCCCGGTGGAGGCCGGGAGCATCCCGTATTCGGATGTGACCCAACCTCGCCCAGACCCGACGAGGAAGCGTGGAACGCCTTCTTGCACCGAGGCGGTGCAGATAACGCGCGTCTCCCCCATCGAGATCAGCGCCGAGCCGGTCGCCGTGCGCACGAACCCGGGCTCGATAGCCGTCGGCCGAAGCTCGTCGGGGCCGCGAGCGTAGCTGCGTTCCGGGCCGCTCATGCGATCACCTTAGCCTCCAGCTCGACGTGGGCGAGCTCTCCGAGCGGCATCTGCAAGAAGCGGGTGCCAAGCGATTTGAACGCCTCCACGTCGCCGGTGCACTCAAAGCGATATGCGCCCTCTTCCTGTTGCGGATTGAGCAGGCCGCGGGAAGCGAGGGCGCGCTCGACGCTGCGGGCGACACCCGTCCCGGAGCTGACGAGCGTGACGCCGCGCCCCAGGGTGCGCTGAAGCATCGGCGCGATCAGGGGGTAATGGGTGCAACCGAGAATCACAGTGTCGACTCGCACGCTGCGCAACGGTGCGCAGTAGCTCCGCACCGTATCGACGACCTGCTCGTCGAATGGGAAGCCTCCCTGGATGATCGGCGCCAGGTCCGGGCACGCCACGCTCTCGAGGTGAACGTGTGGATCGGCGGCTCGCACCGCTCGCTCGTACGCCTCGCTCGCGACCGTCGCGGGCGTCGCAAGCAGTCCGATCCGCCCGGTCCGGCTGCCGGCGACTGCGAGCTGCGTCGCAGGGGCCACGACGCCGATCACGTCCACCTCGCGGCCCAGCTTCGCGATGTGTCGCTCCAGCGTCGTCAGCGCCGCCGAGCTAGCTGCATTACACGCGACCACCAGCAGCTTCGGGCCTTCCGCCAGCAGATGGTCGGCGATCTCGATCGCGAACGCCTGGAGCTGCTCCTGGGTCCGATCCCCGTACGGAAACCGGGCCGTGTCGCCCAGATACACGTAGTCCTCGGTCGGCAGCGAGACGAGCAGTTCGTGTAGGACGGTGAGGCCGCCGACGCCCGAATCGAATACGGCGACGGGAGACTCGGGGAGGGCAGTCATCCGCGCCATGGTGGCAGAGGGGCCGGCCGCCCGGGGTCGGTGCGTGGCGGAGGGGCTCGCGACGCAGGGTGTGGCGGACTCCGTCCTGCGAAGGTCCCGCCCCCTTCCCGCCCCACAAGCAGGCTACGCTCGCCACGAGATGCGCGCGCTGATCGTCACCAACATGTACCCGAGCCGCGAGCATCGCGCGCTGGGCACATTCGTCCGCGACCACGTGCAGGCGCTGCGGCGGATCCCCGCGCTGGAGGTCGAGCTGTTCGCGTTCGATCCGGGGTCGCCGGCGGCGTACGCGCGCGCGGCCTCCGATCTGCGCCGCCGCTATCGCGATCAGCGCTTCGACGTCGTGCACGCGCACTTCGGGCTGAGCGCGTGGCCCGCCCTGGCTGCCCCGGCGCGAACGCGGGCGGTGACGCTGCACGGCACCGACCTCGCGCATCCCCGGTCCCGGCCGATCACGCTTGCGGCCCTCCCGCTGCTCGACCTCGTCGCCGCGGTCTCCGAGCCGCTGGCGCGCGACGTCCCGGGTTGGGCGACTCGCGACGAGGTGGCGGTGTTGCCATGCGGCGTTGACCTGACGCGCTTTCACCCGATTGCCAGGGCTACGGCCCGCTCGGCGCTCGGCCTGGCCGCCGATCGCCCGTATCTGCTGTTTGCAGCCGATCCGCGACGCCCCGAGAAACGCTACGACCTCGCTCGCGCGGTCGCCGGCGAGACCCAGCTGCTGACGCTGGTAGACGTCGATCCGAGCGAAGTGCCGCTGTGGGTCAACGCTGCCAACGCGGTGCTGGTCCCATCGGACCGAGAGGGGTTCGGACTCGCCGTGCTCGAGGCGCTGGCCTGCGACGTCCCGGTGCTCGCGACCCCGGTGGGCGTCGCGCCCGAGGTCCTGGCCGGCCTGCGGGGCGCGTACTGCGGGCCCTTCGAGCCCGGCGCCTGGCGGGGCGCGGTGGCACCGCACCTGAGCTCCGACGATCCCCGCATGGAAGGGCGCGGCCGGGCGGAGCGCTACTCGACCGATCGCATGGCGCAGGCGGTGGTCGACGCGTGGCGTCGGATCACCTCAGATCCGGCCACCATTCGCTCAGCCGGCTGATCGCCTGGCTGGCGAGTGGCGTGACATCGAGGCCGTTACCTGGCGCCCGCTGGTTCGCTCCCACCGACGCAGCCAGGCCCTCGAGCGTCACGGCCACCGACCGCGCGAGCGCGTCGAGCGCGTAGCCGCCCTCGAGCACCCCGCCGAGCGGAACCTCAAGCTCAGCGCACGTCTGGCGCATCGTCCGCGTCATCGCCGCGAACCCCCCGTCGGTCACCCGACAGTCCGCAAGCGGGTCGTCCCGATGAGCGTCGTATCCGGCCGAGATCAGCACCAGCTGCGGCTCGAACCGCAGTGCCAGCGGCGCCACCACATGCTGCACGAGCGATCCGTAGACGTAGTCATCGGTTCCCGGTGGAACCGGCAGATTGACCGTGTATCCCCTCCCCTTCCCCGAGCCGGCGTCGTCCGCGCGGCCGGTTCCCGGATACAGGGGCGACTGGTGAATCGAGACGAACAGCACCCGATCGCTTGCATGGAACAGGTCGTTGGTGCCGTTTCCGTGATGCACGTCCCAGTCAAAGATCATCACGCGCTCGAGCCCCCGCGCGTCAAGGGCGTGTTGCGCCGCCACCGCGACGTTGTTGAACAGGCAGAAGCCCATCGCGCGCTGCGCCTCGGCGTGATGACCGGGGGGACGATGGGCGCTGAAGCCGCACCGCGCCTCGCCGTCGAGAAGCATGTCCGCCAACCGGGTCGCTCCTCCCGCCGCATGCACGGCAGCCTCGAAGGAGCCCTCGCTGGCGACCGTGTCGAGATCGAGGTGTCCGCCGCCGAGTGCCGCGACTCGCTCGATCGCCGCGATGTACGGCTCCGGATGAACTCTCACGAGCTGCTCCGGTGTGGCCGCGGGCGAGCTGACGCGTTCGTAACCGAGCCACTGTCGGCGTTGGAGCTCGTGCTCGATCGCGATGATCCGCGCGGGCTGCTCGGGATGCGCTCCGGTTTCGTGTCGCAACGAGGAAGGATGTGAAAGGAGTACGGCGGCCGCAGTCATCTCACGGGTACCGTACTGAGCACGAGAGGGCGGCCGGGTCCTGCTCGTGTCCGCCACGCCGCTCGCGGAGTCCCCAGCGCCCCGAGCCCGCGCCGCCGCTTGCCCCCGCGAGCCGCGAGGCGCACTGGCGCCACGCCGGGCTGGAGCGGGATCGACGCGGGCTCGAGCAGCTGGCCGCGGACCCCCACCTGCTGGTGCGGTTTGATTGCCGCCGCCGCGATCACCCGGAGTGAGAGCCGCGGCGCCCATCAGCGACGCGATTTCCTCGAGACCGACCCGCATTTGGCGGGGCTTCATGTGACGATTGCCACGGGCTCTGACGGGGCGCTCGTACCCTGGGACTGAGCCGGCCGAACTCCTTAATTAGAGATTAATCACGGGGCCCCGCGCTCTTCACATGCCGGCGGGATACTCGCGAAGGATTGCGCGCAGGCCGGGCGCGGCCGCGGATGGCGCCAAGGTCCTAGCCGAAAGGAGTTGACAGCTGCATGTATCGGTTCAGTCGGGCGATCTACCGGGAGCTGGCGGGGGACATCATCGAAGACCCACATGGGGCTTGCCCACACGCCAATCACGAGCGCGTGCTGCGGGCATGCGAGGCAACGGTGGAACGGCTCGCGACCGACCGCCACTACTTCGCCCGCCCAGCGAGGACGCTGTTCTGTGATGTTCGCGCGTACTTCCCGATGAGCGCTCAGGCACGAGTGCTACGGGTGATCGAGCGCTACCTCGAGTTCGCTGATGAGTTCCTGCGCAGGCAGCCGCAAAACGGTTTCGATGTCTACGGAAATCCGCTTCAGTGCCGGGCGAGCACCCGCAAGGGGACTCCTTGCCAGCGGGTGCCACTGCCCGACAACGGCTATTGCCCGTCGCATCAGCACCTGGCCGAGACGGAACAGCTAGATCCCGCTCTGGCGGCGTGAGTGCGCGTCAGCGTCGCGTTTAGGTGGCATCCGCGGGGCCTTGTCATCTCCAATCCAGGTAACGTCGGGTCATGCTCTTGGGCGTCGATGTGGGCGGAACCTTCACCGACGCCGTGCTCGCGTTCGACGGCCAGGTGCTGACGGCAAAGGCTCCGACCACACCCGACGATCAATCCGAGGGGGTGATGGCGGCGATCGAGGCCGTGCTCGACCACGCCGACAAGCGGCCCGCAGACGTGGAGGCCTTCTCTCACGGGATGACCGTGGTGACCAACGCGCTGCTCGAGGGCCGCGGCGCGAGGACCGCGCTGATCGCCACCGAGGGCTTTACCGACATCGTCGCGCTGGGGCGCCAGAATCGCGCCGATCTGTACCGACTCTGCCGCGGGTGGCCCGCGCCGCTGGTGCCCTCGGAGCTGCGCTTCGGTGCTCCCGAGCGGATGACTCCTGACGGCCCGCTGAAAGCGATGGGCGCCGAAGAGGCAAGGGAGCTCGCCGAGGAGGTCGCGCAATCCGAGCCGGAGGCGGTGGCGGTGGTGCTGCTGCATTCCTATCGCCACGCGGAGCACGAGCTCGCGATCGGCGAAGCGCTCGAGCAGGCGCTGCCTGAAACCCACGTCTCGCTCTCACACGACGTCGTCGGCACCTTTCGCGAGTTCGAGCGCGCGGTCACGACTGAGGTCGATGCGGCGCTCTCGCCGCTGCTCTCGAGCTACCTCCGCCAGCTCGTGGACCGGGCGCAGTCGGCGGGGATCCCCGAGCCCGTGATCATGCAGTCCAACGGTGGTCTGATCGACATCGCGACGGCCGCTGAGCATGCCTCGTGGACGGTGCTCTCCGGACCCGCGGGAGGGGCAGCGGGAGCCGCGTTCGTGGCCCGAGCCGCCGATGCGGAGGATGCGCTCTGCTTCGACATGGGCGGAACCTCGTGCGATGTGTGCGTCGTCGATGAGGGCAGCGTCCAAGAGCACGGCGCCGGCGAGATCGCCGGCCGGCCGCTCGCGCTGCCGATGCTCGCGGTCCATACCGTCGGCGCCGGTGGAGGGTCGGTGGCGTGGCGAGATCCTGGCGGGGCGTTGCGCGTGGGCCCTCGTTCAGCGGGCGCGGACCCCGGACCGGCCTGCTATGGGCGCGGTGGGACCGAGCCGACGGTGACGGATGCGAACCTGATGCTCGGCTACCTGGATGCGGACTCGCCGCTGGCCGGCGAGGTGCGCCTCGACCGCGAGGCCGCCGAGCACGCGATCGGCGAGCTGGCGAGCACACTCGAGCTCGAGCCGCTCGCGTGCGCCGAGGGCGTCATCCGCGTCGCGAATGCCGAGATGGTGCGGGCGTTGCGTGTCGTGACCGTTGAGCGCGGGATCGATCCCCGCCGTTATGCGCTGCTGGCGTTCGGCGGTGCCGGCCCTTTGCACGCCGCGAAGATCGCTGACGAGCTGGGAATAGAGACGATCCTCTGCCCACGGGCATCCGGTGTGCTCGCCGCGCTCGGCCTGGTCGTCTCGCCGCGGCGCCGGGATGTCCAGCAGAGCGTGTTCCTCAGCGGCGAGGAATTCACTCGCGATGCCGTCTCCGGCGCGATCGAGGGGCTCGGCGAGCGGGCTCGGCAAGCGCTCGGCGATCGTGACGCCGAGCTGCTCGCAACATACGAGCTTCGTTACCGCGGGCAGGCGTTCGAGCTTGCGATCGCGGGGGAAACTCCGGCCGATCCCGCGGACCTGCGCCAAGCGTTCGAGGCCGAGCACGAGCGCCGCTATGGTTATCGCGACTCCGACCAGGAGCTCGAGCTGGTCACGATTCGCGTCTCCGCGACGATCCCGGGCGTTGATGTCGAGCTCGCCGCGGGAGACGGTGAGCTCAGCACCGGCAAGCGACCGGCCACGCTGGACGGCGAGCAGCTCGAGCTGCACGTTCTCCGCGGCACGCCGGCCCCCGGCACAGAGATCGTCGGACCCGCGATCGTTGAATTGCCCGAGTCGACGCTCCTCGTCCCGCCGGACTGGAGCGGCGAAGCCGACGACACAGGCACGATCAAGGTGAGCCGAGCGCAATGATCGATCCCGTCGATCTGCAAGTGTTGACCGGTGCGCTGCGGGCGATCTGCGAGGAGATGGGGGCGGTGCTGATCCGCTCCGCGCATTCGGCCAACATCAAGGAACGCCGCGACGCATCGACCGCGCTCTTCAGCTCGGCCGGCGAGATGGTGATGCAGGCAGAGCACATCCCGGTCCATCTCGGGGCGATGCCCGCCGCGGTCGCCGCGGTGCTCGACGAGCAGCACGCGCCGGATCGCTCGTGGATCCTCAACGATCCCTACCAAGGCGGGACTCATCTCCCCGACATCACGGTGATCACCCCGGTGTTCGCCGGAGATGAGCTGCTCGCGTTCGCCGCCAACCGCGCCCACCACGCGGACGTCGGTGGCCGCGTCCCGGGCTCGATGCCGGCCGACAGCCACACCCTGGACGCCGAGGGCGTGGTGATCGAGCCCCAGGTGCTGGACGACGATGCGATCAGCGAGCTCAGCTCGCAGATGCGCCAGCCGGAGCAGCGCCGTGCCGATCTCAGGGCCCAGCTCGCCGCCGGACGCGTCGGGGTGCAACGGCTGCTCGAGCTCCGTGAGCGGGTCGGCCAGGAGCTGATCGAGGAGGCCTTCAAGGAGGTGCTCGATTACGCTGAGCGCCGTACCCGGGCCTGCGTCGAGGACCTCGAGGACGGCACCCGCGAAGCACGAGACGCACTCGAGAGCGCCGAAGGCGACCTCGAGATCGTGCTCAAGGCGACCGTCGACGGAGACCGCCTGACGCTCGATTTCAGCGGCACCGCGGAGCAGCACGACGGCAACCTCAACTGCCCGGAGGCCGTGACCCGGTCGGCGTGCTACTTCGCGATCCGGGTGCTTACGGACCCCGACATCCCTCCCAGCGCCGGGGCCTACCGGCCGCTCGAGGTGATCGCTCCGGAGGGCTGCCTGCTGAACGCCAGGCCCCCGGCGGCGGTTGTCGGCGGCAACGTCGAGACCTCATCACGAGTCGCCGACGTGGTGTTGCGCGCGTTCGGCTGGGCGGTCGGACAGGGCACGATGAACAACGTCACACTCGGCAGCGAGGAGGTCGTTTACTACGAAACGATCGGCGGCGGCCAGGGCGCTTGCCCCGACGCCGATGGCCCGAGCGGCGTGCACGTCGCGATGAGCAACACGTTCAACACACCGATCGAAGCGCTCGAGCTGGAATTTCCGCTGCGCATGACCGCCTACGGTTTACGGCGGGGTTCCGGCGGGCGGGGGAAATTCAACGGTGGCGATGGGGTGATTCGGGAAGTGGAGGCGCTCGCTCCGTTGCACTACTCGCTGATCACCGAACGTCGCCGTCACGCGCCGCCCGGTGCTGAGGGCGGCGAGCCTGGCGAACCGGGACGCAACAGCCTCGACGGTGATGAGCTGGCCGCGAAGGCGATCGGCGAGCTGGACGCCGGACAGAGGCTGCGAATCGAGACGCCAGGCGGCGGCGGATACGGAGAGCCGCAATGATGTCGGTCGTGAGCGAGCGGATTGCGTTTCTAGGTCTGGGGATCATGGGCTCGAGAATGGCCGCCAACTTGGCGAAGGCCGGCTTCGAGCTGACTGTCTGGAACCGGACCGAGGCTAGGACGCAGGAATTCTGTGAGCAGCACCACGCGAAGCCGGCGGCCAGCCCCGCGCAGGCCGCCGCCAACAGCGAAATCATCGTGACGATGGTCGTCGACGGAGCACAGGTGGCCCAGATTCTGCTCGGCGAGGAGGGCGCCGTTACGGCCGCGGCCGAGGGGACGCTCTGCATCGATTGCTCGACGATCGGTCCGATGGCCACCCGCGAGATCGGCGCCGCGCTTGGCGAGCGCGGACTGCGGATGGTCGACGCGCCGGTCACCGGATCTTCCCCCCGCGCCGAGGACGGCACCTTGACGATCATGGCCGGCGGCGAAAGGCGGGACTTCGACCGCGCCCGAGCAGTCCTCGAGGCGATGGGAGAGCTGATCGTCCACTGCGGTCCGCTCGGCCACGGCCAGATGGTGAAGCTGATCGGCAATGCCGTCGCGGCTACCAACGCGGCGGTCGTCGGTCAGGCGCTGCTGGTCGGCGCGAAGGCGGGGGTCGATCTCGATGCGCTGACGACGGTATTGGGCGCCAGCTCCGCCGGTTCGGCGATGCTCGAGCTAAAGGCCGGGCCGATGCGCGAGCATGACTACACGACGCTGTTCAAGCTCGACCACATGCTCAAAGACGTGCGGCTCTGCCTCGAGGAAGGCCAGGCTGCCGGCGTGCCGTTCCCGTTCGCGGCCCTGACCCGTGAGATCCTGAGCGCGGCATCGGGACAGGGCCATGGCGATGAGGATTTTGCTGCGTTGATCGAGGTCCTCGAGGGCGCCGCCGGAACTCGGCTTTAAGCCTCTAAGCTAGGGCTGAACTCGGAGCCCCGTAGCTTCTCAGCCGCGGCGAGTCTCGCCCTAAGGAAATCGAAATTTGCGGCGAGATTTGGTGATTTCGCGGCTCTGGCATACAATCCGCGACTCCTGTTGCTGCCGTAGCGCTTGCGCTGCACGCGCGGGACTGTTAGGTAAATCACCCGTCTTCAAATTGATAAATGCCGATTGCTTTTAAAGAATGGGCCCTGACCGTGCGGGCTCTCGCCGAGGGCGAGCAGCTCCTGACCCTTCGCAAGGGCGGTATCCGCGAGCCCGACAAGCATTTCAAGCTCGACTACGAGCGTTTCTTCCTGTATCCGACCTTCGATCATCAGCGCGCTGACCTGGTGCGCGAGTCGCATCGTCCCGAACTGGCCCGCGCCCTCGAGGAGGGCGTCTGGAGCGACGGCGAGCCGGCGCCGCACTCCCTGATGCAAGGTGAGGAAATCTCGCAGCCCGATCGGGTCCGGATCCGGGCATGGGCAGAGGTCGCGGCTCATTACACGATCACCGACCGCCGCGCCGTCGACGCCCTTTCCCCGTTCTATGTGTGGACCAGCGACTACGCCGAGAAGCGGCTAGCGTGGAAGCGGCGCCATCCTCTGCACGTGATCCTGCTGCGGACCTACCGAATCCCGCGTCCTGTCACCGTCAAGGTGCGAGACGAGTATGGCGGCTGCCGCTCCTGGCTAGAGCTAACCCGCGAGCTTCCGTTCGAGGGCACGCCGGTGCTCTCGGATGAGGAGTTCGAGCGGGCCTCCGAGGAGATTGCCGTGATCGCCTCGGATCGCCAGCCGATCCTCGTCTGAGCCGCCTTTGCAAGCTTAAAGTCACTCGGGCGGAAGGTGGTCCCGCCGGCCTGCGACCAGCCTGATGAATGGTCTGGGTCGAGTCAACGTCACCGTCATTTCGCGCCAGGCACGATTCGGCCGACGCCAATGACGCCGAGCGCCTGCTGCTCTCGCTCGAGCGGGCGCGGGAGCGCCTGGAGCAGGCGTTCCCGCGCGTGGTCGTCGACCTCACGGTTGTCTTTCACGGTTCGATGGCGTCGCTGTCGCTGGCCAACCCAGCTGTCCCGCTGGCATGGTTGCTGACCGCTCGCGCGGAGCGCCGGTATATCGTGGGATGGTCGGGCCAGACCGAGCTGCATGTGCTGGCGCCGGCGACGCTGCGAAGGCGCGCGTCGGCCGTCCCGGGGTCACGCCAGATGCTCGCCCTCTCCGCAGCCGCGCTCTACGCCAGGCGGGTGATCGTCGAGAACAATCGCCAACTCCGGGCCGCCAACTCAGCCGCCCGCGTCCCTCTGGCGTTGCGCTGGGCATGGCTGATCGAGGGATCGGCGGGCTGGTTCTCGGGTCAGACCGAACAGTCGC
Organism: uncultured Solirubrobacterales bacterium; assembly: GCA_963787555.1. Classification (GTDB taxonomy): domain Bacteria; phylum Actinomycetota; class Thermoleophilia; order Solirubrobacterales; family Solirubrobacteraceae; genus Palsa-465. Next base: position 1,070,614 of record CAWBDI010000008.1, read on the forward strand.
GGCCGGCGATCGCGCGCCGCTTGCGGGAGGCCACGAGACCTGCGTTTCCGCCGGGAGTGCGTGATGCGACGTTGCTCGGCGGGACGGTGATCGATCTGCTGGTTCGCGAGGAGGGCGAGCTCGCCGCAGCGCAGCTGGCTTCACGGTTACATCCCGCCGGCGCCCGCGCGGCGCTTTCAAACGCCTTCGGCGGCCGTGAGCTCGCGCGCACCGAGGATGCCTGGCGCTCACATCTGGCGCGAATGGCGAGCGGCGCCTGAGTCGCCCGCTAGCTACTGGCGGGATTCGGTTCCTGGTCGTCCTGGAGCAAGACCTCTCGCGCGGTGAGGAGAGCAGCCTCTGGAACGAGCACATCGCGTGGACCCGCGGCGAGGAAGTCGGGCACGTCGAAGCCGGCGCTGCGGCGCAGGATGCTGGGGATGCCGTGGTCGAGCAGCAGGCCCTGGATGAACTCCGCTTCGGGTTGGCTCCCGGCGGCGGCGACACGTACCAATGGGCCCTCCGCGAGCTGTGGCTTGATCTTGCGCGCGCGGGCGTGACGCTCGCTGATGTCAAACGTGGCGGGCGCGCCCCCGTGAACCAAGGGCAGCTTGCACGAGCTGCAGAACCGCTCAGCGAGCCCGAATTCTCGTCCGCAGCCTGGACAGACCAGCATCTCTGGAGAGCCGCTCATCTCCCCACTGCGAGCTCCGCTTCGTGCACCTCTCCGTCGCGGATCGTGTACGCGCGAACGTTCGCAGCCTCGCCGTCCAGCCCGACGATCACGTACAACGAGTCCGGATAGAAGGCCAGGTTGATGTCGGTCTGGGACGGATATGGCTCGCTACGGGTATGCGAGTGGTAGATCGCCCCGAGATCGAGGTCGGCATCCTCGATCTCCATCTGGATGCGGAACTGCTCCGCGCCGTCGATCTCATAGCGCAGCGGACTCGCGGCGGCATTCCGCGCCCGGTACACCTCGACCGCCTCCCCGTCCCGCGCAGCGATCATGCCGCAGCACTCGTTCGGAGCCTCCTCGCGCGCATGCGCGACGATTTCGTCGTAGAGCTGCCTAGAGATCCGCACGCCGTCGAGGCTACCATCGCCAAGTTTCAGCTCGCCGCGCCCTGCACGAACGGGTAAGGAACGGACATCGAGACGTCGCCGTGACTTTGCAGGCCGCTGAGCAGCGTCCAATGTTGCCCCTCGCAGGCCATGATCGCTGCGCTCGTGCCAAGCAAGCGCGGATCGTGCAGCTTCGAGATCGCCGCGTAGTACGCGCCTTCGATAACCGTCTCGACGTCGATCAGCAGCCTCAGGCAGTCGTGCTGAGTGCGAAGATCGCTGAGGTTGACCGGGACGTGGTGCGCGGCGAGAGCCTTTTGCACCGAAGCTAGATCGGCGGGAACCGCTGGCGGCCGTCCACCGAGTCTGACCAGCTCCTGGCCTAGCGCCGATACGTGCTCGAGCTCCTGGCCGAGCAGCCGTCTCACGGTCCGCGCCGTCCGCGGCTCGAGCGCTCCGGAGGCGAGCGCGTGGTGATAGGCCACGAGCACGATCTGCTCGACCGCGAGCGTGGCCGTTAGCACCTGGGCCTCCGTGTCGGCGCTCGCGAAGGCCACCGTTTCGAGCGTTGCGGTCAGCACCGAGGCGGCCGCGACGCTTGCAATCCCCCGAGAGACGAGCTCCCGGCGCGTCGGATGAAGCCCTATTGGGTTCGCGGCGCTCACTCGTGGCCTGTCACGAGTGCTGAGGGGATCGGGTCGAGCCGGAGCTTGGAGCGAAGCACCGAGACGTGCTGGGCCTCATTGGCCAGGATCGATGCGACGTCTGCTCTCGTCTTTCCCAGCGATAGCCGGGGAATCGCCTGCAGGTACCCGGCCACCACGGCAGCCTCGATCGAGTGCAGCAGCGCCAACAACTGCGGCGTGTTCTGAGGCCGACCGAGGTCATAGCTCGGGAGCGGCTGCACCGGCTCGCCGCCGGCCTCGGTGATGATCTCGGCCAGCCGGCCCGCGTGAGTCAGGTCCTGGGAGAGAAACTGCTTGGCCGCCTTCTGAGTGCGGCCGCTCAGCAGCGGGATCCCCGCGGTGTAGGCCGCGCCTGCGCGATGCTCGAGCGCCAATGCGACGTTGAGGATCGTGACGTCGTCGCTGGTGACCGGCGGCGTGAGCTGGTTGGTGCTCGGCGTATGCGAGGAACTGGAACCGCCGCACCCCGCGAGCAGGAACGCGGCGGCGGAGGCTCCGAGCAGCTTCCTCCGGGATGTCGGTTCGGCGAGCGGGCTCACCACCAAACGGTGGCGTCCAAGTCCACGATCTCGTCGATGGGGCGCGTGTAGATGCCGCTTGACAAATACTTCCAGCCGTCGTCAGCGACGATGAACACGACGTTTCCCTCATCCAGCTCGCCGGCGATGCGAACCGCAACGCGGGCGATCGCGCCAGACGAAACGCCCGCGAACAGGCTCTCTTCCTCGAGCAGCTTGCGGGTAAAGACGATCGCGTCAGTGTTTGTCACGAAGATCTTGCGGTCGAGCAGTGAGAGATCGATGATCGGCGGAATGAACCCGTCTTCGAGCGATCGAAGCCCCTGAACCGGTTCTCCTTGCATCGGCTCTGCCGCGACGATCTTCACTTGCTCGCCGAGCTCCTCCTTCAGCCGCCGTCCGTTTCCCATCAGCGTGCCGCCGGTGCCGAGGCCGGCCACGAACGCGGATACCTCGTCGAGTTCCTCCAGAATCTCGAGCGCGGTCCCGTTGTAGTGCGCCAGCGGGTTGGCCTGATTGCCGTACTGATAGGGCATGTAGTAGGACGAATCGCGCTCGGCCATCTCGAGCGCGAGCTCCACCGCTCCGTTTGAACCCTTGGAGCCCTCCGAGTAGACGATTTCGGCGCCGTACATGCGCAGCAGCTCGGTCCGCTCGGGGGTCACGTTCTCGGGCATCACCGCCTTGATCGGATATCCCTTACGGCTGCAGATCATCGCCAGCGAGATCCCGGTGTTGCCGGAGGTCGGCTCGAGGATCGTCTGTCCAGGACGGATCGCTCCCTTCTCCTCGGCGTCCTCGATCAAGGCTCGCGCAACCCGATCCTTGACCGACCCGGTGGGGTTGTGTGACTCGAGCTTGGCCCAGATCCTCACCCCGGGCTTCGGGCTCAGGCGTTTCAGCTCGACTAGGGGCGTGTGGCCGATTGCCTGGACGATGTCGCCGTAGCGGCCCCCGCAGGGCCTGTTCTGAAGCTCGGCGGCCATTGCTTTACGAAGTGTAGCGACGGCCGGTAGCGGTCTGGACGGTGACTTCGCCGCGAAGCGCTACCCGCGCCCACCCGCCATCGCGGGCAAGATCACAAGCGTGTCGTCTCCGCCGACAGCCGTCTCGAGGCCCTCGAGCACGCGAACATCCTCGTCGTTGAGATAGACGTTGACGTATCGGTTCAGTCCCCCGTCGGAGGAGAACAGCTGCGCCCGCGTATCGGGATGCTGATCGGCAACCGTTCGTAGGATCTCGCCGACGGAGGATCCCGCAGCGCTGAGCTCCTTCTCGCCGCCGACGGACGGCCGCAGCACGGGTGGGATGCGAACCGTAGCCATTGTTGGCCTACACCCTAGTGAGCGCCGGCGCAGAACGCTTCGTAGTCGGGGAACACGCCCATCTCCTGGTCCGAGATCGACTCCGGGTCGCGCGAGCAGACTGGGCAGTCGGGATCGCGACGGACCTTGACCTCGGTGAAGCGGGCCGCGAGCGCGTCGTACATCAGCAGGCGCCCGATCAGCGGTTCGCCCTCGTCGAGGATCAGCTTTACGACCTCGGTCGCCTGCAGCAGCCCCATCGTTCCGGGAAGCACGCCCAGCACGCCGTTGGCACCGCATGAGGGCGCCAGCTCAGCCGGCGGCGGCACCGGGAACAGGCACCGGTAGCACGGCCCGTCGTAGGGCTTGAAGACCGACAGCTGGCCCTCGAAACCAAGGATTGCAGCCGACACGACGGGGGTCTGGAGCCGCACCGAGGCATCGTTGAGCAAGTACCGGGTGGGGAAGTTGTCCAGGCCATCGACGATGATGTCGTAGCCGGAGATGATCTCCATGATGTTGTCGGGGCCCAGCCGAACCGGGTACTTATCCACCTTCACGTCGGGGTTCAGCGCGGCGATCGTCTGCTCGGCCGAGTCGACCTTGTGCACGCCGATTCGCTCGCTCGAGTGGATCACCTGGCGCTGCAGGTTCGATAGATCGACCTCATCGTTGTCGACGATTCCCAGCGTGCCAACCCCCGCCGCCGCCAGGTACAGCGCCGCGGGAGAGCCCAGGCCGCCCGCGCCCAGCAGTAGCACCTTCGCGTCCAGCAGCTTCTGCTGACCGTCGGGCCCGACCTCCGGCAGCAGCAGGTGGCGGGAGTACCGTTCCCGCTGTTCGGCCGTCAGCGTCCGCGGGACCTCGACCTCGTAGCCGCGATCCTTCCACAGCGTGAACCCGCCGGTCATCGACTCGACGTTCTCGTAGCCGAGGTCATCGATCAGCGTCCGCGCTGCCCATGCGGAGCGATTGCCGGACTGGCAATAGAGGATCACATGCTGTGAGCGATCGAGAACCGTACCCTCGATCCGCGACTCGAGATAGCTCTTCGGGACGTGCTTGGCACCGGGGATGTGTCCCCCGGACCACTCCTCGGGTTCGCGCACATCGACGACCACGGCGCCGTTGGAGGCCTGCTCGCGCACGACGCCAGGATCGACCTCGTCGATCCTGCTCTTGATCTGTCGGAGAACCTCGGCTCCGGACGGGCTCATCGTCGAAACTCCTTAAAGGCAGTCAAGTTTCAATACTTCAGGGAGTATAGCGACCTCAGGAGGTCCTGCGTGATTGCTTCCCCACGCTTCGCCGTCTCTACCATCGCGGTCGGTGCGACCTCCGGTAGCCCACATCGACGTGCCGCCCTTCCCACCGCGCCTGCCGTGGGTGAACTCGCCGATGATCCGCGCCGATCAGCGGCTGGGGCGGCCGATGCTGGTCGAGTTCTGGGATTTCTGCCGCCCGAACTCGATCCGTACGCTGCCCTACATCAAGGCCTGGCACGAGCGCTACGAGCGCGCAGGACTGCTTGTGATCGGCGTCCACGCCGCCGGCTTTGAGCCCTCGCAGGATGCAGACGCGGTCACCGCCGCGGTCACGCGGCTGGGGATTGCATATCCGGTCGTGGTCGACGTAGAGCTCGAGATCTGGCAGCTTTACGGGAATCTCGGGTGGCCGGCGCGCTACCTGTTCAACCAGCACGGAAAGCTCGCCTATTACCACTACGGGGAGGGCGCCTACGCGGAGACCGAGCGCGCGATCCAAGAGCTATTGGGAATAGATGAGCCAACCATCTCGCCGCTGCGTCCCGAGGACGCGCCCGACGCGCGGCTCACGCTGCAAAGCGACGATGTCCCAGGTCCCTACCGCGGCCCCTATCAGGCGGGCAGCGTCTGGGCGGTCCTCGACGGCCACGGACAGGTGACGGTGGGCGGCAAGACGTTCACGGTCGAGCATCCCGGATGCTACGAGCTGATCTCTCACCCACGCAGCACTGCGGGGGAGCTCGAGCTCGAGCTCCCCCGCGACGTGCGCTGTCACGCGGTGTGCTTCACCCCGGGACTGGCGTCGTGAGGCCGCGGAGCAGCCACACCAGCTCCGGGGCGCCCTCCGTGCCCAGGATCGCGCAGGACCCCGGCCGGTAAGGGCTCGCGCTGGGCGCTCGGCCCAGGAACGCCGGTTCGTGCACCCAGCTACCGGTGTTGAGGATCGCGCTCCCCGTCGGCGCCGTCCACTCGAGCGGGTCGTCGCCGGGCAACGGTCCGGCCCGATGCGTATGGCCGAACAGCACGTGCGCTGGAGCTACTTCGAGCCGCTCGAGCACCTCGCCGAAAGCCCGCAGCGCGGCGCGGCGTAGCTCCGGACCGGAGAGGTCGGCTCGCAGCGTGCCAAGCCCCGCGAGGTTCAGCGCTGCCACGGCGAGCGGAAATCCGGCGATCAAGGCACGCCGGCGCCAACTGCGGCGCCGATTCCCTCCCGCCAGCAGCTGCCAGGCCTGCGCTGAGGCGCCGTGTGAGCTTCGTCCGAGCCCGGGGCCGCCGCGCTCTGCCACCGCCTGAATCCAGGCGTAGATCGGCGCCAGCGTCCGCTCGTAGTCCTCGCTCTGCTCGGGCCCGTCCGCGGATTCATCCATCAGCCGCGCCATCGCGCCGGCGCCGAGCCGCTCGAACATCGGAACAGTGGTATGGCGGTCCAAGTAGTGCCCATGCGTCGCGTATACGTCATCGCGAAGCCACGCCCCCGGATATGCGACTCGTACGCTCGCCGGCGCAAGCCACTCGACCACCCGCGCGAGCGGCTCCTCGCTGCGCCAATCGACCTCGGCCTCGAGTCCGAGGGGCGCGGCGCTCCGCCGACTCGCACGCCGCTCCAGCCACGGGCTCAATAGATGATGATCGTGGTTGCCTGGAACGATCACCACCTCGGTCTTCGCGGTGAGCCCTGCGCCGAGGTCCCGCAGCACGGGCTCAGCCGCGGCGAGCGCGTCTCGCACGGGCCCGTGGCGAAACTCGATCACGTCACCGAGCAGCACTAGCCGATCTGCTGCGGCGAGCGCTTCCAACAAGGCCGACCGCGCCGTGCCACCGCGAAGCAGATCGACGCCGGTGCGCGCGCCGAGGTGCAGGTCGGAGACGACCAGCGTCCGCAGCGCAGCTAGTCCTACGCGGAGGCCGCCGCCAGCGCCTGGCGGATCGTCTTCGGAAGCATGAACCGAACGTCCTCGCTTACGACCTGGAGCTCCCGCACCTGGCTGGTGCCGCGAGCGTCGAAGAAGTCAACCAGCCGCTGTACCAGTTCGTCGGGCGCGCTTGCCCCCGAAGTGATTCCGATCACGTTTCGGCCGTCGAGCCACGCCTCCTCGACCTGCGCTTCGTTATCGACCAGATATGCGTCGGCGCCGTGCTCGCGGGCCACCTCGACGAGGCGGTTGGAGTTCGAGGAGTTACGCGACCCGATCACGAGCACGAGGTCGCACTCGCGGGCCAGCTGCTTGACCGCCGCCTGGCGATTGGTGGTCGCGTAGCAGATGTCGTCGGTGCGAGGGCCGACGATCGCCGGAAACCGCCGGCGGAGACGATCGATGATCGAGCGCGTCTCTTCGACCGAGAGCGTGGTCTGCGAGATGTACGCGATCCTCTCGGGATCCTCCACCTCGAGCGCATCGACGTCCTGCTCGCTCTGGACGAGCACGATTCGCTCCGGAGCTTCTCCCATCGTGCCCTCGACCTCCTCGTGGCCAGCGTGGCCGATCAGCACGATCGTGTATCCCTCGGCGGCGAACTTCCGCGCCTCGACATGCACCTTGGTCACCAGCGGACACGTTGCATCGATCGTCCGCAGGTGCCGGCGGGCGGCATTCGCGTGGACGGTTGGCGCGACGCCGTGAGCGGAGAACACGGCCGTGGCGCCCTCCGGGATCTCGCTTTCGGAATCGACGAACACCGCACCCCGGTCGTGCAACTGGTTCACCACGTGTTTGTTGTGGACGATCTCCTTGCGCACGTAAACCGGCGCGCCGTAGAGCTCGAGCGCCCGCTCCACCGTCTGCACGGCACGGTCAACACCCGCGCAGTATCCGCGCGGCGTCGCGAGCAGCAGCAGCTCGGGAACCGTGCCCATTGCCGACAGTGTAGGGGCCGACAGCGGCCTCAAAGTTGGTCAATCGTTAGCGGTAACCGAGTCCAGGAGGTCCGCGAACTGGCGGCGGGCGGCCTCGCGTCGCCTCGGGATGAACTGGCTCGGAACCTCGTCGGCGGGCGGCTCGTAGCCGCGGAGCAGTTGGCGCGCGACGGAAGCGCGGTGCACCTCGTCGGGCCCGTCGTAGATCCGCGCTGCCCGCGCGTAACGGTACATCGCCTCGAGCGGCAGGTCGGTGGAGTATCCAAGCCCGCCGTGCGCCTGAAGCGCGCGGTCGACGACGTCGTGGAGCACTTTGGCACCGTAGTACTTGATCATCGCGATCTCGGTGCGCGCGGCTGTGACGCCGGCGCTGTCCATCTTCCAGGCGGCGTTGAGCGTCATCAGCTTCGCAGCCTGCATCTCTGCCGCTGAATCGGCGATCCAGTTCTGGATCGTCTGGTGGCCCGACAGCGTTGACCCGTGGGAATAGCGGTACAGCGAGCGCTCGCACAACATGTCAAACGCCCGCCTCGCGACTCCCAGCCATCGCATGCAGTGATGGATCCGTCCCGGATACAGGCGCTGCTGCGCGATCAGGAATCCCGCTCCCTCTGACCCCAAGATCGCGTCCGCTGGCACCCGCACGTCCTCATAGACGATTTCCGCGTGGTTGCCGTACCGGCCAAAGCTCTCCCACGGGTGCTCCATCGTCGCGATGTCACGGACGATCCTCACGCCGGGGTTGTCGGCGTCGACGACGAACATCGATGCGCGCTGATGGGGACGGGCCTCGGGATCGGTAACCGCCATCACGATCAGAAAGTTGGCGATTGAGCCATTGGTGGAGAACCACTTGTGGCCGTTGATCACCCACTCGTCGCCATCGCGCACGGCGGTCGTGTCGAGTAGCGTCGGATCGGACCCGGCATTCTCGGGCTCGGTCATGCTGAATGCCGACTTGACGTCCCCTCCCAGCAGCGGGTACAGATAGCGCTCCTTTTGCTCGGGCGTGCCGGCGAGCGCCAGGATCTCCGAGTTGCCCGAGTCGGGCGCTGCATTCCCGAACGCCAGCGGCGCGATCGGAGAGGTTCCGAGGATCTCGTGCATCAGGCCCAGCTTGACCTGACCGAAGCCCTGGCCGCCCAGCTCCGGATCGAGGTGCGCGGCCCACAATCCGCGCTCCTTGACCTGCTCCTGCAGCGGCGCCGCAGCACGCACCAGCCCGTCCCATCCAAGTTCGTCGACCAGCGTCTCGAGCGGCCAGATGTGCTCGCGAACGAAGCTTCTCATCCATTCGAGCTGGCGCTCGAACTCGGGCTCGGTCGAGAATTCCCAGGACACTCCCCGGAAGCGTACTCTTATCCTCCGCCTCGATCTTTGCGCGTGGAGCGAGCTATGCCGCAGCAGCACCTCGATCGCTTGACCTCAACCGACGCTTCATTTCTGCACCAGGAGGGGCCGACCTCGCATATGCACATCGGCGCGGTGCTGGTGTTCGAGGGGCCCCCGCCGAAGTTCGACGACTACCTCTCCCACGTCCGCAGCCGGCTGCACCTCGTCCCGCGCTACCGCCAGCGGCTGGCGACGCCGCCGCTCGAGAGCGGGCGGCCGTTGTGGGTCGACGACCCGACCTTCAACCTCGAGTACCACATCCGGCACGCGGCGCTCCCTTCTCCCGGCACCGAGGACCAGCTGTTTGAGCTCGCGGGCCGCATCGCCTCCCAGCAACTTGATCGCTCGAAGCCGTTGTGGGAGAGCTGGCTGGTCGAGGGACTCCAAAACGATCGCTTCGCGCTGATCTTCAAGACCCATCACTCGCTCGTGGACGGGGTGGCCGGCGTCGACATCGCCACCGTGCTGCTCGACCTGGCGCCGACTCCGCAGCCGCCGCCTCCGGACCTCGAGCCCTGGCAGCCGCAGCGCCAGCCGTCCTCAGCCGAGCTACTGCTGGCGGGAATGCGCGACGTGCTCAGCACCACCGGCCAGCTCCTCACCCGCACGCTGATCGCCTCGGCCAATCCGGCGAGCTCGCTGACGCTGATGCGCGACATGCTCGAGGGAATCGGCGAGATCGTCTGGGCCGGCCTCAATCCGGCGCCCGAGACGCCGCTGAACGTCGAGATTGGTCCGCACCGCCGTTACACGGTCGTCCGCCAGCAGCTCGATGACTACAAGCTTGTCAAGGATGCGCTCGGGGGTACCGTCAACGACGTCGTCCTGACGGTCGTCTCAGGGGCACTCGCCGAGTGGCTACGTTCACGGGGAATTCGCACCGAGGGTCTTGAGATGCGCGCGCTGGTGCCGGTTTCGATCCGCGCCAAGGACGAGCGTGGGACACTCGGTAACAGGCTGACGGTGATGCGCGGGCCGCTGCCCGTATACATCAGAGATCCGCTCGCCCGGCTGCGGTTTGTGCGCCACGCGATGGACGGCCTCAAGGAATCAAAGCAAGCGGTGGGCGCCGCGACGCTGGTGGCCGTGAACAACCTCGCGCCGCCAACGGTCCTCGCTCAGGCCTCGCGGCTCAACTTCTCGACGCGCTTGTTCAATCTGATCGTGACCAACATCCCCGGTCCTCAGCTGCCGCTGTACCTGCTCGGGCGCCAGCTCGACGACCTCTACCCGGTCGCGTTCCTGCCCAAAAACCACGCGCTCGCGGTCGCGATCATGTCGTACAACGGTGCAGTCGACTACGGGCTGCTCGGCGACTATGACGCCTTGCCCGACATCGACCTGATCGGCGATGGGATCGCCGATGCGCTCGATGAGCTGTTGGTGGTCGCCCGCGCGCGGGCGAGCGGCGTCCGAGGAACTGCGGCCCAAGGGCGTAAACGGGGAACAGGCGCCCGAGGAAGCGGCACCCGAGCACCCGGCGCTCGGGCCACCGGCAGCCGCGCACAGCGGGCAGGCGGACGCGCCCAGGATTCCAACGGTCAAGGCGCGAGCACCGCCAGGCGCGCTCCCCGGACGACCGCGGCTCCGCGAGCGGGAGAAGCGGACGCGAACGCAAACGGAGGCCCAGCGTCGATCATCCCGGTTGCGAGAGCCCGGCCCAAGAGCGGTCCCGCCGCCGACATGCGCGCCAAGCGCTCACAGGGCAGCAAGCGGCGCAAACAGTAGTGTCCGTCTGAATAGCCGATGATGGTCAAGCCCGGGGAGACCGTTGGTTAGAACCCGAGCGCGAACTTGGCGTCCTCGCTCATCAGCTCTGGTGTCCACGGTGGCGAGAACGTCATCGTCGACTGGACATGCTCCACGCCATCGAGTTCGCTGACGAATTCCTCGATCTGCTCGGACACCTGTGGCCCGATCGGACAACCCGGACTGGTCAGGGTGTAGGTCACGCTGACCGTCTCGCCCTCCACCTCGATGTCATAAATCAGACCAAGCTCGACGAAGTCGAGACCGAGCTCGGGATCGATCACGTCGCGAAGGGCCTCTGTGACGTCGTCTACGGTAGCCATCGATAAGCAAGTGTACGAGAGTCCGCGTGAGGAGCTTGCATACAAGGTGGAACTTTCGCTAGGTTTGCGTGATCGTCGACTTCGATGACAAGCCGCCGACACTGCGCTGCCGCGGAGACGAGGACCGATCGACGCAGGGGTGCCGGCGACAGGCCTTGTTCCGCGCGATTCGAGCTCAGACGGATGTGGTCGTGGATCTCACCGAGCTTGTGTTCGCGGACACCTCATTGATGCTCGACTTTGCGATGGTTGCGCGCCGCCTGCGAGCGTGCGGCCGCACACTGCGGTTCCGGGGGGCACAACCTCAGATCAAAGCCCTGATCGAGCTGGTCGGGCTGCACCGGCTGGACGGGGTCAAGATCGAGGGCTCGTTCCCAGCTCTCGCCTAGCTGCATACAACGGCGGGACCGCCGCATCGGTGAGACCGCCACATCGGTGGGGCCGCCGCATCGCGCGTAGCTGCCGCCTGAGCGGACCCGCCGGGGGCGGATCGGCCGCTCCGATTTCCTGAGTACGCTTGCAGGAATGCTTTTGCTTTTGTTCCTCATCTGTTGGCCGATTGCGGAGCTGATCGTCGTGATCAAGGTCGCCGAGACGATCGGGATCCTGTTGACGATCGCGTTGCTGATCGCCAGCTGGCCGATCGGTATCTGGGCGCTGCGTTCGCCGGGGCGGGCCGCGTGGGGCCGCCTCGCCGCAGCTGTGTCAGCAGGCAGACCCCCGGCGCGCGAGGTGGTCGACGGCGCGCTCGTGCTGGTGGGCGGCATCTTGCTGATGATCCCGGGCTTCATCACCGACATCATCGGGATCTGCGCGCTCCTCGCGCCGACGCGCGCGCTGCTGCGGCGGCTGCTGATCCGCAACTTCCGCAGCCGCGTGGTGGTGCGAGCGGCCGGCTTTGGCCACCAACCGTACGACGTCGACTCCACGGCCTCAGACCTCGATCGGCCCCCGCTCGAGTCGTGAACGGCGGCTTGGCGTCCTCGTTGAGGACCGTCACGTTCGGGGACCTCCACTCCGGGGTGTGGGGTGCGGTGTGGGGCGCGGAGCAACCGGTAGGCGCGTTCGGACGGCTGGACGATGCCGAGGTTCCCTGGGTCGACGGGTCGCTCGCTGGCTTCGACGAGCACGACGAATGGGGGATCGCAACCGATCTGGGTGAGCTGAACGTTTCGCCGCTTGCCGAGGCGGTGCCGAACTCGGCGCAGCAGGGCTTCGACCAGCTGTGCAGGATCCGAGGGCGGCTGATCCGCGATCGCGACGAAAGCACTGTGGACTGTCTTGGTCGGCGCGCGTCTCGCTCGCCGTTCCCCGATTTCGGGCGCTTCGATTCGCTCCGCGACGTTTCGGCGTGGTTTGAGCCAGGCGAGGGCATCTCGTTGGTCGCGCTGCGCCCGCGGAGGGCCCCGGGGCAGGCCGACGATGCGATCACCGCGGCGGTGTTCGAGCCAGAGGCAACCGTTGCCGTCGCCGAGCCACGGCTGTCGACTACATACTCGAGCGATGGGGTCCCCCTCCGCCTCAGCCTGGAGCTGTGGCTCGATGACGATGACGAAGAGACCGGCCGGTATCCCCGCCGCGTCGCCGGGGAGGCACTCGGCACTCGAGCCCATTTCCGTCTCGGCGAGCTTGAGCTCGATGCGCAGCTCCTTCGCTGCCACAGTCATGGCCGGGAAGGAGCGGGCGTGTATCTGCTCGTGCGCTCGTCATGAGCCGGATCGAGGCGGTCATCACCGACTTCGGCGGCGTCCTGACCTCGCCGATGCGCGATACGTTCAAGGAGTTCCAGCGGGAATCCGGGATTTCGCCGCAGGCGCTCGGCGAGGCGATGGCCGCGGTCGCCGCTCGCGATGGCGCGAACCCGCTGGTCGAACTCGAGACCGGGCGGATGACCGAAGCACGGTTCCTGCGCTCGCTCGGCGAGGAACTGAGCTCATCGCTCGAGCGACGGATCGAGCTGCGCGGCTTCGGAGACCAGTACTTTCAAAACCTGCATCCCAACGAGCGAGTGATCGACTACATGCGCGAGCTGCGCGGACGGGGCTACAAGCTCGCCATCTGCACGAACAACGTTCGCGAATGGGAGCGCATGTGGCGCGCGAAGCTGCCCGTGGACGAGATCTTCGAGGTCGTTGTCGACTCGGCGTTTGTCGGCACCCGTAAGCCCGAACCGGTGATCTACGAGATCACGCTGCAGCGTCTCGGTGTCTCCGCGGCGAGCTCGCTATTCGTCGACGACCTCGAGCACAACTGCGAGGGGGCTCGCGCGGTCGGGATCAGGGCGGTCTGGTTTCGCTCGACCGAGCAGGCAATCGATGAGATCGAGGCGGCGCTGGCGGCCGGGTGACGCTCGTGCGGCCGCGGGTGACGCCTCGCGTCGTTTAGTTATCGATCCCCAGCCGGTCCCAGCAGTAGAGCTCGAGACATTCCTGCGCGAGCTCGATGCACCGTTGCTCGGACAGCCACGGCAGCACCGTGTCGAAGGCCTGCTCCTCGCCCACCCCGGCCTGGAACGCCTCCTCCCCTCTGAATCCAGCGGCGATCTTCAGCGCCTCGCGCCGATTCTCGCCGAGTGACGGGAAAACGTTGACGAGGAACTCCTTGCTGGGTACCGGATGCCCCAGCTCGAGCGAGGCGTGCCAGGCGGCGAGCAGCGACAGGTCGTGCTCATCCAGGTCGGCGACGGCCTTGGCGTAGTGCGACTCGAGCTCCGACTCCGGAATCTCGTCCACCCATGCGTGGACGACCTCCCCCATGATCTGGCGGCGCGCCTCGCGCCCGACCGAGTCGGCGATGACCCTGATGGCGTTCTGCGGTTCGATGAAGCAGAGTGACATTGCGTCTCCGGCTCGTGGATTCGGACGCCGCAGAAGGTAAGCGGTGAGGCGGACGGCTTCGGGGTCGTGGCAAGCAAGCGGTGCTTCGAGTCACGGCAAGCGTGGTCGCGGGCAGAGACCGGCCGGCGCGCGGTTTCACCTGGCGCTCCGCCCTCTTGTTAGCTCAGCGAACCGTCAGCCGAACAGTCCGCGAGTAGGAGCGGAAGTTCAGCGCGTCCGTGCTAGAGCCCCAGCGCCTCACGGACAGAACGTAGCGCCTCCGGGTCTGGCTCTGTGTCTTGGCCGAGGCCCAGCGTCGCCCGCTCCCCTCGGCCCCAGTTGTAGAGACCAGCGTCGAAGGCCTCGAGCGGAAGCGCGGCGGCCTCGGCCAGTTCGGCCGCGCGCCGCTCGAGCAGCAGCTGATCGCCGATCCCGAAGATCCGCTTGGCCGCGAGCGTCGGCTCGTTGGCGCCACCGAGTTGGAGGGATCCGGCTTCCAGCTCGTAGACCCGGAGACGGCCGAGCGTCACCAGGAAATCGAAACGCGCGTCGCGGTGAAAGCCTGGCAGCGCCAGCCGCTCGAAGACGCGCGCGAACCTGCGCTGCGGCGTCCAGCTAGCCTCGCCGGTGATCGCGGCGGACTGGGATCCCGCCCGGGAAGACCAGGCGCGGTAGGCCTCGAGCGTCCGGCTGCCGCCGGCCGGATCGTGAGCGGCGCGGGGGCCGGTCTGCGCGATCTCGAGCTCGGGGTCGGCGCCCGAGGCCCACGACGTTCGGGTCTCGCGAATCGAGCTGAACGGATCCGGCTCGTCGAGCGGGCACAGATACGCGATCAAGAACGCAATCCAGGTCCCCTCCTCGATGTCGAGCGCGCTGTCGGCGACCTCGCGATACAGGCCGGGCGGATCCACGGATAGCGCGAGCAGCCGCCGCGCAGCGAAGGCGAGCTCCTCGGCCAGGCGTTCGGCGTCGGCGCTCGAATGCAAACCGGGAACCAGCGGCGAGTGATAGCCGTCGTCGTCGCCGCGTGCCAGTCGCCGCACGCGCACCCCGGCTCCGCCCCGGCTAGTGGAGCGAGTGGCGCGGGGGCTTGAGGTGGACCGGGCGGCTCGGGGCTGACGGGGCGTCGCGGTGCTCGAGCGAGGAGCGCTGGACGAGACGATCGGGCGCAGCTCGATCGCCTGCTCTCGCGAGCAGATCGGACAGTTCTGCAACAGGCGATTGTGACGGCAGAAGGTGGGCATGGCGATCATCCTCGCACGCCGCGAGCGTCTGCCCCGAGCCTACCGCCCCATCAGGTCTGCAGCGGCGTATCGGTGATCGCGCCGCCGGCGGCTTCCTGGCGCCGGTGCTCCTTGCCCCGCTGGATCACGTCGCGGAAGCTCTTGAAACGGAAGATCAGCACCAGGGCGGCGAAGCCGAGGGCGGAGCTCAAGATGGCGGTGGCAATCTGCTGACCGACCGAGAACGACGCCACGTCGGGGTTGTGCGCGAAGATCGTCAGCAACAGTGCCTGTTGCACGCCCGCTCCACCGGGGGTGAACGGGAACACCGAGGCGACGACCTGAACTGCGAGCACCAGTAGCGCGTTGCGAACAGATCCCCCGATGTGAAACGCCTCGAGAAGCGCCCAATAGGAAAAGAACCTCGCGATCCAGCTCATCAGCTGCCAACTCGCCATCTGATCGCGGTAGCGCCGGCGGTCGCGGAGAATCGCGAGACCCTGCTTGACCCGCTGCCAGAACGCTCGCACTCGAGCGGATAGGAGCGCGAAAGCGATCAGAAAGGTGATCGCGAGCACGGTCAACAAGAACAGCGTGAAGCGCATGTTGGACGCAAAGAAGCTGATGTCGAAGGCGGGCAGCTTCGAGAAGTCGGGCGGCTTCGGAAACACGCCCTGAGTGAACGCGAAGCACATCACCAGCAGACCCATGAACCAGTCGAAGATCACGCCCGTCGACAGCGCGGTCGCAACCGTCGGATAGCTGCTCGGGGGAATCGAGACTCGGGTCAGAAACAGTTGCGCGATGTTGCCCCCGCCCAGGGGGAAGATGTTGTTCACCGCGTAGGCGACCATGTAGGCGCCCCAGATGTCCCGCCAGCGCACCCTCTCGCCGGGGTACGCCGCGCGCACCGCGTTGAACAGTGCCCTCGACCGAAGCAGCAGGTACAGCGCGTAGAGAGCAAGGCCGATGAGCAGCGGAACCCAAGCTAGGTTCGCGAGCTGGGAGAAGAACTGGCCCGCGGAGTCGAGCAGATGGTCGACCGTCGAGCCCACCGAGGTGTGCCCGTGACGCAGAACCGCGGCCGGGATGCCGACGGGCATCGCCGCTATGAACCCGAGTGACTCGCCATCACTACACAAAGGTGGCACACCTGGCGGGCGTGCCCGCAACCGACAGCGAACGTTTGCTACCAACGAGAACCGGGGGACCCAGATCCATCTGGGCCCCCCGGAGAGTCAGGGAAGTGGGGGCGCAGTTCCCTGACCGACAGGGGCGAGTTTCCCCGTCCCAAGCCTTCGCTAAACCAAAATCCTCCCGGGCTCCGCTCCCGCCGACGGAGGACCATCTAAAGCTGAGAATAGCATCCCCGAAACCGCTGCTTCCCAAACGCTTGTGTGCTCTCAGCGGCCAGGAACGGCGGTTCGTGGGGGCGTTGTCGCGCAGTGAGGGCGCTCGTACCGTAGCGGCGCAGGATGACCTCGACGCCCCCCCGTCCAAGAGCGTTTGCGGGATCAGCGCGTGGGCACCGAAGCGCGAAAGAGCTCACTGACCGCGAGTGCCCGGACCGCTGAAGAACTCTTCACCGGGACGGACATTGAACGCTCCCTCCGCCTCGTGGCGCAGGGTGCGATCGGTCTCGCCGCTCCAGGCACCGACGGTGAGCATCTCCCGATCCTGGTCCATCGGCGTGCCGCCGAGCGCCTTGTTGACGACCCGGGCGCACTTGCGGCCTTCGGCGATCGCGGTCACCACCAGCGACTGGCCGACGCGAGCGTCACCGCAGGCGTACACGTCCTCCAGCGAGGTTCGATAAGTCTGCTTGGTGTTCACGTTTCCGCGCTTGTCGAGCGACAGCGCCAGCTGCTCGACCAGTCCTTCGTGCTCCGGATGCTCGAAGCCGATCGCGATCAGCACCAGGTCCGCCTCGAGCACGAATTCGCTGCCCGGGACGGGCGTCAGATCCCGCGAAGAGGTGCCCGTCACCTGACGGGCGTAGACATGGCTGACATGGCCGTCTTGCCCGCCGAAGCCGGTGACCTCGGTTCCCCAGCGGCGCTTGCCGCCCTCCTCGAGCGCATAGGTCATCAGCGTGCGCTTCGGCGGTAGCGGCCACGGATAGCGCGGGTCTCGGCCGTCGCTGCTCAGATCCGTATAGACGTCGAGCATCACGACGCTGCAGGCACCCTCGCGATGCGAGTTCGAAATGCAGTCCATGCCCGTGTCACCGCCGCCGATGACGATCACACGCTTGTCCTTGGCGGTGATCTCGGTGCCGGGAAGCGGAGCTTTGAACGGCCGGCCCTGCTGCTGCGCGACCCACCGATTTCGTTGATACAGGTAGTCCATCGCGAAGTGGATCCCGCTCAGGTCGCGGCCGGGCGCCTCGAGGTCGCGGGAGACCCGGGAGCCGATCGCCAGCACCAGCGCGTCGTGACGGTCGACTAGCTCCTCCGCGCCGACGGCGCGGCCGACATCGGTGTTGTAAACGAACTTTATGCCTTCTTCCTCGAGGATCGAGACACGCCTATCGATGATCCACTTCTCGAGTTTCGCGTCGGGCACGCCGAAGCGCAGCAAGCCTCCTGCGCCCTCGTCGCGCTCGTACACGGTGACCGTATGCCCGCAACGGTTGAGCTCGGCCGCGGCGGCAAGTCCAGCGGGCCCAGCGCCAATCACCGCGACCGTCTTGCCGCTGCGGCGGTCCGGTGGTTCGGGTGTCACCCACCCCTCGGCGAACGCGCGTTCGATGATCGCGAGCTCGATTTGCTCGATCGTCACCGGATCGTCGTTGATCGCCAGCACGCAAGCCGATTCGCATGGCGCTGGGCAGATCAGGCCGGTGAACTCCGGAAAGTTGTTGGTGGCGTGAAGCTCGTCGATCGCTTCGCGCCACTTGCCGCGATATACCAGATCGTTCCAATCCGGGATCAGATTGCCGAGTGGGCAGCCTTCATGGCAGAAGGGGATCCCACAGTCCATACAGCGCGCCCCCTGGCGCTGGATCTCGGGATCAGGCTGCAAGGCGAAATACTGGCTGTAGTCGCCCACGCGGACGCGTGGGTCTCGCTTGTCGAAGCCAACCCGGTGGATACGAAGAAATGCGCCGAGCTCACCCACAGGGCTGGGGAGCGTAGCAGCGCGCTGCGCCGGACCGGCAGCGTCTGGCTGTCATGTCCAAGCCCCTGGAACTGGTCGCACCTGGGCCACCGTTTTGATCAGGCTGGCGGGCGACCGGGCCGCACGCTCGACGGCCAGGGGCCGCTAGGCGCCTACGACCTCGGCCTCCGGTTCGGCCTCCTGCTCGAGCTGCTGCTCGAGCGCGCGACGGTAGTCGCGCGGCATCACCTTCACGAAGCGCTCGCGGGCGGCCCGGTCCCACGAGGCGAGCACATTGCGGCCGACCAGCGAGCCGGTGCGGGCGACGTGCTCCTTGATCAGCTCTCGTACCTCGGCCTCATCCTCGGGGGTCAGCGGTCCGAGGTCGACCAGCTCCGGATTGCACCGCTGCTCGAACCCGCGATCGACGTCGTACACGTACGCGATCCCGCCGCTCATGCCGGCGGCGAAGTTGCGGCCGGTACGGCCGAGCACGACCACGCGCCCCCCGGTCATGTATTCGCACCCGTGATCGCCGACGCCCTCGACTACCGCGTGAGCGCCCGAGTTGCGCACTGCAAACCGCTCCCCGGCGAGGCCGCGAAAGAACGCCCGACCCGAGGTCGCCCCATAGAGCACCGTGTTGCCGACGATCATGTTCTCCTCGGCGCGGAAACGTGCCTTATCCGGCGGCCGGACCGACACCACGCCACCCGATAACCCCTTGCCGGCGTAGTCGTTGGTCTCGCCGCGCAGCGACATCGTCATGCCAGGGGCCAGCCAAGCGGCGAAGCTTTGACCAGCGGAGCCGTAGAACGAGATCTCGATCGTTCCCTCCGGTAGCCCTTCGCGGCCGTGGTGCCGAGCGATCTCTCCCGACAGGATGCCGCCGACGGCACGGTTGACGTTTCGCACCGGGACCGGCCCGAGCTTCACCGGTCCCCGCCGCTCGATCGCGGGGGAGCACCTGCGCACGAGCTCCCAATCGAGCGCGTCGTCGAGCACCGGAACCTGCGGCCGGGTCCGGTGGCGGGGGGCTCCGAGCGGTAGATCAGGCGTAGTGAAGATCATCGACAGGTCGACGCGCTTGGCTTTCCAGTGGTCGATCGCGTCGCCGGTGTCGAGCAGCTCCGTGCGGCCGATCAAGTCGTCCATCCGCCGGACCCCGAGCGAGGCCATGATCTCGCGCACTTCCTCGGCCACCAGCATTAGGTATCCGGTGACATGCTCGGGAGTGCCCCGGAAACGCTTGCGCAGCTCGGGATCCTGGGTCGCGATGCCCACCGGGCAGGTGTTCAGGTGGCAGACGCGCATCATGATGCAGCCCATCGCGATCAACGGAGAGGTTGAGAAGCCGAATTCGTCTGCGCCCAGCATCGCGGCAACCACGACGTCGCGGCCGGTTCGCATCCCTCCGTCGACCTCGACCACGATCCTCGAGCGCAGATCGTTCAACAGCAGCGTCTGCTGCGTCTCGGCGAGCCCGATCTCCCATGGGATACCCGCGGATTGCACTGAGGACTGCGGAGACGCCCCGGTGCCCCCGTCGTGACCGGCGATCGTGACGTGATCGGCGTTGGCCTTGGCGACGCCCGCGGCGACCGTCCCGACCCCGACTTCGGAGACCAGCTTGACCGAGACCGAGGCACTCGGGTTGGCGCAGCGCAGGTCATAGATCAGCTGCTTGAGATCCTCGATCGAGTAGATGTCGTGATGAGGCGGTGGCGAGATCAGGCCGACGCCTTGCGTGGAGTGGCGGATTCGCGCGATGTAGCCGTCGACCTTGTGGCCCGGTAGCTGGCCGCCCTCGCCCGGCTTGGCGCCTTGGGCCATCTTGATCTGCAGCTGGTCGGCGTTGACGAGATAGTCGATCGTGACCCCGAACCGGCCCGAGGCGACCTGCTTGATCGCCGAGCGGCGCGAGTCGCCGTTTCGATCAGGCGTGTAGCGCGTTGGGTCCTCTCCGCCTTCGCCGGTGTTGGACCGCGCGCCGATCCGGTTCATCGCGATCGCGAGGGTCTCGTGAGCCTCGCGGCTCAAGGCGCCGAGGCTCATCGCGCCGGTCGTGAAGCGCTTGACGATCTCGGTAGCGGGCTCCACCTCGTCGAGTGGGACCGGTTCTCCGGCCGCAAGCAGCTTCATCAGGCCGCGGAGTAGGCCCTTGGCCACGGCCTCCTCATTGACCAGGCGAGCGAACTCGGCATAGGTGTCGCGAGGATCGCCGTTGAGGCTCTGGACGGAGTGCTGAAGCTTGGCGACGGTGTCGGGGCTCCAGACGTGCAGTTCGCCGTCCCGGCGCCACTGCAGCACCCCGCCGACCGGCAGCAGATCGCGCTCAGTTCGCGGATAGGCCCGGAAATGGCGCTCCATCGCCTCGGTCGAGAGCTCCTCCAGTCCCACGCCGCCGATCCGCGATGCGGTGCCCGTGAAGTACCTGTCGATCAGCTCTTGCTGGAGCCCCACCGCCTCGAAGATCTGAGCGCCGCAATAGGACTGGATCGTCGAAATCCCCATCTTCGAGATCGTCTTCATCAGCCCTTTGCCGATCGCTTTCACGATCCGCTTCTCGGCCTCTTCACGATTGAGGTCCTCGGGGAGCAGTGAGCGGTCAGCGAGTTCGTCCAGGGACTCGAACATCACGTATGGGTTGATCGCCGCCGCGCCGTAGCCGATCAGCGTCGCCATGTGGTGGATCTCGCGCGGTTCGCCGGACTCGATCACCAGGCCGGTGCGCAGCCGCGTGCCGCGCCTGACCAGGTGATGGTGGACGGCTCCGACCGCGAGCAGCGACGGGATCGCGACCCGTTCGGGGCCGAGGTTGCGATCGGAAAGGATCAGGATGTTGGCGCCGTTGTCGACATAGCGGGCGGCCTCCTCGCACAACGCCCCGAGGCGCGCCTCCATTCCGTCCGGGCCCTGCTCGATCGGCCAGCTGATGTCGAGCGTCGCCGCGTCGAACACGTCGTGGGAGACCTGCCGGAGCTTCTCGAGCTCGTGGTTGCGCAGGATCGGCTGGTCCATCACCAGAATGTGCGCCTGGTCGGGCGATTCGGTCAGCAGGTTCACCTCCGCCCCGACGCCGGCTTGCAGGCTCATCACCACCGACTCGCGAATCGGGTCGATCGGCGGGTTGGTGACTTGGGCGAACAGCTGCTTGAAATATGAGAACAGCGGCGGCTGGCGGTCGGAGAGGACGGCCAAAGCGGCATCGTTCCCCATGCTCGCGACCGGCTCCTCGCCCTTTGCAGCCATCGGCGCGATGGTCAGCCTCAGGTCCTCCTGCGAGTAGCCGAAGGCGAGCTGCTTGGAGCGCAATGGCTCAATGCGCGGCGCACGCGGTTCTCGCTCCGGGAGCGCGTCGATGTGGACCACCGAGCGCTCGTACCACTCGCCAAATGGCTTGCGCCGCGCCACCCGGCGCTTGACTTCACCGTCGTCGACGATCTTGCCCTGCTCGAGGTCGACCAGGAACAACTTCCCGGGGGCAAGCCGGCCCTTGCGCTGAATATGCTCTGGCGCGATCGTGGCGACGCCGGTCTCCGAGGCGAGCACCACGTAGCCCTCGGTGTCCTGCACCCAGCGACCCGGGCGCAGCCCGTTGCGGTCCAGCACCGCGCCGGCAAGCCGCCCGTCGGTGAACACTACCGCCGCGGGACCATCCCAGGGCTCCATCAGACAGGAATGAAAGTCGTAGAAGCCGGTGACGTCCGGATCCAGGTTCTTCTGCGTCCGGTAGGCCTCGGGCACCATCATCATCACCGCGTGCGGGATCGAGCGCCCACTCAACACCAGCAGCTCGAGCACGTTGTCAAAGATCGCGGAGTCAGAGCCACCCTCTTGCACTACCGGGATCAGCTTCGCCATGTCCTCCCCGAACAGCTCGCTGCCCAATTGCGACTCGCGGGCGCGCATCCAGTTGATGTTTCCGCGTAGGGTGTTGACCTCGCCGTTGTGCGCGATCATCCGATAGGGGTGGGCGAGCGACCAGCTGGGGAAGGTATTGGTCGAGAACCGGGAGTGGACCAGCGCCAGCCGCGAGGCCACGCGCGGATCGCGCAGATCGGTGAAGTAGCGAGGCAGCTGCGGCGCGGTCAGCATGCCCTTGTAGACCATCGTCCGCGATGAGAAGCTCGGAAATGCCAGCTCGCGGCCGACCGCGCGCTCGAGCACGCGCCGGATCACGTACAGCTTGCGCTCGAACGCGTCCTGATCCTCGATCTCATCGCCGGCGGCCACGATCACCTGGCGGATCACCGGGGCCGACAGCCGCGCGGTGTCACCTACGTTGCGGTCGTCGACCGGAACCTCCCGCCACCAGATCGCGCTTTGTCCCTCCTGCGCGATCGTATCCTCGACCAGCTGTTCGAGCACAACGCGGCGTTCCGGTTCCGGGGGCAGGTAGCAGACGCCAACTCCGTAGCGCCCGCGCGGCGGCAGCTCAACACCGGTCACCGCGCGCAGGAACGCGTCCGGAAGCTGGAGCAGGATCCCGGCGCCGTCGCCCGTGTTGGGATCGGCTCCCTCGGCGCCACGGTGCTCGAGATTCTCCAGCGCGTCAAGCGCCTTCTCCACGACCGCGTGGCTCGCCTCGCCCCAAAGCTTCGCGACCATCGCGATTCCGCAGCCGTCATGCTCGTTTGCGGGGTCGTAGAGGCCGGTGGCCCCTGGCGGGATCGATCGTTGATTCATGAGGAGATGCCCTGCAAGCGGGCAGGTAAAAAGGCCGGCGCGAGCGAAAATCGTATCAACGCGCGTTGGCGGCGCGTAGCCCGAACATTAGAAGCCGGGCGAGGCCAAGCCTGATCAGCGCTTGGCCTTGGCGGGCTGGCGCTTGCCCTTGGCCGCGCCATCATCGGCGCTCGCGCGCGCCGGCTTGCGCGAGCCACCGCTGGCGTTCCGCTTAGACGGCTCGGGGGCCGGCGCTGGTTCCTCGCCGTCAGAGCGCACCGCCGCGAGGCTGGCCTCGAGTGCCGCCATCAGGTCCGGAGCCGGTTCGGGCTCCTCCGCCTCGGGCTGGACCGCGATCTGCTCGCCGGCCGCCTTGCGCTCGATCAACCCGATTACGCGCTCACGGTAGTCATCGCGGTATTTGCTCGGCTCGAAATCCGTCGATAGCGAGGAGATCAGCTGCTGGGCCATGTTCAGCTCCCGCTCGCTGGCTTCTGCGTCGGCGACCGATTCGAGCTCGTCCAGCCGATCGGGCGTGAGCACCTCGTCGCCGAACAACATCGTTGTCAGCGTCAGCACATCGCCGGTTGGTCGCAGCGCGCACAGCTGCTGCTTGGAGCGCAAGACCACACGGCCGATTCCCACCTTGCCGGATTCCCGCATGCCGTCGAGCAGCAGCCGGTAGGCCTTGGCCCCGCCGGCCGTGGGCGCGAGGTAGTAGGAGTGGTCGTAGTAGATCGGATCGATTTCCTGCAGGTCGACGAACTCTTCGATATCGATCGTCTTGGTCGCCTTCGGATCGAGCGCGTCGAGCTCCTCGGGCTCGATCAGCACGTAGCGATCGGGAGTGATCTCATAGCCCTTGACGATCTCCTCGTAGGGGACCTCATCTCCGGTCGTTGGATCGACCCGCTTCTGGCGGATGCGGGCCCCGGTCTTGCTGGAGAGCTGGTGAAAACGGACGGTCTTGGGGGACGTCGCGCTGTACAGCTTGACGGGCACGTTGACCAGCCCGAAGCTGATTGCGCCTGACCAGATTGCGCGGGCCATATCATGTTTGTATAGCGAATCAGCGCCACGATCAAGCCTGACCGCGGTGTTGCTGATCGGCGCAGGCCCTCGGAGCACAATCGTTCCTCTCACAAAATCAGGCGCCGTGAGCACCGAGAAGGGGTGGTGAGAGTCGCTTACCTCGACCGCACGGCACGGTGTCGAGCGGTGCCGAGCGGGGCGGCGGTTTGCATGCCGCGAGATCTCGTGGGGTAAGACACAAACCATCTATGGATCTTCTGAGACCAGTGCGGGCCTACGATCGCTTCCAGCAGCGGCACACCTGGCTCGCGATTCCCATGGCGGTGCTCAGGAAGTTCGGCAACGATCAGGCGGGAAGCCTTGCTTCGCTAATCGCCTACTACGCGTTTTTCTCGATCTTTCCGCTGCTGCTGGCGTTCGTGACGATCCTCGGCTTCGTGCTCCAAGGCGACACCAGCGCCCAGAACTCGATCACCAACTCGGTGCTCGGCCAGTTTCCGGTCGTGGGCGCGAAGCTCGACCCCCACGCGCTGCGCGGAAGCGTGCCGGCACTAGTGATCGGTCTGCTCGTGTCGCTCTGGTCGGGGCTCGGTGTGACGCAGGCCGCCCAGAACGCGTTCGATCGCGTCTGGGCGGTGCCGTTCAAGGACCGCCCCAATTTCATCTTCTCTCGTCTGCGCGGCCTCGCCCTGCTGGTCTCGCTGGGGCTGCTGTTCATCGCCGCGACGCTTGCTTCGGGACTGGTGATCGGGGGACTCGGAGGCCCGCTGGTGAAAGTCGCGGGAATCGCGATCTCGCTGGGGGTCAACTTCTGCCTGTTCGGGGCCGCGTTCCGCTTCATGACCGCAAGCACGGTCAGAACTCGCGACCTGTGGCTTGGCGTGGTCGTCGCCGGAGTCGCCTGGGAGATCCTGCAGATCGTCGGCGGCTACTACATCGGCCACGTGCTGAAGAACGAGAGCAAGAACTACGCTCAGTTCGCGTTCGTGCTGGCACTGCTGGTGTGGTTGCACCTCGGCGCGCAGGTCACGGTGTACGCCTGTGAGATCAACGTGGTCGTGCTTCGCCACCTGTGGCCGCGGAGCCTGTTCGGGCCCCCCGCCGTCCCGGCCGACGAGGAGACCCTGACCAGGCTGGCGAAGGTGGAGGAGCGCCATCAGGAGCAGAAGGTGGAAGTGGAGTTCGAGCAAGATCGCGCTGGGTCCTGAGCCCGCGCCAGCCCATCTAGAAGAGGCGCTCGGGCGACTCCCTGCGCGTGAGCTCGAGTGGCCACGAGCAGAGCCCGCCCTCGGCCGGACAGGCGTGACACAGTGACCTCTGCGGCTCGGCCGTGACCGCGAACTCACGCCGGAGCACCCCGCCCGCGAGCTCGCTCAGCTCACGCTCGAGGGCCGCCGCGTCAGCGGCGGTGTAGGTCTCCGTAACCGGCTCGGCCGGGCGCTCCAGGAACACGTGCACCACATCGACCTCGGCGGCGCCGGCGCGCAGCGCGGCGACTGCGTAGATCAGCCGCTGAATCGAGTACTGGCGAGCGACGACAGCGCGCGGATCGGTCCCCTCGAGCCGGTCGCTCTTGTAATCGACGACCAGGATCCGTCCCTGAGGCTCGCGCGCGATCGCGTCAAGCGCGCCGGTGATCGCCACGCCGCCGTCGATCAGGAACGAGAACCGCTCTTCGCGGCGGACGGATGTCGCCTGGGCCAGGCGGGCGCAGAGCTCGCTGCCTGCAAACGCATCGATCAGCTCGACGATGTCGTCGAACGGGCCGTCGTCGGCGAGGCCCGCGCGCCGCGCGGCCGCCGCGATCGCTTCCGGGCTCGGACGCGCCGGAAGGCGAAAATCCAGCCGCTCAAGCAGCGCGTGGACGAGGATTCCGCGCTCGCTCGCCTCCAAGCCGGCGCCGGTGGTCGATCCGTCCCCGGCGTCGGCAACCGGCGGTATTCCCAGCACACGCTCGACGTAGAAGCGGTAGCCGCAGCGCTGGTATTCGCCAAGCGAGGAGTAGCTGAGCGCCGTGACCGGCGGGGCGGGCGGCGCCGGCGGAGCGGCGGGCCCGGCCGGTGAAGCCTCGGCAGGCGGCGGGGCGGGCGCGACCGGTGAAGCCACCGGGGTCAGGCCCTCGTCGGTGGACACGATGGTCCAGCGCACTCCGGACTCGGTGGTCCCGCTGCCCTCCATGACACGAGCGGCGATGTCTCCGACCAGCGCGGGAGCGATCCACGAGATCGGCGGGGCGCCGCCGTTCGTGGGCACGCCGAACGAGTCGAGCCTCGCGGCCCCACTGACTATCAGCCGCTCGCGTGCGCGCGTCATGGCCACGTAGAACAACCTCCGCTCCTCGCGCTCCTCGGCTCGCTGGCGCTCCTCGCCGAGCTCCCGATAGTCGAGGGTCGGCTCGCGCTTGCCTGTTCCGGGCTGGGCGAGCCGCAGCCCGAGCCGGCCGTCGCGTCCGATCCGCAACAGCTCACCGCCCCTTCGCGGCGCCCGTCCGAGATCCGCGACGCAGACGATCTCGAATTCGAGGCCCTTGGCGCGATGGATCGTCATCAGCCGGACCGCGTCGAGCGCCTCGCCCTCCACCGGGGCCTCACTTTCGCGGGCGTCCACACCGAAGGCGTGGCTGCGGGCGAGCTCCAGGAAACCGCGCAGGCCTGCGCCCCCGCCCGCCTCGTACTCGCGCCCCAGCCGCATCAGCTTGCGGACGTTCGCGAGCCGGCGCTCGCCGCCGGGCATGGCCAGCATCGCCAGGTCGTAGCCCGTCTGCGAAACCGCCCTCCCGATCAGCTGGTCGATTCCCGCGCGCCCGGCCAGTCCGCGTTCGTGCCCAAACCACTGCGCAAACCAGGCCAGCATGTCGCGGTCATCGACGCCGAGATCATCGAGCCGCCCCTCCGGGTCCCGCAGCACCCACCACGGATCTCGGCCCGCGGCGCGGCCGGCCGCCGCGAGCACCACCAAGGCATCCGCCGACACGCCGACCAGTGGCGAGGACAGCACCGTGTAGAGCGCCTCCTCGTCCCGGGGGTTGGCCAGCGCGCGCAGGTATGCGACCAGATCGAGGACCTGCGGGTGGGACCAATACCCGCGGCCGCCGATCACATAGGTGGGGATCCCCCGCTCCTCGAGTGCCCGTTCGTAGCACCGCAGATCAGTGGTCGCGCGGATCAAGACGACAATTTCTCGGGGCGACCTGCCGCGCTCGATCAGCTCGCCGATCCGCGCTGCCAGGGCGCGGGCCTCCGCGAGCCGCCACCGCGCCACCAGCCCCTCGCACGCCCAATCGGCGCCCTTGTCCGCGATCAGCAGCTCGACCAGCGGGTCCCCGGCGGTCGGCTGATCGCGTCCGGCGCGCAGCGCGATGAAGCGCTCGCCCAGCTCCGGCTCGAACGCGCGGTTTAGCACGTCGAGAATCTCCCGCCGGCCGCGGAAGTTGGTTTGCAGCGTGGCACGCGCGCCGAGCGCCTCGAGCCGCTCGCCGCGGCGTTCGAACAGCTCTACGTCCGCGTGCCGGAAGCCGTAGATCGACTGCTGAGCATCGCCGACCGTGAACAGGTTGCCCTTTGCGATCAGCTCGATCAGCTCGAGCTGGAGTTGGTTGGTGTCCTGAAGCTCATCGACCATGATCTGCGCGAAGCGATCCCGATAGCGCTCCCGAAGCTCGCCGTCGCGCGCCAGCAGCGACCGGGCGATCAGCTCGAGGTCCTCGAAGTCGAGCCCGGACCGGCTTCGCTTGCGCTCCTCGTATGTAGCGCCGAAGCCGCGCAGGAGGCGGTCCAGCAGCGGATGGACCCGCTCGGCACGGAGCTGTTCACAGGCGGCGCGAAATCTAGCCAGCGCTTCCCCATACGCAACGCAGACCGGCGTGCTGAGCGCGGCGCCGTTGCCGCCCGGCAGCGCCAACCGCTCCAGGTCGCCCGGCCATGGCAGCTCAGACGCGATCAGCGTCTCGCAAGCGTCCAGACGCTCCATCGCCTGCGCCACCCGGATCGACGGCTCCGCGACCGAACCGAGCTCCGACGCCGCGGCGGCAGCCGCCGCGAACAGCTCATCGCGGGCGCCCTCCAGGTCCACCGGCGGGCAGCGCAAGGCTGCAAGCGCGGGCGCGAGCTCCCCGCGCGAGCGCAGCTCCGCATACGTACCGACGATCGCACCGCGCAGCGGGCCGGGCCCGTAGGAGGCCACAAGCTCGATCCCATCGGCGGCGTCGCGAGTCAGATCCTCAAGCGCCTCATCGAAGGCAGCATCGGCGAGTCGCTGTGCCTCGAGCTGATCGAGTACGACAAACGCGGGGTCGAGCCCGGCGGCGAGGGCGTGAGCACGCAGGAGCCGGGAGCAGAAGCCGTGGATGGTCGAGATGAACGCCCCTTCGGTTGCGCGCGCGGCCTTCCGGGCGCCAAGCTCGCGCAGGCGGCGGCGAATCCGGTCTCGCAGCTCGGCCGCGGCTTTGTCCGTGAACGTGATCGCCAGGATCGATGCGACGTCGACGCCGTCCTCGAGCACGGAGCGCACGAAGCGCTCGACGAGCACCGAGGTCTTGCCGCTGCCGGCCGCCGCGTCGAGCAGCAGGTCGCCGTTGCGGCACTCGATCGCGCGGAGCTGCTCGACCGTCCACGGTGTGGTCGATTGGTCACTCCACACGACAGATTCCCGGGAAGCGACAGCCATCACGCGAGCAGGTCTCAGGAGTGGGCACCAGCTCACCCGCGCGCAAGCGCGTGGCGAGCGCGATCGCACGGGCAGCCGCATCGGCGAGCTCGGCGTCGAGCTCTTCCCGTGGCCGTGCGTCGCCGGCCACCACCCGGGCGCCCACCTCCGCGCCCTCGAGGAACACGCCTCGGGCTCGCAGGTCGGCGCCCCCGAGCGGCTGATAGAGGCCAGCTACCGGATCGAGCTCGAGCAGCTCTCGCACCGCGAGCATGTACAGCGCGACCTGCAGCTGGCGGTCTGCGCGCCAATGCGCGCCCTGATGCTCGGGCCGCGCGCTGCCGCTCTTGTAGTCGCGCACGATCGCGCGACCGCTGTGATCGGGAGCCACATCGAGCCGGTCGATCACGCCGCGCAAGTGGATCTGGTGGTGCCCCTCGCCGAGCGATAGCGCCGGCAGGGACTCCTGTTCGTCCTCGAATCCAAACCGCAGCTCGATTCCTTCGGGTGCCCAGGCGCATCCGTCGGCCGCCTCGTGGGCGAGATAGCGGCGCAGATCCGCCTCGATCATCCTGACCGCAGCCGCGCGGAGCGACTCCGGCCGACCCGCCCCGATCGGAGCCGGGCTCTCGGCCAGAACCTCCTCGAGCAGCCGGTATGCGTCCGGCAGCGACTCGCCGGTGATCGGTCCGTCCAACCGGCGAAGCAGTTCCTCGAGCGCCGTATGCATGAAGTTGCCGCGTGCGAGCGGCTCGGGGTCGGGCTCCAGGCGGGCGGGCGCCAGCTCCCGCTCGATGAGCCATTTGACCGGGCAGTCCGCGTATGCCTCGAGGGCGCCCCCAGACAGGATCCGGCGGTGGCGAATCCGCGCGAGCGCCGCTTCACCGAGTGAGCGGGAAGGCGCGCTGAGGACCCCGGCTCTCGGAGCCGCGGCTGCGACTTGCGCGCGCGCCAGCTCGTGCGCGGTGGGAACGCTGTGAGCAGGCCAGACCACGTCCGCCAGCAGCCGACGCCGGCGGCGATCTGTCCAGCCTTCCACCAGCAGCTCGCCGACATCGGCGATGAACGGCGATGGAAGCTCGAGGTTCCCCTCCTCGTCGGAGCTCCGGTACGAGAGCACGAGCTGCTCGGTCGCGCGCGAGACGCACGCATAGAACAGATAGCGCTCGCGCGCGAGCGCGTCCTCTCTCGGCGCCAGTCGCAGGCCTGCGGAAGCGGCCAGCTCCCGTCGTCGCTGGTCGGAAAGAAACGGCTCCGCGGAGCCCGGCAGCGGGAACTCACCCTCCTGCAGCCCGCAGATGAACACGCAACGGAACCGTCTGGCTCTGATTGCGAGCGGTTCGGCCACCAGCACGGCGCCGGGGCGGGGCGGGGTGCCCGCGTCGACCTCCAGGCGCTCGAGCAGCTCGATCAGCTCCTCGGCGGTCAGCTGCTCGCCCAGTTCCTCCAGCTCGTCCAGCGCGCTCACGAGAGTGGCGAGCGCGCTTGCGTCGAGCGCCTCGGAGCTCTCCAGCTGACGCGCCTGCCCGCGATACGGGAGCATGAACAGCCGTCGCGCCTGCCGCGCGAGCTCACTGCCAGGGTCGGCGGCGGCTCGAAGCGAGTCGAGCTCATCGAGCTCCCATCCCAGTCGCACGCGGGCTTGCGCAGCCGTTCCCAGCCCCTCGCGCCGGATCTCGAGCTCTAGCCGGTCGGCGACTTCCGGCCGCTCGAGCAGGCCCGGAGAGCGGAGGTACGCCAACAAATCCTCGGCCCGTGTGGAGGACTCCTCGAGCAACGCACAGCGCGCAAGTGCCACCACTGCGCCGCCCAGCGCCGTCTGCGAGAACAGCAGGGAGCGCTCGCCGGCGAACTCGATTCCGTATTCGCCAAAGACGCTGGCGATCAGCGGCGCGCTCCCCGACAGCGAGCGGAACACGATCACAATCTCCTCGCCCGGGACATCGGCGCGCAGCAGCGCGAGCACCTCGGCCGCCACCAGCTCCGCTTCCGCGCGCTCGCCCCCGGCTTCGAGCAGCCGCACTGCGTCGCCCGGCTCGACCCGCTCGGCATGGTCATCGCAGAACAGCTCCCGCTCGAGGTGGTGGAGCACCTGGCGCGAGCGCGGGGCGTAGTGGTCCGCCAGCGCCGGAAGCTCCTGCACCCGCTCGGCGAGCGGGCGCAACTCCTCGACTACCTCGGCACGGGCGCTCAGCGCCGCGCGACCGGGCTCGTAGGTGAGCGAGACCGTGACGGCCGTGTCCGCGATCCGCGCGAGCGTCTTGACCGCATCGCGCTCGAGCGGGGTGAGATCGTCAAAGCCGTAGAAGAAGACCTGCTCGCCCCCCCAGCTCCCAGGCGCGTCCCGGAGCGCGTCGAGCGCCCGCCAGGCGTACAGCTCCTGGTCCACCCGGCCAAGCCGCTCCAGCGCCGCGCCATAGCCGCTGTACAGCGCCGTCAGGTCGCGGGCGAAGGGCTCCCGGCGCGGATCCTGGGCCGCCCACGCGGCGAGCGCCCGCGTCAGGCGCTGCGGGTTGAGCAGCGAGCGCTGCAGCTCGGCGATCAGGTTTCCGGTGGCGAGCGCGAAGCCCGGGGACTCGGCGGCTTGCGCGAGTGCTTGAAGCGGCGTCTGGGCGACCACCGCCCGCAGTACGCGCTCGCGCTGGAGCACGGTCAGCCGTCCCTCCTCATATCCCGCCCGGCCGGCGATCTCGGCCATCAGCCCCGAGAAGGTGCGCACCGACCCGAGCACCGCTCCGTCGCCGGCGAGCTCCCGCGCGTAGTGACGAGCAGCGGTCGCGGTTGGCACGACCAGCACCGCGCCGCGACCGGCGGCGGCGGCGGCGTACGCGCCTAGTACCTCGCCGGCCTTGGCGGAGTTGGCGGGACCGAGTACGAGCGTGAGCGGCATGAACCAAACATGGTTGCGCTCACGCCCGACGGGTCCGGTTACGCGGCTGTAACGGCCCCTCCGGCCGAGGCGTCCGGCTAAGCGGCCGCCGCGGGCGTCGGCGCAGCCTCAGCTTGCTCCTCCGAGTGCTCCGCGTCCGGTGGCCTCGCGCCCTCCTTCGCCCACGGCTCGTCGAACTCCACCCGCCACTTGCCCTCATCGCTCTGGGCCAGCGCCAACCTCGCTCGGAACCCCTTGCCGGAGCGGCCCTTGAAACCCGTCACCGCCTTCGCCGTGCGACCGGTCTTGATCAGCTCCCGGGCGACCGCGATCGGCAGCTGCTTGCCGGCCTTCGACTTCCAGATCACGAACCCGCAACCTGGGTCCTCGCGCGACCAGCACGAGTAGCCCTTGCGGTTCTCGACGATGTCGCGGCCGCAGACCGGGCAGGGCCCGAGGTTGGCGCGCGGGATGCGCACGTCCTTCAGCTTCGTGTCGAGCTCGGAGACGGTGCCTTCGGTGAACTTGACGATATCTCCCATGAACGCCTCACGGGAGTCCTCGCCGGTCTCGATCTTGGCCAGACGGTGCTCCCATTCTCCGGTCAGTCCCGCCGATGTGAGGGCATGCTCGCCGAGCAGCCGGATCACATTCATCCCCTTCTCGGTAACGATCAGCGCGCGCCCGTCGCGCTCGAGGTAGCCGACCTGGATCAGCCGCTCGATGATCGCCGCGCGAGTAGCGGGGGTCCCGATGCCGGAGTCCTTCATCGCCTCCCGCAACTCCTCATCGTCGACGAGCTTGCCGGCGGTCTCCATCGCCGCCAGCAGCGATCGCTCAGTGTGACGGCGCGGGGGCTTTGTCTCCTTTGCCTGCGAGGTCACCTCCCGTACCTCCGCTGACTCGCCCCGGCTCAGTTTTGGCAGCCGCTGCTCGCGCCCCTCATCCTCATCCTCGCCGACGGTGTCCTCGAAGTCAGCGGTCTCGCCGTAGACCGCGCGCCAGCCCGCGACCAGCAGCAGCTTCCCTCGAGTCCGGAACACGTGCTCAGCTACCGCGGTCTCCACGCGTGTGTTCTCGGACACTGCATCGGGGTGAAAGACCGCCAGGAATCGCCGCACGACGAGGTCATAGATCCGCCGATCGTCCTGGTTCATCTTGTCGACCGGATGGCGCTCCGCGCGGGTCGGGATGATCGCGTGGTGGTCGGTCACCTTCTCGTCGTTGACGACCCTGGCGAGCGGCAGCACGTCGAGCCCCAGCACATACCCGGAGGCCTGCGAGTACTCCGGCTGTCCGCTGAGCAGCCGCGCGATCGGCTTGATCTCGGAGGCCATGTCGCGCGTCAGGTAACGCGAGTTCGTGCGCGGATAGGTGAGCGCCTTGTGCTCCTCGTAGAGCCGCTGCGCTGCGGCGAGCGTGCGCCGCGCGGCGAACCCATAGCGCGAGTTGGCGTCGCGTTGCAGCGAGGTCAGGTCGTAGAGCATCGGCGCGCGCTCCTTGCGCTCCGAGGTCTCGAGCTTGGTGATCTCACCGGTCTGGCCTTCGCAGTCCGCGACGATCGCGCTGCCCTGATCCGCGGTCTTGATGCGGGGATTGGAACCGTCGTGGTAGCGGCCTTCATAGGTTCGACCCGGATCGCCAGAGACTGGATCGAAGACCGCGTCGACGACCCAGTAGGGCTCGGGCTTGAAGTCGCGAATCTCCTGCTCGCGGCGGGCCAGGATGGCCAGCGTTGGAGTCTGGACCCGTCCCAGCGAGACGGCGCCATCGAACGAGGAGCGCAGCCGAATCGTGGCCGCGCGGGTTGCGTTCATCCCCACGATCCAGTCCGCCTCAGAGCGCGATCGGGCGGCCGCCTCGAGCGTCGCGAGCTCCGAGCTATCTCGCAACCGCTGGAAGGCGTCCTCGATCGCGTCGCGCGTCATCGAGTTCAGCCACAGCCGCTTGACGGGCTTGCGCGCACCGGCCTTCTCGTACAGGTACGCGAAGATCAGCTCGCCTTCGCGTCCGGCGTCGCACGCGTTGACGACCACGTCGACATCGTCGCGACCGAGCTGGCGCTTGACCACCGTCATCTGCTTCTTCGAGCGCTCGTCGCGGACGACCAGCTTGAACCGGTCCGGGACGATCGGGAGATCGGCCATCCGCCACTTCCTGAAGCGCTCGCCGTACTCGTCGGGATCCGCAAGCTGCACCAGATGACCGACAGCCCAGGTAACGATGTGCTCGGGCCCCTCGAGGTAGCCCTCCTGCTTCTGGAAGGGCCCGGGGAGCACGCGGGTCAGATCGCGTCCCACGGACGGCTTCTCAGCGATCACCAAAGTCTTGCTCATGAGTCCCGGGAGGGTAGCGCCCGCCGGGGTCCAAGTTCGAGACAACAGCTGATCCGCCGCCGCAACTGCACCTCCTGACGGGCTAGCTGCCCGCTGCTCTGCGGACCAAGTTCGGCACAGCCCCATGCGTCGATGATCCGCTGCCGATCACCGCCGGCTACCCCGCGCACTGCTCGGTGCTCACCGGTCCCGCTGCCGCC
Organism: uncultured Solirubrobacterales bacterium; assembly: GCA_963787555.1. Taxonomy (GTDB): domain Bacteria; phylum Actinomycetota; class Thermoleophilia; order Solirubrobacterales; family Solirubrobacteraceae; genus Palsa-465. The sequence continues at coordinate 1,104,636 of CAWBDI010000008.1, forward strand.
CGCGCCCTGGCCAGCTCACGACGAACCAGCTCGTTCGGAACTGCGAACCCTCCCTTGTCTTTCGTCGGGACGCCGGTGATCGCCGCAAATACCGTCGCGACCACCGCGCCGGAGGAGTCGACCATCGGGCCGCCGGAGTTCCCGGGGCGTACGAGGCCGCGCAGCGGCGTGATGCTCCGCAGAATGTCTCCTTGGCCGTAGGCGTCTTGGGTGCGGACTTCCTGTGTCTGGCCGATCCGTCCTGGCTCGGCGACCAGGCGCCCGTCAAGCGGATAGCCAAGGATCGCCGCTGCAGTGCCTGAGCGCGGGTCAGCCGCGAGCGTGAGCGGGGGCTGTGACAGGCCTCTGACGCGCAGCACGGCGACGTCGTCGCGAGGATCGAAGCCAACGACCTCGGCGGGCAAACCGGGCGCCTGACCGCCGATCTCGACCTGTGTGTCGCTCTCCCCGGCGACCACGTGGGCGTTCGTGACCACCAGTCCGGAGGCCGCGACCCATCCGCTTCCCTCGATCCCCAGCCCGCATGCGGTCCCCAGGATCTTGACCACGCTCGCCCGCGCGTCTCGCACCTCCGGCGCCCCGAGCACCGCACCCTTCGGCGCCGCCACGTTCGCGGCCGGGCCATGGACCGAGGGCAGCGGATCGAAGCGCGCGAGCGCGCCGAGGATCGGTCCTGACGGCGGCAGCAGCTGGTTGAGCTCGCGCAGGATCGCGGATCGCTGGATGTCGTTGCGCAGCTGTGTGGAGGCGGAGGACTGCACCGCGACAGCGCCAACGATCCAGGCGATCCCGAGGCCGATGCAGGCGGTCAGCCCCGCGCCGAGGAGCCCGTCGACGGTCCGCAGACCGGGGAGGCGCACTACCCCGCGAGCGCGAACCCCCACGCCCTCGAGTCCGCTCGCGAGCACCCCCCCGGCGAGCAGCGCGCCGAGCAGGCCGAACAGCGGTGCGTACGGCGAGTGCGATCCGCTCGGCAGCAGCAGCGGGCCAAAGTGGCCGCCGAGGAATGCGCCGATCGCAAACCCCGCCAGCGACAGCGCTCCGACGATGAACCCTTGGAGATAGCCGTAGATCGCGAGCAGGGCGGTGAACGCGACGATCAACCAGTCGAGCGTATCCACGTGGATGAGCTTATCCGCGCGCCGAAACGGCCCTCGATCTTCTATTCGCGCCCGGAAACCGGCGCGCATCTTCTATCTGCGCGTCGCAACCTCCCCCATCTTCTACCGTTTGTCGAGGTGGCGCGAGCAGGGTATTTGGCTGTCGGACCGCGGTCAGCGAGAGCGCGAAGGCGCGGCCGGCGATGGCGCCTGCTGCGGATTGCTCCGATCGCGGTGTTGGCGGCGGCGGCGTTCGCCGCCGGGCTGTTGATCGCGACCGCGCCGGGCCGCGCCGAGCATCGCCTGGTGACCGACTATGTCGACGCCTGGGCTCAGGGCAACTACGGTCGCATGTACGACCTGCTGGATTCCGGATCCCAGGCAAGGTTCTCGGAGGCTCGGTTCGTCGCGGACTACCGGCGCGCCGCGAGGATCGCGACGCTGACGTCGCTCAGGCCGCTGCAAGTCGGGGATCGCCAGGGGGAGCGGTCCCCGTCCAGATGCAGGTCCGGACGCGCATCTTCGGCACCCTCCGGGAGGCGCTCGAGGTGCCGCTCGCCGGCAGTGGTTCCAGGGCCAAAGTGAAGCTCGCAAGCGCGCTGCTGTTCCCGGGCCTGAAAGTCGGCGAGCACCTAACGCGCCGCACTCGGCTGGCGCCGCGCGCCGCGCTGCTGGCGAGCGACGGCACGCCGCTCGCGCAAGGTCCCGACCGAAGCTCACCGGTTCCGGCGGTGGCGAGCGAAATCGTCGGGACGCTCGGACCGATCCCCAAGGCGCAGGCAAACCAGTACGCGACTGCCGGCTATCCCCCGAACGCGAAGATCGGAGTCGACGGACTCGAGCGGGTGTTCCAGAATCAACTAGCGGGAACGCCCGGCGGCACGCTGCTCGCCGGGCACAGGATTCTCGCTTCCTCGACGCCTGTGCCGGGTACGTCGGTGACCACCACGATCAACCCCGCGATCGAGCAAGCCGCGATCACCGCAACGGCCGGCCGCTTCGCAGGAATCGCGGCGATGGATCCACGAACTGGCGGGCTGGTGGCACTGGCGGGAATCGCCTTCTCGGCCCTACAACCTCCGGGCTCGACGATGAAGATGATCACGGTCACCGGAGCGCTCGAGGCAGGGATCGTCAAGCTGACCACCTCCTTCCCGGTCCAGAGCAGCGCGACGATCGACGGATACACGCTGTCGAACGCGGGCGGCGAAGCGTGCGGCGGGACGTTGCTGAACGCGTTCGCGGTCTCGTGTAACTCGGTGTTCGCGCCGCTCGGCGTGAGACTCGGGGGGGCGCGACTGGTGAACATCGCCGAGCGGTTCGGCTTCAATCAGACTCCCTCGATCCCGGGCGCGGCGGAGAGCACGATCCCGTCCGCGAGCCAGATCGGTGACGCGGTCTCGGTGGGATCTTCCGCGATCGGCCAAGGCAAGGTGCAAACCACCCCGCTCGAGATGGCGGATGTGGGCGCGACGATCGCGATGAGAGGACGCCGGCCGATCCCCACTCTCAAGGCCGACCAGCCTCCCACCTTCGTGCGCGTGACCAGCCGGCGCGTCGCCGCCGAAGTCCAGAAGATGATGATCGCGGTGGTCCAGTTCGGCACCGGCACCGCTGCTCAGATCCCCGGCGTGGAGGTAGCCGGCAAGACCGGCACTGCCGAGCTCACCGATACCGCGAGCCCGGGCGCGAGCACGGCGCAGAACACCGATGCGTGGTTCGTCGGCTACGCCCCGGTAGGCGAACCCAGGGTCGTGGTCGGAGCGCTGTTCCCCAATCAGGGCGCCGGTGGCGCGACTGCCGCGCCGGCCGTGCACGACGTGCTCGTCGCCGCCTTGCACGCGCACTGACGGCATGCTTAGCGCGGCCGGTACGTCGCGGCCATCAGCGTCGGCGACTGAACTGCCTGCGACCACACGGTGATCACTTGGCCACTGGAGCCGGCCGCGAGCGTCAGGTCGGCCGTGGGCGTGGTGGTGCCGATCACCTCCGGGGCTCCGAACCGCGTGGCCTTGGCTCCGTGGCCGGCGAGCTCGACTCCCCGGGAGTCGCTCCACCCTACGAATGCCTCGCCGCCGGGCGCAACGGTCACGGCGGGTGCCTGCGACGCGTCGATCGAGCCAAGCGAAGTCGCCGCGCTGAAGCGCCCGCCGGCGCGGCGGGTTGCAGCCTTCACGGTGCAGTCGCCGGCGGCGCTGCACTGCGCCCAAGCCAGCACCTGATCGCCCGCGCCGTCACCTGCAAGCGTCAGCCTGGAGGCGAGCTGGGACCCGACCGGGAACGGATGGGGCCGCCCCCGCCGCGAGAGATCCTCCGCAATCGGCTGCGAGTGGTAGGCCCCCCGGTCAAGCCAGCTCTCAATCCAGGCGACCGTCGGGATCGTTCCCGCCGAGGTCATCTGCAGCTCGTCGATCTGATGGCCCGGCGGAACGGTCACCGCGGTGGCGGCGCCAGGAGCACGCGAACTCGTTCCCTCTGCGACCGAGATCGACCTCGGGCCCGGGCCGCCCGGAACGCCGCTGCTTGCGGTCCACGCGATCGCCGTGTGGCCTTTGGCGAGACTCGTGGCGGCAAGCGTCTGGGGCTGCCCCCCCGCTCCGGTCAACCGCCGAGTCTGACCAAATCGATCGCCTTTCTGCGCTTGCGCCGCCCACACGCCACGCTGGGTCGCGACCGTCGCGAGCAACCCGCCGCCTTGCAACGCCAAGAGCCGGCCGAGCGCCGACCCAGTGAGGCCGCTGACGAGCGCTCGCGGGCGTGATGGCGACCCCGACGGCGGCATCCGGACCGTCTGCGCGGAACTGCAACAGGCAAAGCCCGCCGCGCTGGTCCCCGTCAGCAGCTCGAGCGTGCTGCCCTGGAACGCGAGGTCGAGGATCTGCTGAGCGCCTGGGATCCGCCTTGGCTTGCTGATCTGCCCCTTCGCCGTCTCGGTCGTGAGCAGCGCCGATGACGCGGCCGGGTTCGCCGGATCCTCGATCCCGTATCCGATCGCCGCCGCTCCCGCCGAGGAAAACCGGATCTGGGCAGGCAACACATCGAGCGACCACGGGCCGCTCAAGCGGGTTGGCCGCGACCAGCTGGCGCTCGCAACCGGCGCGCTCGCGCCCATGAGGGCAACCACCAGGAGCGCGACGCAGCGAGCGCGTCGAAGGCCACACCGGGCGGGAGCTCGCCCCGGCACCGCCGCTCCTCCTCGGTCAGAGGTCAAGCGAGATCGTCGACGGGAACGACTGGCCCGGGGCGTGGATCTCGAGCATCAGGGGACGGTTCGAGTAGACGGAGTCGTTGATCTTGAACAGCAGCTCTGCACCTTGGTTGGCCCCGTAATAGGCGATGCTCCCAACCCCGGGCTCCGTCGCCTTCGGCGGAAGTGTCTGCGCGCTCCAGGCGAACGGGTTGACCGTCGGACTGAGCGCCACCGGGTAGTAGCGGTTGCCCTGGGTATCGACGATGTCAAACGAATTCGCGGTCGTCTGAGGCTGTTCGGTCTGGTTCCAGGCCCACAGGAAGACCGCGTACCACTCCTCGTCTGCCGGTAGCGCGATTGAGCTCACGCCCGCCAGGTACTGGCGGTCCTCGATGTTGTAAGGGTTCAGCTCGCGCGAGACCTGCAACTGATAGGTCACTTGTCCGGCCCACAGGTAGGCGCCGTTGTTGTTGGCGTCCGCGTATGTGGGATGCGCGACCTTGTTGCCGCAAGCGGCGAGTCCGACTGCCAGCGCCAGCGCGCAGCAGACGGTCGCTGCGCGGCGCGAGGTCTTGGCGGCCGAACGGATTCTCACGGCGGCGCAAGTTTATCCGCCGGTCGGTCAGTGGCGAGCCGCAATCGTCGCCCTGCGGCCGCGACCGCGTCCCTGCTCCAGGATTCCGCGCAGACGCCGCAGTGCCTTGGCGGTCTGGCGCTTGCTCCAGAACCGCCCTCCTATCGTCTCGAGCAACCTGTCCGACAGCATCACCGGCTCGGTCTCCAGCGTGTACTCAACCCTTGTGGTGTCCCCTGCGCCCGGCGACAGGGTCCAGGTCCCGAGCATCCGGACCCGGTTGTATTTGCCGCCGCGGCCGCGCTCGACGATCCTGTAGGGAGGCTGTAGCTCGGCGAACGTGACGTCCGCCCACGAGAACCGGCTCAACGGTGCCTTGATTCGAAACCGCGCGCCGGCGCCGGTGCCGTAGGAGTCCTCGCGCGTCAGGTGCCAGTCGACCAGGTAGTGGTCGGTGAACTCGGCGTGATTGGCGATGTCCGCCAGGTACTCGAAGACCTCCCCGCGCGAGCGCGAGATCGTCGTTGAGACTGTGAACGGGTCCACGGCGCAGGATTGTATGCGCGCCGTCAGCGCCCCAGCGCGGGCGCTGGGACGCTAAGCGACGGCCCGCTGATCGGTGATCCTCATGGTGTGCCCGAACTCGGGCCCGTGCACCATTCGCGAGCCGATCGGGGCCTCGGGCTGCAGCGCTCGGCACAGCTCGCAGGCGATCTCGCCGGAGGCGTATACGTACACATGCTCTCCGACCAGGGGCGTCCGCCGGCAGCGCTGGCAGCGCTCGCATTCGGCTAGCCAGTCGTCGACGCCGCGCCGCAGCAACGCCAGCTCGAGCTCTGGAATCGCGTCTCCGGATGCCGACATGGAGGCGGAATTCGCCGCTGGCGCCGCGCTTCCTGCTGATTGCAGCGAGCTCTCAGGATCTATCTGCACAGAGCCGCTCCATAAACCGGTAGATATTGAGAATACTGGGCACTCGGCGGGCGAGCGGGTACATAAATTTTGCCGAGCCTTTAGCGATGCTTTGACGTGCAGGATATGATTCCGTTGCCCGCTTATCCAGCGCGGCAGAGCCTGCAGCACCGTAACAAGGAGATGTGCCCCCCAATGAAAGCGTGGATATCGGGCAACGTTGCGGGAACGGGAACGTTCCGCTGTACGGATTGCGATTACCCGGTTTCGCTCGACGCGGTGGACGAGTTACCCACCTGCCCGAACTGTGGCGGGACCGAGTTCGTCCGGGCCTCGCTGTTCACGACCGCGCAGACCAGCATCATCGAGATGCCGTCAGAGGTCGATGATCAGGGGTGGTTGAAGGAAGTTCGCGACGCGCTCTCGGAGCCGGGTCAATACCTGACCTACCGCATGGGCGATCCGGATGTGCGGGTATTTGCCCTGCAGCGGGAGTGGACGCGGATCGGTCGCAGCCTCGCGGCTGACATCCGCTTCGATGACCCGACGGTTTCTCGTCGCCATGCGCTCATCGTCCGCCAGCCGGATGGGTTGCGCGTGCTTGATGACCGCAGCCTCAATGGCGTGTTCGTCAATGGGGAGCGGGTCGAGTGGAGCACGCTCGCGGACGGCGACGAGATCGTGATCGGGCGCCACCATCTGCATTTCATGGACGTTCCGGTGATCTCCGGGATGCGGTACGGCCGCTCGACGGGCCGTAACACGAGCGCCTCGACCCACTGAGTGGTTCGGAGGCGTAGCCGGCGAAGCGGATCGCGACTCTAGTTCTATAGTGGCCGCGATGGCCGCGATTGCTGTCCTCTCACAAAAAGGCGGCACGGGCAAGACGACAGCGGTCAGGACGTTGACCGACGTGTTTCGGCGCGCCGGGCTGCGGGTGTTGGCAGTGGACCTCGACCCCCAGGGGAACCTGTCCGACTACCTCGATGTCGACCCCGATGCGGCTCCCACGATCGGCGACGTACTCGCCGGCCGCGCGAAGGCGATCGATGCCGTCCACGATGGGATCATTCCCGCGAACCTGGGCCTGGCAGAGGCCGAGCTGATGCTGGGGGGCAAGATGGGACGCGAGCTGACGCTGAAGAGGGCGCTGCGGACGGTCGCCGACAGCTACGACCTGATCCTGATCGACTGCCCTCCCTCGCTCGGGCTGCTGACCGTCAACGCCCTGGTCGCGGCGGATTACGCGCTGCTCTCGGCCGAGGCGCAGTACTTCGCGCTCCAGGGCGTGGAGCAAGCGCTCGAGGTGATCGGGCTCGCGCGCGAAAGTCTCAATCCCGAGCTGGTATGGCTCGGTGTCGTCCTCAATATCGCCGACATGCGCACCCGCCACTCGCGCGATGCGCTGAACTCGCTGCAAGAGCACTTCGACGAGCAGGTGTTCGACATAACGATCCGGGCTTCGATCGCATACGCCGAGTCCGCCGAGCGCGCGCTGTCGATCCTCGACTACCGCCCCGACCTCGCGGTCGACTACGTCAACGTGGCCGATGAGATCTTGCGACGGATCGGGCTCGAGGCCCCTCGCCGGCGCCTCACGTCGCTTTTGCCAGCCGTGGCGACTCGCGCCAGCGTGTGACGCGGGCCCTCCACGAAGATTGGCGATCTGGGTCCGACAGGTGGACCCAGATTGCCAATGTTCGCGAGCGGCTGCCTCAGACGCTTCGTTGGTAGGAGCCTGTTCGCGCGCGAGCGCAAGCCCGCGTACGTGAGCGGCGCCTTACACGCTGCGCACGTCCGCGCCTTCTGACTCGAACGGCGCCCGCATCACGCCCGCCCAGCCTCTAGTCTCGGCGGTGAGGCGCTCGATCACCTCAGTGGTGTGATCGTAGTGGCACCACACCAGGACCGCCGGACCAGCGCCCGAGATCGTCGCCCCGAGGGCTCCAAACGACGCCGCCCGAGCCACCAGCTCCGCTGAGCGCGGGTATAAGTGGGCACGCCAGGGCTGATGCAGACGATCCTCGAGGCCGGCCGCGATCAGCTCCCAATTCGCGCACGACAGCCCGCGAATCAGCAGCGCGGCATGCGCGACGTTGAACACCGCATCAGCGAGCGGCACGGAGCCTGGCAGCGCGGCGCGCGCCTGCTCGGTCCGAACGGCCTCGAAGGGAACCACCAGCGCTGCTTCCAGGCCCAACGGCGGCCCGAAGCGATGCACGCCGAAATCGCTGCAGACCACGATCCCTCCCTGCAGCGCCGCCGCCACGTTGTCGGGGTGGCCCTCCAGTAGCGTCGCGGCCGCCAGCAGATCCGCACCTGTCTCGAGCAGATGGTCGGCCGCCACCAGCCCGGCGACGATCGCGGCCCCGCTCGATCCGAGCCCCCCTGACATCGGAATCCGCGAGGCGATTCGGAACTCGAACCGATCGGCCGGATGAAAGTGCTCGAACGCGCGGACCACCAGATTGCTCCGATCGCGCGGCACATCGAGGTCTGTGACCACCGCGAAGCGACCGGTCTCGACGACCTCGAGCTCGAGGTGCAGCGCGAGTGCCACCGCGAGCACGTCGAAACCGGGGCCTAGGTTCGCAGAGGATGCCGGCACGCGCACCACCCTCCGGCGCGCGAGCGTCATCCGAGCACCGCTCGCTCGATCGCGCCCAACTCGGGGTCGCAGGGCAGCACGGCGCCGGCCTGCTCGAGCGCCGTCTGCGGATCCTTGAGGCCATGGCCGGTGAGCACGCACACCACTCGGCGGGCTCCGCGAGGCCCATGCGCGAGCAGGCCCGCCACGCTCGCCGCGGAAGCGGGCTCGCAGAAGATGCCCTCGGTCGCGGCCAACAGCCGGTAGGCACCGAGGATCTCCTGGTCGCTGACCGCGTTGACCGCGCCGCCCGACGAGGTCATCGCGTCCATCGCCTCCTCCCAGCGGGCGGGATTCCCGATCCTGATCGCGCTCGCGACCGTCTCCGGGTGCGCCACCGGCGCGCCATGCACGAGCGGCGCCGCCCCGGCAGCTTGGAAGCCGAACATCCGCGGGCGCAGGCCAGCCTCTTTGAACCCCTTCCAGTAGGCGGTGATGTTGCCCGCGTTGCCGACCGGGATGCAGAGCGCATCGAGCTCACCCTCGAGCGCGTCGACCAACTCGAAGGCTGCCGTTTTCTGTCCCTCGATTCGGAACTCGTTGACCGAGTTGACTAGCGCGACGGGGTGGCGTCGCGCTAGCTCGCGCACCAGCGCCAGCGCCTCGTCGAAGTTACCGCGCAGCGCGATCACTCGCGCTCCGTGCATCAGCGCTTGCGCCAGCTTGCCGGTTGCGATCTTGCCCTCCGGCACGATCACCGCCCCCCGTAAGCCCGCGCGCGCCGCATACGCGGCCGCCGAGGCGGCGGTGTTGCCGGTGGAGGCGCAGACCACCGCCTGGGCCCCCTCCCGAACCGCTGCCGATACCGCGCAGGTCATCCCGCGATCTTTGAACGAGCCCGTCGGATTGGCTCCCTCGAGCTTCAGCCACACCTCCGCGCCAACCCGATCGGAGAGCCGCTGCGCCAGTACCACCGGAGTCGAGCCCTCGCCCAAGGAGACGACCGGATCCTCCGCCGCAAACGGAAGACGCTCGCGATAACGCTCGATCAGGCCTGTCATTCGGGCGCAGCATGTCAAAGCCGCTCCCGGGTTTCAGAGCTCGAGCACGACCTTTCCGAGCGCCCCCCGCGACCCGAGCAGCTTGAGCGCGTCCGCGGCCCGCTCAAGCGGAAAGCGCGCGCCGATGATCGGCCGCACGAACCCCTCGGCGATTAGCTCCGAGACCGCTGCCCCGATCTCCTCGATGCGCTCGGGCTTGCCGAGCACCGAGGCGCCCCAGCCCGCGCCGACGACAGCGGTGTTGCCGAGCAGCAAGCGGTTGACCTTGACCTCGGGGATCGAACCGCCGGTAAAGCCGACGACCACGACTCGCCCACCCTCGCGGAGCGAGCGCAGACTGTCGGTGAAGCGATCGCCTCCCACCGGGTCCAGCACGACATCGACCCCGCCGTCTGAGAGCTCACGGGCCTGGTCCTTCCACTGTCCTTGCGAGCGGACCACGTCGTCGGCCCCCGCCTCCCGCGCGATCTGCTCTTTCTCATCGCTGGAGACGACCGCGATGGTCCGGGCACCGAGGCCGCGAGCGACTTGGAGGCAGGCAGTGCCGACTCCCCCAGCCGCGCCGTGGACGAGCGCGGTCTCCCCGGCCGCCAACCGGCCCCGCAGCTTGAGCGCGAAGTAGGCGGTGTGGTAGTTGAGAATCAGGGCCGCACCCTGCGCGAAATCAAGCTCGTCGGGCAGCGAAAAGCAGAAATACGCCGGCGCGACCGCGACCTCGGCAAAAGCGCCGAGCGAGCAGAACGCGGCTACCCGGTCCCCGGGGCGAACCGTCGCGCCGTCCGGCACCGAGCGGACCACGCCGCCCACCTCGCTGCCGGGCACGAACGGCAGCTCCGGCTTGAGCTGGTACTGCCCTCGCGTCTGCAGCAGCTCGGGAAACGACACTCCTGCGGCACGAACCTCGACGACGACGCCGCTGCCGGGGGTCATGGGATGCGAGGCTTCCGGCTCGGGAATGTCGGCCGGCTGCAAGGCGCTGTCGGGCCCGTCCAGATTGACGATCTGCATGGCCCTCATTCTGCGGGCACCCTACCCAAACTCTTCCTCGAGCACGCGGATCGCACGCGGTGGCGCGCGCAGCGAGTCCAACCCCGCGATCTCCTCCAGCGCGCGCTCGAACTTCGATTCGAGCACGGGATGGACGACCATCACCAGCCTCGCCTGGTCGTGTAGCCCCTTCTGCACGACCGACTTCACCGACACCTCGTGCCGAGCTAGCAGCTGTGCCACCTGCGCCAGCACGCCGGGGCGGTCGGCGACCTCCAGGTGCAGGTAGAACGCCGAGACCACGTCCTGCACGATCTCCAGCACGCTCATCGTCGGCGGCGTCGAGGCGGGTGGGATCATCGCGCTGATCACGTCGCCGAGCACCGCGCTGGCGGTCTGAGGGCCGCCTGCCCCGGGCCCCGACATCGTGATCTCGGTGATCTCGTTCGATTCGACGGTTACTGCGTTGAACGGTCCGCCGACCGATGCCAGCGGATGCCCCGGATACAGGAACGCCGGATGCACCCGCACCGATAGCGCGTTGCCGATCCGCTCGGCGGTTCCGATCAACTTCAGCCCGAGGCCCAGCTCGCGGGCATACTCCAGATCGTCGGGCTGAATCTGCTCGATGCCCTCGTAGCGGACCTGGTCGAGGTGGACCGGGGTGTCGAAGGCCAGGCGCGCGAGGATCGCCATCTTGGCCGCGGCATCCCGGCCGTCGACATCCTCGGAGGGATCCGCCTCGGCGTATCCAAGTCGCTGTGCCTCCGCCAGCGCTTCGCCGAAGCTCATCCCGGTGCGAGCCATTTCGCTGAGGATGAAGTTGGTGGTGCCGTTGACGATCCCGTGCAGCCGATCGATTCTTGCGCCGGACAACGATTCCTGCAGCACCCGAATCACCGGCACCACGCCGGCAACCGCTCCCTCGAACCGCAGCTGGACGCCCTCGGCGCGGGCGACGTCCCACAGCTCCTCCCCGTACTGCGAGAGCAGCTGCTTGTTGGCGGTGACCACGTGCCGGCCGGCGCGCATCGCGCGGAGCGCGTACTCCCGCGCGGGTTCGATCCCTCCGATCAGCTCGACGATCAAATGCGAGCGTTCCAGGATCGACTCGAACGAGCCGCGCTCGCGAGTAAGCACGCCGGAGATCTCCGGGCGCATCCCGGTGATCCGCGCGATTCGGTCGGCGTGCTCGGGCAGCAGCGCCTCGAACGCGGCCCCAACAGTGCCGTGGCCGAGCAGGCCGATCCGGAAACTGCCCTCATTCCCGGTCACGAGCGACGCGCCTCACTCGCGGTCACGAGCGACCAGATCTTCGTAGGTCTCGCGGCGCACGACGATCCGGGCGTTGCCTTCGCGGCACATGATCACCGGCGGCCGCGGCACACCGTTGTAGTTGTTCGCCAGCGAGTACCCATATGCGCCGGTGGCCGGGGTCGCGATCACGTCTCCGATCGCGGGTTCGGCCAGCAGCGTGTCACGGACGATCACGTCGCCTGACTCGCAGTGCTTGCCGACGAGGTGACAGCGCTCGCGTGCCTCCGCCAGCGGTCGGTTCACGACGATCGGCTCGTACACCGAGCCGTACAGCATCGGACGGAGGTTGTCCGACATTCCTCCGTCGACCGCAACCCAGCTCGACACGTTGCGCTTGATCGTCTGCACCGTGTAGAGCGTGACCGTGCAGTTGGCGACCAGCGCGCGTCCGGGCTCGAGCAGCAGCCGCTTGTCAGTGCCGATCAGCTCGTGCAGGACGGATACGAGCGCGTCCACATATTCGGTGACCGTCGGCGCCCGCTGGCCGGCTGTGTACGCCACGCCCAGCCCTCCGCCCAGGTTGTACGTCGAAAACTCGCCGAGCCGCGCGATCGCCGCGACCGCCGCGCGGAACGGCTCCAACTCGAGCAGTTGTGAGCCGATGTGGAAGTGCAGGCCGACCAGCGCCAGCTGCGAGCTCTCCGCCAGCCGCGCGATCGCCTCGCGAGCCGCCGCGACCGAAAAGCCGAACTTCGAATCGGCTTGCCCGGTCGAAATCGCGTGATGGGTGGTGCCCGCGACGCCCGGCGTCACGCGCAGCAGCACTTCTTGGCGACGGCCCAGCTCGGCCGCGATCCGGCTCAGCCGCTCGAGGTCGTCGAAGTTGTCGAGCACGATGTGGCCTACCCCCGCGACGAGCGCCTCGCGCAGCTCCAGCTCTGAGCGGGCGTTGCCATGAAGGTAGAGTCGCGCCGGGTCAAACCCTCCGCGGAGCGCGAGAAACAGCTCGCCGCCAGAGGCGACATCGCACGACAGGCCCTCCTCCGCCAGCACGCGGTAGACGGCGGTGCAGGGAAACGCCTTCGAGGCAAACAGCACATCGAAGTCGGCGTGGCGCGCCGCGAGCGCATCGAGGAAGGATCTGGCCCGAGCGCGCAGGTCGTCTTCGGCGACGATGTACGCGGGTGTCCCGAATTCCTTCGCCAGCTCGACCGCGTCGCAACCGCCGATCTCGAGATGACCGGCCTCGTTGACGTGAGTGCCGAGCGGATAAACCTGAAAGACGTTTGTGGCGGCGCCGGTCATTGGGCGCCGATGATGCCATGCTCGCTCGCGCCCTGGGATGATCACCGGGTGAGCGACCCTCGAATCAACGCCGACGCGCCGCCGGCCGGCACCGGCAGGCATGACGGCCTCGCGTACTCGCTGTGGCTGCCGGCGAGCGGGCGCGACCCGCGGGCGGGGATCGTGCTCATTCACGGCGCCGGATCGTGCAAGGAGAACCATCACGACTTCGCGCGGGCGGCGAGCGCTGCCGACTTTGCAGCGATCGCCTTCGACCAGCGGGGGCACGGCGCCAGCGACGGACCCATGGATGCTCGCGCGATCGACGACGTTGCCACGATCGCGGCGGTGTTGCGATTCTCGATCGGAGCAGCCGATGCCCCGGTGGCACTCAGGGGATCGAGCATGGGCGGGTTCCTCGCGATCATGGCCGCTGCGCCGGCGCGCGCTCATGCGGTCGTCGCGATCTGCCCGGCGAGCCCCGAGGGCCTGCGGCGTGGACTCGAGGCCGGGGAGTTCTCATTCTCGGCCGACCGTCGTGCTCTCACTCGCCTGCTCGAGGCCAGCGACCTGCACGGTGCCGTCGGGTCGCTGTCGATTCCTCTGCTGCTACTACACGCCGAAGGTGACGAGCAAATCCCGGTGGCGCACTCCCGTGAGCTGGCCGCGTGGATGTGCGTGCCGGACAGCCGCCTGCTGGTCGTGCCAGGTGGCGACCACCGCTCGATCCAGCACGATCAGGCCCTGCAGGCAGCCAGCCTGCGGTTCATCGACCGCGCGCTGGCGGGAAGCTGAGGCTCGCGCGGCGTCGCGTGAGCGTTCTTGCGCGGCGCTCACACACCCTTCAGAAACTCATAACCCCGTCTGCCAACATAGCTGTGTATGGCTCCCCCACGGCAATTTGGACGCGACTCCGGGCTTCAGGCCCGGATGTTGCTGACCCTATTCCTGCTCGGGCTCGTCTACGCGGTCCTGATCGCCGTGTTGATCGCGGCGGGCGCGGGCGCGGTCACGATCGCCGTCGTCGCGGGGGCGCTGTTCCTGGTTCAGTTCTTCACCTCGGACAAGATCGCGTTGTACTCGATGGGAGCCCAGGAGGTCAGCCCGGCCCAGGCTCCGCGGTTGCATGCGATCATCGAACGCCTCTGCATCCAGGCGAACCTGCCCAAACCTCGTGTCGCGGTCGCGCAGACGCCGATGCCGAACGCGTTCGCGGTCGGGCGCTCTCCAAGCACCGCGACCGTCTGCGCCACGACCGGACTGCTTGACCTGCTGAGCGAATCCGAGCTCGAGGGCGTGCTGGGCCACGAGCTGACCCACGTGCAGAACCGCGACGTGATGGTGATGACGATCGCGAGCTTCTTCGCGTCGATCGCGTCGTTCATCGTGCAGATGGGGTTCTGGTTCGGCGGAGCGTTCGACGATCGCGACAACGACAGCGGGCCGGCGTTCATCGTCGTGATCCTGGTCTCCGCCGTCGTCTACATCCTCTCGTTCGTGCTCCTGCAGGCGCTCTCCCGCTACCGCGAGTTCGCCGCCGACCGCGGCTCGGCGATCATCACCGGTCGCCCCAGCGCGCTGATCTCGGCGCTGCTGAAGATCAGCGGCAACATGCAGCTGATCCCGGACAGGGATCTGCGGGTTGCCTCCGGCGAGCTGGCCGCCTTCTACATCTTCCCCCCGAAGGCGAAGCAGACGGTCGCGACGCTGTTCGCCACACATCCGCCGCTCGAGGCGCGGATCGCCGCCCTGCAACGACTCGAGGCGCAGCTCCAGGGCACCGCCTAGCGGTCGAATGGGCTTTCTCGACATCCTCACGGGCAAGCGCAAGCTCGCGGCTCCGGCCCCCGATCGGCTGTTCGCGATCAGCACCGCGTATGTCACGCTCGAGTCCAGTCTGTCGATCACCTCCCGTGGCACCGCCGCGATCGTCTTCCAGCCACTGGCGACGGCCGACTTCGAGTCGATCGTCCGCGATATGGAGGAGGTCGTGCGTGGTACTGCCGCCGACAGCGGCACCACCGTTGAGAGCTCCGACGACAGCTACGGCTTTCGCTGGCTGGTGCTCAAGGGCAACAGCTTCGACGACCTGGTCGTCGGCATCAACGCGGTCAGTGGCGCGCTCGAAGCAGGCGGCTACGGCGAGCGCGTGCTGTGCGCCGTGTTCGCGTTCGAGGACGGTCGCAAGCGTCCGCTCTACTGGATCTACAACTACAAGCGGGGTGCGTTCTATCCGTTCGTCCCGGCGCCCGGGCACCAGCAGCGCGACAACGAGCGCGAGCTCGTCCTCAAGGCGCAGCTCGGGCGCGAGCTGCCGGTCGAGCAGGACCTCGCGCGTTGGTTTCCGCTCTGGGGAATCCCGATCTAGTTCGAGTTAGATCGGTCGGGGAACGGGACGTCAGCCAGGGATCAGGCCCTCGCCGCTGAACTCGGCTTTGGCCTCGGCGAGCGAGACGTCAGGCTGTGGCAAGATCAGGTCGGAGGGACGTAGCTCGTCATCGGCGACTGGCTGACCCTTGGTCCGGACCAGCTCGAGCAAGCGCCCGAACGCGGCCCGGAAGTGCTGCTCGTCCTCAGCATTACAGGCCGCAACCGCCTCGTTGTCGAGCTCGTTCACCGCCGCGACGTTGGCGTCGCCCAGCTCGTACTGTCCCTCGGTCGCGATCCGGATGATCACGTCGCGTGGCCCTCTTGCTCCGGCGCGCCGCCGCGGCCGGCACCCAGCTCTCCCGCGGGAGCAGGGCCGCTGCCAAGCTCGGATTTCATCTTCGCGAGCTCCGCGTCGACCTCGCTCGTGCTCGAGAGCTCCTTCAGCTGGCGATCGATGTCGTCCTCGCCGGGGCCGAGCGCGGTCAGATCCTCGAACGTCCCTGACGCCTCGAGCTCACCGACGGCGTCCGCTCGCGCCTTCATGTTCTCGGTCTTGTCGAGCGCTCGCTGCATCGCCAGGCCCACGTCCGCCATCTCCTCGCCGACGCCGGTCGCAGCTTCGGAGATCCGCACCTGCGCCTCGGCGGCCGAGTACTGGGCCTTGATGACTTCCTTCTTAGAGCGGAACTGCTCGATCTTGGCGCGCAGCTTCTGCTCGGAGGCGGTCATCTGCTCCTGCTGCTGCTCGAGCTGTCCGATTTGACCGTCGAGCGATTGCAATTCGGTCTGGGCGACGTTCTTGCGCTCCAGCGCGGTGCGCGCCAGCTCCTCGTTCCCGGCGGCGAGCGCTTGGCGGGCCTGCGTATCCAGCTTCAGAACCTGGTCTTGAAGCTTCTGTTCCTGTAGCTGCAGCCGCTTCTTCGAGGTGACTACGTCGGCAATTCCCTTCTTGACGTTCTGGAGCAGCTCAATTTGCTTCTGATAGCTGTACTCGAGCGTCTCCGAGGGATCCTCCGCACGGTCGAGCACCTTTGAAATCTTCGCTTTGATTACGGTCGACATGCGCCCGGAAAGGCCCGGCATCGCATCCTCCTTAGCGCTGGCTAGACGAGCGTCCTCTAGCGTAGCGGGCCGCCGAATTTCGATGCGCCAAAGTGCCTGGAGGGAAAGGGCTTTGGGAGCGCGCGGCCGACACCCGGCGCCCTGGCGGAACGCGGTCGCTAACGTCCGCCGCGCCAATGCGACGGACACTGATCGCCATGCTGCTTGTCTGCGGCGCGCTCGTCGGCTGCGGAGGATCGACGCAACTGATCACCGTCACCACCCCGGTCCCGGGCGTCCGGTCAAAGACGCCGCAGGCAGGACAGAAGCTCGGCTTCCCGGCGGTCGCGACGAAGAACACCACTCGTGTCGCGGGCGGAGATCCAGTCGCGGACGCGGCGGGGGTGGCGCTCGCCGTGTATCCGTCCTCTGCTGCGGGGACGCATCCCACCGCCGTCACGATCGCTCCCACCGACGACTGGCAGGCTGCGATCGCCGCCTCGGTACTGATGGCGGGACCGATCGACGCCCCGGTCCTGCTCTCCGGCAGCGCGTCGCTGCCCTCGGCCACTGGGGATGCGCTCAAGTTGCTTGCGCCGACTGGTGCTGGTGCGGCTGGCGGCGCCCAGGTGATCAGGATTGGCGACGTCCCCAGTCCGGGCGGTCTCCGCTCGGTATCGATCTCAGGGGGCGACCCCTACACGCTGGCGGCGGCGATCGACCGCTTCGAGAACGCTGCGCGCGGCAGCACCACCAGCGACGTCGTGATCGCGTCCGGCGAGGACGCCGCTTACGCGATGCCCGCCGCGGGATGGGCGGCGGAAAGTGGAGATCCGGTGCTGTTCGTCAATCACTCGAGCGTCCCGGGGGTCACCCGGCAGGCGCTGCTCTCTCACCGGCATCCCAACATCTACGTGCTCGGGCCGGCGAGCGTGATCTCGAACAGCGTGCTGGCGCAACTGAGCAGATACGGCGCGGTCAGACGCGTGGGCGCCGCGGACCCGGCCGCCAACTCGGTCGCGTTCGCGGAGTACAGAGATCCACCCTGCGCATACGCACAGCCGTGCGCTCACGTTCCCGGAAGCTTCGGCTGGGCGATGCGCAGTCCCGGTCATGGCTACGTGATGATCAACGCGAGCAGCCCCCTGGACGCGGCTGCCGCCGCGCCGCTGTCGGGTAGCGGCGACTTCGGCCCGGCACTGCTCCTCGACAGTGCCGCTAGGCTGCCAACGTCAGTGCTCAATTACTTCCTCAACTACGCCACGCCCGGCTACACGTCGGAGGGTCCCACCGCCGCGGTGTACAACCATGGCTGGGTGATCGGAGATCAGCATTCGATCTCCGTGCCGGTGCAGGCGGAGGTGGATAGGCTGCTCGAGGCCGTTCCGCAACAATGAGCCAGGCCGAGAACCCCAATCGCTTGCGGCCGGGCCACGAAGTCACGGTCGACGATGTACGTCAGCTGATGGGCGCTTCGACTCCGCACTTCGCGCTGCAGTTGCGGGAGCGGATCAAGGCGCTGATCCGCAACCTGCCGCCCGATCATCCCGCTCGGGTTGAGGGCGAACGAGAGATCGCACGCCTTGACACGATCGCGTTCGCGGGAGAGATTCGCGGGCACGAAGCAGAGCCCGGGCTGAAGCCGATGCCGAGCGTCTGGCCTGACGGCGCGCGCTGAGCGACCGCCCAGCTCGGATACCACACCATCGCGTGAGCCACGAACGCTTCATCTCGGTAATCGGACTTGGCCGCGTGGGGCTGCCGCTCGCGCTCAGCTTCGCCGATCGAGGAATGCGCGTCCTCGGCGTCGATCACGATCCGGCCGTGCTCGCGTCGGTCCGCGACCGCCGGATGCCGTTCGCTGAAACCGGAACGCAGGCGCTGCTCGAGCGCGTCGCGCGGACCGGTCGCCTGGAGCTCACCGAGCGCGCCGCCGATGCGGCGCGAGCGGACGACATCGTGCTCACGCTCGGCACTCCCTCGTTCTCGCACATAGAGAGTGACCTCCGCCAGGTGCGGGCCGCGATGGACGATCTGTTGCCGCTGCTGCGTCCAGGACATGCGGTGATTCTCCGCTCCACGATCGCGCCTGGAACCACCGACTTCGTCGCTGGATATGTCGAGAAGCGCCGCGGGCTGCGGATCGGCGAGGAGTTGTTCGTGGCCCACGCTCCCGAGCGGATCGCGGCGGGACGCTTTCTCGAGGAGATCTCCACGCTTCCGTGCATCATCGGCGGTGTCGGCGAGGCCTCGACGATCCGCGCCGCCGAGGTGTTCACGATCTTCGGCGCGCCGATCGTCACCACCACGCCGGTGCAGGCCGAGCTCGCGAAGATCTGGACGAACATTCTCCGCTACGCGACCTTCGCGCTCCCGAACCTGTTGATGATGGACTGCGAGCGCTACGGCGCCAACGTCTTCGAGGTGATCGAGTTGATCAATCGCGATTACCCGCGCGGCGGGATCGCGATGCCCGGGCTGACCGCCGGCACTTGCCTTCGCAAAGACTTCGCGTTCTCAGAGGAGCGCTCGAATGCGCCCGGGATGCTGCTCGCCGTCTCGCGAGTCAACGAAGCCGTGCCGCTGTTCCTGGTCGAGGGCATCAAACGACGGATTGGGAATCTGCACTCGAAGAAAGTCGCGGTGCTCGGACTGACGTTCAAACGTGACACCGACGACGAGCGCGACTCGCTGTCGCCGAAGCTGATCCGCTTGCTGGAGCGCGAGCTGGCGGATGTTGCGACTTGCGATCCGCACGCGCCCTCGCCGACGCAGCCGTTCGGCGAGGCCGTCCAGGACGCGGACGTGGTGATCGTCGCCACCAACCATTCCGAGTTCGAGCGGCCCGAGGCGCTACGGGAGATCCGGGCCCGAGCGTCCGAGGATTGCTTGCTGGTCGATCCGTGGAACGCGCTCGGGACCGCGCAGGTATTCCTGTACGCGGCGGAGTCATCGGCGATGCTGGGAGATCAGCGGCTCGCCGACGTGCGCGGGGACGTCCCGGGCTAGCTCCCTCAGATGAGCCGCGTGCTGGTCACCGGAGGCGTCGGCACAATCGGATCGGCGGTCGTGCGACGGTTGCTGCGAGACGGCGACTGGGAGGTCAAGGTCTCCGATCATCGCCCAGCGCCAGCCTGGATGGGCGAGCGGTGCGAGATTCACACCGCCGACCTTCGCGACCTCGCCGCCGCGAGGGACGCCACCGCGGGGTGCTCGCACGTGATCCACCTCGCGGCAATCGTCGGTGGCATCGCGAACTTCCACAAGCTCCCGTTCACGCTGACCGAAGTGAACAACGCGCTCACCGGCGCATTGGTCCACGCGGCGATCGACGGTCACGTCACGCGACTGGTGTACGTGTCCTCGTCGATGGTGTTCGAGCGCGCGACCCAGTTCCCGACCACCGAGGAGCACGTGCTCGAGTGCCCCGCCCCGCGGTCCGCCTACGGCTTCTCCAAGCTCTCCGGAGAGATCTACACTCGCGCGGCCCACGATCAGCATGGCCTGCGCTACACGATCTGCCGGCCTTTCAACGCTTATGGCCCGGGAGAGCTTCCCGATCCCGACGAACCCGGGATCGCCCACGCCGTCCCGGACCTGATCGCCAAGACGCTCGCCGCGCAGCACCCGCTGCAGATCTTCGGCTCGGGCGAGCAGACCCGCACGCTTACCCACGTGGACGACATCGCCGACGGAGTGGTGACCGCGATGAGCTCACCCGCGGGCGAGAACGAGGATTTCAACATCTCGGCCTCTCAGGAGCTGACCGTCGCCGAGATCGCACGGCGCATATGGGAAGCGTGCGACCGCGACCCGGCCCAGTTTGAGCTGGCTCATCTGCCGAGCTTCGCGGTCGACGTCCAACGCCGCTGGCCGTCTGTCGAGAAGGCCAGGCGGATGCTCGGCTGGGAGGCCCGTACCGACCTGCAAGCGGGGATCGCGCAGACGGTCGCTTGGCTTCGCGACCGGCAGCCGGTGACACGGGCATAAATTGAACGGCCGGCCGGATGGTCAACTACCCGCTCGAGTTTTCGCATGGGCGCGGGGGCCTTAACCATGTGCCCGTTCGGACCACGGGCTCCTACTCGTGGTCCTCTGACTCTTCCTCTTCCGGGTCGTCGAATCCACGCCCCGGTGAGGTTGGATCCTCGGACTCGGCCTCGCGAAGGTGCTCGA
The DNA here is from genome assembly GCA_963787555.1 of uncultured Solirubrobacterales bacterium. Lineage (GTDB taxonomy): Bacteria > Actinomycetota > Thermoleophilia > Solirubrobacterales > Solirubrobacteraceae > Palsa-465. The sequence goes on from CAWBDI010000008.1 coordinate 1,125,175, forward strand.
GATCAGCGTCGTCCGGGTCCTCGTCGGGATGCGCGTCATAGCCTTCCGCCATGACGCTGGCTTTCCCTCGGGGACGGGCCGCCAAACCCGAACGCCGCCGGATGTCTCGTCTTGACCGCCTCGCCGCCCGCTCTGCACCCGCAGCCGAGCCGCCCGCAACGACCTGTAGCCTCGGAAGCCGATGACGCTTCCCGACACGCTCACAACCGAAGGCATCCCCGATAGTGGCCTCCCTGGGCCCTACCCGGTTGGGTCATACGCGGAGCAGCTCAAGCGACGCCTGCGGGAGTTTGCGCACGTCCAGCTGGTGGGCGAGGTGTGGGGCTTCAAAGCGAGCCGGGCCCGCGTCTACTTCGAGTTGCGGGACCCTCGCGGAGCACTGCCTTGTTCGATGTGGCTCAGCGACTTCGAGACGCTCGGGGTGACGCTCACTGACGGGCTCAGAATCGTGGTCGGAGGCGGCTGCGACTACTACCCCGGAAGCGCCACCTCCTCCCCGTCGTTCACGTTCTCTGTCTCCGAGCTGCGAATCGCCGGAGAGGGAGACCTGCTCGTGCAGCTCGAGCGGCTGCGCCGGCAGCTGTACGCGGACGGCGTGTTCGAGCCGCAGCAGCAGCTGCCGCGGCCGCTGCTGCCACGGACCATCGGCGTGGTAACAGGCGAGCGCGGAAAGGCGCGCGACGACGTGCTGGCCGGCCTTCGTCGGCGAGGCTGGGCCGGGCGCCTGGTATGGGCCTTCGCGCCGGTGCAGGACCGGTACGCCGCGCCGAAGATAACGGCAGCCCTGCGCGAGCTTGCGGCGATCGACGAGGTCGAGGTGGTGATCGTCGCTCGCGGCGGTGGCTCGCTCGCCGACTTGTTCGCGTTCTGCGACGAGGCGCTGTGCCGGACGGTGTCGTTGGTCCGCGTGCCGGTGATCTCCTCCGTCGGCCATCACACGGATCGGACGCTGATCGACGACGTCGCCGCAGTGAGCTGCTCGACGCCCACCCACGCCGCCGAAGCGGCGGTGCCGATCGACTGCCGTGCGGCGCGTGCCGACGTCGCCGCGTACGCCCGCCGATTGCAAAGCCACGGTCGCCGCGCGATTCTCGACCGGGCGCGGGCACTCGCTCACCTCTCGCGCGCCCCCGGTCAGCACGTCGCTCGCTATCGCCGCCAGCTGCACCAGCTGGTGCGAGAGTTGCGCGCGAGCGCCCGCCGGGCGACCGAGGAGGGGCGCTCGTTGGCGGCTGTGCACACGCTCGTGCTTCGCCGGACGCGGGACCGTGCCGCGTCCTCGGAGGCCGCACGCCGTCGCCGCGATCTCGAGCGGCTGACGCTGGCGCTCGCCGCCCATGACCCCGACCGGACGCTCGCCCGCGGCTATGCGCTCGTCCAGGAGCCTGGCGGCGAGCCGCTGACATCGGCGGCCACGGCCCGGGCGTCGGGTAAGGTGGAGTTGCGCTTCCACGACGGCGTCGTCCCGGCGCAGGTGAAGGAATGATCGCCGAGCGCACCTACGAGTCGGCCGTCGCGCGCGTCGAGGAGATCATCAAGCGACTGGACTCCGGAGAAGCGGGCTTGCGGGAGACGCTGGATCTGGTCAAGGAAGGTCGGGAGCTCATCGAGTACTGCGCGACCGAGCTCGAGATCGTCAGCCGCGGGCTAGAGGAGCTGCGGCTGGAGGAGTTGGTGGCGCGACTCGAGCGCGGGGCACAGCGGCAATGAGCACCTTCGGGCTGCTCGCCGGGCTCCCGCTCGAAGTCGACGGCTACCGGCTCGAAGGCCTGAGGGCCAACGTATCGAGTGGTTTCGAGCGCCTCACGACCGTCGTGCACTTGCATGGACGCGGCGCCGAGGGCGTCGGCGAGGACGTCGTCTACCAGGCTGAGGATCACGTCGCGCTGCAGCGCGCCGGCCCAGTGCTCGATCTCGCTGGGCGCTACCCGCTTGAGGAGTTCTGCGAGCTGATCGACTCGCTCGACTTGTTCCCGGTAGCGCCACAGTGGGAGGTGTCCCGGCTCTACCGCCGGTGGACGTTCCACAGCGCGGCGCTCGACCTTGCGCTCAGGCAGGCGAACAAGCCTCTGTACGCGGTGCTCGGACGGGACCCCCGTCCGGTCACGTTTGTCGTCTCGCTCCGGCTCGGCGAGCCACCGACGCTTGCGCCGATCGAGCGCAGGCTTGCGCGATACCCCGGGCTTCATTTCAAGCTCGATCCGACAAGCTCTTGGACCCCGGAGCTGATCGCCGCGCTCGCCGCGACCGAGGCGGTCGACTCGGTCGACTTCAAGAGCCAGTACCACGGGACCGTCGTCGACCAGGCGCCCGACCCGGTCCTCTACCGGCGCGTGGTGGAGGCGTTTCCGAGGGTGTGGATCGAGGATCCCGATGTGACAGCGCCCGAGACGGCGGCGGTACTGGCCGATCATCATTCGCGCGTCAGCTGGGACGCTCCGATCCACTCGATCGCCGACATCGAGTCGCTCCCGTTCGCACCGCGGATGGTCAACATCAAGCCTTCGCGGATCGGCGGCCTGCCGAAGCTGTGCGCGACCTACGACTATTGCGCCGAGCGCCAGATCGGCGCCTATGGGGGTGGTCAGTTCGAGCTCGGACCGGGACGCGGCCAGGCTCAGTACCTCGCGTCGCTGTTTCATCCCGACACGCCGAACGACCTCGCGCCCGCGGGCTTCAACCGGGACGACCCCGCGCCGGGGCTGCCAACCAGCCCGCTGGCGCCGGCGCCTGAGGTGATCGGGTTCCGCTGGCGCTCGTGAGTGCTTCGATCTTGCAGGCGATCGCGCGCGGGAGCCGCTCCCGTGGCGACAGTCGCTAGCCGTCGCCGAGCTGCAGCAGTACCTTGCCCGTGACCTCGCGCGCGGAGAGCCGCTTGAACGCCTCGTTGACCTTCTCGAGCGGCAGCACCTCGTCGATGCGGATGCGCAGATCGCCCGCCTTCAGCGCGGCGAGCGCAGCCTCAAGCCCGTTGCGACGCTCCGCGCGGCTGAGCTGCATGCCCCCGTAGCCAATCACCGAGATCGATTTGCGATACAGCACCTGCATGTTCAACTCCACCTCAGGCCCCGCCGAGGTCCCGAACGACACCAGCCGGCCCCGCGCACTGAGGCCCCCCAGGCAAGGCGCTACAAACCTATCCCCCAGCGGGTCGAAGACGATCGTGGGCTCGAGCTCGGCCAGCGCTTCCCCCAGCTCATCGGGCCCCGCGACGACCGCGCGGTCTGCTCCTTGCTCGGTTATAACGGCCGCTTTCTTCTGTGAGCCAGTTTGTCCCCACACGGTCGCGCCCGCAGCGCGGGCGAGCGACACAATTACGTTGCCGACACCGCCGGACGCGCCGAGCACCAACACCCGGTCCTCGGCGCTGACCTGACCGAGCTCGGTCACCACCTTCCACGCGGTCAGCCCGGCGATTCCCATGGCCGCCGCCTCCCGCGGCTCGACGCCGTCGGGCAGGTCGATCACGGCCGCGCGCGGAACTACTGCGGCGTGCGCCCAGAGCCCGTCGCGCGCCGCTCCAAGGCCCTCGCCTGCGACCAGCACCGGACGACCGTCGATGCTCCCGGCAGCCTCGCTTCCAAGCGTGCGCGGAAGCGGACCGTCAGGAGCGACTCTGCTTTGTGCCATGTAGCTGTCGATGGGATTGACGCCGGCGAACGACAAGTCGACGAGCACGTCATCCTGGCCTGGCGTTGGCAGCTCGACCTGCTCGATCACCAGCGGCTCGCCGTGAGCGTCGAGTCGGGCGGCAGTTATGTTGGAGGTCTCGGGCATCCGCGCGATCTGCTACTCGCTACCCGAAATCGGGCGCCGGGAACATAACCCGGGTCGATGACCCTGAACGCCTGGAACTAGCCCTTCCAAACCTGAGATCAACTTTTTAGGGCTCGTTGAGGTGTGCGCTCCAGACTTCGCTTCGCGACGTACCTCATAGCAGCACCTCCTCCCCAGAAGCAGGAAGCCGGCCCGTCCCCAGCGGGCCGGCTTCTTTTTGCTCTCCTTCCACAAGGCCGTGTTGCTGTCAGCGATCGTCCAAATGTGGCGAAGCCGGCCCGGGGTTGGGCCGGCTTCATCTCTCCTCTCAACCACCGGGCGGGCTTCTGCTTCCCACCGGCCGTTGCCTGAGCGGGAAATGTAACGAATGACGCGAGGACGCGCCACCCCCAACCGCTATGTCAGCCGCCGCTGCCTGATCCGGACGGCCTCGATGCGGTTCTGGCGCACCGACTCCACCCGGATGGAGTAGCCGTTCGCGGAGACCGTGTCTCCGCGCTTGGGCAGCCGCCCGAGTTGCGCGAACACGAAGCCGCCCACCGAGTTGTAGGCGTCGGTATCAACTGGCAGCTCGAGTCCGTAGTCCTCGAGGTCGGTCACGGCCACGTGTCCGCGAACGAACCAATCACCATTGGCGAGTCGGCGGACGGCGCCGCCAGCGGGATCGGTCTCGTCGGAGATCTCGCCCACGACCTCCTCGATGATGTCCTCAATCGTAACGATGCCCGCGGTTCGCCCGTACTCGTCGATCACGATCGCCAACTCTGTCCGTTCTCGCTGAAGGTCGGCCAACAGGTCGTCTAGAGGCTTGGTCTCCGGCACGAGCGGGGCTTCTCGAACGAGCCCCTCGAAGTGCGCGTCGTCGCCCTCCGAGAGCATCAGCTTGACGAGTTGGTTGACGTGCACGATCCCCTTCACCCGGTCCTGGTTGTCCTCTTCGGTGACCACCAGCCGCGAGTGGCCAGTCGAGATACATCGCCAGAGGGCCGCCTCCACAGTTTCCGTGACGTCCACGGTCACCACTGCGGGGATCGGAGTCATCACCTGACGGGCTTCCTGCTCGTGAAGGTGAAAGACGCCGGTCAGCATGCTCGCCTCGCCGACGTCGAGATGACCGCCGGTTTGCGAGGCAGCGATCATGCGCTTGAGCTCGTCAGGGGTCCCTCCCTCAGGCTCGGCGTCTGGGTCGACGCCGAGCATCCGCAGCAGCGAGTTCGACGACCGGTTCAGGACCACGATGAATGGATGGAACAGGACCCTGAAGAACCGCAGCGGCCGTGCGATCCGGCGAGCGAGACCCTCGGCGTGCTGGATCGTGTAGAGCTTCGGGACGATCTCGCCGATGACGCTCTGCGCGCTCGTGATCAGCAAGTAGGACACGACCACCGAGATCGCGACCGCTGCGGTGTGCCCGAGCGGGCCGCCGAGCACCGGCTCGAGCACGTGCGCGATCGCGGGCTCGCCGAGCGCGCCGATGCCGATCGACGCCATCGTGATACCCACCTGGCACGCGGAGATGTAGTCGCCGATTTCCTCGATCTGCGAGAGCGCCAGTCGAGCGCCGCGAACTCCCTCCTCGGCAAGCGCCTCCAGTCGCGTTGGCCGCGAGCGCACGAGCGCGTACTCCGCCATCACGAAGAACGCATTCGCGAACACGAGCAGGACGGTGAGGACTATGAAGAGCGCGTTCACCGAGGCGCCCGGGCCGAGCAGCCCGCGGCCCCCGCGCTGCTACTTCGAGATGGGTCGTCGTCGGTCATTCAGCGACGCGAGGAACGGTAGCAGCCGCGGATGCGGCTACCGCGATGTCTATCGTTCCAGTCAGTCATGAGAATCGTGAGCCTTGTTCCATCCGCGACCGAGATCTTGTTCGCGCTCGGCCTCGGACCCGACCTGATCGCGGTCACGCACGAATGCGACTACCCACCAGCGGTAGTCGAGCTGCCGAAGGTCACCCGCGACGTGCTCCCGGCGGGCTTGAGCGCGGCGGAGATCGATGCCGCCGTCAAGGAGCGCACTCTGGCGGGCGAGTCGATCTATGAGCTCGACGCAGAGATGCTCCACGACCTGCGCCCGGACCTGATCGTTACGCAAGCGCTGTGCACGATGTGCGCCGTCTCCTACGACGATGTCCGCGCGATCGCGGAGGAGATCGAAACGCAACCGATGGTGATCTCGCTCGATCCGCAAACGGTCGGCGAGGTCCTCAGCGATATCGGGACGCTCGCTCGGGCCACCGACCGCAAGGACGCCGCGGTGGAGTTCGTCCGCGACGCAGCGAGCAGAATCGATCGCATCAGGCTCAAGGTTCGAAACGCCCGGCGACCGCGCGTCGCAGCGTTGGAGTGGCTGGATCCCCCGTTCATCGCCGGCCACTGGACGCCGCAGTTGATCGAGTACGCGGGCGGGGAAGACGTGCTCGGTTTCCCCGGGGAGAATTCAGAGGAGCGAAGCTGGGAGGGGATCGCCGCCGCCCAGCCCGACATCGTGATCGTGATGCCGTGTGGCTACGGTGCCGAGATCGCCCATCGCGAGGCCGAGATGCACCGCGACGAGCTGGCGGCCGTCGGCGCCGGTGAGGTCGTGGCGGTTGACGCGGCCGCATACTTCTCGCGTCCGGGCCCGAGAATCGTCGACGGCCTCGAGCTGCTTGCCCACATCCTGCATCCCGAGCTGGTGCCCGAGGCCCGGGGCGAGGCGCTGACCGTCCCGATCTGAGCCGGCGGAGTCATCTAGCGCAAACTCACACCGTGCGGGGTCAGCCCCGAACCGCCCGCCACCGCGAGCGCTCCGACGACGGCGATCGCGGCCATGGCCACACAGCCGAGGAGCGCTGCGCCCCGCATCCGGCGCCGCTCGCCAAGCTCGACGATCAAATAGCCCGAGATCAGTCCGCCGACGAAACCGCCGACGTGGCCACCGATCGAGATTCCACCGACGGTGAGCGAGAAGATGATGTTGATCAGCAGCGTGGGACCGAGTCCGCTCTGCCAGATCGGAATGTGCCGGTTGTGCGCCACCGCCATCAACGCGCCGAGCACGCCGAAGCATGCGCCCGAAGCGCCCACCGTCAGCGCGTCCGGCTCGAACAGCAACGCGCCAAACGAGCCTGCCAGCAGCGAGACGAGGTACACGACGGCGAAGTTGAGACTGCCGATCGCCGGCTCGAGCATCGTTCCCATCACGTACAGGAAAAGCATGTTCAGCGCGATGTGCAGGACGCTGTAGTGCAGGAACCCGGACGTCAGGATTCGGTAGTACTCGTGCTGCTCGTGAATCAGTGGCCCGTCCAGCGCTCCCTTGTCGAGGACCGTGCCGCTGATCCCGCCGGCCGCTGGTGTCCCGGTGGCAAGCTCGGCGAAGAACACCAAGACGTTGAGCGCGATCAGCGACTCGGTGACGGCCGGCCTCGCGGCGACCGAACGGATCGTCTTGACCTTCGTCCGCTCGCGCGCGCATTCCGGACACCGCATCCCCACCGGCGTGGGCGTCATACAGTCGGGGCAGATTGGCCGTCCGCAGGATGAGCACGAGACCCCGGTTTCCCGCGATGCATGGCGGTAGCAAACGGCCATCCTCGTCCACGCTAGCAGTGGGCTACGCGGAAACGGTTGGCAGCCGGCTACCGAGCGGGGAGAATCCGCCGTACCTCTTCGGCGATGTCACGCGCGGTTCGCTGCGCGAGCTCGAGCGGATTGCGCGACTGCTGCTTGCGGGCCCGATGGCGCGCGCGCACCCGCAGCACCACCAGCGCTGTACCCGCGCTCGCGCCAATCACACCGGCCGCCGCCGGTCGCACCCAGTTACGCGGATCGCGCATCGCCGACAGCTCCCAGGAATCAAGCTCCTCTTGAGCGAGCTCGGTCAGGTTCACGAGCGTCAGCTCGAGCCGACGTGCTAGGTCGGCCGGCGGATCGACCGGGGTCAGCGCCTCTTTCAGCAGCGCCTCGAAGTCGGCCGCACCGGAGCTCATGCGGACTCCTCAGAAGCCCGAGCCGTCTCCAGCGAGCTGTCGGAGACGATTCCTTCGAGTTGTCGGATTGCGCGGTGGAGCAACACCTTCGTCGCTCCCTCGGTACGCCCGAGCGCGCGCGCGATCTCCCGGTTGTCCATCCCCAACGCGAAGCGCATGATCAGCGCCTCGCGGCGATCGTCGGGTAGTTCGGCTACCCCCGCCAGGATCGACTCGAGTTCGGCCCGACCCTCGACCAGCGACTCCGTGGTGTGCGGCGCCGAGATCATGCCCGCATCCTCGATCGCCGACTCCGGCTTGCGGGAGCGGTCGCGATAGAAGTTGGCCGCGAGGTTGTGCGCGATCCGGATGAGCCACGGTCGCAGCGGGCGTCCGTTGGACTCCCGAAGCGCCCGTTCAAAATGCCGGTAGGCCTGTAGAAAGGTCTGTTCGGTGAGGTCCTCGGCATCGTGATGGTTGCCGACCCGGTAGTAGCTGTAGGAGTAGACGTCGCGCAGGTGCGCGCGGTAGAGCTCGCTGAAGCGAGCGTCGAGCTCCGCCTTACGCTTCGTGCCATCCTCATCCACAACATCAGAGCCTACCTCCGCTCACGCTGCCCGCGCAGATCGTTTGCGCCTGGCAACGGCTGGCTCGGTGACTGCCGCCGTCCAGCGCTCCGGCTCCATCCGGCCCTGGAGGAGCGCCGCCAGGCCATCGAGCGCGGGGACCTCGAGCTGCGCCTCGTGCGCGACGGACGCCAGCAGCGGAACCGAGTCGACCGCTTCCGCCGCCCCTCCGAGCAGGGCGCCGATCTCCCGCGAAGAAACCCCCTGCGCGAGCAGCTCGCCCGCTGCCCGGTTGGCGGATCGCTCGGCGATCAGCGTCGCGACCAGGTCACCTGCGCCCGCCAGCCCCGCGAACGTCTCCGAGCGCCCTCCCCGCGTGAGCGCGAGCGCGTCGACTTCCGCGAATACCTTTCCCGCTGCCGCGCCCGCCACGTTTGCTCCCGCGATGGCGCCGGCCGCCGCCGCGGCCAGCACCGCGGCATCCTTGGCGCAGCCGGCGAGCTCGACGCCGGTGACGTCGCTTGTGATCTCGACACCCAGCCGCGCCGCGGCGAGCGCGTCCGCCAGCTGACGGGCAAAGCCGCGATCAAGCGACGCGAGCACAATCGGTGCGCCCGTTGAGAGCACCTCGCGGGCGCGCGAAGGGCCGCCCAGCACCGCGACCGCGCGGGCCGCACAACGCTCGGAGACGAACGCCGACGGCAGCGCCCCGAGTGGCGGCACCAAGCCTTGCGACAGGACGAGCAGCCCGGCGCGACGCGGAATCCGCTCGCCATGAGCCGCCAGCACGCCTGGAAGCGCACGGGTCGGCACGGCAAGGCAGATCAGATCATGTCCCCCCTGCTCCAGCTCCGCCGCCCGTACCACCCGAACGGCGTCCGGTAGCTCGACGCCGGGAAGGCAGGCATCGTTCACTCGCGCAGCGGTCAAGGCCGTCGCCTGCTCCTGCGTTCTGCATCCCAGATCCACCTCAAGTCCCGCGCGCGCGAGAGACACCGCCAGGCTGGTGCCCCAGGCGCCGGCGCCGATGATCGCGGCGCGACGAATCGGCGCAAGCCCGCCGAGCCACTCCCACTGAAGCATCACGCAGGGCCAGATTCGCTCCGTGACGGCGGACGCGAGCGCCGGCGAGACGTGCTGCACTTGCGGGAACCGAAGCGGCCGGCCGGCGCGAATCCGAACCCTGTGCGGCCGGATCCGCCACCCCCGGCGAACCGCCTCGGTGCCGATCACGGCGACCGGAACCACAGGAGCGCCTGTCTCGAGTGCGAGCCGACCGACTCCGCGCTTGGGCCTGCCGAGCGAGCCCGGACGGGTACGCGTTCCCTCCGGGAAGATCAGCACAATGTCTCCGCGCGCCAGGATCGCCTTCGCCGTCTCGATCGATTCCGCATCCGCTCCTCTGCGCTGTACCGGGAACGCGCCGAGCGCACTGAGCATCCAGGCAACGAAGGGCCAGGGGAACAGCTCCTTCTTGGTCATGTAGTACATCGGACGCTTGGCCATCGTCGCGATCACGAACGGATCGAGGAAGCTGCGGTGATTGGATGCGACGATCACGGGGCCTTCGGCCGGGATGTGTTCACGACCGATTCTTTTCATCCGGAAGTAGATGACGAAGAACGGCTCGAGCACCGCGCGAACTAGCCAATACACCGGCGGATTTGCGCCCTTCTCCCGCGTACGTCGGTGCAGCAGCTCCTCGTCCATGGCACACACGCGTACCCGCGCTGTCGCCGGCCGTTACAGTTGCGGTTCCTGAGTATGCCGACCGACCGCACTCGAACGCTGGGAGGAGCCGTCTCCGGCGGAGTCGCGGCAGCCGTGTGGGCACTGCAGCAACCACTCGATAAGCGGTTGTCCGACAGCCGCTTCGACGACGTCGAGCTGCTCGGTAAGGCGATCACGCGCGAGGACAGCTGGTATCCGGCCGGACTTGCCCTGCATCTCCAGAACGGAGCGCTGCTCGGCGCCGTCTATGCCAACATCGCTCCTCTTCTCCCGCTGCCGGCGGTTTTGCGCGGGCCGCTGTTCGGGCTCGCGGAGCATCTCCTCACCTGGCCGCTTGGCCGCGTATCGGATCGATTCCATCCGGCCGCCGATGAACTGCCGACCCTGACCGGGAACCGCCGGGCCTTCGCGCAAGAGACCTGGCGCCACCTGCTGTTCGGATTCGTGCTCGGGGAGCTCGAGCGTCGCCTGAACGCCGAGCGAGCGCCCGCGCCTCCTGAACCGGAGGCCGAATTCTCGAGCAACGGTCACGGCACGCTCGAGCATGCGGTCTCGGCGGAGCCGGGCTCCTAGACCGTTGCGAGTCCTGATCACCGGTGCCTCGGGATTCGCCGGCGGCTATCTGGCGCGTGCCTGCGCCGACGCCGGCGACCAGGTGGTCGGGATCTCGCGCCGCGGCGTGATCCCGGCGGGCGCTGGTGAGGGCCACGCGCTCGACCTCCTCGACGGGGCCGGTTTGCGCGCCGTGTTTCGAGAGCTCCGCCCAGACGTCGTCTACCACCTGGCAGCGCTGAGCTCGGTCGGCCGCTCCTGGGACGATCCGGCAGCGACCGTCAACAACAATGTCGCCACGGCGGCCAACGTGCTCGAAGCCCTGCGGCTCGACGCACCGTCCGCACGCATTGTCTGGGTCAGCTCTTGCGAGGTATACGGCTCTCCCGCACAGCTGCCCGTAGGCGAAGACGCGCCCCTGAGCCCGGCCAGCCCGTACGCAGTTTCGAAAACCGCGGGCGAGCTGCTGGCCGGCGTATATCGCGATGCGTATGGACTCCGGATCGTGCGCGCCAGGCCCTTCAGCCACACTGGTCCAGGGCAGCGGTCGCTATTTCTGGCCTCCTCGCTCGCGCGTCAGGGCGCAGAGGCGAGAATCGCGGGCGCCGACGGCGTCAGGATCGTCACGGGCAACCCTGACACTCGACGCGACTTCACCGACGTGCGCGATGTAGTTCGCGCCTACCGCCTGCTCGCCGACGGCGCACCGGCGGGGATCTACAACGTCAGCTCCAGCCGTTCGATCTCGACCGCCGAGCAAGTACAGCTGCTCGGCGAGCTGCTCGCCCCGATCCGCGTCGAGCACATCGTCGATCCAGCCCGAGTCCGCAGCTACGAAGTGATGGAGCTCCGCGGATCCAATGACCGCTTGCGGGCAGCGACAGGCTGGAGCCCGGAGATCCCGTTCAAGCAAACGATGGCCGACGCGCTCGATTGGTGGGCGCAGCAGCTCGCCGATCAACGCTCGTCACGGTCCTGAGCCCTGCCCCGCAAGGGCCGTGCGACACTGAGCGCTCGCCCGCCTAGCTCAACTGGCAGAGCACTTCACTTGTAATGAAGGGGTTGGGGGTTCGAGTCCCCCGGCGGGCTCTCAGAAATGGCATTCGTCCCAAAACGTCCCAAGGCGTCCCAGGACGTCCTGCAAGACGTCCCAAGATGTCCTTGAGACGTCCTAAGAGATCATCGATCGTGACGGGCATGTCGAGCACAAGCACGACGGGTCCGATGTCGGCGACTGAACCCAGCGCGCCGCTTACTCGCGAGCTGGTGATGACCGCGGCGCAGGTCGCAGAACTGCTGCAAACACCAGTTCCGCGGTTATTACCTGGCCAGGCGCGGGGAGCTGCCGGCCAGGCGGCTGGGCCGCAGCTGGCGGTTCCTGCGTCCTCGGATCGAAGAGGTCCTGTGGTCCTAGCAACGGTCAGGGGACGTCTCGAGGTTCTCAGCACCCAGTGCGTACAGTGTGGTCCTGCCGGTTTGGGTGCTGGGCAAGCGGACGGGTCTGGGGGTCACGTCGCAGTGGCGGAGGAGCCGTGCGGGCTCGGGCACGACGCGCGGCGACTGAGATCAGCGGCAACGCCGAGGCGATCATCGTTGCGCAACTGGTCGCGTGCGGTGGAGGGCGAGCGGCGACTGCGGTCGGCAACCGGACGGTCTCCGCGCGCGAAGCGACAGCATCGAGCACGGATGCGAGATCTTTGTTTCCGCGTCCGCGCGCGAGTGACTCGGTCGTTCCTACGAGCCCGCGCGTCCTCCCTCCGCGCGCGACGTCTCAGCCGAGCACGGACGCTCGGGCCTGTCTCCGCGCGCGACGCGGCGCTTGGCTGGCGAGCACGCTTCCCCCTCGATGCGCTGTTCTGAATTGCCGCCGACAGTGGTGCTCGGTCCTGGGCGGACATCCGACGCGAACGCGTGAGCAGGCCGTTGTACGCCGACGCGGTCGGGCACGATCCGGATCGGATGCCGAGCTTCTTGAACATCCGCGTCGCCGACATCGAAGGATCACGCCGCTGGAGCTCGAAGGGGGCCGACTTCCTGACCCCGCCCCAGCAGCGCGCCACCGAGATTCGCTGTTATGTTGGCGACCCTGACGGACGACTGATCGAGGTTGGCCAATCCACCCGAGGCTGAGGAGCGAGCGATGACAGGCAAGAGTGATTTCACCGAACAGGAGTGGGACACCGTCCTGCACGGACCACCGGCCGCGGGCATGATCGTCGCCACCGCGTCGAGGGGCGGCACGTTCCGCGAGAGCTTCGCGATCGCGAAGTCCTACACCGAGGCGCGCCAGGAGCACGGCGCGAGCGAGATCCTCGACGCGATCGTGTCCGCTAAGCCCGAGGTCGACCGTCATCTCGGTCACTCACCCGAAGAGGTCAAGTCGCACGGTCTCCAACACGTTCGCGATGCGGTCCAAGTGCTCGAGACCAAGGCGACGCCCGACGAGGTCAACGACTACCGGCGGTTCGTGCTCACGCTCGCCGACAAGGTGGCCAACGCCCACAAGGAGGATGGGATGGCGGTCAGCGGTCCCGAGCACGCGGTGATTGCGGACATCACCGAAGCGCTCGGAGGCTCCGGCACCTAGAAGCCCCTGAGTACCGATCAGTCGCCGCGCCCGCTGCTCGTCGGCGCAGGCGCCCCGGTCGGTGAGCGAGCGCCCAGCGAGCGTCGGACGGACACGGCGCCAAAGTTAGCCGGCGCCCGCTTCGCGCCGAAAGACTCGGGGCCCGGGTTGCGCTCCGGCCGCGCGAGCGCGACGTCGCCAAACCAATCGTGCGCCGTCCGCCGGCGGGAGAACGAAAGCGATCGCCCTGGTGCCGCTGCGGGATGCTCGACATCGGGCCGATTGCACAAGTCTGCTGCCGACGCCCTCGGCTGCGGCCGGCTGCTGCTTCCATGGCTGGCGCTTGCGGCTGAAACGAGGCTCAGTGAGTGATCGGACTCGCGCTGCTGTTGACTGTGATTGAACGAGGGTTGGCGCGGGCGTCCCCGGCAGGAGGTCGGCCCTCCGGATCGAAAGCTTTGGGTCAGGCACGCGCGGTAGCAGCCGCGCGGCCGGGCTAGCGAAATATGGAGGACCGACCTCGGCTCACGTTACGCGGTGGCCCGGGCTGATCCTGCTTGTCTTCCTGGGAAGGAGGGAGTTGCTGTGCTGCACGTTGGGTTGGATCTGAGCCGCAGGCGGGTCGACGTGTGCTTGATCTCGAGCGAGGGAGAGCTGGTCGAGCATTTCCGCGCGTCCTCGGACCGCGACGGCCTGTACGGGCTGATGCGGCGGGTCGCGGTGTATGACGAGCCGGTGCGCGGGGTGGTCGAGTCGATGAACGGCGCTCGGTTCGTGCACGACGAGTTGGTCCGCTACGGGTGGGAGGTGCTGGTCGCCGACGCGCAGCGGGTCAAGGGGCTGGCGCCGTTGGCGTGCAAGACCGACAGGATCGACGCGCGCGTGCTCGCGGAGCTGTCGTTCCGCGATCTGGTGCCGGCGATCTGGCTGCCGACGCCCGAGCTTCGCCAAGAGCGTGAGCGCTCGAGGTGGCGGCTGCACCTGGTCAAGCACCGCTCCATCCTCAAGAACCGGGTGCACGCGTCGCTGATCGCGTTCGGCCATCAGGTCCCGATGGCGGACCTGTTCGGAGCCGGCGGCCGACGGCTGCTCGCCGAGCTGGATTTCCCCGAGCCGTGGCTTGGTCACGTCCGGGCGAGCGTTGAGCTGATCGACGATCTCGACCGGCGGATCGCGGAGATCGAGCGCTGGCTGCAGCGCTCGGGCGCCGATCACCGCTACATCCCGTTGTTGATGAGCGCCCCGGGGATCGGCTGGGTCACCGGCTTCACGATCGCCGCCGAGATCGGCGAGATCAGCCGCTTCTCATCGCCGGTCAAGCTGACCGGGTACACCGGCCTGTGCCCGCGCGTGAGCCAGTCCGGCGAAGTCGACCGCCGCGGCCCGATCTCCAAGCACGGCCCCAGATACCTGCGCTGGGGGCTGATGGAAGCAGCGATCCACGCCTCCGCGCATCCGCTCTACAAGGAGCGCTACCAGCGCACCAAACGCCGCCTGGGCCGCCAACGCGGCGCGAAAGTCGCCCAGATCGAGCTCGCTCGCAAGCTGACCGAGGCGATCTGGTACATGCTGACCCGCAACCAACCGTTTAAGCCCTTCGCTCCGGAAGGCGCCATTTCTCGCCTGACTGCCTGACAGTCCTTTTTTGACATGCGCCGCCGGAGCGAGCCCCGATAACACCTGGTCCTCGAAGTTGATGAAGCGATAGAGACATGGGCACTGCTCCACACCATCACCAACCCGCCCGCGCTCCGTGACAACGTCCTGCCAGGTTCGCGCTGTCGTGTCAAGCGCCATCAGCCCCTGCTGTTCACTTCAGTGCTCTTGCTGAGGCGCTTGACACGGCCAGCGTTCACCCGGCGATTACCAGTGAAGGCGTCAGCGATCTGACATCTTCCCGAGGGACTTGACACACGGCCCTCGTTCATAGAGGCGAGAATTGGGCACCGGACGCTTCGAGGGCCGCGAACGCCGGTGCCGACACCCTCGGTTGGCTACTCCGCCAATGGCGGTTTGAGCAGGGAGGCGTTGATGTGTTCGGACAGCGCGGCGGCGGCGGCTCGCTGTGCGATCAGACGCTGCTGGTCGTCGCTGGCGTCCAGAACCGCGGCTTCGTAGGCGCCGGAGGCCGCTTCCCAGTCGCCGCGGAAGCGGTCTGTCTCCAGCCGCGCCTGATGGCGCATCGTTTCGGCAGCGGCGACGATGACCTCGGCCGGCGCGTCGACGTCATACGTCTGCTCAATATCCGCGTGGCGAACGAACGTGAACGTGCGGGACGTGACGAGAACCGGCTCATGCCGAAATCGCTGGATCCTCGTCGAGGCGTCGTTGAGAACCGTGGTTGAGACGCTGAAGCGTGGATACGGCTGAATAGTCGCTAGCCAGTCTTGTTCCTCAACCTCGGCCATCCGCCGGTGGCGGTCGTCGATCACCAGGCCGGCGTACTCGGCGACGTGCACCCATCCCCAATGCGTGGCGACGAGCAGAATCCCGATCACAGCGGCAACGCCGGCGACCGCGCCTCCGCCGCCGAAGAGAACCTCCCCACCTCCGTAGAGCAACATGCCGCCACCTACGATCAGGCTGGCGCCGGTGAGCAAGGAGCCGGCCGCGACGAGGCGGTCGTGGCTGTGTGACACCACCACCGCCGCGTGATGCTGCTCGGCCTCGGGCAGATTGCCGAGATCCTCGCCCAGCAGCCGCCGATCAGCACTCGCCCCCAGCAACGCGACCATGCCAGGATCGCTTTCGGCCATTGTCTGATCCGGCGCCGGCCTGGTCTAGGACCCAGGCCGCTCCGGCGCAGGTGGCGGGGCCGGCCGGCGGCTGCCGGCACCATTGCCACCGGGTGCAGCGGCATCGGCAGCCAAGTCTGCGGTCAGGATGCCCTCGCGGACCTGCTCCATCAGGGAGCCGACCGCCGCAGGCGAGTGCGGAAGCAGAAGCGTGGTCATGTTGCCGTGCTCGCCCACCGACCGGAGCGTGTCCATGTATTGGGTCAGCGCGACCAGGCTCATCGCCTCTCTCGCGTCGATGCCGTCCTCGCCGACGATCAGCGCTAGCGAGTCCTTCAGTCCCTGCGCGATCGCCCTGCGCTCCGCGGCCACGCCCTCACCGTGCAGCCGCATCGACTCCGACTCGCCCTCGGCCTTCTTGATCCGAAGAGTCTTGTCGCCTTCGCCCTGCGCCGTGGCCGCTTCCTGGTTCCGGCGCGCGGCGTTGATGTTGTTCATCGCATCCTTGACCCGCTGGTCTGGTTCGATATTGGTGATAAGCGCCTTGAGGATCTCGTAGCCGTAGTCGGCCATCTGCGTCTGCAGCGTCGCTTGGATGTGCCTGGCGATGGTGTCTGCGTCGGCATAGGCCTCGTCCAGGTCCATCGTGGGGATGTGTGAGCGGACGACGTCGAAGGCGTAGGACTTCATCTGCACCTCTGGGTCGTCGAGCTTGTAATAGGCGTCCTTCACCTTCTCGTCCTCGCCACCCACCATGTACTGGATCGCGAGCTGGACGACGACGAAGACATTGTCCTTAGTCTTCGTCTCGATGTCTGCGTTGAGCTGCTCGACCTGCAAGCTCATCCGGCCAGCGACCTTCTCCACGAACGGCGACTTGCGCTGAAGTCCCGGTCCCGCGACCCGGACGAACTTGCCAAACCGCTCGACCACTGCACGTTCCTGCTGTTCAACAGTGAAAAAGAAAAGAGGCATACGACGGTCCTTTCAGATGAAACGCGACCGGCCGGCATCGCCTGTGCCAACGAGCGAGTCAGTCTGATCAGCGCGACGGGCGAATCCGGCGCTCCTGAGACAAGCGGTCAGAGGCACGTTTCGCATACTCCCAAGAGTAGACCCTGCAAATAACAACTCCGAGAACAGGCCACATCCAGTCGGCGCCTCGCGCCCAGACAGCCGCACGACGTCGTTCAGCCGAGCGCGTCTGCGGGCAACACGCCGCCTGACGACCACCGCCCCGCCCGAGCGGCCGCTGACGGTGAGCAAGACATGCCGGCCAAGCGCCTGGGAAGTGTCCGACCCTCTGTGTAGGCATGACGAAAAAGGAGCGTTATGTCTACGACCACGAAGACCAGGACCAAGCTGAGCGAAGAGACCTCGGAGCGGGGTAGCGCCGGCGGGGAGCGGAGCTCGCCCGGAGGGCGAGCGCAGCGACCCGCTGGCGCTGCGCGCTCGCCGCACGGGTCCCTTGAGGAGCTGCCGCCGGAGGTCCGCGAGCAGCTGTCGGATGAGTTGATTGACGAGCTGCTCGCGGGCGCCCGGACCGAGGAGGAGATCGTCGGGCCCGGCGGCCTGTTGGCCGACCTGGTGCGCCGGCTGGTGGAGCGGGCGATGTCGGCCGAGCTGACCGAGCATCTGGGCTACGAGCCGCATCAGGAGCCGCCGGGCGGGGCTGGCAACACGCGCAACGGGACCTCGCCGAAGACGCTTGCAACCGAGCACGGGCCGGTCAGGATCAAGGCCCCTCGTGATCGCGACAGCAGCTTTGAGCCGCAGATCGTGCGCAAAGGCCAGCGTCGCTTCCAGGGGTTCGACGACAAGATCCTCGCGCTCTACTCCCGTGGCCTGTCGACCCGGGACATCGAGGCGCACCTGCGCGAGATCTACGGCGTGAACGTCGGGAGGGACTTGATCAGCCGCGTCACCGACGAGGTGATGGACGACGTCCGCGCCTGGCAGCAGCGGCCGCTGGAGGACGTCTACCCGGTCCTGTTTCTCGACGCCATGGTGCTCAAGATCCGGGAAGGCGGCAGCGTGCAACGCAAAGCGTGCTACCTCGCCTTGGGCGTAACGGTTGAGGGCGACCGGGACGTGCTGGGGATGTGGTTCCAGGAGAGCGAGGGCGCCAAGTTCTGGATGCAGGTCCTCACCGATCTCAAGCAGCGCGGCGTCCAAGACATCCTGATCTGCTGCGTCGACGGGCTCAACGGATTCCCCGAGGCGATCGAGGCGATCTTCCCGAAGACCACCGTCCAAACGTGTGTGGTGCACCTGATCCGACACTCGCTGAAGTACGTGCCCAGGCGCGAGCGCGAACAGGTCGCCCGGGAGCTGAAGCCGATCTACACCGCGGTCGACGCCGACGCCGCCCAGCAGGCGCTCGAGGCGTTCGACGAGAAGTGGGGTGGCCGGTTCCCCGTGATCACACAGGCGTGGCTGAACGCCTGGGAGTACGTGACCCCGTTCCTGGAGTTCCCCCCGGAAGTGCGTCGAGTGATCTACACAACAAATGCCATAGAGGCGCTGAACCGCCAGCTGCGGAAAGCGATCAAAACCAAAGGACACTTCCCCAACGAGGAAGCCGCCAGAAAGCTCATCTACCTAGCCATCGTCAACGCGATCCCGCAGTGGACCCGATGCCGGAACTGGACGACAGCCCTGCTGGCGTTCAAGATCCACTTCGGAGACCGCCTACCCGACTGAACCAGGAAACCGGCCTACACAGAAACTCGGACGCCCTCAGCGGTCGCCGGTACCGAGGGCGGGTTTGTCAAGGGTCTGGGGTTGCCTTGATCGGGGGTGCTGCCGGTCGCGGTCGGTTTGTCGAGGGCCGCAGACGGGCTGAGAACGCGTCGCTGGCATCGGCGGCGACTGTTCCGGCGCGATCGCCGCGGTTTTGGGTGCGCGACGTCGACGGTGAAGGGTCAGCCGTCGGCGGCAGCGCGCCGGAGAGCGGCTGTGAGGGGGATGGTGGTCGGGGTGCTCTAGTGACCTGAGGCGTTAATTCGTTGACAGTAGGTGGCGAGGCTGTTGAGGATCTCGTCTGCTGTCTTGTGCCAGATGTAGGGCTTGGGATCGTCGTTCCAGTTCGTGATCCAGGTGCGGATCGAGGCGACGAGGTCAGGGACGGAGCGGTGGGCGCTTCGTTTGATCCATTTCGTGGTCAGTTCAGCGAACCAGCGCTCGACGAGGTTCAGCCAGGAGCTGTAGGTGGGCGTGAAGTGCATCGTGAAGCGTGGGTGGCGGACCAGCCAGCGCTGGATCTGCGGGGTCTTGTGCGTGGAGGAGTTGTCAAGCACGACGTGCACGTCGAGGTGCGTCGGGACCGAGGTGTCGATCACGTTCAAGAACCGGCGGAACTCCTCGGCGCGATGGCGTGCGGTCGTGTTGGCGATCACTTGCCCAGAGGCGACGTCGAGCGCGGCGTACAGGTTGGTGGTGCCGTTGCGGACGTAGTCGTGGGTGTGCCGCTCGGGCACCCCGAGCATCAGCGGCAAGATCGGCGCTGAGCGGTCAAGCGCCTGGATCTGGGCCTTCTCATCGACACACAGCACCACAGCAGCATCGGGCGGGTTCAAATACAACCCCACGATGTCGCGGACCTTGTCGATGAACTGCGGGTCGGGCGAGAGCTTGAACGCCTCGGTCTGATGTGGCTTGAGCCCGAACGCCCGCCAGATCCGACTGACAGCGGTCTGGCTCATCCCGGTCGCCTGAGCCATCGAGCGGGTCGACCAGTGCGTCGCGGTCAGCGGCTGCTCCTCGAGCGTCTTGACGATCACCCGCTCGACGTCCTCGCCGCCGATCGACCGCGGCTTACCCGGACGCGGCTGATCATGCAACCCATCAAACCCACCTCTGGCGAACCGGCCCCGCCACCTGCCCACCGTCTGGCGACTACAACCCAACCGTGCCGCGATCTCCTGACTGGGCTCACCGTCCGCTGCCGCCAACACGATCCAGCAACGCAGCACCAATCCCTGCGCGCTGCTCGGACGCCGCGCCCACCGCTCCAACACCTCCCGCTCCTCAGCACTGAGCACGACCTCTGCACGTTGCGCCATGACCCCTCCAATCGTCGTCGATAACGACGACGAATTCGACGCCCAAGCCAACGTGCCTGCGAACTAATGACTCAGGTCACTAGCTGATGCAGGCCATCGGGAACGGCGCGATTGCCTTGATGTTGGGGTCTGTTGGTCGTCGCGGCGAGGGAGACGGCGGGATCGCGGGCAGCTCGGGCGCGGTGACGTGCTCGCGCTCGATCGTCTCGGGCTCGGCGGGCTGCTGGTCGGCGGAAGGCTCTGATAGCAACTGGTCAAAGCGGCGGGCGAGGTGGCGCTTGAGCGAGCGCAGCGCGCCCCTTGGTGGTCTTGCCCTCGGCCTCCTTGCGCGCGAGGTATTCCTTGGTGGCGGGGTCGCGCTGCGCGCGGGTGACCGCGATGATGTGCAGCGCGTGGTTGAGCTGCCGGTCGCCGCCGCGGCCCAGCCGGTGTTGGGTGCGTTTGCGTGAGGAGCACGGGATCGGCGCGGTCCCGGTCTGCAGCCCGAACGCAGCCTCCGAGCGGAACCGCTCGTTGCCCGCGGTGTGGCCGATCAGGATCGCGGCGGTCAGCGCGCCGCAGCCCTGCTCGGCCAGCAGCCGCGGCCGGTGTGCGGTGACGAGCTCGGCCAGCTCGGCTGCGAGCTGCTCGATACCGCGGTTGAGGCCGCGCAGGTCAGAGATCTGCTCGCGCGCGATCCTGACCCTGGCGCCGGCGGGCAGCTTTCGCAGCTGCCGGTCGACGCGGTCAAGCACCCGCACCTGGTTGAGCGCTTTGCGCTTCAGCGAGGCCTCGAGCTGGGGGCACAGCTCGAGCAGGCGCCAGCGCAACCTGTTCACCGTGCGGGTGCGCTCGGCGACGAGATCGTTGCGGTGCTCGAGCAGCAGCCGGATCTCCATCGCGCGCTCGTTCACGTACGCGACCGGGAAGCGCTCGACACCGTCCTTGACGACCGCTCTGGCGACGGCGAGCGCGTCGATCTGATCCGACTTGCCTGGCTCGCGCTCGCCCTTGCGCGAGGCGCCCATCCGATTCGGCGGCACCCGGACCACCCGCTCGCCCGCCGCCAGCAGCGCTTGCTCAAGCCGCCGAGAACACGAGCGGCAGTCCTCGATCGCCCACACCCGCTCCTCATCGAGCTCGCGGGCCCACCGCACCGCCGCCAGATGCCCTGGCCCGTCAGCCTTGATCTGGCGGCTGCCGCGAACCTTGCCGGTTCCCTCATCGACCGCCGCCAGCGCATGCGACCCCTTACGCGTGTCCGCCCCGATCACGATCATGCATTACCGTCCCTTCGTTTCGTTGACGCCAAATGAAGCGAATCTCCGGCGGACAACTGTCACGAGAGGCGAAGCCACGCTTCTATCAAGTCACGCCGGCGGTCCTCGGACGGCGGCGGGCGACACAAGCTTTGCCGGTCAGGCCAAGCAGCCGACGCAATCGTCAACAGTCAGCCCGCCGCCAGCCGGGGACCTACCAGCCGGATCGGACGACACCGGCCGGACGATCGATGACTCTGACAGTGACACTCGTCCGCAGAGCACTCACGCGCACGTCCTGACGAGCGGGGCGGCGCTCTAAGCCCTGGCTGCTGGAATACGCCTGGAGCGTCGGCGTCGACGCCGTCGTGACCGCTCGGATGCTTGCAGCGTCCCCGAATTTCAATTCGCGCCCGAGCAGCGGTCGGACCGGGCCGTCTGGTGCGCAGCGTGCGCGGTTTTGGCTAGGCGGGCTCACGCGATTCTGGCCAGGAGAAGTGGCGTGCGCCCCGCGAGCTGGCTCAGGTCAGAGTTCCCGCCGGTAGCACATAGCGAAGGGGAGGCTGGCGTTGCTCTGTGCCGGTGTTGTTGACCCGCGATCCGTGTAGTCCGTGCGTCGAACCCGCAGCAATACTTGCCTCGGGTTGCCCGTCGTGGTCCGTTATCCACGCCATAACCGACGCAAAGTCGGCACCCTCGGCGAGGATCGCGGCGCGTTCGATGACTGCACCGCCGGAGGCGTGCGGGCGGGCCAGGCGCTTCACCAGCGCGAGAATAGGCTCGTCGTCCATTCCTTACACCGTACTCTCCCCGCTCGGTCAGCTCTTCGGTACGCGCGGGGCTCTCTGCTCGCCTCACGCGCCGTCTTCTTGACAGGCTGTGCGCCGTACAAACGGCCCCCGCGAACGGGACAAATCGTGAGCCTGTGGGTTGGAGGCACTCCTCAAATGAGAACGCCCCGGAACCGGCCGAATATGAGGCCGACACTCGGGGCGCGCTCGAGGGAGGAGAGGTACTACACAAAGCATCATGAGGCTAAAGCTTTCAGAAGCCCAAGACCAATCGCCGGAGGAAGCCACAAGCTGCGCTTATGACTCGCCAGCACCGGATCAACACCATCGCGGAGACGGTCGCGCGTTCCGTACGCCTTCGTAACCGAACGCGTCCAGGCAATGTCCTGAGACCACGCGCGGCTGTCGGCGTCTTGTGACCATTGCTCGGAACTCGGCGCGAGCAACCCGCGGCGCGAGCAGCTCGGGCGCGCCGCGTGATCGCCCAGCGTCCAGTCCTGGTTCTTAGCCGCTCGTCCGCGACCCGCGACGAATCGCGAACAGCGGCGCGCCGCACTCGGGACAGTAGCCCTCCCAACCGGCCCGGCCGTTGGGCAGGGTTATCTCGTGCGCGTCGGCGATCGTGACCTTCTCGCCGCAGACGCATCGACCCTGGGGGCCGGGATCCTGTGCCGCTGACTCTTGGTCCGCCACGCCCAGCAGCATATTCGGGGTCGGGTGCCTTGAGTCAACGCGGACGCCATCAGCTCAGACTGTGGCGGTCTTGTCGCAGTTAGCGCTGGCGACAGCGACGGCGATTTCCGCGGGGCGCCTGCCTCGCGGTGCCTCGGGCCCCGCAACGCCACCAGGTCAGACCGTCTTCCCTCGCGCCGCAGGCACCTCGTCGCTTTGCGCGGCCGCGCGCGCCTGCCCCGCTCGAGAAACGCGCACGAGGTCCGCGAGCGCGCCACGCCCGAGCTCGACGCGTCCGGTGCTAGCCAGATGCCCGGAGGGCCGGAATCCCCAAAGCCACAATCGCGCCGCTGGTAGCGCGCTCCCCGGTTCGGACAAATTCGGCCACGCGAATGCCGCCGCCGATGCAAACGCGCGCCGGCACGAACGCGGGTCTCGAGTTATGGGCGCCGCGAGTATCCGAAATCGCCAAAAGGAAGGACAGCCAGCTGCTGACGTTCGCCGCCCTGCTTCGAATCCGACCGCCCATCAACCCTCGCGCTTCGATCGCGAGTGATCCACACGTCGCCGTTGCGCTCGTCCGCTCCGGTCGGCCGCGGGCAACTGCCCTCGTGGCGAAGCAGTCGCGCCACGTTGGCGAGGCTGACGAGTCTGACGTCGCCGAAGGAACCGTCCGACGAACAGGAGCGCCGAGCCTAAAGCGATCGCCGCGGCCCGCTCGGGGCGGAACGCGTCAGATCGATGGGGGCTCTTCGCGCTGATCCCCGAACTGCCGTCTCGCGTGGCTAGCAATACCCGCCGTCCTGGGACGGCCCGGCGCCCACAGCGCTCGCGTCGACCGGCATGCTGTAATGGGCCGTCTGCGGCGGCGACTTCAGATCACTCCGTTAGCAGCCAGGAGTCCGGCCGCCGCACGCTTTGTTAGCCGCGGGACACCGCAGCGCTTCCCCGGGTGTGGCGCATCGTTTAGGGTCGGCAGATAGCGCCAATACGAGAAGGGAAGATAATGCGAATGCTGCTGAAGATGCAGATGGACGTGGAGGCCGGAAATCGCGCCATCAGGGACGGTTCCTTTGGACAGATGCTTGAACGAGTGATGGGGCAGATCAAGCCAGAGGCGGCCTATTTCACGGCGATCGACGGTAAGCGGACGGGCTTGATCTTCTTCGATCTGGAGGAGCCGTCACAGATTCCTGCGATCGCGGAGCCGTTCTTTATGACCGTGGGCGCGTCGATCGAGCTTCTTCCCGTGATGACCCCCGACGACGTTCAGAAGGGTCTCGCCGAAGCTGCGCAGCATTTCTGAGTAGTCCCATTCTTGCTTTGCGCGTACGCGGCAGAAGAGGGGGCACGCTTCGATCGCGCCTGAGTGAACCGCGTGAGGAATCGACCAACCTCCGGACGGAGGTGCCCGCGAAAGGCCGGTGCCACCCACGGGCACATGCGATACGCGTGGAGAGCAAGAGCAGGCCGGCGAAGGCTCCTATGTCATCCATGAAGGGGCGGGCGATGTCAAGGGGCGGTTGGCCGTTTTTGACGTTCGTCGGTGGGTTGAATGGGGGCTTGTTGGGGTTCACGTGTGGATTGCTGTTTTGCAGGGATTCGGGGCTTGCCCCGGACTTCGTTGTCGGGTTGTCGGGCGAGCGCGGTCGAGTCAAGCGCCGGGTTGTGCGGGCGTGGGCGCTCGGCGCCGGTTGGGGGCGCTTGACGCGGCCGGGCGAGTCTGACAGGACGTCTTCGGGGGTCATGGTGCTCTGGGGTTCGGCCGCCGGTTCGCTGACTGCGTTCCGGCTTGGAAGGTGGCTCCAGTCATCCATCCGGTCGCGCGGGGCGGACCAGAGTATCGTGCGGTGCTCGAGGGCTCAATCAAGTCCGCGACCGTCCTTGGCTCGTCTGCGACGAGCCGGGAGGCCAGACACAGGAGCGAGCTCGCCCGAGCATGCACCCTCGCGCCGCAGCGCAAGTTGGGTGAGCTTTTGTCATGCGGCGACCGCCTGGTCGTCGTCGCTGAGGCTGTCGGCGTGGTGGCTGCCGTCAAGGCAGCGGATTTCGCCGTCGCGCAGCCCGTAGTAGCAGAGGGTGAGGATTTGGCGGGCGATCGCGACTTTGGCGATGTTGCGTCCGCGGCGTTTAGCGATCCGGTCGAACTGGGCGCGCAGCGGCCCACCGCCGGTGGGGATCTTCTGCGCGGCTTCGGTCAGCGCCCAGCGCAGCATCACCGACCCCTGATGGGAGACGTGCCCCAGGCGCGCCTTGCCGTCGGAGCTTCGCACGGTCGGCGCCAGGCCGGCCCACGAGCACAGATGCCGCGCGGTGGGAAAGCGCTTGACGTCGCCGACCTCGGCGATGATCAGCAACGCCGTGTAGCGTCCGATCCCGCGGATCTGGCACAGCAGCCCGACGCGCTCGTCAACCTTGGCGCGAGCGTCGATCTCGCTGGTGGTGGCGGCGATCTCGCGGTCAAAGTCGTCGATCAGCGCGGTCAGGCTGTCAAGCCGGCGGCGGGAGCCCTCGGGCAGCGCTACGGCGGCCAGGAACTCGCGCCCGGCTTTGCCGAACAGATCAGAGTGCTCTGGCCAGACGCCCTGACGGGCCAGCAGCGCGTGCACCCGGTTCTTGACCGCGGTGCGCATCCTCGTTAGCACGGCGCGGTGGCGAAGCAGCTCGCGCAGGTCTCGCAGCTCGGGCGGGGCGATGTAGGCCTCCGGCAAAAGCCCGGTGCGCAACAGGTGCGCGAGCGTCTTTGCGTCCACAGCGTCGGTCTTCACCCGAGCGGCCGCGATCGCCCGCGTTCTGAGCGGGTGGGCGAGGTGCACGTCATAGCCGGCCTCCTGCAACAGCTCGGCCAGCCACTCCCAGCCGTAGGTCGCCTCCAGCGCCACGAGCGTCTGGTCAGGATCGCCCAGCAGCTCCAGGAACGCTTCGCGGTCGTTGACGATCCGCCGCGAGACCGTCAGCTCCCCGTGCTCGTCGATGATCGCGATCTGCGAGCGGCGGCGATGCACGTCGATGCCGACCCAGCGCGTACCGTTATCGGTCATCGGTCCTCCTCTCGGATTGTCCGGCCGCGCGGCCCAATCCGCGCGGTCTTAGATCGCGCAGTTCGAGACGGAGGGCCGATCTCCTGCCACCCGCGCCGGGGCGCCAGCCGACCCCGGCCGCCGGAGCCCGGCCGGCCCTTCATGACATCAAGTTCCTCCTTGGCGGAAGGGGTGGCGCGCGGCCACCGATCGCCGTCAAGGATGCGGCTCTCGGGTAGCCGGGGCGGTTGCCCGCCCCGGCTCCCACAGAACCGTACGTACGCTGGTCGTATACGGCTCTTCGGGACGGCGGGTTGTAAACCCCGCCGCCGGCCGGTTCGCGACCTCGAATCATCCCCATAGCGCCAGTTGTGGCGACTGGGGGGCGACGATGTGCATGGACGCTTGGCGGTGCATCTCGACCAGGGCCACGAGCCCGCGTTCTCGAAAGAACGCTCGGTTCAGGCCGTGGTCCACGGCCGGGATGTGGCTCAGCGCCCACCAGGACCGACGGCCCTGATAGACCTGCCGCCACGCCGAGCGCCGGGGAACGCCCAGCTTGATGAGTCTGCGTGCGATCGTTCGTTTGCGTTTCCAGTGGCGCAGCAGGATCGCGCGTAACCGCCGCCTGATGTGGGCGTCGATCTTGCGCATCATCTGCATCTCCTCAGCGGAGGTGATCCCGAAGAAGCCATGCCAGCCACGCAGCCACGCGTTGATCCGGGAGATGCACGAGATGAGCGTGCCTCCCCAGTTTCGCGGCGTGAGCTGCCGGACCCGCTCCATCGCGTTGCGCTTGGTGCGCTCCGACAACAGCACCTCCACGGTGCCGGTCTGCGGGTCTAACCGCAGCCGAAAGCCGAGGAAGTGCCGCTCCTCCGGGCGGGCGACAGCCGACTTGGCCACGTTCACCCTCAGGCGCAAGCGCCGTTCGATGAACTCGCTCAGGCTGGCCATCACCCTATTTCCCGCCCGTTCGCTTGCGACGTACACCTTTCCATCATCCGCATAGCGAACGAACCGGTGACCACGCCGGGCGAGCTCTTGGTCGAGCTCGTCCAGCACGATGTTCGCTAGCAACGGCGACAGTGGCGAGCCTTGCGGAACGCCCTGCTCGCTGTCGATCACGACACCATCCGGCAGCACCACCATGGCCCTCAGCATCCGTCCGATCAGCACGAGCAGCCGCCGATCGCTCACCCGCTCGGCGAGCTTCGCGGTCAGCCGCTGGTGGCAGACGAGATCGAAGAACTTCTCCAGATCAAGATCTACGCACCACACGTAGCCGTCTTCAAGATGCTGCCTGGCCTCGGTGATCGCCGTGTGGCAACTTCGGCCGGGCCTGAACCCGTGGCTTGAGGGGTGGAACGTCGGCTCCCACAGCGGTTCGAGCACCTGCCGCACGGCCTCACAGACCACCCGGTCCACCACGTCAGGAATCCCCAGCCCGCGCTGGCCGCCTCCCGCCTTGGGTATGTACGCCCGGCGGATCGCACCCGGCAGATACCTCCCCCGAAGCAGCTCGGCTTGCAGCCTGGGCAAAACGACCGGCCACTGCTCACACAGCGCCTCGATCGTCTGCCCATCCGGGCCCGGAGCGCCCTTGTTCGACGCCACCTTCAACAACGCACCCGGCAATCGATACGCAACCTCCTCCATCGTCGCCGGCGCTGCCCTCTCGGCATTGACGATCGCCTTCGGCGCTCCCGCCCGGATCGCCCCAAGCCGGTCCCGGGTCCTCCTGCGGGTGGCCCCTTTCGGGTTTTCTGCTGTCGCGATCGGCAGGCAGAGCTGCACCGCCGTTTCTTCGACCGGGACCGCCTTCCCTTGCCCACCGGGGCTCGACCCGGCACGCTCAGCGGGCATTACCCCGCCTTCCGGTACTACTCGGTCCTCGGACTTCTGCTGGGCCATCGGCCGTCGTCCTTTCGTTCTTCGGCCTACCGGCGATCGCCGGAACCCAGCAGATCTCCTGGGGTGAAACGCTGAGATTTCGCCGTGATCGCGTCGCCACTACGCCCTCGGCATCGACAGGAACAGGGCATCGCCGCTGCGAGCCGGCTCGCCCATCGAGGAACGCCTTACGGCGCTTCACTTTCGTTCGCCACCACGACACATCTATGGCCTCTTTCAGACCCGCCCTCACGGAAGCCCACCAGCAGGCCGGTCGCGACCAGCCGCCAACGAGCCGCCCGGTCAATTCCGGGCCGCGCCCTTGCCTCTTCAATGTTGGATTCCCCCTGTCAGGGCTCCAGGACAGGACTCACACCTCCGATCTCAACGTCCGTGCCCAGCACACGCGCGGCTCGCTGCGCTCGGCCCTGACGGGCCATCCTTGACTGCGAGGCGCCCGCGCACCGTCAGGCGGCCAGGAGATGTTGACCGGGGAGCTGGGCTTGCTGGTCGCGGAGGTCGCGGATCATGCGCCGGTAGATGACGTTGGAGAGGTGGCGCTTGAGGATCCGGCGGGCCTCCTTGTTGGTGTGCCCGTTAGCGCGCGCGCCGGCGTAGATGCGGTGGGCGCGCGGTTCGCGGCGCAGCTGGGTGACCGCCATCCGGTGAAGGATCGCGTTCACCCGCCGGTTGCCGCCGGGGTTGTAGCGGTGCCGTACCGGCTCGCCGGGCCCCTCGGCGGTTGAGGCGGGCAGCGGCGCCGAGCCGTTGAAGCGTGCGAACCCGCCCTCGGTAAAGCGCCTGGGATCGCCGACCTCGACCAGCAGTTCGGCGACCGACCGGGTGCTCAGGCCCGACAGCTCGCCGAGGGTCGAGCCGCTGCAGCGCACAAGCGCGTCGAGCTGCGCGACCACCTGGCTTTCCTCGAGGTCCAGCGCCTTGATTTGCGTGCGATAACCGTCGAGCAGCTCCAGGCGCAGCTTCGTCGGCGCGTCATAGCGACGGCGGCGGTTGCGCCGTGCCAGCGCCGCCAGCCGTGGTTTGACCGCCTTGGTGTCGGGCAGCTGCTCGCGTAGCTGCAGCGGCAGCTCGCAGAGCAGGGACTCGGCCTCGCCTACGAGGTGCTGGCGGCTGGTGAGAATCGAGCGGCGGCGGTTGTGCCACAACGCCAGCAGCTGGTGCTGCTCGTCCGGGCCCTGCTCGAGTCCGGCGCGCTTGAACGCCTTGGGCAGCAGCGGGTGAGCGAGCACCTCTCTGGCGATCCGCTCGCAAGTCCAGCGTGTCTGACTTCCCGCGCTGGCGCGCGCGATCAGACCTGGGTGTGCGGTTCGCGCACACATCGCGCACGTCATGGCCGCGGCCGATCAGGAACACCGCGGTGTGCCGCCCCCAGCTCGCCGACCCCTCGATCCCCCACCGGGCGATCGGCCCGAACTGCCGCGCCCACGCCTCGAGCTCCCGGTGCCCTCCGCCCGAGACGCGGAAGTGCGCCGAAGCCAGAATCCCGCCGCGCGGATCGGCCACCGTCGCCGTCAGCGTCCGCTTGTGCGGGTCGACTCCGACCACGTTGCCCGCATGATCGGGCGTCATCAACAAATGCGACGGTCCCGGACCGCGCTTCTTCGCTCTTCTCATTGCTTGCCCTAAACCTCCGAGGTTGCCCCGCGCGCCGTGGAACTTCGGTGACGACGGTCCGGGTGTGATCGTTACACAGTGACTGCGATCGTGGCCTCCTGGTTCGGCGTTGTCTGGATCGGCTGGAGGTGGAGTCGTCGTTCGATCGCGACCGCGACGTTGGGTAGCTGTGTGTAGCCGATGATCTTGCGGAACTGCTTCTCGGCTTCGAGCATCCCGGCGGCGGTCCACCGCAGCCCCATCTCGCCGGAGCTCCAGTGCTTGACGTTGCGCTGGGTGGTGCGGACGCAGTCGAGCATCGATTCGCACGGGTTGGTGCTCTCCAGCGTGCGCTTCAGCTTGCCCTTGATCCCCAGCCGGATCACGGTCAGCGTCTCCTCGAGCCCTTCCCTGAGCGAGGCGGCGGCGCCGGGATGCGTGTGCTCGAGCTCGTCCGCGATGCGGCTCAGCTGCTCGCGGGCGCGGCCGTAGTCGGTCTCCGCCCAGGCTCGACGCATCCGAGCGAGGACCGGCGGGCGGTCGCGCTCGGCCAGATGACGGATCACATTTCTCTCCTTGTGACGGACACAGCGCTGGACCGGAACCTCGCCGAACACGGTCCGCACCGCTTTCCTGAGCGCCTTCGATCCGTCGATCACGAACAGCATTCCTTGTTCGGGGTCCAGGCCCCGCTCGACCAGATCGGAGAGCAGCGCGGTCGCGACGGTCGCGTTCTCCGTGCTCCCTTCCCACAGCCCCAGCGGGATCTTCACACCCTCGGTCGTGATCCCCAAGGCGACGATCATCATCCGCTCCTTGAGCTCGATCCCGTCGATCATCATCACCGCCAGGCGCAGATCGGCGAGCTGGCGGGCCATCAACTCCGACAGTGCCTGGCGGGTACGCTCCACGAACGTCCGCGACACCGCGCTCTTCGACGTCGACCGGGCGCTCGTCTCGACCTGTCCGCCGACCGGCTCCTGCGTGCGCCGATACCGGCGAGTGGAGACGCCGGCCAGCATCCGCTCCAGCACCACCCGGGCAAGCGGATCGCGATCAGCGAAATGCTCATAGGTCGCAAGCGGCACCTCCGCCGCGCCGTCAGCGGTCCGCACCCGCGGCCGGCGGATCTCGACCCGACGGCCCCCGAGTGTCACCTCACCATCGTCGTGACCATGACGGACAGCGGTCCGCTCGGGATCCCACTTGCCCCTCGGGCCGACGACCTCGTCGACCTCTTCCTCAAGCATCTCGCTCAGCACACCGAGCCCGACGCCCACACTCAGCGCCAACAGTCCCTCCTTCGCCGCGCCCACCAACTGCCCGAGCGCTTCCTGCACGCGCCCCGGGAGCACGGCCTCCTCGCTGGTCGCCTGCGCGACCGGTACGGTCTCCTTCACGGCGGTTCCTCCTTCGGTCTTGGCAGATCCACCCATCACGCTCCCACCAGGAGCGGACGGGCCGGAGGGACCGCCGTCACCGCAAACTTCTACACGCGCCGGGACAACCTCAAACCTCCAGGCGTTATGTTGTTGTTGGCGGATCGGCCGACAACATCCCGGTGGGCGCCCCTAGCCTGGGGCGAACGCTCCTATTAGGTCAGGCCGATCCTCGAAGGCACGAACCGAGGCCGACACTTCGTCAGCAAGACACCCTCGCCGGGAAGTCAGATCGCTTTCGAGGTCGCGGTAGGGACAGCCCTTCGCTCTTAGGCTCGGGCTGCCCCCCGCGCAGATCCCAGCGTGCGCGTCTAACGCACTGGGCTCCTGGCTTGGGTTTTGGCGTCAAAGCGCACGTCGGGCCAGGGTGTTGGATGCGGTCGGTGGGTAGCCAGCGTTTGTCGAGGCGGTGCATGCGCTCCCAGGTCAGACGGGTGCGCTGGCTGCGACGCCGAAGCGCCCTATGCCAGTGCCTGGCCGCCTGATTGTGGAAGGCCGTGACCGCGTCGATGTTGCCGGGCACGGCGTAGTAGTTGCTGTGCCCTCGCACC
The DNA here is from genome assembly GCA_963787555.1 of uncultured Solirubrobacterales bacterium. Lineage (GTDB taxonomy): Bacteria > Actinomycetota > Thermoleophilia > Solirubrobacterales > Solirubrobacteraceae > Palsa-465. Next base: position 1,156,336 of record CAWBDI010000008.1, read on the forward strand.
ACGCTGGCCAGCCATTGCCCTTGCTCGGGGATCGGGTCGTGCCGGCGTTGCATCAGCTCGGTCTTGACCTCGCGTAGCTTCGCCCGCAACCGCTTCTTGCTCGTGACGCGCTTGAGCGCAAACCGCCCGGTCTTCCGCGTCTTCGCGCACGCGTGCGTGAATCCGAGAAACTCGAACGTTTCCGGCTTGGGAAGCCCGCGGTCCTCTCGGTTTTGGGCGGCGAACCGCCCGAACTCGATCAGCCGCGTCTTCTCCTCCGCCAGCTCCAGGTTGAACTCCGCAAACCGCTCGCGAAGATCGGCCCAGAACCGCTCGGCGTCATCACGGTGCTCAAAGGCCACCACGCTGTCATCAGCGAACCGCACCACGATCATCTCGCCGCGTGTCCGCCGCCGTCGCCATTGGTGGACCCAGAGGTCGCAGACGTAGTGCAGGTAGACGTTCGCAAGTAGCGTCGAAATCGACGCCCCTTGCGGCGTTCCCTCAAACGTCTGCGACCACTCCCCGTCCTCGATGACCCCCGCCTTCAACCATCTCTGGATCAGGCGCAGGACCCTCTTATCCGCAATCCGGTGCTCGAGAAACTTGACCAGCCATGAGTGATCAAGGCTGGAAAAGTAGTCGCGGATGTCCGCGTCGAGCACGTAGTTCACCTTCCTGCGCGTAATCCCGACCGCGAGCGCGTCCAACGCGTGATGCGGGGAGCGCCCCGGCCGGAACCCGTAGGAAAAACCGAGGAAGTCGCACTGTCGCGGTAGGGACGGGCCTTCGCTGGTAAGGGCTCGGCCCGCCCCCCGCACGGATCCCAGCGTGCAGGACTACCGCACTGGGCTCCTGCCTTGGGTAGGAGCGTGGAATCGCTGCTCGGGCCAGGGACGCCGAACTCGTGGTGGGGGTAGCCATCGATTGACTGTGATTGAACGAGGGTTGGCGCGGGCGTCCCCGGCAGGAGGTCGGCCCTCCGGATCGAAAGCTTTGGGTCAGGCACGCGCGGTAGCAGCCGCGCGGCCGGGCTAGCGAAATATGGAGGACCGACCTCGGCTCACGTTACGCGGTGGCCCGGGCTGATCCTGCTTGTCTTCCTGGGAAGGAGGGAGTTGCTGTGCTGCACGTTGGGTTGGATCTGAGCCGCAGGCGGGTCGACGTGTGCTTGATCTCGAGCGAGGGAGAGCTGGTCGAGCATTTCCGCGCGTCCTCGGACCGCGACGGCCTGTACGGGCTGATGCGGCGGGTCGCGGTGTATGACGAGCCGGTGCGCGGGGTGGTCGAGTCGATGAACGGCGCTCGGTTCGTGCACGACGAGTTGGTCCGCTACGGGTGGGAGGTGCTGGTCGCCGACGCGCAGCGGGTCAAGGGGCTGGCGCCGTTGGCGTGCAAGACCGACAGGATCGACGCGCGCGTGCTCGCGGAGCTGTCGTTCCGCGATCTGGTGCCGGCGATCTGGCTGCCGACGCCCGAGCTTCGCCAAGAGCGTGAGCGCTCGAGGTGGCGGCTGCACCTGGTCAAGCACCGCTCCATCCTCAAGAACCGGGTGCACGCGTCGCTGATCGCGTTCGGCCATCAGGTCCCGATGGCGGACCTGTTCGGAGCCGGCGGCCGACGGCTGCTCGCCGAGCTGGATTTCCCCGAGCCGTGGCTTGGTCACGTCCGGGCGAGCGTTGAGCTGATCGACGATCTCGACCGGCGGATCGCGGAGATCGAGCGCTGGCTGCAGCGCTCGGGCGCCGATCACCGCTACATCCCGTTGTTGATGAGCGCCCCGGGGATCGGCTGGGTCACCGGCTTCACGATCGCCGCCGAGATCGGCGAGATCAGCCGCTTCTCATCGCCGGTCAAGCTGACCGGGTACACCGGCCTGTGCCCGCGCGTGAGCCAGTCCGGCGAAGTCGACCGCCGCGGCCCGATCTCCAAGCACGGCCCCAGATACCTGCGCTGGGGGCTGATGGAAGCAGCGATCCACGCCTCCGCGCATCCGCTCTACAAGGAGCGCTACCAGCGCACCAAACGCCGCCTGGGCCGCCAACGCGGCGCGAAAGTCGCCCAGATCGAGCTCGCTCGCAAGCTGACCGAGGCGATCTGGTACATGCTGACCCGCAACCAACCGTTTAAGCCCTTCGCTCCGGAAGGCGCCATTTCTCGCCTGACTGCCTGACAGTCCTTTTTTGACATGCGCCGCCGGAGCGAGCCCCGATAACACCTGGTCCTCGAAGTTGATGAAGCGATAGAGACATGGGCACTGCTCCACACCATCACCAACCCGCCCGCGCTCCGTGACAACGTCCTGCCAGGTTCGCGCTGTCGTGTCAAGCGCCATCAGCCCCTGCTGTTCACTTCAGTGCTCTTGCTGAGGCGCTTGACACGGCCAGCGTTCACCCGGCGATTACCAGTGAAGGCGTCAGCGATCTGACATCTTCCCGAGGGACTTGACACACGGCCCTCGTTCATAGAGGCGAGGAGCGACATCCGCTCCCAGGTCAGCGTGGTGCGCTGGCTGCGGCGCTGAAGCGCTCGAAACCAGTGCCACTCAGCCTGGCGGCGGAAGGCGTGTAGCGCCTCGCTATTGTCGGGCACCGCGTAATAGTTGTAGTGCCCGCGCAGGACGCTGGCGAGCCAGCGTCCCTGTTCTGGGATGGGTAGGTGCTGGCGTCGCTCGATCCCATCCTTGAGCGCCCTGAGCTTGGCCGGCACCCGCTTTGAGTCGGTGATCCGCTTTAGCTTCAATACTGTAAACTTAACGTCCTAGGGTGGGGATATCGTTGACGCGTGCCTCGTTCTGGGTGGGTGAAGCCGGCGAGCGACCAGCGTCTGTCGGATCACATCTCGATCGGTGTTCTGACAAGGGTGTTCCCGCCCGAGCTGGTCGATGCGGTTGTCGCCGCGGCTGGTCGGGGTGAGCGTCGGCATCGGCTGTTGCCGGCGCGTGTGGTCGTCTACTACGTGCTCGCGATGGCGTTGTTCGCTGAGTCTTCCTATGAGGAGGTGATGCGTCAGTTGGTCGAGGGGTTGGCGTGGGAGTCGGGCTGGCGGCAGCTGTGGGAGGTGCCGAGCAAGGTCGCGATCTATAAGGCACGCCAGCGGCTTGGGTCAGAGCCGTTGGAGCTGCTGTTCGCGAGTGCCCGGCCTCTGGCCACGAGCGCCACGCGGGGGGCGTTCTACCGGGGACTGCGAGTGATGAGCCTCGACGGTACCTGCCTGGACGTGGCGGACACGCCGGAGAATGATGAGGCGTTCGGCAGGCCGGGCTCCTCGCGGCGGGAGGGCGGCGGGGCGTATCCACAGTTGCGCCTGGTCGGCTTGTGCGAGTCGGGCACGCATGCTGTGTGCGCCGCTGCGCTCGGCCCGTATTCGAGTTCGGAGCGGGAGCTGGCCGACCGGCTTCTGGGTGCGCTTGAGGAAGGGATGCTGTGCCTGGCCGACCGTGGCCTCTACAGCTTTGAGCGCTTTCAGAAGGCCAGCAAAACAGGGGCGCAGCTGCTCTGGAGGGTCAGCTCGAAGGTGGGGCTTCCGCGCGAGCAGACGCTCGAGGATCGCTCCTACCTGACGCACATCTCAAAGGACAATCATGGCCGAGCTCGGCAGCGTGGTCCGCAGGCGCGCGTGATCGAATACCGGCTCGACGATCCCGCGCTCACCCACGCGGATCAGCGCTACCGGCTGCTTACCACGATCCTCGATCCCGAACAGGCTCCAGCCAGCGAGCTCGCCGCGCTGTACCCCCAACGCTGGGAGATCGAGAGCATGCTCGACGAGCTGAAAACCCACCAGCGCGGCCCGCGCGTCGTATTGCGCTCAAAACATCCCGACGGCGTCTACCAGGAAGCCTACGGCAACCTCTGCACCCACTACGCGATCCGCCGGCTGATGCACGACGCCGCGCTCAAGGCCGACCTCGACCCCGACCGCTTATCGTTCACGCGCAGCCTCCGAGCCGCCCGCCGCTCAACCCGCACCGGAGCGGGACTTTCCCCCCCACAGCCTCACCGCAGCACATGAGCAGGCGATCGGCGAGATCCTCGCCCAGCCGCTCCCTGAACGCCGCCAGCGCATCAACCCGCGCGTCATCAAACGCAAGATGTCCAGCTGGGCGGTCAAGCGGCCCGAGCACCGCAACCCGCCCAAGCCACCCAAGCCAGCCAAGCAGGCCATCGAACTGCTAGCAGCCTAAGTTTACAGTATTGGCTTTAGCTTGAAGCGCCCGTTCCTGGCCTTCCCGCAAATATGGGTAAAGCCAAGGAAGCGGAACGTCTCCGGCTTGCCGAGGCCACGCGCTGCCCGTCGCTCGGCAGCAAACCTGCCGAACTCGATCAGCCGCGTCTTCTCCTCCGCCAGCTCCAGGTTGAACTCCGCAAACCGCTCGCGAAGATCGGCCCAGAACCGCTCGGCGTCATCACGGTGCTCAAAGGCCACCACGCTGTCATCAGCGAACCGCACCACGATCATCTCGCCGCGTGTCCGCCGCCGTCGCCATTGGTGGACCCAGAGGTCGCAGACGTAGTGCAGGTAGACGTTCGCAAGTAGCGTCGAAATCGACGCCCCTTGCGGCGTTCCCTCAAACGTCTGCGACCACTCCCCGTCCTCGATGACCCCCGCCTTCAACCATCTCTGGATCAGGCGCAGGACCCTCTTATCCGCAATCCGGTGCTCGAGAAACTTGACCAGCCATGAGTGATCAAGGCTGGAAAAGTAGTCGCGGATGTCCGCGTCGAGCACGTAGTTCACCTTCCTGCGCGTAATCCCGACCGCGAGCGCGTCCAACGCGTGATGCGGGGAGCGCCCCGGCCGGAACCCGTAGGAAAAACCGAGGAAGTCGCACTCGTATATGGCGTTCAGCACCTCGGCCACCGCCCGCTGGACGATCTTGTCCTCCAGCGCCGTTGCGACGCGAGGTCGCACGTTGACGAGCGAACACGTAGATAGGAGGTTCGACTGATGTCGAGAACGTAGTTCCAGGCCCGTGCTCATGGCCTGTCCCCACCCCGACGTGCGCCGTCCGGCTCCTGGTCGGCGGGGTTCGAAGCTCGGTGGAAAGCCCAAGGACGCCCGTTCCATCCGGGGGTCACAAGCGAGGGGAAAGCCGGACGGGTGAATTGCGTAAACCTCCGTTGATGCCTCGTAATGAGGGCCTCGCTGGTGGATGCGGGTAGCGGGGTGCAAGGACTGGCCGCTGAGAAGCGGCAGGCGCCGGTTGAGGACTGCGCTCAACCGGGAAGAGCGCCGCCGTCCTCGGGGTAGAGGAGGCACCCACCCCGGCTGTAGCTCGTGCGTGCGAAACGCGGTAACCCCGTCGAGGTCCGGGCTTTGGCCCGGTAAGCCGACCGTGAGGAGGGCCTAATCCCTTGGCGGGAATTGGATGACCGAAAAGCGAAACGCCGGCAGCCGAAAGGCGGCGGGAAATCGGGACATGATGGCTGGCTCCTCCGCCCGCCGTCCCGGATAACCGGCCGGATACGGGTCCGCGTGGCTCGGCCCGAAAGGGCGCTGACGCGGTCAGGTGAGCCTGTGAAGAGGAAGATGACGATGACCCCGGAACCGAAGCGCAAGTTAGACACCATGGCGACCGTCGTGGTGAACGGACCAGAGGACGCGAACCTCGGCTGGCGCCAGATCGACTGGCGTGCTTGCGAGGCGAGCGTACGGCGGCTGCGTCAGCGGATCTTCACGGCATCGCAGGCGGGGGACCTGAAGAGGGTCCGCAACCTGCAGAAGCTGATGCTCTGCTCGCGCGCGAACACGCTGGTCAGCGTGCGGCGGGTGACGGAGCGCAACGCCGGTCGTTTGACGGCGGGCGTGGACGGCGAGGTCGTGCTGACCCCCGAGGCCAAGCTGAAGCTGGCCGACAGGATCCAGCAGAACACTGAGCCGTTCAAAGCCCAGCCGGTCAGACGCGTGTACATCCCGAAGCCGGGCAGCAGCGCGAAGCGGCGTCCGCTCGGAATCCCCGTGATTCTCGACAGGTGCCATCAGGCACGGGTCGTCAACGCGTTGGAGCCCGAGTGGGAGGCGCGGTTCGAGCCGAGATCCTACGGATTTCGACCCGGCCGCGGCTGTCATGACGCGATCGAAGCCATCTACCTCACCGCCAAGGGCAGCAACCCGAAGCGGCGGTGGGTGCTCGACGCTGACTTGGCCGGGGCGTTCGATCGGATCGCCCACGACCACCTTCTTGCCCAACTCGGCACGTTCCCCGCCCGGGGAATGGTCAAGCAGTGGCTGAAGGCGAGCGTGGTCGAGAACGGTCGACTCTCCCGCACCGAGGAGGGAACTCCTCAGGGCGGGGTGGTCAGCCCCGTGCTGCTGAACGTCGCCCTGCACGGGATGGAGCAGGCCGCCGGAGTCCGCTACCGAACGACCGGCATACACGCCGGAAAGACGGTGGCGAACTCCCCGGTGCTGATCAGATATGCCGACGATCTACTCGCCTTGTGCCACTCAACGGACGAGGCGCTCGAGGTCAAGGCACGGCTCGCCAACTGGCTGGCGCCCAGAGGCCTTACCTTCAACGAGGACAAGACGCGCGTCGTCACCCTCGAAGGAGGCTTTGACTTCCTGGGATTCAACGTCCGCCGGTATCACAGCAAGCTGCTGATCAAGCCGAGCGAGGCGGCCATCAGACGGAACCGGGAGAGGCTCCGCACCGAAATGCGGTCCCTGCGTGGGGCCAACGCTCGGGCGGTCATCAATCGGCTCAACCCGATCATCCGGGGCTGGGCCGCCTACTACCGGGGAGTGGTGTCCAGCGAGACGTTTACGGTGCTGGACCGATACATGTGGGCGCTCACTTATAAGTGGGCGACCTTCAGCCACTCGAACAAACCGAGGCACTGGGTCGTCAACCAGTACTTCGGCCCGTTCCACAAGTCCAGGAACGACCGCTGGGTGTTCGGCGACCGCGCAAGCGGCGCCTACCTCCAGAAGTTCACCTGGACCAGGATCTACCGACACCAGATGGTCAAGAGCGGCGCGTCCCCGGACGATCCCGCCCTGGCCGAGTACTGGGCCGAGCGCCGGCGCAAGGCACCACCCCTGCCGATCGACACGACCAGCCTGCGGCTCTTCGAGGCGCAACACGGCCGCTGCTCGCTCTGCGGGAGCCCACTGCTACACGCCGACGACCCGCCACAAAGCCCACGCGAGTGGGAACAATGGCTGGGCACCAACCGCAAGGCGATCATCAAGACCGCCGGCCGGAAGGACGGCACGTCGGACGAACCCAAACCCCGTCTGATACACGCCCACTGCCAAGCCGAAAAGGACGGCAAAGGCCCGGCGCTTCTGCCCGCCCACGAGCCTTCAGGGCTTGCTTGAGCCGTGTGCGGGGAAACCCGCACGCACGGTTCTGAGGGGGGCCGGGCACAGCAATGTGCCCGGCCTACCCGGCCGACCCCGAGCGGCCTTCGCCGCCCGTCCGGCTTCGGTATGTACACCCTGCGAGACGGCCTCACCCGGTAAGCGCCCCTGTGGACCCGGGCATGCAGATCGCGAAGACTCGCTTCGAGGTCCTGCCCGTAGTCCCGCCACGTAACCCCGTCCACTCCCGGAGCCGCGCCCGGACGGATCGCCCGATACGCAGCCTCCAGCCGATCGACAGTCACATGGTGCAAAAGCGCGGTGAACCGCGCGTCCTTATCCCTCCGCGCAACTTGGCGCACGCGATCCAACCCACTTGACACGCTCACGCCGGCGCTGCGTCCGGGGCGTGTTTCGCTGGTCGCGTTTCCCTTGCCCGGGCCCCTTCCCTCCACCGCCTCCGCAGCCGCATCCACGGCCTTGTTCGACGGCTTCGCAGGTAGTACGAGCCCGTCCGACTTCCAACGATCGTGCATCACGGGATTACGGCCTTGGCCTTCCCCGCACGACCCGCCCCGACCAACCAAGGACGGGTGATCGTCGGATCTCCCGGTTCTCGCGCATGGAGACTTTCGTGCATGCACAGGTTCTCCGACCGCGCGGGGCTCCCCGACGGCTCGCGAAAAGCGCCGCCAGCGATATTGCCTTCCGCTTGCCTGAACGGCGTCGGCACCCCGAAACCCTGATTTCGCGGCTCAATAGCCGGCCTGCACGACCCCTACCGACGCTTCGCCGCCATCCTCGCGAACGGCCGACGGTGCGGTAGGGACAGCCCTTGGCCGGTGAGGGTTCGGGCTGCCCCTCGCGCAGATCCCAGCGTGCGCGTTTAACGCACTGGGCTCCTGCCTTGGGTACGAGCGTCGAACCGCTTCTCAGGCCAGGGGTGCTGGATGCGGGCCGGCGGGAGCCATCGGGTAGCAAGGCGGTCCATCCGCTCCCAGTCCAGGCGGGTACGCTGACTTCGGTGCCGAAGCGCCCGATGCCAGTGTCTTGCTACCTGGCCGCGGAACGCAAAGAGCGCGTGGCCGTTGCCAGGTACGGCGTAGTACGCGAAATGACCGCGCACCACGCTTCCCAGCCACTGGCCCTGCTCGGGAACGGGGTGATGGCGCCGCCGCTTGAGCTCGTCCTTGACCTCGCGCAGCTTCGCGCGCATCCGCTTCTTGATCGTGATCCGCTTGAGCATGAAACGCCCACGCCTGTCCTTCGCACAGATGTGCGTGAAGCCCAGAAACGCGAACGTCTCCGGCCGCCCGAGGCCCCGCGCCGTGCGATCCCGGGCGGCGAACCGCCCGAACTCGATCAGCCGCGTCTTCTCGACCGCCAGCCCCAGGCCGAACTTCGCCAACCTTCGGCGAAGATCAGCCAGGAACCGCTCGGCGTCCTCACGATGCTGGAAGCCCGCGATGTAATCGTCGGCGAAACGCGTGAGGATCACATCCCCGCGCGCGTGCCGCCGTCTCCACCGATCGGCCCACAGGTCAAACACGTAGTGCAAGTAGACGTTTGAGAGCAACGGCGAAACCGAAGCTCCCTGGACCGTCCCTTGCTCGGTCTCTGACCACTTCCCGTCCTCGATCACGCCCGCCTTCAACCACTTGCCGATCAGGCGCAACATTCGCCGGTCGGCGATCCGGTGCTCCAGAAACCTCTCCAGCCAGCCCCGGTCGAGGCTCCCGAAGAAGTCGTGGATGTCAGCGTCCAGAATCCAGTTCACCTTCTTTCGTTCGATCCCGACCGCGAGCGCGTCCAACGCGTCATGCGGGGAGCGCCCAGGCCGAAAGCCGTACGAGAAGCCGAGAAAGTCGGTCTCGTAGATGGCGTTAAGCACCTCGACGACAGCACGCTGAAGGAGCTTGTCCTCCACGGCGGCGACGCCCAATGGCCGCTGCCGCCCGTCCGCCTTCGGGATGTACACCCTTCGAGACGGTCTCGCCCGGTAGCCCCGCGCTGGACACGGGCGTGCAGGTCCCGGAGGTTGCCCTCCAGGTCCTGCCCGTAGTCCTGCCAGGTCACGCCGTCCACCCCCGCCGCCGCGTCTCGACTCAAGGCCTCATACGCGGAGCGCAGGCGCTCGACGGTCACGTGGTGCAGGAGCGCGGTGAACCGCACCTCCTTGTCCTTCAGTGCTGCTCGGCGCACACGATCCAGCGCGCTTGACACGCTCTGTCCGGCGCAGTGTCCGGAGCGTGGTTTGCTGGCCGTGTTCCCCTTGGCCAGGCCCCTTCCCTCCACCGCCCCCGCGCCCGGTCGCCCGGGTTTGTTCAGCGGCTTCGCCGGTACTACTGGCCTGTCCGACTTCCCACGCTCGTACATCTCGGGCGTACGGCAGTCGCCTTCCCCGAGCGGCCCGCCCACAGCACGACCAGTGGGCTCTTCGCCCATTTCGCTGGCCGCCCGGACGGGCGAGCATGGGATCTCCCGGTTCTCGCTCATAGAGGTTCCGAGCGTGCACGGGATCTTCGACCGCGCGGGGTCCGCCTACAGCTCGCGCCTAGCGCTATGGGCGATGTTGCCTTCCGCCTGCCATGACGGCGTCGGCACCCCGAACTGACCCTATTTCGCGGCTCCATAACCCAGCCCGCACGTACCGCAGCCGACGCTTCGCCGACGCCCTCACGGACGCCGACGCACAGCTCACGGCCGTTGTGGATCGCTAGTCCTTCAACGTAGGGCTCTCTCATCCCACCTCTATGACGGTTTATCGGCGACACGGCTCAGGGCCACCGTGGATCGCTACTCCTTCGATGCAGAGAACTCTCATCTCCTGCTCCATGCCGGTTTACCCCGGCGCTCTCAGGCCCCGGTTCAGCCTTCGAGCCTACGCCGGCCGTCGCCCGCGCAGACGCCGCAAGTGAACACCGGGATCGCTTTCTCCCCGGGAATACTCCCGAGCGCGCGAGCGCGATGGCGACGTTCCGATCGCTCCGCTCAGGCTGAGCGGAGCCCGACCGGATCGTTCTCGCGACTCGTTCTGAGCGCGCTCGCCAGCCCTGAGATTGGCGACAAGCGCGACGCTCGCGAAAGGCCGGCCGAGACCTGCCTTCGCTGTCGCGCGGTCTCCAGGGCAGACGCGCATGCGTGGCTCCCTTTGTCCGGAACCAGTAGCGGCCGGCGGTGCCGGCCACCTTGAAATCGTGGCTGCTCGCGTGGGAGAGCGGTAGCGTCGGATTGATCGGCGGCGGCGCTGCTTCGCCAGGGCGAGCGTGCGCCCGCGGCGGTCGAGAGCGCGCTCTTCCTGCTCGTCCCAAGCAGCGGCGAGATCAGCAACGATGACGGCTGATCCTCGCACTGAGGAAGCGATCGTCTCGCGAGCAACGTCTTGCTGACTGCTGCCATTGCTCGCGAGTGGTCGCGGGAGGGCGTGAGGGTTGTCCTGTCCGTCGTGAAATTCATCGTGACGGCGTCCGAGTGTGCCGGTTACACAGTGGGTTCGTGGTGTCCTCCTCGCTCGTGTGGGTGGCAGCTTGGCGCGGCGGAGTGGGTCGGCTTCGATCTTGACCGCGCGTAGGCGAGGCCGCGAGGTACGACCGCGACGACCTGCTGGGCGACCTGACATCGAGCGCTCCGGCCAAAGTCGGGTAACACCATAGGGCAGCATCGCCGTCCCGTCATGACCCGGTCTGACCGACTTCTCGCCCTGCCCCGCTGCCGGGGCGATGATCAGATGTGACTAGCACCCGGTCGGGCCGTCAAGGGCCTCCAGCTTGGCCTCATCGATCGTGCCGGCGCTCACTACGATCCCCTTTGCGTGCTTACAGACCTCCATCCACCGCAGAACTGACAGGTGGAACTCATCTCTGTCAATAGCTGAAGACGGTCGCGCCGTCGCCGACCCATTCCCACAGGGGCGTGGCCCCGGCGAGGCGCGCGTTATCGACGATCGCTTGGTCGTCGAGCTTGCGGGCGTTGAAGCAGATCGGGCAGACGTAGAACTGGCCTTGACTGTCGGCATACTGCTGGAACAACCGCGCGACGGGTGGCGCCCCGGGCACCTCGACGGCGTCGGCGTATCCTGGCAGCGCGAGTCGGACTGCCTCCTTGGTGAGGAACATGATCACCTGCTTGCCAGCGGCGAGCGCGGCTGTGCTCACGAGGAAGGCAACCGTGACCCGTTCCGCGTCCTCGTGCCCTGTGCTCAGGTTCACCACTACCTTGTGCCCGTTACTTGGTGCGCCTTCCATTCTTCGCCTCCTCACGACGATTGACTGTCGTGTCGACCATAAGGAGGAGCCCTTCCCCGACCCTTCCTCGGAGCTTCTTCACAGCCTGTAGGTCAGAGGAGCTCGAAGAGGGCGGCGCGCGTCCTGGTCTCGTTGAGGACCTGTCCGGCGTGAGCGAAGCCGGCGACGGCGTCTGCCAAGGCTGCTGTCGCCTCATCACGGCTGCCCTCTGCGCTTAGAACAGCCGCTCGGGCCTCCGCCAGCGCGGCCGCCCTTGGGCCGCCCGCCCACAGCGGTTTTGTGCCTTCGGCCCGGGCTAGGAAGGATCGAGCACGAGCAAGGTCTCCTGTCCTGGAATACCCGATCGTTGCTGCGATGTAGAGCCCAGCTGGGCAGAAGATGCAGGCGGGCGCGTGGTCCAGAAATGCCTCAGCCTCCTCCACGATGGCTACCGTCTCCGGCGGCTCTCGGGCGGCGCGCACCATCACCTCGTAGACGAGATACAGGAGGTGGAAACCGATCGGCGAGAAACGCGCGAGCTCCAGCGATTCGGCAAGTAACCGGTGGGCGCCCGCCGGGTCGCCGAGCTCCAGTGCCGTCTCGGCGAGGCGAAGGAGCGCGAGCGACTCGCCACCGGTGGCGCCCGCCAGCCGGCTCAGCGCGACCGCCTCACGCAGCTGTGCTTCGGCGCTTTGCAGCTGGCCGGTGAGAAGCTCGATCTCGCCCAGCACCGTGGCGGCGAATGCCTGCCCGCGCCGCGCCCCTGAGGAATCGGCGGCGGCGCGAAGGTCGCGCGCGAAAACCGCGAGCTCATCGTAGGGCTGGCCGCTGTGCAGTACGTACTCACTGACGCACAGGTGCGCGTCGAATACGCTGCCCGCGAGCTCGGGCAGATGGCTTGTGTTCTGGAGCGCGAGTCCAACATCGCCGGTCCAGTCGTCGCCGCTGTGGGCGAGCAGTACCTCGAGCTGCGTCGCCTCGAAGCGTTCGGGCCCCAGCCCCGCCGCTTCCATCAGTGGCCGAGCCTCATCCGCCGCCCGTCTCACGCCCTCGAGATTGCCGGCGCACCACTCGACGAAGCCGCGCGTAAGCGCGCGACGAGCATAGTCAACCGGCTTCTTCGCCTCGGCGGCGTCAAGCACCCGGGCGGCCGACGCAAGATCTCCGACTACCAGGTAGGCCCGCCCCTGCCGTATCTGCAACGCTGCCCTTCCGTCCACGCTCGCCACGGCAAGCGCATCGTCGTACGCGGACGCGGCCTGGGGATCACCCGTGGACAGCAGGAGCTCTGCTCGGAGGGCTAGGAGCTCCTCCACCTCGCCGCTTCCTGCCTGAGGCAAAGCTCGTTCCACGAAACCGAGCGCATCGGCGTAGGCGGCCACGTTCGCCGCGTCCTGCGCGGCGCGCAGCAGCCACGGCACCGCCTTGCGGGCCTGACCACCCGCAATCAGATGACCGGCCACGCGCGCCGGTGCCGCGCCCGCAGAGCCCAGTCGCTGGGCCGTCTCCCGGTGGGCGGCCAAGCGCCGATGGTCGGGAAGCGACAGCTCGAGTGCCTCGCGTAAAAGCGGGTGGCGAAACCGGTAGGTGCCATCGCTCTCCTCGAGCACACCGGCTGCAAGCGCCGAATCGAGCGCGGCGAATGCGTCATGCTCTTCGAGCCCGACCAGGCTGGACAGCTCGTCGGCCGTAACTTCGCTCCCGGCGATCGCGATCCGCGAGAGCACGCCTACCAGTGTCGGCTCCAGACGCGCGAGACGGCTGTCAAGAATCTCGTAGACATGGCCTGGGACCTCGACCGCTCCCTTTAGATCGACCGTCGCTGCCAACTCCTCCGTAAAGAAGGGGTTGCCGCGCGCGAGCCCGAAGATCGCTTCGGCGGTCCCTTCGGCCAGGGGCCTATTCGAGACCTGCTCCGCGATCGTCCGGGAGGCCGCGCGATCGAGAGGGAGGAGCGGGATCTCGCTTGCGACCAAGCGTTGCTCAAACAGACCCGAGCGCGTCCGATCGAGCGCCGGGATCCGGGGTCGATCGCGAAACGACATCACGATCAAAAGCCGCTGATAACGCGCCGTCCGCGCGAGGTAGTGCACGAGCTGAAGCGTCGCCTCGTCGGCGGCGTGAAGGTCATCGAGCAGTAGGACCGCTCCACGCTCCCCGGCGGCCCGCGCGAACACCTGCGCCACGCTCGAGAAGATCCTTTGCCGGTCCGCCCTGGGCTCCGGATCCGTCGGCTGCACCGGCGATGCCGCCGTCACCCGAGCCAGCTCGGCCTGAGCCGCGCTCGTCAGCGAAAAGGCAAGGTCAGGCCGCGAGACCAAGAGACGATCGAGCGCCTCCGCGATCGGCGCGTAGGGAAGCGGCCCTTCCTCCTCGCGCGCCGCGCCGCGCATGGTCGACCACCCCGACAACGACGCCTCCGCCAGCAGCCCCTCACACAGGCGGGTCTTACCCACACCCGGCTCGCCACTGACAATGAGGACGCCCCCGCGCCCCTCAGATGCTCTTCTCCACGCAGCCCTAGCGGTCACCAACTCAGAATCACGACCCACAATCGGAGACCGCTCCGGTACCGGAGCCACCGCAGCCGGACCCAGGGCGATCTCCTCCTGAAGGGCCAGCGATTCACCCGCCGGCTGCAACCCGACCTCCGCCAGCGCAGCGCTGAGACGCTCGAACTGGCGCAACGCAGCAGAACGATTGTCGGCATCGGCGTACCTGCGCATCAGCGAGCGATGCGCCTCCTCGTCCGTGGGCTCCTCAGCCAGCACCTCTTCCCACCACCCACGGGCCCGCAATGACCGCAAGTACGTCACCCTCAGTCGCTCTCGCGCCTCATTTGCCCACTCGGCATACCGATCTTCAGGCAACAGCTCCCCGCTGTACAGCGCCGGGTCATTCTCGGCCTCAAAGCGCTCGACATCCGTCTTCACCACCGCCCTCGGCGCCAGTGCAACCCGCCCTCCATGAACTACCACCGCATCCGATTCGCCAATCGCGCGGCGGGCGAAGTGCGCCGCCTTGTGCAAGTTCGCCAACGCCGCGTCATACGACAACTCCGGCCAGAGCGCCTCGATCACCTGCTCGCGGTGCAGGCGATGCTCACGCGCCAGCGCAAGCACCTTTACCAACTCCGCGCCACGACGATGCTGCCAAGCCTCTTGAGGCACAAGACCGCCATCCCGCAAGACCTCAAACCCACCCAGCAAACGCACCTCAAGGCACTCCATCACAGACGATCTTCTCTCCCAGCGACGACGCGCGCAAGAGCGCGAAATAAACAGTCCAGACGACGCCGCCCACCTCGCGATCGGCAGCGCCTGCGCAAGCGATCATCGTCTTCGTCCCACGAGCTGCCGGACGGAAGCTGCTCCGCTCACCCCGGGCTCTCGATGTCGGTTCCGGCGAGAGCCGGTCTTCCCACGCGGGAACCAGGCCGCCGCTCCTGCTTCCCCAGCGCGAGAATCAGCAGTCATCGTCGCTGATCTCGCCGCCGCTTGGGACGAGCAGGAGGAGCGCGCTCTCGACCGCCGCGGGCGCCTGCGCCGCTAGGTGAAGCAGCGACGCCACCGGCCGAGACGTGGCTACCGCTCTCCATCGAGAGGAGCCACGCCGCTCGCGTGACCCCTTAAGGCGTAACGCGGCCACGTGCGTCGAACCGGCACACAGCCGCGTTTGCCGCGGCGAGCAGCCCTCACCGCACAGGACCCCGGCGACGAGCTCGGCCAGCCGCGAAGGCAGCGGCCCTACCGCTCGCACGATTGCATTCGTATTCTCGCCGCTAGAGATCCGGCTTTCGCTTCGGCGACGTTGGGATGGCGGCTGGCGCGGAGCGGGGCTTCTCGTCTCGGCGACAAACAGGAGTGCGGTCGAGACTGCCCCTGCATCGCACAAAGCGGCACTCTGCGTCGCGAGTCGGTGTCGGGCTTGCCGGGCGGATGCGACCACGGGTGACCAGCAGCACGACGTGGGCGTCGTCGGATCTCGGTCGCCTCACACGCACTGGACTGTCAAGCTGTTTGGATGCCGAGCGCTTCTTCTGCTCGCCCCGCCTCTACTGGCTCGCCCTCTCGTGATGAACCACCCGTGGCGCGCCAGCGCGGGGCCGTCAGGGAAGCGCTCGCGTTCTGTGCGCAGCCGCGCAATCTTCGCCGGACAATCGGAATCGCGATCGTGGTGGGGATCGTGCTAACGCTCATCAACCAGGGGTCGGTAATCGCAGGAGGGCATGCGACGGCAGCCACGTGGGTGCGCTGCGCGTTGAACTTCGTTGTCCCGTTTCTCGTCTCGAACGCGGGCTTGCTCAGCGCCCGCCGCTGAGCCTCGAGGCCCCACCACGAACGGCCAGCGTCGGTAGTGACCGCGCGCTGGCCTGCGCTGGCGTTGGGTTGATCGCTGCCCGGCAGCGTACGCATTCCGCCAAGGCGACGATTCTCCTTCAACAAAGCTAGGTCGTGTGATGGGCTCGCCGCCGTCGCCACGAGACTTCCTCCTGATCAGCCGGGCAACCGATGCAGAAGGCTTTCGTGCCCGGCCCTGTCGGCGAGAAGGGAGAAGCCAGGTTGGAGCCGAGGCACCGCTGCGATCGTTCTGTGGGGGGAGCACTTCGGCCACGGCCGCGCTCATTGTGTAGCTGTCCTCGGACTCACCTGCCGCTTGAAGCGCGGCGAAGCGGCGGGCCGCCGGACGCCGCGGCCAGGGTCTGCGGGTCGACCTTTATTCCGAAGCCGTCGGCCAGCCGCGTGAGGTGATTGAAGATTCCGACGATATGGGCGACTTCGAGACAGCCCTCGTCGTCAAGTCCCACGGATCGCAGCGAATCCCAGTCTGCGGGCCCGATCGTGGTCGGGTCGAAGCTCAGCTTCTCGGCGACGGTGCCCAGTGCCCGCATCCGGTCTGACAGAGCGGCGTCACTCCAGTGAGCGCGCTCGATCGCACGCGCCGTCTCGTCATCGCCGCCCTCTGCACGCAGAAACTCTGCGTGAGACGTCGTTCAGTAGAAGCAGTTCTGGACGGATGCCGTCACGGCCGCCACGAACTCGCGCTCCTGGCGGCTGAGGGCGCCGGGTTCGAACATGATTTGCGAAAACAGCCGAAGAAATGCGGGCCCGATTCGTGGGTGGGCCATCAAAAGGCGGCTCATGCCGGTCGGCGAGCCAAAGTTGTAAGGGTGGTCGGAGGGGCGGTTGGCCGCAACCAGTGCCGGGTCAGCTAACTGGATGTAGGCGTCATTGGTGTACTCACGATCGCCTTGCGCTTGTTCCCGCATCAGCTCCTCCTCGAGGTACGTTGATTGCCCAAGTCTCGACCCGCCCGTCTGCCGCCATCATCTCAGATGCCCTGAACGGTCAGCAAGTGGGGCCCGAGCCTGGCCTCACGGTCCGCTGGCCGCTGTCATCGGCTGAAGAACATCGCTCGGCCGTCGGACACGATCGAAAGCGGCAGGACGCGCAGCCCCAGGCCTGAGGGGCTGCCACGGAAACCGCGGCGCCAACAGCCGTCGTCTTGCCGACCTCGATGCCGCCGACGATCGCCCGTACGCGCGTCTGGTGTCGACGGTGGACGACGCGAGGCCTTGGCCGCGGATCGGGTTAGCCCGCTGGACGTCTGCTCTCGCTCTCCCGCCGGCCGGAACTCCAAGGCTGAGTTCTCCGGCGGCGACAAACCGGAAGCCGACAGAATCGGCTGTGGCCAGGTCCGGAGGTCGAGTTCACGCGGCACCGAGCACCGGCATCGGCGACGAGAAGGTGCTTGCAAGCCACCGCGAATCCGGTCCTCTGCTAACGGATTACGACGGAGACCGTTCGCGTGGCGGCCCGACTCCGCGCGTGCAGGAGCCTGTCGGACTGTCCTTTTGAGCTCTTCGCTGCTGAGCCGTGCGAGCTGATTTCCGGCGGTTCCGCAATTGGCGGAAGCGGGAGCGAAGACTTGGCCCCGGTGCGGACCTGCTCTGAGTTCACCGCGCTACCCTGCCGCATCGCCGGGGTTTGGGATTGATTTGGCGGTCGTTCCGGGCGGTAGCGTTCGCGGACGTGATGTCAGCCCGTGATTCGTGGCTTTGTGCCTATGGTGAGAACGCGTGGCAGGCGCCGGCACGGTGACGCACCAGAACCGGACGATCCGCTACCTACGCGAACCGAGGATCGAGGGCGACCTCTTGACGGGCCTGGCGGCGCTCCGGGGCACGGGCACCCGACGGTTCCTCAGCCATGGCCGGTTCGGCTCCGGCGGCGATCGCTTGCAGAGCCGCCAGGTGCCCGCGCAAGGCCGTGCGTCCTGGCTCGGTGAGCGTGACCTGCCGCCGAGAACGTGAATCCGCCCGCACACGGGAAACCTCCACGTACCCGGCTTCAGCGAGCGCTGACAGGTGCTTGCTCAGAACCGAATCCGAGATTTCCAGGCTGTCCCGTATGTCGGAGAACGGCAACCACCGCACCGGCGAGAGCATGGCGCATATTTGTAGACGCAAGGGCGCGTGGATCAGCTCGTCGAACGCTGCTTCGCTCACCGTTGCCACCGAGAGGCACGACGCCGATAGGAAGCTTGCGCGGCGAACAGGCAGGCCGCAACGATCACAGTCACGGCTGCACCAAGTCCCCAGCTGGTAAGCGCCGAATTGCTGTGGCTGGCGAGCAGATGGGGGCCGATCACGCCGCCAACGAGCACCGCGAGAGAGATGAGCGTCACTTCAGTGACGCCCCACTTGGGCTTCGGCAATGAACGCAACGGACGCCACTGGTTACGAGCGGACATCTTCAGAAGCTCAGCAAGGAACCACACGACCGCGATCATGGTCACCACGGTTCCCGGTCCCTCGTACGCGGGCGCGACCGTCTGCGCTCCGCAGAAGACGCTCAACGCGAGGATGAACCCCGCTGGGAGCATCGCACGACGAACCGATGCGTCGTGTGCCTGGCGGGCGGCCCGTAGCTGCTCTCCGGCCACGCCGGGAGGGACCAAACCCGACGACTGCTTTTCCATACCGGAAAGGCAGCACGCAACTTGCCGATACGGAAAGTCACGCCGCTTGTGCGTCGTCGCCGCGTCCTCCTTCGATTCATCCGGCACGAACGATCGCCTGGACAGAATGTGCCCCCGGTACCGATCTTCTCGTAGGCATCCGATGACGCACCATTCAAGCCGAGTTGCGCTTTCACACACGAGCGCAAGCGTCTTGCCCGATGCGGGTCGGCACCTCGTTTGCGCGGAAGGTGCGCACGTGCACCGACGGCGACTATTGAGCCTCCTCAAAGAGACGAGTCGAGCGCACTCGGTCCCTCGCAGCCCGAAGTCGGTCGTGCCGGGCCCGGGTGCTGATCGCGGACAGCGCTAGCTGGCCGGCCGAATCCGCCCGCTTGCAAGCACGTGCTGAGGCTCGACCCGCCGAGTGCGATGCGCGAGAAGCAAGCGTCTGCCGTCCACGACCTCAGTTCTCATTTCACGAACCACCGGCAATGAGCCTGGCGTTGATCGGTCACTCCGACGCTGCTCCTTCGGCCAGACCGATGGCAGAGCAGCAGCGGGGCGTTCGTTGCCAGTCCGGCGTGCAGGAGCGGCACGCCCCCGATCAAGGCACCGGGGGTCGCGGATCCATTTGAATGTGATGAACGAGGGTTTGCCTGGCCGGCGTGGTCGCTAGAAGGAGGTCGGCCCTCCGGATCGAACAGCAGAGGTCAGGCGCGCGCGGATGATGGCCGCGCGGCCGGGCTATCCGAACGAAGGACCGACCTTGGGCGCACGGTACGTGGTGGGCGGGGTTGATCCTGCTCGGGAAGGGAGATGATCGTGTTGCATGTAGGGTTGGATCTGAGCCGCAAACGGGTTGATGTGTGCTTGATCTCCAGCGAGGGTGAGCTGGTCGAGCATTTCCGGGCGCCGGCAGACCGGGACGGCTTGTACGGGCTGATGCGCCGGGTCGCGGTGTATGACGAACCGGTGCGCGGGGTGGTGGAGTCGATGAATGGTGCGCGGTTCGTGCATGACGAGCTCGTCAGGTACGGGTGGGAGGTGTTGGTCGCCGATGCGCAGCGGGTCAAGGGGTTGGCGCCGCTGGCGTGCAAGACTGACAAAGTCGACGCGCGGGTGCTGGCGGAGTTGTCGTTCAGGGATCTGGTGCCGGCGATCTGGCTGCCATCGCCGGAGCTGCGGGCCGAGCGGGAGCGCGCCCGGTGGCGGCTGCATCTGGTCAAGCACCGCGCGACCTTGAAGAACCGGGTCCATTCGTCGTTGATCGCGTTCGGGCATCAGGTCCCGATGGCGGACCTGTTCGGCGTCGCCGGCCGCAAGCTGCTCGCCGACCTGGATTTCCCCGGAGCCATGGCGCGGTCACGTCCAGGCGAGCCTCGAGTTGATCGACGATCTCGAGCGGCGGATCGACGCGATCGAGCGATCGCTGCGCCGCTCCGGAGCCGATCACCGCTACATCCCGTTGTTGATGAGCGCCCCGGGGATCGGCTGGATTACCGGCTTCACGATCGCCGCCGAGATCGGCGACATCAACCGCTTCTCCTCGCCGGTGAAACTGACCGGCTACACCGGCCTGTGCCCGCACGTGTGCCAGTCCGGCGAGATGGACCGACGCGGCCCGATCTCCAAGCACGGCCCGAGATACCTGCGCTGGGGATTGATGGAAGCGGCGATCGCCGCCTCCTGGCACCCGCTCTACAAGGAGCGCTACCAGCGCACCAAGCGCCGCCTGGGCCGCCAGCGCGGCGCGAAAGTCGCGCAGATCGAGCTCGCTCGCAAGCTGACCGAGGCGATCTGGTACATGCTGACCCGCAACCAACCGTTCAAGCCCTTCGCTCCGGCAGGCGCCATTTTCGCCCTGACTGCCTGACAGTCCATTTTTGAGTTGCGCCGCCGGAGCGAGCCCCGATCACACCTGGTCCTCGAAGTTTGATGAAGCGATAGAGAGATGAGCACCGCTCCACACCACCAACCCACCCGCGGACCATGACAACAGCTGCCAGGTGGGTCCTGCTGTGTCAAGCGCGACAAGCGCACCGCGTTCACATCAAGTCAGGTTGCGCACGCCTGACACACCCGGCGCCCACCCCGCATATCGCAGCTACATGTCGTCAGGGCTCCGACAACATCAGGCGAAGGACTTGACACCGGGCCCTCGTTCATAGAGGGCGATTGCGACAGTGGGTGTTGAGTCGACTCCCGGGTCGGCTCGCGCAGCTCGATCTCCGGCTGGTCCGTCCGCGACCGTTTGCTGAGCGTCGACGACTCGAGCCTGAGCAAGCACCAGATCGGCTCGCGCGTCCGCTGCTCCTTCGCCTCGGGGAGCGCCAGTCTGCTCGCCGGGGGGTGTTCGACGAGCGAGGCTGAGTGGCGACTGCTGGAGCGCCCCGCGGATGCAGCAGCCCGCTGCGCGCCGCCACACAGCTCCTGTTCGTCCTTCTCGACACCGACGTCGTCGCTAACCCGGAGTCTCCATCGCAGGCGAGCGACAGTCAGCGCGTTTGCTGAAGATCGCCGACAGACGACATGGCGTGGATTCCCGCCGCCATGTTCCGGATGGGCTCGAGCGATCACTACCCCGAGGAGGCGCCCGTCCACAGAGTGTCGGTGGACGGATTCTGGATCGACGCTGGACCGATTAGCAACCGGCGGTTTTCCGCGTTCGTCGAGGACACGGGGTATGTGACGGTGGCCGAACGGCCGCTTGACCCAAGCGACTTCCCCGGTGCGCCGGCCGAGAACCTCGTTCCCGGCTCGCTTGTGTTCACCCAGACCCCGGGCCCGGTCGATCTGCGCCACCTATCGCAATGGTGGACGTCGACCCCTGGCGCAAGCTGGCGGCGTCCTGACGGCCCCGCCTCCTCACTCGCTGCTCGCGACGATCACCCAGTAGTGCACGTCGCATACGAGGACGCGCTCGCGTTCGCCGAATGGGGAAGGCAAGTCCCTGCCGACCGAGGCCGAATGGGAGCTCGCCGCCCGGGGTGGGCTTGACAGCGCCACGTACACCTGGGGCGACCATCCTGAAGCACCGGGGGAGCGGCTCGCCAACTACTGGCACGGCGACTTTCCGTGGCGAGCCGAGCCCGGCTACGGCGCCACCACCCAGGTCGGGTCCCTTCCACCGAACGGCTACGGTCTCTTCGACATGGCCGGCAACGTCTGGGAGTGGACGGCCGACTGGTACGTCGATCGCCATCCCGGACGGGCCGACAAGCCCTGCTGCGTGCCGGCCAACCCGCGGGGCGGGGCGCTCGAGCAAAGCTTTGACCCTGCTCAGCCCCAATTCCGCATCCCCCGCAAGGTGATCAAGGGCGGGTCTCACTTTGCGCCGACAGCTACTGCATGCGCTACCGCCCCGCCGCCCGTCGGCCCCTGATGATCGACACCGGAATGAGCCACACCGGGTTTCGCTGCGTAGGCAGGCCCGCTCGCGCCTTGCTGTACGAGCTGAAGGCGTCGGGTCCGTTGGCAAAGGGACGGACGCTCGTAGGCGATCGCGATCGATCACTCACGAGAGCTCCTCTTATGTCGCCGCGGGCATCTCGAAGCTGGCGCGCAGTTCCCCTGCCTTGCGCGTCATCCGCGACAGCGCGGACTGGGCACTCCGAACGTGCGCTGCGCTCGTTGATCGGCTGCCCTCAGCAGGTTGCTGCCAACTGTTGGCGAGCGAACTCGAGCACGATCCCCGTAGCGTCGAGGTTCCGTGGGATGTGTCCGAAGATCAGCTTGGGCAGTGACGGGCCGCCGGGCCAGCCGTGTCCACCGCCGATGATTCGGTAGAGAACGACCCGGGGGCGTCCGGCTTGTCCCCAGCTAAGTCGTCGCACCTCCGGGTCGGGGCGTGTCGAGAGGACAGCCTCGATCACGGGCGATCCCTCGCAGCCGTTGACCGCAGCCCAGTCCGCAGCGACCCGCTCAACGGGCACCACGTCGCGGCCGCGCACGCTGAGCAGCACCCTCCGGGCGCGGCGCCGCCCCATCCAAGCCTGCCACCCGGTCGCGATCCCACCGTCGTAGGGGACGAGCCGATCGGCGGTCCCGGCGATGCACAGCACCGTCGCGGGTGCACGCGGACATGGGCACAGGTCACGAACCGCGACGCGGGCGCTGCCAGCGACGAGCACGACACCCGCAACGGCGAGCAGGCCCTGGCGAGCCACGCGCTCAGCGAAGAACGCACCGTTCGAAAGCCCGACCAGTAGCGGCGCGCGGTCAGCGGCGATTCCGTCAGCGATCAGGCGCTGGATGACCGCTGAGACGAATGCCGCGTCATCGAGACCGTCCCTGCGACCCGCGCCGAGGTCGTCCCACAACTCGCGACACCCATCAGGGAACACGCAAGCGAACCCGGCCTGTGGCCCCCGCGCATCCAGGCCGGTCCACGCAGCCATCCGCGGCCCGTTGATACCCGAGCCGTGGAGCACGACCAACAGCGGCGCGCGACGTTCCTGCCCCGGCGTGAGCCAGTATGTTCGCTCCCGTCCGGAAACCTCGATCGAATGGCCGGAAAGCACCGTCACAGCCTTGATTGTGGGGCCTCGCCCAGCCGTCCCGGGCTAGCATGATGGACGACACGCGAGCGCGCCGTCAGCGTCGTTGATCACGCCCGCGCGTTCAGAATGGCGTTGCGTCGGAAGTGAACTCGCAAACGCGCGGGTCTCTAGGCCGGCGCGATCGGAGGTCGCCAACGCGACACGCCGAGGCGGCGACATGATGAAGCCGGTCACGCGGTCGGAAGCAGCCGGCCAGCAGCGGGCGGGTGCGACTGTGCCGGCATCTTGCCTGCCGCGCTCTCATCGCAGCGCCTGAAACTCCTCGTCGCTCAACTCGATCTCGAGTGCGGCGAGGTTTTGCCGCAGATGCTCGAGCGACAGCGTGCCGGCGATTGGCACCGTCGTCGAGCCGCGCCGCAGCAGCCACGCGAGCGCGATCTGTTGCGGGGTGGCGTCGTGGCGGGCGGCGATCTGCTTGATCGGTCCTCCGCCGAGGTCGCGCAGCGGGAAGTACGGCACGAACACGATCCCGTGCTCGGCGCAGTAGTCGATCACATCCTCGCTGGCACGCGCAGCGAGGTTGTAGTGGTTCTGGACCGCCGCGACGCGCACCACCGCCTGCGCGCGCTCGATCTCGTCGATCCCGACCGCCGAAATGCCGATCTCCCGAACGCTGCCTTGGTCCTGGTACTCCTTAATCACCCCGAGGCTCGTCTCGATGCCGAGCTTGTGGTCGACGCGATGAAGGTAGTAGAGGGCGATCGTGTCAGTCCGCAGCCGCTCGAAGCTCTCCTCGATCTCGTCGCGCAGCAACTCCGGGCTGCCGTCGCGGAAGCCGCCCTTGGTCGCGATCGCGACGCCCGATGGAGCGTCGCTGAAAGCCTCGCCGATTGTCCGCTCGCTGTCGCCGCCGGTGTACAGGTGCGCGCTGTCGATGAAGTTCACGCCGGCCTCGACCGCCGCGCGGAGGAACGCCCGATTAGCGTCGGTGTTGGTGAGCCGGTTGGTGCCAAGCCCGATCCGCGTTAGGTGCACCTCGCCTATGTTCATCGCCAACCATCTTCCAAGGAGCCAGTCATGAAGAACATCCTCGCGCATGCTCGCCGGACCGCGCGGAGTGGAGGGCGTGGGGCCCAATTTTCCTCGACGAGCGCAAGCCGGTCCGACGACCGATCTGGTGATCGCAATGGACGACCACGAGCGGTCTCGCTTGACCACCCGTTTCCCTGGGAGCAGCAGCGCCCCGCGCAGCGGCGTTGGCGAGACCCGCTTCGCTCGCGCCGCGGTACTCCGCCGCAGTCCGTCCAGATGCCTGCAATGCGCGCGGAAAGCGAGCATCACGTTCGCGATCGCTTTGCCTCTGAGACGGCGCTGAGCGAACGAGTGCGTTGCGACGAGGGGAGGCGCCAGCGCGCTGGCTGGCGGACGAGTGCTTCACCACCAGAGCGATCGCGCCTTGACCGATCGCCGCGCGATCGCGTTCGCCCAGATCCGACGGTCCGTCGCCCCGACTCGTCACGACTGCTTTGGTTCTCGCGCCGGCGCGGGCCGAGCGATTGCAAAGGCGACGCGGCGATCGTGCCGGGGGTTGTGCGGCCTGCGCCGGGCCGGACAGTTGGTATTGCTTGCGGGGTACGCATGGGGCCGGCGCCGCATGGCCCCCTTTGTCCGGAAGGAGAAGCGTGTTGGACGCCAGCAAGAGCCTCTGAGATGGCTCCTTTTGCGTGGATCCAGCAGCACGGCCGACTGCGTCTGAGACTTCTGGATCGCCCCGGGCGCTAGCAGCGAGGTTGCAAGCACGGAGCCGCGGTTTTGGCGAATCTCAGTACGGCTACGGTTGTCGTCGGCAGTCTTGCATCTGTGGTCCGGCGTTACTCTGCTGGCGCCGCTGACGACCGCACGCGTTGCGAAGCGTCGCGTACCGCCCACCGGACACCCGAGCTGGCTCGGGTGTCCGTGGCCGACTGCTCTGGGAAGCCGAGCCGGTTTGGCAGCGGTACCAGATTGGGCCGCCGCGGTCAGGTGAGCCTCATGAGAACGTGTCGGCGTGGTCGGTGGAGAACTGCGCGAAGCTTCGTGCTGGCCGTCCGAGGATTGTGGATACGTCGTCGGTCACCCAATCGGAGTCGCCTTGGGCGAGGAGGGCGAGTGCTTGGGTGTTCATCTGCGCGATGTGCTCTGGAACGCCGACGCTGACCATCGCCTGCTTCTGCTCCTCGTCGCTGAGCGGGTGAAAGCCGATTGGACGGCCGAGCACCTGTGACAGGATCGCTGCTGCGTCGGCGTAGGAGAGCGACTCGGGACCGGTGGGCCAGTAGGTCTTATCGTGGTGGGGGGCGGGGTTGGTGGCGATCCGTGCCGCGACAGCAGCGACGTCTCGGGAGTCGATCAGCCCGGCGCGGCCATTCCCGGTGTTGGCACCGAAGCTGCTGGTTTTGGCGATGGCTGGCGCCAGCATGAGGAAGTTCTGCATATAAACGTTGTTTCGCAGCAGCGTGTAGCCGAGTCCGGAGGCGATGAGCCCGTCCTCGATCTCAGTTTGACCGCGCCTCCGGGCGATCGGCGAGTCCGCCGAAGCCTTGCTGGTGATCTTCACGACGTGGTCGACATCAGCGCGGACCGCGCTGTCGACGACGTTCAGCTCCTGGTTCGGGATCGCCAGGCTCACGAGGATCACGGATGAGGCGCCGCCCATCGCCGCATCGATGCTCGCAGGCACCTCCAGGTCACCCTCAACCACTTCGACGCCTGCCTGCGACAGCGCGGCGACCTTCTCCGGGTTGCGCACGAGGACTCGGACCGGTTCGCCCTGCGCGACGAGCAGGCGCGCTGCCTCTGCTCCAACCTTGCCAGCGGTGGTGATGAGAATCATTTTGATGTCTCCCTTGCGGTCGAGATGTCGATTTCGGCGGGACTCAGACGGCGACGCGGCCGCCATCGGCGGGCGGGATCGCGCCGTAGATGAAGCTTGCTTCGTCTGAAGCGAGGAAGCTGACGGCGTTGGCGATCTCCTTAGGGGTTGCGCCGTGCCCGGCCGGTGTGCTCGAAGCCAGAACATCGAACATTTCGCCCGAGGTTCCCGTAGGAACGGCGCAGTTCCTATTGGAACCTCAAGTGGCTGGTGAACCCCGGTCCGGTTGTGCACCTCGGCGAGCAGGTCGGGGGTGTCGATCGGCGGTGTGAGCCGATCGAGCTCCGCGCGGAGCTCGATCGGCCGTCGGGTTCTGGTCGAGCGCGTCCGGACGTGAGAGCTCAACATAACCGTCTACCAGGCGCACGCCGTCGCCGGCATCACCTTCACCAGCTGGCGGGTGTGAGGAGCTCGGTGCGGTGGGCCTGGGCCCAGTCGGTGAAGCTGCGTGCCGGGCGGCTCGTGACTGCGGTGATGTCGCCTGTCGGCTGGGAGTTGTACGGTTTCAGGGTGGAGCGGAATTGTTCGATGATGGCGTGCGCGAGCTCCTCGGGCATGCCGTAGGACACCATCTGCGCGAGCGTGTCGGCCGGGTCGGCTTCGGCGTAGCGCAGGTCGCGGTCCAGCACCTGGCTGAGGATTGCGACCTGGTCAGGGGGGCTGAGCGGTTCGGGGCCGGTGAGCTGGTAGACCCGGTGGTTGTGGCCGTCTTGGGTGAGGCTGGCCGCGGCGACCGCTGCGATGTCCGCCGGGTCGACGACAGCGGCCCGGCCAGCGGCGAACGGGGCGTGCACGACCTGGTCGGCGGCGATCATCGGCGCCCAGTTGAGCGCGTTGGACATGAGCGCGGTGGGCCGCAGGAACGTCCACCCGATGCCGCTGTCGCGGATCGCCTCCTCGCCGGCCCGGTGCCCGCTGGTGATCAGGTCGGTGGCGCCGTGTCCGACGCTGAGCACGGACAGCTTGACGATCCGCTGCACGCCCGCTCGCAGCGCCGCGGCGACGAGCCGCTCACCGTGTGCCGCGATGTTGAGCCCGTCGGTGAGCAAGAACACCGCGTGCACACCGTCGAGCACGGGCGCCAGGTCGCTGTCGGCGAGATCGGCCACGACCTTCTGGGTGCCGTCGGGGAAAACCGCGTCAGGATTGCGGGTGAGGACCCGTATGTGGCCTGCCTGGGCGGGGAGGAGCGCTGTGATGAGTTCCGATCCGACGTTGCCGGTTGCTCCGGTGATCAAGATCATGAGTTCTGGTCCTTTGCTTGTGATTGGTTTTCGGGGTGGGGTTGGAGTGGGCGCAGCTCCGGCGGGCCCCAGTCGAGTCCGGCTTGCAGCCGGGGGTCGGCGAGCAGCTTGCGCTCGAGCGCGGTGTCTGGGGTGATCGACGCGGCCATGTGGACAGGATGGCCGGCGTCTTCAGGCTGGGCCATTGGGATATCCCGGTTCGGTAGCGTCGTGCCTTTACCGATTGTCGTGATCTTCATGAGTGCTCCCTCCTTCTCTTTCTCGTCCTTTGCTGGCTACGAGCGCCTGTCACAAGCGCTCGATCGCGGGACGGTCGGCAGACAGCGGATCCCCAGCAGCTCTAGGCCGAGCGCCTCGAGCTGGTGGATGACGCCGTACAGGGCGGACTGGTCGGGGAGCGAGCCGGTGAGCAGCGTGTCCTGTCCGCGGCTCGGCTCGCGGCCAGCGTCGGGAACGCTTGCATCAGCGTCGGGCCGATCGGCCCGCGGACGCGGATCTCGTAGCGCCGCGGCTCGCGACCGCTGGTCGCTTTCTTGTTGGCTGACATGTGATCAGGCTCGCCGTCTGGCGGGTGAGCGCGCATCGCATCGTTCGGATGATTCCGACGGTCTGGTTGATCGCCAGCGGGGTGCAACCATGTGTGTCGTGGCCGACTCGGGAGCAGCCGTCGAACACGCCGACTCCGGTGTGAGGGCGTGGTTGATCCCGCGGCCCGGCCTGTTCGAGCTGCTCAACACCGGGGAGCGTGTGGTGCACGTGTCGGCGCCGGCGGGAAGCGGGAAGACGTTCCTGCTGCGCTCCTGGATCGCCGCGGAGGGTCTCAGCGAGCGCACGGCGTGGGTGTCGGTGGGGCGCCAGGAGCACGATCCGCAGGTGTTCTGGCTCTCCGTTCTCGACTCGCTGCGCCAGACCGGTGCCGGATCTGAACGGGTGCGGGAGCTGACGGCCGCCCCTGATCTGGACGGCGCGAACGTCGTCGGACGGTTGCTCGAAGACCTGAGCTCGCTCCAGGAGCCGCTGTGGCTGGTGATCGACGACCTGCACGAGCTCCAGGCGGACCAGGCCATCCGCCACATGGAGCTGCTGCTCGGGACCGCGCCGCCGGAGCTGCGATTCGTGCTGTTGACACGCCGCGATCTGCGCCTCGGGCTGCACCGGTTGCGTGTGGCGGGGGAGCTGACCGAGATCCGGGGCGAGGACCTTCGCTTCACGCTCGAGGAGTCGCGCGCGCTGCTGGAGGCGGTGGGGGTGCGGCTGTCCGACGGCGCGCTCGAGTCGCTGGTCGCGACAACCGAAGGCTGGGCGGCGGGGCTGCGACTGGTGGCATTGTCGCTCGCCCGCCACCCGGATCCCGAGCGCTACGCGGTCAGCTTCTCGGGCCGCGAGCGCGCGGTGGCCGACTACCTGCTGGCGGAGGTGCTCGAGCGCCAGCCGGCGGAAGTCAGGCAGCTGCTGTTGCGAACCTCGCTGCTGGAGCGGGTCAGCGGACCGCTCGCTGACCGGCTGACGGGAAGCTCGGGCTCCTACGGGATTCTTGCCGGGCTCGAGGACGCGGGCGCGTTCGTGGTCGCTGTGGATCCGGAGCGAACCTGGTTTCGCTACCACCACCTGTTTGGGGACCTGCTCGCGCTCGAGCTGCGGCGGACCGCCCCGCAGGAGGTGCCCGGCCTGCACACGATCGCCGCCGAGTGGTGGGCCGAACACGGGTATCCGGTCGAGGCGATTCGCCACGCGCAGGCGGCCGAGAACTGGGGCTTGGCGGCGCGGCTGCTCGCGGACAACTGGTTCGGGTTGTACTTCGATGGACGGCTCGCCACCCGCCGCGAGCTTCTGTCTGGGTTTCCCGCCGACGTGGTCGCAGCGGATCCCGAGCTGGCAGTGCTCGCCGGGGGCGACAAGCGGGCGGCGGGGTCCTTGCATGAGTCTGAGTGGTACCTGAAGCGCGCGACGGGGATGGCGGCGTCGGTGCTCGAAGACCGTCGCGGGCGCTTTACGATCGCGCTTGGGATCCAGCGACTGTCGCTCGCTCGGGCGCGCAACGACCTTCGGGCCGTTGCCGAGGAGGCGCAGCGACTGCTCGCCTCAACCGAGGCCACGGAATTTGGTCTCGGCGAGGAGGTGCGCACAAGCGTGTTGACCGACCTCGGGATCGCCGAGACGTGGGCCGGTCGACTGGAGGACGCCGAGCGCCACCTCGAGCAGGGGCTGGAGGAGGCCCGGCGGATCTCCAGACCGATGCTCGAACTCCAAGCGCTGGCAAACTGGGCGCTCCTGAGCTCCTTTCACCACTCTCTGGCGACGGCGGAGCAGCGCGCCACGCAGGCGATCGAGCTGGCCCGCAAGCACGGTTGGGAGGAGACCGCACCAGCGGCCGCGACCGCCTACGTCGTGCTCGTCCACGCGACGGTCTGGCGCGGGCGGCTCCGAGAGGCAGAGTCGTGGCTGGACCTGGGCGAACGCGTCCTCGAGCACGACACCCAACCGACCCCGGCGCTGATGCTGTACGCGACACGGGCGTTGTTGGAGGGCGCGCGTGGCCGCCACGCGGAGGCGGCTGCAGCCTATCGGGATGCCGAGCGGATGGAGGGGCTGCTTGTCATGCCGCACATGTTCACGGCGCGCGTGCAAGCGCTCAAGCTCCGGATGCTCGTCCGCGTGGGCGAGACCGAACAGGTGGAGCGAGCCCTCGCGGAGATGGACGAAGAGGTTCGCGAAACGAGCCAGATGCGGGTCGTACTCGCGGCTCTGAGATTAGCCCGCGACGATCCCGAGGCCGCCGTGGACGTCCTCGCACCCCTCCTCGACGACTCGACCCCGGTCGAGGCGTCGGTGTGGGAAATCGAGGCGTTGCTGCTGGAGGCGATCGCGCGCGACGCGCTTGGCGATCCCGGAGCGGCGTCGCGCGCGCTCGAGCGCGCGCTCGACGTCGCCGAGCCCGACGGGCTGCTGCTTCCGTTCCTGCTCTACCCGACCGCGGAGCTGCTGCAGCGCCAGGCGCGACTTCGGACCACTCACGCCTCGCTGATCGCCGAGATCCTGAACCTGCTGTCGGGAAGGACGCTGGCAGCGCGCCCGCAGGACGCCGCGCCGCTCCAGGAACCCCTCTCCGAGAGCGAGCTGCGCGTGCTGCGCTACCTGCCGACCAACCTCCCGGCGCCGCGAAATCGCGGCCGAGCTGTTCGTGTCGCTGAACACGATCAGGACCCACTTGCGAAACGTGTACGCCAAGCTCGGCGTGCACAGCCGCGCCGACGCTGTGAAGCGAGCGCGCGAGCTCGGCCTGCTGTCGCCCTCCTCGCTCAAGCGCTGACCCGGGTCGCCGTCAGCCGCACGTCGCGCGGGGGCTCAGACCCTCGATCCGGGTCCGAGCCCGGCAGCCATCGCTCGAGCTCGCTGATCGATTCGGCGTACATCGCGGCCGCCGTCTGCTCCTGGTCGAGCGCCGCAATGTAGGCCGCGAAGGATGAGAGCCCGCGCTTCGCGGCGTACCTCCCCGCGCTTGGACCAGGAGCAGGCCGCAGCGAGCGAGTACGCGGACACGGTCACCGCGTTACGGGCCCGAATCATCTGAACGATGCGATGCGGGCTCATCCGGGCGACGACGACGATGAGCGGCACGTGAAGGTCTCACTACATCAACCCGAGGAGGAAGCGATGCGCACACGAATCCTGATCGTCGACGACGACCCCGGTTAGACCGGACATGACCAATAAAGAACCAATGACCGAATGGAGCCCCTGTGACTACTGCTTCTCTTGACCCTGCAAACCGCCCTACCGTGAGTCGGCGCATCGACTTTCGCCCGGGCCAGGACATGTATTGGGAGATCGTGCGCAACGGCGAGGACACCGATGGTGAAGTTCTTGAGGCAAATAGCTGGCTCGGTCCCCACAACCCCAGCCCCCCTGTGCACGTGCACGACAATGTTGAAGACAGCTTTGAGATCGTCGAGGGCCGACTTGACGTAAAGCTCGACGGCACCTGGCGTACCTATGGTCCGGGGGAGCGCGCCGCCGCGGCTCCCGGTCACCGGCACACCCTGCGAAACACTCACGATGAGCCGGTCAGGTTCATCAATCGCCACCGCCCCGCCGTCGACAACGAGGGGTTCTTTCGCGACATCGCGTCGCTGACATCGACCGGGAGGATGGGCGCCGGAACACCTCACAGTCCGCGTCAAGCGATCTACGCAGCGATGCTGTTCACAGCCCACCCGACCGCGATCCGAACCTCGCGCCTGCAGCGATTTGCATTCGCGTCGCTGTACGGCTTGGGCCGGATGCTGGGGATGAGCCGATGACCGCGTACACGCCCCGCGCCAAGAATCTCGCGCTCGTGCTGCTGGCGATGACGCAGTTCGTGGTCGTGATCGACGCTTCGATCGTCAACGTCGCGCTGCCGTCCATCGGGCAGGCGCTGCACTTCGCGCGAACGGACCTGTCGTGGGTCGTCAACGCCTACGCGCTTGCCTTCGGAGGCTTCCTGCTGCTCGGCGGTCGGATGGCCGACCTGCTCGGACGCCGGCGGATGTTCATGGTCGGCCTGGTCGTCTTCTCGCTCGCCTCACTCGCCGGTGGACTGGCGCAATCGGAGGGATGGCTGATCGCCACCCGCGCCATGCAGGGCCTCGGAGCCGCAATCGTCTCACCGGCCGCGCTGTCGATCATCACCACCACCTTCGCCGAAGGCGCCGAGCGCAACCGAGCGCTCGGCATCTGGGGAGCCGTCGCCGGCGCCGGGGGCGCGGCCGGCGTGCTGCTCGGCGGCATCCTGACCAGCGGCCTGAACTGGCGCTGGGTTCTGTTCGTCAACGTCCCGATCGGCCTCGCAGCGGCAGCGCTGGCGCCCCGGACGCTGGTCGAGAGCCGCGCCGACGACGACACCAACACGTTTGATCTGCCCGGCGCGGTCACCGTCACCGCCGGCCTGTCGCTGCTCGTCTACGCGATCGTCAACGCCGTCAATGTCGGCTGGGGATCGTCGGAGACGCTGGGGCTGATCGCCGGTGCGTTCGTGCTGCTGATCGCCTTCCTGCTGATCGAATCCCGGCAGCCCAAGCCGCTGATGCCGTTCTCCATCTTCCGCCTGCGGACGCTGCGCGGCGCGGACATCGTCGGCCTGCTGCTCGGCATGTCGCTGTTCTCGATGTTCTTCTTCATCTCCCTGTACCTCCAGGACGTCCTGCACTACTCGCCGATCAAGACGGGAATCGCGTACCTGCCGCTGGCGGTCGGAATCATCATCTCGGCCGGGCTCGCGTCCCAGCTGGTCACGCGGATCGGGTTCAGGCCGACGCTGATCGCCGGACTGCTGCTGGTCGCCGGCGGCCTGCTCTGGTTCTCCCAGGTGCCCGGCAGCGGCGGCTCGTTCGCCGCCGACGTGCTCGGCCCGTCGCTGCTGGCGGCCCTGGGGTTCGGGTTCGCGTTCGTGTCCGTAACGATCGCCGCGGTCACCGGGACCAGGCCACATGAGGCGGGGCTGGCCTCGGGTCTGATCAACACCTCACAGCAAATCGGCGGGGCGCTCGGACTGGCGATCCTCGCGACGATCGCCAACAGCCGCACCCAAAGCCTGGTCCACGCCGGCGTCCACAGCTCAGGCGTGGCGCTCACCAAAGGCTTTGACCAGGCGTTCCTCGTCGGCGCCGGCTTCGCCGTCGCCGGAGCGATTCTCGCCGCCGTGCTTATCTCCTCGCGAGACAGCCACGAACACTCAAAGGCGGCCCGCATCGGCAAGGCCGCCGGCGCCGACGCCGCTCCCGTCGTGGCGGGCTGAGCGCTTTTAGTCGATCTGGCGCTCGTCGACGCCACACGAGGTCAGCCGGCCCACCGTGTCCTCGCGGGGCGCAGCTCCCGCCCGCGGGAGCTGCGCCCACTCCATACAGAAACCGTGCAACAGGAAGGAGCCTGCTATGAACAGCTACGGCTACTCGATCGCTCTGTTCCTTCATCTCGTCTCACTGGTCGCAGCGGGTGCGGCCGCCGCTCTTTCCGGCTACGCCGCACTACGCCTGCGCGCCGCCACAAGCCCGGCCGAAGTCACCCGGTGGGGAACGATGATCGAAAAGGTCGTCCGCATATTCGCCCCCGCCACCCTGGGCCTCCTCGCCAGCGGTGCCTACATGACCCAAAGCGCCTGGAGCTGGTCGACACCGTGGATCGTCGCCGGGCTGGTCGGTCTGGCGACGATCATCCTGCTCGGCTCCGGGGTGGAAGCAAGCCGCGGACGCGCACTCAAGAACGAGCTGCAAAGTCACGACCTCTCCGACCGGGCGCGCCGCCTAATGCGCGACCCGCTCGCCTGGACGGCCAGAGCGATGGAGTGGATGCTAATGCTCGGGGTGATGTTCGTGATGACCACCAAACCGCCGGCCTGGGGCTGCGCCACCTCGCTGGCCATCGCATCCCTCGCGGGCGCCGTAGCCGCCGTGCCGATCTGGCGCCGGTCGGCAACACACCCCGCAACGCCCAATTCTCCAGGCCAAGCCCAACGCGCAGGCATCCGCTAAAAATTCCCGCCGAGCCGACCCCTCCCCGCCAGCGAGAACATCCGGGTCCCTTTCGAAGACCTGCTTCGACATCAGCACGAGCATTCGAGCGGCGCCGCAGCGCGGCCCCGCTTCGCGCGGGATCCGAGTACGTGTCGGTCTGCCTGCTAGCAGGTCCGCTGCTAGCGGCAGGTCGAAGCGGCAGTCTGCGGCGCTCAGCGGTGGCTTCCGCTCCGTCGCCGACGGGACCCCGAGCGAGAGGCTTCTGCATCGGCTGGCGGCTGATCAGGAGGAGAAGCCTCGTGGCCACGCCGGCGAGCGTATGACACGGGGCCGGCCATTCTTGTCGATCCGGCGACGCGTCGGTCGCCAGTGGGAGATATTGGCTGCTAGCGCGTGAGTGACGCGGTCGTGTCGCCGCGGCGGTTGCACGTAATCAATGCAGCGATTAGCGTCCGCATATGGAAGCGGGCTCAGCTGGAACGGCGGTTGCCGAGAAGGTTGCGAGGGAGGCGCTGACCCGCTGGTATGAGGCATGGAACGCGCACGACGTCGACGCGATCAGCGCGCTCATCACCGATGACGTTCGTTACGAGGACCCGTCCGCCCTTGCAGCTGTCATGCAGTGGCGGGCTCAGGTGGAGGAGTACGTTCGCGCTGGATTCGCGGGGATTCCGGACCTGCATCTCGAAAAGCTGGAGGAATGGGTCACGCCCGGTGGGGGCGTGATCGCGAGCTGGTTTCGTTTTTCAGGGACGTTTCGCGCGCCGCTCACTGCGCCGGGGGTGCCGCCACTTGCCCCTACCGGTCTTCCGATTGAGCTCTACGGAATGGACCGCAGCGAGATTCGAGACGGCAAGCTGGCGCGCCACCAGATCTTCTGGGACATGGTCGAGCTTGGTCGTCAGATAGGGGCGTTTCCGAAACGGGGCACCCGAGCCGAGAAGCTCTCGCGCCACCTGCAGCGCCTCACCGCGCGCCGGATGCGGCGCCCGTAGACGGCCACACACTGCGTGTGAAAGCGCAGCGGTACGGGCTCTGCACACACCTGGCTGAGAGCGTCAGCGCTCGTCCGACGGCCGGATGCATCGCTGTCCCATTGATCGATTTGGAGGAGGCGGGTCGCGACCCACAGCCACTTCCGCTCCGTCGCCGATCCGGCCAACACGTCGCTGCTGCTGCTCCGGCGCGTCCCGGAGTCCAAGCGGAAGTCCGCAGACCGGCCGGAGCGGCGCCAGGGGTGCCGGTGGTGCGTGGAAGCAGGAGCGGGTCAGCGACGATCGAGCGCTCAGATTCACCGACGGATTCGCACGCTGGCACACCGCTCTGGTGGTCGGCGCGGGAAGCCCCATCACTTTGGCCGGCTCGTCTGTTGCCTCTTATCCCAGGACCTCAAGCGCTTGGTCTCAACGGTTAGAGGATCCCGTCGCGAGCGGCCGCGTAGATGGTCGGCACCGTAGGCCGGAAGCCGAGCTTGTGGGCGAGGGAAGGATCCATGCGACCTGACCACGGATTGGCCAGAGGCTCTGTCGATCCCTCGAGCGGGTTGCCGGCCAGCTCGGCCATCTCATAGATGGTGACCGGCCGGTCGTCGGTGATGTTGACGATCCGCCCGTCCATCGCTCCGGACAGCGCGATCTCGACCGCGGTCATGATGTCGCGGTGGTGGGCCACGGAGTAGGTGTGCGCGGGGTGTAGCCCCAAGCGCTGGGCCAGCGTCGGGATCATCGCGAGGTGTCCGTCGCCGTCGCCGTAGACGAACGGGAGGCGCAGGATTGACCAGGTCAGGGTGCTGTTGCGCAGCAGCTCTTCGGCGGCGAACTTGCTTGCCGGGTAGGGGGCGCTGGGCGTGCAGGGGTCACCCTCTCGGCTCGGCCGGGGGGTGTCGGGGTTGTAGACGTTGCCCGTGCTGGCCATGATGAAGCGGGCCCCGGCCGCATGAGCTTCAGCGGCAGCGATCAGGTTGCGCGTGCCGTCGAGGTTGGCTTTCCAGATGGCGTCTTCGTCGTCGGTGCGAAAGAGCGCCGCGAGGTGAACGATCGCCTCGACGCCCTCGAAGGCCTGCGGAAGGGAGCCGGGATCCTCGAGGTCGCCGCGCACGGCCGTGGTCTCCGGTGGCAGGTCGATATCGCGGCGGACCAGCGCGCGGCAACTAAAGCCGGCGTCAGCGAGGCGAGGCAGGAGCCGTGAGCCGACGAGGCCCGATGCGCCGGTGAGCAGAATCGAAGACATGATTTGATAATCCTTATTGCTGATCGTCGGGGATACTGACGGTCAGCGTAGCAGTAGGCTAGGTGTGTGACCAGTGTCGAGGATCTCGCGCCAGCGGTGAGCGACCGGCTCGCCTATCTGTTCAAGCGCGTGCAGCTCGAGCTCGCTGGTCTGCACGAAGAGCTTCTTGCGCCATTCGGCATCAGCGCCGGCGAGCTGGCGATCCTGCTGCTCATCGACGCTCGCGAGCCCGAGTCACAGCAACAGGTGGCTCGGCGCCTCGGCATAGACCGGACGACCATGGTCGCGCTGATCGACGCGTTGGAAGATAAGGAACTGGTCGCGCGTCGCCCGGACGCGGCAGACCGGCGCCGTAACGTCATCGAAATCACCGACACAGGCCACAAGACGCTTCGCCGCGCGACGCACGCCAGCGACCGGGCCGAGCAACGACTCCTCGCCGAGCTCAACGAGGACGAAGCGGCCCAACTTCGAAACCTGCTGCGCCGCATCGCGACGGCCCCCAAACGCGACCGGCAGCACTGATCGACCCGATGCCGCGCAATCCAGACGGTTGCTGCGTCGCTCACGCGCGGCCGGAGTCGCTCGCTCTTCGGCTAACAGCCGTCACCGGCGACCGCTTCCTCAGCAACGTCTTGAGGCGTCGACTACCTAGCAGGCCGACTCCTCCTTCGTCGCCGAGGCGGTGATGAGGTCGCGGCTTCTGGTTTGAAGCACCCGATGCAGTGAGCGGCAGTCAGCGCTTGCTCGTGGTGAGGCCGGCGGTTGGCCTCGTGCACTGGTTCTTGGCCCCTTGGTTCTTGGCCGTGGTTGATCAGGGCTCTCTTCGGGTGACGCTGGCGATCCGGTCGATCGAGCGATCAAAGGAGAGGATCTCGGTGACGCCGGTCGCTTCGGCTTGAGCGACGAGGTAAGCCTCGGCGAAGTCGAGGCGGTCGCGCTCATAAATTTCAAGGGTCCGCAGCAGAGCGGCTGGGTCGACGGTCTCGATTGCGGACAGCGCGAGCGCGGAGCGCATCAGTCGCGCGACGCGGGGGCGCTTGACCTCATAGAAGGACTCAAGGACGTACACGCACTCGGCCAGCACGAGGTCGGTCAGCAGCAGCCGCGTCTCGCCGGCGAGGGCCGCGGTGGCGCGAGACGCCATCTCGGGTGGGTCCCCGGTCAGGTGGCGAATCAGGATGTTGGTGTCGATAAATGCGGTCAGCTGCGCGTCGCGGCTCTCGTGCGGCGGGCCCGGGCGATGACTTCGTCCCAGGGAGTGCCGCGTTTGGCGGCGGGGACGGCGACGCTGCCCGCGAGCTCCAGGAAATCCGGGGTTTTGGCGATCATGGCGCGGGAGCGCTCAACCCGAAACAGCAGCTCATCGCCGGCGCGAAGCCCAAGCGCGTCACGCACGCTCTTGGGGATTGTGACCTGCCCTTTGGAAGTGATCTTGGCTCGAGTATCCACATTGCTCCTTACTTGACTCGGTGGCGTAAGGATACCGGACGAGTCGAGTGCTCCTGCTATGTCGCGTGCGACGCGAGGTCGCACGCATTGAGTAAAACACGCAGATTGGAGGCTGGGTCGATGACGTGGAGCGTGCTTCAGGCTCGTGCTCGATGGCCTGTCCCCACCTCGACGTGTGTCGCCCGTAAGGGCGGGGTGCGAAGCTCGGGGTAAAGCCCAAGGACGCCCGTTCCATCCGGGGGTCACAGGCGAGGGGAAGACTGGACGGGCGAACTTGTGTGAACCCCTGGTTGATGCCTCGTGAAGCAGAGCCCCGCATGGATGGGATGTTGTGGTGGGGTGCAAGGACACGCCGCTGGGATGCGGCAGACGCTGGCCGGTGAGCGACTCCGGTCAGGGGGAGCACCGTTGTCCTCGGGGTAGAGGGGGCGCCCACCCCGGTCGTTGCTCGTGCGTGCGAAACGTGGAAACCCCGTCGGGGTCCGGACCTGTTGGGTTCGGTTGGCCGACCGTGAGGAGAGCTCAACTCCCTGGCGGGAACAGGATGACCAAGAAGCGAATGCCGGCAGCCGAAAGGCAGCAGGAAACCGCGAGAGGCGGACCAGCCCCTCCAGCTGGTCGTCGTGGATAACTGGCCGGATATCGAGCCTGGCGCTCGGGCCCGAAAAGGGCGCTGACGTGGTCAGGTGGGTCGGTGAAGACAAAGATGACGATGACCCCGGAACCCGAGGACAAACTAGACGCCGCGGCCTTGGCCGTGGTGAGTGGACCAGAGGACGTGTCGGGCTGGCACGCGGTGGATTGGCGTGCTTGTGAGAACAACGTACGGCGTTTGCGTCAGCGGATCTTCATGGCATCGATGGCGGGGGACCTCGCAAGGGTCCGCCGGTTGCAGAGGTTGATGCTCGGCTCTCGCTCTAACGCGTTGGTGAGCGTGCGGCGGGTGACTGAGCGCAACGCCGGTCGTCTGACGGCGGGCGTGGACGGCGAGATCGTGCTGACTGCAGAGGCCAAGCTAGCGCTGGCCTCAAGGATTCAGCACGGGACCGACACGTTTACCGCCTGGCCGGTCAGACGGGTGTATATCCCCAAAGCAGGCGGCCGCAAGCGGCGCCCGCTCGGGATTCCCGTGATCCTCGATCGGGCCCACCAAGCCCGCGTCGCGGCCGCACTGGAACCCGAGTGGGAGGCACGATTTGAGCCGAGGTCCTACGGATTTCGGCCCGGTCGTGGCTGCCATGACGCGATCCAGGCGATCTATCAGACCGTCAAGGGCACCAACCCGGGGCGGCGGTGGGTGCTGGACGCTGACGTGGCCGGGGCGTTTGACCAGATCGCCCATCAACCCATCCTTGACGCGCTCGGATTGTTCCCCGCCCGGGGAATAATCAGGCAGTGGTTGAGGGCGGGCGTGGTCGAGAACGGTCGGTTCTCCGCGACTGAGCAGGGAACTCCTCAGGGCGGGGTGATGACTGCTCCCACGCAATCGCGAACTTCGAGTTTGAGCGGTCGATTCGCCGGGTTGTGAGAAGGGGTTGGCCGTGAGGCGTGGTATTCAAGTGTCTGATGACCAGCCGCCGTGCGTATGCGGACCAGTATGCGGTTCGGGTGAATCGCGCGGTCGAGTTGCTGGTCGAGCTGGCGCCGGCGGATGCGGTGCGGGTGTTGCAGGCCGAGCATGCGCTGTCGGAGCGTCAGGCGCGGAGGTACATCAATGTTGCGCGGGCGACGCCGGAGGGTGTGGTCGTGCCGGAGCGCACGCGGGTTTTCACGGTCAGGTTGGCGCCGTCGTTGATCGCTGGTCTGCGCCAACGTGCGCGGTCGCGCGGGCAGTCGCTGAGCGCGACGGTTGCCGAGGCGGTGGAGCTGTATCTCGGTCAGGGTCGCGAGCGACACGGTGGCAAGACGCGTTGAGATCGAGTTCGTCGGTGACAGGCTCGCCGGCGCGCGGCTGGCGCAGGCGTACGCGCTCGTGGTGCCCGACCGGCTTCGCGTGACCGATAACGAGCGGAGGGAAGATGAGCGACGCGATCACGACGAGCACGTCGTCGGCCCGGGTGGCGGCGATCTACGCGCGGGTGTCCTCGGAGCGCCAGCGGCAGGACGAGACGATCCAGAGCCAGACCGTCGAGCTGCATGAGCTCGCCGCGCAGCGCGGCTTGTCTGTTCCCGAGGATCTGGTGTTCGAGGACGAGGGCTTCTCGGGCGCGACACTCACCCGACCAGCGCTTGAGCGGTTGCGTGACCGCGCCGCCGAGGGCGCGTTCGAGCTGCTGCTGTGCCATGCGCCCGATCGGCTCGCTCGACGTTACGCCTACCAGGTATTGCTGCTGGAGGAGTTCCAGCGTGTCGGGGTGGAGGTGTGCTTCGCCAAGGAGCCCGAGCGGGACGCGACACCCGAGCACGAGCTGCTGCGCCAGTTCCAAGGGATGATCGCTGAGTACGAGCGCGCGCAGATCCGCGAGCGCACCCGCCGCGGGAAGCTGCACCGCGCCCGCACCGGCCATCAGGCGGTGCTCTCCTGCGCACCATACGGCTATCGGTATGTCAAGAAATCCGATCACAGCGAGGGTTTCTGGGAGATCGACTCGGTGCAGGCCGAGGTCGTGCGCGAGGTGTTTGAGCGTTACATCAACGACGGTGTGTCGATCGGCGAGCTCGCCCGATGGCTGTCTGACCGTGGCGTGAGGACCCGGACCGGCAAGGCAGTGTGGGACCGTTCCAGCATCTGGGGGATGCTGCACAACAGTGCCTATCGCGGGCAGGCCGCGTTCGGCAAGACAAAGACGCTGGAGCGGCACGGCAAGCCCACGCGGACTACCCGCCAGCGCGGCGAGCGCCACGGCCGTCGCCCCGCGCGCGAGGACCAGCCGGCGGAGAACTGGACGTTGATCGCGGTCCCGGCGATCGTCTCAGACGAGACGTTCGAGCTCGCGCAAGCCCGCCTGTCTCACAATGCGCACTTCGCCAAGCGCAACACCAAGAAGCCGACACTGCTGCAAGGCATCCTCGTCTGCCGCGAGTGCGGCTACGGCTGCTACCGAACCACGACCCGCACCACCAACAAGCGGATCTACTACTACCGGTGCATCGGCTCTGACAACTACCGCCACATCGGCGGACGCGTCTGCCACAGCCGCCCGATCCGCGCCGACGAACTCGACGGGCTCGTCTGGGAAGAGGTCCGCCGGCTGCTCGAGGACCCCGCGCTCGTGCGCGCCGAGATCGACCGCCGCCTGCAAGCGCTGCGCGCCGAGCATCCCGCCAGCAGACGCCGCGAAGCGCTCGAGCGCGACCTCGCCCGCGCCGAGAGTGCGATCGCCCGGCTGATCGAGGCCTACCAAGAACAGCTCCTCTCGCTCGACGAGCTGCGCACCCGGATGCCCGCGGTGCGCAAGCGCCAGACCGCACTGCAAGCCCAACTCGACACGCTCCACAGCGAGCTGCACGACGCCGAGACCTACCTCAAGCTCGCCGACACCCTGGAGAGCTTCCTCGGTCGCCTCACCGACGGTCTCGAACAGCTCAACCTCGACGAACAGCAGCGGATCCTGCGGCTCGTGGTCCGCGAAGTCATCGTCGGCGGAGACGACGACACGGTCACAATCCGCCACACGATTCCCACCCCAAAAGACCCCGATGAGCCAAATTACCTTTTGCGTGGGAGCAGTCACCAGCCCTGTGCTGCTCAACGTCGCGCTGCATGGGATAGAGCAGGCCGCCGGGGTTCGCTACGCCAAGTGCGGCACTGATGCCGTGCGCAGCGC
This sequence comes from uncultured Solirubrobacterales bacterium, assembly GCA_963787555.1. GTDB lineage: Bacteria > Actinomycetota > Thermoleophilia > Solirubrobacterales > Solirubrobacteraceae > Palsa-465. Next base: position 1,197,402 of record CAWBDI010000008.1, read on the forward strand.
AGTCGGATCCCCGACGCTGATCAGATACGCCGACGATCTCGTCGCCTTATGCCACACCAGGCAACAGGCGCTCGAGGTCAAGGCGCGGCTCGCGACATGGCTGGCGCCCCGGGGACTGGTCCTCAACGAGTACAAGACGCGTGTCGTCTCCCTCGACGAAGGCTTTGACTTCCTGGGATTCCACGTCCGTCGATACCGCGGCCGGCCGCTGATCAAGCCCAGCCCGACGGCCCTGAGACGAATCCGACAACGACTCCGCACCGAGCTACGGTCCCTCCGGGGACACAGCGCCCGGGCGGTGATCAGGCGACTCAACCCCATCATTCGGGGCTGGGCCGCCTACTACCGGACACAGGTATCCAGCCAGACGTTTCACGCGCTGGACCAGTACCTATGGCAGCTCACCTACAAGTGGGCTCTGATCAGCCACCGCAACAAGTCAAGACCGTGGGTATTCGCCCGCTACTTTGACAAGTTCAACCGGACCCGACAGGACCGATGGGTGTTTGGCGACCGCACCAGCGGCGTCTACCTGCACCGGTTCTCCTGGACCGGCATCGTCCGACACCAGATCGTCTGCGGTACCGCGTCACCTGATGACCCGAGGCTGCGCGACTACTGGATCACGCGGCGACGCACAGCGCCCCTGCCGATCAACAGCACCAGCCTGCGGCTCTACCGAGCCCAGAACGGACGCTGCCCGATCTGCAAGACCGCGCTGCTCCGCGTCGATCAGCAGCCATCGACCCCCAACGACTGGGAACAATAGGTTGCTACCGCCCGCGACACGATCACGATCATGACCGCGGACACCGCCCCCGACGAGGCTGACCACCGTCTCATCCACGCCCATTGCCGACACCGCATGCAGCCCGGAACTCTGCCCATCCCCAAGCCCACGAGACCTGCTTGAGCCGGATGCGGTCAAAGCCGCACGTCCGGTTCTGAGGAGGGCCGAGCGCCGCGAGGCGCTCGGCCTATCCGACCGTTCCGGCCGCTAGACCGCTGCTGCTGCTCTCGGTCGTGTCCGACTCGAAGGGGAAGTCCCGATGCCGCTTGCTCACCGGCGCCGGCGTGCCCCTCGTTCGTGGATGCAGAAGCGTCGCACGTCGGGCTATCCGACGAGTCCTTCTGCGGCGATAGCGGAAGCCGCCAGAGTTTGCTGGTCGTCGGGAGCAAACGACGGCGTCGCGGTGCACATGCGTCGCGCTCGTTCTCGCCTGGTTGGGCGGCATCGTTGTCGGGGCGGGCGCTGCGTATGAGCAGGCAGCAGGGTCCGCGCTCACCGCGACGACGCATTTTGCTCGTCGCGCTCTTAGAGAACGCCGAGCTGCGATCTGAGCACGCGATCGAAAGCGAGCTGGATGCGCTGGCCACCGGGGATGCTCGAGAGGATCCGCGAAGACGGCGGCGACGCCGACGCGATGCTCCAGCGCGCGATCCGCATCGAAGAAGAAGTCTGAGCTCGCATGAACCGGCCGGCTCGCGTTCTTCCCTCAGAGCTGCAACCGCGACCGTGCGACGCACGGTCGCACGCTTGTGGTTGTCAGTCACGGGCCAGCTACCCCGGCGAGCGCCGACAACAACTCCGAAGGCGCGTACTGCCGGGTAGTCAGCACAGGCTGCTCGGGGTCCACCCCGGACGGATTGCCGGTCACAAAAGCGCGGTAGCTAGTGGGCATGGCCGTGCGCTTCTTGATCCAAAAGCACGAGCGCCTCGACGCTGCAGTGCGACTTCCGGCTCGAGGTCGACGACGTGCTGAAGTGGTGGACGATCTCAAGGAACTATCGACCGACCCGCGAGAAAAGCGGCTGGCGGTGTGCGCGCGGCCAGGTCCACTGGTCAGGTCGAGGAGCAAGGGCTGGACTGCGTCGATTTCGAGGGTGCTCGCCGAGGGCTACGGCGCGGGACCTGTGATCGTGTGGGCAGCTACCGCAACCTCGAGCACGAGCGCCTCGATGTGGCACGCGCTAGCGCGATACCCACGTGAAGATCTGGCTAGAGGGCGAGAAGCTGCTCGGAGGCTGGACGCTCCAGCGGACCCAAGGCCGCGACAAGCCGCAGTGGCTGATGATGAAGCGCCGCGACGAGCAAGCCGACGCCCGCCGAAGTCCCCAGAGCACTCAACCCGAGTCGGGCAACGGCGGGCGAACCATGAGCAGCTCGCCGAGCGCTCATCGGACGAGGAAACCTGAGAGGAGCAGCATGAGTTCAGACGTTCAGACGGGAACGATCCGTACCAAGATTCCGGCCCGTCTGGACCGGCTGCCCTGGTCACGCTTTCACTGGAGGGTGATCATCGGGCTTGGGACCGTGTGGATTCTCGACGGGCTCGAGGTTACGATCGTCTCGAGCATCTCCAGCCGGCTGTCGGAAAAGGGGTCCGGGCTCGCGATCTCCGCTGGGAACGTCTCGGGGCTGGCGGCCTCCCTGTACGTGGCGGGCGCCTGTGCGGGAGCGCTGGTGTTCGGGCAGCTGACCGACCGCTACGGGCGCAAGAAGCTCTTCATGGTCACGCTGGGAGTGTATCTAGCGGCGACGACGCTGACGGCATTCTCGTTCAGCGCGCTTTGGTTCTATGTGTTCCGGTTCTTCACCGGGTTCGGCATCGGAGGCGAGTACAGCGCCATTAACTCCGCGATCGACGAGCTGATCCCGGCCGAGCGACGCGGACGCGTCGATATCGCCATCAACGGCAGCTACTGGGGAGGAGCCGCCGCCGGGGCCCTGCTGGCGGTGCTGGCGCTGAACACCAGCATCTTCGCGATCAACGTGGGCTGGCGGTTGTGCTTCGGATTGGGCGCCGTCCTGGGCCTGGTCATTCTCCTGGTACGCCGCAGCGTTCCCGAGAGCCCCCGCTGGCTGTTCATCCACGGTCGTGAGCAGGAGGCCGAGCGGATTGTGGGAGAGATCGAGCAGCAGGTCGAGGACCAGACCCGCGCGCAGCTCGCTGTTCCCGAACAGGAAATGACCGTGCGACAGCGGCGGGTGGTCCCGCTGAGCCTGGTGGTGCGCTCGGTGCTGACGCTGTATCCGCGACGGACGATTCTCGGCCTGGCGCTGTTCGTCGGCCAGGCGTTCCTTTACAACTCGATCCTGTTCGGGCTGGGCAACCTGCTCGGCACCTACTTCAAGGTCTCCAGCGGAGACGTTCCCTATTACGTGGCGATCTTCGCGGTCGGCAACCTGTTCGGCCCGCTGTTGCTGGGGCGCCTGTTCGACACCGTCGGGCGCAAGCCGATGATCTCGGGTACGTACCTGCTCTCAGGCGGACTGCTGGTCGTGACGGCCCTGCTCTTCAAGGGACACGACCTCACCGCCGCCTCGATCACGGTGGCGCTGACGATCGTTTTCTTCTTCGCCTCCGCCGGCGTGAGCGCCGCCTACCTGACCGTGTCCGAGATCTTCCCGATGGAGACGCGCGCGCTGTGCATCGCGGTCTTTTACGCGATCGGCACCGGCGTTGGCGGGATCACAGGGCCGCTCGTGTTCTCGGCGCTGATCAGCACCGGCAGCTACACCAAGGCGGCGCTGGCGCTGATCCTGGGGGCGACGATGATGATCGTCGGCGGGCTGGTCGAGCTGGTCTTCGGAGTCAAGGCAGAGCGCCAAGGGCTTGAGAACATCGCCAAGCCGCTGACCGCCGCCGACGACGGCGAGAGCGGACGGGAAGCGCCTGCTCCGGCGGCCGCCTGAGCACTAACCGGAGCACCACTACCACCAGCTCGGCGAATCACCTCGCGCGCGACGACGGCGTCGTCGTACTGCTCGTCGGGGCATGAAAATCCTGCACCAGCCGGGAACCGCCGATCCGGCCCCCGTATTAGCGGTTTACCGGGCACAGGGGTTCTTGTTGTGGAGAACGCAGATGGGCAGGCCGTTTTGGACGATGCGCTGCGAGCGCGGGCTTGTCATTCTGGCCCCCCTGCGACTCGCCCGGGTGTGCGTGAGCACGTAGTTGTCGTTCGCCCGCGCGTTCTCCATTTCTGTGTTATCCGTCAGGAGGTGATTGGTTGTGCCGAAGGTGCAGCAGGTGCACCGGTGGTTGGGTCGGGCGATCGGGCTTGATCTGCATCGCGACTTCTGCGAGATCGCGATCTGCGAGTCAGGACAAACGTGTGGTGGTGGTCGGGTTGCGATCACCGGGGAGGGGATTGAGGCGTTGGCTGGGAGTATTGAGCCGAGCGACCGGGTGGTGACGGAGGTCTCAAGCTCGCCGTGGGAGGTCGCCAGGCGGCTGGCGGGCCGCTGCCAACGCGTGGTGGTCTCCCCGGATGACACCGGAATCGCGCACGCACGCGCGAAGACGGACAAGATTGACGCGCGCACGCTGGCGAGCCTGCTGCGGAAGGGCGAGCTGGAGGCGGTCTGGACTCCGGATGATCGGGTGCGGGTTCTGCGCCGGCGGCTGTCGCGTCGCGAGCAGCTGGTCCGCGCCCGCACAGGGACCAAGAACGAGGTGCACGCCTGGTTTAGTGCCTTGCGCTTGAGGGAGGCCTCGAGCTCTGGGCATAGCACCACCAGGTGCCAGCGCAGCCGGTTGATCGTACGGGTCCGTTCGCCGACGAGATCGTTGCGGTGTTCGAGCAGCAGGCGGATCTCCATCGCTTGCTCGTTCAGGTACGCAACCGGGAACCTCTCGACGCCGTCCTTGACGACCGCTCTGGCGACCGCGAGCGCGTCGATCTGATCGGACTTGCCCGGCTCGCGCTCACCCTTACGCGAAGCGCCCATCCGTTGCGGCGGGCACTACCTGCTCGCCAGCGGCCAGCAGCGCCTGCTCAAGCCGACGCGAACACGAGCGGCAGTCCTCGATCGCCCACACCCGCTCCCCATCAAGCTCCCGAGCCCAGCGAACCGCCGCCAGATGCCCGGCGTCGTTGAGCCTTGATCTCGCGACTGGCGCGCACTCTGCCAGTTGCCTCGTCGACCGCCGCGAGCGCATGGCTGCCCTCGTGCGTGTCGCCCCGATCACGATCATATGCCCGTCCCTTCGTTTTGGTTGACGCCCAATGAAGCGGATCTCCGGCGGACACCGGTCACGCAAGGCGAAAGCCACGCTTCTATCAAGTCACGCCGGCGGTCCTTCAGGCGGCGGCGGGCGACACGAGCTTTGCCGGTCAGGCCAAACGGTCCGACGCAATCGTCAAGAGTCAGCCCGCCGCCAGCCCGAAGGACCTACAGACCGGGTCCGACGTCACCGCCCAGACGACGAAGGACTTTGACAGTGACAATCGTCAGCGACCGGAGCGCCGCACTGCTGCTGCCGCCCAAATTCGAGCGCGAGGATTGGCGCCAAGCCAGCCCGGCGTGGGTTCTGCAATGTCGCCGAAGGGGGCGTGAGTCTGAGAGTGCTGCTTCGGGCTAATCGCGGCAGTCGAACCAGATCTCCGAGACGGCTGCTCTCACGCACCAGGGGCCATCTGGCCCGCGCCATGAGCGCCGCGCTCCGCTTCTGCTCTAGCTCCGGGAGCGATCAATGCGGCAGCCAGACCCAGACCGCCCCGTCGGCGATGAAGCGGGACGGTGAGGTGCCCCATGCCCCGGAACGTGCTATTCGCCCGGATCGGAGCCGTATATGCCCGGGTGAGAAGCGAGATTCCCACAGGGCTCTTCTCAGGAGATGCGCTGTCTCAGCAAATCAAGGCGAAACGAACTCGGGGACCCTGCCGGCGCCGACCGTGACGAGGACCGCCCCCTTCAGTCGGCGCTGGGTGAGCACCGGTTAGCTCACTATCGTTGCGTGGCATGAAGATCACAACGGTTGGTAGAGGCAACATCGGTGGTGGGCTCGGCGACCTCTGGGCGAAGGCGGGACACGAGGTGATGGCGATCGGGCGCGACGGCGGCGACGTTTCCAGCGCCGACGCGGTGTTGATCGCGGTTCCGGGAGCAGCGGTCGGCGAGGCGCTCGTTGGCATCCAAGGTCTTGAGGGCAAGACCGTGATCGACGCGACCAACCTGGTTGGTGCGGAGCCGCCCGGCGGGTTCGCGTCGAATGCCGAGTTCATCAAGTCGCAGACTGGTGGACCGACGGCGAAGTCGTTTAACCTCAACTTCGCCGCCCTGTTTGACAGACTCGGGTCGACGAAAGAGCGGCCCGGGAACCTCTGGTGCGGAGACGAGGACGCACGCGGCGTGGCCGAGCAGCTGATCCGCGACGCGGGGTACGACCCGATCTACGCAGGCGGCATCGAGAACGCCGGACCTCAAGAGCAGTTCCTGAAGTTGATGTTCGCGATCAACCGCGGCGGGCTCGGGCCGTTCTTCTACCGGATGGCGCCGCCAGATCAGTTCTAGGCGCGGCGACAGGCAGTCGACCCAGCGCCTGAACTTCAGGCCAGCAGCGCCTCCAACGCGGCTGCATCCACGAACCAGGGGCCACGTCACCGGCCCAGCCGGTCCGTGCACTGGCTTCCGGTCTGGGCCACCGGCCAACCGAAGCAGAAGTAGCGGCGTCGTGGCTGCTGGGGCGACAAACCGGCAGCTTTCCAGAGCCTTGGTTCCCGGTCGAACGAGGAGCGGCACGGCCGGACGCAGGTGCCCGCGGCACGGCGAGAGCACATCGGGGGGGTGCCCGCTGCTGATACTAGGGGCCATTCAAGCCAGCACTTCTCGGCCGATAGCCGTCGCAGAACCCGAACCTTCAGCGAACAGTCTGCTGGGTCGGCATCAGGCGATCGGGTGCGCCGGTCACACGAGGAGCCGGGCGCGCGGACTGCCCACCGCGAGACGGCACTGACGCGCGACCCCTCTGCAACCAACCTGCTCGACTGGCACTGCGCACCAGAGCCCGCTGTTTGGCGCCGCTCCACTCGTGGCCAGGACGGCACGCACGTAATCGACGGCCGCGAGACTTGCGCGCGCCCGGAGTGCAACGGCTTCCTAGCTTGGCTCACCCCACTGACCATCACCGTGATCCCGCGCGCTCTGATCGTCGATGGCCGGTGAACCGTCTGGCGCGAAACCGGTTTGCTTCAGCATTCGCCGCAGATCCACGGCGATCTGGATCCCAACATCCTTGCCGTGAGGTGCGGGGAGCACCTGGGTCTCAGGGCCGAGCGAAACCTGCAGCTTGCCGTTGTGCTCGTGAGTCACGATTCCAATCGCCTCCACCAGCGATACCACCTCGCGCCACTCGATGTTGCCGCTCCGCGGCTGGCTGAAGATCCTCTCGACTGTGTCGCGAGGACGGTTGCTGAGATGCGATTCCATCCCGATCCCTTCGTTGTCTGCCCTGCCCACGATTCTCTGGGGACATGCTCCCACGACCATCCACCACCGCCGCGCACGGGCGCCGCTGAGCGTCCCGCGCCGGCGCCGCGAGCGTCTCAGCCGCGAACCTCGTTCAGGACGGCCCCGCCCGCCATTTGCTAGCGACGCCCTGACCACCCCAGCCGCGACAGCGCCGTGTGATAAGCGCAATCTCGGCTTCGGCCCCTCGAGGATGACGATGTCGCCACGCCAAGACTCACGATCAATGTGGGCAAGTCCACCATCGGGATCCAGCAACGGGCGGCGGTGTGCCACATGAAACCACGCGCCAGGCCACACAAGCGCTCACGCCCCGGCGCAGCTTAGAAACGCTCAACGCGCCCATAATCTCGCTCGGGGCACGAGGGGCGACAATCGGTCGATGACGCCCACTGACGCTCAGCAACAGCAGCTGCTAGAGCAGCTGCGCCAAGCCGGCGACGAGGCGCTCCCGTTCGCCGAGCTGCATGCCGCCGGGATGACGTTCCCCGCCGCCGTCGTTTCCGAGCTCGAGCTGAACGGATACGTCATACAGCGCGTCTATGAGCACGGCAAGCTGGTCGGCGTGCGCCTGTTCGACCCAGAACCCCCAGTCGCACCCTCGGCGCCCCGCTGGCGCAGGTCACACCGATAGCCAACTGCAGTACATCTCGCGATCACCGCGGATTGCCCAGGCTAGGGTTAGCGCTTCCGTGGTGTCGATTGTCGTTGCCTTTTCGGGCGCGGTTCGGCTCGGAGGGCTCCGCTCGCGGGCGTGTAGATGCTCTCATGGCCATCGTCCCAGCGGATGCGATACCGAGGCGAGGGGTCGCCGCGCACCACTTCCTCAACGACACCGGAGCGGGGTCGGCGGCTCGTTGACTCGGACTCCGCTACGACGCGCTTACCGACTTGAAAGGCCATGCTCACTTCCGATCGTTCGTGCTTACTTTGGCAGCGCGTAGCCCCGGTCGGCCTTCACCACCTCGCCGGACTTCGCAAGCTTGCTCAGCGACGCGCCGATGGTGCCCGCCTTTGTTCCCGTTTCGTTTGCGATCTCCGAGGCGGTCTTGGGCCCGCCCTCTAGCGCCGCGAGGATCTTCTTCTTGTTCTCACCGCGCGGCGCGCGGGCGTTGGTGCTCCGCGCCCGCGAGGTGTCCTTTGGCGCTGCCGCCGTCGTGCGCTGCGCGACCGGCCGCCGGCGACGGCGGCCGCCGTCGACGCGAGAGCGCACTCCGCCTTCCAGCCGACTCAACGCGCCCTTTAGACGCTCGAGCTCGGCGCTCAAAGCCTTGTGGTCTTTGAGCTGCTCTTCCACCTCCCGAATGCGCCCCTGGATGCTGCGCGCGATATCCGACACCTCGAGTTCGGCCATCTCGTTCTCCTGATAAGGGGTCGGCGCAGGATCGTAGTGATGATGAAGACGCGCTGACCGACCGGGCTCGGCGCGCCAACATCGGCACGGTCGAGCTTCCCGCTTGCCAGGTCCGCCTAACGCTTAATCTCGGACGTGGCGTCAAGCTGCAGCTAGAGAGCCGACGGCTCGAGTAGCTCCGCGGTGGACCGCCGCCCGCGCTTCGCCCAATGCCCAACGACCTCGTGGGCTCGACACCGCCGGTAGGTGAGACGGCGGTCCAGCGGCTGTATGTCCAAGCGGCCCGCCGCGGTGCCTGTCACAAGCGCGCGAAAGCGCCGCCCGAGACGATCAACCTCGACCATGTACACCACCGCCCGCGTTAGCGACCGGCGCGGCTGGCGCTCTAGCTTCTGCTCCGGGCCGGCGGCCAGCGGAAGCAGAAGCGCCGACCTCGTGGCTGCTGGGGCGACGGAGCAACAGCCACAGGCTGTCAGCTCACATCCACGCGCACCGCTCGGACTCGCGTGACTGCGCGGGCCTGGTTCGTTGGCTCCGAATTGGCATACGGCGTGTTCGTGCATATGTAGACCGAGCGCCCCCGACAACCGCGGGGCGCTGCTGCTGGTCCGATCCGAGAATCCCGCTCGACAGGGTCACACTCTGATGGTCTGCCTGTAGGTGCGGTAATGCACCTAGTGTGCGCCGGCCGCCAGGGCGCGGTTCGCGGCTTCTCCTTCGGGCGACCCGGGCGGCGGAGCAGCAGCCGGGCCAGCACGGCCCCGTCGGCGACGATGCGGAAGCGATCGATCGTCACGGCGGCTGCCCAGCTTCGTCTTTAGGATCGCCTCGCCGTCGCGCCGACCGGACGGCTGCGCCCAGCCGGAACGCAGCAGTGACACTGGCCGCCCGCGAGTGCGTCCGCTTGCTCGTCCGTAGCTAGCACCCGTCATTGCGGACCTGCGCAAGGAGGAATGCGATCGTCCGAGAGGTCTCGCTTTCGGTGCGAAGGCGGGGAGCATGAAAAGGTTCGTGCGGACCCTGCGTCGAGTTGGAGCAGCCGCTTCACTCGTTCATAGGGCTGTCAGCGCCTTCGCCACGATGAAGCGCTGCGACGGATTGGCGTTCTTGCACAAGTTAATGGGTGCCCGCGGCGGCGTAGGCCCATGATGGTTGACCGAAGCGGGCGAGTCCACGACGATCGGGCCTGGCCCCGGGGGCACATGTCCGCAGGGGGTAGCGCACTGCGAGAGGAGTTCAGATGAGAGCGATGACATGTCTTGGCGCGGTCGTGGGAGTACTCGCGCCAGGGGCGTCGTCTGCCGCGGCTAGCGCTGGGCCGCCCACGCCGGACAACTGCACGTTCTCAAACGGCATCACAGTGTGCGCGACGACGACGACAACCACGACCACAGGCACCCAACCAGCGCCCCAGTATGGCCCAGGCTGCACCCAGACCTACACGACCACCACGACGTCCACGACGTACACGGCGCACCGGGGCGCGCCTGGTAGCCACGGTGCGGCGGTCACAGCGCCGCCCGGCTTCGGGACTGGGATGACGACACTGGGGCCTCCGATCTGTCCCGCCTCCTGACCCAGTAGATACCAGCCATACCGCGCGCGTCTTCGTGCACCCCTGATGCTGCGATGAGCGAGCGCTACCGGCCACCGCTGGTTTCACAGCCGGCGGCAGCCATGGCTTGTGCACGCCTCGAAGCGCGTGCTGAGCACGACCGTTCGGTCGCCGTAGCGCTCGTCCACCAGTCTTCCACGCGGGCGATCGGGTTCGCGGGATAGGAATCCTCTCAGGTCGCCAAGGCGCGTCATCGCTCCGTCGCCATAGGCGCGGGCGACGGCAAACCGGCGAGTCCTTTCGCGTGCCAAGCACTCGCCCGCCGACGGCGACGCGGGCCATCCCTCGTCGCCGCCATAGCAATCATCGAGATCAAGCAGGACTTCGAGCGTCTCGTGAGGCTGTCCGGGAGCTGGCGCGAATTGCTGCCCGGGCACGCCGCTCGTTCCGGATAGGGTTCGCAGAATGGCCCACGCCTGGCTGAAATCATTCGGCGATAGCAAGCGACCGATTCGGCGCGACTGGACCAATGAGTTCCTTCGTGATCCCGTCCAGCCTCTCGAACTGATGACCGGACCCAGTGACAGCGAGCCGTCCATGCGGCCCGGAGACCGATTCGTCCTACACGCTGTGGGGCACGGACACGTCTTCGCCGAGGGCCGAATCGAGTCCGGACCGACATCGGACCCTAACCGCAATACTCGATGGGATCCGAAGAGGTGGCCGTGGATCTACACGTGTCGGGTCGATACCTGGGTGCCGATTGTCGACCACGGGCCGCGGACCTGGGACTACGCCTCGAGGGTAAAGGGCCAGATCCAGTTCGGGCGGCCATACGCGGAACTGTCTCGCGGTGAGCATGACAGCTTGGTGACTGCGCTGAGCGGAGCCCGCACCGCCCGGAAACGCCCATCTGAGTAGCCCACGCTCGGCGGCGAAATCCGCCGGAAAACGGCCCGGCGCAACAATGCTCTGTCGCCAACGCGACAGGGCGACGCGACGTGGGTGAGGTGACAGAAGCATTCGTCCGAGATTTCGCTCGAGCCAAGGCCCTCCTCGTCGTAGAGCGGCTTGTGGTGTTCGCCACGGCCCTGGTTTGCGCTACCAGCGGCCGGCCTATGAGTCGGGTCCCCGTTGTCGGTGGATTAGACGGAGGCGCCGGTCAGTCGCTGACGTGTAGCTGGCTCGCCGGGACCCGAGTGAGGTCGGCGATCGCGTCTCGGACGAGGTCTGCGAGTTCCTCTGGGGGGACGTCCTCAAAGGCGGCGGCGCTCTCTCCGAAGACCTCGGTGATCACGCCGACCATCGCGGCCATCCGGACGCGCTCTCGCAGGGGCATCGCCGGCGAGGAGAGGATGCGGCCAAAGCGCGCTTCGACGTCCCGGATGCCGTCCTGCGCCATCGCCGCCTCAAGGCTCTCAAACGCGCTGCGGTTGCGGTTGTGCAGCAGCAATAGCTCGCGGTTGTCGACCATGAAGTCGATCATCTCGTTAGCGAGGCGAGGCCAGATCGCGACGCGGGCCGCCCCGTCGGGGGCGGCTTCGAGCTCGGCGATGACGGTCTCGCCCAACGTCTGCAGCCGGAGGTGGAGCTCGAGGAGGATGTCCTCCTTGCGCGGAAAGTAGTAGTAGAGCGCCGCCTTGGTGATCTCGAGACGCTCGGCGATATCCCGCAGAGAGGTCTTGTCGTAGCCCTGCCGCGTGAACAGCTCCTGGGCGACAGCGAGGATCCGTTCGCGTGTCTGGGCGCCGTCGCTGCCGCGGGGTCGTGCCATCTCAGGAAAGTTTACTTGACGCACGGCCAGTTACCGCTACCGTGTGTGGATCAGCAATAACTTGTCGGCCGGTAAGTACGGTTGGATTGACCGAGACCCAAGCGAGGAACGCCATGAGCACGACCACCATCAACCTGTCATCGCCAAAACCGGACCTCTCGAGCTCACAGCCGTTCCGGCTGCGCTGGCTCGTTCTCATCGTCGTAATGACCGCCAACATCATGGACGCGATGGACTCGACCATCGCCACGATCGCCGGCCCGTCGGTGCGGCGCGATCTCGGCGGGAGCGCCTCGACGCTGCAGTGGATCAGTGCCGGGTACACCCTGGCGTTCGCCGTCCTGCTGATCGCCGGCGCGCGCCTCGGGGACATCTTCGGCCGCCGCCGCGTCTTTCTCCTCGGGCTCGCCGGCTTCACCATCTTCTCCGCGGCGTGCGCGGCGGCCCCGTCGATGCCCGTGCTCATCGCCAGCCGCGCGCTCCAGGGCGCCTTCGGCGCGCTCATGATCCCTCAAGGATTTGGCTTCCTCAAGCAGGTGTTCACAGACCAGGCCGAGTTCAACAAGGCGATGGGTTTCGTCGGCCCCGCGACGGGCTTACCGTTGCTGGCCGCGCCGATCCTCGCCGGCGCGCTCATCGACGCCAACCTGTGGCACGTCGGATGGCGACTGGTCTTCCTCATCAACGTCCCGATCGGCGTGATCGCGCTGGCTCTTGGGATCCCGACTCTCCCCGACAGCCCGAAGCGCTCCGGACTCACCCTTGACCTCAGTGGGGTCTCGCTCGTCGGCCTCGCGCTGGTCGCGATCATCTACCCGCTCATCCAGGGCCGAGCCGACGGCTGGCCCCGGTGGACCTTCGCCCTACTCGCCGCCGGCGCCCTCCTGCTGTTCGCGTTCCTACGCCACGAGCGCAGACACCGCGACAACGCGCTGATCGAACCGACTCTGTTGAGCAATCGCACCTATCTCAGCGGGATCGCCGTAATCCTCTTCTTCTTCGGTGCCTTCGCCGGACTGCTGCTCTGCGTCTCGCTCTACGGGCAGCTCGGGGAGGGCTGGTCACCGATCCACGCCGGCCTGACTCTGACCCCGATGGTCATCGGGATCATCCTCGGCATGACCGTCTCCTTCGCGCTGGTCGATCGACTTGGACGCCAACTTCTCCACATCGGGATCCTGCTCATCGCGGCCGGCACCGCCGGCGTCGCCCTCACCCTCACCAGCGCCCACAGCGCCTCGACCTGGGATCTCGTCCCTGGCCTCTTGTTCGCGGGTCTCGGCGCTGGCACAAGCTTCGCCCAACTCTTCGGGTTCGTCCTCAACAGCGTCACGATGGACGAGGTCGGATCCGCGTCCGGTGTCCTTGAGGGGACGCAACAGCTATCAACCTCGCTCGGCGTCGCCGTCCTCGGGACGATCTTTTTCGCCGCGTTCGATCACCACCCCCCAACCGATGCCCTGCAGATCACCGCATGGGCGTGTCTTGCCCCGCTCGCCGGCGCGTTCCTGTTCGTCTTCCGGCTGCCCATGCACGCCCGCGACGAGCAGGAACTCCTCCAGCACGACGACACAACACTGTCGCCAGTGCCAGCTCGAGCGTCCTGACACCGCCCAGACACACTCAGACGAGCACCAACGCGACGGCGATTGGGTGACGGTGCGGATCGCGGCGACCGATAACGAGCGCTCTGCCGCGACCGCTTTCATCCTCGCGCAGCCTCCCCGCGCGCGATCGTGTTGGCGACAAAGCGCTACTCGACCAGGCCGAGGCAACGTGCGTTGGGCGAGCGAACGGCTCGTCTCGGCCCTGGTGGGTCGTGTGAGGACGACCCCCCAGGGCGGGAGGAGGTCTACAAGCCGTGGATGGCCGGGATCATCGGTGCTGGCCGTTCGTGGACGGCGTGGACGATTTCGGTGTGGACGATTTCGGTGTTGTCGATCCCGCGCAGGTAGACCGAGGTGATCGCGAGGTCGGCGTGTCCGAGCTGGCGTTGGATGACGAGCAGCGGGACGCCTTCGCGGGACATCTCCACTGCGTGAGCGTGGCGCAGCTGGAGCTTGTGCCGATGTCGGCACAAGCATCATTATGCCGAGCCACTCGATATGCCGACGTCGACGAGCAAGTCCTCGCAGGGTGGGCGCTCGTCGCCTCTAGATCGGCATAACGCGAGCTGCTCCGATTGTCCTTGTCGTGTCCCACACCGGAGATGAACCTTCGCCCTTGCGAGGGGAACACTCACGTGGTCGGCTGCTGGCTTGGCCGCGAGCAAATCCCCGCGATCAATGCCCAAACCTCAGGCCGACATGATCGAAAAGCAGCAGGTGATCGCCTGCTGCGTCCCGATCAGCCGCGAGAGCTACCACGCCGCAGTGTTGCTTCTGACGGTCTTGGAGGGCGTTTGGTTATGCCGACAGTTCCCACGCCCCAACCCTCCTGCGCAGCGACTTCTCACCAGGGTCGCTTAACGATCGGGTCGGCTTAATGGTGGGGCGCGAACCGGCGTCGTACTCCGGCTCGGGCGGCGGTGTGGTGGAGCTGTGAGCGCACTCCGGCAGGCGCCCACGGGCGACCGGCGGTCGGTCCTCGAAGGACGCAGAACAAGGCGCCGACTGGGCGGGTCGCCGTCCCGCAGCTCGCCGAGTGGGCGCGCACCAAAGCGATCCCGGCCACCGCGGAAATCCGGACCGTGCGCACACTGATCCGTGCCGGCGAGGACACGCTGAACGAGCTTGCGCCCGCGGAGCGAGCGAGGCTGCTCGAGCTGTTCCGCGTGCTGCGCGCCACCCGAGCCCGGATGGACGGCACGATCGGGATCGAGCAGGTCGCTGGCACCCGCAACCCCGAGCCGACGTTCACCCCGCCCGCGTTCACGCCACTGCCCACTGTGCCGGCGCGCCAAAACAGGACCGCCGCACCATGAGCGCCCGCGCGGCAAGCATGAACGCCGCCAAGCTCCGCATCAACAACGAGAAGCACGAACGCGTCACAGCGGTGATCGCGCAGATCAAAGACCAAGGCCGCGACGATCAGCTCAAAGCGACGATCATCGCCCGCCGCGCAGGGGTTCACCGCTCGTTCGTGAGCAACCACTTCGCCGGGCAACTCGCGCACGCCAAAGCGGAGATCCAATCACGGTTCGTCGCCGGGTTGAGCGGCCAAACCGCGCTGAGCGCCGCGTCGCTGCGGGTCGAGATGGAAACCGCCGAGTACCAAGCCCGCGAAGCGCAACAGCAGATCCACAGCCTGAAGACACGCCTGGCGCGAGCGCTCGGCGAGGAGATCGCCGCCACGCACCCGGAGCACAGCGGCTCCTCCGCAACGGTCAAGGACCTGCGCAGCCAGATCGAGCAACTACTCGTCTCGCAAAGCGACCTGCGCCGCCAGCTCCGCGACAGCGAGGAAGAGCTCGAAGCGGCGCGGCGTCTGAACCGCACGCTGATCCGTGAGCGGAACTCGGGCGCGACCGAGCGGCAGCGATGAGCGCCGTGGCGACGCCCGATCGAGGCCACCTTCCATTGTCCTGCGGACACACGCGCCTGCCGCGCGGCGGCGCTGTGAGCCGTTGCCGGGGATGATCACCTGAACCGGACGATGCTTGGCCGTTGGGGGTGTGTGATGATGGGATCGCGCACTACGGTGCGCGATCTTCTTCCTCTGCGGACATGTGAGGCGGGCGCGATGAGCGAGCGGTTCAAGGGCGTTATCAATGTTGATATTCGTGATTCGGTGCCGGATTGGGCTCCGTTCGAGGCGCCGAAGGCTCCCGAGGGAGCGCCGAACGTTCTGTACATCGTGCTCGACGACGTGGGCTTTTCGGTGTTGAGCAGCTACGGCGGCCCGGTCCCGACGCCGAACATCGATCGGATCGTCGCGGACGGGGTGCGCTACACCCAGATGCACACGACTGCGTTGTGCTCGCCAACGCGCTCGTGCCTGTTGACAGGGCGCAATCACACGCGCAACAGCATGGCGTGCATCACCGAGGCGGCGATCGGGTTCCCGAACGCCAGCGGGGTGATCCCGCCGGAGAACGGGCAGATCCAGGAGATCCTCGGGGATGCGGGCTGGAACACGTACATGGTCGGGAAGTGGCATCTGTGCCCGGAGTCGGAGATGAACCTCGCATCTTCGCGGCGGAACTGGCCGACCGGCCGCGGCTTTGAGCGCTTCTACGGGTTCCTCGGCGCGGAGACGAACCAGTGGTATCCGGACCTCGTCTACGACAGCCATCTCGTCGATCCGCCGCGCTCACCGGCGCAGGGCTATCACCTGACCGAGGACCTGACCGACAAGGCGCTGGAGTTCATCAAGGACGCGAAGGTGGTCGCGCCCGATAAGCCGTTCTTCCTGTATTACGCGCCGGGGGCGTGCCATGCGCCGCACCACGTGGCGAAGGAGTGGATCGACAAGTTCAAGGGTCAGTTCGACATGGGATATGAGGCGATCCGCGAGCAGACGCTCGCCCGTCAGAAGGAGCTGGGCATCGTCCCGCCGGACACAGAGCTGCCGCCGATCAACCCGATCGCCGACCAGACCGGACCGGACGGACAGCCTTTCCCGCCGCTGGACATGACGCGGCCGTGGGATTCCTTATCGGAGGAGGAGAAGCAGCTGTTCCGCCGGATGGCGGAGGTGTATGCCGGGTTCATGGCGCACGCCGATGATCAGATCGGCCGGCTGCTGGACTATCTGGAGGAGACCGGGCAGCGCGAGAACACGCTGATTCTGTTGATCTCTGACAACGGCGCGAGCGGCGAGGGCGGACCGAACGGGTCGGTGAACGAGAACAACCTCGGGAACGGCATCCCCGATTCGATGGAGCAGAACCTCGCGATGCTCGACGAGCTCGGCGGCACTAAGACCTACAACCACTACCCGAACGGTTGGGCGATGGCGTTCAACACGCCGTTCAAGATGTGGAAGCGCTACGAGTTCAACGGCGGCACGTCGGACCCGTGCATCATCTCGTGGCCGAAAGGGATGAAGGCCAAGGGTGAGATCCGCGAGCAGTACCACCACGCGATCGATCTCGTCCCAACGATCCTCGACTGTCTGGGCGTCGAGCCGCCGGAGGCGATCGGCGGTCATGTCCAGAGCGACTTCGACGGCGTCAGCATGCGCTACAGCTTCGAGCACGGGACGATGCCGACCGCGCGAGCGACGCAGTTCTACTCGATGCTCGGCTCCCGGGCGATCTGGCACGACGGCTGGAAGGCCGTCACCACCCACCCCACGATCAGCGGCTGGAGTCACTTCGGTAACGACAGGTGGGAGCTCTACCACACCGACGTCGACCGCGCCGAGCTGCACAACCTCGCCGATCAGGAACCCGAACGGCTCAACGAGATGATCAGCCTGTGGTACGCCGAAGCCGGTCGCAACGGAGCGTTCCCGCTCGATGACCGCTCAGGCATTGAAATCCTCACGACCCCGCGTCCGCTTTTGAGCCCGGCGCGGAAACGCTACGTCTACTACCCGGACCTGGCGGAGGTCCCGGAGTCACAGGCGGTCAACATCCGCAACCGTTCCTACGGGATCGGTGCGCTCGTCGACATCCCCGCCCCCGGCGCCGAGGGCGTCCTGTTCGCCCACGGCTCGCGCTTCGGCGGGCACGCGCTCTACATCAAGAACAACCGCCTGCACTACGTCTACAACTGGGTCGGCCATTTCGAGCAGAAGATCGTCGGCAGTGAAGACGTGCCGGTCGGCAAGAACCTGATCCTGGCCGCCAACTTCGTCAAGGACGGCGAGGACCCCCCCGGCGTCTCGACCGGGATCCTGTCCCTCTACCACGGCGAGACGAAGGTCGGCGAGGAGCGAATCAAGACCCAGCCGGGCAAGTTCTCGATCGCCGGCGAGGGCCTCTGCGTGGGGCGCGACGGTGGCGAACCAGTCACCCCCGACTATCCCGGCCCTCACCCGCACGAGTTCACGGGCGGCACCATCAACCGCGTTGCGGTCGACGTCAGCGGTGAGCCGTACATCGACCTCGAACGCGAAGCCGCCGCGATGCTCGCCCGCGAATAACTCGCGATCCACGGTCAGCTCTCGGGGACCACCCACCTCCGGGAGCCGGCCCTCGAGCGCGCAGCCGCGTGCCGGCGTGCGAACCAACGCCAATGGGCGCGAACCGCTACTCGCCGAACTCGGCAGACCCACGAGGCGCCGTCCCAAGGTCACCTCCAACCATGGATGGCATTTCAGTGCGACTCCCGGCCATCGGCACCGCATCCAGTCGGCGAGCTTCGCTCAGATAGTCCCCGATCAGCGCCTGGAGCGCGGCGTTGGCCCCAGGGCCTGCCTCCTCGAGTCCGCGCTCGACGAGATATGCCCGGCCGCCCCCAACGGGAACATCGGTCAGGCAAACCACCCCGTCAACCCGCTGACCAAACAGCACTCGCTCGCAACCGCCGACCCAATACCGGGCCAGCTCCACTCGCTGGCCTGTGCGTCGGCACGCGCCGCCCATCGCCGACGCGGTCATGACCCCTCAATTCGCGGCTCCCGCACACTGCTGCCACGATTCAGACGTTGACGTCGCCCGGCGTTCGTGCGTGCCGCCTCGAGCAGCGCGTCACGAGGACAACACGTGCCGTCCTCGCCCGCACGCGACGACAGCACCAGGACTTCACGCTCCCCCGGCTGAAACCGCACGATCCCGTTCACCCGTTGGCCATACAGGACCCGTTGGCCGACGGGGATGGTGTAGCGCGCCAGCTCCACGCGCTGCCCGACGCGGTTGCCGTTGCGGACCAGCTCGGTGACCGTTGGGGTGGTCATGAGCGCTCCTTCCAGGTTGCGGTGCTCCCGTGGCCGGAGATTTCGTTCTCGCGTACGCGGGCGGCGTCGACCGGGCCGGCGGCGATCTGGTCGGCGATCAGCTTGCGCTCGATTTGAACCTCGGTCCGGCTGCTGGGCCGGGTGTGCTTCAGCCGGTTGATCTCCGCGCTCGCCTGCTGGCGGGTCTTTGGGTAGGTGAACGTCTGGCCGGTCCGGTTGGCCAGCGAACGCAGGTAGCTGAGTTGGCGCGTGGTGGGCTTGGACGGCATCTGCGGCTCCTGGGGTTGGGGTGCGGGCATGCCCCGACCCGTGGCCACGCGCTACGGCGCGATCTGTCAAGCGATTGGTAATGACTCTCGGCCGTACGCGAGGCTCTGCGGAGCGGGCCTCCAATCGCTTTGACCGGCGCGCCGGCGTGGCCAGGGTTTGAGGGGTTGCCCGCACCCCCCTCCGGGGAGACCGGTGTCTAGTCCTTCTTCCCCCGCTGCCTGTCCTTCCCCCCGCCTGCGAACATGTGTTCGTATGACCTCTGACGGGTCGGCGGTCGTTCGCCTAAAACGCGTCCTCGCTAACGAGCGGTGCACGGCTGCGCAGATCCGCGCGCTTGTGGCCGAGCTTCCGGGCCCGGTTGGGCTGGAGGACGCGCTGGCGATACTGCTGACGCTGTTGGATCGCGAGCCCGGGACGTTCTCGCGCGCTGCGGCGCGGTGGGGCTGCCGTCTGGGTCTGGAGCGAAAGCTGACGCTTGTCGACGCGCAGCTCGTGCTCGCGCCTTTGGCGGTGCTCCCGGGCCCGGCGCCCGGCGCCCGGGCGGGCGCCGAGGCGTTGATCGAGTTGGCAGATCGTTATGGGCTGCGCCGCGTCGACGAGCTGCTCGCCGGCTGGATGCTCGCCCGCGGGATCGGCGATTAGGCCAGCTGCTTGAGTGCTGGGTGGGACAGGTCGATCTCGGTGGCGAAGTAGAGCCCGGAGGCGAGCCGCGGGATCACATAAGCGTCAAGGGTCCAGCCCGCGACGTCGCGCCCGGCGATCACGGTCTGGCCGTCGACGATTCCGAGTACCCGGTAGTTGTCGGGCAGGTAGGCGGCGACCTGGTCTGCGTCGGCGGATACAAGCGCGTAACGGATGAACATTGCTGCTCCTTTTCGTGGGGGTTAGGCCGCGATCGGCGAGGCGGGACTGTGGTGCGTCGGCTCGTGGTCGGCTTCGTCGGCGGCGGGCGCGGCGAGTAGCGCGTCTTCGATGCGCTGGGCTAGGCGGCCGGTGATCGCGGCGGTTTGCTCGAGGACCTCGAGGCTGGCCTGCTCGGCCCAGGAAGCGAGGTAGGGGATGCTGTTGGTGCTCGTGTCGAGGTCGACCGTCTGACAGCAGGACCAGGCGATCGATTCGACGACGATCTCTTCCTGGGCGTAGGTGAGCTTGGCGTCCGGCTCGAGCGCGACGAGGGCGTGGGAAAGCTCATGGATCAAAGTGGCCAGCCGTCCGTTGGGCGCCAGGCGATCGGCAACCGCGATTCGCCGCGTCTTGCGGTTACACGTTCCGTCCGCTGCGCCGGCGTTGGTGAACTCGACCGTGTAGTTGATCTCGCCGGCGAGCTCGATGAGCTGGGTGATCAGAGCCTGGTGGCTGTCGCCCGTGATCTCGGCGCTCGGCGGCGGGGCGAGAGGATCCGGCTTGGCTGGTGGGGGAAGCTCTGCGACCTGGTCCTGAGCGTGTCTCGTGATTCGACCGACCGGATACATAGCTTGTGCGTCAGCGGCGAGAGAAAGGCTGGTTGGCGTGGCGGGAGCGTTCGCAGTTGAAGTCGACCTGGGTGTGACGGGCCGGTCCGGGTCTCGATTCGCGGTGGTCGGGCCTGGGGTTGGGGCTGGTGAGGCGACTGAGTTCCTGGCGTGGTTGGCGTGCTGCGGCCGTGGGTCGTACACGCAGCGGACGTACGCGCTGGGGTTGGCGCATTTCCTGAGCTGGATCGATCTGCACCGGGTCGGGCTCGTCGATGTGGATCGGCAGGTGGTTGGCAAGTACGTGGTCGCGTTCAGGGACGGGAGCGAGGACGGCCTGGCGCTCGGGCGTCAGCCGCGGACGGTGAATCACCGGCTGTGCGTGTTGGCGTCGTTCTTCGAGTTCCTCGAGCGTCGTGACCGCGATCGTGGGTTCGGCGTGTGGGGTGAGCGGCCGTGTCCGGTGCCGGTCGGGCGCTCACCGATGGACGGATCTCATGGCATGGCTGGTCGTGATGTGGTGCGCCGCGGCCGCCGTGGCGAGTACCGGCAGCGCGTTCCCAGGCGGTTGCCGCGCCGGGTCGAGCCGGAGGTCGCAGTGCGATTGATCGGTGCGACCTGCTCTGAGCGCGATCGGGCCTTGTTGACGTTGTTGTGGCGGTCCGGTCAGCGGATCGGGGACTGGAGCGCGATGCACGGCGAGCACGGGATCCTGGGGATGCGGCTCGGTGATCTGGATCGTCGGTCGGGCACGATCGTGGTGCGGTTGAAGGGCGCGCGGGATGAGCATCGCGTGCCGGTCAGCGATGACTTCTGGCCTGTCTTCGCCTGCTATCTCGGGCAGGAGCGCGGGCTCGGCGCTCCGGAGGATCCGGCGTGGGTGATGTTCCGTCGCGGGCGCGGACGCCCGCTCTCCTATTCCGCGTTCGAGCAGTCATTGCGGCATCTCGGCCGCAGCGTCGGTGTGCACGTCACGGCGCACATGTTCAGACACGCGCTCGCGCAGGCGGTCGTCGACGTCGCTGGGTTGAAGGTCGCTCAGGAGATGCTCGGTCATGCCCACATCTCGACGACCGCGGACACCTACTCGCACGTTGACGAGCAGGCGATGGTCGCTGCGGTCGAGCGCGTCAGGGACCTGTTTGATCTACGAGCCGCGACGAACCTCGGCGACGGCACCGGCGGCGGCTACGTGTTTCCGTATGACCCGACGACGCTCGCCGAGCTCGACGCGGCCGCGGACAGCGCGCGGGGCGAGGAGCGCGGGCCGTGAGCGTGCCGTGCGCGTTCCCTGAGCTGGCGGACCTCCGGTATGACGGCGAGGCGTTGCTGGCCGCGCTTGTGCCGCTTGTCGATCGGCTGGCGATGGACCGCACCAACCAATCGAAGATGAGGCTCTCGACGCGGGAGCTGCGCGGAGTGCTGGACGGTCTTCCGGGCGACACCCTGCAGGAGCGATGGTCCGCGTTTGAGTGGCGGGTATGGCCGGATTGGCTGCGCGGCGTCGGCCGCGCCCCTCACGATCGCTGGACGCTCGGGGTGTGCGCGCTGATGATCTCCCAGGCCGCCCGGCCGAGCTGGCCGTTTCTGGAGTGCACCTCCACCCGCAGGTGGGTGAGACGGCTTCCCGCCGAGGCGCCTTTGCAGAACGCGGCCGCGCGGCTGACGCCGGCGCTTGAGGAGGTGGCCTGGGCGACGATGGCGTTGCGGAACAAGGCGCTGAAGAACGGGCTTCGGGTCGTGATGGTCGGCGGGTACAGCTCGCTTGAGCAGATCACCGATGAGGATCTGCGAGCAGTGCCGGTCACCGTCGGCTCCGGCAGCGACGTGCTGGACGCGGCGCTGTGCTCGCTCGGGGTGCTCGGGAGAACGCCGTTGCGGGGCGCGGCGCGGCGGATGCGCAGCCGCCGGCTCACCCCCGCTGAGCTGGCGGAGCGCTCGCGGATCCCGGAGCGGTTCAGGGCGGCTCACGTGTTGTATCTGGAGGCCTACCAGGAGCGGATCTCCGACGTGTACGCGACGACGCGTCACAAGCACAACTCGCTCGAGCATTTCTGGTGCTTCATCAACGAGCGGTACCCCGAGGTCGGCGGGTGTTCGGAGATCCGTCCCGCGCACGCGCGCGTTCATTCCTGAGGCGATCGAGCTCGCCCGTCGGTCGCAGCGCGGCCCGCGCGCCGGCGAGCGGGAGGACCGCTCGACCGCGATGCAGTGGCTGACGAACATCCGCTGCTCCTTCGCCGATGTCTGCACGTGGGGTGCGGAGCCCGCCTCGCCGTTTGAGCAGCACGCACCAGCCGCGGTGCCGCTCGAGCGTCACGACTTCAAGAACATCGGGTTCGAGAAGATTCGGCGGCGCGCGCAGGCGCAGGCCGCGGAGAAGGTGATCGATCTCGAGCGCGAGACCCCGAAGATGCGCGCGCTCGCGATCCGCCGCTGGGACGAGGCCGAGCACGCGCTCGCGGACGCACCAGCCGCGAAAGCAAGACGGATCACCGAGACGGAGACGTTCTGGGATTGGGCGGTGCTCGAGCTGCTATTGCAGAGCGGGTTGCGGATCGAGGAGGCCAGCGAGCTGACCACGCTCGATGTGCTGCGCCGCCGCCATCCGGACGGGCGGACCTACTACATGCTGCACGTCAAGCCGTCGAAGTTCGACCGGGCCCGGGTGATCCCGGTCGGCGACGGGTTGGGGCGGGTGATCGCGGAGATCATCCGTCACGTCAAGGCGTTCTACGGCACCGACCGGGTGCCCGACTGCGACCACTACGACGCCGGCGAGAAACGCGCGCTCCCGCGCGCCCCATACCTGCTGCAGGGCTGCCGGCATCCCAGCCCGCTCGCGTTCGCGGCGATCCGTACCCGCCTTGCCCGCCTCTCGCGGCTCGCGGAGCTGCGCCGCGCGGACGGCTCGGAGCTGATCGTCCGCCCGCACGACTGCCGGCGCGCGTTCGCGTCCGAGCACTTGAACAACAACACGCCGGTGCACGTGATCCAGGCGCTGCTCGGGCACGCGTCGCTGGACACGGTGATGGTTTACGCCAAGCTCTACCCCTCGACGCTGGTCGAGGAGTACCGCAAGACCGTCCGGGCGGTCTACGTCGACCATCACGGCACCGCCGCGTTGCGCAACCCGACCGCCGAGGAGTGGGCCGAGTTCCGAGCCAGCTGCAGCATGCGTGACATGGGCACTCACCTGTGCGCGCTCCCGACCGGCGAGCACTGCGCCCGCGGGCTGGTGTGTCTCGGGTGCGGGCACGCGCAACCGAAGCAGAGCGCCGCCCCCGTTTTCCGGCGGATGCTCGTTAGCCATCGCCGTAGCCTGACCGCCGCGCGTGACAGCGGCGAGCCGGCCGGTCAGATCGCCGCGCGTGAGCTCGAGGTGATCCGGATCGAGAGCGCGCTGCGCCGCGCCGAGGAACTCACCGAAGACGTCGCCGGCGCGATCGAAGCCGCCGCCTGACACCGCAGGCGACTATTGGTCGATCAGGAACGGGTGCTCGCCCGCCGCGACCGAGTCGACCAGATCACGCAGCCGGCTGGCGAGCTCCCGGAAATCGACCATGGCCTCGATTTACACCTCGGCGAGATAGCCGCCGCTGATGCTCTGCACGAACACGACCCAGTCACTGTCGGGCACCGCCTCCGGCTCGTCAGGGATGCCCTCGTCGCCGATCGAGATATCCAGCAGCGTCTCGTTGTCGAGCTCGCAGAACACCCTCAGCGGATCGTCGTTCTGGCCCAGCTCGAGCTCGAGATACGGCCGGAACCCGGCGGCATGCAGCTCGCCGAGCAGCGGCGCCCATGCGACGGTCGCAGCCCGCAGACGCGCGGCGGCGAGCTCATCGACGGGCGGGTAGTGCGAGAACACCACGATCGCCATCCTACGCCCGGACCAGGCGGACGCCGGGACGGCGACGTCACACGGCAGGCAGCTGCGCCAACTCTGTGCTTGCGGGTGAGTGGTCGGCTTGGATCGCCTGCTCGATCTGGCGGCCATCCTGTCGATCGTTGCCGCGAACTCTGTGACCGCGTCGAGCGCGCCGGTCTCGCCCCACCCGGCGATATACGGGATCGTCTCGCCACCGAGGTCCAGGTGAACGCTCGAACCGACGACAAAACTGACCGTGTCGACGATGACCTCGGCCTGCGGCCGAAAGTACTGCTGATAGTCGACGCCCATCGCATGCGCGATCTCGTGGATCAGAACCCGAACCCGCGCATTGGCGGGCTGATCGGCGTCGACGACGATCCGCTTCCGCTTGTAGTCGCACCACCCGCCCGCTGGCCCGGCGATCGTCTCGAACGAGACGGTGAATCCGAGCGAGTCAGCGAACCGCTCGAGCGGGACCAACAGATGCTCATGCGAGTCTCCGCTCAGCGGCTCGAGTGGCGGCTCCAGCGGCGTGGCGTGCTCGCCCGCCGTCACCTGGGCACGGTCGAACACCGGCACAGCCCGGAACAAGGTCCTTGTCTCGCCGGTCTCCTCGCCGCTCGCCCGGTCGCGCTCCTTGATCTTCAACGGGGCGAGGATCCAGATCGCCTTCTCGCCCTTGCCGACCTGGTAGCCAAGCTCGAGCCAGGCACGGAACCCGGCGACGAACGTTGCGTCCGGCCGCGCGAGCGCGATCAGGAGCTGATTATTGATCGAATACCTGGAGAGCCCATTGCGGGAACGCACCCGAACCCATCGCTCCCACCCGTCCGAGCTCAACAGCTGCTCGGCGGCCTGCTGCAGCCGTTCCCGATCGCGCGCGCGGCGCTGCTCACGCTCGGACTCGCTCAGCCTGGATGTCGATCTGGCCATGAGGGCTCTCTTCCTGAAGGGCCCGCCCGCTGCGGGCCGTTGCCGCCCAAACGCACCCCGGACGGGTGCGAAAATCAGGCGGCCGGCTCGCAGCCGATCCGGGCCAACGCCGGAGCAGTCACGCCAGGCGTCAACGAGCAGCCGCGCGCGACACTGCGACGACGACGCGGACTACTGGTCCCATGAAGACCGACCCACCGGGACCGGCCTCAGACGCGAGTCCTGGTCGTTGCTCCGACCAGGCGTCTCGGGGCCCCGCTGCTGGAATGGACCAAATGGAGCCAGATGCGCGGCTTGAGCGATCGTGGCCGGTGGTGTCCGGAAGCGGCTGTCTCAGCGGTCGCGACGGTCCTCACGAGGCTGCTCCGTCCTCGTGCTAGCAGCAGTCTCGGCGCCGGTGGATGACGCCGGCGGTGCCGGTTACCGCCGGCCATACATGCTGACGGCGAGCACCAGGGATATTGCGACGAGCAGCCCGGGCGCGGTGAGTATGTTGAGGCCGACGCGACTCTCGATACGGGTGGCGTAGACCAGGAACCCGATCGGGAGCAGGATGGATACCGCCAGTGCAGCGCCGTGGGCAACCTGACGTCGTGTCTGATGGCGTAGTTCGCTGGCGAGCTGACGTGGGCTCTTGGTGGGTGTGGCTTCGCCGGAGTAGTACTCGAGGGTGGTCCGGAACAGGCGGCGTGCGTGGGTGTGGCAGCCCCAGGCCATCGAGATCATGAAGGTCGCGGGAAAGATCCAGGTGATCACCCAGCCGGCTAGGCCGATCGCTACGCCCAGGGCGTCGCGAAGCCAGGACAGCGGGCCGTGGTGCGGGGTCCCGCTCGGAGGCGACAGAAAGCCTCCGAAGACCAGGAGCCGGCGGATGCTTCGGATCCACACCCGAACCGGGCGGCGGGTTGTCGGCCGGGGCGGCAGCGGCTGGGCCTGTATGGCCAGCAGACCAGCCTCGGCTGCTTGGAGGTCGGGGTAGACGCCGCGTAACCAGAGCGCCTCGGTCGCGGTGCGTAGCGTCGCGGGGTCGTGGCCGTAGAGCGCGGCGAGCCGCAAGGTCATCCTGATCTCCTGCCAGAGATAATTGATGTAGCCGGGAACGAGCGCGACGTAGAAGGGGGTCCCTGCGACCGCACCTTCGATCCGCGCGATCCGCGCGGACTGAGTTCCCAGGCTGTCCGCGATCTCGCGCAGGTCGGTCCGGGGATCGTCTGCTCGGGCTTGCTGAGCCCATTCGCGCGCGGGCTCGGCCAGTCGGTGCGACGCGAACAGGGTCATCCGCTCGCAGATGTGCTCGGGATCCCGATAGACGATTCGGATCAACTCACGGGGAACGGATCTGGCCGCCGCGGCACGACCCCGACCCGGTGGCCGCGTGGGATCGGCCCCTGCTTGGCTGTCGGCGTCGTCTGACACAGACCGCGATTCTGACTGGCGCCCCATCCGCCCAGAGCTCCGGCGGCTCGGGGGGCGCGAGCCCGACGAACGGGTTGGACAGCAACGTGGCGAGATGGAGCGGCGGGCTTTCATCGCAGATATCCCGCGAGCCAGTCGTAGATCCGGGCGTCGCGCAGCGATCGAGCCATCGGCTCACAGTGGCGGTTGCCGCCCTCGGCAGCGGTAAACGTCACGAGCTTCTTGGTCGCGGGGAGGCGGTCGTAGAGCTGTTGGGCTTGGCCGGGCCAGAACTGCTCGTCCTCGGGGCTGGTGATCAGCAGAGGCGTGGTGATCTGTTCTATCTCGTCGCCGAGGCGGTACTCGGTCACGGTCTGAAAGAGCGCGAACCGCGAGTCGTTCTGTACGCCGTAGGGGTGGCCGCGGAAGGCGAGTGTCGTCTTGGTGTTGTGTTGGAGGAGCTCGGCGAGATGCATCTCGCGGTCAAACGCTGTCTGGTTGCCGTCGTGTAATTGCTTGCGCATCACGTGGGGGAGCGAGGCCGTCCACGAGGTCGAGACGTCGACGACCCCGGGGTCTGCGACCGCGGCGGCAAAGCGATGCTCGAAGGCCAGGGCGCGCGGCACCCAGTATCCGGCCTGGCTGACCCCGATCACCGCGATTCGATCGCGGTCCACGTCGGGGCGCGCGAGCATCGCGTCCAGCACCGGGGTCAGCACGGCCTCCCAGTCGGGCCGGAACGGGATCCCCTGCTCGTAGAGCGCGGCCTGCTGGCCCGGCCCGTCGAAGGTCATCCAGTGATAGCCGCGCTCGGCCGCGCCCGCACCGCCGTCGACGAGCATCTGGGAGGTCGCCCCGTCGGATCCGTTATTGACGATGACGAGCGGACGGACTTCTCCCGGTTCGGCGTCGGGTGCCCGAAAGACGTAGCCCGGCAGGGTCGTGTCCTCATACGGGATGGCCACGCGCTCGCCCGGGACCGGGTGCAGGTCGACGACCTTCTCCCAGCATGCCCGCTGACGTCGCCACAGGTCGAGCTGGCGCGAGGTCCAAGCGCCGCCGTTGCGATTGCCGTTGCCGTGGCTGTCGGTGGCGCCGGCGATCCGGTACAGCGCGGTCGCGTAGTACGTGGCCGCCCGGCGGTAGAAGGACGTTGCGGTCACCCGGTGGTCGGCCGCCTCCGCCTCCTGGGCGCTCGCCCAGCACGAGCCGGCCGTCGCGGTCCATTCGTGCACCCAGGCGTCGTCGTCTCCGTCCTTGATGCGCTCGGCGGTGGCCAGCACCTCGCCGACGTCCGACGCTTGGCGATAGGCGCAGCCCAGTGCGATCTCCAAGCCGAACTGGAAGTCGTCGTTGCCAAAGCGGGCGTTCATCGCGCCACCTCGGGCTGCTCGCCGCCGCTCACGGCGGTCGTCCGCTTGGCAGCCCACACGATCAGGACGATCGGGATGACCCAGTTAAAGATCGTGTTCGCCCGCCGGGTGTCGAGCGCGCCGGCGATGATGTGCGAGGGGACCATGGCGGTGAACACGCAGGCCCACATGAGCGTCAGCTGTCGGTTGATGGCCACGAAACGGGGCGAGGACCACAACCGGCGCGGGACCGACCCCCGGGCGTACTGTTCGGTGAACGGCGTCATGAGCAGCGAGCCGAAGGCGATCAGCGCGAGCAGCCCGGCGGCGATCGCCCGCGCATAGCGAGCCAGCCACGCGGCGGTCGACGCGTCGGCGGCGAACGCCACGACAGTGAACCCGGCGAACGCCGCGACGGCGCCGAGCTCGAGGAGCTTGGGTCGCCTGGCCAGCAGCGCCGGCAACGCGATCACCACCGCCCCGAGGAGCGCGACCACGGCCGCTGCCTTCAGTGTGTCGTGCTGGGTGATGAGGGTGAAGAGCACCCACGGAATGAAGGCGATATAGATCCCGAAACGACGGCCATCTTTCTCGATGGTCCCGTTTCCGGCGTTCTGTGTGGCTGAGAGCATCCTCTGTCCTTTCTCCAGACCGGCCGCCTCAGTGGCGGCGCGGCGATCTTCGATGTCTGAGGACAGCCTTGCGCCCGGGGGTACTCGGTGTCTTCAGTACCGGGCTACTGAAGTCGCGGTTAGGAGTTGCTGAGCGGCGACTTATAGTTGGCATGAGGCGGCGCGAGGGAGGTGGTGCAAGCTGGCTTCGGTTTCGGCATTGAGTTGGCCGATCGTCGGGCGGGGTGAGGAGCTCGCGTTTATCGAGCGCGCCGGGGCTGCAGGGGCCAGCGCCGTCGTGCTGTTGGGTTCGGCGGGCGTCGGGAAGTCACGACTGGCGCGCGAGGCGCTGCGCCGAGCCGACGATGCAGGGCGGGTGACGCGGTGGGTTCAGGCAACCAGTAGCGCGGCGACCGTTCCTCTCGGAGCGTTCGCCGGTGTCATTCCCGATGCGGCTCGCTCCGAGGATCCGCTGGAGCTCTTGCGACTGAGCGCGACGGCTCTGCGCGAGCTCGGCGGCACCCGTCCGCTCGTGCTCGGGATCGACGACGCTCAGCTGCTCGACGACAGCTCGGCCGCGCTCGTGCTCGAGCTCACGCTCAGCGACGCTGCGTTC
>CAWBDI010000009.1:0-16673 GCA_963787555.1 uncultured Solirubrobacterales bacterium
CGACGTGAACCAAGCTCGTCAGATCTCGCACTCGCTTCGTGACGAGCGGGCGCCCGTTAAGGCGTTGTCGAGCCTGTCGCCGGTTAGGTCCGGCGACCGCCGCGACGCGGGAGCTCGGGGGTGTGCGACGAGCTTCGCTCGTGCACGGTCACGCCGGCGTCGCCAACGCGCGACGGAGGCCGCGGCGGGCAGACATCGAGGCCGCTACCCGGACGGTGGAACCCGTGCTTTGCAGGAAGAGGAACGTGTTCGCCCACGGTGGGCACAAGCGTCCCTTGACCATCGTGACGTCAGGTTGGGAGTGGTCAAAGCGCAGGGATTCGCCGAGGCCACGGCTCATGAAGGCAATCTGCTCCGGGGAGATGAACAGCTCGCCCTTGCGATGCTTCTGTTGGCCGCGTCGCCCGGTGGCCATGAACGTCGCGCTGACGGCAAACGTCGATGTTCCCCCCAGCGCCCTGGCCTGAGCCAGCTGGGAGTGGTCCGGACCTCTTGGCGTCGGGACATTGGATGGTGGAACAGGGCCGGGGTTAATCGACGACACGCATGGCGAACGATACCTCTGCCCTGGGCACGTACACAGCCACCGCGATCCCACCCACGACGTCCGACGTGCGGAAGTGGGACTTCGCTTTCTGGATCACCGCACCTCCGCAGCGGACGTACGCTCGCCGAGGGCGGCAGGCGCCGGGTGTCGTTGTCATCGGCGATTCTCAGGGGAAGCCTCTGCGGGGATGACGTCGCTTAGCCTTCCGCGGGTGCGGGTGCGGATCGCGCTGATCGGTGACGAGAATGATGCCTACCCGAGCCATCGCGAGATCAACGCGGTTAAGAGCATGCTGGGCGACGACGTGGACGCGGAGTGGTTGCCGACGGATGGAGATCGCGTAAGCCATCTCGAGGGGTTCCACGGGATCTGGTTGACACCAGGCTCACCCTACGCGGACGACACCGCGGTGTACCGAGCGGTCGAGTGGGCTCGCGAGCGTGACGTCCCTTTCCTTGGCACGTGTGGAGGGCTTCAGTACGCGCTCATCGAGTATTTCCGCAACGTCCTCCACGCCCCTGGTGCGACCCACGCAGAGTCCGACGGAATCGATGACGCGAACGTCGTGCACGCGCTCGCCTGCAGCCTGCACGGCGAGGAGCGCGTCATCCGGCCGGTCGCGGGCACACGGTTCTCAAGCCTCGTGAACGACGAGTCGTTGGTCGGCATGCACTACTGCAACTACGGCCCGGGATCTGACGAGCTCCGGCGCCTGGTCAAAGGTGGCATGGTGATCGAGGCGACCGCCGACGATGCCGAGGCGGAGGTGATCGAGCTTCCGAAGAATCGGTTCTTCATTCTCACGCTGTTCCAGCCGCAGATCGGTGCGCTCGCCGGCGAGCGAGTCCATCCACTCTTGCGCGAGTTTGTCCGCTGCGCACGGCTGCACAGGACCGCTACCTAGGGCAAAACGCCGGAGACCGCGCCAAACCGTTAGCGGCCGCGACGACGTCGCGATCCCCCCTTCGGGGGGCCTTTCTTGGAGGCTCGCTTGCGGGGCCCGTGGCGGATCTCACCGGAGGGAGTAGGCGACCAGCTGTGGCTTTCGGCTTCGCCCTTTGGCGGTAATGCCGCCTGCGGGGACAACGACCGTGTGACCCGCGATCGCGATCGGTGAATTCGTCGACGTGGGGAGTTTTCGCTCGTAGGTGATCTTGCCGGTGTGGCGGTTTAGAGCGATGAGCGTGCCGTTGACGAGTGTGGTGAAGAGAAGGTCATTCGAGATGGTGGCAGCACCGAGCGGCACCGACGCCAATCTCGTGTCCCATTCGACCTTGCCGGTCCTGAGGTTGACCGCCTCCGCCTCTCCGTCGGCACGGCCATTGTGCGCCGTGGGCGAGGGCACATTCAAATTCGTGTAGGTCAGGCCCACGTCGAGAGTGACCACGTAGACGTTGTCGCCGTCGAGGGCCATGTTCGTCAGCACGCCGCCTAGCGAGCCTGGAAGGATGGTGTAAGGCGTCTTGAGCGTGATCCTGCGCTCAAGCGCCTCACGCGAGTCGTTGTCGTGGCCGTTGTGCTCGCCCACCGGAGTCTTCCAGACCAGCCTGCCGGTCTTACTGTTCATCTCATAGACGCAGCCCATCTTGCCGCTGCCGATGACTACGCGGACCCGATCGACACTCGCTGAGATCGGCGAGGCCTGCATGTCGTAGTCCTTGAAGTCATTCGGGACGCCCTGGTAGTACCAGCGCAGCTTTCCGGTGGCCGCGTCGAGGTTGACGTCGCTGTCTGTGTAGAGCTGCGCAGCCGGGTGCGCAATCGCCCAGGCGGGCGTCTGATACGGATTGCCGATTCCGTACGTCACCGATCCATTAGGTCTGACCAGTGGCGTCTCCCAGACGCCACCCGAACCGAGGCCAACAGAGCGCACCCCCCGATCGGACCCGAGCACCGTGTCGAACTTCCACAACAGCGCTCCGGTCCGGGCGTTCAGCGCCATTAATACTCCGCCGCCGATTCCGTACTGACTTCCCAGATAGACGTGATCGTCCGCCACCTGTGGCTGAATCCCGAAGGTTCCCTCGCCTCTGGTGAGCAGGTGGCGCCTCACCCAGAGGGGCTTTCCTGAGGCGACCTTCAGCGCAAACACCGATGTTGGCGTCGCCCCGTACACCTTTCCGCCAGCCACAGCGACGCCATTGGGCCCCGGCCCAGTCTGCTCGGGCGCATTGCATTCGTACTCCCATTCGAGCTTCCCGGTGCTGAGCGCGAGCGCATAGACGTTGGAGTCGAGATCCTGGACGTACACGACCCCACCCCGCACGATCGGGTTCGCAGCCAGCGAACCTGAGCGGTCAACCCCGGCCGCTGCCAACCCACTCAGCATGAAGGTCCAAGCCGGCTTGAGCTTGGACACGTTTGCCGAGGAGATCGTCGACTCATGCGCAACCCGCGTGTTCGCCAGGTTGGCATTCGCATAAGGCCAAGACCCGGGGGCACGCGCCGTCCGAGCAACCGGGGCACGAGTGATCGTCGTACACGCGCCACGGGACGCCCCCTTGCTCCCACCGCAACCGGAAAGCAGGCAACAGCAAGCCCCCAGCACCGCCACCCCCGCCACGCGACCACGCCAGTTCGCCCTCACGTCAGCCACGCACCCCAGCAGTATGCGCTCGATCTCGATCCGCAATCCACCCCTATGACCGTTGAGCCGCACTTCGTCCTGAGTCGATCGCCGCGAAGCAGCATCGACGCGGTGCCAACCGTCGGCGCTTCCACGGGATAACGATCGCGACGTACTTCGACGATCACGGACATCCGCGTTTTCATGCGTTGGGCCCGCGATGACCCGTTGAGCGACATCATCGGATCGGCCAAGACGTTGCTCATCATCATCCTGCAATAGCCATCGGCAACAAGACCGGAGCCGGTCGCCAAAATCATCGGCCGAGGCTAATGACCGCCTGCATGAGGGCCCCACTTTCGCTCCAGGGGCTCAGATGGAGCTTTGTGCCGTGCGCCTGCGGGCCGGCAGTTCACGCCGGTGCACGCGCGCTCGCTCGACTTCGTCCTCGACGCGCCGATCGGCGTGGCGGACACCGCGTTGGTCAAGGCGGCCCTGCGGGCCTCCTCGAGGATGGTTGATCGAGGCTGGGTGCGCGGAGAAAGCGAGGTGACCTCGGGCTGAAACACGCATCTCTCAATGCAACGTGGACGACCGCCCGTCCGCTGAGCAGCATCTGTCTGGCCTCGTATCGCCGCGGTTCAGCGGCAGTCGGAGGCCGCCGCTGGGCGCCTAGCCGGAGTTAGGGCCCGCAGCTGGACGGGGCAGAACGGTGAACTTGACGTAAGCGAAATCAGGTCCAGCGATTCCGACTTCAGCTCGGCACTCGAATTGGCGCACAGTCCGTACGACCTTCACGAATG
This sequence comes from uncultured Solirubrobacterales bacterium, assembly GCA_963787555.1. Lineage (GTDB taxonomy): Bacteria > Actinomycetota > Thermoleophilia > Solirubrobacterales > Solirubrobacteraceae > Palsa-465. Next base: position 3,917 of record CAWBDI010000009.1, read on the forward strand.
AACAGCCCGTCTCGGTCCCTTCGGGCTTGCGAAGCTGAGCCTGGAACCGAACTTCGTCGCCGTTTTCGAGGCGGTACACGATCCACATCGTCACAGGAGGGGTGCTGTCGGCGATATGCCACGTGTTCGACGAGTGCGCATGAACCTCGTCCTGCGGGACCCGGCACCACTCGTTGGTGGAGTTGCGTCCGTCGTACAGCACCTGCATGGGACTGCCCGTCTCGTTCACAGTGGTGCCCTTGATACGCGTCGAGTCGCAGACTCCGGTGGCGGCGTTCTGGGCGCCACCAGCTGAACCGGCCTGCGTCCCCGCACGCGCTCGCTGCCCTAGTGCCCCAACTCCAACGGCAACTCCCACCAGCACGAAAACGATGGTCGCGACGGTGGATCGTCGAGACAACCAGGCAATTCTCAGCATCTCACACCCCCGTTGGCTGACCGCGTCGAAAATCCGGCACACCGCCGCAGCCGTATCTCAGTCCGTAGATAACTCGGGGCGTGAGTATAAGCAGCAACGCAATCGCCCCGGTTGTTAATAGTCGATAGGCAGCGGGTGTGTTTCGCCTACGTGTATGGCCGTTATCACGTGCGCACAAGCGCTCGGGTCTGCGCGGCATTTTCCGCGCGAGATGAAGACCGGCGTCGGTGTCGCGGGAATCTAGAGCGCACGCGAACGGCTGACCCGGGGTTTTCTTTAGGCGTCTGGTGCCTCGCGCATCGCCACTTTGAGGTCAATAATTGGGGTCCCGTCGATCGCTTCCAGAGCGTCAACGTGGACGGTCGTGGGTGGATGGATCTCGGAGACGGTCACCCGATGAAGCCCGATCGGGTTCGGCCGGTCGGGCGAGCGGGTCGCGAATACTCCCGTGAGCGGGATGCGCGCATCGTTCATGGGATGAACCTGCATGACGGTGCGATCGGCCTTGTGCAGCCACGTCACTACGATCAGCTCCGTGCCGGGTGTGACTCGTTGAAGCGCTGAGACGAGGCCTGGGTCGATCTCAAGGATGGCGGGCGGTGCTCCTTCGAAGGCCTGACGCGGCGCATCCCGATGGTCGCGAAGCGGCGATCGGACCACCCCGATCGGCTTGATCTGGATCGACGTCGCCATTGCGTCATTGTCGTTGCTGCGACGGACCACTACTGGTCCGTTCGTAGCAGTCTCTCCGGGGGCGCCTTTCCCGGTTTCGCTCGATTACAGCCAAACAAAAACCCGTATTTATTACCGGGGCTTTCTTGAAGCCGATGCCCGCACTCGAACCGGGGACCTTCATTACGACCGACACTTGTCGAGCCAGCCACGCGCACGCAGCGTCGCTGGAGACTTTCATCGTTTGCTGAATCAGGGCATTGACCGAACGTTGGGCGGCCAATGAGCCGCTACGGCGAAGCTCTCGGATGAATGGCGCGCTTCGGACAGCAGATTCTGATTCGCAGATGTACGAGTGCGACAGTCATCGCGAACCGCGAATCAGGCTGGCGCCGCTTTTCGATCGCAACAGCAGCGTCAGGACGGCCGTTAGGTGACTGGCCTAACGACGGACGGGAGGGGTATGTTTCCGGGTTGTTGAGGCGGCTGCCGGGGCGCGACCGGCCTTTGGATCGGGGGGTGAGATAGTGTTTTTCAGCGGTGCCGTGAAGCGCGTGGGGTTGGTGGTCACGGCTGCGGTCGCGGTTGGTGTTGTGGTGCCGGCCGTGGGCGCTGGGGCGGCGGCGGGGATCTCCACGGCCACAAGCCGGGCGGCAGGACTAGCGGCACAGACCAGGAGCGACTGGCCGCAGTCCGGGTTCAACGCCAGGCAGTCCCGCTACAACCCCTTCGAGAACGTGCTCGGCCGGTCCAACGTGGCGAGGCTGGGGTTGGCGTGGTCTCGCTCCGCGAACGTCAACTCGTTGCCGGCGGTGGCGGGCGGGGCGGTGTACGTTGGTAACGCGGACGGCACTGTTTATGGGCTCAATGCTTCCACCGGCCACAAGCTGTGGTCGCGTACTCCCGCGGCTGCGATCGAGTTTGACTCGTCGCCGGCGGTGGCGCACGGGGTGGTGTATATCGGCTCGGGCTACAGCGAGAACGCGATGTATGCGTTGCGTGCCTCCACCGGCAAGCGACTGTGGACCTTCGGCTTCCCCAGCTTCTATACGGATGAGTACGTGTCGGACCCGACGATCGCGGGCGGGGTGGTGTACGTCGTCTTCACCGGGACCAACACCGTGTACGCACTCGACGCGTCCACGGGCCACAGGCGGTGGTCCTACAAGATCGGAGGCGGATTTACCTACTCGCCACCGTCGCCGGCGGTGGCCGACGGGGCCGTGTACGTCGCGTCAGACGACGGCACCGTGTACGCGCTGCGAGCGTCAACCGGCGGCAAGCTGTGGACCCGCAAAATCGGGGCCATTAACTCGTCGCCGGCGGTGGCGGGCGGAGTGGTGTACATCGGCGGGGCACACACCGTGTACGCGCTGCGAGCGTCCACCGGTCGCAAGCTGTGGACCTATCGCACGGGCGGCCGCGTCAATTCGCCGGCGGTGGCGGGCGGAGTGGTGTACATCGGCTCGACAGACCACAGGGTGTATGCGCTCGATGCCCTCACCGGCCACAAGCTGTGGTTCTACCCTACGGGCGCGCCGGTGTCCTCGTCGCCGACGGTGGCAAACGGGGTGGTGTATGTCGGCTCTGGAAGGGCAAGCAAGGAGTACGCGCTCGATGCCTCCACCGGCCGAGAGCTGTGGTCTTACAACATCGACGGCGTCTTGACGTCGTCCTCGGCGGCGGTGGCCAACGGGAACGTATACGTTGAAGATGGCAACGTGGACGCGTTCGACCTCTGCGGGAATGCCGACGAACACCATCAATCCCGGTCGCATTGCAACGCCCGCGAAAAGGCTGGCCGCGACTGGTCCAACGACTATGGGTCCGTTACCCCCTCTCTCGGCGGACCCTCGTAACCGCGAGAAAAATCCTGCAAATACGAGAGCCGACGCCCGGACTCGAACCGGGGACCCCTTCATTACGAGGACAGCGCACCTGTTGCGGCCAATCGCGCTGCATCGCGCTTTGCCTGTAGTTCCGCCACTTTGGTCCCTCGGTGCCGGTCGGCTGTTGCACGTGGCTGCGCTTTGACGCTGCCACGATGCTGCCACGCCGCAGCGGGATAGATCAGGCGCGCGGCGTGCGAGTGTCACTTCGAGCGCGCTTTCTCGACGCGTACGACGGGAGCGAGGAGGGACTGCCGAACACGCGATCCGCATGCGGCCCATTTCGAGCCACTTTCGCCGCAGAGCTTTTCTTCCCCCCCGTGACGGTGAGCACATCGCGGACCCGGTATTTCCCGGCGCTAACGCGTGGGCTCTCGTCGGCAGCGAACACGCGCTGCTTAAGCGCCAGATTGCCGAATTCTTCGATGAGGGGCAGCAGCCCGTCTAGCCCATCTGAGAGCGCGTCAATGTCCTCCACCGAGAGGTCCAAGATCTTGCGAGGGCCTTCGCTTCGCGCGGGCAGCGTGCGTACGAGGCGGGGCGGCATCACACGCGCTTTGCGCCCCTCTTCGAGTGCGATGTTGCCGATCCACCAGTCACCGTGGGCGATGTCGTTGCGCGTGTGGATCGTTTTGCTCACTTCATTGCCCAAGGTCCTTGCGACCTTTTCTTCCTCACGGTCGAAGTCGCCGTCCATTCGGCACATGCCGAAGAAGGCATTCGCGATGACCTGCGGCGTCGCTTCTCCGAGCAGAAGGCTAGGAAGGGGAAAGTCTTTGGCTTCCTTTGCGACGTGCTGGCAGACGATGTCTCGCATGGTGCGCACCAACTCGGAGAACGTCACGACGTAGCGGCCTATCGCTCGGTAGGCGTCGTCACGTTCATCGTCGCTGATCACGGCAGGAGCCTAATGTTCGCGCCCTTGGCACCAGATGGCGTGTCATTAACGCCGTACAGCGCCACAAGCCGCTCCCGCCGCTCCGCCGAGCGCCTCGCGGCGTCGTAGGCGTGCGTGTACTCGCGCAGCGTCGTCGTCACGTCCGCATGGCCGAGCCGCGCAGAGACTTCCTCGATATCCCACCCGGCGGCGATGAGCGCCGAGCCGTGCGAGTGGCGCAGCGCGTGCAATGTCGGCGCCGGCACGATCACCCGGCCGTCCCGGTCGCGCTGCCCGCCGAGCCCGGCGCGCTTCGCCGCGCTTTCGAGCACGCGCAGCACGCCGCGATGATCGAGCCCGGCGCCGGTCGGCGTGGAAAACACAAGGTCATGCTCGCCGCTATGCGCTGACGCGAGCCGGTGCGCGCGCAGGCTTGCGGCCAGCGCCGGCGTGATCTCCACGCAACGCCGCGAGCGGGGCGTTTTCAGCGGCTCGCGGCGCCCCGAGCGGCCAAGCTGGCACGTGAACGTCACGGTGCACGCGTCGAGATCAGCCTCGCGCCACACGAGCCCGAGCGCCTCGCCCTTGCGCGCCCCCGTCTCGGCCACGAGCTCGAACAGCGGCCGGTGCCGGGGCGGGATCTGATCGAGCAGGTTGCGCAGCTCGTCGGCCGCGAGTACCCGCTTCTCTGACTCGTCGCCCATGCTCGGACGCTCGCGCCGTTCGAGCAGCTCGACCGGATTAGCGCCCGCGTACCCGAGCCGCCGCTGCGCGAATGCGAACACCTGGCGCAACACGACAAGGTGCGAGCGCACCGACGAGCCGCGATAGCCCGCGGCACGCTGGCCGCGAATGAAGCGGGTGACGTCGTTGACGCTCAAGTCGTCAAGCCGCCGACGGCCTAACGCGCGCCGCAGATGCGCGAGCGAGTGTGTGTACGAGTCGCAGGTCGCCGGTCGCAGGTCGCCGCAGCGAGCCTCAAACCACCGGTCCGCGGCGACGTCGAACGTCAACCGCGGCACTGGCGCCACTCGCCGCCCGCGGCCCATCTCCGACTTGACCGTGGCGAGCGCCGTCTCGGCGGCCCGCTGGCCGCCCTCGACCACCTGCCGGCGCTGACGGCCGTCCGAGTCGCGATAGGCGATCTCATAGCGCACGCCGCTCGCTGTCTCGCGGCGCCAAATACCCGGCTTGACCTTCACACGCTCTGCCATCACGCGCCTCCTCTCAACAGGCCAGCGCGGCGCCACTCGTCTACCCCGCGCTGGCTGATCTCGACGCCGATCTCGCGGTGAACCCATCCAGCGATGTACGAGCGCACCGAGGCGCGCTCCGCCGCCGTGAGCGACGTATTGAACTTCGGCAGTGGCCCGCAGTTCTGTTTGATGCGCGAGTCGATGTTCGGTGTCCACCGTCCCGCGACGAGCGCGCGGTAGTTTTCGACCCAAACGCTCGGTGCGATGAGCCGCTGCTGATTGAGGATGCACTCGAACGCCTGCACCTCCTGACGTCCGTTCGCGCTGGTGCGGTTCGAGTCGTGAGACTGTCCACCACATGCGGCGAGCGCAACCGCCGCTGCCGCAACCGTGATCGTCGCCTTGCCCGCCATCACACATGACCCCCCTCGCGGGTTACGCTTCCAAACTGCATGAGGGTTACCTCCTCGTGCCATGCCGGCGGGCCGGTTGCAGCGGTCGCGCCGGCGCTTTGCAGTGCAAGCCCATTCTACCGCTCACAGGGCATGTTTTGCCCGGTTACTCGGGGGTTTGCCCGGATTCTCCGTGCCAGGTAGGCGTCGAGGTCGGGGTAGCCCGGCTGTGCCTCTCCGCGGCTGAGAGCGGCCAGCCGGCCAGCATGACGACGGCAGCCATCCGAGCAGTAGCGCGCATGCCGTCGGCGCCCTCCAAGCGAACAGCCGCACACCGCGCACACCCGATCGCCGCCGCTCACCGCCGACACCGCCCGCAGCGCAAGCACCGCCGCTCGCCATCGTCGACGACCACGAGCGGCCTGTCGCACTCGCATGTCCGCGCCCGCGGAGCGCAGCGCCAGTCACGCACAGCGGTCGCCTCAAGATCCGCCTGCCGTCTGCACGGCGCGCACAGCCGCCGCCCGTGGCGCACATCGCCGGCGGTGAACTCGGCGCGGCAACGATCGCAGTGGGTCCGACGCGGCGCCGCTGGCTTGCCATTGACGTGATCGCCGTTCCGCGCAGCGAGCTCGGCCGCGAGATCGTCGAAGCTGAGCTGCACGGCGGTCACGGCCGGGACCACGGCACCGCCGCCTCACCCGACCGCGACACCCCGTGCGGTGCAAGGATCTCGCCTGGCCTTGCCACCTCCCCGGCGTCGCCCGCCCTCACAACCCGCCGCGGCGGCAGCAGCTCGCCCTCGACAACCTCGCCGCTCTCGCCCGGCGGCGGCAAGCCGCGACGCTCAGCCCGCCACTCGGGCTCCAACCGCGACCGCAGCTCCCGCTCAAGCTCCCGGCCGATCCGCCGGCGAAGCTCACCGCGCGCCTCCTCGACCAGCTCGTCCGGCATCGACGCCTCGCCCGCCGCCGCCGCGTCCAACATCTGCGCGAACAGACGCCGAGACGCCGCGCCGACGTGGAAGGGGATCCCGAGCTCGCGGCAGAAGGTGGCGACTAGCTCGACGACCACCTCCCCGGTCTCCTGAGCCAGCCGCGTTGCACGCTCGGCCGCCAGCTCCTCGGCGCGATCGGCTGACGCCTGCAATGCGCTCGCCTTATCGGTCAGGATCCCGGCGACGATCGCCAAGCTCTGCGCGTCGCGCGCTCGATCGTTCGCGAGCGCCTCGCGCAGCTTGACCAGCGCCTCTGACGCCACCTGCGAAGCCTGAGCGGCCGCTTGGCGCTTGTCCTGCGCCCACCGCTCAGGGTCAACCCCCGCCGGCGGGGCCACCTGCCGGCCCGCCTTGCTGCGCCACCGGCGGATCGTCCCGCTCGGGATGCCAAGCCGGCGGCCCGCCTCCGCCGCCGAGCCGAGCTGCTCAGCGAGCTTGAGCGCCTCCTCGCGCCTCGCCGGGTCGATCGGCTGCTGACCGCGCCTAGCCACGAGCGAGACCCCTGCGCTTATTCCCGGAGAAAGCGGCCGTCGGCGATCGCCCGCCAACACTGGCGATCCGGGCGCGTGGCAGCGGCGTGGCTGCACTAGCGGGCGCCACGGGCCCTCTCCTGTCGCCAACGGTCGAGCTCCGAGCGGCGGAAGTAGCAGCGTGCGCCGAGCCGGTCCTGACTGAACGGAACCTGACGAGCAGCGGTCAGCCGGTGCAAAGCGTGAGTCGAGATCCCGAGGTATTCGGCCGCCTCGCGCACGCCGAGCCAGCCATCCTCGTGCGCCGGCGGCTGTCCGTCGACCAGGAACGGGCGCAGCCGCTCCGCCAGGTCCGCAAGCGCCTGCTCGTCGAGCTCGCGCAAGAGTGCCTCCGCCAGCGCCGAGCTCACCCGCCACCTCGTTTTTGAGGAACGCGACCGACTCGCGGCAGGCGCGCTTTACGGGCGTCTGTGCAACGTGGCGGAATCATCCCGCCTCGCTCCCGTCAGGGTCGCGCGCGCGTTGTGTGCCGCCGTTGGGACTCTGACGGTCCGGGGTCCAGAGTTGGTCACGGTCCTGGGACTCTGAGACTCTGACCGTGCTCACGGGGTTTTCGGCCTGTTGCGGCGTCAGAGTCTCGGCTGAATACCCGTCGCGCGCGCGGGGCGTCAGAGTCTCAGGGTCCGGGTCTTGTGACAGGCGCCAGATCCAGCCGCCGTGCAGGACGCCGGCGCGCTGGCTCTTTTCGACTTTCAGCCGTTGCGTTGCGGGGGTGACCACGCTGTTGCTGTTGAGCCCCTGCTCGAAGAGCTTGTCTCTGATCTGCTGCGCGTCGTGCCATTCACCGTCTGAGAGCTCGCCGGCGATCAGCTCGGCGGCGCGCTCGGCTTTGCTCGGCGTGCGCATGGTGCCGAATGCGCGTGCGGCTGTGAGCAGCTCGGCGCGGGTGACGGTTGACGGTCCGACGTCGCAGACCACCTCGGTTTCGCCTGCGAGCCCGTCGTCGTCTGTGTAGGCGCGGCCGGTGATCCGAAACTCGATGGCACCGGGGTCGCGGCCCATGTTGCCTTTGCCGCGCACGAGCACACGCCGGCGCTGTTGCTCCGGTAGCTCGTGATCGTCGGGGTGATAGTCGAAGAGGAGTCCGGTCCGGGCGATCGCGCTGAACGCTTGGCTGTTTTGCACCACGTCGCGGAAGTCGGCGCCTTTTGACTTTGGCGGATGCAGGGAGTACAGGATCGTCACCTGCTGCTTGCGTGCGAGGTGTTTGAGCGGCCGCAGTGCGTGGCGCACGAAGGTGGGGGAGTTGACGTTCTCACCGCCTCGGCCGAGCGGCATGTGCTCCATGAGCGCGTCGATGAACACGACGCGCGCGCCGGTCTGGTCGATCGCGCGCACCAGGTCGCCGATGCCGTCGTGCACGTCCCACTCGGCGCCGAGCTCGTCAAAGTCGAGGTATTCGACGCGTCGGCGGTCGGCGCCGGCGAACTTGACGCGCGGCTGCCACATGTCCTCGATGCCGTCCTCGTCGGCGACGACGAGCACCGTGACCGGCTGGCCGTGCCACTCGCCCTCTAACTTGCCACGGGTAAACCGCGCGATCATCCACGCGGCCTTGGTGCTCTTGCCGAGCCCTTCAATCCCGGTCAGCACGCTCGGGTAGCCGATCGGCAGCCACCCGCGCCATGCCCAACGGACGGAGCGCATAGCGACGTCTGACGCGCGCCGGGTGAGCCGGCGCGGCTCCTCGGAGTCGCCGGCGCGCTGAGCGGGTGCTTGCACGGTCACAGACCCACCTCCGCGTCGAGTCCGGCGTCGGCCATGCCGCGCCTGTACCCGAGCCGCTCGCCGAGGAGCAGTCCGTGCAAAAACGTGGGGTGCAGGAGCGCGATCTCGGCGGGCTCCGTGTCGAGGATGCGCGCGGCGCTGTGCGCGAGCTCGTCCCAGCTCATCGCGTCGATCGCGTCCATCGCGGCGGCCTGCGCTTTCACGGGCGCACCTCCAATCCGAGCACCTGCCCGATCTCCGCCTCTGAGCAGCCGTCGAGGCAGCGGAGATCGGCGCGGGGCGCGTAACCGACGAAGCTCAGGATCAGACCGTCGCCGCAGACGGGACATTTGCCGACGAACGTGTCGGCTGTGATGTAGCCGACGGCGCCGTCGGTGATGAGAGCGTTGAGCAGCCGCCTCCGAAACGCGACGGTCGCCTCGTCCAGCATCCGGCGGCCGCCGAGATCGCGCGGGTATAGGGCGCTCACGAGCGCCTCGCGCTCGTCCTCGGCCCATATGGCGGCCTCGACGTCGCCGCCGATGGTGCGCTCACGGTTGGTCAGGTAGTCCGCCGAGTACCCCGCCCGTCGCGTGCTGTGGCACGGCTGACAGAGCCGGTGAGCAGGGCGGGCCGGCGCGAATAGCTGCACGCAAGCGGCGCAGCGGCGCTCTAGTGGTGGTTCGTCGTCACCTTCCTTGGAAGAACCGCCGGCGGGGTCGTCGCCGCTGTCGCCTGACCGGGCGGAGCTGCGACGGGACGCGCCCTTGAGCGCCTTTGTCGCGCGGCCTTGCGCACGGCGTGCCGGCAGTTGGCTGCGAGCACGCGGCGGGCGGCGCGTCGAGGCGACGGCGCCAAAGCCGATGCTGATTTGCGCGGGCGTTCCGGATCCCGGAGGCCCTGCCGGGATGTGCCCGACCAGGCCCTTGCCCCGAGCGCGGCGAATCCGGCGGCGATCGCGGCGCCACTGCTGAGCGTGCCATTCGAGCTCGCTAGGCAGGTGACGGTTCGCAAGCAGCAGCCGCGCGAGCACATCGTCGCCCGCCTCTCGTGCCTGCTCGGCAAACCAACAAACCATGAACCCGGTCGGCACCGTGCGGGCGGGCAGAAAGCCCTGTAGTCGCGGATGGTGCGCCAGTCGCTGCAAAGTGGCGGCGGCGGCCTGGGCGTGCCAGTGATCGTCGCGCTGATCCTCCGCGACCGCAAGGAGGAGCTCGGCGTCGATGGCGGCTAACCCGTCGAGCCGGGACACGGAGCGGTCTCAAAGTTGCGGAACACGACGACGACGACGGTACAGCGGCTCGATGACGGAAAAGTGAGGGCGGGCATCTCAGCCCGCCCTCGAAGCGTGTTCCGCGCTCCGCGATTTCCGCAAGAAAGACTCTAACCGGCAAGGTGGCGGACGCACCCGTGCCGGGGTGCAACGCGCGAGCCGCTATGCGTCGTGGTCGCCGGGCCGGCGGCCGAGAATCTTCGCAACCTGATCGTCCGCGCGCGCCTGAGCGGCCTCCTCTTTCCGGCACAGCTCGTCATAGTCGACGGTCTCACCGGCGATCGTTAGCTTCGTTCCGGGCGGGTAGGCGCCGGCGAGCGGCTTGTCGCCCCACTCCGAGACGTCGTTAGGCGGATCGAACATCGCATCCCGATCATAGGCGCGCAGCGCCGCGAGGGTGCCTTCAGGCAGCCTTGGGCGCGTCTAGCAGCGCGCGGAGGGCCTCGCCGTCCGCTGTCAGGCTAAAAGCCGGCGGACGCCCCCCGTCGTCCTGCACGAGCCCGCGGCGGTCCAGCCTGCCGAGGGCGCCCTTGGCCGCTAGCTGCGAGCCGTCGAGCCGGTCGGCGATCTCATGGGCGGTCAGCGAGCCGTCGGCCACTGCGCCGAGCACCTGCCTGTCGAACTCGCCCAGCGGTCCGCTACGCGGCATCCACGGCCGATCGGTCGGCCTCGTCGTACTCATCCGCGAGCCGCTTGAGCGCGCCGAAAAGCCTGTCGCCCAGGATCGAGCGCGCCTGCATCTCGCCCCGGCTCGGCTGCTGGTCCCGCATAGCCTGGCGCTCTTTGGGCCCCAGGTAGCCCGGCTGCTCCTCCGGACGCTCGCGCACCACGAAGCGGCGGTCGCGGGTGAGCGTTTCGTCACGCCCGAGCTCGCCGGCGCGCACGAACAGCTTCACCTGATCGCGGGAACAGACGACGAACCGAAAGCCGGTTTTCGCCGCAAACTCGGCCCCTTGCGGGTGGCCGAACACGATGATCTCGCCCTCGCGAAGCTGCGCAGCCACCTCGGGCGCGGTCAGAAACTCTCGCTGGCGGGGGCGCCGCGGATGGTAGGCGCCGAGGCTGCCGTTGACGACGCGTGCAACCGCCCTGACGCTCGCGAACCCGGACGAGCTGCGCGGATCCGGCATGGCGCTCGGCACGTCGATCTCCGCCACCTCAACCGCGACACTTGAACCGGCGCCGTCGGCGCTCAGCGCCTCTCCATGTCCGCCGGCGGCGTCCTCATCGCGCGCCCGGTGATCGTTCACCCGCCGCCGCCACGAGCGCAGCGTCGACGGGTTAACGCCGACACGCTCGCAAACCGCGGCGTCTCCATGCTCCTCCGCGAGCTCGAGGATCCGCTCGCGGTCCGCCGCGCTAAAAGCCGTCTCGGGCACCAGGCGATGAGCCCTCGGGTCGCCGCCCCGCGCGGCGGCTGCTGACGATTCCACTGCATCGACAAGTCTGCGGCCCGGCCCGCGCTCCCCGCCGGGAGGTGATAGAGCTGACTGGCGTTCGCCGCGCCGTCAAACGCGGCGATCACCTCGCGGTTCCCCTGCTCGGCACGCCGGCGCATCGCCTCGCGCTCACTGTAGGCCGCCAGACCGGCGAGCGCCGCAGCCAGATCCTCAGGCGCGGGGGACGCTTTCGCGAGCGGCTGCTCCTCGCGCTCGGCAAGCTCCCGCTGCATCACCTCGACCCGCTCAAAGGTGTCGGCGATCTCCTGGCGCTCGACCTCGGCCACGACGGCGGCAGCCTCCTCGGCGCTCAGCCCGTCCACCCACTCCTCTAGTGCCGCGTCGTCGTCCGGCGCCGACTTGAGCAGCAGGCCGCCGTAGAGGTCGGGCGCGCCGGACTTCAGGAGGTGCCAACGTTTCCCGCTAGCCGGCGTGCGAACGAGCGCGACCTTGCGCACGTCCGGGTTCTTGATCCGGTACAGCGCGGCCCGCCGTTTCTTCACCCTTTTCTTCACTGCCGATCAGTGTTGCACCGCGAGTGGCGGTGGCCGGCGGCAGTTGCAGGCTATTGCGGGTGACGCCGGCGCATGCGCAGCACCAAAAACTCGACCCCGAGCACGATCACGTACAGCGCGATCACCGCGACGAGCGCGAGCCCCACGGCGACCACGACCGCGAACACCACGGACGCCCAAAGCACGTAGCCGAGCACGGCGAGCCACAGCGGCGCGGACACGTAGGTCCGGCGGCCGACGCGATGGTGAACGCGGATCACGGGCCAGCCTCCGTTAGCACCGCGTAGGTAGCGAGTCCAAATGCCCATGGACCTTGCCGACGACGCGACCGTCTTTCACGCAAATCTGCCACCAGATCGTCTTGGTGTCGTTTGGGTCGTCGGGGTTTCCCGTCCCTCGGACCGGATAGTCATAGCTCTTCGGTGGTAGGGCCTGGCTGCCATTATCGCCACTGTCCGCCTTGCCGCCGAGTGCCTGAAACGCAGCCGACGCGCCCATACCAACTGTGAGCGCACGGCCTTGCGCGTTCGAGATGTACGGGTCTCCAAACGAGTCCCGCGACCCGCTGGACGACCCGCCGCTCCCGCCGCAACCGGTGAGGGCGATTGCCGCCACCCCGACGGCGACGAGCATCGCTCTACGGACCTTCATCCCCTCACCTCCCTCGTCGCTGCCCGCCCTACCGCTGCCATAACGCTGCCATTTGCTCCCCCGCTGCCTTCCACTGCGTGACCTCGCCAGCCGTAAACCCGCTGATTTGCAGGCCGTTTCAGAGAGCCGACGCCCGGACTCGAACCGGGGACCCCTTCATTACGAGTGAAGTGCTCTACCAGCTGAGCTACGTCGGCGGCG
>CAWBDI010000010.1:0-15621 GCA_963787555.1 uncultured Solirubrobacterales bacterium
CGGGCGCTGCGATTGGGATTCGCCTGCGCGGCACGTGGTTTGCTGGGCTTCGTGGCTTGCCGGTGGCGAGCTGCCGGGATCGTGGTGATCCCGGCAGCTGCGGGGGTCAGGTTCCGGGACAGGCGGTGCGGGTGGGTTGGCGATCGTCCCGTTGGGCATGATCGTGTTGCAGAAGATCGTGCCGGTTGTGTTGGCGCCGCTGAGGTTGGCTCCGATCAGCGAGGTTTGGCTCAGGTTGGCATCTGTGAGGTTGGCGCCGCGGAGGTCTGCCGCGGTCAGGTTGGCCGCCGAGAGGCGTGCTGCGGTCAGGTTGGCTGCGCGCAGGTCGGCGCTGTCAAACACGCTCGAGCGTGCGTCAGCGCGGGAGAGGTTGGCGCCGCGGAGGTCTGCTCCGACGGCGACGGTGATCCCGAGGGATGCGTTGCGCAGCGAGGCTCCCCTGAGGTCGGCGTCTACTACCGACGTGCCGCCGAGCCGAATGCCGTCGAGGTGAGCGCCGCGTGCGTCGGCGTAGGCGAGATCCCCGAGTTGGAAGTTGGCGCCGTGCAGGTCAGCGCCGCGCAGGTCAGCGTAGGTCAAGAACCCGCCCTGCAAGTCGGCGTTGCGCAGACGCGCCCCACGGCAGCGGGTGAACGCGCGGATGACGCAGCCGCGCAGCTTGGTTCCCGAGGCGGTCTGGCGCCCGTACTTGAGCGCGTACACCGCGGGGAAGAATGGGCTTGTGGCCGGGATCGCGATCGGTTTCGCGCCCGGCGGAGGCGTGGCGCCGTGCTGGCCGGGGCAGAGTCCTTTGCGCGGAGCGCGCACCTTGCCATCGGGCATCAGTGTCTTGCAGAAGATCGCGCCGCGCAGGTCGGCTCCGGCGAGGCGAGCGCCGCTGAGGTCGGCGTTGGACAGGTTGGCGTGGCGGAGGTCCGCGCCCCGGAGATCGGTGCCGTTGACGTCAGAATCGGAGATGTTCATGCCGCGCAGGTCCGCGCCGCGGAGATCTGAGCCGACGATCGCGCCGAAGTTCAGATCCGCGTTGCGCAGGTCCGCGCCACGCAGATCAGCGTTCGTGAAACCGGCGAATGTGAGGGCGGTGCCGCGCATGCTCGCGCCGGCAAAGTCCGCGTCGACCGGTGTCGTCCCGACGAGGCTCACGCCGGTCAGGTCGGCGGCGCGAAAGTTGGTGTGGGTGATGAACGAGGCCGTGAGCGTGCTTCCCGCGAGATCGGCTCCCTGAAAGTTGCCGAACGGTACGAACGCTCCGCTGAGCTGCTGGCCCGATAGCTGCGCCGCGACGCAAGACGTGCGTGGCACGAAGGTGCACGTTCCGACGCGCGCCCCGTAGGACAGCGCCTTGTTGCTTTCAGCGGTCAGAAGCGTCCAGTAGGGATTGCTCGGTGGAACCAGGAGCTGGCGCGTTGGGGCCGCGACCGCGGGCGACGCCCCCAGTACCGCGACGGCCGCCGCCGCAAGTATCGCGCGGGAGAAAGTATGTCCGGGCATGAGACTCCTTATTCGGTGAGGCCATGCCGCGCGGCATGGGCGAGAGGACAAGACCTGCATGTGAGACAACTGAGCGGGCTTCCTGCCCGACGGCCAGCCGACCGTTCGGAGGCACCCGGTTTGACCGCCGTGAAACAGGTTGCTTGTGCGGGTCGGTTCGACCTGGCGACAGTGATCCTCGCGGGGTCGAGCAGTTCGGGGCGCATCCCGACGGCGAACCCACGACGCCGATGAGAATCGAGAGCGTCAACGCCAGGGCGGCGGCCTCGTAGCGGTTGGGCCCTCGACGATCGACGGGAGAGTCCAAGGGCGCGAGTCCCGCCGAACGGGTTGGAGAGCGGCCTGGTGAGACGGGGGGTTGGGTGGCTCATCCGAGATACCCCTCGAGCCAGTCGTAGATGCGAGCGTCGCGCAGTGATCTCGCCATCGGCTCGCAGTGGCGGTTGGCGCCTTCGGCGGCGGTGAAGCTCACGAGCTTTTTGGTGCCGGGGAGGCGGTCGTAGAGCTGTTGGGCCTGGTCGGGCCAGAACTGCTCGTCTTCGGGGTTGGTGATCAGCAGCGGCGTCGTGATCTGTTCGACCTCGTCGCCGAGGCGGTAGCCGGTCACGGTCTGAAAGAGCGCGAACCGCGAGCCTTCCTCGAGGCCGTAGGGGTGGCCGCGGAAGGTGAGCGTCGTTTTGGTGTCGTGCTGGAAGAGCTCAGCCAGATGCATCTCCCGGTCAAACGCGGTCTGCTTGCCGTCCTGTAACTGCTTGCGCATCACGTGCGGGAGCGAGTCCGTCCACGAGGTCGAGACGTCGACGACCCCGGGGTCCGCGACCGCGGCCGCAAAGCGGTGCTCGAAGGCCAGGGCGCGCGGCACCCAGTACCCGGCCTGGCTGACCCCGATCACGGCGACGCGATCCCGGTCCACGTCGGGGCGCGTGAGCATCGCGTCAAGCACCGGGGTCAGGACGGCCTCCCAGTCCGGCCGGAAATGGATGTTCTGTTCGTAGAGCGTGGCCTGCTGGCCGGGTCCGTCGAAGGTCATCCAGTGATAGCCGCGCTCGGCCGCGCCCGCCCCGCCGTCCACGAGCATCTGGGAGGTCGCGCCGTCGGATCCGTTGTTGAGGATGACGAGCGGTCGGACTTCCCCGGGCTTGGCGTCCGGGGCCCGGAAGACGTACCCCGGGAGGGTCGTGTCCTCGTAGGGGATGGCGACGCGCTCGCCGGGGACCGGCTGAAGGTCGACGACCTTGTCCCAGCAGGCCCGCTGACGTCGCCACAGGTCGAGCTGGCGCGAGGCCTTGCCGTTGCCGTTGGCGGTGTTGTTGGCGTCGGCGGCGCCCGCGATCCGGTACAGCGCGGTCGCGTAGTACGTGGCCGCCCGGCGGTAGAAGGACGTGGCGGTGACCCGGTGGCCGGCCGCCTCCGCTTCCTTGGCGCTGGCCCAGCAGGCGCCAGCGGTTGCCGTCCACTCGTGCACCCAGGCGTCGTCGTCTCCATCCTTGATCCGCTCGGCGGTGGCGAGCACCTCGCCGACGTCGGACGCCTGGTGATAGGCGCAGCCGAGCGCGATCTCCAGGCCGAATTGGAAGTCGTCGTTGTCGAAGTGAGCTGTCATTGCGCGACCTCGGCCTGGTCGTCGTCGCTCACGGCGGCTGTCCGCTTGGCGGCCCACACGACGAGGATGATCGGGATGACCCAGTTGAAGATCGTGTTCGCCCGCCGGGTGTCGATGGCGCCAGCGATGACGTGCGCAGGGACCATGGCCGTGAACACGCAGGCCCACATCAGCGTCAGCTGTCGGTTGATCGCCACGAAGCGAGGCGAGGACCAGAACCGGCGCGGGACCGACTCCCGTGCGTACTGTTCGGTGAACGGCGTTGCGAGCAGTGAGCCGAAGGCGATCAGCGCGAGCAGCCCGGCGGCGATCGCCCGCGCGTAGCGGGCCAGCCAGGCGGCGGTCGACACGTCGGCGGTGAAGGCCACGACGGTGAACCCGGCGAAGGCCGCGACCGCGCCGAGCTCGAGGAGCTTGGGTCGTCCGGCCAGCAGCGCCGGCAGCGCGATCGCCACCGCCGCGAGGAGCGCCACGACCGCCGCCGCTTTCAGCGTGTCGTGCTGGGTGATGAGCGTGAAGAGCACCCATGGAATGAAGGCGATGTAGATCCCGAAACCACGGGATTTCTTCTCGGCAGGTCCAGCTTCGGCGGTGTGTGTGGCTGAGAGCATCCTTTGTCCTTTCTCAGACCGGCCGCCTGGCGGCGGCGCGGCGATCTTCAAGTGTCGGAGGACAGCCTCGCGCCGCGGGTGCTCGGCGTCTTCAGTAACCGACTACTGAAGTCGCAGCTCAGGGGTTGCTGAGCGGACACTTATAGTTGGCCTGCGGCAGCGTGAGTGAGGTGGTGCAAGCTGGGTTCGGGTACGGCATTGAGTTGGCCGATCGTTGGGCGCGAGGAAGAGCTCGCGTTCATCGAGCGCGCCCGGACGGCAGCGACGAGCGCCGTGGCGCTCTTTGGCCCGGCGGGCGTCGGGAAGTCGCGGCTGGCGCGCGAGGTGCTGCGCCGAGCCGAGGAGGAAGGCCTGGTCACGCGGTGGGTGCAGGCGACCCGCAGCGCGGCCACCGTTCCCCTCGGGGCGTTCGCCGGAATCATCCCCGATGACGCTCGCTCAGAGGATCCGCTGGAGCTGCTGCGACTGAGCGCGACAGCTCTGGGTGAGCTCGGGGGCACCCGTCGGCTCGTGCTCGGGATCGACGACGCTCAGCTCCTCGACGACAGCTCGGCGGCGCTCGTGCTCGAGCTCGCGCTCAGCGAGACCGCGTTCGCAGTCATCACGGTGCGGACCGGCGAGCCCGCCCCCGACGCCATCGTCTCTGTTTGGAAGGACGCGGGCGCCGAGCGTCTCGAGCTCGAGACGTTAAGTGCTCAGGAGACCGACGCGCTCGCCGAGACCATCGTCGGAGGACCGATCGAGGAGTCGGCGCTGCGGTGGATCTACGCGACGAGCCTCGGCAACCCCCTGTACGTACGCGAGCTGACCCTCGGCGCGCTCGCGGGCGGCGCGCTCACCGACGTGCACGGGCTGTGGCGCATGCCCGTGCGCCCACCGGTGAGCGCCTCGCTCACCGAGTTGATCGCCGTTCGCATGACCGGGCTATCTGACGCCGAGCAACAGGCGCTCGAGCTGCTGGCCCTCGGCGAGCCCCTACGCGTCTCCGAGCTGATCTCGTTGACCGGCGCCGAGCCGGTGGCGGCAATCGAGGCCCGCGGGCTCGTGAACCTCGGCGACGGGTCACCGAGCGCGCCGGCGACGCTCGCCCATCCTCTCTACGGGGAGACACTTCGAGGAGCGCTGCCGGCGTTTGCCGCGCGTCAGACCCGCCTCGCCCTCGCCGACACCGTCGCGGGACGCGGCGATCCCGAGACCGGAGACTCGCTGCGCATCGCGCGCTGGCTGCTCGAGGCCGGCGAACCGATTCCCACCCCGACCCTGGTCGAGGCCGCCGCCGCGGCCAATCTCGCCGGAGACCCACAACTCGGCGTCCGTCTGGCGCGCGGAGCCGTGGACACGGGCGGCGGGCTCCGGGCATCGCTTTTGCTCGCCCGCGCGCACACGATCCAGAGCGAGTACGAGCAGGCGGCCGAGGTCCTGGCCGCCGCTGAGCCCGACATCGAGAGCGAGGCCGACGCGGTCGACTACCTCGAGCAGCAAACAGCGGTTCTCCACTTCGGGCTCCGGCGCTCCGAGGAGCTGAACCGGCTCCTGGATCGGGCCCACGCTTGGTGGGACTCCCCGGAGTGGCGCGACCGTCTGAGCCCCCTGCGTCTGGTGGGCGACGACGCCGCATCGCCGAACCTCGCGGCCGTCGCATCGGCAAAGGTCCTCGACGATGAGAGCGTGGATCCCGAGGTACGCCGCCGGGTCGCCCCGCTGCACGCCGCCAACCTCCTCAACAGGGGAAGCGTGCGCGATGCGTTCGAGCTGGCCCGGCGGATCCGCCCGAACCTGCCGCTCGGCGATCTGACCGACGAGATTTCATTCGTGCTGTGGAGCGCGATCGCCATCGAGAGCGGCCTGGGCTGGAGCGAGCTCGAGACGTGGGCGACGGCGGCCCTCACCGGCGGAGTCAGGCTGGGGTCCCGCGCCGCCGCCGGACGCGGGGCCCTCGCGCTTGGCGGTCTTAGGTTCTCACAAGGCCGATTCATCGAGGCGGGTCGGTGGCTGGCCGAGGCAGAGCTCCAGCTCGAGCAGCACGACGCCGGCGGCTTGCTCGCGATCACCAACTCGATGCAGGTCGGGGTCGCCTGCTTCACCGGTGACCACGAGGCGGTCGGCCCCGCGCTTGCCCGCTGTCGCGCGGCGGTGGGAGACCATACGCCTCTGTCCAACCAGCTCCCCTACTTCGCACGCGCCGAGGCCTGGGCGGTACTCGCCGGGGGCGATCCGCCTCGCGCCCAGCAGTTGTTCCTTGAGGCCGCGGGACGGCTCCGCGAGAGGCCGATCTACGGGGCACGCCTCACCTACGAGGCGCTGCGCGCAGGAACGCCGGCTCGGCGGGTGGCGCGTGATCTCGAGGCGCTCGCCCGACGCTGTGACGCCCCACTCACCGCGGCCTACGCCGCCCACGCCAACGCCCGCGTCGCCGACGACGGTGACGCCCTCATAGCCGTCGTCGATGAGATGGAGACCATCGGGGCACTGCGCTACGCCACCGAGGTCGCCGCCGACGCCGCGGGCGCGTTTCACCGAGCCGGGTATCAGGACTCCGCGCGCCGAGCGGCCACCCGCTGCCGGGTGCTGCACGCCCAAGGGCAGGGCGGGACGCTGCCCTCGATCGCGGGCCTCGACGAGGCGGAGACCTCGCTTACCTCCCGGGAGCGCCAACTCGTGGACCTCGCCTCCCGCGGGCTCACCAACCCCCAGATCGCCGACCGTCTCGTCCTCTCGGTCCGCACGGTCGAGTCCCACCTCTACCACGCCATGCAGAAGCTCGGGATCTCCAACCGCCAAGACCTCTAGCTCGTCCTCGCTGCCGCTCCGGTGATCGAGCCATCGAGGCAATCGGCGCCAGGCTGGACCGAGATTCGTCGTCGCGGGTCGGCTGCGTACTCCTACGGCAAGGTCGCAGCTCACCAGCTGTCGGGCAAACCCAGACGACTCACGCGTCCGAGATGTCGGCTGCATGCGCGTGATCGATCCCGGAGGTCGACTCCGGGGCTCTAACGGGCGGTCGCACTCAACTTCGGCGGTCCCGCGCCGATGCCGCGGGGCGATGCCTTCGCCAGGCTCGGTGATGGCCCATATCGGATCCCAGTAGTGGGTTACTGATGACCGATCGTTGGTCGGCGGTGAAACTGCCCGAGCAACGATAGATCAACGGCCGGGAGGGCAGCCATGAGGGTACCGGGCATCACTGAATCCAACCGCCGCGGGCGACCGGTACCGCCGACCCGTACCTCGTCACCGCCCGCGTGATGATCGCGATCGCGACCGCGACCGCCGCGCTGCATCGTCCCCACCCCGTCCCCGACGACGGTCCGGACGCTCCCGGCGCGAACCCGGCGCCGACGCTGACGGTGCTTCACCAAGCACGTGAACTGACGGGCGCAAGAGTGGCCGTAGCTCGGAAGAACTGCTCCCGGCGTCAAGTCAGGAGCTCGCCGGACCATCGGTAGACCAAGACCAAAGGAGCAACATGTTTGAGAAGTTCTTCACAGACCCGTCGTTTGACTTCGAGACGCGAACTCTGCTGGGAGGCATCCACTACGGAGGCGGCGACGTCGGGGAGATGCTCACCGCCGTGGCCAACATCAGCGATGGTGACGCTACGAGCTGGGTCAAGGAATGGCGGGCGCTGGCTGAACGTATCCAGGCGATCGGCGATGCATGCCTGAAGGCTGGGCACCGGGTCAGTGCGCGTGGCGCATACCTGCGCGCTGCGGTGTACTACGCCGCCGCGTTCGTGTTCGTGGACGGGACCGAGAACCCCGACGCGCAGCTGAGCGAATTGTTCGCCGCGCACCGCAGATGCTTTGATGAGCACGTTGGCCTGCTCGACCCGCCCGCGATCCCGATCGCGGTGCCGTATGAAAACAGCGACCTGCCCGGCTACCTGTTCGTCCCCGCCGATGATGGTGTCGCGCGTCCGACCGTAATTCTCAACAACGGCAGCGACGGGGCGATGACGTTCCTGTGGCCAGAATTGGGTCAGCCCGGGCTGGATCGCGGCTACAACACGGTGATCTTCGACGGCCCGGGTCAGCAGAGCATGCTGTTCGAGCGCGGGATTCCGTTTCGAGCTGACTGGGAGCACGTGATCACCCCCCTGGTGGACTTCCTCAGCGATCGTCCTGAAGTCGACGCGTCAAAAATCGTGCTCTACGGGGCCAGCCAAGGGGGGTATTGGGCCCCCCGAGCGGCGGCGTTTGAGCACCGCCTAGCGGCACTCATCACCGACCCGGGCGTGGTCGATGTCTCGACCTCATGGAAGGACCACATCCCCACCGAGATGGTCGCGCTGCTCGACGCCAACGACGAAACCGCATTCAACACCGCGATCGAGTCAGTGACCCAGGAGATGACGCCGGCGATGCAACAAGAGTTCGCCTGGCGCGCCAAGCCATACGGCGACCAGCCATCTATCTACGCGACATTCAAGACCGCCGAGCAGTACCGGCTCGGCGACGAGGTCGCGCAGATCAAGACTCCGATCATGATCACCCACCCTGAAGGAGAACAGTTCTGGCCCGGACAATCACAGCAGCTCTATGACATGCTGCCGGGAACCAAGGTGCTCGTGTCCTTCACCAACGCCGAGGGAGCCGGCCTGCACTGCGAACCGATGGGACGGTCACTGCTCGAGCAACGGATCTACGACTGGCTCGACGAAACCCTCGCCGGCTAGCGGCACGTCTGCCGCCAGGGCTCAACCTCGCCGGCCGCCAAACACCCCTGGATCTACCGACACCTCCCCGCGCCGAACGAGCGATCGCCCGACCAGCCCGAGAAGCGATCTCAGCCAGCAGATTCCCGCTGCCGCGGTGTCGCCGACACGGGTCTGGTGGCGGTGCTGCCGCTTTGGCTGTCCGCGGCGCCGAAGCGGAAGCCATGATCGCCGGCACCACGAAGCTCGACGCGCCCGGTGGTTCGTGGAAGGGGCAGCCAGGTTCTCGTTTGCCTGACCCCATTTTCTCGCCGCGGCGCGCACGGAGTCCCTATGTCGTCCGTGCTGCTCTGCCTACGCATGTGCGACTTGCCCTCGCGCTCGCCGGCTTGTCTAGGCGCCCCGCTCATGGCGAATCCGAGGGCTGGGCCTTGACGCCGACCAGCGCCCTAGTCCGCGCGGAAGGCTCGACTGTGAACGCGAGCCTCCGCTGCACACATTTGCCTAGGCAAGGATCGATCTCGCTCACGGCAATCGCCTTCTTCGATCCCGTGGATTCCAGTACTAGGAGCTCGCCGTGGCCGGATAGCGTGGCTTCTGCATCGTCGCCTGAGCAGCCACGAGGTCGAGACTGCTGTCACTGTCGCCCACGCGGCAGCGACGGCGCGACTGCCGCTCAGGCAGCCAGAAGCAGAAGTCGACGTGACGACGCGACGACGCGACGACGCCAGGATCGAGCTCCGCTAGGCCTGCCACAACCTCGCACACGTCGCAGCTCACAAAGATCGCCGGAGCCTCGGGCATCTCGCGCAGACTGTTGAATGTCGCCTCCGCGTGACGCGCGTTCTCCTCGGTGTCAAACAGCCAGAACGAGTGCTGGACGAGCTCGCCATCAACCGCCCTCGCCCAATAGGCCCCGGCAGATCCGGCCATCCCGTGGATCACCGCCACGCCATGGTCCGCGATCATCGAACGCGTCTCCTCCTCATGGCCGGGCTTGATCTTCACGCGCCCAATCACCGCATACGGGGGTCCTCCCAAATTGTCGGTCTGGAGAATGATCGGTGACCTCGGTCGAGTCGACAGCCTAACCATTCTCCATCCCTTGGATTTCAAGAACACCGCCGCGCCTTGCGATCATGCCCGCCACAGAACGATCTCGGCGTCTGCATCGACGCCAAACTCACTTCCCCATCGTCGCCGCACCAGCGGCCACGCCACGACTGCTGCCTGAGCTGGCCGGCGACCCAGAGCGGAAGCTACGGTGCCGCTCATCTCGGCGGACGATGTGTCCGCCTGTTCGTGCGAGCGGCGCTCAAGCGGCCGGGCTCGCGACCGAGGTGACTGGTCACACGCTCACGTCACGACCCGACGCCTAGCACGAGGCGCCGGCAGCCCTCGACCGCCGCGAGCGCCCTCACTGGTCCCGCGGACACGTGACCGCCCTGCGTTGAACCGGTGCTTCGGGCGTCACAGTCGTAGCCGGATCACCGTCCGTCAGCGAAGGACGCCAGCGCATCGAACGTCGAGTCCGGCGCACGTAGGTATGCGAGGGCGCGGCGATTGTGTTGAGGATCGTCGGGTACGTTCAGCTTGGCGAGGATGTGGCGGATGTGGGTTTCTACGGTCTTTCGTGTCAGCCACAGGCGCTGGCCGATCCCTCGATCGGTGAGTCCTTGCGCTACGGGCGCGAGGACCTCGTGCTCGCGTTCGGTCAGGGCTTCGACGGGACGATGCGGCTTAGCCGGGTTGATCATGGGCTTGAATGGAGGCTGCCTCGGTGACTTCTCTTCGTACGAGTTTGATCTTGCCGGCGATTGGGTGGCGGGTGAGGTGTGAGACCAACTCGATTTGTGGGTGTGTATCGCAGCCGTAGCTCGCCAGGGTGGCGACGACGTGCTCGCGGACGCGCGTGAGGACCGCTTGGGAGTTGCTATTGGAGCGTGGAACGACGGCGATGTGGAGCTGTTCCCCGCGTTGGATTACCTCGAGTTCGGCGACGCCGTCCAGCGTGAACAGCGACGCGAAAGCCGTTGGGTGCAGGTGGACCGCCTTGCCGGTTCTCCCGGGAAGCTCGAGGACATCGTCGTGGCGCCCCTCGATGGGTTCCAGGCGTCGGAACGCGAGTCCGCATGTGCATGTGCCGGGCTGGTAGGCGGTCATGTCGCTGAGGCGGTAGCGGATGAATGGCTGGGTGCGGCTGAAGAGATTGGTGATCAGCAGGTGGTGGCCGCGGTGTCCATCGGGTACGGGTTGATCGTCGGCGTCGACGACCTCCACGATCGAGGTGTCCTCGAATATGTGGCGGCCGGCGTGGGCTCGGCAATCCAGTGCGAGGCCGCCGCCGGTTTCGGTGACCGCGTAGTAATCGAATGGTTCTGAGCCCCACGCGGTGCGGATCCGGTCGGTCATCTCGGCGCCGCGCGGCTCGCCGTCGGTCATGACGATGCCCGGCGCGATGTTGAGCCGGCCGTCGATCCGCTCTGTGGCGAGCAGCGCGACGACGGAGGCGTAGCCGACCAGCGCGGTCGGCTGGAACTCATTCAGGGTGGCGACCAGTTCGTCGGTTGGCTGCGTGGCGGCGAGCCGGCGGGCGCGGTGGATTCCGAGCTCGAAGGTGCGGGTGACGCGATCGGCCATGTGCTGGGCGCCGGGCGCGTGAACGAACGCCACTCGTCGGCGTGGCAGCCGGGGGGTGAGTCCGCACCAGCGCGAGGCGCGCAGTGCGATGGCGCAGACGGTGTCCCACTCGTTTGGGTCAAACACGAAGACGCCGGGATGGCGCGATGAGCCGCCCGAGGAGGCCACGACAAACCTGTCGGCAAGCAGTCCCTCGCTGCCGCTCGACAGGTGCTCCTGAGCGTCGGCGAGCGTTACCCTGGGGTCGGTGACCCAATCATCAAAGCGCTCCATCAGCTCTGTCTTGTCGACCGGTGGCAGCAGGTGGAGTGGGGTCTGCTCATCGACGCCGTGGCCGGCGTACAGCTCGCGGTAGAACGGCGAGCGAGCGCGCGCGTACGCGACGATCTTCGCCACTGCCTGGCTTTGGTACTCGTCCAGGCGCGCTCGGTCAAACCCTTCCTTCATGCCGGTGGAGCTCGCGCTCGCGGCGTGCGGCGCGAGCGAAGCCGGGTAGCGCGGTGAGCATGGTCATGTGGCAACGATGCCCGACGGGACCCGCCTTCGCAACGGGGACGCTCCCGAGGCTGCTTGGCTGGTCTTTCAGGGAGGCTCCCTGATGCGAAGCCGACACCCCGGGCGGATGATCGAGCAGACGAGATAGACGCAACCACGGAGGACATCATGTTGCTTACCGGGCGCTGGTCGAGATACGCCTGCTGGGGGTGGGCAAGCTTGGGCGGGATCGTGTTGCCGCCCCCCGACGAGTGGAGATGAAGGGTTTTGCCGATGTTGACGGCACCGGAGATCCTCGTCGCTTCGTGCGATATCTGCAGGATCTGGCCGCCACGCATTCGATCGCGACCGGCAAGCGAGACCGCGTCCAATCGCTCGGTTTGGGACCGGGCTCGACAGCGATCGACGTCGGGTGCGGGCTTGGAGACGACGCGCGCGCGATGGCGCGAGTCGTCGGCCGGGCCGGCCGGGTGGTGGGACTTGACGCGAGCTCAGCGCTGCTGCAGCGCGCACGCGCCTGTACAAGCGCGGAGGACGAAGAGGTCGACTACGTAGTCGGGGATGCGCACAGCCTGCCGTTCGAGGCCGGGATGTTCGACGCGGCCCGCACCGAGCGCACGCTCCAGCACCTCGGCGATCCCGCGCAGGCGGTGCGGGAGCTGGCTCGCGTCACTCGACCCGGCGGGGTGGTGATGGCCACCGAGCCCGACTGGGGCACGCTCGCTCTTCCTGGCGAACCGCGCGGCCTGGTCCGCGCGCTGTTGTCGGCGGTCGAAGCGCGGATCCGCAACGCGTGGATCGGGCGAGAGCTCCCCGCCCTGTTCCGTGATGCGGACATCGCCGAAACGTCCGTGACCGTCGAGGCTGTCGTCGTCGGCGAGTTTGACCCGTTCGCGCTGTGCTCGACCTCCCTGCGCTGATCGCCGAGGTTCGCGAACGCGACCGCCCGGCAGTCCGGGAGCTTCTCGCACAGCTTGAGCATGACTGCCGCGCGCGCCGGGCTGTCGTCGCGATGCTGCTGTTCACCGCGACCGGCCGCGTGGCGTAGCATCGCGACCGAGTCGGATGAACGAACCGGGTCTCGTCGAACGCGCGGGCGAGCTAGCCTCGATAGAGGACGCGTTGCGGCGGGCCTGGTCGGGTGCCGGTCAACTGATCCTGGTCGAGGGAACGGCCGGCGTGGGCAAGAGCGCGCTGCTGGCGGCCGCCGCGACGCGTGCCCGGCAGCTCGAAACACAGGTGCTGTCAGCGCACGCCGGCGAGTTCGAGCGGGGACTTCCGTTCGAGATCACGCGGCAACTGTTCGTGCGCGTCCTCGTGCGCGAGCCCGAGCGCCGCGAACGCGCGCTCGCGCACGCGGCGGCGCCAGCCACAAGGGTGCTCGGCCTCACAGCGACCGATTCGGGGCTGTCGGCGCCATCGGAGGCGCAGCACGCGCTCTATTGGCTGGCCGCCAACCTTGCTGCGGATGCACCGCTCGTGCTGCTCATCGACGATTTGCAATGGGCCGATCCGTCCTCACAGGAGTGGCTGCTCTATCTGGCAAGGCGCCTTGACAACCTTCCGCTCGCGGTGCTCACGACCTGGCGCACCGACGATCCAGAAACGCCAAGCACAGTTCTCGACCGGCTGCGTGACGAGTCCTCCACTCGGCGGCTCACACCGCAGCCACTGAGCCCGCCAGGGGTCGCGACGGTCGTGCATGCGACCCTCAACACCGCGGTGGATCCGGCTGCGTGCGAGGCGGTCCACCGGCTCACCACGGGCAATCCGTTCCTGGTAGCTGAGCTACTGCGTGAGCTGCCCGGCAGGGGGCCGCCGAGCGTCTCCGAGATCGAACACGCGCGACCGGATTCAGTCGCGCGAGGGATCAGCAGACGCATGTCCCGCCTGAGCAAAGCCGCTCGCGCGCTGGGCAACGCCGTGGCCATCCTCGGAGACGAATGCGAGCTGCGGCATGGCGCAGCTCTCGCCGGCCTCGACGAGCGCGAGGCGATCGCAGCCGCCGACGAGCTGGGGAGCGCGTCGATCCTCGCGCCCGAACGGCCGTTGCGCTTCGAGCACCCGCTCGTTCGCGCCGCGCTCCACGACGCGCAACCGCTCCAGGCTCGCGATCGGGCTCACCTCGACGCCGCACGGCTGCTCGGCGGCGAGGGACAGCCGGCCGAGCTGATCGCGTCGCACCTGCTCTCAGCGCCTGAGCTCGCCGACCCCTGGACAGCAGAACAGCTCGAGATCGCGGGACAACGGGCACTGAGACGCGGCGCGCCAGCGGAGGCCGTCCGGCTCCTCCAGCGAGCAGTAGCAGAGCCACCGCCGGCTCACCGACGAGCACAACTGCTGTTGGCGCTCGGGCGCGCAGAGCACTACACGCGGCATGGGCACGCCCGGGCCCATCTCAAAGAAGCGGTCGCGATGGCGGCGGATTCCATCGTGCGATCTGAGGCAGCGTGGACACTGGCCGCGAGTGTCGCCGCGGACGGCGACCTCGCCGGCTACGAGCAAGTCCTGCTCGACGCCGCCGCCCGCGCTAGCGACGATGACCGTGAACAGCATCTCCGCCTGCTCGCGCTGCTCGCCGCAGGCCGCTCGATGGGCTACTTACATAGCGACGAGGCCCGCGAAGCGATCAGTCGAGAAGCCGACCGCATCACCGGCACGACACACGGGGAGCGACTCTTACTCGGCGTGATCGCCTTCGAACACCTGACCAGAGACTCGACACCGCACCAGGCGATCGCGCTCGCAGAAAAAGCGCTCGGCGACGGAGAGCTATTCCGCGGTGGCGAGATCGACGCAGCGCCAGTCGGGCAGGCGCTCATGGTGCTGCTCGTCTGCGACCGGCTGGCCGCCGCCCGCGGGGCGATCGACGCCGGCCTCGAGCGAGCCACACTGAGCGGGTCACTGATGGCCAGGTACATCTTCTGCTCCCTTCGCTGCAGCGCCGGATGGCTCGCGGGAGATCTAGAGGACTCCGAAACGCACGGACGCCTAGCCCTCGACCTCGCGCGAGACATGCCCGGCCTCGTCTCGATGGCGACCTCGTACCTCTCACGCACTCTGGTCGACCGCGGACTGACTGACGAAGCCGACGAGCTTCTCCAACAAGGGCCCCCGCAGCTCGTCACCAACCTCTACTGGTCGGTGCTCGCTCACCTGCGAGAAGCGCAGGGACGGCACGCCGAAGCAGCAGAAGCCGCGCTGAAGCTCGAACACGTTCCAACCGCTCACCACGGGATCTCATGCGCGATTCCATGGCGCCTCCAAGCCGCCATCTCGCTCGCCGCAGCCGGCGAACACTCGCGCGCGACCGTCCTACTCACCGAGCAACGCCCGATCACGAGACGCTGGGGCCTTTCGCGCCCAAACGCAGCCCTACAACGCGCCGAAGGACTCGTCCACAACAACACCAGGGACCTCACCCACGCAGTCGCGACGCTCGAAAAGGCACACGCGCCGCTCGAGCAAGCCCGGACACTAATCGACCTTGGGGCGATGCGCCGCCGCGACAACCAACGCAGCCAAGCGCGCGCTGCCCTCCGCACCGGACTCGACCTTGCTCACCGCTGCGGCGCCGACCTTCTCGTGACCCACGCGACCGAGGAACTCGCCGCCTGCGGCGCTCGACCACGACAGATCCTGCTCACCGGGATCGATTCACTGACCGCTTCCGAGCGGCGCGTCGCGCGGCTCGCAGCCCAAGGCAAGAGCAACCCAGAAATCGCCCAGCACCTCTACGTCTCGCGCAAGACCATCGAGTCCCACCTCGGCGCGATCTACCGCAAACTCGACATCAACTCCCGCGAGCAGCTCGCACACTCGATCGACACATCGGGCTCCCATTAACGCTGCGATCCCAGCCCACCGCACTCCGATCCCGGCACACACAGCAGTAGCGCCGCGCGGTTCGCGGGCGCCGGGTCTGGATAGCCACGAACGCACCGGGCGCCAGCCGCAGAGCTAACGCTAACCAACCGGACTCACGCAAACGCGTGAATCGGAGCTGCCCGCGTGGCCCTGGGCCGGTAGGTCCTCGCTTCTGCATCGTCGCCTAAGGAGCAGCCGCGCTCGGCCGGGTGCTTGCTCGAATCGAGCTAACCCCGACCGCCCCTTTGGACGAGGAACAG
>CAWBDI010000011.1:0-12428 GCA_963787555.1 uncultured Solirubrobacterales bacterium
CCTCGGCAGCTACGTCAACGCTGCTGCTCTCGGAGCCAGCCGGGTCGAAGCGGAAGCCGCGAACCACGCCGGCTACGTCGTCGAGGCGCCTGGGGTTTCGTGGAAGCGGCAGTTCGGGGAATCCGTCGCCAGCGTTGCTGCCCCTGAGCAGCAGCGACACTCTAGTCGCAGCTTGGCGTCGCGAGACGCGCAATTGGCGGCGGGTGGGAGAAGGCCCTCTCAGGTGGCGAGCCGTGGTTTGGCGCCGGCGCGGGTGCGGCCTGGCTGATCGTGGCCGGCATTTGCCTGCCGTCGCGCCATCCGGCCGGGCTTGCTCGGGAAAGGCTGGCGATCGCCGTGCCCGGGACGCTACGGGGGCGGGGATCCGCCGGGCTCAGCTGCCGCTGCGCCATTGGCCGGCGCCGAGCATCACCATCCGCAGCTGCTTCTCGGCGCTGCGGGTGATGTCGGGTTCCGCCGCGGGCGCGGCGACTGGGGCGTCGACCATCGCGCCGACGATCGCGATCATCGTGTTGACGAGCAGCCCGGCGAGTGTGTGGAGGTCCTCGGTCGTCCAGTCACGGAGGCGCGGGAAGCGGGCGAGGTCGGTCGCGAGCTCGCTGCTGAACAGCCGGATCTCGGCCCGGATCGCGTGGCGCAGCAGGGTGTTGCCGGTGGACCCGACGCGCACCACGAACACGAAGTGTTGGCGGTGCTCGCGGACGTGGTTGGTGAGGATCTCGACCGAGCGGCGAATGATGTGCTCCGGCGGCAGGCTCTCGCGCGCTTCCCGGAGCATCGCCCGCAGCGTCTGAAAGGACTCCTCGACGAGCGCCAGCCCGAGCTCGTCCATGCTCGCGAAGTGTCGGTAGAAGGCGTTGGGGACGATCCCTGCCGCGCGCGCGACGCTGCGCAGGCTGAGCGAGTCGAAGCTCTCGCCGGCCTCGATTCGAAGCAGCGCTGCGTCCAGCAGCGCCTGGCGCGTGTTACGCCGACGCTGCCCCCGGGTTCGCCAAGCGCGATGCGGGTCCGGTGGCCTACGGATAGGTGTACGTCTGTCCACCTTCATCGTGTGCAGCTGCTCGCAGAACCGAGTCTAGTGCTTGACGCAGCAGAGGCGATACCCCATCATTGGTGGACAAGTGTACACTAGGTTCGGAACTTGAGATGCCTACAGCGAGTCCCACCCGTCGCATTCTGCGCTCCGGCTTGGTCGAGCTGCTGGTCGGCCCCCATGGAGTCGACCGCTACCTCGAGCTGATCCGGCCGCACATCACGGTTCGCGACGCACGCGCTCGGGTGCTGGAGGTGCGCCACCAGACCGAGCGCAGCGTCACCCTCACCCTTCGTCCGAATGCGGCTTGGTCCGGATTCAAGGCCGGCCAGTTCATCCGCGTTGGCGTGGAGATCGACGGTGTGCGCAGGACCCGCACGTACTCTCCCGCGTGCTCGGAGCGGTCGCCGGACGGCCTGCTCGAGCTGACCGTCACCACCCATCCTGACGGGCTGGTCTCGCGACATCTGCGTCGCCGCGATCGTGCCGGCACGATCCTGCACCTGGGCGAGGCGCAGGGAGGCTTCGTGCTGCCGCAGCCGCGTCCGCGCCGGCTCGCGCTGATCAGCGGCGGCAGCGGGATCACGCCGGTGCTGTCGATGCTGCGAACGCTCATCGACGAGAACCACGACGGCGACGTCGCGTTCGTCCACTACGCGCGCACCGCGGCCGATTGGCTGTATGCGGCGGAGGTCCGCGAGCTAGCGGCGCGGCATCGCAATCTCAGCGTCGAGTACGTCGCGACGCGCCAGGGCGGTGCTCACCTCAGCAGGCGCTCGATCGAGGCACTGATCGGCACCCTCCGCGATGTGCACGTCGCGGTGTGCGGACCGCCGGGCCTGATCGACGCCGTCGGGGGGATCTGGCGCGAGCCCGAGCTCGTGCTGTCCGAGAGCTTCGCCCCACCAACTCTGCCAACCACCGCGGCAACGAGCGGCACGCTCAGCTTCGTTCGCAGTGGCCAATCGGTGCCCATCGGCAGCGGCACGCTGCTCGAGCAAGCCGAGGCGGTGGGACTGACCCCCGAGTTTGGCTGCCGGATGGGCATCTGCCACACGTGCACGTGCCGCAAAGCCGCGGGAGCGGTCCGGAACGTCCGCACCGGCGAGATCTTCGACGAGGAGGACGAGGACATCCAGCTCTGCGTCTCGGTGCCGGCCGGAGACGTCGCCCTGGAGATCTGATAACGACAGAGAGAAGAATCACGATGCCAACCGCCCACCCGCAACTCACACCCGAACAGGTCGACGCCCTCGGCAAAGAGCTCGACGAGCTCCGAAGCCGCGTGCTCGCCGACCTCGGCGAGCGGGATGCACAGTACATCCGGCGCATCATCAAGACCCAGCGGGGGCTCGAGATCGGCGGTCGAGCGCTGCTCGAGGCAGGGTTCCTGCCGCCGGCGTGGCTCGGCGGGGTCGCCGCTCTGTCGCTGTCGAAGATCCTCGACAACATGGAGATCGGCCACAACGTGATGCACGGCCAGTACGACTGGATGAAGGACCCGGCGCTCGACTCCAAGCGCTTCGAATGGGACACGGCGTGCCCAGCCGAGCAGTGGCGCCACTCTCACAACTACATCCACCACACGCACACCAACGTGCTCGGGAAGGACCGCGACATCGGCTACGGGATCCTGCGGATGTCCGAGGAGCAGCCGTGGCGCCGGCGCGACGTCGGCAACCCCCTCTACGCGCTGCTGCTGGCGCTGCTGTTCCAGTGGGGTGTCGCGCTCCACGACCTCGAGGTCGAGCGCATCGAGGCGGGAGAGATCGAGCTCAGCGACAAGCGCGAGATCCTGCGCGCGGTCTGGCGCAAGGGCCGCCGCCAGGTCCTCAAGGACTACGTCGTGTTCCCGCTGCTGGCAGGTCCGGGCGCCCCGTTCGTGATCACCGGCAACCTGACCGCGAACCTGGTCCGCAACGCATGGGCGTTCACGATCATCTTCTGTGGCCACTTCCCCGAGGGTGTCGAGGAGTTCTCGGAGGAGGAGGTCGAGAACGAAAGCCGCGGCCGCTGGTACCTGCGCCAGATGCTCGGCTCGGCCAACCTCACCGGTTCGAGGCTGTTCCACGTTCTCTCGGGGAACCTCAGCTATCAGATCGAGCACCACCTGTTCCCCGACATCCCCGCGCACCGTTATGCGCAGATCGCCGTGGAGGTGCGCGAGATCTGCCAGCGCGACGGGCTCGCTTACAACACCGGGCCGTTGCACAAGCAGTTCGGCTCGGTCGTCAAGAAGATCTTCCGGCTGGCGCTGCCCGGCGGCGGGGACGATCAAGAACCGGCACCAGCCAACAACCGGGAGCCGGAGGCGACGCTGGCGATCGCCGCGTAACTCGCGTCCGCACCCGTCCGGCTCCGACCATGCCGCTCGCGACCGGGCAGATGGTGAACCACAGGAGGGCATGACCGAGGCAACGCCGGACGCCGCCGGTCCTCCTCTGCTCGCCCCGCGGTACTCGACACCAAGCCCGGCCAGAATTCCGCAATGCACGCGGCAAGCAGAACCCCCGATCACGTCAATCGAGCGCCGCCGGGCTACTGCCCCCGCGCCACGATGCGGGCGTTCCGATCTGGACCAGCCCTTGGTCACGCTCCGGAACGAGCTCGGGGGAGCGTCGATGGCCACGCCGATCACTGCTCCTTCGTCGCCCGTGCGGCCGTGACGCCTCGACTCCTGCTTCAACAGTTCCCGGGCTCGGAGCAGAAGCGTCGAATCGAGATCGCCGCACGTCAAGACAGTCGAGGCTTCGTGACAGCACTCTGTTGCGGCCTAGCCGGACGCGGGCTCCGTCTCGAGACGCGGGGTTCGTTCGGCTCTCGTTACGCTCGTCGTCTAGCTCGTATGCGTCGTGTGTGGTGTCGGCGCCTTAGAAGCGATGTCGGGTGTGGCTGAAGCCGCCCTTGGTGAAGGCAAGGACTTTCGCTGGGCGAACGGCGAACACGAGCGCGGTCCCGGCGTCGTGTCGAAAGCCAGCCTGGCTGACCTCGTATTGCCATCGCCCGTCCCACTTCTGCGCCCATCCTGCGGCGAGCCTGTCGAGTTGGTGTGCGTCGGTGACGCGGGCCGCCTCGCCCTCGACAACGACGTCGAGGCCGCTTTGCCAGTCGTTGGTGCCAGTGGTCAGCGCGACGCGCGGGTTGTTGACGAGGTTCCGCGCTTTCTGCTCGTCGGACCCTGTGGTGAAGTGCAGCGCGTCGTCGAGCCAGACGGCGACGAGCGGAGTGATGTGCGGCCGGCCGTCTGTGCGGACGGTCGAGATCCAGAAGATCTCGGCCTGCTTGATCGCCTCGAGCGTGTCCTCCCAACCGGTGGGGTGTGCTCCTGGGTCGCTGAAGCGGGTGTCGAGCTCTGTGCGGGGTGTCGTCATCGCGGGCTTCTTTCCTTGGGGTTGGCGGGTGGCGGGTAGGCCGCGGCGACGGTGTCGTCCAGGCGGGCGATCGCCGTGAAGTCCGGGGAGAATCGGTTGCGCATCAGCGCGATCGCGACCCCGGTGTCGATGTCGGCGTAGGCCGCCGATCCGTTCGTGCCGACCATCCCGAAGATCGAGCCGGGTCGCGAGCGCGCGCCGCCGGGCCGGTCGGGGCTGTAGCCGAGCGACCAACTGACCTCCATCTCCATCACTTGATCCCTCCCGCTGTAGGCGATGACGGCAGCGGCCGCGAGCTGCTCAGGCGACAGCGGACGCGTCCCGGCTACGTGTCCGAGGAGCGCGGCGTACAGGCGAGCCGCGGCACGGGCGCTCATCGTGCCGAACGAGGGGATCTGCGCCGTGAGCACGTCGCGGCGGTTAGCGAACGCGGCATCGGGAGCGGCGCCCGGCGGCATCGCGCGGGCCAGCGGGCTGCCTGGGGCAGGGCCCGGTGGAGGAGGCCCCGGCGGTGGCACCTGGCGGGCGACCCGGTCCAGGAGGAGCGCCGGGACCGCGAAGAGGAGCTCGTCGGTGACGGCTAGCGGCTCGGTCAGTGTTTCCTGAAGAAGGGTGGCCAGGCATGCGCCGGTCCTCCGCTGGAGCGTTTCACCGAGCAGGAAGCCGAACGTCTGGGCGTGGTAGCCGAACGCGGTCCCCGGCGGCCACCACGGCACCGCCTCAGCGAGGAGCGCACACATGTGATCCCACTCGCACAACTCCTCGGTCGTCAGATCAGGCGGCAACCCCGGCACGCCCGCCTGGTGCATGAGGACATGTCGCACAGTGACCTCCCCCTTGCCACGCGCGGCGAACTCGGGCCACACCTCGGCCAGACGCAGGTCGTACTCGAGCCTGCCGGCCGCGACGAGAGCATGCACAAGGGAGCTGAGGACGCCCTTGGCGGTCGAACCGGCGAAGAACAAGGTGCCGGCGGACACGGGCTCGCCACTGACCGGATCGGCGACGCCGCTCTGTGCGTCGGCAACCAGCACGCCGTCCTTGATCACGGCGGCCTGGAGGCCGACCTCATCACCATCCGCGACGAGCTCGTCTAGGACTGCCTGCACGGAATTCTGCAGCGCGATGTCAGCCATCATCGGTGATCAGGTTGCACATCGTTGCGTGTCTTAGCCGGTACGCGGACATAGACAGCCGCACGCCGAACAACTCATCGGTCCGGCTACAGCCGACCTCCAGCTCGCAACCTGCCGCCCGGTACCACTGGGTAAACGTCCGAACCCGCCGGCCAAACACGCCACTCGTCCCCGCTTTGCTCCCGCCAAGCACGACCTCGCCCTGAGTCGCGAGCTGCGCGGAAAGGAGCTACGTCGCGACCCAGCGGCTGAGCCCGATCCACGGCACTGCGTTGTCGCCGACACGGGTCTGATCGCGGCGCCGCCGCTTTGGCTGTCTGCTGGGCCGAAGCGGAAGCCGTGATCGCCGGTGCCATGAAGCTCGACGCGGTCATCATGGGACAGGTGTCTCAAACGCTTGACGGTGGTTACTGCGGCGAGCTCGCTAGGCCGTACCGACCAGTGGACGCGGGCGGCCGTGAGCCCGAACTGCCGCACGCGGCCACCGTCATTACGCGCCTAGGCGGCGTGCGCAACCCACGCGGCGGCTCCGTCCGCCGAGTGTCTCGGTAGTGGTCGTACTTCGTATTTGGCTCGGAAGCGTCGCCGGCCTGCCGGCCGGACACCGGGGTTCGCATACGCATGGCCGCAGATCGCCGTTACGACCGTGGCGCTTTCGCTGCGCGGCGAGGCCTGCGCGTCTTCATCATCACTACGATCCGGCTCCGACCCCTTACCAGGAGAACGACATGGCCAAACTTGAGGTGTCGGATATCGCCCGCAGCATCAAGGGGCGCATTCGGGAGGTGGAAGAGCAGCTCAAGGAACACAAGGCTTTGAGCGACGAGCTCGAGCGTCTAAAGGGTGCGCTGAGTCGGCTGGAAGGCGCAGTGCGCTCTCGCGTCGACGGTAGGCGCCGTCGCCAGCGGCCGGTCGCGCAGCGCACGACGGCGTCAGCGGCGAAGGAGACCTCGCCGGTGCGGAGCACGAACGCCCGCGCGCCGCGCGGTGAGAACAAGAAGAAGATCCTCGCGGCGCTACAGGGCGGGCCCAAGACCGCCTCGGAGATCGCAAACGAAACGGGCATCAAGGTGGGCACCATCGGCGCGTCGCTGAGCAAGCGTGCGAAGGCCGGCGAGGTGGTGAAGGCCGACCGGGGCTACGCGCTCCCAAAGTAAGCACGAACGATCGGAAGTGAGCATGGCCTTTGAAGTCGGTAAGCGCGTCGTAGCGGAGTCCGAATCAACGAGCCGCCGACCCCGCTCCGGTGTCGTTGAGGAAGTGTTGCGCAGCGACCCCTCGCCTCGGTATCGCATCCGCTGGGACGATGGCCACGAGAGCATCTACACCCCCGCGAGCGGAGCCCTCCGAGCCGAACCGCGCCCGAAAAGGCAACGACAATCGACGCCGCGGAAACGCTAACCCAAGCCTGGGCAAGCCGCGGGCACCTGCGTCCGGCCCGTGCCGCTCCTGTTCGACCAGGAACGAAGGCGACAGACTGCCGGATTGTCGCCGAGACAGGTCCGGGCTCGGCGCTGCCGCTCTGGCTATCGCCACGTCTGAAGCAGAAGCCGTGATCGCCGGCGGCACAAGGCTCGACGCGACCGGTCGTTCGTGGATGCAGGTGTCTCAGCCCGCTGAGCCGGGCTGCTGCTCGTAGCCTAAAACACGTGTCGGCTGGTCACAATCCCGCGTCGTCGCGTGTCACATTCTCGCCTCTGGCTGTCATATAGGTGGACACGCCGCCGGAAGCTGGCAGGGAGACGCAATCTCCTCTGGGCCGGTGCGGCCCACGGCACACCACAACGCGAAAGGACGATCATGCAGGCAAGAATCAAGCATCCGGCGCTGATTGTTCCGGGCGCGCTTGAGACGTCTCAGAGACTCGGAGCCTCCGCGACCACCGCTGCGATCCCCGAGACCATGCTCTACCAGCAGCGCTTCGCTGGCTTGTTCGGCAGGGAGGGCTGATGGCGCCGATCACCACCAGCATCGAGGTCGCGCGACCGGCGAAGGAGGTGTTCGCCTACGTGACAGATCCGAGCACCATGGCCGAATGGCAGCAGGGCTGCGTGAGCGGCCACATGGACGCGCCCACGACCCGCGTCGGCTCCAAGTGCACGACCATCCGCAGGATCGGGGGCCGTGAGCGCGAGGTGACCACCGAGATCACCAAATACCATCCGCCGCACCGGTGGGCCGACCGTGGCATCGATGGTCCGATCAGGGCCATCGTCGCGGTCACGGTCGAGTCGCTCGCCGACGGTTCAAGGTCGCGGCTGACGATCGAGCTGGAGTTCACCGGCCACGGGATCGGAAAGTTGCTGGTTCCGCTCATCGTCCGTCGCCAGGCCGCCAGCGAGATGCCAGAGAACCTGAGGCGACTCCAGCAACGGCTCGAGGCAGACCGTAGATTGTGTCCCGATCGGATCCGATGCAGGCGTTGAGTTAGACGCCGCGTCCGCGGCCGCCCAGCCCCGTGAGCGATCTGTCCGAGTGCCTGCTTTTCCGCGGTTGTGCGAGTCGTGTCCACGATGAGGTCGAGATCGCCGTCGACCGTCGAAGTGTGCGTTTCCTGGTCAGTTTGGCTTTCGTGCCGCGATCCGTTCGACGATCCCGAGCTTTGAGCGGAGCAGCTGCTCGATCGCGAAGCCTTCGGTCCGTAGGCGCTCGAGTGGTTCTCGTAGTAGGTGGTCGCCCTCGAAGCGAACGGCGAGCGGTTCGAGCATCCGCTGGGCGAGCCGGATCGCTCCGTTTGGGCTGCGGACGTGCTCGAGCAGCAGGAAGCGCCCTCCTGGTCGTAGCACGCGCTTGGCCTCTGAGACGGCGGCGCGGTCGTCGGGGATGGTGCATAGCGCCAGCGTGCAGACGACGGTGTCGAAGCTCTGGCTGGGGAACTCGAGTGCTTGGGCGTCGCCGACGCGCAGGTCGATCGGACGGCCAACATCGGCGGCGGCCTTGCGCGCGATCTCCAGCATCGCGGGGCTGAACTCGATCCCCGTCAGGTTCACGGCGTCGGGGTAGTGGCGAAGGTTGCGGCCGGTGCCGACGGCGATCTCCAGCACGTCGCCTTCGGCCTGCGAGCAGACCCACTCGCGTCCGCCGGCGAACAGGGCCCGGTCGAAGAAGCGAATCTGCCGGTCGTACCGGGGGGCCTCCTTTTCGTACAGGCGGCGAAGTCGATCGGTCTCAGTGGTCGGCTCTGCCATCTGCTCAGCCGCTTCTTGAGCCGATGCCAGGTGGGCTCGGCGTGTAGCCAGCGGGGCAGCTGCACGTCGGAGTCGGCGTCGCTTGAGAGGAGCTCCCACTGCTCGCCGAAGCAGGCGATCAGCTGCTCGGCGCTGATCCCGCGCGGGGCGATCCCGCCGCGCCATCGGGGCACGAACCCGAACATCAGCAGCTGCGCGCCAGGGGCGGCAGCATCGGTGATCCCGTGCGCGCAGCGTTCGCGGTCCTCGTCGCTGAGGCCGTGGAAGCAGCCGCGGTCGAGCACGAGGTCGAACCCCTCGCCAACCCGGGCCCGCTGCAGCTCGGTGACATCGCCCTGGACCCAGCTGACCTCGACACCGGTGTTCCTGGCTCGTGCGCGGGCTGCGTCCAGGGCCTGCGGGACGCTGTCGATCGCGGTGACCATCCACCCGTGCTGGGCGAGGTGCACGGCGTCGCGCCCGGTGCCGCAGCCCACGTCGAGCGCGCGCCCCGGCTGCGGCCATTCGGCCGCCAGCCGCCGCACCTGCCCGGGGACCTGCTCGCGGTCCCACGGCGTGATCCCGAGCCGGTAGAGGATGCGGTAGCGGATGTTCACGCCCGCGTGACCCTACCGTCTGGTGTGAGCAGCGGCGCGAGCAGCTCGTCGGGCACCGAGCCCGGGTCCTGGAGCTCTTCGGTCGCCAGCCCGTTGACGAGCGCGCTGGTCGCGGTTGCTAGCTCGCCGACCGGGAGCGGTGGCGTCAGCCCGCGGGCGTTCAACCGTTGCTCGAACACCTCGCCGATCGCCGCTGAGGAGCCGAGCCGCGCGGCGCTCCGCACGCCTAGGTGCTCAGCCGCGCTTCAGAGCGGATCGGCTCGAACAGCTCGACCAGGTTTCCCGCCGGGTCCTGCACCAGGATCTGCTTGGTGCCGACGCCGGTGACGACCTCGTTGCGGAACCGAACGCCGTTTGGGCGCAGTGCCTCTACCGTGCCCTCCAAGTCCGGCACCTGAAGCATGATTCGGTTCCACCCTCCAGGTTGCTGTTCTGTTCCGTCCGGCATCGGCCGCGAGCCTCCGCCGGGATGGTCGGGGCCGACCGGCGAGACCAGCACCAGCCGCAGGTCGCCGCGGGTGAGCATCGCGAACGCGGGGTCGGGGTGCATCTGCTGCTCAAAGCCGAGCTGCCCGCAGTAGAAGTCGATCGCGGCGTCGACGTCGTCGACGATGTAGCGGACACTGACCGAGCTCATCTTCTCACTCCTTCGTGGTCGTTCGTTCGTGGTATCCGGCGCGCGCTTCGAACAGCTCGACGGGGTTCCCCGACGGGTCCGCGAGCAGAGCGGTGTCGACCGCGACACCGGGGGTTATCCCCCGGCGGAACGTGACACCACCCTCGCGGAGCGCTGCGACCGTCGCTCGCAGATCCGAGACTCGGAGTGAGATCCGGTTCCACCCGCCGGGCGCGGGCAGCGTGCCGTCTGGTAGCGCGTGCGGCTCGCCGGGAACACTGAGCAGCAGCCGCAGGTCACCCCGGTAGAGCATCGCGAACGTCGGTGAGGGGTGCAGCTCCTCCTCGAAGCCGAGCCGGTCGCGGTAGAACTCGATCGCCTGCTCGAGGTTCTCGACGAAGTAGCGGACGGTGGCGGACTGTGCGCCAGCCTCCTCGCCGCCAGAGATCCGCTGCCACAGCGCGTCGGCGAACGCCGGACGCGGCTCGATCGGGACGCTCGGCAGTCGTAGCGCGTCGAGTGGATCGGGGGTCATGCAGCTTCCTCCTGGTAGATCCGCCGCAGCGCCGCCCGGGCGCGCGCCAGCAGCGTTTCGGTGCCCTTCACTGTCCGGTCCAGGTGGTCGGCTATCTCGGTCACCGGGAGACCGTCGAGATACCGCAGCGCCAGCGCCGCCCGTTGTGGGCCCGGCAGCCGCGCCAGCGCCGAGTAGGCGGCGCTGGCATCGAGCAGCTCCTCCCAGGGATCGTCCGGATGGTCTGGACCGACGGCCGCAAGCCCGCGCCGCTCGCGCTCCTCGCGGCGCCAGTGATCGACGAGCTTGTGCCGTGCGA
Source organism: uncultured Solirubrobacterales bacterium (assembly GCA_963787555.1). Classification (GTDB taxonomy): domain Bacteria; phylum Actinomycetota; class Thermoleophilia; order Solirubrobacterales; family Solirubrobacteraceae; genus Palsa-465. The sequence goes on from CAWBDI010000011.1 coordinate 10,774, forward strand.
TGCCGATCAGCCAGGCGACACTAACCGAAGGCGCGTCGGGCCGCTTGAGCGCCGCGACCGCGGCCGTGAACGTCTCAGCAGTCAGGTCCTCAGCATCGGTAACGCTGCCGCAGCGGGGCAGCAGATAGCCGTACACCTGAGGAAGGGCTGCGCGATAGGTCGCTTCGTCGATACCTGATCATCGCCCGAGGCGGCCCGAATCCGAACATCGCCGACAAAGAAATTCATCTCGGGCACCATGCCCGGCCTGCACACCGTCCCGGCATCGAGGACAAGGCGCCAGCGGGAGCGATACAACCTGAGAGGATGGATCAGAGGGCGGTTTGGGACGCAGCGTTTGCGCAAGGCGATGAGCAGCGCAGCTGGTACGAATCACGCCCGTCGACCTCTCTGAATGCGATCGAGGCAATCGCGCCCTCGCGACAGGTGCCGATCATTGACGTCGGGGGTGGCTCGTCGCAGCTGGCCGGTGCGCTACTGGCCGCCGGATACGCCGATCTGACCGTGCTCGACGTCTCCGAGATCGCGCTGAGCCTGGCGCGCCGCCGCCTGGCTCAGGACGGCGACCGAGTGAAGTGGGTGACTGTCGACCTGCTCACCTGGCAGCCGACGCGCCGCTACGGGGTTCGGCACGACCGAGCCGTCCTGCACTTCTTTGTTGATCCCACTGATCGGCGAACCTACGCGGACACTTTGCGCGCTGCGCTTATGCCGGGCGGCCACGCGATCATCGCCACCTTCTCCCCCGACGGGCCTACCCAATGCGCCGGACTGCCCGTCCAACGCAACTCCGCCGACGAGATCCTCAAGCTCCTCGGCGACGACTTCACCGCCATCGACACCAGCGTCGAGACCCACACCACACCGTCGGGCAGCGATCAACCATTCACATGGGTCATCGCTCGACGGGGCAGGGCCAACACCAACAGCCGAGGAACCCGCGCCCGAACCGAAGCGGGACCAACCGGTTCGAGTTGACCCCGCCCTGCTGTTCGCCAATCTCGAGACGCACCGCGTCGTCGACGGTCCGGCCGCGGTTGCGGATCAGACCGCAGTTGCGCTTTGGCATGAACTCGGGTGCGACGCCGGCGCCGACGGTACGGCCGCAGAGGCGCTTACCGATCGCCTGACTCGTGCCGGCCAGCAAGCACCCCGGGGCTGTCGCCCTCGTCATAGAGCGAGCGCCAGAACGAACGCTCGGATCTCTTCCCAGTTGGACGCGCCGCGACGCGACCCTCGCCCGAGTGAACGAGCGACCGGCTCCGCGCGGCAACCAGCTCCAGCGGGAACGCGAGCTAAGGCGCACATTTCTGCGATCACGTGTCGACAGCGCCGCTGCGTCGACTGGCCGCACCGGACTACCCGTGTGTGAGCGAAGCGATCACGATCGCGACCCGATGTTGCCGTGATCGTGACCGCTCTCGGACACGAGCAGCCCTCTCGGACACGAGCAGCCACACGCTCGTTGCCAACCGAGACTTCCGCTCCGTCGCCAGCGGGGGAGCCAGGTCGGCAACTTCTGCTCTTGGTCTCGCTCGAGCCGAAGCAGCAGTGCGCTCGCGACCTCAACCGGCTCGCGACACACCCCAGCCTTCGTGAGAGCAGGAGCCGGCGCCCTCGGTCAGCTTCACGTCCCGGGCGAGCGCGTTTGGGCG
>CAWBDI010000012.1:0-6552 GCA_963787555.1 uncultured Solirubrobacterales bacterium
GAGATGCGGGTCTCTTGGCATTTCATCCGGGAGACCCGCACTTTTTTGAATGTAGGTGCACGACGGTCGCTGGTGCCGGCCTCTTGGGCGTGCCCGCGCCGGAACGAAACCAGGGGTTCGGACTCGGCTCTCCCGGCGACGGTGGGTGAGGTCGAGCGGGAGCGCGAGCCCAGTGCCGCTGCACCAGCGGCCCGAGCTCCGCGGCGATCCCGCTGACGGGTTGCTGATCGGGCTGGCGATAGCTGGCCCAACGCGCACCGTCAGCGCTAGCCGGTCCAGAAGTCCGGGACCTGCTCGACGTCGCCCTCCACGTGGCTTCCGAAGATGAGCACCTCGAGGCCGTCGGGGCCAGCCTCGAGCTGACGCGTGGTGCCCGGACCGACTCGCACCGCGTCCAGTCCGTTCAGATCCACGAACTCGTGGTCGAGCTTGACGCGTCCTGAGCCGGACAACACGACGTAGATTTCCTCGGCCTCGCGATGTCGGTGAGCGAACGCCTCACGTCGCCCCGGCTTGATCGTGAGATGGGTGACGCCGGTCTGTTCTGCCGCGAGATGGCGGCGAGCGAAACGGGCCTCCTGAATATCAGAGAGGCCGTATTTGGCCGCCGAGTCGTCGATGTCCCGCAGGTCCTTCTTCGTATGGCTCATGTTCGGTAGTTGGGCGTGTAGGTGAGGATGATCGAGCTATTGGCGAGCTTGCGGACATCGGTGAGCGTGAGCTCCAGGGTCGAGGTGTCGACGTCGTCGAACAGTCGCTGACCGGCGCCGACCACGACGGGCATCACCCACAGGCGGAGTTCGTCGACGAGGCGCGCGCGCACGAGCGTGGCGTCGAGGCGGTTGGTGCCGTACTTGATGAGGTCTCTGCCCGGTTTGGCTTTTAGATCCTGGATTGCCGTGGCGATGTCGGGGCCCAGGAGGATGCCGTTCCATGTGACCTCGTCGAGCGACCGAGAGGCGATGTATTTGGGCATCGCGGCGATCCGGTCGAAGTAGGGGTTGCCGCCGCCGGCAGTCCAGTTGTCGCGGAACCGCTCATAGCTGACGCGGCCCATGACGAACGCGTCGTAGTTGTCCAGCTCCTGCATGGATAGCTGGGTGGCCTCGTCGTCGAAGATCGCCCAGCGTTCTGGTGAGTCGATGACGCCGTCGAGGGAGACGAGCGTGGATTCGATGAGCTTGCGCATGCCTTCTGTGCTCCTGTGTTGTATTCGGCTATCGCGAGGTTCGCGGCGTGGCCGGCGGCGGGCCGTGCAGGTCCGCCGCCGCAGCTGGACGTCACGAGTTGGCGAATGTCCGGTAGTCGCCGATCAGTTCGGGCTGGCTGGGGGTGGCCGGCTGTTCGTGGCGATCCTCCGCACCGGCTACGAATGCTTTGAACGAGTCCAGCGCTTGCACGCCCGTTGTGCTGCCCTCGTCGGAGTACAGGTGCATGAATTCGCGCGCGTCCGGGAGATAGAAGACCGCGTAGCGGAATCCGGCCGGTTGTGTCTGTGCGAGCTCCTCGAAGACGGCCCGCACCAGGGCGGCGTTTTCCTCTTCGCGTCCCGGCTTGACGGTGTAGGTGACCAGTGTGTGGCGCATTGTCGCTCCTGTTCTGAGGTTTGGGTGTGGGTGTGCGCTGCGCGTCATGTGGCAGGCTCGGGCTGGGGATCGGTGAGGGCCGTGGCGGCGATTGCCTTTGCCATCTCGTCGTTGCGGATGAGTAGGAACGTGACGGGGATCGCGAGCAGCGCGATTACGCCCGACACCCAGAGAGCGGAGTGGAATCCGCCGGTCAGCGCTGCGCGGATGGTGTCTCCGCCGCGCAGGAGTGTGGTGTAGTGGCTGGCGGCGATGCTCGAGGCGATCGCGATCCCGAGCGCTCCGCCGAGCTCTTGGGTGGTGTAGATCAGGCCGGACGCCAGTCCGGCTTCGCGTTCTGAGACGCCGGCGAGCGCGGCGATCTGGATCGGGATGAATGTGAACGCGGTTCCCATTCCGACAGCGACTAGGAACGGGCCGAACAGGTCGCCGAGGAAATGTCCGTGCACCGGCGCTTGGGCGGTCCAGAAGATCCCGACACCAAGCACCGCCATTCCGAACGCCAGTACCAGCTTCGCCGAGATCTTCGTCACCAGTGCCTGCGAGATGCCGGCGAAGAGCATCGACGCGATCCCTGATGTGGCCCAGGCAAAGCCGCCCTGCAGGGCTGAGAAGCCGAGCACCTGCTGCATGTACAGCGTGCCGATGAAGATGAACGAGTAGAAGCTCGCGCCGAGCAGGAAGCCGACGGCGTTTGCCCCCGCGAGCGTCTGCAGGCGGAAGATCCGCAGCGGCAGCAGCGGCGCCTCGTGGCGACGCTCGATCGCCAGGAACGCCCCGAGGAGGGCGACACCAATCGCCAGCTCGGCGATCGTCCTGCCGGCTCCCCAGCCGACCCGCGGCGCCTGCGCGATCGCGTAGGCGAGCAGCACGAGCCCACCCGTCACCGTCACCGCACCGAGCGGGTCATAGCGCCTTCGTGCCGTGTCGACGCGCGTCTCGGGCACGACCCGGCGGATCAGCAGCAGAGCGACTGCGCCGACCGGGACGTTCAGCCAGAAGATGTACTGCCAGCCGGCGAACCGGGTCAGAAGGCCGCCGAAGACGACGCCGGCCGTCGCGCCCAGAGCGGCAAGAGCGCCCCAGATGCCGAGCGCCTTGTTGCGCTCGGCGCCCTCGGCGAACATGTTTCGCACGGTCGACAGCGCGGCCGGGAGGAACATCGCGGCGCCGAAGCCCTGGGTGGCGCGCATCGCGATCAGGACGGTCTCGCTGCCCGCCAGCGATGCTCCGAGCGAAGCGGCTGTGAACACGGCGAGCCCGGCGATGATTATGCGGCGGCGCCCGAGCAGGTCGGCGGCGCGGCCGCCGAGCAGCAGAAAGCCGCCGTAGGCCAGCTCGTAGGCGGTCACGACCCACAGCAGGCTCGTCTGCGAGAAGTGAAGCTCTCGCGCGATCGTTGGCAGGGCCGTGTTGACGATCGTCAGGTCCATGACCGTCATGAACGCGGCGACGGCGAGCAGCGAGAACGCTCGCCAGCGATGGATGGGTGGGGACTGTCTCATGGCACTTCCTCTGAGTCGGAGTTCGCCGCCTCTCGGAGGCGGCCTCACTAGTCCGACGCAGCGCGAGCGGCGATTTGGACAAGCCTGCTCAGAGAGCCTGCAGGCGCCGCTCGAGCTCGCCCCGCTCGACGTCATTGGCACTCAGCCTGATCGCCGTCTTGTAGGCCTGCCGGGCGCCCTGTCGATCACCGGCGCGCTTAAGCAAATCGGCATGGGCGGCGTGCAGCGGCTGGTAGCGCTCGAGCGCCGGATCGTGCAGCAGCGGCGAGAGCAGCTCGAGGCCTGCCCGCGGACCGTCGGCGAACCCTACAGCGACGGCACGGTTGAGCTCGACCACCGCGGTCGGTGTGAGCTTCGCCAGCGCGCCGTAGAGATCGGCGATCTGCCGCCAGTCGGGCTCTTCCTCCATCTGGCGCGCGGTGATCGCCGCCTGCAGCTGGTACTGACCGGGGCGCCGCAGACGCACGGCGCGCTCCAACGCACGAACGCCCTCGCGGATGCGTGCCTGGTCCCACCGCGAGTGGTCCTGCTCGCCGATCGCGAGGTAGCGGCCCTGCTCATCGACACGCGCGCCGCGCCGCGAGTCGTGCAGGAGCATCAGCGCCAGCAGTCCCCACACCTCGCCATCGTCGGGCATCAGCTCGCGCAGCAGCAGGCCGAGCCGGATCGACTCGTCGCACAGCTCTTCGCGCACCAGACGATCCCCCTCGGCAGCGGAATAGCCCTCGTTGAAGATCAGATACACCACACGGAGCACACCGCGCAGTCGATCCGGCAGCTCTTCGTCGGAGGGCACCTCATACGGGATCCGGGCGTCGGCGATCTTCCGCTTGGCCCGCACGATCCGCTTGCCCATCGTCGGCTCTGAAACCAGGAACGCGCGCGCGATCTCGCCGGTCGTCAGACCGCCGAGCGCGCGCAGCGTCAGCGCCACGCGAGCGGACACATCGAGCGCCGGGTGGCAGCAGGTGAAGATCAGCCGCAGGCGATCGTCGACGATCGAGCTGTCTTCGATCACCGGCTCCTCCGTCTGCTGGTCCAGGCGTACGAGCTCTGCAAGGCGCTCGGCCCGATCCGCCACCGAGCGGTTACGGCGCAGGCGATCGATCGCGCGCCGCCGCGCCGTGACTGTGAGCCACGCGCCCGGATTCGCCGGAACGCCGTCGCGCGGCCACGTCGTGAGCGCCGCCGCGTACGCGTCCTGGACCGCGTCCTCAGCCAGCTGGAAATCGCCCACATGACGAATCAGAGTCGCCAAAACGGCCGGCCGCTCGTCGCGAAACGCGCGCGCGACCGCCTCCGCCGTCGGATCACCAAACCCGCCAGTCACATGACCGGGCGGACCTCGACGCGTCCGTAGCGGACGAGTGGGATCCGCGTGGCCACGCCCAAGGCCTGATCGAGGTTCTCGCACCCGATCAGGTAGTAGCCGGCGAGCGCCTCCTTAGTGATCGCGAACGGGCCGTCCGTGAGCTCCGTCTCGCCCGAGATCGCGCTGACCGTCGTGGCCGTAGTAGTCGGATGCAGGCGCCCGGCTGCGACCAGCAGACCGGCCTCCTCAAGACTCCTGTTCAGCTCCGACCACATCGTCGGGATCTCGGCCTCGCGCTCTGCAAGCTCGTCGCCTTCGACCTCGGTGGCATACAGCAAAAGCATGTACTGAGACATCATCCCTCCTCGTTGACTCTGCCAATACGACGCAGCACGACCACGGGTTTGGACACCTCGTGCGCCCAACGGGCGCGACGGTCGTGCCACCGGCGCCGAACTGGGGCGCGGCCCGGCCGTTGACCGCGACCGCCTTGCCCGGGAACGAGAACTGCTGAGAGAGCGCGGGAGCCGAGCGGGCCGGTGGCGATAACGCCGGGGACGCCAGCACCATCTACGCCACCACCACCACCACACGGTGTCGAAGCACCCGACCAGTCAGCAAACCGGTCATGACCTCCTCCTCAGCTTTCAACGCCGGCTTCATTAGCTTTCCCGGGCGGTGAGGCGTCGCAAGGCGTCATCCCATCGCGGTGGCATCCCGTCCTCGACGGCGTAGAACCGGAACGTTGAGCTGGCCATGTGGGGCCGGAAGCGTTCGACGATCCCGCGGTGCAGCGGGCTTTGGTTGTAGGCCTGCAGCGCCTGCTGGTCGGTCCACGCAGACAGCGTCCAGAACGTGCGCGCCAGCGGTCGAGCGCGCAGGGCGAGGCCGATCGCGCCGTCGGCCTGAGGGATGGCATGGCGAAGCCTTATGGAGACGATCAGGAACGCGGGCACGTGGCGCAGGTGCAAAAGCTCAAGCCTTGAGGCCATGACGGTCCGCGGCGCCGCGGGCGTGGTCTTTGCCGCGGGCCCGTGAATCTAGGGAAGGGTGATCATCGGCGGTTGCTCCTTGTGTTTTCAGGGTCACGGGCGATCGTGCTCGAGGCCGCGAGTGCGAAGAACCCGACTTACGCTCGTTTATTTACGGTTGTTAGCTTATAGCAGGTCGCCAAACGCTTGTAAAGTCATGTCGGGATGAGTTCAGCACCGGCCCGCACCCGCAACCGGCGCGGCGAAGGCAGCCGGCTGCGCGAGGAGATCGTCGCCGCGGCCGCCGACCTGCTCGAGGCCACCGGCGACGAGGGCTCGATCACCCTGCGGGCCGTCGCCCGCCGCGTCGGGATCACCGCCCCCTCCATCTACGCGCACTTCGCCGACCGCGAGGCGATCGTCCATGCCGTCCTGACCGACGCCTTCGCCACCATGGCCGCCCGGCTACGCGCCGCCACCGAGGACATCGCAGACCCCGTCAGGCGCCTGCACGCCGGCGCTCGTGCCTACCTCGACCTCGCCGCCGAGCAGCCCCAGCGCTACCGCATGCTCTTCCAACGCCGCCCGACGGCGGACCCCAACACCCTCCCGCACGCCGAAACAGTCGAGACGATCGTCGGCGCCGAAGCCTTCGGCTGGCTCCTCGACGCCATCAGCGACTGCGTCACCGCCGGCCGATCCAGCACCCCCTCAGTGTTGAACTCCGCCGTGCAGATCTGGGTCGCGCTGCACGGCTACGCCTCCCTCCGCACAAGCGCCAACGACTTCCCCTGGCCCGACACCAACACCATGCTCGGCAGCCTCATCGCCCGCCTCGCCTACATCGAAAACCCGACCGCGTCCACGTGACAGCCACCGCCCGAGCCGGAACTGACGAGACGAAACCACCGCCGTGGCAACGGGCGCTGAAGGAAGGCCGAGCGGCGCCTAGCGTCGGCAGCGACTGCGCGCTCGACCCGATCGATCAGCAGGGTGACACCAGCGGGTTCGCGGTTGGCGTCGGCTCGACGGGCGCCGCTGCTGTCGTCCTGGAGTGGCGCGATTTCGCGAATGCAGGGAAGGCGCCACCGGCGCAGGCCAGGCCTGTCCGGAGACCTGCAAATCCTCGTTGCGGGTCTCGACCCGCTGCACGCCTCAGACGTGCCTTGCGCGGACAG
>CAWBDI010000013.1:0-1093266 GCA_963787555.1 uncultured Solirubrobacterales bacterium
CCGCATTCACGGGGTGGTGTCGAACAGGCTGTTTCGGTGTGTGGGGTCAGTACTCGCAAGCTTTTTCGGCGTCCGTCGCGAACGTAGAGGGCTTGCAGCTCGCCGCGCTTTACACGTTGCAACACGGTTTGGCGGGACTCGCCGAGGATCCGCATCGCGTCGACGATCGGAACGTCGCCGAAGGACTCGTAAGTCGCAGTCCGGCTCGGAAGCGAATCCAATCGTCCGGCGCGCCGTCCGCACAATCGGAGACATCGAGCCAGCGGCCTGCCGCGGAATGATCGTCTTCCACGCGGTTGGGGTCGTCCGCGGTTGTGGCCCGGCGCTGCTCCTTTGCACATGCGGGCGGGTACTGAACGGTCGTCCCGGGTCACGGGCGGCGTCTGCAAGATGGGCAGGAAACCGCTGGCCACGTTGGTGGCCGGCGGCGTTTTCGCTCGTTTGTGCCGAGCGCGCCAGACGTCCGAGGATGGAATCGTCTCGGGCCAGAACTGCGATCGGAGGCTGTCCGCGCGGCAGGACGGGGCGTTCGGTGTTGCGGATGCGGTCAGCGTTGTCTCTGGGCCGCGACCTTGGCGTGTTTACGGCACAGGCGACACATCTGGGGTCTACGCGCTTGAGCTCAGCGCGACCGCTTGGGCGGTGGCGGACTCTTGGCGGGGGTCAGGAGGGCGGCGATCAGGTCGTCGACGACGCCGCGTGTCTCGTTTGCTGCCGCGGCGGGATCGCCGGCGGTGGCGACGTACATGGCCGCTTCGTCGAGCGCGCCCAGCAGCATCAGCGCGAGGGCGGACCGGCTGTTGCTTGAGCTCGCCGGCCTCCATCGCGCCCGCGAGTAGTTGCTCGGTCATGCCCAGGCCGTAGCGTTGCGCGACCTCGCGGAACGTCTCCCATCCGAGCACGTTAGGGGCGTCGAGAAGCAACAGCTGTCTGATCTCTGGCTGCATCGCCGCTTCGATCCATGCGTCCGCGGCGACGCGGATCGCGTGCGCGGCGCTCTGCGGCGCCGCCTGCGCCACGAGCTCGGCGAGTTGCACCATCACGTCGGCTTCCACTGCCTCGATCACGGCCAGGAACAGCGCGGCCTTGTCGGCGAACTGGTGGTACATCGCACCGCGGGTCACTCCGGCCGCCTTCGCGATCTCGGGCGTGCCGACATCCGCGAGCTCACGATGGAGGGAGTCGCGGACATGGTCGCCGGCTTGCTTGCCGCGCTCGAGCTCGAGGACGTGGTCCTCGACGGCAACGACACCGGCGGCGCGATCGCGCAGCTCGTCGCGACCCGCCGGCCCGAGCGCCTGGGCGCGCTCGTGTTGCTCAGCTGCGACGCGTTCGAGCACTTCCCGCCCCCCGGTGATGAAGCCGCTGATCGCCGCGGCCAAGCTTCGCCCGGCGTTCAAGGCCGCGCTGATGACCATGCGCAGCCGCCTCGTCCGGCAGCGCACGTTCGGCCCGCTCGCCCACGCCGGCATCGACCAACTCGTGCAGGACTGGCTCGCGCCACTGTTCGCCGACCCGCGCGTGCTCGAAGATCTCCGCCGCTTCACGGCGACACTCACCGGACAGACGATGCTCGACGCGGCCGCACGGCTGGGCGAGTTCCACAAGCCGGCACTGGTCGCTTGGTCTGCCGATGACGAGTTCTTCCCGCTCGAGGACGGCCGCCGCTTGGCCGACGCGCTGCCGAATTCGCACTTCGAGGTGATCACCGACGCTCGGACCTTCTCCATGATCGACCAACCCGACACCGTGGCCGATCTGGTCGCGGAGTTCGCCGCGCTACCACGGCTCGCGCTTGCCTCGTAGCCGCGACGAGATGCGTCCCGGTCTCGCTCGGAGTTCGCCCAACAAGCGCGCCACCGTGAACAGGCAAGGCGCCGCAGCCGCACGATCCCACGCGTCCCCTATCGACCCTTCGGGATGGGGGCCAGAATGTCCGGGGTTTCGGGATCCAGGGGCCAGTTGGGCCTGTCTATCTCCTATCCCATCAAGTGGTTGACCGCGACGTAACCAGCACCGAGATACTCCTCGGCCTCCGCCGGGGGTGGCCTAAATGACAGCTTGCGCTTTCGCGACATCGTGATCGCGCGGGGCCGCGGGCGCCACGTGCGATCGCAATGCCACGGAAGGACTTGCCAGCTTGGCGGCGAGGCCGCGCCATCCGTACTGGCGACGTAGGGATGGCGCCGATCCGTGCGCCTCAGGCCGTTTCGGACGATCGGGACCGTTCGCGCGGCGCGCATCGGCACCGGCGCCCGCGCGGCTCCCTTTGTCCCGCAAGGAGCAGCGCCATCCCGACTAGGACGTTGTCGCGCCGCGGCTCCTTTGCGGGCTGGGCAGGCGCGCGGGAGCTCGTAATCGCGTTGGCGCTTGTGGACCAAAGCGTGCGCCGGTGGCAGTTAAGCTGGTGTAGGCTCGCGTCAGTGACGACCACTGCGTATCAGGATGAGGCTTTCGCCGACATAAACCCGGGCGCGTTTGAGCAGGGCGTCTTCTTCAAGAATGTTCCAGCAGGCAAGCGCCTCGTGATCGAGCACGTTTCGGTGCGGGCGGAGCTGCCGCCCGGTCAGACGGCGCGGGCGGCGATCGCGGTCTCTTTGAACGGGGAGGCCGCCAGCCACTACTTGGTCATGGTCGGCCAGGGCACCGTGATCGGCCAGCCGACCAACCGCGCAGTGTTCGTTGCAAGCCAAGAGATGCGGCTCTATGGCGACCCGGCTACTGGTCCCGGAGTCAATGTGGAGCGGGACAACGCCAACGAGCTAGGGAACGCGTACGCGAGCATCTCGGGGCACCTAGTCGATCAGTAAGGGGCATGTCGAGCCCGCTACCGTGACGAGCCCTCAGCGCGCAAACGCCGTGCTCACCCCTGAATGTTCTGGTCGACGGACTCGATGCGGAAGTCTCCCTGCTCGGGTGGCGCGCACGCGGAGAACTCGATGACGTCGTAGTGGGCGGCGTGGGGGTGAACATCGTAGCGCTCGTTTGTTGGGCGGCTGCCCATCCGCCCACAGGCATTCGCGAACGGGCCGGCGGCGACACGCCTGCTCGTCCACCGAAGCAGCAGCTTCTCGGGCGTAACCGCATTAGGCGTCAAGGAGCAGAACGTCACCATCGCTACGCTGACCTGGCAGCCCTGCATCCGTGCCCGCACGGGCATGCCGGAGCCGGCGCGGACAGTCTCGGTGCGCGGAAATCGTGCCTGAGTCGAACGCCTTGCACGCTTCTTGCTAACGATCGGGCGGGGCGAAGCAGAGCCGGAAGGACCCGCGTAGGGCATCCGACGAGCCCATGGCAGGGTCGCGACGACTTGCACGTCGCGCAGCGGATGCGACTGGTCCGGCGCCTCGGGAGACTCGCGCGTTCATTAAGAGGGCCGTCAGGCCAACACTGCGGGAGAAGCTCGACCCGCACACGAGATGTCCGTCCACGCGGCAGAACCTGCCGCGTCACGAGCTGCCCGCCAGCTCCCGAACCGCTCGCCGACGACACTCGCCGACGGCCACTCTCGTGTCTCAGCCGCTTGAGCGCGACTCCGCCCCGGCGCTTGGCGTGCGTCCGCGACAGTCGTAGAGGGCAGCCGGCCGTATCTCTTCTGCCACTCGTGCATCGCGGCGATCACCAGCCCCCGCGTCCACTTGCGCTGGATCGCGCCGGGATGGCAGGCCTTGCAGTACCGGTAGGCGTCCCCCTTGCCATTGCGCGGCTGCCCGTGTAGGCGCCGCAGCCGCGGCACACGCCGACGTAACGCGCCTTGACCGCCCGCGCCTTCTCCCCGGTGGGGTCGTAGAAGTAGGCCTTGATCGTCGCCGGCGAGCGGCCGAGACGGCCAGCGATCTGCGCGATCGACAGGCCCTCGGCCTCACGAAAATGCCGTGCCAGGGCAACAGCGCGGCGACGCTCGAGTACACGGTCATACGCCGCGGAAGATCGATGGGTGGCCATGCCTCCAAGATATTGCGAATGGCCGCGTCAACCCCGTTACGCACGTAGTCCCGGGTTCTTGACAAGCCGATCGTCGAGAGTGGGTTAACGCCGCCCGGCTCTCGGTGACCCAAGCAGCCCGCGCTCACGTTAGGAGTATGTCGCGGCGCCGAGGCTGACCGTGCCTCCTATCCGCGCATGAATGGCACGGCTGGACGAAGTCGAAGATTCGCGCAGTCATGGCGGAGTGCAGCTAGCGGAGACTGTCGGACGTAGTCCGATGCGGAAGCCGTGCACGTCAGTAGTTTCCGGGGTTAACACCAGCATTCACTAATGCAAGGGTGTGATGCTTTTGAAGCCTTTAGACTGTTATTCAGGCTGTCGCTAGTTGACGGTGTCCTGGCGATTCAAGAACTGTCTGCTGACGGGCGTGTCGTGGCCTGCGCAGCAAGGGCTTATGAGAAGGATGGGACAGCCATAAGATCGCGGTGAGATGGCTTGGGAGACGAGGAGATAAGCGGGAGAGGACGCGGGAGCGGATGAGCTTCGGTAGCGAGTCGCATGGAAACGGGAAGCCCCGCACGTGGCGCTTCCCGTCGGCGCTCCGCGCGCCAAGCGCGCGTCTCGTCACGTGAAGCGCTTGCGAGTCGTCCTTTCGCGGGGTGTTGATTAGTTAGTGACTTGGTGAGGAATAGTCAGTACGCGTGTCGAAGCGGCGAGCTTTAGGTCGCCGGAGCCGCAGTGAGTTGGGCGCAGCAATAACTCGTACCGCGGAGCAGTAGACGGGCGGCCGGGAGCGTGGTAGGGTCGGCGCAAGGTCTAGGACGCGCGGTGCGTGAGTATGTAGCGCAGGACGCAGGGAAAAGAGGGAAAGATATGTTCCGTTTAAGTCGCGCGCTGTTGCTTGCGGGGGTGGCGCTGAGCGTGGCTTCGGCCGCTGCCAGTGCCATTCCGGCTAACCACGAGTCGTCTTACCTCGGCGCGCTCTGGATCAAGGTGCTCGAGACCCCGAGCGCCCAGAATCCGTTCGGCACCGGCGGTCCAAGCATCTGGTTGCTTTGACCTCGGCCACACAGTTGCGCCCTTCGGGCCGGCCCCCAGTGGGGTCCCATCATGCACCATCAAGCCCGGCACGAAACTGTTTGAGGTGTCATCCTTCGAGTGCTCGACGTTCCCGGGGGATCACGGCATGTTCGGCACCACATTCCAGGAGCTGCTGAGCTGCGCGCGTCAGAGCGACGCGCAGGTGGCCCCCATCGTCACACTCGACGGCAGGGCGATCCCCCTGAGCGAGGTCGAGACCGGACCCCTGAACATCGTCCTACCCGCGGACAACATCTTCGGATTACCAGCCGGATCGACAGGCTTGTCCGCGGCGCACGGCTGGGTCGCACTCCTTCACCCACTCCCCCTGGGATGCATACCATCGTCATCAAAAACGGCACCTCAACCATCACGACCACGATCATCGTCAAACCCGGCTCCCAGCGGGCTAGAGGAGACCGCCGCTCATCCCGCTCCCACGACCAACACCTCTGGCCGCGAGCGCATTGAGGAGATCCGGGGACCTGCCCGCCGAGATTGTCGAGATCAAGCAGATCCGCGACGTCCTCGAGCACTGAGTCTTCCCGCCGCTGCCCGACCTCGTGACCGAACTCATCGAGACGACTGAGGGGCGGGTCCTGCCGGTCGTCGCCGTCGAGGCCAACATCTGCTTCGGCGCGACCCTTGACGTCGTCCGGCTCCTCGCTTGCGCCTCCGCCCCAGAAGGGGTCGTGGCCGGGCCAGGAGCGGTGCTTTCGCGACCACGCCTCGCCTGGGCCCTCCCAGTGGATCTCGCGGCGCAGCAGGAGGTTTCCCAACCGGTGGCGCGCGCTGGAGATCGATCCGGATGTTCTCGCGGCAGCGCACACCAGAGCTTTCCCCTCACGATGGGACGTCGCTTATAGCTTGATTGCGCTCCAAGCAGCGTCTCGACCGGGTAGGTCGCGCCCGTAGCTGTCGGGGTTGGTGCCGAGCGTCTCGGCGGCTTCGGCGGCGATCTTCTGGACGACCACGGTGAGCGGAAACATGGAAAGAGTCTCGCCAAGCTCGGGACGCGCGAACTCGTGTACCACCGTGCCTTGTGCTCTCGCGACATCGGCTAGTTGCTTGAGGCGGGCAGATCCAGTCCCGCCATCCAGGCACACAAGCGAGTCATCGGCACCGAGAGCCACCGCTGGCCCGTGCAGAACGGACTCGCACGCGAGCCCTTCGGCGGCGACCAGCGCGGTTTCTCTGACCTTCAGCGCGCCCTCTGCGGCCGTCCAAGCGTTGATTCCCACGCCGGCGAATTCCAACAGCCGCGCCGGCGGCTTCATACCCACTGGACCTCTCGCGAGCTCTCGAGCTACTGCGTCTGGAACGTCGTGAAGCGCTCCCAGCGAGGCCCCCAGCTGCTCAGCGAGCTGCGCAACTCGCATCAGAGCAGCGAGATGGCTCGCCGTAAACGCCGAAGAGACCTCCCCCGACACCGTCTCTAGGTCAGCATCCGGGTTTCCACGCTTGGATACCACCACGGTGCGAACACCCGCTGCCCGGGCACGCTCGAGCACTTCTGAGGTAAACAGCTTCGTTCCCCGGTGGCTGAGCAGAAGGAGCGCATCATCATCCCCGGGAAACGGATGGCCGGCGGCGGCATCAGCGGCCAGGACAGCCCAGGCGTCAACGCCGCCCATCTGCAAACACCAAGCGCCCTGGTTAGCGGCGTGCCAGCTCGTGCCAGTACCGACGACCAACACCCGCCGGCCGGCCAATCGCTCCGCCGCAGACTCGAGCCCCCGTCGATCGTCGAGCATCCGCCGCAGCGCCTCGGGCTGCGTTGCCATCGTCTCACGCATCGCGCTCATCGCACCCACCTTCTTCCAAGCTCGGGACGCAAGGCATCGCTGTTCGCGCACCTCCGCCCGGTTCATCGGACCCTGCGGTGAAACACCGCGATCATGCCACGGCAGCGGGCCAGCGTGACGAGACGTGATCACGCTCCTGCAGGCAAATGTTGACCCGGACGCTCAGCGAGCCAGTGGTCGTTGTCGTCGGACGTACTGTCTTGACCCAGCCTGCACCACGATCGTGCGCCGACGACACAAGCCGGGTCGGCGGCAGTCCATCGACGAGATGTTGGAGCGCACACCTCCCACCACACACCCGAACCCGTTGCCGCCAAGCGGAACCCCGCCAGTCGCCGAGACTTCTCGTTTCGCACAGAACGCGCACGATCGTCGGCATCCGTGGCCGAGGCCGTAGCTTCTGCTCCACGTCGCGCTCCCAAAGTACGAGTCGCCTGCTTATGGGTGCTCGGGCGACAACCAGCAGCCTGCACGATCTGCGACGGCCGAGTCTTGGCGTGTTCACGCGAAGGCGATCGTCTGGCCCGGCTTGCGCTGACGAGTGCGTTCGTGGGAGGCTGTCAAAATCGGAGGCGGGGCCCCGATGTGGGAGACGGAGGGTCATATGCACTGGCTATTCGCGGTGTCGTCCCAATTTACGCATGAATTACCTCGATTCGAGGTAATGCAGCCCATTACCGGTGAATTTTCCGACAGCGTGGTGGCATTGCGATCGCGCCGCTCGACGCGCTGCGTGATGCCTCCGTCGCCTTTGCAATCGCTCGGCCCGCGCCGGCGCGAGAACCAAAGCAGTCGTGACGAGTCGGGGCGACGGACCGTCGGATCTGGGCGAACTCATCAGTCTCGCGCGGCGATCTATGACTGTCGCTTTCATGCCCGCTCCCGGATGCGGCGTTTGCTGGAAGTGTCGGTCCAGAGCTGAGCAAGCGCGCGGCCGCTTCGACGGCGACCGTCGCTTCATTTGGCGGAGCGACACTGTTGCTCAACGTCCGGCGCGCGCGGGCGCTCTACTCGATGGCGTCGACTTCTGAACCGCCCGGCGGATGCAGCGGTCTCGCCCTTGCCAGACCGCAATCGTCAGACTCCCCGGGCTGCTGGACAACCTCTGACACGAGGAGAGGCACCACCCGGGCGCATGAAGACGCTGAGTCTTGGCGGCACGGGTCGTCGACCGTTCAGCGCGAGTATGAGCTTGTGCCGGATGAAGCAGGAGCACTCCGTCGCAAGCTAGTGAGGCGGGTTCGGTTCCTAAGATTGCGGCGTATGTCGATCAGGGGATCAACAGGAATCTCGCTGAGCGTCGGTATCCACATGTGGATCCACTGACTTTACGTCGCCTCGGAGCATCAGCGGGCGGCGCGCGGGGCACGGGGGAGAACCCTAAGCCTCGCGTCCGGGTCTGTCCCTTTCGGCGACGAGACGACAGCAGAGCTGCACGCCTCAATGGTTGGAATCTCAGCGTCGGCGCACGCGATCGACGCCGTATACGGTGAACTCAAACCGTTGGTCTCGGTTCCGTCTGCGCTCGTGCAGACCTGGGAGCGGAGCGGCGCTTCGCGTCACCGACGCATCTTCGAAACGCTGAAGATTGGCTGCAGGCTAGGCGCGAGAACGAACAGGTGGCCCTCTCAGTTCAAGGCGCTTTACGAGCGGCGAGATCAGGTAGTCCATCACGAGCTAGCACATCGACCCCCCGTTCCTCATCCAAGCGGACTGCCCAACCTGGGCGTGGCACAAGAGATGGCGGACTACTGCGTCGAGAACGTAGCCATAGCCCTCGATCTAGCCATCGACGTTGCGCTTACGGCGATCGAGTCCCCAGGTCAACCAGCCATACGTGAATGGGCGAGCGGCTTTCTCCCTGATTGGCCGCCGCTGCTGAGGGCACTCGCCTCGGACCAGTAGCGGGTCTGGACGCTATCCCGACCGCGACCGGCGCGGGCAGATAGCTGAGAAGTGGCGGGGTCGAAAACCATGTCTCCAGCTGCACTACCTTCGAGCGTTGGACCTTGTCGGGATCGTCTCGTTGATCGGCCCCCTGATCGCGGCGGTTGCCGCTGGGGGCGCCGTGGCCACCGTGCGGCTGATCCGCTATGAGAGCAAGGCACATGTCAGTCGGTTCCTCTAAGCGCATGCAGCGATCGCCTCAACAGCGGACCGGTGGCCACGCGCCATAGTTGCTGACGAGTGGTTACGCCCAAAGGCTTGCGTCAGCTCAGCGTCCTGGCCATCGACTGCCATGGCGACGTCACCATCATGCCGGTCGTGCCTAGCGGCGCCGCGGCGCGTAATTGAACTCGCCGTTTTTTTGCGGATCTAGGACCAGGCGTGGACTCACGCGCCGAGCAGGTGATTCGTCGCCGGTCCGGCTCGTCCGACCGTCGCAAACCACAAGCCACGCACGATGCTGCCAAATCGCGGAAGCGCAGGTCCGGGAGCGCCGGCTGCCGGCGATCCGACCGTCGCCGAAGCGCAAGAGCGCGTCCACTCATGTCGAAAGCTGTCGCCGGCGCGAGGGACCGTAGGCGCCTGCTCCTGTCCGAGGCTGAAGGGGACAGTCAGCCGGCCGGCTAACTGGTGGCTGCTTCGGCGGCTGAGCAGGACGAGCGCCGATCACAGCGGCGCGCTTGTACTCGTCCACGGGAGCCTTCGACGTTAGCTCAGTTCCGGCAAGCATCCGCCACTTCGCCTGGCTCTTGCACCACGGCCGTGAGGTAGGTCCGTTCGACAGTCAGTGAGCTTACGCAGTACATGAGCGCCGCGTAGACGCGCTCGAACTCCCCTGCCAGTCTTAAGGAGATAAAGCAGCAGTCGACAGCTGGTAATCCCTGTGGGCGAAGAGCAAGTGTCCTGCTGACGAGGTTGCGTCCTCTTGCCGCTGTGTATTCGGCGCGGGCTTGGGTTCTCGGGGTGATTTGTTGCGGCGGTGCCCTCCGCGTCGATGGTGTCGGGGTTGGCTTGGCGATACTTGACCGGTAGAGGTGTTGGCGGTTGACGCCGGTGAATGTGGCGCGGTTGCTGGCTTAGCCGCCGCGATGTCGACGACGGCGGGTCCGCGAGAGGAAGCGTTCGTCGAGCGCGTTGACCCACGGTGACCGTCCGTGCGGGGGCGTGGGCGCCGCGACGGCAACCGAGGAGCCGCTTCGGGGGCTGCCGCTGCTGCCCATTCGCTCGAGGTCGGGCGGGTGCGTGAGGTCGCTTGACATGGGGCGTCTGGCGACGTTAGGGTAGGAGGTGTTCGGCCGGCAACGACCCGGGATTGAGGTGTGGAGGTTCGATGCAAGGGGTTCTCGGCGATTGGCGCGCAAAGAGCAACTGAGCTGTGGACGAAATGTTCACTTGTCGTCGCTTTGGACCCCGACCGGATCTGGACCGAGCCGTTACTCCTCCACTGTCCAAACCACCAACTTTAACCGCACACCGTGCCTGCACTCGCGTGTCTGCATTTGTCGTTGCGGTGCTCGGGGAGGGCGAGGATGATAAGCGAAAGGTGCGGGTTTGATGCCGCCGACATCATTGGGCCGCCGCTTGGCTGGGTGGTGGTCGCGGCTGGTTCGCCCGGCGGCTGCGGTGGCTCTGGTCGCGCCGGCGGTCTACCTTGGGACGGCGGCCTCGAGCCCAGCCTCGGCACAGTCACTGTGTGGAATCAGTACAAACGTCACCGGAAACGTCCACAATCAGACCAACGTCGTCCTCTTTTTGAGTAGCGCCTCGCTTGGCATTACCAACGCCTGGTGCCAACACCCGTCCAGCCCGCTCGGCGCGAAATTCCCTACGTTTTACGCCGGCGACAATGTTTTCGATACCGTCGTGCAGGCGGCGTACAACGCGCCCAACGGGGACATTATTTCCTTGTCGGCAAGGGCGGGCATCTACGGCGGCAATTCAGGGTCGTGCTCGGTGTCGGGTTCGGGCGGGGCGGCTCCCGCGTACGCCTGCCGGCCGAGCGTGACCGTCAACGGTGACCAGGGCGGTATCAACACCGTGGCCGACTTTTACATCACGCCGGTGGCGAGCGCCGTTCTGCGTCCCGTTCGGCAGTTCTTGCGGGTCTCCCCGAGCAAGACCCACCCGGGGGCGAGGATCATGCTGGAGGGCGCAGTTGGCAAGCGCTGTCAGCGCGGGGGAAACGGGAGCTTCCGATCGTCTACTCGGAAGCGTTTGCGGGGGCGACCGACCGTTCCTTTCACGGGATTCCTGCCGTGTTGCTCCGGCATGCCGACCTCCGCAACGGGAAGTTCTCGATCAAGC
The DNA here is from genome assembly GCA_963787555.1 of uncultured Solirubrobacterales bacterium. Classification (GTDB taxonomy): domain Bacteria; phylum Actinomycetota; class Thermoleophilia; order Solirubrobacterales; family Solirubrobacteraceae; genus Palsa-465. The sequence continues at coordinate 11,064 of CAWBDI010000013.1, forward strand.
TCCGGCTGAGCAGCGAGCTCAAGACCGGCAAGTACCGGGTCAGTGGTCGCTGCGAAGGCGTCAAGATCGGCTCGAGCTTCATCTCGGTCACCCGCCGCCGGGGCGGGCGGAAAAGCCTACCGGCGAACGACGTGGGCGCTCGCGACTCGAGAGCCAACCCTCCGGTATCGATCCCGCTCGCCGACCGGTTTGTCTCCGGTGTCGGCGACTACTTGATGCGACTCCCGGCGACCGAGTCCGCTTTACCTCTCTGCTGTGGCCCCTGATCGCTGATCTCAAGGAGTGGTATCTGGCCTCCGGGCCGCCACCAAAGGTGCGGCCGGCGTTCCCTCCCCACGACGGCGGGTTCTGGCGGCGCGACGACTGGCGCAACTGGCGCAAGCGCATCTGGCGAGGCGAGCCCGAGCGGCCCCGACGAGACCGCCCCAGCCCGACCCCGGCCCGGCCGGGCTGCGCACCCACCGGCACCGGTCCGCTCCACCTGCGCTCCAGCTTCGTCACCCTCCGCGTCTACGAAGGGTGGCGCTGAGTCAGATCGCCCACCAGGTCGGCACCAGCGTGCGGATGATCGAGCAGCACTACGCCGGCGTCATCGCCGACTGGGATGGCCAGCGGCGCTCCGCCGAGGACGCCATCTGGACCGCGCGTCAAGCTGTTGGACCGCGAAATGGACGCGCACAACTCGGCCGAAACCGACCGAACGACCGAAACTTCTGCAAAGCCCGGCGGGAGTCGCGCGATGACCAGTAAGCGGGACGCGACCTGCGATTCAACCTGCGACGCGCATCTCGCCAATGGCGGGTACGTCGCCAAGCGCAAGCCGGGCGATGAGCTCTCCAAAGACGGAAGCGCAAGCCGGCGAAGCCGGCTCTGCTCGTCTTGAGCGCTTGTCATCTCGAGTAATCAAGTTGTCCGCCCGTAGCGCACGTGCCTCTGCTCGGGACCAGCCTCCTGGTCGAGAGGTGGTAGAGGTCGCGCGGAGGTCATACGGGGCCGCCCCCTGCGGGTGGGCTGACGAGCGGAGCCGGGTCGCTGGGCGGCGCTGGCGGTAGGCCGAGCTTGCGCGCCTGGCGATGCCCTTCAAACGTTGCTTCGTATGTTCCGCGGGGCGCGGTCGCGTCGCCAATGGTCTCGACCCTGGCGCCGCGGGCAGCGTGTGATATACGGAGTTCTCCGATTGACGGCCGGTCGCCATCACAATCCAGTCCGCGTCGATAACGCGCGTGTCGGCGGCGTTGTAGATGTTGAACACCGTCACGCGTGTTCCTTCGATGCGCTGCACGAACCGGTCACAGCTCATCTCGAAGCCGGCTTGGTACACGTACGTCAGCATCCAATGCAGGTATACATCGGGGGTGGTTTCCATGGCGATCGTTGGCCACCGCGTGAGCAGCCGCACCGTCCCCCCAGCCTCCGCGAGCTTGCAGCTCGACATGGCTGAGCGCTACGTCCGCCACGGGCAGTTCCGTGAGAACGGTTGGCTCGAGCTGGCGCGGGGTCTCGATCGCAAGCGCAGCCCAAACGACAGCACTGTTCGAGAGGTTCTTAGGAATGGGAGGTCGAAAACGCCGAAGGTATCCAGGCATACGGCGTCGGATTCAAGCCGAGTACGGGTGGGCGGAGCACGTGTTGCTGGCCCGAAGCCCCGTCTACGTGAAGCAGGCTGACCGCGGAAAGCGCCCTCGAGGCCCTGTGTTCGACGATCTCTCCGAGCTTGTGCGCCACGACGGCGAGGATCCTCCGCCTGTGCACTGGCGGATCCTCTACGCGGGCCGCAGTAGCCGATCAGCTTGCGCACACTTGCGGAACCGGGCGACCAAGGAGCGCAAGGACTTCACCCTCCTAAGTTACTTGCCGCGGAAAAAGTCTTGATCGACGAAACGGCCGCCCGATGTTTCGCGCGGCCGTTCGTAGGTGAGGTGGGTTTGCTCTCGTGGAGTGAGCGGTGGGGAGTGTTTCACCGGGTCCGGACGGCGAGGGTGTCGGTGTTGTAGGGCGAGGATCGCCCACTCAGTCCAGATCTGCTGGCCGTGGTCGCGCTTGAGGCGGCTGCGGTCCAGACCGTAGCGGCGTTTGAGATGACTGACGCGGCCCTCCGCGCCGGTTCGGTAGCGCGCCAACCGCCGCTTGGTGTGTCTGGAGGCGGGTTCCTGGTGGCCAGCGATGAACACTGTCTTGGCTTCGAGCTCGGCGAGCGCGGCGTTGGTCGGGGTGGGCTGGAATCCGCCGTCGAGCGCGATCTCCCGTGGCTTGATCTCGAGCTGCGTGAGCTCGGCGACCGTGTCGGGCAACAGCGTGTTCTCGCTCGGATTGCCGACCTGGTGGGAGGCCGGCAGGATCAGCCCGCGCGCCCCGGGCTTGGTGTGCTCGGTCACCTCGGCCAGCTGGCTGACGTACCCGAACTCGGTTGGCTTGCCGATCTTGCCCTTGCGGATTGGCCGGGCGTCGGGATCGGCGAGTGACACGATCCGATCGGTGATCTTCTCGCCCGCCAGCGCTGGCGGATCTGCCTGGTCACCTTCTCGCACCGGTCGGCCAATTCCTCCAGCTTCCGCGCCGCGGTGAGCTTGGCGCGCGCGCCGCGCCCACGCGCTCTGCGCCTGGCCGCCGCCGAGACCCTGCGCGCTTCGGTCACCGAGCGCTCCAACAGCTCGCCTGTCTCCTGGGTCAACGCGAGCACCTCCGTCTTCGCCTCCCCGGAGCGGCGGCGGATCGTGCGCGCGATTCCCCGCAGCTTCTTTCCCATCGCCCGCGACCGGTCCCGCACCCGCGCGCGCTTCTCCCCAACCAGCTTCTGAAGCTTGCGTCCCTCCCGGGCCAGCGCTCGCACCCCCTGCCCGGCCAGCCCCGCGTCGGTCGGATGCTTGATGTCGGCCTCGATCACCGTCGAGTCGATCCGCACCGCCCGCGGCCTGAACCGCTTCTCCCGCGTCGCCTTCACGATCAACGCGCGCGTCAACTCCGCGACCGTCTCCGGACCGATCCGCCGGGTCAGCTTGCGGACCGTCGACTCGTCCGGCACCCGCTCGGTCAGTGAGATCCGACAGAACCGCCGCAGGTGAATCGAGTCCGACACCTCCGCCACCAACGTCCGATAACCCCATCGATACCGCTGCTTGAGCAGCATCATGCGGATGTACGTCTCGAGCGCGATCGTCGGCCGGCCCTCGGTCAACACCGCCCGCCCAGTCTCGTTGAACTCCTGACGCCAACGCTCGACCAGCGGCCATAGCAACGCGTGATCCGACAGCAACCCGTCCAGCGCCGCCAGATCCCCCGGCAGCTCCTTCACCTCGACCGGCAACACCTCGTCCCACAAGCACTCCGGCTGATCCGCCAAGAGCGTCAGCACAGTCACTCCTTTCGACGAGAAAACTGCTCACCTGCAGGGATTCTCGTCGTCACACCGGACGGAAACGCACCCTCAGTTTTTCCGCGGGAAGTAAGTTAGCCGGTGAGTCGGGGGATAGAGGAGCAGCGGATGAGGATGGTGCGTTTGCGCGCGCGGGTGGGCTGGACACCACCACCGTTCGTTGTGGCCGTCACGAGCAGAGTGTTGCGGCCGATTCGCAGACGGCGTCGCGCGATGCTGATCACAAAGGTGCGTCGGGCACTCGCGGCGAGCCGGTAGCCGTTGAGCTTGACCGCTGCGCGGAACTTCACTGGAGAGCGTCCGCTGGCACCAGGTGAGGTGGAAAGCAGCAGCCTCACGCGCAGGCGAACTCTCGAGCTGGTGCAGCCGCGCGCCTCGCCGGTGATGTCGATTCGTAAGTGCCCGCGCAATGCCCCTCCCACGGTCGCCGGCGCGAACACGTATGCCACCCCTGCCCGATCCTGCGTCTGGAGCGCGTTTGGTGCGCCCACCACGACCATGTTGCCGAAAGCCGCCACCGACCAGCCGAACTGATCGCCGACGACTCCGTCGCTGGCAGTCAGCTTCTGCTCTTGGGCGTCACCTGGTGACACGTACGCTGCCCCTGGCAATTGCGGTGCACTGTGCAGCCGAGAAGAACAATTGAGCGCGCATCGCGCGGGACTTGGCGCGCCGACTACGGTCGTGTCCCCGGAGATCGCGATTGAGGCGCCGAAGTTCTCGCCAGGGCCGCCGTAGTACGAGGTCCGCCTGACCTGCACCCAGCCACCACCCGCCCTTCCCCGGAACGCGTACACAGCCCCCTTCCCCGCTTGCCCGTCTACGGTCGCAAACGGGGCGCCGGCCTCGACCTCCTGCAAATTGCCGGACAACAAGCCGATCGTGACCGAATAGCCAAGCTGGTCGCCGGCAGCGCCGCCGACAGCGACCAGCTTCTGAGGCTGGCTCCACCTCTGACCGCTACCGTAGAAAAAGAACGCCGCGCCCGCACGGTTTCCCGCTAACGGCGCGCCGACCACGACCGACTGTTGCGCGCTGCCGCCAAGGATCGCTACCGACCAGCCGAAATAGCAATGGTTCGGACACGAAGTGTCAGGCCGTGGGACGGCCAGCTCAGCGGTCTGCGTCCAAACGCCGCCGTTGCGTACGAACACGTACGCCGCGCCGATACCAGAGTTGCTGGGCGCGTTTGGCGATCCCACCACCGCGGTGTCGCCGGCGACGGCCACCGAATAACCGAACTCGGCGCCCGAGCTAGCGTCGCGGGCGGTCAGCTCGCCCTGCTCGATCCAGGTGCTCCCGCTGCGAACGAACACGTATGCCGCCCCCTGGCCGAAATTCTCGCCACGCCTAACGCCCCACGCTCCAGCCACTATCGTGTCGCCGGAGATCGCGACCGAGCTACCCAAATAATCTCCTCCGACGCCGTCGCTAGCGGTCAGCTCCTGCTGTTCCTTCCAAGCTCCGCCGCTGCGCACGAACACGTACACAGCCCCCTGCGAGCTGTTGCTGCCGACCATCGTGGTTGGCGCGCCGACGACGATCGTGTTTCCGTCGGCCGCCACTGATGATCCAAACGCAAGCGCACCGGCGGGCATCAGCTCGGCCTGCTGGACGAGGGGGTCTATCCGCAGCGGATAGCGTGCGCCGCCGTCGGCCACCTGCACCAACAGGTGCGAGCCCGACACCGTAAGCCACGCCGCCAGCCGCCGCCCCCGCGCATCAAACGCCACCAGTCCGCCGTAGCGCAACGCCACCCGCCCCGAGCGCGCCAGGAATTCGACTACCGGACCGCGCAGCCGCGCGCGCAACCCGGTGGTCGCCAGCGCCAGGCTCACCGCACCCGACCGCCCCGCCGGGCGGCGCGCCAGCGCAAAGCCCTGTTCGACCCCTAGCGGCCCCGCCGCATACCACTCGCGTACCCCGCCCCCGCGCGGATACACCACCCGGTTAGCGCGCACTCGCGGAGCCACCTCCGCCAGCGCCGACAAGCGAGTACCGCGACCAACCCCCGTCAGCGTCAGCGACAAGCGCGCTGCACCGCCGCCAACGCTCACTCCCCCACGGCCAAGCGCCGCCGCGACGCCACCGCCGGCGAGCGTAAATTCCCTCCCTTGACGCCTCGGTGCAAACCGCGCATTTCTCGCTGCAGCCGTGGAGGGGATAAGCGACTGCGCCTGCACCGACAAATGCGAAAGCTCACTCCATCCGACCGTTCGATTCGCCGGCACCTCGGCTCGAACTGTCACCCGCGTTGTCGGCTGCCCGCCGGCCGCCAACCAGCTTCCCGCCACCGCCACCACGCCCAACAGCGCCACCCACCGCGACCACCACCGGCGCGTATCACAACCCAGGGCCCGGATTACGAACGTCGCCTCAGCTTGCATGCCACCAACCCTCTCGCTAGCTCGCCCTCGCCGCCTGCGCCACCATATCTTCCAGCCACCGTGGATGTCAATGGCCGTCGGGAGAGGGCGTCCGAGTTTCTGTGTAGGCCGGTTTCCTGGTTCAGTCGGGTAGGCGGTCTCCGAAGTGGATCTTGAACGCCAGCAGGGCTGTCGTCCAGTTCCGGCATCGGGTCCACTGCGGGATCGCGTTGGCGATGGCTAGGTAGATGAGCTTTCTGGCGGCTTCCTCGTTGGGGAAGTGTCCTTTGGTTTTGATCGCTTTCCGCAGCTGGCGGTTCAGCGCCTCTATGGCATTTGTTGTGTAGATCACTCGACGCACTTCCGGGGGGAACTCCAGGAACGGGGTCACGTACTCCCAGGCGTTCAGCCACGCCTGTGTGATCACGGGGAACCGGCCACCCCACTTCTCGTCGAACGCCTCGAGCGCCTGCTGGGCGGCGTCGGCGTCGACCGCGGTGTAGATCGGCTTCAGCTCCCGGGCGACCTGTTCGCGCTCGCGCCTGGGCACGTACTTCAGCGAGTGTCGGATCAGGTGCACCACACACGTTTGGACGGTGGTCTTCGGGAAGATCGCCTCGATCGCCTCGGGGAATCCGTTGAGCCCGTCGACGCAGCAGATCAGGATGTCTTGGACGCCGCGCTGCTTGAGATCGGTGAGGACCTGCATCCAGAACTTGGCGCCCTCGCTCTCCTGGAACCACATCCCCAGCACGTCCCGGTCGCCCTCAACCGTTACGCCCAAGGCGAGGTAGCACGCTTTGCGTTGCACGCTGCCGCCTTCCCGGATCTTGAGCACCATGGCGTCGAGAAACAGGACCGGGTAGACGTCCTCCAGCGGCCGCTGCTGCCAGGCGCGGACGTCGTCCATCACCTCGTCGGTGACGCGGCTGATCAAGTCCCTCCCGACGTTCACGCTGTAGATCTCGCGCAGGTGCGCCTCGATGTCCCGGGTCGACAGGCCACGGGAGTAGAGCGCGAGGATCTTGTCGTCGAACCCCTGGAAGCGACGCTGGCCTTTGCGCACGATCTGCGGCTCAAAGCTGCTGTCGCGATCACGAGGGGCCTTGATCCTGACCGGCCCGTGCTCGGTTGCAAGCGTCTTCGGCGAGGTCCCGTTGCGCGTGTTGCCAGCCCCACCCGGCGGCTCCTGATGCGGCTCGTAGCCCAGATGCTCGGTCAGCTCGGCCGACATCGCCCGCTCCACCAGCCGGCGCACCAGGTCGGCCAACAGGCCGCCGGGCCCGACGATCTCCTCCTCGGTCCGGGCGCCCGCGAGCAGCTCGTCAATCAACTCATCCGACAGCTGCTCGCGGACCTCCGGCGGCAGCTCCTCAAGGGACCCGTGCGGCGAGCGCGCAGCGCCAGCGGGCTCGGGTAGCCGGGGCGGTTGCCCGCCCCGGCTCCCACAGAACCGTACGTACGCTGGTCGTATACGGCTCTTCGGGACGGCGGGTTGTAAACCCCGCCGCCGGCCGGTTCGCGACCTCGAATCATCCCCATAGCGCCAGTTGTGGCGACTGGGGGGCGACGATGTGCATGGACGCTTGGCGGTGCATCTCGACCAGGGCCACGAGCCCGCGTTCTCGAAAGAACGCTCGGTTCAGGCCGTGGTCCACGGCCGGGATGTGGCTCAGCGCCCACCAGGACCGACGGCCCTGATAGACCTGCCGCCACGCCGAGCGCCGGGGAACGCCCAGCTTGATGAGTCTGCGTGCGATCGTTCGTTTGCGTTTCCAGTGGCGCAGCAGGATCGCGCGTAACCGCCGCCTGATGTGGGCGTCGATCTTGCGCATCATCTGCATCTCCTCAGCGGAGGTGATCCCGAAGAAGCCATGCCAGCCACGCAGCCACGCGTTGATCCGGGAGATGCACGAGATGAGCGTGCCTCCCCAGTTTCGCGGCGTGAGCTGCCGGACCCGCTCCATCGCGTTGCGCTTGGTGCGCTCCGACAACAGCACCTCCACGGTGCCGGTCTGCGGGTCTAACCGCAGCCGAAAGCCGAGGAAGTGCCGCTCCTCCGGGCGGGCGACAGCCGACTTGGCCACGTTCACCCTCAGGCGCAAGCGCCGTTCGATGAACTCGCTCAGGCTGGCCATCACCCTATTTCCCGCCCGTTCGCTTGCGACGTACACCTTTCCATCATCCGCATAGCGAACGAACCGGTGACCACGCCGGGCGAGCTCTTGGTCGAGCTCGTCCAGCACGATGTTCGATAGCAACGGCGACAGTGGCGAGCCTTGCGGAACGCCCTGCTCGCTGTCGATCACGACACCATCCGGCAGCACCACCATGGCCCTCAGCATCCGTCCGATCAGCACGAGCAGCCGCCGATCGCTCACCCGCTCGGCGAGCTTCGCGGTCAGCCGCTGGTGGCAGACGAGATCGAAGAACTTCTCCAGATCAAGATCTACGCACCACACGTAGCCGTCTTCAAGATGCTGCCTGGCCTCGGTGATCGCCGTGTGGCAACTTCGGCCGGGCCTGAACCCGTGGCTTGAGGGGTGGAACGTCGGCTCCCACAGCGGTTCGAGCACCTGCCGCACGGCCTCACAGACCACCCGGTCCACCACGTCAGGAATCCCCAGCCCGCGCTGGCCGCCTCCCGCCTTGGGTATGTACGCCCGGCGGATCGCACCCGGCAGATACCTCCCCCGAAGCAGCTCGGCTTGCAGCCTGGGCAAAACGACCGGCCACTGCTCACACAGCGCCTCGATCGTCTGCCCATCCGGGCCCGGAGCGCCCTTGTTCGACGCCACCTTCAACAACGCACCCGGCAATCGATACGCAACCTCCTCCATCGTCGCCGGCGCTGCCCTCTCGGCATTGACGATCGCCTTCGGCGCTCCCGCCCGGATCGCCCCAAGCCGGTCCCGGGTCCTCCTGCGGGTGGCCCCTTTCGGGTTTTCTGCTGTCGCGATCGGCAGGCAGAGCTGCACCGCCGTTTCTTCGACCGGGACCGCCTTCCCTTGCCCACCGGGGCTCGACCCGGCACGCTCAGCGGGCATTACCCCGCCTTCCGGTACTACTCGGTCCTCGGACTTCTGCTGGGCCATCGGCCGTCGTCCTTTCGTTCTTCGGCCTACCGGCGATCGCCGGAACCCAGCAGATCTCCTGGGGTGAAACGCTGAGATTTCGCCGTGATCGCGTCGCCACTACGCCCTCGGCATCGACAGGAACAGGGCATCGCCGCTGCGAGCCGGCTCGCCCATCGAGGAACGCCTTACGGCGCTTCACTTTCGTTCGCCACCACGACACATCTATGGCCTCTTTCAGACCCGCCCTCACGGAAGCCCACCAGCAGGCCGGTCGCGACCAGCCGCCAACGAGCCGCCCGGTCAATTCCGGGCCGCGCCCTTGCCTCTTCAATGTTGGATTCCCCCTGTCAGGGCTCCAGGACAGGACTCACACCTCCGATCTCAACGTCCGTGCCCAGCACACTCGCTGCGCTCGCCCTCCGGGCGAGCTCCGCTCCCCGCCGGCGCTACCCCGCTCCGAGGTCTCTTCGCTCAGCTTGGTCCTGGTCTTCGTGGTCGTAGACATGACGCTCCTTTTCCGTCATGCCTACACAGAGAGTCGGACACTTCCCGTCGGGAAGCGTGTAGGAGATGCTCGCCATCGCGGTTGGACGCTCCTTGCTGCTCGTGGCCACCGTGTCGATCAATGTCCCGCGCTAGGAGGTGGCCAGCGTCCCTACCGGAGGGCTGGATCGTTTGAGCCCGTGACGATGACAAGCCGGACCGGCGGTCCCTCGGCGCCCGGACTTGCGCAACCAACGGAGAGCACTCGTGCCGGCGGCTCGCCACTGACGCGTCCTTCGCGACTTGGGAGGCGTCCGCTGGTGCCGCCGACGGGCGAGTGCTATGCCACGAACGGGATCGTCTGCTCAGATGCACCCCCCACCGATCGGATGGGCGACCAAACGCATGCCCGGCGTCCGTGGTGCTAGCCGCGACCTCGTCGGCCAGCTAACGCCCGCGCTACTGCTCTGCCAAGAACGCAGGCACGGGGCTCGCGCCAATCCTGGCTTCCGGAGCGGACGAGTTGTAGCAGCGCCTGTGCCGGCGGCGATGAGATGGGCGCTTCGTCTGGCGAAGCGACAGCCGGTAATCGAGACCGCGCCCGACCTTCGGTAGGGTCCGTGCCTACGCACGACGTGATCGTGTTTGCTCGCAATCGGCGGTCCAGCAGACTCGGGGCGACTGTCGCAATCGCCCAGATCCGACGGTCCGTCGCCCCGACTCGTCACGACTGCTTTGGTTCTCGCGCCGGCGCGGGCCGAGCGATTGCAAAGGCGACGTAGGACGCGTTGACCGCCTTCGCTGCGGGACGATCGCTCCGCCACGGGAGGACTTGCCAGCTTGGCGGCGAGGCCGCGCCATCCGTAATGGCGACGTAGGGATGGCGCCGATCCGTGCGCCTCAGGCCGTTTCGGACGATCGGGACCGTTCGCGCGGCGCGCATGGGCACCGGCGCTCGCGCGGCTCCCTTTGTCCGATTCCGGTCACCCTCGGATGGGCAGCCAGTTCCCGCGGCATGGCTCCTTCGGTCGCCGAGCAGAAGCGTGTTCGACGACTTACCGGACCTGCGCGATCGAATCCCAGTTCCAGGTCGGCTCCTGCTCTCCCGGCCCGACTCGGAAGCGACCGGCGCATCCTGGACCGGTTCGTGGCTGTTCCTTGTCGGGGCATGAAAATCCACACCCGGCAGGAATCACCGGTCCGGCCGCGTAGTGGCGGTTCATCGGGCACAGGGGTTCTTGTTGTGGAGAACGCAGCTGGGCAGGCCGTTTTGGACGATGCGCTTCGAGCGCGGGCTTGTCTTTCTGGCCGCCCCTGCGACTCGCCCGGGTGTGCTTCGAGCACGTATCGGTGTTTGTCGTTCGCCCGCGCGTTCTCCATCTCGTGTTAACCCGTGAGTGGAGGTGACTGGTCGTGGCGAAGGTGCAGCAGGTGCACAGATGGCTAGGTCGGGCGATCGGCCTTGATCTGCATCGCGACTTCTGCGAGGTCGCGATCTGCGAGTCAGGGCAGACATATGGTGGTGGTCGCGTGTCGATGACCGCAGAGGGGATCGACGCGCTGGCTGGGAGCCTTGAGCAGACCGACCGGGTGGTGATGGAGGTCTCAAGCGCGGCGTGGGAGGTCGCGCGGCGGCTGGAGGGGCGCTGCCAGCGAGTGGTCGTGGTCTCTGCGGATGACACCGGGATCGCGCACGCGCGCGCGAAGACGGACAAGATCGATTCGCGCACGCTGGCGACGCTGCTGTGGAAGGGCGAGCTCGAGGCGGTGTGGACGCCCGATGACGGCGTGCGGGTGCTGCGGCGCCGGCTTCACCGTCGCGAGCAACTGGTGCGCGCCCGCACCCGCGCGAAGAACGAGGTCCACGCGGTGTTGATGCGCACGCTGCAGGGCAAGCCGCCGTGCTCTGACATGTTCGGGGTCAAGGGCCGCCGCTGGCTCGAGCGGCTGCAGCAACAGCTCGCCGTCGAGGAGGCAGAGACGCTGGGCTCAGCGCTGCGGCAGATCGACTTCCTCGAGGCCGAGATCGAGCAGGTCGAGCGGACCATCGCCAAGCAAATGCTCAGCTCGCCCGAGGCCACGCGGCTGTTGACCGTGCCGGGAGTGAACGTGATCGCCGCCGCTACGTTTCTGGCCGCGATCGGCGACATCACGCGGTTTCGCGACTCGCGCAAGCTGATCGCCTACCTCGGCCTGGACCCCCGGGTGCGCCAGTCCGGCGATCAGCCCGCCCGCCCCGGACGGATCTCAAAGCGCGGCTCGAGCTCGGCGCGCTGGGCGCTCGTCGAGGCCGCCTGGTCAGTCGTGCAGCAACCCGGGCCGCTACGCGCCTTCTATGAGCGGATCAAAGCCCGCCGCGGGCACGGCAAGGCGATCGTCGCCGCCGCCCGCAAGCTAGCGACCCTGTTCTGGTGCCTGCTCTCGCGCGGCGAGGACTACGCCCACCAGCAGCCCTCGCTGACCGCGCTCAAGCTCCGCCGGCTCGAGATCGCCGCCGGCATCCCAACGCGCAAGGGCAAGCCCTCCGGCACCTGGGCCACCCGCGAGCGGATGCGCCAAGCCGAGAAGCAGCTCGTCGCCCAGGCACAAGCCTCCTACGAGCGCACCGTCCGCGACTGGCAAGCGGCCGGACCGAAGAAGAAGCCGGGCGCGAGCGTGACAGCGGGGCGCGCATAGTCAGCTGCCCTCGAAGGGCAACGTCGCGCGGCAGGCCGGTCGAGCCCCGACGCCTGCTCTTCGACACGTCATCGGCTCGCGCCCACCGACAACCTAACGCGACCTCACGACGTCAGCAACCCCGACGAGGACTGCGCGTACCCAAATCCGACCACGACCGCGACGACCGAGCTCACCCAGAGGCGGATCTAAGACCCCCACCGACACGCCCGAGACCGATACCTCGCGCCGAAACACCCCAAATTGCGTTCAAACCGTTCGCCAGCCCCCCTTGATTTTCATCGGTCGTCCGGACCGGCAGCGAGGTGGCGGCCGCGCCGCGCTTGCGCAGCTACTGGCGGAGCGGCAGTCACCATCGGGGCGCGGCGACCGCGGCGGGGATTGTGGCGTCGCCACAAAGCAGGCCTGATGTCCACGCGACGCTGGTGGCTCGGAGCCGTCGCGACGGCCCCCTCTCGGCCGTTTGGGCCCAGGTGAGTCGTACCCATCGCTGGCGTCTCTGCTTCTGGCGACGAGCAGGGCGCCCACGGGTCTCGGGTCTTCTCGCGGTGCGCACCTGCTTTGCTTTCACGGAGGGTGCGGATCCGGGGGTGCCGAGGCTGCCGCTCCGGGCCGGAAGCGGCCGTCCGGACGAGAGTGCCCCGAAGGCGACAAACCAGAAGCGCCGAGCAGTTGCGTGTGCGGGTCGACGTCCTCGACCTCGATCGATATGTTGGCTGCACCGGCGCGGCCGCGTCGTCTTGCATCCGGCTGATGTGGGCGGCCGTGTTGTCCGGCGCGGCGAACGTTACGGTCTATCCGAGGTCCTTCGCGACATGGGCACCTCGCAGTAGAACTCGCCGCTCACAGCGGGATCATCGGTCTGGAACAGATGACGCGATAGAGACATGGGCACTTGCTCCACACCATCACGGACCCGCCCGCGCACCGCGACAACGTCCTGCCACGTTCACGCTGTCGTGTCAAGAGCCATCAGCGTTACTGTTCACTCTCGTGCACTTGTTGAGGCGCTTGACAGGCCAGCGTTCACCCGGCGATCTACACTCAGGGTGTCAGGATCTGACGTCGAACGGCCGAGGGGCTTGACAACTGGCTTTGGTTCAGAGAGGCGAGGAGCGGGACGCCGCGGGCGCGTCCTGCGCTTCCTGCTTCTGCGTTGACGAGGCGTCGTCGTTCGTTACGCTCGACGCGTGCTCAGTGCGCGTTGCGGCCTGAGGGTCTGCCGGGGATCAGGTTTGCGGGACGGTGCTCTGCGCGAGCCATTTGTACAGATCGGCTGCGAACGCGTTCGGGTCACGTGTGCGTATGTAGGTCGAGACGGCGTCGTAGAAGGCCTCCTGGAAGTCGGGGCTCAGTCCTTCGCCGTGTGCTACGGACAGCAGCACCGGCAACGTCCAGAACGCCTTCGAGGACGCCTGCTGATAGGCGGGCAGGGACGAAACGTCGACATCGCGGACCACGGGGATCGATCCCTTCGCCTTGCTGAACGCGAGCTGCGTGGCGGGCTCGTCGATCCCGCTCAGGAACGCGAGCGCGTTCTTGGCGTCCTTTGCCCGTGTGGCGGCGACGAAGACGTCGACCACCGCGAGGAAGCTACCTTCGGTGCCGGGGAAGGGGACGCCGTCGAAGTCGGTGCCCTCGTGTGCGCCATGGGCGATGAGCTCCCCGAAGGCCGAGTCGTTCATGGATTCGAAGGCGCACCCTCCGGCGGCGAGCTTCTTGGTTGCCTCGTCCCAGGTCAGCTGGTTCGCCTCGGGGTCGGCGTAGCCGAGGATGGCGCCGAAGTTCTTGAGCGCGGCCTGCACCTGCGTGCTGCGCCAGTCCAGCCCGTTGTGGACCATGTGCTGCCAGCCGTGGGTTCCGATCGAGCTCAGCAGCGTGTTCTCAAACAGCTCGACCGTAGTGAAGGGGTCCTTGGCGCCAAGGCACAGCGGCGTCGCGCCGGAGGCTTTGACCTTCCCGAGGTCGCTGATGAACGAGTTGATGGTGTAACCGCTCGACGGGCGTGCGACGCCAGCTCGCTCAAGGAGCTTCGTGTTGAACCACAGGACGTTGCTGCGGTGAGCACCGGTGGGGATGCCGTACGGGCGGCCGTCGTGCATGAGCCCCTGGAGAATCGTGGGGTTCATCGTCGCGCTGAGACGCTCAGCAGCGAAGATTGACGCGACGCTGCGGATGACGCCGCGGCTGGCGTAGCCCTGGACCGACTTCCCCACGAACGTCTGCCAGACATCGGGCGGGTCGTTGCGCTGGAGTCGCTTCGCGAGCGCGACGATCGCGTTGGAGCCGGCGCCGCCGGGGATCGCGCCGTTAACCGCCGTGACGCCCGGGTTTGACTGGCGGAAGGCGGCGAACAATTCGTTGAGGGCCGCTGACTCCGATGGTGAGGTCCACCACGAGACGACCTCGAGTTGCTTGGTGCTCGTCGCGGGGCTTGTCGGCGACTGGCTGCCGCACGCGCTGACCACGGCGGCCAGTGCGGCCGCCACGATCGTGACCCGCCAGCGTCCACTCACCCCGTCCCCTCGGCGGGTTGCGGCGGGCTCGCAGTGGTCGGAGGAGCGACATCCTGGGCTGACCGGCGGCCCGTCACGCTCGGCTCGGCCTTGAGGTCGTAGAGCGCGTACAGACCGACCACTGCGAAGCAGAACGCCGGGACAATGAACGAGAACGCGGGGCTGGTCGCATCCACGACCTTGCCCTGGAGCACCGGCATGATCGCGCCGCCCACGATCGCCATAACGAGGCCGGCCGCTCCGAACTTCGTCGCTGGGCCGAGGCCCTTCAGCGCGACGCCGTAGATCGTCGGGAACATCAGCGACAGGCAGAACGACAGCGACACGACGGCGATCACACCGGCCATGTTCGGATTCCCCATCGCAAACAGGCACAGCGCAACGGCAAGGAACGCAAGCACCGCCAGCACCTTGGTGGCCCGGACGAATCCGATCACCCAGGTCATGAGAAAGCGCGACGCGAGGAAGATCAAAAGACTCACCTGCAGGTATGCGGCTCCCTTGGTGAGGCTGCCGCCGAGCGCCTGACCCACATACTGGATCACATACGTCCAAGTGCACACCTGCGCGCCGACGTTCATGAACTGGGCAACCACCCCGAACCGGTAGCGCTTGTTGCGCCACAGGACGCCAAACAGCGCGCGAGTGCCGCCCTCGTGGGAGCCCGCGTCGGAGAACTCCTCCACGATCGGCGGCGCCTTCCGGGTTGCGATGGCGATCCCGATCAGGATCAGCAGGATCGCGAGGCCGACGTACGGCGCCATCACCGCCCCCAACTCGCCGGCGCGGATCGTGTGTAACTGATCCGGTGTCAGCGACGAGATATCGACCGGATCGGCGAGTTTGGGCAGGATCAGCGCCGCAGCGAGGAATACGCCGAGGTTCGTGCCGACCGGATTGAACGCCTGGGCGAGGTTCAAGCGACGCGTTGCCGTGCTCTCCGGACCGAGCGCGATGACATACGGGTTCGCGGACGTCTCGAGCATTGAGCAGCCCGCCGCCATCGCGAACAGGGCGACGAGGAACGCGTCGTAGGTCATGATCTTGCTCGCCGGAAAAAACAGAAACGCGCCGAGCGAGGCAAGCGAAAGACCGCTCAGGATGCCCGTCTTATACCCGAAGCGCTGATTGATGAAAGCCGCCGGGAGTGCCAGCAGGAAGTACGCGCCGAAATACGCCAGCTGCACCAGCGAGGCTTGAAACGTGCTCATGTCGAAGATGCGCTTGAACCCGGCGACCATCGGTGTCGTCAGGTCCTGCGCGATGCCCCAAGCCGTAAAGCAGCAGATGAGCGCGATAAACAGCACGACCATGCCTTTGCCGATCAGTGGCTGGCTTTGCGTTTGCTCGGGGCGTTGGACGGCGACACCCTTGGCGATGCTGCTCAACGGTTCACGCTCCTCTCGCGGCCGCGCTCAACCTCTCAACGCGCTTCTACCCAACACGACGGCCCAACACACAAACGCGCCGGCGAATCGATCTCAGGACGATGCCTTGAGGTCGCCCAGCTTTGGCCGGCTCCACCTAATCGGCCGATCGATCCCGCCGCGCCACCCGCGGCGGAGCCGCATCGTTGGGCAAACTCGAGTACAGGCGTAGCCTCCGATCGGCGCCACAGCTCCACCCGGCGAGGTTGCGCGGATTGATTCGGAAAGAGAGGAGTCAGCTGAGGGCAAGATTGTGACCTTTGGTGAGGGGTGACGGAGGCCTACCGGGAGCAGACCCCGTCCGAAGTAAAGCTCCAGTTCACGGCCCGCCCGGGCGGCGACGACGAGCAGGTCGTCCGTGGCTATGTCCCCCCGTCGAGCGTGATCTGCGGCGATCAGGCGCCCCTCTGCGCCAGCGGCCTTCGGCCTTCGCGTCGAGGTCGACATGGTCCAGGGAGGTGACCAGCACATCCGGATCGGCGGCGGCGATGAGCTCCTCGGCATGCGCGCGAGAGGCCGAGGGCGGCCATCGCTCCCGCCTCGGCCGCCTGGATGCCGGACACCGCGTCCTTAACGACGAAGCACTCCTCCGGCGGCACGCCCAGCTCCTTGGCCCCGTGAGGAAGATCTCAGGATGCGGCTCTTCCCTGCGCGAAATCGCGGCCCGAGATATCGGCGTCGAAGAACTCCAGGAGGGTGAGTCCCGGCGTCACGTGCTCGGACTCCAGACCGTTCTCCTCCGCGAGTGTCCAGGCGAATCTGGCGCCGGAACAGGCTCGCATTCTTGGAGGAGGAGGCCGCGGCGACATGGATCCCGGCGTCTCTTTATCGCGATGATGGAGCGCAGCGCGTCGGGGTAGGCGGTGAACGCGCCCGCGCCCTGCGAGTCGGCGATTATCGCGGTCCCGCCGACTTCGCCCATTCGTCCCGCGGTCGAGGACTTTCGAGGGAATCTGGGCGCGCCGCCCCGTCGTCAACTGAAGGAGTCCGGCGGCTCCTTCTTCCGCTCCACGCGGCCCTGTGAGAGCGCTGGGAGATCGACTTCGTCCAACGTCGAGACAACGAGGTCGGCGTCGGCAGCAGCGAGGGGTCCGCCTCGCCGGCCCGTGCCACGCCGACGACGGCCATGTCGGCCGCCTTCGCCGCCTGCACGCCGGAGACGGCGTCCTCGACCACGAAGCACCGGTCCGCGGAGACGCCCAACTCCCGCGCTGCGGTAAGGAAGATCTCTGGATGGGGCTTGCCGCCATGGGCGAGATCCCTTCCCGAGACGTCCGCGTCGAAAATGTCGAGCAGGGAAACGCCCGGCCGGACGAAGTCATAGCGAAGGCCTTCGCGACCGGCGAAAGCATCGAGCCTGATCTGGCCGAGTACCCAAGCTGTGTTCTTCGAGGACGAGGCCGCGGCGATCCGGGTTTCGGCGCCACGCACGGCAAGCACGAACCGCAGGGCGTCCGGGTAGACGGCCAGCTCGCCAGCCCGCAGGAGCTCGTCCATCCCGCTGTTTTCGGCGGGCGTACTCCTCGGTGCGGGCGTTGGTGGCGAGCACCCCGAAGTAGCTCAGCGCGGCGCGCGCACCGCTCATGGTCGGCTTGCCGGAGATGTGCTCGCGGTAGACCTCGGGCGTGAAGCGCTCGGAGGTGTATTGCGTAGCGTCGCGAATCGACGTCCAGCTCGTCTCGAAGAGCTGCTCGAGTGCGACGCGCCAGGCGTGCTCGTGCGGCGAGTCGACGAGCACGCCGTCGACGTCGAACACCGCGCCCTGAAAACCCGCTCCGTCTATCACGTCACCGACGAGCAAGAGGCGACCGTCCGGCTGACCGCGCGTCACACCGGTTGGCTCTCCACGGCACTCGGGACGTACTCGCGGCCACCGCCAAAGAAGGACTCCCAAGGGAGTCAACGGGACGCTCGAGCACGACAACCTCATACAAGTGGCGAAGCAAGGGGGAGCTCGTCGGAACCGAGCAGCCCGCGCTCGGTCAGTTTGGGCAGTGCCCCACCGATCTGCTTGATCGCCTCCGCCCCCTCCACCGTGATGTGGCCGAGCTGCTCCCATGCCTCCTCGAACTCCATGCCCTCGCCAAGCAGGCGGCCCACCCGCACATTCCGGCCGCCCTTCGCCGTGACGTACATGTCGCCCGTCGTCGCCTGGCCGTCGGCCGTCTCGACGTGGCCACCGAGCAACTCGACCAAGCGACGGCTCTCGATGACGCCGAGTTCGCCGCCCTCTCGCAGGGCGTGGGCAGCGGGGCGATGCTCTCCCCTGCCGTCATCGCAACCGCGGCGCAAGGTCGTCGATCGCGCCGGCAAGGTCGCCGTCGGCCGGTGCGGCGATCAGGCGTTTGTGGATGCCGTGCCCCTGCTGCTGGCAGGGCGCGGGGTACGTGACGGTGAGCCGCAGCGGCCGGAAGTCCGTCCGGAGCTCGCCGCGGTCGTGCAGCATCACGAGCGAGCCGAACCGTTGCCGCACGTTATGCAAGTCATCGGGCTGCGAGAGCGGCGTCGACCTCGACTCGCGTCGGCGGGTCGGCGCCCGGCCGGGAGCATGTGATCGCGGCTACCAGGGCCGCTGCATCGACGACGCTGCCGAGCGTCGCCTCGTCGATCGCCGCCAGCGCGTCGCGGCGCGCGCCGCCGACTAGGTCGGCACGGCGCAGCCCGTCGAGCAGACCGGAGGTGAAGGAATCACCCGCGCCGACCGTGTCCACGAGATCGATCGGCACCGCCCGCCGGTGTAACTCCAGGCCCGCGGAGACGGCGTAGACACCTGCACCACCGCGGGTCACGACGACGAGGGCGGGCCCCGAGGCGAGCCAGGCCTGCGCGACGTCCTCATCGGGCCGGTCAGGGTAAAGCCAGCGAAGATCCTCATCACTGACCTTGACGACGTCGGACAGGGCGACGAGACGCTCGATGTCCGGTCGCGCCCGCGCCGCGTCTCCGAGCAGCGCGGGCCGCACGTTCGGGTCGTACGAGACCGTCGCTCGACCCCGCTCGTGTTCCCGCTCCACAAGGTCCACGACGCTCGCCTTGCCGGGCGGGAGGGCGGTCGCCAATGAACCGGTGTGCAGACAGCGTGTCTCGATCGGGAGCGGCGCCAGGGCCTCCACATCCCAGTCGATCCGGAAGTCGTAGGAGGCGATCCCCGCCGCGAGGGTCGCGATCGCCAGGCTGGTCGACACCGCCCCTTCCGGGCCTCCGTCGACCCGGACACCGCTGGCTTCCAGGTGCGCCGAGATCATCTCTCCGAACGCATCCCGCCCCAGACGCGTCTTGAGCGTCACCGGGACGCCCAGCCGGGCGAGACCGAGCGCGACGTTCGCCGGGCTGCCACCCGGATGTGCGGCCAAAGTCCGGCCTCCGCGCTGGCCGACCAAGTCGATGAGCGCCTCCCCGACGACAACGAACATCCGCTTTTCCTCACTCGACGAGATCGATGGACTCCCGCGCCGCCGCATCGGCCGGCCGCAGCCAAGGCCGCGCTCGCGGCATCAATATGGTCCCCGAACCTCCCTCGTCGCAAACCCGGAACGAGATTCAGCGGTCGACCCTCGGGGTAAGCACGACCAATCAGCGATCAGGAGCGCCCTCTCTTCCTCGTGGTCACCATCAAGCCTCGACTTGACCGGCTTGAGGAAGCTGAGGCGCAGCTGCAGTCCATGCGTCAGAATTCCCTCACCGAGCCGGGATGCGTCTTCATGCACCTGGTGCAGCCGCAGGACGACGCGGACACGTGGGTGATGCTCGAGATGTTCCGCTCTCGCGCGGCCTGGGACGAGCACATGCGCCAGCCCTACAACACCGAGGGGAACATCATCCTCGAGGACCTGCTGCGCGAGCCCTCAGACCTTCGCTTGTTCGACGAGAAGTAGGTTACGCCTCCGACGCGCCCGCGCCGGCGCATTAACCCGGGCCACGGCTGCCGACCCGGTGAGCCTACCTGCGCAGACGATGATCCGCGCTTAAGGTTAAATTACTTCCCCCGGAAAAAGTGCCTCGTTGTCACTCCGACCGAATACCGCCGACCCGTTTTTTCTCTGGATGGAGTTAGTCCGCATTCGGTTGAACGAGGAAAACGTGGAGTTCAGGTGTTTTTGGAGGGTCGGCAGGAGGCGCCAGCGCTCGCACGGCAGTGCCGACTGAGCACCGGGTTCCTCCCGCCGCCACATCGAATCGGGTAGAGGCCAGGCTCGCCCTGGCCCCTCCCACCACCCGGCATTTGGGTCCGCACCGGGCGGTTCGCTCAGCATTCCCGGAAACGACGGTAGGGAACGGTGAATCCCTTCAGGCCCATGGTCTTGTGCCAGTAGGCGTTGGGCAGGGCGGTCTGAAGCGGCCAGGACCCCGCGACGCGCAAGTACCCCTTCTGCGAGGCCGCCCATGAGCGGGCGTCGCCGTCAGGAATGCCGAGCGCCCGGAGGTTCCGGTAGCGCGTTTGTGGGCGCTTCCACTCCTTCCAGCGCACCTGCCTGAGCCTGCGGCGCAGCCACTTCTCGAGCTTCTCGAACGGCAGGATGGTGTCGGCGAACGCGAAGTACGCCGTCCACCCCAGTTGCGCGTGGTCAGCTTCCGGATCCGGTCCTGGGCTCGTTTGAGAGCCTTCGGAGCGACCGTTACGCCGATCCTGCCGTCCCGGTAGCGGAAGAACTGAAGCCCAGTAGGGGCCGCTCGACCGCCGGGGCGACCGTCGACTTTTGTCGGTTAGGCGCAGCTGCAGGCGCTGCTCGATGTATTGCGTGATCCTCCATGACGCGCTGGCCCGCGCGCTCGCTTTTGACG
The DNA here is from genome assembly GCA_963787555.1 of uncultured Solirubrobacterales bacterium. Taxonomy (GTDB): domain Bacteria; phylum Actinomycetota; class Thermoleophilia; order Solirubrobacterales; family Solirubrobacteraceae; genus Palsa-465. The sequence continues at coordinate 31,764 of CAWBDI010000013.1, forward strand.
TAGATACGTCCGTCGTCGGCGTAGCGCACGAACCGATGCCCGCGCTTCTCCAGCTCCCAGTCGAGGTAGTCGAGCATGACGTTGCTGAGCAGCGGCGAGAGCGGAGAGCCCTGAGGTCCCCTCCTCGCGCGCTCGCGTGCACCAGCCCATCAGCCATGACGCCCGCGTCCAGGTAGCGTCGGATCAGCTTGAGCACCCGCTTGTCATGGACCCGTCGTGCGACCCTGGCCATCAGCGCGTCGTGCTGAACGCGATCGCAGCGCAGCGGCGACGCAGTGGACATCGCGCCTCCCTTTGTCGCGACGCCACAATCCCCGCGGTCGCCGCGCGCTGAGGGCTGACTGTCGCTCCGCCAGTGGCTGCGCAAGCGCGGAGCGGCCGCTCGGTCGCGGTAGGGTCGGCGGGAGGAAACCGGGCCAGTCGGCTAAGCCGTGCGGCCCAGGCGCCTCCCGCCGACCCTACCGCCCCCCGGCCGCCACCTCGCTGCCGGTCCGGACGACCGATGAAAATCAAGGGGGGCTGGCGAACGGTTTGAACGCAATTTGGGGTGTTTCGGCGCGAGGTATCGGTCTCGGGCGTGTCGGTGGGGGTCTTAGATCCGCCTCTGGGTGAGCTCGGTCGTCGCGGTCGTGGTCGGATTTGGGTACGCGCAGTCCTCGTCGGGGTTGCTGACGTCGTGAGGTCGCGTTAGGTTGTCGGTGGGCGCGAGCCGATGACGTGTCGAAGAGCAGGCGTCGGGGCTGGACCGGCCTGCCGCGCGACGTTGCCCTTCGAGGGCAGCTGACTATGCGCGCCCCGCTGTCACGCTCGCGCCCGGCTTCTTCTTCGGTCCGGCCGCTTGCCAGTCGCGGACGGTGCGCTCGTAGGAGGCTTGTGCCTGGGCGACGAGCTGCTTCTCGGCTTGGCGCATCCGCTCGCGGGTGGCCCAGGTGCCGGAGGGCTTGCCCTTGCGCGTTGGGATGCCGGCGGCGATCTCGAGCCGGCGGAGCTTGAGCGCGGTCAGCGAGGGCTGCTGGTGGGCGTAGTCCTCGCCGCGCGAGAGCAGGCACCAGAACAGGGTCGCTAGCTTGCGGGCGGCGGCGACGATCGCCTTGCCGTGCCCGCGGCGGGCTTTGATCCGCTCATAGAAGGCGCGTAGCGGCCCGGGTTGCTGCACGACTGACCAGGCGGCCTCGACGAGCGCCCAGCGCGCCGAGCTCGAGCCGCGCTTTGAGATCCGTCCGGGGCGGGCGGGCTGATCGCCGGACTGGCGCACCCGGGGGTCCAGGCCGAGGTAGGCGATCAGCTTGCGCGAGTCGCGAAACCGCGTGATGTCGCCGATCGCGGCCAGAAACGTAGCGGCGGCGATCACGTTCACTCCCGGCACGGTCAACAGCCGCGTGGCCTCGGGCGAGCTGAGCATTTGCTTGGCGATGGTCCGCTCGACCTGCTCGATCTCGGCCTCGAGGAAGTCGATCTGCCGCAGCGCTGAGCCCAGCGTCTCTGCCTCCTCGACGGCGAGCTGTTGCTGCAGCCGCTCGAGCCAGCGGCGGCCCTTGACCCCGAACATGTCAGAGCACGGCGGCTTGCCCTGCAGCGTGCGCATCAACACCGCGTGGACCTCGTTCTTCGCGCGGGTGCGGGCGCGCACCAGTTGCTCGCGACGGTGAAGCCGGCGCCGCAGCACCCGCACGCCGTCATCGGGCGTCCACACCGCCTCGAGCTCGCCCTTCCACAGCAGCGTCGCCAGCGTGCGCGAATCGATCTTGTCCGTCTTCGCGCGCGCGTGCGCGATCCCGGTGTCATCCGCAGAGACCACGACCACTCGCTGGCAGCGCCCCTCCAGCCGCCGCGCGACCTCCCACGCCGCGCTTGAGACCTCCATCACCACCCGGTCGGTCTGCTCAAGGCTCCCAGCCAGCGCGTCGATCCCCTCTGCGGTCATCGACACGCGACCACCACCATATGTCTGCCCTGACTCGCAGATCGCGACCTCGCAGAAGTCGCGATGCAGATCAAGGCCGATCGCCCGACCTAGCCATCTGTGCACCTGCTGCACCTTCGCCACGACCAGTCACCTCCACTCACGGGTTAACACGAGATGGAGAACGCGCGGGCGAACGACAAACACCGATACGTGCTCGAAGCACACCCGGGCGAGTCGCAGGGGCGGCCAGAAAGACAAGCCCGCGCTCGAAGCGCATCGTCCAAAACGGCCTGCCCAGCTGCGTTCTCCACAACAAGAACCCCTGTGCCCGATGAACCGCCACTACGCGGCCGGACCGGTGATTCCTGCCGGGTGTGGATTTTCATGCCCCGACAAGCAGCACGGCGGCGACCATCGCCGTGACAGTGTTGCTTTCCCAGGGGTGGCGGCAGCCGGGTGGCTCGAGCCGCTAGCCAGTGAGGCGGATCCTGCAAGCGCGACGCGCGTTAGCTATGGCCCAGATGTTGGCGTGGCTGCAAACGATCCGCGCGATCGTGGCTGGCTGTCGCTATCGCCCAGAAGCAGCCACAGGCCGCCCCGAACCAGCGCCGCTGCTTTGCAAGGCATTGCGGGTGTGCAGCTGGTCGGTCTCAGCGTTGTCGCGTTGGACGATTTCCACGACTCTCCGGCAGCCGCTGCGGAGACCGCCCCGCGGCTGGTGGAAATCGTCCAGGGCAGCAGTGTCCGAGGCGGTGAACTCGGCGCCTGGTATCTCCGGATTGCCGAAGAGCCTGTGCTTGCCGCGGTGCGCCGATTCAGCCGTCGGCAAGCACTTCGCTGACTGCTGCTCGTGGTGCCGGAGGGGCTGTCGTCAAGGTTTGTCGCCACTCCGCGGTGGTCCTATCCGTCGCGGAAATTCACAGGCGGTCCTAGGTGTCACGGTTACGCAGTGCACATTGCAGCGCTGTCACCGACGGGGTTGTGAATGATACGCTGACGGCGACGGAGCAGGTCCTGCTCGATCGTGACGGCGAGGGTGGCGAGGCTGCGGTCGCTCTCGGCCTTCCGAAAGTGGGTCTCGACTTCGAGCAGCCCGGCGGTCCAAGTGAGGCACATGTCGCCGAGCTCTGGTTCTTTGACGTTGCGATGGGTGACGCGGACGCTGGACATGCATCGACGCGCACGGAGTGGTCGACTGGGCGTGAGCTTGCCGGTGATCCCCACCTCGTCGGCGAGCTTCGGCTATGCGGGCGCTTGTCGGGACAGCCCTTGCTTGCTATGGTGCCTCTGGTCGTTATGTGGGGATTTGCGAGTTGTTGGCGTTGCTCTTGACCGCGCGGCGGTCGGGTGCCAAGGCGCTGCTTGCCGGCGTGGTCGGTCTGCTGCTGCTGGCCGAGGTAGCCAGCGCCGGGCCGAATCACTCGTCCAGCAGCCGGCAGGCGACGGCTGCTTCGCGCGCGACGCCGTATTCCATCGCCCTCAACTACACCATACGGTTCTATCCACGTCTTTTCACCTACGTCCAAACAGGTCTGGGCAAGCAGAACTTCCTAAACGGCCCCGACCATATGGGCCCCGTCTACGGCGCCGTTCCGGCTCCCAACGACGACACGCTTTACGGCAACTTCTTCCTGAACCTTGCCCAAGGTCCGCAGGTCTTCACCATCCCGGGCATCAACAGTAATAAGGTTAGGTACTCGCTGCTCGTCATGGATGTGTTCGGAAACGTCATCCAGACCAACATCCCGACCAATATCGCAACGACTGGCACCTATCTGCTCGTTCCGGAGGGATGGCAGGGGACGCCGCCGCCGGGAGTCACTGTGGTCCGCGTGCCATACCCCTTGACGGTCTGGGTTATCCGGGCTGACAAGCACCTTAACGGCCAGAACGTGATCCCCGAGGCCAACGCGTTTCGCACCTCGCTGCGACTGGCCTCGCTACCTGCTTACCAGCAGGATCCCTCGACCGGAGCTACTCAGCTGCTGCCGCTGAGGCACTACGCCCCTCGGGCGAAGGCGATCGCCGATCGGCTGGTCAATTCTCATACCACGACCTTCTTCCGGCTGGTCCAATTAGCCCTGCGCTCGCCCACCACCGCGCCCCTGAGCCCGTCGGACCTCCAGCTCTCGAGCGCCTTCAACCGTGTGTTCGCAGCCGCAAACCAGGCCGCCCGCCGCGGGAACCACAGGCCGCTGTCGGTCCTCATCAAAGCAGCCCATACTGCCCATGCCATGATCATCCACAGGTTCGTGTCCAATGTGGACCAGAATCGGTGGGTCTACTTCGACAACATCGGGGAGTGGGGGACTAACTACCTCGACCGCGCCGCCACCACCGAGTTCCTCGAATTCAGCAACAATGCCACTACCTCTGGCTACTACAGCGCATTTACCGACGGCCGCGGTGCCCCGCTCAACGGCTCCAGCCACATCTACCGGCTGACCTTCTCCGCCAACAAGAATGCATCCGAGGGGGCAATCCCGGACGCCCAGCGCTTCTGGTCGCTGACGGCCTACATCCCGCGTGGAATGACCCTCGTCCCCAACGCAGCCCGAAAGTACCTGGTCGCCAGCTACACGAACACGCAGAAGAACTCCGACGGGTCGATCACGCTTTACATCCAGGCCTCGCCGCCGGCCGGCCACAGGGCCAACTGGTTGCCCGTGCCGCGAGGGCCGTTCTCGCTCGTGCTGCGCGTCTACGGTCCCACGGGCAACACCAGCCCCGGTAGCAAGTACATCCCTCCCGAGATCATGGCCTCGAGCCAGCCGTGATCGGCCCGTCGGCCGCCGGCCTGGGCTGGCCTCGGCTAACGAACTCCCGGATGTAACCCTCGATCACGTGCGCGGGGTTATCCAAATTCCTTGCGGGTAACCCACGGGCAGTGCGCACCCTTCGGCGATCCGGGGGTACTCCACATGGACGTCATTTTCACAGGCCGAGCCGTTCCTTTCGGCGCGAGGGACTCCGGAGAAGGTGTGCGGCGACTGGCGGCGTTTCCCGTCGGTCGCCGCGACGTGGTGTGCGTTAGAAGTCAGACGGCCGGAGCGACCGTCTCGGGCGCGTTCTGATGGTGGGCCTGCTCGCATTGGGCGGGTGGCAGGTAGCCGAGTGTCGAGTGGCGGCGACGGGGGTTGTACCAGCCCTCGATGTACACACGGGCTGCACGCCTCAGCCGTCGTGGGCCACGAGCGGCGGTTGATGAGCTCGCGCATGAGCGAGGCGTGAAACGCCTCGCCACCGCCTTGTCGAAGCAGCCCCCGATCGACCCCATCGAGATCTGGATCGCAGCCTGCTCGCAGCGCTCTGAGAACAGGAGCGCCGTGTATTCGGCGCATTCAAGCGGTCGTCGCAACACTCGATCGAGAGGAGTTGCAATGGGGAAAATATGGGTCTCCTCGCCGTTTGGGGGTGAAGACCGCGCTGCGTCTCCGGCTTGAGCAGGGGTTCTGGGGCTGAGGGTTAGCTCGGAGGTTGCGCAGAGCGCGTCGACGCGCTGCCGCCCTCATGACGCAGGCTGCTGGCTGTCAAAGGTCAAGCGGCCCACCAGGAGGGCGACATGCGCGTCACCACGGCATTCAACCGGCTTCTGCGCCTGCAGGGCGCATCGGTCTTCGATGTCAGCTTCGCGGCTGAGGGGGTGATCGTGACGGTGCGGCTGCGGCGCCGGCGCCGGGTATGCGGACGCTGTGGCCAGACCGGCGGATCGCTGCAGATCCACGACCGGCGTGTGAAGCGTTGGCGCCATCTCGATCTAGGCTCCAGCCGCTGCGTGATCGAGTGCCAGCTGCGTCGGCTGCGTTGCCGCGACTGCGGGGTGCATCTGGAGGCCGTGCCCTGGGCCCGCCACGACGCGCAGCACACGCGCGACTTCGAGGACGTGGTCGCGTGGCTAGCCCAGCAGATGGCCAAGACGCCGATCGCAGGGCTGCTGCGGATCGCCTGGGACACGGTCGGGCGGATCGTCGAGCGCGTCGTCTCAGATCACCTTGACGAGCGGCGCCTGGCCGGGCTGGTCACGATCGGGGTGGATGAGATCTCCTACCGCCGCGGGCACAGGTACCTCACGACCGTCGTCGATCACGCCCAGGGGCCGATCGTGTGGTGCGCCTCGGGCCGCAACGCCGCCACGCTGCAGGGCTTCTTCGATCTCCTCGGCGAGCGCAAAAACACGATCCGGGCGGTCTCGATCGACATGTCCGGCGGCTACCAGCAAGCCATCCGGGAGAACCTCCCGCACGCGCAGATCGCCTTCGATCCCTTCCACGTCGTGCGCCTCGCCCAGCGCGCCGTCGACCAGGTCCGCCGCGACGAATGGAACGCCCACGAACGCTCGCACTCCGCGACCGGTAAGTGGATCAAGGGCACGCGCTGGTCGCTGCTCAAAGCCCCCGAGAAGCAATCGATCGAGCAGCTGGCCAAGCTCGACGAGGTCCAGCAAGCCAACCGGCCCCTGTACCGCGCGTTCCTGCTCAAAGAAGAGCTCCGGCTGCTCTACCAACTCGAGGACCGCGCGCTCGCTCCCGAGCACCTCGACGCCTGGCTGACCTGGGCCTCCCGGTCCCGGCTGGACCCGTTCATCAGGCTGGCCAGAACCATCCGCCGCCACCGCGACGGGATCCTCAACGCCATCCGACTCGGCCTAAACAACGGCCGCCTCGAAGGACTCAACAGCCGCATCCGGCTGATCAGCCACCGCAGCTTCGGCTTTCACTCCGCCAGCCCCCTAATCGCGCTCATCTACCTCTGCTGCACCGGCATCGTCATCCCCCTCCCCAGATGACACTCACCCCCAAACCGACCGGAGCGCCGAAAATATGGCGGGCTTCGGATCGTGCGAGCAGAGCGCCGATGCGTTCGCCGGGACGTCCGCGGGGCGGACGCAGGAAGCATCGCCAGCGGTTCTGGGCCGCGATCGCCCGCGGCGGGACGAGCGAGGCAGCTGGCGTGGAGCCGGTGTCTCGGCGGCGGTTCGCGTCCGATGGTTTCGAGAGGGTGGCGGGATGCCGTCGGTCGCCCAGGCGCCGCTGTCGGGACGCTGCCTGTCGTTTGCCGAGCGGGAGGAGATCGCCATCCTGCGCGCCCGCGGGTGCGGGGTCCGCGAGATCGCGCGTCAGCTCGGTCGCCCGCCGTCGACGATCTCGAGGGAGTTGCGCCGGAATGCCGCAACCCGTGTGGTGGTCTTGCCACGAAGGCATCGTCAACTCGGCTGCGATCGTCGCGATGGCTATGGCGCCGAAGCGCAAGCCCGGCCGCCATTCGTGCTAGCTGCGACGGCGTCCCTGCTAACGACCGCGCCGCTGTTTCGCAAAGAACGCGAGCACCGGGCTCGGGCCGACCGTGGCTTCCGGAGTGGACGATAGGGAGTAGCGCGTGTGCCGCCAGAGACGAGATGACCGCTCCGCTCTGGCCGAGCAACAGCGCGGTGGTCGACGTCGCGGCGACCGTCGGTACAGCCCGTGCCCACGCAACACCTGATTGTGCTTGCTCGGAATCGGTCGCCCAGCAAACCTGGCGCTGTCGCGATCGACCACATCCAGGCGTGCGCGGCCCGGGCGCGCCACGATTGCTTCGGCTCTCGCGGCTGCTCCCGCCTCGCTATGCCTTTGCCACGGTTCCGATAGTCGCGCCGACCCCCCGTGGCCGTGACCGCCGGCGACCACCGAACTGTGTGCTCCCCACAACCGGCGGCCGCTGACAGACGACCGCGGATTGCGGCGTCGCGCCTCCCCGAACGGGCGCAGCGGCCTGCCGGCGTGGCTTCGGAAGCGTGGACCGGAAGCGGCCCCATCACTTCGAGAACGCGGAGAGGTGCGTCGCGGCGGGGTCTCCGGTCTCCAGCTGCGCCGCGAGGGTGGGGGCAGGAGAGGGGCGACTCGGGCGAGGCGTTTCGGCGTACTGAGGTGCCTGGACGTCCCGCCTGTGACATCCACAGAACTGCGCCAGCGGAGGACACTCGCCAACCTGCGCCTCTGACGGCGCGGATGATAGGCCACAGCTTGGGCCTGGCAGCGCAACACTACGCAGAGCGAGATGGACTCAAAGGAGCAGCGCTCCGCCCTGCGGGCGGCGGTATATCGTGGTGACGGACGGGCTGTCGTCGACCTGCTCCGCGGCGTCGGCGCCGACGATGATTCGCTGCAGCTGGCTGGCGACGGCCTGATCGAGGCCGTCATGCAGCGCGTGGAGGGAGCCGCCGAGCTGGCTCGCAAACTCGTGGTCGGCCTCCGGCAGCGAGGCTGGGAGGGGGATGATGAGCTGGCCGACCAGCTTGAGGCTCATCTCGGCAGCGGACCGGCAGCGATGCTGCGCGCCTTGCCCGTCGATCTCGAGGAGCTGGCCGGCATCCTCGAGGGCGATCCACTCAGCATCGGGGGCCGCATCGATATCACGACCGGTGAGGTCTGGTCGCAGGCGGCGATCGAATACGTCCTGGAGACCGGAGAGGAAGACGAGGACACCAGTGATGATCCCGAGCGGTGGCTGGCGGTCCACGGCGAGGGCTCACGCGAGGGCTACCGGGACATGGAGCTGTTCATCGCGTCCGTCGAGGATCCCGGCCGGGCCGAGCGCCTGGCTGTCGCGATCAGAGGCCGCGGCGCGTTTCGCCGCTTCAAGGACGAGCTGGCCTGCTGGCCCGGCGAGCTTGAGCGGTGGCACGCACTGCTCCGAGGAGCGCCAGCGCGGCCGCGCGCGATCATGGCTCGCGGCGTCCGGCTACCGCGTACTGCCGGTCGACCACCGCGATTCCTGAGGACGGGCCATGGCGCGCTACCAGCCTGAGCGAGACACATCTTCAGGCCGCGCAGAGGGACGCCGGACACACGCTCGGGCGTGAGGCCGAGGGTGTCCTTCAATCGCTTTTGTTCCATCGGGCATCGCGGGGCCTGCGAGCGCAAAGGGCGACATTCCGCGTCCTGGCCGAGGGCGACCCCGACGTCAACGCGGCGCTCGCTTCCGCGTCGAGCCCGCCGCCGCCGAGGTCGCTGACGCCGCCCCGGCCACCGCTCCCAGACCAGAGGGCCCGTGCTGCGCGAAGGTGCGGCGCTGCCCAGATTGTCCGATAGCGGCCACGGGGGCCGTATTGTCAGTGCTGACTGAGACGGCTGCTGCGCGCGGGAAAGCGGCAGCGTCGCGAGCACGGTAGGGCCGCCACTGAGTGCTGCTCGTGCGTGATTGCAGCAGTAAGGAGCGGCAAACTATCGGCGCCTGTCCTCAGGAGCAGCGCTGGCCGGGGCTACTGTTCGCGATCTGGGCTCATGCCCAGGATCTTTCCAGGCCCCTCGGACGGATGATCACGTTTTTGTCCATAAACGTGACCGTATAGGCGGGTTCGGATGTCTTGAGGCTTCTCCTATGCCCCATGGAGAAGCGAGGGCCCGGACGCTGAGTGGCGTCGCTGTCCTCGTGACCGTCGGGAAAACCACTCCAACGGAGGTGCATCAATAGGTCGTGGGACACCACCGTGCCACGGACAAGGCAACCCCCCCGTTAGATAGGAGAGGCCTCTTTTGGTCCGATGTTTCGCCGATTCATCCCACCACTCGCCGAGCAGTCGATTCCCGGAGATTTACCCGACAACCCTCAAACCCAGCGCGGATTTTGGCGCCGGGTACGACTGCCTCTTTGATTGTGCGCCGGCTTGCTGGCCGCCATGGTTGCAAGCGCCCATGTGGTCATCGAGAGTCATGGCCTCCTTTTTTGCCGGGCGGCAGACGCGTTCAGGCCTGGTCGGCGAGGGGTTGGAGTACGAATACTTCGACGGCTAGGTCGGGGTCGATGTGGTTATCACTCATGAATCCGATCACCTTGCGCCCGGTCAGCTCCTCGATCTCGCGGCTGACACCCGCCTCCATGACGGCTTGCCAGTGCCTGCGCAAATTCAGCACAGCCGCGCCCTCGCCGGCATCCACGAGCGTCCGCTCACCCCGCGTGAGACTGTCCTGGAGCACGACGAAGACGCCATTGTCGCCGAGCGTGGTTCTAGCTTTCGTCGGCCCTCGGCCGGTCGTGCGGGCAAGGGCCTTCACGACCGTGTTTGAAATCGCGGCCGCGAGCTCTCCATCGGGCTGCCATTGTTCGGAGCTCATCGGCTGCAGATGTTCGCCGGATGATTGAGGTTGATAATCGCCCATGGAAGCCCCTAATCCCTCTTAGACGGATCGAAATCGGACCTATCACGGTGTCCCCGGTATTCATCCGCGGCGAACGCTCCCATCATCAGCAGATCGTCCCGGCGCTGGATGACCGGGTCTCGCAACGACCAGCCCAGCAGCCACAATGCCGATTTGTGATGGGGGGCGAACGGTGCGGCATCGATCGCATCCTCCACCAGTTCGAAAGGTATGCCCTCCTTGATCATGCGCTCGACCTGCAGCGGAGCTCGCCCAGACGACAACGGCTCGACGGGCGCGCCCGAACGCCCAAACGGCCCCGAAGAGGAGCCTGACGATGTGAGGGTCACCCGGGCCCCCCTTTCTAGTCGCACCCGGGCCGTTCCGACCCCGGCACTCCCATAGCGAGCGACCCACTCTCCTCTGATTAACCCAAAAGTCAAGCCGCTCGCGGCCTGGCAGCAATGCCGGCCTCAGCAGGTCCCGGGTTCGCGGTCCGGGTAGGCGTCGCGCAGCCGGGCGACTTCGAAGGCCAGCCAACGGGCAAGGACACGCCTCGAGGAAAGGACGCCAAAGCGCCAGGGCTCGGAGAGAGGCCTGCGAATGTTTGGGAAGCAGGCGATGGACGTCGCGCAGCATCTCAGACGCGCTCCAGGCAGCATCGCATCGCCCGGCAACCTACCTGCCTTTCGCGCCAACAACCAACCCGTGCTGGAGGTCTGGGGGGAGCAGTGCACCGCCGGAGTGCTTTCTCGCGAGCGGGCTCGCGACTGGATGGGCAGCTTCTGGCTTGCGGTCTTGCGATGATTGGGGGGTGGAGTAGCCTTGGCAGCACAACTCGAGGAGGACTCGCGCGGTGAATCGCATCGCTGTCGCGGGGACTCATAGGAGGACAGTCCGTTGAGCCGTCGCGGCAAGCCGGAGCCGGTCGAGGGCAACGATCACGCGCGAAGGTCGAGTGGCGTCGCGGACGTGGGGGAGATTGGGCGCGTCGCGCTGGAGGTTGCTAATGGCAACGGTCAGCGGGACGCCGCTGGCGATCTTCGCGGGGACCAGCGGGGGTTGGTCGACTTCGGGGTTGTCGCGCTGAGAAGTCGGCTGGACGCGGCCCGTCGCCTCCTAGCCGCAGGCGATGCCGAGCGTGATCGCATCGGAAAGGACCTCCACGACGGCGCTCAGCAACGATTGACCGCGCTTCGGATTCAACTCGCCCTGGTGGCCGAAGGCTTCGAAGCTCGCGGCGACACGGACGCCAGCGCGGCGTTCAACCAATTCGGCGAGGAGGTCGGGCGAGCGATCGACGAGCTGCGCGAGTTCGTGCAGGGCGTCTATCCGGTGCTACTTACCTCTGGCGGGCTGAGTCCTGCGCTCGCCTCCGCCGGCAGCCGCGGGGCTCAACCAGTCACGATGCTGGCGAGCGGCATCCGGCGTTACCCGGCAGGGATCGAGACCGCGGTCTACTTCACCTGCCTTGCCGCGATGGACAACGCCGCCAAGCATGCCGGGCGCTCGCAGGTGACCGTCCGCGTGTGGGACCAAGCCGAGGGACTGTGCTTCACGATCCACGACACCGGCCACGGGTTTGACCCACAGCGAGCAACCCTCGGCGCCGGGATCACGAACATGCGCGACCGCATCGCCGCCGTCGGAGGGACGCTCACGATCGACTCCACGACGCACGGAACGGTCGTCGAGGGCACCGTGCCATACCTCTGATAGCGACTTGCGCTTCCCACTGTCGTCTTGACGCGGGAAAGCGCCAGCACGGTAGCTCGCCTCTCTTGAGCCCACAGCGCGCTCGCGGAACTAACTCACCGTCCCCGGCGAAGCCGCCGAGGTCCAACCTTGTGATCGCGCGCCACGTCTGCTCGCTTGTCGCCTCCGCCGGTCCCGGTAAGCGCGGCGAGACGGCGGGCTAGCGTTAGCTGCTTGGTGGTGGTCACGCGCTGCTTGAGGCGGCGGCTGTGGGATCACCCGATACGGATGATGATGCCCGGCGGGAGGTCTGTGACGGTGGTGTGGCACGCCACCGTTGGCGCGGTCTTCTCCCTCTACCGAAGGTGAGGCTGCCGCAATGAGCAAGCCATTCAAGGGCACTATCGACGTCGGGATCGCGGCTCGGTTCGGGATGAACCCGTTGGGGTCGCCAAGGCTCCTGATCGTCCGCCGGATGTCCTGCGCATGCCGTTGGACGAGGCGGGCTTCTCGGTGATCAGCCGCTATGGGTAGAAGCGAAATGACCGGAACGCCGGTGCAAACCGAGGCGGGTCGTCAGAGTGATGTCGGCGTGCTCGTTGTCGACGATCAGCCGGCGTTTCGAAGCGCGGCCAGCGCGGTCATCCAGTTCACCCCGGGATTCAAGCTCGTAGGCCAGGTGGGCTCGGGCGAAGAGGCGATCGAATTCGTCACCCAACACGCGCCAGAACTCGTCCTCCTAGACATCCGCATGCCCAAACTAGACGGCGTCGCAACCGCCCGCGCGATCGCCCGAATCCGACGCGACACGGTCACGGTGCTCGTGTCCGCCGACCAGCAACCCGCCATCGCCGCTGACCCGCGCGCACACGACGCTGCTGCGTTCCTAGTCAAAGACAAGCTCGGGCCGCGCACGCTGTGCGAACTCTGGGCCACCCGCGAAGCCCGCGTCGCTCATCAGAATGACCAGGCGGCGCCTGAACCGACCACGAACAAGTAGCGGAGCGGTCAAAGCCGCCCTTCGGCAGATTCCGCCGCACTGCAGGGACGCCCCCTACATCCGTCCCAAAGCGGGGCAACTCCTCTTTCCCCTTGACGCCCTCTCACTCACGAACGGCTCAAGCGGCTCCAGTCACGTTTTGCGTCAAGAACGTGATCATGTCGCCGGGCGACAGAGGGCGCATCTATGGCATCTCGCTGGCCGCGACGAGTGGCACCTGCGCCCGTTGGCGCAAACAGTGGGGAGCCTGTGCCCCGGCCAAGCCCGCGACTACATGCGACGGCTTAGGTTTGCGCCGGCTCTTCCGCGCCGAACACGATCAGGCCGTGCAGGATGTACACGCACAGCGCGAAGATCGCCAGCGACCACCACGGGTGCGTTCCGCCGATCGACAGCAGCGACTCCAACGCGCCAACAGTGGCGGCGAAAATCCCGATTATCCGACCGAAGGCGCGGCCCGCCATGAGCGAGAACCCGGCGGCGAGCTGGATTACGCCGACGATGATCGTGATCCACCCCCAGGTGTGGAGGCTCGAGAACACGAACTGCGTGCCGTTGAAGAAATGAGCGTTGCCCACCGCGGCGATGCCGTAGATGATGTTGAGCGTGCCCCCGATCAGCAACAGAATCGCGACGAACAGCACCCGACCCACACCTCTCATATTCACTTCCTTTCGCTCGCGGGCCGCCGTCCCCAACGGGTCGCTTGATTTCGCGTGACGAGTTCGCATCCGGTGCACCGAATCCTCTATCTCTAACGGGGAGACCATCAACGAATTCGTCAACAGCCGTGCGGAAGCTTGACGCCCCTTCGCTTACGAGCGCGTCGACGCGACCGCCTTGACCGGCATTTGCGGCTTGAGTCACTTTTCGAGCAGAAACGTGATCGTATAGCTGGTCGCGGCAAGGCTGCCGCGCTAAACGTGACCCGGCGGCCCGAGAGACCAGCAGGCCGACCACCAGCAGCCGGCTCGACTCCAGGCTCAGACTTTCGCAAAGTTGCCCCAGCGGCAGTCTCGCTCAGGCTGCCGCTTCCCGCGCCGAGCGGTAGCCGCGCCGGCGTGACTGCAATAGGCGTAACGGGGCCGTGCGTGCTCGCTGTCTCGCGTGGCTGCTTCATCGCCGAAGCGATAGCCACATCTGGCGCGGTGACCGGCGTGGGTGATCGGATCAATACTGACGTTCCTTCAAGTCGGCGGCAACCACGCTGGCCGGCGATCGGCTGGACGCCGCTGGTGCTGTGAAATATGCAGAAGCGCTTGAGCGGTCCTATTCACAGACGGCGATGGATGCCCATGCGTTCAGACGCCGCCGAAGGCGTCGGCGACGCCCGCCGCCCAGCTCCCGTACGGATCGATCACGGTGGACGGCGCGGGCCATTCTCCCGCTTGTAGTCGTTTGAGCGCTTCGCCGCCGCGCCGGCGTGCGTGGGTGCGCGACCAGTCGTAGGAGGACGGCGCAGCCCCGTAGCGCGCTCGCCAGGCGCGCATCGCCTCACGGCTCCGCTCTCGGGTCCATTGCCGCTCGATCGCCCCGGGACGGCAGCGCTTGCAATAGGCGTACGCGTCGCCCTTGCCGTTGCGCGTGCTGGTCGACGCGCCGCAGCCCCGGCAGACGCCCCGGTAGCGCGCCTTGACCTCGCGCGCCTTTTCGCCGATCGGATCGTAGAGATAGGCCTTCACGGTGCCCTCTGCCCGCCCCAGCCGGCGAGCGATCTCGGCGATCGTTAGGCCCTCCTGGTCGCGGTAGTGGCGCGCGAGTTGCGCGGCGCGGCGTCGCTCGCTAACGCGGTCCGTCATGAGCACCTGGGTCTTTTGTTACGCTTAGACGGGTCGTAGAAGTAGGCCTTGATCGTCGCCGGCGAGCGGCCGAGACGGCCAGCGATCTGCGCGATCGACAGGCCCTCGGCCTCACGAAAATGCCGTGCCAGGGCAACAGCGCGGCGACGCTCGAGTACACGGTCATACGCCGCAGGTGCGTCGGACGCCATGCTGTCGAGGTATCGCTCGGATCAGTCACTTCCCCGCGTGACACGGGGTCCGAGCTTGCGACGCGAACCCGCTATGAGCGCGCGAAGCAGGTGTCGCTGCGGGCGGCCGTCGCCGCACAAGAGCAGGGCTGCGCCGGCGCCCGTGCTGGCGTCATCGCGGCGCCCTCGGAGCTGTGCCGCTCAGCCAGCCAGCAGCGGCGACGGTGGCGCGAGCTCGTTGTGCTGCCTGTGCTCAAATCTCGACAGTCCGGGGGACTGGCGGACGCACTGGTGCTCCGCGAGTAAGGAGGAGTGCGCGGTGAGCCCTGGTGCACGTCCAGAGCGCAATCGTGGTTTCCAGGGTTGTCTTCGGACCGGAGCGATACTGCGGCTGTTCTCTGATCAAGGCTCAGGGATGGGTTTGATTTTGAGCCCACGCGGTGATGAAGCCCCAGGTGACAGCGGCGCCGTCGTCACCGATCTCAGCATGCAGCCGGTCCGCCAGGGTGTCGATCTCGACATCGTCCTCTGTCGCGACTCCGAGCTTTGTGATCAGGGGCAGGATCGTGCGAATTAGGCGTGCCATGTACTCGTATCCCGACCAGTCTGGACCGCCGCCAGCCGCTGCGTCGAGATGCATCGCGGGCGCCGGGAGCCCGGCCTCCGCAAAGATGCTGCGCAGCCGCAAACCCATGTACAGGTCCATCCCCGCGCGGCGGTAAGTCTCGAGGATCCACGCCCATAGCTGCTCCAGTAGCGGTGAGTGCGGCAAGGACATTGGCGCTAGCGTCGCGTTGGCGGGCTCTTGGAACGCCACGGTGCCGCCGTCGCGAACGTGACCCGTCAGCCGGCGCACCAACGCGGCGGGCTCCGGCGCAAAGAACAGCACGCACCGACCAACGACCGCATCGAGGTCGCGGTCGAGCCCGACCGTAGCCGCATCGCCGACTGCGGTGTTTCTGAGTTCGCGACAGAACGGTCGCACTTTTCATCCCAACGCTGAGGGCTGTGGCGGGGCGGGTTGGTGGGTGTTCGGAGCGAGCTCCGAGGCGGCCTCCATGCCGGGTTCCGCCGGTGTCCTTGCCGGCGGGCGACGACCTCGCGCAGGCACACTCCGTCCCGCTGAAGCACGGGCGGGAGAGCGTGGTCGATGGTCGGCGTGCTGGTCATGACTTGCTGGCTCGATTCTGCTTGATCCGCTCCGCACGGGCGCGGCGCATCCCGGCGGCGCGAGCGCGCCGGACCTCGGGCCCGCGGCCGTGATGCTCATCGTCGGGAGTGACGTACCCGATCGAGGCGTGCAGCCGAACGGTGTTGTACTCGGTGCGGATGCGGGCGAGCTCGGCATCGAGCGCGGCGGGATCGCGGAGCCCGGTGAGGTGCGGCCAGTCTCCCTTTAGGTGACTGAAGAATGATTCGACGTGCGCCTGATCGGTGGGCGTCCCGGGCCGGCCGTGGTGTTGGGCGATCGTCATCAGCGCCATGAACGCCCGGGTATCGATCGCGGTCATCTCCGCACCGTTGTCCGACCACGCGACCAGGATCGGACCGTCACCATCGCGGTCCGCCAGGAGCCCGTCCGCTCCGAGCAGCCCCTGGTCCTCGAGCGCCCGCGCGAACAAAAGCTGCGCCTGGGTCGAGGTCTGCTCGGTGGTGAGCAGGTAGCCGATCCAGTAGCGGGTGACGACGTCGACGATCGCGTAGGCGACCCGCTTGCAAGCGCTGAAGTGGGTCGCGTCCCAGATCCAGATGCGGTTGCGCTCCCAGGAAATCTCGGGAAACGCGGGCTTTGCGGGCCGTGGGCGGAACGGCTCGCCCGGAAGCACGACCCGATGCTTGAGCGCGACCCGCAGCAGCGTCGAGGGCGACACGAACACGACTCCGGTGTAAGAGCCGCGGTGCGCGAGCTTGCGGTGCGAGCGATCCACCCATCCCCACTGCTCGATCAGATCGAGGATCGCCTGCTCCTCCCAGTCCAGCAGCCCGTGCACCGCGCCGCCACCCGGACGACCGTCTTCGAGCGTGCCGGTGTCCCGCAGCCGCGCCCGCCAGTGATGTGCACGACTATCGGCCAGCTCCAGCACCCGGCACGCCCGCGCGTGCGCCCACCCGTCGGCGACGGCATGGTCGATCAGCCCCAGAAGCTCGAGCTTGGTCTCCGCGCTCACGCGTGCGGGGACCGGGCCGAATAGCCCGAGCGTTGCCTTCCCCGGAACAAGGTCAGCTCCACCGCCATCTCCTTCAGCGCCTCCGAAAGCCGGTCGTTCTCCGCTCTGAGCAGCTCCAGCTCGACCTGCTCGGGCGAGGGCACCCGCCCCGGCTTGGCCGACGCGAACGCGGCCAACGCCGCGTCCTTCGCCAGCGCTCGCAGCCGGATGATCACACTCACGTCGACCCCGTACTTCCGCGCCGCGTCGGCCTGTGAGATCTCCTGCGAGGTGACCTCCAAGAAGATCTCCCACTTCTCCGCCGGCGACAGCTGCCGGCGTCGGCGTCGCTTGCCGTTCTCCAACATCTCGTCCTCCTGGTTCAGGGCCCCGGAAGCCTCCCAGGATTAGGTTGAAAAACGGCGGCACCTCTGCCGCGAAGTCAGACGCGAACGACGACGACGAATGAAACATTCTCAAGTCCCGCGGCCGCGGACCGGGCTTGAGCCGTCTCAATCAACTCCGGGTTGAGATCGACCCCGACAACGGTTCCCTCCTTCCCAACGAGATCGGCCGCGAGCACCGCCACATCGCCAGCCCCGGTCCCAACGTCGAGAACCTTCATCCCGCGCGAGATGCCCGTGTCCTCTAGGAACCGGGCCGTGTATGCCGCGAACATCTTCCCCTGCAGCCGCAAGTGCGCGGTCTCTTCGGCCGATTGACCGAACAGGTAATCCCGTGCTCGCCCGCTCATCGCCCCGGATTCATGACGTTGCAGGCGACTCTACCCCCTTGTCAGCCCGCGAAGCAGCAGGGGGACCCCCGGACGCGTTCGCCGACAATGCGCTCGTTAACACGGCACGCGCCCTCGAGAGTCCTAGCCACGGACGAGGGCGACAGCTCTCCCTGCCGGTGCGCCCCTCCTCGGAGCGCAACGCAGGGAAGCATCGGCAGCTGGTTGACCACCTTGCGAGGTGCAAAGCGGGTCTCGGCACTGGTGGAGCGGATGTTTCGCCAGGCTCGAGGAGACGGAGAACTCGTGGCTGCATTCAGCGAGGAGGAGCTGTCTGAAGCAGACGACGAGACGACTGCGTGAGCGGCAGAGCAGGCGTCTGGCCGCGTCGGGCGGCGCCGCTCCTTCTGAATGTGATGAACGAGGGTTTGCCTGGCCGGCGTGGCCGCTAGAAGGAGGTCGGCCCTCCGGATCGAACAGCAGAGGTCAGGCGCGCGCGGATGATGGCCGCGCGGCCGGGCTATCCGAACGAAGGACCGACCTTGGGCGCACGGTACGTGGTGGGCGGGGTTGATCCTGCTCGGGAAGGGAGATGATCGTGTTGCACGTAGGGTTGGATCTGAGCCGCAAACGGGTTGATGTGTGCTTGATCTCCAGCGAGGGTGAGCTGGTCGAGCATTTCCGGGCGCCGGCAGACCGGGACGGCTTGTACGGGCTGATGCGCCGGGTCGCGGTGTATGACGAACCGGTGCGCGGGGTGGTGGAGTCGATGAATGGTGCGCGGTTCGTGCATGACGAGCTCGTCAGGTACGGGTGGGAGGTGTTGGTCGCCGATGCGCAGCGGGTCAAGGGGTTGGCGCCGCTGGCGTGCAAGACTGACAAAGTCGACGCGCGGGTGCTGGCGGAGTTGTCGTTCAGGGATCTGGTGCCGGCGATCTGGCTGCCATCGCCGGAGCTGCGGGCCGAGCGGGAGCGCGCCCGGTGGCGGCTGCATCTGGTCAAGCACCGCGCGACCTTGAAGAACCGGGTCCATTCGTCGTTGATCGCGTTCGGGCATCAGGTCCCGATGGCGGACCTGTTCGGCGTCGCCGGCCGCAAGCTGCTCGCCGACCTGGATTTCCCCGGAGCCATGGCGCGGTCACGTCCAGGCGAGCCTCGAGTTGATCGACGATCTCGAGCGGCGGATCGACGCGATCGAGCGATCGCTGCGCCGCTCCGGAGCCGATCACCGCTACATCCCGTTGTTGATGAGCGCCCCGGGGATCGGCTGGATTACCGGGTTCACGATCGCCGCCGAGATCGGCGACATCAACCGCTTCTCCTCGCCGGTGAAACTGACCGGCTACACCGGCCTGTGCCCGCACGTGTGCCAGTCCGGCGAGATGGACCGACGCGGCCCGATCTCCAAGCACGGCCCGAGATACCTGCGCTGGGGATTGATGGAAGCGGCGATCGCCGCCTCCTGGCACCCGCTCTACAAGGAGCGCTACCAGCGCACCAAGCGCCGCCTGGGCCGCCAGCGCGGCGCGAAAGTCGCGCAGATCGAACTCGCTCGCAAGCTGACCGAGGCGATCTGGTACATGCTGACCCGCAACCAACCGTTCAAGCCCTTCGCTCCGGCAGGCGCCATTTTCGCCCTGACTGCCTGACAGTCCATTTTTGAGTTGCGCCGCCGGAGCGAGCCCCGATCACACCTGGTCCTCGAAGTTTGATGAAGCGATAGAGAGATGAGCACCGCTCCACACCACCAACCCACCCGCGGACCATGACAACAGCTGCCAGGTGGGTCCTGCTGTGTCAAGCGCGACAAGCGCACCGCGTTCACATCAAGTCAGGTTGCGCACGCCTGACACACCCGGCGCCCACCCCGCATATCGCAGCTACATGTCGTCAGGGCTCCGACAACATCAGGCGAAGGACTTGACACCGGGCCCTCGTTCATAGAGGGGCGATAGCGGAAGTCACCCGCCAGCAGCGAGGATCGCCTGATGCGTATGCAAACGCACCGATGGGTCAGGCCGGCTCGACCTCGACTAGCTCGTCCTTGCCCACGCGCACGAAGCTTCGATGGGCTCCGTTTCGCCCGACTGCGGTTCGTTGTGGCACGTTTCTCAATGCTCCCGGCTCTCCAGCGTGCCGACGATGGTCCCGAACGGTACGGTCGTCCACCGCGCGGAGCAGGTGTCATCCGATCCATCCAGGTTGATTGCGCGCGGCGCTCAGGAGCTCGTACATCGCGCCGTCATGGCCTGCCGCGTCATTGCGCATCGTGGCGTTCGCGATGGGTGCAGATCTTGCTTCTCCCGCCCTAGGGGGCTCGAGAACCGCGATTGCGCACGAAAACGTTGGCGACCCCGAAGGTCACTGGGCAAGGCGGGCGCCATGCTGTCGCTTGCTTTGATGAGGGCCTGCGATCGCTACGTGTCACCGACGTCGTTCGATTGCGTCATGGCCCATTCGCCGTCGCGCTGCGTTTGGTCGTCATCCTCACCGAACTGCTCCCGTAGCGTGCAGGCGGCGGCTTCGACGGCGTTCACGATGCCGACGTATCCGGTGCAGCGGCAGATGTTGCCGGAGAGCTCGTCACGGATCTGGCCCCGGCTCGGGTTGGGTTCGCGGTGCAGGAGATCGAGGGCGGAGAGCAGCATCCCTGGTGTGCAAAACCCGCATTGGAGTGCGTGGTGGTCGGAGAAGGCTGTCTGCAGGACGTGCAGGGTCCCGTCGTCGGCGGCGAGGCCTTCGACGGTCGTTACTGACTTTTCCTCGGCTTGGATGGCAAACATAAGGCAGGAGCGCACGGGCTCGCCGTCGACGAGTACGGTGCACGCGCCGCACACTCCGTGTTCGCAGCCGAGATGGGTTCCTGTCAGATGAAGGTCCTCGCGCAGTGCGTCCGCGAGCGTGCGGCGTGGCTCTACGTCGAGGCTCACGTGGTGACCGTTGACGGTAATCTGGATTGTCATTCGAGCTCCTCCGGGTGTGATGCGTTGGTTTGCCGTAGCGCACGCCGGACGAGCTCCTGTGCCAGCGACTTTCGGTACTCCGCAGTCGAGTGAAGGTCGGGAGTCGGTTCGATGCCCGCTGTCAGTGCACGGGCGGTCTGATCGATGGTCGCCTCGCTCCAGCGACCGGGGCCGAGAGTCCGTTCTGACTCCGGGTCGCGATAGGGGGTGCCGGCAACTCCGCCGACTGCTACTCGCGTCCGCCCCTCGATCTCGGCGACCGCGACCGTCACCAGTCCAAAGTCGCCGTGCCGGCGCGAGAACTCCGCGAAGCCCCAGCGGTGGGGGACGGCAAGGTCGATGGACGTGATCATCTCGTCCTCGGCCAGCGTGGTATCCAGCGGCCCCGCAAGCAGGTCCTCCACGGGGGTTGAGCGCGAGCTGTCTGCTCCGTGGATATGCACGATCGCGTCGGTTGCGGTGGCGATGATGGGCAATTCGGCGGCTGGGTCGGCGTGGGCGAGGCTTCCTCCGAAGGTGCCCCGGGATCGAATGGCGCTGTGGCCGATCCACGGTGCGGCGGCTGCGAGGAGCGGATGGTGACGTTGCTGCTCGAGCGCGCGGTGCCGGACCAGGGCGCCGATGCTGATCCTGCCGCCCGGCAGATGGCGAATCCGTGAGAGGCCGGGAATGTCGTTGATGTCTATCAGCAGCTTGGGGCGGGACAGTCGGAGCGCGAGGATCGGCGTGAGGCTTTGTCCGCCGGCGATGAGCTTGCCCTCGCCATCTGCCGCACGGAGCGCTTGCACCGCCTCGCTGACGCTGGCCGCCCTCGTGTAGTCAAAAGGTGCGGGTTTCATCAGATACCCCGGAAGTTGGGTGGTCGGTGCTCGCGCCGGGCGTGTTGGCCCTCTTGAAAGTCCTGGCTTTCCCAGCATGCGAGGAAGGCATCCGTCAATTCGGCTGCCGCGTCGTCCGTTACAAGTTCGTCCAAGATGCGTTTCGAGTAGGCGAGCGTGAGGGGCGCGAGCTGCGAGATCTCCTCTGCCCAGGCGAGCGTGTCGGAAAGGTCCCCGAGCCGGTTTACTAGGCCTTGCTGGTGGGCCTGCTCCCCGGTGAGCTGCTCAGAGCCGAGCATCATCCCGGCAGCGACACCGCCGCCGACGAGCTGTGCCAGCCGGCGAATCGTCCACGGGTCGACCGATAGTCCGATCTTGGCCGTGGGAATCGAGAAGATCGCCGCCGGCGCGGTAATCCTGAGATCACATGCGATCGCAAGCTGAGTCCCCGCGCCGATCGCGGGCCCGTTTATGGCTGCCAGTACCGGGATTCTCACCGACCGGATCGTTCGTAGCGTGCCGTACAGGGCATCTCGGAAGGTCTCGCCGTAGAGCCCGTGAAGATCTGCGCCGGAGCAGAAGCTCGTTCCGGCGCCCGTGATCGTCAGAACGCGCATCTGTTCGGCTTCGGCCTGCTCGACGGCACGGCGGAGTTCAGCGAGATGCTCGACATCCAACGCGTTGCGAGCTCCGACCCGTTCGAGCGTGATCAGGCCGCCGCTGCCACGTGACTCGAAACGGATCATTGAAGCGCCTTCCACACAGATCCAGGTGTGATCGGAAGGCGGTCGATGTCGACCCCGATCGCGTCGGTGAGCGCGCCAGCGATGACGGCGTTGGGACCGAGTGTGCCGGCTTCACCGACTCCGCGGACGCCTGTGGGATTCTCGGCCGGTTTGGAGCAGTGCTCGATCGTGATGTCCGGCATCTCGGCGCTGGTTGGCATGAGGTAGTCCATCAGCGTGCCGGTCATGAGGGTGCCGCTCTCGTCGTAGACGAGGTGCTCGTAGAGAGCACCGCCGATGCCCTGGGCGATCGCGCCCAGGATCTGCCCTTCGACGATCTGGGGGTTGACGATGATCCCGGCGTCCTCGACGCAGACCCATTTCAAAACCCTCAATGCGCCGGTTGCCGGATCGAGCTCGATCGCGGCGAGCTGCGCCCCGGCGGCGAAAGCGCCACGGATCGGGTCATAGAAGCGGGTAGCCTGGAGTCCCGGCTCGATTCCCTCGGGCAGCCGGTTGGACTCCAGATATGCGACGCGGGCGACCTCCGCCAGAGAGATCGGCGGCAGCGCTGCTGACTCGTCGTCGAGGTAGAACCCGCCCGCCTCGAGGCGGAGCTGCTGAGGATCGACATCGAGCAGGCCGGCGGCAAGGCGTTGCGCCTTCTCGCGGACCGCGGTGCCGGCTCGGTGCGCTGCGCCGCCCCCGATCACGGCTTGGCGGGAGGAGAACGCACCGAAGCCCCAGAGCGCCGTGTCGGTGTCGCCGATGTGGACGGTCACGTCCTCGAAGGCCACGCCGACGGCATCGGCGACAACCTGAGCGATGGTCGTCTCGAGCCCCTGCCCTTGTGATGTCACACCGCTGAAAACGGTCACGCGGCCGTCCGGGTTGATCCTGACCGTGCAGGCGTCATGACCGGTGCGGAACGCCATCCGGGGCCCGGCTGAGGCGGCGCGGCCGAGGCCGGTGAGCTCGTTGTAACACGCGATGCCGATGCCGATCGGTAGCTCCCCAGCATCTCGGCGTCGCTCCTGCTCGGCCTGGAAGTGTTCGTAGTCTAGGACCTCGAGCGCCTTCTCGAGGCACCGCTCATACTGTCCCGAGTCATCGACGAGGCGCGTCGGCATGCGGTATGGGACGTCCTTCGGTTTGATGAGGTTTTGTCGGCGGATTTCGACTGGCGAGATCCCGAGCCGCTGCGCGGCGACGTTCATGGTTGTCTCCATAGCGAATACGGTCGCTGGCCGCGCGACTCCGCGGTACGGCCCCGCGGGCGCGGTGTTGGTCGCGACGCCACGAGTGATGCAGCGGTAGTTCTCCAGCCTGTACGGCCCGAAAAGAAGGCCACCGGCCATCAGCGGCTCGATGCCCGCCGTCCACGGATAAGCGGAGTAGGCCCCCACGTTGCAGTCAATCGTCGCGTCCAGCGCGAGGAGCTGCCCGTCATCAGCGAACCCGGCTCGGATCCAATAGCGGTGATCGCGCGCGTGCGTCGCTGCAAGCAGGTGCTCGATGCGGTCCTCCACCCATTTGACGGGCACGCCCGGCATCGCCCTGGCGATGATGCAGAGTGCGACCTCCTCGGGATAGACGACCGACTTAGTGCCGAATCCACCGCCGACATCGGGAGCAATCACGCGGATATTCCCCTCGGGGAGGTCGAGCAGGTCGGCGATGTAATTGCGCGCAATGTGGGGTACCTGTGTGCCGGACCAGAGCGTCAGTCGCCCGCTG
Source organism: uncultured Solirubrobacterales bacterium (assembly GCA_963787555.1). Taxonomy (GTDB): domain Bacteria; phylum Actinomycetota; class Thermoleophilia; order Solirubrobacterales; family Solirubrobacteraceae; genus Palsa-465. The sequence goes on from CAWBDI010000013.1 coordinate 55,574, forward strand.
GAGGGGTCCCACCGCGCGACCCCGGCGCGGCATTCCATCGGATTGCCGGCATGCCGGTTGGTGGTCAGCTCCCGCTCGATGACAACCGCAGACTCCGCTAGCGTCGCCTCGACATCGCCGGCGTCGAAGAGCCGCGAGATGAGCACGTTGTCCGGGGCCGCGTCGTGGAGCGGCACCTCGGGTGCCACGTCGGTGCGGGTCGTGGCCGGCAGCTTCTCGTAGCGAACGTCGATCAGCTCGAGCGCGTCCTCCGCGAGATACCGGCTGCTAGCGACGACTGCGGCGACCGCCTCGCCCATGAAGCGCACGCGGTCATGCGCGAGCACCGGCTGATCCGTCTCGACGTACGTCGGCAGAGCCGACATCGCTCGCAGTGCCATGTTCGAGAACTCAGGCTGCGTGCCGGTGAAGACGGCCTGTACGCCTGAAAGCGCCGCTGCATTGCTGGGATCCACGCTGCGGATCCGGGCGTGCCCGTGCGGGCCGCGCAGGAACGCCACGTGACGCATGCGCGGCAGATCGACGTCCGACACGTAGCGTCCCTGGCCGGTGAGGAGCCGAAGATCCTCCTTGCGGCGGACCTGCGCACCCACGACCGACGGCCGCGGTGGTGCTTCTATCTTGGTACTCATCGCACGTTCCGCTCAGGGCATCGCGTAGCCGCCGTTGACCGACACCACCTGGCCCGTCGTCCACGACGACAGCGGCGATGCCAGCAGCAAAACCATCGGCCACACGTCCTCGGGCCGCCCTAGCCGTCGCAGGGGGTACTGCGCGAGGATTTTCTTCATTCGCTCCTCCTCTGTTCCGCCGGCATGGCGCTCAAAGCTGTCCGTCTGGACCAGCGCAATCGATACCGCGTTGGCGCGGATCCCAGCGCGAGCGAGCTCCTTGGCCAGGGATTTGGTCAACCCAACCGTCGAAGAGCGCATCGTCGCGGTGACGAGAAGACCCGCCTCGCCGACCCGCCCCGAATCCCCGAGCAGGCTGACGATAACGCCGCCGCCGTTTTCGACCATCCGCTTCGCCACCGCATGCGTGACCCGGAGGGTCCCTGTAACGGTCACCTCTGCCTGAAATCCCCAGTCCTCAGATGTCGTCTCCAGGAACCGCTTCAGCTGCGCCACGGCGGCGTTATTGACGAGCACGTCGATCGGTCCGAGCTCATCGTGCACCCGCTGGACGGCGCTCTCAATCGCGGCGTCGTCCCGCACGTCGGCCCCAACAGCGATCGAACGGACGCCGAGCGACCGCGCTTCGCCGGCTGCCGCCTCCGCGCCGTCGGCCGACGTGTTGTAGTGGAAACCGACGTGCGCACCCTCCCGGGCAAATGCCAGGCCGATCTCACGGCCGAGGCCTTGGCCACTACCGGTGACCAACACGACCTTGTCCTGGAGCTGCAGATCCATGTCAGGCCGCCTCCGTCCACACCGTCCGAGTCTTGCTGTCGTGTGCTCCCGCGACCGTGAGATCTTCACGTAACTGCAAGCGTATGAGTGTGTCTGTCATCTGTCAGCCCTTTGGGGTCGGGTTGGGGAGATTGATGGGGAAGAGCTGGATGGTCTGCGGCCCGGACCACCTCGGCTGCCGCCTGTTTGTGCGGCGGATCCCGAGCGCAAGCACCGCGAGCATGACCGCGCCTGCGGCAGGTGCGGCGAGCTTCGCTAGGGTGCGTGCTGATCCGGCAGCGGACAGCAGGTCGATCGGCTCGACGTCCTCCACCGGCTGCCGGCTCGCCGCGCCGCTGACTGGACCGCCGTCAGTGGTCGCCGTCGCTGGTCGCGGGTCGACCGCGTCGATCTCCCGCGAGAGCTCGTCCTCCAGGCGCTCGACGAATTGGCCAAAGAGCTTGTTCGAGACATCAGTGATAACTCCACGCCCGAACTGCGCCACCCGCCCGGAGATATCGAGATCGGTCCTTACCAGCACTGCCGTCCCCTCACCCCGCGCGGTCAGCGTCGCCGTGACCTTCGCGGCCACACCGCCCTGACCGCCGAGATCTTCGCCGTCCGCCTGGATCACCGCGCGGCGAGCGCTCTCGTCCCGCTCCAAAAACCGCGCGATCCCCTGATACCTGGCAGCGACCGGCCCGACCTTGAGCTTCACAAGCCAGCTGTACTCGTCGCCCTCGACCCCCAAAAGCGCCGCTCCGGGCATACACGGAGCGACCCGCTCCAAATCGGTCAACACACCCCAGGCCTGATCGACCGGTAGCGGCACCGTAAAAGTATTCGTGATCTCCATCGTTCGAACTCCTCTACTAACTAGCGCTCGTTAGTCTACCTGAAGGAGCGCTTTTTTGTCAAGAGCTTTCAAGCCGCCACATACGGCGTCTGCCAGAGGCGATGTGGTCTCGCCGCCGAGCGGCCAGGTACAGCTCGTCTGGCTGCGGGCAGGTCGCGGTCAGCGTGATGAGGGATGCTCCGCCCCAACCGAACTCAGAGACGTCCAACTCGGCGACTTCGGGAGTCGCTCAGGAGGAGGGCTCCGGCCTGCCGTTCCGCTCTTTGCGAGCGCCACGGCGGCGAGAGCGAGCGCCGGCGATCGCTGAGGCATACATGCTGTATGCCTCAGCAACCTCCTCTGCGGTCATCGGCCCGTCATCGCGGAACCAGCGGGCGATGCTGACGCACATCTCCAGAATCGCGAACGACGCCATCCGCGAGTGGACGACGGTGAAAGCGCCTTTCGCGACACCAGCGTCGAGCACCTCCCGCATGCCCCGTTCGTGAGCGCGACGCTTCTCAAGAACCGAGCTAAGGGTCGGCTCCTCGAGGTGAGCGACGTCGTCATGGACAATGATCGCGGCTCGCCGGTGGCACGCGTGTCGGAGCGCGTACGCGTACACCGCCTTGCGAAGTGCTTCGGCGGGATCGGGTTCGTCTTCGATAGCAAGTCGAAAATCAGCCCAGACAGCATCCGTCGTCGCGGTGATGATGTCCGCAAGCAGCTGCTGCTTGGAGTCCATGTGGTTGTACAGACTCGGAACCTTGATCCCGAGCCGCTCGGCGATGTCGCTCAGGGCCGTGCCGTGGTAGCCACGCGCTGCGAACAGCGTGAGCGCAGCGTCGCGGACCGCGGCCGCGGTGACCGCCGGCCGCGTTATAAGGACCTCAGTTCGCTTCTCGGCCACGTCACGATGGTATCCGGGCATCCCGCTACCTTGGCGTCAGCGGGTCACGCTGGCGTTCGACTTAGAGACGAGCGAGGACATCGCTATTCGTTGGGATGCAGCAGCGTCCGGTCCCCTGCCGGGCCCCCAGCGTGTTCAGTGCGTCCCCGGCATCGTCGAGAGTGCCATGGCCGGTCACCATCTGGGCGAGATCCAGCGTGCCGAGGTCGGGAGGTCGGCGACGGCGCTCCAGCGATCCCGCCACGCATCCGGTGAGGGAACGAGCGAAGTAGAAGAGCTCTAGCGGATTCAATGTGATCGGCTCATCTTTGCTGCCAATCCCAACCACGCACGCCGCTCCGCCCCGACGGGTGAGCGACCAAGCGTCTCTGATCGTGCCGGCAGAACCGACGCAGCCGAACGCGTAATCCGTCCCGCGACCATTCGTCAGCCCCTTGACGCTCTTGCGTAGCCCGTCGCCGGCGAGCGCAAATGTGGTTGCGCCTGCCGCTCGGGCGATCTCCTCCTTGTCGGCGTTGCGATCGACCGCAATGATCTGCTCCGCACCGGCGAGCGTGGCCCCGCGGACGACTGAGACGCCGACGCCGCCGAGCCCGAGCACCAGCACGGATGCGCCCGGTCGGACTTTCACCGTTTCGTCACCGCCCCGACGCCCGTGGTGACAGCGCAGCCGACCAGCGCGGCGTCCGCGGTGGTGATGTCGTCGGGCACCGGGACGACAGCCGCCGCGGGGAGAACGGTCTGCTCAGCGAACGAGCCGACAGTTAGGCCTGGGTGAATCGGGACACCGCCGGCATCATCGGCGTGCGGCTCGTTAACCCTGGCCGCGGCGCGTTCGCATAGGTGCGCCTCGCCGCGTTGGCAGTGAAAGCACTCACTACACGGCGTGTTCCACAGCAGGATCACCCGGTCGCCGTCCTGCAGCCCCTCGACTTGTGATCCCGTCACGAGGATTGTCGCGCTCGCCTCATGACCAAGCACAGCGGCACCGGCTGCGCGAGCTTCCCGCGGCATCGGTCGGCGGGCGATTGGGGACGGGAACCGCGGTAGCTGCTCGTGCTGCTCATGGTCGTGTGAACAGCAGCTGCGCCCCAAGCGACTGCTCTAGCGCCCGCAGACGCCGCGCAGACAGCAGGGCTTGTGCGTGATCGGCGATCACGCCCGGGGTGCGGCGCCTGTCGAGAATCTCGCGGCTATCCACTACATCGCCGACCAGGCAGAACCAGCCGGCGGGGGCGAGATTGACGAGCACGGATTGGTGGCCAGCGGTGTGTCCAGGGGTCGCGATCACGTGGATCCCGGGGGCGACCGTGTCGTCACCGGCCAGGAACCGGTACAAGTCGCGTGTCGCCCCACTCCGCTAGCTGTACCCAGCGCCTCGCATTCGGGAACAGCCCGAGCCCGCCGGCGTGGTCGAAGTGCAGGTGGGTGAGCGCGACATCGGTGATGTCTGCGCACGTCAAGCCAAGATCCGCGAGGCGCCGGTCGAGCCGATCGTCTTCGCTCACGACTGGAGTAAATAAGCGGGAGAGAGCTTGCCCCACGCCTGTTCGTGGTCAATCAGCGCCACTGGCGATATACCCGTATCGACCAGCACCTTGCGCTCCCCGGAGATGCCAGAAACGCGACGATCGGCATCACCACTCCCTCATCACCCCCGTCTTGGACCATGAATCGCCGCAAGCCCCGCAGACCCCCGAGCGGGATCATGTGCAGGCTGTCGGCTGCCGTGAGCTGCATGGTGGGCCCTCCTTTCTGCGTTTGGTCACTGCACGGGCAGAAGAGCCCTGAGCTTGTGGCGCATCGTCTTTCCCGAGCCGGTACGCGGGATCTCGTCCAGCAGGTGGCCTCGGCGGGCACCTTGAACGCCAGCAGCAGGTCCCTGCAATGCGCCTTCAGACTCTTGATATCGAACGCCGCACGGTCCTCGGCCACCACGAACGCGACAACCGTCTCGCCCAGCTTGTCGTGAGGCTGACCGACGACCGCACAGTCGCGCACGTGAGGATGTGTCAGGAGGACCGACTCGACCTCTGCCGGATAGATGTTCTCCCCGCCGCGGATGATCATTTCCTTGATTCGGCCTGTAATGGTGAGGTAGCCGTCACGATCGGCTCGCCCGACATCCCCGGTGTGGTACCACCCGCCAGCCAGTGCCTGTGCGGTCGCTTCCGGCCGCTCGTGATAGCCGAGCATCACCTGCGGACCCCGGACCCAGATCTCGCCGTCCGATCCCACTGGAACGTCCTCGCCGGTGATCGGATCCACCAGCCGCACGGCCGACCCCGGCAGCGGGAGCCCGCAAGACCCGCGAGGGCGGTTGCCCTCCCTCCAGTTCATCGTCACCATCGTGGACGTCTCGGTGATCCCGTAGCCGTCCAGGAGCGGAACGCCGAACTGCGCTTCGAACTGAGCTGTGAGATCTGCGGGCAGGATGGCACCGGCGGAGATACAGGACCGCAGCGTCTCGCAGCCCAGCCAGGTCGCTGTCGTGCTGGCGCTGAGGTAGTGGAACATCGTTGGCACCCCCGGCAGCAGGGTGAACGGCTCGGCTGCCAGGAGGTCCAGCACCTCGGGGGTGGAGAAGCGCTCCATGATGTGGGCGCGGGCCCCGACCGTGACCACGCCCAGGATCGAGAGCACGATCGCGTAGGAGTGAAACAGCGGAAGCGGGCTCAGCATGTAGTCCGACGCGTCCAGCCCGACGATCGGCGCCCAGCAGGCCGAGACCACCCACAGGCAGCTTCGCTGGCTCAGCAGGACACCCTTCGGACGGCCCGTCGTGCCCGACGTATAGACCATCCAGGCCGCCGCGTCGAGATCGTCTGACGGCGCCATCTCGGTCGTCGGCGGCGCCAGCGCGAGGCTTTCGTAACGCTGATGTGCCGGCTCGTCCGGGTCGCCGACCACCACGACGTGCTCGACCGCGGGAGCGGCACGCAACAGTTCGGGCACGGCACCCTTGCGCGGCGCGTCGATCAACAGGGTCCGCGCGCCCGAATCCTGTGCCATGTAGGCGACGTCCGCCTCGGGCGCCTGCGGATGATCGGAACAGCGATGCCGCCGCCGCGCGCAACTGCCAGCTGGGCCTCGACGGCCTCCACTGAGTTTCCGATGTAGATCGCCGCGCGATCGCCCGCCGACAGGCTCAGACCGCGCAGATGACCAGCGATATGACGCGTACGGCTCTCAAGCTCGCCGTACGTCAAACTCCGCTGGGCGTCGGCAAAGGCGACTGCTCCGCCACGCTGCCGCGCGTGGCAACGAAGCAGCTCATCGACCGGCTTGATCAACTCGGAACGTATCATCAGACGTCACTCCGGCGCCAGACACGCCACAGCAATACCTCCATACCGCCCCGGCTCGTCGTACTCACGGCGAATACGGCAAGCACGGGCGCCGGATCGGTGAGCGCCGCTGCATCCACAGCGGCGCTCACAGCATCGGTCGAAGTCGCGGACGGCCGCACGTCGGTCACTGCCATTCTTTCCTCTCGGGAGAACAGTTCGATTCGGACCAGTCGAACCGCACGCGATTGGAAGGTCCCTATCGCTAAATAGCACTGGCTGACTTACTAGCGCTCGTTAGCCTACAGCCACGATGATCCCACGTCAAGGTCTGTGCACCACTTCCAGCCAGCGGACGAACATCCTCGATTCACGGCGCTTCGCGCAGGCGGTGGGAGGTCGCAAAGGTGCCCGTTCCGGCCCACCCATGTCCACGTGCCCGACTGAGAGACGGGCGACGTCGCGCCGACTCGATTTGAAATGACCGAGTCGTCGTACGATCCTGCTTGTCCGGGGCCATTTGATGCCAGCGAGGCAAGCGAGCGGGAGGAGTTCACCGCGGCCAGGACGCTCCGAGCGTCGCCGCTCGGCATCGCAGCGCGTCCTCGACGGCGAAGAGAGAGCGGGCGGTGGCGCCGCGAGTCCTTGAAAGTCACGTGGACCTCGACCGCGGGCTAGCAGCCCCGCATTGTCTGGGCCACGCTCGCTCGACAATCATCAGAACCGCGACATAGACAAGAAATCCGGTCATTACCTGCCCCGCCGTCAGAGCCAAGGCGGCGACTTCAGCGTGAGCGAGCGGATTGCCGCGGTCGATCTTGCACCGCAGCGTCCGTGGCGGCGGGCACCGAGTCACCGGCGCAGCAACACCGTGAGATGCACGCTTGCCGCGCAAACCGCGTCTCTGGGCGAGCCGCCGAGAAGTTGCGTCACAAACCCGAATGCAGGTCTGCGCCGGCGTGGCTCCGGAGGCGGCTGGCTGCAATCCGCCGGAAGGAGAAGTGTCGAGCCCGGTCGCGGCGGCTCCTGAGAGTGCCCCTTCTTCGTGGAAGCGGGTGTGAGTGATCGCTCGATGAAACGCGACGCTGTGCTGGCGTCAGTGAACCGAGTCGCGAGAGCAAAATGGATCACGCTTTGTCCACAACGGTGACCGTACAGGCGTCGCTTGCGGGGGTGGTTGGCAATAAGGTCACGTCATGCCGACAGGACTCTTGGGCTGGCGCTGATGGGGATGGGTTCCGGGGCCGTGAGAAGGCGCGGGCGCTTGCATGGGAGCTCCAGGCTTGGCGGCCAGAAGGTAATCACGAGGGACTCTGCTCGAGTAGAAGCGGGGTAATCAGCGACATCTCCACGCGGGCGCGTTGATCTTTGCCGTAGCAGTGGCGCAGATAAGAAGGAGTTGCATGGCGGCCGGCAAGGCTCGGCGATCCTCGACGGCTGCTGCTGAGCCGAAATCGCGCGGTGGCAGGACTCACCGTGCTCGGCGCCCTTGTCATTTCCGATTGTCTGCTGTGGAGGGGCCGGTCGTTCGCGCGCGTGCAGCGTCGACAATTAACTTGACGCACGCGTCGAGCGGAATCGCCGTCGAGTCGATCACGAGGTGATACAGCCCCGAGTCTCGTGGGTCGGTCCGGTAGAGGTGCGCAACGTAGGCCTCGCGGGCGCGATCGGTTTTTGCCAGCCGGCGCTCCGCCGTCTGGCGGTCGATTCCCTCCGCGGCCATGGCCTGCGCGGTCCGCCGTGCGAGCGGTCCATCGAGGCGCACGTGCAGCGCACGCGGGTCGTCGCGCAGAACGACCGCCGCCGCGCGGCCGAGAATCACGCCACTCCCAGCTGCAGCCAGTTCCCAGATCACGCGCTCGGTCTCGCGCCGGTAGGCCGCCTCGTCGATCAGTTCAGCTGCCGTATCGGCCGGAGCTCCCCAGATGACACGCGCGGCAGCAACGCCGTAGGTCAGGCGGTGCAGGACGCTACCGATCGACTCCTCGGCCGCCAGCTCCTGATCCGGGGAGACGGCTAGACGCTCGGCGACGGTAACCGAAATTATCCGGTCTAGCAGCGGCACCTGGAGCCGCTGAGCGAGCTGCGGCGCGACCCGACTTCCCCCGGCACCATACGACGCCGAAAGAGTCACCAGCGTCACCGCAACCCCATTTCACGCGGACCACCGACACCAACCACTGACACCATCCTTACTCGACGACGAAGAAACCTCATCAGGACTGGAGGTCCTCGTTCTCACACGCGCTCCCCAGGCCGCTCGATCGGGTTGGCCGAGACTCGCCGTCATGCTCTCTCGCCGGGTAGAGATCGGTCGTGGGGGCGAGCTGTCTCCGACCGTGGCCCTGCTGCACGTGGGCGCGCGCGAGGTACGCGCGCAGCTGGGGGTGGTCAGGCCGTCCGCGCGATGCCCGTCGCGGCCCCCGCCCGTCGCTCGGCGCCGCGTCACTCGCCGAACGCCCGCGAGATCCGCTCCAGGACGGACTCCGCTCGGCGACCAAATGCGGGGGACACTCACGCGGCTGTCTCGAGCGCAACGTCGGAGTCAAGCGGCTGGACGCTCCGGGTCCGCCGCACCCGCCGTTCGATGCGGGCGAGCTGTAGCGTTGACAGCAGCGCGATTAGGGTCACGCCCATGACCCACCAGTAGGTGTGGCCGAACGCCGCGCCAAGGCTGGCCTGGGTGGGGTGCGCGCCGGCCTGGGTGATCTCACTCTGCAAGACGACGGCGAAGATCGCGGTGCCGAGCGAGCCGCCAACGCGCTGTAGCACAGTCAGCTGCGGGCTTGCGTCGTTGACCTGTTCGCGCGTGAGCACAGAGAACGCGGCGGTCATCGCGGGCATCATCGCGAGGCCGAGTCCGAGCCCGCGGACGAGCATCGCCACGCCGATCACCACGAACGAGGTCGTGCCAGTGATGAGCACGAACGGGATCGTCGCCGCCGCGAGCACCAGGCCCCCGATCAACGACGTCCCGCCGGCGCCGAAACGTTCGGTCGCCTGGCCCGAGACGGCCATCGTCAGGCCTGCGCCGACGCCCTGCGGGATCAGCAGCAGGCCGGTGGTGATGGCGTCCTCGCCGCGCACCGTCTGGAAGTACAGCGGCATCAGAATCATCGCGCCGAACAGCGCGGCGCCGAGGCAGAAGGTGACGAGCGAGGCGGCGCTGAACGCCCGGTTGGCGAACAAGCGAACATCGAGCAGCGGACGCGCGATCCGCCGTGAGCGCAGCACGAACGCCGCCAGGAGGACGATTCCGATCAGCACCGGGATCAGCACCGGCGCGGCGACCAGGCTCCCCGCCGCGTTGCTCTCGGACAGCCCGTAGGTGATCCCTACGGTCCCCGCGGCGGCGAGCACGAGGCCGAGAACGTCCAGCCGGCCGGCCGTCTGGGCACCGAACTCATCACGCGGCAGGCGCCGCAGCGCGAGCGCGAACGCGACGAAGCCGACAGGCACGTTGATCATGAAGATCCACTGCCAGCCGGCGTCCTGGAGCAGCAACCCCCCGAGCGTCGGCCCGAAGATGGGCGCGAGCACGATCGGAACCCCGATCGCGCTCATCACCCGAGGCAAGTTCCTCGGGCCCGCGGCTTTGACCAGCATCATCTGGCCGATCGGGATCAGCATCCCACCGCCGACGCCCTGCACGACGCGGAACGCGATCAGCTCACCGCTCGTACTCGCCAGACCGCATAGCGCCGAGCCCGCGGTGAACACGACCAGCGCGATCAGATACAAGCGGCGCGCGCCGAAACGTCGCACAGCCCAGCCCGTGACGGGAATCACCGCAGCGAGCGACAGCAAGTAACCGGTGATGACCCACTGAATGCGGTCAAGCGGAGCGTGAAGATCGACCGACAGGCTGTGCAGCGCAACATTGACGATCGTCGTGTCGAGCACCGACATGATCGCGCCGATGATCACCACCACCATGATCCGCCACACATGAGGCTCGATACGCGAGGGAATCGACTCTGCACCAGTAGCCATGGATGCTGCTTACTTATCCATGGGTCTCGTGTCAAGCCTCGGGGGGCTTGGGAGGCATCTAGTTTTCCCTAGAGGCGCGTGCCTCGGCGGGGATGTTCCCACCCCTGACTGGCATAACCACCAAGGTGACGATAGCGCTGGGTGGGTGTGTGACGGGCTCTCATCCGCGTCGGACCGGTCCGGGGAAGTCATCTCAGGGCATACGGCGGGGAAACTCGGAGGGGCTGCGGCGGCCGGAAAGCACCCCCTTACTTGTAGCTAGGCTACTTGCCGCGGAATAACTCACTGAGGGGCTGAACCAGGAACGGCCGCACCTGTCGGGGTGCGGCCGTTTGAGGAAGTGATGGGTTTGCTCTGGTCGAGAGAGCGGTTGGGAGTGTCTCACCGGGGTCGGACGGTGAGGGTGTCGGCGTTGTGGCTGAGGATCGCCCACTCAGTCCAGATCTGCTGGCCCTGGTTGCCCTTGAGGCGGCTGCGGTCCAGTCCGTAGCGGCGTTTGAGGTGACTGATCCGGCCCTCGGCGCCGGTTCGGTAGCGCTGCAACCGCCGCTGCGTGCGTTTCGAGGCCGGTTGCTGGCGGCCGGCGATGAACGCTTGCTTGGCTGTCAGGTCCTCGAGCGCGGTGTTCGTTGGAGTGGGCATGAACCCACCATCGAGCGCGACCTCCCGTGGCGCGATTCCCAGCCGCTTGAGTTCCTCCACGGTGGCGGGCAGCAGCGTGTTCTCGCTCGGATTCCCGAGCGCGGTCGACGCTGGCAAGATCAGCCCTCGCGCTCCCGGCTTGGTGTGCTCGGTCACCTCCGCCACCTGTGTGACGTACCCGAACTCGGTCGGCTTGCCCAGCTTGCCCTTGCGGATCGGCCGGGCGTCTGGATCGGCCAGGGAGATGATCCGGTCGGTGATCTTTTCGCCCTTCACGCGCTGGCGGATCTGCCCCGCGACCTTCTCGCAGCGATCGGCGAGCTCCTCGAGCTTGCCCGCGGCCTTTAGCTTCGCGTTCGCGCCGCGCCCACGCGCCTTGCGCTTCGCTACCACCGCGAGCCGACGCGCTTCCTTGACCGAACGCTCCAACAGCTGACCGGTCTGCTCGGTGAGCTTGAGCACCTCGGCCCTCGCCTCTCCAGTGCGCCGGCGAATCGTGCGCGAGATCGCCCGCAGCGTTCGACCCATCGAGCGGGAGCGGTCCCGCACCCGCGCCCGCTTCTCGCCGATCAGCTTGGCGAGCCTGCGGCCCTCCCGCGCCAGCGCCTTCACCCCGTGCGAGGCCAGCCCCGAGTCGGTCGGGTACCTCACATCGGCCTCGATCACCGTCGAATCGATCCGTACCGCCCGCGGCCTGAACCGCTTCTCCCGCGTCGCCTTCACGATCAACGCGCGCGTCATCTCCGACACCGTCTCCGGCCCGATCCGCCTGGTCAGCTTGCGCACCGTCGACTCGTCCGGCACCCGCTCTGACAGCGAGATCCGGCAGAACCGGCGCAGATGAATCGAATCCGACACCTCCGCCACCAACGACCTGTACCCCCACCGGTAGCGCTGCTTGAGCACCATCAACCGGACATAGATCTCCAGCGGGATCGTCGGCCGGCCCTCCGTCAACACCAGCCGTCCTGTGTCCTCGAACTCCTGGCGCCACCGCTCCACCAACGGAAACAGCAACTCGTGATCGGACAGCAACACATCCAGCGCTGCCAGATCCGCCGGCAGCGCCTTCACCTCGACCGGCAACGACTCGTCCCACAGACAATCCGGCGCAGGCGCCAAGAGCGTCAGCATGCACTCCCCTTTCGACCAGAAACCCCATCAGATGCAGGGAATCCTGGCCGTCACCTCGGACGGAAAAGCCCGCTCACAACCCCTCACTTTTTCCGCGGGAAGTAGGCTAGACGGTCGGGGTGTCCAGCACCGCTAGTGCCCCGGCGTCAAGCTCGATCTCGCCGGCGCGCAGGTTCTCCTCAAGGTGCGCCAGCGATGAGGTGCCCCGGATCAGCAGGATGCTCGGCGAGAGCGCTAGCAGCCATGCCAGCGCAACCTGCGACGCGGTGACCCCCAGCCGCTGCGCGGTCGCCGTGATGCCCGGGTGGGAGAGCACCGGCTGAGCCGGGCCAAAGGCAGAGCCCAGGGGGAAGAACGGGACGAAGGCGATGCCGCGGGCGCACTCCCGCAGCACGGGCAGCGACGCGCGGTCGACCACGTTTAGCGGGTTCTGCACGCAGGCGATCGCCGTCGTGTCAAGCGCATGCGGGAGCTGCTCGCGGGACACGTTGCTCACCCCCACTCCGGCGATCAGCCCGTCCTCGCAGGCCTGCACCACGGCACCCAGCTGCTCATCGAAGCTGACGCCAGTCTCGTGCCCGGCGTCCATCAGGCGCAGGCTTACAGCCGCGAGCTGCTTGCCCCGAGCGTGCGCAGGTTGTCCTCGATGTCGCTACGCAGCTCCTCCGGCCGGTCGGCGGCCAGCCACGCCTGCCTCTCGTCGCGCCGTGCCGCCCACCCTGCTCACCCACGCCAAGTCGTCGGGGAACGGGTACAGCGCCTCGGCAGGAGCTCGTTCGCGACGTCCGGACCGAGAACTGGGCGGTGTCGATATGGTCGACGCCTAGCTCGACTGCCCGCCGGACCACAACGCCGCCTGGTCGTGGTCCGGGTGCGGGCCCCATACTCCGGGACCGCGCAGCTGCATTGTCCCAAACCCGACCCGGGTGACGTGGAAGGGGCCGAGCGGCACGCGATCAGGCATGCCCTCAATCTACCTATTTGAACCGGACGCCTCGGCGGATATGCATGCGCCGAAGCAGGCCAACCAGTGCGAATCGAGAGGCGACCGTATTTGCGGCTTAAGTCCCGGTGTCATCGCAGACGCGAAGCGCTCTCAGGCTTTGGTGGCTCGGTCAGCCAGCGGACTCACGGCGTCGCAGATGAGAGCTCGAGCTGCCGGGCTGCTGGATCGTCGCCCTCGCCAGGCGAGCTGGAGGCGTCCGTGTAGCCGGGGCCGGGTGATCGTCAGCGGATGATGCTCGGCGTAGTTCGCGGTAGCGGCAGCTTGGGTGCGGATCGCGATCCCCGAGGCCCTCGGCGGCGAGCTGGGCGAGCACCCGCGGGTCTGAGGCCTCAAACGCGATCCGTGGCGCAAACCCCGCGGCTGTGCATGCCCGGTCGATCCGCAGGCGCAGCCCGGTGCCGCGACGAAGGATGATCAACGGCCTGTCGCGAAGAGCATTCAGCGTGATCGTGCCCTTGGCGGCGAGCGGGTCGCCGCGGCCGACCGCGGAGACGAGCGGCTCCTCGGAACGATCTTATTCGGCCCGCTTCGGCTGCAGTGTTGACCCCGGTGTTGACCTCAATGGCGGGGAGGTTGCGCTCGTGGCGAGTAGACGAAGGAAGGGGTCCGAGCCCGTCGGACGTGCCGTTCGTTTCGAGCGATCGCGCGCTGGGGGGTTCGAGGCGTTTTGAGCTTGCGCCGCCACCGCGGTGTTCTTCGCCGCGGCTATGACTGCGCGATGTGTGCGCGAGTCGGACCGCATGGTCTGATCGCACCCATCGAATGCTCCAGCTAGTCTCTGTCCGTGGAGATTCAAGCCCGGCGGCGGGGCGCGCTTGGGCGTTTTCCGCCCGTGGGCGTCCTCTGGCCGATCGCGGCCGTACTGGTGGCGCTTTATGCTGCCCACCAGGCCCTTGGGCTGGGAGGCCGGGGCGTCGATGGCCTCTTTGATGACTGGATCAACGGTGGGCTGCTGTGGTGCGCCGCGGTCGCTTGCCTCGGGGGAGCGTTGCGCGTAAGCCGGAGCCGCGCGGCATGGTTGCTCGTCGCCCTCGCGCTCGCGAGCTGGGCTACCGGCGACACGATCTGGAGCATTCGCTTCGGGGATGCCCTCGCACCACCGCCGACGAGCATCTCCGACGTGTTCTGGCTCGCCTGGTATCCGCTGATCGTCGCGGCGCTAGCTCTGCTGGTCCGAGATCGGGTCCCTGGCTTCGAGCTTCACCGCTGGATCGACGGCGTCGTGGTGATGCTGCTCGTTGCGACGCCCTGGGTGGCTCTGTTCCTGCAGCCGGTCGCGGAGCACTCGAGCGCTTCGGGGCTGGCCGTTGCGCTCGACTTTGCGTATCCGCTGGGCGACGCGGTCCTCGTCGGGGCGATCCTCGGGGTGTTTGCCCTGATGGGCTGGCGCCCGGGTTGGATGTGGCTGGCGCTCGGGGTCGCGCTTACGGTGATGGGGATTGCCGACGCGATCTCCTCGGTCCAGGCTCTGTCACATTCTCACGATCGGGGCGTCTACGACGCCGCCTGGGTGGGCTCCGCGATTCTCGTCGCGTACGCGGCCTGGCAACCCCACCCAGGTCGACTCGAGGCCAGAGAAATAACAGGGTGGGGAGCGATCGCCCTGGCGCTCGCGGCCCAAGCCCTCGCCGTGTCGATCCAGATCTACGCCATCTTCGACGAGATCCCGCAGAGCGAGCGGATCCTAACCGTGATCGTCCTGATCATTGTCACGATCCAGATCGTGGTTAGTCGCCCTCGCCCGCGATCCGACTCCCTGGCACAGCGGAACTCTCCAGGCTCGCCTGCACCGGTGACCATCCCGGACCGGCCAGGCACCTTGGAAGCGAACAACGCGGCGCCCCCCGGGAGCCAGCTGCCCTCGCCGCCGCGCCGACCCGCAGGCGAAGATGGTGATTGATCATGCGCGTCGTCTGACGAACGCTGCCCTCTCAAAGGTGCGGGCGAGCCCGTAACCAGGTTGGCGCGGGGGCTGCCCGGGGTCCCCGACGGTCGCTGTGAGCACATTCTTAGTCCAGGTCGTCAGGGCGTGGTTGATCACGGAGCGAATCGCAGGTTCTGGGACTGATGCCTGCCGCCCAGCTTGCCCCACAGAGGGCCTTTGAAGTCGCGTCCCATTGGAGGCGGCCACGCCCGCCTTGGCGGGCGCTTTGGCTTGCCAGTCGGCGACGAGCTGACGATACGAGCGCTCGGCCTGCTCGGCGAGCTCGCGCTCGCGTCTGCGGACTTGCTTGAGGTTGTATGCCGCCGTCTTGCCGTTGCGACCTCGATGGGAGGGCATCCCGGCGCGGAGCTCGAGCTTGCGGAGCTTCTGCTCGGTCAGCGACGGGCGACCGAACGCATAGTCCTCGCCCTTGATATCAGGTGCCAGCAGAGCACCGCGAGCTTGCGGGCTGTCGCGACGACCGCGATCTGCATTCCGCGCCGGGAGCGGATCCGCTCATATGAGGCGCGCAGCGGCCCTGGCGTCTTGACCGCGACCCAGGCAGCCTCGACGAGCATCCCGCGCGCGTGCGCGCGGCCGTGCTTCGTGATCGGCCCGTGGCTGGCGGGGTGACCGCCGGACTGGCGCACGCGCGGGTTGAGCCCGAGATAGGACACCAGCCGTCCGGGGGTTCCGAACTGGTGGAAGTCGCCGACCGCAGCGACGATCGACAGCGCGACCGTTGCGTCGACGCCGGGGATCGTCATCAGCCGCTTGACCTCCTCGCGCTCCAGACCGACCCGTCCAAGGAGGCGTCGATGATCCGGAGCTCCTGGCCGTGGAAGTCGAGCTGCCGCAGCAGTGCCTCGACCGCCAGCTCCTCATCGGGCGGCAGCGGCTGGTTCGCCAGCCAGCAGCGACCCTTGATCCCGAACAGGTCAGCGACCGGCGGTTTCGGCACCAGGTTGCGATGCAGGATCGACTGCACCCGGTTCTTGAGCCTTGTGCGCTGGCGGACGATGTGCGCCCGGCGGGCGACCTGCCGCCGCAGCGCCTGCGTCTGCTCGTCGGCCATCCACACTGCGGGCAGATACTCGGCCGCCAGCAGCTGCGCGAGGACCTTCGCGTCGACCTTGTCGGTCTTGACCTTCGCCTCGGCGATCGCCCGCGTCTTCATCGGGTTGGAGATCACTACCCTGGCGACCCGCGGCGCGATCAGCTTCGCGATCGCGTGCGTGTTCGCGGTCGCCTCGATCGCAACCTCATCGGTCGCAAGCAGGCTGTCCGCGAACGCCCGCAGCGCCTCAGGCGTCGTCGCGATCTGCCCGGCCTGACGGACGATCCCGTCTTCCCACACCGCGATCTGCGCGAACTCGCGATGCACATCCAGACCAATCCTGCGTGGCACTGCTCTGCGCTCCTTCGATTGAACGACGGCGGGAGGTCAGGCGAGCAAACGACTACGGATTCGCGCTCGCGGCGCATCCGGGTGAGTCGCAGGGGCGGCCATCTACAAACTCGCGCTCCAGGCGCATCGAATAGCGCAGGTTCGTAACCGGTATGAAAGGCGCAGATGCGCCCTGTGACATGGGCCGGTTCCCCGGAGAAAGCAGCTGCCTCACCCTCGTCTGGGCCGTGCTCGACCTGCTCATCACCCATCAGACCAACGGCATCTCCTTTCGTATCCGCGCAGGCACTTTGCGAGTTGACCTCAGGGGTCTGGATCCGGTGGCGACCGGCGGTTACGGCGACGGGGTCGCCTCGTCGAACCCGCTCTCACGGGCGCACACTCAGGTGGCGCGATACCGCGGGCTGGGTCAGACGAACTCGGCGTGGATCACGATGGTGAGATCTACCACCGCGCGCTCACGTCGGCTGCAGAGCGCGGCACATTTGATCGTTAATCGAATCCTATGGGCCGGCTTTGCGCGCCGATCGTGTTGGCGAGAAGCGGGCGGCGCTCGATGCGATCGCCAGTTCCGGTTCCTCCTTCGGTGTCCCCTCGGGCATGGGTCGTTCGTGGTAGGGGTGTAACCGATTGCCCACTGAAAGGAGGTTGAGATGCAGTACGCGATTCTCATCTACGACAAGCCCGGCTCCTATGAGGCGCTGAGCCCGGACGAGTTCGAGCGGGTGATGGCCGAGTATGGCCCGATCACCGAGGATCCGGCGGTCCGGGAGGGAGCGCAGCTTCAGCCGGTGCACACTGCGACCACGGTTCGCGTCAGCGACGGCGAGACGCTGACCACCGACGGGCCGTTCGCGGCGACCAAGGAGGTGCTCGGCGGCTACTACGTGATCGAGGTTGATGATCTCGATCAGGCGCTCGCGTACGCGGCTCGGATCCCGTCGGCGCGGATGGGCGGCGCGGTCGAGGTCCGTCCGATCGTCGAGGGTGCGGTCGTGATCCGCTCGGGGAGCTAGCGCTGCTCGACCGGGTCTTCCGCGACGAGTGGAGCCGTGTGCTGGCCTCGCTGGTGGGCTTCCTCGGCGATTTTGACCTCGCCGAGGAAGCCACCGCGGACGCGTTCGCGACCGCCGCCGAACGCTGGCCTCAGCAGGGCATGCCGCCGAACCCGGGCGGCTGGCTGACCACCGCCGCTAAGCGGCGTGCGATCGACCTGATCCGCCGGCGACGCACGCTGGCTGAGAAGACCCAGCAGCTCGAGGTCCCAGATGAGAGCATCGAGGACGACGTGGACGAGATCGAAAACCCACCCACCGTGATCGCGGATGAGCGACTCGAGCTGATCTTCATGTGCTGCCATCCCGCGCTGGCGACCGAGTCGCAGGTTGCGCTTACCCTGCGGGCGCTTGGTGGCCTGAGCACCGAGGAGATCGCCCGCGCGTTCCTGGTCGGCGAGGAGGCGATGAAACGCCGGCTCTCGCGCGCGAAGGCGAAGATCAAGGCGACCCGAATCCCGTTCGTGGTCCCGGCCGGCCATCTGCTCCCCGACCGGCTGCAGGCCGTGCTGGCGGTGATCTACTTGATCTACAACGAGGGGTACAGCGGCCGGGTTGATCTTGCTGCCGAGGCGATCCGGCTCGGCGAGCTGCTCGCTGCGTTGATGCCCGACGAGCCCGACGCGCACGGCCTGCTCGCGTTGATGCTCTTGCAGCACGCACGGCGGGCGGCGCGCTTTGACGGCAGCGGCGATCTCGTGCTGCTCTCGGATCAGGACCGGTCACTGTGGAACGCAGATATGATCGTCGCCGGCCGCGCGCGGCTTGATAGCGCGATCGCGCTGCGCGGCCGCGGCCCCTACGTCGTGCAAGCGGCGATCGACTCCCTGCAGATCGCGCCACACCCTGACTGGGACGAGCTCTCCGAGCTCTATGCCCGCTTGGTCGATCTCACCGGCTCAGCGGTCGTGAAGCTCAACCACGCGGTCGCGATCGCACAAGCCGGCGACCCCGAGCGGGCGCTGGCGATCGTCGATGCGCTTGACCTGGAGGACTATCCGTACCTTCATTCCACTCGCGGCGAGCTGCTGGCGCGGCTCGGGCGAGTCGCTGAGGCGAAGGCTGCCTTCGACGCCGCCCTGGAGCGCGTCTCCAGCGAGCCCGAGCGCAGGTTCCTGCAGCGCCGCATCAAGCAGCTCTGACTCCTGCGCGATGAGCGGTGTCCCCAAGGGCCGGGTTCGTTCGTGGTTTGAACGACAACCAACCGCCCTCGTGAAGGAGGCACCGATGCAGACCTACGCTACCCACTCACCGACAAGCAAGACTTGGACGATCGTCCTGGCGGGGCTGGCCGCGTTCATGACCGCTCTGGACACACTGGTCGTAACGACTGCGCTTCCGGATCTGCGCGCTGATCTGCACGCCAGCCTCGGCTCGCTGGAATGGACGGTCAACGCCTACAACCTCGCGTTCGCCTGCCTGCTGCTCACCGGCGCCGCGCTCGGCGACCGGTTCGGCCGCCGGCGCATGTTCTGCCTCGGCCTGCTGGGGTTCACGGTGGCGTCAGCCGCCTCGGCGCTGGCACCGACCGCGCAGGCGCTGATCGCCACCCGCGCGCTGCAGGGCGCCGGTGCCGCGATCGTCACCCCGCTGACCCTGACCCTCATCTCCGAGGCGTTCCCGGTCGAGAAGCGCGGCGCGGCGATCGGATTGTGGGGCGGAATCGTCGGGCTGGCCGTCGCCGCGGGTCCAGTGGTCGGCGGCGCCGTCGTCTCTGGGATCGACTGGCACTGGATCTTCTGGCTCAACGTGCCGATCGGGCTGGCCGTGATCCCGACCGCCGCCCGGCGGCTGACCGAGAGCCACGGCCCGCGACACCAACTGGACCTGCCCGGACTGGGCCTCGCGGCCACGGGCGTGCTCGGCCTCACCTGGGGAGCAATCCGCGCCAATACCGTCGGCTGGACCAGCCTCGAAGTGATGCTCGCGCTCGCCCTCGGCGTCGTCCTGATCGCCGCGTTTATTGCGTGGGAGCGCCACGCCGAGCAGCCGATGATCTCTCCGGCATTGTTTGGGAGCCGCACGTTCACCGCCGCCAATGGGGTGAGCTTCTTCATGTACGCGGGCCTGTTCGGCGCGCTGTTTTTGATGAGCCAGCTGCTGCAGACCGGCATGGGCTACTCGCCGCTGCAGGCCGGGATCCGGCTGCTGCCCTGGACGCTGCCGCCGATGTTCATCGCGCCTGTCGCCGGCGCGCTGGCCGAGCGCTACGGCAACCGTCCGTTCATGGTCTGTGGCCTGGCGCTGCAGGCCGCCGGCTACGCCTGGGTGGCGAGCATCGCCGCCCCGGGCGTCGAGTATCTGCAGCTGGGCGCCGCATGCACGCTGGCGGGGATCGGCACCTCGTTGTGCTTCCCGACCGTCGCCGGGGCGATCATGAGCTCGGTCCCGCTGGCCGAGGCCGGGGTCGCATCCGGGGCCAACTCCGCGATCCGCGAGCTCGGCGGCGTCGTCGGCGTTGCCGTACTGGCCAGTGTGTTCATCCACCACGGCGGCTACCGCAACCCACAGGCGTTCGTCAGCGGCTTCACGCCCGCAATCTGGGTTGCCGTCGCATTGTCGGCGATCGGGATCCTGGCCGCCCTCGCCACCAGCAGCCGCCGTGATGCTGGCGTCGGCGAAGCCGACCTCGCGCAGCTGCAATCTCAGCCAGCGTAACCGATCAGCACGCCCACCAGCACGATCACCGCCGGGCGGGCGAGCGGGAGCGCTCCAGGCTTCTCGCTCGCCCGTCACGCTGCGTGCGTTCAGCCCTGAAACAAGAAACTCCTGACTCACCCGAACAGACAGTCATGCCCGACGTCACCAAGTAGGGACGCTGTCTGGGCGCCCGCTCTGATCGGGATGGGCGACTGCGACAAGCTGCTCCCCGGTTAGTTAGCCGATCGGCACTCGTGTCTCGCGATTCCAATACGACAGCCAATACGTTCCCTGCCATGACGAAATACTGCCGCGTGGCCGCAATCATGCGCGGCCGGTCGCCGAGGCTGACGATCCCTTTTGTTGTCCGGCCGCCGGGGAGGCGACAAGCGCTTGGTGGTGCGCTAGCTGCTAGGCCGCCGAGGCTGCTTGAAGTAATACGACGGGAATGACGCGACCGCCCGCGCGCTGCTCGTATGCTGCATAGCCGTTGTAGTTGTCGTTCACGCGCTGCCAAAGCTCACTGCGTTCGGGCTCCCGGACGACCCGCGGCCGGACAGCGATCTGCCGTCCCCCAAGCTCGACCGTCACCGCGTCGGGGTGGGCGCGGATGTTGTGATACCAGGCCGGATGATGAGCGGCGCCCGCCTTTGAGGCGACAACGATGAAGCCCTCATGGTGTGGCGTGTAGAGCAGCGGAGTCGTGCGTGACTGGCCGGATTTCGCGCCACGCGTGTGCAGCAACAGGATCGGTTGGCCCAGCGCTACCTTCAAACGACCGCTCGTTCGCGGGATCAGCCAGCGGTCGACGGCGGGGAACACGTTGACGAACAGCCACCCGCCCAGGCGGGTTCTGGCCAGCGCCTGCAGCGCCTTGTCGATCCGCGACTTCTGCTCTTGGGTCCGGTACGCCGGGATCGGCGCAACGTATCACCGAGTCAGTGCGCGGCGGACTCGCCGTCGCTTGCGCGGGGACCTTCGTATGCCACGACAGGAGTCCCCGTGCCTCGGTCATCGGACGCCTGCTCGCGACATGCGCGCTGGCGCCCGAGATCAACGGAACGCGTCGCCGGCGATGCCAGGCGGCGCGTCCTCCTACAGTCACGCGCGGACTGCCGTACGGTGCGGCGGGCTTCTACTTTTCGGTCTCCGCCAGCCCGAGCGAGACGCCTGCTCTGCCCAATCACCTCGCCCCGGCATTCGTCGAGGGCACGCTTGTGAGTTCGCCCAAGAGGAGGCGTCCGGATCGAGGCCTGCGACGGGCTGCGATTGCCGAGGGCCGCGCCGGGACACAAGGCAGACTGGCGCTCTCACGCAGCTGGGGGCGTGTGTTCGGCCCGTCCAGCCTGACCTCAGACTGCCCCTTCGGCCGGGCGGCCGGCCAGAGCAGAAGCGCCGGCTCGATAGCTGCGTGGGCGACAAGGGGCCGTGTGCTACCGGAGTTCGGCTGCGTGACGGTGGTTGGGCACGGGCGGACTCAGATATGCAGGGCGGGCGTGTAGATGCGCTCCTGGATGTTGGCGTCGATTGTCCGGCTATCGATCAGCTCGAGGTCGAAGTCAGCTGCACCGCGGAAGACCGGCTCCGCTCCGGTCTGCCCGCGATCACGGGGAACAGCCTCACCTAGACGCGCGTCCGCTTTCTGGTTCCCGATCGGGCTCGATCACGGGTGCGCCGCGAAGACGTGGGCGACGGCTCCGCCGCTGAAGACGGTGGTGCTCATCGGCTCGATCGTGAGCGGTGCGAGGAAGATCCGCTCGCCCGCGCCCAGGACGACCGGGTGGATGACAAGGCGGTACTCGTCGATCAAGCCGGCCTCGACCAGCGATCGGGCGAACCGTGCCCCGCCTTGGGCAAGCAGGTATCCGTCGAAGCGCTCCTGCTTGAGCCGCGTGATGGCTTCGGCCAGGTCTCCGGCGGCGATCGTCGTCTCGCCCCAGTCGGCGGACGCGAGAGAGTCCGAGAACACGACCTTGGGGGTCTCGTTCATCGGCTTGGCGAACGGCCCAGAGGCGCCGGGCCAGTAGGCGGCCCAGCCCGCGTAGGTGGTGGCGCCCATGAGGTGCGCGCCGGCGTGCGGCGAAACTAATCGCCGTTGCACGCGCCCCGGCCGCGGCACCGCGACCTGAATCCCCAACACGGTGGGCGCAAGCCCACCATGTTCGGCGGGCCGGGCCAGAACGTGGCACGCCAACTCACAACTTTGTTTCCCTCGATACCGGACAAATCGCCGTACTGCCGGTTTCACGCGAAGCGGCAGTCTCGCCACGTCGAGCGTGACCACGGCCGTTCCGGGGCCGCGTTACGCCGCTGTGGCCAGGCCGGCGAACACCTTTGACAAGATCCGCCTGCTGATCTGGGCCTGGTGCTGTTCACGAGAGCGGCCGCTCCGCGGGCAGTCGATATGTGTGACGCCATGGGCGCACGCGCTCGAGCACTGCGCTGGCGCACAGCACGCTCTTGTCGGCGTGGCGCCGGCCGATGATTTGCATGCCGACCGGCAGGTCACCGGCTGCCAACCCCGCCGGGACCGATGCCGCGGGGTGGCCGGTGAAGTTGACCGGATAGGTCAGGCACCAGCCGACGAGCTCGTCGACCGGAACGCCGTTAATAATGCTCGGGCCGACCGTGTTGCCGTCATCAGCGTTCTTTACCGCAAGGCAGGCAAGCGTGGGGGTGATCAGCAGATCGTGGTCGACGAAGACCTCTTGGATCGCCTCGAACATCTCGGTGCGGAGCGCCTGATCGCGGGTGACGTCCAAGGCGGTCAGCCGGTAGCCCTGCTGCAGCCACCGCAGGTACTGCGGAGGTAGCTGGTCGCGATGCTCGCCCACCAGATCGACGCCCATTGCCTTGAGCGTCTCGATCGCCTGCACGTTCGCGGGGATGAGCAGCCGAAATAACAGATCGCTGAGTTCGCGCTGGTCCCGAGGCAGGCGAAACGCGACCTCCTCGACACGGGCGCCGGCCTCCTCAAGCGCGTGCGCCGCCTGCACAACCACTTCGCTCACCGCGGGCTCGACCGGAAAACCGCCGAAGTCCGGGCTATACGCGATCCGCCACCCCCGCACAGACCCCCGTAGGGCCACGAGCAGATCCTCGTCCGGGAAAGGGAAGCTCAGCGGATCGTGGGGATGCGGGCCCGTCAATGCGCTCAGTGCAAGCGCGGCGTCCTCCACCGTGCGGCTGATCACGCCCTCGAAGATGAACGGGTTGACGCTCGAGAACGCGTTGGGACGCGGAAGCAACGGGGCCCGCCCGAAGGACTGTATGAAGCCGTACACGCCACACCACGACGCGGGAATCCGCACCGAGCCGCCAGCATCAGTGCCCTCCGCAAACGGGACCAGCCCATCGGCCACCGCGGCGGCGCTTCCCCCCGAGGACCCGCCGGTGTTCCGGGTCGTGTCAAACGGGTTGCAACTCGGCCCGAACAGCGGGTTATCGCAGGTGCCGCGAAAGCCCATCACGGGGCTGTTGGTCTTGCCGAGGATGATGGCGCCAGCGGCCTCCATACGCTCAGCCCAACCACAGTAAGCATCCAAAACAAAATCCCTGAGCGCAGGAATGCCGCCGAACGTGGCCGGCCACCCCGGCTTGAAGTCGAACAGGTCCTTCATCGCAGTCGGCACACCGTGCAAAGGTCCAAGCGGGGCACCCTGGACCACCGCAAGCTCCGCGGCCCGGGCGCGCTCTCGGGCCTGATCGAGGTCCAGGAACACGAACGCATTCACACTCGCGTTACGCTGCTCAATTCGCGCAGCGAACTCGTCCAGAACCTCCACTGGCGATATCTCGCGCGACCGGATTGCGCGCGCCAGCTCGCTCGCTGACGCGAACATCAACTCAGCCGACATCCCACGTCTACCTCCCTCCGACCTTCGATTACCTGCCGGGAAGCGTATCCGTGACCGGCGCCGAGCAGGCCGAGGCGCGGCTGATCGGCCTCAAAACACCTTCTCACCTGTGCCGGCCGCCAATGTCAAGCGGACGCGTTTCGGAATCGCCTCAATCGCGAACGCCCGACTACCCCGACGCGCGCGATCGCTTTCGCAGTTCTCTCGCTTCGCGTTCGCGCGACTGCTCCGGCGACGGAGGGATGGCCCGATTCACGGCAGTCGGCGCGGGATCGCACGATCGCCTTCGCCAGATCCGAGAGTGCTGCTTTCACGCAGCTGGGGGCGTGTGTTCGGCCGGCCCAGCCTGACCTCAGGCTGCCCCGTCGGCCGGGCGGCCGGCCAGAGCAGAAGTCGCCGGCTCGATAGTTGCGTGGGCGTCATTGCAGCAGCGAAGAGCACCCGGCCCAGTCTCGCGAGCGCCAGATTCACGCGTAGGCGATTGTCTACCGAGGGCTGTCCGAGCGCGGAGCTCCGCCGGCGGTGGCTACGCGACCGACGCTCGCACGCGGAGCGTCTTGAGCTTCTGCGTCTCGTCCGCGCCGGCGGTGGCGCTGAGCTGTCTCGATGTGAGCGCCGACTCCATGCCGTCGTTGGGCGCTCGGCGGCTCGGGTGGCTGCCTCTGAGATCGGGTCGTGGCGGTGCGAATGTGAGCTGCGGACGACGAAAAGGTCGAGCGGGAATCGGCGGTCGTCTTCGGGTAGTGGCGAGCGCGCGAGTAGGCACAATGCAGGAGGGGCGGCCGCGGTTCGCCCGTCGCGCGATGATGAGCAATGGGAGGTTGTAGTGCGGATGAGCACCGGGCATGTGGAGTTTTCGTTGCCGGTCGGGCGACAGGGAAGAAGTCTCGGCGTCGGGATCAGGGCTGGGCATATCAGCCTGACCGCTGCCTCGAGGCGCACGGTGTGCCGATCGCCGGCGGGGTGCGCGTCCGACTCCAACTCGAAGTGCTCAGCCAAGCGGCCGGCTGACGGCGATCTCGCCGCATCCGCCGGCGCCGCGCAGCGAGGCAATGGAGGCTCCGGTACCCGCCCCCCGAGCCAACCGTCCCCGCGCACAGTTGAACGGCCGGTGGGCGGGGCTGGTGTTTGGCAGCTAGGCCTGGTCGCCGAGCGCGACGATGTGCTCGGGTAGCCGCTCGTTGTCGCCGTACATGAAGTGGTTTCGCATGTTCTCGGAGAACCGGCTGGCCTCGGTGGCCTTCCCGACCGCCTCCGCGGTCTCGCGGACCAGCATGGGCGAGGCACCGCAGCAGACGCCGAGGTAGTGGACGCCGAGGTCGTAGACCTCCTTGGCGAAGGCGCCGATCTCGTACCGGTTGGCGTACAGCGGGTCCAGCGCGGTCGGGAAGGCGCGGCCGTGCGGTGAGGGCACCGTTGCGCGGTCGTCGCTGAGGTTGAAGAACGTCGGTTCCTCGGCGGTGGTCCGGTAGGGGACCGGCAGTGCGCCGACGTGACACGACACGGCCCCGCGGATCTGCTTCAGCCAGGGCAGCATCGTCTCGGGTCCTCGGAAGCAGTTCATTCCAACCACGTCTGCACCGGCCTGCTCCAGCCGCTGGCAGGTCTCGACGATGCCGACCCCGTCGGCCATCTCCTCCATCGCCATCGGCGCGATGGTGACGACGGCGGGCAAACCGGTGGCCTTCGCGACCTCGAGCGCCGCCAGTGCCTCGCCGGCGTAGTAGAACGTCTCGCCGATGATCATGTCGGCGCCGCCCTCGAGGGCCCACCCCACCATCTCCTCGAACATGCCGCGCACCTCGGCCTGGCGGGCGGTGTCCTCGGGATCCCAGATGTTGGTGTTCGAGATGTTGCCGGCCATGAGGTCGCCGGGTCGCTGGTCGGCGACCTCCCGTGCGATCTGGAGTGCGGCGCGGTTCAGCGGCTCGAGCAGGTCCTCCTTGCCGATGACCCGCATCTTCTCGCGGTGACCGTTGTAGGTGAACGCCTCGACGACGTCGGAGCCGGCGCGCTGGTAGTCGACGTGCAGGGTCCGGAGGGCGTCCGGGCACTTCAGGGCGACCTCGGGGACGTACTCACCGGCGCTCAGGTAGCCGCGGCGCTCCAGCTCGAACAGGAAGCCCTCGGCGCAAATCACGGGCCCGGCGTCCAGGCGCGCGGTCAGGTCCCCGCTCGGAACCTCAGGGATGGACTCGGTCATGTACAGCTCCTCGGTGGTGAAGGGACGGGTCGTCCCACGAGATAGCAGACAGTCGGACGTCGACAGCAGTACGCGAAGCCAGCCGCGACCGCGGGTGGTGGCGGCATCCCTGGCGATGAGCGCAGACGTGATCAGTCGGCACAGGCCCTCCATCTCTCGTGGATCGGCACTACACGACGATGCAGGCGGTCTCCGATACCGGGGCGAGCGCTTTCAGCCCGGGTTCCAAGGCCGGTGGGTCGAGTGGCGACGTGGGGTTTCAGCTCCCTGGTCACAGTGGCGAGGACCATGTCGGCCTTGCACCAACTTCCCGGTTCTGCATCGCCGTCGCGAGTGTAGCCTCCGATCACAAAGCCGTGCGACGCGACGTCGTGGACGACGCTCGACGCCTCGGTCGGCCGTAGGGTCGCGTCGGCCGCGCCGGCGGGGGACGTGTCCAGCGCGATCGGTAGCGCGGCTCTGCTAAAGGTCGGTAGGCAGCTCTGGCCAGCGGGTGTACTTCCGCATTGCGAGGATCCGACAGCCCGGGCCGGCGCTGTTCCTTGTGGTTCCGAGCAGCAGCCACCTCGAGGCGGCAGCTGGCTCTCGCAACCACTGGCAAAGCACGTGACGCGGACCTGGCTTTGGCGAGGAGCGAGGCGCGATGCCGCCGGTGCGCCGAGACCTGCACTGCTGCTCGCGCGTGTATGTGATGCCCAGCCCCGTTTGATGCATGCTGCGTACTGAGAGCGATCGGCGGCGGATCTCGTGGGCGCGGTCGTCCTCACCGGTGTCGTCATGATCGCGCCGAGATCGGCTGCGGGTGCTGCCCGGGCGAAGACCTGTTGGGCGGTGATCACTCGCTGCGGTCGGCCGCGCCCGATGAACGCGATCCCCCAGTTGGACAGCACTGCGACCCGGCTCTTGAACCCGGTTAGGAACATCAGGTGCACGACTAGCCACAACAACCACCCCGACAGCCCCGACGCTCTGATGGGGCCGAACGCGGCGATCGCCGGAAACGCGAGATCGTCGCCACCGATCCCAGGTCGCGATAGCGAAACTGCCGCGCTGCCTCGTCGCTGGCGAGTCGTCGTTTGATGGTCCCGGCGGCGTGCCGGCCTGACTGCATCGCAACCTCGGCGACCCCGGGGAGCTTGTTGAGGCTCATCAGATCGCCGATCATGAAGATCTCCGGGTGACCGGGGAGAGTGCAACCTTCGGAGACCATTACTCGGCCCGCTCGGTGCGCGCCGGTCGCGTCGGCGAGTAGGCGCCCCAGCGGCGAGGCCTCGACTCCCGCCGCCCAGATCTTCGTCACCGCCGGAATTCGCGCGAGCGCGGGATCGCTCGAGGCGGTGTCGATCCTGCCCGCATCCACGGCGGTGGCGGGCGTGCCAGTCGTCGTAGGCGATCAGCTCGCCGCGGCCCGCCAGCGCCTGCTCCTCAGCCCAGGTAGATCGAGTCGAACAGCTCGCCGTAGATGTCGAGCTGCAGCTGTCCGGCGGCGTTGTTGCCGATCCTGACCGGACCGGAGCCTGCATAGCCCTCGAGGTGCGAGAGCTCCTGCTCGTCGAGGTCGCTGCCGCCGTCGATCCGGTACATGACGCGCAGCGGGCTGCCGCTGTCGGTCGGGACGGCGGGGCGGGAGATCGCCCGGCGCAGCGAGTTCAAGGCGGCAGTTTCGTTGGTGAACCCGAGCCGCGAGAGCGCGTAGACCGAGAAAGAGAAGTCGCGCACCCAGGCGAAGCGGTAGTCCCAGTTGCGAGCGCCGCCGATGCGCTCGGGCAGGCTGGTCGTCGGCGCTGCGAGGACCGCGCCGGTGGGCTTGTATGTGAGCAGCTTCGAGGTCAGCGCGGAGCGGTGCACCATCTCCCGCCAGCGGCCGTGGTAGCTGGACCGGCCAAGCCACCCGCGCCAGAACACCGCCGTCTCGCGCATCAGCTTCTCCGCGTCGGCCTCGCTGACTGGTGTCGCCTCATGCGCGGTCTCGAGCACGAACGTTCGACTGTCACCTCCCCGAGGCTCAAACTCGGCAGCGACGCCCACGGCAGTTGACTCGAGCGCTACCGGTGCGGCGAACCCGAGCGCAAGCCCGGGCGCACGGAAAACGACGCCCTCTCGCGTCCGCTCCACCGTCACCGAGGTCCGCCCGTACTCGACGCGCGGCTCGAGCTCGAGCCGGAGACGAAGGCTGCCGCGCACGCCCACCACCCGCCGGATGAGTTGCTGAGGACCGTCGCCAACCGGCATGAAGTCCTCGATCTCGCTCACCCCGTCTGGGGAAGGAACCGGGTGATCAGCACGTTCGTGTCCGCCAGATACAGCTGCTTGCTCACCGCGCGCGTGTCCATGGGCGCGATCCGGTAGAACCCACCCCGCGAGCGGTCCAGCAGGGCAGCGAACACGCTCGGTCCGTCAAACCGGCCCGGGCAGTACCAGTCGACCGTCCCGTCGGTTCCGACCAGCGCCGCGCTGTGCAAATCGCCAACCACCCCATGCTCGGCGATCGGTAGGTAGTCCGCCGGGAAACAGTGCTCGGGCCGCGGCGGCAGCAGCTTGTGCGGCTCGGTGCCTGCGATCACGCCAACGTTCTGATGGTCCTCATTGGACATGGCGGGCCTCCCAAGCGATGTCATGGGTGGCCAAGTAATTCAGTGCGCGGCGCTTCGCGGCGAAGCCGGTGAAGCGGGCGAGCTCGCGGCCGTCGCTAAGCGTGACCGTCCAGCCGTGGTCGATTGGTTTGAGCATCACTGCGAGTGCAGTCATCGTGTGCCTCCTTCGAAACACGTCGGTCGATTCGGTCTGAGCGGGGGCTTCCAAAAGGCAGCCGGCGAACCTCGAGGAGCTCCAGCGCCAGCGACTCGATCTGTGTCAGCACGCCGTGCAGCGCGGACTGGTCCGGCAAGGCACCGCTCAGCAGCGTGTCGTCGCCACAGCTCTGAACGTCCAGATCGGGAAACCCATGCCGCGTCAGTTCGCCGAGCTGGCCGCGAACACGGATCTCGTAGCAGTGCTCATGCGCGGGCTCAAATTCCTCTTCGTGCATCGGTCTCGGAGGCTGGCGTCTGGCGAGATGAGTCGGCATCGTCCGGGTGGAGTGATTTTTCGCTGGGTGCGCCCGTAGGTGAGAAGATTCGAGCGTGGTGGCGCACTCCGGGACCGCCGTAGCTCCCGTCGCTTCTCCTGTCCAACCAGGGATCGTTTTTCGCCACGCGCTGTTCGAGCGGCTGGAGCGGGCGGGTCGTGTGGCCCAGGTCTCGGCGCCGGCGGGGAGCGGGAAGACGCTCTTGCTGCGTTCCTGGATCAACGAGGCGGCCCTCGCAGATCGTGTGGCTTGGGTTTCGGTGGCGCCCGAGGAGCGCGATACGCAGCGGTTCTGGCTCTCGGTCCCTGGCCCGGCTGCGGAACACGGCGGCCGGGTCGACGCTGGTGCGGGCCGTCTCGGCGGCTCCCGGGCTGGACACCGGGGAGATCGTCGAGCGGCTGCTGGAGGATCTCGTCGCGCTCGAGGACCGTCTCTGGCTTGTGATCGACGATCTCCACGAGCTGCGCTCAACTGACGCGCTGCGCCAGCTCGAGCTGTTGTTGATGCGCGCGCCGGCAAGGCTCCGATTCGTGCTAGTCACTCGGCACGATCTGCGCCTGGGGCTCCACCGTTTGCGCCTAGAGGGCGGGCTCACCGAGATCCGCGGGCGGGAGCTTCGCTTCACGCCCGAACAGGCGCGAGAGCTCCTCGAGGCGGCCGGCGTGGCGCTGTCGGACTCGGCGCTGACACTGCTGCACGAGCGGACCGAGGGTTGGGCGGCCGGGCTGCGGTTGGCGGCGCTGTCGCTCGCCGGGCATCCGGATCCGGAGCGGTTCGCGGCCGAGTTCTCAGGCAGCGAGCGCGCGGTGTCGGAGTACCTGCTGGCCGAGGTGCTGGAGCGCCAGCCTGACGAGTCCCGGCGGCTGTTGTTGCGGACCTCGGTGCTCGAGCGGGTCAGCGGCCCGCTCGCGGATGTCCTGACCGGCGGATCCGATGGTGAGCGGATCCTCCAGGAGCTAGAGCAGGCCAACGCGTTCGTGGTGCCGTTAGACGCCGGTCGGACCTGGTTTCGCTACCACAGGCTGTTCGCCGACCTGCTGGAACTCGAGCTGCGGCGTACCGCGCCGGGGGAGCTCCCGGGCCTGCATCGATCCGCCGCCGAGTGGTTAGCCGAGCATAGGTATCCGGTCGAGGCGATCCGGCACGCCCAGGCGGCAGGTGAGTGGGATCTGGCGGCTCTCCTGCTCGCCGAGAACTTCATTTCTGTACTGCTCGACGGCCGTGAGGACACCCTGCGAGTGCTCCTGGCGGGCTTCCCAGCCCGGGTGATCACGAAGAACGCGGAGCTCCTCGCGATGATCGCGGGCGCCGAGTTGATGCGCGGGTCGCTGGATGAGGCGGAACGCTATGCCGGACTGGCGGCACGGGAGTCGACCTCTCTGCCAGCCGGACGGCGGGAGCGCTTCGACCCCCGCTTCGCTGTACTTCGGCTCGGGATCGCCCGCCGGCGCGGCAATCTCCCAGCTGCCGTCGAGGAGGCGCAGCGTCTGCTCAGGCCGGCCGAAGCCCTCGAGACGACGACGAGCTCCGCGCGATGGGACTGTTCGACCTAGGCGTAGCGGAGTTCTGGACCGGCCAGGTCGAGGGCGCTGAGCGCCACCTCGAACAGGGGGTCACGCTCGCTCGCCGGGTGAATCGTCCATACTTCGAGATCACCGCGTTGGCACAGTGGGCATTGATTGGGAACCTACGGTCCTCCGCGCTGGCGCGGGAGCGCAGCATGCAGGCCGTCGCCCTCGCAGAGCGCAACGGATGGACCGACGAGCCGGCGTTAGCCCTTGCCTACGCCGTACTCGCGTTGACGACGGTTTGGCGCGGCCAGCTCGAGGAGACGGACGAGTGGCTTAGGCGCGCCAAGCACACGCTGCGGGTGGAGGCCGAGCCGGCGACGGGCGTGCTCGTCCACCTCGTCGCTGGGCTGCTCGAGCTCGGGCGGGGCCGCCGGGCCGAGGCGCTGGAGGAGCTGCGAGACGCCGAGCGCCTCGCCGGCGTGCTCGCCTCGCCGTTTGCCACACGGACGCGCGCGATCTTGCTCCATGCCCTCGCGCAAACGGGCCAGCGCGTGCGAGTTGAACAGGTGCTAGCCGCGCTCGACGAGCACGAGCGGAACGCCGGCGAGGCGCGGATCGCCCTGGCCGCGCTGCGGATGACCGAGGAGGATCCCGAAGCGGCCACGGTCGCGCTCGCGCCGGTCCTCGACGGCTCCGCACCCGTGGTCAACCAGCGAGTTTGGCTGGCCCTGGCTTTCCTTCTGGAAGCGATCTGCCGAGATGCGCTCGGCGACGCGGGTGCGGCCGGGCGGGCGCTCGAGCGAGCCCTCGACCTCGCCGAGCCCGAGGGGATTCTGTGGCCGTTCCTGCTGCACCCCGCCCCGGCCTTGCTCGAGGTTCACGCCCGCCACCGGACAACCCACGCCTCACTTATCGCCGAGATCCAGGCCCTGCTGAGCGGTAGACAGCCCGCGTCGGCCCTGGGCAATGGGCAGCCGTTGCGAGAGCCGCTCAGCGTGAGCGAGACCCGTGTCCTTCGGTACTTGCCGACCAACCTCTCGCTGCGCGAGATCGGCAACGAGCTCTACGTGTCGGTCGCCACGGTCAAGACACACATCCGGCACCTCTACGGCAAGCTCGGGGTGCACAGCCGCAGCGAGGCCGTCGAGCGAGCGCGCGGCCTCGGCCTGCTCGCGCCGTCATCGCGGAGCTGCTAAGGCGATCCCGCATCCGGCCGGGGCGGCGGGCGAGGTCCCCCGCGGTGCTGACGCGCTAGTCGCGCAAGCGAGCGAGCGCAAATCATCCCACGCGGACGATGCCCACTCATCCCGTGAGACGCGACGGTTTGCACCTGATCGAAAAGTCATCCGATCGGCCGCGGAGCACCGCTTCACGGTCGGGCGGAACTCCGTGAGCAACTTAGGAGGCAACCATGTCCACGTTCCTATACCGCCTAGCCAAATGGTGTTACAGCCATCGACGTCGGGTTGTTGCCGCGTGGATTGTGGTCGCCGCCGTGGTGGTGTCTCTCGCCGTGCTTGGGCACGGAGAGGAGAACAACAACATCACGATCCCGGGAACCGAGTCCTAGCACGTCGTAAGCCTGCTCAATCAGAAGGTCCCAGCGTTCGGTGGAGCGCAGACGCAGGTGGTGTTCGCGTCGAGGGGCCCGTCGAGCGTGACCTCATCGGCTAACGAATCTGGCATCGAGGCGGCTATCCGCCAGATGGACCACGTCCCGCAGGTTGCCGAGGTCTCGAACCCGGTGCAGACGAAGACGATTTCGTCTGACGGTAAGGAGGCGATCGCCACGGTCCTCTGGAAGGTGAACTCCAATAGCGTCAACGACTCGAGCCTGTCGGCGCTTCAGCGCGCTGGGAGCCCAGCAAAGAGCTCCGGCTTGGAGGTGGCGTACGGCGGGCAGGTGTACCCAGGGTGGGACCCGACGGTGGGTGAGGCGTCGGAGATCGTGGGTATCGCGATCGCCTTCGTGATCCTGCTGGTCGCCTTCGGCGCGATGGTCGCGGCCGGCTTGCCGATCCTGAATGCGATCATCGGCGTGACCGTCACAGTGAGCGCGATCACCGCGCTGGCCGCGGTGGTCAACATCGCGACGGTCTCCACCACGGTGGCGATCATGCTCGGATTGTCGACCGGGATCGACTACGGCTTGTTCATCCTCTCCCGACACCGAACACAGCTTCTCTCCGGCCGGCCGATGGAAGAATCGGTCGCTACGGCGGTCAGAACGGCCGGCAGCGCCGTTGTGTTCGCCGGTGCCACCGTGATGGTCGCCCTGATCGGGCTGAGCGTGGTCGGGATCCCGTTCCTTCGAGTGAGGGGCCTCGCGGCGGCGGGTGCCGTCGCGATCTCGGTCCTAATTGCCGTGACCCTGATGCCGGCGGTCCTCGGGGTCGCCAGCGACAGAGTCACCCGGTTCATCCAGCACACCTTCCGGCCGGGGCATCCCGAGCGGGTGGCGCGCGAGGCCGCGACACATCCCGAGCGCACCGCAGGGGCGGCCTGGGCCCGGTTCATCGTGCGACACCGAGTACCGGTGCTGATCGCAGCCATAGCGGTGCTGGTGGTGATCGCCCTCCCGGTCACGAGCCTGCGCAGCGGCCTGCCAAGCGGCGCATGGCAGCCGAAGTCAAACACCGGCCGCCAGGCCTACGACCTCACGAGCGAGCACTTCGGTCCGGGTTACAACGGCGCGCTCCTAGCCGTGGCGACCCCGGTCACCAGCCAGCAGAGCGTGAAAGCCATCACCGCCAACCTCAAGAACGTTCCCGGCGTGGTCACCGCCGCCCCCGCCGACTACCAGAACCAAACCGCAGTCATCCAGGTGATCCCGAAGACCGGACCGGACGCGAGCGCCACCACCAACCTCGTGAACCGGATCCGAGGCGAGCGCCAGAGCCTGGCCGACGCCCCCGGGACGCAGCTGCTCGTCGGCGGCCCAACCGGGTCGAACATCGACGTGTCAAACAAGCTGTCCTCGGCCTTGCCGATCTTCCTCGTCACGATCGTCGCGCTGGCGTTCATCCTGCTCACGCTCGCGTTCAGTACGGCCTGGGTACCGATCACGTCGATCCTCGGCTTTCTTCTGTCGATCGCGGCGGCGCTCGGCGCCCAGGTCGCGGTGTTCCAGTGGGGCTGGGGAGCGAGCCTGCTCGGTATCACGAAGTCCTCGGTGACGCTGAGCTACGTGCCAATCGTCCTGCTGGCCATCATCTTCGGTCTCTCCAGCGACTACCAGCTGTTCGTGGTCTCGCGGATCAAGGAGCAGTTCACGAAGACCGGCGACGCCCGGGAGGGAGGTTGTCCCGGCGCGTGTAGAAGTTTGCGGTGACGGCGGTCCCTCCGGCCCGTCCGCTCCTGGTGGGAGCGTGATGGGTGGATCTGCCAAGACCGAAGGAGGAACCGCCGTGAAGGAGACCGTACCGGTCGCGCAGGCGACCAGCGAGGAGGCCGTGCTCCCGGGGCGCGTGCAGGAAGCGCTCGGGCAGTTGGTGGGCGCGGCGAAGGAGGGACTGTTGGCGCTGAGTGTGGGCGTCGGGCTCGGTGTGCTGAGCGAGATGCTTGAGGAAGAGGTCGACGAGGTCGTCGGCCCGAGGGGCAAGTGGGATCCCGAGCGGACCGCTGTCCGTCATGGTCACGACGATGGTGAGGTGACACTCGGGGGCCGTCGGGTCGAGATCCGCCGGCCGCGGGTGCGGACCGCTGACGGCGCGGCGGAGGTGCCGCTTGCGACCTATGAGCATTTCGCTGATCGCGATCCGCTTGCCCGGGTGGTGCTGGAGCGGATGCTGGCCGGCGTCTCCACTCGCCGGTATCGGCGCACGCAGGAGCCGGTCGGCGGACAGGTCGAGACGAGCGCCCGGTCGACGTCGAAGAGCGCGGTGTCGCGGACGTTCGTGGAGCGTACCCGCCAGGCACTGTCGGAGTTGATGGCCCGCCAGCTCGCCGATCTGCGCCTGGCGGTGATGATGATCGACGGGATCGAGCTCAAGGAGCGGATGATGATCGTCGCCTTGGGGATCACGACCGAGGGTGTGAAGATCCCGCTGGGGCTGTGGGAAGGGAGCACGGAGAACGCGACCGTCGCGACCGCGCTGCTCTCCGATCTGGTCGAGCGGGGCCTGGACCCCGAACAAGGAATGCTGTTCGTGATCGACGGATCGAAGGCGCTCAGGAAAGCGGTGCGGACCGTGTTCGGCGAGGTTCCGGTCCAGCGCTGTGTCCGTCACAAGGAGAGAAATGTGATCCGTCATCTGGCCGAGCGCGACCGCCCGCCGGTCCTCGCTCGGATGCGTCGAGCCTGGGCGGAGACCGACTACGGCCGCGCCCGCGAGCAGCTGAGCCGCATCGCGGACGAGCTCGAGCACACGCATCCCGGCGCCGCCGCCTCGCTCAGGGAAGGGCTCGAGGAGACGCTGACCGTGATCCGGCTGGGGATCAAGGGCAAGCTGAAGCGCACGCTGGAGAGCACCAACCCGTGCGAATCGATGCTCGACTGCGTCCGCACCACCCAGCGCAACGTCAAGCACTGGAGCTCCGGCGAGATGGGGCTGCGGTGGACCGCCGCCGGGATGCTCGAAGCCGAGAAGCAGTTCCGCAAGATCATCGGCTACACACAGCTACCCAACGTCGCGGTCGCGATCGAACGACGACTCCACCTCCAGCCGATCCAGACAACGCCGAACCAGGAGGCCACGATCGCAGTCACTGTGTAACGATCACACCCGGACCGTCGTCACCGAAGTTCCACGGCGCGCGGGGCAACCTCCCGGGAGGCGGTGAGGCGTGGAACCGGCGTCTCGGTGCGGGTCGTGACACCGGCAGCGTTGATCATGTTCTCGATCTTCGTGGCGTTCATGACCACCAAGAACGTCGCCGTCAAGCAGATCGGGTTCAGCTTCGCAGTCGGCGTCCTCGTCGACGCATTCGTGGTGCGCCTGACCCTGGTACCGACTGTCATGGCCATCGTCGGTCGGAGGATCTGGTTCCACTCACGGTGGTTTGAGCGGCACGTGCCCAACCCAGACATCGAGGGCCAACGCCTCGAGGAGCGGCTGACTCTCGGCGTGGCCGAGGATCGGACAGCACCCGCGGCACGCCTAACAGCGCCGGCTGGCCGCGCCGCTCGGCCGCGTGAAGCGACGGCGATCAATGACGTGGCAAGCGATCTAGCTGAAAACACCAGCACGCAAGTAGCGACCGATGTGCACCGATAGTGACGAGGCTCGCGAAGCCCAGCACGAAGGAGCCCGGACTCGCCGTGACCTATTAGCGGATTCCGCACGCGTGGTTGCGGCTGGGACGCGGGTCCGGCACTCACGACCGGGCGCTCCGACACGGACCCCACACCAGCTCGTCGAAGACCTCCTTTCGCCCGGCCGCGGTACTCGGTCCAGGATGCGCCGGTCGCTTCCGAATCGGGCCGGGAGAGCAGGAGCCGACCTCGAACTGGGATTCGATCGCGCAGGTCCGGTAAGTCGTCGACCACGCTTCTGCTCGGCGACCGAAGGAGCCATGCCGCGGGAACTGGCTGCCCATCCGAGGGCGACCGGAACGGACAGTTGCAGTCATGTCCATTTTGCCGACCGCGTCGGCGCAGGCGTCGACCCCCTCGCGGCCGTTCCACGCCTGAAGGGGTCACGCCGGCGCGGATACTGGTCCGCGCGCAGAGCGGCAGTCTGGTCGAGACTGCCGCGAGGGCGAGATTGGAGTAGCCGTCCGTCAGCGCTGCAGACTCCCGCTTTGACCCAATCATTAGCGGCGAGGGTGCTAGCACTCGGACCGAGGCGTGCTCGGATTCCGCGCATAGGGGGTGCATCGGCGCGGACCCCAAAGATGCGCGCCGCGTAACGGAAGCGGAAGCCACACGAGTGCTGCGCAGTGGCGGCGCCTGTGCGGTGCGTCAGTCCTTGCCGCCTTCGAGGGCGCGCAGTCCGGGCCGGCTGTCGGGGGTGGGCTCGTCGAGCTCTGCGGACAGCGCCTCGCTCTCGAACCGGGCCAGTGCCTCCTCGCAGGAGGCGACCGCCGCAGCCGCCTCCTGGCCGCGGGGCGCATCGAAATAGTCACGCGCACGAATCGCCGCGATCCACCTCTGATAGCGGGCGAGGTCAGCGTCGGACTCCTCGAGCTCGGTGTAACAAGCCCGGCCGCGGCGGCGCTCGAGCCGTAGCTCCTCATGGAACTGCCGGGTGCTCTCCACCAACTCGTGGTATTCGTCGGTCCGCTCGCGCTGGATCGCGTCAATCACCCCCGCCTCCTGCTTGGAGTCCGACAGGCCGATGCGAAGCATCTCTCCGTGGCCGCCCTCCTCGCGCAGTCGCGTCACCAGTCGCGCCGCGGCGCGCGTGGTCTTCGGCGTCGCCGGCAGGAGGCACACCGACTGCTGCAGGTAATGAGCCCCCAGGCTGCGCAGCTTGCGCCACGCATAGACGCGGAGCGTCGAGGTCCCTCCCGGCGGGGTCGAGACGGTGATCAGCAGCCAATCGCGTTCCACAGCTCGCCCATCATCCCAGACGTCTCATGCTGTTCGCGTCATTGGTCTCAAAGTGTTGCCGTCACTGTGTACCTTGCGTTTCATTCCGAGCGTAACGTGTGCGAGGCCCGCCCCGGCGATTCATTGATCCCAGTCGTTACCAGAGAACGTAACATGCGTTTCATGTGACTCAATAACCATGAGGCGTCTCGGGGCTCCGTCGCCGAACCGCGGTGGGTTACCTGTTGCGGCGAGATGCGGTGTTGATTTAGGCTACCGGTCGGCGGGTGTTTGCCCTGCCATTGATCGGTGGTTGGTACACACGCAATCCAAGGAGTCCTTATCGAATGTTCGGACTGCTCTCGATTGGGTTCACGCTAAGCCTGGACAACTTCCGCAGTTCCCTTGTGCTGGGGGGGCTTAAGCCGACCTTCCTTCAGTCCGTCAAGACGTCCGCCATCTTCGGCATATGGGACGGCATCGCACCGGCGATCGGGATCATCATCGGCCACTTCCTGAGCGACAAGATCAGCGGCACCGCCGACACGATCGCGATGATCGGCCTCGGTGCATACGGCCTGTTCCTCATCGTCCGGGCCGTACTCTCACCCGAGCGCGCGGATCCGAACCTGAACTGGGCGAGGCGCGGGCTGCCGCTCCCGCTAAGCGTCGACAACGTTGCCGCCGGCACGGCCCTCGGCCTCGTCGGCTACTCCCCCTGGCTCGCGCCCATCCTGTTCGGGGTCATCACGTTCTTGATGTCGATCGCCGGGCACCAGATCGGCCGCACAGTGGCGCACTTCTTCGACTTCATCCCCCGCATCAACACCGACCTGCTGACCGGGATCGCGTTCGCCGCTATCGCAGCCCTGATGGCACTCGGCGTCACCCTCCCGCTCTCGGGGGGCTGATACCACCCCGCTACCGACTATCCAGCAAGCCGCGCCCCTCCACGACGCACGAGGCGCGGCTCCCTCCGGGGCAAGCAGTCAACCCGGCTAACCTCGACAGGCCGGCGGGGAAGGTCAAAGACACCTCGCCCGCGTGGCCGCCGGAGGAGCGCGACCAGACCAAAGGAGGTGTCCGGCCGGCGCTGGTCATGCACCCGCTCGTCGCCAAAACCGCGCCTCAGTGCTTGCACGCTTGTGGCTAACAGTCCCGTCGATGGAGAAGTCTCAGCCAATCCGGCCGTACTGCTGGACCCACGAACTTCCAGGTCCACGGGAAGCTGCTCGGGCTCGACATCGTGCTGCAGCTTTCCGCCGGCGAAGGGCCGAAGCAGAAGCGGCTCGCTCTAGAAACCGTTTGGGCGGGTCGGTGATGCGCGGGGTCGATCAGCTTGATGGGGTGGAGTTCGCGTGCGAGGTCGAGCAGATGGTCGGTGACGGCGAGCGGGGCGGTGATGGTAGACAGGTCGTTGGCGTTGGGAATCGCCGCCACCGGCCAGCCCTGCGTCCGGGCCTGCGCGGGGTTGTGAGCGTAGGCTTCGTTGCTGAGCAGGTAGGGCGCCGGTTCCACTGACGGCGTGCCAGCCGGGGAGCAGGGGAGACGCCCGATTGCCGCGCACGCCGGAGGGTAGCGCCAGGGAATCGCTCCACCGCGCTGACCAACAGCTGACCGCGTTGTTTCGCAGCCATTTGGTCTCCTCGTGGTGTACCGGTTGCCCGGGCCTGTCACGCTGCACCAGATTCGATGCGCCGCACCGCGACCAGCTCGGGGCCTCGTCCGAAGGTGGCGGCAGGAGCGGAGTGAATCAGCGCCTGATATACGTCCGGCTGATCGTAGGGGTTGCTACGCAGCGAAGGGCTTGAGAGCACGTACTGAAAGTCGCGCCAGCCATTTGGAAACCGTCGCTCGATAGCTGGGTCGGTGTCGATCTTGTAGAACCACACGACGTGGTCGGGGGAAAAGCCCGCGTTGACCAGATCGACCCACACGCTGTCATCGACTAATAGCCGGTCATCGTGGGGCACGTGCTCTTTGATCCAGACCAGTGCCCGCTGGTAGGGTAGCTCGGCGTCGTGGGTGAGCAGCACCTTATCGGCGCGGAACCATGCGGGGCCCGCGAACGCCAGGGTGACCCCCGCGGCGAAGGCCACGGTGAGGCGCTGCAGCCAACGGGCCGTCCTCGGGCGAGAGTCCGCAAGAAACCAAACCGGGCTCGTAGCGAGTGCCCAGGCTCCGCCCGCCGCAGTCAGAGCGGCGAATGGCAGCAGCCCGATCACCAGCGGTGTCGGCAGGTAGCCGGGCTTGACGACGAGTAGGACGCCGACCGCGTAGGCGCCCGCCACTGGCCGCAGCCGCCGCGATAGCAAGGCGGCCGGCAACAGCGCTAAACCGGTCGCCAGCAGCCAGCCACCGAAGGTGAGCCAGGTCGTGACAGTGAGGTTGCCGAACGTGCCGGCTCTGAAGATGCTTCCGCTGCCCTGTCGGCTGACCAGCTGGTACGCAACCGAGCCGAGCAAGCTCACGTGGTGCTTGCCAGGCACGAGCTCTCCCTTGAGGATGGCGTAGAGCACGTAGATTGAGCACCCGCTCAGCATGCACGTAACCGCCACTGCGATCGCGTAGCTGCGCGTACGGCGATCGGTGCAGGCAAGCATCTGCCAACAAACAGCGGGCAGGAACACGAGGCTGGTTTCCTTGGTCAGCACCGCGGCGGCGAAGCTCACGCCGCAGCCGGCGTATGAGGCGAGCCTCCGCCGCGGGCTGCTCGCGAGGATGAACGAGCCCAGCAGGAATGGCGTCGCCAAGTTGTCCAGATATACCTGCCGGTGCAGCAGTAGCGCCAGCGGGCAGACGGAGAACAGGATTGTGGCTGCGATGGCCGCCCATATGGGCAGCCGAAGGCGCCGTCCGAGCGCGAACAGCAGGGCTGCACTTACCACCTGGACCACCACCATGAACGCCCGTCCTGCGTAGATGGCACTTTCCGGCCAGTGAAGGGGGGCGGTTGCCCATGTCCAAGCCGCGATCAGCAGCCATCCCAGCGGCGGGTGGTCGTACCAGTATGTGTACGGGGCGAGTGTTCCCCAGTGCACCAAAGACCACGCCTCGGCCATGTAGGTGCCTTCGTCGTCGACTCGCTGCGGGGCCCCGTCCACGTTCCACGCCGTCAAAAAGCCAACCGCGACCAGGACGATGGCCAGCACCGCGACCTCGCGCCAATGCGCACCCAGCCAGCGGCGAAGCCGGGCACCCCGCTGCGGGGCGGGCCTTGGGCCGACATCGATCTCGGTGGATGAGTTCGATCCCCAACCAGCAGCGACGGCCCCTCCACGCCGGCGCGCCGATGGCAGGCGGCGTGTGGATAGCTCCTCGATCCTCGCGGTCGTTGTACCGAGCGCCTCGTTCTCCTCGGCGGCGGCCCTGTGGGCGCCGACATGGGAGGTTTTCTCCCATCCCCGCTGTCCACACAGCTCACGCGCCACGGCCCGCAACGCCGCGTACGCCAGGAATACCTGATAGCAGGGAAATCCAAATACCAGCCGGACGTAGTCCAGGAGCCGAAGCGGCGTTCCATAATGGCTGGCGAACTCGCGCAGCCCGACTAGTTGGATCGCCAGAGCGAGCAGCATCGGAATGACTGGCATGAAGCTGAGCAACGCGATCACGATGGGCAGCTTCAGCCACAACACCGCGATGATGCTGGGCGGGATCAGCACTCCGGCGAATGCCTGCAGGAACGGGGCCGCGAGTGCGTAGGAGGCAAACGCGCGCTGGCGTATCGTCGGCAGGTCTGACCAGTGCCCCTTGCGTACAACCTGCAGAAACCCCTGATTCCACCGTGTGCGCTGGCGGACCAGAGCGCCCAGCGACTCCGGGGTCTCCTCTCGCGTCACCAGTTCTGGGTCGTAGGCCACGACGGTCCGCTCGCCCTGAGCGCTTAACCTGACCCCGAGCTCGCAATCCTCCGCTAGGCATTCCGGGTCCCATCCCCCCGTGGCCAGGAGGCGGTCACGTTGGATGAAGACGGTGTTCCCACCGAGCGGGATGAACCGTCGGTCGGCTTGGTAGTGCAGGCGGCTGCGAAACCAGAAGTAGTACTCGAGCACGTTATGCACGGACCACCAGTTCGACCAGTAGTTCATCAGCTGCACGCCGCCCTGGACTACTGATACGCCTGTCGCACTGAAGCGTTCGTCGACCCGGCGCAGCAGGTCTGGATGCACCTCATCCTCGGCATCGAACACCCCGACCACGTCACCGCGGCACTGCGGCAGTGCCGTGTTAAGCGCCTTCGGCTTGTTCTTTGGCCAGTGATCGTCGACTACCACCCGGACGCGCTCCGGCCAGCGCTGCGCGACCTGGTCCGCGACCGCCCTGGTTCGGGGATCGTCGTGGCCAACCACAGCCAAGACATCAAAGGTTGGGTAGCGCAGGCAGGCCAGCCGCGAGAGCGTCGCCTCTAGCACCAGCTCCTCATGTCGTGCCGGGACAATCAGCGAGAACGACCGGTGATCGCCAGACGTGGCCTCCAGCTCGCGTCCAAACCCGGTCCGTTCGAGGTGCTCGGGCGTGAACCACGCATACAACATCCATGCCACGTTCGTCATCCCGATCACAAACAACCCAGCCGCAGTCAGCGCGGCAAGCAGGCCGATGGTCAGCGCGATCGGCACCACGACCGCCCGACCCAACCACTACGCCCACCGTTGAGGTACCGCCGACCGCCCGGCCGCGTTTCAGCCATCGTGATCCTTTTGTGTAACGGCAGCAACCGCTAACTACCCGCACCCAGTTGCACGGGAAGCCGCGCAAGCGTGTAGCCAACGACAACCGCCCCCTGATGAACTTCCCCTCCGCAGTACCGTACATCGGCCG
Source organism: uncultured Solirubrobacterales bacterium (assembly GCA_963787555.1). Lineage (GTDB taxonomy): Bacteria > Actinomycetota > Thermoleophilia > Solirubrobacterales > Solirubrobacteraceae > Palsa-465. Next base: position 97,730 of record CAWBDI010000013.1, read on the forward strand.
ATTGAACCGCGGGCCCCAGTTGCAGATTTGCATCGCAATCGGCTCGCAAGAGTGCAGTTAACGCACGCGTTCGGCGCGACAGCGCTGCATCGTCAGCTGCTTTTAGCAGCGTCCAGAAACTTGGCGTGCTAATCGCAAACTTGACGCCCGTTGCAGTCGGGCGATTCACGAAGGTGAAGGAAGCAGTGCCCTTGAGCGGCTAAATCAGAAATCGGTAGCGCGGATAGTGGTTGGGAGTCGGTTACGCTGTTGGTGCCTCGAAGCTCGAGTGCTGTTCGCGTCAGAGAACCCGGAGCGCAGCAACGGGCATTATCAGCGGCAGCGCTACCGACCTGGGCAGACTCGACGTGTACCCTCAGCTTCCGGAGGATGCTCGCGTTTCCCTACTTCGCGCAAATTGCATAGACCTCCACCTAGTCGCTCTGGTTTGCGGCACTGGCTACCCAGAGCTGGGAGAAACTACTGGCCTCGGTGCTGCTCTGATAAGCGCAGCAGCTGTCGAGCCACGGCTGGCAGTCTGGACCGCCCCCGGACTATTTGGACGACACATCTTGGCTGTTGTTGTTGATGTTTGTATCAGCGAGCTTGTTCCTTGAGTGTCAACCAGAGAGGCGGGCGGTGAGCCTTTCATTCCTTGATGGCGTGTGTGGTGGCCTGAGCCGACCCGGCTGCATGGCGAGCGCATTCCTCGGAGAGATCGGGCGGTCGGCGTCGAGTTCGACGCCAACCCGGGAAATCGGCTCGAACAAAGCGCTCAGGAGAATTGGCGGGGTGAGTTAGCCGACGTAGTCGTCGTGTTGGCTTTCGGCTATGGCCCCCGCCCACGACTGCTTGCGGGTCACGTGGACCTCGGCCCCGAGCTAGCAGCTCCCCGTTGTCTGGCCGCGCTCGCCGCGATCGATCTCGGCACTGCACGTCCGCCATCGGCTGGATCGCACTCAGCCACCTCCATGGGGATCACCTCGCCGGCCTACCATGGCTGATCCTGGACGGGCAGTTCGCCAAGCGCGCCAAAGCGCTCACCGTCACCGGCCCCGCCGGGACCGAGGAGCGTGTTTGAAGCGCTGCATCCAGGCGCCGGCGGCCGAAAGACCCTTCGAGACCCGTATCGTCGAGTTCGAGGAGCGCGTCGGGGTATCTCTCACTACGAGACGCTCGTGCAACACCGCCTGGAGCTTGAGTGCGAGCGGATCTTGATCACCCACATGAGCGAGGACATGCTCGACCGACTCGGCGAGATCGAGCTCGGGCCGCCGCCGACGGCCCCGCGATCCGTGTCTGACGCCAGTGCCGCCATGCGTCACTCGAGTGCCATCCAATAAGCGGTCAATCCTGGCCACGAATGAACGGGATCGCAAGTTTGGATGGCATCGCAGTGCGTCGCTCGCCGGCGACGGCCAGCGCGATGATTGCCAGAAGGAACGGCGACATGAGCCATAACGAAGCTGGCACCGTGATCCGCGTGTGGGTGGCGGCAGCCACCAGAAGCCAGCCAATGATGATCGTGACCGTCGCGCCGCGGATCAGCGCTCTCCTGATTGACCAGCGGCGGCGCATGCTCGACCATGCCGAAACGACCACAACCAGGAAGATCGCGAGGGCGGCGACGATCCACACGACAGAGGGGACGGATGCTAGACCCTGGAGGCGCAACTGAAGCGCGTCCATGAACGCGAATAACGCACACGCTGCCAATACTCCGGCCGCCCTCCACCGGCCAAATAAAACTGCGGCCAAAGCCAGGTAGCCCCGGCCTGCCGACATGCCGTCGGTAAAGACACCAACCTGGCCGATCACGAGTTGGGCGCCGGCAGCGCCGGCGAGCGTCGCGGCTAGCAATACGCCAGCCCACCTCACTCTGCGGACGCTCACGCCGGCCGCGTCGGCGGCCGCCGGATTCTCGCCAACCGCGCGCAGCGAGATGCCCCAGCTGGTCCGATAGAGCACGACCGCCGCGACTCCCAGCACGATGAACGCCGCGTAGACGCCAAGGTTCTGATCGAACATCGCGCGACCGATGCCTCCGAGACCGGCGACGACGGGAATCCGGACATTGGAGAGCATTGACGCTGTCTGGGGCGATTGGCCGTGGAAGAGGTCGGCGTTCAAAAATGACGTGGCGCCGGCCGCAAGGAGACCGATGCCGATTCCAACGAGGATCTGATCCACGCGTGCGTCGATCGCCAATAAGGCCATCACAACGCCACACGCGATGCCACCGCCGGCGCCCGCGACCATCCCGAGCGCCGCGTTACTGGTGTAGTGCGCGGCAAGAAAGGACGTGAACGCTCCTGTGAGCATCATCCCCTCCAGACCCAGATTCACCACACCCGTGATCTCCGATATCAACTCACCAGTGGCCGCCAGCAAGAGCGGGGCGATGATGGCAAGCGCGGATGCGACCAATGCTGTGTCGAACGGTGCCATGCTACCGCTCCCCAGCTGTTCCTGGCCCTACGGCGGCGAACTCGCCCGGATGGGCCTCGGCAAACTCGAGCGCCGGCCCCCGGGCGGTCTTCTGACGTCGGCTCAGGATCGTCGCGGCCACAAGGACCACGAGAATGACCAAGCCCTGAAGGATCGAGGCGATTGACGACGGGACGTTCAGCGTCACCTGAACCGCATCGCTTCCCGTGGCAAGCCCGGAGAACAGAAGTGCCGAGGGAATGACGCCCAGCGGCGAATTCAGGGCTAGGAGCGCAACGGCGATCCCATTGAACCCGGTTCCAGACTCAAAGCCGTCCGTCAACACTGGCGTCTGTCCGGCAAGCAAAAGGCATGCGCCAGCGAGCCCAGCGAGCCCGCCGGACACGACGATTGCGGCGACCCCAACCTGTTTGGGACGGTAGCCAACACAGCGTGCAGCGATGGCGTTGGCGCCCACGAGTCGCAGGCGAAAGCCAATCGTTGTCCGTCTCAGAACAAATACCGTCGCAGCCGTCGCTACCGGAATGAGGACGATGTCCCACGAGAGCGAGCCATACGCGATCCCCGGAATGGTCGGCCAAATCGAGTTATGCGGGAAGGGATTCGACTGAGGTTGGCCGCCAGCCGCCTCACGTAATGGTCCGCGAACAACCCATGCGACGACTTCAGCGGCGATCAGATTTAGCAGCAGGGTCGACACGATCTCTTGGACCCCCCGGCGCGCCCAGAGATATGCGGCGATTCCCGCGTAAAGCGCACCGCCTATGAAGCCTCCCAACAGCGCCGCTGGGAGCTCGACTACCCCTGGGAGACCGTGTACCTCGAGTGCAACGGCGGATGCGAAAACTCCGCCGATGATGATCTGACCTGGGAAGCCGATGTGAATTCGTCCCGCGCGTAGCGTGACGATCCAGCCGAGCGCTACGAGCACCAGCGGTACAGCGTCCGTGACCGTTATTGCCGCGTTGACGCGCGACCCGAACGCCCCCATATAGAGTCCCGTGGCAACCTGTGTCGGTGAAGCGCCAACCGCCGCGAGAAGTACCGCGGCGACCACCGTGACGCTAACGATGACGACACCTACCACGGTGCCCGCCCGGAGCCAGCCGCCGCCTAGGATTCGCATCACGGCGGCCATCACGACGCCCGGTCACCAGTCATCAACAGCCCGACCGACTGAGCATCGGCGCCGTCGACATCGATGACACCTTGGACGCGTCCGCCGGTCAGGACGACGATGCGATCCGCGAGAGACAGCAACTCCTCGAGGTCCAGAGATATCAGGAGGGCAGCCCCGCCCGCAGCTTTCAAAGCGTTCAGTTGTGCATACACAAATTCGGACGCGCCGACATCCAGGCCACGTGTCGGCTGGTGCGCAATCATAAATCGCGGCTGAGCGCCGAGTTCACGCGCGACCACAACCTTCTGTTGGTTTCCGCCCGAGAGCTGACTAAGCTTCGCCGCGATCGCTGGGGTGCGAATGTCAAACCTTTGAATCAGGCTCGCGGCCCGCGCTCGCGCTGCTTGCGCGCGGAGAATGCCGTGCCACGAGAGAGGCTTTTCCGTGACTTCGCGCATCACCAGGTTCTCCCAGACTGCAAGCTCGTCAGCTATACCAGCGCTGTGGCGATCCTCGGGTATGTATGCGCCACCTCGTCGCGCGAACTCGCGCGGAGTACGCTCATCGAAGGTTTGGCCGGCGAGCGTAACCGATCCCGCGGTTGACGGGGTTACTCCGATGAGAGTATCCACGAGGGCATGCTGCCCACTGCTCCCGACCTCGGCCACGCCTACGATCTCTCCCTCGTACACGTCGAAGGACACAGCCTCGAGGGCCTGCCGTTCGCCCGCATCCGGGCCTCCGCTCGGTACTGACAGTCCGCGCACTGACAAAATCGGCGGTCCGGTTGACACCCGGACACGGTCTGGCCGCAGCTTTACGCCTCGCCCCACCATAAGCTTGACGAGCTGATCATGGTCGACGTCTGCCATACGACCACGGCCGGTGACGGCCCCGTCGCGCATCACCGTGAACCTCTGTGCGGTGCCAAGTACCTCGTCGATCCGATGCGTGATCACGATTACAGACTTTCCGCCCGCGGCCAGACGCGTAATGAGGGCCGCGAGGTCTTCCCAATCCGTGGGTGGAAGCGAAGCGGATGGCTCATCAAAGATGAGGATGTCCGCGCCACGGTCGATCAGCTTGATGATCTCCAATCGCCGGCGCTCTGCCAGCGTCAGGTCTATGACCAGTTTCTCTGGCTGGAAGTCAAACCCCAACTCGCCGGCGATTCTGAGTGCGCGGTCGGTCACGACATCGAGGCGCGCGCTGCGAGGTAACGCCGATGGCCGCAGGGCGATGTTCTCCGCAGCACTCAACGTCGGGACCAGAGTGAAGTGCTGATGCAACATCCCGATGCCTCGCTCTAGAGCATGTTCGGGACGTTTGAGCCGGACAGGCTGACCGCGAATCTCTACGTGGCCCGCGTCAGGCTCGTAGAACCCAGCGGCGACGCGCATGAGGGTCGTCTTGCCGGCACCATTCTCCCCCATGAGCGCATGGACCTCGCCCCATGCGACCTCCAATGCGACCTTGCGGTTCGCGACCACCGTGCCAAACCGCTTCGTGATACCGACGAATCGCAGCGCAGGTGATTGCGGCCCCGAAACCAGAATCGCTTCGGGACCGCTCGTTGACCTTGTCCGTCCGCCCACGGTAAGCCGGTGCGCGCCGTTTCTACTGGTACTGGACCGCGTAGCCGGGGTTCGGATTTAGGGCGTTAGCGTTAGGCTTGATCTTTCCGCTGAGGAGCCCCACCGTCGTCGTCTCCGCAACCTTGCGATCGGATGCCGTCCCCCTTCCGGGACAGAAAGAAAATCGAAGGAACTGCGGATTCTTCAGGGTGATGAAGATAGCCCCCGCGTTGAGCTTGCCCGCAGCCGCGGCTTCGACCGACGATCTTGTGAGCACTCGGAAGTTGGCCAATACGCCGCCGATAAGGTTCGGACTCGAGTCGCAGCCGACCGATGTGAATGTTTGGTAGTTGTAGGCAGCCACGCTGGTCCCCTGCACGGCTCGGTAGAAACCGGTAAAGCCCAGACCGAGGTCGCCGAGGATGCCATCGACGCCGTTCGCCATCTGCGCCTTTGTGGCCTGTTCCGCCTTGCCGATGTCGTTGTAATCGCCAGTGAAGGTCGCGGCGACCGTTGCGGATGGCGCGATCAGCTTGGCCCCCTGGGTTAGCCCGGCTATCTCTTGGAGCTCGCCGGTCAGTTGCAGGCCGGTGACTTCGCCGAGCTTCTTCGTCGGCGAGTGATTTGCGGCGACCGCTCCGGTAACGATTGCGGACTCGCCAACCTCGGGGTCGATGGACGTAACGTTCGCATGGTAGTGCGAGGTCGTTGCGTCGTATAGGATAAACCTCACATGCGGATATTGTGGCGCGACAGTGTCAGCTGCCGTTACGAGAGATCCGGACGTGAGAACGATGATGTTGCTTGCTTGCGCCGCGTCTCTGAGGGCTGATACCTGCTGCGCGGGTGACACGTTGTCGATGATCTTTAGCGTCGGCCCAGCCAGCGTTTTGAGTGCGTCCTGGGCGCCTTCGATCGACGCTTGTGTGATGCTGAAGTCGTTTCTCGGGAAGGGCGATAACACCGCCACCTTGGGTGACGCCGTCGCGGAAGTCACGGCGTGCCCTTGGGTGGACGATGGTGTCCCTTGGATAGAGGATGACGACGTTTCACTGCCGCAGCCGACCAGCATGGCCGCCGCTGCAACGGCAGCCATGGCGGGAACGGTCCTCCGAACGACCTGACAAGTCCTCTTTTTGGTAGCGGCCAACTCACCTCTCTCCTTCTTACACCGCGTCTATGAGCTCGGGATCGCGGCCGAGAAACGGAGGAGGTCTCTCGGACAAAATCGATCCCGCTGTAGCGCCTCGTGCGCGTAGTCCTCTATGTAACACTCACCCTTCTCCTCGCACCGAAGACACTTTCGTGAGCTCGTTGGCCGGGTTGACCAGGTGGCGTTGGAGGAACTCGATCTGGTCGGCGGCGAGCTGGGTGATATTTTCACGCCAAAAGCAGGAGAAGTGATCGAGGTCATAGCGCTTGAGCTCGGCGCGGGACGCTCGGGCGGCGGTCCGCTCGATTGCCGGCAGCGGGACCGCGCCATCTCGCTCAGCGAGCTGAAGCAGGATCGGCGCTCGTATCTTTGTCGCCTCGCGGACCGGGCGCCAGCGTCCGGCGGCGAGCAGCCAGCCGGTGTTGACGTCGTTGTGCCAATTGTGGCCCGCGGTGAGCCGTTCAAAGCCCGGGAGCGCCTCCGGTGCGGCCACCAACGCAAACGATCCCGGAGGGCCCGCGACGGGCATCCTTACCGGGCGTCGCGTGAGGATTTCCCGTAGCGCCCGACCGATCATCCGCATGCCGATCGCAGGCGGCACGCGGGCGGCCAATGGGTCGGTGACGGGCACCAGCGCCACCACCGCGGCAATGCGTGAGTTCCGCGCGGCCGTCAGCAGCGCGTACCCGCCGCCCATCGACATGCCCCAGACCACGACTCGGTCGGCGTCGATGCTGTCCATACCGCGGGCGTACTCAACGGCCATGTGCCAGTCGATGAGCTGCTTGCGTAGCGAGAAGCATCGCCGTGGCTGGCCTGTGCTGTCTCCCCAATGGCGGTAGTCGAAAGCCAGGACGGCGAACCCTGCCGCAGCCAAGCGTTGGGCGTACTGCGGTATGCCGTCGCGGCGGGTGAGGGTAAAGCCATGACCCATTACCACGCACGGCAGCGGGCCGTGCCGCGCCTCGGGCTGGTACCAGGTCGCGGCGATTGTCTCTCCGGCGACCCGGAAGCTGGTCTCCGAAGAGGCGACCGGGATCGCGCCGCGCGGCCGGACTGACGCTCGCTCAGGCGCTCTGATCGCGTCGCCGACATCCCGCTCGGGCGGACCTAGCCACGTCTCTTTGGTGGAGTGCAGCCGGATCATCGGACGGTGCTAGCGCGAGACTCGGCGCGCGAGCCTGTACACGGATTGGATACGCGGACACGTCGGTGGTTGCTGGGAGCGAGCGCCACGCCGCGACCGACGGCACGTGCGGGCGGTCCGGTGGGTGAGAGGTCGACGCGGGCGACGATGGTTTCGATCAAGAGTTCGAGCTCGAGTGTCGCCAGCGCGGCGGCGGGGCAGCGGCGGGCGCCGCCGCCAACGAAAGGTACGCGTACGCGTCGGGGTGGTGGGCGAGGGAAGCGCTCGGGGCGTAGCTGGTCAGGGTCGGGTTAGCTGAGAGTCGCCGTGCACGCCGTGGACGACGATGGGAACAGGGTACCGGGGTGCCACCGTCCGATGGCGACCATGACCGTGAGCGGCGCGAGGGCCGCCAGCACCGGGAAGAGGAGCCCGGGGTCGCCGAGTGCTTTGCGCGTCAGGCGCCCGGGTAGCCTGCGCGCGGACGTCTGGCTCGACTCCCTGCGGAGGGCGATCGCTGCTCATGTCGCCTCCGTCCATACGTGCGGGGCCCGCTGACCGCGAACCGCCAGCGCGGCACGGAAGCCGGTCTGCGCTGGAAGGTCGACGACGGTGACTGGATCTCCGGTGTCTGGCCCAGTTAGGCCGACACCGAGGCACTTGAGCCGTGCCTCGTGGCGGCACCATGCCGCGAGAAAAGGCTCGGCGCGGCGCTCGGGAACCAGGGCGGCCAGCGCGGGCGCGTCGGCGGGAAGGTGCCGCTCGGCGAGCGCCAGCACGCGCGGCACCGACCGCACACGCTCGACGTCCACTCCTACCTCGACCTCTGATGAGACCGCCACCACGGCCGCGTGCCCCGAGTGCGACCAGTTAAACCACGGCCCGTCGGGCTCGAGCGCCGGCTTGCCATAGGGTCCGCGACGCAGGCGCAGCGCGCCGGGGGGCGCGCCCGTGAGGACGGCGAGGAGCTCGAGCGGGTTGCGGCCAGCGCCGCGGCTCCAAGCGACGCGCACCGCCGGGCCGCTCATCGGCGCGTCCTGCGGTAGAGGTCGTGGAGCCCGCCAAGCGTCTGCTCGGGGCCGACGCTGTCGTCGGGCAGGTAGACCCCGAGCTCCTCGACGGCAACCAGCGCCTCAAGCCGCTGGAGCGAGTCGAGCTCGAGGTCCTCGACAAGTCGGTCCCCGGGTCGGCAGTCGCTGAGATCGACCTCGAGCTCGGCGGCGAGGTGATCGCGGAAGGCGGCGAACGCCAGAGTCGGCGGCGGGTCGCTCACGGGGCGACCTGCGCCGCAGCGCGGGCGCGGAGTTCCCGCTTCAGAACCTCGCCTAGTTCGTTGGTCGGTAGGACTTTGAGCACGCGGACTCGGTCGGGTCGCTTGGACGGGGCCAGGCGCGCGCGGCAGTGCCGGTGAACCTGCTCCGCACTGGGGATGTGTCCGTCCGCGGCGGTTACGAACGCCCACACCTGCTGATCGCCGTGCGCCGGGACCGCGACGACCGCGCAGCGGCCGACGGCGGGGAGCTCCTCAACCACACGTTCGATCTCGAGCGGGTGGACGTTCTGAGCGCCGCGGACGATCAGGTCGTCCTTACGGGCGAGGATGCGTACGTTGCCGTCGGGGTCGAGTGCAGCGAGGTCGCCGGTGCGCAGCCAGGCGGACGCTCCTTCCGGGCGGCAGAGCAGCTCGCCGGCGGCACCCGGCGGCGCCTCGGCCCCGGCCTCGTCGACGACCCGGATCTCCGTGCCGGGGAACGGGCGCCCAACAGTCTCGGCCTGTGCTCGAAGCGGGTCCTCGAGGCGGGTGGTCAGCACGCCGCCGCCGAGCTCCGTGGAGCCGTAGCCGATGGTCACCGCGCACCCGAAGCGCTCACGAGCGCGGTGAACGAGGTCGGGCGCGGCCGGGCCGCCGCCCACTCCGATGATGAGTAAGGAGGAGAGGTCGTACGGGGAGAGGTCCTTGATGCGCAGTAGGACCTCCAGCATGGCGGGCGTGCCGGCCAGGACGTTGACGCGGTGCTGGTCGAGCAGCTCGAGGGTGCGGCGCGGGTGGAAGGAGGGGGCGGTGACGAGGTCATGCCCGAGAAGCAGCGCGCCCATCAGCACCTGGTGGCCGGCCATGCTGCGAAACGGGCTCGTGGTAAGCCAGGTCTGGCGTCCGGCAGCGCGCAGCAGCCGGGTGCCGTGCCGGCGGCCGACCGTGGCCAGGGACCGCACGCGCTCGAGCGGAGCCCCGGAGAAGAATGCCCGCTGCAAGCGTCCGAGGGCGATGATGGGCCGGACGAGCTGATGGTGGGTGAGCACCACGGGCTTGGGGTGCCCGGTGGTGCCCGAGGTGAGGAAGACGGCGCCAGGGTCCTCGCGGCGGCGGACCGGGAAGCCGCCGGACGGCGTCGTGCCCGGAGCCGCGCCGAGCCCAGGCCACCCGTCCTGCGCCGCGGTCAGATCAAGGCGCCCGCTTGCCGGGAGCGAATGGTCACACAGCGTCGCCCGCAGCGGGAGGGTGCGGGTGATGCTTTCAAGCTCGCGCGCAGGGAGCTCGGGGTCGAGGGGCACGAGGACGCCACCGAGGCGGACGACGGCTAGCAGCGCCTCCGCGTAGCGGATGCCGTTGGGTAACAGCAGGGCGACATGATCGCCAGCCCGTACGCCATCCCGATACAGCCAGGCCGCCAGCGCGCGGGCGCGGATGTCGAGCTCACGCAGCGTGGCGCGCTCGCGGTCGGCGGTGAGTGCGGCGTCGCCGGCCGCAATGAGCGCAGCGTCGAACGCTTCTGCCAGCGTCATGCTCGGGCGCAGCGTCACCATGGGCACACCAGGAGCCGAGGCGGGCTGCGCACGACCTCGCCCTCGGGTGGCGGGCAGGATGGTGCGAGCGTTAGGCGTGGGAAGCGGTCGAGCAGCATGCGGACGCAGGTTTCGACCTCCGTCCGGGCGAGCCGCCAGCCCAGGCACCGGTGCGCGCCGTGGCCGAAGGCCAGGTGACGCCCGCGCTCGGGACGCGCGAGGTCGTAGTCGTCGGGCCGGAAGAAGCGCCGCTCGTCGCGGTTGGCCCCGCCGATGTGCACGAGCACGGTCGCTCCCGCTGGCACTACCGTGCCGCCGAGCTCGAGGTCGACGAGTGCCCGGCGGCTCGTCACCTGGACCGGGGACTCCCATCGCAGCGCCTCGTCGACCGCCGCCTCGGCGAGGCGTGGGTCCTCGCGCACGGCGGCGGCCTGGTCGGGGTGAGCGAGAAGCGCGTGGACGGCACCGGCGATCGCCGGAGAGGTTGTCTCGGTGCCGGCCCAGGCCAGCAGCAGCAGCGAGGCGATGACCTCTTCGGGCTCAAGCCGCCGACCGTCGAAGCGGGCGGAGTTAAGCGCGCCAACGAGGTCGTCCGCCGCCCCGCCGGCCCGCGCGCGCACCTCCGCGGCGAAGCGGCGGCGTAGGCTTCGGGCCGCGCGCAGTGCCGCCCGCGGCTCCTCGAGAAGGCGCGCCGCGGCGGCGGCGTGCTGGGCGATCGGCGCCCACTCCCCTTCGAGCAGGCCGAGCAGCCGGGCGATGACGCGAGCGGGCACCTGAGCGGCCAGGAGGGGGACGAGGTCGACCGGGTCCGAGCGGCGGGCGTGCGGCTCAGCGGCGGGGACGGCCGCGCGCGCGGCGGCCGCCTGGGGGACGGTCGCGGCGGCGGCGACCGCGTCCACTCGCGCGGCGACGACGTCGTTGACGACGGCGGCGAGATGGAAGCTGTCCGGGCACAGGCGCTCGCCGATGATTCGACGCAGCGCGCGGCGAGCGGCCGGCGCCAGGGTAATCATGGAGCGTCCAAGCACGGCGCCATAGCGCTCCTCGACGATGCTCAATGAGAACCGGCGCTCGTCGGCGAGGACGGCGGAGGCATCGTGATGGCGGTAAACGACCCACGCGTCGGGGCCGCCGGGGCCGAACGCCGCCAGACGCTGCACCGGCGTCTCGGTACGCCGGCGCTGCAGCTCGGCCGCGCGGTCGCCGTCCACTCCCAGCGCCAGCGAAAACCAGTCCCTGGACGCCGCCGGCTTTGCGCTCACTGCGCCTCCCGGCTTAGCTCGCCGAGCGGCCGCCACGGATCGGCGGCCGCGCCGACCAGCACGCACTGCACCGTGGCCAGCGCCTCGGTGACCTCGCCTGCGCTCCAATGGGCGGGGTCGTAGAACGCCGCGCCGGTGTGGGCGTCACCGCAGCGCTCGAAGGTGACGTCGAGCGCGATGGGCAGGGGCGAGGGCTGGGGCCCGCCCATGGGGGCGGCGGCGAAGGTGAACAGCGGCACGCCGTGCAGGCCGTCGAGGTCGAGCGGGCGCAAGGCGAAGTACTGCGCGACCGTCGCGGGCCGCCGTCCCCGCAACAGCCCGACGGCGAGGCGCGGAGCGACCTGCAGCAGGCGCGCAAACGGGATCTCGCGATGCTCAAGTGCGTCCAGTACTGCCGCACGGGTGGCGCGCACGGCGCTGCCGAACGGCGCCTGCCGGTCAACCCAGAACCGCAGCGCCATGGGCTGGGCGAGGAATCCCAAGACCTTTCGCGCCGCGCCGGCGCGGGCGCCATCGACGGCGAACACTGTGAGATCCGCCTCGGCGCCGCCGCGCCCGTCATCGAGGACTGCGCTCAGCGCTGCCAGCAGCACCATGTAGGGGGAGGCGCGGTGCTCGACCGCCAGTCGCACGAGCGCGGCATCGGCCGCGACGCCCAGCGGCGCCGACACGAGCGCGGTGCCACCGCCCGCGACGCGCGCGGGCGGCCCCGCGCGAGGTTCGCCGGTCGCGGGACCGGACGCCTGCGCACCCGTCGGCAGGCTCGCCCGGCGGGCCCCGGTGAGCTGCGCGCGCCACCACGCGAGCGTCTGCTCCTCGTCGAAGGCGGCAGGCGCCGCGCGCTCCACACGCGCCATGTCGACGTAGCGCAGCGGCTCCGGAGGCATGGGCCGGCCGGTGCGTCGCGCAGTGTAGAGCGCGGCGACCTCGTCCTGCAGCGCATCGAGCGCCCCAGCGTCGCCGGCCCAGTGGTGGAGAGCCAGCACGAGGATGCCCCCGGCGCCGCGACGAAGCCAGGATCCCCGTAGAAGCGGCCCGGCCTCGAGGTCGAACGGCGCATACGCGGTCGCGTCGATGGCACGTCGCACCTCCGCTTCGCCGGCCCCGGTGGGCAGTTCGCGCCTCTCCACAGTCACGCGTCGGACCGGCGCGGGAACGAGTTCAATCACGTCTCCCGTCCGGCGCGGCAGCGTCCGGGCCGCGTCGTGGCGGGCGACGACCTCGCCGAGCACCGCGTCGAGCAGCGCCAGGTCTGGCTCCCCTGCGAACTGAAACGAACGGTGCACGACGCAGCGAGGGTCGAGCACGCTGCCGGGACACATCCGCTCCGCGAGCGCCAAGAACTGCTGCGCCCACGACAGTGGCGGCACATCCCCGCGCGCGGCGCCCGGGGCGGTCAGCACACCGCCTCCGCGAAGCCACCTCCTGGCAGCAGCAGCGTGGTCACGACCGCGGTGGCGATCCGGCGCTGCGCCGTGTCGCTGACCACGCACTCCACCCGCGCGCGGCGCCGTGCGAACTCGATCACGTCCGCACGCGCGCTCACCCGGTCGCCCTCAGGGGTCGCGCGGTAGTTGATCTCGAGTCGTCCGGTGAGCAGCGTGCAGCGCGTGACGTCCACGGCGCCGCTCGTCGCTACGGCGATATTGCTGGCTACGTCGATCAGCGTCGCACCTGCGCCGCCGTGCAGCGAGCCGGCGAGGCTGCGTGTCCGCTCAGAGAGCGCCAGCTCTACCACGACCGGCCGCAGACCGATGAGCTGCAGCCCCAGGTAGTCGTGCAGCGGCAGCCGCAGCCCGGCGGCCAGCGCCTCGGGGGGCACGTCTTCGAGGCGCGCAGCGGCAAGCCGCGCCGCGAGAGAGGCGTCCCCCAGCGGCCCAGACGCGTCGGGCCAAATCACCGACGCAGATCGGCCGCGCGTAGCTTGCCCGCAGCCGTCCGAGGCAGCGCGTCGAGTTGCACGACCCGAGTGGGGATCTTGTGTGGGCTCAAGCGGTCGGCCAGGGCGCGGACGAGGTCCGCCCGCCGCACCGGGCGGTCTGCGACGACGTAGGCGCAGACCTCGACAATGCCAGCGGCGCCAGGTACACCCACCACCGCGCAGTCGCGCAGTCCGACCGCCTCGCGGCAGGCGGCCTCGACCTCGCGCGGGTCGACCTTAAGGCCGGCGACGTTGAGCCGGTCGTCCAGCCGCCCGCCCAACCGGATGTGGCCGTCCCGGCGCAGCTCAGCAAGATCCCCGGTGCGATACCAGCCGTCGGCGAAGCATTCATAGGTCACCTCCGGCTCGCCAGCGTAGCCGCACGCCAAGTCCGGCGTGCGGACGAGCAGCTCGCCGACCCCGTAGCGCGCGGGCGCGCCATCCTCGCCGCAGACGCGCACCTGGGCGCCGGGGAGCGGCCGACCCACCGAGCCGGGGACAAGGTCGACGTTCCACGCCACCGTATCGGTCTCCGTGCACCCGAACCCTTCCATCAGCGAGACGCCGGTCCGCTGCCGCCAGTTTACGGCGAGGTCATCGGGCAAAGCCTCGCCGCCGAAGAGCGCGGTGCGCAGCGCGGGCAGCGGGCCCCCGCAGGCCAGCAGCAGGCGGTAGGCGAAGCCCACGCCAAGCGTCAAGGTCACGCGGTGGCGCTCCAGGCAGTCGCGCAGCGACCGGGGGTCCAGCGGCGCTGGCGGGAGCACCACGGTCGCTCCCGCCAACAGCCCGACCAGCAGCCCGGCCCTCACGCCGTAGCTGTAGGCCAGCGGTGCCGTGAGGAGCACGCTGTCCTGGGGTCCCATGGCGAGCACCTCGGCCTGTGTGAGCTGGTGCCGGTACAGCCGGTCAAACGCCGCCAGTACGACCTTCGGGCGCCCGGTGGAGCCCGAGGTCAAGAACGCGTACACACCCTCCTGCGCCTCGGCGGCGAACGCCCGCAGCGCCTGCTCTTCCTCCGCGGGAGGGACGCTCGCGGGCAGCACCACTACGGGGCGCCGGGCAGCGAGCGCTCCGAGCAGCTCACGGGCACCCGCCAGAGTGCTCGGCACCCGCAGCGCGGCCGCGCTCGCGCTGGTGGGCGAGGTTGCGGCCGCGCCCACAAACGCCATGAGCTCCGAGTAGGACAGCACGCCGTCGGGCGCGGCGATCGCCGCGCGCTCCGCTGGCCCCGCGGCGGCCGCCCGCTCGACGAGCGCCACCAGATCGCACCCGCGCGCGGCCTTCACCGCCTCCCTGAGCCCACCGAGTGTCGGCGCGTCGAAGAACGTCTGCAGGCTAACGCTGGCGCCGAGCTCCTCCCCCACCCGTTCGAGGAGTATGACTACCAGCAACGACGAGCCGCCGAGCGCGAAGAAGCTCTCGTGCTCCCCGACGTCGTCCGTTCCCAGCACGTCCTCGTATATGCGGCGAAGCTTTTCCATCTTGAGACATTTTCCCGTTCACGCCCGCCCACACGCCTTCCGGATCTGGGTTTCAGAACGGAAGCGCCGGGATATGAAACCTACGCGCCGGGACGTTCCCGCCTCGTAGCGCCGTATTGTTGTTACCCGTATCGGACGAACCTGGAGGATATATGTCAAATCTCATGCCGTCCTCACGCGTAACCTACCGGGCCATTCGCGACATGGGGCTGGCCGCTTGGTGGGGAACCTCGCTCATGATCCACTTCGGCTTGTTACCGGCTAGCCGCTCGGTGAAGAGTCCTGCCGAGCGCGTTCGCGTACTCGAAAAGGGCATGAAGGCCTCCACGGCGATGCACGCGCTAGCCATCACGGCCTATATCGGCGGAACCGAGTTTGTGCGCTTTGGCCCCGCGCAGTTCGGCCGCTACGGAGTTCCGAAATGGGTGACCGGTGGCGTGGACAGCAAGCTCCGAGCCGCGCTGATGGCGCTTGCCCTCGGCGCGACGGTCGGCTCTAAGGCGCTTCGCGCCAAGGCGATGGAGCTCTACCACGACCCCGACGGCACCGAGGAGATCGTCGAGGCCGAGAGCTGGGAGCGCAAGGCGGCATGGCTGCAGGTCGTCGTCCCGATCACCGTTGGCCCCCTGATTTACTCTCACCTGAAGCAGGACATGCTCGAGCAACCGGCCACCCGCGCCGGACTATTGGGATGGCTGCGCCGCGGGTAGGCGGCGCGCTGTTCATCCACGAATCCGACGCGAGCCTGGATCCGCTCCGCCGGGCGACCGTGGCCGTGCTCGGCTACGGTCACCTTGGTCGCTCGATGGCGCTCAACCTGCGCGACAGCGGGGTCGAGGTGCTCGTCGGCAACATTGCGGACGAATACCGCACGCGGGCGGCCTCAGAGCACTTCCCGGTCCGAGACCTCGCCGCTGCTGTCGCTGACTCCGCGCTCGTCTACGTGCTTTTGCCCGACGAGGTGATCCCCCGGGTGTTTGCCGAATCAGTGGCACCGCGGCTCGGTGCGGGCGCATCTGTGTGCTTTGCCTCCGGGTACCCACTGGCCTACGGCCTCGTGGAGGCGCCCGCGCGGGCCGATGTGCTGCTGCTAGCGCCGAGGATGCTCGGCGATGACGTCCGCGCCTGCTACCTCGAGGGGACCGGCTTCCTCAGCTACGTCTCGGTGGAGCAGGACGCGAGCGGGCAGGCGGACGATCGGCTCCTCGCCCTCGCGCTGGCCGCCGGCTCGCTGCGGCGCGGCGCCATGCGCCTGAGCGCCCGGCAGGAGGCGACGCTCGACCTGCTCGTCGAGCAGGGCGTCGGCCCCTACCTCGGGGCGGCGTTTCAGATCGCCTTCGCCCTCGGGACCGAGGCCGGCTTGCCGCCGGAGGCACTGGTCTGCGAGCTGTACATGTCGGGCGAGATGGAAAGGGTCATCCGAACCATGGCGCGCGTCGGCTTTCTGGAGTCGGTGCGCTCGCACGGTCTCGTGGCCGCGTACGGGGGGCTGTGGGGCATGGAGACGATCGACCTCGAGGGCATGGAGCGCCACTTCCGCGCGGTGCTCGAACAGATCGGCTCCGGGGCGTTCGCCCGGCGGCTCCAGGCCGAGGAGGCACAGGGATACCCCACGCTCGCGCTGCTCGACACCCTGCTCGACGGCGACAACCCGATCAGCGCGGCCGAGCGGCGCGTCCGCGGCGAGGTCGGCTGAGCGACCAAACGCCGCCGTGGAGCAGGCGCGCCGCCGTACGCCAGGCCACCGGCCCGCCTAGCCGGGGAAACCACTGCAGCTCGCGCGGTGGGCGCAGCCATGCGTCGGTCAGCGACTGAGTGAAGCAGTACGCGCGTAGGCCCTCCACGCCGCCCTGACGACCGTGGCCCGAGCCACCGACACCCCCGAACGGCAGCCCAGGCGCCGCGTAGTTGACCAGGCAGTCGTTGACCGCCACCGCCCCCACGCGCAGGCGCCGCGCCAGCGCCCGCCCCCGTGCCCGGTCGCCGGTCCACACCGAAGCCTGGAGGCCAAAGACGGAGTCGTTGGCCGCCCGGACCGCGCACTCCGCGCCTGGCACCGACATGACGGGCAGGATGGGCCCCAAGGTCTCCTCCTGCATGACCGCCGCGTCCTGGCGCACGTCGGTGAGCAGTGTCGGCTCGAAGTAGTCGCGCCCGTCGTAACGCGCGCGCCGCCCGCCGCGGCGGACCCGCGCGCCACCGGCGACCGCGTCAGCCACCTGAGCTTCAAGCTTCGCCGCGTGCTCTGGCACAACCAACGGGCCGACGTCGCGCGAACCCCCGCCGCCGGCGCAAACCGCGTCGAAGGCCCGGTCCAATGCCAACAGCAGAGCGTCGTGCACCGCCTCCACGACATAGAGCCGCTCGATAGCGACACACGACTGCCCCGCGTTAAAGCACGCTCCCCACACCGCGGCGCGCGCCGCGCGGCGCAGGTCGGCGTCCTCGAGCACGATCATGGGATCCTTTCCACCGAGCTCGGCGATGACCGGCACCAAGCGCCTCGCCGCAAGCTCGGCGACCCTGCGCCCGGTGGCCATCGACCCGGTCACCGCGACGACGTCCACGTCGCCCAAGACCAGCCGCTCGCCCACGTCACCCCCGCCCTGCACCACCTGCACCACGCCTGGCGGAAAGCCGGCGGCGGCGATCAGCTCGGCGACGAGCGCTCCCGACGCGGACGCGAGCTCTGACGGCTTGAGCACCACCGTGCAGCCCGCCGCCAGCGCGGTGGCCGTGGGCAGCAGCGCGAGCAGGAACGGGTAGTTGCACGGTGAAAGGACAGCAGCAACCCCACGGGGCCGATAGCACACCGCGGCACTCTTAGTCACCAGCGGCCAAGCGGCGGCGTGGCGGGACGCCAGCGCCCGCTCGAGGTGGCGGGCGAGCCAGCCCACGTGCGCCGCGGCATGCAACACCTCGGCCTGCACGACATCGACCGGGTGTCTGCCCGTCTCGGCGCGGACACTGGCGACGATCTGGTCCGCCTGCGCCACCAGCGCCCCGCGCAAAGCGCGCAGATGCGGCCGCCGCTGCGCCGGCGTGGTCGCGCCCCAGCCGACAAACGCCTCGCGGGCAGCGCGCATGCTTCTGGCCACGGAGTCAGACACCGAGGCAGTGTAAGTCGCGGCGCTCGAGGAACACCGTCCGCAGCGTTCACTCGCGTTATGCAGGTACCGCGTTGGGTCGTCCTCGGACCCGACGACCCCCTGCCACCGTCGCGAGGCCGTGGACCCGCCGCCCGCGCTCGCTCCGGTCCGACGACAGCGCCCCCTGTCTCGCGGGGGCCCCGGTTGGCCCCACGACAGCGGCCCTTTCGCAGTGCCGATAACGCCGCGCGTAATCCAGCGCGATGCTCCCGTGGCTACGGTGCCGACGGGGCCGGCTCGCCCCGCTCTCGGACCACGCTGCGGCGGGCGAGGAGCCAGTACAGGGTGCCGCCCGCGATCGCGCCCATGCAGACGCTGAAGTCTGCGCCATCTGAGAGCGACGACAGCGATCCCTTCCACACCGCGGTGTGCAGCCAGGCCGCGGCGGCGGCCATTCCGATCACCTGCGAGGCGATCCCTGGCAGATGTACGCCGCCATGGCGCCAGTAGATGCCCGCCCGTCCCGAGAGCAGCGAGCGCGAGTCGTAGCGGCCGCGCCTGAGATGCTTGGCCACGATGGAATGAAGGGTGAGCCCCGACGAGTACAGACCGATGCTGTTGAAGGCAAACAACTGCAGGATCACGAAGACCAGGTAGGGAATGAGAAACCAGCCCGAGAAGGCGTGGGCAGCCCGGAGATAGGGTCGCTGGCCGACCTGACCGTGGTGGCCACGGCGGCGCCGAGCAAGCTCAGCAGCGTGGAGGCGATGTAGCCGCCGAGGGCGACCGCGCCGACGATCGTCCGGCGGCTGGTCTGCGGATGCAAGTAGCGCGAGAAGTAGCTGGCGTTTATGGGCCATCCGTAACCGCCGGAGGACAGCATCAGGGCCAGGGCCACCGTCATCGTCTCCCACTTGGCTCCCGCGCCGGCGGCCAGATGGACCTTGGGCAATGTCAGCACGGCGAGCACCATGAACAGCACCACAAACGGCCCCACGAGCAGCCGTTGGACCCGCAAAATCGTGCCGTGGCCAAGCAGCGGCAGGACCAGCTGCACCGCGGCGGCGCTCATGATCAGCGACACCTTCCGTCCCAGGGATGCGTGCAGGCCAGCCTTCGCGGCGAGCGCGAGACCGCCAGGACGACGAGGCCAGCCCTTCCGTCTCATAGCCACCTGGGTGATCCAGTTGAACACCGACAGCGCGCCCGCCCACATCCAAAACAGGTCCCGCGGGCGGCCGCGGCGGTCGTCTATCGGATGTAATCGATGCCGCGCCGCTCAACGCCGGGCTCGTCTTGCAGTCTCCCGCCGGGTCCCGGATCCGCTGTCTGCGCGGTTCGACCTACGGCGGTCACAGTCAAGTCGGATTCCGTGGTGTAACGGGTTGAGCTCGTCGGCGAAGGGGCGCCTCAGACCTGGTTGAGGGTGGTCACCTCCTCTTTGACTGGTTGGTGGAGGGAAGACGTGCGTGTGGGCGTGAGCCCGAGTCCCGAAGGGCGAGGCTGTGCCGAGCCCTGAGGGCGAGGGTGAGCGCTGACACGCACGTGCGCGCCTCTGTGGAGGGGGTCGTCTCGGTCGTGGTCGTCGGCCGGAGGGCCTCAGAACGTCTCAGGAGGCGCCGATATGCAACGCTGAGGTTGCGAATCGGGGTGCCGTCGGCCGGTTCAGGCGGTGGTGAGACTGGGCACCTCCTGCTCGCCCTGGGGCTGCTCGTCAGGCGTGTCGGGTTCGGCGAGGATCAGCGCCATCGACTCGACCGATAGGTAGCGGCGCTGGACCAGCCACTCGTCATTCTGCTCTGCGAGCAGCGCACCGACGAGCCGGATCACAGCGGTGTCGTTGGGGAAGATCCCGACGACGTCGGTGCGTCGGCCGATTTCCTTGTTGACCCGCTCCAGCGGGTTCGTGCTGCGCAGCTTGGTCCAGTGCTCGGGCGGGAAGCTGTAGAACGCGATCAGGTCCTCCTCGGCGGCCTCGAGCAGCTGGCATACCTTCGACGCGACGGACTCAAGGCGCTCCAGCACGTGACCGACGCGTTCCTTGGCCTGCTCGTAGCCCTCGGCGTTGAAGATCTCCCGCAGCGCGGCGGCGACCAGCCCGCGCTGGTCGCGGCGGCAGTGCATGACCATGTCGCGAGTGAAGTGCACCGTGCAGCGCTGCCATGGGCAGCCGAGGACGCGAGCGATCGCAGCCTTCAGTCCCTCGTGCTGATCGGAGATCGCCAGGCGCACCCCGTCCAGCCCGCGCTTCTTGAGCGAGCGCAGGAACTCAACCCAGAACGCGCCGGACTCGACCTCGCCGACATCCAGGCCGATCACCTCCCGCACCCCAGACTCGTGCACCGCATAGGCAACCACTGCGGCTTTGGAGACCACGCGGCCGTGGTCGCGCACCTTGACCTGCTTCGCGTCGAGCCACAGGTACGGGTAGGCGCCCTCAAGCGGCCGCTCCCTAAACAGCTCGACCTGCTCATCAAGCGCCCCGCACAACGCGCTGACGCGATCCTTGGTCATCCCATCGATCCCCAGCTGCTCCACCAGCCGATCGACCTTCCGCGTACTCACGCCATTCACATAAGCCTCCAGCACGACCGCCACGATCGCCCGCTCCGAGCGCCGGCGCGGCTCCAGAAAGCTCGGGAAGTACGACGCCTCCGAGCGCTTCTTCGGGATCAACAGCTCGATCTCACCGACCCTGGTCTCCCACGCCCGCGGGCGATACCCATTGCGATGCGTCACCCGCTGCTCAGGCGCGACCTCACCCAACGCGGCACCGACCTCAGCCGACACCTCCGCTTCCATCAGCTCGCGAGCGACGAGCGCCACCGCCTCCCTGACGAAATCCTCAAGCCGCCCGTCGCGTACCTGCGCGACGACATCGGCAACCGTCATGCTCTGACCATCGGCCATCGTGGTGTTCTCCTTCACGTCGACTGCGGAACAGCCGACGAGTTCGGCACCGCGGTGGCCGACCCTCGCGGTCGTCGACCTACCAGGCGCCCGTCACACCCCACTTCTACCGACGTGACCGCGGTCACAAGCGGACCTCGATCACGGTCATAGCCGGAGTTCGCCAAGCCCCGACCGCGACCGGACCCCGACGGGCGGCAAGGTGCATCGCCGCACAAGCGATGAGCTCCCTGGGGTTGCGTGGAAGTGCGCTTCGACGACGCACGGGTCGTGCGGATCGGCGTCCAGCACGGTCGCGGCCGACGCGCGGATTCGGTTTGGCTGGAAGGAGGGCTTTCG
Organism: uncultured Solirubrobacterales bacterium; assembly: GCA_963787555.1. Classification (GTDB taxonomy): domain Bacteria; phylum Actinomycetota; class Thermoleophilia; order Solirubrobacterales; family Solirubrobacteraceae; genus Palsa-465. The sequence continues at coordinate 118,916 of CAWBDI010000013.1, forward strand.
GTTCTTCTTATCGAGAGACCCGCATTGCCGTTGGGCGCTCCTCGCCGGTTGCTGTGAGGGGTAGGGTTTGGGCGTGATGGCTTCGGTGGTGCTGAGGGAGTGTCCGGTCGAGCCAGGGTTTGATCCGCTCTCGCCGAAGTTCCTTGCTGATCCGTTTGCGGTTATGGCGTCACTGCGCCTGGTGGAGCGGCCGGTGTTCTACGCGCCGGCGCTCGGCTACTACGTGGTGACGCGCTATCGCGACATCGAGTCGATCCTCACTGACCATGAGAACCATTCTGCCGCCGCGGCGCAGCTGCCGCTGGTGGAGCTCGATGCGGAGGCGCTGCAGATCCTGCTCGATGGCGGCCATAGGCCGCAGCCGTCGATGGTAAGCCTCGACCCCCCGGCTCATACGCGGCTTCGGCGGCCGACTGCGCGGGCGTTCACCGCTTGGCGTACCGCTGAGATGGAGCCGCGAATTCGTCTCGTTCTCGACGAGCTGCTAGACGCGATCGACCCGCGAGCGCCGTTTGATCTGGTCTCGGCGCTGACGTACCCGTTGCCCGCCGTGTGCGTGTTCACTTTTATGGGTGTGCCCGAGGACGACTACGCCCAACTGAAGCGGTGGTGCGGATATCGCGCGACGCTGGCTTGGGGCCGCCCGGCGGCTGAAGAGCAGATCGAGCACGCACAGAACATGGCCGCCTACCGGCGCTACCTGCGGGAGCTAGTGGCGGCAAAGAACCGCGAGCGTGACGATGACCTCACCAGCGCATTGCTCGCCACCCACGACGAGGATACCCAACCGCTGAGCCACGAGGAGATCGCGTCGATTCTGTTCTTGCTCAGCTTCGCCGGCAATGAGACCAGCAATTACCTGATTGGCAACATCCTCCGACGGCTGCTGGAGGACCCCGCGCGGTGGGACGCCGTTGTCGCGGAACCGGCACTGATTCCCAACGCGATCGAGGAGACGCTGCGCTACGACCCTCCGGTGCCCGTCTGGCGGCGCCTCACACGGCGCGCGGTCACAATCGCCGGCATCGACATCCCGGAGAACTCGAAGCTGTTCCTGTGGCTTGCCGCTGCCGGGCGCGATCCGAGCGTGTTTCCCAATCCGGACATGTTCGACCTACACCGCCAGAACGCCAAGCGGCACCTCGCATTCGGCAAGGGCATTCATTTCTGCATCGGCTCGGCGCTCGGCAAGCTGGAAGGGCGACTAGCGCTCGAGGTACTCACCAACCGCTTCCCCACCCTCCGCCTCATCCCCAACCAGACCCTGACCTTTCACCCCAACATTTCGTTCCGCGGCCCACAGACACTCTGGGCAGAAGTGCGCTAACCGCGTCACCGGCGTCTCTCTACCTTCTCCCGCGATTCCCGGGAATCCCTCGCGAACGTGCCAGCCTTAATACCCGCGGGGAACGCGCACCTAGCCGACGATTGCCCATAGGTCAAACTGGTCGTTGCCTCCACCGCCGCGTCCTCACGTGAAGCGGCCACGCGATCGCGGTAGCTCCTACAGGCGAATGCGGCAGCACGCCTCGAACGACCTCGGCTGCTGCTTTCAGCCCCGGACAGGTCTCGGAGCCGACGATCGCTTCCACAAAAGCGGGGCTGGAGGCCGACGATCGCTTCCCGAGTTGGTAGTCCACGCGGCCTCCGGTAGCCGCGCTATCGCAATGCCACGAACGCACTCGTCAGCGCGCGCCGGCTCGAACGATCGCTTGGCGCCAGAAGCACTCGTCCCGGGCCCGGCCGGAGTGCTGGTTGGTGTGCAAAGGGGCAGTCACGCCGTGGCCCGAACCGAGGCCACTCGTGGGTGCTGCCGCACACGACCGGTCAGGCCGGACGTTTCAGCGGCGGCGTCTGCCCTCGGCACGACGGCGTGGGCCGGCAGGCGCTGCTGCTCGACGCCTGAATCGGTCACGCCGGCGCGGCTGCTGCATCCATGGACGAGCAGACGCGCGGCTGGCCGGCCTCGCGGTCATGCATGTGGGCGATTCCGCAAGTCCCACGGTCGGCGCCGGCGAGCGACGACGGACTACTGCTTTACCGCTGGTGCTTGCAGCTGGCCCGATGGCACCTAACGATCCTGCGGTTCCCGCTCGTGACGAGGAGCAGGTCTCTCGCCACTAGCGCGGCCCTGCGTTGAGCGCAACGCAGGGCCGCTCGGCGACGTAGGCAACTCCCCTGCCGCGCCGAGGGGGACAGCTCCGCCACCGTCGAGATGCCCGGCGCGCGATCGAAGCAGGTCTCGGCCGACGCTTAGCGCCGCCTTGAGCGCAACGCGCGTCGGCTCCTATACGCAGCTGACCACCGACGCCTGAGATCACCCGGTCTGGGTGATGAGCAAACGCTGGAGCGGCGAAGACTCACAATCCCCAATCAACTGCTACACACGTGCGGATACATGCATCCCGCGACCATCGGCCGGGATGGCACTAGGAGGCAAACATGACGGTCTTGGCAACATCTAAATACCCATTCCTAAACCTTTTCTGGACGATCCTGATCTTCTTCGCCTGGGTCATCTACATCTGGATCGCCATCACTGTGCTTGTCGACGTCTTCCGCCGGCGCGACGTCTCGGGCTGGGCCAAGGCCGCCTGGGTGATATTCGTGATCGTCGTGCCGTTTATCGGCGTCCTGGCCTATTTGATCTTTAACCACGACGGGATGGCCGAGCGAAGCGGCAAAGAAGCCGAAGCCTCGCAGACGCGGGTCGACGAGTACATACGCCAGACCGCCGGCACCGGCGGTCCGGCCAGCGAGATCGAGACGGCCAAGAAGCTGCTCGACGCCGGCGATATCACGCAGGCCGAGTTTGACGCGATCAAGGCAAAGGCGCTTGGATCAAAGACTGCGGCATAACAATGCCGCAGCCCGACAGGCGGCCAGCGTGCGCGTTACGTCGCGCGGCATCCGTACACTTCAGCCGCCGGGGTTGTTCAGGGTCTGGATCAACGTCCGAGCGCGCGTCGGCGCTGCTCGACCCTAGTCTCGACAGCGGGCACGGCACGCTCCTTCGCTCGGCGAACGGGCCATGCCGTTTCAACCCAGCGTTACCGCTTAGCCTCTTCCGCATATCGGCGGCGTGCTTCGACCCAAGCTGTCGCGTTCGAGCGAGGGGTTGGAGCGACCCGGCGACGCATAACGACTGTCCGAGCTGGCCGTCGTCATCGGCCGCCGAGCACACCTCGTCAGCGAAGCAGACGCGCTCGCCCACGTCGCAGGCCCAATGCCATCGACGACATCAGACTGAGTTCGCCACGTCACCAGGCGGGTCGGCGGCGCAGCGGAAGCCGAGGTTGCCGGCGGAGGAGTCTGGTTCGTTGCCTTGGCGGGCGGCTACGCGGTAGCGCCGGCAATACGACGCGTGACACAAGTGCGAGCCGCCCTTCTGGACCTTCCGCGCCCCGGTGGGTGGCCCCGCCGGGTCGGTGCGGCAATCCCAGTCTCGGAATGCGGGATGGAACCAGTCGCTTGTCCATTCCCTGACGTTGCCGGTCACGTTGTACAAGCCATACCCGTTCGGTGGGAAGGCGTCCACCGGACACGTGCCGAAGTAGCCGTCACCGAGAGTGTTCTCGCTCGGAAACCGTCCCTGCCAGACATTCATCCGATGCTGCCCCGCGGGCTCGAGCTCGTCGCCCCAAGGAAACACCGCGGCATGGCGTCCTTGCCGACGTTGTCAGAGGTACTGACATGTTGCTAGAGTTCTAGCACGTGTCAGACCATCTGACAAGTCCTCCCGAACCGGCAGCGAACCTGGGCTACCTCTTCCGACTCGCCCACCAACGGTTCCGCGCGGCGCTCGAGGCTGCGCTAGAGGACTCTGGGCTATCGGCGCAGGAGTACGTCGTCCTGAGTGTGTTCGAGACCAGGCCCGAGCTCTCGAGTTCCGAGCTCGCGCGCATCACCCAGGTCACGAGACAGACGATGCACGCCGCCGTTCTGGCGCTCGAGACCGCCGGCCTGCTCGAGCGCCGACGAAAGAACCAGAGGGTCGTCCTAGTCCGCCCAACCGTACGGGGCCGCGAGGCCCTAAAGGCCGCCACAGAACGAGTACGCGAGGTCGAACGAACCGCGCTCGCCGGTCTCACTCGCCAGGACGAGCGCGCCGTGCGGAGTTGGCTGGCCAGCATCGCGGCGATCACAACGAGCACTCGACACACCAAGGTCAAGTGAAGGAGAAGCGCATCCGATCATGACCCTCGAGCAACGCATCCAGAAGGCCGAAGCCGACCTCTTCCAGACCGTCGGTGCGGACGTTGATGAGTCCTTTCTCGATCTCGCCACAACCGGCGTTCGCGTCCGCTTGCTGACGCACGGCGGCGGCCCGCCGCTGGTCCTGCTCCACGGCGTGTCCCTCAGCACCGCCGCGTGGGCGCCCCTATTCAACGCGCCCCCCGGCCACCGACTGCTCGCCGTGGACCTGCCGGGTCACGGGCTGTCTGGCCCGCACGAATATCGGCGTGGTCATGTCCGTCAACACGCGCGCGAGCTGATCGATGACATCTTCGACGCCCTCGAGCTCGACGAAGCGCCGGTCGTCGCCCACTCGCTGTGAGGAATGCTCGCGCTATGGCATGCGGCCGCCGGCGCCCAGCGAATCTCCAGGCTGGTCGCGATCGGAGAACCGGCAGTCGCGCTCCCGGGCGTTCGCGTCCGTGTGCCACTGTCGCTGTTGACGGTGCCGGGCCTCGGGGTGGCCATTTTGCGCTCGCCGAGTCCCCGCCCCGTGTACCGACGCCTACTAGCCCAAGGCCTCGGCGCCGCCGAGGTCGCCGCCGCACCGGAGTCACTCATCGACGCGCTACGCCTATCCGCCCGCCGGCCCGGGAACGCGAGAACCGTCACCTCGCTGATGCACGCGATCGACCATTTCCGCCGGCCGCGGACCGAAAGCGTCCTCACCATCCCAGAACTCGCCTCAATCACGATACCGACGACATTCATCTGGGGCACCAACGCCCCCTACCTCTCGGCCCAACACGCCCGGCCGTCGATCAGCCAGATCCCGAGGGCAACACTCCACGAGGTCCCCGGCGGACACGGCCCGTGGCTCGTCGACACCAAAGGCAATGCGGAGCTAATCCAAACGCACCTCACCGGCATCACGACCACAGGACGATGACGATCCTCCTCGAGGACGGCGACTCGATCGCCGCTCTGCCTGAAAGTAGGTCCTACTTTGGGTTTGTCGCCCGTCCAATTCCGCGACCATCCGTGATGAGACTGGTCTGGGCCGCGGCGAGAAGCTCTAGGACCTCGTCCGACAGCTGGCGGCGTAAAGCAGCGCCAATATGGGCGCGCAGCCACTCAACTCGAGCCAATTAGCTGAAAGCCCGAATTGGACTGGCTTGCAGCACCTCTCGGCGTCGGTGTCTGCTATCGCTTCGCGTGATTCGATGTGTCATGGCCCGACGAGACCAGCAGCGGGAGCGATGAGTCTGCGGGCGCGTCCCGGTCTGTGATGTTGATAGACCGACACGACCGATCGAGGAGATGAGATGCTCACGCTCTACGAGCACCCCTTCGCGCTGTACTGCCAGAAAGTCCTGATCGCCCTCAACGAGCTCGGCGTCGACTATGAGGTCCTCGAGGAGCAGCGCGACTTTGAGCGCGCTGACCTGGCGCAGTTGTGGCCGCCGGCATCGATCCCTGTGCTGCGCGACGGCAATCGGGTGATCGGTGAGACCTCGATCATTATCGAGCACGTCGCCGGTGATCGACTGGTGCCCTCGCTCGAGTCCCGTTTGTGGGACCGCATCTGCGACGAGTACATATCCGACGCCGTCCAGGCGATCGTCTCCGACACACTCGAGGAGCGCTTCGACGAGCGCGCGGTGCGGCGGGCGAGGGACCAGCTCGAAATGGCGTACCGGATGCTCGAAGCTCAGCTTGCCGAGCACGAGTTCCTCGCGGGGGACACGTTGACGATCGCCGATTGCGCCGCGGCGCCGGGACTGTTCTATGGGTTGGCGGTCCACCATGGGACGCGGACACCTTCCCGCGTCTGACGCGCTATTACAGTGCGTTCGCGCAGCGGCCGTCGTTCGCGACGGTGATCGCGGATGCCTGGCCCTATCGGCGTCTCTTCCCGCTGCCGTGGCCGGCCGACTTCGACCGCTACCACTGACCCACCAACCTGCTCGCGGTTTCTCGCGTGCTTAACAGCGCAGCATGACGGAGGTGGCCTCGGCTGGAGATACAACGTTCACCGATCGCGGGCGGGAGACCGAGCGGGCGTCTCGCTGCCGCTCGGTCGCCATTCCAGCTATGACCGGAAGACTTCCGGTCTACGACGTGGTGCACCCCAAGCGGCAGCTTCGTCCGCGACAGTCATCGGCCCCTGAAGGCGTGTGAGGGACGAACCTTCGCCTGGTCGCTCCCATCGGCGAGGCGGCTTCGGCTTATTCGGTGAGTTCGACGAGTTCGATGCGCATGACCTCGTGTTGCACGAAGGGGAGGATGCTGAGGCGGTCGCGTGCCGCCGCTTCCGACTCGGCGTTGAGCGTCATGTATCCGCATGCACCGTCGGCCCGCAGCAGCAATTGCTCGACGAATCCCTCTTCTCGGAGGCGACTGGTTTGTTCCTGCTCGGCGGAAAGCAAGTGGGGAATCTGAGGATCAGACGGATCCCAACTCCCGATCATCATGAGCTTGATGGGGCCCTCCTCGTGTGACGTGGATCATGAGCTGGACGCGACTCAAAGGCCGTGGCTAGCGTAGAAACTCGCAGACCAGTCGCCCGAACGCGTCGGCGTGCTGGAACAGGAACGCATGCCCGGCATCTCCGTATAGGACGAGGTCCGCGTTGGAGAGGCGGCGGACCATGGCGTAGGAGTGACAGGCGTCCATCAGTCGATCGTGCGCGCCCGCGGCGATAAGAAGCGGCATCCTCAGCTCGTCCAAGCGGTCCCAGGCGGTTTCGGTGCTCGAGGACCAGCTCGCCAGCGCCTCGCTCTGGGCCTGCACCCCCGGCGCGGCGAGGGTGCTGGGATGATCGATCTGAGCGATTCGGCCAGGGACGTCAACCCCGCCTCGCGTCCCTCCGGCGTCGCGGGAAAAAACAAATACAGAAGGTCCTCGGCGTCGTTGACCGGCTTGCCCGCGACCTTGCCCACCTCCGGGTCCGGCGCCGGCGCTTCGGGAATGAGGCCCGGCTTCGAGGCAGCAACGATCACGCGCCGCACCATCTCCGGTCGGGCCAGAGCCACATCCAGGGCGACGAACCGCCCATTGACCAGCCAAGGAGGTCGACCCGCTGAAGCCCGAGCAGCGAGAGAAATTCAAGTGCGGCATCAGACATCCCCGCGACGCTGGGCGGCACGACGCCAGAGCTAAGACCCACCCCGAGACTGTCAAACACGATCACATCGCGCTCGACCGCGAGCGCAGCAAGCAAAGCCGGATCCCAATCGTCGATCGTTCCGCGGAACCCTGACACAAAATCAACGGGGTTCCGCCGTCCCGGCCCCCGCGACGAAACGCGTACCGGCCGGACGAACCCGTCACAAACTGCGTCAGCCCAGGACTGAACCAATCGGTCGCGTGCATTGGCCTAGGAGGACCAGTCGGCACCTCGGACACGAAAAGCACCTTACAGCTCCAGCAGCGTGTGCCGCAAAACGCGCACCTGTGCATATCACGCCGTCACCGTAGGGCCGAGCGCCTCTGCTTCGTCGCCGAAGCGGGTCTGCGATTGCGACTTCCGCTTCGGCCGCTCCCCGACGCGAACGAGAAGCCTCGCGCCAGGCCAGGACCGGCAGCGCGGAGATTGTGAGCGGCGACTTCGAGTGCTGGACTCTATAGCCTGCCGGAGCGACCCGGAGCGGCGCTCGTTGCCGCGCGGCGTGGTGTTGTTGCCGCGTAACCTGGGTGTTGAGCGGGCAGACAGATCTCAACCGCGTTTGCCGCTTCTCGCAGAGGAGAGGGTCCATGAGCGAGCCGAAGGGTTTCTGGTCGAAGCGTCCGCGACAAGGCCAAGACGACGCCGATCTACTGGTCGCGGAGCAGCTGCACGCGTTGCGACAAGAGCCGTATGCCGAGCTTTACGCCCGAGCCGACCGTGCCCCGCAAGTGGAGGACGTCGCCGGCTCTTCCGGCGACGCCTTCCAGCGGCGTACGACGGTCAAGCGATTCACACGCGGCGGCGAGGAGGGACTGCACATCACCGTCCAGATCACCAAAGGTTCGCGCCTCGGCCGCCTGAATCCCCTGGCCGTGGAGGTCGTTATAGCCACCTCAGACGGCGAGATGGTCGGCGATTACACCCTAGCCAGCGAGGGCAACGACCCACGCCGCTTTCAGTGGCACACTCGGGATCGCTGAGCCGGCGCGGCGCCTCGGAGAGACTTCGGGCGTTGCCGGATGCGACTCGCCGACGGCTACTGCATCATGACGATACCTCCGCGGTGACGTCCGCGTGGGCGACTTAGTGTGACTTCTGGTTCGTCGCGTGCGACGCGAGGTCGCACGCATTGAGTAAAACACGCAGATTGGAGGCTGGGTCGATGACGTGGAGCGTGCTTCAGGCTCGTGCTCGATGGCCTGTCCCCACCTCGACGTGTGTCGCCCGTAAGGGCGGGGTGCGAAGCTCGGGGTAAAGCCCAAGGACGCCCGTTCCATCCGGGGGTCACAGGCGAGGGGAAGACTGGACGGGCGAACTTGTGTGAACCCCTGGTTGATGCCTCGTGAAGCAGAGCCCCGCATGGATGGGATGTTGTGGTGGGGTGCAAGGACACGCCGCTGGGATGCGGCAGACGCTGGCCGGTGAGCGACTCCGGTCAGGGGGAGCACCGTTGTCCTCGGGGTAGAGGGGGCGCCCACCCCGGTCGTTGCTCGTGCGTGCGAAACGTGGAAACCCCGTCGGGGTCCGGACCTGTTGGGTTCGGTTGGCCGACCGTGAGGAGAGCTCAACTCCCTGGCGGGAACAGGATGACCAAGAAGCGAATGCCGGCAGCCGAAAGGCAGCAGGAAACCGCGAGAGGCGGACCAGCCCCTCCAGCTGGTCGTCGTGGATAACTGGCCGGATATCGAGCCTGGCGCTCGGGCCCGAAAAGGGCGCTGACGTGGTCAGGTGGGTCGGTGAAGACAAAGATGACGATGACCCCGGAACCCGAGGACAAACTAGACGCCGCGGCCTTGGCCGTGGTGAGTGGACCAGAGGACGTGTCGGGCTGGCACGCGGTGGATTGGCGTGCTTGTGAGAACAACGTACGGCGTTTGCGTCAGCGGATCTTCATGGCATCGATGGCGGGGGACCTCGCAAGGGTCCGCCGGTTGCAGAGGTTGATGCTCGGCTCTCGCTCTAACGCGTTGGTGAGCGTGCGGCGGGTGACTGAGCGCAACGCCGGTCGTCTGACGGCGGGCGTGGACGGCGAGATCGTGCTGACTGCAGAGGCCAAGCTAGCGCTGGCCTCAAGGATTCAGCACGGGACCGACACGTTTACCGCCTGGCCGGTCAGACGGGTGTATATCCCCAAAGCAGGCGGCCGCAAGCGGCGCCCGCTCGGGATTCCTGTGATCCTCGATCGGGCCCACCAAGCCCGCGTCGCGGCCGCACTGGAACCCGAGTGGGAGGCACGATTTGAGCCGAGGTCCTACGGATTTCGGCCCGGTCGTGGCTGCCATGACGCGATCCAGGCGATCTATCAGACCGTCAAGGGCACCAACCCGGGGCGGCGGTGGGTGCTGGACGCTGACGTGGCCGGGGCGTTTGACCAGATCGCCCATCAACCCATCCTTGACGCGCTCGGATTGTTCCCCGCCCGGGGAATAATCAGGCAGTGGTTGAGGGCGGGCGTGGTCGAGAACGGTCGGTTCTCCGCGACTGAGCAGGGAACTCCTCAGGGCGGGGTGATGACTGCTCCCACGCAATCGCGAACTTCGAGTTTGAGCGGTCGATTCGCCGGGTTGTGAGAAGGGGTTGGCCGTGAGGCGTGGTATTCAAGTGTCTGATGACCAGCCGCCGTGCGTATGCGGACCAGTATGCGGTTCGGGTGAATCGCGCGGTCGAGTTGCTGGTCGAGCTGGCGCCGGCGGATGCGGTGCGGGTGTTGCAGGCCGAGCATGCGCTGTCGGAGCGTCAGGCGCGGAGGTACATCAATGTTGCGCGGGCGACGCCGGAGGGTGTGGTCGTGCCGGAGCGCACGCGGGTTTTCACGGTCAGGTTGGCGCCGTCGTTGATCGCTGGTCTGCGCCAACGTGCGCGGTCGCGCGGGCAGTCGCTGAGCGCGACGGTTGCCGAGGCGGTGGAGCTGTATCTCGGTCAGGGTCGCGAGCGACACGGTGGCAAGACGCGTTGAGATCGAGTTCGTCGGTGACAGGCTCGCCGGCGCGCGGCTGGCGCAGGCGTACGCGCTCGTGGTGCCCGACCGGCTTCGCGTGACCGATAACGAGCGGAGGGAAGATGAGCGACGCGATCACGACGAGCACGTCGTCGGCCCGGGTGGCGGCGATCTACGCGCGGGTGTCCTCGGAGCGCCAGCGGCAGGACGAGACGATCCAGAGCCAGACCGTCGAGCTGCATGAGCTCGCCGCGCAGCGCGGCTTGTCTGTTCCCGAGGATCTGGTGTTCGAGGACGAGGGCTTCTCGGGCGCGACACTCACCCGACCAGCGCTTGAGCGGTTGCGTGACCGCGCCGCCGAGGGCGCGTTCGAGCTGCTGCTGTGCCATGCGCCCGATCGGCTCGCTCGACGTTACGCCTACCAGGTATTGCTGCTGGAGGAGTTCCAGCGTGTCGGGGTGGAGGTGTGCTTCGCCAAGGAGCCCGAGCGGGACGCGACACCCGAGCACGAGCTGCTGCGCCAGTTCCAAGGGATGATCGCTGAGTACGAGCGCGCGCAGATCCGCGAGCGCACCCGCCGCGGGAAGCTGCACCGCGCCCGCACCGGCCATCAGGCGGTGCTCTCCTGCGCACCATACGGCTATCGGTATGTCAAGAAATCCGATCACAGCGAGGGTTTCTGGGAGATCGACTCGGTGCAGGCCGAGGTCGTGCGCGAGGTGTTTGAGCGTTACATCAACGACGGTGTGTCGATCGGCGAGCTCGCCCGATGGCTGTCTGACCGTGGCGTGAGGACCCGGACCGGCAAGGCAGTGTGGGACCGTTCCAGCATCTGGGGGATGCTGCACAACAGTGCCTATCGCGGGCAGGCCGCGTTCGGCAAGACAAAGACGCTGGAGCGGCACGGCAAGCCCACGCGGACTACCCGCCAGCGCGGCGAGCGCCACGGCCGTCGCCCCGCGCGCGAGGACCAGCCGGCGGAGAACTGGACGTTGATCGCGGTCCCGGCGATCGTCTCAGACGAGACGTTCGAGCTCGCGCAAGCCCGCCTGTCTCACAATGCGCACTTCGCCAAGCGCAACACCAAGAAGCCGACACTGCTGCAAGGCATCCTCGTCTGCCGCGAGTGCGGCTACGGCTGCTACCGAACCACGACCCGCACCACCAACAAGCGGATCTACTACTACCGGTGCATCGGCTCTGACAACTACCGCCACATCGGCGGACGCGTCTGCCACAGCCGCCCGATCCGCGCCGACGAACTCGACGGGCTCGTCTGGGAAGAGGTCCGCCGGCTGCTCGAGGACCCCGCGCTCGTGCGCGCCGAGATCGACCGCCGCCTGCAAGCGCTGCGCGCCGAGCATCCCGCCAGCAGACGCCGCGAAGCGCTCGAGCGCGACCTCGCCCGCGCCGAGAGTGCGATCGCCCGGCTGATCGAGGCCTACCAAGAACAGCTCCTCTCGCTCGACGAGCTGCGCACCCGGATGCCCGCGGTGCGCAAGCGCCAGACCGCACTGCAAGCCCAACTCGACACGCTCCACAGCGAGCTGCACGACGCCGAGACCTACCTCAAGCTCGCCGACACCCTGGAGAGCTTCCTCGGTCGCCTCACCGACGGTCTCGAACAGCTCAACCTCGACGAACAGCAGCGGATCCTGCGGCTCGTGGTCCGCGAAGTCATCGTCGGCGGAGACGACGACACGGTCACAATCCGCCACACGATTCCCACCCCAAAAGACCCCGATGAGCCAAATTACCTTTTGCGTGGGAGCAGTCACCAGCCCTGTGCTGCTCAACGTCGCGCTGCATGGGATAGAGCAGGCCGCCGGGGTTCGCTACGCCAAGTGCGGCACTGATGCCGTGCGCAGCGCAGTCGGATCCCCGACGCTGATCAGATACGCCGACGATCTCGTCGCCTTATGCCACACCAGGCAACAGGCGCTCGAGGTCAAGGCGCGGCTCGCGACATGGCTGGCGCCCCGGGGACTGGTCCTCAACGAGTACAAGACGCGTGTCGTCTCCCTCGACGAAGGCTTTGACTTCCTGGGATTCCACGTCCGTCGATACCGCGGCCGGCCGCTGATCAAGCCCAGCCCGACGGCCCTGAGACGAATCCGACAACGACTCCGCACCGAGCTACGGTCCCTCCGGGGACACAGCACCCGGGCGGTGATCAGGCGACTCAACCCCATCATTCGGGGCTGGGCCGCCTACTACCGGACACAGGTATCCAGCCAGACGTTTCACGCGCTGGACCAGTACCTATGGCAGCTCACCTACAAGTGGGCTCTGATCAGCCACCGCAACAAGTCAAGACCGTGGGTATTCGCCCGCTACTTTGACAAGTTCAACCGGACCCGACAGGACCGATGGGTGTTTGGCGACCGCACCAGCGGCGTCTACCTGCACCGGTTCTCCTGGACCGGCATCGTCCGACACCAGATCGTCTGCGGTACCGCGTCACCTGATGACCCGAGGCTGCGCGACTACTGGATCACGCGGCGACGCACAGCGCCCCTGCCGATCAACAGCACCAGCCTGCGGCTCTACCGAGCCCAGAACGGACGCTGCCCGATCTGCAAGACCGCGCTGCTCCGCGTCGATCAGCAGCCATCGACCCCCAACGACTGGGAACAATAGGTTGCTACCGCCCGCGACACGATCACGATCATGACCGCGGACACCGCCCCCGACGAGGCTGACCACCGTCTCATCCACGCCCATTGCCGACACCGCATGCAGCCCGGAACTCTGCCCATCCCCAAGCCCACGAGACCTGCTTGAGCCGGATCCGGTCAACGCCGCACGTCCGGTTCTGAGGAGGGCCGAGCGCCGCGAGGCGCGCGGCCTATCCGACCCCTGCGACACTCTCGTCGACACTGCTGCTCTCGACGCGGAGCAAGACTATCGGTTGCTCGGCGGAGTTCTGGATCGGGCCCCGACCCCGAGGTGTCCGGAAACGATCTGGTGAGACGTCGAGCAAGCGAGCAATGAGCACTGGTTCCTCGAGGTGCAGGATGTAATGCTTGCCCTAGCCGAGGCGATCAGGACTAGCCGGGCCTGCCCGAGGCACGCCTAACAGCCGCGACGTTTCTCGCCAACTGAAGACCTAACTGGGCTCGTTGAACAGATCCTCGAGTTTGGCTCGGCTTGCCGGCTGTCAAGCAGAAGAAAGCCCCGCCGCCCTGCGGCCGGCGGTAGGTCGGTAGTTCGGTTCTTCTGCTTGACCGCGGTCGTCGCTCTCGCCGTCTCGTCGGTCATGTTCAACGACCCCCAGCGAGGTTTCGATGAAGGAAACGGCAAGCGAGTCGGACGGATATCGGGTACCTGCTCGACTCCGTCGAGCATCCGACCTGACAAAGAGTCGGGCGCGAGAGCAGCAGATTGCGCGGCTTTCGGCGAGCCGCGTTTCCTCGAGTTGCAGGGCGAACAGAGCTGCTGCCCATCGACGACCGCTGAACAGATGTCAGTGACTGGTGTCATCGAAGACGGATGCCGTCGCGCGGGAGCGCGAGAGCACAGGCCAGCCCGCCCAGCGGCAGCGCCGCGATGACGAGCATCACGGGCGTCAGCCCGGCCGCGTCAGCCAGCAAGCCCAGCAGCGCAGCGGTGATGCCGCCGATGCCGATCGCGGCGCCGAGGGTTACGCCGGAGGCGATCCCGATTCGGCGGGGCAGGAACTCCTGTCCCAGAACCACCGTGATCGAGAAGTTCCCGATCGTGAAGAAGCCGACCAGCGCGAGCAGGATGAACCCGGCCACCTCTCCCGCGACGAGCACGAGCAGGATCAGGGGTGGCAGGACGGCCATGCAGCCGACCAGGATCGGACGCCGCCCGATACGGTCGGCGAGCCGCCCGCCGACGATCGTTCCCGCGGCGCCGGCCAGCAGGAGGACGGCCAGCCCGGTGTTAGCCGCGCCGGTCGAGCTGCCGAAGTGAGCGATGAAGTAGGAGGCGATGAACGCTTGCAGGCCGAAGTACGCGCCGGACCGAAACGCCGCGACGCCGGCCACGAGCGCGAACGGCCTCCAGCGGTCGGGTCCGACATCATTGGCCACGGTTCCGCGAGCAGCCCTTCGGCCCTCAGGACGGAACGCGACCAGATGCGCGAGCGTCGCAACCAAGAGCGTCGCGATCACCAGATGCGGGACGATCAGCCATAGCGTCCCGCGGACGCCCAGCGCGAGGACGATCGGCGTGACCAGCACCGGACCGAGGGCAAAGCCTAGGTTCCCGCCGACCGAGAACAGGCTCATGCCCGTGGCCCGGCGGTCCCCGGAGACGTAGTTGGCGTACCGCGCTGCCTCGGGGTGGTAGGCGCCGACCCCGACGCCGGCCAGAGCGACCGCGGCGAACGTGAGCGGATAGCTGTTCATCCCCCCGGCCAGGGCGATTCCGATTCCGGCCACGAGCACCCCGCCCGGCAGCAGTAGCGGCAAGGAGCGGCGGTCGGCGAAGTGTCCAAATACGGGCTGGATCAGCGACGAGGTGATGGTCATGGCCAGCACCAGCGCGGAGGCGGCCGCATAGCTGTAGTGGCGTTGGTGAATCATGAACGGGAGCAGCGCCGGGACCGCCCCCTGAGCCATGTCGACACAACCATGACCGCAGGCCAGGGTGACGATCGCGCGCGTGTCCACCCCGCTGCGGGCGGGCGCAACCGCGGAGCCCACGCTCACCGCGTGACTCCTCGCACCAGTAGCGCCACCAGTTCCTCGCGCGCTCGTTGGGCCGGCCACCGATGCCCCGTGCGCATGTGGCGATACGTCCACGCGGTCGCGTTGAACAGCAGCGTGGCCAGCTCGTCGCTGTCGCCCACGAGCAGCGTGCCGTCGCTTGCTCCGTCCTCGAGGATCCGGCGCAAGCCATCGGTGAAGCCAACTCGGGTCATCACCGGGCCCTCCCCTTCCTCGTGAAAGACGAACTCCCCCGCGCGTCCGAGCGCGTCGAGCAAGTGAAGGTAACGCTCGTTGACCGCGCACAGCGCGCGTAGCGCCAGGCGCAGGCGCTCGGCCGCTTCAGCGCGCGAGACCAGCGCCGGCAGCACCGCCGCCCGATACTCATCCTCCAAGTGGGCGCGTAACTGGGAAAGCACCGCATCCTTGTCGATCCCACGGCGGTACAGCGTCATCCGCGAGAGCCCGGCCGCGCGGGCGAGGTCTTCAGCTGTTACCTGCGACCACTCTTGATCGCGCAGCCATTCCCGTACGCGCTCCAAGCGGTCCGACTCCAGTACGGCCACTGTATCGCTCATGTGACAGTAGCGTAACAGACCTTCGACAGCCCGTAACCGCGAGCCATTGAACGATCTCGCCGCGATTCAGCGCGGCGGCGCGTCAGCTATGGGCCTCGCGCGGGGTTCACCACGGAAGGGGCTGCCCGTCTCGGTGGAACCCGCCCGACGGCCCCTGGTCGCACAGGTTGACCGCCCACAACACCGAGGCAGCACCGTCGGCGACCGGCCTTCCACCGGATCCGCCCATGTCGGTCGCGACCCAGCCCGGGCAGACCGAGTTGACCAGGATCCGGTAACTGGCCAGCTCGGCGGCAAGCATCCGCGTGAGCGCGTTCAGCGCGGCTTTGCTCGTTCGGTACGCGGGGATCCCGCCGCCCATGTTGGTCAGTGATCCAGCTTCGCTGGAGACGTTGACAATCCGGCCGTGACGGCTGGCTTTCAGCAGCGGAAGCAGTACCTGGATCAGGTGCCAGGCGCCCAGCAGGTTGGTCTCGAGCGCCTCGCGGACGATCTCCATGTCCGCGCTGCCGGCCTGCTGGAAGGTGTCGTAGTGGATCGCGGCGTTGTTGATCAAGACGTCGAGCCGCTGCCAGCGATCCTGGAGGAAGGCGGCCAGCGAAGCCGCGCTGCCAGGGTTGGTGACGTCGAGCTGGTGGGCGATCACATTGCCCGCGCTGGCGAGCTCCCCGGCGGCGACTCGCGCTTGGTCGCGGTCGCGAGCGGTGAGGATGACCGTGTGGCCGGCGGCGGCCAGCTGGCGCGCCAGCTCACGCCCGATGCCCCGGTTGGCTCCGGTGATAACCGTGAGTCGATCACTCACGGCACAACGTGATGTCGTCACTCATGGGAGCGGCGGCACGTCGGTAGGTCACTCAGAATCGAAGCTGGTGGCGCGGCCGACGCTTTCCCACTCGGCCAGCTCGCCCTCGAGTGCTTGCAGCCGCTGGCCAATGGCGTCGATCGCTCTGTCGCCGAGCGCCAGGCGAAGGGGTGGGTGCTCCGCCTCGATCGCCGTGAGAATCGCCGCAGCCGCCTTGGCCGGGTCGCCCGGCTGCGATCCACCGCCCGTCCGGACGTAGTCCCGAGTTGGTCCAACGGTGGCCGCGTATTCGCCCATCGGACGCGAGTAATAGGCGGCGTCGCGGTCGAAGAGACCGGTGCGGAAGGGACCGGGCTCGACGATCAGAAACCGCACCCCGAAGTCGACCTCGTGGCTGAGGGTCTCGGTCAGGCCCTCGAGCGCGAACTTGCTCGCGCAGTAGGCGCCAAAGCCAGCCACCGGGACCTGACCGCCGACGCTGGACATCTGCACGATCCAACCACCGCCTTGACGGCGCATATGCGGCAGCGCCGCCCGGGTCAGCGCGGCGGGGCCGAAGAAATGCAGTTCGAACAGGTCGCGCAGCTCCTGTTCGGTCGTCTCCTCGAGCGCACCGACCTGCGTCCGGCCGGCGTTGTTGACAAGGACATCGAGCCGGCCGAAGCGAGCGACGACCTCGTCGATTACTTGCCGGCCTCGCTGCGCATCCGTCACATCGAACGCGTAGACATGGAATCGCTCGGGTTGTTCGCCCACCAGCTCCTCCAGGCGACGCTGTGTGCGTGCCGCGCCGACGACGATGTCGCCGGCGGCCAGGGCCTGCTGGGTCAGAGCTCGGCCGAATCCCGAGCTCGCGCCAGTGATCAGCCATACGCGGTTCTGTGTCTCGATCGTCATGTGTCCCCCTCGTAGCAGGAACATTCGCAGAGCGGCCGCCGAAGCTACAGCGGATGGCGTCCGCAGGTCATAGCCCGGATCTTCCGCGTCTCTGCCTCGACTGTCCAAGACCCGCTGTAATAGCCGTCGGTTATGGACGTACACCTGCGGGACCTGCGGTACTTCGTCGCGGTGGCGGAGGAGCTTCACTTCACGCGGGCGGCGGAGCGGCTGTTCATCTCGCAGCCCGCGTTGAGCAAGCAGATACGTCTGCTCGAGGAGCAGCTTCGCGGCACGCTGCTGGAGCGCGACCGCCGGAGCGTGCGCCTCACGGCCGCGGGTGAGGCGCTGCTGCCGGCCGCCCGTGACCTTGTCGCGGCTTGGGACACCGCCCAGCGAGCGGTCGCCGACGCCGCTGCCAACGCGGAGGCGGTGTTGCGCCTCGGTTTCTCGACCTCGATTGGCAGGAACCTGCTGCCCAGGATCCAGAGCGCCTTCGCCCAGGCCAGGCCGAACTGGCGGCTGCAATTGCGCCACGTCGACTGGGACGATCCCTCCGGCGGCCTGAGAGACGGCTCCAGCGATCTGGCGATCGTGTGGCTGCCCGTGCCCGGCATCGAACAACTCGCCCAGCTGGTGCTCGCCGAGGAGCCCCGTCACGTGGCGCTGCCGAGCGACCATCCCCTCTCGGCGCGGTCGGAGATCGAGTTCACCGCCTTGCTCGACGAGCCCTTCCTGGCCCTGCCGGAGGACGCCGGGACGCTGCGTGACTACTGGCTGGCCACCGACTATCGCAACGGCGCGGTGGCGCGCATCGGCGCGGTGGTGACCAACTCCGAGGAGACCTTCGAAGCGCTGCTGGCCGGCCTCGGTGTCGTGCTGCTCTCGGCCGGCAACGCGCGCATCTACCGGCGACCCGGGATGACCACCATCCCCGTCCGCGGAATCCCCCCGAGCCGCCTCGCGCTGCTGTGGCGCAGCGACGACCACCGTGATGCGATCAGGGATTTCGTTCGAGCCGCTGAGCAGACGGTAGGGAGCTCGGACCTCACCCCGCGAAGGTCAGGTGAAGACGGCTGAATCGACCCGTCCCATCGACGCGGCTGACCTCGACCATCGCGTCAACTTCCAAGTCGAGCCTGCGTGGCTAGCCATCGCGTTCGAGCCGTCGCAGCGCGTCCTGATCGAGGACGGCCTGGTGGGGAAGACCGACGGCCGGCGGCAGCTCAACCTGGAGCTTGCTCGCGTCGTCGAGGTAAGCGACTCCGTGTCGGAGCGCGAAGTCGAGCACGTGTCCGCCGCGAGTGCGGGCGTCAGTTGCGAAATGGAGGTGCCACCCAATCATCTCGATGCCGTCGAGCGCGTCCGGAAAGCCGAACCCGACCATCGTCCCGAGCACTTCGTGGAGGTCGCTGATGCGCTGCTGGGCGAGCGCCTCGGCGAGTTGCGGGTATGGGCGTCGCTGCTTGGCGACCGAGCGGACGCGGACGAGCTCGAAGCGGCCATCGACGCGCACTGCGACTGGACGGGTCGTGCCCTTGAGGCGGTGCCTGACGGCCTGCCCTAGTGCGAGGTATTGCAATGGCCCGCGCAAAGTCACCGGCGGCCCAGGTGAGAACGGCACGACCACCGCGTAGGGCGTCCTCGACGAACCGGGCGCGCGGATCAGCGTGCAGTCGGGATTCGCCTTCCACGCTTGCCCGTCGATGACGATCAGCTCTCCGTCCAGCCCGTTCAGCGTCCCGAGTCCCAGATCACCGTGCTGCAGGATTTCCGACAGCGACACGTCACCATCAAAGGCGCCTCCCAGCAGAGCCTCGATCGTCGAGGTCTGGAACAGCTCGTGCCGGCGCCCTTCCGGTCGCAGCTCGCCGTGGCGCACAGTGTGCACACGCAGCGCATCGAGGAACTCAAGCTCGCGTTCACCCTCCACGCCCTAAGACAAGCACACGACGTCACGGCCACCGGCGCGCCTTTGGCTGGCTAGGCGTCTCGGAACGGCCCTGTAGGTGAGGAAGGCGCGGCTGTCGCCGACGGTCTGTGCACGAGGAGCCGCATTGGTTTCTCGTCGCTGATCTCGCCGAAGAGGCGCTCGCCGGCCCCGAGCACGACCGGGTAGATCATCAGCCGTAGCTCGTCGATGAGGTCGTGCTCGATCAGCGTGTGTACGAGCTTTAGGATGGTCGAGTTGGTCCATTTGGGAGCTTCGAGGGTGGAGGACACGACGTACTTGGGCAGGCTGTTCAATCTGTCCGCCCACTCGCCACTCCGGGATAGCCACCGCGCGGCGAACCACTCGTCGCTCCGCCGACCGAGTAGAAGGGCGTCGGTGCGCAGCGCCTCGTCGACCTCGAGCTTGGAATCCCCATCGGTAGGCGATGTCGGTCACCGATGCTCGGTGCCGCCGTGGGCGGCTAGCAGTTCTCTGCGTTGCTGACTGGACGACGGCGGAGCCCGGTTGCTTTCAACTTCGCCGTGGATCCCAGCGCGGAAACCTCGATCCGCTCAAGGGGCGATACGGAATCGGGGGCGATCCCGGGCGAAGTCGGCGGTTACTTCACTTGCCACCCGATCGCGCCGGCTCGGGGCGCGCCGCTGACGGCAGTGCGCTACTGGACGAGCGAGCCGGCGGCGGGGCCTGCCTGAGCCCCGTTGGCGTCCAGCAGACCTGCGGTGGACAAGCGCCGCTGGCATAGGGCCACACTGAAATCCTGGGTGTCGGCGGGCACGGCATCTCCCCACGCCGCCGCTCCTTCCCTCGCGCGCGCAACCAGGCCGTCGAGGACATCTGCCGCCCCGGCCTGGGTCAGCGTGCGCAGGCCAAAGCCGACATGCCAGCGCTCGTCGAGCTCGACGTGCTCCACACCCTCGCGTATTCCGGGCAGCGCTCCATCAGCCAAGTCGTCGAGCAACGCACGCTGCCCGGCGGCGAAGACCGCCCCCTCGAGCACCATGTGGTAGAGAGCGACGCCGTCGAGCAGCCCGGTGCGGCGTGCCGCGAGTTCCCGAGCCATCGCTGGCAGCCGCGTCTCGAAGAGCTCGAGCAGGGCGGACGGGACGTCGGCCCGGGCCGCGGCCCGCCGCTCGGCCGGGGTGTCTCCAGGCAGCCGGAGCACCTCGCCGGCGATGCGGTCAAAGAGCACGGCGTGGCGATCCTCGTCCCGGCGCTGCAGGAAGAAGATCCACATCATCATGGTGTCCACCGGCTTGGCGACATCGGCGAACGGCCTGAGATGCTCGGCGACGGCATCCTCGGCCACGCAAAAGCCTGCGAGCAGGGTGGTGAGGCGGCGGCGGCGCTCGACCGGGAGCTCAGGCCACGCGCGGGCATCGGGCGCGAGATCGATCGCAGTGGCGTCCCATTGCAGTCGGGCCACGATCTGGGAGTAGGTCGCGAGCCTCGGGAACATCAACAGCTCAGCGCGGTCAGCGCTCGGAACGCTCAACCCACCTGGTCCCATGTTCGGACTTGCCTCCACGACCTATAACACTCCGATCGCTCGCGCCATTGCGGACAGTTTGCCGCATTGCCTCGGAAACCAGCGACGCCGATGGATTCAAGGGGCTGGTGCCTCGACCGCGTGCGCGAGCTGGTGGCGAGTCGCGTGTGTGTCGTTCCATTGGCGCCTCAGCGCGCTGAGCGATCCCGAGGCCTGGTGCTGTCGGACACGGCCGAACGGCTGCGCAATGACAGCGCGTTGCTGACCGCGAGCTATCTCGGCGAGCCGCGGTGATTTCGACGTACGTTCCTCACGCTGCCTCGTAGGGAAGCTCACGCCCGAGCAGCTTGCCCTGGTAGGCGAACGGCTCTCGGCGCAGCGCGTCGACAAACGAGGGGATTGTCTCGCGCCCGAGGCTTCCGCCGTGCATGCCGTGGATCCATTCCGGATCCAGGCGCTCGATCCGGTCGACCACCTGGCGAACGGGTGTCTCGTGGCCGAAGATCCCCATCTCGCGATAAAAGCGGCACATTTTGCTGCCAAGGTTCTCGGTCACGACCGGGGGCTGGTCCCCCGGCTGGATGAACAGGTCGGACGGGAACACGCTCTTCGTCGTTTCATCGAACAGCATCATCGAGTCCCAGTGGTGGACGTGCGGTGTCTCGAGGAAGCGCAGCTTGTGCTTCCCGAGAGCGATCACTTCCCCGTCATGATGGCCCTCGACGCGGCCGCGATAGTTCCAGCCGCTCAGGTTCAGTTGGACGCTGGCTGCGCTGCACGCCAGCGCCGAGTCGGGAGCGCACTCGAGGAAGCGATCCATGCCTCCGCACTCGTCGGCTTCGAAGTGCAGGAGAATCACGTACGCGAGCGTGCCAGGGTCGAGAACCTCGCGGACGGCGGCGCGGATGTCGTCGTACATGCCGTACATCCCGGTGTGAATGAGCCCCGGGCGCTCGTCTTCGAGCAGAAACTGGTTGAACTGAAAGTCAAACCCGTCCTGGCTGAACGTCGTGGAGATCCGGTAGATCCCGTCGACGATCTCGTCGATCCGCGCCATGATCACTCCTCTCGTGTTGTCCAGCCCCGCGCGATGCTAACGCTCGTGCATCGGCACCTCGCGCGGGCTCAAAATGCTCACTTCTTCGGCGTCCTTGTGGCTGTACTTAGCAAATCGAGAGGGTCGCGCCTCATGCTTGTGACATGCATCCCGGCTATTGCCCCCAATGCGGAGAGCGGTCACTCCCTTCGCCGCCGGCTGCGCGCTGTGCGGCGCCGAGCTCGACCCGCACCGTTGGCGACGGCCGCCCTCTATTGGCCAGCGGCTGTCGGGTTGGTTACCGCAAGGTTGGCGGGCACGCCCAGCGCGCCGGCGAAGAGTGAGGACTCCTCGAGGCTCCCGGGTCAGACGCCTCCGGTAGCGGCCATCGCGTCGCGCAGGGCCGGGGGCCGTCACGACACAGCTTAGGTCACTGTCGACACGGGGTGCTGAAGATTTCGCGATGAGCCGGGTGCTGTATCTCGACCAGAACTACCTGAGCGGCATCGCCAAGCGCAAGCCCGCCTTCCGCGAGCTAGAACCGGTCCTCCGTAACGCCGTTGCGCGGGGCGCCGTTGCCGTCGTCGAATCAGCGATGCATGAGCTCGAATCGCGCCCGCGACCGGACCTAGGATTGCTCGAGCTGCTGCGCGAGCTATCCGGAGGGCGCCGACTGCCGGACGGTCCCGTCCGGCAGGCGCGAGAAGTGCGTCGGCGAATTGTGTGGACGATTGATCACGAGCTGTCACTGCGTCGTCCTCGCGCGAGCGACGCCGCAGATCTGGATGCGCTCTCGATTGCTTTGGTCCACTGCGATCTCGTGACCTGCGACGCCTTCATGGCTGACGTGATTCGGCGCGCCCGGCTCGACATTCGCCACCGGTGCGAGCTCTTCACCGGTCGTCGCGTAGACGTCAGGCGCCTGCGCGAAGGGCTCGAGCAACTCGTGTAGTAGCGCGACGCGTTCACCTGGCGGCGCGAGCAAGCCGGATCGCCAGCGCTCGCAGATGCTCGATGAGCTCGGGCGGCTCGTGCACCCGGAAGTCGACGTCGAGCATCGCGATGCGCAGCGCCAGCCATCTGAGGTCGTCGTCGCCGGTGGTGTACTGGCATGTTCGAGCGTCTATCGGCGCGATCGTGCCCGCGTGCGCCGGAACTCGGCTGGCGACCTCGTGAGCCGCGGCGTGAAGGGTGACTCGTGCCTCGAACCGGGTGGGAGCAGCGGTGATGCTCTGCTTCACGTAGGCGGGCGCGTCTACGGCCGGTAAGTCGCGGGATAAGAAGCGCACGCCCGTCGATACCGGCTTGGCGAGTCGGTCGATGCGGAAGGTTCGCCAGTCGTCGCGGCCCCGGTCCCAGGCGACGAGATACCAACGGCGGCCATAGTTGACGAGCGAGTGTGGCTCGACCTCGCGGCGGGTGTCGGTGCCGTCGCGACTGCGGTAGCCGAAGCGAAGGCATTCCGAGTCGCGACAGGCCGCGGCGATCACGGTCAGCTGCTGGGGATCAACTGTCGGCCCGGCGGGCGCAAGCGTAGACGTCGCCGAGCCGAGTGCCCTGACACGGCGGCGCAAGTGAGCCGGCAGGACTTGCTCGAGCTTGACCAAGGCCCGCACAGCGGTTTCCTCGATGCCGGTCACCGAGGCACGGGCAGCGGTCCGGAGGCCGACCCCGATCGCGATCGCCTCCTCGTCGTCGAGGAGCAGCGGCGGCATCGCGGTACCGGCGCGAAGCTGGTACCCGCCGGCGGGGCCGGTGACCGACTGAACGGGATAGCCGAGCTGGCGCAAACGCTCGACGTCACGTCGGATAGTTCGTGGCGACACTTCAAGCCGTTCCGCCAGTTCGCTACCCGGCCAGTCGCGCCGTCCTTGGAGCAGGGACAGCAGTTCGAGCAGTCGACTCGCGGTGTCGCTCATCGCGATTTCATAGTTTCGCGAATTGAGGCCAGTATCTGACCTAATCGGGGCCTAGGGTGCGTCGCGATGTCAACAAGCGAGGAGAGAGCAATATGCTCGAGCGAGACGGATACATGCCCGGCGTCCCTTGCTGGGTCGACACCAGCCAGCCCGACCCAGAGGCGGCTGTCGCGTTCTACGGCGGCCTCTTCGGATGGGATTTCGTGGACGCAATGCCGCCCGGCTCACCCGGCAGATACTTCATCGGTCGGCTCCGCGGCGGCGATGTAGCCGCCGTCGCCTCGCAGCCCGAGGGCGGGTCACCGACGGCGGTGTGGAATACCTACGTCTGGGTTGAGAGCGCCGACGAGGTTGTTGGGAAGGTGGGAGATGCCGGCGGGCGCGTCGAGATCGAACCGTTCGACGTCATGGACGCGGGCCGGATGGCGGTCTTCACGGATCCTGAAGGGGCCGAGTTCCGGGCCTGGCAGGCGAAGGAGCACAAGGGCGCCCGGATCGTCAACGAACCCGGCTCGCTGAACTTCAACAACTTGAAGACCCGCGACGCACAAGCGGCCAAGTCCTTCTACGGTTCAGTGTTCGGTTGGGAGACGCTGGATATTGGAGGCGGCGCCGAGCTGTGGCGGCTGCCCGGCTACGGCGACTTCCTGGCAAAGCGCGACCCCGACCTCCGCAAGCGGATGGCGGAGAGCGGCGCACCGGAGGGCTTCGAGGATGCGGTCGCGACGCTGGCTCCGGTCGCTGACGGCCAACCCGACGTCGGCGCGAGCTGGAGCCTGACCTTCGCCGTCGATGATGCCGACGCGACGGCTGAGAAGGCCGCGCAGCTGGGCGGCCAAGTGACCGTCCCGCCATTCGATGCTCCGTGGGTGAGGATGACCGTCATCACCGACCCGCAGGGCGCCACGTTCACCGCGAGTAAGTTCGTCCCAGAGAACAGGGGCGTCGGGAGCCAGGCCGACTCGGCCGCGAGGGCCGCATAACACGCGTTTTCTACAGGGCGCCCGAGCGAGCGCTGCGCGAGAGCCGCCGCGCCTCGCGCAGCGGCTCGGGAGCGCGGACGCGCCGGGCGGCCGCCCACGCCTTCTCGCTGCAGTCGCCGCTCGGACCGAGGTGCCGCGCAAACGCGGCTCCAGGACCGTGATGCAAGCCCTCAGCAGCGGGTGGGAGGCAACAGCCGGCTATTGACGCCTGCGGTCATCCCCCGTCGCTCCGCCAGCCGCTCGAGCATCACCCCGGTGTCGGCGATCGGCACCCCGGTGAGGTGCCGCTCGCGGGCCTCGAAGTCCCGGACGATTTCGCCCAATGCAGCCGCGTAGGAGTCCTGGTCGCGGTCGGACCAGGCAACGACCGCGTCGGCCGTGCGGCGGAAGGCCTCCGATCCTGCTCGCATCTCGGCCGCGGCGCGCTTTGCCGTGGCGTCATCTCCGGCAATCATCGCGGCGATTGCCTGGGCGTAGGACGCTGTCGGCGAAGCGCTCTGTAGATCGGCGAGCGCCGCGCGCAGATATTCAGCCTGATCGCTACCACCGCCGGCGAGAATGGCCGACTTCAGCATCCCGACCAACCTGCCGTAGCTGCCGGGAGGCGCCACCTCCCACGATCGTTTGTAGAGCTCAGCCGCGGCGGTGAATGCGGCCCGCGCGGCCTGGTCATCGCCTTCGAGCAGCGCGCGCTGGCCCTCGGCGTCGCGCTCGATCGCCGAGGCCATCAGCTGCTGATGACGCTCGCCACGCTCCACAGCCGTCATCGTAAGCCCCCTGCCGTCACGCCGATGTCACCCTACGCCGGGGCGGTCTGACACCTGAAGGCGTCCGTTACCTTACGGGCATCTAACCCGCGGGCGATGACGACCATCGAGGAGCGGCGTGGGTGGTCCCAGCGGTCCAGGTGCTGCGGTGGATAGACGGTGTGCTGGACGGCGTCGAGGACCAGGGGTCCCTCCTCGTCGCCGCCGGTGTCAAGAAGCGCCTTGACGCGCAGCAGCGCCGCACCGTGGGCTTGCAGCAGGGCGCTCAGCCACACGTACATGAGCGCCGGGTCGATCGGACTCTCCACGACCGCGTGAGCGGTCGAGATCCCGGTGGCGTGGTGGTGATCGTATGCCTCACCGCGGATCGGAACGACGCTTGCGTGCAGCGGAGCGGCGCAGAGGTCGACCTCCGCGGCGTCGATCAGTTGTGCTGCCGGGTTGCGTCTCTGGACGAGCGCATGCGCGGTCTTCGGATCGGCACGGTCGGCCTTGGTGATCGCGACGACATGGGCCGCCGCGACCTGGCTCTGCCATTCGGGAAGAACGGCGTGCGCGGCCGCGTGCTCGGCATCGCAGGTCACGATCACGCTCCCCGGGGTGAAGCGGTGGGCGAGGAGCGGGTCGCGTTCGAGCGTGGCGATCACGGGTCGTGGATCGGCTAGGCCGCTGGTCTCAAGCACTACCCGGCGCACGCGCGGGCCGCGCCCAGCCTCTTCGAGCTCGACCAGCTCGCGCAGGGCGTCAGCGACATCGGCGCGACTGGAACAGCACAGGCAACCGCTGTCGAGCAGGACCGTGCGCCCGGCCACTTGCGTGAAGCGGTGCTGGTCGAGCCCGATCTCGCCGATCTCGTTGACCAGGACCGCGGTCCCGGCGGCAGCCGGTGAATCGAGGGCCCGGCGAAGCAACGTGGTCTTCCCGCTTCCGAGAAAGCCCGACAGCACGAGCAGAGGCCGCAGGTCAGTCATCGGCGGACCGACTCCCTGAGCGCCGCGATTGCCGCGGGCGCCAGCGGGTCGACGGGGCGTCCCGCCAATCGCTCCGCGGCCGCCCAGACGGCGCCGAGGTCGCGGACCACCTCGCTGCGTCCGCGGCTAGTGCCAATCAGGTAACGACCCTGCCAGGCCCGCAGCTCGAGGCCTTGCGTGCGCAGCAGCGCGTTGGCCAGGCGCACCCGCGCGGCCCGGTCCGCCGCGCGCCTTTCGCCGGCTGCGGCGACGCCGGCGTCCGTCCAGTGCGCTCGCGCGCCGAGATCGCCGCAAAGGCTGCACATGTCAGAAGATTGCCTCCGCGCTGCCGGTCACGCTGAAGGAAATGGCCACCTGCTTGCCGGTTTACGCGGAGGCCGCGGTGCGGGGATGCCGGGCCAGGAAGTCCTCGGCGATTGTGTCGAACGTCGTCCACCTCACGCCCTCATGCTCGTTGATATGCGCGATCAGCCGTTCGAGCATCAGCAAGTTCTGAGGACGACCGGAGACGTCCGGGTGGATCGTGAACGCGACCACCGCGTAGTCGAGCTCGCGGTAAGCCCAGTCGAACTGGTCGCGCCAGAGGTCCTCGATGTCGCGAGAGCTGACGAAGCCATGCGAGTTCGGGGAGCCCTTGATGAACATCATCGGCGGTAGGTCGTCCAGGTACCAGCTCGCTGGGATCTCGACGAGTTCGGTTTCCTCGCCTCGCTCCAGCGGCTTCATCCAACTCTCCGCGGGCTGGCTGTAGTCGATCTTAGTCCACGAGTCCCCGACGCGGATGTAGTACGGCGTAAGGTCGCGGTGCATCAGCGAATGGTCGTATTTGATCCTGCGATCGAGCAGCAGCTCGTTGGTGACGCGCGAGAACTCCCACCACGGCGCCACGTAGCCCGTCGGCCTGCGGCCGGAGACTAGCTCAACGAGGTCGATGCACCGGTCGAGGACCGCCTCCTCCTGAGCGCGTGACATCGCGATCGGGTTCTCGTGCGAGTACCCATGGACCCCCACCTCGTGGCCGGCATCGACGACCGCCTGGGTCTGGTCGGGGAAGGTCTCAATCGAGTGCCCCGGGATGAACCAGGTGGTAGTCATGTCGTGGCGCTCGAAGAGCTCTAGGAGCCGTGGGACGCCCACCTCGCCCGCGAACATGCCGCGCGAGATGTCGTCGGGAGAGTCCTCGCCGCCGTATGAGCCGAGCCATCCCGCGACTGCGTCGACGTCGACCCCGAATGCGCAAAAGATGTCCTTCGACATGGTTCTCCTCTCTCGTTGATGAGTTTCAGGCGTGCCCGGCGACCAGCTTCGCCGCGCCCTCGGCGCTGCCAGCCGCCGCCAAGGCGAGGGCAAGGAGGATCCGAGCTTGTGGCGCCTTGAGGCTGCCGCCGAAGTCGATCCCGGCACGAGCCAAGGTCGCCCCGCCCAGCACGGCACTATCGCCACGTAGGGGAGCGGGTTGTCCAGGCACTCGCGCGCGAAGCCGGGCGGGCGCGGAGGCCGTCCCAGAGGGCGCACATCGCCGTCACTGAGGTCCGCGACGGGGCCGGCTGCGGCCACCAGCCGCAGCTCAGCTTCGTTCATCGAGTAGCTGCCGACTCGCCTGACCTCGCGCGCCCGCACCCCGACGCCGCTGATATCCAGACCGGCGACGAGCTGATCCGCGCTCTCCTGGGCGACCAGCTGCCCATTCCGGGGCGTCGAGGCGATCGTGCCCTCCGTCGTGAGCACCTCGACCAGCGGAGGTTCCTGCGGGTTGTGGAGAGCAGGCTGCACTGCGTCCTGCGCGACTCACGCGTCAGCTGGAGGGTGGTTGCGGAGGTAGTCGAGCACCACCGGGTCGCTCGTATCCCTTCGCTCCACGACTTCACCTGTGCACTGGCACAAATCCACCACGGCGCGACGGTCCGAGATCTCCACAGGGCGCCAAGTGGCCCCGGAGGCCACCCAACGCTCCAGCTCTTCAACGATCAGAGGCCGCACGTTTCGATCCCAGTCTAACCCTCCTCGATGAACCCCGGCCGGGCGAACGCCGGATCGGGATACGTATAGAAACCTTTGCCGGTCTTCACGCCAAGTTCTCCGCGGTCAACGTAACCCTTGAGGAATTTCGCGTTCCGGCGGAGCTGTCGGATGAAAAACAGCTTGCGTGCCCAGTAGTCCGTGATCGACCAGGCGATATCGATGCCGACCGTGTCGAGTGCCCCAAACGGTCCACTGGGGGACTTCGCGACTCCCATCCAGGCCCGGTCGATGTCCTCGATCGACGCGACTCCCTGCTCGGCCATGGTGATCGCCTCGCGGTTCATCGCGCTGTACATGGCGTTGAAAACGTAACCGTGGTGCTCGCGCGCCAAGACAATCGGAACTTGGCCAATGCGGCGCGCGAACTTGCGAATCAGCTCGGTCACCGCTGACGCCGTTCCCTTGTGAGGCATCACGTCCGCCACGTTGCTGACCCACACCGGCAGGTGGAAATGCAGCGCGATGACTCGCTCAGGTCGCCGCGTTGCCTTGGCGAGCTGTGACGGCAGCAGCATCGAGGTGTTGGTCGTGAAAATCGTTCGCGGTGGGCAGAGCGAGTCAAATTCGGCCAGTACCCGTCGCTTCAGCTTGGGATCCTCCGGCACGGCCTCGACGAGAACGTCAGTTCCAGCGGCAGCCACGGACGCGTTAGTAGTCGAGGTGATCCTCGGCCGCGCTGAATCTTGTATTGCAGTGGTGATCGTCGCATCCTGCACCAGCCCTTCCGCGTAGCTCTCGATCCGCTGCTGGGCGGACTGAAGCGCGTCCTGCGAGATGTCGTAGAGCACGACGTCGAAACCGTGTCCTGCGCACTGGAATCCGATCTGCTGCCCCATAGTTCCCGACCCGACGATCACGACTCGGCGTACTTCGTCTATCTCCACGGTGCCCTTGCCTCCTCTCGTGCTCGACGACACCCACACCAGGCGGTTGAGCCCGGCAACATACCTTCGAAACCGCACCTTCGCTGTTTACGCTGCGACCCTCTGTGAGCCGATCAATCCAGCGTCCGGATCAAAGGAGCCAACTTCCAGATGACCACCGAACACGGGGCCGCTCCGGTTCAGCACAGTACCGTCGGTCGCATACTCGAGCGCAGTGCGCGCCGTTCGCCGAGCAAGGTCGCGCTCACCTTCGGCGAGCGCCGCTGGTCCTACGCGGAGCTCGATCGGGGAGTCGGAAGGGTAGCGGCCGCGCTGCTCGAACTCGGGCTGGCGCCAGGCGATCGGGTCGCGGCCTATGGGAAGAACTCCGACGCGTATCTGCTGCTGTACCTGGGTTGCGCCCGGGCCGGCCTCATCCATGTGCCGGTCAACTTCAACGCGACTGGCGACGAGTTGTCGTATCTGCTGAGCCAGTCGAGCGCGGCCGCGGTGTTTAGCGATCCTGCCCTCAGTGGCAACATCGACGCTGTCGCCGACGGCCTCGCGTCGGTCATCCGCGGGACGTTGCGGGACGGCCCGAACCATGTCGACCTGCTCCGGTGGGCAACAGACGCCGGTGCAACGGTGCACGAGGAGCACGGCGTACGGGACGACGATCTCGTGCAGCTGCTGTACACGTCGGGGACCACCTCTCGCCCGAAGGGCGCGATGCTCACTCATCGCGCGCTCGTGCACGAGTACGGGTCCTCGATCGCTGCGCTCAATCTCTGCGCCGATGACGTGCCGCTGCATGCCCTGCCGCTCTACCACTCAGCGCAGATGCACGTATTCCTGATCCCAGGGCTCGCCGTTGGCGCTACCAACCACCTGATTGAGGCGCCCGACCTGGATGAGATCCTCGAGCGGATCCGCCGAGACAGGGTCACCTCGTTGTTCTTTCCGCCGACGGTTTGGGTGGGGCTCGCGAACCATCCCCGATTCCAAACGGCTGACCTCGGCAGCCTCCGAAACGCGTTCTACGGCGCGTCAATCATGCCCGTGCCGATCCTGCAGAAGCTCCAGCGCCGCTTACCAGACGTGGGCTTTTACAACTGCTTTGGACAGTCGGAGATCGGCCCCCTCGCCACCGTGCTGCGGCCAGAGGAGCACGCGGAGCGGCCAGGCTCGGTGGGTCGCGCAGTGCTGTTCGTGGAGACCCGCGTCGTCGACGGGGAAATGAACGATGTCGCGCCCGGCGAGCTCGGTGAGGTCGTGTACCGGTCGCCGCAATTGTGCAGCGGCTACTGGGGCAAGCCGGAAGAGACCGCGGCTGCATTCACCGGTGGCTGGTTTCATTCCGGCGACTTGGTCCGAATCGATGAGCAGGGTTACATGTTCGTCGTCGACCGGATCAAAGACGTCGTTAACACCGGCGGCGTGCTCGTCGCCTCGCGTGAGGTTGAGGAGGCGCTCTACCTTCACCCGGCGGTCGCCGAGGTCGCCGTCATCGGCGTGCCGCATGAACGCTGGATCGAGGCGATTGCCGCCGTGGTGGTCCTCAAAGACGACACCGAGCCCGAGGAGTTGATCGCGTTCGCCAAGCAACAACTCGCGCCCCACAAAGTTCCCAAAGCGGTTCACGTGGTCAACGAGCTTCCGAAGAACGCTTCGGGGAAGCTGCTCAAACGCGAGCTTCGCGCTCGGTTCGGAGGGTCGGTGTCAGCGATTAGTTCCAGTGCGCGCCAGGGGGCAGCGCCCTCGCCGTTTCGCTGTGGTGACGCGACACCAGGGGCTAATCGTCGTCCGGAATGCCACGGCGCAGCCAGTCCCCCTCGAGGAACCTTGCGGCCTGCCTGACGGTGACCTTGCCCTCGCAGATCTGCTCGTGCACCGAGTTCGCTACCGCCGATTCGGTTAGCGCGCCGCCCCACCCATCCACCGGCATCGGCCACAGGTTATTCGAGCTCGTGGGGCTGCCGCCATCTTCCGCTGGCACTCGCTGCGCGAGCACGTAGGTGGAGGCATTCCCAGAGCTCCCGTACCTGATCATCAGCGGAACCTTGAGGCCCTGCACAGAAGGCTCAACCTTCATCAGCATCGTCAGATAGCGCCTCCGACAGATCGTCTCGTATGGATCGGCGACCGCTGCCGGGTTCAGCGCGCCGGACGTGCACCTGGGGTCAGCTCCGATCGCGCCGTCGGCGAAACGGCGGTACCGGCAAGTGCTCTGACCGGCGCGCGCGGCGGCGGCCCACGAGGTAACTGCCGCGGTGGCGGTGGTGGCGCTCGCGGCGGAACGTGAGTGATGGAGGTTTCTGTCCATGGCCACCGGCGCCTGCAACGAGCAGCCCGCGATCAGCGATGCGGAAAGGGTCAGCAGCAGGCGATTCATCTGCACTCGATCAAATCATGGGTAGTACGAGCTGCCAATCGTCACTGGCTGAGGGATCGACAAGCCAGCGCCGGTTCCAGGGTGCGCGCCGAGCGCGGTGAGTAGATAGCGAAAATCCGCCCCGGACAGGGTGCTGTACCCCTCGGTGTAGCCTTCGACGCCGCCCAGCGGCCGACCTGCACCGAGCGCCCACCAGCCAATCTCGATGCAGGTCCCGGCAGGCGCATACGTGGCGACCGTCTGCCCCGCCGCGACGGTCTGGCCCAACCCGATCGTCGGTGTTATCTGCTCAGACCAATACCAGTACTTACCGGCCAATGGGCCACTGGTGACCCGCAGCACCATCGCGGGTTGACCATCGTAGAAGTCAGGTATGGCCTGCAGGTACTCCGACGGAGCGAACGCGAGCAGCGGCGATCCCGGCCGCATGCAGGCGTCGACGCCCTGATCGGTGCGCGTCCACTCGATACCCGTTGCTTGCGCGAACGGATTCGTGTATCCGGTTACGCTGCCGGTCAGCGCGTAGGAGTCGTTGCACACCTCCCCGGGGGCATAGGACACGAGCTCCGTGGACCCCCGTTTGACACCGTCGGCGGCCGCCAGCAGCGCCTGCTCCGCATAGTTCTGCCGGTTCTCGGACATGCAGAGGCTCCCAGGCGCAACCTGCATCCAGCCGGTCACTCCGCTGCATTTCTCATACCCGGTCTCCCACATCACTGCTGCTTGTTGCGGTGACGTGGCTGAGTTCAAGGCGCGCAGCAGCCATGAATAGCTCGAGTGCAACTCGAAGGAGATGTACATGAGCTGGCCGGCGACCGTTTGCGGACTCTGGCCCATCGAGTTGTCATATGACACCAGCTGTGCCCACCAGCTGGGGTTCCACTGCGCAAGCCCTTGCCCCGGCTCGGTTGGATCAAGACCTGATTCCTGTTGCAGGTTTCCGACGATCCCCGCGGCTCCATTCGCGCTGATGCCCTGGCTCTCGAGATACTGGATGATCTTGGCACCCGTCTGCGCGTTCGACGCCGGCGCGCTGACGCTCGGCGTTCCACTTCCACAACTCTGCTCGTTCAGCAGCGCTACCGAAGCGACCACTACCAGCATCACCACCGCAAGCAGCAACCCCGAGCCGCCCGCTAGGTACTTCATGCAATCGTCTCCACGGACGCGGATATACCTGCTGGCCCGCCCAACTCCGGCGCGAGACCCGCAAACGGAGCCCTACTGCGACAACCGCGGTCAGCCTTGTGTCAGCTCG
Organism: uncultured Solirubrobacterales bacterium; assembly: GCA_963787555.1. Taxonomy (GTDB): domain Bacteria; phylum Actinomycetota; class Thermoleophilia; order Solirubrobacterales; family Solirubrobacteraceae; genus Palsa-465. Next base: position 151,782 of record CAWBDI010000013.1, read on the forward strand.
CGCCAGAGCCGTTGCACGGAGTAGTTAGGATGAGGCGCGCGGCCCTCGCTGATCGTCGCCGCGACCGATTCGGTGGGTCCGGTTTCGTCGCCGGTAATCCTCGTCCTCGGTCATCTGGTGGAGCGGGTTGAGGTGCTCTCGAAGCCTCAGCAGGCGCGGCTGCGGTTCGTGTGAGTCGATCAAAACCGCCGTACCGGGCCAACCGTTGCGCAAGTAGGAGAGGTACGCCTCGCGCGAGCTGAGGTCCGGCTCGTAGATCCAGGACCCGGTGTTCCAGTAGCGAATCGAGCCGCCCGGTCCGGGGACGCCGTCGAGCGGCTGATGGGTGTGCGCGAACACGATCTTGTCCGTGCCGGCCGCCCAGCCGAGGTTCGTCACGACGTGTTCGAACGCCGCGACGCCGGCACCGGCGGCGTCGCTCGGATTCACCAGACGGACGGCCTGGCTCGCCGTCTCGCCTCCGGCCGGTGCCCCCGTCCGCCTGCGGCGCGCCGCCTCCTCGACGCGGGCATGCCGGTATCCGGCCCGCTCGCGCTCGTTTCGATCAAGTCGCCGTCCACGGGCGACCGCAGCGGTCTGGGATGCGAGCCAGTCGCCGCTCTGCTCTATTGCCAACGCCGGCGCTCTCGCGACACGAGCGGCCCGCTCGAGCGCTTCAAACGCGGCGAACGCCCGTCGCTGCGCTTGCGTGCCGTTCGGCAGCTGAGCGACCGTGTAAAGGAGCGAAGTCAGCAGCGTGATCGTTGCCTCATAGTCCTCGATTCCCGGAGTGTGCTCTTGCCCACCCACGGCGATCGACCACAACGCTCGTGCGAGCAGGCGGCCGGGCGCCGCCCCACTTCGTCGAGCGTGAAAGTCGAGGTAGTGACCGTGGGTGCAGAGCACACCGGCGACCATGTATGTCGGGTAGCGGATGTCTACTTCGACTCCCGCGAGCTGGCGCTCCAGGAGGCGACGGAAGAAATCCGCCCGACGCACCTCTCCATGCAGCTCAATAGGTGGCTTGCCGGTCGCCAGCTGGAGACCGAGAAGCTCCTCGGCCTCGCGCCTGACCATGTGATGATCGTGATTACCGGCGAGAAACACGAAGCGCTTGCCCTGAAGCTTGCTTCGGAGCAGCTCGAGCAGTCCCTCCGAGGCTTTGAACGCGTCGCGTAAAGAGCCGAACATGAAGTCGAACATGTCTCCGAGCAGGATCACCTCGTCGACATCGAGGTGAGGTTCCAGCAACTCGAGCGTCTCTGGTTCAGACAGGATGTCCTCGCCAGTCCAGGCACCGAAATGTGTATCGGAGATCACTAGTGCGCGCACGGCAAGCAACCCTCCCGACCTCCGGCGCGACCAGTGCGCGGCACGACGCTACCTCACTTCGATCGTCAATCGTGAACAGCCTATGGCAACGCAGACGCCCACTCGCGTCCTGTCCAATCCTCAGCGCAACAAATCAGCTTACCGGCGAGAGGTGACGGGCCAAGTCTGGTTCGCCTGGGATGAGGCGGGGCGCGGTGCGGGCGGATCGCGCGCACCGGCGCCCGGGTGTCCGCTCGCCCGCCGGCCGAGCGGCAGGGCAGATTGGTGAAGGTTCGCGGGCGTTTGGGTCGAATTTTGTTGTGACTGGTCATATTCAGCTCGCCGCTTGCCATTGCGTTTGCGTTGCGCGAGGCGCGGCGGCGAATACAGGCAGGCGAGGCGCGTGGAGGAACTTATGGCGGTGGCTTCAAAGCACGCGAACGGATCCGGGCCCGACGGTCCACATCCCCCGAGCTCGGTAGCGCCAGCGGCGTCGTCCGAGCTGAATGGCTGCCCGCCGCCTGCGGACGCCGGCGGCCCGGAACCGGCAGCGAACGGCGAGCGGCAGCGAGAGCCGCACGAGCTTCAGCTCTCCGTCCCGCCAACTTCCGCGGCACCGCCGCAGTCGCAGTCGCCGGAGCTGGAGCGGCTTTTGGCGCTCGCGGCGTACCTGTGGGGCTGCTTGTCGCGGCCACGGGTGCGGCTCGCGCTGATTGGCGTGGTGCTATTGCTGACCGGCGGCCTGATGATGACGAACTCGGTCTGGACATTGCCGCTTGTCGGCGCCGGCTCCGCGATGGTCGTGACCGCGTGGATCGGCCATCGACTCGACGGTCGCGTCGTGCTCGAGTGGGGAGAGTCCGGTACCGAGCTGGCGTTCAGAGCGAAGCTGAAGACCCCGGAGCCCGTCCCAGAACCGCCCCCGAGGACATCTTCGACCACGAACGCGCAAATACGGAGCCGGCAGCTCGATCGCGGGGCCGCCGAGATAATCGAAGGTGAGGCGCATACGATCGAGATCGACGTCGCGGAGCTCAAGGCGCTGATCGCGGCGGCGCAAACCGCGCTCGACGAGGGCGACTCCGACGGCGACGGCCGCGGCGCTCGGGCCTCCGGAGCCGGGCACTCGCCCGATCCACAACGCTGATCGCGATCGGGCGGGAGTTCTCGGCGAAAGTTCCCGCCTTCCTGCAGCGGCATCGGAGAGAATGCGTCTCCGTCACCATCCGCACGATTGGAGGATCCGATGCCGCTCTACTTGGGCCGTTTCGCCTACTCGCCTGAGGCGACTAAGGCGCTCGTCGAGCACCCGCAGGATCGGGCGCGTGCCGCCGCAGAGACCGCGGAGTCGCTCGGTGCAAAGCTGGTCGGGTTGTGGCACGCGTTCGGAGAATTCGACGGGGTGTATTTGCTGGAGGCGCCCGATCATGCAACCGTCGCCGCGCTCGCGATGATCGTCGGCGGATCGGGAACGCTGTCCAAGCATGAGACCACGGTCTTGCTCGACATGGACGAGGCGCAGGAGGCCATGCGCAAGGCCGCGAGCGCCGCTTTCCGGCCACCGGCGCAGGGATAGAGGCAAAAGACAGCCGCCTCGGCCGCCTCGGGATTTGCGGGGTTGCCTGGTCGAGGTTGATGCAAGGCGCCAACCGCTGCGCTGATGTCAGCACCAATCGATGAGCCGCTCCCCGGAATCTGGCGCTTCGAAGCGGCCCACCCCGAATGGACCCTAGAGGAGGGCGGCGAGGAAGGTTGGGATCAAATCGTCGCCTGGTGGGCGATCGGGACCAGCCGCGGGCTACTGCTGATCGATCCGCTGGTGTTCGGCTGGGATCAGCTCGATCAGATGGTCAGCGATCGCGGCGGTTGTGCCGGAATCGTGCGCACAATCCACTGGCACCAGCGCAGTGTTGCCGATGCCGCTAAGCGATTCGGCGCCGAGGTGTGGGCCGGGCTCGCGCCTGCAGGCGTGCCGCTTGCGCCGCTCGACCACCCGCTTAAAGACGGCGGGGAGCTATGGGACGGAATGCGATCGTTCTCGCTGGAGCGGGCCGACGAGATCGCGCTTTGGCTTCCCTCCCAGGAAGCTCTGTTGTTCGCCGACGCGATGCTCAGACGTAGATCCGGCGAGCTGCGGGTGTGTCCGCAGTCGTGGGAGCAGCCCGACGGAGGACCCGCTCGACTCCGCGCGTTGCTCGGCGACCTCACGCGATTCCCGGTCGAGCACGTGCTCGTCTCGCATGGACCGCTCGTCCTTGGGCGGGGCCTGGAGTCATTGCAATCCGCGGTCGGGTAGCGGGGAATCCCGCGGAGCTGCGGTCGTAGCGGCAAAGACACCCGCACCTCCCGCGATACCTGGCTATCGCCTCACTCGGGAGCGCCCCGAGGCCCATTGGAGCGCCCATCCCGTCCTCATCGGGGATCGCGCCCGTCCTCCGCGCCGACCGTGACCTGCTGAAGCTCGAGCAATTCGCCGGGCGGCCCGCCGGACAGGAGCCAGACGCGGCCATCGGGCAGCACCAGGTCTTGTCTGGCCAGTTCCGACAGAGCGAGCGTCACGGTCGGACGGCGCGCGGCGACCAGATCTGCGAGCACAGTATGCGTGAGGCGGAGCGGCAGGCTAACCCCGTCCGTTCGCACGTAGCCCCAGCGGTCAGCGAGGTGCCAGAACAGCATCCGCAGGCGAACGTCCACGCGCGCGTGCTGGACGATCGCCATGTTCACCGCGAGGTTCCGCGAGCGCTCGAGCGCGCGCCCGACGAGCGCCCCGGTCAGCTCCGGGTAGCGCGCGAACCGGTGCGCGACCCGTCTATCTAGCACCGCCACCCTTGTCTGCCTCAGCACTCGCCAACCGGTCGTGTGCGGCAACGTAGGCTGGGCGTCCTCTCCTTGCCACGGTCGCAACAGATCTCCCTCGCCGAGTAACTCCGCGCCAAAGCGCCCGTCAATTCCGACCCGGCGAAGCAGCAAGCCCTCGAGCACAAGCAGACCGATGCCCTGGTCCATCGAAGCTGACCAGCGACCCGCCCAGCGGCCGCGCGCAATCCGAACGACCGGAGCGACGCACTCTTCGACCGCCCCCTCTCTGACCGCCGCAGGGATCAGCTCCCCTAGCCCCGGGTCCTCGCGAAGAACACTGCAAATAGGCGCCGACGGTCGCCCGGCTGGCTTCATCGATCAAGGGTGACAGAAGCGCGAGCGCGAAAATCAGTCAGAGCCCTGACCGGGAACGGTCAGCGGGCGGTGCCACCAGGGCCAGCGGGAAACCCTGCCTCATAGGCTCGAATAATGCGCACCGTAGCCGACCCGCAGCTCGATCGGGTCACTGGCACGGCTGACACTACGGCGAGCCGAACGCGTCCGCGGTCGGGCGCTGACGGCTGGAGCTGGCGGCTGTCTCGTTCGCTAACGGCAGGTCAGCAAGGACGCTTGACGGTGCTCGCGGTGTTGACCGGCGCCGGCGCCGGTTTGGGGGCGGTTGCGTTCAGGTACCTGATCCGCGGCTTCACGTATCTGTTCTCAGGCCATGTCGATTACAGCGCCGCCGGCCACGCTCCCAATCCCCTCGATCCGCAGCTTGGCATCTGGTTCGTGGTCCTCGCCCCGGTCGTAGGCGGCCTGATCTACGGCCCGCTGGTTTCACGATTTGCGCCGGAGGCCCGCGGACACGGCGTGCCGGAGGTGATGCTCGCGGTCAACCGGATGGGTGGGCGGATGCGTCCGCAAGTTCCGGTCGTCAAGTCGCTTGCATCCGCAATCTGCATTGGCTCTGGCGGGTCGGTGGGGCGGGAAGGACCGATCGTCCAGATCGGATCGGCGCTCGGTTCGTTGCTCGGACAAGCCACGAGGGTCTCGGAGACCCACCTGCGCCTGTTGGTGGCGTGCGGTGCGGCGGGTGGTATCTCGGCGACCTTCAACGCTCCGATCGCGGGGGTGTTCTTCTCCCTCGAGCTGATCCTCCGTAACTTCGAGACCCAGTCGTTCGGCTTGGTGGTGCTGAGCTCCGTGACCGCCGACGCAATCGGCCGGGCCTTTTTCGGCAATCACCCGTTCCTGTCACTGCCTTCCTTCAGCTTCAACTCGCCGCCGGAGCTGTTGCTGTACGCAGGGCTCGGCGTGCTCGCCACGGGGGTCGGCCTGGGCTTCGTGCGCGTGCTCTACAGCGGGGAGGACATCGCCGACCGGCTGTGGCGGGGTCCTGACTGGTTGCGACCGGCCGCCGGCGGCGTCCTCCTGGGCCTCCTGCTGCTGGCGGTGCCCGAGATGTACGGCGTCGGCTACCCGGTGGTGGGACGCGCGGTGGGTGGCCAGTACGTGCTCTCGGTGCTCCTGGGATTGCTTGCCGCGAAGCTGCTGGCGACTAGCCTGACGATGTGGATTGGCGGCTCCGGTGGGGTCTTTGCGCCGTCGCTGTTCATGGGCGCGATGCTCGGCAGCGCGTATGGGAGGTCGTTCACCGGTTGTTACCGCATCTGGCCGTGGCCGCGGGCGCCTACGGACTCGTCGGCATGGGCGCCGTGTTCGCCGCCGCGGCGCGGGCCCCGATCACCGCCGTGATCATCATCTTCGAGCTCACCGGCGACTACCGGATCATCCTGCCGCTGATGTTCGCGGTCGTCGTCGCGACCACGCTCAGCAACGCGGCCACGCGCGACACGATCTACACGCTGAAGCTGCGCCGCCGGGGGATCGAGATCGACGAGCCCCGCTCCTCATCGGTGATGAAGGCGATCACGGTGGCGGAGGCGATGGAAACGCCGCCCGACCCGCTCCATCCAGACCAGATGCTCGACGAAGTTGTGACGCGCTTCGCGCAGGAGCGCTCAGACTCGCTTCCGGTCGTCGATGGAGCCGAGAGGCTCGTTGGAACCGTTGCCGCGGTCGATGTCGAGCGACCTGTCCGACAGCGCTTGGGCGACGGGCTAGTGGCCGCCGCGCTCGCGCGTGAGGCGCCCCGGTTATCGATCGACGAGTCGCTCGAGGACGCGGTAGCGGTGCTCAGTGCCACCGATGAAGATGGAGTTCCGGTGGTGAGTCCCGACGGCGAGGAGCTGATCGGGTGGCTCACCCATCGCGGCCTGCTCAGCGCGTATCACGCGCGAGCCGGCAGCCGCCGCTGACGGTCGCGTCCTGACCTCCGGGCTGCGGTCACGATCATTGGTGGACTGCGGCGAGCAGTCCCGCGTAGGAGCGAACCAGCGCAGTCCGCTCCTCGTCGATCAGTGGGCTTGCAGGGTCGCAACCCTCGCGCACCCATCGGTCGGAGTGGCGCATCGCGAGCGCCCGTAGCTGCGCCGCCAGCTTTACATCCGCTGCGGGTACTTTGTAGACGTACGCGTACAGCGCTGCCAGCGCCTCGATCAACTGCTGTTCGCCACTTCCGTCCTGGTGCTGGTTCTCCCGGTGAACGCGCCACCACTCCACCTCGAGCTGGGCGGCCCTCGCCGGGTCGAACGACTCGCCATGGCGGCCGGCGAGCAGCTCATAGAAGCGCGTCATCGCAAGCCGCGCGCGATCCGGATTGTTGTTCGGATACGGAGCCCAGAACTGATTGGCGCGCAGCACCAACCAAGCACCGAACAACGTTGCCGGCCACGGCAGTCCGAAGGTGTGACGCGTCAGCAGGACGGCCGAGCGCAAGAACGACAGCCACTTGCGGCGGTAATACGCGACCCACACCGCGCATTCCAGGCTGCCAACGCGCCGGGGGTCGAAGGCCCGATGTGGTTTCACCGCCACGTAGAGAAGCCCCCACTTGCGCGGCAGGAAGCGCGGATGATAAAGTCGATAAACACCATTATCTTTGTGAGCTAAGTGTACTTATGGCTTTGACGCCATCGGCAATTGGTGCGTTCGCGAGTTGGTACCCGTTCATCAGCACATTTGGACCGATCCGCCGCTCGAGGCGCTCACCGCTCGCGAGTGTGACGCCGCATGAGCCTCACGATTGCCGAGCTCGAGCGGTTCGTCGCGTCGCTGGTGGCGGCTCCCGAGCTTTGGCGCGACCACGTACGCCACCAGAACGACGCGCGGGTGTATGAGCAGATCTGGGATGACGACGCCGTCAACGCGTGGGTCATCTGCTGGAGCGAGGACCAGGACACGGGCTTTCACGACCACGACCAGTCCGCGGCCGCGATCGCGGTGATCTCCGGATCGGTTCGCGAGGACCGGCTGCGGCTTGACGGCGAGCCTCGGTCGCAGAAGTTCGGTCCGGGAGCAACGCTGACGGTGGCACCGGTCGCGATCCATCGGGTGCTGCACGCCGGCGCTGGTCCCGCTGTCACGATCCACGCCTACTCTCCACCGCTGACCCGCACCGGGGCCTATCGGGTCGGCCCCGACGGCGAGCTCGAGCGCGAATCGCTGCCCTTCGAAGACGAGCTGCGCACCGAGCCGGCCCGGGTCTGAGTATCACGGGCCTGGATCGCAATCAGAAGGGGGCCCGTTCGCGGTCGCGCGAATCCATCCCCGGTGCTCGGCAACCTAAGATTATTAGGTATTCTCCTATTACTATTAGGTACCGACGACGCGAGGAGACCCAATGAAGACCACAACCGTGACCGACAACGTGATCCAGCTGAACCGCTTCCGGTTCGTGAATGCATTCCTGGTCCGAGAAGAAGACGGCCTCACGCTTGTCGACACGACATTGGGCGGCAAGGCCGCGGACGACCTGCTCGCGGCGGCAAAGCAGGCCGGCGGCACAATCCGGCGTATCGCGCTCACTCATGGCCATGGCGACCACGTCGGCGGCCTGGATGCGCTCGAGCGGCGGCTCGGCGGCTCGGTGCAGGTGTTGATGCCGGAACTCGACGCGCGGATCCTGGTGGGCGAGAAAGTGGTCGAGGGCAAGCTTCCCGGCAGCTGGCCGAAGATCGAGACGGTCCCCGACATACGCCTGAATGGTGGCGACCGCGTCGGAAGCCTCGAGGTGATCTCGACGCCCGGTCACAGTCCCGGCCACGTCGCGTTCCGCGACAGCCGCGATAGGACCGTGATCGCGGGCGACGTATTCACCTCGTATGGCGGCGTCGCGGTCTCGAACCACTTCCATCCTCGCTTCCCGCTGGCCGCGATGGCAACCTGGGACAAGGCCAAGGACCTGGAATCGGCGCGAACTTTGAGGGCCCTCGACCCGGCGATTCTGGTGGTCGGCCACGGTCCCGCCACGCGCAACCCCGGCGCAGCGATGGACAAGGCGATCGCCAGGGCGGACCGGCGGGCGGTGGCCGTGGGGCCCCCGGCGCCTGGGCGATGACGCTCGCTGATGGCGCGCGCGGGGTTGAATGCGGAGGCGGTAGTCGCTGCCGCCGCGCAGCTAGCGGACGCCGAATGCCTCGAGGCGGTGACGCTCGCCCGGCTCGCCGACGAGCTAGGGGTCCGCGCGCCATCGCTGTATGCGCACGTCGACGGGCTCGGCGACCTCCGGCGCCGGTTGGCAGCGCGTGCTGCCCGCGAGCTCGGCGAGCAGTTGCAGGCCGCGGCGGTGGGACGCGCGCGAACGGACGCTCTACAGGCGGTCGCTCGCGCGTACCGCGACTACGCCCGTCACCATCCGGGCAGCTACGCCTCGCTGCAAAACGCCCAGCTCGTTGCCGATGAGCCCGCGGCCAGGGAGCTGATCGGCGTCGTGCTCGCGGTGCTTCGGGGTTATCGGCTCGACGGCGAGATCGCCGTCCACGCCACGCGGCTGCTACGGGCGGCTTTGCACGGGTTCGTGTCGCTCGAGGCCGAGGGCGGTTTCGGCATCTCCCTATCGCTCGATCACAGCTTCGAGCTGTTGGTGGCCGTCATCGATAAGGGACTCGAGACGCTCGGCGGCGAAGGGGGCTAGTGCTGTCGCGCCGCTAGCGCGACCAGGCGATCGAGCTCCTCCTCGGACGACCACGCTCCCACCGAGGCGCGGACCAGGCCGAACGCGGGGATGCTTCGCACGATCGCCTTCGCCGCGGCCAGCCGCTCCACCTCGGTCTCGGCATCCTCAGCAGTCCAGGAAACCAGCGTCGAGCGGCCACGCGCGCCAACGGTGAGCCCTCGTTCGGTCAGCCGCTCCGCGAGCGATGCGGCGAGCGAAGCCCCGCGCTCGTGGACCCAGTCCCAGCCTGCTCGTTCGAACACCTCCAGCGACGCGAGCGCCCAGCTGCTCCGGATGCCGACGGGAAAGCCGTGATCGAGCCGCGCCGCGCCCTCGGCCGGCTCGAGTTCGAGCGCGTGCACTGGATCGGCGAGCGAGCCGTAGCCCGGCCACGGGATCAGCAGCTCCTCGAGGCGCTCCGGCCGCACGTACAAACAGCCACTGCCCTCCGGTCCGCACATCCATTTCTGACCGGAGGCCGCGTAGAAGTCGCAGCCGATCGCGCGCACGTCGACGGGCACCGCGCCGAGTGCCTGCGCCGCGTCCAGCAACACCAGCGCCCCGGTCGCCGCGAGCGCTCGCGTGTCCGCTATCCGCCCGCTGACCCAGGAAACGTGCGAGCACGCGATCAGGCGCGTCGCCGGCGAGACCTCGCCCGGAAGCTCGGCGAATGGAACCATCCTGACCTTGACGCCCTGGCGTCGGCGGGCCCGTCCCAGCGGCGCGAGCAAACCCGGGTGCTCCTCGTCGCTGGTGAGAATCTCGTCGCCGGGCCGCAGATCGAGGCCGGCGATCACCGTGTTGACCCCGTCGGTGGTCGACCCCGTTAGCGCCAGGTCCGATGCGTCGCATCCCAGTGCCCGCGCGTAGCCCGCCCGCACCGCGGATCCCATCTCCATCAGCCGTTCGAAGTAGGGACGCCCGCAGCGACCCTCTGTGGCCTCGAGGTCGACTTGCCGGTGAACCGCCTCGGCGGCCTGTCTCGGGACCGGCCCCTCCGTACCCGCGTTCAGGTACGCGAGCCGGTCGAACACCGGAAACTGTGAGCGAAATGCGGAGGCGTCGGTCATATGACCCGAGCCTATAGCGTCGCGCGCTGCCAAGCTGCCGCCCGGCCGGGATCAGGACCCGACCGGCAGTCCAGCCTTCCGGCATGCGGCCGCCACTTGCGGCACGGCCGGGCCGGTGAACCCGCGCGAGGTCCCGAGATCTCTGCATACGGTGCGAGCGCTGGCTCCGCAAGCATCGAGCTGCTGTGCGCCGATGATCCCGGCGTAGGTGACGTACACGCAGCCGTTCCCCGAAGTGTGTCCGCTGCTGGCGAGCGCGATCACCACCGCGGCCAGCACCGCGGCAACGGTCCCGAGCACGCCGCTCAGAATCCACTTCTCGCGCGAGGTCAGCCGCCGGCGAGCTCGGATCGCTTGCGCATGTCCTGGCGGCAAGATCAACACGCGCCGAGTGTAGGCCTCGCTCGCGACCCCGCTCAGCCCGCCTGCTGCGCGAGCTCTCGCTTGAGCACCTTGCCAGTCGAGTTACGCGGGAGCTCCTCCAAGAAGACCACCTCCCGCGGAACCTTGTATCGCGCGAGGTTGTCGCGTACGAACTCCATCACCTGATCTTCGCTCAGCTCCGCGCCGCCGCGAGTGACGACAAATGCCTTCAGTCGCTGGCCGAACTGCTCATCGTCGACGCCGATCACGGCCACCTCCTGGACCGCATCGTGCCCGGCGAGCAACTCCTCCACCTCTCCCGGGAACACGTTCTCGCCGCCGGAGACGATCATGTCGTCGTCGCGCCCGTCGATGAACAATCGCTCGGCGCTGTCGAAGTGGCCAACGTCGCCGGAAGCCATCAGCCCGCGCACGAACTCCTTCGCGCCCCCGCCCGTGTAGCCCTCGAACTGCGAGGCGTTGCCAACGAAGAGCCGTCCGGTGATTCCGGGCGCCACCTGCTCGCCGCGGTCGTCGAGGACCTGGACGACCGATCCGCGGACGACCTTGCCGACGGATCCGGGCTCCTCGAGGAGATCTTCCGGAGTGGCGATCGTCGCGACGGCAACCTCAGTCGAGCCATACAGGTTGTAGACGATCGGCCCGAACGAGGCCATCGCGCGCTTGCACAGCTCAGCTCCGAGCTGTGAGCCGCCGACGAACACGATCCGCAACTGCTCGAAGCGCTCGCGCGGTTTGAGCTGTCTTGAGCTCGCTTTGTCGAGCATTCGCTGGAGCATCACCGGGACGACCACCAGCGCGCTCGCGCGCCGATGCTCGAGGCTCTCCAATACCTCTTCTGGATCGAAGTGACGGCGGATCACAAGTGTCGACCCGAGCGCGATTCCCAGAATCGAGTGCACGAACCCGAGCGCGTGGAACATCGGCACGCACAGCTCGGTGACCTCGCCGGCGCGAAACGGGACCTTGCTCAGGAAGCCCCCGAGCGGCGCCAGTGAGCGCGGTTCTGCCCGCGGCGCCCCCTTTGGAGTGCCCGTGGTCCCGCTGGTGAGGATCACGATTCGGGCGGCCACGTCGCTTTTGGGAGGGGGTTTTGAACTGCCGCGACGGATCAGCGCCTCGAGCGTGTCCTGGCCCGGCGCCTGCGCCCAAGCACGCCAATTGCCTCTTGGCGGCTCGACGCCGGCGAGCATCTCGGAGTATTCGTCGTCGTAGACGAGCAGGTCAGTCCCCTCGCGACTGGCGACCTCCTGGATTTGCGGGCCGGCGAACGAGGTGTTCAGCAAGACGATCTTCGCACGGCATTTCGCCGCCGCGAACACCGCCTCGAGGAAGCCGCGATGGTTGCGCGCGAGAACCGCCACGCCCTCGCCCGGCTGCAGGCCCAGCTCGCGCCAGGCATTCGCGAGGGCGTTGCTGCGCTCGTCGAGCTGCTGGTAGGTGAGCTCTCCCAGCTCGTCGATCACGGCGGGTCGGTCGCCGTGGCGGATGGCACCCGCCGCGACCGCCCCGCCGAGCATGCCGAAGCGGTCAAACGCGAGCAGCAGCTGGACGAGCCGTCGCGGGCGCTGGGGGCCCACCATTCCGCTGCGCAAGCAGATGGCGGCGAAGTACGCCTCGTCGCCGAACCGCTTGGCGAGCCGCGCGGCGCTGGTCCCGATCTCGTTCCGGTCAAGCTGCACTGTGGCGCCCTCTAGCCTATGCGATTCCGGCCGGAACCACTCGCTGCTCCGGGCGGTTCATTTGCGCCAGCGCGGGTATTTACGAGAGCGCGATGGTTGCCGGATTGATCACGTTGCCCGTGCGGTTGACTCTCAGTGCCGCGGGACTGCTGTGGCGCGGGGTGGAGAGCGCAAGCGCGCGCGCGATCGCGTTCCTGCAGCATACGGATAGCAAGGACGGGACGGCCACCCAAGTCGATGAAAGAGAGATCTACGCCGGCCCGCCTCCGCCGCCCGCCTCGATCACCCCAGAGGAGCCCGAGCCCCTGCCCGCCCCGAGGCGTGGAGCTGGCGCCGGACCCGCTCCCGCCGCGACCGCCGCGCAAGCTCCCGAGCGGGCTGCGGACGAGCGTCCCGTGGTACCCGAAGCGCCACCGATCGGGGAGCCAACGCATGTGTCTGAAGAGCCGGAGCTGGTCGAGGAGCTCGCCGAGCCGGGCGCCGAAGAGGGCGCCGGCGCGCAGGTGAATGTGCGCGAGCCATGGGAGGGATACGGGCGAATGAATGCCAGAGACGTGGTCGCGCGGCTTGCCGCCGCCGACCGTGCCGAGCTCGCTGCAATCGAACTGTACGAGCGCGCGCATCGCAACCGGCGAACGGTGCTGAACGCACTGGAGCGTCGCCTACCTCGCTGACCGAAGTCCGACCCCCGCGCGAGATCGACCAGCGGCGGATCATTGCTCGCGCACCACTTCGCGGGCCGATTTGTCCTCGCGGAGCCCTTGAAAGCGCGGGTGGCGCAGGCGGCCGGCGTCGGTCCACTCCGTGAAGCCAACCTCCGCGACGAGCTCCGGCTCGACCCAAGTCACGCCGGTCTCCCGAATCGTCGTCGAGTCAGCGAACGGCGACCCTGATCGTCGCAGCCGGTGTAGCCGGCCTCCGAGCTCATGAAGCGTCGCCTCGTCAAAGCCGGTGCCAACCTTGCCGGCGTACCTGAGCTGGCCGTGGGCGTAGTAGCCGAGCAGCAGCGCTCCGAACTCCAAGCGCGATCCGCGCGGTTGGGTGTAGCCGCCGATAACGAGCTCCTGGCCCTGTTCGCATTTGAACTTCAGCCAATCGTGCGAGCGCGACTCGGTATACGGACTCCCGGCCCGCTTCGCGATCAGTCCCTCCCAGCCCTGCAGGCAGGCCTGCTCGAAGAACCGCTCGCCGGCCTCGTTTCGGTGGGGCGTCCAGCGGACGCCATCTTTCAATTGCAACGCTGCCCGGAGCAGCCGCTTGCGCGCGCGCAGCGGGAGCGGCCGGACATCTTCTCCGTCCAGCCACAGCAGGTCGAAGACGTAATAGAACACCGGCACGTAGTGGTGCCCCCGCTGCGCCAGGCGAGCAAAGCTGGTACTCGAGCGCTCGAAGGCGACGATTTCACCGTCGATCGCAAAGCGGTCACACGGCTCCGCCGCGAGCGCCTCCACTAGCTCGGGAAAGCGCGCGTTCATCGACAAGTCGTTTCGCGACAGCAGGCGCACCTGCTTGGCGGACCTGATTGCGACGCAGCGGATGCCGTCGAGCTTGCGCTCGAAGATCCAGTCGGGATCGCTGAAGCGCTCACTCGTCAGGATCGCCTTCATCACCCAGGCCCGCTCCGGCGGCGAGGCGCTGCGCAGCATGCCCCGCTCGCTCGCGCTCAACGCCGCGAATGGATCGCTCACGCCTCGCCCTGCCGGTCCTCGGCAGCGACCTCCTCGATCGTGCGGCCGGTCTTGACCGATTGCGGCTGCGTGCTCTCGGGACGGCGCCGTGCGTCGGCCTCCTCGTCGCGGCGCTTGATCACCAGCCACTGCGGTTGCTTGCCGGCGCGAGTGCGCTGCAGGGTCCACCCGCCCCGCAGCTTCTCGCCTTCGAGCCACACCTTCGCGTGTCCAGCCGCGAGCGCGTCGGCGACCGATCTCGCTTGATCGAGGTTTCGGTAGGTCCCGGCGTCCCAGACGATCACCGCACCGGCGCCGTAGCTGCCAGGCCCGATCGTCCCCTCGAAGGCGGCGTACTCCAGCGGGTGATCCTCGACTTCGACCGCCAGCCGCTTCACCCGCGGGTCGGTCGACAGCCCTTTGGGCACCGCCCACGAGCGCAGCGTGCCATCGACCTCGAGGCGAAAGTCGTAGTGGAGACTCGACGCCGCATGCTTTTGGAGCACAAACCGCGGCGCGGCGCGGCCCGTGCGTCTTCGCCGTCCGCCGGCGCCGCGCAACCCCGGTTCCGCGGTCTTAGAAGCATCGCGCTTGGCGCGATACGGGCCGAGACGATCAGCCATACCCGGCCACCTTACCCGCCGGCATTGGAGTCGACGTGCTCGGCTCCGGGGGGAATCTCGGTAACGAAACTATTGGCTTGCTAAATAGTTGCCAGCCTCAAGCTATTGCTAACGTGAGATTCGTGAGCAACACGTCGGCAGCCATCGAGGTCGAGCAGCTGGTCCGCGAGTTTCGCAAGGGACCCCGCGCGGTCGACGGCATCAATCTCGCCGTCGCGCGGGGCGAGATCTACGGATTTCTCGGTCCCAACGGCGCCGGGAAGTCGACCACGGTGCTGATGCTGACCACGCTGCTGCCCCCCACCAGTGGACGCGCCCGCGTCGGCGGATTTGACATCGTGCGCCAAGGGGCACAGGTGCGGGCGTCAATCGGGGCGGCGCTACAAGAGGCCGCGCTCGATCCGATCCTGACCGGCCGTGAGCACCTGCTGCTTCAGGCGACGCTGCAAGGGATCGCCAAGCGAGAACGGCAGCGGAGGGCAGAGCGACTGCTCGAACGAGTGGGTTTGCGTGAGGCGGCGGACCGTCGCGTCGGCGGCTACTCGGGCGGGATGAAGCGACGACTCGACCTGGCGCTCGCGCTCGTTCACGACCCCAGGATCCTGTTCTTGGACGAGCCGACCACGGGGCTTGACCCACAGAGCCGCACCGCACTGTGGGATGAAGTGGCCCGTCTCGCGCACGATGAGGGAATGACCGTATTCCTTACCACGCAATACCTCGAGGAGGCCGACGTGCTGGCCGACCGCGTCGGAATCATCGACCACGGCAAGATCGTCGCCGAGGGCACCCCGGGCCAGCTGAAGGCAGAGATCGGTAGCCCGAGCGTCGAGGTGGCCCCGGGGGATCCGTACGCTGGCGACAGGCTGGCGGAGCTGCTCGCCCGCTTCGGGGCGCTGGGACGCAACGGCCGGGGCAGCGTTACGGTGCAGCTGCCAGGCGGGGAATCGCAACTCGCCGACCTCGTCCGCACGCTGGATCACGCCGAGCTCCGCGTCGCGTCGTTGCAGCTGCATCAACCGTCACTGGATGACGTGTTCCTCGCGAAGACGGGTCGGAAGTTGGAGGGAGCCGGAGATGAGGAGCTGGACGGCGAGGGGCCGAACACGGGCCGCGGGAAGCGCCGTGGGCGCTGAAGCACCCGCCAGTCCCGGGCTGATCGGTCAGGTCGCGGCGCTCGCCCGACGCTCGGCGACGCGCACGCTCAGGCAGCGTGCGCTGCTGGTATTTCCGCTGGTGTTCCCGCTGATCCTTTTCGCGATCAACGGCAGCGCGCTCAACGCGGCCACCAAGATTCCAGGCTTCCCGACCAGCAACTACAGAGATTTCGCGCTCGCGCTGCCGTTCGTTCAAGGGGCCCTGTTCATCGCGATCACGGCCGGTACCGACATCGCGCGCGATATCGAGACAGGGTTTTTCAACCGCCTCGCGCTGACGCCGGTGCGCGGCGCCGCGCTGCTTGTGGGCCAGCTCGGCGGCGCGTTCGTGCTTGCCTGCGTCCAGTCGATCGTGTATCTGCTGGTCGGGCTGGCGACCGGGGTGGGGATCGCGAGCGGCGTCGGCGGGGCGCTCGTGCTGATCGCGCTAACGGTCCTGATCGGCTTCGGTTTCGCCAGCCTTGGGGCGCTGCTGGCGCTGCGCTTCGGCACCGGTGAGGCCGTTCAAGGGGTTTTCCCGCTGCTGTTCGTGACGCTGTTTTTGAGCTCGTCGAACCTGCCGCGGAACCTGATCAAGACCGACTGGTTTCGGGAGATCGCCACTTACAACCCGGTCTCGTATCTGATCGAGGGCGTGCGCAGCCTGATCATCACCGGCTGGGACGCCGAGGCGCTGGCGCTTGGGTTTGGCTTTGCCGCGCTGCTGGTGGTGATCGCGACCACGCTCGCGAGCCGGGCGATGAAGACTCGATTGGTGCGGACGTGAGGCGCTTTCTGTACGTAGCCAAGGGGGTGGCGTGGCGCTCGATCCACAACACCGTGGTCAACCCCGCGATCTTGCTGCCGGCGATCATCTTCCCGCTGTTCTTCCTGGTGGCATTCGCGGGCGGGCTGTCGAGGATCGGCAATGTCCCAAACTTCGATTACAAGCCCGGCTACACGGCGTTCCAGTTCGTGTTCGTGTTCCTCCAGTCCGCCGCGTTCGGGGGAGTGTTCACCGGCTTCGGGATCGCGCGCGACTTCGACTCCGGGTTCGCGCGCCGGTTGCTGCTCAGTGCCCCAAGACGAAGCGGGATCATCGCCGGCTATCTCGTCGGCGCTCTCCTGCGGTGGTTCATCACCGGCACGGTGGTCACGATCGCGGCGCTGATCGCGGGCATGAACATCGGCGGCGACGGGATCGACCTGTTCGGTCTGCTCTGTCTCGGGATCGCGGTCAACCTCGTCGCCGCGCTGTGGGCTTGCGGAGTGGCGATGTTCCTGCGCACCGAGCAGGCGGGCGCGCTGATCCAGATGCCGGTATTCGTGTTGTTGTTCCTCGCGCCCGTGTACGTGCCGCTGTCATTGCTCACCGGTTGGATTCACGCCGTCGCGAGAGTCAACCCCGCTACTGCGGCGCTCGAGGCGGGGCGCGGGCTACTCGCGGGCTCGCCGGTCAAGGTCGCACTGGCGTTTGCCTTGCTCGCCGGGGGCGCGGCGCTGCTGGGCGCCTTCGCTCGCCGCGGCCTGGCGTCCGCCGAGCGCGCCAGTTAGCCGAGGCCGGGCAAGGCGCAGACGGCCACCAACTTGCGGACTTCGCACGATGGCCCGATTATTGACGTCATGAGCGATAGCACCGCAAAGATCGCCGCGTTGTTACATGAAGCCGGCGAAACACATCACCTCGTGTACCGGATCGTCGACGGTGATGATCCAGACTGGGCGTCGTGGTACGCCGACTGGCTCGTAAACCTCTCCGAGCTGCCGAAGCTACTCGGCGCCGCGCCGGTCCGGAGCGAGCTCGTGTGGCTGCTCGTCAGCCTCGATAAGGACTACGCGCAAACCGGTCCGGAGATGCCCTGGCCTGACTGGTACGCGCAGCGGATCGTCGAGCATCTAGGCGCATAGGCCAAGTGGATGGCGACGACCTTTACGGGCTGAGCCTCGATCGGTTCATTCCTGAACGCAACGCGCTAGCCCGTTCGCTACGTAAGCAAGGCAGGCGCGATCAGGCCGCAGAGGTCGCCGCCCTGCGTAAGCCCTCGGTGGCGGCGTGGGCAGTCAACCAGCTCGTTCGCACCCAGCGCCAGCCCGTAGCGGAGCTGTTCGCCGCTGGCGACGCTCTGCGCGAGGCCCATCAAGAAGTGGTCTCGGGGCACGGGGGTGGAGGAACGCTGGCAGCCGCAGTCCGCAGGGAACGGGACGCGGTCGAGGCCCTCGTGGGCGCCGCCCATGGACTGCTCGACCCCGACGGGCACGAGCTGACCGCGGCGACGATCGATCGTCTCTCCGACACGCTGCACGCTGGCGCACTGGATCTCGACGCGCGCGAGATGGTCCGCGGTGCTCGCTTGCAGCACGAGCTGCGCCACGTCGGCTTGGGTGACGCGCTCGAGGTCGGTGCGCCACCGACCCCGTCGCGATCCAGGCGAAAGGCGCCGGCGAGCGCCAAGCGAGCACAGCAAGCAGAACGCGAGCGGGCAAAGGCCCGCCGTGCCGCCGAAGCCCGGGCGAGGCGCAATGCCGATCGAGCGGCGCGAGCGCTGCAGGCCGCGCAGGAGCGCCACGATAGAGCCGCGCAGGCGCTCCGCGACGCTGAGGCGGAACTTGCGCAGGCGCGCGCTGAAGCGCAGGAGGCCGCGCGAGAGCTCGGTTAGCGTTGGCTGCCGACCGGCGCGCCCTCGCGCTCTGACGGCTCGCCGAGATCAAGGTCATCGCGCTCGCGTAGCGCGCGAGCCGAGGTGCCCTCGATGTTGATGTGCGGTAAGCGGTCGTCAATCCAGCGGGGCAGCTTCCAGGTGATCGGCCCGAGAATCTCGAGCACCGCGGGCAGCAGCACACATCGCACCACGAGCGCATCGAGGAACACCGCTGCGGCCAAACCGAACCCAAACTCCTTGATCGAACGTTGGTCGCCGAGCATGAACGATAGAAACACGCAGATCATGATCGCCGCAGCAGCGCTGATCACACGACCGGTGAACGCGATCCCGTCAGCGACCGCCGTGGTCGCATTTCGGTGTCGGATCCATTCCTCGCGGACCCGCGAGACGAGGAAGACCTCGTAGTCCATCGAGAGCCCGAACACGACGGCGAACATCAGCACCGGGATCCACGGCTCGACGGGTCCAGGTTGCAGGCCGAACAGGCCCGACAGCCAGCCCTTCTGGAACACGAGGACGGTCGCGCCGAGCGCGCCGCCGATGCTCAGCAAGTTCATCACCGCCGCCTGCAGCGGGATCACCAGCGAGCGGAAGATCACGAACAACAGCAGCGCCGAGAGCACGACCACGATCCCGATGAACAGCGGCAGCTTGGTCGATAGCACGTGGGCGAAGTCGATCGACCCGGCCGTGAACCCGCCCACCAGGACCTTGACCCCCGCCCGGCGCTCGAATGGGGGCAACACGTTGTGGCGCAAGTGATTGACCAGGTCGGTGGTCGCCTGAGCCTGCGGGGCCGACTGCGGGTACGCCTGCATCACGCCGACGTCGCCCGAGGGACTGACCCGCGGCGCGGTGACCGCGGCGACATCCGGGGTTCCCGCCACCACGGCTCGCAGCGCCGGTAGCGAGGATGCGTGGCCAGCGCTGGGAAGCTCTGCCACGAGCTGGAGGGGACCGTTGAATCCCGGGCCGAACCCCTGCGCGAGAAGATCGAAGGCGTGGCGGCTGCTGGTGTTGCTGGGGTCGTTGCCGGCGTCGCTGTTGTCGAGCCGAAGCGCGGTCACCGGGACGATGAACGCGAGCATCACGAGCAGCGACGCGATCGCCAGCGGCCACGGATGGGCCTGGACCATCAGGCTCCACCGCCGCCAGACTGATTCCCGTGGTGGCTTGTTGGCGGCGGCGCGACGCCTTGCCGAGCGACTGGGTCGCACGACCCGTTCCCCGAAGCGCGACAGCAGCGATGGCAGCAGCGTCAGCGAGGCGAGCATTACCAGCAGGACCGTGAGCACCGAGGCGATCGCCAGCCCGTACATGAAGCTGACACTCGTCGCGAACATCCCGAGCAGCGCGATCACGACGGTGGTGCCGGCCAGCAGGATCGCCCGGCCGGAGGTGTCCATCGCCTCGATCACCGACTGCTGCACGTCGTGCAGGCGACCGTAGTTCTCTTTGAATCGGGTGACGATGAACAACGCGTAGTCGATGCCGACGCCTAAGCCGATCATCAGCGCGAGCTCGGGCGCGACGTTGGACATGCTCGTGATGTGCGTCGCCAGCCCAATCAGCGCCACGCCCGTGATCAGCCCCAGTCCGGCCGTGACCAACGGCATCCCGGCCGCGATCAGCGAGCCGAAGGTGATCAGCAGGATCACCAGCGCGGCAAGGACGCCCACCACTGTGGCAGGGCCAATGTTGAAGCCCTCAGCGTTCTCGATCACCTGGCCCCCGGCCGCCAACTGAAGGCCCGGCACATGGACCGCGTCAACTGCCGCGAGCACTGGTTTGCCGGCGGAGTTAGGGATTAGGTTGGCGCGCTTGTCATAGTCGACCGTCGCGAACGCCGTCCTGCGGTCACGCGAGATCTGGATCGCCCCGCGCGGGGTGTAGGGGCTGATCACCGTCACGACGTGGGGCATCCCGCTCACACGAGCGAGCAGCGGCTCGATCGCGCTGCGCACCGCGGGCGATTCGACAGTGCCCAACGAGGTATGGAAGACGATCGTGTCGACGTCGCCGCTCTGCGACTTGAACTCCCGGGTGAGCAGATCGGTGGCTCGCTGGGCCTCGGTCCCGGGCAGAGTGAAGTTGGTCGAGTAGTTACGCCCCGCGGCTTGCGCGACGACGCTTGCGATGATCGCGATCGCGATCCAGCCGATTACAACTCTGCGGCGATGTGCAATACACCAGCGTGCTACACCGAGCACTTGTAACTCCTGTCACGAGGGTTCGGTCTTACGTTCTGCACCGCGGACGCGCGCGCCACGCGGGACCCGGTCCGCTCAGAATAGAGCATGACCGATTTGTGGTCTGTGCTTGCGATCACGGTGTGACCTGCTCCCGATCGGCCCACTCGAGCAGTGTCTCGAGTGAGAACACCGCCTTGTCAATGCCGGCGTGGAGATCGCCGAACCGCGCGAATCGGGCGGGGACTGTCGCGATCGTGAGGTCCTGCGGCAGGACATCGTCGATCTCATCCCAAGTGATCGGCGTCGACACGGTGCCGTCCTTGACGCCGCGGACCGAGTACGCGCTGGCGATCGTGTGGTCGCGTGCGTTCTGGTTGTAGTCGACGAATACCTTGTGCGGCTCACGGTCTTTGCGCCACCAGGTGGTCGTCGCGTCCCCGGGAGCGCGGCGCTCGACTTCTCTCGCAAACGCAAGCGCGGCCCGTCGCACGTCGGCAAATCCCCACCGCGGCTCGATGCGAACGTAGATGTGCAGGCCAGATCCGCCTGAGGTCTTCGGCCATCCCACCGCTCCGATTTCGTCGAGCACCTCGCGCGCGACGCGCGCGACGCGGCGCACCGTGTCGAGCCCGCTCTCCGGCATCGGGTCGAGATCGATGCGCCACTCGTCCGGGCGCTCGGTGTCGCTGCGGCGCGAGTTCCACGGATGGAACTCGACCGTCGCCATCTGCACAGCCCAGATCACGCTCGCCAAATCGGAGACGCACAGTTCATCGGCGTGCCGACCGGAAGGGAATTGCACTCGCACGGTCTCCACCCACGGAGGGGCACCGCTGGGCAGCCGCTTTTGGTGGACCTTGTCCCCGTCGACCCCGCGGGGGAAGCGATGCATCATGCATGGCCGCTCCTTCAGCGCGCGGACGATCCCGTCGCCGACCGCGAGGTAATAGTGAGCGAGATCGAGCTTCGTCTCGCGCCGCGCGGAGAAGTACACCCGGTCAGGGCTCGAGATCCGGACGGTCCTTCCGGCCACCGCCAGCTCGACAGCTTCCCTTTGATCCGCTTTCACCACGGCGTCAGTTGACTGGAGCATTGCTGCCTGAGACCGCCGCGTGACGAGAATCTCATCGCTGCCCGCCCACTTCGCTCGCCGTTAGGGTTAGGCGGCGCCGAGTGCCTTTACGCGCTCGTCGCCAACCATGGCTCGAGCCGCTGCTCGAGCGCGGCGCGCGGCAGCGCCCCCACCACCCGGTCGACCTCTTGCCCGTCACGGATGATGACCAGCAAGGGGATCGACTGAGCCCCGAACCGCGCCGCGAGCTCCGGGTTGGCGTCGACATCCAGCTTGACCACCTTCAGGTGGCCGGCATGGCGGCCGGCTAGGTCCTGCAGCACTGGAGCGATCATCCCGCAGGGCGCGCACCATCTGGCCCAGAAGTCGACCACCACCGGAACCGAGGCGGTCGTCTCATCGGCAAACGAACTCGCGTCCGCGTCCACCAGCCAGGGAAGCGCCGCCTTACAGCGCGGGCACCGCGGCGTCCCTCGCGAGATCGGTCCGACGCGATTGTGAGCTCCACAGGTGGGACAAGTGATGATCGCCATCTTCTCCTCGTTGTAGTGGCCGCGTCAGCTCGTTCGGCGTGGCGACCGTGTCCGACGCGGCGCGAGCGGCCCACTCCGCAAGCGTACCGGTGCGCAGCTGGGGAGCGATCGCGTCCGTGGAAAACTGCAACTGACCCCATCGCGCTTGAACCAGCACATGACTGATCCCCGCACACCGCCTTTTGTGAACGTCCCGAGCGAGGAGCTCGTCGCGGTCGGGGCGCCGGTTCAGCTTCGGGACGGCAGCCGGATCAGAGTACGCCAGGGCTCGCGGTCGGACAGGGACCTGTTGCTGCGCGGTTTCGATCGCCTCAGCGAGGAGTCGCGCTACCGACGTTTCCTCGGCCCCACGCCCGAGCTCAGAGAGAAGATGGTGCGGTACCTGCTCGACGTCGACCACCATGATCACGAGGCGATCGTGGCAGTCGACGACGAAACCGGAGATGGGCTCGGCGTCGCGCGTTACATACGGCTGGGCGACCGGGCCGAGGTCGCCGAGCTCGCGATAACGGTCGTCGATGACTGGCAGCATCGAGGGATCGGGACGCTGCTGCTCGAGGTGATCGGAGCCCGCGCCCGTGAAGAGGGCATCACCACCTTCTCGGCCCTGATGCTGGCGACCAATCGGGAGATGCTGGAGATGCTCGAGCACGCGGGGCCCGTGGAGATAGTCGACAGCGGCTCCGGAACGGTGGAGGTCAGCGCCGCAATCCAAGAGGTCGGCCTCTCGCCAGCTCTCAGGAGGCTGCTGCGGGCGGCGGCCCGCCGCGATGCGGCGGTGCCGCTGGCCGGACGACGGACGGTGCCTCCCGCCGGGCACGAGCATGGGTCTTGAGCGTCGCCTGCGCTTCTGCGAATGTTCGCTTATCGAGCCAAGCGGTGATGCGACCCGGGTCATGGGAGGTTGCAGTGGATTGGAAGAAACTCGCCAATCAGGCAAGGAGATCGTCGACCAGCGCGGCGGCACGGAGAGCGTCAACGAGGATGCCGAGGAGCTGCTCGACATCGCAAAACGACAGGGTTCGATGAGCGACAAGCTGAAAGCGGCGGCTCAAGCGATCCAGGAGCCTGGTGCCCACCGCGACCCTCAGGCGCCAGCAACGGGCCAAGCAGGCTCGCCCGCCTCGGCCGAGGAAACGGGCGAACCGGGAAGCCAAGGCGCTGACGAACCGGCGCAGCCGTATCAGCCCCCCGGCGCAGGCTGATAGCCGAGCCGCGCGCTGCCGGTCCACGCGAGTGTAGGTCGGCGTCGACGTGGGCGCGAAACGGAAGGGCTTCGACGTCGCGCTGATCGACGACCACCGGCTGCTGGCGCTGCGGGGCGGATTGACTCGCGAGGAGGTGATCGAGCTGGTCGAGGGCGCCCCCCCAACGGTTGTCGCGATCGATAGCCCGAGGAGCTGTGCGCGGGATGGAGAGCGAGCGCGGGATGGAGAGCGTCGCCTCAACAAGGAGATCTGTGGCATCCGGTGGACGCCCGATGCGATACACGTTCACGCCAGCAGTTACTACGGGTGGATCGTCGAGGGGTTCGGTCTCTTCGAGGCCCTCGCGAGCCGCGGGATCGAAGCGATCGAAGTCTTCCCGACCGCATCATGGACCCGGTGGCTTGGCAAACGGGACTCGCGAACTCGATCGAGCTGGAGCAGCGAAGGCCTCAGAGTCCTGGGGCTCCAGGGGGCGCCGGTCCGGTGCAACCAAGACCAGCGAGACGCGATCGCCGCGGCGGTGACCGCTCGCCTATACACGAAAGGGCGGACCGAGATGTTCGGCGAGATCGTCGTGCCGCTCTCCTCCGTCCCCCGACCACCTGGACATTCCCGCTCACCGCGCCGTGACCTGGACAGCGCCCCACGCGCCCGTCAGCCCTCCGGATCCGCCTGAATCGCAGCCAGCGTCAACGCGAGGTAATCACCGTCTGATCCATCTGGAAACGCCCAGCCGCCGCCCGGTCCGGTCATCGCCAGAACCGTCCCGGTGTCCACTTGCTCGGCGACCTCCGGGAAGCGCATCGTCGAAATCAGCAGATACCTCGCGTTCGCGTCGGAGACGTTGCGCAGTCGGTGCGCCCCCGCGGGACCGGCCGGAAAGCCGATCACCGCGCCCTTCGTAACCGTCCGCGTGCCGTGGGGCGTTCTCAGCTCGAGCTCCCCGTCGAGCACGATCAGCAGCTCCTCATTGCCGTGGTGTACGTGATATGGGGTGGCCTGCCCGCCGGGATCGAGCTCGTATAGAGAGCACCCCAGCTGTGAGCTCCCAGCGCCCGGTCCAAGCCGACTGCCGCGAGCATTCCCGAGGTCGCGCTCCCACGAGGCCATCTCGAACACGTTCTGATCATCTGCCATCGGACCATGATCCCAGGAAACTGGCTTGCAGAGCCATGGGTGGACCCGTGGCGCTGCGGCCCTGGGTGGACGCGATGCCGCCTCGGGGCGGTCTACCTCCGCTACGCCCCCTCCCAACGTCTGGCGCGCATCGTCTCGATCACGTGCATCGGAGCGACGTCACGCAGATAGCGATCGGTGACCGCCAGGCTGGTGTGCCCAAGCGCGTCGCGGATCACGTTAATCGGCGCGCGCTCCCGCGCGAGCTCGGCGGCATAGGTGTGTCTGAGTCCGTGGGCATGCACCCGCCGGTCGATCCCGGCGCGGCGAGCCAGGCGGGGGAGCAGGTGGCGCACGTAGGAGGCGTCGACCCGGCCTCCTTGCAGCGTGCAGAACACTGGCGCCCGGGCACCGGGGCAGAGGCCCCGGCGGTGGTCCAGCCAGCGGGCCAGAAGGGCGGCGGTCTGCTGATCGACGCCGACCGTGCGGGACCTGTCGCCCTTGCCATGCCGCACGCGGATCGTCGAAGCCTCGAGATCCAGGTCACGGAGCTCCAGCGCCAGCGCTTCTGCGATCCGCAGGCCGCAGCGCCAGAGAACGGCGATCAGCGCCCGGTTACGGATGCCGCTCGACGCCCGTGCCGAACAGGCGCGGATCAGCGCGATCGCCTCGTGCTCCGCGAGGACCTCTGACGGCCGCCGGCGAGCCTTCGCAGGCTCGCTCCGCCACGGACTGGCATGCCCTGAGCCCTCAGCCCCAGCCATCTACACGATCGGTAGCGCTCGTGTCCATGGTCCTGCTGACCCTACCGGCGGGTGCGGACAGGGCCGACCGAGTGTTACCTGAAGGCTGAGATTCCGGTCACATCCCGCCCCACGAGCAGCGACTGCATCGCGTCGGTGCCTTCATAGGTGTCGACCACCTCGAGGTCGGTCAGATGGCGCGCGATGTGATAGTCGAGCAGCAGCCCGTTGCCGCCGAGGATGTCGCGAGCCTCGGAGCAGACCAGTTTGGCCTTCCTGACGTTGTGCAGCTTCGCCAGCGACGCCATTGGACCGGTCATCGCGCCTTTCTCCTGAAGCTGCGCAAGGCGAAAGCACACCAGCTGCATCGCGGTGGTCTCGGCCACCATCGTCGCGAGCCTGCCTTGGACGAGTTGAAAGCCGGCGATCGGCTTGCCGAACTGCGACCTCTTCTGCGCATAGGAGACCGCAGTCTCGAGCGCGGCGATCGCGTGTCCGAGGCACTCCCACGCGGCGCCGCCGCGCGTCTGGCTGAGCACCTTGGCGGTGTCCTTGAATGAGTTGGCGTGCGCCAGCTTGTCCTCGATCGGAACGGCGACCTCATTCAGAGAGATCTCGGTCTGCCACACCGCACGTTTTGCGATCTTGCCGGTGATCACCTTGCTCGGATCAAATCCGGGCGTTCCCTTCTGGACCAGGTAGCCGCCGACCTCGCCGTCTTCGCCGCGAGCCCAGATCACCGTTACGTCGGCGATCGAGGCGTTGCCAATCCAGCGCTTCGCGCCGCTCAGCAGGTACACGTCGCCGACGCGGCGCGCGGTTGTCTCGAGCGACACCGAATCGGAACCGTGCTCGGGTTCCGTCAATCCGAACGCCCCGATCGTCTCGAGCTTTGCCATCGACGGCAACCATCGGGCTTTCTGCTCCTCGCTGCCGAGCAGGTTGATCGCGCCCATCGCCAGCCCCGAGTGAACCCCGAAGAACGTGTTGAGGCTGCCGTCGGCACACGAGAGCTCCCGCGAGACGATCCCCGCGCCGAGCCGCGACATTCCCGGACAGCCGTAGCCCTCGATCGTCGTCCCCGCGATACCGAGCTCGGCGAGCTTCGGGACAAGCTCGAACGGAAACTCCGCCCTCTCCCAGTAGTCGTTGATGATCGGCAGGACCTCGCGGTCGGCGAACGACCGGATCCGGTCGCGGATCGTCCGCTCCCGGTCAGAGAGGGTTTCGTCGAGCAGGTAGTAGTCCGTGGCCGACCGAAACGCCCCACTGTCGTCGGCGGCGCGGGAGCTCATCGGCCGATTGTCTCATTCCCGGTCAGCAGAGAACGATTCCGGGAGCCTCTTTACTTAAGTATTTACTCATGCTATGCTTGCTTCGGTAAGCAACAAGAGGAGAAAAATGGATATCAGTTCAACCCCTACCACTCAGCAGTACAAGCAAGTCGTCATCGATGTGCCCGAGGATCGGGTCGCCGAGTTCCACGCGTTCTTCGCGCGGTTCCTCGCAGGGCCCACCCGCCGCGGACGCAGAGGACGGTACGGCAGGCCACACCGCGGATCGCATGGGCGTCGTTGTGAGCAACGCCGCGGAGCCCGCGACCAGCAGGAGCAGGCCGCCCCTCAGCCGACCGAGGTGACGGAGGTCTGAAGGCCACCTCAGCCGATCGAGGCAAGCCAGGTCGGGTGGCCGACTAAATCCGCCGACCCCAGGTGATCGAGGTCTGATGGCCGACAAGCAGATCACGGTCGCGGTGCCCGAGGAGCGCGTGCCGGAGTTCTACTCCTGGTTTGCGGCGTTCCTCGAGGCCGAGCCTGGAAGCCCGCCGCCGTGGAGGGGGCGCGCACGTCGCGCCCCGCGCGGCTTGCATCATCACGGTGAGGCCCGTGCCTGGTCGGCCGAGGATGCCGATCAGGCATCGTGGCTGTACGGCAAGCTGGCGCCGCCCGCGAGGGCGCTGTTCGACCTGCTCGCGGACGCCCATGGAGAGCGCTACGGAGGCGAGGAGATAGCCAAGCAGCTCCGGCTCGAGAAGGGCGCGCACGGGGTCGCCGGGATCCTCGCCTGGCCCGGCCGCTATTGCCGGCACCTGGGCCGGGTACTTCCGATCGCTACAGAAGGTCGCGCCGACGGTGGCACCGATTACTACATGGAACCGGACGTCGCGGCGCTGTTCGCGAAAGCCCGCTCGCGCGCGGGAGCTTCAAGTCGTCGAGCCGGGCGTCACGGTCGTTCCCCGCGGTAGCGGCGCGAGCACCGCGCTGCTCGCAGGGAGCGGGCCACTCCCCCGCCCCGGGCAAGCGGCCTGCTGCTGACTAGACTCCGCGCGGTGCAGTTTGGAGTCGGATACTTCCCAACGCCCGACGCAGTTCGTCCAGGGACGATCGCGCGACTGGTCGAGGAGCACGGCCAGGACTCGCTCTTCTTTGCCGAGCACACGCATATTCCCGCCAGTCGCGAGAGTCCGTGGCCAGGCGGCGACGAGCTGCCGCGCAAGTACAGCCATGTATACGACTTGTTCGTCGCGCTCACCGCGGCCGCCGCGGCGACGTCGACTCTGCGGGTGGGCTCCGGCATCTGCCTGGTCGTCGAGCGCGATCCGATCACCACGGCCAACGAGGTCGCATCGGTTGATCACCTCTCCGGAGGGCGCCTGCAGTTCGGGGTCGGTGCGGGCTGGAATCGCGAAGAGATGCGTAACCACGGGACCGAGCCGCGGACGCGGATGCGCTTGATGCGTGAGCGGATCGAGGCGATGAAGGCGATCTGGACGCAGGAGGAGGCGAGCTACCACGGCGAGTTCGTCGACTTCGAGCGGATTTGGTCTTGGCCCAAGCCGGCGCAGCGGCCGCATCCGCCGGTGCTGGTAGGCGGCAACGGACCGACCGTGCTGGAGCGCGTGCTCGCGTTCGGCGACGCCTGGTTTCCGAATTACGCGCGCGGCGGCGACGACATCGCTGACCGCGCGGCGGAGTTACGGGCGCGAGCGGAGCGTCCGATCGAGTTGGTCGTCATCGGAGCCCCGGCGGAGGCAGCGGCGCTGGATCAATTGCAGCTCGCCGGCGCTCGCGAGGTCGTTCATTGGCTTCCTTCTGCCGGCCTGGGGCCTGTCGAGCGAGCGCTCGAGCGCTGGGAGTCGGCGATCGCGGAGCTGACGGGCGAGGGGTGACGGCGGCCCAGGCACGTGAATTGTTCGCCGCCGGGAGGGTGGCACGACTGGCGACCGCCGATCGGACTGGCCGCCCACATCTCGTGCCGATCGTCTATGCGCTCGAAGACGACCGCGTCTACAGCGCTGTTGACACAAAGCCAAAGCGGACGATCGCGCTCCGTCGGCTCGCAAACGTGCAAGAGAACCCCGCAGTTGCACTGCTCGTCGATCACTATGACGACGCGGATTGGGACGCGCTCTGGTGGGCTCGCGCCGACGGCCGGGGGCGGGTGCTCGAGCCTGAAGCTCCGGAAGCGCGACACGCGATCGCGCTGTTGCGCGCGCGCTATCCGCAGCAGGTTGCTGTAGGTTCAGTGTTGGCGGTGGACGTCGAGCGCTGGAGCGGCTGGAGCGCGCATTAGCTCGTCCGTTTGCCGAATGCCGGCCTTCATCTGTGACACCTGCGGCGCTCAGTACCCGGACTCCAAGTACGAGCCGGACCACTGCCCGATCTGCGAGGACGAGCGACAGTACATCGGCTGGGAAGGCCAGCGGTTCACGACGCTCGAGCGCCTGCGCGAGCGGCTTCGTGCGGATATCCGCAGGCAAGAGCCGGGGCTGGCCGGGATCGGCAGCGAGCCTTCGTTCGCGATCGGCCAGCGTGCGCTGCTGATTCAGACCTCGGGCGGCAACGTGCTTTGGGATTGCATTTCGCTGCTCGACGACGAGATCGTCGAGTATGTGAGCAGCCTCGGCGGGATCGCGAGGATCGCGATCTCCCACCCTCATTACTACACCTCGATGGTGGAGTGGGCGCGCGCGTTCGATGCCAGAATCTGGTTGCACGCCGCCGACCGTCAATGGGTCACTCGCCCCGACGACAGCATTGACGTCTGGGATGGGGATCAGCTGGAGCTCGAGCCCGGGGTCACGTTGCTGAGATTGGGCGGTCACTTTGCCGGAGGCACGGTTCTGCACTGGGCCGAGGGCCAGAAAGGCCGCGGCGCCTTGCTCTCCGGTGACATCGTCCAGGTCGTGCAGGACCGCCGCTGGGTCAGTTTCATGCGCAGCTATCCCAACCTGATCCCGCTTTCGTCCTCCGACGTGCGGCAAATCGTCTCGCGCCTGGCGCCGTATCAGTTCGCGCGCATCTACGGCGCCTGGTTCGGCCGCGTCGTCGCCGAGGACGCCAAGAACGCGCTCGAGCGCTCGGCGGAGCGGTATGTGCGAGCGCTCGAGGCGGGGTTCAGCGGGGAGGGCACGAACGGCTGATGCCAAATCTCGCCGAGGAGCTGAGCAACTAGGTGGCCGAGCGATACGACAGGAGCTGAGCGACTAGGTTGGCCGAGCGCCATGACATGCTGGAAGTGCTTGACGGCGCTCCGAGAGCGGCGCGACGGATTGGGGTGGTGGTTCACCCGGTCAGGGATGTCGCCGGGCCACTTCTCGCGATCCGTGAGTGGGCAAGGAACCACCGGGTGGACGTGGTTCAGCTCCGCGTGCGCGGCGCCCACCAGCAGGTCGCCGAACCGGGCGACATCAGCGACTGCGATCTGATCGTGTCGATCGGCGGGGACGGGACGACGCTGGCCGCCGCTCGCGCCGCCGCGAAGGTGGATCGTCCGGTCCTCGGGGTGGCGTGCGGAAGCCTCGGGGCGCTGACCGCGGTCTCGACCGAGGGGGTGTCCGATGCGCTCGAGCGCTTCAAACGGCGGGATTGGGTCCCGCGACCGCTTCCCGCGCTGATCGTCGCGCGGCCCGGCGACGCGGCGGACCTGTTCGCGATCAACGACATCGCGATCGTCCGCGCCGGCGGGGGACAGCTACGCGTAGCGGCGAGCGTGGACGGGGTTCTGTTCGGCCGCCTCGCGGGCGACGGCTGCATCGTCAGCACGCCGATGGGCTCGAGCGCGTACACAATCGCGGCGGGCGGTCCCCTGCTCGCGCCGGGGACGGTCGCCTTCGTGCTCACGCCGCTGCCCACCCACGGGGGCTCGTGTCCGCCGCTCGTGATGGGCGTGGACTCCACCCTTCAGCTCGAGGCGGTCGGTGGGCACGGGGGCGCGCGGCTGGAGGTAGACGGCCAGGTGGTCGACACGGAGGTCGGGTCGATGACGATCAGCTTCCGTCCCGGCGTCGCGACGCTGGTCGCCTTCGACGACCAGGAGCCGATGCTTGCCGGTCTCAGGCGGCGGGCAATCATCACCGACAGCCCTCGAATCGTGGCCGACGACGTGAACCCGTGAGGGCCGACGCGGCGGTTAGGGGGCGTCTACACCGATCGCCGAAGTGTCGACAAAATGATGCTTGCCTATTGCATTCGGTGTGCTACGCTCGGCTGAGCCGTCAGTGGGCAAAGGGACGGCGGGGCGATGGAACAGGGACGTCTTCACCTCAACGCGGGCTCGAGGAGCCATGTCAGTCAGCGACTGAGATCGCTGCGAGCGGTGCTCGCGGCGTTGGTCTGCGCGCTGGCGTCAACCGGCTTCAGCGCCGCGCAGGCCGCCGCCGCGCAAGGTGCCCCGCCGGGGCTCCCGGGACCGCCGCCCGGCGCGGGCTCAGGATTTCCGCTCCCGCCGCCGCCAGGCCAGGGACCGGGGGCACAGCCGCTCGGCCCACCGACGGCGATTCCCACCGGCGCCTCCGGGCCCGGACTTCTGAGCGGCACCGCCAACCTCAGAGGTACTCGAGTGACGTTGACGATCGCCTGTACGGCCGGCGGCCGCGCCGGCTTGAGCGCGCCTTCGGTCGCAAACGGCACGCTCGCGAGCGCCCGTTACCGCTGCTCGCGGCGGCGCGCCTCCGTGCGACTGTCGCTGCCGACGGCCGCCGCGGGGCGGATCGCGCGGGCCGGGCAGGTGCTGGCATCGGTGGTGTTCGTCCAGCCGGGGACAACAGAGCGCCTGTCGTTGACGCTCGCCGTCCGCCCCCAGCCCGCGGGCTATTGGACGAGCGAGTTCGGGCTGCGCTGCAACCGTCCCGGCTATCAACCACAGCTGCTGGCCCCGAACTTCAGCGACACCCGGCCGACAACCATCGATGTGCGGCCATGGCTGGCCTGGTACACGGCCGCGACGGGCTGGCACTGGATTGGAACGTTGGGCGCGAACGCGAGCCGCTGGTACCGCTGGACGGCGACGCCGTCGGGAGTCGCCGAGTGGCAGACCTCGGGGGCGATCACGCCGTGGACTTGGTCGCCGATCTCCGTGAGCCCCGGACGCGGGACGTATGTGATCGCCGCGTTCGAGGCGATCTACTGGTATGAGCACCCCGAATACGTGTGGAGCTACGCGCGCTCGGGCCAGGGTGAGAGCGTTGTTACTACCTACTGTGTTTACCCGTAGCGACAACAAGGCTCGTGCCCGCGGCGGCGTTTGGCGCGCCTTGTTGGTGCTGTGCACGCTCGCCCTCGGGCTCGCTCCCGCGGCGCAGGCGGCCGCCCTCAACGGACCCCCGCCAGGGCTGCCAGGGCCCCCGCCCGGTGCCGGAACAGGCCTCCCTGCCCCTCCGCCTCCAGGAGCAACCCCGATCGCCGGGGCCGCCGGGCCGCCGGCCGCCCTACCGACGCGTGTGTCGGGGCCGGCTTTGCTGAGCGGAACCGCGCGCCTTCAGGGCCTCCGGTTCAGCTTGGGGATTGCCTGCCGGAGCAGTGGGCGGGTGAGCGTGAGCGCATCGGCGATCCGGCCGGGTGTGCTCGCCAGGGGCGGCTACACGTGCCGCAACCGCCGCGCGAGCGCGCAATTGTCGCTTCGCCGGTCCGACGCCCGGCGTCTGGCGGCGCTTGGCCCGACGCTGGCAAGCGTGACCTTGGGGCAGGGCGCGGCGAGCGCCCGGCTTTCGCTGCTGCTCCAGAACGGCCCTCAGGGTCCCGGTTACTGGAGCGATGGTGGACTGGAGTGCAGCCTGCTCGGCCCATACGAGCCGTACCTAGTCGCGCCGAACTTCACCGACAACCCGCCGGCAGTGATCGATGTGCGTCCTTGGGTCGCTTGGTACACCGCGGGCAACGGTTGGCGGTGGCTGGGCACGGCCGGTGTCAATGCCAGCCGGTGGTACCGGTGGACGGCTACGGCGAGCGGAGTCCAGCAATGGAGGACTCCGGCGGGCGCGCTCAACTCGTGGACATGGGCGCCGATCTACGTGCATCCCGGACAGAACACATATGCGGTCGGCGTGTTCGAGATCGTGTACTGGTACGCCCATCCCCGCTACACGTGGAGATTCGCGCTCTCGAGGGGCCGCGCGAATTCGGTCACGACCTACTGCAACTACCCCTAGTCGGCGCCGCTGCGGCGGGACGCGGCTCGGCGCCCTGGTCCTGCGCCCGGGGCCGGCGCTGGTCATCCGAGCAGGCCAATAAGGCCGCCCGACGCGCCAGCTCCACCACAGCACGCCGACGCTCGCGGTCACCGTGAGGAGGCGCAGGCTACCCAAGCCGCCGCCGCCTCATAAGGCAATCTTTATGTACCGGCGCGCAACATCACGGTGGTTGCCGGGTTGTGCCAGGGAATGGGACGCGATGTCAGGGCACGCCGCCTCGTTGGCGGCTGCGGGTTCCTGAGCGATGGCCGGCCGGGCGCGTCGCTACCGGTGCGGTCGGTCGCGCATACCCGGGCGAAGCTTCCCATCAACTGGCGGCTCGGATCCTCTGTGCTGGTGCTGTTGGCGGTTTTCTTGGCTTGGGCCGGCGCCGCGGTGGCGTCGGCCCAGAGCCCCAGCAAGCTGGTGCGCTACCGGCGCTACAAGCTGGTGGTTCCCGCGACTTGGCCGGTCTACAACCTTGCGTCTGATCCATCCGTATGCGTCCGCTTCAACCGGCACGCGGTGTATCTCGGCAAGCCGAGCCCGAACCAGCGCTGCCCTGCCCACGAGGTAGGCCGCACCGAGGCGATCCTCGTCGAGCCGCTTGCCGCCCATGGTGCCTCGGGCGCCGGTACGGCGCCGGCGCTGCCGCAAGTCACGCGCGCCGCGGCGCAACCGCAGCAGGGCTCAGCAGCCCAGGTGGGCGTTCCCGCTCAGCGCGTAATCGTGACCGCGACCTGGCGGAACAACTCTGGGCTGATCAAGCAGGCCCTCGGGCTACGCTCGCTGGGCGCGATGGCCGCCGCAGCGGCCGCCAAGCCGGCCCCCAGAGCTGGGGCGCGAGCGGCCGCCGCGTCGACTCCCGGCGGGGTTTATACCGGGCTCGGGTTCGACCCCTGCTCGACGCCCAGCACCGGTGTCATGTCCGATTGGACCGCCTCGCCGTATCGCGCCGTGGGCGTCTACATCGGCGGGACCAACATGGGATGCTCGCAACCCAACCTGACCTCCGGATGGGTGAGCCGCGAGTCGGCGGCTGGCTGGCATCTGATCCCCACGTACGTCGGCCTCCAGGCACCGTCGAACTCCTGCGGGTGCTCGGGAATCGTTCCGAGCTACGCATCCGCGGAAGGAACGGCGGCCGCCAACGACGCGATCGCGCAGTCGCGGACGCTCGGGCTGGGCGCCGGTAACCCGATCTACTTCGACATGGAGGCCTATCCGCGGGGGGGCACCAACACCTCGTCGGTGCTCACGTTCTTGTCCGCCTGGACGGCCCAGCTTCACGCCAACGGCTACAAGTCCGGCGTCTACAGCAGCGCCAGCGCGGCGATGGTGGATCTCGCCAACAAGTGGGGAACCGGCTACCGGGAGCCAGACGACATCTGGATCGCCGACTGGAACGGCGAGCTCACGACGACCGACCCATTCGTCCCCAGCGGCGACTGGTCAGCCCACCAGCGCCTGCACCAATACAGCGGGGGCCACAACGAGACCTACCACGGCGCCACGATCAACATCGACGGCGACTATCTCGACGGGGCCACCGCCGGCACCGCCGCGGTCACCCAGAACATCGCCAGCGCCCCCTCGCTGACCGTCTCGCCCAACGTCAATGGAACGATCGACCTGTACGCCAGCTGGGTCGGCAAGCCGGGTCTCACAGCATGGCAGCCGCTGGCGGGGATGAGCCCGTCGTCGCTCGCCTCGTTCGGTAGCGCGGCCACCGCCGGCTCTCCGACCGAGATCGTCTTCCACAGCCAGTTCCCATACTTCTCCGTGCAAGCGCTTGGGTCGGGCAAACAAGTGCTCGGCAGCTCGCAGACGATCGCGACGCCGGCGCATCTCGCGATCTACGGCGCGAGCGCGTTCGTATCGCCAGGCGGCGTCGGCGGCGTGCCGGTGGGCTGCTTCACACCCAGCGTCTGCCAGGTGGTCGCCAAGATCTACGCCGGTCGGACGCTGATCGCCAGCACCGGACCCCAGTTTCTACCGATGAACGGCGGGGGCCTCGTGTATTTCAAGCTGACCGCAACCGGCCGCGCCAAGCTTGCTCGCTCCCACCGTCGGCTGCCGGTTGCACTCACCGTCCGCGACAGGTCCGGCATCTCGGCGACGACCACGGTCAACCTGATCCCGTTCGCCACCTTCGGCGCCGCGCCCGGCCGCAGCCTAAGCCAAGTGAGCACGCTGAAAATCTTGAGTTTGACCGATTTCGTCTCCGCCGGCTCCGTTGGTGGCATTGCCGTCGACTGCCTCAGCGCCACCCCATGCCAGCTGCGCACGAACGTCACGGTCGGCAACACCGTGGTCGCCAGCACGGGTTCGGAACGGGTCGGCGTCGATGAGCTCGGCTACCTGACGTTCAAGCTCACCGCCGGCGGCAAAGCGATGCTAGCCAGGGCCAGCGGCAACCAGCTCCCCGCGCACATATCGATCATCGGGGCTAATGCGACCGCCACCGGCACGGTCGCACTGGTCAGGTTCATCTATATCCCGAAACTAGCTAGCGTCCTCGGCCCGCTTGCGAGCAGGCGACAGTGGGTAAGTACGCGTCATGGAGGCATCGCCTTCACGGCTTGAGCTGAGCCCGCTGCAGTTCCTTCACCGCAACGCACGTGCGCTCGGGCAGCGCCCGGCGGTGGTCCATGGAGAGCGGCGGCTGAACTACGCCGAGTTAGAGGAGCGCTGCAACCGGATGGCGTCCGCGCTGCGCGATCACGGCCTCGAGCGCCACGACAGGGTCGCGATCTTGTCGCCCAACACGCCTGCCCTGCTGGAGGCGCACTACGGCGTGCCGCTCGCAGGTGGGGTGCTCGTGGCGATGAACAGCCGGCTCGGCAGCGACGAGGTCGAATATATCCTCGGCGACTCCGGCGCTCGGATCCTGCTCGTCGACGCGGAGCTGCAAGAGGTGATCGACCCGATCTCGCTCGATGGCGTCGCGACGATCGTGATCGAGGACAGTGGCGAGTCAGATGATCCTTACGAGCAGCTTCTCGCGGACGGGTCACCCGAGGCACCCGAGAGCTGGTTGGAGGATGAGAACGAGCCGATCTCGATCAACTACACCTCCGGCACGACGGGCAAGGCCAAGGGCGCGGTGTACACGCACCGAGGCGCCTACCTGCGGGCACTGGGGGTGGCCCTGGAGATCAAGCTCGGCTACGACTCTGTGCACCTTTGGACGCTCCCGATGTTCCACTGCAACGGCTGGTGTCTGACATGGGCGGTAACAGCCGCGGGAGCCGTGCACGTGTGCCTGCGCAAGGTCGATCCCGAGAAGATTTGGGAGCTGTTTGACAGTGAGGGCGTGACCCATTACAGCGGGGCACCGACGGTTCACATGGGCATCGTCAATCATCAGAACGCGCACCAGCTCGAGCAGCGCGTGACGGTGGCCACGGGCGGTTCACCGCCGACGCCGGCCCTGATCCGGCGCATGCGCGAGCTCAATCTCTATCCCACTCATCTGTATGGCCTGACCGAAACATATGGCCCGGTGATGGGGTGCAGCTGGCAGCCGCAATGGAACGAGCTCGAGCTAGAGGAACAGGCGCAGCTGCTCTCCCGGCAGGGGCATACCTACAACGGCGCCGATCTGGTCCGCGTGGTGGACGACGACATCACCGACGTACCCCGCGACGGCAAGACCGTCGGCGAGGTCGTGATGCGCGGCAACAGCGTGATGATCCGCTACCACGGCAACGACGAGAAGACCGAAGAGGCCTTCCACGGCGGCTGGTACCACTCCGGCGATCTGGGCGTCTGGCACCCGGACGGCTACGTAGAGCTCCGCGACCGCTCCAAGGACATCATCATCTCGGGCGGCGAAAACATCTCGAGCATCGAGGTTGAGCAGACCCTCGCCGAGCACCCGTCAGTGCTCGAGGCGGCAGTGGTCGCGATGCCTGACGAGAAGTGGGGCGAGCGCCCGAAGGCGTTCGTCGAGCTGAAGCAGGGCCAGAAGGCCAGCGAGGAGGACCTGACGTCCTTTTGCCGCGAGCACCTGGCACGCTTCAAGTGCCCAGCGGCGATCGAGTTTGGCGAGCTGCCGAGGACCTCGACCGGGAAGATTCAGAAGTACGTGCTTCGCGAACGTGAGTGGGAGGGCCAGGAGAAGGCGATTGGCTAGCGCGCCGGTTATCCATCAGCGCTTGGCCCCGACCAGAAAGGAAGGTGTTGAGGATGGCTCCGTTGTGGCGCCAGGCGTTTGACGCCGTGGAGCGGCCGATTGCCGCTGCCGCGGAGTCGTGGGTGCAGAGCGACACGTTCATGGATCTGACTGCGGTGGCGTTCAAGGCCCAACGTCGCATGCTCGCCGAGGCCCACCGCGCGAGTGAGCAGTGGCTGCACGCCTGGGGGATGTCCTCACATGCCGACCTGGCGAAATTGATGAACCAAATTGGCAGCCTGGAGCGTGAGCTCCGCGATCTCAGGCGGGAACTCGAGCGGCGCGAGGCCCGGCCGCAGGTCGCACAGGTCCGTGACCGCAAGGCGGCGTAATGGCTGATCCCGGTCTGATCGAGCGCCAGGTGCTGCGCACCCGCAACGGGCTCGCGTATCTGGCTGGCTTCAAGAACCCGGTGATGGGGCAGAGTCCGCGCGATCTCGTGTGGAAGCGGGACAAGGCGAGGTTGTGGCGCTATCGCTCGAACGAGCGACGGGTGCGTCCGCCCGTACTGATCGTCCACAGCCTGGTCAGCAAGTCCTATGTGCTCGACCTGCTGCCGAATACCAGCATGGTGCGCTACCTGCTTGGCGAGGGCCTTGACATCTTCCTCCTCGACTGGGTACCGCCCGACGCCGCCGACGCCGAGAACACGCTCGAGACCTACGTCGACGAATACATCCCGGAAGCAATCGGCGCCCTCCTCGAGGAGGCCCAGGCCGGTGAGGTGACGCTGATTGGCTATTGCCTCGGCGGCGTCCTCACGCTGCTGCTGACGGCCGGTCACCCGGAGCTGCCGATCCGCAACCTGATGGCGATGGCGGCTCCCTGCGACTTCCGCCATGTGGGGTTCATGAGCAACATGTTCCGCCAGGGGCGGTTGGACCCCGAAGACATGATCGACGAGACCGGCCTGGTCCCGGCGCGGGCGCTTGACGAGGGGTTTCAGGCACTGAAGCCAACCGACCAGCTGGTCCAGCAAGTCAACTTCTTCCAGAACCTGTGGGACGACCAGTTTCTGGAAGGGTTCCTCGCGATCTCCTACTGGGCGCGCGACCAGGTTCCCTTCCCCGGGGCGGCGTTCCGGCAAGTGGTCGACGTGCTGGTCCGTCAGAACGCGCTGCTGGAGGGCGTCGTTCCACTCGGCCGCGGCACGGTGCGCCTGGAGGACATCCGCTGCCCGTTTCTGAATGCGCTCGCCGAACAGGACGGGATCACCCCGTGCGCGGCCGCCGAGCCGCTGCCGCGGCTGGTGGGCTCCAAGGACACCAGCGAGCTGCGCCTCCAGTCCGGCCACATCGGCTTCGTCGCCGGCCGGCAGGCTGCGAAGGTCGCACGCCCGCAGATCGGCGAGTGGCTTCGCACTCACAGCGACGAGTCCGGCTGATAGATGGCCAAGACCGTGCTCGTGCTGGGCGCGCGCAATCTCGGCGGCGCGATCATCGATTACTTCTTGCGCAGCGGCTGGAACGCGGCCGCCGTCGCCCGCAGCGAGGAGACACTCGAGCGCGTCCGTAGCCGCGGCGCGCTGGCGCTTGCAGCGGACGCCTCCGAGCCGGGGATGTTGGCTGATGCGCTTGCCACGACGCGGCGGGAGATCGGGTCGCTCGACGCCGTGGTCAACGCGGTAACCGCTAGCCGTCCCCCGAGCAGCGGACCGTTCGGTGGCGGCGAGCTGGCGACCGCGGACCTCGCGGCCTTCAACGGGTGGACGGTGGCCGTCGCAGAGCAGGCGTTCGTGTTCTTGTCTACGGGGGCGCAGGCGCTCAGGCAATCCGGCGGGGGCGCTTTGATCCAGGTCACCGGTGGTTCAGCCCGGCGCGCAATGCCGGGCAAGGGGCTGTGGGCTGCCGGCGCGTTCGCCACCCGGGCGCTCGTGCAAGCCGCGGCCCAGGAGCTCCGCGGCGAGGGTATCCACGTCGCGCTGCTGGCTGTCGACGCGACGATCGAATCACCCAAGACCGCTGCCTTTACCCGCGAGCAACCACCTGAGGCGCTCGCCGATATGGAGCAAGTCGCCTCCGCGGTCGCGTTCCTGGTGACCCAGGGAGCTCGTGCCCTGACCCACGAGCTGGTGGTGACGCCGGCGGGTGAGCGCTGGGTGCCGTGAGCGTTACCTAGGGCGCGAGCGAGGTCGCAGCCGCAACGTGCCGATCTGCCCTGGTCTCAGTTCCGCGACCCCGTCGTGGAGCGGCCGCTCGCCGCTCTCGTCCAGCCTCGTCTGCGAGACGGTCAGCTCGCCGCCTACGCGCGCGTGAGCCGGCGCTGGTCCGGGGTTGAAGCAGCGGAGGATCAGCCCGTCGCCATCCTCGGCGCCCTTCAAGCAGGAGAACACGACGTCTCCCTCCAGTGACAGCGGTGGATCGAAGCGGACCCCAGGGTGGGAGACCAGGAATTCGGCTTTGTAGTCTTGCGACGCGCGCAGGAGCTCGAAGTCCTGCAGCAGGTCCGCGTCAGGGAGCAGCGCGTACTCGAGCTGGTGCCGGCCTAGGCATTGCCCCTCGGGCGTGGGTACCTGCGGCCCCGCGGCATACGGCCGGGAGCTGAGCACGCCGCTCGGTCGCGAGATCACGCCAACGCATCGAAGCAGCGTCAGGCACAGCTCCGAGCGATCGAGCTTCACGAGAGCCTCGTACTCCGGCAACCCTTTTGTCAGGAGCGCGATCGGCCCGAGGGCGACCGCTCCCAGCATGTGCTGTGTCGAGTCTGGCGGCTCGACCCACTCCGTTTGCGGCCGCGGCGCGACAAGCGGGCGGTGGACCAAGGCGAACTGTCCCTCCGCGCGCACCGGGCCTGCGGCGGCAGTCCCGGTAGGGAACACCACTCGCAGCCGGTGGTCGCGAGCGGGGTTGTCGATCGTGGTCTGGAACTCGATCCTTTCGCTGCCCCGCACGAGCCGGACAACCGTGGTGATGGCAAGCCGCACGCTCTCAGCGAGCGGCCGGAAGTCGCCGTCCAGGCCGACGGGACGCTCACCCTCGACGCTGATCTCGAGCTCCCACACCACCGGTCCCTCGCGCAGCACGCGCGTCCTCACTCGCTCGCCGCGCCAGATCTCGT
The DNA here is from genome assembly GCA_963787555.1 of uncultured Solirubrobacterales bacterium. Classification (GTDB taxonomy): domain Bacteria; phylum Actinomycetota; class Thermoleophilia; order Solirubrobacterales; family Solirubrobacteraceae; genus Palsa-465. The sequence continues at coordinate 191,703 of CAWBDI010000013.1, forward strand.
GGCCCACGACCTCACAAAAGTTGTAGAGGTCGCCCATGTCAGCCTCATCCTCGATCGCATGCAGGCTCTCGAACCGCCGCTGTGTTCGTTTGTCGAACACAGCGAGCGTGCCGTCAGCCATGGCCTCGATGCGGAACCGGTCGCTCTCGATGATCGCTCCCTCGTGCGCCCGCACCGGCAGCCGAGGAGCGAGCTCAATGGTGCGACCGGCGAAACCGTCGAGCTCGACAACGATCGGCTCGGCGCCGGCGAGCTCGACCAGTCCTCGCCGCCGGCATGGCAGCACGTTCACCACTCCCACGCTCCTCGCGCTGCCTGGGTCATCGGCGCCAGTCGCGCCGGCACTTCGGCTGAGCGCCCGATCTTGCAACACCGTCAGTGTCCGATCGAGCCACTCGTAGCGGACGAGCATGTCGCGGTGAACTTCGTCACAGGAGCAGCCGCAAATCGAGTCGTGGGGTTGACAGCGGAGCAGGTCCCGCCATGCCAGCTCCAAGTCCTCATGCGGAAACGGAGCGGCGTCCTGGAGCGACGCAAGCGCGGTCACCGTCTCCACCGCAAGCAGCCGCCGCTCGGCTCGTTCGTTGGCCTGCTTGAGATACAGCCGCGCGGAATTCACCCCCCGCAGCACGTTCTGCAGCCGGCTTCCGAGCAGCTCCCCAGCCAGGGCGGGGGGATTCACTGGCCGGGCCGCTCGCACGTACTGCGCGAACGTGGCGATTTTGAACTCGCTGCTCGGGAAGCGCCGCTCCAGTTCTGCACACAGGCTCGGCAGCTCAGGCTGCACCGGCGAGTGGTCGTCGCCGTTGCACAGCAGCACGTCGTACACCCCCGCTCGCTCCAGCACGGTCCCGAAGCGCTCGACGATTCCGGATGCCCGTGACTGCGCGTCCTCGACGTCGGCAACGGCCGCAAAGTTGCTGTAGGCGGCCAGCTGTTGAAACGCGAGCACCTCGCTCCCATCCGGGGCCCGCCAAGCGAAAACCGCGCCGAGCTGGTCGAACTGATCGCCAAGCCCCCGCATGAAGACGAACGTCTCGATTCCGAAGCCAGCCAGGAGCTGGGGAAGCTGCAGCGGATGCCCGAAGCTATCGGGCAGGTACCCTACCGGCGAGGGCGCGGCTCCGAAGCGCTCGCAGACGCTCCGTCCGAGCAGCAGGTTCCGCACCAGCGGCTCGCCGCCGACGAGGAATTCATCGGGGAGCACGTAGCTGGGCCCCACTTCGAGACGCCCCGCCGCAAGCAGCGCTCGCAGTCGATGCTCGTTGTGCGGCCGGACCTCGAGGTAGTCCTCGAGCACCACTGCCTGGCCGTCGAGCGTGAAGGAGCTGAAGCGGGAATCTCGCTCCAACACGTCCAGCACACCGTCCACGACACGCCCGAGCTCCAGGCGGAAGTGCTCGAGCGGCCGATACCACTCGCGATCCCAATGTGTGTGCGGAACTACGTAAAAGCGGCGGCCGGCGGTGTCGCGATCATTGCCCATCGTCGACCCATTGTCCGTCAGGCGGGCACCGCGGCGGCATGACGGAGCCACGTGCGCCTGAGCCGGCGGGGGTCGGCCCGAACCGGCCGGGATAGCCCGCGTGGCGCGGGCCAACGTGACGCTCGGCGAGCGAGAGCGTTGCACGACGAGCTGATCCAGTCTGAGACGCTGATTAGATTCGCCGCATGCTGAGTGTGCGCGTCTCGGTACCGGCGGAGCAACTCGATCATGCGGTGGCGATGCTGAGCCGGACCGACGGCGTTGGGGAATTGGTGCGATTGCCGGTGGAGGGTCGCCTGGATCGACATCAGGTGATGGCCGACGTGACCTCGGCAGGAGCCGAGCATGTGTTGGCGCTGATGGAGCAGTTACGGATCGCCGACGAGGATTTTCTGCTGGTGCGCCAGGACGTGGTCGCGCCGTTGCAACTGCACTCCGCGCTCGGACGAGGCGGTCTCGGGTGGGTCGAGCTTCTCGGCGAGGCGCGCGCGAACTCCCGTCCATTCGCGCGTTATTTGGCTTTGATCAGCGTCGCTGCCGTGATCGCGGCGCTGGGCGTGTTGACCGGGAACGGGATCTTGATCGTCGGGGCGATGGCGGTCAGTCCCGACCTGCTGCCGATCTGCGCGACCTGCGTGGGGCTCGTCAACGGCCGCATCCGGCTAGCGTGGCGGGCGTTCCTCACCCTTCAACTGGGGCTCGTGCTCGTGGGCGGCCTGGCGGCCGCGCTGACCGCGCTGCTTCATCTCACCGGAATGATCGGCCACGTCGCGATCGGCCAGGGCGGGCTCCATAGCTTGGCGCGGACCGATTACTCGACAGTGCTGGTCGCGCTGGCCGCCGGTATCGCCGCGATGTTGTCGTTCGAGACCCGCGCCAGCGCAGCGGTGGGCGTGGCGATTTCCGTGACCACGATCCCCGCATCCGCCTACCTCGGCGTCGCGTTCGGTTTGGGCGAGGCGAACGAGGCGTGGGGTGCGCTGCTGGTGCTGGCTGTAAATGTGGCGCTGCTGATCGTGTCGGGCACGATCACGCTCGCCGTGCAGGCGCAGCTGGCCAAGCGATCAATAGCGCCGCCTTCGTCACGGTCGCAATCCCTGCCAGGAGATTGGGAGCAGCCGAGGAGCTGATCGGCGTTGAAGATCCCAGTGGGTCTCCCGGCGGGGTCGACTGGGTTCTGAATCACGGCGGGAACGCCCGCAGCGACGCGCCCGCGCTCCCGACACCGGTTCAGCATCGGCTCACATGCACCAGGCGCGTCGGGCGCCACTCGCGGCGTACGCTGGGATGATCGTGCCCAGCGTCCCATCACCGCGCACCGGTCCTCCGCACCGGACGGGGGCATCCCTTCGGCCCCCGCTGTGGCTACGCTGGGTGCTGTCGTTGGCGGTCGCCGCAGGCCTCGTGGTGGCACTGGTGCTGTTTGTGCAGAGCCACAGCTCAGACGCGCCAGCGCCCGAGAGTCAGGCGGCCGTGGCCGAGCAGAACCGCGAGAGCGAGATCCTCGTGGCCCAAGATCAGGCTCCCCACTCGGTGCGGTTGCGATCGCGAGCGGCTCCCGCGCAAGCGCTCGAGCGCGCAATCAATGCGGAGATGAATTTCCTGATCGCGCATCAAGTGCTGGATGGACCGCTCCAGGCCTCGAGGTGCACGCCGACCGGCCGGCGCAGCGAAACCCGGCTTGGCTTCAGCTGCACGGTGGTCGCCGCCAACGTCAACTACCCGTTCCTGGGCGTGGTCGATGTTCGCTCCCGGCAGCTCACGTACTGCAAGCGCGATCCCGCGCCGATTCCCTCAGAGAACGTCCCGCTCAGTCCTCGCTGCTTCGCTTAGGGCGGTTCCGCGGACGATCGGGGACAGCGGTTTCGGGGCCACAGTTAAGCCGTTCTGCCGCTAGGGCAAACTTACGTTGTGGGTGAAGGCAACTATCCGAGACGCCCGATCACGAGCGGGACCGGATTAGACACCGATCGCCGACGGGCAAACCGGACTGAGCTGGCTGCAGCAAACGCCGACCAGGGTGCAGAAAAGGCCGCCCAGGCCGGGTCCGATGAGAGCCAGGCCGCTCTCGAAGAGCATTCCTCGACCGACGCCCAAATGGACGCCGACATCGCTCAGCTGGATCACGCCACCGGAACCAGCTTTCGTCAGTTTCTTCGCGACCATCGACGTGCTTTCGCGATGCTGCTGCTGGTCGCCGCGGTGATCGCGATCGTCTTGGTGTTCCTGCCTCAAATCGCGGGATTTGGTTCGACGCTGAAGCGATTGCGCAAGGGCAACAAGAGCTGGCTAGCTCTAGGCGTGGTGTTCGAGGCGCTGTCACTCGGCGGTTACGTTGCGATTTTCCGGGCGGTGTTCTCCTGCCACGAGGCGCGGATCAACTGGAGCGTCAGCTACCAGATCACCCTGGCGGGAGTGGTCGCGACGAAACTGCTGGCCGCGGCCGGCGCGGGTGGAGTCGCGCTGACGGCCTGGGCGCTACGGGCATCGGGTCTTTCGGCTCGGACTGTTGCGCGGCGGATAACTGCCTTTGAGATATTGCTGTACGCGGTCTTCATGGGGGCGCTGGTGTTCTTCGGGATAGGACTGGCGATAGGGCTGCTTCCGGGCAGCAGGTCACCGGCGATCACGTTGCTCCCAGCTGCTTTCGGGCTAGTGGTGATCGGCCTAGTGATCGCTTGCCGATTCATCCCGGATGACATCGAACGCCGACTGGTGCGGCTCTCGCAGTCATCCTCGCGGGGCAAGCGCGTCCTGGAGCGTCTTGCCACCGTGCCGCGCACTCTCCGGGACGGGGTGGTGACCGCCGTGGAGCTGGTCAGGCACCCGCAAATCGGCCTGCTCGGCGCGGTGGCCTACTGGGGCTTCGATATCGCGACGCTTTGGGTCTCGTTCCGCGCGTTTGGCGTGTCCCCGCCGGTCGGGGTCACGGTGATGGCCTACTTCGTCGGACAGCTGGCAAACGCAATCCCCCTTCCCGGTGGCATCGGCGGGGTCGAAGGAGGAATGATCGGCGCATTCATCGCGTTCGGGGTCAACGGCAGCGTCGCGATCCTCGCGGTCCTCGCCTACCGTGCGCTGTCGTTCTGGTTGCCGACCTTGCCGGGAGCGGTGGCCTATTTCCAGCTGCGCCGCACTGTCGCCCAGTGGCGGCAAGCCTCAGATGAGAGCGCTCCCGCCCCGACACCGGTCAGGAGTTAGGCCTCGACTCGGCGATCCGCGGGCCCCCGGCAGTCAGACGAGGGCCGATCAGCGGCGGTAATCTGGACCGATGAGCGATCTGGTCGCACCAGCGGCAGTGAGGTACGCGGCGGACAACACCAGCGCGTTCGAGGGCCCACTCGCCGCGGCTGCCGCGTGGACGGAAGGAAACACCCGTTCACCGGAGATGATGAGCGGCCTCGCCGAGGCCAGACTGCTGGAGGCGCTGATCGTTGCCGGCGGCGCGCAGCGAGTTCTGGAGATCGGAACGTTCACGGGGGTCGGAGCGCTGACGATGGCAGCGGCGCTGCCGGATGACGGCCGCGTGACGACGCTCGAGGTCGACGAGCGATCGGCCGCCGTGGCCCGTCGACACATCGAGGCGAGTCCCTACGCGCGCCGCATCGAGCTGATCGTGGGTGACGCGCTGGCGACGATCGCCCGCCTCGACGGTCCGTTCGACTTGGTGTACATCGACGCCTGGAAGTCCGATTACCCGGCCTACTACGAAGCCGTGCTGCCCAAGCTCGCCGGTCGCGGCGTGGTCGTCGCGGACAACCTGTTCCGCGACGGAGCCGTGTTGGACGCAAGCGGCAGCGACGCGGAGACGGTCGGGATCCGGGAGTTTGCTCGCCGCGTCCAGGACGACGAACGGGTCCACAACGTGCTGCTGACGATCGGAGACGGAGTGATGCTTGCCTGGCATCGCCCGCCCGACTGCAGGTAGCGACCGCAAGTTGGCCATGATGGTGCGGACGCGCCCGGCTAGGAGGCGCCGGTCTCTGCGGAGACCCGGCGGGCGAACACCCAGGTGCGCAACGCGAAATACCGGCTGACGGTGGCAACTGCGCCCGCAAGCACGAGCACGGTTGCCTCGAGCAGCGGAGCGGGGTGCGGATCGAGGTCGTGCAGGATGTTCAGCGCCCAGAAGGTGACGGCAAGCGCCAACAGGTACACCACGGCGCCAGCGGCATGCTGGCGCAGAAGCCCTGCTCGCCCGCGCACCCCGAAGGTGAAGCGGCGATTGGCTTGCGTGTTGGCCAAGGCGGTCAGCGCCAGCGCCAGCGCGTTTGCGCCGTTCGCGCCGAGCGGTGCCCGGAGGACCAGGTAGAGCATCGCGTAGGCGATCGTCGACAGGACTCCGATGCCGACGAAATGGGCCAGCGGAGTCCGGAGTCGCTCCACGGCGGCGCCGCGAAGCTTCTCGATGTTCGTTTGCATGTCGCTCATCTCCGACCTCGAAGGTCATGCCGAGCCGGCGCGCGACTGACTCAGGTCGTAGACCGTCTGCCCGCCCAGCGAGACCGCTTTGAAGTGAGCTCGCACCCAGGAGCTGATCTCGCTGGCGCTCGAACCGCCCAGTCCACCGCCGCCGCCCACTTGCCGCCCAGCCGCGCCCGGGTCTCCGAAACCGGCCCCCGCGCCGCTGCTGGCGATGTAGTAATGGATCTCGCCCTTGGCGACGTAAGACTCAAACGCGCTGAGGCTGAGGTTGCCGCCGTTGTTGTTGAAGCCGCCGATCGCCATCACAGGCTGGCCAGTGGCCAGTTCAATGCTCGCCGCGTTCTCGGAACCCGATGTGGCGGCGACCCATCGGTAGTCGCTCGCCTCAGCTTGCAGCGCGCTCACAAGCGCTTGGTTCAGCTCGCCGCTCGTGCCAGCGGGTGATGCGCCGGCCCCGGCCACGCCGCCCCCACCGGAGGCGCCGCCCGGCCCGCCACCGGCCACGCCACCCGGCCCACCACCCGCGCGTCCGCCCGGCCCGCCACCAAGACCAGCCGCGGTCGCTGGTCCCGCCGAAGGAACCGACCCGCTGTGGGGCGTGGCGATCGTGTCGACCACGTACGCGAGCGGCCCGGCGAGGCAGGCGACCGATGCGAGGACCATCGCCGCGATGCCCGCGCCGCGGCGTAGCCGAGCAAGCAGCGGCGCGGCGAGCAGGCCGAGGACCGCGAACCCGGCGGCGAGCGCGGTCACCGGACGCAGCCATGGTTCCCACGATGGCGTGCGAGCAAGGAGCACGTAAGCCCACACGGCGGTGACGGCGACCGTCGCCGCCGCAAGAGAGCGTGCCATAACCGAGTGCCGATGCGGCCACAGCAGCGCCCCGCCGATCGCTACGAGCGCGGCGATCGCCGGCGCGAGCGCGACCGCGTAGTAGGTGTGAATCACGCCTTGGCCAAAGCTGAACACGGTCGCGGTCACCAGCAGCCAGCCACCCCAGAGCAGCAGCGCCGCCCGGGCCCTGTCGGTGCGAGGGGCCCGTCGCCGCGCGTAAAGCCCCACGATCAGCGCCAGCAGCGCCGCCGGCAGCAGCCACGAAGCCTGGCCGCCCATCGCGTCGTCGAACAACCGCAACAGGCCGGTATGCCCGCTGAAGTTACCGCCGCCGCCGGAACCACCGCCCGCGAAGATCCGCTCGAGGCCGTTGTAGCCGGTGATGAGGTTGAAGATGTTGTTGTCCGGAGAGCCGTCGATGAAGGGTCTGGAGCTCGCCGGCCACAGCGCCACGATTCCCACCCACCAGCCTGCGCTCAACAGCATCGTGCTGCCCGCCATCAGCAGCTGCCACAGCCGGCGGCGCACGCCGGCCGGCGCGGCGAGCAGATACACCGCCGAGAAGGCCGGCAGCACCAGGAAGGCCTGCAGCATCTTCGCCAGGAAGGCGACGCCGATCATCGCCCCGGCGGCGGCGATCCAGCGGGTGCTCGCGCGCTCGAGCGCGCGCGTCAGGCAGTACGCACCGGACACCAGCATGAGTACCAGAAGCGCGTCCGGGTTGTTGAAGCGAAACATCAATGCCGCGACCGGAGTCAGCGCGAACAGCGCCCCGGCGGCCAGCCCGGCGCCCGCCCCAAACCAACGCTTCACCGTGCAATAGAGGAGCCACACGGCCGCCACACCTTCGAGCGCTTGCGGCGCGAGCATGGTCCAGCTGCTGAAGCCAAACAGCCGGCCCGATAGCGCCATCACCCACAGCGACGCCGGCGGCTTGTCGACGGTGATGAAGTTCGACGGATCCAGCGAGCCGAAGAACAGCGCCTTCCAGCTCTTGGTTGCGGTTTGCACCGCAGCCGCGTAGAAGCTGTTCGCATAACCGGAGTCGCTCAAGTTCCAGAGATACGCCACGGCGGTGCCGAGCAGCAGCGCTAGCAGCCCGGCAGTGGCCCAGGTCAGTCGAACTCGAGGTCGCGCAACCGCGATTCCCGTGCCGGACCGTCTGCGTACGGGAATGCTTGCGCCGTCGAGCAAGCCGGAGATCGAGTTCACGCTTGGCAGCGTGCCGGCAGTCTGTAAGCGCTGGCGCGGAGAAGCGTAGAAATGATGTAAGCGGCGGAGGCTAGGCCCGCGTTTGCGCCCGTTGCGTCTCGCTCGCCGGGTGCTCGACGAGCGCGAGGACGCGGCTCGCCATGAACCTTGCCCTCCGCACGGGTTCGCCGGTACGGGTTATCTCCGCAACCTCGACAATGCCTCGGCCGGTGGTGATCTCGACGCGCCGACCGGCACGAGTGGCGACGACCTCATAGGTGCGAGAGCCATCATCGACGGCAACGACGATTTCGACGCGATCGCCCTTCATCGCCGCAGCGTACTGCCGCGGGGCTAGTGAGCGGTGCCACCATCCGGGGTCGCGGTCTTTTGCTCGGCCGCATCCTGGAGCCGGCGCATCCCGTCGAGCCAGCGCTCGTAATCCGATGCCTTGCGCTGAAAGAACTTCAGCACCTCGGGATGAGGCAGCACCAGGAAGCGCTCCGCTTCGATTCCCTCGACCGTCACCTCCGCGACGTCCTCCGGCTCGATCACGCCGGCCTCGCGAACCACTTGCGCCGCAAGATTCTCGAGCGCGCCTTCGCCCGCGCCTTCGAGCATCGGCGTACGGACTCCCATCGGACAGACGCAGCTGACGCGGACGCCCCGGTGACCGTAGGTGATCGATAGCCATTCGGCGAACGCGACGGCCGCGTGCTTGGTCACCGAGTAGGGGGCGGACCCGATCTGGCTGAGCAAGCCGGCGGCCGATGCGACCGTCACGAAATAGCCATCTCCGCGCTCCAGCCAGCCGGGCAATAGCACGCGAGCAGCCAGCACGTGAGCCCGGACGTTGACAGACAGCGCCTGGTCCCAGACCTGATCTGGCGTGTCGATCGGATCGCCACCGATCGCGACGCCCGCGTTCGCGCAAAACAGATCGACGGGCCCGAGCTGCGATTCAACCGTCGCGACCAGCTCGCGGATTTGCTGCTCGTCGGTCACGTCCGCAGGCACGGCGACGGGCCCCTTCCCCAGCTCCTCAACGAGCTCGCGCAGGGAGTCGGGGTGCCGGTCGCTGACCGCGACTCTGGCCCCCGCGGCTAGGCACCGGCGCGCGAGAGCGCGGCCGATGCCTCCCGCCGCGCCGGTGATGACCACGGTTCGGCCGCCTAGCTTCATCGTGCGTCAGCTCGTCGCGCGACTGACCTCCTTGTCGCGCAGCTCACGGCGGAGAACCTTACCGCTGGCTGTCTTCGGCAGCTCCTCGAGGAACTCGATCTGGCGGGGATACTTGTAGGCCGCCATGCGCTCCTTGCAGAACGCGACCAGATCTTCCTCGGAGACGGATTCTCCCTCCTTCAAGCTCACGAATGCCTTTACGGTCTCGCCGCGATATTCGTCGGGGACGCCGACCACCGCCACTTCCTTGACCGCTTCGTGCCCGTACAACGCGTCCTCGACGTCGCGCGGCCAGACTTTGTAGCCGGAGACGTTGATCATGTCCTTCTTGCGGTCGACCAGATAGAACCAGCCGTCCTCGTCCATCAAGCCAACGTCGCCGGTGTAGAGCGCGCCGCCGGGAATCGCGTGCTCGGTCTCCTCGGGCTTCTCCCAATATCCAGAGACAACTTGCGGCCCGGAGGTCACGAACTCGCCGATCTCGCCGGGCGCCACGTCATTGCGGTTGTCGTCGACGACCCGGACGATCGTGTTGAAGACGGGCACGCCGACGGACAGCGCCCCCGAGTCCTCATCGACCGGCGCCCGCGTGCCGAACGGGACGCAGTGCGAGGGCGAGGTCGTCTCGGTGAGCCCGTAGATGTTGTGGATGTATGCGCCGAACTTCTTCTCGAATGCCTCCACTGTGGGCGGCGCGATCGGCGCGCCGCCGCTGACCACCTTCTCCAACTTCGAGAGATCACGCTGGTCCGCGGTCTTCGCGTTCATCAGCGCGATGAAGACCGTGATCGACCCAACGGTGAACGTCACCCCATGGCGCTCGATCAGCTCGAGCGTGACATCGGCGTCGAACCGGTAGGTCATCACGATCGGGATTCCGACCAGCATCCCCACGCCGATGTGTCCGATCAGGCCGGTGATGTGGAAGAACGGCGCGACTCCGAAGATCACGTCGTCTTCGCCCAGCCCGATCCAGTCGCGATAGACCTGAGAGTTGAACAGCACGTTGGCGTGGCTATTCATCGCCCCCTTGGGAGGCCCGGTGGTTCCGGAGGTGTAGACCAGAAATGCGACGTCGTCGGGCTCGAACGAGGGCGTCTGCGGCTTGCTGCCCCGGTGCCGGTCGATGAACTCGACCAGATCGAGCGTCTCCGAATCGCGCTTGCGCTCAGAGGTCTTCAGCAGCTCTGGCACCTCATCGAGGAAGTCCAGCTCGGAGGTGGTGATCACGGTGCGGACGTCAACATCCGGCACCACCTCGCGGCCCACCTCCTCCCACAGCGACTCGAGCGTGACCAGCGCCGTCGCGCCGGAATCGCTCAGCAACGCGCCCAGCTCCTTGCGCCTCAGCATCGGGCTGGCCGAGACCATGATCCCGCCGGCCTTCCAGGCAGCGACCATCGCGATCGGGAACTGAGGGACGTTCTGGAGATACACCGCGAGTCTGTCGCCCCGCTCGAACCCCTCGGCTTGCAGCCCGGCGGCAAGCGCGTCGGTGAGCTCGTCCATCTCCTTGAAGCTGATCGGCTTGTCGAAATACAGCAGCGCCGGCTTGTCTGGAAAGCGCTCCACCGTCTGCCTGAATGCCTCGAGCATGCTGCCGTACTCGAGCTCGATGTCATGCGGGAGGCCCTTGGTGTACTGCTTCAGCCAGGGCCGCTCGTCGTAGATACTCATCTCGTACTCCTCTGCTATTTCACAACCACGGGATTTACCGGCGCGCCAGTCCCGCCGACGATGTGCACCGGTGCGGCCGTATAGAGGAACGACCACTGGCCGTCGCCGCCGCAATCGGCGGCCAGCTCCTCGAACCACAAGATTTCAGAGAACAGCACGCCTAGATTTCGCATCAGCGCTGCGTGCAACGGAAGGAAGATCCCCGTCTCCGGATGCGCGGTGGTCTCGTTGGCGATCGTGTCGGTCGACAGCGACACGATCTCTCGCTCGTGGAACCAGCGCACCAGCTCGGGACTGAAGGTGAGCCCTGGCTCGACGAAGTCCTTGTAGAACTCATCCGCTCCCTTGTCGAAGAACAACTTGAGCCAGCCGGTTCTGATCAGCAGATTGTCGTGTGGCTCGATCACCACGCCCTGCGCCTCGGCGGCCGCCTCGAGATCGTCGGCGCCGAAGGTCTCGTGCGGTTCCAGTGACTCCTTGCCCCGGTGCCGCGCCATGTCGATCAGCACTCCACGACCGACGATCCCGCGCTTGGCCAGCTTGTCGACGCCACATTTGGCCATCCCGCCGGTCGTGGTCTCGGCCGGGAAGCCGTTGTAGAGCTGGTCGTCGTACCAGGTATGCCCGAGCGCGTCGTACTGGCTCGATCCCTGCAGGAATGCGGTGATGTAGTCGTCCGCGTACTCGAGTCCGCCCTTCAGCGGCTGAAGCTTGCCCGAGGTGTAGTGGCTGCGGTCCTGGGTGTTCAGACGCATCGCGCCCGATCGCCCAGGCCACACCGGGTCGCCGCCCGGGCTGCCGATCGGCAGGCCGAGCGTAAATACCTTTCCGGATTTCACCTCGTGAACGCCCCGTAGGACCTCCTCGGCTGTCAGGTAATTCAGGCAGCCGATCTCATCGTCGTCACCCCAGCGCCCCCAGTTCTTCGGAAGATCCGCGAGCATCTCCGTGAGCGTCGCCCCATCCTTCTGCGTGGATGTCATCAGTCCTCTCTCTCCGGTTTTCCGAGCCTTGAGTCGAAGGCGGCAGCACCGCCTCACTGAACGCACTAGTGGCGACCGCCTGTCGGACGGCGATCGCAAGCCGCATCGCTGGCCGCTAGGTGATCTTCGATTCCCCTCCTCTCATCTACGAAGACGCTACCCCAAATCCACCGAGATTCTCGCGAATCGAGGGATTGATCTCACCGCGAGCTTTGGGCCGTTGGCTTTACCGGTGCTTGCCGTGCACGTAAGATCAGGCTTTGCCCCAACCTGGGCATCGGAGCGTCGACCGTGGAGGTTTGCATTCGGTTTAGTAGCGGTATCGCGCGGCTGGCGCCGGCGCCCCTGCTCAGGCTGGAGCTCCCCGAGGGAGCGACGGTCGAGGAGCTCTACGACCGCCTCGCGGGCAGCTATCCCGAGCTCGCCCCGGCGCTCGGCTCGTCCCTGCCGGTGCTGCGGGGCGCGCATCTCGAGCGGGACCGCACGCTCGCGCACGGCGACGAGGTTGCCCTGCTGGCTCCGGTTTCTGGGGGTTAGCGCGGCGCTCGATCACCTCAAACGATCCGAAGGAGCAAGTAATGGCGACCCAACCAGCTGAAGTCGGTGCCAAAGAAGTCCATCAGACGGTGTTCGTCGAGTCGTTCACGAATGGCCTGCTGGGACCCGAGGTCGCGATGTTGGGGCCGGTCGCGAACGGCGGGCACATCGTCTGGAACTCCACCCCCGGCTGCTGGGGACCGATGATCACCCCCGCAATCCGCGGCGGCCACGAGGTGAGCCAGCCGGTGGCGGTCGCGGATGCGCAGCGCGGAGACGCGATCGCGATCCGCATCAAGGACATCGAGGTCACGTCGCTGGCGACCGCCTCAGGCAACGACCAGCCGATGGAGGGCCGCTTCAACGGCGATCCCTATTGTGCCCCGGTGTGTCCAGGCTGCGGGGAGCAGTGGCCGCAGACTCGGCTTGAAGGAATCGGACAGGAGGCGGTCAGGTGCGTGAACTGCGGTGCAGACGCGACCCCGTTCACTTTCACCAACGGCTATACGATCGCCTTCGACGAGCTGCGGACGGTGGGGCTGACCGTTCCCAAGGAAGCGGCGCAGTCGTTCGCGCGCGAGGCGCCGCGTTTCGCCGCGCTGCCCGACAACTCGGCGCAGAACCCGATCCTCGCCTTCGCGCCGCACGACATCGTCGCTCTGGCGACTCGGCTGCGGCCGTTCATGGGCCAGATAGGAACGTCGCCATCGAAGACGATTCCCGACTCACACAACGCGGGTGACTTCGGGTCGTTCTTGATCGGCGCGCCGCACGGCTACGCGCTCACCGCCCAGGAACTACAGCAGCACAAGACCGACGGCCACATGGACGTAGACGCGGTTCGCGCGGGCGCGACCTTGATCTGTCCGGTGAAGCTAGACGGCGGCGGGGTGTATCTGGGTGACATGCACGCGCTGCAAGGCGACGGCGAGATCGCGGGCCACACGTGCGACGTTTCGGGGACCGTGACCCTGCAAGTCGAGGTGCTGAAACGACTGGGGATCGATGGCCCGGTGCTGTTCCCCCTGGAGGAAGACCTGCCGCTGCTGGCGAAGCCGCTAACCGGGGAGGAGCGGCTGCGCGCGCTCGCGCTGGGGCGCCGCTATGGGGTCAGCGAGCTCGAGGAATCGCTGCCGATCTCCGTGATTGGAACCGGCCCCGACCTCAACAGCGCCACCGACAGCGGCTTGGCGAGGGCGGCCGAGCTGCTCGAGCTGCCGCTGCCCGAGATCAAGAACCGAGCCACGATCGCGGGAGCGATTGAGATCGGCCGGCATCCCGGCGTGGTCCAGGTCACTTTCCGGGCGCCGGCCCAGCGACTCGAGGCGTGCGGGCTACTGAGCTACGCGATCGAGCAGTACGGTCAACCCTGAATCGCTCGCCGTCCAGGCGGACCGATTCCCTACCATTGCCGCGGAGGCTGGAGATTGGCAACAGAACCCGATAACGCGCACACGGTCCGCGCCGCCCTCGAGCCCACGGCGCTCAGAGAGGCGCTCGTCCCGCGCCGGCCGGTGTTTCGGAATCCGTGGGATTCCTCGGGCGACATGTTCTCCGCCTACGTGGCCGTGAGCGTGATCGACCCGCTGCTGCTGTGGGCCGGAGGCGAGCTGATGAGCTCGATCTTCGGCTTCAGCTCTCACTGGAAGCTCGGCATCTTCATGGCCGCCGCACTGGTTGGGGCCGCGGGTTTCATCACGATCGTGGGCCGGGAGCGCACCAATCTGTCGGTGGACTTCCTCGTTATCGCGGCTTGGGTGATCCTCGGTCTGGTCGTCGCGCCAGTCCTCGGCCTCGCTCCCCCGATCGGCGTGGCGGCCGCAAGCTACGCGGTCTTGCTGGCGCTGATCTTCGTGTTCGTGCTAGGGGTGGGCCGCTGGGAGCTGGCGTTCTTCCGTACTCTCAGCTGGCCGATCACCTGGACCCTGCTGGCTCTGTTCTTCTCCTTCTGCGCGTATCGATTGATCCTGTACCCCTAACGGCGGGAGGCGTGGCTACGGTTGGAGGGCGGGCAGCGGTTGCGGTTGTGGCCGGGTGACTCGAGCCGTTTGGGGGGCGAGCAGCAGCAACTGGGTGTGGTGCAGCGACGAGGACCCAGATCGGCCGCTCGATCTCCAGCTGGCTCGAGTCGCGCGCATAACGGCGTGCAGACTCACCGCCTGTGCTGAACTGATCAGCGGTGGTAGCCGCGTTGCAGCAAGTGGTTGAGCGTGTCCGTTCGCGCAAGTCACGCCTGGCCGTTGGGGCCATGGTGGTCGCGATCGTCTTGATCGCCGCCGGCTGCGGCGGCGTCAGCGCGAGCTCAACCGCGGTCACCCCGGGCGGGGCGCCGGCGGCGAGTGCCATCACCGCCGGGCTGCGGGTGACCTACTCGCGCGTCCCGCTGGTGATTCCTGCCGCCAATCGGGGAGAGCCGCTGAGCGGCCGGCGCACCCTCGTTCTGCCCCAGGGTTGGAGCGCCGAGGTCTGGGCCCGGGTGCCGACGGCACGCCTCGAGGCGTGGGCGCCAGGAGGCGATCTGCTGGTAAGCGCGCCCGCGCGTGGCGAGGTGATCGAGTTGATCCCGCGGGCTCACCGCAGCGAGCCGCCGGCGCAGCGGACACTGGCCTCGGGCCTGACCAACCCCCAGGGGCTGGCGTTCGACAGGCTGGACGGTCACGAGGTGCTGTACGTGGCCGAGTCCGATCAGCTCGATCGCTACACGTGGGTGGACGGCCGGCTGGAAGCGCGGGCGGTGGTGATCGCACATTTGCCCGACACCGGTCCGGCCGGGTCCGATGTTCACCGCCAGAAGAATGTGGTTGTCGGCGCTGACCACACAATCTACGTGGACATCGGCAGCGCATCGAACGCCATCCCACAGGCCAGCTCGCGCGGCCTTCCCCGCGCGTCGGTGATCGCGCTGAGGCCGAACGGACCGGACGTGCACGTGTTCGCGACCGGAGTGCGCAACGGTGACGGCCTCGCGTTCGCGCCCGACGGCACGCTGTGGAGCGCGATCAACGAGCGCGACGACACCGCCTACCCGTTTCACCACTCCTATGAAGGGCCGGGCGACGCTTTCGGGCGAGTGATCCAGACCTACGTCAACGAGCATCCGCCAGACGAGCTGGCGCGACTGACTGATGGGCGCAACGTGGGCTGGCCGTTCTGCAACCCGGACCCGGATGTCGACCCGGGGCGCGCCGCGAGCAGCCGGGACTACGCGAACATGCGGTTCGACCGCGACGCGCAGACGAACCCCGGCGGCACTCGGCTCGACTGCGCGAAGCTCGCCCCCATCGAGCGCGGGCTTCCCGCACACAGCGCGCCGCTGGGCTTTCACTTTCTCCAACGCAGCTCGCTGCCCTCCCCGTGGTCGAGCGGCGCCGTGGTCGCCGTCCACGGTTCCTGGGACCGGGTCCCGCCGCACGCCCCCGCGGTTCTCTGGTTGCCGTGGGAATCCTCCGCGCACACGCTCGCGAGCGCGATAACGCTGATCGGCGGCTTTCAGGACTCGAGCGGCGCGCGCTGGGGCCGGCCCGTCGACGCCGTGCCAGGTCCCGACGGCGCGCTGTATGTCAGCGACGACACGGCGGGCGCGATCTATCGGATCGTGCCCGCGAGGCATAGCTGAAGGTCCGCGGCGCAGCGATGAGAGCGATTGCTTCTCGGCGCACGCGCGACCGGGATCGCGGTCAGTGGCTCGGGGATCCACCGTCGCGGGTCGAGGTTACGGTGCTGCCGGGCTACCGCGGCCCCTCACTTCGAGACCGCCTCTCGCGCCTCCAAGTCATCTCGAGGCGGCACGTGGCCGCCGGCCTCGCGCTGATAAGCGTGGCACTCGTGGTGCTGGTGTTTGGCGCGCTGGAGGGCAAACCCAGCGCTCCGCCGAGCGGCGGCCGCCTCGCCGGGCCCGCTGCCGCCGGAGCGGCCGGGGTTGCGGCGGCGTACAGGTACCCCCTGGCCTGCTTGACCGTCACGCTGGCGGTCAGCGAGCCCGCGTACGCCAGTGCCCGCCTCGATCGCGCGAGCCCGTGCTGGCGGTACGGCGCCTATACCACCGCGGTCTTTCACCGCGTAGGAGGCGTTTGGCGCCTGATCCTAGACGCGCCGAGCGATTCGTGCCCGGTGGCGGCGCTTGCACCTGCGGTGCAGGCGCAGCTGGGAATCTGCCAGCGCTAAGACACCGCCGGTCGGGGCTCAGGCGAGGCCCGCGACCCGGGTGTGACCACATCTCCGCGCTGTTGGTCGATGCGGAGGTCCGCAGACAGAATCTGCAAGGCTGTAGCGATGGAGTTGGGCGAGGTTGGCGTCTGGACCAGCTACCGCGCGATCGGTGAGGAGAATGCTCGCGAGGCCGCCAAGCTGGCGGAGGACCTCGGCTTTGGTGCGTTCTGGTTGGGTGGCTCGCCGCAGCTGCCCTCGGTGCGGCCGCTGCTCGAGGCGACCGAGCAACTGGTCGTCGCGACCGGGATCGTGAACGTGTGGAAGTACGAGACCGCGAGGCTCGCGGCGGAGCACGCGCAGCTGACTCGCGAGTTTCCGGGCCGGTTATTACTTGGTGTTGGGATCGGGCATCCCGAGGCCACCAGCGAGTATGCAAAGCCGCTATCGACGATGCGCGAATTCCTCGATGGTCTCGACCGGGCGGATGAGCCGGTGCCGATAAACGAGCGCTGCGTGGCTGCGCTCCGACCGAAGATGCTGAGGCTGAGCGCGGAGCGGTCGCTCGGCACGCATCCGTACTTCGTACCGGTCGAGCACACGCGCTTTGCCCGGCAGCTGCTCGGTGACGGCGTGCTGGTGGCGCCGGAGGTGGCCTGCGTGCCCGACACCGATGCCGAGCGCGGCCGGGCCAAGGCCCGGAAGTACGCCGCCCCCTACCTCGGCTTGCGCAACTACACGAACAACCTGCTCACGTTGGGCTTCAGCGAGCACGACCTCGCGGACGGCGGATCGGAGCAGCTCATCGACGCGATAGTTCCGCAAGGAAGCGCGGCCGAGATCGCGCTGGTCGTCCGGGAGCACCTGCGGGCGGGCGCCGATCACGTCTGCGTGCAGGCGGTTGGCGTCGGCGGCATTCCCCGTGAGGAGTGGACCTCGCTCGCTTCGGCCCTGATCGCGTGACCGCATCCGGCGCGACTGCCCGCACTCACTCTCCCAGCGCAAGGCGATGCGCGGCACGGGCAACCACCGCCGGGTCGTGTGTCGCGCAGATCACGGTCTGCCCGTCCTCGCTCGCCGCAGTCGCGAGGAGCTGGGCGGCAGCCGCGGCATGTGCCTCATCCAGCCGTGACGTTGGCTCGTCGACGATCAGCAGCCCCCGGGCGCTCGCGAGCGCGCGGGCGAGCGCCACCCGCTGCGCTTCTCCGGCCGACAGCCGATCGACCCGTTGTTCGGCTCGCGCGGTGAGCCCGACCCGAGTCAGCGCCACAGCGGCACGCTCCCTCGCGGCAACCGCATCCCAGCCGCGCACGCGCAAGACCAGCACGACGTTCTCGGTGACGGTGAGGAAGCCGACCGGCGCGGGCTCCTGAGGCAGGTACCCGACGCGCTCCCGGCGCATCTCCGCGAGCTGTTCATCGTCGCGCTCCTCTAGCGGGCGATCGTCGATCGTCAGCTGGCCCGAGTCGGGCCGGTCGAGCCCCGCGATCAGCCTCAGCAATGTCGTCTTGCCTGTACCGGAGCGGCCCGTGACCACGGTCACGGCGCCCGGAGCGAACGCGTGCCCCAGCCCGTCGAGCACATGGCGTCGAGACCGTCCCTGGCGATAGCCGCGCGTTACCGAGGAAAGCTCGACGCGCGCCGGGCTCCAGCGCTCCGGAGCCGAGGGCTCGCTCTTGGGCTCGGGGGCAGGCTCGGACCCGATCACCGCCGGCGTCAGCATCAACCCGCCGGGCGTCAGCCGCGCGTGCGCTCGCCGCGAGATCCCAGCCTGGGTGAGCAACGCAGACGGTACCTGCAGCCAGCCGTCGCGCCCGATGACGAGCGCCTTCTCGCCATGGCGGCGCTCCTGCGCTACGCGACCGTCTCGCATGTGAAGCGTGCGGTCGGCAACCTCAGACATTGCGCTGTCGTGCGAGACGATGATCACGCTGGTGCCATGACGATGCGCGAGTTCCGCGATCAGCGCGCGTATGCTCTGCGCGCCGCGATCGTCTAGCTCCCCGGTCGGTTCGTCGGCGAGCAACAGCGCTGGCCGATGGGCAACCGCGGCGCACAGCGCGAACCGCTGGCGTTCGCCGCCCGATAGCTCGCCCGGCAGCGCGTCGGCCCGCTGCTCGAGTCCCGCGGCCTCGAGCAACTCGTCGACTCGGGCTCGCCGTGCTCGTCTGTGCACTCCTCGCAGGGCCAGAGGAAGGGCCACGGCGTCCCGCGCTGCAAGCGCGGGCGGCAGCGCAGTCTCGGCGTGCTGACCGAGGAACCCGACGTGCTGGTGGCGCACTCGCGCCCGGGCGCGCGGTCCCATGCGGCCGACATCCCAGCCGAGCACGCTGACGACCCCGGCGGAGGGGGTCTGAATTCCGGCGATCACGCGCAGCAGCGTGCTCTTGCCAGCGCCGCTCGGGCCGAGCACGCACACCACTTCCCGTTCGGCGAGCTCGAGCTGAGCCCCCTGCAACGCCGCCGCATCCCCCTCGTTCGTCCGATGCACGCAGAAGACCTCGCGCAGTTCGACCACCCGGTCGATCATTGCGTGACACCTTCACGCAGCGACCCGCCGGGCTGGTCGAGCACCGCGGGTGGGCTTCGCCTTGCAGGTTCGCTCGCGATGAACGTCCGCGTCGCCAGGCGGCCGACAAGCGCGAGCACCGCGATCGCGCCGATCGCCCACGCCGCGAATTGCGCCCACGGGATGACGGTGACCAGTGGTGGCTGCGGAGCGGCGGCCGCGCCCGCCGCGCGAACGGTCTCCACGGCCAAGCGCGTGACCACGATCGCGATCACGAGGCCGACGCAGACGCCGAGCACGCTCGCGAGCATCAGGCGCGTCCGCAGCTCCGCGCGAAGCGCGCGGGGACCGATTCCCTGTGCCTCCAGGTCGCGCTCGGTCCAAGTATCGCGCGCGCCCCCGAGCAGCGCGGTCAGCAATCCGAGCACCGACAGCGCGGCTGACACCGCGGTCGCCGCGATCGCGGTGCCGAGGACCCCGGTCGCCACCGGCGCGCTTCGCAACTGGTCGGCGACATCGGCGCGAAACGAGGAGCTGAGTTGAGCGAAAGCCCCCGCCCTCACCGCAGCGCGGAGCCGCGCCGAGCTCGTCGTCGAAACCCACAGCTCGTCTGGGCGGCCCTGACCGGGTAGCTGCGCGTCCAGCGCCGACGAGAGGGTCGACTGATCGGCGACGATGACGCCCGCGGCGTTGGCCCCCACCGTGGGAAACCGGCCCAGAGTGCCCACCAATCGGGCGCTCACCGGCAGGCCGTCGACGGTCAGCGCGAGGCGGCCTCCGGCGCCCGCCGCCGCGGCGGTCTGGGGGTCGGCGAGCACCGGCACCGGGCGCGTGTCGCTCGGCTGCGCCGGTCGCACGACGCCGGGCATGCCGCTGGCGAGAAACGTGATCACCGCCACGCCGCGGCCGCTTCGCTCCCGAGTCGGGGCGGCGGCGCCCACCGCATGCCAGCTGCCCAGGGATGTGGTGGCCAGCGGGCGCCCGGCTGCTCCCAGCGCCTGCAGCGGGCCAAGCGTCACCCGTCCTTGGGCCTGAGTCGCCGCGCCAGAGTTCTCGCCGTTCTGATGTCCGTTGGTTATCTCGAGGCCGGTGGGCTCATCGAGCTCGAATGCCTCGAGCTCCCACCGTCCCGGCGGCAGCCTGGCACGCAGCGACGGCCCTCCGGTGCCAGCGGTACCGAGCACGAGCTGGCGGATAGCCCCTTGCGAATCGCGCAGGTCGGCGCGCACCTCGACAGCGAGCGCCGGTGAGCGCGCCCGCAGTGAGAGCCAGCGTGCGCTCGCCGGCAGCGGCGGACCCGGCGAGCGGACCGGTCGCTGCGGTTGCAGACGCCGGGCGAGCACAGTCAGCGGCGCCGATCCGTCGCTGCCTCTCCAGCCGTGGATCAGTGCGAGCCCGGCCGCGGGAACGCCGAGCGCTGGCACCGTGACGGTATTGCCGCCGCTGAGGTAATTCGCAAACGTCCGACGGACCGGCAGCACGGTGCCGCTCGCGAGCGCGCGCCAGCGTGCAAGCGGCGCCAGCTCGAGCGGCGTGGTGAAGTCCTGTCCCGGCGAGACGATCGCGTCGAGCGGAACCTGGTTTGCCGCCTGGTCGGCGACGCCGCGCAACAGCGTGGCCCTGTAGGCGAGCGCGAAGCCACCCAAACCGATACTGACCGCGATGAATGCGATCGCCAGCGAAGGAACGGCCGGGGCGCGTGCGAGGCCGACGAGCGCCAACCGCGTCATCACTGGGCCGCGGCGAGCCAGGCGCTCGCCGCTGCGCAGCAGACCCGCCGAGGCGCGATACGTCAGCACCCCCCCGGCCAGGCAGCACAGCGGCGCCAGCAGCACCGCGAGGGCATCGTTGCCGCCGGGGTTGAGGATCAGCCCAATGGCGAGCACGGACACCGCGGCGAGCGCCAAAGCGTCGATCACGCGGTCGCTACGAGCAAGCACGGCCACGGTGACGAGCGAGCTCGCGGCGACCCATCCCGCCGCAAGCGCAAGCGCTCCGCTGGGGGTAATCACGCTGTGCGCGAGGACGGCGCCCACAGGCTCAGCTGAGGTGCCGGCAAGGACGGCGGCGGCCACGATCCCCAAGCCTGCACCGGCGCTGAGCGCGACCGCACACAGCCAACCTGATTCGGCGGCCACGAACAGCACGCCTTGGCTGGTCCGAGCTCCCGCGTAGCGCAGCCGCCGCAGCTCGGCGAGCTGATCGCGGCGAAGCCCCGCTCCGGCTAGGACGATGAACAGCGCCAGCGCGGTGATCGCGCCGCCGCCCGCCAGCAGCAGGCGCTTCGGAGCGGCGCTTGCCTGGGAGCGGGCCTCCTCGAGTCCTGCAAACGGCGCGGTCAACGTGAACTGACTACCGTCCGCAGCCAGTGCCGCCTGCGTGCCGGCAAGACGGCGTTGCACCGAGGCCAGCTGCCAGCTGTGCAGCGCGGCCGGCAGCGAGCTCACCCAGCTGTAGGTCCGGTAGACGCCGCTCAGCCCCGCGAGCGAGTCCAGTCCCGCCACGTCTCCGGTGATCAGCACCGGCTGCAGCGCCTCGGTGGCGGGAGTGAACCCGAGCGGCACCGCCGAGCCAAGCGGCTGCGAGCCCACCACCTCGATCCGCACGCCGAGCGCCCCCAGCGTCGAGGCGACCGGCCCGCCACCGGCCAGCAGCATCGGACAGCGACCGGAGCGACACGGTGAAAGCCGGCTCGCCGCGGCTCCCGGCAGCCAGCGGGACAGCGGCTCGATCGCCGCAGGACGGACCACGATCCCGCCGAGGCGTACGGGATTGAGTAGCACCACCCTGGTCTGCGCGCCGAGCCCAAGTCCACGCAGCAATCCCTGCGCCTGCTGGGCGACACCCGGCGGGACCGCGCCCTGCCAGGTGACGCGGACGCTGCGCTCGAGCGCCGTCAGCCCCGCGATCGCCGAGCGCGCGCTCTGATCGCCGGCGATCGCTCCCTCCGCGGCCACGCCGATCACGAACGCTGCCGCGAGCGCGATCCCGAGCGCCGGTAGCACAAATCGCGCGGGCCGCCGCCGCGCTCGCGCGGCCACTAGCTGCAGCGGCGCCGAGCCCACCATGTCACTTGCCGCCGCGGCGGCGCCGGTAATAGCCCCGCGCCTTGGCGCGTCCGCCGCAGACCGCCATCGAGCACCAGCGCCCGGACTGGTTGCGCGAGTGGTCATAGAACGCCCACCCGCAGTCCTCGCCGGGGCACACTTTCAGCCGCGACCAGCTGCCGTCGATCATCGCGCGCGCCGCGATCGCCAGCACCAAGCCGAGCGCCCGGTCAAGCCCCGCACCGGCAGCGGCGACGAAGCGGGGACCATCGTCTGCGAACCGCAGCTCGACCGGCGCGCCACGGGCCGCCTCGTTGAGCACGGCCAACGTTACGGCCGGCCTAGGCGGCGCGAGGTCGCCGTTGGCTCGGGCGAGCGCGCGCAGCCCTTCGCGCACCGCAATCGCGCGGCGTACATCGGCGTCGGTCAGCGTCCCCGTCAGCAAGCCTCTCCGGGTCAGCCAGGCCGCGAGCGCCGCGGGCGTCGCGAACAGATCCGCGCCGTGCTCGAACTCGAGGTCGTAGTGGCTGTTGATGAACGACTGGACGAGAGCGAGATCCCCGGGCGCGGGCAACCGGGCCCCGGGTTGGATGCCCGACGCCTCGCGCCAGACAGCGCCCGCGAGATCCCCCGCGGAAGTCATTTCTCACCGGTCATGAGCCTGTTGGCGGTTAGCTTACGTCGGCGAGCCGCGCCGCGCCACCGAGTGAGACGCTGGCCAGGTGATTTGGCGGCCGTGTGGTTGTGAAACGCTTACGGAAGACACCGGAGAGCAAATGCCCATAGGAGGACGACGTGAGCGAGATCAGTGACGTTCCCGAGGTTCAGCATGCTCATCGCAGCGAGCTCACCCCGCTGAGCTTCCTGGAGCGCAGCGAGTTCGTATATCCCGACAAGGTGGCCGTCGTCTATGAGCAGCGGCGGTATACCTACCGGGAGATGGGCGAGCGGGTACGCCGGCTGGCCTCGGCGCTGCGAGATGCCGGCTTGCAGAAGGGCGATCGGGTCGCGTTTATCGCTCCGAACATTCCTCCGCTGCTCGAGGCGCACTACGGCGTGCCGGCAGCAGGCGGTGTGCTGGTGGCCATCAACTACCGGCTGAACGCCGAGGACGCGCACTTCATCCTCGAGCACTCGGGCGCGCGGTTCGTGTTCGTCGATCACGAATTCGAGAAGCTCGCCGACGCCGGCAGTCCGGCGCAGACGATCCGGATCGATGACTTGGGAGCGTTCGATGATCCCTACGAGGCCTTCTTGGCCGGTGGCTCCTCCGACTTCGTTCGCGATGTGCTTCAAGACGAAACCGACTCGATTTCGATCAACTACACGTCCGGAACCACGGGTCGTCCCAAGGGAGCCGTCTATCACTATCGCGGCGCTTACCTCAACGCGCTGGGCGAGGTGATCGAGACACAGCTGACGCCTGACAGCGTGTACCTGTGGACACTTCCGATGTTTCACTGCAACGGTTGGTGCTTCACGTGGGCGGTGACCGCCGTGGGCGCTCGCCACGTGTGCTTGCGCAAGGTGGAACCTGGGCACATCTGGGACTTGATCGATGCCGAGCGCATCACCCACTACAACGGCGCGCCGACCGTCCAGGCGTCGCTGCTGGGCCACGAGCGCGCGCACAAGCTCGACCGCGAGATCATCACGACGGTCTCCGGCTCCCCGCCCACCCCCGAGCTGTTCGCCCGCCTGACCGGGGTCGGCATCCGTCCGATCCACGTCTATGGCTCGACCGAGCTGTACGGGCCCTACATGGTCTGCGAGCGTCAGGAGGGATGGGTGGAGCTGCCCGTCGACGAGCAAGCTCGACTGCTCGGCCGCCAGGGAGTCAATTACGTCATTGCCGAACCCGTCCGCGTGGTCGATGACGACGGTGATGACGTCGACGCCGACGGGGAAACGCTCGGCGAGGTACTGATGCGAGGCAACAACGTGATGACGGGCTATTTCGAGGATCCCGAGCAGACCGAGGAGACACTCGCGGGCGGTTGGTATCGCTCCGGGGACCTCGCGGTGCGTCATCCCGACGGCTACATCGAGCTGCGTGACCGCAAGAAGGACGTGATCATCTCCGGCGGGGAGAACATCTCGACGATCGAGGTCGAGCAGGCTATCTCCAAGCATCCAGCGGTCTCGGAGGTCGCGGTCGTCTCCACGCCCGACGAGAAATGGGGCGAGCGACCCAAGGCCTTCATCGAGCTCACCGAGGGGAAGGACGCCTCCGAAGACGAGATCCTGAAATTCGCCAAAGAGCACCTACCGGGCTACATGCGACCGGCGAGCGTCGAGATCGCGGAGCTCCCGAAGACCTCGACCGGCAAGATTCAGAAAGCGCAGCTGCGCGACCGGGAATGGGAGGGGCACGAGCGCCGGATCGGTTGAGCGCGCGCCCTGCTGCGAGCAATCTTCGCCGGAGTCGCCGTAAGCCCGCGATGAGATCCTCCGATCGGGGGCCGGGCGCTCACAAACACGGCTTGCGCTGAAAGCTAATCGCCGAGCGCCAGGCCTTGCTCGCGTGAGCGCTCAGCGATCAGCTCATCCATGCGCTCCAGAGTGCTGCACAGAACCTGGGTCGCCAAGGCGATGTCCTCGGGGCTGGCTTGCTCGCGCGGGGAGTGGCTGATCCCGTCGACGCAGGGGATGAACACCATCGTCGACGGTGCGCGGCGCGCGACCACCGCCGCGTCGTGTCCGGCGCCGCTCGGCAGCACGCGGTAGGCGAGGCGGCGAGCCCTGCACTCCTCGTAGAGCAGCGCGCGCGGCCACGCGGGGAGCACGATCGGCGGCTGCTCGGAGAGCACATCGCTCCTGACCCGCAAGCCGCGACGAGCGGCGATCTCCGCCGCCGCGTCGAGCACTCGCCGGGCGGCGCGCCGCTGCAGGTCGGGATCGACATCGCGCAGGTCGACGGTCAGCGTGACTCTTCCGGGAATCGTCGTGACGCTGTTGGGAGTGACCAGCATCCGGCCGACGGTGGCGACGGTCGAGCGGTTTCGCCTGCCCGCTGTCTCCACCGCGAGCACCAGCTCGCTCGCTGCCGTCAGCGCGTCGGCCCGCATTCGCATCGGGGTCGCGCCCGAGTGATCGGCGCGCCCGTCGATCTCGAACTGGATGCGCACGCTCCCGGCGATCGCGTCCACCAATCCGATCCGGGCAGCCCCTGCTTCGAGCTGGCGCCCTTGCTCGATGTGCAGCTCGAGGAAGCACGTCACATCCTTGCCGAGCCACGCGGAGGCTTGCCCAGGATGAAGTCCAAGCTCTTCGGCCGCCGCCAGCGCGGTGGTCCCACCGGCGTCCCGAAGCTTGCCCAGGCCGCTGCCATCGAGCAGCCCGGCGGCGAGCGAGCTGCCCAGCGTGGGACGGCCGAAGCGAGCGCCCTCCTCGCTGGCGAAAGCGACGACCCGCACACCGTGATGGAGAGCTCCGAGCGCCTCCGCCACCTCTAGCGCCGCGACGACGCCGGCGGCCCCGTCGTAGCGCCCCCCGCGCACAACGGTGTCGAGATGAGAACCGAGCAGGAAGTACGGGGTCCCTTCGCGGAACACGGCGATACTGTTGCCCGCCGGGTCGACCTCGCAGCTCGCTCCGCTGGCAGCGGCCCACGAGCAGAAGCGGCGATGGGCCTCTCGCTCGATCTCGGTGTAGGCGAGGCGGGTGACGCCGCCGCTTTCTTCTCCCCCGATCAGAGCCAGTTCCGCGAGCCGCTCGCGCACCCGTCCGGCGACGGCGCCACCGGGCGACCCGTCCCTGGCGGGAACGCTCACGGCGGGGCCTGCCCCGGCTGCTCCAGCAACTCGGCCTCCGTGAACAGCGCCCGCAATGGCACGCCCTCTCCAGCTAGCAGCTGCGCCCCGCCCGACTGGCGATCGAGCAGACACAGCACCTCGAGCGGCTCCAAGCCGGCCGCTCGCAACGCGCGTGCTCCGGCGAGTGCGGTGCTGCCCGTGAAGACAACGTCCTCCATCAACGTGACCCGGGTGCCGGCGGACAACTCGCCGCCGAAGGTGCCCGGCCGCTCGTCGTCCGCGAGCAACATCGCCAGCCCCGTCTCCTGCGCGACCGCGGTTCCGAGCGCGGTCGCGGGGACCCCGATCACCGCCAACCGCTCGCAATCTTCGGAGACCATGTCCGCGAGCAGTCGTGCGGCCCGGGTGAGCAGGCCCGGTCGGCACAGGACCAGGAACTTGTCGAAGTAGCGGCGATCGCGCGAACGGTCGCCGTCCGCGCGCAGCACGTATCCGCCGCGGCTCAGATCTCCCGCAAGCTCAGCGCGCAGCAGATCGCGAGTCGCGGTGAGCAGCTCAGCGCTCAGCGCGCCCCGCCTCCTGTGGAGCGCGTGGAGCACCCGCAGGCGGGCGCCACGGGTCGCCGAAGCGGCGAGCGTCCTCTGGCCAGTCGCGGGCGGTCATCTTCAGCGCCCGCATCGCCTTGCGCTTGGTCGACCACGGGACGCGGCGAAAGCACGGAACAAACACGTAGCGCCAGAAGACACCCACCGGGGGAAGTGCGGAGTTAGAGGTGCGACCCCCGTAGCGGCGCCCGACATCCTCCATCGCCGCGAGCCTCAAGCCGTACTCGGAGCGCGCTCGCAAGAGGTGCTTGATCTCAGTGAAGCTCACGCCGGCACCCGCGCGCGTCTCTGGGCTTGTTCGGCGAGCCCCGTCTGTGCGGCGATCTGAATCGGCTCGAACAGGGCTCCGATCGGGGGCGAGTAGATGTTCTCCATCCAGGCGAGGTCCTCGAGCGTCACACCGCGCTTGGCGACGAACGCGAGGAAGTCGCAGCGCTCCTTGATCCCCTCGCCGCCGTGAAGTTGGCCTCCGATCAACCGCAGCGTGTCCGGCTCGGCGAGCAGCTTGACATGAGTCCTGGCGGCGCCGGGGAAGTAGCGGGCGCGGGAAACCCCCACTCCCTTCGCGACCACGTAGGGGATGCCCATCGCTTCGGCGAGCGTCTCCCCGATCGAGAAGCCGCCGATCGTGTAGTCGCCGGCCATGAAGCCCCAAGGAATCCACACCGGGTCATACGAGCGGTCCTCCCCAGCGGCATTGGCGCCCGCGACCCGCCCCTGGGAGTAGGCGTGGGATCCGGTGAGGCCGCCGATGGGGAGCATCGACAAGCCGTGCGGCACCTCGATCAGGTCGCCCGCGGCCCACACCCCGGGGGCGGAGGTGCGCATGTGGTCGTCGACCACCACAGCTCCGATCGTGCCGAGCTTCAGCCCGATTGCCCGGGCCAGCGAGGTGTTCGGCAGCTTGTGCAGGCAGATCACGGCGACGTCGCACTCGAGCTCGCCGGCCGAACTCGACACCGCCCGCACGCGTCCGCCCGAGCCTTCGAACCCGAGCAGCCGTGTCCCGGTTCGCACGTTCACGCCGAGCTTCTCGAGCGCCTCTTGGGCGGGCTCGGCCACATCCGGATCGACCAGCTCGGAGAGCAGCCAGGGCCCATCATCGATGAACTGCACATCGAGCCCCCGGCGGGCCAGGGCGCCGGACATCTCGACGCCCAGCCACATGCCGCCGATCACGACCGCGCGCTTCATCGAGTCGATCTCCTTGTCGAACTCCATCGCCCGGCGAATGTCCTTGACGTAGTGGAGCCCCTCGAGGTTGGCCCCGGGCACGTCGGGTTGCTCCCACACGAATCCCGTACAGAGGATCAGCTTGTCGAAACCTTCATGCGCGTTGCGCGCGGTCACCGTGCCGCGGGCGAGATCGATATCGGTGACCGTCGTCTCCATTCGCATGTCGAGCCCATCATCGACGTAGCGCTGGACCGTCGACAAAAACAGATCCTTGAACTCCGGGATCTCCCGTCCGTGCGCGTAGGGGATCCCGCAGGGCGAGTAGGCGATGTCGGGGAACTCGCTGAACAGCGTGACATGCATGTCCGGGTTCACCCGCTTGGCGATGGTCGCGGCCGCTGTGCCCGAACCACCGCCGCCGATCACGATCAAGCGCTCGCTCATCTTGCTCCTCTCTCACGCTGCATGTCGCTCATCCCTCTCAGCCAGCCACAGGGGCGAGGCGTAGGTCTCAAGTAGCTCTCGGGCTGTCACCGAAGCCCTCGGATCTGTTCGGCGAGTGACTGCGCACCCGCGGTCCCTTTGCGCTCGAGCAGCGACAGCACGGCCTCGCGCCAACGTCCCGAGGTGGCTTCCTCGATCGCGTCTGGGAGCACCTCGCGCAGATGGTCCATCGCCCAGGCGTCGGGTCGCGAAAGGTTGAGACGGATCGTCGTCGCTGCGGCGGTCTGACCGAGTCCGTCCCCGGGGTACACGGCCACACGACGGGCGAACAGCGCCACCATCAGCTCCTGTGCGCTCGCGCCCGTGCCCGAGACATCGACCGCGCATGCGAGACCGCGCTGCGGGCGCACGGCGAGCCGGACGCCCGGAGCTCGCGCGAGCGTTTGTTCGAGGTGAGCCAGGTTGTCGGTGATGGTCTGCCGAGCGCGGTCGAGATACGCCGAGTCTCGGAGTGCCGCGAGCGCGCCTTGCTGGGAGATCAGATTCGTGTTCAGGCGGGTCAGCGCGGCCTTCAGCTGGAGGCAACCGCGGACGAACCCGGGCGGTCCGCCGAGGAAACCGATCCGCGCGCCCGCCATCCCGTAGCAATGGGAAACGGACAGCACCGCCACCGCCTTCTCGGTGAGCTCGAGCGCTGGAAGGCTGACGCACGGCGGCTCGGGCTCGAGCGCGAGCGGTGCGTGGGTGACGTCGTGCAGCAGCAGCAGTCGATGACGCTCGGCCATTGCCGCCAGCGCCTCGAGCTCCGAGCGGCTCTGAACCGTGCCGTAAGGATTCACCGGGTCGACGATGCAGATGGCCCGGGTGCGCAGGCCAATGGCGAGCGCGACCGCATCCGGATCGAGCCGGTAGCCGGTTCGGGCTCCGATCGGCACCGGCACTGGAACGCCGCCCGCTGCGATCACCGCCGACGGGACGTGAAAGTATCCGGGATCGCTGACGATCACCTCATCACCTGGATCGACGGATGCCATCAGCGAGAGCGCCAGCCCCGCCTGCGCGCCTTCGGTCCCCACTACCTCGAAGCATGCGTCCCGGGGGCGCCCGAATTGTGTGGCGGCGGCATCGCGCAGCGGCTCGATCAGGTCGGGCGTGTACTGGTTCAGCGACGCGGCGCCAACCGCGTGGCGCATTGCCTCGACGGCGGCTGCCGGAGGGCCACAGAAGCAGGTCAGCCATCCGAGATCGGCCCACCGCCGCGGATCCAGACGCGTGCTGCCCGCGGGGTAGATCTCGGCGGGGTCGAGGCCGATCAGCCCAATCGCGTCGCGGTACGTAACGTAGTTCCACATCGCATGATGGCTGGCTCGCAGCTGCCGTAGGCGTTCGGAGGAGGCGATGGCCGTCTCCGGCGACT
Organism: uncultured Solirubrobacterales bacterium; assembly: GCA_963787555.1. Lineage (GTDB taxonomy): Bacteria > Actinomycetota > Thermoleophilia > Solirubrobacterales > Solirubrobacteraceae > Palsa-465. The sequence goes on from CAWBDI010000013.1 coordinate 221,117, forward strand.
CGCTCCAAGTGAGGACGCTGGCGCTCACGCGGCCTGCTCGAGCCGCCGCTGCAGTCGCGCGACGCGATAGATGCCATAGCGGTCCGACTGCACCGAAACCGGCTCGTAACCGGCGGCGGTTGCCCACTCGAGGATCAGCTCGAGCGGGCGCAGACGCCACACGCAGCGCTCGCCACGATGGTCGCGCCAGACCCGCGCGATATGTTCGATCTCGGGGTTCTGGGTCTGCACGTTGAAGACGATCTGCGCGGGAGCGATCGTCTGGCCGAGGTCCCGGAAGTGGCGCTCGATCAGCCCGTCGTCGTGGTAGATCCCGTACAAGCCGAGCTCGAGCACGATCTCGGGGACCGGTTCGAGCCGCGCGAGCGCCTCACGGTCAAACGCGCTGGCCCGGACGAAGCGCGCCCGATCGCCGAGCGCGAGGCGCGATGCCTGCATCCGTGCTTGTGCGAGCGCCTGCTCGTCGATATCGCAGACGATCGCACTGGCTCTCGGGTGGGTCAGGAGCGCGTCGAACAAGTACGGTGCCGGGCCAGCGGCGAGATCGGCGATCACCGGCGCAGCGCCGGGGTGGGCTTTGATCGCATCGTCTACCGCTCGCCGAGCGAGCTCGCGGATCTCGCGAAATGCCACGCATGTGCGGCGCGCGAGCAGCCGGCGATCGATCAGCCGTCCCGCGGGGGTCCGTCCGCGTGGCACGTTCTCGTACACGTGCGTCATGAACGGCCCGGAATCGAAGCCGTGCTGATGGCCGATCCGAAGCCCCTCGCTGAGCAGCGCGCCGGCGCGCGACGCGGCGGCCAGCGCTGCGAACCGCCAGGCACGCGGGGAAAACGGCGGAAGTTCCCGCTTGAGCTCTAGAAAACTCGGTGCGGCAACGCTGTCAGCGCCCGCTGGCATACAGCGGCGCCTCGGCAAGCTCGCGCAGCCGGTAGAGCTCGTGCGCGTCGGCCGCCGCGGTCGCAGCCCTGTGGTTGACGACTTCGCGCAAACGGGCGATCGCCTGATGGTTGTCGGCCCGTACCTCGGCGAGCACGACCGCGTCGCGGTCGTCTTCGGCGGCCTCCGCGTAGACCGCGAGCAGATCGGCGAAGTGCTCGAGCGAGCCGAGCGCGTAGGCAAGCGTGTGCTCGGCGTCGAGCGGCGCCATCCGCTCATAGATGAGCTCACCCTCGGGCGGGCAGACGTAGCGGTCGGGATCGACACGATGAGCGATCGCCCGTTCCCGGAAGAGCACCATGTGGCGTGCGTTCTGAGAGACGATCGCCGCCACGAGCTCGACCAGATAAGGGTCGTCAAGGGCCGGAATTCGCGAGGCGAAGAGATCGACCCACCGGCGCATCCCGTACGCGTGGCGGGCGAACACCGCCCCCAAGACGGCTGATTTGCTGAGAACCCGCTCGAGCTCGGACCGGTTCTGAAGCATCGCTCGCTCCTTCTACCTTGGTGTACGACCGTCCACGGTAATGTAACGATATTCGAGCTCCGGGCCGCCCGCGAGCGTGTTCGAGACCCAGCAAACTCGGCGGGCGGGCTCGATCAACGCGCCGAGCTCCTCGGGCGGCACGCTCGCCTGGGCCTCGATCTCAAGTCGCGCGTACCGCAGCTCTGTTCCGGCCCGCACCGCCCGCACCACGACTCGCAGGCCGGGGAGCTCCCGTCCCCGTTTCCCCGCGACATGAGCCAACGCAAGGCAGAAGCAGCTGGCCAGCGAGGCGCACAGCGCCTCGGTAGGCATCATCCCCTGGTCGGTCCCACCCTCCGAGCTGGGCTCATCGATCATCAGCTCGTGACCGCGCGCTTGCACCAGCGACTGGTAGCCGCCGAGCCACCTCGCGCTCACCTCTCGCCGTCCGGTCACGGCTAAGCGAGCGCCGGCGGCTCGGGGACGAGGTCTCCGCCGCCGGGCAGCGAACGCAACAGCTCTGCGTACACCTGCTCATGGACGGCGGCCGCGGAGTCCCATGAATAGCCCGCCGCCGACTCGAGCCCGCCGGCCCGCAACCGCTCGCGCGTAACCGCATCGCGCGCGAGCAGCGCGAGGGCGTGGGCGAGCGATTGCGGATCGCCGACCGGCACCAGCAGCGCGTTCCGGTCGTGCTCGAGAAACGTCTGCAGCGCGTCGCAATCGGAAGCTACGACCGGTAGTCCGGACGCCAAGGCCTCGAGCGCGGCAAGTCCGAATCCCTCCACCGTCGAGGGAAACGCGAACAGATCGGCGGCGCGATAGAGCCGCTCGAGCTCCTCGCAAGAAAGGCTTCCGAGCACCCGCACCTGCGGCTCGAGCTCGAGCTCCGCCAGCCGTCCATGGAATCGATCGACTTCGTGGCGGTAGTCGAACAGCGTCGTGCCACCCGCGATCACCAGCAGCGGATCGAGGTCCGGCGCGAGCGCCCGCAGCTCCGCAAACGCCTCGATCAGCGTCAGCGAGCCCTTTCGGGGCTCGATTCCTCCAACCGTCAGCACCACCAGCCGCCCGTCGACGTCAGCCGCCGCCCGATCCCGGCAAAGTTCGGCGCGGTCGCGTGACGGGCGGTAGCGCTTGCGGTCGACGCCGTTGCGGACCAGGCGCGCGCGGACTCCAAACTGCGCCCAGAGCCGCTCGATCCAGGGCTCCGAGACACACAGCAATCCGTCGGGATCGAGGATCGACCTATTCTGACACTCGATCAACGACGGCGAGGTGAACTGGTCGACGTGGTGCACGGTCCTGATCACGTGCGGAATCGTCCCCTCCTCACGGAGCTCCAGCGCCGCGTTGGCCGATAGGCAATCCTGCGAGTGGATCAGGTCAAAGCGTCCTTCGCCCAGTGGCTCGGCGAGGCCATCGCGGAAGGCGCCGAGCATCGCCATGATCCGCTCGTCGAACGGGCCGTCCAGCGGCTCGTAGCGCACGATCTCCGCCGGGACGGCCGGCTCGCGGAAGAATCGCTCCCCCGCCCGCCCCAGTGCCATCAGCTCGACGTCGTGGCCTCGCCGCGCCAGCGCCTCGGCGACCTCGAGCGCGTGGACCACGCCGCCGCGGGGGCGCAGGGAGTAGGTGAGCATCGCGATCCGCAGGGGTCTCATCGCTGCTCACCGCACCGCGCGGAGCGCGAGCCTGGCGGCCGCCGCGTTCGAAGGGGCAACCAAGGCGCCAGCGTCTGCGAGCGTGCGCTCCTGGCGCAGCGAGTCCTGAGGGTCATCCGGCGTGCCGCACACGCGCGCGATCACGACCGCGCTTTCGGCGATGAGCCGGACCGCGTCGGCGAGCTCGCCGGCGGGATCGGGGTGGCCGGCGTAGCCGAGCACCACGTCCAGCAGCACGCAACCCGCGCGCCGCTCGCGCGCGGCCCGCTTGAGCAGCTCGATCCGAACCTCGAGGTCCACCATCGGATGGGGACGTCCCTGTGTGTACTCGGAGGTGCCGAGGTCAAACAGCGCGTGCCCGTGTGCGCCGTCCGGGTGTCCGTCACTGACGTTGCCGGCAAGCGGGCCGAGCTCCGGCTCGAGGATCGTCTGCGCCTCGTGCGCGAGCGATCCACCCGAGAACAGCGCCAGCAAGGGGCGCCCGGCCGTGTCCGCGCGCTGGTCGTCGACCTGGCGCTCGAGCCCCGAGGTGTCGGCAAGCGGCACGCCGGCGACTGCGGCCGCGCCACCCTCGAGCGTCGGATGGACCTCAAATGGTCCCCCGTCGCCGCGCCACCCCACGAACGCGGCGATCACCCGCACGCCGGCCGGGACAGCTGCGGCTAAGTGGTTGACGGCGTCTGCCGAAGGCGACTTTGAGACGAGCAGCAGCGTGTCAGTGGAGTCGTCCTCGGCGAGCATCCGCATGCCCTGCCGAAACATAATCCCTCCTATCCCTTTAAACAGATCGCGGCCACCGACCCCGACGATGTGGGACACCCCGATCCCCGCCGAGTCGAGCAGGCAAGCGGTCTCCTGCGCTCCGGTCCCCGCGGCGGCGACGATGCCAACAGGTCCAGAGCGAACGACGTTTGCGAACCCCAGCCCGACTCCGCCGAGCATCGCGGTCCCGCACTCGGGGCCCATCACCAGCAAGCCGAGCTCGGCGCCCCGCCGTTTCAGCGCCAGCTCGGCGTCGAGCGGCACGTGATCTGAGAACAGGAACACGTGCAGTCCGGCGGACAGCGCGCGGTGCGCTTCGAGCGTCGCGTACTCACCGGGGACGGAGATCAGCGCTACGTTGGCCCCGTCGAGCTCGCGGGCGGCACGAGCGAGCGAGCGTGGGCGCGGCTGCGCCGCCGCTGCGCCCGCATCCTGCGAGCCGCGGGTCGTGAGCTCCTGCTCTGCCAGCTCGAGCGCGTCCGCCGCAACCCCATCTTCCGCCTCGACCGCGATCACCACGTCGCTGGGTGTCGCCTGCGCGCTAACTCCCAGGCCCGCGAGCAACTCCAGGTTCGCGGGCGTTCCCATCGCCAGCTCGCAACGCGTCACCCCCTCGCGCTCGCGCGCGGCGCGGGAGATGCTCATCAAGTGGACGCTGTCCGCATAGCGGTTGCGGATAACGCGGACCTGCCAGCTCACGCGGCCACCGTGGCGGCACCCGTCCACGCGGTGGCCGAGGGACCTTCGCTATCCGGGACTATGCGCGTGCCGGCGCTCTGCTCGACGGCATCACGCAGCCGCTGAGCGGAGGTGATGATCGCGGCTTGACCGCCCTCGGTCACGAACCGGACGCCGGATTCGACCTTCGGCCCCATGCTCCCCGCGGGGAACTCTCCGGCGGCTAGCAATTGGCGGGCGTCGCTGACGGTCAACGTCGCCATGTCGCGCTGCCACCTGGTGCCGAAGTCCAGGGCGACGCGTTCGACGCCGGTGAGCATCACAAGCATGTCGGCCTCGATCGTCCGACCCAGCACCGCGGAGGCACGATCCTTGTCGATCACGCCTTCGGCCCCCTCGAGCCGCTGCGCGGTTCGCACGACCGGGATCCCCCCGCCGCCGGCGGCGATCACCAGCGCGCCGCCGTGCACGAGCATCCGGATCTGCTCGAACTCGACGATCTCGTGCGGCCGCGGGCTGGCGACCACCGCGCGCCAACCGCGGCCGGCCTCCGGTGCGACGTCGCCACCCGGTCCCGTGGCGACGCGCGCGGAGCGCTCATCGCCGTAGAAGCGCCCGATCGGTTTGGTGCGGTTGGCGAACGCGGGATCGTCCGGCTCGACCCTCACCCGCGTCAGCACCGTCACCGTTTGCAAGTGCGGATCGGCTGCCTCGATCGCGGTCTGGAGTAAATATCCGAGCTGACCTTGGGTCATCGCCACGAGCGCATCGAGAGGCAGCGATGGGATCTGCGGCGCGCTGAGGACATGCTGGCGGTACAGCGACCCGACCTGCGGTCCGTTGCCGTGCGTGAGCACCAGCTCGTGACGGGCCCGCTTGAGCGCGACGAGCTCGGCGGCGATAGCGCCTGCGTTCACACGCTGCTCGGACCAGGTACCGCGTTCGTGGTCGGCGATGATCGCATTGCCCCCGATCGCTATCACGATCCGCACACTCGCCCCCTCGAGCTCAAGAACCGCGGATCGCGAGCCAGATCGCCCGAGCGTCGCTCTGGTCAGGATTAGCCCACGAATGCGGTCGCACGGTGCGGAAGTGGATCGAGTCGCCCGACTCGAGCTCGTAGGGCTCGCCGTCGATCGTGAAGATCATGCGACCCTCGAGCAGCAGCACCAGTTCCTCGCCGGGATGGCTCATCGGCTCGGGTCCGCTGTCGGCACCCGGCTCGACGAAGGCCTCCGCCCCCGCAACCCAGAACGGCCCGTAGCGGCCCGAGATGTTCTGCAGCTCGAGCCCTTGCTTGGAGGTGTACAGACGTGATCGCTCCCCCGCGCGGATCACGGTCACCGGGCGCGTCGCTTCGACTTCCTCGACGAAGAAGCCCACGCTCTTGCCGAGCGCCGAGGCCACTTTCATCAGGCTGGCGATCGTCGGTGTCATGCCGCTCTTCTCGATCTTGTGTACGGCGGCGGTCGACAGTCCCGATCGCTCGGCGAGTTGCGAGAGCGACCACCCCCGCTCGGCCCGTGCCTTTGCGACCTTGGCCCCTATCTCGGAGACCGTGCGTTCGATCTCGGGCAATGGCTTCGGAGCGGGCATCTCTGCAATCGTTATGTCTGCGGCCGCCGCTTGATCGGACATCGCGAGTACTGACAATCTCCCTTTGCCGTACACCATAGTACATGGCGGCTCGAGTCGGCGGTAAGCGGAACACCGCCTTTTTTTGCCACTTCCTCTAAGCCTTGACCATGTTGAGCGCCCGCGCTATGAATATGCGTCTACGATCCGATATGCGGTTGTGAGGCCTGCTTCAGCAGCTAGTTCAGTGTTGGCCGCGACCGCATGACGTCTTCCCCAAGGAGGAAGAGTGGCGAATCACGAGAGTCTCGCGGAGGCCAAGGAGGCCGGAACCGAGTTGTTCGACACCTCGGAGAAGCTGTTCGAGGACATTCAGGCAAAGCCGGGGGAGAAGGCTTTCACGTTTATGCATACCGTCCCATACGAGGGCTCGGTTGGGCTGGTGAATCTGCTCACCACCACCCGGATCCGCCGCAAGGGCTTCGACACTACGCTTGTGCTCTACGGACCCGGGGTGCTGATGGCGTCCGGCACGCGGGGTTTCCCAAAGGTTGGCGACGAGGCCTTCCCTGGACACATGGCGATCAACAACCAGATTCGCACGTTCCTCAACGAGGGCGGCAACGTCTACGCCTGCCGGTTCGCCTCCGGTGCACTGTATGGGTTCCCGGAGGACCTGCTGATGGACGGCGTCAAGCCGTTCCATCCACTCGACGTGCTCGACGCAGCGCTGACCGCTTGGCGGGCCGGGGCCTTCCAGCTCAACACCTGGACCGTGTGAGCGCAGAGGGCGTCCGTGATCGCGACGCGGCCGTCGCGGCTTGGCGGCGCGCTGAAGCAATCGTGTACCCGTCCGTCATGGTCAACGCGGTGCTGTATGAGCAGTACATCCGGGTGGTGCGGGCGATCACCGACGAGCTGCGCGACGTGCACGGGGAGGACGAGCTCGTACAGACCTGGCACGAGCAGCGGGGACTTGGAGCCGAGATGGTGAGGCGGCTGTCTCCTTCGATGGCCGCGCTGATGGACGTGGGGGCGGTCCGCGACGCGGCGTTCTGCCAGCGCCATCGCGAGACGATGCGCGAGCACGCCAAGGAGATCGCCGCGCAGCGCCTGCTGGAGGCGCGCAGGACCGGGGCTCCATGGGTGGTGCTGTTCGAGGACATGACCCCGTTCGGCTCGCACCGACTGGAGATGCACGTTCGCTCGGGACGAGCGATTCATGCCTCGGCCAAGTCCGAGCCCGAGGGGGCGGCGACTTACGAGCTCGAGGTCGTGCAGCTCGACCCGCGCGACGGCGCGTGGCTACTGGACAAGCCGCCACTGATGCCGGCGAGGACGTTCTCGCGCCACGACGAGTGGGAGGCGCGCATCGCTAAGGCGCGCGAGGACTTCGGAAAGGACTGACGATGACAACTCATCCCAAGAAGATCATCGACGCGCACTGCCACATCGGCGAGATTCCTCCATGGAAGTTCTATGACCTCGAGCATCCGGTCAAGCCAACCGTCTACGACTACCGCAACCGCGACGAGTTCGTCAAGAACCACTTGGACGATTTCAAGATCGAGCGCGCGCTGACGATGTCCAACTACGGCGTGCCGCTGCATGAGATCTCGTTCGATCTCAACGACGTCGTGATGGATGCGGCGACGAATAACGACCGCGTGCTGGCGGCAATCTGGGTGTCATTTCTGCCCCGTAACGCCGAGATGACGCGAAAAGCGCTGAAGCTGGCAAGCGAGTCCAGGGTGGTGGCGCTGAAGACCACGTTCCTGCTGGGCGGCAACCCCGATCCCGGGACCTGGGACGAGGAGACGCTGGCGCTCGCGGACGACTGCTTCGACGCGTGCGAGAGACACGACCTCATCTTTCACTTTCACACCAGCCCGGGAGGTAGTTCGGATATCAACAACTTCATCCCGCTGGTCGAGAAGTACGGCAAACGCTGCAAGATTTACCTGGTGCATTTCGGCGGCGGGGTTTCCGGTCACATCAAGCTGGTGCCCAAGTTCCTGCAGTGGGTCGAGGACGACTACAAGGTGTACACGGACACCTCGTGGGCGATCGGCTTCGGCGCGCGCTGGCTGCTGACCGAGATTGAGCGCACCGGGATCGGGGGAGATCGCGTGTTCTTCGGCTCCGATGAGCCGTGGTCTGACTTCGACAGCGAGTACTGGAAGATCAACGGCATCCGCGGCATCTCGCAGGAGTTGAAGGACCGGGTCTTCTGGCAGAACTACGAGGAGCTGTTCGCGGGCCGTGGCTAGCGCATTGCGGGTGCCTGAGCTGGACGAGCGCCAGCTACTGGTCGAGCTGCAGTCACTGGGCGTCAAGGTCCACGACGACAGCGAGGGTGATCAGCGCCGGCGGGGTTCCTCGTCGGGGCGTCGTGGCGGCGCGGGTCCGTCCGACGCGCTGTTCATGTGGGTGCGAGGACTTCCGCTGACCGTGCCTTGGCAGGCGGGATTCGTCGATCGCTCGCCCTACACCGTGCACGTGAGCGAAGGCGGTGCGGCGACGCTGTTCCGAGGCGACGACCTGGTGGGCCCGGTCAAGCTGCCGCGACGCCCGCGGATCTACGACATGGAGACGGCGGACGGAATTCCGTACTGGAAGATCGCGTTGCTTCACTTGGACTCGATCGCCTCCACCGTGGTCCAGAAGTGCATTTACTGGGGAACCGAGGAGCAGTGCGGCTTCTGCGGGATCGAGCTGACACGCGGCGAGGGCACCGTTCCGGTCAAGACTCCCGCGCAGCTCGCCGAGGTCTGCACCGCCGCGCGCGACTACGACGGTGCCGTCGACGTCACGCTGACCACGGGGTCGGTCAACCGCCGTGATCGCGGAGCGCTTTACATCAGCCGCTGTGCGTCGGCGATCAAGGAGGCGTCCGGGCTCCCCATCCAGGTGCAGTTCGAGCCCCCGGATGACCTCGCCGTGCTTGCGCAGGTCCGAGAGGCAGGGGTGGACGCGGTCGGCATCCACATCGAGACGTTCGATCCCGAAGTGCTCGCGCGGGTCGCGGCCGGCAAGGCCAAATGTGGGATCGAAGGCTATTTCCGCTGCTGGGAGCGGGCTGTGGAGGTGTTCGGCCGCGGGCGCGTGAGCACGTACGTGATTCTCGGCATGGGCGAGCGGCGAGAACTGATCGAGGAAGGGTGCCGGCGCGCGATCGAGTTGGGTGTGTACCCGTTCGTGGTGCCCCTGCGGCCAGTTCCCGGGACGCTGATGCAGGACGCCCCACCTCCGTCTGCGGAGTACGTGGCGTCGGTGTACCGATCGGTGTCGGCAATGCTCGCGCAGTCGGGGCTCGACCATGCGGAGGCGACCGCTGGGTGCGCACGCTGTCAGGCCTGCTCCGGACTGTCGGCATGGGAGCGGGTGTTCAAGCGAGAGGAGGCACGTGCCCGGGGTGAGCTCCCCGTCATGGGTCGCGCCTAGCGATCTGGCGGGCCCCTGCCGGATCACCTGCCGGCTCGCGAGCACGGAGGCGGACCTCGAGGCGCACCTGCGGCTGCGCCGGGACGTGTTCGTCCACGAACAGGCGCTGTTCGTGGAGGACGATCGCGACGAACGTGACGAGCAAGCGAGCACGCTGCACGCGATCGGGCTCGTCGACGACCGGCCGCGCGGCGCCGTGCGGCTGTACCCGCTCGATCCCGAGGGGCGGATGTGGAAAGGCGACCGCCTCGCGGTGATGCCCGAGCACCGCGCCAACCATCTCGGCGCGAAGCTGGTGCGGTTTGCGGTCGCGACCGGCGGATCGCTCGGCGGATGCCGAATGATCGCCCACGTGCAACTGCCAAACGTGAGGTTCTTCGAGCGTTTGGGTTGGGTGTGTGACGACGCGCCGGCGCAGTTCCACGGCGTCCCGCATCAGCTCATGTCGATCGGGCTCGGTCAGCGGTCAAGTGTGTGAACGGTTCGCGAGCGAGGTCCCATAGCGATGCCCTCTCGCGCGAGGCGGTCAGCTCGAGCACATGCGTGTCGTTGAGGCGCCCGCAGCGAGCGCACGCGAGGCCACGGCGTAGGAAGGGCTCCGCTGCCTCCGCGCTCTGTCCCGGTGGCGCGGCGATCAGGAAACCAAAGCTCGGAAAAGTGAGCAGCCAGCGCTCGAGCGGCACCCGCTCGGGGCGCGGAAGGCGCTCGACCTCGAGCGTCGCGCCGCAGCCGGCGGTCTCGAGCAGCTGCAACAGCGATCCCGTCACGCCGGGCATCGACACGTCCCGAGCGGCATGGGCCGCGCCCGACTCGGCGACCTCCACGAGCGCCTCGCCGTCGTCGCGCAGCAACTCGGGAGCGCGGTCCCGCAGCGAGCTGAAGAACGGCGTCCCCGGCCCGTACCGTCCCTCCAGGCTGAACGCCGCAAGCAGCTCGTCACCGGGACGAGCGTTGTGGCCCAACAGGGGTCGCTTGGCGACCCCCGTACACGATGCCGACAGCGCGGGCGAGTGGCCAAGCGTCAGGTGGCCACCGACCACGTCGACGCCGAGGAGGTCGGCCGCCCACGAGATGCCATCGAGCACCGTTTTGGCGTGGGCATGGTCGGGGCTGACCAGCATGTCGACGAGGCCGAGCGGCCGGCCGCCCATCGCCCGCACGTCGGAGACGTTGGTCACGACCGCCGCGGCGCCGGCAGCGTGGGGATCGGCGCTCACGAACGTCGGCACGATCGCCTCGCCGCATACGATCAGATACTCGCCGCGATGCGGCAGGGCAGCGGCATCGTCCCCTTCGAGCGCCGTGCCGAGCCGGCGCACGAGCGCGAGCTCGCGCTTCGCCCGGAACGTGGCGGAGGAGCGGATCGTTGCGGCGAGCTCGCGCAAGCTGGACATCGGCAAGAGACTGGGATAGCAGAGGGAGATCGATATTCGCAGCGAGGTGCTCACCCAGGTCGCGGCGGTCAACGTGGGCCTCGCGAGCTTCGGCGAGGCGGTCAAGGCGCAAGGAGCCGCTGCGGTCGACGTGGAGTGGCGACCTCCGGCCGACGGCGATCGCGAGGTCACGCGCGCGCTGGAGCGCCTTTGGGGCCCGCATGCAAAGCTGATCTCGGCGGCCAACGAGGTTGCGGTTGGCCGGATCGAATCAGCGACTCCGCGGGCGGTGGCGATCGAGCCCGCGCGAGACGTGGTTCCTGGGCTCAGCGAGCGGACGCTGATGCACTCCGGAACGGCGATCGACTGGGACCGGGTGTGCGACCCGCAGCGTCGTGCGCTGATCGCGGCCTGCATGTTCGAAGGCTGGGCTCGCGACCCCGAGCAGGCGGCCGGGCTGCTGTCCTCCGGCAGCATCGCGCTAGCGCCGGGCCACGAGCGCAACCACGTGGGACCGATGACCGGCGTCTGCTCGCCGTCGATGCCGGTGTGGGTCGTCGCGGACGAGGACTCGGGGGCGCGCGCGTACTCGACTCTCAACGAGGGTCCGGGAAGGACGCTGTGGTTCGGCGTCGGCGACCAGGAGGCGATCGACCGCCTGCACTTCTTCGCCGAGGAACTCGGACCAGCGCTGGCAAAGATCATCAAGCGCGAAGGCCCAATCGAGGTGTTCTCCCTCGCCGCACAGGGCCTGCAGATGGGAGATGACCTGCACATGCGCAGCCAGGCCACCGGCAACCTGCTGCTTCGGAGCTTGCTGCCGGGGTTCGCGGCGATCGGCGGCGAGCGCTCGGCCAGGTTCCTCGCCGGGAACCATCACTTTTTCCTCAACCTGACGATGGCCGCTGCCAAGTGCGCTTCGCTCGCGGCCTCTGGCGTGCGCGGATCGAGCGTGGTCAACTTGATCTCGCGCAACGGCACCGAGATGGGTATCCAGCTCGCCGGTCTTCCCGGCCGCTGGTTTCAGGCGCCGGCGGCGCCAGTTCAGGACGCGCTGCTGCGGGAGGGCTACCGGGAGGAAGATGCCGCGCTCGACATTGGCGACTCCTCGGTGATCGAATGCGTCGGCCTGGGCGGCATGGCGCTCGCCGCTTCGCCCGCCGTGGCGGCGTTCTTCGGCGGCGCAGCTGCCGATGCGATCGCGCGCACCGAGCTGATGAGCGAGATCACGGTCACCCGCTCGCGCCGCTTCACGATTCCGGCGCTCGACTTCACCGGCAGTCCCCTGGGCATCGACGCCCGTCTCGCGGCCGAGCTCGCAGTCACGCCCCAGATCACGACCGGCGTCCTGCACGCGACCGGCGGCGGCGGTCAGATCGGAGCCGGCGTCGCACACCAGCCGGTGGCGCCGTTCCGCGCCGCTGTGGTCGCGCTGGCGGGCGAGCTCGATCAAGAGCCTCGTGACGCGGTGGCTTCGGCCGGCAGAGGCGACCGGTGAGCGCGCAGCGAGCGCTCTTCGCCGCGCCCGCAGCCACAAGGGCGGCAAGGGATGGTCGCGCCGGCGCGGTCGAGCTCGTGCTCGCTCACGGTGCGTACCTGAGGCTGGGAGGAGACTGGCTGCTGGTGAGCGAACCCAGCGTGCCACTTGGGCCCCTATCGATCGCCGTGGATGGGCTCGGGCAGCTGGAACTCGCACCTGGATTGCCGGCCGCGGTGCGCGATCGGCGGCTCCTGATCGGCGACACCGCACTGTCGCTCGAGCGGATGCGAACGCGACGCACGCTGCCGCCCTCGCTGTGGCCACCGGCGAGCGCAGAGGCGATCGAGACCGCCGCCGCGGCATCGCTCGTAGCGCTCCCGGCCGCGCCCATGGTCCTCGAGCGCGGTTTGGCGGCACTACAGCGCGGCGCTGTGACTGACGCGGTGGGCTCGCTCGCGGGCCTAGGACCGGGCCTCACCCCCGCCGGCGACGACGTGCTGGCCGGCTACGCCGCGTCGCGGGTGATGCTCCGCCGCGCACGTCCGCGTCGGGGCGTCGCGCTCGACGATCCCGTCCCCCTCTCAACTTTGGCCGCAGATCGCTCGTCTGCGCTCGGCTTGGCATACCTGAGCTGCGCGGAGCGTGGTGAGGTGGCGGAGCCAGCCGCGCGGCTGCTCTCGGCAATTCATTCCGGGTCCGCCGCGGCCGCACAGGTCGCGGCGGGACAACTGCGCGCCTGGGGCGCCAGCTCGGGGACCGCGATCGCTTTGGGCATCCTGGCCGCTACACTGGGAATTAGTTGCCGAGTCAACTAAGGAGTCATAGTGGACGTCGAAATCTGGTCTGACATCGCTTGTCCCTGGTGCTACATCGGCAAGCGGCGCTTCGAGGCCGCCTTGGCTCAGTTCGAGCACGCGGCCGATGTGCGAGTCAACTGGCGCAGCTTCGAGCTCGACCCTGCGGCGCCGCACGAACGCGAGGGCGATCGAGCGACGCGTCTGGCCGAGAAGTACGGCATCACCGTCGAGCAAGCGCGAGAGATGGAGCAGCATTTGACTGGTACTGCGGCTGGCGAGGGACTCGAGTTCCGCTTCGACATCGCGCGCAGCGGGACCACCTTCGACGCGCACCGAATCGTTCATCTGGCGCAGGACCATAGGGTCCAGGACGCGATGAAAGAGCGCCTGTTGCGCGCGTACTTCAGCGAGGGCAAGCTGATCAGCGATCCGGAGACGCTCGTCGACCTGGCGGTGGAGGTCGGGCTACCGGAGGCCGGGACGCGAGAGACACTCGCGAGCGACAGATATGCGGACCAGGTCTGCGACGATGAGCGCACCGCGTTCGCGCTCGGGATCAGCGCGGTTCCCACGTTTGTCGTCGATCGCGCGCTCGGCGCATCCGGCGCGCACCCGCCTGAGGCGTTGCTCGAGCTGCTGCGCCAGGGCTGGGCAAACCGGCCGCAGCCTTCGGTCGTGGCAGGCGGGGAGCGCTGTGACGTAGACGGTTGCTGACCGGCGCGCCCAGACGAGCGCTGAGCGCTCCAATCGCCTTTAATCCTGGCACGAGCAGTCAACGATGAGCGAGAGCGACATCCCGCCGCCCGGGGAGCAGCCGCCACCAGACCGGCTTGCCGACCTCGATGCCTCCGCGCGCACCGCCGGAGCGCCTGGTCCCCGCGGACCGCAGCCCGGCCCGCCGGGCCGCAACGACGGGCGCCGCCTGGCGATGATCGTCGGAGGTGCGATCGCGATCGCCGCGCTGGTGGCGATCCTGCTGGTCGCCACTGCCGGTAGTACCTCCACCAAGACCGTTACCACGAAGTCGATCAGCGTCAGCACGAGCACTGTGACGACCCCGACGACTACCACCAGTACCACTACCTCAACGACGACGAAGAAGAGCACAGTGACCTCGTCGACCACCACCACGTCGTCGACGACGAAAACAACCACCGCAACGACGACCGTCACCAGCACAACCTCGTCGACCAGCCCTAGTCCCTAGGGATCAGGCCGGCCAACGCGCGCCTTCGCGGGACACTGCCGGTGTTCGACTTAGCCGGCGACGGGCGGCCAAAACTACCAGGGTCGCGGTCGCGGCGGCGCCCGCTGCGACGATGAACCCGGCTCGTGGGTCGTGTTGGTGCTGCCCGAAGGTGGCCGCGATCGCGGCGCCGCCGCCGGTGCCACCGGCGATCCCGGTCGAGAGCCAGCCGAACGCCTCACCGGCCGACTGCTTGGAGACCTGCTGGTCGACCACCAACGAAAGCGTGCTGAGCGCGGGGTTCAGCGGCAACCCCGCCGTCATCAGCAGCCCGCCGATCACGATCAGGCTCTCGGCGGGGATCACCAGCGCGAGCGAACCGGTCACCAACGCGAGTAGCACCAGCAGCCGCGCCGATGGCGCCGCTCGCCAGCGTCCGCTCGCGTAGATAGCGGCGCCGATGATGCCGCCGACCGATACCGCTGCGATCAGAAGCCCAGCGGCAGCGGGCGCACCACGGGCCGAGGCCGCGATCGGCGCCGCAACTTGAATCCCTCCGACCATGGTGCCGATGAGAACCGCGACGAGCACCAGTAGCTGCATGTTTGCGGCCCGCAGCACTCCCCGCCGCGGCCCCGGCGCGCGTGCCGGGCGATCGCCGAATGATCGCGCCGAGGCGGCGAAGGCAAGGGCACCGCTCACCGCGATCGCCACCACCGCGAGCAACGCCAGTGAAGCCGAGAATGCCTCTGTGAGGCCGGCGAAGATCACCGGGCCGATGAGGATCGCCAGTTCCTGGACCAGATACACGAGGCTGTAGGCGGCCGTGCGTTCCTGCAAATCAACCGCATCGGCCCAAGCAACACGCATGCTGGTCGAGACCGGCGGTAGCGCCAGGCCCGCAAGCACCGCCAAAGCGCCCAGCAACCACCCCGTTGCACGGAGCGAGGAGAGCCCGACGATGCCCATCAGTGCCGCGCCGTGAACGACCCCGCAAACCGCCATCACCTCAGGCGAGCCACGGCGATCGATCAGCCGGCCCTGGATCGGGCGGGCAACCGCCGCAGCAATCCACAACGTGGCCACGACCACCCCGGCGAGCCCCAGTGAGCCAGAATGCTCGCGGAGGACCAGAATGATCCCCACGCTCGCGGTCCCTTGAGTGACTTGCGCCAACAGGCCGGCGCACGCCTGACGGCGAATGGCCGGCAGTGAAAACAGGGCGCCGTAGCGGCGAGGCAAGGCGACTCCCGCTTGCGCGACTAGAGCCCGGACGATGATCTCATGCCGATACCAGCGCAGGCCGCTCGGCGACCCAGGCGTTGCTCACCGCGCGCAGGATCTCGAGCATCGCCGCCGCTGGGGGCGAGCGGTAATCACCCGGAAGCGCCGCGAGGATCGGCCGGGCCTTGGCGGGCGGATCCAGATCCCTGACGATCACGTCATCGCGGATGCCGCGCATGACCATGTCAGGGATGAGTGCGACCCCCACGCCCGCGGCGACGAAACCGAGCATCGCGGGATAGTCGTCGCTCTGGAACGCGATCCGTGGCTCGAACCCCGCGGCGTGGCAGGCCTGCAGGAACAGCCTCGAGTCGGGGCAGCTTTGGGTCGTGGCGAGCATCCAAGGCTCGTCGGCGAAGGCCGCGAGGCCGAGTCTCGGCTCATCAGTCAGGGGATGACCTGCGGGCATCGCGACGTACATCGGGTCGTCGAACAGGTGCACGAGCTCGATCCCTGCCCGGCGACTGCCGCCCGCCGTAGACGCGGTTCCGGGATCGGCGTCGAGCTCTTCGAGCGCATCGTGCGAGAGCGCCAAATCCAGCTCGCCGGTTCGCAGTAGCGGCAGCGAGTCGACGGGGTCGGCCATCACGACGCTCAGCTCGACGGCCGGATATCGCTCGCGGAAGCTCGCGATCGCGGGCGGCACGATCGAGGCGGCCGCGGACGCAAACGATGCCAGGCGCAGCCTTCCTCCCTGCAAACCGGCCAGCGCTCGCAGCTCAGCCTCGACACTGTCCAGGCTCGCGAGGATCACTTCCGCGCGCTCGAGCAGCAACCGCCCCGCATCGGTGAGCACGGCTCCCTGCGGAACCCGTCGCACGAGCGCCGTTCCTACCTCCGCTTCCAGGGTCGCGATCTGGCGCGACACAGCGGGTTGCGTGTAGCCAAAGGTCGCGGCTGCGGCCGAAAACGAGCCTTGCCGGGCGACCTCGCGGAGGACCCGCAGACGCGGTGACTCAATCATACTTGAAGTTATACCTCATCAAGCAAATGCCTATTTGCATTTATGCACCTGCGACGCGAGTGTGTACTCGTCATGGCAAGCACCAAGATCGCAACGTCCCACCTAGACCTGCCGGTAACGATCCGTCTCGCAACCGGAGACGATCAGCCCGCGCTGGCGCAGTTGGCCGCACTCGACAGCGCCGACAACCTTCCCCACGACTCGGCTTTGCTCGCGGTGGTTGCAGGCGAGCTTCGCGCCGCGGTGTCGCTGTACGACGGCTCAGCGATCGCCGATCCCTTCTACCCGACGGCTCATCTGGTCGGCCTCCTGCGCACCCACGCGCAGGAGCGCGCGACGCCGCGCAACCGGCGCCGGTCACATGGGTCGCGCCACGGACGTCACCGGCGCAGCGACCCATGGGGCGTCCTACCGGGCCCCGTGAGCGCCGAGATGTGACCGCAGGTTGACGACCACAGGAGCCAAAGATGACATCGACCACCGACTCTCGAACCACTCGCATGATCCGCTGGTGCAAGGAATTCTGGGCGGAGTTCGACTACGCCCAGCGGCGACAGCTCGAGATCAGACTGGGAGTGTCTCTAAGCGCACTTGGCGAGAATCCGCGCGCGCGAGCGCTGATCGAGGAACTCGAGGCCTTGTACGCCTACGAAGCGCCCGACTGCAATTAGGCCGTACATGGGCTGCGGCTGGTTCGCGCACGCGAGCAGTCTAAGCCGTGCCGTTCAGCCGCCGGCCAAGGTAGTCCCACAGCGCCGCCAACTGGTTCTCTGCCCACACGGTCTCCCGCTTTCGCAGCGCCTCCTGATCCGAGGACCACCGTCGCGGTCGGCCGAAGCTATGGGTGAGTAGCTGCTGGTGGGCGGCCTTCTCCAGCAACACCGCGCGGATGACCGCGTCGCGCACGTCCTTTCCGGCCGTGACGATGCCATGGTTGACCAAGAACATCGCGTGCTGATCGCCGAGCGTGGCGGCCACCTCCGCGCCCATGTCGGGACTCGTGATCAGCTCTGCGGTTTTGCTGAAGCGGGCAACATCGGGCGGAACGAACAACGTCCCCGCGTGCGATACCGGGCGCAGTGGCTGACCGCTGGCGCCGATCGCGATCGAGTGCGGTGGGTGGGAATGGACGACGCTGCCCGCGTCGGGCCGGGCTCGCATGACCTCGGTGTGGATCGGCCACTCGGCGTGGCGAGGACAGTCCCCGGCGAGCACTTCGCCGTCGAAGCCGACCAGGATTACTCGATCCGCGGTGATCTCCTCGAAACCAAAAGTTGACGCCTTCATCCAGACACCGCGGCCATCGGGATCTCTGGCCGAGACGTGTCCCCAGACGTAGTCGTCATGGCCGTTAGCGCCGAGGATGCGGCAGCCCAGCGCGACCAGCTCGCGGAGCTCGTGATGGCTTTCGCGAAGGCTCATGCGCACCTCATGACGTCGTCGAGAGATCCCCGCGCGGTTGCGCCGCCTCGCGAGCGGCTCCCAACAAGTTCTGAGCAGCTGTAGGCGTTATTGATATGAAAGCTGGTCGGGGCGAGGAGTGAGACCGGAAGGCAAACCCGCGATCAAGCGGAGGAGCGCCGAGGGCGCGAACTCTGTCCAGAGCCTCGTCCCGACGGCGCGTTTCACGATCCCGGCCGCTCGCTGCGCTCCACGGCGTCCGCGATCGCCTGCCCGGCCGTGACCGTGTTGGCGGAGCCCCCGATATCCGTTGTGCGCGTCCGTGGATCGGCGAGTCCGCGCTCGATCGCGACTAGTACGGCGTTAGCTGCGCTGTGCTCGCCTAGATGCTCGAGCATCATCTGCACGGCCCAGATCTGTCCGACCGGATTGGCTACCCCTCGTCCGGCGATGTCCGGTGCTGAGCCGTGGACGGGCTCGAACAGCGACGGATACGACCGTTCCGGGTTGATGTTGGCGGACGGGGCAATGCCGATCGTCCCCGTGCACGCCGGTCCCAGGTCAGACAGGATGTCTCCAAAGAGGTTGGAAGCGACGATCACATCGAACCGGTCAGGTGCCAGGACAAGCTGCGCGGCCAGCGCGTCGATGTGGAACTTGTCCCAGGTAACACTGGGATACGAGCCAGCGATCGCTTCCACCCGTTCATCCCAATACGGCATGGCGATCGCAATACCGTTTGACTTGGTGGCAGAGGTCAGGTGCTTCGATTCACGCCCTTGCGCCAGCTCGAATGCGTATCGCAAGATGCGATCCACGCCGACGCGGGTCATGACCGTCTCCTGCAACACCGTCTCTCGATCGGTCCCCGCGAACATGCGGCCGCCGATTGCTGAGTATTCGCCTTCGGTGTTCTCCCGCACGACGACGAAATCGATATCCCCGGGGAGCCGGCCGGCCAGCGGGGCGCTTACTCCTGGCATCAGGCGAACCGGCCGCAGACCGACGTACTGGTCGAACTCGCGCCGGAACTGGAGCAGTGATCCCCACAGCGAGATGTGATCGGGCACCTTCGCTGGCCAGCCGACGGCTCCGAACAGGATCGCGTCAAACTCGATCAGCTGATCCTTCCAGTCCTCGGGCATCATCCGACCGTGCTCCAGATAGTAGTCGCACGACGCAAAATCGACGTGCTTGATGTCGATGTTCAGCCCGAACCTCTCCGCGACGGCTCGAAGCACTCGCAGCCCCTCGGGAAGCACTTCACGCCCCACGCCGTCGCCGGGGATGGCCGCGATCTTGTATCCGTCCTGGTGCCGAGATGGCATCAACCAAACGTTATCCCAGGGATGCAAAACTACCGTCGTGGCGGAGAGCAACATCGACATCGCGCGTCGCGGCTACCAAGCGGCGGCTCGCGGCGACCTCGACGCCATTCGCGAATTCCTCGATCCCGAGGTGAAATGGCACGGCGGCGACCCCACCGACCCCGTGGCTTGCCACAACCGCGAGCAGGCTTTGGAGTTCATGCGCCGCGCGCGTACTGGTCGCCTGATCGGCCAGCTCGTCGATGTCATCGGCGCCGGCGACAAGGTGGTGGTGATCATGCGGTACTCCGACACCGATGAGGGGCAACCCGGCCTGAGCGCCAACCTCACGACGTTCCGTGACGGCAAGGCGATTGAGATGGTGCACTATCCAAATCCCGAGGACGCGCTCACTGCGGCCGGCGTCCCGAAGCGCCCCTAGCGGAGCGAGGCCAGGTCTGACTCACAGTACAAATGGGATCAGCATCTTGGTCTTAGCCTTATAGCCAGGATACGTGGACGGAAAGGAATTCATCATCATTTTCTCCTCCACCGTTGCGCTATAGATGAAGTAGACGCCGATGACCGCGAAAATGATCAACCAGTAGACATGGGTGGCCGCCGCCGTGCCTAGCATGGCAAGTAGGATTCCCGAATAGATGGGATGACGAACGACGTGGTATGGGCCCGAGGTGACAAGCTCGGGCTCGTCCTTTTGCGTCATCGGCATCCCCCAGTTGCGGCCGAGATGGATTCGCGCCCATACCGCCAAGGCAAGCCCCGATACGAACAGGATCACTCCTATTACCTGCAAGACCGGGTTGTGCACAGTCAGGCTGCCCGCTTTGAAGATACGGAGCAGCACGAACACCAAAACGAGAACGATCAAGCCTGGAAACCTGGTCAGCGTAGCCCGTGAGCCATGCTTGGCTCCAAAGGCTGAGACCAGCCAATAGACCCAGAAGAGAACCCAGGCGATCGGAATTGCGACGTTCAGCGTAGACATGTCAGCGTGCCACTCCTCGTGTCTAAAATACCGTTCCAGACTACGAACCCGGAAGCAACCTGTCATCAGTCCCCGGCTTGATCTGGTAGCTCCACCCACGGGTGGAGAAGCTTGAGCCGTGAATCTGACTCCGCCGTCGGGGACCTGGCAGGATCGTGTCGGTGAGCGTTGACCGCGCGCTGTTATTCCGCTTGGCGACGAGCGAGCGGTTCGAGCGGACCGTCAAGGCCCTGCCCGGTGGCGAGGCCGCTGCTTGGCGAGCAGCGTCCCGGTATGTCGCCGGGCGCTCCCGCCGGGAGGCGCTTGAGAGCGCAGCGACGCTGCTCGAGCGGGGGCACGGGGTCAGCATCGACCTGTTCGGCGAGCGCGTGCGTGATCCGGCGACGGCCGACCGCGTGCTCACGGATTACCTGGAGCTAGCGGAGAGCCTATCTTCCCTTCCCGCGGCGCGCCCTTCGACTCGCGCTGAGCCGCCTTCACGTCCCGCGGACATGTGGCTGTCCGCAGACCTCAGCCATCTCGCTCTCGACATGGACGCGTCCGCCGTGGCCGATCGCCTCGCGGCGATTGCCCGAGCCCTTCCGGCCGGCCGACGGGTGCAGGTGGGGGCGGAGGACGCCGCCCGAGCAGAGGCGATCCTGTCCTGCGTGCTCGACGTCGCCGGGCGCGGATTGGCCGACCGGCTTGGCGCCACCGTGCAGGCGAACCTGTTGCGCTCACCCACCGATGCCGACAGGCTGATAGACGCGGGCGTCCACGTCAGGCTGGTCAAGGGCGCCTATCTCGAGAAGTCCGGAGCCCACCCCCAGGGCGAGCCCACCGACATCGCGTTCCTGCGCCTCGGCTTCCGGTTGGCCAAGAGCGGCGCGGACTGGTCGATCGCGACGCATGACGGCCGCCTACGTGAAGCTCTGCTTCTGTCGCTTGGGACGGTCCCGGTCGAGCAGCTCCTGGGCGTCCGGCCGGAACTTCTCCCCGAGCTTCACCGCCGTCTCATCCCCACGCGTGCGTATCTGCCCTACGGGCCTGATTGGTTTCGCTACTGGATGCGCCGCGTTGCGGAATCCCGCCGCGCGTGATCGACCTGTCGAGCGTGGGCTCAGCCCACCGCTCCGCGGGCCGCGGTCAACGACCTGACGGCCACGAGCATAACCGGTGCAAAGACCACTTTCGGTTCGCGGTCGCCCCGGTTACGGTTCGTGGTGCGGGTCACGGGTCTCTCGCCCCGCGGGTGCTACTAGATGATTGCCGATATCGACCAGATCTTGCAGCGGGCGGTCGCCGACGAAACGGTTGCCGGGATCGTTGCGCTGGCGGGTGACCGCAATGGGTTGCTGTACGCGGGAGCCGCTGGACAGCTCGGGGTCGACAGTGACGAGCCGGCTGTGCCGGAGACGATCCTGTGGGCGGCGTCGATGACGAAGGCGATCGTCAGCGTCGCCGCGTTGCAACTGGTCGAAGCCGGCGCGCTCGAGCTGGAGCAGCCGGTAGCCGATGTCCTGCCTGAGTTCGGCGAGCTGCAGGTCCTAGCAGGCTTCGACGGCGACACCCCGCGGTTGCGGCCGCCCAGTCGCCAAGCGACGATCAGGCACCTGCTGACACACACCTCGGGATTGGGTTACTGGTTTACGGACGCCGACGTCCTGCTCTACCACGAGCTGACCGGAACCCCGTATGCGAACAGCGGCCGGCGGGCCGCGCTACAGGTGCCGCTGGTCGCGGATCCAGGGACCCGGTGGGTGTATGGAATCAGCCATGATTGGCTGGGGCAGGTGATCGAGGCAGTCGGCGGCCAGGATCTGGCCGAATATTGCGCCCAGCATGTTTTCGGACCGCTCGGCATGCCGGACACGACCTTCAGCCCGACTGATTCGCAACGCGCACGGATGATGAAGATGCACCTGCGAGAAGCGGATGGAGGCTTGGCAGCGCAGACGGCTATGGACAGGCCGCACGCGGAGTTTTGGTCCGGCGGCGGTGGAGCGTATACCAGCGGTCAGGACTATCTGCGCCTGATGCGCGCATTGCTCCGCGGTGGTGAGCTCGATGGGGCGCGCATACTGCGCTCAGAAAGCGTCGAGCGAATGTTCACAAACCAGCTCGCTGGCGCGATCATGCCTACTGGGTGGAAATCAGCCCTCACCAGGGTGAGTAACGACTTTCGTTTCCCGCCCGTGAAGCACAGCTGGGGTCTCGGTATCCACCTGATTCATGAGGACATCCCGAACTCGCGCCGCGCGGGAAGCGGAGACTGGGCGGGGCTGGGTAACTGCTATTACTGGATTGACCGTAGCACCGGAGTTGCCGGAATCACCCTCACCCAGGTGCTGCCCTTCTTCGACGCGCGAGTGCGTTCGATCGCGACCGAGTTCGAGCACGCTATCTACAGGGACGTGTCAGAACCCGGCGGCCGCCACGACTGAAGCGAAACTCTGAACACAGCCCCGCGAAGCTCAACTCCGGGGAGTGGCGCACGACTTGAGCGGCCGGTACGGAGGTTACGATCTACCGATGGCCGATACCGATCCCAAACAACCGAATCCCGAAAAGGACCCTGAGGACTGGGTTACCGGCGAGGAGCCGGCCACCGGTCCGCAGCTGTCTTACCTAGGCACGCTGGCACAGCAAGCGGGCGAAGATGTCCCGGCTGAGCTCACCAAGGCGCAGGCCTCGAGGCTGATCGAAGAACTCCAGGCTCGCACGGGGCGCGGCTGAGCGCGTCCGGCGAGCGCACAGCGGTTGCCTGCGAGCGTCCGGCGAGCGTACCGCGGCTGCCGCGGGCATCTCCGGTGCGTTGAGCGCCGCTCGCGCCGCCCAGAGGAGGTGGCTGAGGCGCGACGCGTGTAGGCTCGGAGGATGCTCGCCAACTACCGCCGCGTGCTGTCCGTTCCCGGCTCGGGGCGGCTGCTGGCCAGCGCGCTGTTGGCGCGGCTCCCCCAGGGGATGGCGTCCCTGGCGATCTTGCTGTTGGTTCGGGGCGCGACGCATTCCTACGCGACCGCTGGAGTCGCGCTCGGCGCCTACGCGTTCGCCAATGCGGGGTGTGCGCCGCTTCAAGGCCGCTTGGTGGATCGCTTCGGGCGGGTACGGGTGCTCGTCCCAAGCGCCTTTGCGCAGGCGGTGTCGCTGGTTGGGCTGACGCTTGCGGCGTCGGACGACACCGGTGCCATGACGCTGGTCGTGATGTCTGGCTTGGCAGGTGCGTTGGCACCCCCTGTCGCTCCGACGGTGCGTGCCTTGTTGCGCGATGCGCTTCGTGATCCAGCGGTTTTGGACAGCGCCTATGCTCTTGACTCGGTCCTGCAAGAGGTGGCTTGGATCACGGGCCCGCTACTGGTCGCGCTCGTGATCGCGGTGGCGTCTCCGAGGGCTGCGGTGCTGCTGGTCGGGGCCCTCTACGCGAGCGGAACATGTCTGTTTGTGCGCTCGCCGCTGGCGCGTGCCTGTCGCCGCCACCCGCTACCGCCCGGGCGACGGTCGGCGCTGGCTAGCGCGCAGCTGCGGGCGCTGCTCGGTCCGGTGACGCTGATGGGAATCGGCCTGGGCGCGATCGAGGTGGGACTTCCTTCGCTGGCGCTGCATGCCGGTTCGCGGCCGGCATCGGGACTGCTGCTGGCGCTATGGAGCGTGGGAAGCATGGCCGGCGGCTTGTGGTATGGCTCGCGAGCATGGCGCTCCCCGGTGGCCAGCCGCTATCGAACTCTGCTCGTGCTTGCGATCGTGCTGACGGCGCCGCTGATCGCGGCTCGCTCGATCACGGCGGGCATTGTTTGCGCCCTGCTTGCCGGGGTGACGATCGCGCCCGTGTTTTCCTGCCAGTACGCGCTCGTGAGCCGCGCGGTCACTGCGGGACGCGAGACTGAGGCCTTCACCTGGATCTCGGCGGCGCTGATCGGCGGTCTCGCGGCCGGGTCAGCTGCCGCGGGAGCGATGATCAGACCGGCGGGCGTCAGCGGCCCGTTCCTGATCGCTTGTATCGCCACGGTCTTGGCCGCGGCGATGGCGAGGAGGGTCCGCGAGCGGGTGCCGCAGCCGGCCTGAGCCACAACTCTGGGGTGTCCGCGCCCTTACCAGCCCTGGGACTTAGCGCGACTCACGGCGCGCAATCGGTTTGTGCAGTTCAAACCCATCTATTCAGGAGGTAGTCCCTTGCGAGTACGTTCCGTGCTCACCCGGCGTCCCTCGGCGGCGCTCGTCATCTCGCTGGTGGCCCTGTTCGTAGCGCTCGGAGGCGCCGGCTACGCCGCGGTTGTCATCCCGAACAACAGCGTCGGCACCGCCCAGCTGAAGAACAACGCGGTGTCCAACAGCAAGTTGAAGGACAACTCGGTGACCTACAAGAAGATCTTGCCCGGCTCGGTGGGCATCGTCCGCGCCAACACCAGCCAGCTGCAGGTGCGGGTCAGCGGAACCTGCGCCCCTCTCTCCGCGATCGGCTCGATTGACTCGATCGGCAAGGTCTCGTGCAACTCGACGCTGCCGCCCGAGACGGGCGTGGTCGACACCCGGACCCCCGGGTCGACGCCTACTCTCATCAATACGGTCCCGCTTGCGTCGCCCGGAAGGTACCTGGCGCTGGCAAACCCGTCCGCGACGGTGGGCGCCGGCACCCCTGCGTCAGTCGGGTCGGTCATTACCGTGACCTGCACCCTGACCGCCGGCGGAAGTAGCCAGACCCGCAGCGTCACCGTTACCGTGGGTACGTCTCAGAGCATCGCGTCGATCCCGCTGCAGGTCCAGGGCTCGCCTGGCAACGCCACGGTGAGCTGCGCTCGCACCTCCAGCTCGGCCCCGACGGTGCTGATACCAGTGGTCAGCGTAACGTCCTCGCTGAACGTACTCCAGGTCGCGTAGCAAGCGCACCCGTCCCCGATCCGGGCAGCCACGGACGCGCTGCCCGGATCGCGTGCGCTCGCGGCACACGACGGCGTGGCGGCGGGCAAACGTCGCACCTCGAAATCCCACCGGGAGCGACGGTAACGATGGCCCTGCGCCACTGCCAGCGCGGGCACACGTCGCACGCCCGGTCTCTGTGCGGTGACTCGCCGGTCACTAGGCCTCCAGCACGGTCTTGAGCGTCGTCAGCCGCTCTCGCCAACGTACCTTCATCCGGTCTGCCTCATCGGCGCTGGGCAGTCTTCGGTGCTCGAGCGCGACGGTGCTCCTCCCCTCGCCCTTGGGCAGAAAGGTGACGTTGACGCGCGTGCCGCCATCACCCCAGTCAAAGCGGGCCGACTTCGGCCTGGTCACGGTGCGCTCCCGCAGTTCATCCTCGGGCAGCCACCGCCTACGCAGCGGGCCCTCCGCGAACGCGTCGTAGAGCCGGTCGACCGGGACCGCGATAGTCCGCGATGCGGTGACCGCGAAACCGTCCTCCTTCTCGCCGACCTCGCGCAGGCCGCGAGCGAGCTCGTAGCTCCCGGCCACCGCCTGCACGTTCCACGCCAGCGGCTCGACGCCCTGCTGCTCGGCGATCCAGCGAGCGATCTCGCGGTGTGGCCGCTCCCCCGCCCCCCATTCATCGAGCATCGCAAACCACTCTTCCCATCCGCGCCCGGTGCGCTCGCGGATCGCCTCGTCAGAGGTGGCCAGCCGCGGTCCCGCACCGCGCTTGCGCTCCTCGGCGCGCAGCAGGTTCGCGCGCGCCGTCGTGTAGCTCTCGCCGGTCTTCTGCATCCGCGCGCGAACCAAGCGCTTGAACGACTTGTGCTCGGTCATCGTTATGTGCTCCTTTCACCCAGGCGCGACGCTGGCGACTCACGCTCACCGCGCCCCGCCGGAAAGGGCACCAACGACCGGCGTCCCGAGAGCTCGGAGCCCCCTTTGCCCCCGCTTTCGCCGACGGCGTGAGCGCCGGAACCGAGGGTTGGGCGCGGGACCGCGCCAGTTGGAACATATTGCCAGCAACTATGACCGCCGTGCGCCAGCAAACTCATCGCTGGTGAGGCGATGCCCGTAGGTGGGCGTGCGCTGCGAACGTAGCCTCCCGGCACGGAGACGACGCTGGTTCAGCCTGCGCCGCTCGATCAGGAAGGAGCCGATCACCGCAGCGCCAACGGGAATCTCAATCAGCGCGAGCACTCCGAGCCCGGCGGTCAAGATCACGGCCACGATCGTGACGATGATCGCGATCCCGAGATCCTCGAGCAGGTCGCGCCGGCGGCGTTGGCGCCTGGCTGCGCGGATCGCCGGCGGTGATGCTGGCTCAGCGGTCATGGGACCTGGCCGCTGGCTTGGTCTGGTCCGGCCGGCTGCTCTCGGTGGGTTGCGATGAGCGTGGCTTGGGAGCGGTTGTCGACATGACGCTGATGCAACCCGAGTCTCTGATGCACGTTTCTTCTCCGCACCGTGACTGCCTGCCGCCGACGGGATGAGAGTTCTCTCAGCTGATCTGCGGCCGGCTCCGCCGATTCACCCAAGGTCCACCGAGCTCTGCGGCGGCGGCTCCCCCCGCGGCTGTCCCCGTGGCGCCGGCGCGACCACGGCGCGGCGCGATTCGCCTCTCAGGTCGAGAAATCTACTACTCGCTGAACGCGCCCTCGAGTGGGGGAGCCGCGCTGGGCAAGCTGCCATTGAGATCCAGCGCGCCGGCACCGGTCCATCCACCCGACCTCGCTCCGGTGATCCGACCAGCGCTGCCGGGCGAGGGAGTCTGGGTGCCGAGCGAGAGCTGGAGCGGCGCGAGCGCTCCGGTCCAGATCGCTCAGTTCCGCAGCGACCCAAACTACCCGCGGATGGTGGCGGGCGTTGCCTGGATCGATCAGACCCGGACAAACATCGCCTGTTACCCGGGCCGACTCGAACCTTCCGTGACTCTGCCCTCGCGCGGACCGATGGAGGTGCCGACCCAGTCCCGCTCACGCCTGCTCGCGGCCTTCAACAGCGCGTTCAAGCTCTCTGACTCGGGCGGCGGTTTCGCGCTCGCCGGACATACCTACGCGCCGATGAAGCGCGCCGATGAAGCCCGGACTGGCGACGCTTATCGGCTATTCCAGCGGACAGCTCGACGTGGCGGCGTGGTCGGGCGGCTCCGACGTGCAGAGCGGCGTCTCGTTCGCACGCCAAAACCTGCCATTGATCGTCGCCGGCGGCCGGCCGAACCCGAATCTGAGCGATGGGCCGGAATGGGGGCTGACGCTGGGAAACGCGGTCCGCGTCTGGCGTTCCGGGATCGGCGTCGACGGGAACGGAAACTTGGTTTACGCCGCCGCGCCGGACCAGACCGTTGGGTCGCTGGCGCAGATTCTGGTCCGTGCCGGCGCCGTTCGCGCGATGGAGCTCGACATCAACTCGTACTGGGTCACGTTCATCACCTACGCGCGTCCCGGTGCGGGACAGCCGGAAAGCCTGCTGCCGGCGATGACCCGTACCCCGGACCGCTACCTGATCCCTGACGACCGAGATTTCCTCGCCGTGTTCGTGCGCTGAATGGGCGTCCGGCGGCTCGCCCATCGGTCGGGTACCCTCGCTCGATCCGAGCTGGCGGTTGTACACGACTTTGCGGCATCCGCTGTCGGCGGACAGGCCGCCGGTGCCTGACTCCCGTGGGCCTGGCGGTGGCGCTGGCCCTGGCCATCGCGGGGTGCGGCGGGAGCGCCGCGAGCAGCACTTCGACGTCCGGCGGAGCGCGGCGCGCGCCCGCGTACGAGGTGAAGCGAAGGGTCGCGGTGCGGGTCACATACCGACCGCTGTTCTCGCTGCCGTCCGCGGTGCAGGATCCGGCGATCGCGCCGCTCGCTTCCAGCCGGTTCGTGCTGCTCGGCGGGCTCGACGCGGCCGGAAGCTCGACGGCCGCGATCGTGCTCGCCGACCTGGAGGCTCCGTTGCGCACCGCGAGCCTGCCGGGCCCACAGCACGACGCGCAGGCGGCGACGCTCGCTGGCAAGACATACGCGTTCGGCGGCGGATACCTCAGCGAGCTTGATCACATCGTCAGCTACGACCCCCGCTCGAATGCGGTCACCGCCGCTGGCACGCTGCCGCGTCCTGCGTCGGACGTGGCAGTCACCGAGAGCGGCGGGTCTGCGTACATTGTCGGCGGCTTCGACGGCAGCAACTGGCTTGACTCGATCCTCGCCTGGCGCCCCGGCAGCGCTCCCCGAGTCGTCGCACGGCTACCGGCAGGGCTGCGCTACGCCGCCGTCGCAGCCGCCGGTCGCGACCTGCTGATCATCGGTGGCTCGACGCCGTCGGGAGCCAGCGACGCGATCTTTCGCTTCGATCCGACCTCTGGCGCCGTCAAACAGATCGGTCGGCTGAGGAGCCCGGTCACCCACGCCGGCGCCGCCACCGTGCACGACACCGTATACCTCGTAGGCGGGCGCGGCGAGAGCATCGACACCCCAACCGCGGAAGTGTGGGCGGTCGATCCCGCGACCGGGCGCCTGCGCCTCGCCGGCCGACTCCCGCAACCGTTGTCCGACGCCGGCGTGACCGCGGTTGGCGACGCGATCATTGTCGCCGGCGGGCACACCGCGGCGGGCCCCCAGTCCGCAGTTGGAGAATTAGTCCCCGCAGGCTGATACACCCGGCGCCTCGCGATGTCGTTGATCTCGACATATGTGCGTCGGAACGGCGCTGGGACCGTGTCTCTCCCCTGGCGTCTCTAGCAACCGTTTGAACTCGTCGACCCGCAGAACCGCAGCGCGGTGACGGCAAGTGCCTGAGCGCATGCCACGAGCTCTTCGATGGGTACCGATTCGGACGTGGTGTGAGCGAGGTGCAGGTCGCCGGGCCCGAGGCAGACCGCCGGGATCCCCGCCTCAACCGCCAATGTAGCCCCATCGTGCCAGTTGTCCATCCCGCCGATCCGGGCGCGCCGGCGCCCAATCGCGCGGGTGGCCGCAAGCGCCGAGCGCACGATCGGCTCGTTAGCCGAGACCTCGGCCGGCGGCACGCCGCCCAGACCCCACTTCACCTGCGGCGGGTGCGCCCTCAGCCACGGGTCCGCCGCCGCCGCCCGCGTGATCCACTCGACGAACTCGCGCTCCACCTTCCCGCCCCAGCCATCCGCGTCGGCCTGCCCAGGCAGATACTCGAGGTGGCATTCCAGGCGGCAGCTGGACGGATACGAGACGAGCCACTCCCCTCCTTGGACGACCGTGGGTACGCAGTCCGGCGCGGACAGGAACGGATGACCGTGCCGTAAGGCCCACTCCTCGCGCAGGCGGCGGATCGCCTCGAGCACGATCGCCAGCTTCTCGATCGCGTTCACCGCGCCGCCGTGATCGGGATGGCGTGGCGCCAGCCCGGCATGGCCGGCGCGACCGCGAATCGTGATCGTCGCCAGAAGGCTGCCGCGGCAGGCGATCCACACGTCGAGCCCGGTTGGCTCGGCGACGATCGCGGCGTCGGCTCGCAGGGTGCGCGCCGAGACCAGGCCGCCGGCTCCGGTGGACTCTTCGTCGGAGACGGTGTTGACGATCAGCTCGCCGGCAAGCTCGACCCCAGCGTCGGCTAGCGCCTCGGCGGCGAAGACCAGGCACGCCACGCCTCCCTTCATGTCACAAGCCCCGCGGCCGTGCACCCGGCCGTCGGCGAGCTCGCCCGCGAGCGGCGGGTGCGTCCACCCATCCAGCGGCGCGACGTCGACCACGTCGATGTGACCGTTGAACAACAGCGTCCGCCCTCCGCTCGTTCCCGGAAGGCGCGCGACGAGCTGCGGTCTGCCGGCGAAGTTGAACCCGGCGGGGATCATCCGGTGGTCAGC
Source organism: uncultured Solirubrobacterales bacterium (assembly GCA_963787555.1). Lineage (GTDB taxonomy): Bacteria > Actinomycetota > Thermoleophilia > Solirubrobacterales > Solirubrobacteraceae > Palsa-465. The sequence goes on from CAWBDI010000013.1 coordinate 251,152, forward strand.
GACGAGGGCAGTATCGGGCTCGAACACGCGCACCAGCGCTCCGACGGCCCGCAGCCGCTCGGCCAGATACGCCTGCAGCGCCGCCTCCTCGCGGGCGGGCACGCCGGGCACGTGTGCGGTCGTATCGAAGCGGATCAGGGTCTGGAGCAACTCGACCAGCTCGTCCCGGCGGGCGGCGATCTGCTGGCAGAGCCGGCGCTCGAGCGCAGTGGGCGGTTGCGGCGGGGGATCTGTCACGGCGGTTGCATGTTGCCCGCGTACCTCCGCACAATGCAACCATGACCGCGCTCTGGCATCCGTTCGCCGACATAGCCACCGTTGACGCCACGGAGCTGGTGCTTGCCCGCGGCGATGGCGTGTTCGTGTACGACGAGCACGGCCGGCGCTACCTCGACGGCTCGGCCAGCCTGTGGTATGCCAACGTGGGCCATGGACGCCGGGAGATCTCCGCCCGCGATCACCGACCAGCTAGTCGCGCTGGAGACCTACCACGCGTTTGGCGACGTCGCCAACCGTCCCGCGCTCACGCTGGCCGAGCGGCTCGCGAGGCTCGCGCCCGGGGGCCGGCGGGGCGAAGGTGTTTCTGACTAGCGGTGGTGGGGACTCGATCGAGACCGCGACCAAGCTGACCCGCCTGTATCACGCGGCACGCGGCGAACCCGCGCGCCGGCACCTGATCAGCCGCGACAACGCTTATCACGTGCACGCACGGGATCGGCACCAGCATCCTCGGGCTCCCGTATCGCGACGAGTTCGGACCGCTCGTGCCGGACACCAGCTGGGGTCGCGTGAGATTCGGTAGCGGCGCTCGAGGCACTATGAGCCCGCGACGATCGCATTCAGCTCGCTCACGTCATCCGCCGAGAGCGGAAGCCCAGCACCGGTCACGTTCTCGCGCAGGTGCGCGAGGGAGGAGGTGCCGGGGATCAGCAGGATGTTCTGCGAGCGCTGCAGCAGCCACGCCAGCGCGACGCCCATCGGCGTCGCGTCGAGACGGGTGGCGACTGATTGCAAGGCGTCGGACTGCAGTGGGGAGAAGCCGCCGAGCGGGAAGTACGGCACGTAGGCGATGCCCTGTTCGGCGAGCGAGTCGATCAACTCGTCGTCGAAGCGGTGGGCGACGTTGTAGAAGTTCTGCACGCACACGATCGGCGCGATCGACTGCGCTTCGACGATCTGCTCGGCTGAGACCGTGCTGACGCCGAGATGCTTGATCAAGCCCTCCTGCTGCAGCTCCGCGAGCACCGTGAACGGTTCGGCGACCGATCCCGGCTCCGGGCTGTCCAATCCCCCGACGCGTAGGTTGACGACCTCGAGTACGTCGAGGCCGAGATTCTCGAGATTGTCATATACGGCCTGCCGCAGCTGTTCGGGTGCTAGCGCTCTCGGCCAGCCGCCCTCGGCGTCGCGCAGTGCCCCGACCTTGGTCACGATGTGCAGCGTGTCCGGATAGGGATGCAGAGCTTCCTTGATGATCTGGTTTGTGACGTGCGGGCCGTAGTAGTCGCTCGTGTCAATGTGGGTGATCCCCAGTTCCACCGCCTCGCGCAGCACTGCCACGGCAGCACCACGGTCGGCCGGTGGGCCGAACACGTGCGGGCCAGCCAGCTGCATTGCGCCGTAGCCCATGCGAGTGACCGTCAGATCTTCGGCCAGTTTGAACGTGCCGCCCGGAAGCGTCGTCGCTGTCATGAATTCATCTCCTGGGTTGTCCGTGGATACGCTGCACGTTTGCATACCGGGTAGGGGGATCGCGGTGCGGCGGATTTCGTCTGGCTGCATGCGCTCCCTTGCATGCGCCGCAAGCTCGTCACTAACCTCGGTCTATGGCTACGGGCGCCACGGAGTTCCCGCGCCTGGAAGTGCGGCGAAACCGCGCTCGCGAGGCGTTGGCACGCGCCGACTTCCGGGCTCCGGGCCGACCTGGTGGAGCCCGCCGCGAGCAGGAGGGAGATGATCGCCTCGACGAGTTCCCAGGCGGGCTGCGTGATCAGCGGTCGCGTAGGGGTGAGCGCTTCATTGAGACACTCGAAGACGCGCTGGTGAACAGCCGGCGTGCCGTCGCTTCGCAGTGCCCGCCGGCACCCTCCGCAGCGGTGAGTGTGATCAGCGCCACAGGGCATCGACCCACGGCGCTGACCGTCTCCGGCGACGCCGGTCTAGGTGCGTGATCGTGACCGCTGCCAACTGCTTTCATCGCCCGGTGGATGCTGGCGACAGTGACCGGATCCTGTCGTCCGCGTCGTGCGCTTGCACAACGCCTCCCCGATGCGCGCGATCATTGCGCCTTCTCGCGTACCGGCTCGTAGATGCTGATCAGCGTGTCGCTCGCCTGACGCGCCTCGGTCAGTCGCAATGGGTGAGACCCTCCGCCGTCGGGAAATAGACGCAGGCCGCCGCCAGTCAGGATCGGGAAGACCATCAGCCGCAGTTCGTCGACCAGCCCGCGATCGATCAGCTCGCCGACCACCTGCACGCTGCCGTTGACCAAGATGTCGGCATCGACCTCGCGCTTTATGCCCTCGACCGCCGCCGTGACGTCGGTCCCGACGACCGTGGTGTTGTTCCACGCCGGGTTCTCAAGGGTCGACGAGACGACGTACTTCGGCATGTTGTTGATCTTGTCGGCGAACTCATCGTCGCGCGACGGCCACGCCTCGGCGAAACCCTCGTAGGTGCGGCGGCCGAGCAGCAGCGCGTCGGCCGCCATCACCTCGTCCAACTTGAACTTGTCGCCCTCCGGGCCGCGATCGAACTGAAACGCCCAGCCACCATACGGGGAGTTCTCGGATCCGCCTGGATCCTCAACTACGCCGTCAAGCGTGATGAATTGCGATACGACTACCTTGCTCACGGGACTCCTCTCGTCAGTTATAGAGCTCAGACCGCGACGGCCCCGCAGATTCATCGCGAGCAAGTGAGGGGGTGCAGATCGCGGGCTGCACGCGTCAACAGCCTCGCCAGCTTTGCCGTCGACAATGCGAAGCAGTTCGTTCCTTGCACTCCTGAGGGCTACGTCATCGGAGACGTGATGGTTTTCTACTGGGCGAGGGCGAGTTCAACCTGGTTGGTAGGGCGCCGGTGCTCAACTGGGTCACCTACCAATGCGAGACCGGCGGCTACAACGCCGAGGTTGAGCTCGATCGGCGTTGGATGCTTCGCAGTGATGGCCGGCGGCTTCGTGTCCGAGCGCATCGAGGACTACCACCTCAATCTGTGGGAGCTTGGCTACGGGCAGTTCGTGAAGTTGGACACGAGTTCATCGGTCGCGACGCGCTGGGCAAAATAGATCCCGAAGCCAGCGCAAGAAGGTGACACTCGCCTGGGACGGGCACGGTCAACCCCGAGGCCGAGATCGGCACCGAAGTGGGCGTGGTGTTGGGCGAGCCCCACGACCGCGCGCGCAAAGTGACAGTCGAACCCCACCGTCAGATTGAGGTCTTCGTTGCGGTCGTCAGCCCCGTCGCCTACGCCGAGACCGCACGCCTGTAGTAGCCGAGGGCTGGCGCACAGCAGCCGGGCGGTAACACCCATGGCCCTCGGATCGTCATGCGCCCCGCTGCGGCGCGCGGCCTGCGACGACATCACTGCGCGATGACACTCGGCGAACCGCCGCAGACTGCGTAGAAGCCGCTCTTTCGCGAGCGCCTGAGGCGGGGTGGATCATTCGCTGTCGCGGTTGAGCTCGTCACGAGTCGGGGGGTGGTCACGACGAAGTCAAGCCGGGCCACGGTCGAGATGGCACAGGAACTCGCCGCTGTCCCAGGATCGACGTGATCTCGGTCACCGACAATCCGGGCGGGCATGCGATGCTCGCTCCTGACACGCTGGGGACCGACTCGTGTCCCGCGGCCAGGAAGTGATGATCCATTTGGCCTACAAGGATTGGAACCGAAACGCGCTGGAGAGCCGGGGCTGGAGGCTCGCTTCCCGTGTCACACCAGCAGATCCCTGCTGCTGACCATGATCGAGCGCGACATCGAGCGAACCGTCTCGCGCGCGCTGTGCACTGGCACCTCGAGGACCGCATTCTCCTCCACGAGAATCGGACGATCGTGTTTTGGCGACCAGAGCTAGAGTGCGCGCAGACCGCGGGCGCGGATCGCGCACAAGCGTCGACACGTTTCGTCACCGCTCCTCACACGTGGCTACCGCCGACTACCACCTGCCGTGTCCTCGCTTTAGACTCCTGGCTTGTTTACCCGGCACGTCCCTCGACGGTTAGCCGGTCAGGGTTTATCTCGGAAGGGATAGACCTGCACGTGGCAAACCGTAGTGTTTGATGGTAGGTGTATGCGGAGATCGGGAGCCCGCAGGAACTCAACGGAAGAGATCTTGAAGTCCAGGCAGTTGGGCCCGTGAAAGAGGCTGAAGGTGGTGTAGGCCTCCTTATTGTGGGTCAACACAACCTCGCCGTAGAGAACCCCAAGTTTGTGAGTTACCAGGCCCGTGGGAAGAGACTTCTTGCCATTCAGCAGCTCAGTCGGCGGATAGCCGTCGAGGGAGCATTGATGATCTGTGTTCTTGAAGGCGAGGACCCAAGTCGTGCTTTTGTTTGCGGCGTTCTTTTCCTCTCTGTGCACGGCGAGACGTAGGTCCTTCCCGTTACAGGGCCCATCCGCAAGGGCGCCCGACGGCACAATAATCGCAAGACCGCAAACAACGACAGTTAGGAGCGCCCAGCACGCCCAGCAGCGAGGAACTCGTCGGCCCGGCAAAGTCATGGCACCATCCTCTCCCGTATCCGTAGTACAGGAGGACCCTACACGGGGTCGCGGGACGGTCCCAGCCTCAGCACTGAGTCATACGAAAATGTCACGGCTCGAAGCGTTATCGTGAACAAGCGCTGCTGTTGGCGCACGCATGAGCCCAAGCTGAGACAGCAGTTTGCTCAAATCGCAGGTGCCGGCATCCTTGCTCCGGTGATGCCCGAGAGTGTTGCTCGCGGCTCGTATTGGCCGCGCTCAATGCGGGCGTCGGCGACGATCCGCTGGTGCGACGCGATCCTCAACTCGGGGGCCTGCTCGATCAGCTGTCGCGGTCGTGCTGATCAGGGCCCTCTCTTCAACGTAAAGCAATGGGGCCGCGTCTGCGTCGCAGTTCTACCACCGCCGAAAGCCACGCCGGCCACCCCTCCGCGCTGACGTCTGCAGGGCGAGCATGCGGACGTACTGGGTGCGGGACGGTGCTTCCCTCGCGGGCTTCCAGCCGGCCTCGCCGGTTCAGCGCGCGCTGCACAGGCGCAGGCCACGCCCCGGTGCGCTCCGCCGGCGGACGCCATGGCGCGTGGACTGTCCTAGGTCCGGGTAGCGTCCGATGGTGACGGCATCGTCGCCGATCGGAGGGCACGACCGCCATGACTGCGTCTGCTGGATCGCCTATCGGTGGGGGCTCAGTGCGAGCCCGTGCCCACGCGATCGCGACGGCGGTGGTCGACGGCTTCCGTAAGCATGATCTGCTCACCTATGCCAGCGCGATCTCGTTTCAGATCTTGACCGCAATTGTCCCGTTCTTGCTGTTCGTGCTCGCGGTGGCCGCACTGCTTCACGAGGACGGCGTTTGGCGCAACCATCTCGCGCCAGCGGTTCGAGCAAATGTCCCGCCCGCGATGTTCACGGTGATCAAGGATGCCGTCACCACTGTGTTTGCGCGACGAGCGGTCCTGTGGGCGACGTTAGGCGGAGGTTTGGCGTTGTGGCAAGTGTCCGGGGCAGTGAGAGCAGTGATGGGTGCCTTGGCTCGAATATACGAGGCGCCGGCGGAACGGCCGTTTCTCAGGCGCTACACGATTTCCGTCGTCCTCTCCGCCGAGGTAGGCGCGAGCTTCATTCTCGCGGCGGCATGCCTGCTATTTGCGCCGTTCTTTTGGACCGCACATCGGGATCTTGGCTCTCAGCTGGTCACTGGGCTCGTGCGCTGGACCCCCGTTGTCGCGTTGCTATTTGTCGCCGGGGCGCTGCTCATCCGTCACGCTCCGGGCCGGGCACAGACGGTGCCGTGGGTCAGCCTTGGAGCGACAATCGTGACTGCATCGTGGCTGATCGCATCGCTGATCTTTGACTTCTACTTGAGTGATGTCGCTTCATACCAGAGCGTCTTTGGCAGCCTCGCCGTCGTGATCGTGGCGTTTGGATATCTCTACTTGTCGACCATCGCGTTTCTCTTCGGCGCCGAACTGGACGCGATCATTCGCTTCGGCGTCACCGGCTCTCCGGCAGGCGTCGAGCCGTGACTGAGATCCTCAGCACGCAGCTCGCAGGCGTGTCTGGTAAGCGCAGCGATCGCCACCTGAGATGCACCAGCGGTGCGTCAGCCAGAGAGCCGCCTCTCTCTGCAGAACAATGAAGTGATGAGCTTCCTTCCGGGCCACGACGTCTTCTATGCCGGCGGAGGTGCCGCCCAGGCGATCGCTTCGCGCAAGCGGTGGCCCGTGGCCGCTGCCGTCGCCCTTGATCGCCCTTCCAACGGGCGCCTGTGATGCACGTTGTCGGCGGCCAGTGCGCTCCTGCGCGGGGAAGCGGCCGCGTAGAGCAGTGTCGGCGTGGCTCTCCGCGACATCGTCAGGATGGACGAAGGCGGTAGCAGCGGTCGCGATCTGCGTTCATGGGGCTCGGCTGACCGTTCGCGGGGAAGACGCAATGAGATCATGGCACCGACAGGAGGCAGACACCGAAAATGAAGACGATCGGCACCGAGGAGCACTTCGTCACTGAGGACGTCGTCGCGGCGTGGAGCCAGGTCAACTCCCCCGCGCGCGATGACTCGCGGGCCAGCGCCCCTCCGGGGGAGATGGGGGAGGCGCTCCGCGAGGTCGGAGAGCGACGGCTGGCGGCGATGGACGAGGCGGGCCTGGACGTCCAGGTGATCTCGCTCACCTCGCCCGGCCTGCACAACCTTCCGGCGGACGGGGCGACCCACCTGCAGGTCGATACGAACGACCGCATCGCTGAGCTCGTGAACGCCCACCCGGACCGCTTCCAGGGCTTCGCCACCCTCGCCACCCCTGCACCCGCCGCAGCCGCGCAAGAGCTCGAGCGCGCGGTCACCAAGCTCGGCCTCAACGGTGCGCTGCTGTTCGGACGCACCGGTGAGCGCAATCTTGACCACCCCGACAACTGGCCGATCTTCGAGGCCGCTGCGTCGCTCCGCGCCCCGCTGTACATCCACCCACAAGTCCCGCAGCCACGGGTGCGAGCTGCCCTTTACGCGGGCTTTGATGACGCCGTCGGCGACGCGTTCGCCACCTACGGCATCGGCTGGCACTACGAGTCCGGGGTGCAGTTCCTCCGGCTCGCGCTCGCCGGCGTGTTCGACCGCTTCCCTGACCTCCAAGTCCTGCTCGGCCACTGGGGCGAGGTCGTCCTGTTCTATCTCGACCGGGCCGACGGGCTGGCCATGCAGGCCAAGCTCCCGCAGCCGTTCTCGGAGTACGTTCGCCGAAACGCCTACATCACGGCCGGCGGCGTCTACAGCCAGCGCTACCTGCGGTGGGCGGTCGAGATAGTCGGCGTGGAGCGCATCCTGTTCGCGACCGACTACCCGTACCGGCCTGGCCCCGACGGTGGCGTCGAACACTTCCTTCAGACAGCGGGGCTTGATCGGGCCGACCAGGAGCGGATCGCCGCCGGCAACTGGGATGCGCTCGTGGCCCGGATCCGGCGCTGACCATCGCCCCGAGTCGCGACGCCTCAAAGGGACCACGTGGGTTAGCGGCTTGCCGGGCCGCCGAAGCGCCTGGTGCTGGGCCCCGCGGTGGCGGGTCGCTGCGCTGGCTTGGAGGGGCGGTCGCCCGGTGTGTGAGATACCGTCGCGAGACAGTTGTCGAGCGCGACGCCATCACCTAAGAACCCCGACACGCAACTCTGGAGTACGCGAAATGCTGATCCTGATCTCGGGCCCTTCCGGGCAGCGGCAAGTCGACGACGTCGCCGAAAGACATCGCACTCATAGGCACCCACTGCGCGGCTCGGGGAACGTTCGCGTCGCCGTCAGCGACCAGGAATGGACCCAGCTCGCCGCCCCGCCGCCCAGCAAGGCCTATCCGCATCGGTGTATCTCGGGGCGCTGATCCGTGCCCACGTCGCCGACAGCAGCAAGCTGGACACTTGGGTGCCCTAAGTGCGGATTGGGTGGCGTTGCCGCGAGCGTACGATCGATGCCGAGGTGGCATCGATACGCATCAGACCAGAGGCTGAGATCCGTGAGGCAGCCGCATCCGCGTTTGAGGAACACCGCCAACGCGTTCTCGCGATGCTGCCGGACGCCAACGTCGAGCATGTCGGCTCAACTGCGATTCCGGGGGCGCTTACCAAGGGCGACGTCGATCTGCTGGTGCGAGTCGACCACGACGATTTTGCCCGTGCGGTCCGGCATCTGCGGCGCGTCTACGCGGTCCACCAACGGCACAATTGGACGCCGACGCTTGCGAGCTTCGCTGATCGCGACGCTACGGATCCGCCGGTTGGCGTGCAACTCGTCGTCGCTGGCTCCGCCGATGACGTGCTCTTCGGTCCGTTTCGCGATGCGCTGATCAGTGACCCTGCGCTGCTTGCCGACTACAACGCGCTCAAGCGTCGCTACGACGGCGAGGAGTACCAGCGCTACACCGACATCAAAGGGAAGTTCGTGGAGATGTCCTCGCGCACCTCGATCGGCAGCTGGCTTGAGCCCACTCCCCGAGCACCTTGCGCGCCCCTCCCCTAGCCGCGTCACTGGCCGAGCGCGAGCGAGGCAGAGTCGGCAGCCCTCATTCAACACCGGCACAAAATGCCCTGCAGCGGACAGTGGCCGTGGAGCCATCATGTACGGACACCCGCTGCGATAGGCCGGCCGGGTCTTCACCGGTAAACCTCTGTGCTGCGTCAGACGACGAAAGGGAGGACCGTGGCACGCCACAAGGTGGACGTCGAGGTGCTGGGGCCATGGTCGCTGGCGACCAGCAAAGCCTTCTGGGAGGGCTTCGCCCCCGCCTGGTTGCCGAACCTGGGCCGAACGCGACAGCTGCGCTCGGTCTTCTGCGTCGAGGGCGACTGGAGCCGCGCGGGGGTCGAGGTCACACAGCAGCACAGCGAGGCCAGCATTGTCCTGACAGGCGACGGCGACCTCGACGCCGCCGCCGCGCGAGCGTGCCGCTTCCTGTCATTGGACATCGACGCCCGTAGGTGGCCGGAGGTCGGCCGGCGCGATCGCGTCCTGGCCGACGCGCAGGCGCAGCTGCCAGGCCTTCGGCCGTGCGGCTTTCACTCGCCCTACGAGGCCGCCGCCTGGTCGGTGCTGTCTCAGCGCATCCGGATCCTCCAGGCAGCACGATTGCGCGACGACCTGATCCGTCGCCACGGCGACGACGGCGCGTTCCCGGCGCCGGAGGTATTGCGCGACGTTGACCTTGACCTGCCAGGTCGTAAGGCTGATTACCTACGAGCCGTCGCCGAGGCAGCGCTTGAGGGACGGCTTGACGGCGAGACCCTGCGATCGGTCGACCCACAGGAGGCGGTTCAGCCGGTACAAGCGGTCAAGGGTCTTGGACCCGCCGCAGAGCTCGTCGTCGTCCGCGGCGCAAACGCGCCGGACGTGTCACCCCAACACGAGCGGCGCCTGGAAGCCGAAGTCGTCGAGCGCTACGGCCCAGGTCACACCGTCGCGGAGGTCTCCGAAGCCTGGCGGCCGTTCCGCAGCTGGGCTGCCGTGTACCTCCGCGCGCTACGTGAACGGCGAACCGGTGAGATCACCGGACGCCGCCCTAACTCGGGCGCATGACACAATCGACACCTCGGCGAGCTGCCCGTCTCCCACGCCTCGGCCCCGATACCGCGGGCGGCCCCCCATAGGAGTCCTCAGTGGGCCATCTGCGGCTTGGGTCGCGTTTTACTCAAAAACGTGACCGTACGGGTGGCTCGACCAGCGAGTCGCCGTCCCCAGCTGACGAAACGCCGGCCACCTGGAGTCCCGTCGACACGGATGCGAGGATGGGGGCATGATCGCTCGTCGATGGAGGGCATGGGCCGACGGGCGGGATGACATGGACGCCTATGTGGCGCACTTCGAGGGCACTGTCCGGCCCAAGCTCGAGGCCTCCGACGGCTTCGTGGATGCGATGCTGGAACGCATTGAGGACAACGGCGGCCGTACGGAGATCGTTGTCGTCACTCGTTGGAATTCGATGGACGCCGTCCGGGCGTTCGCCGGGGACGACGTCGACGCCGCCGTGGTCGAGGCCGAGGCACGCGCGGTGCTCACCGACTTCGATGCCCGTGTCCGTCACATCGAGCTGGCCGACGATGAGGTGTTCGGCCACCTCCAGCTAATCGACATCCCCGCTGAGGCCGCGGCCCACGAACCATGGTTCAACGAGACGCTCACTTCTGTCAACGATGCCGTGGTCCGCCTCGGCGTGATCGATGGAGACTTCCATTGGCATAAGCACGACCAGCAAGACGAGTTCTTCCTCGTCCTCGACGGAGAGCTACTGATCGATATCGCGGGCGCCGACACGATCACACTCGCCCGACACCAGGGCTGCACCGTTCCCAAGGGCGTCGTGCATCGAACGCGAGCGCCCCGACGCAGCACGATCCTCATGGTCGAGGCGGCGGGCGTAGTCCCCGTCGGCGACTGACGCTCAAGCGGATCTCTGCACCCGAAGGGTCCCACCTGTGTGGCCTCCCATCTAGAGCCGAGACGCTCGCGTGGAACCGGCATCGCGAGGCACTGTTTCGCCAGCTGGCGCGCTACCGTCACTACATGCGTGGCGCCGACATCCCGACGAATGCCCTGGAGGAACCTGACTCGACGAGGCCAATCCGGGTCGTGATCGCGGACGACCACTCGGTCGTCCGTCGCGGGTCGCGCCAGGTGCTGCAGGCAGAAGGCGACCTTGAAGTGGTTGCCGAAGCTGAGGACATCGCGGGGGCCCGGCGGTACGTTCGTGGCCACCGTCCTCAGGTACTCATGCTGGATCTCAACATGCCCGAGGGGTCAAGCCTCGAAGCGGTGCCAGAGATCCGCGCCGAGTGTCCTGATACCCGGATTGTGGTACTGACGATGCAGGACGAGCCCGCCTACGCTCGTCAAGCCGTGAGCGCCGGCGCGCTTGGCTACGTGCTCAAGGATGCCGCCGACGCCGAACTGGTTGAGGCGGTGCGACGCGCTGCGGCCGGTGACAGGTACCTGAATCCGAGGCTCGGCGCACGAGTGGCGGCGGAGCCGGCGAGGGTCGGACCCGGTTCGGGCGGAACGGCAGCCGCGCACGCGCGTGTGCGGGGTTCCAGTGGCAACGGAGCGTTTGCGGCGGTGACCGTGGCGGTCGCGTCGGGGTCGGCTGGCTTTCGGCTTGTCCAGCTGAGCCGTTGTTGCCACTCACCGCGCAAGGGAGGCTTGGCGCCGCACGCGGCATCAAAGGCGGTTCTCGCCCGGCGGCGCGAGGGCTAGGGCGTTGGTGAGCGCGTGGCGTCGTGTCCAGAACGGCGCCTGGGGCCAGCGCTGCTCGAGCGCGTAGTAGGCCGCTCGCATCCGCATGTGAGTCTCGAGCAGCGTGGCGTAGTTTGAGGTGTAGCGCAGCAGAGGCTCGGGGTCGGCGTTCGTGAGCATCGCCGCTACTGCGTGGCCGGCGTCGCGACCCATCAGCAGGGCGCTGAGGATTCCCTGCGATGACAGTGGGTCGAAGGAGACGGCCGCGTCGCCGGCGGCGGCCCAGCCCGGTCCGGTCAGATGGTCGAGGTAGGCGACGCTGGCATCGGTGACCAGTGGGCCGTGGTTGAGGCTCAAACCAGTGCCCGCCAGCGCGTTGGCGACGTGTGGGGCGAGTGCGAGGCGCTCGCGCCAGTGGTGTGTTCTTCGAGCTGCCCGCGGCGGCAGGAGATCGGCGTCGGTGAGAAACGCGGCGACCCGCCGCCGCCCCGGGACAGGCGTCGTGTACCACCAGCCGTCGGGCACGGCTTCGACGAGCGTGGTCGAGTCGCGCCCCCGCTCGTCGCTGTCGGCTAGCAGCCAGTAGGCGGCCACAAGCCGGTCCAGCCGGCTGCGGCGCGCGCCTTGCGAGCGCGCGATGCGCGCAGCGCGCCCGGTGGCGTCCACGATCGCGCGCGCCCGGGCTCCGGGCCGCTGGCCGTCGAGGACGATTTCCCAGGAATCTCCATCCCATGAGGAGTGCGCGACTCGCGTGGCGCAGCGTACGCGCACCCCTTGCGAGCGCAGCGAGCGCAGCAGCGAGGCGTCGAGCGCGCGGCGGTCGACGTGCCACCCATGGCCCAGCGGGTTGAGCATGAAATCGGTCCGCTCCAGATCGGCGTCACCCCAAGCGCTGCGGTTGCCGTAGGCGGCTCGGTGCCGCCTCCCGCGCAACGCTCCAGCGCCGAACAGTTGGTTGAGCACCGCCTCGGTGCCCGGCGGTAGGCTCTCGCCAGGATGGAGCTGCCTGAGAGGAGCGCTTACCAACTCTACCTCGAGTCCCCGCGCACGCGCCGCCGCCGCTGCCGCCGCTCCCGCCGGGCCCCCGCCGGCCACCAGCACGTCGATCAGCCCCAGGCGAGCCGGCCGGCCGCGTCCGGCGCCCTGGGCGCTACTCACTCCTGGGAGACCCAGAGGTAAGCTCCATACTCGTGCTTGGCTTGGTAGGAGTAGCCGAGATAGGACTCGACCTTGAATGTGTGCGGGAAGGGCGGATCGCCGGGGCCGGGCCGCTCGGCGACGATCCCGAGCTTTGGCCATTGGCGCGTCATCAGCTCAAGCGTTGGCGGCCGCGTCGGCTGTGCGATGTATCGCTCCCAGTCACGGCGGCGGCGGAAGGCGGCTAGCCGCTCGCGCAACGGCCGCGCGCGCTCCATCACGATTCGATAGTCGGCTTCGGTCAGGACCTGGGTCGGGATCCGCGCGGGCCAGAACGTCGGCAGAACGGGCGAGATCCGTCGCTGATAACCCGACCGGCAGCTGGCGGCGTCGGCGTGCCACGGGACCCCCAGCCAGCAGGTCAGGCCCCCGGGCGAGACACCCTGCAGCGGGCCGTGGTCAGAGAACACGATCGCGGTCGTGAGCGCGTGGCCGTAGTCGCGCAGCTGGAAGCTGGTCTGGCGCACCCGCAGGCGAAACGGCTTCTCCCACAGCGAGTGCGCCCGGACCGTCCATGGCATCTCGATCCCCGGGTGAAACGCGCCACCCAGACAGGACTCAAGCGCGGCACGGTCAAGGGCCTGCGGACGCCGCGCGACCGCCAAATCCTCCAACCCGGTCGCCGGCACCGCGCCGGAGTCATCGATGAAGTCTCCCGCAGCCCAAGCTCGCAAGTGGCGGTACTGCAGCGGCGTGACCGCCAGCCACTGCCGATTACTGGTCTGGGGCAACGCGACATGATCCCCATAGAGCTCAGGCACCGCGTTCGGCTGATCACGACGGAAGGACGGATCGCGAAAGCTGCGAAACACCTCGCCGCGAAACGCCGCATTGCTCGAGGATCGATCGGCCAGGCGCTCGGGCAGACAGTCGCCCAGCCAATCCTGCCGACTGCCAAAACCATTGGACTCAAAGAAGCCGGCGCTCACCCACTGCAAGTCCACCAAACGAGCAAAGATCGGCATGACGTCCTGCGCGAAGCTGACCGGCCCCGCCCGCAGCATCCCAGTCCCCACCAACGCCGAGCGAACCGCGTCATAAGCGGTCACCACCCCCGCGGCAATCGCGGGGGCATAGTTAGGCGGCGTCACGATCACCCACGCGGACTCGGCCTGCAGAACACGACCGCCAAGCTTCACGCTGGCGCTAACACACCCATCACAAACATCATCCGTCCACCCCGGGTTCTCGGCAAAGCTACCCAACGGAGCCGAGCGCGGCGAGTAGCCGCGGCCCTGCCCTGGCAAGAACACCAGTCGCCCCGCGCCGTCGGTCATCAGCTCGCCCAGCGAAACCGGCTCGTCGAGAAAGCTTCCCTGCAGCGCGACCGGGCCGGCCCCGACACCACGTATCGTCCGCGCGGGCGGCGCGACCACCAGCCGCTCGCGCGCGGCGCCTGTCACCTGCGGATTTCGGCGCAAAGCGGGCGGAGCGCCGGGGATGTCAAACGGGGCGTCAAACGCATACCACGCCGCCTTGCTGTTGGCCACGTCCACACGCCACGTAATCTCGCTCTCGCCCGCGTTCAACTCGCGCACCACCCGTCCCTGACGGTCGAGCCCAAACACCCGAAAGCGCGCCGCCTGTCTCGCCACCGCACCCCCAGCATCCTTAAAGCCACCCTCAGCGTAAGGAAGGCGACCGGGGACCTCAGGACCGAAATAGAAGCTCTCGCGGCTATTGCCCACCCGCCCGATACCGACTGCGGGATGAATCGCGGCGCCCACGATCCGCTGATCGCCCCGGGACGAGCCAAACCCGACCAACCCACCCCCCGTGAGCACGGCACCCCCCGCCGCGCTCGCCCGCAGGAAATCACGCCTGGTCGTGAGCCCCACGCGCCCAGGCTACCGCGGTCAGCGGCTTGAAGCAAGACGCGGCGAATGTGCCGTCAAGCGCACCGCAGCAAAACCGTCCGACGTCACCTCAGGATGCGACGAGCAAACCACTACGCGACCCGACACACCGGAAGACGAGGGTATCTGAGGAAGCAGACCGTTTCCCAGACGGCAAGGGAGACATGAACGGGCCGCGGCCTCGTGTCGGGTACTGGATAGTCGGGCGCGTGAGCGCACGACCCAGGCGAGCAAGCGCCTGACGCGGTCTAGGGGCACCGACTGTTCGAGAAGGGCACAGACCGCGACGAGATGCACGAACACCGATTGGCGGTCGCCTCTGTCCTGTCCGTCCCCGGGACGCTGAGCCATGTAGGCGTCGACGACAAAAGCGATGCTCCGGCGGATAGCCGAAGGCCAAGTGACTCGCGCGCGCCGCTCGCCAAAGGCCTTCCAGCAGCGAGGCGCGCTCGGGACGTCGGTATTGCGTAGGACCCTCCGCGGCAGGTACCAGCGCGTTGCAGCCGGGACAGCGGGTCATCGACATTGGGAGAACCTAGTTAGTTAGGGGTCGCGCCGCGACTGCAGCATTCATCTCCACGCTAATCGAGTACGTGATTGTTGCCTGGCCTGTCCCCACGTAGCAGCGTCGGGCGTCCGAGCACCCCGGTGTATTACGGCGCGGCTCTGGCTGCCATCGAGTCGAACTGGTCGAGTGAGCGCGATTCAGGGCCAACGTATGCGGCGGAGGGGCGAATCAGCCGTCCCTCGCGCTTCTGCTCGAGGATGTGTGCCGACCAGCCCGCGGTACGCGCACACGTGAAGATGGAGGTGAACAGGTCGGCCGGGACATTGGCGAAATCGAGCACGACTGCGGACCAGAACTCGACGTTCGTAGCGAGAACGCGGTCGGGCTTTCGCGCCTGCAGCTCTTTCAGAGCGGCCTGCTCCAGCGCTTCGGCGGCCTCGAGTCGTGGCGCGTCGACCTCCCGCGCGGTGCGACGTAGGACTCGGGCGCGCGGGTCCTCGGCGCGGTACACCCGGTGCCCGAAGCCCATCAGACGCTCGCCGCGGTCGAGCACCTGCGTGACGTAGCGCTCCGCGTCGCCGATCTCGGCGACCTCGTCGAGCATCTTGAGCACTCGAGCCGGCGCGCCACCGTGAAGAGGACCGGATAGCCCCCCGACCGCAGCGGAAAGGGCTGCCGCGACGTCTGCGCCGGTGGAGGCGACGACACGCGCGATGAATGTTGAGGCGTTCATCCCGTGCTCGGCCGCCGATATCCAGTAGGCGTCGATGGCACGCACGTGCTTTGGGTCGGCCTCGCCCCGCCAGCGGATCAGGAAGCGCTCGGGGATCGAGGTTGCCCGGTCGATCTCTCGCTGCGGGATTGGCGGCTTGCCGATCCCGCGCGCCGACTGAGCAACGAATGAGAGGGCCATCACCGAGGCGCGCGCGAGGTTGTCGCGCGCCTGGTGCTCTGAGATGTCGATCAGCTGCTGAAAGCCCCACTGTGGCGCGAGCATGGCCAGCGCGGACTGGACGTCGACCCGCGGGTCTCCGGAGTGGACGGTCAGCTGGTGCGGTTCGGCTGGGGGTAGGCCCGGCAGGAACTCGCCGTCGACCAGCAGCCCCCACACCTGCTCGAACGGCACAGCACCGACGAGCTCTTCGATGTCGATCCCTCGATAGCGCAGCGCGCCGCCAGCGCGATCGGGCTCGGCGATCTCGGTAGCGAACGCGACGACTCCCTCGAGGCCTGACTGAACGTTCTGACCGCTCATTGCGCGATTGGCCTCTGACGAGCACGGTGTCGTCGTGCCTTGGCCACATTTCCGCAGCCCTCCATCGAGCACCAACGTCTCCGACCCCCTGGCGAGCGATCGAAGAAGCGGGCCGAGCAGGTTTCGCTCTCACAGATACGAACGCGGGTGCGCATCGTCGGGTCACCGATTACCTGCGCAGCGTCGAGGGCGACCGCACCAAGCGCCGCAGCCACGCTGAGAGATCCCTCGTCGGTTATGAGCGCGGGCTTCGCCGCCGAGTCCAGCCGCAGCATCGGCGCGACGACAGCTTCTCTCAGCCAGCTGTTGATGTGTGCGATCGAGGGCTCCGGAACAGCTTGGCCGGCGATTATCGCCTCGAAGCACACATTGATCGCTTCGCGCAGCTCGCGCGCGCCTTCCAGCAGCGCACCATCCGCGTCGGGCTCAGCCAGCTCCAATCCGCTCGCCTGCAGCCAGGTGACGAGATCCCTGGGCGTGACGAGCGTCTCGACACGCCGTCGCCAGCGTTCCCGGAAGGTGTTGACGAAATCGAGGCTTCGGCGGCCGCTGAGCCAGTACCAGTAGGGCTGCCCGCTTGACAAAGGGAGCGCGAGATCTCTCGGCAGATCCAATGGCATAACCCTATGATAACGCTGCAACGGGTTATCCTGAGGCGGCAACACCTACACCTGCCGATGAGATTGGACACTCCGCCGCCCTCACCAGACGATCCCACCTGGGGACACAACGCAGTCGGCGGCCGCGGCGGGCTTCTGCACTTCGTTCGCCAGGGCGCCGGCTTCCCGCTGCTCCTACTGCACGGCTGGCCCGGGTTCTGGTTTGACTGGCGCGACGTCATCCGACCGCTCGCCGAGCTGGCTGAGGTGATTGCCCCTGACCTCCGCGGCTTCGGCGACTCCGACGCTCCGGATGTTCCGCCCGAAGAGGGCTACACCCCGGCTGTTCATGCCCGCGACATGCTGGCCCTCCTCGACGCGCTGGGCCTTGAGGCGCCGATCGTCGTCGCGCATGACCTCGGCACCACGATTGCGCAAACGCTCGCGCTCAGCGCGCCCGAACGAGTGCGCGCGCTGGTGCTGTGCAACCCGCCGTACCCAGGAATCGGAGAGCGCCGGTTCGCTCCGAGCGCGCAGCGCGAGTTCTGGTATCAGCACTTTCACGCACAGCCCTGGGCCGAGAAGTTGATCGGTCACGATCGCGAGACGACGCGCCTCTACCTAGCTCATTTCTACGATCACTGGGCCGGACGCAAGAGCAGGCTGCGAAAGTCCGACTTCGAGGCGATTCTCGACACGTACGCCCGGCCCGGAGCGGTTCGGGCGAGCATCGCCTACTACCGAGCCCGGGCCGGCCAGCGCGAGGCGCAGGCCAAAGTTGACCCGCGGGCCTCGCAGATCGCGACGCCGACCAGCATCCTCTGGGGCTGCCTCGATCCCGTGCTCCCCGTGGCATGGTCAGACCGGCTGAGCGAGTCGTTCCTGGACCACGAGCTGGCGCTACTCGAGGATGTCGGGCACTTCGTCCCCTGGGAAGCACCAGAGGAAGTCATCTCGGCGGTCACGCGAGTTCTTTCCCGCTGCGCGGGAACGACCCATCGACGGCGTTAGACGCTGTGCCTGCGCAGCGTGGCGGCGCCCGACGCGAGAGCGGGGACCGCTGAGCTGCGATGCGGGCCAGGTCCACAGCGCCCCCTGTTGCCAGCGCTCATCGTCGCGACGATTGACGGGTACGGCCAGGGGCTTCAGCGTTCCTCGTCGAGACGAGCCCCGATGTCTACGCGATCCTCGTGGCCGACGCCCTTTCAGTGCTGGGGCGGTCGGGCGGCACACACACCATGCCTTCCGAGAAGCCAGCCGAGCCGACCTCGAACGCGGCGTTGAAGCGGTCGAGGTTGACAACAGTCAAAAACGCGGTGAGCTCGACGATCTGCTCGTCGTTGAAGTGTTCCTTCATGCGCGCGAACAGCTCGTCGGTGACCTCGACGGGGGTCCGCATCACTCCGACGGTGTAGTCGAGCGCGGCCTTCTCGCGCTCGGTGAACAGTTCGCTCTGGCGGTAGCGGGGCAGCGCCAGCAGCTCGTCGTTGGAGAACCCGGAGTTGCGGCAGATCTGCGAGCCGAGGTCGACGCAGAACTCGCAACCGATCATCTGGGCGCCCTTCAGCTCGCAGAGGTTCTTAATCCGCTCCTCGACGGTCTTGCCCTTGCGAATCGCGCCCTGGAACTTCCCCATCGCGCTCATCAGCTTCGGCTGATGCGCCCAGATCTCAATCGGCTCGATCCCACTTCCGTGCGCGGGTTCGCGTCCGGTCGTCTTCTTGAAGCCGCGGCGCATAAACCGGTAGACAAGCTTGACAATTGGACCGGCTTGGTCTCGCTGTACTCCCTGAATTCGTGCCATCGGGACATCCTCCCGTCACAAATGGTGGTTCGGCTGGGTCTACTGGACATGACCCCCAAGGACCCCGTGATGTGACATGGATCAACTCGGCCTGGCGCTGATCTTCGACGCCCAGCGGTCGCGGCTGCGCGCGATTGCGTATCGCATCCTCGGCTCGCTCAGCGACTCAAGATGATGCTGTACAGAAGACGTGGTTGCGACCGCAGCGGACCGAGTGGACAAGGATCGAGAACATGGACGCCTGGCTGACGACGGTCCTCGCGCGGATCGCACTCAAGCTGCTGCGCGCCCGCCGCGCGAGCGCCGAGCAGCCGCTGGACCGCTTCAGTCCAGAGCCGGTCGTGTCCTTTGAGTCGGGCGCGAAATATCTCCTCAAGCGGGGCTACCGATAGTCAGCGGTGTAGCCCCGATGCGCAAATGACCTTGCATGGTCAAGACCAAAGCACCGGGGCGCGGATTTCCGGGCGGGTTGCGGGAGTTTGACTTCCGCTCGCCGGCAGTGCGGTCCATCACGAGGCCGCGCCGCCGGGTGAGGGTCCCGCTTCCGGGATCTCAGTGCGGCGTCGGCAATGGCCGTACGATCGCTTGGACCGCCCATGACGATGAGTTTTCGTGTCGCGATCGGTCACTACCTGTGGCAGGCAGCCTGCAGAAGGAAGGAGAGCCCGATGTCAAGCTCGACGGTGAACTTCATCGCGATCATCGTCCGTCGCTCCGGTGCGCTGAGCTCGAAGCCATGCTGATCTACTCGATGAGCGTCTCGGTGGACGGCTTTATCGCCGACCGCGAGGGCGGGTTCGGGTGGACGGCCCCTAACGAGGAGCAGTTTCGCTTCCACATCGCGCAGACACGCGAGCTCGGGGGCTATCTGTGCGGCCGCAGGCTTTACGAGACCATGCTGCCGTGGGAGACGGATCCGTCGATGCGCGACAACGAGCTCTGGGCCGCGTTCGCCGACGTCTGGTGCGCTATCCCGAAGGTCGTCTTCAGCCGCACACTCGACAGCGTTCAGGGCAACGCCCGGCTCGCCGAGGCGTCGGTGGCCGAGGAGGCCGCTGCGGCTCTCGACGCGACCGACAAGGACGTCTCGATCGGCGGCGCCGGCCTGGCCGCGGCAGCAATCGAGCTCGGCCTCGTCGACGAGCTGCGCATGTTCCGCAATCCGGTCGTCGTCGGTGGCGGCACGCCCTTCCTGCCGCTGGTCACCGAAGACGTTCGGCTAGACCTGGTCGAAACCAGGACGTTCGGCTCGCGCGTGATCTACGAGCGCTACGGGCGCGCCCGCGATGAGTCGGACTGACACCGCCGCCCGAGTCATCAGCGCCTCACCGGACCGAGTATTCGCCGCGCTGACCGATTCCGACGCGCTTGCCGTGTGGCTACCGCCCGACGGATGACCGGCCGGTTCGAGCACTTCGATGCGCGTCCCGGCGGGTCCTACCGACTGGTCCTGGCGTACGCGGACGCGTCGGCCGCGCGGGAAATCCGCCGTCGACTCCGACGTGATAGACGCCATGGGAGGTCACCCCGTCGACGCCCGATCACGCGTCGACATCAGGGCCGACGATGTGCCCGACGGGATCAACGCTGGAGATCACGCGGCGAGATTGTCGTCCTCGCTGGACAATCTCGCCGCTTCCGTTGAACGCTGAGCGCAGGCTTCCTTGCGGCACGGTGCTCGTCGCTACGGCGACCAGCCCGTGTCGTAGCGACGGAGGGTCAGATCTACGCTCGCCAACTGCAGCAAGCAGGCGAGCGCGAGCGCGACATATTTCTGCAGAGGCTGATCGAGTCGTGCCTTTTTGTCAATCCTGAGAAGGAGGCATGACCGATGTCGGATCAGGCAGCCCCCGAGCGTGTTCGGGTGAGCGGGCCGTTGCTGAGGTTCGCCGAGGGGTTTCGCGTCGATTTGCTCGAGCAGGGCTACTCGTTGTGGGGCGCTCAGGAACGCTGTATCTGCTCGCGCACGTGAGCCGGTGGATGGAGTCCGAGGGCTCGAGGTCGAGGCGTTGACGCCGGACAGCCTGGAGCGATCCGCGCGCTCGCCCCCGAAGCGAGCCTCACGCTGCCGGAAGGCCGCGATCCCGACAGCCCTGGCCAGGACACGTGGCTGGACATCAGCCGGATCCACGGCGACACGGGCTGGGAGCCCGAATATCCGCCCGGGCGCGCGGCCGCGGACTACATCGGCTTGGCTCAAGGCGGGGCAACGATAGATAACGAGGACGAGGCACACGCCAATCGAATCGCCGATCCCGCGGTCGGGTCTCAGTCGAACAACTCAGCCACCGGCACCACCCAGCCTGGCACGGGCTCGCTCAGATCGAGCGCGTCATACCGGTGTAGACCCGCGCCTCCCCGGGGCCGCGGTAAACAGTCGCAGTGCGTCGTGAAGGATCGAGCACGAGCACAGCCAGACAGCCAGCCTGGAGCCAGTCGAGCGCCTTCTCCTGGACGAGGCCGCGAGCCGCGCTACGGTGCGTCCGTGTGAACAGATATATCGCTATTCACGATTGCGGTCTGCCGGGTGCCGGTGTGGCCCTATGTTCCGGGGCGGCATGGTCGGTGGCCCGGCGGCTGGCGGGAGTCCGCCGATGCTCGCGGAGAAGTCCGAGCAGATTTTCGAGATGGGCGCACGCAAACGGCGCGAATGGGAGTACAGTCGTGAGTGAGCTGGCCCTGCGGCCGGGATTCTCACCCCAAGCTCGCATGCCACCGACGGCGCTTTGTGCGCCACGAGGCGGGAGGCGTGGGCTACTGGTTTTGGCTGCGGGGCCGGTGTTGCTCTACGGGCGTTACCCCACCGGCCCGGTGGCCTCGTCCCAATCTGGTTGAACGCGCGGTGGTTCTTGCCCTCTTCCTTGCGCGCAGTCTCAACAGAGGGATGGAAAGGCGTGACGACGATGACGCGGACGGAACACGATCGGGCGGCGCGTCGGCGCGGCGATTTGGCTCGTGATCGCCGCTCGCGGCGGGTTTCTTCGGCGATCGATGCCCAGCGACGCTTGACTGCGCGGCCAGCGCTCGGTACCCGGAGCAAGGCGGACCCGGTCGGTCCGAGCGATCCTCGCTACGCGCACCGGACGCGACCGTACGACTAGCACAGGGCCGAGGTCGACTGTGGCGCAACGAAATGGGATCGATCCCGTGTCACTCAAGGGGACGCCTCCGAGAGTGGGACGACGCATCTTCATGGTTGGTGCGTTTCCGGTAGGCAAGTCACGCGCTGTTGTGAGCAATCGAGCGCTTCCCCGTCGGCAACAATCGCTCGTTTGAGCCGGCAGACTGCACGCGAGAGACGACGAGATGTCACGAGCGGATCTTGAGGAGCTTGAAGAGGTCAAAGGTCTGATCGCGCGCGGGCTGCAGATCGGCGTGCTCACGTACGCCCAGATCGCGACCGCCACGGGTGAGCTCGGGCTCGAGGACACAGAGCTCGAGGAGTTGCACGGCGTCTTTGAGCGGTGCGAGATCGAACTGATCGAGGAGATCGATCCGGCTACTGCGGCGAGCTCGAGCATCGAGCGCGCGCCCGAGAAGCGGGCCCAGACCCGCCGCAAGGTTCCGCTGGATCTGGAGCCGGACGGAACGACAGACGGTCTGCAGCTGTTCCTGAAGGGCATCGGCAAGGTGCGGCTACTGACGGCTTCCGAGGAGGTTGACCTCGCCAAGCGGATCGAGCGCGGCTCATTCGAGGCCAAGCAGAAGATGGTCGAGTCAAACCTGCGGCTGGTGGTCTCGATCGCGAAGAACTACCGCAATCAGGGGCTACCGTTCTTGGACCTGATCCAGGAGGGCACGATCGGTCTCGTCCGCGCTGCGGAGAAGTTCGACTACCGCAGGGGCTTTAAGTTCTCGACCTACGCCACCTGGTGGATTCGCCAGGCGGTCGCCCGCGCGCTCGCGGACAAGGCGCGCACGATCCGAATTCCCGTGCACATCGTCGAGCAGCTCAACAAGATCGGGCGCGCGGAGCGCAAGCTGGTGACCGGGCTCGGCCGCGAGCCGACAGCCGAGGAGATCGCCGAGGTGACCGGCATCGACCCCGAAGAGGTCGAATCGACCAGGCGCTTCGCGCAGGCGCCGATCTCGCTCGAGAAGCCCGTCGGCGACGAGGGGCAATCCGAATTCGGCGAGTTGATCCCCGACGAGCAAGCCGAGTCTCCCTACGAGCGCGCCGTGGAGGCTCTCACCAACGAAGCCCTACGCGAGGCGCTCGAGAACCTCTCCTACCGCGAGCGGCGCGTGCTCGAGCTGCGCTACGGCCTCGGCGACCAGCACCCGCGCACACTCCAGGAGGTCGCGCGCGCATTCAACATCACGCGCGAGAGGATCCGCCAGATCGAACACCAAGCACTCAAAAAACTCCAAATCCTCCACCAGGCCCAGGGCCTGCGCGACGACTCCGAGATCACCTCCGGCTATCCGCTGCGTACCCGCGCGCCCCACCCCTAGACGGATTCACGGCCAACTTCCGTCGAGAGCAGGCGCCAGAACCCAAGCGCCGCCGCCTAATCACGATGTGCCTGAAGTAGTCGGTGCACATCTCGATCGTGCAGAACCCCTTCAGCGCCGAGGGTTGCCGCGCGGCGACCTGGGGCTGCGTGACGCCGTAGTAGGAGGTGCTGAACGTGACGACGTTCCCGTCACCCCATGGTTGGGCGGCCGCCCACTCGATGAGCTTGGCGTGATCCTCGACGTCCTGATCGTTAAACCACTCGGTGCTGGTGCCCTGGGAGCGTCCCATCCCGCGCCGCGAAGCGATGACGTGACGTAGCCGCGGTCGGGTGAATATGGGCGGGCTGCCGGTCTCATCAGTCCCCGTCGGAGCTCCGCTGGAGGGCAGCTCCTTGCTGTAGGCGGCGAACCAGACGATCGGGGGCACCGGACCGACGAAGTCTTGGCAGCGCGCCGAGCAGGATGTAATCGGTTCTAGTTCTTAGCGTGCACGATCAAACGCGCCCGCCTACGGGAGCCTCCGGACGGTGGGGTCCCGAATCTCGTCCGAGCTAGCGCTAGTGTCCTGAATCAGAATCCGACGACACTCTGGTGCCGCCCGAATCCTTGCACCTTACGTATGACGGCACCGCCTTTGCGGCAGGGGCCTCGTTCCGAGAGTCAAGTCGGATTCCGTGGTGTAACGGGTTGAGCTCGTCGGCGAAGGGGCGCCTCAGACCTGGTTGAGGGTGGTCACCTCCTCTTTGACTGGTTGGTGGAGGGAAGACGTGCGTGTGGGCGTGAGCCCGAGTCCCGAAGGGCGAGGCTGTGCCGAGCCCTGAGGGCGAGGGTGAGCGCTGACACGCACGTGCGCGCCTCTGTGGAGGGGGTCGTCTCGGTCGTGGTCGTCGGCCGGAGGGCCTCAGAACGTCTCAGGAGGCGCCGATATGCAACGCTGAGGTTGCGAATCGGGGTGCCGTCGGCCGGTTCAGGCGGTGGTGAGACTGGGCACCTCCTGCTCGCCCTGGGGCTGCTCGTCAGGCGTGTCGGGTTCGGCGAGGATCAGCGCCATCGACTCGACCGATAGGTAGCGGCGCTGGACCAGCCACTCGTCATTCTGCTCTGCGAGCAGCGCACCGACGAGCCGGATCACAGCGGTGTCGTTGGGGAAGATCCCGACGACGTCGGTGCGTCGGCCGATTTCCTTGTTGACCCGCTCCAGCGGGTTCGTGCTGCGCAGCTTGGTCCAGTGCTCGGGCGGGAAGCTGTAGAACGCGATCAGGTCCTCCTCGGCGGCCTCGAGCAGCTGGCATACCTTCGACGCGACGGACTCAAGGCGCTCCAGCACGTGACCGACGCGTTCCTTGGCCTGCTCGTAGCCCTCGGCGTTGAAGATCTCCCGCAGCGCGGCGGCGACCAGCCCGCGCTGGTCGCGGCGGCAGTGCATGACCATGTCGCGAGTGAAGTGCACCGTGCAGCGCTGCCATGGGCAGCCGAGGACGCGAGCGATCGCAGCCTTCAGTCCCTCGTGCTGATCGGAGATCGCCAGGCGCACCCCGTCCAGCCCGCGCTTCTTGAGCGAGCGCAGGAACTCAACCCAGAACGCGCCGGACTCGACCTCGCCGACATCCAGGCCGATCACCTCCCGCACCCCAGACTCGTGCACCGCATAGGCAACCACTGCGGCTTTGGAGACCACGCGGCCGTGGTCGCGCACCTTGACCTGCTTCGCGTCGAGCCACAGGTACGGGTAGGCGCCCTCAAGCGGCCGCTCCCTAAACAGCTCGACCTGCTCATCAAGCGCCCCGCACAACGCGCTGACGCGATCCTTGGTCATCCCATCGATCCCCAGCTGCTCCACCAGCCGATCGACCTTCCGCGTACTCACGCCATTCACATAAGCCTCCAGCACGACCGCCACGATCGCCCGCTCCGAGCGCCGGCGCGGCTCCAGAAAGCTCGGGAAGTACGACGCCTCCGAGCGCTTCTTCGGGATCAACAGCTCGATCTCACCGACCCTGGTCTCCCACGCCCGCGGGCGATACCCATTGCGATGCGTCACCCGCTGCTCAGGCGCGACCTCACCCAACGCGGCACCGACCTCAGCCGACACCTCCGCTTCCATCAGCTCGCGAGCGACGAGCGCCACCGCCTCCCTGACGAAATCCTCAAGCCGCCCGTCGCGTACCTGCGCGACGACATCGGCAACCGTCATGCTCTGACCATCGGCCATCGTGGTGTTCTCCTTCACGTCGACTGCGGAACAGCCGACGAGTTCGGCACCGCGGTGGCCGACCCTCGCGGTCGTCGACCTACCAGGCGCCCGTCACACCACTTCTACCGACGTGACCGTTCCGAGCGCCTCGAACGGTCGGAGATGCGGCGACCTTGGCACATACAACCCGTGGCTTGAGCGAGCGCTCGACACTGGCCGTGCGCGAGGTTGAGGTGTGGCTTGCCACCGCGGTCGGCCTGAGAATAGGATTGCGCACATGACCGCGGACGTCCTCGGTTCTCCTCGGACCCGCTGCACATGATTTCCGCTCGCAGACGGGTGCGCTCGCCGTTCGTTTCGGCCGCGGTTGTTCTCGCATTCGCTGCGGCCGCGTTCGCGCCGGTGAGCCGCGCTGCTCAGGATCCGCCGGCGGCCTTGGCGCGCCTGCACTGTCGCCTGACCCAAATCACTGGTTCCGTCGAAGATCGGACGGCGATGCCGATGGCGGTCGTGAGTAAGAGACATGGCAAGGGGGAGAACTGGTGCCGAGCACCAGCGGAAAAGGTTCGCGCGCATTCGAGCGGCACTATCGGCATGGCTGGCGACAACTCCTCGGGAACTGCTGTGGATCTCACGTACAGGCTGCGGAACGGCGACGAGATTCGCTTTGAGGCCAGCGTCGGCATGCCGCTCGGGCACGAAGAGGTAGGCTGCGAGTTTGTTCGACTCGTGCCCTCCCGAGGTGGGGAGGAATGCAAAGTCCGCCTCGACGGCGCGGCATCGAGCAAGCACGTTCGGCCAGTGTTCACTGTGCTTCCGGCGCCACGCCCGCACGTCGCTCACCACGTTGTCGGCCTCGCTCGGCCCGTAGTGGCAATCCCCGCTGACCTTTGTTCTGCCTCGCGGATCGACGGTCTCTCGATAAATCAGACTGCGCTTCCGGTCAGGCTTGAGAGTTTGCAGATTGGGGCAACGAACGCGTGGTGTCAGATGCCGACACCATTTGACGCAGTTCCCGCCAAGTCGAACAGCGTCTGGCGGGTTGGCGACACGTTCTTCGGGACCTACGTCGCGTTGGGCTACAGCGTTCCCACTAGTGACTCAAAGCGCGACTATTTCGACTTCATGTCTGACGTCGATTTCCTTACCGGCGCAGGCGGTGCGTCCTGCGCACCAGATAATAACGGCGAGCCGCTCTCGGGCAAATACACGTGCGCAGCCGCGGCCGCCGATGAGACGAATCAACACTTTCACAAGGCTTACTTCGAGGTTAAACCGATGCCGGCCAGCAGCGAACCTGCCTACACGGCGGCCAGCCGGCGATGAGCAGAACGCGCAGTGCCCGCTCGGGCATGATTGAACGCGCCAGCGGACGTTCGATTTGCGAGGGAGGATTAATGCGCGTCCTAACTAGGCCGCCGCCGAGCTTTCCTCACCGAAGACCATCAGGCCGTGCAGGACGTAAATGCAGAGGGCGAAGATAGCCAACGACCACCACGGGTGCTCCACCGATCAACAAGAGCGACAACCCGGCGGTGTGGATGACACCGACGATGATGGTGATCCATCCCCAAGTGTGGAGGCTTGAAAATAGGTACTGGGTGTTGTTGAAGAAATGAGCATTGCTCACTGCGGCGATGCCGTAGACGACGGAGAGCGTTCCCGCAATCCGCAGTAGGACCGCGACGAGTAGAGCCCCGCCTATGCTTCTCATATCTGCCATCCTTTCGCTCCGGCCGCCGTCTGCGGCGGCGATCTAGCTCGACGATGTGGCCGCTCAATCATGAGCGACCGTGGTCTTCCCGTCACCACCTTTCCGGCGCTGTTCCTCGGCGCCGCCGCGGGGATCATGGCCTCGCACCTTGCCGGCTTCCCGATCACCCCCGCGGTCGCGGTTGGGATGGGCACCGCAACGGCGGCTGTGCTCAAGCTGCCGCTCTCGGCGGTGGTGATCGCCACGTTACTGACCGCCAAGTCAGGCGCGGGGAGCGAACCCCTGATCATTGTCGGGGTCGTCGTCGCATACGTGATGACCCTGGTGCTGTCCGCCTTCCCCAGGACGAGCAGCGACACTGTCACTGCTCGCGAGCACGCGGCGAGTCAACCCGCCGAAGCCATATTGCGAGCATGACAACGCGCAAGCAGGCGTCAACCGAACCTAGGAGGGCCTGATGGCAGCGACCCGTTCACGCAAGCGCGCAAGCACGCGGCCTCGGAAAACCGTCGAGGCACCTTCGGCGGTGCCGCATCTGTCGGTGGCCGAGCGGGTGGCACGCGGAAAGGCCGCGCGGGCCGAGGTCCCGCGTTCCAGCCACGCCTCTTTCGAGCCCTCACCGCTGCGCACGGACCCGATCGTGGTGCTTGAGCGGCAGGCCGAGACGCGGGTGCCGGAGCTGGTACCGATCCGGTACGGCCGGATGCTGGTTTCGCCGTTCACGTTCTATCGCGGGGCCGCGATGATCATGGCGGAGGACCTCGCGTCGACGCCGCGGTCGGGACTCAACGTGCAGTGCTGCGGCGACGCGCACCTGTCGAACTTTGGCGTGTTCGCCTCGCCGGAGCGGCGCCTGGTGTTTGATCTCAACGACTTCGATGAAACGCTTCCCGGCCCGTGGGAGTGGGATCTCAAGCGGCTGGCAGTGAGCATGCTGATCGCCGCCCGCGACAACGGCTTTCGCTCCAAAGAGCAAGACCAGATCGTGCTCGAAACCCTCGGGCAGTACCGCACGACGATGAGCCGTTTCGCGGGGATGAACAACCTCGACGTGTGGTACGCCCACATGGACATTGAGAGCGTTGTCAAGGACTTCGGCTCGCAGTTCAAGCAGCGGATGGTCAAGCGAACAGAGAAGACACTGGCGAAGGCTCGTACTAAGGACAGCGTGGCGGCGTTCTCCAAGCTGACTGAGGTAGGGGACGGGAAGGTGCGGATCGTTGACCAGTCGCCGCTGATCGTGCCGATCGAGCAGCTCGCGCCGGGCGGTGAGCGCGACGAGATGTTCGAGCTGCTGCACGGGCTTCTGCTTTCCTACCGCGAGTCGCTGGAGTTCGACCGGCGCGAGCTGCTCAAGCAGTTCGAGTTGACCGACTTCGCTCGCAAGGTAGTTGGGGTCGGCAGCGTGGGCACGCGCGCGTGGATCGCGCTGCTGCTCGGCCGCGACGGCCAGGACCCGCTGTTTCTGCAGATGAAGGAGGCCGAGGCATCGGTGCTGGAGGATTTCTTAGGCCCGAGCGGCTTCTCGAATCACGGCGAGCGAGTGGTCACCGGGCAGCGGCTGATGCAGGCCAGCAGCGACATTTTCCTCGGTTGGGTACACGTCGTCTCCCCGATCGATAACAAGCAGCGCGACTTCTACGGCCGTCAGCTCAAAGACTGGAAAGGCTCTGCGGAGACCGAGCAGATGGTCCCGAAGGGCATGGCCGCGTATGGCCGGCTGTGCGGTTGGACTCTCGCCCGCGCCCACGCCCGCAGCGGCGACCGGATCGCGATTGCCGCCTATCTCGGCAAGAGCGACGCCTTTGACCGCGCGCTGCTCGAGTTCTCAGACGCCTATGCCGAGCAGAACGAGCGCGACTACCAACAACTCGTCGCAGCGGTCAAGGGCGGAAGAATCGTGGCCGAGACGGGACTGTGACCCAGCGCCGCGACGCCCGCGACAACGCCCGTGACCTGTAGGTCACTCCAGCCACTCGGCAACCAGCGTGCTTCGCCAGTCGGCGGCGCTTGGCCTGTGGTTACGCTGATGGCGGCGCGGCGGTCTCAAGCTGGCGCTGACCGCAGCCGGTCGCGACGAGCGGCGGGTGCGCTTCGCCACCGTGTCGATCGCCGCGGCGGAAGGACGGGTGCAGGCCGAGCTCGTCACCGATTCGCGCGGCCGCCTGCGTTATCCGCTCACGGCCGGCGACTACCGGCTGCGGCTCGAACAGGGCGGCGAGGCGCAGTTCGTGGTGCGCGAACACGGCTGGACAACCGTTCGCGTTCAGCTGCCCTGATTCCAGTCGCGCGCCGGCACACGGTGGCTGCGTGATCTTGGGCTCGACTGCCCGGGATAACGCTCTGTGAGCTCGAACCGGACGTGCAGGAGACGGGCTCGTGTGCGTCGGCGTTGGCCTCGCTACGCCCCCAGCCTCGCCACCAGCGCCCGGGGCGACTTCGCGAGGATCAGGGCGGCCGCGCCGAACACCTCGGCCCGGGGTCCGAGCATACCCGCTGTCACCCTCACCGCGGCAGCGGCTGGCGCGACGCTGTGGCGCTCGATCGCGGCCGGGATCGGGGCCAGGAGGATGTCGCCAGCCTGGGCGAGGTCGCCGCCCACGACGACGAGCTCGGGATTGAGGACGTTGACGAGCATCGACACCGCTCGCCCGACCGCCTCGCCGGCTTCCGCGACCGCGCGCCGTGCCCCGCGGTCGCCCTGGGCGACCAGCTCCAGCAGGCGTGGAACCGTGACGGGTTGCCGGAGGCTGCGCTCGAGCAGGGCGGCGACCGCGACCGGGCTGGCGACCGATTCCAGGCAGCCGCGATTGCCGCAGCGGCAGATCGGCCCCTGTGGATCAGACAGCACATGACCGACCTCTCCCGCCACGCCGACAAAGCCTTGATAGGGCTGGCCCTCGAGGATCAGGCCGGCGCCGATCCCCGCGGACAGGCGGATGTAGACCAGATCGTCGACACCGCGGGCGGCGCCAAACACTTTCTCGCCGAGCGCCCCGAGGTTCGCGTCGTTGTCGAGCGCGACCGGGATCCCCAGACGGGCCTCCATCTCGGCGGCGGGGCGGATTCCGCGCCAGCCGGGGAGGATCCCGTCCGCCTCGAGGTTGCCGCTCGCCTTGTTGATCGGAGCCGCGAGGCCCATGCCCACGCCAAGCAGCCGGTCTGGCGCGACGCCGGCGCTGCGCAGCGCTTCATGCACCAGTCGCTGCGCCAAGTCGAGGCTCTCGATCGGCGCGTGGTCCACCTCCGCCGGCGAGTAGTCGTCGACGACCGGCTCACCTGACAGATCGCACAGCGCGACGCGGATGTGCTGGTGGCCGAAGTCGAGCCCGACCGCGAATGCCGCACCCGAGACGAGCGACAGCAGTACGGGCGGTCGCCCCACCCCGCCTTCGGCACCCGCGCCGGCAGCCTCGGCGCCCGCGCGCTCCTCGACCAGACCCGCTCGCACCAGCTCCTCGACCAGCGTCGATACGGTCGCCCGTGACAGCTGCGTGTGCCGCGCCAGGTCAGCTCTGCTCGACAGCGGGTGCCGGTACAGCGCCTCGATGATCCGCAGGCGGTTCATCTGCCGCGGGCCGAGGCTCGCCTGCTCCGTCATTCGGCGTTCACAAATGCGGAATCTACCGTCGCGCGCGGATTCCTTCGGCTGATTTTGCCGGGCCCTTGACATATCTCCACGCCGAGCGGCTATTGAAGCTTGACTTCTGCCAATGCGCGACGTAAAGTGCCCGCGCCACCGTCCAGGGAGTAGAGGTAGATGATCCACGCCGACAGCGTCAGGGGCGTACTGGGCTCCGCATCAAGGAATGGCGCATGTTGTCGGCCGGCGGCGACCGCGGAGGAATCTCTCCGCCTCCCTCGGGCAGCGATCACGTCGATCTCGAAAGGGAGTCCCCATGCGTCTGCGTCTGCTCCTGGCGGCATCCATCCTCGCCGTCCTGATCGCAGTTCCGATCGTCGACTCCTCCGCCGGACAGCCACGTAGCGCGGACCCCACCCCGATCTACCTGGACCGGTCGTACTCGCCGGCCGAGCGTGCTGCGGACCTTGTGTCGCGGATGACGCTCACCCAGAAGGCGTCGCAGATGGACTCGAGCCAGGCGCCCGCGATTCCCGCTTCGTCGACGATCCCGACCGGCGTGTCCGCCTACGGTTGGTGGAACGAGGCGCTGCACGGAGTGTCGAGGCTGCAGTTGGCCCCGTCGGGGAACTCGACAGTGCTCGACAACACGACCTCTTACCCGATCAGCCTCACGCTTGGGTCCTCGTGGGACCCGAACACCATGTACCAGGAGGCATCCGCGATCTCCGACGAGGCGCGCGAGGTGGTGCCGAACAATTCGCTGGACCTCGACTTCTACTCGCCGACCGTCAACCTCGGCCGGGATCCGCGCTGGGGCCGCAACGACGAGACGTTCTCGGAGGATCCGCTGCTGACGGCGGATATGGCCTCGCAGTACGTCGACGGCCTGGAGGGCAAGGACCAGAGCGGCAACCTGCTGCCGCAGGGCGGCGGTTATCTCAAGGCGATCGCGACCATCAAGCACTACGCGGCCAACAACACCGAGGGCGATCGGATCGGCGGTCCCACTGATCGCCTCACCGGGACCTCGAATATGGACGAGCGGACGCTGCGCGAGTACTACACGGCGCAGTTCAAGCAAATCATCCAGCAGTCCCACCCGGGCTCGATCATGTCGGCCTACAACTCGGTCAACAACATCCCGTCGCCGGCAAACATCCACCTGATCGACACGCTGGCGCGGCAGACGTTCGGGTTCGGCGGCTACTTCACCTCCGACTGCGACTCGGTGTACGAGATCTATAACGGCCACCACTGGCAGCCGCCGGGCTACAGCCGCCCGCTCAATGTCAACGAGGCGCGCGCGTTCGCGAACGCGGCCGGCGAGGATCTGAACTGCAACGCCGGCTACGCCGACAACTTCAGCTACGGCAACACGCTGCCAGCCGCCGCCGGTGAGGCGATCCCGACCCAGACGGACACGTTCAACTCGGGCGACATGGATACATCGCTGGTGCGGCTGTTCGCCGCGCGCATGCAACTTGGCGAGTTCGACAACGTCGCCAACGAGCCGTGGGTGAAGGCGGCTCGCGCGCAGCTCCCGCCCGGCACCTGGACAAACTCCGATGCCAACAACGCCGTCACCGAGACGCCGGCCCGTCTGCAGCTCGCCCGGCAGGTCGCCGACCGCGGATTCGTGCTGCTCAAGAACGCGAAGACGACGCTCAAGAACGGCACCACCGGCACGGCGCTGCCCATCCATGTCCCGAGCAGCGGCCCGTTCAAGGTCGCGGTGATCGGCTACCTGGCCAACCCCACGCCCAGGGGGGAAGTCGGCTCCACCGGCGCCGCGGCGGGCGCGATGTACCTCGGCGGCTACTCGAGCGACCAGGGCGCGCCGGGCAACGCCAACGAGGTGACCCCCTACCAGGGGCTCAAGCACGCGATCCAGGCGATCGATCCGAGCGCCACCGTGGACTTCTACAACGGGTTCACGGGCGCTCCGACGAACGCCTCGCAACTGACCACAATCGACCAGAACGCGGTCAACGCCGCCGCCAACTACGACGACGTGCTCGTGTACGTCGGCACCGACGACAGCACCGCGAACGAGTTCGTGGACCGCACCACCATGGCGCTTCCCGGCGCGCAGGCCGACCTCATCAACGACGTGGCGGCGAAGAACCCGAACACCGCCGCGGTGATCGAGTCGATCGGGCAGGTCGACGTCGACAGCTTCCGCGACAACGTCCCGTCGCTGCTGTGGACCTCGTACAACGGCCAGCGTAAGGGCGACGCGCTCGCCGACGTGGTGCTCGGCGACTACAACCCGAGCGGCCACCTGCCGTTCACCTGGTACGAGAACACCAGTGACCTGCCGGCGCTCGACGACTACAGCATCCGCCCGAGCTCCACCAGCATGGGCCGCACGTACATGTACTACCGCGGCCCCCAGTCGTTCCCGTTCGGGTACGGCCTGAGCTACACGAGCTTCAAGACGTCGAACCTGACGGTCGATCGGACACACCTGAGCGCGAACGGCACCTTCCGTGTCAGGGTCGATGTGACCAACACCGGCTCGGTCGCCGGCAAGGACCTGATGCAGCTGTACATCAGCACTCCCGACGCGCCGGCGTCGATGCAGCTGCCGATCAAGCGGCTGGAGGGCTTCCAGCAGGTCGAGCTGAATCCCGGCCAGACGAAGACGGTCACGCTGACCGTGTCGGTGCCGAACCTGGCGTTCTTCAACCAGAGCGCCAACCGCTACGAGGTGTACGACGGCCGCTACGGCGTCGAGATCGCGAGCTCGGCGGCCGACGGCGACATCCTCGCCCAGCGCGACGTGACCGTCCGCGGCAGCCTGACCCCGGTCCCGTCGGTGCTGACGGCGCAGCCGACAATGCTCGGCGACGCCCAGCGCGGCATCCAGTCGCGCGTGATGTATCCCGAGAACGCGACGGTGATTCCGCACCTGACCGTGTCGATGAATGACGAGTCGCTGTACGGGTTCATCGAGCCCGCCCAGAGCAAGCCGTTCCCGGCGGGAATGCGGTTCACGTTCTCCAGCGACCATCCGGGGGTGGTCGCAGTCGGGCCCGGCGACACGATCCGGACGCTCCGTAACGGGGTAGCGACGGTCACCGCCAGGCTGACGTACCGGGGTGTCACCCGTTCGACGCAGTTCGTGGTCAGGGTCCTGTCCGAGCTCAACCGGCTCAGCATCGACGGCCGGCGCATCAGAGGGTTCCAGCCTGACACGTTCAGCTATGACTCGATCGTGCCCGACCGCGCATCGACTCCACGGGTCACCGCGCACACGCCCGACCCGTCCGCGACGGTCAACGTGACGCAGGCGAGCGGCGTTCCGGGCCAGGCGACGGTCACCGTCACGGGCCCCGACGGGATCACACAGACCTACAAGGTCTACTTCGCGCACCGCGCGCGCAGCGACGATTTCAGCGGCACGAACGTCGGACCCCAGTGGACGTGGATTCGCCAGGATGCGGCCAACGAGCAGGTGTCGGGCGGCGCCCTGACGATCACCCCCGAGCAGGGAGACCTCAGCGGGACCAACCCGCCCGCGCGCAACATCCTCCTCCAGCCGGCGCTGGGCAACTGGGCGATGGTGTCCAAGCTCACCTTCAGCACCGCCCCCCACGTCGCCAACCAGCAGGGAGGGCTGATCGCCTATCAGGACGACGCGAACTGGCTGAAGATCGACTGGGAGTACTCAAACGGCGTGGCGGAGCTGGCGGAGACGACCTCTGACAACCAGAACATCTCCGGCCAGCAGATCACGCAGGTACTCACCACGATCCCCACCGCCGGCCTGCTGACCTCGAACACGGTGTGGCTGGCGATGGACAAGGTCGGCGCGCGGTACACCACCTACTACTCCACCGACGGCGTTCACTTCACCCCGATCTACAACGTCGGGGCGAGTCTCAGCAACCTCAAGGTGGGGCTGTTCGCGTGGAACGGACCCGCCACCAACAGCGACCTGAAGGTCTCCTTCCAGCACTTCCACATACTCAACGGCGGCCCGGGCTTCGCCGGCCGGTAGCCGCCGGGCGTTCGCGGACGAGCTCGCCGGCGATCCCGGCGAGTTCGTCCTCGTACGGCCGCCTCGACTGGCGGTGAAGAGTGCGCCCTGAGGATCGGGCGCCAGCACGGTGCGCGTCCACTGCGTGTCCTCGGTCGAGATGATCTCCGCTCCGAGTCGCTCAGCGGTGGCTCTGGTGGCGTCGCGATCAGCGACGGCGAACGAGACATGCCAGTGTGGGGCGGTCCCGGGCTCCAAGGTGCCTACCCAGGCCACCGCGTCTTCGAATCCGGGAAGGTGCGCCGACGTGTTGCTGCCGAACGCGGATGTCGGGATCGACCGTCGCTTCGAGGTGGTCCCCGTAGCCGGGGCGGCGCACGCATCGAGCAAGAAGATGCGAGGTTGACAGTGGAGGATCTACGGGGCTAGGGAACTCGCTGGGATCGGTTTCGGAAATCAAGGCCTCGTTCACCCCGACGGCGGCCATGTTGCGATCGCCGAAGGCGACGAGATGACCGCCTGGTGCATCGTTGTGCCCTCAAACGCTTCCACAGCGCTTCCATCCGCTCGCGGTCAGCACATAGACCCGCCCTGCGCGCTACCCGAGAACGCCGCGTGCTGCGTGCGATCCGGCTCATGGGCGGTACTGGGCTCGAACCAGTGACCTCCTGCTTGTAAGGCAACATTCAGAGAAGCCAAGACCTCCGGCGTGACAGGCCGCGAGAGCGGCAGGATGGCTGAAGACGCGCGCGGACAGATGAGGACAATTCCCTGCACGGCACGAGGTTCTGAGTTCAGATCCCCATAGCTGCGGGAAATCGGCTCAGGGGCGAGATCCCGGCAAGTGGGCGTCAGATGGGCCTCAGCGCCCGTATCAGCATGCCACTAGGTCTGGGCGGAGTCCCCGGCGAGTTGTCGGCTGGACGCAGTCGCCCGTGATCGTCCCGGCGCGCGAGCAAGCAGCTCCGGCAGGGCGAGAAGAGCGGGGTTCGACCTTGTGCCTTGGTGGAAGCAACGCCCGCGACCTCCTGCGTGCAAAGCAACGCCGCAACCTACAACGACCGACGACGGAAGGAGACGATTCCTCTGCAACCCGCGCGAGTTTGGAGGGGTTCGGAGCGCGGCCCATCACTAGTGGCGGGGACCGCTCTCGCGACCGTCTGGGCCACTATTGGGCCAGAGTGTTGAGACGCCGTGGCGCCAGATGCGCGTTGGTATCGGCGGTGGAGCGAAGTTACGGGTCGCGGGAGAGCCCGCCGGTGAGTTGGACCATGTGGAATCTGCCGTTACGTGGGTCGGGGCAGGAATGCCCGAGGCCGCGTAGGCAATGCATGCGGGCGCCCCGGGGCATCCCCAGCGGCCGCGGTGGTCGCGGGCCGGCCCGCGCTCGAGGCAGGGGGTCGCGGTTGTCCGCCTTGCATTGATCGTGACGTCTACGCTGGCGTTCCCGGCGTTGGTCTGTGCGCGCCTTTTCGCGCCCACACCACTCGACAGGCTGGTTGACTGCTGTTCGATTCGGCGCCGGGGGGATCGTCGTAGCCGACGCTTCAGCGCCGGTGACGCCAGCGTGGATCGCCTGCGTAACCGCCGCCGGCGCGCAGTATCACCGAGCAGGGGGTGTGAGGGTGGCGCGGTTGCTCGACCACGGTCACGCGGGTTCGCTGCGCCCACGCACGGTGCACGAGCTTGAGGATTGCTCGCTCGCGGCTCTCGAAGCGACGCTGGTGGCCGGACTCCGTCTCGAGAACGAAGCCCTCGAAGTCCCCGAAGTGGTCGTAGACGATCCCGTCGATCTTGCCGGTGACCTCCGCCCGCTGATCGGGGGGTCGCGGATGGGGACGGGGAACGGGTACCTGCCCTGTCGGTGATGGCGAAATTCCCGCGGGATTGCCGCCAAATCCGCGCACCCGTCCGGCGAGCTGGTCGATGTAGCGCTCGAGGACCGGGTGCCAGCGCTTGTGCGGCGGCATCACCAACAGCATCCAGCGCGCCACCGCCAGCAGCCGCTCCTCGGGCAGCAGAAGCTCCTCTTTGGTCTTGATCGAGATCGTGAACTGGAAGGCGCCGAGAACTCGACGCCAGTTGATCAACCTGCTCGCCGGCGCCGCCGACTCGCTCCTGGCGCCCGGCTCGAGCTGCGGCGGCGGTGGAGCGCTGGGAGGCGTGCCCACCGCATCGGTGAGCTGGCGGACCATGATCGTGTACGCGTCCCCCTTGCGGACGCCCGTCGGCAGCTCGATCGACAGCAGGCCGGCGGCAGCGGCTGTGCCCTGGGCAGGGGCACGAACGTCACGCCGTCAGTAGGACACGCCACGGTGTTCTCCTCCCCCAGCTGGAGCCGATGACTGCTGTAGCGCTGATCGGCGAGCTCGAGGATCTCGGCTGCCCTGAATGCCGGCAGGTACAGCTGCGCTTCGCTGGTGGGTGGCGTGGCACCCCAGAAGATCATCAGCTCGTCGGGATTGGAGGCCGTGAGCGGGGTCGGCCGGACCTGTATCGGGTGAGGCGTCACCCGCGACTCCGCCGCTCCCGGATTCGGCCCGTCGACCCAGGCAATGTTGCGCTGCGCCAGCTTGTCGGACGTGGCCGAGGTCGCGCCCGTCGGGATCGGCGCATCGTCGAAGCGGATCTCGGCGATCAGACACTGATGCGGCGCGGCGACGATTGCCTCCTGAATCGAGTGAAGCGTGATGTTGGTCCACGGCCCGTCGAAGTTTCCGGCCGGTGGGCTGAGAGGCAGGAACTTCTGGTCTGGCTGGTTCACATCCAGCCAGCAGCCGTAGTAGCCATCAACCTCGACGCCGGGGCTGGTGTCGATGTCGTGCGCGTTGGGGGCATCGTCCTGTTGGCCCATGTCCGCGGGGCCGTTCAGGTTGATCCGCGGTGACGCGAAGCAGGGGATCGTGACGTATTCCGGATTGCCGTTCTGGTCGTTCTGCACCCCGAGCTGCGGCGCTCGGTGACCGTAGGTCTGGCCGTCGGACGCGAAGCGGTAAGTGGTCGCAGTGTTGAAGTCGCTGTTGGTGCTCTGCGCCTGGAACAGGCGGAAGAAGACCCGCACGTTCTTCGCCGTGGCCTGCGACTTTCCCAGCAGGCGAACCCGCGCGACCGCGAAGTTGAACACGGCGTTGCCGTGCGAGTCGGTCTGCTGGAACTCCAGCGCGGATGCGTCCTCGTCCTGGGCGAGGTCGGCGAACGTGTCGCTGCCGGTGCTTTTGGCGGTCAGGTTTGCGATCGCGGTGGCGATGAAGCTGGGCGCGTCGCCCGGGCCGCTGATGCTCGCGCCAAAGCGGCTCGCGGTGTGGCCGGGGGGGACCTTCATCTTGAAGAACCGCAGGTCGAAGCTCAGCCAGCTCGCCTGGGCGGGATGCTGCGGATCGATGTCCTCAAAGCGCGGGTTCTCACCGGTGGTCAGCTCGATCTGTGCTGAGTTGCCGACGGTGCTCCCGGCCGCCGTCAGCGACGTCGACAGCGTGACGAGCGTGGAGGTGATCGGAGGAGTCGCGTTGCGCATCGCCACAAAGCCTTCGTCACCGGTGAAGGCGACGCTGAACGGGAACAGGAACCGCTGCGGGACGTTTGGCAGGCTCGGATCTTGGGGCACCACTGGTGCCGTGAACGAGCCCGCCGAAAGCGCGTTCTCCAGCGCGATCGTCTCGAGTGGGGTCAGCGAAGAGTCGAAGCTCGCCGAGATGGTCGGGATCGAGGCGACCGGAGGGCTGCCAAGGTTCCCCGTCTTCAGTCCCAGGTCGCTCGGGCGAAACCCGTCGACCGCGACCCAATACGCAGAAGAGAAGGTGGCGATCCCGGGCAGCTGCACCTCGACCTCGTCCTGGCCGAACGTGGCGTCGTCGATCAGGAACCTGACGCCCTTGGCAAAGATTCGCTTCAACTCGTTCAAAAGCGCAGTGCCGTTAATCCGGCCGAGGCCCGTGCAGGCGTCCCAGCCAGGCCCACAGGTGTAAGACGGCGCCGGCTTCGCTTCACCCGACCACTGGTTGTTGGCTCCGTCGTTGATGTCGGTGAACACCGAGCTTCCCGCCAGGCTGTAGAGCACCGGCGTGAGGAATCCGAGCGGCTCGCCAATCTGGGCCTCGATCACCGCCAGCAGCCCCGCATAGAGCGGCGCGACGGCGCTCGTGCCGCCGATCGTACCCACCGTGTTGCCCGCGCCGGGGCCGCTGGTGATCGTCAGGTTGGTCGTCTGCTTGCCGTACAACGTCAGCGTATATCCGCTGAAAGGACTGGCATTGCCGGCTACGTCGGGAACGCCGCGACCGACCGTCGTGTTGTCGTTGGCCGACTTCGGTACCCCGATGCCATCCTGCCAGGCAGGCAGGCCAAAGATGTCGCTGACGCCGCCGCCGGTCGCGCCGCCGCCGTCGTTCCAGGTGCCCTCGGTGAAGCTCGACCCCGACACGTTCGCGATGAACGTGCCTCCACATCCGATCACCCCGGGGTCCGAGGTTGGATACAGGACATGCGCCTTGCCGTCCCCGACCTTGCCGTCGGATCCCCAGTCGCCAGCGTCGAGGAACACGGCGACCCCGAGCGCCGCGGCATCTCGCAGGGCGTTGCCCATCGAGGTGCGGCCGGACGACGACCACCCGTCCTCGGATCCCGACCAGCTGATCGACAGCACCGACGGGGCGTTGGTGGTGTCCTGCGCCGCGGTCTTGACGGCGTCGGCAAAGCCCTGCTCGGTGTTTGGCGCGAAGTAGACGGCGATGGCCGCGCCCTGAGCGATCGCGCCGGCCACGTCGATGTCGAGCACGACCTCGAAGTCGGGATCGGCGCCAGTGACGTTGGTGACACTGCCGGCCGGAGAGTTGGTGGCTCCGTCCACGCCCACGTTGGTCAGTGTCGGCGTGGTCAAACCGAGCCCGGCAAAGAACGCCTGGATGTCGCTCAGTGCATATCCGCCTCCCAGCTCGATGATCCCGATCGTCTGGCCCGCTGCGCTGGTGGTCGGGAAGTTGTAGAGCCCGGCCACCTGCACCGGGGTCAGCGGCGACGCTCCAGCAGGACCAGCGCCCGCGAGCTGGCCGGCGGGATCAAGGCCGCTCATGCTGGCGTGGTGCTCGGCTATCCGCCGGTTGTCGAGGCCGAGCACGCTCTCGACCAGCGGTTCGAGCTCCCTGGGCACATGCACGAAGCCGCGAATGCCCCTGTAAGTCTCGCTCGGCGACTCGAAGTACGCGAGCGTCACCCCGAACGCCTCGTTCATCTGCGCGACCGTGCCCGAAACCAGCACAGTTCGGCGAGCGGCGCTCGCCTCGGTGACCGTCAGGCCGTGGCTGTGGGCGAACGCGGCGATCGTGTCGAGATCTTCCGGCGATGCGCCGTAAAGCCCGGCGAACTCTTCCCTACTGACGTACGTGCGCTCGTTGAGCGGCGTCCTTGCCCAGTAGTCAAGGTCGGGAACCGGCGGCCCGTCAGGGCGGCGCCGGACATGGATCGTGACCGACAGGCCATCCGTCAACTCGGCAGAGCGGACCATCCTCGCGTCCCGCGCCTGGGCCATCTCGCTACCCTCGAGACGCACGAACCCTTTAGGAATGGGCATTGCAGCTTTCCCCGGTTTGTCAGGGTTACGGAGTCCCCGAACATGCCGAACCTATCCGACCCGCTGCACGAGTGTCAAGCCACGCCGCGGCTGCGCGCCCGTCTGGCGCCTTCGACGCCGCGACCGGCGAACTCCTCGGCCACTCAGCCCACCGTGAATAGGGAAGTCGAGCTAGCTGCCGTGCTGCGCGAAGTCGACGATCGCGCCGCGCAGCAGTCTGCCCGGTAGTCACCGCCCGGGTCAGGCAGAGCGGCTGGCCGATCCTCTGCACGGCCAGCATTCGTGGATCTGGCGCTACCGGCCGACGACCGAGTGGCTGGAGGACCGAGCGACTGTGCACTTCAGACCTTCGGCTTGGGAAGCCTTTTCGGCGCGGAAAACGGAATAGAACGATGGCGAACGCGTGGGAACAAAACGCCCGCAAAGCTGTGAATCAGACGCCGGAAAGCCCATAGCCATGGGAGATCAACTTAGAACGAGATCGCGGCAAATGGGCGTCAGATGGGCGTCAGCACTCGTAATCGCTGCGGCGCTGGAACTGCCACTGCCCTACGTTGTGCTCACGCGTCGGGATGTGGTGGCGTAAGACTGGCGCCTCCCGGGGGAAGGGCACTCGCCCGCCTCATCCCCTCGCGGTGGCGCCGGTTCGGTCGGTGCCGGACGAGCGCGGTCAAAGCATCAATCGGATCGTCGGCTTATCGCCGCACTGGCGCACTCAGCTCATGGACCGCGCCGAGGTAGAAGCTCATCTTGCCGGGACTCGGGCTTGAAGTCGTCGATCCTTAGCTCGATCAGGACGAACCAGCGCAGTGGGCCGAGGACGAATCCGTGGCAAGGGGACGGTTGGCTCACCGGGTGCCTCTGCTCGGTACGGCGGCGCTGTTAGCCGCTCGGCCGGCGCTCTTTCGATGCACGATCAACACCGACCGTTGCGAATGGTCCGCGACGCCACTGGCGACGCTTCCGCGGACGACGGAAGCGAGTCGGGTGCGACCGTGGGAGCCGAGAACGATGAGGCTTGCGTCGCGATCGTCGGCGACGTCAACGACCCCCTTCCAGGTGGGCGTCGCCCGAGTGGTTATGCCCTGCGCCCGGAACCCCGCCGCATTGGCCAGCGAGGCTCCGTGTGCGGCCATTCGCTCGGCCGCGCGGCGAACCTCGTAGGCGTCTGCGGCGTCGAATTTGATCTCGTCAGCCGGGAGAAACCCGACGTTGAACGGCTCCCAGACCGTGAGGACAAGCGCGTCCCGCCCCGGGGCCAGTTGCTGACGGGCCTCGTGTATCGCGAGCGTGGATAGTTCGGAGCCGTCGTAGGCGAACAGCACGGGCCCGGTTCCTCCCGGCGTTACGGCTCCGCTCTCGCGACGGAGGGACGCGGCGAGCCGCCCGTCATGGTCGGCCGAGGTGGCAACGCCCGGCTCGCGCAGAGGTCGCTCGCTATAGCGCTTGCGGATGCGGGCGAGCAACGGCGGGGACTTGAGCGCCGCCTGCGGCGGCCCCGCCGCGTCTGGAGCCTGGCTGGCGAACCACCGGTCGATCGCCGGGGCCTCGGGGCGCACGCCGCCGAGCAGGTACAGACAGACGCCGAGCGCCGCGCCGCCGATTGCAATCCCGAAGCAGATCCACATGGCAGTGCTCGTCCCCGTAATCCCCCTGCCACCGACCGTCGCCGCGAAGTGCACCAGGATCGGCGCGATCATGAACGCTGCCACCCCGCGCAACAGCTCGACGATCGCGAACACGCGCTGCAGGTTGGACGCCGCTACCGAGAAGCCGGTGACGAACAGCGCTGGAGCGACCGAGCCTCCGACGCCAACGCCGATCAGCCCCGAACCGATCAGTGTGAGCGTCTCGGTGGGCGGGATGAGACGGCTGATCACCAGGATCCCGGCGCCGAGGGCGATCATCCCGCCGAGCACGAGGTAGTGGATCCCGCGCGTGCGCAACACGACTCCGAGCAGGACCGCGGTGAGCGCCGCTCCGGCGACCTCGGGCAGCAGGTACAGCCCCAGGTGCAAGGGCGTGACGCGGTGCTGCAGCACGATCGAGGTCAGCGCGATCGCCGAGACCGACGTGGCCGCCGCGCACATCGCGACGATGATCCCGGCCACCGGAATCGTGCTAACCAGGCCGCGGATCGTCAGCAGCGGATTCTTGGCCTGGTACTGGTAGACGAGCAGCGCCACGATCAGCCCAAGCCCGCCGACGAGCGGCACGAACGTCGACGCACCCAAGAACGGGTGGGTGAGCAGCTCCGAGGCGCCGTAGAAAGCGGCCGCGCAGCCGCTCGCGGCCAGCGCGACAGCCAGGATGTCCCGGGGCGCACCCGGATCAGCCGGCGGGGTGTCCTCGAAGGTCCAGAGGGCCAACATCAGCGCCCCGGAGGCGATG
This sequence comes from uncultured Solirubrobacterales bacterium, assembly GCA_963787555.1. Lineage (GTDB taxonomy): Bacteria > Actinomycetota > Thermoleophilia > Solirubrobacterales > Solirubrobacteraceae > Palsa-465. The sequence continues at coordinate 293,668 of CAWBDI010000013.1, forward strand.
CCGGCGATGATCCAGAACAGCGGCCGCCAAGCGTGCGCAGAAGCCTGAACCCCGCCGATCAACGGGCCGAGCGCGACGGCACCGAAGATCACGAAGTTCAGGACCATCGCCGTCGGGCGCAGCTTCGACGGCGCCTGGCCGACCACCAGCGGCGGCAGCGCCGCGATCAACAGCAGGCTCGTGCACAGCCCCTGCAGCACGTGACCGGCGATGAACATCCACGGGGCGCTCGCCGCGGCCGCAAGCACCGAGGCAGTCACCAACACTGCGGCGTAGAGGACCATCATCCGCCGCTGGGGCAGCAGCTGGGCGAACAGCACAGCTAGCACCGTGCCGACCGCGTAGGCGGCGTTGGCCATCCCTAACGCGAGGCTCATTGCCTGCAGGCTCATATGAAGCTGGCCCGCGATCAGCGGCGTGATCGGCGCAAGCGCCGCTGACAGCGCCAGGTAAGGGATCAGCGCGAGCATCACCATCGCCGCCGACGCGGGATAGTTGCCGGCCAGTGGGCCACGCCTCATTAGTCCGACCTCCCCCCGCCGGCCAGATCGGCGCTCTGCCCGGCACCGAGCACGCCGCCGACCCGTAGCGACCGCGCGATCCCCGAAGGGAGCCCTGCAACACACCGAATCAAGATCGCGCCCATGGTGCGGCACGATCACGTGAGCGGTCATCACACGAAGCTGATGATTGGCCGGCTGCGACGGGCCCGTGCCAACTGGCTGGAAGACAAAGATCTGGCTCACCGCCGCGCCGAAGCCGTGCAGCGTTAGCGGTCACCACCGCCCGAGCGCGAGCCGCGAACAGGCACGACTTGATCTGCGCCAAGAGATCGCCGTAGCCAGCCCGCAGCGCCTCCTCTCGGCTTGAAGGCGTCCTCGCCATGCTCCGAGCGTACCCATGAGAAGGATTAGCGGATGATCGATCCCAAAGGTGGGCCGCGACCTTCGCCCGCACCCAGAACCGTGAACCGTTGAACCGTGTCTCGACCAAACGACGGTTTACAGGTATTTCTTTGGAGCGGACAAAAATCTCGAACCCGCGAGCCTCAGTCCCGCGTCGACGTAGGATCATGCTCGGTCAGAGCGGCGAGTGTCGTGGTTTCGCCGCCAGCGCACTACTGGCTGGCGCGTCCCATCGGGGGCCAGCCGTGGTCAGCGAAGTCGTCGCAGTTTGCGAGCGCCGCGGAGGATTTGGCGGTCGACGGTGCGAACGCTGACCTGCTCTCGCTTGGCGATGTCGTTGTAGCTGAGCCCGAGCGCCTGGAGCGCGAGGAACCTGCGCTGGCGAGCGGTGAGCTGCGCGAGTTGCTTGCGCTGTTCGCGGTAGCGCTCTCGCTCGAGCACCCGCTCGAGTGGGTCCGAGGCGTGGCCGGGCGGCTCTGGGATCTCGCCGGGACGCTCGCGATCGTCTCCGGCCGGGAGGAACCCGCCGCCCGGGATCTCGCGGCTAACCGCGGTCCGCCGTCCAGTGGTGCGAGCGACCTTGCACAACCACGAGAAGCCGAGGCCGTCGAGGGGCACCTCCGCGCGGCGCAGGAGCACCACCCAGGCCCTCTGACAGGCGTCCTCGACCAGTTCAGCCTTGCTGGCGCCGAGGTCGTAGGCCACAACGCGCTCCAGGCGACGGCAGTGGCGCGCGTAGAAGGCCGCAATCTGCTGCTCCCGCGCGCGGATTCCCGCGAGCCCCGAAGCCCGGCGGGCTGAATCAGGCGACGCCCGCCCGGGTGCTGTGCCGTTCCCCTCATCGAAAACCTACTTGGTCGTTGAACATGACCGAGGAGACGGCGAAGGCGAAGACGGCTGTCAAGCAGAAGAACCGGACTCGCGCCTTACCGCCGGCCGCAGGCCGGGGGAGCTCTCTTCTGCTTGACAGCCGGCGAGACGAGCCACACTCCGAGGCTCTGTTCAACGACCCAAGAAGGGCCGGCCGCTAAGAACAGCTGCGAACACCCCAGCAGGCATGACGAGCTGCTCCCGCAGACGGACGTGTCCCTCGTCGACTCCCGCGTGTGCCACCGGCCAGGGAGGTCGCTCCGCCGAAACCGAGGCGGCTCAGCTCGTGGCGCGAAATGCGAGCGTTTCGCGGCGGGTTTGTTTCACGGATTGGGTACGTGCGGCTCCTGCGGCGGTCGCGTCGGTAGAGGTGGTGTGACGGGCGTCGGGTAGGTCGACCACGAGAGGGGTCGGCCATCGCGGGAGGGGCGCCTGCACTGGGCGGCGTCGTTGCTGCAGCGTGAGCACTGTCCACCGCGTGCCTTCGGGAAGGTCTGCTGTGTAGCCGGCGTCATGGGTCTTTAGTGCGTTCTGTTGCGAATCGCTGGCAGTTAGGCGCTGCGTTGTCCGCGGTCGTGATCCCAGTCTCGGTCCATGGCCTCGAAGCTCCACGCCCCCGACGCGGGCATGGGAGCAGCATCGAAGTGGTCCGCCGGTCAGTCTCTCTGGTATCCCCGACTTTGGGTCGTTCGGCAGCCAGCCATGCAAGCGGGCCTGAGCTGACGATCCGGCTGCAAGCGGTGCCGGCCCGCCCACTCGCAGGTCAGCTTGTGCGACTGGCCGTGCTCAACCCTCCCGCGACGGCGAACGATTACCGATGGGAGCTGAGCAGCCGGCCGGGCGACTCCCTCGACACGCGAGCGAGCGCTGCAACTACCGTCGAGTTCGCCTCACCGGGAGTGCAGCATGTGGCTGTCCGGGTCGCCGTCGGCTCGACGATCCGGCTGGGCGCACTCGCGCTGACCGTCCGCCCCGGGCGAGCCGCTGATCGCGCGCGCCCTCGCCAGATCTCCCGCGGCGCGCCTCCTGGCATCTCTCCCGGCGTGCCCCGCGATCTCTCGCTTCCTCGGCGACCGAATCCAGCGTCTACTAACCGTGGGCCGATCGGACCGAGACCTGCTGATGTCCGCCCCCACATTCGGGAGATCGCGTCGGTATCCGGCGATCTCGGTGTCGCGGAAAACGATGCCCATGCTGCACGCCGCGCTCGGGAACGTGCCACAGGCAATCCGGGCGTCGCGACGCAACATGCTGCCGGCCGCCATGCTGGGGGCGTGAAGGGTGCAGCCGGCGATCTCGGCGTGACGGTCCAGCCCCCCGATGCCCTGCGCCTTGCTCGGACTGCCGATTTGGCCGGCGATCCGGGAGTTACGATCGCCGATTTCATGTTCTCGCCGGGCACGATCACCGTGCACGCCGGTGACACCATCACGTGGACAAACAATGGCCCCAGCTCTCACACCGCGACGGCCACCAATGGGAGCTTTGATACCGGGACACTGCGGAAGGGGGCCAGCGGCTCGCACACCTTCACGCAGGCCGGCTCGTACACGTACTTCTGCAAGATTCATCCGTTCATGCACGGCACGATCGTGGTGCTCGCCGCGACGACATCGGCTGCGCCAAAGCCGGGCTCGACGCCCGCCAAGTCCAGCTCGCCAAAGCCGGGTTCGACCGCCGCCAAGTCCAGTTCGCCGAACCCGGCCTCCAGCGCAACCACCGCCAAGCCGAATGGGGGCTCGGCGCCATCGTCGGCCACCAAGGCTCCGTCGACCGGGGGCCCGGCGCTGCCGATGACTGGGGTGAACCTGGTCACAAGCTCGCTAGCTGGTTTGCTGCTTCTCGCGGTCGGTCTGACCTTGCGCCGCGGTCCCTTCCGGTGAGCTTCGCGCTAGACCGCCACGGCGCTCGCCGTCCAGTTGACGGAAGTGAACAGCTCGGCGGATCTTAAACGAACGTCTCGTCGATGATCTCCCCAGGGCCGCGGGCCGTCGCGGCGGACGCGCCAGCTTCAAAGCGTGAACGGCGCTCGGGAACGATGGGGCCGATGAGGCGTCCTAGTGATCGAAGCGTTCGCCGCAGGAACCGTGCGATCAACCAAAGGAGATTTCTCGAATGCTCAAGCTTCCCACTCTTGTACTCGGCACCGCGGTGCTCGCACTTGGTATCGCCGCCTGTGGAGGATCCAGCAGCAGCGCATCCTCATCCGCTGCCAGTACCCCCACGACCTCCAGCGCTGCGGCAGCGCCAACAACTTCTGCATCCTCTTCCTCTGTTTCTTCTGGTGGAGCGGGAGGAGCGCTAATGATCGCGGCCAATCCGAGCGGTCAGCTGATGTTCACCAAGACCTCGCTTGCCGCCAAGGCGGGCAAGATCACGATCCACTTCACCAACATGTCGCCGGTCGCGCACAACTTCACGATCCAGCAGGGCACGAGTGGCAAGACGATCGCTGCGACGCCAACGTTTCAGGGCGCCACCAAGACGCTGACCGTAAACCTCAAGCCCGGAAAGTACACATTCTTCTGCAGCGTCCCGGGCCATCGCATGGCCGGAATGCAAGGAACGCTAACCGTGACGTGATCGGCAAAGTTTTCGCGCCGCCGGGAAGGCAATTGACCCAGCCGACGTCCTTCCAGGCAAGTAACCACGACTGGAGGGAGACAGATGCCCCGCCAACTCCGACGATCTCGCGTTAGGTTGCGTCGGCCGATCATCGCCTTGATCGTCGCGATCGCTGGCCCCGCAACCGCTGCAATGGTCGCGGTCGCCGTCGCGAAGACGTTCACGCTCAACATCGCGAAGAGCGCCCAGGTCACGAACACCAAAGGCGTGAGCATGCATGAGAACGTCATCGCGAACGCGCGCGGATTTGCGCTGTATGCGCTGAGTGGAGACAGCATGCATCACCCGCAGTGCACGAAGGCCAACGGCTGCTTCAGATTCTGGCCTCCGCTCAAGGTCGCCTCGGCGAAGGCGCTCACCAAGGCACCGGGGATCAACGGCAGGCTCGGCGTCTGGCACCGCGACGGGTTCTTCCAGGTCACGCTCGCCGGCCATCCTCTCTACACATTCGCGAGCGACACGCATCGGGATGCCGCCACAGGCGAGGGTCTGCGCAGCTTCGGCGGCACCTGGCACGTCGAAAAAGCAGGCGCCACCAGCGGCAGCGCGACGACGCCGACAACGACGATGACCACGACCACCACAACCACGACCACCACGACCTGTCTCTACCCACCGTGCTGAGGCCAGTAGAGGGGCTGCTGCGCGCAGATAGCTAGTCGCCCGCCGTGCGCGGCTGAGAGGGCGTCGCCTCGAGAGCATTTGCAGGCGTCTCAGTCGGGACGCAGCGTCGCGCGCGACCCGACTCAACCGGAAGTTGTCAACAAGGACACGTGATGGCGATCAGGACCGAAAGCGGCATAACAATCGCGCGCGGCGTTCCAGAGGTATGGGCGTATGTCTGTGACGTCGGACGCTGGCCGGAGTGGGCGCCAACGGTTCTCGAATGTCGGGTTCGCGGAGGGGCTCCGCTTCAGCCCGGATCGCGGCTGGACCAGCGGGCGAAGGGGATTCTGTGGTCGAGTCGCCACCGGAGCCAGCAGGTGGCCGCTTTCGAGCCTCCCGGCTACGTGGCGTTCGCCGGGCCGATGGGCACTTCCGCGGCGCGATGGGGAATGGAGCTAGAGCCGATGGACCATAGACAGACGGAGGCCCAGATGTGGATCGAGGTCGACCTCGGGGGCATCATGCGTGCGATCCCCGGAAGCATTCTCAAAGCCAGGATCCAGCGCGTCAGCGATCGCGAGATGGCGGCAATCAAGGCTGCGGTCGAGTCCGCGACGCCGGACGGCTCGGGTTCTAGATGGAGGGTGGCGCGCGGTTCTATCGCGACACGACCGGGATCGAGGAGCATCCCGTGAGCCAGATCGACCGGACGCGAGAGCACCTGATCGAGACATACCGGAAGAAGGCGAAGCACTACGACGTCACCTCCCGGCTCTACCCCGCGCCCGGCTACCCCCAGCGGGCACAACGCCTCCGGGCCGTACAAGCACTCGGCCTTCGCCCGGGTGACAGCGTGGTCGACATCGCATGCGGCACAGGTCTGAACTTCCCGTTGATCGAGGACGTGATCGGTCCCCACGGGCGGATCGTCGGCGTCGATCTGACCGACGCGATGCTCGCCCAGTCCCAGGATCGGATAGAGACGAACGGCTGGAGCAATATCAGCCTCGTGCAAGCCGACGCGGCTGACTTCGACTTCCCCACCGAGGTCGACGCGATCCTGTCCACGTACGCCCTGTCGCAGGTGCCCGAGTGCGCAGAGGTCATCGCCCCGGGCGCCGCGGCCCTGTCCGGAGGCGGACGCTGGGTCGTGCTTGATCTCAAGGTCCCCGCCAACACGCCTCGATGGCTAGCGCGGCTCGGGACCGCAATTATGCGGCCTTTCGCGTCCATAGATGAGTGGATCATGCGCCGTCCGTGGGAGGCGATTCGCACAGCCATGCAGGAAGAACTGGCCGATCTCTCCTGGACCGAGTTGTTCTTCGGGACCGCATTCCTCGCGGCCGGTTCGCGCGGCCCTAGAAACCATCGATGGAATTGGCCATGAGTGACGAGCGGAAGTCGAGATCGCTCGCTTGGCTGTACAGCCTTCTCGCGCCGGGATATGACTTGGCGTGTGGCGGGCTGTTCTACAGAGCCCGTTCTCGGACGTTGGATTTGCGGCGCCCGGGTTTTCGGCCTGCGACGCCGGAGGGGTCGCGCGATCTCCGCCGCGCGGATGCTCGTGGCCGCACTGGCGGGCGGCTGTGCGAGTCCCTGAGCGACGAGCGGGTCGTCGATCCAAGTCAGGGAAGGTCGTCTCCTATTCAAGCGTCCAACACGCTGAACATCGAATCCCTGGGAGGAGCACCATAACCCGCTTCCTGACGCAGGCCGGCGTACACGGCTGAGCCGGGCTCGCTTCGAAAGAATCCGTTCACTGGCGAGGTCTGGCAAGGTGAGGCCAGTGCAGGTCGATGCACACGCTTTCTGGCTCCGTGCGCCGGGGTGCGGGGAGATCCGACCGGTCACGCTGCCCCAGCCGCGGCGGGACGAGGTGATGGTGCGCACCTTGCGTTCGGGCGTCAGCCGCGGCACCGAGACGTTGGTGTTCCGCGGCGGTGTCCCCCCAGACCAGTACGCCGGAATGCGGGCGCCCTACCAGGAGGGGGACTTTCCCGGTCCGGTCAAGTACGGCTACCTCAACGTCGGCGTCGTCGAGCAGGGACCGCCGAAGCTGCGCGGCCGCACGGTCTTCTGCCTGTACCCGCACCAGACCGCCTACGTGGTGGCGGCGGGCGCGGTGGCGGTCGTGCCCGAGGGGATCCCCCCCGCTCGTGCCGTACTCGCGGGCACGGTCGAGACCGCGATCAACGCGCTCTGGGACGCTGGACCACTGCTCGGAGACCGCGTCACCGTCGTCGGCGCCGGGATGGTCGGCTGCTGCGTCGCACGCCTGCTGAGCCAGTTCCCGGCCGTGCAAGCCGAACTCGTCGACGTGGACGCCAGTCGGGCCGAGGTGGCGGCCGCGCTCGGCGTCGAGTTCGCGCTGCCAGCCGACGCCGTCGGCGACCGCGACCTCGTCGTGCACGCCAGTGCCACGTCAGCCGGGCTTCAGCGGTCGCTCGAGCTGCTCGCGCCCGAGGGCACGGTGATCGACCTCAGCTGGTACGGCGACACTGAGGTCAGGCTTTCGCTGGGAGGCGCGTTCCATGCGGGTCGGCTCGGCATCCGCGCGAGTCAGGTCTCGATCCTTTCCCCGGCCCGCAGCGGGCGGCGAACGACGCGCGATCGGCTGGCCTTCGCGCTCGAGCTGTTGCGGGATCCTGCCTTCGACGCGCTTCTCACCGGGCAGTCACCCTTCACCGAGCTGCCCGATGTGATGGTCAGACTGGTCGCCGGGAGCCTGCCCGCCCTCTGCCACACCATCATCTACGACCCGGACTGATCGTGTTCAGCGTCACCGTCCGCGATCACATGATGATTGCCCACAGCTTTCGCGGCGAGGTGTTCGGGCCCGCGCAGCGACTGCACGGCGCGACCTACGTCGTCGATGCCACATTCCGGCGGGCGACGCTCGACGCCGACGGGATCGTGGTCGACATCGGTCGCGCGGCCGAGGAGCTCCACGCTGTGTTGGCCGAGCTCACGTACCGCAACCTCGACGACGAGCCCGCGTTCGCGGGCACGAACACCTCCACCGAGGCGCTCGCTCAGGTGGTCGCGGATCGACTCGCCGACCGCGTGGACGCGGGCGCCTTGGGCCGCGGCGCTCGGGAGCTCGACGGACTCGTCGTCACGCTGCACGAGTCGCACGTCGCCTGGGCGAGCTACGAGCGGCCGCTGTGAGCGCAGTGCATGTCGTCGTACCGGACGGAATCGACGATCCGGCCCGGCCGAGCGGAGGCAACACGTATGACCGCTACGTCTGCCGGCATCTCGGCTCGCTCGGCTGCTCGGTGCACGAGCACGCCGTACCCGGACCGTGGCCGCGACCGGACACGGAGGCGCTCTCCGCCCTCGGAGGGGTGATGCAGCGGATCCCCGACGGCGCTCTCGCGCTGCTCGACGGACTGGTGGCCTCGGCAGCCCCTGAGGTGCTTGTGCCGGAGGCGCGCCGGTTGCGCTTGGTTATCCTCGTGCACATGCCGCTGGGTCACCGGCCTGCAGATGGAGCGGCCGCTGCGATCCGGAGGCGCGAACGCGCGGTCCTCCGGGCCGCCGCTACCGTCGTCACGACCAGCCGGTGGAGCCGAAGTCGTCTGCTCGCGCTCTACCACCTGGCTCCGGACCGAGTGCACGTCGCCGAGCCGGGAGTCGACCACGCCGACCTCGCGACCGGAAACGCTCACGGTGGCGAGTTGCTCTGCGTTGCGGCCGTGACTTTCGAAAAGGGCCACGACGTGCTGGTCGAGGCGCTCCTGTCCATGTCGGAGCAGTCCTGGCGGTGCCTCTGCCTGGGCAGCGTCGACCGCGATCCGGCGTTCGTGGAGGAACTTCGCCGGCGCACCCTCAATGGCGGCCTCGGTGACCGCGTGTCCTTCCCGGGACCGCGGACGGCCTCCGAGCTAGACCGGAGCTACGCCGCCGCGGACCTGATGGTGCTGGCGTCCCGGGCCGAAGCCTACGGCATGGTCGTCACTGAGGCTCTAGCCCGTGGCCTACCGATCGTCGCGACCAAGGTTGGTGGCCTGACGGAGGCCCTCGGCTACGGCGCCGACGGGATGCGGCCTGGGCTGCTGATCCCACCCGACGACCCCGCGGCGCTCGCCGCCGCGCTCCGGGCGTGGCTCGGTGACGCGAAGCTCAGAGATCGGTTGCGGCGCGCGGCCCGCGAGCGGCGCAAGTCGCTCTGCGGGTGGTCGACCACCGCATCCGTACTCGCCGGCGTCCTCGCCCAGGTTTTGGGATGACCGCGTCGGGGATCCGGGTCAGTACAGAATGGCTTGCTCTCCGTGAGCAAGCTGACGCCGAGGCGCGTGCGCTCGACCTCGTCGAACGCCTCGGACGACGCCTCCCGGCGACCGGCCGCTGGGTGATCCACGACCTCGGCTGCGGCACCGGCGCGATGGGCCGCTGGCTCGCGCCGCTGCTGCCGGGGCCGCAGCACTGGGTCGCGCACGACCGGGACACGGACCTGCTGGAGGTCGCGGCCGCCCACCTTCCCGGCCCGGCTGCGGACGGCGCTGCGGTCACGGTCGTGGCGAAGCACTCTGACATCACCCGCTTGCGCGCGGACGATATCGCCGATGCGACCCTCCTCACCGCCTCCGCGCTGCTGGACCTGCTGACCGAGGAAGAGCTGGTCGGGCTGATCGCCGTCGGTGTCGGCTCAGGGAGTCCGATGCTGCTGACTCTTTCCGTGGTCGGTCACGTCAAGCTGACCCCGGCGGATCGTCTGGACCGTCGCGTGGGAGCCGCTTTTGACGCGCACCAACGCCGCGTGACCGAGCGGGGCCGTCTGCTCGGCCCGCACGCCGTCACGCTTGCCGTCGAGCAGTGCGGCCAACTGGCGGCCGAGGTCCTCGTCCGACCCAGCCCATGGCGACTAGGCGTCTCGCACGCCGACCTGGCCGCTGAGTGGTTGACCGGGTGGGTGGGTGCTGCCTGCGAGCAAGAGGTCGAGCTCGCCGCCGAGTCCGAGCCTTATGCCCGCCGACGTCGGGCGCAGGCAGCCGCCGGTGAGCTCGCCGTCACCGTGGACCACGCCGACCTGCTCGTCTCACCCCGCTGAGAGCGGGATGTCCAGCGTGTGCGCGCCCCTTCGCGCTTTCGTCGCCAGGTAGCGGGCGTTGGCCTCAGACAGATGCACGGCGGTCGGCACCCGCGCTGTCACGGTCACGCCAAACCGGCCGAGCTGCTGCGCCTTGTCGGGGTTGTTGGTGAGCAGAGCGACCCGTGACACGCCCAGCGCCTGCAGCATCTGCGCCGCGACGAGGTAGCTGCGCTCGTCCTCGCGGTGGCCTAGCGCGAGATTCGCCTCGTAGGTGTCGAGCCCGGCGTCCTGCAGACCATAGGCCTCGAGCTTGGCGTACAGGCCAATGCCACGGCCCTCCTGCCGCAGATACAACAGAAAGCCACCTGAGTCGGCGATCCGCTCGACGGCTTCGCGCAGCTGGGCTCCACAGTCGCACCGTTGAGAGCCGAATACGTCTCCGGTGAGGCACTCGCTGTGCAGCCGGACCAGCGGTGGCGGCCGGCGTCCCGCAGACGTGACAGCGGCCGCCCGATCACCCAGTCCGAAGGCGATGTGTTCATGTCCATCGACCAGACCGTCGAAGCTGAACACTCGGGCCGCCGTACGGTACCCGTCGGCGAACTGAAGCGGGACCGGGACCTGGGTGCGGATCGTCGCAGTGGGCAACGGCGGGGGCATCGATAGGGTCGGACAGTCCGCCTGGAACCGCGTCGAGAGCGCATAGCGCAGCAGCACGACGTCCCCGATCTGGCGGACCTCGGCGAGCGTCGCTCGCCGGCCGGGGTTCCACGGGAAGCGTCCGTCGTTCAGGAATCGTGCGGCCCGGGAGTCGCCCACGAAAAACGGAGCGACGACCAGCTGCAGCTCGTCCGCGAGGTCCTCGATCAGAAACTGGGTGTGGACCTTGCCGCCGCCCTCGACCATCAGGCGTTGCACGCCGCGGGCGGCGAGATCTTCGCTGACCCGGCGCATCTCGACGGGCTGGCCACCGTCGATAACGGTCGCGACGCTTCCGAGCCGCGAGTGCGCGTCGCGGATGCGGGGGCTCGCGCAATACACGAGCTTCTCGCTTTCGCCGGTGGTGAAGAATTCGGCGCACGGGTCCAACTCCAACCGTTCGCTCACGGTGACCTTGATGGGCGAGGGCGGCAGACCCTGAGCGGCGCGCTCCTCACGGCGGCTCATCGACCGCACGAGCAGCCGCGGGTTGTCGGTGCGCACGGTTGCCGCTCCGACCATGATCGCATCGCAGGTCGCGCGCACGGAGTCGACCCGGTCGAAGTCGGCATTGTTTGACAGTTCGAGCCGCCGCGGGGAGGCGCTGCCGATATAGCCGTCGATCGACACGCAGCAGCTCAGCAGCGTGTAGGGACGGTCATACATGCGCTGGTCGCTCCCGGAGGGGCGGTTGTTTTGGTGCTCGAGGATGGTTACGCCGGAACCATGCCACCACGAGCACGGCGGCACCCGGCAGGCTGGCCACGAGCATCATGACGCCGTAGACGACCGCGGTGGCCACCCCTCGTTGCGCACCCAGGCCCGCCGCGCCGAACACCCATGCTGCCACCCCCTCGCGCGGGCCCCAACCGCCGACGTTGGGCAGCACCGTCGCCGCCATCGCGATCAACACGATCGGAAGCATCCGTGATGGTGGCGCGGTGGTGCCGGCGGTCCGAGCTGCGATCAGGAAGATGGCCGCATGGCCGCCGACAGCCAGCGTGGAAGCCAGCGCGATGCCGAGCCACGCCCTGCGGGCGAGCAGCCCTTCGCGGATGTCGCCGGCCGCTCCACTCACGAGCAGCGCCCACGCAGACCGAGCGCGTGTGGGTCGCGTGCGGGCGAGCAGCAGCATGCCGGATACAGCCGTGATGACCACGATCGCCACCCACGGCATGAACGAGTGCACGGGCGACGGCAGCGCGAGGAGAACGACTACGGTCAAGAGGACCTGCACCACCTGCCCGGCGAACCGTTCCCACGCGACCGCCCGCAACGCGCGACCGACATCGCTCACGTCGCGACCGTGGCTGGCCCCGCGATGGACGTCGCCCACGACCCCGCCGGGCAGGGTGACGTTTAGGAACAGCGACCGGTAATAGGCCGCCACCGCCGCGGGCAATGACAGGTCGAGGCCGAGACCACCGGCGACTTTCTTCCACCTCCAGGCATGGCACACAGTGGTCAGTACTGTGATGCCCGCAGCGGCCGCCAGCGCTCCGCCGTTGACCGTGCGGAGCCCGTCCAGGAACGGGCTCGTGCCCAGGCGCCAGATCAAGACCGCGAGCACCAGGGCTGAGCCAACGAAGCGCCCCCATACCCACACGGTCCGGCTCATCCTGCCGCCCCCTCAACTCGAGGGTACTGCCGTCGGGCAGGCCCGGGCGAGCTGCGACGCCACAGGAACGGGGTCTCGAAGACCGCCGCGAACACCCGCGCGGACGGGATCATCAGCGGTAGGTCTCCGTTCATCAGCTACCGGGTCGCCGGCTGTGGTCCGTAGGCAGTGAGGAAGCGGTCGCGGAACGCGCCCATCCGCCAGCCGGGCGCCTGCGGGCTGGGCAGCAAGCCCGCCTGCCAGTCCCAGCCTTTGATTCGCTTCATCACCGACGGATCGTGGGCGATGACTGAGATGGGCACATCGTGGCTGGCAACCTGCCCGCTCACGATCGGCAACGGCTGCTCGTCACCCACGACGACAAGCACGAGGTTCTTCTTGCCGTAGTGCTGGACGAACGAGATCAGAACGTTCAGCGAGTACTCGAGCGACCGAGCGTAGGCGGCCTTCACCTGGTTGGGGTGCGACCAGAATGAGTCAGGCTCCGTGAACGTCGGGGTCCGTCTGAAGATCGAGCCGTTGCCGACGTCGCTCCACGGGATCATCTCCGGGATGCGGTCCCACGGCATGTGACTCGAGACCGTGTCCACCTCCGCGAACAGCGGGCGGCGGTGGGTTTTCGAGAGTTCGAGCCGCTGCAGGGCCGCGAACATGTATTGGTCGGGCATCGGCGCGTAGTTGTAATTGGGGCCGTGGTAGCCCACTTCGCGACGGTCGTAGAGCTTGTCGTAGTGGTAGAACGACGACCCTTCCCGCCACCCGCGGTCGTCCGCCGGCGCGACGTTGATGGTCCGCCACCCCGCGCGGGTAAACGCCTCGGTGAGGTTGAAGCGGCCGCTGTCGACGAGCTGGTTGTAGCGCCGTTGGCTGTTCGCCCAGACGCCCGACTGTAGGGTCGAGTGCGCGAGCCAGCTGATACCTCCGAAACCCGGCGCGTTCACGAAGGCGCTCCGGGCGGAGAAGCCGGCCGTCAGCAGTTGCTTGGTCCCCTGGTTGAGTAGCGCGTCGATGGCTGGGGAGAAGGAAGAACCCTGGACCGAGACCTGCCCGTAGGACTCGACGAACACGAGGAGGACGTCCTTGCCGCGCAGAGCGGTCAGCAGCCGGTTGCCCGGCACGTTGCGGAAGCTGTCATGGCGGATCTGCTTGGCGAACACGGCGGAGTCCCGGATGTCCGCCTGCACCGTTTGGACTTCGTGGACGACGAAGCCAGCGGCACTCGTGGAGGCAATCGAGGTGCGGGAAAGAGTCTGCGCGCCGGACGCAGCGCAGACCAGCCAGAGGGCGCCTAGCGCGGTGACGGCGCGAAGCGAGAATCGGCGGTTGCCGGCCGCCACCCGCATCAGCCGAAACAGCGAGAACGTTGTGAGAGCGAGCACGCCGACGGCCCCCGCCACCGCGCCAACGATGAGCAGGTTCGCCTGCGTGTGGCCGATCGCCGCGCGCAGCGTCTCGACGCCGGTCCCGACGTTGCCGATGTCACCCACCGGGTCGAAGGGCCGAGCGAAGGCCGAGAAGAAACCGATGTCGAGGATCCTCAAGATGACCACCAGGCCGAGAGCGGGCCCGGCGAGTCCAGCCAGGATGCGTCGGGCAGTGGCGGGCAGAACGACGGCCAGGGCGATGAGCACGAGTCCCTCGAGGGGAACCCTGAGGAACGCGGTCAGGGTGAGATCCTGGGGCTGATCGGGAGCGACAAGGGCGGCCCACACGACCAGAAGGGCAAGGCCTGTGACCGCTGCGGCGAGACCCGCGTGCAGCCGGCCATGCCTACGTGCGGGAGCGGCGATGCGCGCATCCAGGGTGCGGTCCACGTGGCGGTGGCGCCAGAGCCACCCAATGTCGCGGCCGAACGACTCGCCAAGCAGGGCGAGGGCGGCGAGGAGGAGGGCCTGGATCACGGACCGCGGCAGAATGTCTGCGGCGGCGATCGCCAGAACGATCCCCTGAGTCGCAGCTACGGTCTTACGCCAACCGCGCTGCGGCAGCGACGCACGCATCCACGGCAGCGGCCACCCGGCCACGAGAAACGCGTAGCGCGCTGCTCCGATCGCGAGCACCCATCCGCCCGCCGAGCGCGCGACGTACACGCTGAGGATGAGGATCAGGAATGCGTCGGCTTCACCGTCGAACTGCGCGCCCAAGGTCGCCGTTGTTCTCGTTTGTCGCGCGACCCATCCGTCCACGAAGTCCAGCGCCAGCGCAAGCGCCGCGATTGACACCAGCAGCGTGACCGGAGCGCGGTGGGAGAACGAACTCGCGACCAGCGCGGCGACACAGATGGCGAGCGACGCCCGGGCAAGCGTCACCCAGTCGGCGGCTCGCAGCCCGCCGGACTGGTAGCGGGAGACGCCGTGAGCCAGAGCAGCGTCGATGACCACTCCGCTTGCTAGCCCGACGAGCCAGCTCGCGGCGCTGAGGCCGACGGTCCCGGCGAGCGCGCCCAACAGCAGCACCTGCGCCGCAAGCCCGGTCAGCGGTCCCGCGTGAACCGCTCGCGTCATGCGTTCCGGGCGCGCCGCCCTCAGTGGCTGTGCGCTTGCCTCCATACGCCCTATGACGCTTGCGCCACCCCGAGCCTTCCCGGCCGAGGACTGTCATTGTTCGGAGCGTGAGCGACGATCCGCTCGAGAGCTACCGTCCGCACCGGTCTGGTCTGACCTTGCCGTGAAGCAGGACGAGCGCGCGCCGTTCGTTCGGGGCCTGCAGCGAGCCCGCGTTGCCGCGTACGCGCCCGGCGAGTTCGTCGAGCAGGAGAGCTTCATGGGTGCCGGAGAGATCCTGGCCCTCGCCCGCGAGGCCGGGATCGCCCGCAGCATCTCCGTGCTCGACCTGTGCTGCGGAATTGCCGGCCCCGGACGGTTCATCACACTCGAGCTGGGTTGCACCTATTTGGGGGTGGACGTCAGCGCCAGCGCCATCGAGATCGCACGCGAGCGTGCTGGCGATCTTCCCTGCCGCTTCGAGGTCGCCCAGATTCCCCCGATCCCTCGCGGCGTGTTCGATGTGGTGCTGTTGTTGGAGACGATTCTCGCGTTTCCCGATAAGGAGACGCTGCTGCGGGAAATATCTGGGGCGCTCACGGCTGGCGGACGCTTCGCCTTCACGATGGAAGAGGGCGCGGCCCTGACCGAGGCCGAGCGCGCGAGGATGCCCTATGCCGACACGGTTTGGCTCACCCCTCTGCCAGAGATGCTCGGCTGCTTGGAGCGGGTCGGGCTGGCGGTCCGCTGGCAGGAGGACTGCAGCCGGTCTCACTGGGCCGTGGCGGATTCGCTGATCGCCGCGTTTGAGGCCGACGCTACAAACATCGCCGTGCACATCGGTCACCGTGCCCTGGACGAGCTGCTCGCAGCCCACCGGCTCTGGAGCGATTGGCTCCGGGAAGGCCGGATCCGCAAGCTCGCTTTGGTCGCGGAGAAGTCGGGAACGCCGCGAGTTCCTAGGCGGAGGATCTAGCGCCGGCGCAGCAGCTCGGCTAGCGTTCTGCGATCATTTGAGCGCGGACAAGCAGGACGTCGTGGTCGGTGTGCGTCTCCGGCAGCACCCGGGCCGAGGCGAGCGGAGCGCGCCGGTTCCGTAGACCTGTTGGCTGCCGGGGTTCTGATGGGCCACCCTGCCGGATTCGGGTCCAGAAGCCCCGGGGAACGCAGGAGGAGCGACGGTTGACGTCGCCCCCGAAAATGACGGTTTCGGCGAGCGCATGACGCGCCAGAAGCTTCCTGAGCTCGGCGCACTGCACCCACGCCGGGGCCGGCCAACCGGAGCGTCAGTGGAAGCGGGCCGGGAACTGCTGGATGATCCCGTTGCTCAGCATGTCCGCCATGCCGACGAGGATGTGGTTGATGTATTTGTCGTAGAGCTTGATCGCGGCACCGTATTGGCCGTTGATCTGGTCGATGGCGAGCGCGACGACGTGGTTGAGGTGGATGCGCATCATCGTCTGCATCGCGGCCAGCGGCCAGAACTTGGGGTTGGCCTTGTGCAGGAAGCTTGCGACCTGCCTGCCATTGGCGGAGAACTCCGCCTCGGCCTTCTTGGTGGCGGCTGCATCGCCGGATTTGGCGGCCAGGACCGTCGCTACCGCTGTCTTGATGTGTGTCTTCAGCAGCTTGGTCAGCGCGTTGCCGCCTGCCTTGCCGTAGTAGGGCTTGACCGCGTTGCCGATATCGACCTGGTTTTGCAGCAGCCGCGCGACGACCGCGTTGGTGTCTGGGTTTCCGCTGACCGCGTCGACAATCGCGCGCTCGGTATAGGTTCCGTGGATCTCCCAGACCGCGCGCATGGCGTCGTGGAAGCGGACCGCCTTCGCGGTCAGCATCGGCACCGGCGCCATGCCACGGTCGCTGGCAGCGTGGCTCTCGCGTATGCCAACGACGGCCGGCACGAGGATCATGCTCGCCAGGGAAATCAGGCCGGCGAGCGTGAGCGTCGTCCGGCGGCGGGGAAGAGAACCGCTGTTCATCGGGAGACCTCCTGTAGGTGGGTCGGCCGGACCGGGCGGCCGCATGGGTGGATCAGACAGAGCGCACCCACGACCACGAGCGCCTCGACTATGTTGGTGGCGATGCCGACCGCGTCGAGGGCCTCGGTTTCGGGATCAAGCGCCGGGATTCCGGTGGTCCGGGTGGCGAGATAGGCGAGCATCAAGCCGGCCAGCAGCAACCCGGCCGCGCTGGTGATTCGCCGGTCGCTCGGACGTGTCGCAACCGCTGTCGCCGCGGCCACCAACAGCACGACCGCGATCAGGAACGCGACTCCGAGCCGCGGCTCGCGGTGCAAGTGGGCAGGGACGAGGCCCGCGTGCGCGCCGGCGGCCGCGGCGCACGCGAACACCAACATCGTCGTGCCCCATGCTTGCGAGGGCCGGCTCCGCCCACGTCCGTTCCGCATGCCCCGTTAGCTGCGACGAGTCGTCCGTTCTTACGCGCGTGTCCGGGGTCTGACCACCGGGTAAGAAATCTCGCTCGGCTGCAGCTAACGAGACATGACCGCTACCGCGGAGATCCAGGTATGAGCAGCGGAGGGAAGCCGAGAGTCGATCCGCTGGTGCTGATCCGAGGCCTCTCGGGGCATCCGCTGCATCCGCCGCTGACCGACGCGACGATCGGCATGTACGTGCTCGCGGGAGGTCTCGCGATCCTCGGCTACGCCGGCGGGATCGAGCTGGCGGCGGCCAAGGGGATGTGGCTGGCGCTGATCGGCGGCCTGATCGCCTCTGTGCCGACCGCACTGACCGGCCTGGTCGACTGGCTCTCGATCGAGTGGGGCAGCCCCCGCTGGCGGACGGCGACGCTTCACCTCACCGCCATGGTCACCGCGGTCGCGCTGTTCGCGCTGGCGGCCTGGCGCGAGTGCCACGGCTACCAGCACGGCCACGTCACGACGAGCGGGCTGGTGCTGACGCTATGTGGAGTGGTCGTCCTGATGGTTGGCGGCTGGCTCGGCGGCTCGCTGGTGTTCGTGCACGCCACGCGCGTGCTCGCCCGCCACCCAGCTGGTTCCGACCGGCGAGTGCCAGAGCCTCCATGCGCCCATGAACACATCAACTGAGGAGGAACCTATCGCATGAAATGGGCTGCGCTGATTGTGTGGGTGATCACCGCGCTGGGTGGATTCGGGCTGCTTGCGATCTGGCTGCAGCGCGGTGGGGATCCGGCAGGCCGACCAGCCGGGGCGGAGGATCCGCACGCCGCTGATCTTTATCCACCTGGTGCTGGCGGCAGCTGGGCTGGTCGTGTGGGTCGTCTACTTTGCGAGCGGCACCGGAGCGCTCGCCTGGATCGCGTTCGCCGTGCTTCTGGTGGTTGCGAGCCTCGGGTTCGGGATGCTCGCACTGTGGCTGCAGCGCCGGCAAGCAGCGCCCGCGCCGGCCGGCGCCGGAGGAGTGGGCACGGTCGGGCTGGAGGGCAGCGTGCCGGCGGAGCAGCACTTTCCGGTGCCGATCGTGCTGGTGCATGGGCTGGTCGCGGCCACCACGCTTGTGCTCGTGCTGCTCGCGGCTCTGAAGGTGGGCGGCTCGTGACCGGGCTGACGGGCTTGCGCCGCGGTAGCCAACCTTCATCCACTCCGGCGGGCGAGTCAGCCCGCTGGATCGGCTGGCGGGCGCAGCGGCTGCGCGCGGCGGGATTTCCACCGGCGCTGGCTCGGCAGCTCGCGCGTGACAACCGGATCGATCTGCACGACGTGCTCGAGTTGGTCGATCGCGGGTGCCGTCCGGATCTGGCAGCCAGGATCGTAGCGCCGCTCGACTTGGAGCCGAAGCGGACATGAACAGGATGGCTGCTAGCGTCACGCGCGTGTGGCGCGAGGCACCGATGCCGGTCTCGGTAGACCGGCACAGCGAGGACCTGGCGTGGCTGAGATTGCTGCAGAGCAGTGGCCCCGAGCGCGAGGCGGCCGCCGCGCGGCTGCACGGGCTGCTGGTCCGAGCTGCTCGCTTTGAGCTCTTGCGCCGGCGCGGGGCATGGAACGGCTCGGGAGAGACGGTGGATGATCTGGCGGCGCAGAGTGCGGACAACGCATTGGCCGCGCTGTTGGCCAAGCTCGATGACTATCGGTTTGAGAGCCGGTTCACGACTTGGGCTTACAAGTTCGCGATCCTCGAGGCGGCCCTGCTTGCGCGAAAGCGCTCCTGGCAGGAGCGAGAGCTGCCGGTCGATCCTCAGGCCTGGAGCGGGATCGCAGAGGCGACGCGCGATCTGGCGGACGACCTGACGGTCCGTGAGCAGCTGCGTGAGCTGACGCAGGCAATTCAGACCGAACTCTCCCCGCACCAGCGCGAGGTGCTGACCGCGCTCGTGCTGGACGGAGTGCCGATCGACGTGCTGGCCGAGCGCCTGAACACGACGCGGGGAGCGCTGTACAAGACGCTGCACGACGCGCGCTGCAAACTGCGCGACGTAATCGGATTGGAGAGAGATGGCTGATCACCGCGAACAACCTGATCGTCTCCTCAGCCGCCTGCTCGGCCCCTCCGGGCACGACATCGGTTGCGAGCAGTGCTTTGAGCTGCTCGACGTCTACGTTGAGGCGGAGCTGGCGGGCGAGGATGCCGAGCGCCGGGTTCCCGGCATGCGGACGCATCTGGAGGACTGCCCGGCCTGTGCCGAGGAACACGACAGCCTGCGCGAGCTGCTCACGGTGCTCGAGTGAGCACCGCGTCCCGACTAGCCGTCGCTACCGCGCAGCCACGCCCGACGAGCGGCGGTGTCGACCTCGGAGCCGCCGAAGCCGCTGCCCGCGAGTTGCTGCTCGCGCTCGGCGCCGACCTGGAGCAGGAAGGGGTGCGCGAGACGCCCCGGAGGATGGCCACCGCGTATGCCGAGCTGCTCACGCCCAAGCCGTTCAACTTGACCACGTTCCCTAACGACGAGGGCTACGACGAACTCGTCCTGGTCCGCGAGATCCCCTTCCAGTCACTGTGCATGCACCACCTGCTGCCGTTCCACGGCGTCGCGCACATCGCCTACCTCCCGGACGAGCGGATCCTCGGCCCGTCAAAGGTCGCGCGTGGGCTAGAGCACTTCTCCCGCGACCTGCAACTCCAGGAGCGGCTTATCACCCAGATAGCAGGATGGCTTCAAGAGAAGCTGCAGCCCAAGGGCGTCGGTGTCGTGCTCGAGGCCGAGCACCTGTGCATGTCCCTGCGCGGCGTCCAGACGGCGGGGGCACTGACGGTGACCTCGGCGTTGCACGGCCTGGTGCGTGACGATCCACGCACCAGGGAGGAGTTTTTGAGCCTGACCGGAGGGAGACTCAGATGAGCGACCAGACATACATCATCGTCGGTGCGAGCTTGGCTGGCGCGAAAGCAGCCGAGGAACTCCGCGAGCATGGCTTCAGCGGCCGTATCGTGCTCGTCGGCGCCGAGTCAGAGCGGCCGTATGAGCGGCCGCCGCTGAGCAAGGACCATCTGCGCGGCGAGTCCGAGCGCGAGAAGGCCTTTGTGCACCCAGACGACTTCTACGCGCAGCAGCAGATCGAGCTGATCACCGGCCGCTCCGCAACCAAACTCGACCCGACGTTGAGGAGGGTCACGCTCGACGACGACCGCGCGCTCAGCTACGAAAAGCTGCTGCTGACCACGGGCGCCGAGCCACGGCGGCTGGCAATTCCTGGTGCGGATCTCGACGGGATCTATTACCTGCGCACGCTGGCCGACTCCGAAGCGCTGCGGGATCGCATTGCGGAAGGCGGCAGACTGGCGGTCGTTGGCGCCGGCTGGATCGGCTCAGAGGCGGCCGCCTCTGCCTGGCAGAAGGGGCTCCATGTGACCCTGATCGACCCGCTGTCGCTTCCAAACGAACGCATCTTCGGTCCGGAGATCGGCTCCTTCTACCGCGACGTTCACGCCCAGCACGGCATCGAGCTCGCGCTCGGGGAGGGCGTAGACGCCTTCGAGGGCGGAGGTCGCGTGTCGGCGGTGCGAACGAGCAGCGGTCGCACGGTCGAATGTGACTTCGCCGTCGTCGGGATTGGAGTCGCTCCGCGGGTCGAGCTGGCTCGCGACGCGGGACTCGAGCTCGACAACGGCATCGTGGTCGACGAGGCGCTCCGTACGACGGCGCCGAACATCTACGCGGCTGGTGACGTGGCCAACGCCTGGCACCCGTTCTTCGGGCGGCGGATCCGCGTCGAACACTGGGCCAACGCGCTCAACCAAGGACCTGCGGCCGCCCGTTCGATGCTGGACGATGCCGTGAGCTACGACCGCATCCCGTACTTCTTCTCCGACCAGTACGAGGTCGGGATGGAGTACTCCGGGTTCGCGACCGAGTGGGACGAGGTCGTCTTCCGCGGCGAAAGAGACGCAGGCGAGTTCGTCGCGTTCTGGCTCAAGGAGGACCGGGTCATCGCCGGCATGAACGTCAACGTATGGGACGTCAACGAGCACGTGCAAGCGCTGATCCGCTCACGGCAACCGGTGAATTCTGCATCGCTCCAGGACACCGACACCCCGCTCGAAACCCTGATCCCGGCCGCACCGAAGCTCGGTAGCCGAGTGGCGGTGAATCAGAACCTCCGCCGGCTCCACGACGCGGGCGTCTCGATCTGGCTAGACACGCTCTCGCGCCAGCTGCTCAACAGCGGCGAGTTCGCGGACCTGATCCGCGACTACAGCGTCACCGGCGCCACCTCGAACCCGACGATCTTCGCCAACGCGATCACCGGCTCGGACCTGTACGACGAGCAGCTACGCGCGCTGGCCGACGCCGGCGAGGACGAGCTTCAGGAGCTGTTCTTCTCGCTGGCGCTCGACGACGTCCGTGAAGCCGCCCGGCTGCTGCGGCCGGAGTACGACAATACCGGCGGCATCGACGGGTTCACCTCCTTCGAGTGCACCCCTGATCTCGCCGACGACACCGACGCCACGATCGCGCAGGCGAACGATCTTTGGCAGCGGCTCGCCCAGCCCAATGTGATGATCAAGGTTCCCGGGACAAAGGCGGGCCTGCCGGCGATCGAGCAGCTCACCCGCCAGGGGATCAACATCAACATCACACTCCTGTTCTCAGTGGAGCGCTACGAGGACGTGATTGACGCCTACATCCGCGGGCTCGCCGCGCGCGCCGACGCCGGCGAGCCGATCGACCAGGTCACCTCGGTCGCCTCCTTTTTCCTGTCTCGGATCGACACCAAGGTCGACCAGCAACTCCCCCAGGAGGCGCCGCTGCGCGGGCAGGTTGCGCTCGCGTCCGCGCGTGTCGCCTACCGGCGCTACCTGGCGAAGTTCGCCGGTCCAGCGTGGGAGCGGCTAGCGCAACTCGGCGCCAAGCGTCAGCGGCCGCTGTGGGCGAGCACCGGCACCAAGAACCCCGCCTACTCAGACCTGCTCTACGTCTCGCAGCTGATCGGGCCGGACGTCGTCAACACGATGCCCGAGCAAACCCTGCGGGCATTCGCCGACCACGGCGAGGTCAAGCCGACCCTCTCGGCTGACCCGTCCGGCGCGGAAAGGACCATGGCGGATGCAGCGGCCGTCGGCATCGACCTTCCGAGCGTGACAGACGAACTCGAGCGCGAAGGGATCGCGTCGTTCTGCGAGTCATACCACCAGCTGCTCGACTGCGTGCACTCAAAGCTCGGCGCGATCGCCGGACACGCGAGCTGAGCTCCGCCACACGTTTGGCACGCAGCGCCACTCCGGATGCTCGAACGGGTGGAGCAGCTCCTTGAGGGGCGGCCTGTGCGGCCGCCCTATGTAGCGGCGCCGTTCTGCCACGCCTGCGCGGCGACCAACTTCGCGCCCCCGAGTATCCGCGGGTTCACGCGATTGGCGATTCTCAGGTGGTTTGCATGCGAAGGTAGTCGACCTGGTTTGGTGCTGACGCGGTTTCGGTGGGGCCGAACCCGGAGAATCTAAGCAGCCGCGTGGTAGGTTGTGTGCGGGCGTGTGAGGGCGCCTCCGGGTCCGCGGGCAGAACTGAGTTCACCTCTCGATCTGAGGGTTGCAGGTCGTGACCATCTCCAGGCCTGGCACGCGGACCACCGGGTCACAGAGGAGATGTCATGTCGGTGGTTCCTGAGCACCCGGATCTCGACCAGGCGCGGCGCCAGGCGAAGGAGTGCACGCGGCTCGGGGGGGCGATGGTGGAGCGCTGGCGCGGCTCGCTGCTGTCTCGGCAGCGCTGACGCTTGCCGGCGCAACTGGCGCTGGCGCGCGAGCTCGGTCAGCCGAGCTGGCCGTCGCTGGTGCGCGAGATCGAGGTGCGCAATGCCTCGATCCCGGAGAACATCATGCGGTTTCTGCGTTCCAGCGTCAACCTGCAGATCGGCGCGGCTGCCCGCATGCTGCATGAGCAGCCTTTGCGCCACGATCAGAACTCGGGTAACGGTGATTGGGGGCAACTTGGGCGTCCTCTCGACCGGTTGACTAACTCACCTACAGAGACGTCACCCAGCCCGGAATCATTCCGGCGGACTAAGACAAAGGCGATCGCCCGCACGACAAGCACGTCGGCAGGCCCCCTGAACGTGATTAATCGCGGTGGTGCTACTAAACCGAGCCTGGCTCACCCCGGCTCGATAGGGACGGGCCATCCCACAAACTCCAACGCCGCGTTGGCCGGTGATCGTGACGACGTGCGAGCAGCGGCGATGTAGCCGATCCTGAACTGTGCATCGAGGGCCCGGTGCCGGATCCGCACCCGCCGAACACAGATGCCACCGGCAGCCTCGCTGTTCAATCTGAGTTGTGATCGTCTGTTGATTTAGCTTGCGCCCGGGCAGCGACCTCGACCCTTGCCAGGAACTCGTCAGCCCCAGGTGCCGTTGCCCAAACGCTGCTGGTCTTAGGAGTAGATGCCTACGGTTTCTTGACCCAAATGCCGCGAGCCCCGAAGCCGCGGGAAGGAATCGATTAGTCGTGGCGTCCAGGGCTGTAACGAGTCTCTTTTTCAACTGACCGCGAGGGGCTGCGCCCCGTCGCGAGCATATAGACGAGGGTGGATTTCCATGATCTTGGAGGGGATGAATGGCGTGCCGGCCAGGACGTGACCGTGGTGCCAGCGGCCGGCAAGCCACGCGGCAGACAGGCCGGCAAGCCACGCGGCAAACAGATAGCGGGAGGCCCCGGCCGCAGCCGGCTCAGGGAGGTGCAGGTGATCAACCGTCCTCGTGAAGCTTGATCGCTGACGCTGTGATTGGCAGCTTCAGCAATTTGTCTTCCAGCAACGAAACGGAGCAAACAATGAGTAGGGAAGTCTCACCGTCGTCAAGGCGGTCCCGTCGGTTCGAGAATCAACCTCAAGAGAACGGGCAGCGAGAGGCGGGTGCCGAGCATGAAACCACCCGCCGGTCATTCCTGGCCGTCGCCGGAGCTACTACACTCGGCGCCGGATTGTTAGCCGACGTGCCGGTGGCTTCCGCCCGTCGTAGCCTGACGGCAGGGGACGAGGCGATCCTTCGGTTCGTGGCGGCCGCCGAGATCCTAGAGACGGATTTCTGGCAGCAGTACAACGAGCTTGGGGGTGTCCAGGATCGCGAGGTGCCCGGCGGGAGCGGCAACAAGGCCTACACGGCTGCGCTAGCGGTGTTGGATCCCGATATGGCGCAGTACGTCCATGACAACACGGACGACGAGTTCACCCACTTTACGTTCCTCAATGGCTACCTGAAGTCGCGCGGTGGGCGACCGGTCAATCTAGAGCCTTTCCGGAAGCTGCCCAGCAGCAAAGCGAGCGGTGCACAGCAGATCAAGCGGCTCACGAACCTGATGGAACTGACGGTCGACACCACCTGGTGGACGCGGTACCGCAGCAGCAACAAGAACCCTGACTTCGGCGACAAATTCCCGCCGGCAGTTCCCGGGCTGCTCACAGGGCGGTTTCCCGCGATCCCCAGATCCGACGCCGACCTCAAACCGGCGAAGCACTTGCAAGCGATCGCAAACACGGCCGGTTTTCACTTCGCGACGATCGAACAGGGCGGCACTAGCCTCTACCCCTCGCTGGCGCAAAGGGCCAGCGACCCAGAAGTGCTACGCGTCCTACTCAGCATCGGACCGACGGAGACGATGCACTTTCAAACCTGGCACGACAAAGCCGGCAACGCACCACCCCTTACCGACCCTACCAACGGGCTGGTGTTCCCGGACTTGAACTCGCCGCCGTTCGGAGGAGAGTTGTTCCAAACCAACCTGATCATGCCCGAGCCGACGATCTTCCTCAACCGCAAGCTGCCGAAGTGCTCGATCATCCGGCCGACCGAAACCAAAGGTGCCGCGATGGGCGCCCTGAAGTTCCTGACCGACGACGGGCTGTTCCGCGGCCAATCGAAGGCGTTCTTCGACTTCATGACCGGACTGGCCAGAGCCGCCGATAAGGCGCGACGCTAACCGTGGCGTTCGGCTAGCTACCGGACAGACTGACAGGAGCCCAGCCCCCGGTGGGAGGCGCGCACCAACCCCCGCGCGCCTCCCACCTGAATACGCTGTGCCAGAACCTCGCGTCGCACGCTAGCACGCCGAAGCTACACGGATAACCGGGTGCTTGGGGTAGTGATCCAGCTGAGCCCACTCTACGTAGGAGCTGTATC
The DNA here is from genome assembly GCA_963787555.1 of uncultured Solirubrobacterales bacterium. Classification (GTDB taxonomy): domain Bacteria; phylum Actinomycetota; class Thermoleophilia; order Solirubrobacterales; family Solirubrobacteraceae; genus Palsa-465. The sequence goes on from CAWBDI010000013.1 coordinate 319,064, forward strand.
AATCCCAGATTCTCCGGAAGGGAGATTTGCTCATGTCCGTAGAGGCCGAAGGAACGGTGACGGACCGCAGGCGATTCCTCACAAGGACGGCGGCGTCCGGCGCCGGGGTGCTGGTAGGCGCATCCGCGTTGGAGGCGCTCGTTCCGTCGTTCGCCGCCGCCAAGAGCGGCGGTATGATCAAGAGCGACCTGGCGATCGTCGGCGCCGCCCAGATCGCCGAGGCGCTCGCGGTCACAACCTATACCAACATAATCAACCTCGCGCCGTTCTTCCGACGGTTGCCGGCTGACGATCAGGGCTATCTGCGTGCTGCCCGGCAGGAGGAGATGTCGCACTACCTGCTCGAGAAGAGCGTGACCGGTAAGCCTTCGCCGTTTACGAGCTTCTTCTACCCGCCGAAGATGTTCGGCGACGCCCAGACGACGCTGGACGTGCTGGTCACGCTGGAGGACGCGTTCATCGCGGCGTATCTCGTCGGAGTGCGCAACTTCAGCACCCCGGATCTCCGTGTTACCGCGGCTCGAATCATGGGAATTGAGAGTGATCACCGCACCCTAGCGCGCGTGCTCGGGTCGGACGTGATGGCTCGGGACGGCGGCCCGATCAAGAAACTGACGGGTGTACAGGGCAAGGCCGAGGCAGTCGACCCGCCGAACAACAACGGCTATGAGCGGACGCTGCGGTGGACGAAGATCAACCAAGCCCTCGCAGCCCTCACGCCGTTCGCCGACAAAGTAGCAGCCGGTAAAGCTGGATTTGATACCTCCAAGGCGTACAGATTCAAGCCGTTCACACCCCGGCTGCCCGAGTCGCTAGGAGAGTTTCACTCCTTCCTCGGCTAACACCTGACCGCCTTGTTGCAGGCTTCTGGGCTAGTCGGAGCACCGGGGGACGGGTTTCCCCGTCCCCCGGCTACCGCTGATCAGAGCCCGTGGGCGCCCGAGAGAGTGGGACAAGCGGGCGCTGTAGTCAGGATTCGTCGATCTTGTTTCCTGACGGGTTGAGCACGTACCAGCCGGCGCCGAACGCTGTGGAGCCCTGGCCGTATGTGTCGCCGTCGTCCTTGTCCTTGATGAACGTATAGAGGGGGTGGCCCTTGTAGGTCACCTGTGTGGTTCCGTCAGGTCGGGTGATCGTTCCCAGATCGGATCCATGCGCGCCTGCGGTTGCCTGGGGCTTGCCGATCACGGGCGGCCAAGCGGCCGCGCAGCGCCCGTACAAGCGGAGCTCTTACCCTTGTCGGACTCGAACAGGTAAACGGTCAGTTTCTTCGCGCCGACGGCGAGGATCGTGCCGAGCTTGTCGTGCTTGGTCGTGATCAGCGCGACTGGTTTGGCGCTAGCGTGCGAGCTTGTCGACGCGGATGCGGTCTGTGTAGTCGAGGTGCTCGCGGGAGGCGAGCTCGCCGCCGTCGATGTGGTCTTGCTAGTGCCGCCACAGCCGGCGAGTAACGCTCCCACGGCAATCAACGCGACTGGTATCACTCTCGCTCCTTGCAACTGTGCCTCCCAACGGCTTAGTGGTCAGGGTCCAACTACTAGGACGCACACCCACAGGGATTTCTTTCCGACAAATCTCGGTCTGAGGCTTCCCCTGAACAGAACCCGGCGAGCTTCTCTCGACGAGCTGCCTAAGCTCAGCGGATAGGTCGCCGGGGTAACGCGTGCCGCCGGTTGGTTAGAAATCGCTTGAGCGAGCCGCTAACGAGCGCGCTCTCAAGTACGTGGTACTGCGAGGTCAGGCGCGTTATGCTCGGCGTTCTTTAAGCGCTTACCTGTCAACCGCTCCGACCACGCCGAGCTTGCTGGTGATGCAGTCCAGGAGCTGATCGTAGGAGTCGCAAAAAAGCGCTCACGCCCTCGCGCTCCAACTCAGCCGTTATCGTGGCGAGATCGACGCCGGCGGTACCGGCGTCGATGAGCGTGCGCTGCGGTGCGCCGGGGTCGCGTCTAGCGTGCGGGAGACGGTGCCGTGATCGGCGAAGGCGCGGAGTGTGGCCGCGGGCATTGTGCTGACAACGTCAGTCCCGATGAGTTCGGAGATGTAGAGCACGTCGGAGTAGTCATCGTTCTTCGTGCCGGTGCTTGCCCACAGCGGTCGCTGACGCTTCGCGCCCAGGTTTTCTAGCCGCTCCCAACGTTCGCCGGTGAACTTCTCCACGTAGCGCTGGTAGGCCACGCGTGCGCTGGCGAGGGCGACGGTGCCGCGCAGTGGTGATCCATCCGGCAATCGGGAGTCGACCTTTGCATCAATCCGGGAGAGAAAGAACGACGCAACAGAGGCCACTTTCTCGACGGACTCTTGCGCCTGCGCGCGCGTCTCCAGGCCGCGGATGTAGGCATCGATCACCTGCTCGTAGCGCTCGATCGAGAACAGCAGCGTGACGTTGATGTTGATACCGCGCCGTGTCAGCTCCTCGATCGCGGGCAGACCCGCGTCGGTGCCTGGCACCTTGATCATCACGTTCGGCTCATCCAACCTGCGCCAAAGATCCTCGGCCTGCGCGATCGTCGCCTCCGTGTCGTCGGCGAGGTTGGGCGTGCACTCGAACGAGATAAATCCATTGCGGCCCCCGCTGCGGCCGTATTCCGGACGCAGCAGCCGCGCAGCTTCCCGCACGTCCCTGAGCGCGAGCGAGAAGAACAGCTCTTCAGGGTCGCGCTCGCCCGCCGACGCCAGGCGTCGGAGCTGCTCGTCATAGAGGTGTGAGCTTGTGATCGCCTTGGCGAAGATCGACGGGTTGGAAGTCGCCCCGGTCACGCTGTAGTCGCGGATCAGTACATTGAACTCGCCGGTGTCAAGCAGCTGGCGAGAGAGCGTGTCCAGCCAGATCGAGACGCCTGCGGCGTGAAGGGCAACTAGATTCGGTCGCGGCGTCATGTGCGGTCGGGTCTACCGGTGAGCTCGCCGGCCAGCGATTCGAGCGGAAGGTCGGGATCGCTCAGTGCCCTCGTATCGACCGTCCGGCGGGAGCGGATCAGTGCTTGAAGGTGCTGGTTGACATCCCACACGTTGACGTTCATGGCGGCGACCACGCAGCCCTTGTCCAGCCAGAAGGCGATGAACTCGCCGCTCTTGGAGTCGCCGCGGAACCCGACCTGGTCCCAGCTCGTCGCGTAGCCCGAGTACTCCATCCCGACGTCGTATTGGTCTGAGAAGAAGTACGGGATCCGGTCATAGCTGACCGGCTCGCCGAGCATCGCCCTAGCAGCTGCCGGTCCCTGGTTGAGCGCGTTGGCCCAGTGCTCCACGCGAATGCGCTGCTCGTAGACCGGATGCCAGGCATTCGCCACGTCCCCGGCGGCGAAGATGCCAGGCGCCGAGGTCTGCAGACGCTCGTCGACGACGATCCCGTTCTCGACTTCAAGTGCAGCGGCATCGGCGAGTTCCACCCGGGGCGTCACGCCGATGCCGATCACGGCCAAGTCACACTCGATCACCCGCCCGCCGGTTGTGCGCACGCGCGCCAGCGCATCGTCCCCCTCGAACGCGACGACGCCTTCGCCGAGCACAAGCTCGACACCGTGCTGCGAGTGCACGTCACGGTAGAAGGCCCCGACCGCCGGACCGAAGATCCGCTCGTTCGGGAGAGCCAGTGGGTCGATCAGCGTGGCCTCGAGCCCGCGCTCGCGCGCCGATGCCGCGAACTCACTTCCGATCCAGCCCGCGCCAACCACGGCCATGGCCGCCGAGGTCTAGGCGTTCCCGGAGCACCTCGCAGTCGCCGAGCGTCCGCAGGTAATGGACGCCCTCGAGCTCGGCGCCGGGAACGCGGATGCGCCGCGGTTCAGCGCCAGTGCTGAGCAGGAGCCGGTTGTAGGCCAGCTCGCGACCGCCGTCGAGCGTGATCCTCGAGCCTCCGGGATCGATCCCCGCCACCGTCGTGCCGAGCAGAAGCTCGATCTCGTGCTGCTCGTAGAAGTCGTCGGGATGGACGTAGACCTTTTCGCGCTCGGATTCCCCGCGCAGGTAATCCTTCGTCAGTGGCGGTCGTTCGTACAGGCCGCTCGCTCTCGGAGCCGATCAGAATCACACGCCCGTCGAAGCCCTGCTCGCGGAGCTCTTCGGCTGCCTTCGCACCGGCGAGGCTTGCGCCGACGATCACAAACGTCTGCTTGCTCATGTGCGGCCCCCAGTCAGGTTGAGAAATTCCTGGCGCGCGCGCGGGTCGTCGCGCACGCGCCCATGCAAAGCCGAGGTCGCGGTCCTTGCGCCGGCCTTCTGCACCCCTCGGAATGACATGCACTGATGCTCGGCTTCGAGCACCACTCCGACGCCCTTCGGCTCGAGCTGCTCCTGAAGGCAGTCAGCGATCTGCGTTGTCAAGCGCTCCTGGAGCTGCAGGTTCCGAGCGAAATGCTCCACAACCCGAGCGAGCTTGGAGAGCCCAACGATCCGCCCTGCAGGCAGGTAGGCAACCCGAGCGACGCCGTGAAATGGGAGGAGGTGATGCATGCACAACGATTGGAACGGGATGTCGCGCAGGACGATGAGCTCGTCGTATTCCTCCTCGTTCGGAAAGCTCGTGAGGGTGAATGGCGCGGGCGTTAACAGCTCGGCGTAGGCCGCCATTCGCCGCGGCGTCTCGCGCAATCCGACCGCAGCCAGATCTGCGCCCAACGCGACCAGCAGCTCGCCGGCGCCACGTTCCGCCGCCGCCAGGTCTACCCGCCGCCCCGGCCCGCGCGGCGAGCTGTCATCACCGTCGGCGAGCACGAGCCGATGACCATTGGAATGAGTAATCGAGTCCATGACCCGGTTAGCTTCGGATCGGCCCTCGGTCTTACCTGGGGCATTCGGCTCAGCGAATTTCTCCCAGCAAATCGCGCAGGCTGGCGTGCTCCTCGGCGCATGCCGGGCAGCCGAGTAGGTGCTCCCGCATGCCGGGGATTTGCTGATCGGGGTTCTCACCCGCAAGCTCATGCTCGACGTAAACATCAAGCAGCCCAAAGCATTGTTCACAGGTCAACTCTGGACCTGAGGGCCCAAGCAGGCTCGCAACCAGCCGCTCGGGACTCGGTTGTGACTCACTCATAGTCGGCTCCAACTGCAGTGCGCAGCTTGCGCCGCGCGTCGTGAAGGGTCTTGTACAGCGCTCCGCGGGTGGTGCTCAGGCGCTCCGCGAGCACGTCAATCGGTACCTCCGCGAGCACCAGCGCGCTCAGCACCTCACGCTGGTGAGGTGAGAGCTGGGTCCGGATCGCCTCGGTGATCGCGCGGAGCTGCTCACGCGTCTCGAGGCTCTCGGCCGGGTCGAGCGTCCGCGCCGGGAGCATGGCCCAGGCTTCCGCGTCGATCGATAGCTCGCGCTCCTGCCAGGCTCTCCGCCGCGCGCGCACAGCGGCCTCCAGGATCGCGAACTTGTAAGCCCAAGTGGTGAAGCGGCTTTCGAAGCGGTAACCGTCGAGCTTGGCCAGAATCGCGCTGAGTGCATCGTCCGCGCTCTGCATCGCGAGATCCTCGATCGTCTCCCGCGGCCAACCGCTGAGCATTCCACGGCGTCGCATCAGCTCGAAGCGGGCGGCACGCAGCAGCAGCGCGTGCAACCGCGCCGCTGTCTGCTCGCGTTCTGGGCCGGCGCTGCGAAGCGCTGCCAGCCAGGCGCGCGCTTCTGCGTCGCGATCAACCGGGGCCGGAGCGACAGCGCGTTGCACCGTCGGGACGCTACCAGCGCAGCTGCTCGCCCCTGCTCCGAACGGTCGTCGAGCGGCGCCAGGATCCGCGCTGCCAGCTGTGGGGGCAGCCACGGTCGACCAGCTCTAGTAGCGCGTGCAGATCAACCTGATCCTCCCAGGCAAGCCACTGGGCGACATCGGCCGGAAATCCCGCGCTCAACAGTCGCTTGGCACGCCACTGCACCCATCGCCCCCGGTTGCCCGACGGATCGTATGAGCTCCTGTTGCCGATACGCACCGACACCTTCGATCTACGAGCCGCCGACCTTCAGTGCGGCCAACAGCACCAGCACCAGCGTGGTCGCCGCGATCACACCGTGTGCGGCGACGGTCGAGATCGGGAAGTGCTGCTCCGCGGGCATATTGCCCCCTGCAAGTCCCGAGCGCTGAGCGCCCGCCACCGCCACCGCGGGAGCCTGGCGGGGCTGCAGCCACAGCGCGAGCATCCCGAAGCCGAGGCTCGCGACCACGAGCAGCAGCGCAAATGCCACCCACGCAACGCCCCGCGTATTGCTCGCTAGGTAGATGATCCACAGCACCAGCCCTATGGCCGCGAGCAAGAGGTGCGTGAAGATCAGCTCTGGCCGGATCCGGCGTCCCGGCTGGTCGGCTTGCTGCAGCCCGCCGCGCTGCAGCCAGATCGCCAACAGCGCAAAGCCACCAAGCGCGGTGATCACCCACGCGATCAGAGCAGCCCATTTCATACGGTCAAACCTCCATCAGTTCACCTGCTGACGCTCCCCGATCCGCGGAAGATCGCGGTCGAGCGGCCGTTCGCCCGACTCCTCGATCCGGAGCACCCGCGCGGCGTGCACGAACACCAGCGACCCGCCCAGCCACTCGCCGATCGTCAGCACACCAACACCACATTGCGTCAGCACCAGGCCCCCGGTCGTGACATCACTCTGCCCATAGCCGTGGTATTGCTGCCACGCAGCCAGTGCGAATAGCGCCACAGCGCTGACCATCGCGGTGAGGTGCAACGTCGCGGTGCGCCACCGAACACTTCCCCACTCGATCCAGAGCCAGTCGACCAAGCCAGTCAGAGCGGTCGGCACCGACACGATCAGACCACAAATCAGCGCCAGCCACATCCCCTTGGCCGCGGCAAGCTTGATCCCACCGGTGTAGCCGATGACCCCCAAACCATCCGCCAGCACGTACATGCCAGTCGTCGCACCAGTCAGTGGCGGGTGCAGCGGATGGCCCGGCAACCCGCGAATCAGCACCAGTCCGATCGAGCCGGCGGTGATCACCGCTCTCCCTCATCGGCACACGCCTTCCAGACAACAAACATCACACACCTCGTTAGCTGCGGGCGGCGCGAAGTTGTTACGTCTCCCGCTCAGCTGATCGACCAAGCTCACCTGCTTGACGGCCCGCTCGGCGACGAGGACGTCCCGAGGTGGCATCTGGATCGAGCAACGCGGAGCGATCGTGCGGCGACCAGAGCCGGCGTTTCCCCGGCATTCCGCGCCAGCCGAGCGAGCCGTTATTCGCTCAGTTGCGGACGCTGATGGCCGAGCTAATCCGCGAGCACGGGTCACTCGCCGATCCGTTCCAGGGCCGACGGTGCTCTGCGACTCAGGATGGGCTCACGGACATGAGAAAGCTAGGTGCCGAGAACCCACTAGCCGCCGCTCGAGCCTGCACCGGCATGCCCAGTTCTTTTGCCTGCTGCGCGGTCCAACGCATAAAGACGTCCCAGTGGACCAGCTCGGTTCCCGGCGCCCACTGCACCTCGACGCCCTGCTTCTCTGCCTTTCGAACCTTGTTCCTGATATCCGAGCGGAAGGCGCTAGACCACAGCTTGCTAAATCCCTCGCGCAGCGAGACGACGTGGGCGTCATGGCGAATGCGTGTCTGTGCCGGCATAGCTGACCAAGCCGCACTGGTCACCGAACCGGGATTGACGACGAGCCGAGCCGCTCAAGAGGTCATCCAGGATCATCGCGACGTCCTCCGTAACCACTTGTCGGGACCCGATCGCCCCATCCAGCCCCCACCCCATCGGCATCGACCATGTTGTTCGCCACCCCAGCGGGGATGTTCGAGACCGAAACTAGAGGAAACGATCCGCTCTTCGTCGTCCGTTTCATGCAACCGACTCACATTTCAAAGCCACCCGTCCGGCAGCAGGCATCAAGCCACTCAGGAGGGTGGAAGATGGTCGCTTCTCCCGTGGCTTCCCATACCGCAGTCCACGCATTGCGGGGAGCGGGACTCACGACCCGAACCGACCTCGCCCGCTACGGGGAGCTCGCCGCGCCAGGCTAGCCTCATCGCGGCTAAGTGCCATGAGCAGGTCGGTAGGCGTATGCGGCCACCCAGTTGATCTGGGCGTTGACGCGGCTGGGAGTTGTGGAGTCGGGGCACGGCGCGTAGGGATCCCCACACGTCCCGGTCTGAGTCTGGACGTCCAGCTCCATGGGCTGAGAGGGGACTGCGTGGCTCCTCAGCTCGGCCCACTTCCGACCATCGACGGTGTAAACAAGCAGACCGGGAGTCCACTGCACCCCAAGAACGTGCCAGTGCGAGAAGTTTCCCCGTAGAGTGCGCTGAATCTGCGAGTTGTCGGCCCCGTAATGAAGGGTCGCTGTCACGTGGTCGCGGGCGCTCGTCTCTCCGCCGCTCTCAGCAAAGTCGATCTCGGGTGGCCAGTCACCTCGTGATGGCCACAGCAGTGCGACCATGGCAACCCCTTTGCCGGGACCCATCCGCAGTCGAACCTCGTACTTTCCGTAGGTCTGCCGCAGCGCGGGCGCGCTCGAGACGCCGGCCGACACCCACCGATCACCGAATCTGCGGTCGCGGTAGGTCTCGAGGTTGAGGCTCCCGTGAGCGACGACGGCGTGGGATGGTGCCCACCACCCGCCAGGATCACCCCCTGGATGCCCTGAGTACCGGCCCCATGATGAGGACTTCAGCCCCTGCGAGAAGTTGTCGAAGAAGACACGATGCCAGACGCTGGTCTCGCCCCCCCCGTGCTGGGAGCCCACGGCCAGCGTCGCTAGCGCGCCGGTCGCGAGGACGACGAGCGCGAGTGGAATGGCCAGCCGCCGGCTTCGTATCCGTGTCAATCCCGGAATCGGATTATCCTCTTGACCTCTCGGCGCAGGAACCGGTGGGTAGCGATCAACGGCCCGCGCTCGAACTGATAGGCGGTGTAGTGCGTCTCGTGTGCACCGAAACCCCTCTTGTTACGAGCCAGGCCTGAGGAAGGCGCCGAGTCCCCCAGGTGGAAGAAGCGATGGCCGGCCTCGCACGCTTCCTCGATCGCCAATCGATGTAGCAGTTCGCTCGCGCCGGTCCCCTTGGCGGCCTGTTTGTCCATCGCCGCCCTCCACATCGTGCTGTGCTGGCCGTGCGCTAGGACCACCATGGCCGCCACCGGTTCGCCAGCGCACGATCCCACCCACACGCGACAGTCCGAGCCGAGTCGTTCCGCGACTGTCTGGAACTTTTTCGAAGGATCCCTGCGGGCGGCTCGCCACCGCGCCAGCCACACGGGCTCGTTCTGTTGGCGCGCCCAACGCTCGACCGACTTTCGATAGAGGGCGTCGAACACCGGCATCAGCCGACCGGTGTCGTCGCGCTCAACCGCCACGCCTCTTCGCTCAGCCTGGCGGCAGTGCCTGCGCACGCTTTCAGCGAACCCATTCCAGACCGCACCGAAGCCTTCTGACAGATCGACGGTCTGGCTCATGTGCCTGATCTGCACGGCATCCTGCGGCACGGCACCGGCCCAGGCTGAGGCAGTTGCAGGAGAAGGCCGCACGCTGATCAGCAGCGCACGCTGGCTTGCCAGGTCGCCCACCACAGCGGCGACCTGGGAGGCGGTCAGGTGGCCTCCTGGGCTGATCAGCCCACCATTGCCCCAGGCAAAGGGCATCGACATCACCACGTTGGAAGCAGGAGGAAGGCGAAGACGCGCCAGCGGGAGGATCAGCTGCGAGCCGCCGTTACCGGCGTAGGCGCGAGTCGCGTCCTCATAGCGTCCCGACGCGCACACGCAGTCCATCCACTGCGGCGTCTGGGACACAACCGCGTTGGGGTCTAGCGCTAGCACCCGCCTCCACGGCTCCCGCGCCTCAGCGCCCACCGCTGACAGCTCCATCCTCACAGCACCGCCAGCACCGAGAGAACGTTGCGCTGCTGCCACAGCCGATAGCGGTATCCGACCCAAGTACTCTGCTGCCGCGCGTGCATGGCCGCCTGCCGGAGCCAGTACAGAAGGAGGGCGTGGCGCTCGGAGAGCGATCCGTCGTGGCGCCACGAGCCATATCGGTCGAGTACCTCGCGCTCGCCCACGGACCATTTGCAGTCCAGGATGAGGTCGCGGACGATGTGCCCGAGTTCGCGGCGGGTGCGGAGCCGTCGGGTATAGAGAAGGAGGTGCAGCAGGTCGTGGAGCGGTAGTTCGGGAGATGCCGACGCATCCCAGTCGACGATGCCCGTCGGCATACCGAAAGTCGATAGCTTGTCCGCAAAAAGCAGGTTGCCGGGCCAGTAGTCGCCGTGTATCCAGCCGGCGGAGAATGTCCGGCCGCAGAGGCCCTCGTGCAGCTCGTCGCGTAGCCGCTCGAATTGGAGTACTGGCGCCGTGCGTCCCCCGGCGCGAGCCGCGAGCTCCCGCAGGTGCACGTCGATCCAAGCCTCCGCGACGTCGACGCCGCCGACGATCGTGGCAGTGCGTCTATGCAGCACGTCGATCGCCCGGGCCGCGGCGTGGCGCAACGTCCCACAAGCAGCTCTCATCCTCGGCTTGAGGATCGGGTGTCCGGCCAGCGCCGCATCCACTCGATAGGGCTGCTCCGCCAAGGCTCCGTGCGCACAGGGCCGCGGCAGAAGATCTCGCCACCGCCCGAGTCGACGGTCCGCGTGGAGGGTGTCGAGGGCGGCCGTCTCATGATCGAGTCCGCGCACCGCTTCAGGCGTGATCGGCATCTTGATGACCGCGCACGGCGGCTCGCCCGCGTTTGCGAGCATGACTACGACTACGCCGGTGTTCGTCAGCTCGGCGCTGAAAACGTCGGCTTGGCGCGCCCAAGGCGGCAGCGAGCCGAAGTGCCGGGCCAGGATTTGGGGCGCCAGCACGCATGCCCGAGCCACTCGGGCAGATCCTCGGCCTGGGGACGGGGCCGATACCCCGGATACCCCCGCTCGGCGATCGCGGTCCCACATTGGCGTCTTCAGCTGCATGGTCACCCGACCGCCTGGACTCCCTGCCAACGGGCGGCGAGCTCGCGCCACACGATCGTCGTGATCTCCGCACGTACTGTGTCCGCGTCAGCACTGGCGTCGACTAGCTCGAGCGAGCGCACCCGACCGGTCAATTGGGCATAGATCCGCCGTTCGGACTCGAGCTCGTCCGCGGGGTTCTCCTGCTTGCGCCCGTAGGCGACCTGACCGGGAACGTCGAGCACGATCACGGTGCCGGCCGACGGGAGCGCATGGGCCAAGAACCAGAAGTAGGGACGTTTGACGGCCACGAGAGGAGGCCTCGCGGGCAGTAACGCGTCGTAGATGTAGCGGTCAAAGACGACTAGGCGACCTCGGAGCTGGTGATATTGCGCGAGGAGGTAACAGCTCCAGATCCGCAGCGGACGAGCCAGTATCTCGCTGACCTTGAACCCGCCAACCCGTGGTTCCAGCTGCCCTTTCCACATACCCATGTACACGACTCGCGACTCGAATGGAAAGGATTTCCGCAGCCCAGCTGCGGCCGTCGACTTGCCGACGCCGTTGGGACCGAGCAGCGCCAGGCTCATTCCCCTCCGGCGCGGCAGCAGCAGGGGTTTGCGCGCAACCCGGGCGGCCCTGGGGCCTAGTGACCGAACGCGCTCGCGGGCAGGTCTGCGTCGCTTCAGCTCTGCCGTCAGCCGCCCCCCCAAACCCATCAGCGCCGCCCACTCGCGGGCCTGCGCCGCATCCACGAACTCGGCCGGCGTGATCCCGGCGCCAGCGGCAGCGCACACTGCCGCGCCCAGGGGCGACTGGAGGCCGGCGGACGCCAGCCGGGCCAAGCTTTCGCGGTGGCGCATGGCCACTTTGCGCTTGTCGAGCAGGCAGTGAAGTACCAACAGCCAGAACGCATCGGCGTCCGCCGGCACCGCGACGCCGTCGCATAAGCGCCTGCGTAGCAGCACCTGTTCGGCTGCTCCCGGAAGTCGCCACGAGGGTGGACAATGAAATTCGATCGCCGTTGCGACGTCGAGTACCAGCCAGCGGTCCGACGGCCGGTCATAGCGGACGAGGATCAAATCGGGCGGCGATTCCCACCCCGGGAGCGCGAGGAAGCCGAGCTCCGCGGCGAGCTGCCGAAGAGTCTCGGCGTCTGCCGGCGCGACTAACAAATCGACATCCCCGCTCGGCGCGGCCGGATTCGACGGGACTCTGAGCAGCACCCAGTTCAGCCGGCGGCGCTCGAGGTTCGTGAACAGCTGGCGCAAGACCGGGTGCAGGTTTGCGTCACCAAAACCCAGCGCGGTCGACCGAGCTCGATCGAGCACGGGCTCATCAGCATTGTCGCAAGCCCCGCCCACGGCCGCGTTCATCAGCGACCTGTCCAGTCGCCCCGCGTCCAATGAGCCCCTCCAGGTGATAAGCAGTCCGAATGCGACCAGGCATTGAGACCCGACCCACGCGATCCCCGCGCCGACGACTCCGAAAGCATGCAGGAGGGGCGTGGCGAGGCTCAGCGCGAGCACCGCTTCCGTACAGCACGCGATCACCACGCGGCGCAGTCGCCTTTGAACTCGTGCAATGCTAACCGCGAGGACTAGCACGAAGTTCGGCAGGGCTCCAAGCGCGACTAGCCGCAGGAGCGTGGTGCTGCGCTCCGCGTATTCCCCGCCGAACAGCGACAGGAGGTATGGCGCCAGGACCACGAGCAGAGCCACCGACGGGAGCAGGACGCGGGCGCCCTGCCTTGCCGCCTTACGCGCCAAGCTGGGGAGTGCGGCGCGATCGTTCGTCCCGTGAAGCGTCAGCGCCGTTCCAATGTTCTGCGCAAGGGCGTAGAACGGAAGCGCGACGGCATAGGCCAAAGCCCAGTATGCGTTCGTCGTGGCCCCAACGGCAGCCGTCACGACCACGGGCATCAGGTTCGTCGTCGATAGCCATGCGACCGAGCACACGTAATCGGCCGCGAAGTAGCGGGCGAACGCACGGTCCCGGATGTTGAGCACGGCCGCACTTGCCCAACCCGACACCGGCCGCATGAGCCGAAGGAAGATGATCAGGTTCACCGCGGCGACCGACACGAGCATCGCAATGGTCCAGGACACGAAGATCCCATAGAGCGGCATCGAGGCGGCCACCGCCGCCAGTAAGCCGAGCTTCAACACCGAGAAGACGGCGTTCTCAACCGGGACCCACACGGCCCGGCCGAGCGCGGTCAGCACGCTGTCCTGCATGACGAACACGCACCACGCGAGCGTGGAGAACAAAAACCACACCTGCAGGCCCCGATCGTCGCGCAGGAAGCTCAGGTGCGGAGCCCACTTTCCGACCCCACCGATGAACACCGCGGCTGCGCACAGCGCCAGAGTTGCGGCGGCTGCGTAGGACAAGGTCACGCGGCGGACCGTGCGGCGGCCGCTCTGCGGCAGAAACCGGACCAGGATGTTCGGGAGGTTGAGGCTGGCGATCCCCGCCAGGAACATCATGCTCGAGATCAGGGCCGAGTTGACTCCGACGGCATGCGCGCTGTAGGTCTTCGCGGCCAGAATCCAGTAGAGCAGTCCGGTCGCCGCGGTGAAGGCGGAGTTGAGAGCCAGCGCGTATCCATCGCGGTGAAGTGGGATGCGGACGTGCTCAAGGAGCCGGATACGGAGCCGGGGAGCCGTCCGCGAGGATCGTTGTGCGATCGAAAAGAGACCCTCAGTCTCTGACATCGTCCATCTCATCCATGCGCACGCAGGCGCTCGAGAGCCGGACCTGCCGGCGTGCTTCGCGGGCAAACCCAAACCCGAACGCGACCCCGGTAAGCAGGAGCGACACCGTAATCGCAGCAGCGCCCAGCGCGGACCTGCGATCTCCTTCGCGCACTCCGTCGAGAAGCAGCCGCGGCACGGTTTTGGTGACCAGCAGGCGCGCATAGTCCCGCTCCGGTCCGAGTGCCGGACGCTTGTAGAGGTAATGGAGGCGACCTTTGGCCAGACCCTCGCTGAGCGAACGGCGGACAACCAGCCGCCAGGAGATCCGGTTCCGGGGCACAAAATGCTGGACTTGCGCTTCCGGGACGTAGCGAATGCGATTGGGCCCGTGCAGATGCTCGATGCGCAGCGAGAGCTCGGTCTCGTCGCAGGTCTCGAGCGCGTTGCCGCACTTGCCGAAATTCGTTGCGAAGCTCCCCGCGGCGATGAGCTCTCGGCGGCGAAACGCCATGTTGCAGCCGATCGGATTGCGAATCGGTCCGGCGTCCTCGCGGTGACCACTGTAGGTACAGCCAACCACCCATAGAAGCTCATCTCGCAGCCACCGTCGCTCTCCCCCCCACCGAGGCACCACCGGGCCGCCGGCGCCGAGGAGAGCCTCGTCGCTGTCAAATGCCTCCAACAGCGTCGATAGCCACCGAGGCCCGACCGCAGCATCATCGTCGACGAAGGCCACTACGTCCGAATCGCATGCCGCGATCCCGACGTTCCGGGCCTCGGACAGGCCCTGCCGCCCGCTCTCGAGAAGATGCACCGACTCCGGGAGCGAAGCGACCAGTTCCGACCGCAGCTCCGGGTTGCTGTCGACCACCACAATCAGCTCGTCTGGCTTGCGCTGCCCACCCACCAGCGAGTCAACGCAGGCGCGCAGCAGCGGCGCGCGCTCGTGAGTCGATGTGCAAACCACTACAGCCGCCGTAACCTCGCTTGGCCCAGCTTTCAGCACGACGCGCTCCTTGCCCCGAACAAACGCCGCCGCTGGCGACGGAACGTCCGGAAAGCGCGGGTGCGAAGGCGTTCCCCGGTCCATGCCGGCGGGACACCCTTGCCCTCGAGCACCTCGGCGATGCTGGCGGCGGACGTTGCCGCGGTCACCGTCCAGCGCGCGATCGCGAACGGGTCGTCGCCCCAATGGGAAACGGCGTTCTTGACCGCGGCCGCCGAGCGGTATCCTGCGGCGATTACCGCGTCGCGCACGGGCCAGTCGTAGGCCCCATGCGGATAGGCGAAGGAATCGATGCGCCCCCCGGTCAGCTCCTGGAGCTGTGCCTTGCTATCGCGAAGCTCGTCGACCAGCTCGTGCCCGTTTAGCTCGTCGAGCCACCGGTGGTGCACGGCGTGTGAGCCCACTTCGACGCCAGGCAGTCGCGCGAGCGCCCCGACCTGTTGCGCCGACAGACGACCGAGCCCACCGATCTGCCCGGTCGTGACATAGACGGTGCACGCGAGCGCGTGTCTGCCCAGAAGCTCAACCGCCTCGTAGGTGTCCGCGTAACCATCGTCGAACGTGATCGCGACCGCACGCTCGGGAAGTGGACGCTCGGCCCGCAGCGCACCAGCGAGTGTGGAGATGTCAATCGCCTGGCGACCTGACGCGTCGATCGCGTCGACGTGAGCCGCGAAGGCCGCGCGCGACACGGCCCCCCATGAGCCATTCTCCCGGGGGCGGTCGCTCACCGAGTGATACAGGAGGACGGGTATCACGATGCTCGTCACTTTCAAGCCGCCTGCAAAGTCCAGAGAGGTGGAGACATGACGAGCACGGACTGCGCCGAGGCTACGACGATCGCCCAGCCCGGCGAAACCGTTGCCGACCTCATTTTGTTACCACTCCGGACACGCCACCAGTGGCTCCGGTCGCAGACGGAGCCGATTTTGCCCACCTGGACCACGCGCCCACAATTCTGGCTGCAGTGACAGTCTGCCATCAACCGACCTTCCCGATCATGTACTGCCTCTGTGGCAACGAATTGCTCCCCGATGACCCGACATACACCCACGTTTGGCCCGCGGGGTTCGAGAAGTCCGATGCCACGTTCGGGTTGACTGCGACACCGTTCGGGCGGAACCGCTTCGTAAACAGATAGTGGGCAGTCGCATCCGGCGAGTGAAACTTTTTAATCACCTGCCCGAGCGTCATCGCGGGAAAGCTGGACTGTATCCATGGCGTGGCCACAGTTGAGACCGACCGGGCGTAGGGCACGTATTCGAAGACCCAGGCAGTCGGGCGCTGGTATACGAGCCGGAAGGCGGCGGAGCGCTCGAGGGCTCCAACGAGGTTCGTGACGGAGCCCTTCGGCAGCAATCCGTTCAGGAGCCCGTAGTCCTCTTGCCCGCGGCTCACGACGACGTAGGCCCGAACGGCTCGCTGCTGTCGGATCAGGCGCTCCAGGGGAGGTATCTCGGCTGTTCCCAGTCGGTGCCCGGTGAACCCCGGCTGATCCAGCAGCGCGGGCGGATCGCTCAACGAGACCAGCGGGTAGCGCGCGGTGAGCCGATCGGGGGCGTTGGGAGCCAAGTCGATGCGGAGCGAGCCCGCCGGCGCGTGCTGCTCATACCAGGTTTCTGCCCGCACGTCATCCGGCGAGATCCGGTTGGCCAGCTCCTGCCCAAAGCACGCAAACAGCAGAAACACCCCGGCAGCGGGCGCGACCACGAGGACTCGTGGGAGGCTGATGCGCATCGGACGGCCAGTGACCGGCGAACGCGCGCACGCGAGGGCTGCGAGTAACGCAACCCACGGGAGCGCGAACAGGTAGGCGCGGTAAGGGCCCTCGCCACCGTATGACTGGGCCCCGACTCCCAGAAGGGGGGCGCCGATTAGGCAGATGGGCACGAGATCGCGCTTGCCGGTTCGGAGCCTTCGGGCCATACCGAGCACGGCAAGCCCGGCCATCATCGCCATCAGTGCCGCCGGCGCGTAGAAGCTCAACGCTGCCCCGGGAAGAGCCGCGCTCAGATCCCGCCCGGCCGCCGCGGCGCCCTCTCCGCCCGGCTCGATGAGGCTGAAATGAGTTCCGACGAAAGGCCACGCCAACACCACCCACCCCACCTCGATGGCCGCCATCACAGCTGGCACCCAGAGCGGCACAACGCGCACGAATACGGCCAGGGCGGTCACGCTGAGGATCAGCAGCACCGGGGAAAGCTGGTGGCTAATAACCACCGCGAGAAAGCAGGCCCCACCGGCGAGGAGCGCCGCCTTCGATGCGAGCGGCGCCGCTAAAGCCCGATCCTCATTCTCCCAGCGCAGGGGCGTAGTGTGCGGAAGTTGCGTCGCCCGCGACAGGTGCGCGCCGTGCGGTAGTGCCTGCGTCTGCGCCGCTGTCCGGCGACGATTCCACCGCCACCGCATCCTCGGGGGCGAACCGCAGCGCAGGCACAGGCCCAGAACCACGAGCGAAAGGGTGAACCCGAAGGCTTGCGGTGCGAGGTAGTCCTGCCCAACCCAATTGCCCAGAACAAAGAAGAAGGCCGCTGTCCATAGCAGCCGCTCATCGTGTGTCACGCCTCGAAGCGCGAAACGAACCGCGGCGAGGTCGATGAGGTTGAAGAACAGCTGCGCCCAGCCGGCGTAGGCGATCGGCGCCACGCTGGCGGTCTTACTCACCCAGGCGTTGACTGCGAAGAAGGCCGGCCAGTTGTTGTAAATGTCGATCTGCCGGTTGGCATGCCCGGTCGCAGCGATCAAGTTGATCACGCCGAAGTGCTTGTAGACCCACGCGAAGCGCGGCTCCTGGTAGAGCACCGCGGTAGTTGCGAACAGGACCAAGATCAGGGACAGCACGTACGCGCCTAGCACTCTGGCCTCGACCTGGTCGCTGCTGGCCGCCCCCGCAAAGCCGACAATCAGGAGCCCGAAGGCGAGGAAAAACGTCACCGGCATCGCGCTGAGCAGCCCGATGCCGCTCATCCGGCCAAGATCCGCGCCAAGTAGCGAGAGCAACCAGCTGAGCAGGCTCACGCACAGCAGAGCCGCGTGGACCGCTTCTGTCCGGGAGATCGCCTTCACCGACCTTACCGCGCGTTTCTGCGCATCGCGCGTGAGCGACCGGGTTAGTCTGTACCGCCTCGCCAGGTCCAGCCTCGAGGCCAACGGCAGTAGGCAGACCGCGGCCAGCGCATACAGGAATGGGCGCGGCCACCACGCGTCCAGCCACAGCATCGACTGGGCGACGACGGCGGCGAAACCGAGGCTTACACCGATGACCAGCCCTGGTTCGGTCCGGCCTCGCATGGCGGTGAGGAACGCTGTGCCGGGCGCAAAGCAAAGGAACGCCAGCACCGCGGGCATCCGCAGCACGGTCGGAAAGCCGAGCGCGACGAACAGTGGGGCCGTCACGCATGCCGCTGCGGCGCCAAGCACCGCGATCTCAGGTGTGCGGTGCGTGATGCGCTCCGGACTGGCTCGCAGCCGATGGAGCCGTGGCATTGGAAGCTCCCGCTTCTCGAACCAGACGACGTTCGCGGTCCCGCCGCGCCGTACGACGATCCGTCGAACGGTTCGGACCGGTCGGCTCCTAGCGCCCTCCGAGCCGGCTAGGTACCGCGCCAGCGCGGCCAGGGCACTGAGCACATAGGCCAGCGGACCCACGAGCATCCCGATTAGCTCGAGCCAGGCGAACTGGCGTGGACAGTCGTTCGGCTTGGATGCGTTCTTACGGGATGCCGGATCCCGCGCGTATCGAACTCCGGCCGGCACCGCCCGGATAAGGCCCCGGCGGTCGGGCCCGGTGATCAGCTGCTTGGCGAGCGTCGCCCCGAAACCGACGCCGTAACGGTAGACCTGACGTCGCAGACGCGGCATGCCATCCGGATGCCGATGCCACACGATGGCGCTCGGCTCGTACGCCACGGCGTACCCTGCACTGAGGAGGCGGGTGTAGAGATCTAGATCCTCGCCGCCGGTGGTAAATGTCGCTGGACCGAGTACGGGGTCGAAACCCCCCAGCTCGCGCAAGACGTCTGCGCGTATCACCGTGCTGGCTCCAGAGCCGATTGCTCCCGGCGCGTAAGGAAGCAGCGGATTTTCGTCGCAAGCGTCGGGAAGGCGGTAAGTGTGGCGCCGAAAACCCTTGCCAAAGCTTGCGAACTGCTCCAGCAGCAGCTGGCTCTCAGTTTCGAGCTCGAGCGGGAGGATCAGGCCCGTCACGCAAGCGATGTCCTCAGCCCGCGCCAGGGCGTCGACGCTGGCCCGTATCCAGCCTGGGTCGACGATGACGTCGTCGTCGGTGAACGCCACGATTTCCCCTTTGGCGTGCGCCAATCCCGCATTGCGTGCGTGCGACGCACCGCGACGGGGCTCCTCTACGCAGTGAACGCGTGGCTTCGCCGGAAACTGCGTTGCGAGCATGCGGGCCGTAGCCGCCGTATCCGAGGTGTCGGGACGGTTCTCGACGACGATCACCTCGAAGTCCCCGTACTCGCAGGCGAGGATCGATCGCACACACCGCTCGAGGGCGTGCAGGTTGCAACACGTTGGTACTACGACCGTCACTGGAGGCGTGGACGCAAGTCCGCGCCGATCGCGCTGAGCTAACCCCAAACGCGCCGCGGCCGACGCCGGGCAAATGAGGTCGCTCAGCTCCGGCGCAAGCCGACACCTGAGTCCATGGGCGAGACGATCGCGCGATATGTAACCCCTTTGATCAACCGAGAATGTGGCCGCGACCAGCGGATCACCATGTATTCGCGCTACCGCCAGCAGCGATCGGTAAGGGTTCGACGAGAACCTGTCCCGCAAGCACAGATCTTCGAGCGGCTCGTCCAAATCAATCACGCGGACGGCCGCTGGGGCGACGAGCGCCGCGTTGCCCTCGAGCCGCACGCGCTCCGCCCGATGCGGCAGCTTTGAGTGAGGCGTGGCAGACGGGGCTGCCATGCCTAGTCACGAACCGTCATCTCGTGTGACGGATCCCACCAACACGAATCTGATTCAGAAGCTTCGGAGCTGCCATAGCCCTTGACCGGGAGCGCCTCCGAACCGGAAAGTAAACGTCCGTACAGGCTCCACATGAAGTCCACCACCGAGTCCCAGGAGTGTTCGGAGTTTGGCGGTGCCATCGCGGTCAATGGGAAACTCGGACGTTCGGCCTCGGCGATCGCGTCGGCTACCTCGAGCGGGGATCCGGTGGTGGGGACGAAGGTCACGCGACCACGACCCAGCCGGGCGGCGACCTCTCGGTGAACCCGGATATCAGAGGCGACCACCGGGGCGCCGGCCGTGACCGCCTCGATTACCTGCAATCCCGAGTTGTGTTGCTCTGACAAAGCCACCACAACGCGCGCCGTGCGCAACCAGCGGTAGAGCTCTGCGTCTAGAACCGGCCCGGCGAATTGCACCCGCTCGGATACCCGGAGGTCCGCCGCATGAGCGTAAAGCCGGTGGCGCGCGGGTCCGTCGCCGACGATGACCAGGCGGTACTCGGGATCCAAGCTCGCCATCGCCGCGATCACGCGGTCGATGCGCCTGGACCGTTCGAGGTGGCCGACCGTCACTACAACCTCGCCAGCGTCCTGGAACGGCTTAGCCACCTGGATCGCCAGTTCATCAACGCCAGCTGGCACGACCCGGATCCGGCGCCCCGCCGGCGGAACCCTCTCGCACAGCTCGTCGCGCTCCACAGCCGAGGCGCACACGATCTGGATTGAGCCCGCGATGACCGCCAGCGTCGCCCGCGTGTATGGCCACCCCATTACGCGCTGAATCGGGGCATGTGGCGTGAAGACCCGACGACGGAAGCCGGCACGAGCGACGGCGAGGGCCAGCGCAGGGTGAGCGACGTGCACATCAACCAGGTCGAATTCATCGGCGGCGGAGCGGAGCCGTTCCCACAGCCTCGGTGCCACGGCGAAGCGCAAACGGCCGACGCCGGTGGGGTAACGGCGAACGATGACGCCGTCGTCGGCGATCCAGCCCCGCTCACCGCGGCCCGGGCCCTGCGTCAGAACCTCCACTTGGGCCCCGCGCTGCGCTAGCCCATGGGCCAGCCGGTCCACGTGTCGCTCCAGCACACGGGGGCGGGGACCGTAGCTCGAGGAGACGAGCGCGATCTTCATCCGGCTAGCAGTCGGTAGAACAGCCGAGGGAAGATCCATCGTCCTGAGGCAGCGGACATGCGCTCGAGTGCGATCGTGCGCAAGACCCGGCTGCCGTCGCGGACCGCCTTCAGATTGCTCCGCCCGTAGATCCGGGCGCGCTCATGGCTCGGAACCTCGTGCACCACAAGCCCCGCCTTCGCGATCCGGACGTTGATCAGCGTCTCCACCTCGAAGCCATCGCAATCCACTCGCATGTACGCCAAGCACCGAGCCCAAAAGGCGTTGTAGCCGTAGCAGAGGTCGGTGTAGTGGGTTCCGTACAGCGCGTTCACGATCGCGTTGAGGGCGCGATTGCCCAGACTGCGAATCAGCGTGATGTCGGCACTCGAGCCGCCCTGCGCGAAGCGCGACCCCTTGACGAAGTCAGCGCCGCTGCAGAGCGCCGCAACGAAGCGTGGGATCTCGGACGCGTCCGTCGATCCGTCGGCGTCGAGCGCCACGATGATCTCCCCGGTGCATGCCGCGAACCCGTCAGCGAGCGCATTACCCTTACCGCGTCCGGTCTGGGTCACGATCCGCACATCCGGGCGCAAGTGCCGCGCCACCGCGATAGTCCCGTCGGTCGAATGACCGTCGACGACAAGCACCTCATGCAGTCCCTCGGGGAGACGCGCGAACACGTATGGCAGGTTTTGCTCCTCGTTCAACGCGGCGATGACCACGCTGACTCGTAGCCCTAGCTCCGGTAGGCCGGGAACGCGAACCCGGGAGCCCGGGCGCGGCTGCAAACGAACCTCGTCTGGCCATACGTCCGCTCCAGAAACCACTCGCAGTTCTGGGTGCGAGACGGAATCCGCTCCGTTCGTCGATCCGTGCCACTCATCCATTCGCCTGTCCCCCTATAAGAAAGTGCCTACGAGCCCATGGACCGATTTTGGGCCCACTCCTTCCCCTTCCGCACGCCCTGCGAGCTGACGCTGCCGACCGCTTACGTCATGTAGCCCTGATGTAACCGACCCGTTACGTCTTCGTGAGCCGCACTGCGGTCATCCGCGTTCGCAATTCATTGATCGAGGCGCGGAATGTGGGTACCCACACTCCGGGAGTGAGTCCCGCGAGGGCTCAACGGTGCGCGCCGGCGTGGAGGGGCAAAGGCGGATCGGCCGTCACGGCGGACTCGCAACCCGCAGCAGGCGCGGCGCCGATTGTGTGCTGGTCGGCGTTCTCGCGCGGGAGGGTCAGGGCCTGTGGCGCGAGCGGGTCACGCCGAAGTGACCCGCAGGCCATCTGATCGAGATCCGCTACGCGCGCCGCGCCGGCCTGCCGCTTCGGCGGCCCTCTCCGTACGCCCCTAGCAAAACTGGCAAATGGCGCATCAACTAAATCGTCACTCGCGGGAACCTTTTCGGATTGGCGAGCGTCTGGTAAGGAATGACAGCAATGAGGCAGTAGGGCACCACTCGGAGGTGTCACTTCGTGACCATCGGGGCGCACAACGAACTCGGGGTCCGCCCGACCTCGCTGCTCTCTTCGGCGTTCCCCACCCTTACCGGCGTGCCGGCATCTCCAGCGGCGCCCAGGGCGCCGCCGCCCTCACAGCGCGGGGCGCGCGCGTCAGCGTGGCCGTGATTCGTAACGCGCCCGCAACGGTGCCGTTCGTCGGCGTCGTCGTCCTCTTCCTCTACCTCCTCATCCTCGCACCGGCTCGGTGGGGGCCGACCGTCGCCGTGGATCTCGAGCGACCCGAGTAGCGACGCCGACGACCACATCGCATGTTGCCGGGAGTGAGTTGAGTGCGGCTGCGGATGAGACCACGAGGCCGTCAGAGGGCTAAAGAAGACAGCACCAGGACGAAACGGTGCCAGCGGGAACCGATGGAGGAGCTGACCACAGCATGGAACAGAAGAACGGAGTTGAACCCATAGCGGCGCACGAGGCCCGCGATCGGAGACTGGAGAAAACCATCCCGCGCGACTGGACGCCTGCCGAAAAGCGGCGAGCCACGGAAGGAGCACCCTCCCCGCCCGCGTCGCCGAATTGCGCGGCCCCGAGCGGTCCGTCCGTCGTCGGTTACACCAGTGTCTCCACGCGGGGGGCAGCCGGAAGCCGGGAGCTCAGACGACAGGTGGAGGTGATCACACGCGAATGTGAGCAACGCGAATTTGTCCTGCTCACCGTGGTGAGCGAGCGCGAAGCCACGAGCAGCAAAGGGCTCGGTCGCCCTGGGCTGAACTACGCCCTCGCGCAAATCGCCAGGCGCGAGGCCCAGGGACTGGTGGTCTCGGAGCTCGCACGACTTACCCATTCGGCAGCCGAACTGGGAACGATCATCGAATGGCTTGCTGGCCTCAACGCACGACTGGTTGCAGCGGCGGACCTGCTGGACACCGGGGATCAGGACGGCCGGCTGGCCGCCGATCTGCTGGTCGAGGTCTCGGGCTGGGAGCGCGAGCGGCTTAGCGAGCAGACGCGAAAGGGCCTCCAGGCGGCGCGGGACAGGGGCCGCTCCACCGGACGCTCCGCCGTCAGTGACGACCGCGAGCTAAGCGAGCGGATCTCGCGCATGCGCGCTCAGGGCATGACCTTGCAAGCAATCGCCGACCGGCTCAACATTGACGGCGTGCCCACAGTAAGGGGCGGGGCCAAATGGCGCCATTCAAGCCTCCAGGCGGCAGTTGGCTACCGGCGCGGCCGTCGCTCGGGACTACAAGCGCCGTTCGACGCCCGCACGTCACGCTGAGCATTCCACGAACCGTGCTCGACATGTCGCAGTACCAATTGAATGTGATCTACAACCAGCATCCGCACCGCGATGTCGGTACTCGGTGGTCTCTCTGATTGTTGGGGCATGTTAGTTCTTCGGCACCTGCGTGACGGATCTACGGACGTTTGTCGTCGCGAGGCTTGGAGCGGGCCGTCTGCGACGGGCCGCGTCGTTCTCAAGCCCTGTTGGTTCAAAGACCGGTTGGCCGTGTTATTCGATCGCGACGAGCTGAAGTGCCGGAGCGAGCAACGTGGGATCGTCACGCCGCATTCGATTGCGCGCTTGCTCCGGCGTCTCACCAGATCGTTTCCGGACGCCTCGGGGTCAGGGCCCGATCCAGAACTCCGCCGAGCAACCGATAGTCCTGCTCCGCGTCGAGAGCAGCAGTGTCGACAGAGTGCCGCAGGGGCGACGAAGGGGCAGTGGCGGGCGAGCGCGAGGGCGCCCGCCAGTCGAGGGGTCGGGTCTCTCTGATCATCGAGTCATGCTTGCAGTGTCGGCCGCACGGGAGCGGCTATGCGACCAGGCTGTGGCCGACAGACCTAATCCAAGCCGCAAACGCTCGCTGGAGCTACTCGGCGTCCGGCGGGAGGATGAACAGCCCGGCGGCGACACGGTGGTGGCTGAACGCGACGCGGGCTTCGATCCGGCGCGTGAGACGTAAGCCGCTGTCGCCGCCTTCGGCCGCCGATATTCGGGTGAGGGTCTAGAAGACGCAGCCGACTGCCAGGACGGCTGTCTCGACATCTTCGGCGACCCGGGTGCCGACCAAGTTCATACGTAGTACCCAGGCTTCCCCTGGGAGCCCTGTCAGAACGAGTGGGATCGGAAACGCAAGATGCTGGGTGCCTCCCAGCAGAATCGTCAATTGGTAGAACTGTGACATAGCACCGCCAGGTTGGCCCGGCTGGCCAGGAGCGGCCGTCTCGAACTGCAGGGTGGCGGCGGCGGGGGGGTCATAGCTAGACCTGTCAGAGAAGGTGAGACTTGCGACAGCGAGTGTGCTGTTCGCCGCGACTTCGATCAGCTCGGCGTACTGACGGGCCGGGTCAAGAGTGACAACTCCCCAACCGTGGACCGGCCGGGCGTGGGTTGGAGGCTGCCAGTGTGTAGCGATGCGGAAAATCATAGCCGCCTGACCACCCGCGATGGCGCTCAGGTTCGAGCAATAGGTGGCGAGCTGCCAGCAAGAAGCGGCGTGGCGCATGTCCACAGCCGCGAATCAGCCGCTCTGACGTAGGGCGTAAGACGCCGGCGCTGTTGGATCGCGGCTGCCAGTCGCTGAGGCAGCGCCAGCGAGTTCGGCGGTTCCGCCGAGCGTCCCTCATGGGGGCATCGCGACCGGCGGTCGCGGCGATGGTCCGCCGCGCCACACGAGTCTCGGCGAAGCTGAGCATCCGCGCTTGCGGGAGCCGGCGGATCGCATCGAAGCAGACGACGAGACCGGGCGTGCTCGAGGCCCGCGCCATCCGGTCGTCCGAGGACGGACGATTCAATTCTCGTTCACGGAGCGCCGGGTGCAACGGCGGGCATCGGCGCCCATGGCTCGGGTCTCGTCCCGCAGTGCCAGCGGCTGAAGCGGAAACCCCGGGCCGTGGCTGCTTGGGCGACGATGTAGAAGCGATCGATGGTCAGGAAGGTTCCCGAGATTGGTGCTCTGCGTTCGGCTCGCCGCCGCGCTGGCCGGCTTCCGCTTGGCTGGAGCAGAACCGGCCGCCGATCGCCGCTGAGCCCGGACGCGATCGGCTTGACATGCTCGGACCGTTGCCACCCCGGCTCGAACCTCGCCCGACCGACGACTCCACCGTCGGTGTTGATCACCTCCAACCTACCCTTGCCTTCCTCGAACGGCCGGGTCTCGTCAGGGCTGTGGAAGTTCTCGCGGGTCAGGCCAGCCATGTCAGCCTCCTTTGAGGATCGCCATGTGTCCAGCGACATCGGTCGGACAGGCCTTTGGCGGGAAGATGGGCAGCGCCTGCAGCCACGCTCACTTGGAATAGGCAACGGTGCTCTCGGCTTTTATGGTGGAGCAGAAGCCGCGGAGCGCGGATTCAGCTGGGCGGAGGGGATCGCAACGGAACGGTTGCGAGCGCGTGGCGCGCCTCGGACGCCCATCCCGACCAGACGCGCGGATCTCGTCCGTTGGGATCATCTCGCCCGTCGCCGTTCGGACTGCTGCTGGCGCAGGGGATCCGGGCGTCTCGGCAGCGCGAACAACGCTGATGGTGTCGTTTCGATGTGAGCGCCTTAAGGGCCGCGCAACGTTGCTCTTGGGCTTCGGCAACCTGCTTGTGAGCGCTAGCGCGCTGGTCACGTCACCGGCCGTCCGAGGCGGGCTGGTTGACTGGCCGAGCGTCTCCGCGAACAATCGAATCGACCGGGGTTGACTGAATATCTCCTCTCACAGCAGGACTCGCCCTCCGATCTCGAACGTCGCGTCTGAGGCTCCTGCAGGAGTACCACGATCCACTGAGCAGCCGGCAGCCGGATGCGATCGGAGCCGGCGAGGGCTGGCGCTGTCTGGACTTTTCCGGACGTCTCGCTCGGATGCTATGGCGCTACCCGGAGGTCACGCGGCGGGGCATCCAGGTGGCATGGCTCGTTTGGCGCTGCTGTGCGCGGTCGCTCTCAGTCCGATCGATCCGATCGCTAGCTCGTGGGACGAGGTTGCGCTCGGGGCGGTGGCGCTGATCGCGCTTTGTGCACCCGATCTCCGGCGAACACCGAGCCGAGCGTTGAGGTTCGCAAGCGCCTGCTCGAGGCCAACCTCGTTCGGTGAGCTCGCGCATCGCCATGGCCAGCCTGTATTCGGGAATCGTCCGGGTCGACGGCGTACGTCTGCCCGATCAATTCCATGGCGCGCATCGACGGCTTGTCGTGGCCATTGGCGAGCATGTTGTTGTAAGCCTGGCTGTTGCCTTTGCCATCGAGCGCTCGGATCGCCTCCGCGAGCCGTCGATACCGTAAGGCCGCGTACGTCCACAGCGCCTGCAGGGCCTCACCAAATCGCTTAGCGCTGGGCGGCTCATCGACTGTCGCAGGTAGTCCCGATCTGAAGCGTGACAACTGCGCGTCCCTGATCCGTGCAATGTTGGCTCATCAGCTTGACCGCAGGTTTGAAACCGGTAGGTTACCGACCTAACGGTCTGCCGATGAGATCGTGACCCGCAGGAAATGGGAACGTGACGAGCAGCGCACCACCGTCGGCCTTCAGCCATAGTCGTGCCCGCCCTGCGGGCCGCGGTGCGTGACCTCGACCTCGGGGTATGACGCGGACGTTCGTCATGTTCTGCGGCCCCCGGGTCGAGGCGCTGGCGAACGGCGCGGTCGAGGCGCTTCGTGCTGCAGGCGTCGAGACCGTCGATCGCACCGACTACGACGCCGCGGTCCTCTTTCTCGACGACGCGTCGGCGGAGCACTGCGAGGCCGTCCGCGACCTCAGCCACGAGGGTGCGGTGCGCGTTCTCGTGGTCGTTCCAGCGACCGAGGCACTGTCGGGCGCCGCGGCGTGGCTGCTGATGGATGCCGGCGCGTCGGACGTGGTCGCGTGGGACCGTTCGCCCGCGGTCGCGAGCGAGGTCGCGGACCGCCTCGCGCGGTGGCGGAGCGTCGACGAACTCGTGTCGTCGCCGGGGGTCTCGTCGCGGCTCGTCGGTGTGAGCGCCGGCTGGCGGCGGCTCCTGCGCGAGATCGTCGACGTCGCGCGGTTCACAGACGCGTCCGTGCTCCTGACGGGAGAGAGCGGCACGGGTAAGGAGCTGGTCGCCCGCCTGATCCATGACCTCGATCCTCGCCCCGGCAAGGGCGAGCTCGTCGTCCTCGACTGCACGACCATCGTGCCGTCGCTTTCAGGGAGCGAGTTCTTTGGTCACGAGCGCGGCGCCTTCACCGGCGCCGTGTCGGCACGCGAAGGTGCGTTCGCGCGGGCCGACGGCGGCACGCTGTTCCTCGACGAGGTCGGCGAGCTGACGCCCAGCCTGCAGTCCGAGCTGCTGCGCGTTGTGCAAGAGGGGACGTACAAGCGCGTCGGCAGTGACACGTGGCGCCGGACGCGCTTCCGCCTCGTCTGCGCCACGAACCGCGACGTCGCCGAGGTCGACGATTTTCGCCGCGACCTCTACTACCGCATCGCGGGTTGGAGCTTCCGCCTGCCGAGCCTGCGCGAACGGCCGGCGGACGTCATGCCGCTCGTCCGTCACTTCATCGCAGCGGCCCGCCGCGACGACCCGACGCTGGAGCTCGACGAATCGGTCCGGCAGCTCCTCGTGACGCGGGAGTATCCGGGGAACATCCGCGACCTGCGTCATCTCGTCCTGCGCATCGCCTCCCGCCACGTCGGTTCCGGGCCGATCACGGTCGGCGACGTGCCGACCGAGGAGCGGCCCCACGTGGAGCCCGCCGCGTCGTGGCAGGACGCGGGCTTCGATAAGCCAATCCGCCGCGCCGTCGAGCTCGACGCGACGCTGCGCGAAATCACGACGGCCGCGGCGGAGGTGGCGATCCGATTCGCCGTCGAGGACGCGGGCGGCAACCTCCCGCGGGCGGCGACGCGCCTCGGGGTGACGCCGCGCGCGCTGCAGCTGCGCCGCGCCGGCCGCATGCGTGCCGTGGGCGACGGCTCCGGCGTCAACTAGTAAAGCGGCAGCGCCGCGTCGGCGAGCCACGGGTCGGGCTCCGCGGGGATGGTGCGCGGGAGCCACCTCACTACCGATCGCCGTGGGCGCCGTCGCCGACCGATCAGCTCGAGCACGTTCTCGCCCGTGACGCGCGCCTCGTCCGCCGGGGTAAGGTCGAGGAGCCGGACCTTCGCGAGCTCGACGCCGGGGTGGAGCCAGGGGCCGTCGGAGCCGAACAGCACCTTGCGTGCGCCGGCCCGGCGGACGGCCTCTTCGAGGAGGTCGAAACGCCGCACGCCCGAGGTATCGGTGTAAACGTTCGGGTGCCGTGCGAGACGGTCAATGAACGTTGACTGCGCGCTCCACTCGTCCGCGAAGCTGCCGAGGTGCGGGATCACGAACTGGACGTCGGGATATTCGCGCGCGATCAGCTCGACCACCGATACTTCCCCCATCACGTCGTAGAGCACGGGGAGGTCGGACGCGCGCGCGACCTCGCAGATCTCGCGGGTGATGCGCGCGTCGTGCCGGTGCACCTTGATCCCTCGGAATCCGTATGCTTCGACCGCCTCGCGGACGAGGCTCTCGATCCGTCCTGCATCGCGGTGGGCGTGCACGAACGCGAACCCGTAGAAGCGGTCGGGGCGGGTGGCGACGATCCGCGCAACCTCGCGATTCGCGATCGCGTAGTCGGAGTGGAAGGCGGCGAACAGGACGGTGCGGTCGATCCCGGCACGCGCGGCACGCGGCAGGTAGCGATCGAGCCGCGCCTCGGTGTCCCACGGGCCGGTGAGGCCGTCGCCGAGCCCGGCGTGGCAGTGGCAGTCGACGATCACGGGATCCCGACGCGTGCGGCGGAGCAGGCGGGGAACGGGGGCAGCTTCGCCTTCGCGGCTGCCAGCGGGATCTCGTTCGTGAACCACTTGGGCGGCCGGCCGGGCGCCACATGCGCCGCGGCGACGCGCGTGCCGAGGAAGTTGATCGTCTTCTCGCTGCCGACCCCGGTCGCGTCCCACGTGATCCAGCGCGCGCCCGACTCCGGCCATTCCCAGTGCGGGAGCCGCTCCGGCCTCCGGTTCGAGCAGTTCAGGCGACCCTTCGCGTCCCGGAAGCAGAAGTCCATGCCGTGAATGCCATTGGGGTCCCAGCAGGCAGTCGTCTCGATCTCGAGCGTTCTCGCGACGTGGCGCGCGAAACCGTCGACCGGGGCGCCCGCGGCGTTGAGGAGATTCCAGTACGCGTCGCCCGTGTCGAAGGTGTGCGTGGCGGCGCCCGCGAAGCAGCCCCAAACGTGCATGAGCGCGTCGGGTGCGAGCTGCGCCTTGATCTGCGCGCGCTTCGACGCCGGCAGCGCGTCGCTGAAGAAGCCGGACATGAGCCCCGCCTCGGCGTCGAGCACGATCAGGCGCTTCAACTTGTCGCTGAGGCCCGACGCGGGCGGCCGCGAGAAGGCGGCGCTGAGCCGATCGCGTGCCGCCACGGCGACGGCGTTCATGTACCCGAAGTAGAGCCCGCCGCCGTGGCCATGGCCGACGTAGTGGATCTGGCGGATCTTGAGCTTCGGATCCGCAGCCGGCGTCCGCAGCCTGTTCACGAACGTGTCCTTGTGCCAGGCACAGATGATCTCGACGACGTCGTCGGGGAAGCGCCGCTGCAGATGGAGCTTGAGCGTGTGCGCCACGAGGAAGAACGACGTGTCGCGCTCCTTGGTCCCGGTCGGCTCCTTAGAACCCGAATAGCCGAAGAAGATCAGGTCGCCAGCTTTCGCAGCCACGTTGCGTCACCTCCCCCCGCGTCGTTGCGACTTCTGGGGCCAGGTGAACACGTCGTCCACGTTCGCGCCGAAGCGGCCGGCGGGCTCGCCGGAGCGCGCGGGATCGAGGAGCGGATGGATCCGCGGTCCTTGCGTCACCTCGTACCGCTTGATGGCCTCCCAGGTCATCGGGACGTTGTGCTTGCGCATGTCGGAGAACAGCAACTTCGCGGCACCGATGCCCATGGCGTGCTGGAGCTTGACGATCCGCCAGAAGAGCTCCGATCCGGGCGCCGCCCACGTGTAGAACTTCCGCCCGTAATTCGCGTAGAAGCGTGCGAGCTGGATGCCGGCCCAGACCGAGTAGTCGACGTCGGTGCTCAGCCGCTTGTGGTCGAACTTGAGCAGTTCTGATTCGCCCGGGTGGACCTGGAAGAAGCCGCGCTCGTCGAGCCCGGTGATCTCGTCGATGCAACCGTCGGACTCGACGCCGATCCAGCCGAGCAGGAACTTCAACGGGATCTCCTTGCGGTACCGCTCCAGCAAGGGCGTCAGCAGCGCGAACCGGTGCGGGTCCCGCGCCCGTCTCCTGAAGTGCGTGGCCGACGGCGTTCCGGGCGGCGCTGTCACTGCGGGCGCCGGTGCTGCCACTGCGGGCGCCGGCGCCCGTGCCGCCGCGCGGAGAGCAGGCTGCACGAGGTTGTCCCGGATTTGCCGCCATTCCTCGCCGAGCCGGCGCTCGTCGGGGCCGATCAGACGTCCGCCACGGCTGCGGTAGCGCGCGTTGAAGACGATGTCGGTCAGGCGGTTCGCGTTGCGCTCACCGGCGGCGAATGCGCCCGCCGCCTCAGCGACGCCGACGACGGAGGCGCCCGGCGAGCCGGCGCCGAAGGCGCGTCGAAGGAGATCCGCGAACGCGGTGACGGTGCCTGCCGCTGCGCCGGGCGGACCGGCGGGGGCCGGGAGCAGGCGGCTGCCGGTCGCCGGGAGGGCGCGCATCCGCGACCACAGGTCGGCCCAGGAGAACTTCGGATTCGGGCGGTGGGCACCAGGGTCGCGACCGCCGTCGGCCCTGCCGCGCTGTATCGGGTCGACGTCCTCGTGCCCGAGCAGCCGCGGGCTCGGCGCCGCGTTGATCGTCACGTTGTGCCGTCGGGCGACGTCGAGCACGAGCTGCGCTAGGGCTTCGTACTGCGCCGGCGTGAAGCCGTAGCCGGTCTTGTCGGCGAGGAGCTCGACGCCTATGTAAACCTGGTTCGGGTCACTCGCGCCGCGTGGCAGGAGGTCGAGCGGCGTTGAGGCGTTCCACTTTCGCCAGACGCTGATCCACCAGGCCGGCGCCTTCCACCCCGGCCAGAGCGTCTTCCCCTTTCCCCCCCAGCCTGCGTGCCAGGCGATGTGCCCCTCGTCGCAGGTCGAGACGATCGTCCCGTCGTAGCCGATCACGTAGTGGGGGCCCACTCCGCCCTCGAGGTAGGTTCTGATAGCGAGCTGCAGAGGTGTCGTCCGCGCCGCGTTGGCCTTTCGCGCCGGTCCGTCGGCCGTCGTGTGCACGCAGACGCCGTAGACGGGAAGGGTGCGGGCATCCGGCCGCCGTGTCATGGCGCCCCCCGGGACGGCGAGCGGGCTCACCATCGGCGTGCCGGCCTCGGCCTCGGCCTCGAGCTCGCCGCGCGCGGGCGGGTTGTACTCCCAATGCCAGGGCTCCGCCTCGTCGGAGTAGAAGCCGAATCGCGCGGCGTTCGCGACGAGCCAGAGGTGCGCCGGCAGCCGCCGCAGCGACGGGACGTTGGCGCTATCGATGCGCCCCCCGAGGTAGAGGTCGAACCCGCGCCCCGAGTGGTGCGCGCTCCCCCCGGGCGGCGCAACCCACCTGCGCGCCTTCTCACGCGAGCCGTAGCGCGCGACCGCCTGCTCGAAGAGCCGCGCCTGCGTCGCGCTGCTCCGGTAGCCCGAGGTGGGCAGCAGGAGTGGCTCTGCGATCCCGTCGGCACGGGCCGCCCTCACCATCGCGGCCCAGGCCCGGGCGGCGAGCCGGTGAGCTCGCACGGGGGCGTTGACGCCGCGCACCGTCACCATGTCTCCACCACCTGGGTGGCGCTTGTCGCGGATGCGGCCCCCTCCGGGCGTCTCCACGGGGACCAGCCCGAACGTCCCAGCCGTGAGGACCGGCCGTACCACGTGGTCGCGGATGGTCGCCCATTCGCGCACGAGCGCCGGCTGGTCGCGGCCGATCGGCCGGCCGGCGCGCTCGGGATGACGGCCGTGGAAGACGAGCGCCGTCAGCCGCTCCTCGTTGGTGACGCCTTGACGGAGTGCGAGTCGGACCGCAGTCGGCTCCGCGCCGCCGCGGAGCGACAACCGAACGGGAACGGGGTGGGCCGCGAGTTCGCCGAGCCAGTGCGTCTCGCGATCGGGCGACATGAGCCAGGCGTGGCGGTCGCGCGGCCGCGGTGGAGTGGTCGGTCTCGATCCGTTCATCGCGTCCCTCCAGGTCGCGGCGTAGGCGATCGCGACGGTCGCACCGGCGCGACCCGCGTCAGCACGCCGTTCATGATCTTCAGCGGCGAGCCGTCGTCGGCATTCGGCGTCAGCTCGCCCGGCGCCGCTCGCTGGTACGGGCGGCCCAGCTTCGTCGGATCGAGCAGCTTGTCGAGCGCGCCGCACCGCGACCGCTCGCCCAGAAGCTCGCCGCTGCCGTCGAGCCGCGCGTGGTGGTTGGCCGCCCCGCAGGCGATCTCCGGCGGGTTCTTGCGGATCTGCGTCCTGATGCTGCGGAGGTACTGGAACGCAATAAGCTGAATACCTGTCGCGCGGTCGTGGACGGTGTACTGCTTAGACCAGCCGGACGTCGGCTTCCCCGCCTGCGCGAGGTTCTTGTCGCAGTGCCACTTCCCGCTGGAGACGACGACGTTCGCCGGCGACTGGTGCAGAAGCGTCGCGCCGGCGAGGCAGCCGCGTTCCCGGTCGGCGGGGCTGCCGTTCGCCCCCTGCGGCCCGGCTGCGCGACCGAGGATCGCCGTCGCCGATCCCGTGCCGGCGTTGTAGGCGATGAACGCGAGCGTGACGTAGCCGTTGAAGTTGCTCAGGCCTGTGAGGAGCTCCTGCGTGCCGGCGGCGATCTGCACGGCGAGCCGCCGGGAGAACTCTGCGTGAAGCGAGCGCACGAGCTGCGCGTCCGGCGTCGTGTCGTTCGCCGGCAGGCCTAGCGCGGCGAGCTTCAGGTCGCGCGGCAGGCGCGGGATCACCGTCGCACGGGCGTCGGCGATCGTCTGCATCACACCGTCGTGGTGCGCGAAGAGCCGCACGCCGCCCTCGTGCTCGAGGATCGTGTACGGCACCTGCCACGGGATCGACCAGAAGGCGCCGAGCGCCTTCAGGATCCGAACGGCGTTGGCCTCGGTCGGCGTAACGCCGCGGCCCGCCGCCGCCCGGATATCGTCGAGGGGCGCTTCGGCTGGCGCGGCCAGGCGCCAGAGCGCCGGCCGTACGATCGTGCTCCGGATCGTGGTCCACTCCTGGATGAGCGCTCGCTCGCCGGCGCGCAGGCGCCGGCCGCCGAGCTCCTGATGGCGCTCCTGGAACAGAATGTCCGTCAGCTGGTTCTCGTCCCTGATCCCGCGGCGGTAGGCCAGCTGGATCGCGACCTCGTCGAGGCCGCGGCGCGCGGCGCTTCGCACGGAGGCGAGGGACGGGAATTCAAGCTGGAGGATGGTGTTCATGGAGGACCCTCCTCTCCTGGCGGCTGCCTCCGCCTCGCGTCGCGACGTCAAGTGCGTGCAGCGCTAGGTCGATGTCCGCGGGTCCGTGAAGGGTCGTGATCAGGAAGGTGACGCCGTTGCGGCGCCGCACCGTGCGGACGCCCTGCGCGAGCAGCACTCCGTGCAGGTCGCGGGCGATCGTCTGGAACGGGAACCGCCCGCCGGCGGCGAATAGCCCGAGGCGCGTGAGCCCGTGGCGGAACCGCCGCACGAGCAACGCGAGCCGTAGCCGCAGCACGTCGCCGTGGATGTCGTTCAGCGCGAGCGCCCGCTCGGCTGCGCGGAGCGCCGCGGTCGAGGGTGGACTGCAGTGGACGCGCGTGTCGCTCTCCGCCTCGTAACGGACGACGAGGCCAGCGGCGCCGGCGAGAACGGCGAGCGGCGCGCCGAACGCCTTCGCGAGCGACGCGGCGACGATCACGTTTCGATTGCGCAGCCCGTGCAGCCGGAGCGAGCCGCCGCCTCCGAACCCGAAGGGCGCGGCCGGGCCGGGCGCCGTGCCGACGATGCCGAGCGCCTGCGTGTCGTCGATGACGATCCGGCCGCCCCGGCCCTCGACCACCTCGAGATATGCAGGGACCGGTGCGGCCCGGCCGCAGTCGGGGCAGAGCCCGTCGACGACGACGAGCGGCCGGCGGCCGTCCCGGTCGACGAGTCGCCGGAGCGACGTCGCATCGCGATGCGCGAACGACTGCGTGGCGACACCGCGGGCGGCGGCGCGGTCGACGCCCCAGCGCGCGATCGGGTACGCCTCAGAGTCCACGTAGATCGCGTCGTCAGGCCCGGCGAGGAGCGGAAACAGGTCCCAGAACAGATGGAGCGTCGAGGGTGTGAGCGCGGCCCGCTCGCAGGCGAGGAGCGCCGCGAGCGCGCGGCCGACGGCGGCCGACGGCGGCGGCGCGATCAGCGCCGCCGGCGCCCCCGTCGTCAGCTGCGTCCACGGACGCAGTGCGGAGCTGGGATGACAGAAGCCCAGGTAGAGGGCAGAGGTGAAGTCCACCACGTCGCCGCGCCGTCGTGACGTCCAGGGCGTCCACGTCTCCGGCGATCACGTCCGCACCCGCTCCGGCGGGATCCGCTGCGGCAGGCCCGGACGCGGTCGGGCCTGCGCCCGCGTGTCCTGCTCGACGAGCCGCCGCTGGATGTGGAAGGCGGGCTGCAGGGCGCGCTCGCGCGCCTGCTCCGCCTGCCGCACGTCCGTGATGTCGGCCGAGAGGTCGACGCCGGTGACGGTCTGGTACGCGTGGATGTACCACTGCGCCTCCTGCCGCCACGAGCGGGCCCAGTCCGCGGCCTCGTTTCGGTCGAAGATGTTGCTCCAGTTTCCGAAGCGGATCGAGAGCAGGATCTGCTCGCCGAAACGCCCGAGGTCGCTGAAGTAGCGGACCGACGTGTCGCCCCAGCCCTGCAGGCGGCGCATCGCGTCGACCCGTTCCATCCACGGCTCCGGATACGGGACCATGATCCGGCTCGGGAGGAACTCGCGGAACTCCGCCCGCCCGAGGATCCACTGCTGCATGAGCATCTCGTGACGCGCCGTCCACGGCAGGTCGCCCCACTGGTTGTGCGCGCCCTCGGCGAGCAGCAGGTGCACCTCGCGCAGCGCGTTCAGCACCGGGAACGCATCCGCGATCATCGTCGTATCGTCGTCTTCCTTGTAGAAGATCGATGCCCGGTGCAGGAGGTTGTGGAACGCCTCCAGGAACTTCGACCGCGTGTCGGCGCCGTGCACCCTCGGGACGGCCTGCCCGACGAGCGTCAGCCCGTACTCGTAGTCGTACTCGTAGACGCGCCGCGCCAGAGTGAGCCGGTGCTGCTCGTCCTGGATGTAGCCCCAGAGCAGGTTGCCGAGCGGCCGCAGCGGGTCGATAGACATCTGGCCGAGCGGATCCAACTCGGCCGGGCCGCGACGGTTCTGGAACCGCATGCTGATCGCGTTCATCGCCTGGACGAGCATCCCCTCCTCGTGCCAGTACGACCAGATCAGCTCGAGCAGGCACGGGTTCATGAACTTGCGGCGCAGGATCGCGTAGCAGATCTCGCCGGCGACCCGCGTCTCGTCGCTGATCCCCGTAAGCGGAACATCCTTGAGCTTCTGACGGACGATTGCGAGGTACGGGAGCGTCGCAATCGACGCCCCGTTCGCGTTGATCTTCGTCACGAAGCCGCGCCAGAGCATGTCGAGCTCGTTCGCGCCGAGGCCGATCTCCTCCTCGAGGTCGATCACGCTCGGCCCGACGTCGGAGAACAGGTCCTCGGTGATGCCGAAGGCGCCGCAGTTGGTCATCAGGAACGCCTCGGTCGCCGCCTTGAGGATGCGGTACGACTCGACATCCGGGAACGGGATCCGTGTCTCGGGGAAAACCTCGTGCCGCTTCCCGAGCGGGTTGCCGCTCTGGTGGCCGTGCTTCAGCTTCTTGCGCTCGAGCTCCCACGCGTTCTGGAGCTCGGGTGCGACGTCGAGATCGGACTTGTTGTTCGGGGTTCCGCAGAGGACGAAGTCGACGAAGCTCGTGTAGTTCGAGAACGAGAGCGCGTCCGAGCTTCTGCGGATGTAGTCCCAGAACGGCACCTGCGCGGTGTCGGGGACCAGCGCCCGCGTCCGCGCCTCGACGGTCACGACCGGCGCACCCGACGTGACGAGGATCGTCTCGTAAGCGAAGGCGATCGCACCGCCCGTCGGGCCGTCGTCCCCGCGCCGGAACAACTTGAGCGTCACGTCCTGCGGTCCGATGTCCGCCTTGGACGAGTACCAGTGCGCGAGCCACGGCTTCTGGTCGTCGACGTTGACCCGTCCGATGTCCGTCTTCCGATCCGGATGGGTGACGCCCCAGTCGAACCAGTACGTCGTACGCTTGGCCTCGTCGGTCTCCTCCGGCGGGATGTTCGTCGCCTCGAGCCGGACGATCCCGCCCTGCTCGATCTCCGGTGGGTTGAGCTTGATGATCGGTTCGGGGGCTTTGGCGTGTTGAGCAGTTCGTGTTGCCGGCATCTACTTTCTCCTTCGTCTTCAGCGACGGTCGCACGGCGCAGCCCGCGCGCAACTGTGCGTCCGTCTCGGATGGTTGGCGTTGTCGGTGCCGCGGAGCTGGCGGAGGTCGTGAACGTGCTCCGCAGTGCCCAGTACGTGAGGAGGCTGCCGACGAGCCGGCCCTCGGCCTCCGGCTCGAGCGCGCCGAGATAGCGTGCCTGGCCGAGAACCGCGAGGGCGAGCGTCGGCGGCGCCTCCCGCAGCTCGCGGCGCGCCCGTCGCCAGCGGCGGTAGCGCGCCGCGAGCAGCGCCGGGTGGCGTTCGGCGACGGGCATGATCTCGAGGAGCGACCGTCCGTGGAGCGACGCCGGCCGGTGGCCAACGAGGAGGTCGACGAACGCCGGCATCGTGTCCTCGAGCGCGGCGATCAGCGCGCGACGCTCGGCGTCGGGGCTGGTGGGCGGGTAGAGCGCGTCCCAGATCGCTGAGAGCTCGCGCCACTGCGGGTGCCGGAAGATGGCCTCGCCGACGGCGCAGCTGAGCTTGACCCGCACCCACGGCATCGGGTGCGGGTCGTCCTCGTTCGCGCGGAACACGAACCAGGCCGGCAGGCTCACGACGCCCATCAGCCCGAGCGTGGAGCTGATCCCGAGCTTCCCGACCGACCAGAAGTCGGCGACGATCTCGGAGATCCACCGCTCCCAGTAGCCCCACGCGAGCTGCTCGCGGCGCGTGCCCCGCAGCGCACGTGCGTGGACCAGCGTCCGCAGCGACGGCACGAGATCGAGCAGCGCCGCAGCTTGATGCCCGCATTCGTGCACCAGCGACGACGCGATCCCGTGACCGACCATCCGCTCCCTCGGCACGCGGACGATGGCGACCGGGTTGCTGCCGCCGCCGGGCACCCGCGTCCGCGCGCGGCGGATGGCCGCGCCCGGTCCGCGCGCGAGGTAGCACACGGCCTGAGGCGGCTCGAAGTACCCGCCCGCCAGGGTCAGCGCGTCGCCGGCGAGGACGTCGAGCCCCGCGAGCCAGACGCCGTTCTCGGTCTCGCTCCGCTGCGTGATCAGCTCCGAGAAGACGTCGAACTGCGACAGCGTCGCGTTGAACCGCATCCGGACGACGGTGAACCGCCGTTGCAGCTCCTCGGGCGGCGCATTGCGGCCGGGGCCCCGCAGCCAGCGGAGGTACGCGAGCACCTCGTTTCGGACGGCGTAGCGCCCGCCGATCAGGAACCGCTCGATCGCGAGCTGCGCCGTGGGGGTCAGCGCGGCCGCCGGGACCATCGTCTCCTGCAGCGCGAAGGGCCGGATGCGGCCGAGCCGTGTCAGGAGCGCCCGTGCCTCCTGCTCGAGGAGCCAGCGTGCGGATGCGGCGGTCGTCATCGGCAGCGACCTCGTCCGCTCGCTCAGACTCCGAGGACGATGATCTTGCGGCCGCGGCGGATCCAGCGCCCACTGTGCGGGCGCGCGTCACGGGCGCCGTACCCGCCCGGAGACTGCGCGTAGCCCGCCACGGGGCCGTACCCGCCGCCGCCGCCGCCGTTGCCGGCGCCGCGCAGGAGACCCGGCGCATACCGCTGCGCGGCCTGCGCGATCGCCTGCTGGACGACCTGCTGCGGAGGTGCGTTCGGCGGGGCGAGCGCGGCGTTCCGGGCCGCATCGGCCGCGAGCTGAACGTACTTCCGCGCGACCTCGAACTCGGCCTGCTCGCGGTCCATGCCTTCGAGCTCGACCTCAAACATGTCCCCCGCCATCGATCCGAGCTTGGACCCGAGAGCGGTTCCGATCCCCGGGGCGATGAACGAGCCGAGCGCGCCGCCGACCATCGGCAGCGCCCGCTTCGCGATCCCCTTCAGCGCGCCGCCCAGCGCCGACCCGATGGGTCCACGCACGAAGCCGCCGACGGCGCGCGAGACGCCCTTGAAGAGGTTGCCGAGGAACTGCTCGAGCTCCTGCTCGTTGGTGATCTCGAGCAGCTCCGCGGCGAGCTCCATCTCCTGCACCTCGTGCAGTGGGCCGCCAACCTCTCCGAACTCCTGGCCGACCTCTCCGAACTCCTGGCCGAGCTCGGTCTCCTGGCCGAGCTCGCCGTATTCGTGCGACCCCATCTCGGTCTCGTAGTAGCTCATCTGTTTCTCCTTTCGATTCCGGCGTCAGGCGCCGTAGACGATGACGACGCGGCCGCGTCTGACCCAGCGGCCGTCGCGTGCGCTTGCCGCATACCCATTCAAACCCGCGTAGCCGGAGCCGTACTCCTCGTCTCCGCCGCTGTCCGCCGGACCGGCGGGCTCCGCGTCGGCCAGCGGCGGCTCATCCGGTGTAACGTCGGCGGCGTAAGCCGGCGGCGCGACGGGATAGGGAGCCCGGCCCCCGTAGACGGGGTAGCCGTAGCGGTACCGCGGCCTCGGCCGGACGCCACGACCGTAGGCCGGTTGCCGGACCCCGCGCCGACCGTACCCGCGGAGGCTGCGGTATTCCGCTTCCTGCTCGTGGGGGCCGACTGACGGGGCGAGGCCGGGCGCGAACCGCTGCGCGGCTGCCGCCGCGGCCTGCTGGGCCACCGCCAGCGGCGGCGCCCCGCGAGGGGCCGCCGCCGCATTCGCGTACGCATCCCCGGCGAAGCGGACGAACTGGCGCGCCGCCTCGAACTCCTGGTCGGGGGGACTCAGCCCTTCGAGCTCGAGGCCGAGCAGCGATCCAGCCTGCTGCGCGAGCTGCGTCGCGATCGCAGCGCCGCGGCCGGGGGCGACCCAGTTGCCGATCGCGCCGCCGAGCGTCGGGAGCGCGTCGCGGGCCGCGTTTCGCAGCATGCCCGTCAGGGCGCGCCCGGTGTCGGATCGCGCGAACTGGCCGATTGTGCTGCCGACAGCTTTGAAGACGTTGCCGAGGAAGTTCTCGAGCTCGGCCTCGTTCGTCACCTCGAGCAGCTCGGTGGCGAGCTCCATCTCGTGCGTCTCGTGAAGCGGCACCTCGCCGTACTCCGCCTCCGACTCCTGCAAGACCTCATGGCCGGGCGCCTCGTACTCGTACTGCTCCCACTCGAGCTGCGTCCGATCGATGTCGTGCATTCGTCACCTCCGTCGTTTGTCAGCTCTCGTTGCAAGAGGTGTGCCAGCGGCGGCGGGCCCGATTGCCGTCGCGATCGCGAAGCAGACTTCGCGGGCGTCGCGGCAGGCGCGAAGTGCGCTTCGGTCAGCGCAACGCGTACGGGAGGATCCCGAGCCTGCCGCGGTACTTTGCGACCGTGCGGCGTGCGACGCGGAAGCCGCGCGCCGCGAGCGCGTCGGCGAGCTCCGCGTCGGACCGCGGCCGCTGCTCGTCGGCGAGGAGCCGCGAGAGCATCTCTTCCACGCCGCGCGAGCGGCCGAAGAGGTCGGCGAAGGCGACGATCCTCCCGTCGGGGAGTCGCACGTATCTGCCTGCGACGGTCCGGCACACGGTCGACTCGTGCAGGCCCAGCTCGTCGGCGATCTCGGCGCGCGTCAACGGTACGAGCGCGGTCGCGCCGTGCCGCAGGAACGCGGGCTGTCGCTCGACGACGAGCACGGCGACTCGGCGGAGCGTCTCCCAGCGTCGCTCCACGCGCTCGATGAACGCGCGCGCCTGAGCGACATGCGCGAGCACTCGCGCGCGTTCGGCCGCTGACAGTGCCTCCCCGTCGCGCGCGAGCAGCTCGTAGAGCGGGTTCAGCGCCAGTCCGTAGCGCTCCGCCTCGGGGGGCTCCACATCGTAGGTGCCCGGCTGATCGGGACGCTCGGTGACCACGACGTCGGCGACGACCGGCGGCGCCGCCGCCGACGTAGCGAAGTCGGGGTACGGACGCAGCCGCGTGCGGATGAGATCCCCTGCGTCCGCGACCTCCTCGCGCGTCACCCCGAGCGCGGCGGCGATCGTGTCGCAGCGGTCGCGGGCGAGGTCCTCTAGGTGTCGCTCGAGGACGCGGCGCGCGAGCGCGACGACGGGGCCGGGCTCGAGCCGCTGGAGCTGCAGCACGAGGCTCTCGCGGACGTCACGCGCGCCGACCCCCGGTGGCCCTGCGTCGCGCACGGCCCGTACCACGCGCTCGACGCGAGTGACGTCGACGCCGATCGCGTGCGCAAGCTCAGGCAGATCGGCATCGAGGAAGCCGCGCTCGTCGAGGCTACCGACGACGTACTCTGCGATCGGGCGGTCATCCGCCGCGAGCGTCGGCGTGACGTCGGCGAGCAGCTCGTCACGGGCCGAGTTCGTCGCTGCGACGTCGTCCAACTCCGCCCGGCTGCCACCGTCGCCGCGGCGCTCGAGCGCCGGGTTGTCCAGGAGCTCCCGCTCGACGACCTCCTCGAGCGCGGGGCCCGACAGCGCGAGCATCTCGACGAACGCGAGCAGCACCGGCGACGGCCGCATCGCCAGCTGCGGCGCCAACTCGAGGGTCTGTGTCAGGGCTACCATCGGCGGTCTCCTCGCTCCACCCCGCTCGGTGCAAGTTCCGTGCCACCGTCCCACGGCGCGGCGGGGTGCGTCAAGGGCGGCGGGGCGTCCTGGACGGCGCCGCACATCTCGCGAAAGCAGATCAAGATCAAGCGGCTCGACTACATCGGCCATTCGAACCGGGACGCGTTCTTCCTCAAGTACGGCTGGGCGAATGCCAAGGGCGACCCGAACGCGCCGGTCGGCGAGGTGCTGCTGCGCACCGCCGACCTCGACGCGACGCTGAACGGGGCGCCGCAGCCGGTCTTCTCGCCGAATGCGACCGCGCACCTCTGGGGCTGCTCGCTGGGGCTCGTCATGGCGCCGACGCTCTCAAACCACGTCGCGACGATCGCCGCCTCGGTGCTCACCGACTACGAGGGCCTCGTGCTCGATCGGAAGGCGATGCCGAGCCCGATCGGTGAAAGCTGGATCACGCACGTCAAGCCCATCACCATCCGCGCGGCTCCGTGACGGCCGCGGAGTAAGCCGGCCGCTGGGTGCGGCGGGGCCAGGCGATCGTCCTCGACGGCGCGTCCACCGCAGAAGTGCAAATCGAGCGGAGACCATGCCGGCGAATGGGGAACGCGTCCACGCACGAGATCGTCGTCCAGCCCACGCCCGAGGCGACCTCACATAACGCCCAGGACCGGCCCCCTCACGAGCGCTCCCGCGAGGCGCTCGAGTTCACGGAAAGCATGTGCGACCGCCGCCGAAGACAGGCGCTCGCATTGCGCCGCAAGAAGGCGTCCGGTCCGGACCCTCGAACATGCTCGCTCCGGACGAGCTGCTCAGCTGTGGAGTTCGCGACGCCAAGACGTCCGGATTTCCTGCGCAAGCAGCAGTCCGAACGGCGCTCGACGAGATGATCCCAACGGACCCCAACCGAGCGTGTTGTCGTGGACACGGGCTCGCCAGTCCGACAGCGCCGCTCGGCGCGCATTGCAGAAGTGACGGTTCAGTGCCGCTTCCTGCCGTTGCAAGAGCCGAGTCGGTCCCGATCGAGCCGTCTGAGACTGTCGCAGTGGACGAGGAGGAGCGCTGTTGCCGCGCGCCTCGAGACGGCTGCATTCGTCCGGCGCTGCGGAAGGCTTCATGCCGGTCTGGCGCTGCCGTGGAGCGCGACCGTCGGTGAGGGGGCAGCGGGACCGGATGCTTGCTCGGCCTCGCAAACGTCGAGGCTCAGCAAACGGCTGCGGCCGCAGCACCCGCCGGCGCCCGATCCGCAAAGCAACAGTCATTGACCGCCACGCCGCGTCGCAGTCGTCCAAGAGGAATCGTCACGAGCGCCGCGAGCGGGCGCGCGCTTTGCCAGAAATGCAGTCGCCCGCAGGCGGCCGGGCCGGACGAGTGCAATGGCGACGAAGCGCAACTCCACAATGGAGGTTGCCCCACTCGTCGTGGAAATTCAACCAGTGGCGGCGGTCCGAGTGTGATGGTTACACAATGAGTGCTGTGATGTCCTCCTCGGTCTGTGTTTGGGTGACGCTTTGACGGTGGCGGAGTAGGTCGTGTTCGATCGCGATGGCGATGTGGGCAAGGCCTCGGTAGCCGGGCACCTTGCGGAAGCGTGTTTCGGCTTCGAGCATCCCGGCGGCGGTCCAGCGCAGGCACATCTCCCCGGAGGACCAGTGTTTGATGTTGCGGTGGATGACGCGAACGGTGGAGATCATTGATTCGATCGGATTGGTCGATTGGAGCGTGAGCTTGAGCTTGCCGGTGATTCCGAGCCGGGTCACGGTCAGCGTCTCCTCCATCCCCTCCCGGAGTGAGCTGGCGGCGCCGGGGTGCGCGCGGTCCAGCTCGATCGCGAGGGTGTTGAGCTGTTCGAGCGCACGCTGATGGTCGCTGTCGGCCCACGCGCGGCGCAGGCGAGCCTTGACTGCCTGGCGGTCGCGCTCGGGGAGATGGTCGAGCACGTTTCGCTGTTTGTGCTGCTTATGGCGACGTCGCCATAAGCGGCACTATCGCGACCTCCGGGTTATGCCGACTCGGGTCGATGATTGCCCGCAAGTTGCGGGGTTGACGGGTTGAGGGTCGGGATAATTCGGCCGGGCTGATGGACGGTCTGCTCTTAGTCGAGCTGAGAGGAGATCGCTATGGGTGATCTGTCGCGGATCCGGGTGACCGGGCCGCTTGAGTCGTACGCCTCGGGGTTCGCTGCAGAGCTCGTCGAGCGTGGGTACACGCCGGTGTCGGTCGCGCATCAGTTGCGGTTGATGGCGCACGCGAGTCGCTGGCTCGCCGGCGAGGGTCTTGGCCCTGATGATCTGTCGTCGGCGCGAGTTGAGGAGTTCGTCGCAGCGCGTCGCGCGGCTGGCTATGTGAACTACTTGACGCCGAGAGCGCCGGCTGCGCTGCTGGAGTATCTGCGGGACCTGGGAGTCGTGCCGCCGGCGGGCGAGCGGGTGCTTTCCGGGGTGGAAGAGTTGCTTGGTCGCTATCGCGCGTGGCTGTGCTCGGAGCGTGGGCTGGCGGCGGTCACCGCGCGCAACTACGCCGCCATGGTGCGCCGGTTCCTGGCTGCGCGCGTGGACGCGGCCGGCGAGCTTGGTCTGGGAGAGCTCGCCGCTGGAGACGTGCTGGCGTTCGTGCTGGTGGAGTGCCCGCAACGTCGGCCGGGGTCGGCGAAGCTGCTGGTCACGGCGCTGCGGTCGCTGCTGGGCTACTTGCACGTCAACGGGGTGCTCGCGCGGCCGCTGGCGCCGGTGGTTCCGTCGGTCGCCGGTTGGCGGCTGGCGGGACTGCCGCGTGGTTTGGAGGCCGAGCAGGTGCGGGCGCTGCTTGCCAGCTGCGACCCGCAGACCACGGCTGGGGTGCGCGACTTCGCAATCCTCAAGCTGCTGACCCGGCTCGGGATGCGCCGCGCCGAGGTTGCGGTGCTGGAGCTGGGTGACATCGACTGGCGGTCGGGTGAGGTCACGGTGCACGGGAAAGGCAGCCGCTGCGAGCGGTTGCCGCTGCCCGGCGATGTTGGCGAGGCGCTCGTCCAGTACCTCCGCGATTCCCGTCCGGCGAGCGCCGAGGGCCGGGCGGTGTTCGTGCGAGTCAAGGCGCCTCATCGCGCGCTGACGCCTGCCGGAGTCAGCCAAGTCGTGCTCGCAGCCGGCGACAGGGCGGGCCTCGGGCGCGTGAGCGCGCACCGGCTGCGGCATACGGCCGCGACCGAGCTGTTGCGGGCGGGCGCGCCGCTTGTCGAGATCGGGCAGCTGCTCAGGCACCGCTCGCAGCAGACGACCGCGATTTACACCAAGGTCGACCGGGAGCGGCTCAGAGCACTCGCTCGGCCGTGGCCGTCGCTGGGAGGTGTCTCGTGAGCTCGCTTGACGATCAGCTCGGCGACTACCTGCGGATCCGCAGGGCGCTCGGTTACAAGCTCGCGCGGGCTGAGAAGCTGCTGCCGCAGTTCCTTGCGTTCCTGGACGAGCGGGGCGAGCGGGTGGTCACGATCGAGAACGCCCTTGAGTGGGTGATGCTCCCAGGCGGTAGCGATAGCTGGCGGGCGTTTCGGCTCTCGACGGTGCGCGGGTTCGCGTCCTACTTGCACGCGCTGGATCCGGCGCACGAGGTGCCACCAGCCGACCTGTGCCCGAACAGACCGGCTCGCGCGACCCCGTACCTGTATTCCGATCAGGACATCGCCGCGCTCATGGCGGCCACCGCGATCCTTCGCGGCGCGCTTCGCCAAGCGACCTACCGGACGCTGATTGGCCTGCTGGCGGTCACCGGCATGCGCGTCGGCGAGGCGATCCGCCTTGACCGCGACGACATCGATCTCGCCCACGGTGTGCTCACAATCCGCGACACCAAGTTCGGCAAGTCGCGCGAGCTGCCCATTCACCCCACCACCGCGAAGGCGCTGCGGGGCTACGCGCACGAGCGCGACCGGCTCTGCGCCGAGCCGACCACGCCGGCGGTGCTGGTCTCGGCCGCCGGGACGCGACTGCTCTACTGCGCCGTGCACTGCACGTTCAAGAAGCTCCGCGACCACGCCGGGCTCAGGCCGCGCTCGGCGACCTG
Source organism: uncultured Solirubrobacterales bacterium (assembly GCA_963787555.1). GTDB lineage: Bacteria > Actinomycetota > Thermoleophilia > Solirubrobacterales > Solirubrobacteraceae > Palsa-465. Next base: position 364,056 of record CAWBDI010000013.1, read on the forward strand.
TCGTCCCCGGATCCACGACGTCAGGCATGCGTTTCGCCGTGCACACGGTGCTCGACTGGTACCGGGCCGGTGTTGAGGTTCAGCCCCGGATGCCGCTGCTGTCCACGTATCTCGGGCACATACATCCCAGCGACAGCTATTGGTATCTGACCGCCGCGCCGGAGCTGCTCGCGCTCGCCGCCGCCCGCCTCGCGGACAAAGAAGGAGGCCGGTCATGAGCGCGCTCGCGCCGACGCTGCAAGCGTGGTTCACCGACCGGCTGATCGCTCAGCGCAGCGCCAGCCCGCACACCATCCGCGCCTACTGCGACACGCTCAGGCTGCTGCTCGACTACGCCGAGCCACGGCTCGGACACCAACCCTGCCAGCTCGACATCGCCGACCTCGACGCGGCGCTGATCGCCGCGTTCCTCGATCACCTCGAACACGAGCGCGGCAACAGCACCCGCACCCGAAACCTGCGGCTCGCCGCGATCCACTCGCTGTTTCGCTACGCCCAGCACCGCCACCCCGAACACGCCGACGACATCCAACGCGTGCTCGCGATCCCCGCCAAACGCTCCGACCGTGCGATCGTCACGTTCCTCGACGACGCAGAAATACAAGCGCTGCTCGACGCCCCCGACCGGACTACCTGGACCGGCAGACGCGACCACGCCCTGCTCGTCACAGCCATCCAAACCGGGCTGCGCGCCTCAGAACTCACCGGGCTGCGGTGCGGCGACGTTCAGCTCACCACCGGGTCACACGTCCGGTGCGCGGGGAAGGGCCCCAAGAACCGGATCACCCCACTGACCCCGACCACCACCGCAGTCCTCGAGGTCTGGCTCATCGAACGAGCCGGCCATCCCGACGATCCAGCGTTCCCGACCGCCCGGGGCCAGCGCCTCAGCCGCGACGGACTCGACCACCGGCTCGCCAAGTACATCGACATCGCCACTGCGGATCCCGCTGCCCGTGGTTCGGGGAGGATCTGCAGTGTCGCTCGCGGCGATGCGACGTCCGTCAGGCCTCGCGGCGCAGCCGGTCGAGGCCGTCGAGGATGAGGTCGAGTCCCCATGCGAACTCGCCGGCGGGGTCGTACCCGGTTTCGGGGAGCCTCGTGACAATCTCGGCGAGGTAGGGGTAGTCGTCGGGCGCGTCGACCGTCTCGGCCCTTCTCTGCGCGGCTTCTCCGGCGCTCTGGGGTGTCTCGAATCCGAGATCCTTCTCCTGTAGGGCGAAGCCGTAGATGTAGGCGTCCTGGACTGAGTAGGCGTGGATGGCCATTTCGAAGGAGAAGCCCGCCTCGCGTAGGCAGCCCATCGTTGCGTTGTGGTGTCGCAGGTTGGCCGGCCCGGGGTGGCGCGATTCCATGCGCCCGATTGCCCAACTGTGGCGCTTCAGCGCTTCGCGCGCTGAGATCGCCCGGCGCCGCAGCCCGACTCTCCAGTCTTCACCAGCTGAAGGCGACTCCATCTCGCTGAAGACGATGTCGACCATGCCGTCAAGGAGTTCCTCCTTGTTGGCGACGTGCTTGTAGAGCGCCATCGGCACGACGCCGAGTTCTTGGGCGAGCCCGCGCATGCTGAACCCGTTGAGCCCCGCTTCGTCGGCGACGGCGACGGCAGCTTGCAGCACGCGATCTCGGTTCAGCCGTATCCGGCGGGTGTTTGTCTGTTGCGTCATCGCGCTTGACAAGTGTACGTCGTACACCTATGCTCTGCAACCAGAGTGTACGCCGTACACCTGAGGGACCGACAGAAAGGCACCTGATGAATCAGCCGTATTCCCCTCAGCCGCCGGGCCCGGCCGTCCCCTATCCCGTCCAATACTTGGTCGACTACCCAGACCGGCCGCTCAACCGTCTAACGACGTTCTTTCGCCTGCTCTTGGTGATCCCGATCGCGATCGTGCTCGCCCTCGTGGAGGGCGGCTACACCTACGGCTACGGCCAAGGCCGCGCCGTCACGATCGCCGCCGCCGGCGGCCTACTCGTCCTGCCCGCCCTGCTGATGATCCTCTTTCGCCAGAAGTACCCACGCTGGTGGTTTGACTGGAACCGAGAGCTGATGCGCTTCTCGGCCCGGGTGGGCGTCTTCCTAGCGCTGATGGACGACCGCTACCCCTCCACCGACGAGCACCAGGCAGTACATCTGGACTTCCCCTATCCAGACGCGCGCAACGACCTCAACCGCTGGCTGCCACTGATCAAGTGGCTACTGGCAATCCCGCATTACGTGGTGCTGTTCTTCCTCTACATCGCGGCGTTCTTCGTGGTAATCGCGGCGTGGTTCGTGATCCTGTTCACCGGTCGCTTCCCACGCGCGATGTTCGACTTCCTGGTCGGCGTCGGCCGCTGGACAAACCGGGTGATCGCCTACGCCCACGTGCTGGTCACCGATCGCTACCCGCCGTTCCGCCTCGCCCCGTAGATTCTCTGGGGCGCAAGCCGGAAGCCGACAGCCGAAGATTTCGCCCGGTCGGGCTAACGCCGACCGGGCGATCCGATTCGTTAATCGCAGCGAACCGCCGGTCGGCCGATCGCCACGCATTCAATCCAACCGCCCGGCACGCCCGCCCGCACCGGGGCTCGGACTATCGCAACGCTACGACCGCGAGCACCACAAGCGGCCCTCCCGAGAACCACGAGAGGACCCGGGCGGTGAACGGCGGCTCATGGACTCTCCTGTGCATGCGAGAGCCGACATCATCGAAGACCTCCTCTCGGCCCTCCGCGGCACTCGGCCCACTCGGGGACGCCCGGGGACCCAGCCCTGGCTACCGCGGAACTCGAGATGGTGTCGGCCTGAGTGCTTGCGGGGTCCCGGCGAACCATCGAGTCGACGCGACAGTGCGCGGCGAGTTGATGAGCGCCGGCCTGAGAGACAGCGGCTAGGACCGTCACGCCCACCGGGGTCACTTCTCGTTTCGCGAAGCCTGAGGCGTCTCCACGGAGCCGCGAGGCCGGCCACGGGCTTCCGCTCTGATCCGGCTCGAGCCTGAAGCAGCAGCTGGCTGGTCACGCCCCGGTCGGCGACGAAGCGAAAGCGGCGGTTGTCCGCGTTGTCCCGGTAACCCTGCCACCGATGCCTATGCATAGGTTTGGCATCTGTGGCTCCCCGACCGCTTCCGACTGAGCAGCACTTTTGCTGGATGGGCGGTGACGGGCTCGAACCGCCGGCCTCCTGCTTGTAAGGCAGGCGCTCTACCAGCTGAGCTAACCGCCCCGCGGTGATGGTACTCAGGCGCTCCGGATACCGCGCATCGCTTGGCGCCCGGGCAGTTCTGTCGTTTGCGGAGCTATCAGCGGTCGGGCCGGCGAAGGTACTAGTCGCTGCCGATGACGAGGCGAGGGCCCAGCGGGCGCTCGTCGCCCACGTAGTATGGTCGGCCGATGAGTTCCCGCCCGATTGAACTCCAGCAGGCGATCGCGGCAGTCCGGCGAACGTTGTCCCGGGCACCTGGCCAGATCGTGGATGGAGTTGGCCGCGTGATACGCAACGCTCCGGAGGAGCGTCTCGCGCAGGTGATGCACAGCCCTGCCCGTCGTGTCGTGCTAGACGGCATCTTCTGGCAACTCCCTCAGTACATGGATCGTAAGCGGGCGCGAGGGGTCAACTCGTCGGTGCGCTGGTGCATCACCGGCCGCCCGGACGGCGGCACCGACACATATCTCCTCCAGATCGAGGACGGGACCTGCCGCGTGATACACGGCTCAGACTCGCCGGATGCGCGGCTCACGATTACGGTCGACGGCGCCGAACTGTTGAGGCTGGTCACCGGTGCATCAGACCCGATGCGCGCGTACTTCACCGGAAAGGTCACGCTCACCGGTGATGTCATGCTTGCTGTGAAGCTCGTTTCGCTGTTTCGCCTACCCGTGCCGAGCGGCGCAAGGCTGGGGGCGAGCGCTCCGCCGCAGAAGTAAGCGCCGATCGGCCTGTCCTGCCGCATGGGACGCGGGCAAGCCGGACGAGCACGCGACGCTCGGCGCAGGCATTAGTACCCCCAGGGGGAATCGAACCCCCGCTACCAGCGTGAAAGGCTGGCGTGCTTACCTCTACACCATGGGGGCGGGAGAAGCCATTGTAGGCCGGTGGAAAACCCGGCCTCCGTCGGTCGCGGACCCTGGCTGCGCGCACCTCACTCTTTGACACGCCCAAGATACCCTGAGCCCAGGGTCGCTAGCGTAACGGTAACGCACGAGCCTTTTAAGCTCTGAGATCCGGGTTCGAATCCCGGGCGGCCCACTGGTAAAAGGGGGTACACGGGCGGCGCGGGCTAGGCGCGCGGCGCGCGGCGGGCGGGTCGGCGGGGGCGCGGCGCGGCGGGCGGCGCGCGCACCCCGGCTAGGCGCGCGGCGCGGTCCCCAGCGCGACGCAGCCCTCCCCCCACAGCCGTCGGTGAGCGAAGCGACGCTCGCCGCCCTCACCCGGCGACGCTCGCGACCGGCGACCATCGCCGCCGTCACTCAACGACTGCGATCGCCTCGATCTCCACCAGCATCCGAGGATCGATCAACGCGGACACTTCGACCATCGTCATGCAGGGGCGGAGATTGCCGAACACGTCACCGTGAGCGCGGCCCACCTCCTCCGCACGGGAGATGTCGGTCACGTAGATGCGATTCTGGATGACGTCGTCCAGCCGAGCGCCGGCTCGCGCGAGCTCATGCTCGATCTTGCGCAGAATCAAGATCGTCTGCTCGTACGGTGTCGCGCCGAGCACTACCCCGGTCTCATCTACGGAGGTGGTCCCGCCCGCGAGCACCAGGCTGCCGGCTCGCACGACGCGGCTGAAGCCGAACCGTCCCTCGAAGGGAGACGGAGGGTCGCCCCGAAGGCGTGCTGCGCCGCCGAAACCCCGCGCTCCAGAACCTTCAACCCCCTCGCCTCCGGCAGCGGGAGTCAATGGCGGAAGTGCCGGCGGCTCGTGAACACCATTGCCGCGCCGGCCGCGTCGACCGCCTCGACCGTCAAGGCGTCGCGGACCGACCCGCCGGGCTGGATGATCGCGGTCACTCCCACCTCGAGCCCTAGCTGGGGGCCGTCGGAAAACGGGAAGTAGGCGTCTGAGGCCATCGCCGCCCCCTCGAGCCCGGTCAGCGACTTCTCGATCGCCAGCCGAACGGAATCAACGCGGCTCATCTGTCCGGCGCCGATGCCGACCGTCGCGAGGTTCTTGGCGAGCACGATCGCGTTCGATTTGACGTGCTTGCACACCTTCCAGGCGAAGGCCAGCTCGCCCCATTCGGCCTCCGTCGGATGGCGCTCGGAAACGACCTGCATCTCGGCGCGCTCCTCGAGGTCGAAGTCGCGATCCTGGACCAGCATGCCGCCGACCACCTGTCGCAGGTGAGCGTCGATCATGTTCGGTTTACGTCGCTCGCGGTCGTCGAGCAGCCGCGTGTTCGGCTTGCTGGCGAGCACCTCGAGCGCTTCCTCGTCATAGCCGCGCGCGAACAGTACCTCGATGAACTGGTCGACCAGAGCTTCGGCCAGGGTGCGGTCGACCCGCCTGTTGAGGCACACCACCCCGCCGAACGCAGACGTCGGATCGCACGCGAACGCGCGCTGGTAAGCCTCGAAAGGCGTCTTGCCGACGGCGACGCCGCAGGGATTGTTGTGCTTGATGATCACGCAGGCCGGGATCTGGAATTCGGCGAGCAGCAGGCGGGCGGAGTCGAGATCAAGCAGGTTGTTGAACGACAGCCGCTTGCCTCCCAGTTGCGAGATCATCGATAGAACGTGGGTGCGGCTTCCCACTTGGGCGTAGTAGGCGGCGCGTTGGTGGGGGTTCTCGCCGTAGGGCAATTCGAGCACTTTCTCAAAGGCGCGGACCAGCAGCGGCGGGAAGTCCTCGCGCTTTTCCTGAAACCAGCGGGCGATTGCGGTGTCGTACCGCGCCGTATACGCGAACGCCTCGGCAGCCAGGTTCTCTCGCGTCGACGGCGAGAGCAGCCGCCCGGACTCCCGCAGTTCCGCCAACACCGCGTCGTAGCTCTCGGGACTGACGACCGGTGCGACGAACTGGTGGTTCTTGGCGGCGGCGCGAATCATCGTCGGGCCGCCGACATCGATGTTCTCGACCACCTCCTGATCGTCGACCCCGCGCTGACCGGCGGTCCGCTCGAACGGATACAGGTTCACGCATACCAGATCGACGAACTCCACGTCTTGGTCCTGCGCCGCCTGCATGTGCGAGGGGTCGTCTCTGACCGCCAGCAACCCGGCGTACAGCTTCGGATGCAGGGTCTTCACCCGACCGTCCATGATCTCGGGAAAGCCGGTCAGCTCCGAGATCGACCGCACGGTCAACCCGGCTTCGGTAAGCGCACCGGCGGTTCCACCCGTCGAGACGATCTCGATTCCGAGCTCCGCCAGTCCCCGCGCGAACTCCACGATCCCTCGCTTGTCCGAGACCGACAGCAACGCCCGCGCAATCCGGACTTCGCTGGCCAGGCTGGGAGCGTAGACGGATACGGGCTCGGTGCCTGGTTGCATCTTCCCTCGACTGTACCGCTCAATGAGTACTCGACGTGGATTGGAAGGATCAAGTTTGACCGCGTCCCGCGCGATCAGCCGAACCGCCTCGGGGAGCAGCTCGTGCTCGATCGGGTGCAGGCGCTCGAGGACCTCCGCCGCGGTTCGCGCATCGGGCAGCTCGATCGCGCGCTGGAGGATCACCGGCCCCGTGTCCACGCCCTCGTCGACGAAATGGATCGTGACCCCGAACACCTTTACGCCGTACGCGAGCGCCTGGTCCACTGCGGCCAATCCCGGGAACGCCGGCAGCAGGGCTGGGTGGACGTTGATCACCTTGCCGGCGAAGGCATCGAGGAATTCGGGGCTTAGCAGCTGCATGTATCCGGCCAGCACGACCAGCTCCACGCCCCGCTCGCGCAGCCAGTCGGCGATCGCTCGGTCTCTCGCTGCCCGATCGGCGAAATCGCTCGTCGCGAACACTCTCCAGGGCACCCCCGCCTGCCCTGCCTGCCTCAGCGCGCCCGCGTCTGGCTTATCGGATGCGAGCGCAACGATCTCGATTCCATCGCTGCCGTGGACCTGGTCGAGGAGCGCCTGCAGGTTGGTCCCTGTCCCCGAGGCCAGGACCGCGAGCTTCATGCCGTGCGGAGCTTCGGGAATCGTCTCCCGTTCGCGCGGAGCGTCCCGGCCGCCACTGCGCCAACACCAGAGCCGCTCTCACAAACGTCGCAGCAAGCGTCCAGCGGCGCGGGAGCCGACTGATCCCCGAAGTGGCACAGCAGGGCCTCCCGCCGGCACTGCAAGCGCTCGACGTAGGCCCAAATCGCTCGATACTGACTCCAGCGTGCGCGCTCCGCGTCCCGCGCGGAGCCCCGGCATCGCGCCAGCGCTGTCCGGTCGCAGTCCGCCACCACATGACCGGCGACTCGGTCCGCCGGAGCGGGAATCGGCGTGATCACTCCTGCCCGCGCGAGATGGCCGATGATCGCCCGGACGCTGTCGCCGTCGGCCTTGGCGCCGGCGAACGGAGCAAGCTCCGCGAGCGGCCGGTCGTAGCGACCGTCGAGCCCGGCCCACCGCAACTGCTCGGCGATGCGCTCGAAGGCCCCGTCCTCGATTTGGGCTCGTTGAATGAAGAACACCTGCAGGCCCTTGTCGCGTTGCTCGGCGAATAGCAGGCAGCGCGCCGGCCTGCCGTCGCGTCCCGCCCGCCCCGCCTCCTGGTAGTAGGCCTCGAGCGAGCCTGGAACCGAGGCGTGACAGACCGTGCGGACGTCGGCCTTGTCGATCCCCATCCCGAAGGCATTGGTAGCCACAATGACCCGGGCTTCGCCGGACATGAACTGCTGCTGGGCGGCCGCCCGGGTCCCGCGCCCGAGACCGGCGTGATAGACGAGCACTGGTTCGCCCAACGCCTCGGTCAGGGCGCCGGCGAGGCTCTCGCTCGCCTCGCGCGTTCCCGCGTAGACGATTGCCGGCAGCGCGTCCGCCTCCGACAGTGCCGCCGCGAGGCGCCGTTCCTTCTCGCGGAATCCTCTGCATGGGACCACCGCAAAGCTCAGATTGGGGCGATCGAAACCGGTCGTGACCCGCACCGGCTCTTTGAGCGCGAGGCGTCGGGCGATGTCGTCCGCGATCCGAGGAGTCGCGGTCGCGGTCAGCGCGATCGTGGCGCGGGCTCGGAGACTGCGGGCCACGTCCGCGAGCGCGAAGTAGTCGGGCCGGAAGTCGTGTCCCCACTGGGAGACGCAGTGCGCCTCGTCGACGACGAACAAGCCGACCCGTGCCGAGGCGATCGCATCGGCGAAGCGCGGAAGCGTGAAGCGCTCCGGTGCGACGAACAGAAGCCGTACCTCACCTCGCACCGCCCGCGCCACCGCCTCAGCGTTCGCGGCTCCAGCCCGTTGCGCGTTGATCACCTCTACACGGCCGGGAGCAACCTCATCAAGGGCCTGCGCCTGGTCCTGCATCAGCGACACGAGCGGCGAGACGACGAGCGTCAGGTCATCGCGCATCAGCGCCGGTAACTGGTAGCACAGCGACTTGCCGGCACCGGTCGGCATCACGACCAGGGCATCTCGATCGCGGCAGGCGGCGGCGACCGCAGCCTCTTGGCCGGGGCGAAACTCCCCGAAGCCGAAAGTTCGGCGCAGCGCCGCGCGAGCATCCATCCGGCGGCCGACGATAGCGGCGCGTCCGGCGGCTCGAGGAAACCCCTGCCGGTCGAGCAGCCCGCTACACGCGTGCCAGCGGCAGCTCGTCCTCGAGCGCGAACTTGCCGTTTGCATCCTCGCTGCCCGCCAGCGGATACTGGCCGCTGAAGCACGCGTCGCAGTGAGTCGCCCGAGACTGGCCGATCGCCTCATACACCCCGGCCAGCGACAGGTAATGAAGCGAGTCCGCGTCGAGCTCTCGTTCCACCTCCTCGACGGTGCGGCCGTGAGCGATCATCTCCTCGCGCGTTGACATGTCGATCCCGTAGTGGCAGGGATGCTTGATCGGCGGGGCGGAGATCCGCAGGTGAACTTCGGCTGCGCCCGCATCCCGGAGCATCCGCACGATCTGTCGGGTGGTGTTGCCGCGCACGATCGAGTCATCGACGACGATCAACCGCTTGCCGCCGACAACCTCCGGGAGGGGATTGAATTTCAGCCGCAGGCCATGGCGCCTGAGTTCCTGGCCGGGCTGGATGAAGGTCCGGGCCACGTAGCGGTTCTTGATGAAGCCGTCGTCCTGGGGCAGGCCAGCGGCACGTGCAAGACCGCGCGCGGCGGCGTTTCCCGAGTCCGGCACCGGGATCACCAGATCGGCATCGACCGGGGCTTCGCGCCACAGGATCTCCCCCATCCTGGAGCGAGCCACCTGGAGCACCGTGCCCGCCATCTTCGAATCTGGGCGCGCAAAGTAGATGTACTCGAAGACGCAGAACGCATGACGCTCGTCGCCGGCCACGACCCGGGTGCGGATCCCACGCTCGGTCAGCGTCACCACTTCGCCCGGGAGTACCTCGCGCAGATACGTGGCGCCAATCAGGTCGAACGCGCACGACTCGCTGGCGACGCAGTAGGCAGGTCGCCCGTCGTGCTCGTGCTCGATGATCCCTATCGCGAGCGGCCGCAAACCATGCGGATCCCGGAACGCCACGACCGCCTCCTCGGTCATCACCACGGTCGAGAACGCACCCTTCAGGCGGGGCAGCACATCCGCGACCGCGTCCTCGATCCGCTCGGCAGGGTGGGTGGCCAGGAGCGCCGCGATGATCTCGGAATCGGACGTTGAGCGAAATGGGACCTCGCGCCCGCGCAGTTCGGAATGCAGCTCGACGGCGTTGATCAAGTTGCCGTTGTGAGCCAGCGCGAGCGTTCGCCGGTCGTCGCGCACGATTGGCTGTGCGTTCTCCCATTCGGATGATCCGGTCGTTGAGTAGCGGACATGACCGATTGCCATGTCCCCGAGCAGCGAGCGCAGCGTGTGCTCGTCGAACACCTGCGCGACGAGTCCCTGATCGCGGATTGCCATGATGCTCCCGCCGCGCGGCGCGGTCGCGATTCCCGCTGACTCCTGGCCCCGGTGCTGTAAAGCGAACAGAGCAAAGTAGGCCAGGCGGGCGACGTCGTGCTCGGGCGCGTAGATACCGAATACGCCACACTCGTCGCGAGGTCCATCGCGATGGTCGTTCAGGAGAGGCATGCCGAGGCCTCTGGGCAAGGCTAGCAGCGGGTCTAGACCAATCCGACGAGACCTCGATCGCGGGCGTCGCGGAGCTCGGAAACTGCAAGCTTCAGGTGACCGGCGATCTCCAACCTGGTTCCCCCCACCCGACCGATGATCTCGCAACCGCTCAGTGCTTCTGGGCTTCCGGAGACGATGAAGGCCCGCCCGGGAGCCTCGCCAAACAGGTCGAATCGCGCGGGAAGCGAGACCGTCGCCCCGATCGCCCCCGCCGCGCAGCACTCGGCCAGCGCAACCGCCAGGCCGCCCTCGGCGATGTCGTGCGCGCTGTGAAGCGCCCCCGACCTGACGCCCTCGCGCACCCTCAGCTGAGCCTCCCGCAACTGATCCAGATCAACTGCGGGAAGTGGGCCGGTGACGGGCTCACCTCGCAGCTTCGCCAGTTCAGAGCCCTGCCGCGATGGCCTGAACGAGCCCACCAGCGCGATCACGTCGCCCTCTCGGGCAAAGGCGATCCGGCCAGCCCGCGCCGCGTCGGGCAGCGACCCGACGATGCCGACGACAGGTGTCGGGAAGATTGGTCCGGTGGGCGCCTCGTTATACAGCGAGACGTTGCCGCCGATGACCGGCACGCCAAGCGCCTCGCAGGCCTCGGCGATCCCCTCGACCGCCTCGGTCAGCTGCCAGGCGATATGCGGCTTCTCGGGGTTGCCGAAGTTGAGACAGTTCGTCAGTCCAAGCGGCTCCGCGCCGACGCACGCGAGGTTGGCCGAGCACTCGTAGACGGCCTCGGCCGCGCCGACGCGCGGATCGCAGGCCACGCGCCTGCCGTTGCCGTCGATCGAGACCGCGATCGCACTGCCTCCTGGAAGCATCAGCACGGCCGCGTCCGCCTCGTCAGGCCGGCGGACCGTGCGCGACTGGACGATCGCGTCGTACTGCTCGAACACCGGCCGGCGGGAGGCCAGGCTCGGGCCACGCAGCAGCGCGAGCAGCACCTCGGAGGGCGCCTCCTCGCCACTGAGCACGGGCGATGGTGGCGCGTAGAGCGGGCGCTCCGGAGCGGCCGGAGCCAGGTCGTACAGCGGGCACTCGTCGACCAACACGCCGACCGGCAAGTCGCCGACCACCGTGCCGGCGTCCAGCACCCTCATCCGGCGCCGGTCGGTGATCGCGCCAATCGGGGTCGCGCGCGTCTCCCAGCGCGAGCACACTCCGAGCACATCCGCGACCTGCTCGGGCGCCACCACGCAAAGCATTCGCTCCTGCGATTCCGAGATCATGATCTCGACCGGCTGCATCCCCGGCTCTCGCAGCGGCACGCGCGAGACATCGATGTCGATTCCGACCTCGCCCTTGCTCGCCATCTCCGAGGCCGCCGACGTCAGCCCTGCAGCTCCGAGATCCTGAAGCGACACGAGCAGCTCCCGGTCGAGGAGCTGGAGGCAGCATTCCATCAGCTTCTTTTCCGCGAACGGATCTCCGATCTGGACCGAGGGGCGCTTGGCGTCATCGCCCTCTCCCAGCTCCGCGCTGGCCAGCACCGAGGCGCCGCCGATCCCGTCCCGTCCGGTCAGTGCCCCGAGCAACACGAGGACGTTGCCGGGCCCAGAGGCCGCGCTCCGAATCAGCCGCTCGTGGGAAGCCAATCCCAGACACATCGCGTTCACCAAGCAGTTCTGCTCGTACGCTGACTCGAAGTAGATCTCGCCGCCGACGGTCGGAACCCCGATCGAGTTGCCGTAGTGGCCGATGCCCGCGACGACCCGCTCGAGCAGATAGCGCGAGCGCCCCGAGCGGGCGGGCTCGCCGAATCGCAACGAGTCGAGCACCGCGATCGGCCGCGCCCCGACCGCGAACACATCGCGGAGTATGCCGCCGACCCCGGTCGCCGCGCCCTGGAAGGGCTCGACCGCGCTCGGATGGTTGTGTGACTCCACCTTGAACGCGACCGCGAGGCCGTCGCCGACGTCGACCGCGCCCGCATTCTCGCCCGGCCCTATCAGCACGTGCGGTCCGCGAGTGGGCAGCCTCCGAAGCAGCTTGCGCGAGTGTTTGTAGGCGCAATGCTCAGACCACATCAACGACAGCATCGCTAGCTCGACCGCCGAGGGGTCGCGGCCCAGCCGGTCGATGATCAGCTCGTACTCGTGGTCGCTGAGCCCGAGCTCGCGATGTCTAGACGAGCGCAGGATCGCCGACATGGGCTCGCATCGACTCGAAAATCACCAATCCGTCCGCCGAGCCGGTCAGGGGCTCGACCGCGTGCTCTGGATGGGGCATCAAACCGAACACGTTCCCTTGCTCGTTGCGCACCCCGGCAATGTCGTGCAGCGATCCGTTCGGGTTGTGACCGGGCGCATACCTCAGCAGCACCTGGCCGGCGGCCTCGAGCCGATCGAGCTGCGCCTGCGGGGCGTAGTAACGGCCGGTCGTGTGCTTCACCGGAATCGAGAGCCGCTGATCGGGCGCGGCCGCGCCCGTGTACGGGCCACCCGAGTGGACGACCTCGAGCTCGACCTGGCGACAGACGAAGCGCAGCGAGACGTTTGGCAGCAGCGCGCCCGGCAGCAGCTGCGCCTCGCACAGCACCTGGAAGCCGTTGCAGATGCCGAGCACCAGGCCCCCGGAACGAGCGAACTCTGCGACCTCTTCCATCAGCGGCGCAAACCGCGCGATCGCGCCCGCCCGTAGGTAGTCGCCGTAGGAGAAACCGCCCGGCACGATCACCGCATCGGCGCCCTTGAGGTCCCGGTCCGCGTGCCACAGCAGCACGGCTTGACCGACCCGCTGGGCGGCCAGCAACGCGTCGACGTCGTCGCACGAGCCCGGGAAGCGGACCACTCCGAACTTCACGGCATTCCCGCCTGCGCTCTCATCAACCGCCGTCCACGATCTCGTAGTCCTCGATCAGCGGGTTCGACAGCAGTCGCTCGCACATCTCGGGCAGCTGCCGGGCGTCCTCGACGTCGAGCTCGATCAGCCTACCGACGTGCACGTTGGTGACGCCTTTGAATCCGAGTGCCGGAAGAGCGCGCTCGACGGCCTGCCCCTGCGGATCGAGGATCCCTTGCTTGGGCCGCACCAGGACCCGGGCCCTCATCGTCCTCCGGTTCGCGCCACCCACGCGTCGAACGACTCACCCGTGATTCGCTCGTACGCCTCGATGTACTTATCGCGGGTGCGGGCCACTATCTCCTCGGGGATCTCCGGCGCAGGCGGACGGCGGTCCCACCCCGTTGAGGAGGCCCAGTCGCGTACGAACTGCTTGTCGAAGCTGGGCTGAGCTTGACCGGGCTGATACTGGTCGGCGGGCCAAAAGCGGGAGGAGTCCGGCGTGCACACCTCATCTCCAAGGGTCAACTCGCCGTCTTGATCAAGCCCAAATTCGAATTTGGTGTCCGCCAGAATGATTCCGCAGGCGCGCGCACGCTCGGCGGCGGCCTCGTATACGGCGATCGACAGGTCCCGCAGCCGGGCGGCGAGCGCCTGATCGCCGACCAGCCTTGCCGCCGCTTCGAAGTCGATCGCCTCGTCGTGGCCGACGTCGGCCTTGGTGCTCGGGGTGAAGATCGGTTCCGGCAGCCGATCGGATTCGCGCAGGCCGGCCGGGAGCTCGATCCCAGACACGGCGCCAGAGCGCTGATAGTCCTTCCAGCCCGAGCCGCTGATGTATCCCCTGACGACGCACTCGACTGGCAGCATCTGCAGCTTGCGGACGACCATCCCCCGGCCGCGAGCCTCCGCCGGCACGTCGTCGATGACCGATACCAGATGGTTCGGAACGATCCCGCCGATGTGCTCGAACCAAAACGTCGAAAGGCCGGTCAGCACCTTGCCCTTGTCCGGGATCGGAGTCGGGTGTACGACGTCATAGGTCGAGATCCGGTCCGAGGCGACGATCAACAACCGTTCGCCGAGGTCATACATTTCGCGGACCTTGCCCGAGGCTCGAAGGGGCAGGTCTCCTAGAGCGGTCACTGATCCGATCCTAGCAACGGGGGAGGCGGCTCCAGCGGGGCCGGCCGTCGATCAGCCGTCGTTTCTCAAACCGCTCACGCGATCGCGTTGAGCCGCCCGACGATCTCGTCCGCGTAGCGGATAAACGGCGAGTAGTCGAAGATCGCCTCGAGCTCGAGTTCGTGTCCCTTTGGATCGGTGGCCAGCAGCTCGCGCAGCGGCGTGCGCGTGTCGAGCGCCCGCTGCGCCAGTCGCTGTACGACCCGGTACGCATCATCACGCGCGAGCCCGCGCCGCTCGACCAGCGCCAGCAGGACCCTTTGTGAGAACAGCGCGCCGTAGGTCAGCTCGAGGTTCTCGCGCATCCGCCCGGCGTCGACGACCATCCCCTCGACGAGCGATAGCACCCGCCGCTGCAGGTGATCGAGCAGGATCGTCGAGTCCGGCAGGATGATCCGCTCGACCGAGGAATGGGATATGTCTCGCTCGTGCCAAAGCGCCACATCCTCCAAGGCCGCGAGCGCGTTGCTCCGCAGCACTCGCGCGAGCCCCACCACCTGCTCTGACTTGACCGGATTTCGCTTGTGCGGCATCGCGCTCGAGCCCTTCTGGCCGGAGGCAAACGGCTCCTGAACCTCGCCGACCTCCGTTCGCGCCAGGTTGCGTAGCTCGGTCGCGAACCGCTCCATGCCCGCACCCGCGAGCGCGATCGCCTCGAGCAGCTCGGCGTGGCGGTCGCGAGCCACCACCTGCGTCGAGACCGGCTCGCGCTCGAGCCCGAGCCGCGCGAGTACCCGCTGCTCGAACTCGGGCGAAGTGGCGCTGTAGGTCCCGACCGCGCCGGAGATCGCGCCCACCGCCACCTGCTCGAACGCCCGCTCGAGCCGCGCAGCGTTGCGATCGGCCTCGAACGCGAACCCCGCTAACTTGATCCCGAACGTCGTCGGCTCGGCGTGGATGCCGTGGGTGCGGCCGACGCAGAGCGTGTGCCGGTGCTCGCGGGACCGCGCGGCCAACGCGCTCACCAGCCGCCGCGAGTCCGGTAGCACGATCGCCGCCACGCGCCCCAGCTGCAGCGCGAGTCCGGTGTCGAGCACGTCGCTCGAGGTCAACCCGTGATGGATCCAACGCCCGGCCGGTCCCGCGGAAGCCGCGAGCACATCGACGAACGCCGCGGTGTCGTGCTCGGTGACCTTCTCGCGCTCGGCGATCTCCGCAACGGTGAACGTCGCGTCTCGGATCGCTTCGAGCTCCTGGGGGCTCGGTCCGTCCATCTCCTCGCAGGCGGCCACCTCAACCTCGCGCATCGCTTCGAAGTGCGCGTCATCGGACCAGATCTCGGCCAGCTCGGGCCTGGTATAGCGCGCGATCACGTATCGATTATCGGCGACGGTCGCGCGGCCGCCCTCAGGGCGCGGCCGCCAGCATCCGCGCGGCCAGCACGGCGGCGTTGCGCGCGTTGTCGATGCCGACACACGCGACCGGAACCCCCGGGGGCATCTGCGCGATCGCGAGCAGCGCGTCGAGGCCACCGGCGACCGAGGTCCGGCTGGTCAGGGGCACCCCGATCACCGGCAGCTGGGTATGCGCAGCTAGCACTCCCGGCAAGGCCGCGGACAGGCCGGCGCCGGCGATGATCACGCGCAGCCCCCGCATCTGGGCGTTACGGGCGTATTCGGAGACGACGTCAGGCTCGCGATGGGCGGACATCACGCGAACCTCGGAGCGGATCCCACGTTCCTCGAGCTCCTTCTCGGCCCCTTCCATCGTCGGCATGTCGCTCTTTGAGCCCATCACGATGCCCACCACCGGGGCGTCGGTCTCGACTTCCTCGAGCTCCGACGCCAGCTCGGCGTAGGTGGCCTCTTGCTGTTCGGTCATCGGTTCGCCCTGAGATTGCTCGCTCAACGGACTCCCTGGAGGCTGCTCGCTCACCGGACCGCCCTGAGCGCGATGTCGCGGCGAAGTTGCTTGCCATCGAAGTGGATCATGTCCGCGGCAGCATATGCGCTGTCGCGCGCCTCGGCTGCGTCGCGGCCGAGCGCGGTCACGCTCAGCACCCTGCCGCCGGCGGTAACCACGTCGCCCCCTGCGTCCCGGGCGGTCCCCGCATGGGTCACATAGACACCGTCGGGAACGGCGTCGAGTCCGGAGATCACGTCGCCGCTCGAGGAGCTGGCCGGATATCCGGCGCTCGCCAGCACGACCGTGACCGCGGTTTCGGGCGTCCACTCAAGCCGCGCTCCTCTGAGGCCGCCCGGGATGGTTGCCGCCTCGAGCAACGCGAGCAGGTCGCCGCGCAGCCGCGGCAGGATCGCCTGGGTCTCCGGATCCCCGAAGCGGACATTGAATTCGAGCACCTTCGGGCCTCCAGCGGTCATCATCAATCCGGCGTACAGCACGCCGTGGAAGGGGACTGCACGCCTGCGGAGCTCGTCGAGCACCGGCTGGTGGACTTGCCGGCAGATTTCGGCCGCTCGCTCGGTGCCGATCGCGGGAACTGGCGAGTAGGAGCCCATGCCGCCGGTGTTGGGGCCGCGATCGCCATCGAAGATCCGCTTGTAATCCTGGGCCGATGCCAGCGGCAGCGCGGTCTCGCCGTCGCATAGCGCGAGCAGCGACAGCTCCTCGCCCTCGAGGTACTCCTCGATCACCACCTGCTCGGTACCGAACCGATGCTCGACCAGTAGCTGCCTCAGCGCATCCTCGGCCTCGGTCTCGTCCTCGGCGACGACCACGCCCTTGCCGGCGGCCAGCCCGTCGGCCTTGATCACGATCGGGTACCAGTCGATCGCCGCCATCCCCGCAGCCGCGTCGGTGACGACCGTGTAGCTCGCCGTGGGCACTCCGGCCGCGGCCATGACGTCCTTGCAGAAGGCCTTCGATCCCTCGAGCAACGCCGCGTCCCGGGTCGGTCCAAAGCAACGGATCCCGACTTTCGCGAGCGCGTCGGTCACACCCGACACGAGCGGCGCTTCCGGCCCCACCACGACCAGCTCGACCTGCTCGGCGACCGCCGCCGCCACGATGCCCTCGACATCCTCGGGCGCCACGTCCAGCAGGCGCGAGTCGGCCTCGATTCCCGCGTTGCCGGGAGCGCACAGGAGCTCGCACGATCGCTCGGCGCGACGGAGCGCGTGAACGATCGCGTGCTCCCGGGCGCCGCCGCCGACGACGAGCAGCCGTCCGTACGACTCAGATTGCGCCAATGAAGTCGTCGATCGGGATCGCGCTCAGCGTCTCGTACCTGCCCGTGCCACGCGAGCCGAGCTCAAGCGACACGCGCGCGATCGTCTTCTCGTCGGGCGCCTCAATCACATTGACGAAGTCAAACTGACCGAGCGTCGCCCATTGCGCCTTGACGGTCGCGCCGAGCTGCTCGAGCTCGCGGTTGACCTCCTTGATCCGGGCCGGGTTGTTCTTGATCGTCTGCACGCCATCGGGAGTGAGCGTGGTCAGCATGATGTAAGTCGGCACTCCAGACCTCCTTCTCGCAGTAGCGATCTTCTACCACGCGAGCAGGCCGGGGCTTGCGTTGCTACACGGCGGCCGCGGCCGGCGCTCGCTCGAGGATGATCTCGCCCTCGGCGGCGTCGGCCTGGACCGTATCGCCGGCCACGAACCGGCCTTCGAGGATCGCCAGCGCCAACGGGTCGACGAGCCGCTTCTGTATCACCCGCTTCAGGGGGCGCGCGCCGTAGGTCGGGTCGTAGCCGAGGTTGCCGAGCAGCTTCCGGGCCTCGTCTGTGAGCTCGACCTCGATCCCGCGCTCGTGCACCCGTTCGATCAGCCGCCCGACCTGCAGGTCGACAATCAAGGAGATCTGCTCGCGGGTCAACGGCTGGAACTCGACGATGTCGTCCAGACGGTTGATGAACTCGGGCTTGAAGTACGCATCGACGCCCGAGCGACCGCCGGGAATGTTCGAGGTCATGATCAGCACGGTGTTCTTGAACGACACGGTCCGTCCCTGGCCGTCGGTCAGCCGTCCGTCGTCCATCACCTGCAGCAGCGCGTTGAACACGTCTGGATGTGCCTTCTCGATCTCGTCGAGGAGCACCACCGAGTAGGGACGACGGCGGACCGCCTCGGTCAGCTGGCCGCCCTCCTCGTAGCCGACGTATCCGGGAGGCGCCCCGATGAGCCGGGACACGGAGTGCTTCTCCATGTACTCGGACATGTCGATCCGGACCATCGCATCCTGGCTGTCGAACATGAACTGCGCGAGCGCGCGGGCCAGCTCCGTCTTACCGACGCCGGTCGGGCCGAGGAACAGGAAGGTCCCGATTGGACGATCCGGGTCCTGGAGCCCCGCCCGGGAGCGGCGCAATGCGGCGGACACGGCCTCGACAGCTTCGTCCTGGCCGATCACCCGCTGGTGCAGGCGCTCCTCCATGTGCACGAGCTTCTCGATCTCGCCCTCCATCAGTCGCGAGACCGGGATTCCCGTCCACTTGGCGACCACCTCGGCAACATCTTCGGCGTCGACAACGTCCTTGAGGAACTTCGGCGTGGCGCCTGCTTCCGCTGAGGCTTCAGCCTCGGAAGCGGCCTCGAGCTGCTGCTCGAGCTGTGGGATCGTCCCGTACTTGAGCTCGGCCGCCCGGCCGAGATCCGCCTCGCGCTCGGCACGGTCCAGCTCGATCCGCGCCTCCTCGAGCTTCTCTTGCAGCTCGGCCACGGCGCCAACGGACTCCTTTTCGCGCTGCCATTCGGCGTGCATCGCCGCGGAGCGCTCGCGCTCCTCCGCCAGCCCACGCTCGAGCTGCTCACGCCGCGCCGCGGTCCCTGGATCGTTGTCGTCGCCGAGCGACTGGAGCTCGATCTCGAGCTGCATGATGTGCCTGTCGACCTCATCGATCTCGGTCGGCTTGGAGTCGATTTCCATCCTGATCCGGGAGGCCGCCTCGTCGACCAGGTCGATCGACTTGTCGGGCAGGAAACGGTCGGCGATGTAGCGCTGGCTGAGCGTCGCCGCCGCTACCAGCGCCGAATCCTGGATCCGCACCTTGTGGTGGATCTGATAGCGCTCCTTGAGGCCGCGAAGAATCGCGATCGTGTCCTCGACCGTCGGCTCCCCGACGAACACCGGCTGGAAGCGGCGCTCCAGCGCCGGGTCCTTCTCGATGTGCTTGCGGTACTCGTCGAGCGTGGTCGCGCCGATACAGCGGAGCTCACCGCGCGCGAGCATCGGCTTGAGCATGTTGCCCGCGTCGACCGAGCCCTCGGCGGCGCCGGCGCCGACGATCGTGTGCAGCTCGTCGATGAAGACGATGATCTGTCCCTCAGCGTCGGCGATCTCCTTCAGCACGGCCTTCAACCGGTCCTCGAACTCGCCCCGGTACTTCGAGCCGGCGACCATCGCGCCGATGTCGAGCGACATCAGCTTGCGGTCGCGCAATCCCTCCGGGACGTCTCCGGCGACAATCCGCTGGGCGAGTCCCTCGACGATCGCGGTCTTGCCAACTCCGGGCTCTCCGATCAGAACTGGGTTGTTCTTCGTGCGCCGGCTCAAGACCTGAATCACGCGACGGATCTCATCGTCGCGGCCGATCACTGGGTCGAGCTTGCCCTGAGCTGCGGCTTCGGTGAGATCGCGGCCAAAGCGCTCCAGCGCCTGGTACTTGTCCTCGGGATTCTGATCGGTCACCCGGTGGCTGCCGCGAACCTCCGACAGCGCCTTCAGCAGCTGCTCGCGCGAGACTCCGGCTGCGCGCAGCGATTCCCCAGCCTTGCCTGGATGATCGGCGATCGCGAGCAGCAGGTGCTCGCTCGAGACGTACTCGTCCCCGAGCTCGCGCATCTCGTTCTCGGCGCTGCGCAGGATCTGCACGAGCTCGCCGGAGCCGCCCGCGGGTTCAGCGTTGGTTACGCCGCTAACCTTGGGTAGAGCGCCGAGCGCGACGCCGAGGTTCTGGCGGACGATCGCCGGATCGGCGCCGAGCTTGCGCAGCACCGGCGCGACCACGCCGCCGTCCTGCTCGAGCAGCACGGCGAGGAGGTGCTCGGGCGTCGTCTGCGGGTTTCGGCGATCGTCGGCAAGCCGCTGCGCTGCCTGGAGCGCCTCCTGTGACTTGATCGTGAAGCGGTCTGGTTGCATAGGCAAAGTCTCTCTCGAAAATAATCTAAGTCTGTTCGACTTAGATTATGGCACATCGATACGCCCGGCGCAATGTTCGCGAAATGAGGCGACGGGGCTCTCCCGCCACCGGTTGCTCGCGCGTACTCGTTA
The DNA here is from genome assembly GCA_963787555.1 of uncultured Solirubrobacterales bacterium. Taxonomy (GTDB): domain Bacteria; phylum Actinomycetota; class Thermoleophilia; order Solirubrobacterales; family Solirubrobacteraceae; genus Palsa-465. Next base: position 384,386 of record CAWBDI010000013.1, read on the forward strand.
CTAGCCGGCGATCATCAGCTGCTGCGGACGCGACTGCTTTTCGATGTTGCCGGCCGCATCGACGACCACGCCGACGACGTCCGCGACGCTCCGCTTGTGGTGTGCCATTCCCGCCCGCAGCTTGCTCACTTCGCTAGCAGGGAGCTTGATCGGGATTGTCCGCTGGCCGCGGGAGCGCAGGTGATAGACCTGCGAATAAAACTTCGGCGAGCGCGAGCGGCCGATCGTGATCGTGGCGAAGGCGCCGGCCAGGCATGGGCCGCTGCACGACACCTTGGTGAGGATCTGACGATGGCTGATCGGGCTTTGGCGCCGCGGCAACGAGAGCCCGACGTCGACAATCTTCGGTTGCATCGCGAGGGCCACCGCGGAGAAGCTCGCGAGGTTGACGCTGCCCCAGCCCGACGCCTCGTCGTAGCCGACTGCGGCGCTGCAGCAGCCGAGCGGCTGGCCGTTGCCGGTGATGAAGGGACCGACGTCGTTACCGAGCTGCGTCACATCGAAGAACACCTGATGCGCGAGGCCGACGTTGCGCCCGAGCTTGTACAACAACGGGTTGACGAGGCCGAGGTCTTGACGTCCGTGCAGCCGCAGCGTCTCATCCACGAGCGCCAACCCCCCGGCGAGGAGCGGCGTTGCGGCGCTTGTACCACCCACCGTCTGCCACGGGTTGGAGTGGCTCGAGTTGATGCAGTCACGACTGGCGGAGCAAAAGACCGCATAACCGGGGGCGATGTCCGCGAGCATCGAGAGGTCGGGCACGGCGCGCGCGTTGGCGCTCACCGAGCCGTTCTGGTAGCTCGGCCGGCGGAAGATCATGCTGGCGCCGCCGCCGCCCGCCGAACCCGGGACCGCATCGTCGTCGTTCCAAACCGGCTCAGCCTGAATCGAGTTCGTGCTGCCGAGGACCAAGTTGGTACCGCCGACACCGGTTACCCACCACGATGAAGCGGGGTAGTTGACCGCGAGTTTGTCGATCGGCGTGCCGTTCTCCGTGCAGTCCGCCGAGCCGCTGTCGCCGCTTGAGGCAAGGAAGCTGATCCCGCTCGCGGCCGCCTCGGCGAGCGCCGACTCGGCTGCGGCGATGCCCGGCCTGCCGACCGCCTGATAGGTGAACGGCTCGCACAAGCCCAGCGATGCGGAGATCACCTGTGGCTTGGAGTTGGAGTTCTGCAGCGGCGCGGCGAGCGCCTTGAGCGTGCTGGCGGCAGTTGCACTGGACTCATAGACATCGATCCTCCTCAGCCCAGGCGCTGCGGCGTCGAGCACCTCGAGATCGAGCGTCGACTCGCCCCCGGGAGAAGGTGGCCGCCTGACGCCGACAGGGAAGCTGTCGATCGTCGGAACATGCAGCCCGAAGCAGTGGGCGAAGTCGTCGACATCGCTGGTCTTGAACCCGTCGACCTCGATCAGCGCCACTCGCTCCCCCTGACCCGTGATATCGGCGCTGTGGAGCGGATCGTATTGGTACGCGGTCAGGTACTGGTTCGGCGTAAACCCGCCCGTCGCTTGGGCGCCCGCGCAGCCGCTGCGCGTACCGGTCGCCGGGAAGTAGGAAGAGCCGGGCTCGGTGGGCGACTGTGTGGCCAGCTGCGGGTGATCGTGGGCGTCACGCCGGGCGCGCGGCGCGGCGAGTGGACGGCTATTGAGTCCGACGACGCCGGTTATGAGACCGTGAAGCGGCGGCGGGATGGCAACTGTGCTTGCCGGGGCCACGAAACGGGCTGCACCAGCTGTCCGAAATTGAGCCAGGCTGGTGCCGAACACGCGCTCCGCCAGCCCAGCGCTCATCGTCGCGTCGGCGAACAGGCCGGTGGCATCAATCCTGATCCCGGTCGCGCCCACCCGCCGCAAATACGCGACGACTCGCTGCTTCGCGGCGGCGGGAGCTCCGAAACGGCTCGCGAGCGTGCCGATCGGCTCGAACTGCCCGTAGCTCGGCGAGCCGGGCGTTGAGACAGCGAGCGCGAACCGCTGCAGCGCGGCGCCATTGGCCTCCAGCGGCAGCACCAGCTCGAGGGGCTGCCGGGCAGGGGCAGCGCCGATCCGCGCGGCGCCGGCGATCGGCTGCCCGGTTGCGCTCGACGCTGCATTCATCGCGAGCACAGCGATGGCGCACGAAACCGACGCGAACAATCGCGGTGTCACTGGACGCATAACAGATCCATTGTGGCTGCTACGCGGAACGCGCGCAGCGGTTGTTCCCGTTCACGAGCCGTTCGCTCGCAAGGGGCAGTTCGGCCTTGCGGCTTCCGCCGACCCCTTGCCATCCCTCGCCCGCTTGAGCCGTTGACTGCGCCGCCAGACGTTCAAGATCCCAGTGGCCCTCTCGCGTGCGTTGAGTGTGGCGACATCCAGGTTTTCGGCAGGGCCGCCGCGAAGGAGGAGGCCTAGACCGCTTCCCCCAGCCCCGGAAGAGCGGCCGCAAGCCTGGCTGCCGCGGAGTCGCCCAAGCGGTCGGCGGTGAGATAGGCCGCTCGGGCGCCCTCTACGTCGCCCCGCTGCTGTAGCAAGAAGCCGAGGTTGGTTGCAGCTTTGGCATGCTCGTACTGGAGGCAGCGTCGCCAGGCTTCCTCGGCTCCGTCCAGATCTCCGCTTTCGTACAGCAGGACGCCGAGGTTGAACGCCGCGTCGTGTTCGCCCTCTTCCTCCGCGCGCTGATAGGCCGACACGGCAGCATCGAGCTGCCCGCGCTCGTGCAGGTCGAGCGCCAGCGCGAAAAACTCCGCACCGTCGTCGGTCACGTATAGGTGCTCGCCTGCAGGCTCCGGCTGGCTCACAGGCTGCTCGACTGGCTCGGGCTCGCTCATCGGCTCGGGCACGGGCTCCGGCTCGCGCGCCGGGTCCGGCTCGGGCTCAGGCTCACTGACCGGCTCCGGCTCAGCCACGGGCTCGGCCTCGCTCACCGGCTCCGGCTCGCTCACCGGCTCCAGCTCGCTCACCGGCTCCGGCTCAGGCTCCACCCCCCGCACACGTGCCGCCTCAGCCTCGAGCTCGCTCAGCGGCAACGGTTCCCGCTCGATCTCGGTCTCAGTCACCGGAGCCGGCGCGACGGCAGGATGCGCCTGCTTCGTCGCAGCCGCCTTGATTGGCTCCGTCCGCCTCAGTCTGCGCCTGGGACGCTGCTCAGCACTCATCATTTCACTCACCCCCACCGCCGCGCTCGCGGCTCTCGCCCGTTCTCGCGGGGCCCCGCGAGTCGACTCGGTGACCGGCTCCGCGTCGGTCGGACGCCGAACCCGACGTGAGCGCAGTTTAGTGCTAACCAGCGCGAGCGCCACGAGCGCGATCACCACGATTACGGCAACCCGCGCGATCAACAGCCAAGACGAACCTGCTCCGGGCCGCGCGGGCTTCGGATCGGTACGCCCGCTCCGCGCGACGGTGCTCGCGGTCGTCGATCCCGAACGCGATGCCCCCGCCGCTCCGGGCGCGTGCGTCAACCCGGTCGTACTGGTCTGAGGTCCGCAACACAGATGCTGGTTGCCGAGCGGGAACTGGCGATCGAGATTGCTCGCGGGATTCGTCGCTCCGTGGCCGCCTGCCGGGGCCGCCGGGGCCGCTGCAACCAGCAGGGTCGTCACCGCGACCACGGCGATTGCTCCTGGTGGCCCGAATCGCGAACGCGCTCGCGTTCGGGCGCTCACGCTGCGGCCGGACCTGCGGCGCGTAGCGCTTGTTTCGGAAAGACTCTGAATCATTTCACCGTCACCGGTGTCCCTACGGGCATCAGTTTCCCAAGCTCGAGGATCGCAGCGTTGGTTAGCCGGATGCAACCGTGCGAAATCCGGCCGGGAATCAGGTGCGGTCTGATCACAGGTGCCCAGCTGCTCTCGCCCGCGGGATCACAACCACAGCGACGCACAACCTGAACGACCGGTTTGGCCCGTGGATCGACACGCGGCCGGTTGCCCCGTGTGACTCGTTATGCCCGGCGAACCGGAATCTTGAAACGCTCCAGATCCGCGCTGCGCACGAGCGCCCCGCCGCCTTCGTAGGGAACGACCTCGGCCCGGAGCTCTCGCCGCAACGACTCCAGCCGCTCCACTTCGGTCTTCAGCTCGTTCGCTCGCCGCTCGAGCGCCGCGACCTTGCGGCTCATCGACCTGAGCTGCTCCTCGAGCTCGAAGACCCGTTCTACGCCAGCCAGATTCATGCCCAGCTCGGCTGTCATCTCCTGGATGCGGCGCAGCCGTTCCACGTCGTCGTGTGAATACAGGCGGGTCCCCTTCGGCGAACGTTTGGGCTCGATCAGGCCCCGCGCCTCGTACATCCGCAGAGTCTGCGGATGCATTTCGGCCAGCTCGGCGGCCACGGAGATCATGAACACGCCGCGCTTCGAGGATACCGCTACGCGGGTCGTCGCGGCGCGGAAGGAGGTGGACTTGGCCCGCTCTGATTTGGCCATTACCGCCCACCTCCAGCCTGCGCGAACAACTTGGCGCGGGGATCGCCGTTCATCACCTCGGAGAGCTTGTCGATCGCCTGGGACTGCTCGGGCGAGAGTGATGCCGGCACTTCGATCACGAACCGATAGCGGATGTCGCCGCGCCCCTTCCCGCCGAGCCGCGGCGGCCCCTCGCCACGAAGCCGCTGAATCGTGCCGTGCTTGGTCCCTCGAGGAACGCGCAGCCGCTTGGTTCCGTTGAGAGTGGGGACTTCGACGACCGCGCCGCGGACGGCCTCGGGAATCGTCAACGGCACCTCGACTTCGAGATTCTCGCCGACGCGCTTGAACACAGGCGAATCTCCGACGCGAGTGATCACGAACAAATCGCCTGCCTGCGCCCCTCGTTGCCCAGGCTCACCTTTGCCTGCAAGCCGGATCCGGCTTCCCTCCCGGACCCCGGCCGGAACGTTGACTCGCAGCCGGCGAACTGTCCGCTGAGCTCCGGTGCCGCCGCAGGTCGGGCAGGGGTCATCGATCACCGTGCCGGTGCCGTGGCAGTTGGAGCACGGTTGCGTGATCGAGAAGATGCCCTGGCTCTCCGCCTCCACGCCCCGGCCCCCACAGACCGGGCAGACCTTAGGCGTCGTTCCGGGCCTAGCCCCGGTTCCGTTGCAGGTCGGGCATGGCTGTGAGGTCGGAACCGCGAGCGGGACCTGCGCTCCGTTTACCGCCTGGTCGAAAGTGAGCGACACCTCGGTCTCCAGGTCGCGGCCACGCTGCTGTTGACTGCGGCCGCCGCGCACGCTACCGGCCTGTCCCCCGGCGCCCGCTCCGCCGCCCCCGAACAGGTTCGAGAGGATGTCGCCAAAGCCGCCGCCGAACGCGCCTGGGTCGAAACCGCCGGCGAATCCGCCGAACGGGCCGGTTCCGCGGTCATACGCCTTGCGCTTCTCAGCATCGGACAGGACGTCGTACGCCTGCGAGACCTGCTTGAAGCGCTCCTCGGCGTTCTTGTCGCCCTGATTGCGGTCCGGGTGATATTTCCGCGCAAGCTTCCGATAGGCCTTCTTGATCTCCTCATCGGAGGCGTTCTTGCCGACCCCTAGGGTCTTGTAGTAGTCGGGTCTGTCAGCCATAACTCGCCGCCTTCGTTAGCCGGCCACCACAACCCGCGCCGGCCGCAGCACGCTGTCGCCGAGGCGATAGCCCTGCTGGAAGACCTCGACGATCATCCCAGGCTGCGCCCCTTCGACAGGCTGCTGTGCGACCGCCTCGTGGTGCTGGGGGTCGAACTGCTCGCCTTGCGGCGAGTAGCGCTCGATTCCGACGCGCGCGAGCGCCGCGATCACATCCGCGTGGACGAGCTTGATCCCTGACGCCAGCGTGCTATCGGCGCCACCGTTCCTCGCTGCCTCCGCTGCTGCAAGTGCACGGTCGAGGTTGTCGACGGCCGGCAACAGCTCGAGCGCGAGCTTGGCGACACCCCGCTCTTTGGCGGCCGCGGCCTCGCGCGCGGTGCGCTTGCGGTAGTTCTCGAAGTCGGCCTTCGTCCGCTGGGCCAAGTCCAGGTATTGGTCGGCCTTCTCCGCCTTCGCCGTCAGCTCCTCGAGATCGTGCTCGAGCTTGGCCTCGTGGTCGTCGGCGCCGTCGACAGGGTGCGACTCGGTCGGCGTCACCGGCGCCTCGGGTTCGCCGGCGGGAACCGAGGGCTCCTCCTCCTCCGCGGGCTCGCGAGCAGGAACCGAAGGCCCCTCCTCCTCGCCGGGCTGCCCGGCCGGAGCCGAAGGCGGCTCTTGCTCTTGCTCTGTTTGTGTGGGTAGCGCGCCCTCCGGGTCGCGAGCTTCGCGAACCCCGAAGGGCGTCTCCTCAATGTCGTGCTTCGGTCCGGCCATTACTTGCCCTCATCCACGACCTCGGCGTCCACGACGTCCTCCTCCTCGGTGCCCGCGCCGTTGGTCGAAGCACCCGCTCCGTCGGTCGATGCACCGGCGCCCGCCTGCTCCTGGGCGTGCTGGTACATAGCCTCGGAGACCTTGTGGAAGGAGGTCTGCAGCGCCTCGGTCTTGGCGTTGATCTCGGCGGCATCCTCGGACGTCAGCACCTCGCGGACGTCTTTGATCGCGGCCTCGATCTCCTCCTTGGAGGAGGCGTCGACCGCGTCGCCCAGGTCCTTGAGCTGCCGCTCTGCCTGGTAAGCCGCGTTCTCGCCGTTGTTGCGCGCCTCCGCGAGCTCGCGCAGGCGGCGGTCCTCCTCGGCATGCGACTCGGCGTCCGAGACCATCCGCTTGATCTCGTCGTCGGAGAGCCCGGAGCCGGAGCGGATCTCGATCTTCTGCTCCTTCGCGGTGCCCAGATCCTTGGCCGACACGTTCAGGATGCCGTTCGCATCGATGTCGAACGCGACCTCGATCTGCGGAATGCCGCGCGGCGCGGGCGGGATGCCGGTCAGCTGGAACTTACCCAGCGACTTGTTGTACGTGGCCATCTCGCGCTCACCCTGAAGCACGTGAATCTCGACCGACGGCTGGTTGTCCTCGGCGGTGGAGAAGATCTCCGACTTACGCGTCGGGATCGTCGTGTTGCGCTCGATCAGCTTCGTCATCACCCCGCCCTTGGTCTCGATTCCGAGCGTCAGCGGAGTGACGTCGAGCAGCAGCACGTCCTTGACGTCGCCGGCGAGCACGCCTGCCTGGATCGCGGCACCTACGGCCACAACCTCATCGGGGTTGACGCCCCGGTGCGGCTCCTTGCCGGTGAGCTCCTTGACCTTCTCCTGCACCGCGGGCATCCGGGTCATCCCGCCGACGAGCACGACGTGGTCGATCCGGCCGACGCCCTTTTCCTTGGCGTCGTCTAGCGCCTGACGGACAGGCGCGACGGTCCGATCCAGTAGGTCGGCGGTCAGCTCGTTCAGCCTCGCGCGCGTGAGGCGCATGTCGAGGTGCTTGGGGCCGCTTGCATCGGCGGTGATGAACGGCAGGTTGATCTGCGTCTCCTGCGTGGTGGAGAGCTCGATCTTGGCCTTCTCGGCGGCTTCATAGAGCCGCTGCAGCGCCATCGGGTCGGCCGCCAGGTCGATTCCCTGGGACTTCCTGAACTCGGCGACCAGCCAATCGACGATCGCCTTGTCGAAGTTGTCGCCACCGAGGTGGTTATCGCCCGCGGTCGACTTGACTTCGAAGACGCCGTCGCCGATCTCGAGCGCCGAGACGTCGAACGTGCCACCGCCGAGGTCGAAAACGAGGATCGTCTGATCTGACTCCTTGTCGAGCCCATACGCGAGCGATGCCGCGGTCGGCTCGTTGATGATCCGCTTGACGTCGAGCCCGGCGATCCTGCCGGCGTCCTTGGTCGCCTGGCGCTGATCGTCGTTGAAGTAAGCGGGAACGGTGATCACGGCGCTGTCGACGCTCTCGCCGAGATACGCCTCAGCATCGGTCTTCAGCTTGCCGAGGATCATCGCCGAGATCTCGGGCGGCGAGAACTGCTTGCCGCCGGCCTCAACGCGCGCATCGCCGTTGGCGCCGGAGACGACCTTGTAAGGAACGATCGCCTCCTCCTCGCGCACCTCGGCCTCCTTGCGGCCCATGAAGCGCTTGATCGAGAAAATCGTGTTCTGGGGATTGGTCACGGCCTGGCGCTTGGCGACCGTGCCGACCAGGCGCTCGCCGGACTGCGTGAAGGCGACCACGGACGGGGTCGTACGTCCGCCTTCGGCGTTCTCGATCACCGTCGGCTCACCACCCTCGAGCACCGCCATGCAAGAGTTAGTCGTGCCGAGGTCAATTCCGATCGTTTTTCCCATCTGTGTTCTACTCCTCTACGTTTACAAAAATCTAAGCCAGAGCTTAGCAGATCTGGACCGCTGCCCGGAACGCCAATGCACTACGCGCGAGCGTTCCGAGCAGCGAGTCAGACTGCTCTGGCTAGCGCCCTCCAACTCGGAAAGCGCTGGGGCACATTCGCTTTAGGGCGCAGCCGGCGCAATCCGGTCGCCGCGCGTGGCAGGTCCGGCGGCCGTGACGCAACAAGTTCAAATGTAGCTCCAGCTCCTCCCCCGGCGGGGTGATCGCGAGCATCGTGTCGTGCAACTCCACGAACGGGGCGCGAGGACGGAACAGCCCCAGACGGGTTCCGACCCGCGAGACGTGCGTGTCGACGGGAACGTCGCGCATCCCGAGCGCGAACAGCAGCACGCAGGCCGCGGTCTTGCGACCGACCCCGGGCAGCGAGACGAGATACCGCTGGGCGTCGGGAACGCTCAGCTCCGCGAGCCAGTCGAGCGACAGCTCGCCCTCGCGCCTGCCGCCCGCTCGGCCTCCGGCCTCCCCTGATCGGGCGGCGCGCGAGTCATCCGGCTGCGCCATGTCGCTGATCGCGCGCAGGATCGACTTGATCCGGGCCGACTTGACACGCGAGATGCCGCCGGGCCGAATCGTCTCTTCGAGCTCATCGACCGCGGCGTCGCGAACCGCCTCCCAGTCGGGAAATCGCTCGCGCAGCGCCAGGTATGCGAGGTCGCGATTGCGATCGTTTGTCGATTGCGAGAGGACCGTCAGCACCAGCTCCGCGATCGGCTGGCCATGAGGCTCAGCGCGCGGGATCCCGTACACGAGCCGTAAGCGGTCGCGGATCGCTCCCACACGGCGAGGAGACGGCCGCTTCCACGCGCTGTTCACGCTCTTATTCAACTCCTTCTCCGGCGCCCGGATGCCCGCGGGCTCGTCCTTGGTCATCGACGAGGACGTTATCCTCGCCAGCGCGTGGGCGTCGACGAGCACACGGTCACCCTTGATCAGTCGCCCGTTTTCTACCGTCAGGCGCCGTTCGCCGACGTGCCGGCGCTGTATCTGCACGGCGTCCCGACGAGCTCTGACCAGTGGCTGGCGTTCCTCGAGCGGGGCGGCGGGCTCGCGCCCGACCTGCCCGGCTTCGGCCGCAGCGGCAAGGGCGGGCACCTCGACTATTCGCTGAACGGCCACGCTGACTTCCTCGAGCGCTTCCTCGCCGAGCTCGGCGTCTCGCAGGTCAAGCTGGTGGTTCACGACTGGGGAGCCGGCGGGGGGCTGGTGTTCGCACAGCGCCATCCAGAGCGGGTCACCCGTCTGGTGGTGGTCAACGCGCTGCCGCTGCTCGATGGATTTCAGTGGTACTGGCTCGCCGAGATCCTCAAGCGTCCGCTACTGGGCGAGCTGGTGATGGGAGCGACTACTAGGGGCATGCTCGCGCGCACCCTGCGCCGAGGCTGCGTGAAGCCCGACGCGTGGTCGCAAGCGGCGGTGGCCGCGATCTGGGAGCAGTTCGATCAGGGCACCCAGCGAGCCACGCTGCGACTGCATCGCTCCGTCGATGAGCAGCAGCTCGCGGCCGCCGGCGCCTCGCTGTCTTCGCTAACGGCGCCGGCGCTCGTGCTGTGGGGCGAAAATGACCCGTGGCTTGCACCGAGTTATGGCGAGGCGTATGCCGCCCGCTTGCCGCAGGCCGAGCTCCGGAAAGCCTCTGGGGCGGGTCATTGGCCGTGGCTCGATGAGCCGATCGTGGTCGATTGGGTAACCGAGTTCCTAGAGGCCTCGAGATGATCACCCAGGATCGCCCTGCATCGAGCGCGCGCGCCGAGCGTCTGCCGGTACTCGGGTTGGCTCGGATCGATCCGCGCCGGATCGCGCCGACGGTGGTGGCCGCGGCGCTCGCGGCCGTATACGTGATCCTGTCTCCGCCGAGCCTCGACCTGGCCGCGCACCTGTTCCGCGCCCAGCTATTTCGGATGCAGGGCTTCTCGGTGTGGAACAACATGTGGTACTCGGGCCATCACATCGTCGGTTACAGCCTGCTGTTCCCGCCTGTCTCCGCCGCGCTCTCGCCCCAGCTGGCGGCGGCCATCGCGGCAACCGGGACCGCCGCCCTGTTCGAGCCGCTCGCATACCGCCATTGCGGCTCAGACGCGTGGTTGGGGGCGCTCCTGTTCGGGGCGGCCACGGCAGTCGACCTCTATACCGGCCGACTCGCGTTCGCGTTCGGGGCGCTCCCGGCGGTTGGGGCCGCGCTGGCGCTCGACTGCCGGCGGACTTGGATCGCCTGCGGCCTGGGCGTCTTGACGGCGCTGTCGAGCCCCGTTGCGGCGCTGTTCCTGGGGCTTGTCGCCAGCGCTTATGCGATCGGAGCGTGCGCCGGCGAACGGCGCCTCGAGCCCGCCCTGCCGGGCGCGGCCGTGGCGCTCGCCGCGCTGGGCCCAGTCGCGCTGCTGGCGATCGCGTTCCCGGAAGGCGGGCGAGAGCCGTTTGCGAGCGCCTCGATGCTGCCGGTGCTGGTGCTCGCGCTCGCTGCCCTGCTCTTCCTGCCTCGGGATGCTTACAAGCTACGGGCGGGCGCGCTGCTGTACGCGCTCGGAACTATCGCCGCGTTCGCGCTCGCGACGCCGGTCGGCAGTAACGATGCTCGCTTCGGAGCGTTCATCGCCGCCCCGCTCGCGGCGCTGCTGTGGTGGCCCCGCAGGGTCGTGCTGCTCGCCGTGCTCGCGGTGCCGCTGCTGTACATCGAGTGGCACGATCCCGCCCGCGACCTCTCGACCGCGCTCGCCGACCCTTCGGCAGCATCTGGCTACTACGCGCCGCTGCTCGACTTTCTCGGGCGCCAATCCGGGCCACCGTTCCGCACCGAGATCCCGTTCACCCGGTTTCACTGGGAGGCGTACGTAGTCGCTCGTCGCTATCCTCTCGCGCGCGGCTGGGAGCGCCAGCTCGACCTCGAGGACAACGCGCTGTTCTACGACGGCCGGCTGAACGCGGCGAGCTATCGGGCCTGGCTGGACGAGAACGCGGTTCGCTTCGTGGCCGCCGCAGACGCCCCCCTCGACTACTCGGCCAAGCGCGAGATGGAGCTGATCGACCACGGTCTTCCCTACCTCCGGCTGAAGTTGCAAACCAAGCACTGGCGCATCTATGAGGTCGCGAACCCCTCCCCGATCGTGCAAGGCGCGGCAATCCTGAAGACGCTTGGAACCGACTCGCTGACGCTCCAGGCAACGCGACCGGGAACCGCCTTGATCCATGTTCGCTTCAGCCCCTACTGGTCGCTGTCGGAGGGCTCTGGCTGCGTCGCCCCGAGTGGTGCCTTCACCGCCTTGACGATTCACAGCCGCGGACCGATGCGGCTCGTGATGCGCTTTTCCTTCGGCCGTATCGGCGCCCGTTCGCCGCGCTGCAGCTGAGCGACCGCCAGGCCCCAGCCGCGGGCATCGATACGATGGGTGGGTTCTATGCGCCGTCGACTCAGGTTCATCGAAGCGCGAGTGCTGCCGCGCGGTTGGCGTGATCTGGCCCGGCAGGTCGTGTTGTTCATCGGCGCCTTCCTGCTGTACGACCTTGTGCGCGGGCTCGTTGATGGGGGCAGTCCCTACAAGCCGTTCGGCGACGCGATGAAGATCATCGACCTCGAGCGCACGCTGCACATCTTCATCGAGCCAAGCATTCAGGCGTGGGCGCAGAACAAGCACTGGTTGATGGACGCCGCCGACTGGACCTATCTGAATGGTCATTTCATCGTCACGCTGGCGGTGCTCGCGTTCATCTACTTCCGGCGCAACGACTCGTTCTACTTCCTGCGCAACATGTTCATGATCGCGATGGCCGTGGCCCTGGTGGGTTACGCCCTGTATCCGACGGCTCCGCCACGGTTGCTGCCCGAATGGGGGTTCACCGATTCGATCTCGCAGTTCCTTGGAGTCCCCCACGTGGACAACGGGCCGACGAAGGCGTTCCTGAACATCTACGCCGCGGTCCCCTCGATGCACGTCTGCTTCGCGGTGATGGTCGGCTGGTCGATGGTCAGGCTGGTGTCTTTCCGGATCGCCAAGATCGCCTGGGCGCTGTATCCGCTGTTCGTCACGTTCGTGGTCGTGGCCACCGCCAACCACTACCTCACCGATGTGTTCCTCGGCGCGTTGACCGCCGGCATCTCCGCACTGCTGGCCCATCGACTGCTCGCTCGTGCACGTCCTGACGCGTGGGCGTTCGGCCACGCGCCGGCGTAGCGATGCCAGAGCAGACCAAGCCCAGGCGTGTGCGCTCACAGGGGCCGCGCGGTCGGCGCCCCCGCCGCGAAGGCCCCACCACTCAGGAGTTGATGCGCGAGCGGCTGATCGAGTCGCGACTGACTCCTAACGCGATCTCTTTGACCGGCTTCGCGCTCAACCTGGCCGCGGCTGCGCTGATCGTCGAGCGGTTGTTCTTCCTGGCGGGGATCGCTTTCATCGTGGGCTCGGTGATGGACACGCTGGACGGGCGCTACTCGCGGATGTCCGGCAAGGGAACCCCGTTCGGGGCGTTTCTCGACTCGACGCTCGACCGTCTCGAGGAAGGGATCGTGCTGATCGCCGTCGGCGCCTACTTCGCGGCCCGCCACGACCAAGTCGCGGCCGCGGCGACCGTGGCCGCGGTGCTGTTCTCGCTGATGGTCTCCTACACCCGCGCCCGGGCCGAGGCGCTCGGCGTCGCATGCAAGGTGGGACTCGCCACGCGGCCGGTGCGGGTGGTGATCCTGTCGGCGGGGCTGGTGTTCGCGAAAGGGGCGTCGCTTGGCCACTTCGAGCTGCTTGCGGCCGCGGTTTACGTGCTCGCCGGGCTCAGCTTGGTGACCACGATCCAGCGAATCGTCTACGTTCGCGGGCAGCTGAACGGCGCGGCGCGGGTGTAACAAACCGCCCGCGCCGGGATACCTAGGGCGTTTGGCTTGCGCCGCCGAGCGGAGCGCGCGGCCCTCCTCTCGACCAAGGATTTTCATCGTGAATACCCCCAACGGTTCCGCAAACGGTTCCGGGCGCTACCAGACCGACAAGGTTCGCGTTGCGATCATCGGCGTCGGCAACTGCGCGAGCTCGTTCGTGCAAGGAGTTCACTATTACCGCGCTGCCGATCCCCATGAATCGGTGCCGGGGCTGATGCACGTCGAGCTGGGCGGCTACCACGTGCGTGACGTCGAGTTCAGCGCCGCGTTCGACATCGACGCCGACAAGGTCGGCAAGGATTTGTCAGAAGCGATCTTCGCGGGGCAGAACAACACCCTGCGGTTCGACGCGGAGGTGCCAAAGCTCGGCGTCCCGGTCGACCGCGGGATGACGCATGACGGACTCGGCAAATACCTCTCACAGAAGATCACCAAGGCGCCCGGGCCGACCTCCGACATTGTCGACATCCTCACGGAAACCCACACCGACGTGGTCGTCTCCTTCCTGCCTGTCGGCTCGGAGCAGGCGACGAAGTGGTACGTGGAACAGGTCCTGGAGGCCGGCTGTGCCTTCGTGAACTGCATTCCCGTGTTCATCGCTCGCGAGGAGTACTGGAACAAGCGCTTCACGAAGGCGGCCCTGCCAATCATCGGGGACGACATCAAATCCCAGGTCGGCGCGACGATCGTGCACCGCGCGCTGGCGCGCCTGTTCCACGATCGCGGCGTGAAGCTGCTACGCACCTCGCAGCTGAACGTCGGCGGCAACATGGACTTCTACAACATGCTCGAGCGCGAGCGGCTCGAGTCCAAGAAGATCTCCAAGACCAACGCGGTGACCTCGATCATGGGCCACGAGCTGCCGAGCGACGACGTTCACGTTGGCCCCTCCGACTACGTGCCGTGGCTCACCGATCGCAAATGGGCCCACATCCGGCTTGAAGGTCAGGCATTCGGGGACGTGCCGCTGACCGCGGAGTTGAAGCTCGAGGTGTGGGACTCGCCGAACTCCGCGGGGATCGTCATCGACGCCGTGCGCTGCTGCAAGCTGGCGCTCAACAACGGACTGTCGGGCCAGCTGGACGGCCCCAGCTCTTACTTGATGAAGTCGCCGATGCACCAGCACCCCGACGATGAGGCTCGCGAGTTGACCGAGCGGTTCATCGCGCAGTACGCTCGCAAGCCGCTCGGCTCCCCGACCACGAAGCGGACCGCGGCGAAGAAGTAGCCCTATATTGGGGCCCGTGCCCGGCCCGCTCGCGATTGCCCAGGTCACGCCGTTCGCATGGGAGTCCGAAAATGACGTCAACGACTATGTGGCGGGCGTCTCAGAGGAGCTCGCGCGGCGGGGACATCAGGTTCTGATCGTCGCCCCGTCCGAGTCACCCAGCCTCGTGCGCGACAGCCGGCGGGCAATCCGCATCGAGGGCGAGGGACTGCTCGAGCGGATCGATCCCATCCCGCTCGTATTGGGGGTCGGCGAAGTGCTCCCGTTCTCGCCCACCCGCCGGCGGGCAGCATCGCTGCCGGTCGATGTCGCACGCACGATCGAGGAGGCGCTGACGGCACTGACGCTCGACATCGTGCACGTGCACGAGCCGTTCGCGCCGAGCGCGTCCAGCGTGGCGCTGCGCCACTCGCGGGCGCTCAACGTGGGCAGTTTTCACATGCCCACCGAGCGAATCCTCTCCACGCAGCTGGCGCGGCCCCTCTCGCGGTTGCTGTTCGGCAGGCTCGATGTTCGCATCGCCAGCTACCGCGCGACGCGCGATCTGATGCAGCGTTTCTTTCCGGCCGACTACGTGGTGATCAGGCCGGCGACCGCAGGCGAGCAGGCACCGCACGACGGGGCTCGGGTGGAGCTGCTGTTGATCGCCGAGGAGGAACGGGCGGCACTGCGAACCTTCCTGCGTGCGCTGCGGGCCCTGCCTGCGGAGCTGGAATGGCACGCGACCGTGTTCTCGCGCCGTCCCTTGACCCCGCCAGCCGCCTTGAGCCGCGAGATCCGCGCTCGGCTCAGCTTCCTGGACAGGGAGCAGACCAGCGAGGCGCAAGCGCTCGCGGCGGCGGACGTGGTCGTGCTCGCCTCCGAGGGCGTCCGCTTGGCGCCGGGGGTCCTGCTGCGGGCGGTGGCGGCCGGCGCGATCCCGATTGCTTCGCGCCTGCCGGCGTACGAGGAAGTGCTCGCCGACGGTGAACATGGGCTGGTGTTCGAGCCCGGCGACGCGGAGACGCTCGCGGCGCAGCTGGCCAGCGTGATCGCCGCGCCCGAGCGGCGCGAGGAGCTGCGCGGGCGCGCGGAACCGCTCCGCTCGTCGCTGACTTGGCCGCGCGTCGCCGACGAGCTCGAGCGGATCTACGCTGGCCTGACGGCGCGCAGGCACCGCTGGCGCGCCGAGCCGCAGGTCCAGGCTCGCTTGCGGGCGCGCCCGCTGATCGACGTCGACCTGCACATGCACACCGACCATTCCTACGATTGTGCGACTCCTGTGGAGGTGCTGCTGGCAGAGGCACGCACGCGCGGTCTCGGGGCGATCGCGATCACCGACCACAACGAGATCTCGGGAGCACTCGAGGCTCAGGGCAAGACCGACGGCCTCGAGGTGATCGTCGGCGAGGAGGTCAAAACCGCGAGCCAGGGCGAGGTGATCGGATTGTTCCTTCAAGACAAGATTCCCCGGGGGATGAGCCTTGCCGACACGATCGCGGAGATCAAGCGCCAGGGCGGCCTGGTGTACGTGCCACATCCCTTCGATCGTCTGCACTCGGTGCCCGACTACGAGCACCTGCTCGACGTGCTCGACGACGTCGACGCGATCGAGATCTTCAATCCCCGCGTGGCGATCAGCGAGTTCAACGACGAGGCATTACGGTTCGCGGCCAAGTACCGGATTCCGGCCGGCGCCGGCTCCGACGCGCATGTCCCGCAGGGACTCGGATCGGTCCGGATCCGGATGCGTGAGTTCAACGGCCCGGAGGAATTCCTGGAATCGCTCCGCGACGCCGACATCGTCCGCAATCCCGCCAGCCTGCTCTACGTGCAAGCGCTGAAGTTCTTGCAGACCAAGGCGCTTCCGCATTCAGCCCGGCGCGCCTCCAGAGACCGCCGAGTGCGCCGAGCCACCGGCAAGATCTCGCGCAAGTCCTGATGCATCCGCAAGGACAAGCTCGCCTGCCGTCCAATCGGAGGGGGATGCCCGCCACCGACGACGAGATCCGCGAGAAGTACCTGGAACGCGCGATCCGCGAGCTGAACACGTTCGCGCGTGAGCTGCAGGCTTGCCCGCATTGTCCGCGCGGCCAGCTGATGCCGGTGCTCGGGTCAGGCCATCCGCAGGCGGACATCTTCCTGATCAAGCACGCCGCGCGGCCGTCGGAGGTCGAGGAAGGGGTCGCCTTCTACGGGAGGTCCGGAAACGCGCTGATGAAATCGCTGCGCCGCCTCTCGATCGATCCGCTGGCCGTGTACGGAACCCTGTGCGTCAAGTGTCCGGTGCCCGACCCCGAGTTGGCCGATCCATCGTGCGTGGCACGAGTTGTCGAGGAGCTGGCGATCGTCCAGCCGAAGATCGTGGTCGTGATGGGCGAGCAGGCACTTGCGGTGGTCAACGAGCTCGACGTGCCGCTGCGACGCGAGCTGCAGCCGCTGGCGGCCGAGATCCAGCCCTTCACGCCAACGATCGACGCCCTGTACGTGCCGAATATCGACGAGGCGCTCGACGAGGAAGCCGCCAAGCGGGAGTTCTGGAGAGCATTCCGCGCGCTCGGCCGATGGTGGACGGATCTGCCTCCTTATTAGTAACGGCTAGACTCGGCCGCATGGACCTCGAAGAGAGGACGCTCGATCAGATCGGCGACCGGTGCGAGGAGTGCGGCGCGAAGCTGACGCCGGCTGAGCTCCAGGCAGTGATGGAGTCAGGTGGGCCGGCGTTGTGCTCGATCCACGCTGCCGAGGATGAGCCGGGGTTGTTTGCCGACGAGGCCGGCGAGCTCGAATAGCTCTTCGCGGCCTGCCGCGGTCGCGGGCCTACATCGTCAAGATGATCTTGCCGAACTTGCCGCCCGCCGCAAAATGGTCATACGCGGCCTCCGCCTCGGCCAATGGATAAGTGGCGGCCAGCGGTACCTGCAGCGTCCCGTTGGCCAGCAGCGGCAGCACTGAGCGCTCGAGCGCCCGCGCCGTGATCGCTTTTTCCTCCAACGGGCGCGCGCGCAGGGTGGAGCCGAAGATCCTGCCGCGCTTCATCATCAACAGCCCGAGATTGAGCTCCCCCTTCGCGCCGGCGCCGGTTCCGATCACCGTGAGCCGGCCGCTAATCGCAAGTGCCTGCAAGTTGCCGGCCAGGTTTGGGGCTCCCACGAGCTCGAGGATCACGTCGAACGGGCCGTGGTCGACGAAGTCTTCGGGCTCGATCACCGTGGCGCCCAGCGCCGCCACGCCCGACCGCAGCTCGGGGTTGCGGACGGTCCCGGTCACGCGGGCGCCTGTCGCGCGGCCCAGCTGGACGGCGGCGGTGCCAACGCCTCCGGCGGCGCCGTGAATCAGCAACCGCTCGCCGAGCCGCAGCCCGGCCTGTGTGAACAGCGCGTCATGGGCAGTCGTGAACACCTCGGGCACCCCGCCGGCGAGCGCCAGATCGAGCTCCTCGGGCACCGGCATCAGCACTCGCTCATTGACGAGCGCGAGCTCGGCTTGGCCGCCGCCGCCGACGATCGCCATCACCCGATCGCCCTTGCTGAAGCGCTGCGTCCCCGGTCCGCACTGCAGGACCTCGCCAGCCAGCTCGAGCCCCGGAATGTCCTGCGGCGAGCCCGGGGGGGCGGGATATTGGCCGCGGCGCTGGTGCATGTCGGCGCCGTTGATCCCGGCGGCATGAACCTTGATCAGCACATCCCCGTGACCCGGGACCGGGTCGGGGTGCTCCTCGACGCTCAGCTGCTGATCTCTAATCGTGACCGCACGCATGGGCCAGCCAACCCTACCCGCGCACCAACTGCGCGACGCACTCGATGTGCGGGGTCTGCGGGAACATGTCGACAGGCCGGAGGCGGCGGAGCTGGTAGCCCGCCTGCACGAGCTGAGCGGCGTTCGGCGCCAGCGTCGTCGGATTGCAAGATACGTAGACGATCCGCTCCGGGGCGGCCTCGATGATCCTCCTCACCACCTTCTGCGAGAGCCCCGCGCGTGGCGGGTCGACTACCAGCAGCTCGGGACGGCCGACCTCGCTGACAAGCTCACGCAGCGCCAGCCGCACATCGCCGGCGAAGAAGCGGGCGTTTTCGATCTCGTTGCGCTTCGCGTTCGCGAGCGCGTCGGCGACCGCGTCCTCGAGGATCTCGAGGCCCCAGACCTCCGCAACCCGGGGCGCAAACAGCAGCCCGATCGTGCCGATGCCGCAGAACAAGTCATACACGCGCTCGGTCCCGGTTGGCTGGGCGTACTCCAGCGCCAGGCCATAGAGCTGCTCGGCCATCTCGGTGTTGGTCTGAAAGAACGCTTGCGAGGAGATTCGGAGCTCGAGCCCGCCTAGCTGTTCGTCGAAGCGCTCAGAGCCCGCCAAGAGCTCGGTCTCGCCGCCCCGAGTGGTCTCGGCAAGCGCGTCTGTACGCGTCCACAGCATCCCATCGAGCCCTCCGGCGACGCGGGCGAGCGACTCGCGATCGAACCCGTCGCCGGCAGTCACCAGTCGGGCCTGCAGTTGCCCCGTGCGGCGGCCTTCGCGAACGACCAGGTTGCGCAACAGACCCTCGCCGCTGCGGCGGTCGTACGCGGTCAGGCCGTGCTCGCGACACCAGCCGACGAGCTGCTCGCGCGCGGCGTTGCCGCGTTCGGATGCGAGCAGGCAATCGTCGAGGTCGACTATCTCCTGCCACTGCCCCGGGGGGTGAAATCCACACACCAGCCGGCCGGCTTGGTCGGTCCCGAACGAGTACTCGAGCTTGTTGCGATATCGCCACTGTGCTGTAGCTGGGATGATCGGCTCGAGCGTGTAGCCCTGGAGCTGGCCGATCCGTCTCAGGGCGTCATCCACCTGCTGATGCTTGATCTCCAGCTGGCGCTGATACGGCAGCACCTGCCAGGGCGCTCCCGGGTGCGCCGCCCTTGGCTCGATCCGCTCGGGCCCCGCTCGCAAGATCTCGACCGCTCGCGCCTCGGCGTAGGCGCGCTTGCGCTTGCCGACGATCGCGCGCACGCGGTCGCCGGGCATCCCTCCGGCCACGAACACCACGTAGCCATCTAGCCTGGCCACCCCGGCACCGCCGAACGCGAGCGACTCGATCGTCAGCTCTAGCTCGTCGCCGCGAGCGGGTCGTGTGGTCGTCGTGTTCACGGCAACTAGCATGGCAGCAGCATGGATCTGGACGCTTATCGACACTCCGCCGAGGCGTTCCTCTCCGAGCTCACGGCCGAGTTCTACCGCCACTACGCCGGCCTCAAGGATGACTACGAGATCGAGCCGATCTACGCGCGCCACCCAAGTTTGTTCACGCGCGAGGCGGTGGACGAGTTGCGTCAGCTGGCCGCGGACGCGAGCCCCGGCGGCGAGGACAGCAGGCGGCTGCTGATGCTGAGCGACTTCGCGATCGAAGGCTTGATCGGACAGGCGACGAAGAAGCTCGAGAGCGAGCTGGCGCGGCGTGAGGCGGCCCTCGAGCTGGTGGTGGACGGCGAGCGGATCGGGTTCCGCGAGTCGGCGGTGGTACAGGCAAATGAGCCGAGCGGCGACCGGCGAGCGGAGATCGAGGACGCCCGACTGGAGCTGACCGAGGGGGTGCTGAATCCTCTCTACCGGGAGCTGGTCGAGAATCAGCACGCGCTCGCGCGCGAGCTCGGCCACCGCAGCTACGAGGAGCTGTGCGCCGAGTGCAAGCAGGTCGATCTCCGGGCGCTCGAGGCCCAGACCGCCGCCTTCAGCGCCGCCACCGATGCCGCTTTCGCCGACGTGCTCGAGCCGCAGCTACGGCGTGGACTCGGCATCGGGCTCGGCGAGCTCCGGCGCTCCGATCTGCCGCGTTTCTTCAGAGCCGCGGAGGACGATGACCGCTACCCGGCGCAGCAGCTGCTCTCGAGCTTCATCGAAACCGTACGCGGTCTGGGGTTCGAGCTGGAGCGCCAACCCCAGGTGGTGCTCGACGTGGCGTCGCGCCCAAACAAAACTCCGCGCGCGTTTTGCGCGCCGGTGCGGGTGCCGAGCGAAATCTATTTAGTGATCTCCCCGGTCGGGGGCCGGGACGACTACGCGGCGCTGTTTCACGAGGGCGGGCACACCCAGCATTACGCAAACGTGGATGATCGGCTCCCGTTCGAATTTCGCTGCCTCGGGGACAACGCGATCACGGAGTCGTTCGCGTTCCTGCTACAGCACCTGATCGAGCAGCCTGAATGGCTCTCGCGGCGGCTGGGGTGCGACGATGCGCAAGAGCTCTCCGCGCACGCGCGCGCGGTGCAGCTCATCTATCTCCGTCGGTACGCGGGAAAGCTGGCCTACGAGCTGGTGCTGCACGGCGATCGCGACGCAGGCTACGACTCGCTGGCGGATCGCTACAGCGCGCTCCTCTCAGAAGCGCTGCAGATACCGTGGCGGCGGGAGACCTTCCTGGCGGACGTCGACTCCGGGTTCTATTGCTCGTGCTACTTGCGCGCATGGGCGCTCGAGACCCATCTGCGGGCGCATCTGTGCGAGCGCTTTGGGCCGCGGTGGTTCGAGTCGCCGGAGGCCGGGGCGGCGTTGCGAGCGCTGTGGCGGGAGGGTCAGCGGCTCGCGCCGCAGGAGCTGCTCGCCGAGCTCACGGGCGAGCAGCTCGACTTCACGGTGCTGCTGTCGGACCTCGGCCTGGCGCCCTGACCACGTATTCGAGCAGCGCCTTCTGGGCGTGCCGGCGGTTCTCCGCCTGGTCCCAGATCCGCTGGCGCGGGCCGTACAGGACCGCCTCGCTGATCTCCTCGCCGGGGTGCGCCGGCAGGCAGTGAAGCGCGATCGCGTGTGGAGCTGCGGCATTCAGCAGCTCGTCATCGAGCCGGTACGGCGCGAGCTGCCGGCGGCGCTCCTGCGCCGAGGCGGGGTCATCGTTCATGCTGACCCAGACGTCGGTGTAGACGGCGTCGGCGCCTCGCACGGCCTCCTGGGGGTCGTCGATCAGCGAGGCACTGGGCGGGGGGTCGGTCAGGGCGAACTGCGGCGGCGAGGCGATTCGCACCTGGACGCCGGCCAGCTCCCCGAGGATCGCCAGCGACCGGGCGACGTTGTTGCCATCGCCCACATAGGCGATCGTCCGGCCGTCGAGCCTCCCGAACGCCTCGCTGAGGGTCAGCAGATCCGCGAGCGCCTGACAGGGATGATGGCCTGCGGTCAGCATGTTGATCACCGGCACGCGCGCGTGCGCCGCGAGCTCCCGCACGAGCTCGTCGGGGCCGGTGCGAATCCCGATCGCCGCGACGTGATGCGAGAGCACGTACGCCGTGTCGCGCACCGACTCCCCGCGGGTCAGCTGCAGATCTTCGGTCCGCAGCACCATCGGATGGCCACCGAGCTCGGTGACTCCTGCCTCGAAGGACACCCGCGTGCGGGTGGAGGGCTTCTGGAAGATCAGCGCGACCGTCCGCTTGCCGAGCGCATCGGAGCTGTGGGGCTCGGCCTTGAGCTCGCGCGCGCGGTCGATCAGGCGCGCCAGCTCCGCGCTGGTCAGCTCCGAGCCGGTGAGGAAGTGGCGAGGCAAGGCGAGCAGTGTACGGTTCGCAGACCTTGCGGATATTCACCTGGAACCTCAAGCACGGCCGTGCGGTCCCCGACGCCGGCCACGACCTGTTCGACGAGTTCGCGGGCGCGCTGGCGGGCTGGGAGTGGGACGTGGCCCTGCTTCAAGAGGTCCCGCCGTGGTGGCCGGAGCTGCTCGAGCAGCGGCTTGCGGCGAGCGCTCGGCTGGTGCTCACCTCACGCAACTCGCTGCTGCCGGTGCGGCGCGCAATCGCGCAACGCTGGCCCGACGTGATTAAGTCAAACGGCGGCGGCAGCAACGCGATCCTGGTCCGGAGGTTGGGGGCCGGCGAGCACCGAGCACTGCGATTGACGCTGATCCCCGAGCGCCGTTATCTGCACGCGGTCGCGCTCGGCGATGGGACCTGGGTGGGGAACCTGCACGCGACCGTCCACGATCCGCGCTCGGCGCTGCTCGAGGCGCGGATCGCCGCCTTCACGATCCTGCGCTGGGCGAGCGGTGCCCCTACCGTGCTCGGCGGCGACTTCAACGTGCGATCGCTCGAGCCGTCGGGCTTCACCTACGCCGGCGGCCACGATGTCGACCACCTGTTCGCGGCGGGACTCCAGGTCGTCAGCGAGGCGGAGGTTCTCGACAGCGGGCGGCTCTCCGACCACGCCCCAGTCGCGGTGGAGGTGATCAACAGGGAGGGTGGTAGATAACTGTGTCTATACGGGAGTTATCTCCCAACCTCATCGTCCAGGGCCCGCCACCCCTAAGTCCCTCCAGGGCCCGCCACCCCCTAAGTCCGCCCAGCCCTCAGCCCGAACCCCCGCAGCATCAGCAGCGCCTTCTCCCCGAGCGTTCCGCGCCCCGGGAGGATCCCCAGCTGGACGGCCGCGTCGTAGAGGTCGAAGAAGGCCCTGACTCGCAGTAGCTCACTCCGCTCGAGCTCGCAGTAGAAGACACAGTGCACGACCACGAACCGGTTGGTGGCGGGCAGGCCCTCGAGCGGCGCCCGATGCGTGGCCAGCAGCTTCGAGGGAGCGGCTAGAAAGCGTCCGTTCCCGACCCGCTCGCCGGTTCTCTCCAGGCGGGCGTCGGGAAACGCCGCCCACAGCCGGCCGGCATGCCGGCCAAGCTCGTCTAGCCCTTCGAGTGGCTCCGGCGTCAGCGGATCCTCGTAGTGGACATGCGGCGCGCACACCGCCTCGAAGGCATCCTCGTCCTTGCCCGACCAGGCGGACTCCCAGCCGTCGATCAGCTTGTCGTGTATCACTCCCACGCGCGCGTGACGTCGAACACGGGCACGCCCTCCTCCGGTGTCGAGGCCTGCGCGTACCGCCGCCGGGGAATTCGGCCCGCGCCGCGAGCCAGCAGCCCCGACTCGACCCCGAGGCGCACCGCGCGCGCCATCGCGACCGGATCGTGGGCCCGAGAGATCGCGCTCGCGCACAGCACCGCGTCGCAACCGAGCTCGAGCGCCAGCGCGGCGTCGGAGGCGGTCCCAACCCCCGCGTCCAGGATCACCGGGACCTCCGCACGCTCGACGATGATCGAGATGTTGTACGGATTGCAGATTCCCATGCCGCTGCCGATCGGCGAGCCGAGCGGCATCACCGCGGCACACCCTACGTCCTCCAGGCGGCGAGCCAACACCGGATCATCGGTGGTGTACGGAAGCACCACGAACCCGTCGTCGATCAGCGCTTCGGCGGCGGAGACCAACTCGACCGCATCGGGCAGCAGCGTCCGATCATCGCCGATCACCTCGAGCTTGATCCAGTCGGTCTGGAACGCCTCCCGCGCGAGCTGCGCGGTGATGATCGCGTCCCGCGCCGTGAAGCAGCCGGCGGTGTTGGGCAGCACCTCCACGCCCGCATCCTCGAGCACCTCCAGGATCGAGCCGCGCGCGGCTGGATCGAGCCTTCGCAGCGCGACCGTGCACAGCTCCGTTCCCGAGGCGGCCAGCGCGTCGGCGAGGATCTCGTGGTTGTCGAAGCCACCGGTCCCGAGAATCAGGCGCGAGCGAAGGCTCCGGCCGGCGATGTCAAATGGCTGCATGATCTTGTTCCTACCCTCCTTGCACCGCGGCGACGATCTCCACTCGCGCTCCCTCGGCCAGCTTGGTGCTGGCCCAGGCGGCGCGGGGAACTACCTCCCCTCCCACCGCGACCGCGACGCCGCGTCCCTCGGGGCCGCTGGCCAGCGACTGAACGACGGTGTCAACAGTGGCCTCTGGCGGCAGTTCCTGGCGCTCACCGTTGATTATGACCAGCACGGTCATGCCCCCACCGGAGAACGGGCGAACCGAGCGGGCGAGAACTTCGATCCGAGCTCGGATCGCTGCTCTCCCAACAGCCCGCCGACCACGATCTCGGCGGTGATCGGCGCGAGCGCGATCCCATTGCGATAGTGACCGGTCGCCCAATGCAGCCCGGACAGCGCGCCAGGCCCGAGCGCCGGCAAATTGTCGGGAGTGGCAGGGCGCAGGCCCGCGATCAGCTCATCGATCACGAGCTCCGATAGCCCGGGCAGCAGCTCGATCGCGTCGCGCAGCAGCTCGAACAGCGGCCCCGCCGTCACCGTCGTGTCGAACCCCCGCTCCTCCACGGTCGCGCCGAGCACGTAGCGACCGTCGCCGCGCGGCACGACGTAGCCGATGTCCTCCATTCGTAGCGCCCTGGTGAGCAGACCTGGTCCGGAGGGATCGTGGAGGGTCAGAATCTGCCCCTTCACCGGACGAACGGGGACGCGCGCCGCGTCGGGCAGGCCGAGCTCGACCGACCACACGCCGGCCGCGATCACAACCTGCTCGGCGCGGACCGCCGAGCCGTCCGCAAGGCGGACCCCGCAGGCGCGCTCGCCGGCAAGCTCCACCTCGGTGACTCCAATCCCGCTACTAACCTCGGCACCGGCCTGCGTCGCGGCGATCGCGAGCACCTCGGTCAGCTGCCGCGGGTCGATCGCGTGGTCGTCCGGAACCTCCAGGGCAAGCCTGATCGCGGGGGCGAGCGCCGGCTCCAGGCGACGGGCCTCGCTTACCAGCAGCCTCTGCACCGGCAGTCCGAGGCTCTGGCGCATCGCCAGCTCGCGGTCGAGCGCCTGCGCCTCGTCTTCATCGCGCGCCACCTCGACCGTCCCACATGGCAGGTAGCCCGGATCGCGCCCAGTCGCCGCGCTCAGCTCGGACGCGAACTCGGGGTAGAGACGGGCGCTGGCGAGGCTCAGCGCGAGCAGCGGCCGCTCGGTGGGCCGCGCCTCGCTGATCGGGGCGATCATCCCGGCCGCAACCCACGAGGTGCCATGGCCCGGCACGTCCCGCTCGAGCAAGATCACCCGCAGCCCACGCTGCGACGCTCGCCAGGCGATGGCGAGCCCGATCACGCCGCCCCCAACAACCGCGACGTCGAATGATCTGTTTGCGCTAGACAAATTACCTCCCTGCGCCGGCATTACCCGGGTCAGGTTCAGACGGTCGGCGGATCTGATGTCCGCCCTCTCAGCCCTGTGGTTGGGCTCCCGTTGCAGCAATCCTAGCGCGCCGGTGCTGCCAGACTGGAGGCGTGAGCGACCGCCGCCAGCGCCTGTTGCGTGCGCGCCTGTACCTCGTCTGCGACGCGCGCTCGGACGAATTCCTCGATCGCGCCCTGGCTGGGGGCGTGGATATCGTGCAGCTGCGGCTCAAGAATGCCGCCGACGAGGAGATCCTCGACGCGGCGCGCCGGTTCGCGGCCGCGTGCGCGTCGCATGACGCCCTGTTCATTCTCAACGACCGGCCGGACCTGGGGTCGCGAGCCGGCGCCGATGGCGTCCACATCGGTCAGGACGACGTCCCGGCGGCGCAAGCGCGAGAGCTGGTCGGCCCTGAGCGGCTGGTCGGACTCTCCACCCACTCCCCTCAGCAGGTCGACGCCGCGAACGCGGCGGGGATCGACTACATCGGGGTCGGGCCCGTGCACGAGACGCCCACGAAACCGGGGCGCCAGGCGGTCGGACTCGAGCTTGTGCGATACGCCGCGCGCCAGGCGCGGGTGCCGTTCTTCGCGATCGGCGGCATCGGCCCGGACAACGTGCGGGACGTGACCGGCGCGGGAGCCGAGCGGATCGCGGTGGTCCGAGCGCTGACCGAAGCGCTCGACGTCGAGAGCGTCGCCAGCGGGCTGCGCGCAGCGCTCGCGGAGGAGAGGGTCGGCGTTGCCCGGCCGTAGCCGCAAGCGCGGACGTCACCAGAAGGAGGCGCCAGTCGGGAGCCCCCCGGCGCCCCCCAGCGATCTCGAGCGTGGCGACCAGCTGGCGGCGGTCAAGCGCCGCTACGAGGACCGCAATGCGGCCGTGAGAGCGACGCTTACCCCGCTGGCGCCCGGCGAGCGCCCCCGCGCGGTGACGGTCGGAGCAGCCCTTGCCGCGCTGTCCGGAATCGGGAACCTGATCGCCTACCTGGCGGGCGCGAAAATCGCCGGCAAGCACCCGGCGATCACCGGGATCATCGGCTTCTCGGGTCTGATGCTGATCTGCGCCGCGGGTATGTGGCGGATGCGCTACTGGGCCGTGCTCGGCTTCATGGGCCTGCTCGCGATCATCGCGACGATCTTCACGCTGCTGCTGCTGAAGGCGAGCAACCTGCTGGGCGTCCTGGTGCCGATCGTGATCATCGCCGGAGCGGGGTACTTGTTCACGAAGCTGGTCCGCGCACTGAGCCGGATCCAGATGCCCAAGCAGCCCGATCGCTAGCGGCCTCGCCAACGCGGTCCTATAGGCTCCGCTCGCGTATGCCTGATCTCGAGTACGACTGCATCGTGATCGGCTCCGGCCCGGGCGGCTATGTCGCGGCAATCCGCGCCGCACAACTGGGGATGAAGACGGCGGTAGTCGAGAAGGACAGAGTTGGAGGCCGCTGCCTCAACTACGCCTGCATCCCGGCCAAGGCCGTGCTGCGCTCCGCGGACATCCTCACCGAGGTCCGCGACGCGGGCGATTTCGGGATCAGCGTCTCTGATTCCTCGGTCGACTACGCGGCTCTCAGCGCAAGGCGCGAGAAGGTGATCTCGACGCTCACGGGCGGCGTCGCGGGCCTCTTCAAAAAGAACGGCATCGAGCTGATCGAAGGCGAGGGCAGGCTGGCCGGCAACGGCTCGGTGGCCGTCGGGGAGCAACAGCTTGCCGCCAGGACGATCGTGATCGCGACCGGCTCAGTCAAGAAACCGATCCCGGGAACCCGGTTCGGGGGCCCGGTGATCGGCACCGAGGAGGCGTGGGCGCTGTCCGCGCTGCCCAACACGATGGCGGTCGTCGGCGCCGGCGCCTCAGGCGCGGAGATCGCGTCGGCCTATGCCCGGCTCGGGGTGGAGGTGCTCCTGTTCGAAGCGCTCGAGCGGGTGCTGCCTACCGAGGACACGGACATCTCCAAGGCCGCCGAGCGCGGCCTCAAACGCCAGGGGATGAACGTCCTCACGAACACGCTGGTCGAGAACGTCGAGCCCGGTGGGCGGAGCGTCAAGTTCTCCTACGGCGGCCAGACGGCCGAGGTGGAGTGGCTGGTGATCGCGGCGGGCCGGGGCGCGGATATCGACGCGCTCGGCCTCGACGGCGCTGGCGTGAGGCTGGGCCATAGCGGCTTGGTGGAGGTCGACGGCGCGATGCGAACGAGCGCGCAAGGCATCTACGCGATCGGCGACCTGGTCCACGGTCCGGCGCTCGCGCACAAGGCCTCGGACGAGGGCATCATCGCGGTCGAGGACGCCGCCGGGCTGACGACCCACCCGATCGAGTACATCGACATCCCGCGGGCCACCTTCTGCATGCCGAACGTCGCCAGCTTCGGACTGACCGAAGCGCAGGCGCGCGAGCAGGGTCACGACGTGGTCGTGGGCAAGCTGCAGTACGGCGCCGTCGGCGCCGGGATCGTGTACGGCGATCGCTCCGGGATGATCAAGATCGTGGGCGAGAAGAAGTACGGCGAGCTGCTTGGTGGCCACATCGTCGGCACGCGGGCGACCGAGTTGATCCAGGAGCTGGTCAACGTCCGCACGCTGGAGGGCGGGTATCCGGAAGTGGCGCGCACCATCCACGGCCACCCGACCCTCTCCGAGGCGGTTATGGAAGCGGCGCGGGCGGCCGACGGCTGGCTGATTCACGGCTGAGTGCCTGCCACCGCGCTGACGTTCTACTACGACCTCGGTAACCCATCGTGCTACCTGATGGCCGAGCGGATCACCTCGGCGCTGCCCGTGATCCCCGAATGGGAGCCGGTGCTCGCCGAGCGCTTCGGCGGGATCGACGCCAACCCCGATTGGAGCGCGATCGAGCGGCTGGCTGCGGCGCAGCAGCTGCAACCGCTACGGCCGCCGAGCCACTGGCCGCCCGAGACCCGCAACGCGATGCTCGCCGCGACGTATGCCAAGAAGGTGGGTCGTGCGGTCGCGTTCTCGCTGGCGGCATTCCGGCAGGAGTTCGCGGCGGGTCGAGATCTCGGCGCACCGGACACGGTGCTGATCGCGGCCGCCGCCTGCGAGATGCATCCGGCCGCGCTGCTCAAAGCGCTTGCGTTGCGCTCGACGGCTGAGGGCCTCGAGCAAGCCGTGCGGCGCGCCCTGGCCGCCGGCGCCGAGTCGTTGCCGGCGATCCAGGTGGGCAGCTCCGTGTTCTACGCCGTCGAAGACGCTGCCGCGGCGCTGACATGAGAGCCAATCGAGCCTATGCCCTTAGCGTCCACCGGGGAGGAATCGAGCCGGCGTTCCTCGCCGCCCGTGAGCGCCACGACCGGATCGAGGTCGTGTCGATCGACGACGGCGAGGTGGTGTTGTTCTGGGACTTGCCCGCCAAGCGGGCTGCTCGCCTGGTCAAGGAACTGCGAGTAGACCTGGTACGGCTCGACGCGAGCCAGTTCATCGCGATCTGGGAGGGCCGCGACGGCGCCGGGAGCTGAGCGCGGTATGTTGGCGCCATGGCCGATCCCCCACCAGGCTCTCCCGGCCCTCCGGCCCCATCGACCCCGACCGCGCCCGCCGGCGTCAAAGGAGAGACCCGGATCGAGGAGCCGAGCCCACGTCAGCGGACGATCGCGCGCCGCGTAGCCGAGGCCAGGGCCACGGTCCCGGACCTCGAGCTCGCCGCCGATATCGATATGGAGGCCGCGCTCGCGCTGATAGCGCAGCACGGCTGCTCGACAACGGCGATCTTGATCCGCGCGTGCGCACTCGCACTCCGCGACCAGCCTCGCGTCAACAGCGCCTATCGGGACGGCCGCTTCGAGCTCTACTCCCGCATCAATATCGGCATCCCGGCCGCCGCCGACGAGGCCTTCCTGACCCCAGTCGTGTTCGACGCCGACGGTAAGTCGCTCGTCGAGCTAACCGGGGAGATCGAGCTGCTGATCCAGCGCGCCTCCACCGGCCAGCTCTCACCCCCCGAGCTTGCCGGCGCGACGTTCATGGTCACTGATCTCGGCGAGCATCAGCTGCTCAGCGCGTCGGCGATCGTGGCCCCGCCGCAGGCAGCGGCCCTGGCCGCGGGGGCAATACGGGAAGTACCGGTGATCCGGGGCGCGGAGATCGTCCCGGGCCACGCGATGACGATCACGCTCTCGTGCGACCACCGCATCGTCTACCAGTCCCAGGGGGCCGGATTCTTGGCCGAGATCAAGCGCCGGATCGAGCACGGGGCTCTGTGACAGCGGGAGAATCTGCCGGATGAACGCGGCGGAGGTCCTCGCGCAGCGGCTGCGAGCAGCGGTCGACGACGAGCGCGTGCTCGCCGCGATCGGCCACACGCCGCGCGAGCGTTTCGTGCCGACGCGACAGCGCGAGCGGGCGTACGAGAACGTTGCCTTGCCGATCGCGTGCGGACAGACCATCTCGCAGCCGCTTGTCGTCGCGAGGATGCTGGAGTCGCTGGCGCTGAGGCCCACCGACCGGGTGCTGGATGTGGGCACGGGTTCGGGCTACCACGCGGCGCTGCTGGCCCGACTAGCGGATCACGTGTGGACGATCGAGCGCCACCGCGAGCTGAGCGAGCTGGCCACCTCCACGATCCGCTCGCTGGGGATCGAGAACGTCACGTTCGTGGTGGGCGATGGCTGGGAGGGCGTTCCCGAAGAGGCCCCGTTCGATGGGATCAACGTCGCCGCGGCGGTGGGTGGCAGCGTTCCAGCGGCGCTCGAGGATCAGCTCGCGCTCGGCGGGCGGTTGGTTGCGCCGGTCGGCGACACCAACCAGCACCTGACGCTCACGCGACGCACTCCCGCGGGACTGGAGCGCCGCCAGCTGGAGGCTGTGCGGTTCGTGCCGCTGGTGCGCGGCAAGCTGAGCTAGAGCCGGGGTCGCTCGCGACGATCGCCCGGGCGCGAGGGTCGCTGCGAGGGCCGAGCTGGGCGCTCGCCGCCGGGCCCGGATCGCAGCCGTCCGCGGATCACCTCCACCGCCACGGGGTTCTCCTCTATGAGCACGAAGCGGCGGCCGAGGCCGCGGCAGACGGCTCCGACCGTGCCGGAGCCCGCGAACGGGTCAAGACACCATCCTCCCGGACGCGATGAGGCCGCAACCATCCGCCGCAGGACACCCTCGGGCTTCTGAGTCGGATACCCGGTCTTCTCGCGGCCGTTGGTCGGCACGATCGTGTGAAACCAGACGTCGGTCGGCCGCTTGCCGCGAGCCGCTTTCTCGCCGCTCACCAATCCCGGCGCCATGTACGGTTCGCGCTCGACCGCATCGGCGTCGAAATAATGCTCGCCTGGCGTGCGGACGTACACGAGGATCGTGTCGTGCTTGGCGGGCCAGCGCCGCCGGGGCTTGGCGCCGTAGTCGTAGCTCCAGATGATCTCGTTCAGGAACGCCTCGCGGCCAAAGACCTCGTCCAGCAGCAGCTTGCAGTAGTGCGCCTCGCGATAGTCGATGTGGAAATAAAGCGTTCCGTGGCGCGCCAGCAGCTCTCGAGCCGCCGTCAATCGCGGCTCCAAGAAAAGGAGGTAGTCCGCGAACGCATCGTCATAGCTGAGCGTTTGCAGCAGCCTGGTTCGATAGCGGCGCCCGGCGAAGCCGATCCTCTCACCGCGCCGGTCGGCGGTCGCAGCCAGCGTCCGCCGTGCCTGCGCCCGCCCGGTGTTGAACGGGGGGTCGAAGTAGATCATGTCGAACGCTTCCGGAGGAAGCCGCGGCAATACTGAGGCGTTGTCACCGACGATCACCAGATCGTCGTTCAGCACGAACTCATCGGTCGCAGATTGCAGGTGCATTAGCAACGTGAGAACGTAGCGTGTCGATCGGGTGGGTACGATGGAGTTGTGCTATCGGAGCTCTCCGGTCGTTTGCGCGCCTCCGCATTCGTCCGAAAGATCACTCGCTATGCGCTCGGCTCGGTGCTGGCACTGGTGACCAGCATCGTCACGTTCGCGCTGCTGTACGTCGCCGGAGCCGGCACGACGGTGTGCTCGGTGGCGGCGTTCGTCGCCGGCGCGGTGCCCAACTGGGTCCTCAACCGCCGCTGGGCCTGGGAGATCAGCGGCCGCGTCGCGTTCCTGCGCGAGGTGGTCGGTTACGTGACCGTCTCAGTGCTGGCGCTGGTCGCCGCCTCAGCCGCGACGGGATGGACCCAGCGGCAGGTCCAGAGTATTCCGGCTCACCACGGGATCCGAGTGGCGCTGGTGACGGCGGCGTACGTCGCCGTTCAGGTGATCCTGTTCGGCGCCAAATTCCTCGTCTACGAGCATTGGGTGTTCTCGGGGCGCAGCTTGCGCGCCGCTCTGCGATCCCGGCGCCAGGTGTGGATGGCCGCGCGCGCGAACCGCAGCCCGTAGCCGAGGTTCCCGCCCTTCTTGGTACCCGTCGCGTCCGCGCCGCGGTCGCGCATCGTGGTCGGCACCTCCGCGAGCCGGAACCCATGCAGGGCGGCGCTGATCATCAGCTCCGAGGCCTGGTACTGAGGCTGCGCGAGCGTCACGGCCGCGGTCAGATCGCTGCGCATCGCGCGGATCCCGCATGCCGGGTCCGTGACGCGGTGGCCGACAAGCACCGTGAACAGGCCGCCGAAGACGATTACGCCGAGATGGCGGATCCGGTCGGTAGTCAGCTCGGCGCCGAGGCGGCGTGAGCCCGAGACGAAATCAGCCCGTCCGGCCACGATCGGCTCTGCAACCCGCGAGAGCTCCTCGGGTTGGTATTGCCCATCAGCGTCGATTGTCGCGATGATCCCGGCGCCGCGTGCCCGGGCCAGCCAGTAGCCGAGCCGTAGCGCGGCCCCTTGCCCGCGGTTGACGGGCACGTCGCATACGAGCGCGCCGGCCGAGGTCGCCTCTGCGGCGGTCGCGTCCTTGGCTCCGTCGACCACGACGATCACCTCGGCCATCAGTCCGGCCACCTCGCGCGGAATCTCCGCGACCACGGCGGCGACGGTTGGCTCCTCGTTGTAGGCGGGAATCACCACCGCCAGCGGCGCTCCGGCGCCGGGCGGGTTGGCGGCGAGGAACGCGGCCGCCGGTCCTCGCTCCGCGGGCTCGAGCTTAGCCAGCTCCTGCTGGGCCGAGAATCCCATCGCCGGGGTAACCGTCACCCACGGCCTCCCGCGCTCACAGGCGCGGCGGGCGCGCCCGCGGCGATCGCATCCAAGTCCGCGCTCGACCATTCGCTCCAGACGGATTTCAGCCCTTCTGCGAAGGCCACCCTGGGCGCCCAGCCGGCGACGAGCGCCCGGCCTGGATCGACGATCACGGCCGGCATCTCCCCCGCTTTCGCCGGCCCATGCCCTACCTCGAGCTCAGCGCCGGTGACGCGGCGGACCGCGTCGACGACATCCAGCACCGACAGCGACTTACCCATCCCGATCACCATCGGTCCAGACCACGAGTCGCTGACCAGCGCAAGCGCGATCGCAGCGACCACGTCGCTGACGTTGACGTAGTCACGCACCTGGCGTCCGTCGCCGTAGATCTCAAACGGCGTTTGCAGCCTGATCGCCCGCATCAGACGCGCCACGATGCTGTCCTTGGTCTGCATGCGGAGGCCGTACACGTTCGTCAGGCGCAAGCAGGCACATCGCAGCCCGTATGACGCGGTGTAGGCCGCCATCAGCATCTCGCCGGCGGCCTTGGTGGCGCCATACGGCGTCAGCGGCGCCAGCGTCGCAGCCTCGGTGATCTTCGGGGCGTCGGTGTTGCCGGTGACGGCGTTGGTCGAGGCGAACACGACCGAGGAGATCCCCGCCGACCGGGCGCCCTCGAGCAGCACCTGAGTCGCGGCGACGTTGGTGCGAAAAGTGAGCTCCGGCTGCTCGACCGAGCGGAGCACCGAGGTCACGGCCGCGAGATGAACGATGCCGTCGATCCCACCGTCGAGCGAGGCCGCGACCACGTCGGCATCGGCGAGATCACCCCTGATGAGCTCGACCTGCGGATCGGGATGGGGCTTCAGGTCGACGACTCTGACGAAGGCGCCTGCGGCCGATAGCTCGGCCACCACGTGACGCCCGATGAACCCCGAGCCCCCGGTGACGAGGATGCGGCGTCCGCCGAGCGAACCCGCGGCGACCGTGCTCACGTGTTGGCGAGCGCGCTCGCCGACGTCTCTGGTAGCCCGTCCGGGAGCGCCGTAGAGGAGGTCTGCGGCAGGTCGCTTGCGGTGTTGCTCCAGCGCACCGTCGGCATGATCGCGCTCAGATCCACCCGATCCCTGTGGCGCTCGACTACGTCGAACAGGTGATCGATCAGCGTCGTGCTCAGCAGCGTCGGCTTCAGGCCGAGCTGTTCGAGCTTGGAGTGGGTGACGTTGTAGTAATGACCCTCAGCCTCGACGCGCGGGTTGTCGACATGCTCGATCCTCGCCTTCCCTGGATACTCGGCGGCGATCGTCTCCGCGATCTGGCGGATCGAGAGCGTCTCGGTCATCTGGTTGAAGACGCGGAACTCGCCGCGCTCCGCGGGGGTCTCGGAAGCGAGCCTGACGCACTCGACCGTATCGACGATGTTGATCAGACCACGGGTCTGCGAGCCGCCCCCGTAGACGGTCAGCGGGTGGCCCAGCACCGCCTGGATCACCATTCGGTTGAGCACCGTGCCGAACACGCCGTCGTAGTCGAAGCGGGTCCATAGCCGCGGATCGAGCTTCGTGTGCTCGGTGTCCGCGCCGTACACAACCCCCTGGTTGAGGTCGGTCGCCCGCAGCCCCCAGATCCGGCAGCCAAACTCGATGTTGTGGCTGTCGTGCACCTTTGAGAGGTGGTAGAAGGAGCCAGGGCGTTTGGGGTACATCATCCGATCTTTGCGGCCGTTGTGCTCGATCTCGAGCCAGCCCTCCTCGATGTCGATGTTGGGCGTCCCGTACTCGCCCATCGTGCCGAGCTTGACCAGATGGATGTCCCGGTCGATGTCGGCAATGGCATACATCACGTTGAGGTTCCCGACCACGTTGTTGGTCTGCGTGTAGACCGCGTGCGCCTGATCGATCATCGAATAGGGCGCGGCCCGTTGCTCGCCGTAGTGGACGATCGTGTCGGGAGCGAAATCCGCCACCATCTGGTGAACGAACGCTGCGTCACAGAGATCGCCGATATATGACCTGATCGTCTTGCCCGAGATCTCGGCCCACGCGGTTAGCCGCTCGTCGAGCGTCGCGATTGGAACCAGGCTCTCAACCCCCATCTCCTCGTCGTAGCCGCGCCGGGCAAAGTTGTCGCACACCGCGACCTCATGCCCGAGCGCGGAGAGATGCAGGGCAGTGGGCCACCCTAGGTAGCCGTCACCGCCGAGAACCAAAATTTGCATACGAATGCTCCACTGCTTTCAACTCGACTTCACACGTCAGCGCACTCAGCCGAAGAAACGGCCAAGTCCTTCGGCCAAGCCCGGACGATCGCTGGCCTGCGAGCGCACGAGGATAGCCGACGGACCGAACGGAAGCGGCCCACCCTTCCCTTAACGTTATGCAGACCTTACACACGCCTTACGCGCGCGAGCGCATCCTCCAGTCACATTGCGCTAACAAACGGGCAATATAACGTCAACGTCACTCGGCTCCCTCGAGCTCCGCTTCCTCGCCCCGTCGCGTGAGCATCCTCGGTTGCTACCGATGACCCAGCAAGCCGTCAAAACTGCCTCGATTGAGGCGCCGACCGCGTCCATCGGAAGGGCCCCGGCGCCATCTCGGTCAGCAGCTTCGGCGCTGTATCGCTACCGGTGGCTGCTCGGCGCGATCGGGCTGCTATTGGTCTCCGTGGTCATCGTGATATGGGCGAACGTGCGGCCAGGGTATGACCCGTATGGGTGGTTGGTGTGGGGCCACCTGACGCTTCACTTCAAGCTGGACACGAACGGCGCCCCCTCGTGGAAGCCGTTGCCGTTCCTGTTCACGGTGCCGTATAACCTCGCCGGCCACTACGCGATGTGGCTGTGGACGGTGACCGCGATGGCGCTGACGCTGAGCGGGGCGGTGTTCGCGTGGCGGATCGCGTTCAAGCTCACAGCCGCCGCCCCGGAGCGACGCTATGCGGCGTACACCGCCGGGCTCGTCGCGGCGCTGTTCCTGGTCGCGATCACGAACTACTCGCACTACGCGCTCAGCGCGCAATCGGACACGATGATCGTTTCCTTGTGCCTGGGGGCGATCGATTGCCACCTCTCCGGCCGGCCGCGCCTGGCCTTTTGGCTGTGGGTGCTATCAGGACTCGGTCGGCCCGAGGTATGGCCGTTCCTCGGTATCTACGCCTTGTGGTTGTGGCGATCTCGGCCTCCTTACCGAACGATGATCCTGGGCGGGCTGGCGCTGATCCCGCTGCTGTGGTTCGGAATCCCGGCGCTGACCTCCAAGAGCCCGTTCACCGCCGCCAACATCGCCCAGAACTCGCCGCGTGCGCTTCACGCCAACAAGCTCATAGGCGAAGTAGACCGCTTCTTCGGGCTGCACGCGGCGCCGGTGTGGATCGCGGCGTTGCTCGCCACCGTGTTGGCGGTCTTCCGGCGCGAGCCAATGACCGCGTTGCTGGCCGCCGGCGCGATCGGTTGGGTCTTGGTCGAGATCGCGTTCGTGCTCCACGGCTATCCGGGCGTGCCTCGTTACCTGTTCGAGCCGGCTGGCGTGGCGGCGGTGCTGGCGGGAGTGTTCGCGGGGTGGGTGGTCGTTGGTCTCCCGTCCGCGATCGGGTCGATCGTGCGACGCTTTTCGGAGGGGCGAGTCGGAGGTCGCCTCGCGGGTCGGCTCGGCGCCTGGAGCGCGGCGATCGTGCTGCTCGCGCTGATTGGCTCGATGCTTCCCGCGGCCCGGTCGCGATACCGAGTCGAGCGGATCGACCTCGCGCAGCAGCGCGCACGCAGCAAGCAGCTCGGGCAGCTGTCGGCAGTGGTCCACCGGCTCGGCGTTCCGCGGATCTGGGCCTGCGGGCAGCCGAACATACAGATCGGTTTCCAGAGCGTGCTCGCCTGGTATATGGGCGTCAACATCGGCGAGCTGTACGTGAGCCAGCGGGCAGAGCAGCTGCATCCAAGACCACTGGTCAACATCTACCCGATCAAGAACGGCTGGAAGGTGGTTCCCAGCCACTTGAACGCGAGCTCGCCTGCCTACTGTGGCCGGCTGCGGCTGATCTACAGTTCCTGAGTGAGCCTCGGGACCCCGCGCCGTGCAGCACGAGTCCGCAGGCGACGGCTGGTTGCGGCCTTCGTCGCCGCGGGCGCCCTCGCGGCGATCGCGATCGCGATCGTGATCTCCTCACACGGGCGTGGCCGCGCTCTGGCGCGAATTCCTCCGCCTGGCATCGCCCGTCCCGCCCCTGCCGGCGACCCGCTGCGCTACAGCTCCTCGCGGGCCGCAGATCTGGTCGCCCGCGCCACCGCCGGGGAGGCCTATCCCCTGTTCGTGAAGACTCCCGGCGGGGCTATCGCGACCGCGGCCCGAGTCGCCGCATATCGCGGCCTGATCGATCGAGTCAGCGCCGGTTCCGGCGTCGACCCGAACCTGCTCGAGGCAATCGTGTTCGTCGAGAGCGCGGGAGTCCCAAACGCAATTGCGGGGGGCGATCCCGCAGGCGCCGCCGGGCTCACCCAGATCCTCGCTTCGACCGGCAGCGAGCTGCTTGGCATGCACATCGAGCTTGCGGCCTCCCGCCGGCTGACCCAGCGGATCGCGCTCGCCGAGCTTCAGGGCCGCTCAGCACTGATCGCGCGTTTGCAGCGCGCCCGGGCGCGGATCGACGACCGCTTCGACCCCCGCCTCGCGCTGGCGGCGACCGTCCGCTACCTGCAGCTGGCCGAGCAGCGGCTGGGTCGCGCGGACTTGGCGGTCGTCTCCTATCACATGGGGATCGGCAACCTCTCGCAGGTCCTCGACGAGTACGACGGCGGCCGCCCGGTCCCATACGTGCAGCTGTTCTTTGACACCGCTCCCGACCAGCACTCTGCGGCGTATCGGCTGCTGTCGGGATTCGGCGACCAGTCTTGGCTCTACTACTGGCGGGTGCTGGGCGCGGCCCAGATCATGCGCCTCTACAGGTCAAATCGCCCCGCGCTGGCCCGGCTGGCGGCGCTCCAGTCCGCCGGTGATTCCGATGCCGAGGTGCTCCAGCCGCCCAGCTCGAAGACCTCATTCGCCGATCCAAGCGCGCTCGCGACCGCGTACGCGACCGGCGAGATCGTGCCGCTGCCCTCGAATGCGAGTGCTCTCGGCCTCGCCTACGACCCCGAGATGGGCGCCCACGCCCGCACGGTTGCTGCCCCCCGACGCCTCTATCGTGGACTGCGGCCCGACGCGCTGGCGCTGCTCGTAGAGCTCGCTGCCCGAGCGCGAGCTCTGTCGGGCGTGCACGCGCCGCTGATCGTGCTCAGCTCCGTGACCGACGAGCGCTATCAGCAACAACTGGGCGTCAGCTACCCGCAGGGAACCACCGGCTACGCGTTCCAGATCGCGCGAAGATACGCCGCTCCCGCCCAGGCTGCCGCGTTTCAGGCGGTGCTCGATCGATTGCAGGCGCTCAACTTGATCGCATGGGCCGCAGAGCCGGGGGCAATCGATATCACAGTCGCCTCCGATGCAGCCGAGTACATAGCGGCCAATCGGCCCTAGCGGGCCTAGCTCAAACCGCTTGCGTCTGCGGCTCCTCGGCGCCATCCGCGGGCTGTTGGGCGGCCGTGATCAGCTCCGAAATCCGCCCTTCGTAGGCCGCCCGCACGGAGTGGTTCGGTTCGAGCAGCGTTTGGTCTGCCTTGATCAGCCGGCCGATCGGCTCCGCCACGCGGCGGGGCAGCAGGGCACTCAGCCGTATCAGCGCGACCATCCGCTTAGGCACGTACACCTCGAAGCGCGCAGTCTGGAGCGCCTGCACGATCGCTTCTGCGACGTCCTCGGGCTCGGGCGTCTTCACCCCCCGCAACTGCGTGACACCTGAGTACAGCTCGGTGTTGACGCCGATTGGGATCACCACGCTGAGATCGACACCCGAGCCGCGCAACTCCAGCCGGAGCGCTTCGCACAGGCCGACCACCGCATGCTTCGTTGCGCAATAGGTAGCGCCGCCGGCTGTACCGGCCTTGCCGGCGATCGAGGCGATGTTGACGAGGTGACCCCGCCGGCGCGCGGTGAAGCGCCTCAGCGCCAGCCTTGATCCATAGACAACGCCGTTGAGGTTGATGTCGACCATCCGTCGGGTGGTCGCGTCGGTCTCCTCCAGGAACGGCCCGATCGGCATGATCCCAGCGTTGTTGATCAAAACGTCGAGCAGGCCGAGTTTCGCCTCGACCTGCTGCAGGAAGTCCTCGAAGCTCTCGGGGTCGGTGACGTCCACGGGCAGTCCGCTCGTGCCCGACCCGAGCTCCT
The DNA here is from genome assembly GCA_963787555.1 of uncultured Solirubrobacterales bacterium. Classification (GTDB taxonomy): domain Bacteria; phylum Actinomycetota; class Thermoleophilia; order Solirubrobacterales; family Solirubrobacteraceae; genus Palsa-465. Next base: position 422,984 of record CAWBDI010000013.1, read on the forward strand.
GCGCGGTGCGCTCTACGAGCGAGGCGTCGATGTCGCCGATCGCAACGCTGGCGCCCTGTCGGATCAGAGCCGCGGCGGTCGCCCGCCCGATGCCCCGGGCGCCGCCGGTGATCGCGACTACCTGGCCGGCGAGCGATCGTAGGGCTTTGGCCATTTACGTGTTCCTCCTGGTTTTCAGGTGCAGTGGCTGCTTAGACGGTACTCGACCGCAATCAAGCCTCTGGTCCGCGACCACCTGGCCTAGCGCGGCACGGGCGGCCCGGGCGGCTCGACGATGTCGCGCCCGGTGGGCTGCAGCTGCTCATCGAGCTCGAGCTGCCAGAAGTAGCGCGTGAACGTGATCCCGGCGCGGAACTGCCCAAGATGCGGCTCGATCTGCTCTCCTCGGGCCATCCGCACGATCAGTTCCGGATAGGTGTGCCCAGCGTGCGCGGCGTACATCGGAGCTGGGAATGCGCCGCCGAAGCGCGTGTTCACGTCGGTGATCCCGAGTCCGATCTCGCGATCGCGGAACACTTGCACCGTGCAAGGCCCCCGCACGCCCAGCGACTCCACGACTCGGCGGCCGAGCTCGATCAGCTCGCCGTCGGCGATCACGGTGCCCTTGATCGACTCCCCGCCACGTGACTCGATCATGGTCCGGGGAATCGCGTTCAGGCATGCGCCGCGGAGGTCGGACAGGCAGTCGATCGAGAACTCGGGCCCGTCCATGTAGCGCTGGATCATCGCCGGCTCCTTGACGTAGTCGACGAAGAACTCAGCCGCGTCGGGGTTGTCGGCGCGGTGGATCGAGCGCGCGCCCGATCCCTGTCGCGGCTTGACCATCACCGGGTAGTGATCGACCGGTTCGCCTGGGAGCGCGGTCGGGGGCGAGGGCAGCCCGAGGCGCTCGAGCAGCAGGTGGGCCTCGTACTTGTCATAGGTCGCTCTAGCGATCTCCGGATCGGGCACGAACGCGGGCAGTTGGCCAGCGACGCGAGCGTGCGCGAGGACCTCGATGTCGAGGTCAGTCAGCGGGACGACGGCACCCGCGTTGTGTCGTTCGCAGAGCGCCTGTAGCGTCGATACGTAAGCGGGATCGTCGATCCGCGCGACCGCCACCCGGTGGCTGGCGGCATACTGAGCCGGCGCGAGCGGGTTCGGGTCGGCTGCGACGACCGTTGCATGTTGTGCAAACGCGGACACGATGTCGTAGCGCTTGCCAACGCCCGTGAGCAGAACCGCTACGTCGGGGGCTGCCATCCCCCCTGCTGTCCTTTGTAGAGGCCCTCGCCGGTGAACACCAGCCCAATCGTGCGGGCGAGGATCTTGAAGTCAAGCGCCAGCGAGCGGTGCTCGACGTACCACAGGTCCAGTTCGATCCGCTCCGACCAGGGAAGCGACGCGCGACCGTTGACCTGCGCCCAGCCGGTTATCCCCGGCTTGACCGCGAGACGTCCCCGCTGGCGCTCGGTGTACTGCTCCACCTGAATCGGGATCGTCGGCCGCGGACCGACGATCGCCATCTCCCCGCGGAGCACGTTCCACAGGTTCGGAAGCTCGTCGAGCGAGTATCGCCGCAAGAAGCCGCCAACGCGGGTGATCCGGTCATCGCCTTCCTGAATCGCGAGCCCGGCGCCCGTGAACTCCGCGCCCGCGACCATCGTCCGCAGCTTGTAGATCGAGAACAGTTGACCGTCCTTGCCGACCCGCGTCTGGCGGTAGATCGGGTGGCCTGGCGACTCGAGGCGAATCGCGACCGCGAGCAGCCCGATGATCGGCGCTGAGACGAGCGAACCGACGCCGGCCAGCAACAGGTCGAGCGCGCGGATGATCACCGCGTGCCCTCTACCGGCTCCCAGCCGGCGGGCGTACCGTGCCGCAGCCAGTCCCACAGGCCCGCGGCCAGCGAGGCGGTAGTGAGAACGTAGTACCGAGCGATCAGCAGCGGCCGCGCCGGGACCAGCGGCGCCACCAGCGCCGACAGCAGGACGCCGACTTGAATCGCGACCGCGACGGTATAGACCCAACCATGACCCAGCAGGGCGATGCTCGAGGCGAGCGCGAGCAGATGCAAGAACGGCGACAGATAGCGCAGCACTCGGTGAGAGAAGATCATCAATGCGTACAAGGGGTCGTAGCCGCGTACTGACAGCAGTCCGCCTCGGATCACGATCGGCCAGCTGTGGCTCATCATCCGCCGCTTGCGAGCGAACTCCCCTTCGATCGTCGGGACCATCTTCTCGCTGGCCCGAGCGCCGGGCACGTACACCGCCCTCCAGCCGCGCTTGACCATGTTGAACGGAAACGAGAGATCATGGCCCATGATCGGGTCGACGACCAGATAGCTCTCGCGGCGCGTCGCGTAGATGGCGCCGTTTCCGCCGGTGACCGAGCGGAGCTCCGACTCGAGCCGGCGGACCGCCATCTCGTAGCGCCAGTAGAGACCTTCCTGGTTGGTCCCCCGGTGATCGACGAACTGCAAATCGCCGCATGCGTATCCGACGCCAGGATCGGCGAACGGCGCGACTAACGCTCTCAGCGCCTCCCGCTCCCACGAGGCGTTCGCGTCCGAGAACGCCACGATCTCGCCTCGAGCGTGCTCCACGCCGGCGTCCTGGGCGCGGATCTTGCCACCGCGCGGCAGCTCGAGCACGAGATCGGCGCCCCCCGCACGGGCGCGCTCGGGCGTCGCATCGGGCGAGCCGTCGCAGGAAACGATCACCTCGAGCAGGTCGCGCGGATAGTCCACCGCCCGCAGGTTCGCCACCCGGTCCGCGATCACCTCCTGCTCGGCATAAGCGGCGACGATCACCGACACCGACGGCAGATACGAGTACGCGACCGGCGCCCGCTCCGGGCGCAGTCGCGCCAGTAATGCGAGTAGCACGACATAGCCGGCGTGCGTGTAGAGCAGCAGGCCGACCGAGGCCCAGAAGATCACCACGAGCGCGGTCATCAAAGCGGCGGCGGAAGGTGGCTCGGCCAGATCGTGGTCACGGCGCGCCGGATTCTGGCGCAGGCACAACCGGCGCGCGCGGCAGCCGGCAACCGAGCGCCGCGTACCGTTGCCTATCATCGGGCCAGAGATTCGGGTCGAGGTGTCTAACGATCAGCATTGATGCTGGCAATGGAGCTCATTCCCGCAATTCGAGAGCGCTTTGCGGAACTGGATACGGAGAGGCGAAACGCGGTAGCCAGCGGGCAGCGCGCCGCCTTGTGGCGCGCCCAGCAGCACGCGGCACGGATCACCAACACGATCGAGGACCTGCGGCGGTACTGCCTGGATGCGCTCAACGCTCGCCGCCTCCTAGATGAGGAAGACGAGAATGACTACCTGCGCGGGTATCGCCAGGGGCTTCAATCGGTCCTGACCGAAATTCGCAGGATCGAGACCAGCGGCCGGCGCCGGTAGCGCGATCAGCGGCTTTGTCCGGAGCGGAGCAGTTGCTCGTAGACCGCGAGCGTCTGGCGAGCGGCCTCCTTCCACGAGTACCGGCCTTCCGCGATCCCGCGGGCTGCTGCCGCCAGCCGCTCCCTTGCGCGGGCGTCCGCGATCAGCGACGCGAGTGCGTCATGTAAGGCATCGACATCGTCTGGGGCCACCATCCGCGCCGCGCCGGCGCCGGCGACCTCCGCGAAGCTGCCCACGTCGGTCACCACGATCGCCTTGCCGAACGCCAGCGCCGTCGCGAGCACCCCAGACTGATCGAAGCGCTCGGTGCGCGAGTACGGGAGCACGATCACATCCGCACGCCGGAAGAACGCGGGCAGCTCGGCGTCGCCGACGTACCGAGGCACGAACCGCACCCGCTCGCAAGCCAGTCGGCGCAACGGCTCGAGCGGCATGCGTGGCCGCCCGACGATCCACAGCTCAGCGCCCGAGATGCCGCTCCATGCTCGCAGCAGCGTCTCGATCCCCTTATAAGGGCGCAGCAAACCGAAGAACAGCACCACCGGAAGCGCGACCGCATGCAGGTCTGCCGGCAAGTCCTCCTCGACCGGCGCTCGCGCGAGGTGCTCGAATGCTCCGTGGTGGACCACATGAACTTTCGCCCGCTCGACACCCAGGGCTTCGACGAGCTGCACGCGGCCATATTCGGAATGGACCACCAGCGCGTCGACCTTCTCGTACAGCCGTCGCTGCGCGGTGGCCTGGCCCGGGCGCGGCTCGCGCGGGAGGAGATCATGGGCGGTGAGCACTGTGGGACGATCGGGCAGCAGAAACCGATCGAGCAGCTGCAAATCGAGCCATTGAAAATGCACCACGTCGGCCGGGCGCGCCAGCCGTCGGTAGCGGAGCATGTCGGGCACGTGCTCGGCCAGCTTCCAGCCCGTCCGCAGCCGGGAGCCGGGCGCGCCGCGAACGTCGCGATAGAAATGCTCCAGGACGCGGTAGCCCTGCACGGCGGGGACGCCGCCGTAGGCGAACGTGCTCGTGACCAGCGTTACCTCGGCGCCCTCGCGCGCCAGCGCCGCGCACAGCGCATGGTCATATGCAGGCGTGAATGCCGACGGGTCGACGACGTGGACGCGCATCCGCGCGTCAGTCTCCGGACCGGAGGCGCCGCCTCGCAAGCGCGGCGAGCCGCCGCGCCGTCTGATGCACGCCGTCGCCCCCCAGAGCCTGTACCCGCGCATCGCGGTCCCGCGCCAGGCGTAGCGCCGCCGGAGCCAGCGCCGACAGCTTCGGCTCGCCTGGCTGTCGCCTGGCCCGGTCAAGCGAACAGCGAATCGGGTGTCGGATGACCAGGAGACAGAGCGCAAGCAGGCGTCCGGCGATCCCGTCGTCCTCGCGGTAGTCGACGGTGAGTCCGCTCGCGGCCGAGCCATCCAGGACCTCCGGACGTGAGGACGCCTCAACCCGCGCGCCGTCGAGCGACTTCGCGAACTCGGCGAGCAGGTCATCGCGAGCTGGGAACCGGTCGGCGATCAGAATCACCCGCACCGGCGCTGCATCCTTGCGGCCATCGCGCGACGGCTTGTTGGAAAGCGTCAGGCCGGCGAGCTCATCGGCAGCCAGAACCGCGTCCAGGGCGAGGTACCTTCCGCGCTCGAAGCGTCCGACGCCCGCCGCATCGTTGCGCCGCGGGCGCCGATCATCACCCGGTTTGCGATCGCTCTTATCCGCGACACGCGTCGGCCCTGCCCTGTTCGACATCCTCCTGGTCGCCCGCCGCAGCGCCGGCTCAGGCTCGAACCCTTCGTAGCGGCGCGCCAGCCATGCCCGTCCTGCCGCATAGCCTCGCCATTGGTGGCGGAGTTCCTTGACCGTCGCCCGGTAGCGATGGCGTACGAACGCTTCCGGCCGGAGCTGTAGTCGCCATCCGGCCTCCTGCAGCCGCCAGCTGAAGTCCGTGTCCTCCGCGGCGCGAACCCCCTCGTAGAAACCGCCGACCTGTTCAAATGCGGCGCGGCGGACAAGTAGGTTTGCCGCAACCGCGCGCGGACGGAACGGATGAGCCAGATGCGCCGCCTGGCTCAGAAAGCTTCGCGATGCCCCGTAGCGCTCGGCGAAGTTGGAGCCAGGCATCGGCACCACCTCGCCCGCCATGGCACCCACGTCAGGGCTGATTTCCGACGCGAAGTAGCAAGCCAGGAGGCCGCTGGTGGGGATGCAGTCGGCGTCGAGAAACAGGATCCACTCCCCCCGCGCCACGGCCGCTCCAGCGTTCCGGGCGTGCGCGGGCGATCGCTCTCCGCTCGCGTTCACGACCCTCACCCCCGAGATGCCCTTGGCGACGCCGGAGTTGTCAGCGAGGATCAACTCATCGCCCTCTTGAGTATCGACCTTGCTCAGGATCTCAGCCGCCTCGCGTGCGGCCGAGCGCTCGCCGGCGAACGGCATCACTGCACTGACCGACGGCCGCCTCACGACTCGCTTCCCGCCGGTGTCGGCGACGGCCGCCGCACGCGGCTGAGGAGCGCGCGAGCTTGAGCGAGCTCTTGCCTGTGCGCGAATCCGGTTGCGAGCAGCACCACCGGCATAAGCATCCAGACGATTGCACGCGTCAGGAAGCCGACCACGCCGTGCGTCGGTAACAGCAGGTTTCCGGCAACCGCCAAACCGGCCATGACCACGGTCAAGCGAGCAAGCCGAGGCCACTCGAACGCAACCCTGAACGCACGCCGGGTCAGGAAGTGCATGACCACGAGCATCACAACATACGCACCGCAAAGCGCGATTCCGGCGCCGGCGATGCCGAGCGGCGGAACGAGCGTAACCAGGAGCACCACATTTGCGGCCAGCCCCGCCAACGCGGCGGGGAAGTTGCGCGTGGTGACGTTCGCGCGACCGGCGATCACCAGAAATACCACCCACAGCCCATACAAAGCCCAGCCGAGCGACACCCAAGGGAGCGCGGTGTGGGCGCCGTAATAGGCCGGGGCGGTCAATAGGCGAAGCACCCACCTTCCCAGAAGCGTCAGTCCTGCGACGACCCAGCCGCTTACCAACAGGTAGTAAGTGGTCACGAGCCCGTAGAGGCGAGCGGCCTCAGCATCGTCGCTGACCGAGTACGCCAGCGGCGGCCACGCGTACTGGAAGGCTCGCACGATGAACGCGACTGCGCCCGCGAGCTTGATTGCGATCGAATACAGGCCAGCAAGTGACGGACTACGGTCGTGATACACGTAATAACGGTCGATGATGCTGAGCGCGTACACGGACGCCTCAGCTGGCACCGTCGGCAGGCCGAAGCGCAGCAACTGCCGCAATCGCTGGGCGCCGGGCCGTGGAGCGTGGAGGGCGCTTGGCTGCGGCCGCAGCCGCTCGCGCATCGTCCACCAGAGCGCGAACAGCACCAGCGTCGAGACGCCGTAGTTGCCGAGTAGCAGGCCGCGAGCGCCCTTGCCAAGGCCCACGACCAGCACCACCGAAGCCACGATCGTCAACAGCACGTTGTTCACCGATGCGATCGCGTACGCCCGCAGTCGCTCGTCGACACGCAGCACGCCATAGGCGAGCTCGAGATTGGTGAACGCCCATACGCCGAGCACCGCGATCAAGAACGTGGTCTGATCGCGATAGCCGAGAACCAACCGCGAGAGCGGCTCCGATGCGGCGGCCAGCGCAGCTGATCCGATCGTCGTGGCGATCAGTAGAAAGCTCACCGCACGACGCACCAGGGCATCGCGCCGGGCCTGGTCGTCGTCGAGGAAGTAGTAGCGCAGGAACGCCTCGATCATCCCGAGGCGCACCAGAATGCTGATGAAAATGACGCCGTTGCCGAGCAGCTCGACGACGCCGTAGCCGGCTGGCGGGATGAATCGCGTGTAGACCGGAAGCAGTAGGACCGCGATGAACTTCGAGATCAGATCGGCGATCTGGTAGGCAGCCAGCGAAGCGACCAATCGCTTGAGGTAGGCGGTCATTCGCGGCAAACGGTACGCGTCGTCCGCCCAGGCGATCCCCTACCGAACCGTCACCGCCACCGGGGAAACGGTGCCGGGAGACGGGAAGTAGGCGGTGTTGCACGCCTGGTCGGTGACCTCCAGCCCGACCAGGTACCTGCCCGGAGACGCAGGGCGTTGGTGGATCCGCCCGTCCCAGACGGCCTGTGAGACGCCCGCCGGCGTCCCGAAGCTCTTTACGAGCCTGGGCTTTCCGGAGGCCCGAGGTCGATACAGGAGGATTCTCGCAGCGTTGTTCTCGGTTCCCTGGTAGCGGATCGTCACGTTCGCGGGCGCCGAGATCGATTGCGGGGTGACGCTGGTGATCACCGGATGGGGAGGCACGGTCGTGACCGTGACCGGCTCTGGCTGACCACTGGGATCGGTGATGTCGACGGTCCGGTCCTGCGCCAGCAGCGCGACGCGGATGTAGTAGCTGCCGTCCGGCGCGACCTTGCCGTTGGCATCCCTCCCGTCCCAGGTGAAGAGGCTCCTCACCGGATGGGCACCTGCTTGCATGTAGCGGTCGGACGCCAGCGTGCGAACGATCGCCCCGGTGCTGTCCACCACGTATACGTCGACGTGATCGGAGCGGTGCAACAGATAGAAGGAGATCTGCATCTGGTTGAAGCTGATCAGCCGTTTGCCGGCGGGGGTCCCGATCCAGCAGCGGTTCGTGCTCGCAGGATTGATCCACGCTGGGAGGGGACTGGGGGTGCCCGCGATCAACGGCGTTGAGACCTTCAGATGCTGAGTGACGAAGAACGCCGCGACGGTTGCCGCCACCAACGCCGCAAACGCCGTGACGGGCAACCGGGTCACAATCGGACCACGGTCACGTTCGGGAGCTCGAAGCTGTGGAACGCCGCCAGGCCACGCGGATCGCGCTGGCAGAGCATCACTCGGATCGAGCCGCCGTGGCAGACGATCAGCGCGGGCAGCTCGCCGGTATCGCGGATGTCCCGTACGGCTGCGCTCACGCGATCCATCTGTCCCTGTAGCGACTCGCCGCCTGGGAAGCGGAAATCCGTATCCGGGCGCCGCCACGACGCATATAGCTCCGGCTCGGTTCGCTGCACGTCGGCGAACAGGCGGCCCTCCCAGCGGCCGCGGTTTCCCTCGCGCAGTCTGGAGTCGAGACGAGGCTGCAGGTCGATGCGCGCACCGACGATCTCCGCCGTCTCCCGGGCCCGGCTCAAATCCGAGGACCACAGCGAGACGATTCCCTCGCCGGCTACCCGTTCGGCCAGCTGCCTGGCCTGGCGCCGACCCGTCTCGTTCAGCGGCGTGTCGCGGAAGCCCTGAAAGCGAAGCGGCTCGAGGTTGTCGTCGGTCTGGCCATGACGAGCGAGGAGAATCCCGCTCCCACCGTTGGCGCCGCTCACGTCAGGGCGCGCCGGCGCCGACCGTGTCCGAGCGCAAGCCGAGGCGAATCGTCTCGAGCGACAGCACGTCCTCCGGCGCGATGTTGCCCAGGTTCACATCGGGGCCAAAGCGGCGGACGAACCAAACCTGCTGGTCTTTGCGGGGCGACTCGAACAAGATCCTGTCGGGCGAGATCGCGTGCGCGATCTCGTCGATTAACCCCATCCGGACCTCGCCATCGTGCCGGAAGATGCCGACCGTGCCGCTCTCGCGCGCCTCCGCGATCACCTTCCACGCACCGGCGGCGAGCTCCTGCTCAATCTGCTCCACCCACCGGTAAGGCGCCATGATCCGGGTGTCGTCCTTGGAGCCGACCTCCGAGAGCACGACGAACTCCTGCGCGAGCTGCTCGATCAGCTCGAGCTTATGGCCGTGATCGAGCTCGATCGTCCCATCCGAGACCTCGATGTGGCCGAGCCCCAGCTCCTTCATCCACTCGATCAGCCGCTCGAGCCGGTCCTGCGCGATCGCGAGCTCGGTCAGTGTGCCGCCGAACATGACCGGAACTTGGTGCTCTCGGTACCGCTCGAGCTTCGGATGTAGGTTTCCGGTGGCGAGCGCGGTCCCCCAGCCGAGCTTGACAAGATCGACCGAGCTGCCCGCTACCTCCATCAGCCCGTCGATCTCGGGAACGGCCAGCCCGCGATCGAGCACATGGGTGATGCCCCGCTGGCGGGGCTTGGCGCTCCGTTCAGGGAGTTCGAGCAAGTCGGTCACGGGATCGCCTGGCGGCTACTAAGTGCTCGAGGCCAGGTCGGCGCCGGCGGTGACCACAACGGTGTTCGCGCAATGAGAAGGCGGTGGACATGCGATTTGCTGAGTGTTCTGATCGATCGGCTGGACGGCGGCCGCGCTGAGACCGAGCGACTGGGCCACGGCGAGGGCCGCGCGCCGCTGGCCGGGGGTATACGCCACCACGCTGGTCATGCTCGTCTGGTCGACGGCATTGGTGGTCGTTCCGACGCTGTACCCGCGACCCTGGAGCTTCGACGCGATCCGAGCCGCAAGGCCGGCGGTGGCGGTGCCGTTCAGCACCGCTAGCTTGACCGATCGGGGATTGAACGCAACCACATGTGTTCTGGGAGTGCTCGCTGTGGCGCTGCCCGTCGATTTGTGGGTCGTCGTGGTCGAGCTATTGCCGTTGCCCGAGGTGACGATCAGCAGCGTCGCGACCACGCCGGCAACGAGCAACCCGGTCACCATCAGGACCAATGCTCGCGGTGGCACGCGGGAGCCGGTAGGAGCGCCCAGTAGGGGGCGGCTAGGGGCCGGCTTACTCGGTGGCGGCACCCCCCCGCTGATGCGGGTCGGCACTCTCGGCGGGGGTGCCGGCGGGGCGGTCGCTCCGCCGCCGTGATTTCCCGCCGCGGCCGCGGCAAGTCCATTCGATCCCCGGGCCGCAGCCGCTGACGCCGCCGATACGAACGCGGTGTCCTCGATCGGATGCTCGGCGACCGCTGCCCCCGCCGCTGTCGCCGGCTGCGTCACGCGCTCGCTGGACGCAGCGAGCTTCACTGGGATCAGTCTCGTCGCGGCAGCAAGCGCCGGCGCGGCGACCCCCGCTGGTGCTGCTGGTTCAAGACGGGTAACGGGCGCCGGAGCCGGCGACCTGGAGACGGCCCCGGCCACCGGCGCGGGTGACCTGGCGCCAGCGGTGGCAGCGCTCGGCGTCGCGCCCGTGGCAGGAATAGCGCTCGGGGTCGCGCCCGCTGCGGAAGTGGCGCTCGCGGTCGTGCCCGCGGCGGCAGCACCTCTCGACTGCGGTGCCAGGGTGGCCGCGGCCACCTCCGGCGAAGAGGCGCCCGTCTGCCCGAGCTGCGCCAGGCGCGCCTCGAGCTGCTCTACTCGCTGCGCCGACTCGGCGGCCTGCTCTCGCAGCGAGCTTGTCTCGCGCGCTTGCGCGAAGTACAGCAACACCAAAATCGCAAGCCCAACGAGCGCGGCAAAACCGGCGTCCGCGCCGACCGAGTTGATGTAGTGGTGAATCGAGAGCGCTACCGGAATCGATCCCATGGGCTGCTCGCAGTCTACGTAGGGATGCGGCCGTCTGGGGCGGCGGGCATCGTCTCGCGGACGGTGGAGAGCTCCGATACTCTCTTGGCCAGCGCGGCCGCATCTCCTTCCAGGACCAGCAGGTTGATGTCCGCGAAAGTGCGCTCCACCCACGCCGGATCGAGCGGGTCGCTTTCGGCTCTGAGGATCTTCTGCGCGGGCGTCGGCTGAGCGTGCTCGTAGGGATTGAACAAGTCCTCGTGGAACTTCTCGCCGGGTCTCGCGCCGACGATCTCGATCGCGATGTCGCGTTCGGGCTCGAGTCCCGACAGCCGGATCATGGTCTCCGCAAGCTCGATGATGCGGATCGGCTCGCCCATCTCGAGCACGAACACTTCGCCGCCCGCGTTGCTGAGCGAGCCGGCGCGGATGATCAGCTGCACCGCCTCGGGGATGGTCATGAAGTATCGGGTCATGCGGGGATCTGTGACGGTGACCGGACCGCCGGTGGCGATCTGCCGGCGGAAGATCGGTACTACCGACCCCGAGGACCCGAGCACGTTGCCGAACCGAACCGTCGAGTACTTCGTGGCCGGATACTTGGCGGCCGCCGCTTCGACCGCCCATTCCGCGAGCGCCTTCGAGGCGCCCATCACGGTTGCCGGGTTGACCGCCTTGTCGGTCGATACCAGCACGAAGGTGCCGACGCCGGCCTCGCCGGCGATCTGGGCAACCACCCGGGTGGCGAGCGCGTTGTTGCGAACCGCCTCGACGGGATTGACCTCCATCATCACCACGTGCTTATAGGCAGCGGCGTGGAAGATGATCGCCGGACGATGCTCGTTCAGCACCTCCCGGATCCGCTCCTCTTCCTTGCAGTCGGCGAGAACCGGAACCGCCGTGTTCACGTGCCGCTCCTCCTCGAGCTCCCGCAGGATTTCGAACAGGTTGTCCTCCGCATGGTCGAGCAGGACCAGCTTGCGCGGACCAACCCTGGCGATCTGGCGGCAGAGCTCGCTTCCGATCGAGCCGCCGGCGCCGGTGACCAGCACCACCTGCCCTGCCAGGTAGGCCCCGACGCGCTCGAGCTCCTCGCGTACCGGCTCGCGACCAAGCATGTCCTCGACGCGCACCTCGCGCAACTGGTGCGTGACCCGCAGCTGCCCCGAGCCGTCCCTGAGCAGCTCGAACACGGTGGGCATCGTCCGGATCGGGATCCCGCGGCCACGGCAGGCAGTCACCACGCGCGCGCGGAGCGTCCCGGGCGCCGACGGGATCGCGATGATCACCTCATCGGGCTCGACCTCGTCGAGCACTCGCGCGAAGTCGTCGGCCGCGGTCGCGCCAAGCACCTTGAGCCCATGCTCGTCCTTCATTCCAAGCTTCCGCGGGTCGTCGTCGACGAACCCAACCGGACGCAGGCGCAGCTGCGGGTTGCGCACCAGCTCCCGCACCACCAGACGGCCGCCCTGGCCACCGCCGACAACGAGCACGTCGCGAGCGCCGTGAGCGAGGCTGAAGCTACGTACCCGCCCCTCGACCACCAGGTGGACGATGAACCTCGCTCCCAGCAGCAACGCCAGCGCTAGCAGGAAGAACATTGCGATCACGCTTGCGGGGAACGTGATCGCGGTGGTCTGGAACTGCAATCGAGCGGGGACGAAGTGCGGAGCGCTCTCCACGGGATGAAGTACTGCGACCGCCCCGACGATCACGAGCGTCGCGATCACCACCCCCTTCACCACCGCCTCGTAGTCGCGCTGACCGACGAAAGTCCACAGCCGCTGGTACAGGCCAAAAGCCGCCAGCGAGATCAGCGAGACGGGCACCACCCACCAGATCGTCTTCTCGAACAGATCCTCGTAACGGGTCGGCACCGCGCCGGGGAATCTCAACCGGAACGCGAGAAAGTAAGCGAGCGCGACCAGGACGCCGTCCACCAGTAGCTGCGGCACCGAATGACGGTGAACGGGGGCCGCGGATCTGATCCGCCAGCGCATCAGCCGCGCATTCTAGTGGCGGGCGCAGCGGTTTTCCCGGCTAGCGGGCTTCCCGAGGAGTGGCCCTGCCGCAAATGATCGTCTTGGGAGGCCCAACCAAAAGCTCGTCAGGCGGCTTCGCCACCGGCGGGGCGGGCGCGCCAGATCCACTAAAACCCCGTCGCGTGCCGCGGCCACCGGCGGTGCCGACGAGGGGCACCCTTGCCGGCTGCTTGCTGGGTCGGATCCCCCCTCACCACGGCCGGTGCCGAGATCGTCTCAGCTGACGCGTCGATGCTCGGCTGGCTCATGCTGGTCGCGGAGGTCGGCGGCTCCGAGCTGCTTGTCGTCGTGTCAGCCGCCGTGGTCCTCGTCGTAGTGCCGGTTGCGGTCGTGGTCATCGCGGTCGTGGTCGTCGCCGTCGTGGTCGTCGTCGTCGTGGTCGTCGAGGCCGTAGTCGTCGGCCCAGTCGGGGAAGCGGGAGCCTTCGTCGTGGCCACAGTCGCGGTGACGGCGGTCTGGGCGTGCTTGGAGTCGGTGGTGACCTTGGTCGACGCGCCGCTTGTGTCGGCCGCCGACGCGGGTGCCGAGACCTGTTGCACGCCCGCGCTCGGCGGTGGCATCGCAGTCTGACTCTTCGGCGTTGGAGCCGCGGCCGTCCCGGTGGGCGTGTGCCGCGTCGCGGCGCTGGTCGCGCTCGCGGGCGGAGTCGCCTGCGCCGGTGGCGCCTGCGGGCGAGAAGCGACGCGCTCCGGTACAGCGGCCACCACCGAGGGGACTTGCGGCGCGCGAGCGGTCTGCAGCGGTGCTGGGTCCGTGGTGCGCGCGGCGCGTGCACGCTCGGCGTGATGGTGCTTGTGGTGATGGTGCCCGGGGCCACTTTCGATCGCCACCGCTCCCGCGGTGACGAGCGCCGCGGCGGCAAGCCCGGCCGCCGTTTTCGTCGCCATCGCGCCGATCCCAGCCACGACCATTCCTCCTGACGAAGAGCCCGTGACCATTGCGCCACCGGCGCCGGCCGCGGTCGCCCCCGCGCCGGTGGAGCGGCCAACGTGGCAGAGCACGAACCGCCTCAGCACCGCGATCGGCCAGAATGGCAGCAGCGCTGCTAGCCGCTTTCCCGAGGCGCGTCCCTCCCGCGCGGCACCCAGCGTGACGCGCGCCCGGACGAGCAACGACTTTACGCTCGGGACGCTCTTGTCCATCACCTCCGCGATCTGGTCGTAGGAGAGCGCCTCCATCTCGCGGAGGACAAGCGCGCTCCGCTGCGTCTCCGGCAGGCTCTGGATGTCGTCCACGAGCAACCGGAGCTCTTCGCGACGGTGAACCGTGTCGGCCGTGCTCCCCCCCGCCTCCGCTTCTGGCATCTCCATCGGATCGACGCTGATCGCCTTGACCCGGCGCAGATGATTGAGGCTGCGGTTACGCGCGATCCGGTACAGCCACGGCTGGACGTTGAGGGGGCGATCATCGGCGATCATCGCGTTGAAGGCGGCGACGAACACCTCTTGCAGAACGTCCTCGGCGTCTTCGCGCGAGCGAAGCATCTGTCGGCAGAAGACCAGCAGTCGCGTCTCGTAGCGTTTGACGAGCACCGTGAACGCGGCATGGTTGCCACGGCGGACCGATGCCACCAGCCGTTCATCGGATTGCCGCCAGCCGACGGGTGAGCGCCAGCGGACGCCGGAGGGACCATATTTCAGCGTCGAAACTTCCATCTCACTTCGGGACGAGCACGCCGTGAGGGTGGCGAGCGGTGGGCACGTAAAGCGCGTCGAGACGGGCGCAGGCGGCCTGCCTTGACGCGGAGACGTGGTATGGCTTCACCGCCCAGCCGTTCGGCAAAGCCGTGAGCAACACGATCGGATAGGTGTGCGCGAGCTCGAACTGCGGCCGGTAGCCGATCACTCCTGTGTTGAGCTTTATGTACCAGGCCAGGATGCTCACGTACTCGACGTCCGTCACCGGACGCCCGCAAGCAAGAATCCGCTTGTAGCCGCCAAGGGAAGTGATCGTCGATTTGAGCTTGTCGATCTCGGTGGTGCGTGCCCGCTCGTGCCGCAGGTCACGCTGCTCGGTCCGGACAGCGGAGACCGCATCAGGCACCACCGCGCCGGCAAACACGGCCACGACCAAGATTCCGGCCCAGGCCGGTATTCCTCGCCCAATCCGTGGCGCTGCCTGCAAGATCCAGCCGACGGCCACTCCTGCCAGAACCGCTGCGACGCCCGCCGGCTCGAACATGTAGCGCTGGACTCCCGGCCACCCGTGCAGGACGAAGGCGATCTCGATCAACACCCATAGCACGCCGGCTCCGGCCAGGATGAGCACGGTCCGATCGCGACGATAGCCGGCGATCGCAACCGCCGCAAGCGCGGCCAGTTTGATCGGCAGAAACTGCAGATCGAGGAACCGCTGAACCGTGCCCACGATCTTGTTCTGATGCAGCTCGTGCGGTGAGAGCTCGGCCAGCTCGCCGGCGAGCAACGGCCGGTGATTGGTGATCGTGGGGATCCCGAACCACAGGATCGGGACCAGGGCGAGCCCGGCATACAACAGTGGACGCATGCGAGGAAGCTCACGCCACGCCCAGATCGAATAGATGCCGAGGAACGGCCATGTCTCCGGGCGTCCGAGCGCAGCCAGCACCAGGAGGCCGAACGCCCAATGCGGCCTGCGCGAGAGATGACAGTCGACCGCGGCGAGACACAGCGTCACGATCACCGGATCGGACTGGACGCTGAGGATGTAGTGCGCATAGCCCTCGATCGCCAGCACCGAGAGACCCCCAACAATCGCGGCGGCGATCGCCGGGTAGCGCTGACCCCTCGCGGTCCCTACCAGTCGGTAGGCGATCCGGCCGGCGACGATCGGGCCCGCCAGCGAGATCGAGACCGCCGTGACCATCCACAGCCACAGGGCGTAGTGGCCGAACAGCCCAAAAGGCACCGTGAATATGTACGGGAGCGGCTTCCACGACGGGGCTCCGCCCAGGTTCAGCGACAGGTGAAGCGTCTGGTAGCCCCAGACGAGCCACCCGTATGGGTCATACCCGGGCCGCGCGCGGGCAAGGAGCAGGATCACGAGCGAGACAACGACAACGAAGCCCGCGACCAACCACCAGATGTGATGGCGAGCCAGCGAGCCCGCCGAGCGCTCCCGCGGCGCCGCAAGCGGCCGGCGGGGCGGTCTCTCGGTTTCCTGGACAGTCATTTCGCCAGCTGGATCGTTGCGGGAGAGGCTCTCGTGGACGAAAGCAGTGCTACGACGGCCGTTTCCGCGCGTGGGAAGGGGTACGCGATCCGGACTCGGCGCCCACCCACGGTCGTTGTGCCCGGTAGGTTAGCCGCCGCGGCAGCGTCGCGACGAGCCACCCTCGCGAGCGCCCTGTCAACCGCCTTACCGCAGCGGGCGCGTCACCCCGGGGTCAACCGCTGCTCAGCAGATCGACCAGCAGCCGGGGGTCGCGCCGAATGCGGCCCCTTCCCGCGGAAACCTCAGCGCGTTTGAAGACCCTCAGCTGATCCGGATCGGCCAGCCGTCTCAGCCGGCCCTCGGACAGTAAACGCTCGTCGACGGCTCCCAGCCGCCCCTCGAACACGGTGAACACCGGCGTGCCGAGCGCCGCCGCCTCCCGATTCATCGTCCCCCCGGCTGAGACGACCAGGTCGGCGTAGGCGATCAGCGACTGCGCATCGACCGCCCGCGCAGGAACGATGAACCCTCCGTCCCCGGTGAGCTCCGCGCGCTGCTCGGGAGTCCGCGGCAGAACCACCGTCTGTGCGCCACGCAACCTCGCGAGCACCTCCGCGAACAGGTCGTTTTCGAAGCGGTGATAGAGCGAAACCTCCGGCGGCGTGCGGACCACGATCAGGGGCTGCTTGCGGTCCAGCCCGAGCTCGGTGAGAACGGCCTGGTCGGGCTCGAAGTCCGCCAGGTAGTACTCCTCCTTGAGACCCGGGTAAGCGCAGACCTTGCCGCGGGCGCCGTACCGGTAGAGGCGCTCGGGCGGAATCGCCTCGGGCACGACTACGACGCGCGCGAGCCGGCAGTTGACGTTGTGCTGGACCGTCGCCCACTCGTAGTCGAACATCGTCGCGGACGGGATCCGCAGCAGCGCGGCCGCGACCGTTATGTCGTTGGAGCCGTGCCCGAGCGCGAGGTCGAAGCCGCGACCATCGGCCCATTCGGTCAGCGCCCGCGAGCGGGCCGCCAAGCCGCGCGCCTTCGCCGCCAGGCTGCCGCCTCGGTGGCGTCCGATCGCGGTGTGGGCGATCCCGAAGCGCCGGCAGAGCTCGAGTGTCTGCGCAAAGTCCCTTGCGGTGACTCGCACCTCGTGCCCGCGCTCGCGCAACGTCGCGATCACCGGCCGCATCACGAGAACGTGCGGAGAGTTGGTGAGATCGACCCATACCTTCACGAGCGCGCTGCCGCGGCCACCGCCGCGACCACTTCCTCGGCCTGCTCGCGCGCGAGCGTAGGACTCATCGGAAGTGCGAGGTTAGTGCGGGCCAGCTCCTCGGTCACCGGCAGCGCCGCCGCGCGGTCGACGTATGGAGCCATCGCGGACTGACGGTGAAGCGGCGTGCGGTAATACCCTCGCGCCCCGACGCCGCGCTCGGCGAGGCGGGCGATCAGCGCATCGGCGCGTTCGTGGGTGGCGACGTACAGATGCCACCCGGGCTTGGCGCCGTCGGGAACCGCGGGCAGGCGCACATGCTGCCCGAGGCCGGCGGAGGCGTAGGCCGCCGCGGCGGTGCGCCGCCCGTCGCACCAGCGATCGAGCTCCGGCAGCAGCACCCTGAGGATCGCCGCCTGCAGTTCGTCGAGCCGCGAGTTGTAGCCGACGTACTGAAAGTTGCGTTTATCGCGCGAGCCGTGAAAACGGAGTGCGCGGGTCAGCTCGGCGAGCTGATCGTCGTCGGTCGCGATCGCCCCTCCGTCTCCGAAGCAGCCGAGGTTCTTGGAGGGATAGAACGATAACGTCGCGAGATCCGCCAGCGCGCCCGCCCGACGGCCGTCGAGGCTCGCGCCCGCGGCTTGCGCCGCGTCCTCGAGCACCGGGAGCCCAAACTCGCGCAGCTCTGAGATCTGGGCTGGCAATCCAAACAGATCGACCGCGACGATCGCTCTGGTCCGTGGGCTGAGAGCGGCGCGAACGGTCTCCGCGGTGATGTTGCGCGTATCGGGATCGACATCACAGAAGACGGGCACCGCGCCGGCGGTGACCGCCGCCTCGGCGGTCGCATAAAAGGTAAAAGCGGGGACCACGACCTCGTCGCCGGCGGACACCCCGAGCGCTCGCAGCCCGATCGTGATCGCATCGGTGCCATTCCCCACTCCGATCACGTGGCGCACGCCCAGATATCCCGCCAGCTCGCACTCGAATGCCTGCACCTCCGGCCCCAGTATGTAAGCGCCACGTTCAACGACCGAAGCGAGCCGACCGAGAATCGCCCCCTTCAGCGGCGCGAGCGAAGTGTCGGGGTCAAACAGAGCAACCGCCATGGTCGTGAGAAAACACTAATCGGGCGGCCCATGCGTCCCGAGCGCCTCACGGTACGCTTGGCCGCTTGCTGCTCGCCGCTTCCGTCACCGACTCGCTGGCAACGCTCGCCACTCACGTGATCCGGGATATCGGCCTGGCCGGAGTATTCGCGCTCACGTTGAGCTCGAGCGTGATCGGCGGGCCCGGGACCGAGCCGACGATGCTGTTTGCGGGGTTCAACGTCTACGACGGTCACCTCACCCTGATCGGGATCATCCTCGCGGGAGTACTCGGTGACATGCTCGGCGCCTCGGTCGCGTACGCGATCGGCTACTTCGGCAGCCGGGAGCTGTTCGAGCGCCAAGGCGGAAAGCTGCACATGAGCACTGCGCGCCTCGATCGAGCGCACAGATGGTTTGAGCGCTACGGCGCGCCGGCCGTGCTTGTATCGCGGCTGATTCCCTTCGTACGGGCCGCGTTCCCCTACGCCGCGGGCGTCGCGAGGATGCCGTACCTGCGGTTCATTGCGATGGTCGCCGTCGGCTCGGTCATCTGGATCGGGTTCCTCGGCGTTCTCGGCCGGGAGGTCGGCAGCGACTGGCAGCACTGGCGCCACAACCTCCAGTACGCCGACTACGTCGGCGCGGCGATCGTCATCGCGGCGATCGCCTACTTGATCGTCCGGCGCTCGCGAAGCGGCAGCGGCGACCGGGCGACCGATGTGGCTTCCTGACCGGCCCGCCACCCAGCTTCCGACTGGCCAGGCGCTCGCACTCGGCGCGCTTCATGGACCGGCAGAGCTGTTGCCGATCTCTTCCTCAGGCCACGTCGAAATCGTGCCGTGGCTGTGTGGGTGGCGCTACGCCGGACTCGACCCCGAGCTGCGTAAGTCGTTCGAGGTCGCTCTCCACGCCGGTACCGCGGCGGCGCTGCTGATCACGTTGCGCGCCGAAGTGCGCGAGTCGCTGCACGGCCTGGACAGCCGGTTGCTCGCGGTGTTCGCGCTCGCGTGCATCCCGCCGGCGATCGCGGGGTACGCGTTCGAGCGAGCGATCGAGCGCCATCTTGGTACACCCTCGACGATCGCGGCGGGGCTCGTGGCGGGAGCGTTAGCGATGGGGAGCGCCGACCTGGCCGCCCAGATACGTCGCTACGAGGAAGCCGCGCCGGTCGACGGCGTCTGGCTCGGGCTCGCTCAGACCTGCGCGCTGATCCCGGGGGTCTCGCGAAACGGCGCCACGCTCGTGGCCGCCCGCGCGCGGCGCTTCCAGCGCGGGGACGCGAGCCGTCTGTCGCGCCACGTGGGGCTGCCGGTGATCGCCGGCGCTACGCTGCTCAAGGGCCTGCGGCTGCATGCGCGCGGGCTGCCTGCGACAGCGCGGATTCCGTTCGCGGTTGGGGCGAGCGCGGCATTCGCCTCAACGCTCGCCTGCGGATGCTTGATTCGCCACGCGGAACGCGGTCGCTCGTTGTGGCCATACGCGATTTACAGAGCTGTGCTGGCGGGCATCGTGACCGGGAAGCTGCGCGCCGCTCGGTGACCTCACGCCAGCGTCCACAGCTCGCCGCTGCCCACCCGTTCGGGCTTGACCTTCCACTCGGTCGCCAGCCGCCAGAGCTCGGCGGGAGCGCGAGGCCCAGGCAGCTCGCAGACCACCGCGACCTCGGCGGTCGACATCGTTCCGAAGCGGGCGAGTGCTTGCTCGATCGACGGCGGCGGCGAGTCCGGCGGTTCCGCGCCCGCGGCGAGCGCGGCTTGGCGGTAAGACTCATAGCCCGCAGCCCCGTACACGCCTTGCACGTCGTCGTCGCTACCGCGGAACTCGAGCGATGGCAACGTCACGCGGTCGCCCCCGGTGGATCCTTGCCGCTGCGCTGCGGCCCTCGCCCGCTCCAGGTCAAGCGCGAAGGCCTCGAGGATCGCGTGCGAGCCGAGATCGATGCGAAAGCGATCGACGCTCAGGCCTCCGGCCGCACGAGCCTCTTCGATCAGCGCGGTGGCTCCATCGAGCCGACGCCGTCGGCACATCAGCCCCTCGCGCAACCGCCTCAGATACGGCGCCGGGTCGCCCTGCTCCGCCGCGGCCTTGACGGCAATGCACGCCGGGTGCGAGCTGCGCGGGGGATCGTCCAGCCACAGCCGCGGATCGACTGGCATCCCGCTTGCAGCTCCGGCGTCGAGCGCCTCGCTCACCATCGTCAACGGCGCGGCGAACTCGCGCGCCATCCCGCTCATCACAAAGTTGAACCGAAGCTGGGGGCCGAACTCGCGCTCGAGCCTGCGCAAGGAGGCTTCAAGCGCCCAGGACCATGGGCAGCAGGGATCCGTGTAGTAGGAGACCTCGACGGCGCTCACATGGCCTCCCTAGGGCATCCGGGCTCGGTTTTAATGTCGGCGGTGTTAGGGGCGGGTGTTGTCATCCAGGCGTGCCGCAAAATAGAGACAAGCAGATGAGCATCCTGCTCGGCACCAAGCTGAATGGCCGATACCGGTTGGAGGCCCGGATCGGCTCGGGTGGGATGTCGACCGTTTATCGCGCGCTCGATGAGACGCTCCAGCGGCAGGTAGCGGTCAAGCTGATGAACCGCGAGGTCGCGACCGACTCCGACCAGCTCGAGCGCTTCCGGCGCGAGGCCCGATGGGTCGCGCAGCTATCGCATCCCCACATCGTGGGCGTGATCGACGCGGGCGAAGACGAGGGCCGGCCATACATCGTGTTCGAATACGTCGAGGGCGAGACGCTCAAGGAGCGCATCCGCCGGATGGGGCGGCTGCCAATCGCCGAGGCGGTGGCATACGCGATCGAGATCGCACGCGCGCTTGGGGCTGCGCACGCGCGCCACATCGTGCATCGCGACGTGAAGCCGCAGAACGTCTTGATCGATGAGGAGGGCTCCGCGAAGGTCACCGACTTCGGGATTGCCCGGACGCTCGATGAGGAGGGACTGACCGCGGACGGCCGCGTGCTCGGTACAACCGATTACGTCTCCCCGGAGCAGGCGCTGGGATCGGCGGTAACCGGGCAATCGGACCTGTACTCGCTCGGCGTGGTGCTGTACGAGATGCTGATCGGCGACGTTCCGTTCAAGGGCGAGAGCCAGGTGGCCGTGGCGATGAAGCACGTCCGCGAGGACTTGCCCGACGTACAGGCAGCGCGATCGGAAGTCTCGGCGGCTCTCGCCGCGGTCGTGGACAACGCGACCGCCAAGCGTCTGGAGGACCGCTACGCTGATGACGCCGAGCTGATCGCCGACCTCGAGGACGTGCTTGCGATCGAGACCGCCCGCGCGGGCAGTGCGACTGGAGAGGTCACCAGCGTGTTGCGAACGCTTCCAGCGGGCAAGCAGCAGCGAGTGCCATTCCGCGTCCGTCACCGCCTGATGGCGCTGCTTGCGCTGGTGCTGGTGCTGGCGGCGGTCGGCGGGGGCGCAGCGTGGCTGATCACCCGAGCGCATCATGGGACCGGCAGGCTGGCAGTCACCGCGCCCGCACGTTCGCTCTCACAGATCACGCTTTGCGGCTCGTGCGCTCAGGGGTTCAATCCGCTCGGCACCCCGAGTGATGAGCATCCGGACGCGTCACTGGCGATCGACAACGATCCCAACACTTACTGGCACACCCAGATGTACTACGACCGCAAGCTGGATAAGGCGGGGACCGGAATCTACGTCGACGCGAACCCCGGGACTACCGCGAGCGTTCTACAAATCCTCACCGACACCCCCGGCTTCACGGTGACGGTCTACGCGCGCGACAACGCCCCGCCGCTGCAGTGGCCCGATCCCGGCTGGACTCAGGTCTCGGCTTCGACCTCGATCGCGGCAGACAAGCAGGCGATCCCCCTCACAAGTGGCAGTTCCCGGTATCGCTACTACCTCGTTTGGATAACCAGCCTCGGCGGCCGTGAGACGCTCGCGATCGCCGAGATCACGCTCTACAAATACTCGTAGCTCAAAAGCTGTAGCGGCGCTCCGCGGCGTGTCGCTCGAGCCCCAGCCGGACCAGCCGATCCAGCAGCTCCGGGTATGGGACTCCGCTCGCCTCAAACAGCGATCCGTAGACGCTCGTCCTGGTGAAGCCAGGCATCGTGTTGAGCTCGTTGACCAGCACCTGCTCGCCGACGACGAAGAAGTCGACGCGGGCAAGCCCGCGACAACCGGTGATCCGGAAGGTCGCCACCGCGAGCTCCCTGACTCGCTCTCGCACCAGCGCTGGGACACGCGCGGGCACGATCAGCTCCATTCCCCCGGGCGTGTACTTCGCTTCATAGTCGTACCAGCCGGCCTCGCCGCCGGCGAGCAAGATCTCTCCCGGCTCGGAGGCGATCGGATCGCCGTTGCCGAGCACAGAGCACTCGACCTCGCGTCCGCTGGCGGCCGCTTCGACGATCACCAGTGGGTCATGCTCGAACGCTTGCTCGAGCGCGACCGGTAGCTGCTTGGCGCTTGCGACGCGAGCGATCCCAACGGAGGAGCCGAGGCGCGCCGGCTTGACGAACACCGGCAGTCCTAGCGTGGTCAGCTTCTCGAGCTCACGCTCGCTGGATGACCGGTAATCCTCGATCCGGACGGCCAGGTAGCTGACTTGACCGACCCCGGCGGCGCCCATCAGCTCCTTGAACACGAGCTTGTCCATGCACAGCGCCGAAGCGAGCACGCCGGCGCCGACGTAAGGGACGTCCAGGCACTCGAGCAGGCCCTGCAGGGTGCCGTCCTCTCCGAACGGGCCGTGTAGCACCGGGAACACGACGTCGACACCATCGAGCCCTCTACCGGGGCGGAGCGAGAGCTCTTTCCCGTCGCGGCGCCAGATCCCATCGCGGGTGATTTCGATCGCGATCGGGGCGTGCCCCGCCTCCTCGAGTCCCGCGCGAACCGACTCGCCCGAGGCCACCGAGACCTCGTGCTCAGAGGAGCGGCCACCGCTCAGCACGGCGACTCGAAGCCCGCTCACGTCGTGGTCGTCGTGCTTCTCGAAGTGCTCCGCGTTGAGGTCGAGCTCTTCGAGGTCGTAGTTGTGGAGGTCGGCGTCGAGCTAGAGGTCGACTGGACAAACTTGCCGACCACGACCCTCACAGTGGTCCCCTGCTTGGCGCTCGTGCCGCCACCCGGGTTCTGGGAGAGAACGATTCCATCCTTGTTTTGCTGGCTCGTGCTCTGCGTCTGAACCGTGATCTGGAAACCAGCCGAGGTCAACGCGTTGGTGGCGGCCGCTTCGCTCTCGCCGCCGACGTTGGGGACGGCTGCGGTGGTCGGCGGCGGCGTGGTCGGCGGCGGCGTCGTCGCAACGACAATCGTCACGATCGAGCCGGAGGGCTCGCTCGAGCCACCCGAGGGGGCCTGGCTGATCACGCTTCCCGCCGGAACAGTGCTCGATGGCTGCCTGCTGGTGTCAACCACAAAGCCTCTGTTCTCGAGCGTGTTCTTCGCGTCGGCCTCAGTAAGGTTGGTCACGTCGGGCACCGTCACCAGCGGCGACCCGGAGGAAAGGATCAAGGTCACGCCACCCCCCACCGGATATTGAGTGCCCGCCTGCGGATCGGTCCCGACCGCATCACCATCCGGGATCGCCTGCGATGATTGCGACTGCAACCCGGTCACCTTCAGGTGAGCCTTGGCGATCGCTTCCTCCGCAGCGTGTTTGGAGAGGCCGTAGACCGGCGGGACGGTGGTGTTGCCCGGGCCTTGGGACACGGTCAGGGCGACGATTGATCCTTCCTTGACCTTCGCTCCTCCGAGCGGATCCTGGCGGATCACTGTTCCCGCCGGGTGACTGTCGGTGAGGTAGTTGAGAGTAGGAGTCAAGCCCGCGTTCTCGATCCGCGCCTGCGCGGTGCCGGCGTTCTCCAGCACCACCGTGGGAATTATCTTGGTCACCGGCCGCGTCAACAGGTAGCCCGCCGCCCCTCCGCCCGCGAGCAGCAGCACGACGATCGCCGCGACCCACGGCCACCGGCGGCGGCGCCGGTACTCGGGCGACAGCGGCGGCTGAGTAGAGCCGGCGCCGTCGCCGTTGTAGCGCGCGTCCTCGGGCGCGGCCGCCTCCGCCGTGGAGCTCGCCGCCATCGCTCCTACCGCCCCAGCGGCGGGAGCCCCGACCGCAGCCAGCGCCGCGAAGCTCGTAGTGCGCTGGCCACGCTGGCGGGCGATGATCGCGGCTCTGGCCTGCTCGAGCACCGCGACGAACTGATCTGCGTCCGTGGGCCGGTCGGCCGGATCCTTGTTGAGCGCCCACAGGACCACCTGCTCGAGCTCGGGCGGCGCGCTCGGGTTGAGCGAGCTCGGTGGCCGCGGCGATTCGGAGACGTGTTTGAGCGCGATCGTGACCGCGGCCTCGGCATCGAACGGCACCCGCCCGGTGAGCAACTCATACAGGACCACGCCGATCGAATAGAGGTCAGAACCAGCGCTGACAGCGTGGCCCTGGGCCTGCTCGGGAGAGAGGTATTGAGCGGTGCCCATGATCGAGCCGGTCTCTGTCATGTCCGAGGCGCCCGCCCGGGCGATCCCGAAGTCCGTGACCTTCGCATGCCCGCTGTCGTCGACGATCACGTTGTGCGGCTTTAGATCGCGGTGAATGATGCCGCGCCGGTGCGCGAACCTGGCTGCCTTCAGGATCTGAACCGTGATGTCGATCGCGCGCACCGGGTCGATCGGCGCCTCTTGCCGGATCAGCTGCTTGAGCGACTGTCCCGGGAGGTACTCCATCGCGATGTAGTAGGTGCCGTCGTAGGCACCACGGTCGTAGACGCCCACCACGTTGGGATGCTGAAGCCCCGCGGCGGCCTGGGCCTCCCGGCGGAAGCGCTCGACGAACCCTGGGTCCTCGGCGAACCGGCGGTGCAGCAACTTGAGCGCGACCTTGCGGCCGAGCTGCTGGTCCTCGGCCAGATAGACGTCCGCCATCCCCCCGCTACCCAGCCGTGAGATCACCTTGTAGCGACCGTCGACGAGCGTTCCGGAGGCTATCTCAGCCACCGATCAGCTTCCCTCCGAAAGTAGCGTTTGAATCACCGCGCTCGCGATCGGCGCCGCAACCGTCCCCCCAAAGCCGCCCTGAGTCTGCGCGATCGTGACCGCCACGGCGACTTGCGGATTCTCGGCCGGCGCGAACCCGATGAACCACGGCTGGGTCAGGTTCGATCCCGAAAGCCCAATCGAGGCGGTGCCGGTCTTTCCCGCCACGCTGATCCCGCCCAGCTGCGCCGGCGTTCCGGTTCCTTCCTCGACAACCTTCTTCATCATCTGCGTCAGGTCCTGTGCCGTCGAGGGCTTCATTACCTGGTTATAGACGGTCGGTTTGATCGTTTGTAGCGTTCGACCGTCCGGGTCCACGATGCGGCTGGTCAGGTGCGGCACCATCAGCTTCCCACCGTTGGCGACCGCCGCCGCCACCATCGCCATCTGCAGCGGTGTGACCTGCAGGCCTCCCTGGCCGATCCCGATCCGTCCGATGTCCTCATTCGGGCTCCCGGGCGCGTACGGCTTGCCGGTGCTCGAGTACGGCCTGCTTGCGCTCAGCTGAAATGCCGGATAGTCGAGCGGGGGCTTCTTGTAGAACCCGAACCGCTCCATGTACTTGGTCATCGTGGCGCGACCCAACGACTCCGCGACCTGGGCCCAGACTGTATTGACGGAGTAGGTGAGAGCGGTCGTCAAATCAATCGGCCCGAAGCTCTGATTGTTGTCATTGGACAGCGGCACTCCCGAGATCTGTTTCGGCGAGTTGCCGTTGACAACCGAGGACGGCGTGTACTTGCCGCTGTCGATCGCGGCGGCCGCGGTCACGACCTTGAACGTCGAGCCCGGCGGCCATCCTGCTTGCGTGGAGTCGTTGAAGAACGACTGTCCGGGCCCGAGTGAACTGATCTGGTTACTGTCGTAAGACGGATTGGCATACATCACCTTGATCGCGCCGGTGCGGGGATCCAGCGCCACCACGGAGCCACTGCGGCCGGCGAGCTGCGAAACCGCTACCTGCGTCGCCTTCGGATCGAGGCTCGTGTACACGTCGTCCCCGACCCTGTGCGAACTGAGCTGTCCGAAGATCGAGCCAAGCCCGGTCTGCAGGCCGCGAAGCGCCGAGGAGCGCGAGAGCTCGAGTCCCGCCGCCCGGCCTTCGATCGCGCGCAGGTAGCCGACGGGCTGAGCGAATACTTGGCGCGTGGGGTAGTAGCGGCTCCAAGTACCCGCCGCGGCCGGCACCGACTCCGCGAGGACGGTGCCGTCACCCGCGAGGATCCGCCCGCGGTCGGTCCGGAGATCATCGATCAGGGGTCTTGCGTTGAGCGAGTTGCTGTTGAGCGAGGAGGCGTCGAGCACCGTCCAGCGCGAGGTGAACAGGATCAGCACCGCGAACAGCCCCACCACGACGGCAAACAGCCGAACGATCGCGGGGTTCACTGCGGCCTCCGCGCGCGATCGGAAACCAGCAACAACAGCGCCAGCAGGACGAAGTTGGCGACGATCGAGGATCCCCCATAGGAGATGAACGGCAGCGTGACGCCGGTCAGTGGAATCACGCGCGTAACTCCGCCGACGATCACGAACACCTGTAGCGCGAACATCGATGTCAACCCCGTAACCATCAGCTTGGAGAAGGAATCACGCGCGAGTAGCGCGGTCTTGAAGCCCCGCCAGACGAAGATCAAATAAGTCAGCAGCACCGCGGTAGCTCCGAACAAGCCGAGCTCATCGGTGATCACCGCGTAGATCATGTCCGTCTGCGGGAACGGCAGCAGCGGCCCACCGCCCGGGAACGTCAACGTCGCCTGCCCGAAGCCCTGTCCGAACATGCCACCGGCGGCCTGGGCGAACAGCGAGTTGGCCAGCTGATAGGAACCGAGAGCAGCGCCGTAAAGCTGTTTGTCGAACGGATGCAGCCATGACTCAACGCGGGCGTGAACATGTGGAATGTGCGTTCCCAAAAACCAGAAGCCAATCCCTGCCGCGAGCACTCCCACCGCCACAAACGAGACTCTGTTGGTGGCCACGTACAGCATCGCCAGCAGCGCTCCGTAGAACATCACCGAGGAGCCGATGTCGCTGAGCACGACCAGGATCCCCATTGCCAGGCCCCAGATCACGACCACCGGTCCGAATTGTTTGATCGGCGGGATCGTCACGCCCAGCACTCGGCGCGCCCCGATCACCAGCACCTGACGCGTATCGCGCAGGTAGCTCGCGAGGAATATGACCAGTCCGATCTTCGCGAACTCGGGTGGTTGGAAGACGAACAGCCCTGGGATCCGAACCCCGAGGTAGGCGCCGTTTGCTTGGTAGCCGATTACCGGCAGGCGCGGCAGCACCATCAACCCCAATGAGATGAACACGATCGTGTAGCGGTAGCGCTCGAGCTTGCGGTAGTCGCGAAACACGATGATCGTCGCGGCGAACAGGATCAGCCCGAGCACGAACCACTGCGCCTGCTGGCGCGCCAGCGTCGAGTCGATCCTGTAGACCATCACCAGCCCGAAGCTGGCGAGCACCGCGACCAGCGGGAACATGTACGGGTCGGCATGGGGCAGCGTGATTCGGATGAAGACGTGTCCGGCCAGGCACAGTCCAAGGAAAATCGCGCCGTAAGTCAGCGAGATGTTCGACAACGCGTTCGAGCGCTGGATGAACACGCCCGCGAATCCGGCCGTCACCAGCAGCGAGGCTGGGATCAGGCCGATCAACTCACGATTGCGGGCCCTCACCGCGAAGCGCCGCCCTCGCCACAGGCCATCACTTCGACACCTGCCCAAGTTCTAGCTCGCGCACCAGCGTTGAAGCGTCGGCCTGCGAGCGCAGGTCGTTGTTGAACAACGCCGAGCGCCGATCCGCGGGCACCAGCGCGGCTGGTACTCCGGAGATGTAGTACGTCTCATACAGCCGGATGCCCGCCGGCAGCTCGTAGGGCAGGCCGCGGTAGATAGTGACGATTCCTTGCGAGTCGGTGCCGATGAAGTACAGCTGCCGCGTCGCCAGATAGCCGCCTGCTCCGATCAACCCGAGAACGATCACCACAGCCAGCAGCGCCGCGAGCGCCTTGACCCAGCGCCCGCTCGTGCGCCTTGGCGGGACGGCCGGCGCTTGCGGCCTGCCTTGCTTGCGGGCCAGGGGCACGCGCACCCGCGGCGGCGCGGTGCTGACGCGGGAGGCGGCTCCGCTGTGGCGCGCCGTCGGTACCTCCGCCGCTTCCGGTGCCGAGGCCCCGACCATCGCCGCATCGCCGCGCAATTCGGGGGCGGCCACGTCCTCCAGCCTGAACAGAACAACCGTGATGTTGTCCCGGCCGCCGGCGTCGTTGGCATCGGCAATCAGTTCATCGGCTGCCTGCTCGAGCGTCCGCGCCGTGTGGAGCACAGCCGACATCCGTTCCTCGGAGACCATCGAGGTGAGCCCGTCGCTGCAGAGCAACACGATGTCGCCAGCCGTGGCCGGATATGTCCAAGTGTCGACGTCGACAGTCGGCTCGGGCCCGAGCGCTCGCGTGATGATCGATCGCTGTGGGTGCTCGGCCGCTTGTGCCTCGGTCAGCTTGCCGCGTCGGACGAGCTCGTCGACCAGCGAGTGATCCTGCGTCAGCCGGGTGAGCGCCCCATCTCGGAACAGGTACGCGCGGCTGTCACCGACGTGGGCAATGACGACGTGTGCATCGTCGAGGTAGGCGGCGGTCAGGGTGGTGCCCATCCCGGCGCGCTCGTGCTGGGTCCGGGACAGCTCATAGATCCGACGGTTGGCCTCCCGCGCCCGGTCAGCAAGCCGTTCTTCGGGTGAGCCGCCGTCGGGGAGTCCCTGCCGGAACGCCTCGGTCGCGATGTGCGACGCGACCTCGCCGGCCTGGGCCCCACCCATCCCATCGGCGACCACGAATACCGGCGCGCGGGCAAACACGGAGTCCTCGTTGTCCCGGCGCTGGCGCCCGGTGTCAGTCTTGGCAATCGTTTCGACGGCGACGAGCATGAGCGTCTGTCATTGGAGGTAGGAGAACTCGCTGTCGCCGATGCGGATGCGGTCGCCGTCATGCAGCGGCTGCGGCCCGGTCAGCGGCTGTTCGTTCAGATAAGTGCCGTTAGTGGACCCCAGATCTTCGATTACGACCAAGTGACCTTGCGTCGAGATTCGAGCATGACGGGATGAGGCGAACGGATCGTCGAGCCGGATCTCGACATCTCCGCGCCCGAGGGTAGCGCCGCGGGCGAGGTCGTAAGCGACCCCGGGCTCGTGGCCGGCCGCCTGCTCGACCAGCAGCCGTGGCTCGAACTCGTCCTCCACACCCCCGACCCCATCCGATGCCGCGTACATCCCGGTCGCGTCCGTGGGTGGTGCCTGGGAGTCCGCTGGCGCTTCCCGCCTGCCGCCGGACCGTGTGCTCCGCCGCATGTCGCGCAGCGCGCTCCACGCGACCCACATGAGGAACAGATACAAGACGGCGAGAAAGCCGAACTTGAGGCCTACCGAGACGGGCTCGAGCATCTGCTCATTCCAGCTCGAACGTGATCGCGGAGGTGCCGAGCTCGATCGCGTCACCTGCCTTGATCACTTCGGGTCCTTCGATCCTTCGACCGTTGAGCACGGATCCGTTAGTCGAGCCCAGATCGGTCAACACCCAAGAGCCGCCCCGAGGGCGGATCTCCGCATGCTGGCGTGAGACGTTCGGGTCATCGAGCACCACATCGCATTGACGGCTCCGCCCGATCGTTGCACCCGCCGGACCGACCACCAGGCGCTTGCCATCAACCAACAGTAGGGCTCGCTCCTGACGGACATGAGCGCGTTCCTCGAGCGGCTCGGATATCCGCTCAGCCGATCCGTAGATCAGCGTCCGGCCGCCTTCCTCCGGCACCTCGGGCGGCGGCTCGGGAGAGTGCACTGCGGCCGTTTGGATTCCGAACTGGCCCAGACGTAGACGGTCATCGGTCTCGAACTCGATCACCGGGCGCACCGTCAACGAGAGCTTCTCGCGGCGAGCGTACTCGAGCAGGTATCCGGACAGCTCGACCACCAGGGCATCTTCGTAGCCGGCAAATCGCTCCCGATCGCGAGGCGACAGGAACACGCGGTACTCACTGGGCACGTAAGTCCTTCTCACTGAGAACGATTTGTGTTCCTCCATCTCGCGCGCCAGCTTGCGGGCGATCTCGACCGGGCGCACTTCAGATCTGAAAGCACGGCTGAACGTGCCCTCGACGAGGCCGGCAATCTTGTTCTCGAGGCTTCTGAGCACACTCATGGCTTGGCCCCGACCGTGCTCACCTTGATCGAGGTGTCTACAGGCTCATGGGCGGTCCCATGCTACGCGAGTCGCGTTCGCTCGTTCTCAGCCGTTGCGATGTCGCACCGCATTCCGGCGGGACGAGCACCTCATAGGCTCGCCGACTCCAAGCGCAGACCAGGGGCCCCACGGATCCAAGGCGCGAGCGCCGCCGAGCCGCCCGCCAGCGCCCCGATCAACGCGACCGCGGACGTTCCGAGGACGTGCGTGTAGCGGACTACTGCGACTGTCGCCAACCACACGACGGCGGACCACAGGATCACGCGAACGAGATCCAGCGTTAGCACCCGCCGTCGCACGGCCCACGGGAGCGTCAGCGCGGCGAGTGCCCAAACAGCCGCTCCAAGCAGGACGCCTGAGCTCAACAGCGGCCAGATCACGTCGCGCAGCGCCGACTGCAGCGACCCGGTCCAGACTTGCGGCACCGGGATGCTGGGGCTGGGGTGGAGATACGGCGTGGGGCCGGTGAGCGGGGTAGCCAGCACCAGCCATATCCAGCCTGTCGCACCCAGCGCAGCTCGCCGCCACGCGCCTCTCGCTCGTCCCGCAAGCGCCGGCCATGCCCCTCCGAGACCGATCACGCTCAAGCCGGGAGCGACACCGGCGAGTGGCCAGTCGGTCGCCGTGCGCGCCGTCAACAGCACTGGGACCAATGCGCCGATCAGGATCACCGCCGCGCCACCCGGATGCTGCTGCAGCGCCGCTCCGCACGCGAGCAGGGCAGCGACGGTCAACCACCCGGCGCGTGGCAGGGCCAACACCAGGCCGCCCGCGAGCAACCCGGCAGCGGCGGGCGTGAACTGGAACGGGACCAGCAAATGGGCCGCCAGCCACGCGGTCAGCATGGCGGTGGCTGCGGCGGCCGCCGCGCGGGCAGGCCACGCAGGTTGGGTTAGAGCGCGCGCGGCGGGCGCCTCGTCGAGCTCCTCCGTGTCCTGATGCCACTCGCGTCGTCCGACTCGCAGCTGCGCGGCCCGCAGATCCGTCAGCCTCTGCCAGGGACTTGCGACCACCCCCGGCGTGTCATCGAGCTGCTCGCGCGAGTCCGATAGCGCCCTGCGCAGCTCCTCGATCGTGCCGCGCTCGCGGGCTCGCGGGCGCAGCGCCAGATCGATGCCGCGCCCGAGCTCGCGCGGAAGCCCTCGGCGCTGGCGGCGAAGCGGCGGCAGGTGAGCTCCCAGCCGGCGGGCTCTTTCTCCGGCCGCGACGCTGCGCCACGGGTTGACCCCGGTAAGCGCCTCGTAGATCACCAGCGCCAGGGCGTAGACGTCCGCGGGAGGGCCCGCCTCACGCCCCTCCGCCTGCTCGGGTGCCATGTACGCGGCCGTCCCGATGACATCACCGCTGCGAGTGAGCGAGTCGCCGCCCACA
Source organism: uncultured Solirubrobacterales bacterium (assembly GCA_963787555.1). Taxonomy (GTDB): domain Bacteria; phylum Actinomycetota; class Thermoleophilia; order Solirubrobacterales; family Solirubrobacteraceae; genus Palsa-465. The sequence continues at coordinate 454,872 of CAWBDI010000013.1, forward strand.
ACGCGCGCTACGCCGAAGTCCGTCAGCCTCGCGATCTGCGCGGGCGTCGACGGATCGCTCGGCACGAGGACGTTGGCCGGTTTGACGTCGCGGTGGACGACGCCCTCCGCGTGCGCATGCGCAAGCGCATCGCAGAGAGCGATCCCGATCGCCGCGATGTCGCGATCCGACAGCCTGCCGGTCTGAAGCAACTCGCCGAGCGTATGTCCCCGGACGAGTTCGGAGACGAGGTAGGCGCCCTGGTCGTCGATCACCGCCTCGTAGAGCGTCACGATCCCGGGGTGCAGCAGCCTCGCGGCCACGCGAGCCTCGCGCTCGAACCTCCCGCCGACGACGCGCTCTCTGGGAACGATCTTGACCGCCACCTCGCGTTCGAGGCGCTCGTCTCGAGCCTGCCAGACGGTCCCGCAGCCGCCCGCGCCCAGACGCCGCTGCAGTCGGTAGCGGCTGAGCACGAGCGCCTCTTGGCCGCCTGAGATCCGGGTGCGGCGAGCTCGCGTTCGCGCCCGCCGCACCGTGGGCAACTGGCTCGCGCTCATCTGGTGGCCTTTTCAACGCCGACTGCCTGGTCCCTGCGCGGCTTTTCCGATTCGCGCCCCGATAGCCGTGGTCGCCGCCAGGTCGATCCCGCACAGGGTACGGCGGGCCAGTTTCGCCCGGGGCCGATCCTCACGCCGATCGGCCGGTCATACTGAGGGTTACGGACCCCGCAAGGAGTAGTGGACTTGTCGTTCTTCGACGAGGCTGAGGAGCCCCCGACAACACCGCGTGGCCGCAGCGGCACCCGCAGCCGTCGCCGCAGGCCAGCCGATCAACAGGCCATCTTCATGCGGCGCGCCGTCGCCGTGGTCGTGCTCTTGGCAGCGATCGTGTTGATCGCGCTTGGCGTGCACAGCTGTCAGGTGAGCCAGCGCAACAGCGCGCTTCGAACCTACAACAACAACGTCGCCTCGCTGCTGCAGCAGTCAAACCAGACCTCCACCACGCTGTTCAACCAGCTGACCAGCCGCGGAGGATCGGGAGGCGCCACGACCCTTCAGGACCAGATCAACCAAACCCGGGTGCAGGCCGATGATCAGCTGGAGCATGCCCGTCATCTGAGCGTTCCCGACCAGATGAAGAGCGCGCAGCAGAATCTCCTGCTGTCATTGGAGATGCGTACGGACGCGATCGCGGACATCGCCAACCAGATCCAACCGGCGCTCGGCAATACGGCGAATAAGGACGCGCTGAACTCGATCGCCGCGGACATGGCGCACTTCTACGCCTCCGACGTCGTCTACACGTTCTACTCGGCGCCGCTGATCGCGAACGCGCTGCACGCCGCCGGGATCGCCGTCGGCGCAAACGGGGAAACGATTCAGAGCAGCCAATTCCTTCCCAGCCTCTCCTGGTTGAGCCCCACTTACGTCGCCTCGCAACTGAACGCCTCAGCTCCCTCCACCACCGGCGGCAAGGTGGAGTCCGGCAGCCATGGCCACGCGCTCAACTCGGTCAGCGTCGGCGGCACCACGCTCCAGACAGGATCGACTAACACGCTTCCGGCGAGCCCCCCGCCCACCTTCACGCTGCATTTCACCAACGGGGGCCAAAACAACGAGACCAAAGTGGTCCTCAAGGTCACGATCAGCGGCACCTCGATCAGCGGGCAGACCGTGGTCCCCCAGACTGTTGCCGGCCAGTCGACCACCGGACAGGTCACGCTGAGCTCCGCGCCGCCGGCCGGAACCTATACCGTCACCGCGACCGTCGAGAAGGTGCCCGGGGAGACCAACGTGTCGAACAACTCGCTGTCGTTCCCAGTGACCTTCCAGTAGGCGCTGGTTCTCACGCGAGCGGCCTCGGCCACCTTCCCCTGCCCGCGTCCCGCGAAGCTACCGGAGTTATCCTTCCCCGGGTGCATGACCTGAACAGCACGGCCGGCATCGTCGCGATCGCCGCCGGAGCCGTCGCGGTCGTGGCGCTCGTCACGAGCATCGGGTTGGCGCTCAGGCTACGCCGCGTTCGCGCCGATCAGTTGACGGTGCTCGGCGGCCGCAAGGAGGACCTGGTGGCCCACGCCGCGGGACTGCAGGCGCAATTTGAGCAGCTGCACCAATACGTGGAAGACGCTGCGGCGCACCTCGACGATCGCGTCCGCGCCACCGAGCAGCGTCTCGATCACACCATGGCCTACCGGTCGCTGATCCGATACGACGCCTACGGAGAGATGTCAGGAGAGCGGTCGACCTCAATCGCGTTACTCGACGCGACCTGCTCGGGCATCGTCGTGTCCTCGATCCACCACCGCGACCAGGCTCGGGTGTACGCCAAGGAGGTACGCGACGGGCAGCCCGAGCTCGAGCTCTCGCCGGAGGAGGACGAGGCGATTCGCGTGGCGCTCGAGGACAACCGCGGGCGCTCGCAGTCCACCTAGCGACGAGCCCTCGGCCTTGCGCGTCGGTTACTTCGGCCCGGAGGGGACCTTCACCCAGGAGGCCTTGATCGATGCGACGCGCGGGCTCGAGCTGGAGCTGCTCCCGTTCCCGACGATCTACGACACGGTGATGAGCGTCCACGCCGGCCTGGTCGAGCGCGCGCTGGTGCCGATCGAGAACTCGCTCGAGGGCTCGGTGAACGCGACTCTCGACACGCTCGCGATCGAGACCGAGGACGTGGCGATCGTCGGGGAAGTGGTCCACCCGATCCGCCACTGCCTGATCGCCCGCACCGCGCTCGAGCTGCCTGAGATCGAGGCGGTCGTCTCCCATCCGCAGGCCAACGCTCAATGCGCCAGGTTCATCCGCACCCGGCTGCCGCAGGCTCGAGTACTGGCCGGCAGCTCAACGGCAGAAGCGGTACGGATCGTCGCCGACCACGACGGCCCGTGGGCGGCGCTCGGCAACCGTCTCGCGGCCGAGCGCTATGGCTGCCAGGTGCTGCGCGCGGGGGTGGAGGACATGACCGGCAATGAGACCCGGTTCGCCTGGCTGGCGCCTACGGGGGCGCCGCCCGGCGGGCCGGTTGCGTCCCGCGGCCTCCACGCTACGGCCACCACACCCACACTTGGGCCTTGGAAGACCGCGATCGTCTTCTGGGGCCTTGGCTCGGAGACCCCCGGGTGGCTCGTGCGATGCCTGGCCGAGTTTGCCGAGCGCGAGGTCAACCTGACCCGGATCGAGTCGCGGCCTCGCAAGCAGGGTCTCGGCCGCTACATGTTCTTCCTCGACCTCGAGGGTCGAGACACCGAGCCCCACGTTGCGCAGGCGCTCAGAGCGCTGCGGGGGCACGTTGAGATATTACGCGTCCTGGGATCGTTCCCGGCGGCAGCGTGAGGTGCCTCCCGGCCGGGTGCACGCGCGGCTCCGGGGGTCGCTGAGGCACCACCAACCCTCGGTACACTGGCGCCAGCAAAATGCCCACCTCGGTACCACCAGCGCCGGCGGGGTCCGCGTCGCTTTCGGAGCACCGGCGACGCGGACGCGAGGTTGGCCGGGTGCTCGTATTGAACGCGACGTACGAACCGATCAACGTCTGCACCGTCCGTCGCGCGGTTGTTCTGTTGCTCAAGGAGAAGGCGGAGATCGTCGAGCACGCGGGATGGGAGCTGCATTCAGCGAGCCGGACGGTCTCCAGGCCGATGGTGATCCGCCTAGTCACCTACGTGCGCATCCCGCGCGATACGCACCGCCGCAAGATCACCCGCAGGGCGGTCTTCGCGCGCGACGACTGGACCTGTCAGTACTGCGGCGCTCGCGCAAACCTGACCGTTGATCACGTGATCCCGCGATCAAAGGGCGGCGGCTCGAGCTGGGACAACATCGTCGCCTCCTGCGCACCGTGCAACCGGCGCAAAGGGGACGCTCTCCCTCGCCAGGTCGGCATGCGGCTTCTCAAGCAGCCGCGAACGCCGAATCCACGCGTCTTCATTCAGGTGGCGAGCCCTACGATCCCGGCTTCCTGGAAGGCATACCTGGCGGCGTAGAGGCGCTCAGGTTCGCCGGCCGGCACGCGGCGACTTGCGCCAGCGCGAGAGTGCGAGAGCGGCGCGGCTACGCGGCCGCCCCGGGCCGCCTGTCGGCCGCCCTCATGCCGCGTAGCGCTGCGCCGCGCGAGCGCGAGCCTTGACCGCCTCGATTTCTCGATTCTTAGGCTCAGCTGTGGTCTGGAGCTCGGCGAGCAGCTCGTGGGAGGCGCGCGCGACCGAGTCGAGGGCGCGAGCAAACGCCTCCTCGTTGGCCCGGGAGGGCTTGTTGAAGCCGCTGATCTTCCTCACATACTGAAGCGCGGCGGCCCGCACCTCCTGGTCGCTGGCGGGCGGATCAAAGTTGTAGAGCGGGCGGATGTTTCGACACATCCAGCAAGCGTACGCCGCCCGGCGCCCGGCTGCGGGTACGGGTTTTCGGCTCGGGGCCACGCACGCGAGGGGACGCGAGCTGAGGTTGGTAGATATCTACGTCTATACGCCAGTTATCTACCACCCTGCCAGCGGCCGCGCACCCGAACCGCCGTGCCCATCACGGCGCCAGAATTCGAGGGGCGCCGTCGACAACGGCGCCCCTCGGGAACATCTGGCTGCCTGGAATCGAAGTGGGCCTGGTCAGCCGGTGGGACTAGCTCCGGCGCCCACCCCAACGGTGCCACGGGGGGACTCCGCTAAGCGGGGTCAGCCTCCGACCTAGCGGCCGGACACCTCCAGGGTCCCGCAATAACTGTCAGACAGGCGGACCACCTCCTTTCTCTGGTATCCGTCAGCTTAGCGAACCGTCGCGACATCACCCCTCGCGGGTCCTGCCACCGCCGCACTGGCACCTCGTTTCGATACGTTGATCCCAGATTGGTGCCCGCGCCGGCGGGGGAGCGACCGGTCGCGAACGGCATCGGCCTGTTCGCAGTGCGCGCGGGGCCAGGCGCGAAACGCTAGCGCTAGCTGTCGTCGGCCTCAGGCGGCGGCGACTCGTCCTCGAGCACCGGCGCCGCCGTCGCGGCTTCGGATTCGACCACGAGCGCGACGGCGCTGACCTGATCGTCCTCGCGCAAGTTCATCACCCGCACGCCCTGGGAGGCGCGGCCGTAGCGGTTGATGCCGCGGACGGAGGTTCGCTGGACCATCCCGCTCTGGGAGATGAACACCAGCTCCTGATGCTCGCGCACGACGAGCGCGCCCGCAAGCTGGCCCTTGTCCTCTGTCAGCGTGATCGTCTTGACGCCCATCGTTCCGCGGCCCTTGACCGGATAGTCGGGGATCGGAGTGCGCTTGCCGTAGCCGTTCTCGGTGACGACCAGCAGCTCCTGATCGTCGCGAGCGACGTCCATCGCCAGCAGCGCGTTTCCCTTTTGCGAGACGTTCATGCCGCGCACGCCAGTGGTGTCCCGTCCCATCGAACGGACCTGCTCCTCGTTGAAGCGCGCAGCCTGCCCCGAGCGGGAGACCATGATGATGTCGTCGTGCCCACTGGTGCGCCGCACCGCGATCAGCTCATCGTCATCGAGGATCTTGATCGCGATGATCCCGTCGGCCTTGATCGGCGTGTTGTAGGCCTCGAACTCGGTCTTCTTCACGGTCCCGTCGCGAGTCGCAAACACCAGGAACTTGCCCTCGGTGAAGTCGCGCGTGGACAGCACTGATTGCACCCGCTCGCCGTCACGCAACGGAAGCAGGTTGACCAGCGCGCGCCCCCGCGCGGTCCGCGAAGCCTCGGGCAGCTCGTAGACCTTCAGCCGGTACACCTTGCCGCGATTGGTGAAGAACAGCAGATAGTCGTGGGTGGAGGAGACGAACAGATGCTCGATGTAGTCGTCCTCCTTCATCTCCATCCCGGCCACACCGATGCCGCCGCGACGCTGCTGGCGGTAGGTCGAGAGCGGCAACGACTTGATGTAGCCCGAGTGGGTGATCGAGATCACCATTTGCTGATCGGCGATCAGATCCTCGACGTCGATCTCGCCCTCCGCATGGGTGATCTCCGTCCGCCGCTGGTCGCCGTAGGCCTCGCCGATCTCCCGCAGCTCGTCCTTGATCAGCCCGTAGATCTTGTTCTCATCGCCGAGGATCTCGCGCAGTTCGGTGATTCGCTCGAGCAGATCGGCGTGCTCCTGCTTGATCTTGTCGGCCTCCAGCGCGGTGAGCCGGCTGAGCGTCAGCTGGAGGATCGCCTGCGCCTGGATCACGGTCAGATCGAAGCGCTCCAGGAGCCCGGCACGAGCCGTCTCGGGATCGCGCGAACTGCGGATCAGGGCGATCACCTCATCGAGGTGGTCGAGCGCGACCAGCAGGCCCTCGAGCACGTGGGCGCGCTCCTCCGCGCGCCGCAGCTCGTACTTGGTGCGGCGGACGATGACCTCACGCTGATGGTCGACGTAGTGGCCGATCACCTCGCGTAGCGACAGCGTCCGCGGCACGTTGTCGACCAGCGCCACCATGTTGACCCCGAACGTCGCCTGCATCGGGGTGTGCTTGTAGAGCTTGTTGAGCACGACCTTCGGAATCGCGTCGCGTTTGAGTTCGATCACGATCCGCATGCCGTGGCGATCGGACTCGTCGCGGAGGTCGGTGACCTCGGGCAGCTTCTTGTCGAGCACCAGGTCGCGGATCTTCAGGATCAGGCCGCCGTCGCCACCTTTACGGACCTGGTAGGGCAGCTCGGTGACGATGATCGCTTCCTTGCCCTGGCCGATCGGCTCGATGTGCGCCTTGGCCTGGACCCGGATGCGGCCGCGACCCGTTGCGTACGCCTCACGGATACCGTCGCGCCCGAGGATCGTGCCGGCGGTGGGGAAGTCCGGGCCCTTGATGTGCTTCATCAGGCCCTCGACGTCGATGCTGGGGTTATCGATGTAGGTGATCGTGCCGTTGATCACCTCGCGCAAGTTGTGCGGCGGGATATTCGTCGCCATCCCGACCGCGATTCCGGAGCCGCCGTTGACGAGCAGGTTCGGGAAGCGCGACGGCAGCACGCTGGGCTCTTGGCGGCTGCCGTCATAAGTGGGCGCGAAGTCAACTGTCTCGGCGTCGATATCGCGTAGCATCTCGGTCGCGAGACGGTCCAGACGGGCCTCCGTGTACCGCATCGCCGCGGCGCTGTAGCCGTCGATGTTGCCGAAGTTGCCGTGCCCATCGACTAGCGGGTAGCGCATCGAGAAGTCCTGGGCGAGGCGCACCAGCGTGTCGTAGATGGGGCTGTCGCCGTGGGGATGGAACTTGCCCATCACCTCGCCGACGATCTGCGCGCATTTCACGTGCTTGCGGGTCGGCTGCAGCCCGAGCTCGTTCATCACGTGCAGAACGCGCCGGTGAACGGGCTTCAGGCCATCGCGCACGTCGGGCAGCGCACGCCCGACGATGACCGACATGGCATAGTCGAGATACGCAGAGCGCATCTCCTCCTCGAGCCCGCGTGGCTCGATGTTGCCGCCGCCGATGGTGTCGATCGCTGACATCTAGATATCGAGGTTGGTCACGAGCCGGGCGTTTTCCTCGATGAAAGCCCTTCGGGGCTCCACCTGGTCGCCCATCAACATGGAGAAGACGAGGTCGGCCGAGGCCGCATCCTCCATCGTCACCTGGACGAGCGTCCGCGTCGACGGATCCATGGTCGTCTCGCGCAGCTCCTCGGCGTCCATCTCGCCGAGCCCCTTGAAGCGGTAGTAATCGATCCCGCGTTGCGAGACGGACAGAACCGCTGCCCGTAGCTCCTCGAATGTCGTCGCGTCGCTGGTCGTCTCTCCGAGCCGCACCGTGAACGGCGGCGTTCCGACGAGTTCGGCAAGCTCGCGATGCACGTCTGAAAGGCGCCGGTACTCGTGCGCGTCAAGCGTTGCGCGCCGCACGCGGTGGGTGGTGGCTAGGCCTGTCTTGGCTTCGGTCGTCCGGATCACGACCTGATCCTCGTCCTTGGAGAGCAACTCGGCGGAATACGCCTCGCCGTTCTGGTCGCTTTGGCCGAGATGGCGCAGGAGGTCCTCGACGTCGGTGATGCCCTCCTCGAGCAGGCGGGCCTGCTCCAGCAGCGCCACGACGCCGTGCCCGTGTGCGGCGCGCAGCGCGGATGCCCACCCTTGGTACTGCTTGAGCAGCCGGGAGAAGCGCTTCCAGCGAGCCTCGGTGAGCTTGAACTGCGCGCCGTAGCGGTCGTGGACCTCGATCCGCTCAAACTTGTCCCCGAGTAGGATGTCCTCGAGCTCCGACTCCCGTTCCAGGTAGCGATGCTTCTGACCGCGGGTGAGGCGGTAGAGCGGCGGTTTGGCGATGTACACGTACCCGGCCTCGATTAGCGGCTGCATCTCGCGGAACAGAAGCGTCAGCGCCAGCGTGCGAATGTGCGCGCCGTCGACATCCGCGTCGGTGAGCAGCACCACCTTGTGGTAACGGGCTCGCTCGATGTCGAACTCATCGCGGACCCCCGTGCCGATCGCGGTGATCAGGGCCTGGACCTCTTGGTTCTGGAGGACCTTGTCGATCCGGCTCTTCTCGACGTTGAGGATTTTTCCTCGCAGTGGCAGCACGGCCTGGGTGTTGCGGTCGCGCGCGCTCACCGCCGAGCCGCCGGCGGAGTCGCCCTCGACCACGAACAGTTCGGCCAGCGCCGGATCCTTGACCGAGCAGTCGGCGAGCTTGCCGGGGAGCGTTGAGTTCTCGAGCGCCGACTTGCGCCGCGTGAGGTCGCGTGCTTTGCGCGCGGCCGCCCGCGCTTGCGCGGCCTGCACCGCCTTGCGGATCACCGCCCGTGCGTCTCTCGGGTTCTCCTCGAGGAATTCGGCCAGGCGCGCGTTGACAATCGAGTGGACGAATCCCTGCATCCCCGGATTTCCGAGCTTGGTCTTCGTCTGCCCCTCGAACTGCGGATCGGTCAACTTCGCCGAGATCACCGCCGTGAGACCCTCACGGACGTCTTCGCCACTCAGGTTCTCGTCCCGCTCCCTGAGCTCACCCTTGTCGCGCGCGTACTTGTTCAAGGCGCTGGTGAGCGCCGAGCGGAAGCCGGAGAGGTGAGAACCGCCCTCGATCGTGTTGATGTTGTTCGCAAACGAGAACACCGACTCCTGATAGGAGGAGTTCCACTGCATCGCGACCTCGAGCGCGCCCTCCCCGCTCTCGCCGGTGAACGACACGATCTTGTCGTGGATCGGCTCCTTGTTGCGGTTCAGGTACGCCACGAAGTCGACGATTCCGCCCTCGTAGCGGAAGTCGGCACGATGACCTTCGCCGCGCTCGTCGATCAGCGTGATTCGTAGCCCCCTGGTGAGAAACGCGGTGTCTCGCATCCGCTCCTCGAGCGTGTTGAAGTCGAGATCGAGCGTCTCGAACACGTCGGCGTCGGGCAGGAAGGTGATCGTCGTACCGGTGTCCTTGGTCGGCTCGCCCTTGACCAGATCACCCAAGGGGACGCCACGCTCAAACGATTGCGTCCAGTGGTAGCCGTCGCGGCGTACCTCCACATCGAGGCGCTCGGAGAGCGCGTTCACCACCGATACGCCGACGCCGTGCAGGCCCCCCGACACCTTGTAGCCGCCGCCCTGGCCGAACTTTCCGCCCGCGTGGAGAACGGTGAGAACCACCTCTACCGCCGGGCGCTGCTCCTTCTCCATGATCGCCACCGGGATCCCGCGCCCGTCATCGGCGATCGTGACCGAGTTGTCGGGATGAATCGTTACCGAGACCTCGTCACAGTGGCCGGCGAGGGCCTCGTCGACAGAGTTATCAACAACCTCGTAAGCAAGGTGGTGCAAACCGCGCAATCCGGTCGACCCGATGTACATCCCGGGACGTCTGCGAACCGCCTCGAGTCCCTCGAGAACCGTGATGTCCTGGGCGTCGTAGGTGCCCTTGTTCGATTGGCGCCTCCTGGCGCCGTCGTCACTCGACAACGATCCTCCGATGACGTCGAGACGCCCCGGTCTCGCGCAACGCACGGCGCGCCGGGGCGTCGGAAGTTGGTGTACAAAATAATAGCACGGTGGATGTCCGAATCCCGACCATATCGATCGAGTTTTTGCCTGCAAAACTAGGAGAAATGGCGTACTCCCAGGATCTCGCCGAAGGTGTTAGCGTCGCACACACCACGGATGGACCGGCGGCGCGGTCGGCGAGTCCTGAAACGACTCTAGCGCCCCGGCCTACTCGCCGTCACGCAGCGCAAGCGCGCGATCTGGCCCGCTCGTAGATGTCGGTTCAGACGCTCCAAGAGCACTGGCCCCATCAGGTCCAGTTCATGAGCCCAGACCGATGCTGAGCAGGAGATCGTGAGCACGCCATTTCGCTCGGAGGCGGGGCATGCTTCCGCCGCGACCGCCGCGCCCACCGCTTGCGGCCATACTCGCTGCACCTCCGCCAGCAGCGTCTGCGGAGCGAGCTCGTCACGCAGCGCCTCGAGCGCGAACGTCAGCGGTCGAGGTCCACGCCGAGCCGGGCTCACGTCAGCGCCTCCTCCAGCAGGCGGCCGTCGTGGACCCACAGGCGCGTCACGTCGGTGTCGGCGGCGCCTGGCACGTGCTCGATGTCCGTGGTTGTGATCACGGCCTGACCCCCTCCTGCCCGCAGCAATTCGACGAGCGCTTCCCGCCGGTGGCGATCGAGCTCGCTCATCACGTCATCGAGCAACACCAGCGGGGGCCACAGCCGCCGCTCGGCGATCGCCTCGCGTTCGGCGAGCAGGAGCGCGAGCAACGCCAGGCGCTGTTGCCCTTGAGAGCCGTAGGTGCGCAGGTCTCGCGTCTCCCTAACGGTGGTCAGGTCGTCGCGATGAGGACCATGCGCGGTGAAGCCCCGCTCGAGATCGCTATCGAGGCGCTCGGCGAGCTCCGCCGCGAGTTCCTCGGGCTTCCTCGCCCGCGACCGCGGCCTGTAGGCCAGCTTCGGATCGCCATCGAGCCCAATCGCCTCGCTGATCCGGCGAAACGACCCCGCGACCGCCTCGACCGCTTGCTCCCGATCCCGCATCAACGCCGCCCCGTGGGCCGCCAATTGCGCATCCCAGCTTGCAAGTGATTGCCTTGGGGCCAAGCCAGAGCGAATTCGGGGAATCAGCGCGTTGCGCTGCGCCAAGGTCTGGGCGAAGGCTCGGCGGGTGGCAGTTCGCGAGGGCCACAGCGCCGCCACGAACTGGTCGAGGTGAGCTCTCCGGAGCGCCGGTGGTCCCTTGATCAGCTCGAGCCGGTCGGGAATAAAAACGCTGACCAGGGGACGATTGCGAACGCCGAGCAGCCGCTCGACGGGAGCTCCATCAACCTGCATCCGTTTAGGCTCTCCCGGGACGAATCCAACCGCGAGCTCGTGCGAACCGAGGTCGTCCTCAGCGCGCACCACGACCCGCGCGGCGGCCGCGCCGAAGCGCACGACTTCTCGCTCATTACTGGTTCGGCAGGACCGGCCCGTGCAGCCGAAGTAGAGGGCTTCGAGCAAGTTCGTTTTCCCAGCACCGTTCGGCCCGCAGATCACCGTCAGGCGGGCGCCGAGCGGCGCATCGGCGTCGTGATAGGAGCGGAAGTCCCGCACCGTGACGCCGAGCACGCGCACTGTCGCTACACGTTCAGCCTGATCGGCATGATCAGGTATTGGAAGCGGCTCTCATCGGCCGCCTCGATCAAGCCTGGACGAAGCGGGCTGATCAGTTTCAACACCACGTCCCCCTCCTCGATCGCTTCCAGGCCAGCCCGCAGGAACTCCGGGTTGAAACCGATCTCGAGTGCTTCCCCCTCGAAGGCGACCGGCAGCGCCTCGAGGGCCTCACCCACATCGGGCGTCTGCGCGGACACGGTCAACTCTCCCGGGCCGAACGACAGTCGCAACGGTGCATTTTTCTGCGCCAGCAAGCTGATCCTGCGTACTACCTCCGTCAACTCGGCTCCTGCCACCCGCAATTCGTGTTCGAAGCTCTCGGGAAGGAGCTGGCGATAGTTCGGGAACTGGCCGTCGATCAATCGCGACGAGAGGATGATCCGGTCGACCACGAACAGGATCTGGTTCTGGCGCACGCTGACGCTGAGCTGCTGACCCTCTGAGTGTCCGGCGACGCGGGCCAGTTCTTGCAGCGCCCGCGCCGGCACGTTGACCTCGAACGCGCGCGATAGCGGATCGTCGAGGACGGTTTCCTTGACGCTCAGGCGATAGGAGTCCGTAGCGACCATCCGCAATTCGTGGTCTGATGCGGACACCAGGATCCCCGTCAACACCGGCCGCGTTTCATCTCGCGAGGCGGACCCGGCGACCTTCAGTGCAGTGGAGACGAACGCAGCTGCCGGGAGCGAGACCGCGTTCTCGGCGTCGGGCTCCGGAAACGGCGGGAAATCCTCGGTGCGCAAGATACGAATGTGAAACCTGGCGTTTCCTGAGATCAGCTCGACATCCTGTTCGGCTGACCGCAGCTCGAGCGAGACCTCGCTGCCGGGGAGCGAGCGAACTACGTCGAGCATCAGGCGAGCCGGGAGCACGACGACACCCTCGCGGCTGATCTGTGCTTCGAGCGGGACGCGGAGCCCCACGTCCATGTCTGTAGCCCTCACCTCACAGGCCTCCGAAGAGGCAGCGATCTGGACACCCGACAGCGCTTGAATCGCGCTCCGCGTCGAGGCGACTCTGCTGACGGTCTGCAGTTGCGAAAGCAGGGCGTCCCGCTCGAGGGAAAGCTTCACGATGAATACCTCAAATAGAAGGTAGAAGTCATAGGACCAACAAGCGCTGTGGAGAACTAGCCAATCGGCCGGAGCAAGCGGGAAAGTTGTGCTCTAGAGCGACCAGCAAGTCTGTCAGCAGTGGCGGTCACAATGCCCGCTGCTGATAATCGCCGACATCGTGAGCAGTTGATCGGCCAGGTCCGGATCGGTGCTCACGCGGTCCGAGACGCGTTTGCAGGCGTGAAGTACGGTGGTGTGGTTGCGACCGCCAAAGGCTGCGCCGATCTCGTGTAGAGAGGCTCCGGTCAGCTCGCGGACCAGGTGAATCGCCAGCTGGCGAGGCCAAGCGATGCGGGCGGCCCGGCTCTCGCCGGTCAACTCCTGCAGCGAGAGGTCGTAGTGAGAGGCGACCGACTCCTGGATGCCCGCAATCGTTGACTGGCCGGCTCGAGGCGGCGGATGAATCTCATCCAGCACGTCCTTGGCCAGCGGGACATCGATCGGACGCTGCGTCAGCGAGTGGTGGGCAACGACGCGGATCAGGGCTCCCTCGAGCGTCCTGACGTTGTCGGTGACCCGCTCGGCGATCAGCTCGAGCACGCCTGAATCGGCCAGCTCGATCTGGTCGAGTGCGGCTCGCTTACGAAGGATCGCCACGCGACTGATGAAGTTCGGCGGCCTGATGTCAGCGACCAGCCCTGATTCGAACCGCTCTCGTAGCCGCTCCTCGACGCTGACCAGCTGACGCGGGAGCCGGTCACAAGTCAGCACGAGCTGACGTCCGGTCTCATACAGCGCGTTGAAGGTGTGGAAGAACTCCTCTTCTGTCTTTGCCTTCGAGGCGAGAAACTGGACGTCGTCGATCAGCAGCACGTCGGCCTCGCGGTAGGCCCGCTTGAAGCGATCAAGCGATTTTGTTCCCAGCGCGATGAGGAAATGGTTCGTGAACGCCTCGACGGTCGTGTAGCGGACCGCGGCGCCACCGCCAAAAGCGAGCACGTAGTTGCCGATCGCGTTCAGCAGGTGCGTCTTACCCAGGCCAGGTGGTGCATGCAGGAACAGCGGGTTATAAGCCTGGCCAGGGAGTTCCGCGACCGCGAGCGAGGCGGCGTGAGCGAGCCGGTTGCCGTCGCCGATGATGAACTGCTCAAAGCTGTAGCGCGGATTGAAACTGCTGGTGTGGTCGAGCTGACCGCCGGACCGCAGGAGAGCTCCGGAAGAAGAGCTCTGCGGAGGACTCTCGGCATTCGTCTCTGATCCACCTGGGAATCGAACCGAGACGTCGTCGCCGAGGACCGAGCGCACGGCATCCTCGAGGAGGCGTCCGAATCGCGTTGCCACCCAGGCTTGCTTGCCTCCAGGGAGCTCGAGCAGCAGCAGCCTTCCGTCCCACGACCTGACCGTGAGCGGCGCAAGCCAGATCTCGTAGGTCGACTCGCCCGCCAGCCGACGCAACTCGGTGCGAATGTTGCGCCAGGCAGCGGTCAGCTCGACGTGCGCGGGCAGCTCCAATCTCCTCCCTCCGGGGGAGCGTGCTAGGAAAGAATCGTGAGGCCGAGCGGGGGGCGCCCGAGCGGGCGAATATATCAGCGGGAATTTGACCTCACGCTCGCCTCGCCGGGGCGTTGGCGCAAAGCGCGACAAAAAGGTCCCGGGTCCAACATTGTGGCGGTGCAGCACCAAACTCGGGACCATGGAATCGGCCTTGGACAGCAGTCGACGTGTTCGTTCGTGGGTCGGGGAGAGCGCTGCGTATACTCGAATCCGGTCCCGCCTCGGGCAGTGAGCTATGAAACGCACTTACCAGCCGAAGAAGCGCAAGCGCGCCCGGACTCATGGGTTCCGTGCTCGTATGCGGACGCGCGCAGGACGTCTGACGCTAAAGCGACGCCGCGACAAGGGTCGCAAGCGACTGACGGTCTGATGCGGCCGGCCCCCTCCCGCGCTGCGGGCGGTGCCGCGGGGGTTCCCCTCGGTACCCGGTCACGATCGCGATCAGCGCGGGCCAGGCTAACGCGGAGCGGCGATTTCGATCGCGTTTTCCGTCATGGCCGGTCCTACGCGGCGCGCGAGCTGGTGCTATACGTATTCCCGCGCGAGGAACGAGCCACCCCGCGGCTCGGCTTGTCCGTATCGCGAAAGGTGGGCGGTGCAGTCGAGCGCAATCGGGTCAAGCGAGTTCTGAGAGAGGCTTTCGCGCAGGAAAGCGAGCGCCTGGCCGCCGGCACCGACGCGGTGATCGTGGCCAGACAGGAGGCGGGCGCGCTCGCAGAAGCCGAGGGGTTGGCGGGGGTGCGGCGCGTGCTGGGCGAATTGATCGGTCGCGCCTCTGGACCGGAGCCCGCTGGCTCGGCGGGTGCGTCGGACGGCTCAGCGGAGGGTGGAGCAGAACAAGCGTGAGACCACTAAGCCTCGCGATCATTGTTCCTATCCGCGTCTACCAGCGCCTGCTGTCGCCGGCGCTCGGTCAGCGGTGCAAGTACTACCCCTCGTGTTCTGAATACGCCGCGCAGGCGATCGAGAGATTCGGCATACTCCGGGGGCTAGTCCTGGCGGTCTGGCGGCTGTTGCGCTGCAATCCCTGGAGCCATGGGGGTTTCGATCCGGTCGAGGATCAGAAGCTGTTCAAGTCCCAAGTGCCGGCTCATAGCGCGTGACCATGCTCGTTCCAGCCAACATCTTCCAGCCGCTGATCGACGTTTTCGAAGCGGTACTGAAGTTCTTCCACAACAGCCTTGGCGTGCCATGGGGCTGGTCGATCGTCCTGCTGACCGTTGTCGTCCGCGCGGTGCTGATTCCGCTCACCTTCAAGCAGTTTCACTCGATGCAGCGCCTCCAGGCGCACATGCCGGAGATGAAGGCGATCCAGGCGAAGTACAAGGACGACAAGCAGCGCCAGCAGCAGGAGATGATGAAGTTCTACAAGGAGAACCAAATCAACCCATTTGGCTCCTGTCTCCCGCTGGTGGCGCAGCTTCCGGTGTTCATCTCGCTGTTCTACATGCTGCGCCAGAGCCTGCGCTCGGACATCTGTCCGCAGGTTCAGCCACATCACGTCGTCAACGGCAAGAACGTCATCGACAGCGCTCACACGGTTGCCTGCGGCCCGCACAACGGCGCCGGCTTCCTGTTCATCCCCGACCTGACGAACAAGGCCACCGGCTGGGTGCTGGTCGTCTTGGTTGTCCTGTATGTGGGGACGCAGCTGGCGTCGAGCCTGATGATGTCGAGCGCGACGATGGACCGCAACCAGCGGATGCTGATGCTGTTCATGCCGCTTGTATTCGTCTTCATCATCCTGAGCTTCCCGGCGGGGGTGATCGTCTACTGGATCACCACCAACACCTGGACGATCCTGCAGCAGTACATAGTGCGGAAGCGAATCGGGCCCATCACCCCCCCGGCGCCGGCCGACGGACCGGATGGGTCGGGCCGCGGAGGAGGCGGCCCCGGCCGGGGAGGAGGCGGACGGGATGGGTCGAACGGCTCTGGCTCGGGCGGGCTGGCTGGCGTGATCCGCGATCGGCTGAAGCCGGCCGAGGAGCCGGCGGCTGTTGGGTCGAGCCGGCAACGTACGCGGACCGGGCCGCCGCCGCCACCCCCGCGGAAGAAGAAAAAGCGATCGGGACGGCGGAGGTAAATGGAGGCCTCCACGACCGAGGCAAGCGCACGGGTCCGCGAGTTCCTCGAGCGGATCGCCTCGGAGGTAGGGGTTGACGCGTCGATCACCGTGGACGAGGACAGAGAAGGCGTGAGGGCGACTTTCGCAGGCGAAGATTTGGGGCTGCTGATCGGCCACCACGGGGAGACAATCGACGCGATTCAACATCTGGCCTATCGCATCGCGTTCCAAGGCTCAGCGGTTCGAAAGCGGGTTGAAGTCGACGCCGCCGGCTACCGCGACCGGCGCGCGGTGGCGCTTCGCGCGGCAGCCGATCAGGCGGCCGAAGCGGCCGTGCACGATCGACGCCCGATCGCGCTTCAGGCGATGAGTGCACTCGAGCGGAAGGTCGTTCACGAGCATCTGAAGACGCGCCACGACGTCGAGACGTACAGCGAGGGCCAGGAACCCGATCGCCGGCTAGTCGTCGCGCCGTTGATCGACTGACCCGGCCGTTTCACGTTTTTCTTGACGGTGAAACAGATCACCAGGCGGTCCCGCCGCGGTCCCGAGCGATGAATCGGGCCAGGCGTGGCGGCTGGGCCCCGCGCTACAAATCCGGGCGTGAGCGGCCTGACAGCGTTCGAGCGGGGAGTGGTCATCGGCCTCCTGATCGGAGAGGGTTCTTTCGGCGGCGACGGAAAGCAGCCTCAGGTCACGCTCCGGATGCATGTTCGCCACGAGGCAATGTTCCACTGGTTGCTCGACCGGTTTCCAGACACCCGGCTGTACGGCCCCTACCACCACGGCGGTCGCTCGTACTACCAGTGGATGGCGAGAGGGCGCGTGCTGGTCAACGAGGTCCTGCCGCTGCTCGAAGCGGAGCTCGTTGGCGGACGTCTCGACGACTACGCCAGTCAGCGAGTGGAGGCCATGTGCCAGCGGTACGCGGCGTACATCGAGCGGGAGCGGTCGCTTGCCTGAATCTGTGCGGTCTCCGCGGATCGTGCAGCTGGGCCGGCGCTACGGGCTAACGGGCGAGGCAATCGCACGGCTCGAGCACCTGCTGAGCCTGCTGGTCTCCGATCCGCTGGCGCCCACTGCGATCCATGACCCCCGCAGGGTCATCGATGATCATCTGGCAGACGCGCTGGTGGCACTGGAGCTCGATCTGGTGGACCGCGCGCGGAACCTTGCGGACCTGGGATCGGGCGCCGGAATCCCCGGCCTTCCGCTGGCGATCGCGAAGCCAGGCACGGAGGTGTCGCTGGTCGAGAGCAGCCTTCGTAAGTGCGATTTCCTTGAGCGAGCCGTCCGGCATTGTGAGCTCGGAAACGTCAACGTGATCCCGGCCCGCGCTGAGTTGTGGACGGCTGGAATCGGCAAATGTGAGCTCGTGACCGCCCGGGCGCTCGATTCGCCCGCAGTGGTCGCCGAGTATGCCGCGCCGCTATTGCGGGTCGGGGGCGCGCTCGTCTTGTGGCGCGGTCGCCGTGATCGCGCCGCCGAGGCCGCCGCCGCGCGCGCGATGGACGAGCTGGGCCTCGCGCAGCAGCGGATCGTGCAAGTGCGCCCGTACTCGGGGGCGCAACGGCGTCATCTCTACGTCATATTGAAGGTTAGGGAGACTCCCTCACGGTTTCCGCGCCGTGCCGGAATGGCCCGCAAAAACCCACTGGGAGAAAGCCTCGAGCTGCGCTCGAGCGAGCGAGTCGCGGCATCTGACCGCGCCCGGCGCTAGCGTGAGCGTGTATGGGGACGGTGTACGCGATCGCCAACCAGAAGGGAGGAGTCGGCAAGACAACCACGGCGGTCAATCTGGCCGCGTGCGTAGCCGAAGCTCAGTATGAGGCTCTGCTCGTGGATGTCGATCCGCAGTGCAACGCGACGGTCGGGCTGGGGATGGCAAAAGGGGCTACGAAGACGGTATACGACGTCTTATCTGGATCGGCCACGCTCGCGGAGGTCATCACCGCGACCTCGATCGATCACCTCTCGATCGCTCCCGCCGGCCCGGACCTCGCCGGGGCGATCGTCGAGCTGCCCCGGATCCTCGGTTCCGAGGGAAGGCTCCGCGACGCGCTCGAGCCCCTGCGCGACCAGTACGAGTTCATGCTGCTCGACTGTCCTCCCTCGCTCGGCCCTTTGACGATCAATGCGCTGGTCGCCGCCGACAAAGTCATCGTCCCGGTACAGGCCGAGTACTTTGCGCTGGAGGGCCTGGCCGGGCTACTGGACACGCTGTCGCTCGTTCAGCGCGAGCTCAACCCGCGCCTCACCGTTGCCGGAATGCTGTTGACGATGCACGACCCCCGGACTCGGCTTGCCCAAGATGTCGAGCGCGAGGTGCGAGAACATTTCCCCGAACTCGTGTTCCAGACGGTGATTCCGCGCAACGTCCGGATCGGCGAGGCGCCGAGCTTCGGCAAGGCAGTCATCCACCATGATCCGCACTGCGCCGGTGCCGACGCCTACTTCGAGCTAGCAAAGGAGGTCGCCGCTCGTGCCTGAACAGAACAAGGGAATGGGTCGTGGCCTGGCGGCGATCCTGTCGGCCGCTCCCAAGAACGAACCGGAGGAGCTGCGCCAGCTGCCGACGGAGCTGATTGCGCCCAACCCACGGCAGCCACGGCAGAGCTTTGATGAGGCGACGCTGCTGTCACTCGCCGAGTCAATCCGGGCGCGCGGGGTGCTGCAGCCGATTCTGGTCAGGCCGCTAGCCGGGGGTCGCTTCGAGCTGATCGCCGGCGAGCGCCGCTGGCGAGCGACGCAGCTGGCCGAGCTCGACACGATTCCCGCGATTGTTCGTCGCCACGCCGATTCTGAGTCACTGGAGACCGCGCTGATCGAGAACATGGCTCGAGAGGACCTCAATCCGGTCGACGCGGCGCGCGCTTGTACGGCGCTCGTAGAGGAGCTGGGGCTGAGCCGCGAAGAGGTTGGATTGCGCGTCGGGCGCAGTCGTGTGGCCGTCTCAAACTTGGTCCGGTTGCTCGATCTACCCGACGATGCGCTCGAGCTCATCGAACGTGGTCAGCTCACGGAGGGTCATGGCCGCGCGCTGTTGATGACCGAGGACCACGGCGACCGCAGGCGGTTGGCGCGCGCCGCAGCGGAAGGCCGCTGGTCGGTGCGCGAGCTGGAAGTGCGCGCCCGTGCTGCCGACAGCGCCGGTTCCGCGCGTCAGGCCGCGCCGCGGCGTAGGCGCCAGTTGCACCCAGACCAGGAGGCCGCGATCGAGCAGATCGCTGACGCACTGGGGCAGGCGTTGGGGGCAGAACTCGAGGTTACGCCCGGGCGCGGCCATAGTTATCGCGTGGAGCTGCGCTTCTCGTCGCTCGACGAGGCGCTCGAGCTCGCCCACCGAGTAAGCGTCCCGCCGCGGCGTAGTCCCGTCGCCCGCTGACACGATCTCGTGGGCTCCCGCGCGCACGGGCGCGCTCGCTCGTAGCCTGCAGAGATGGTCGCAATCCTCGGCGGCCTCGGCGCCGCCGTGGCCTGGGCTATTTCCACGCTGTGCTCGTCGCGCTCTAGCCGCGTGCTCGAGCCAGTCACGGTGGTGGCATGGGTGATGCTGGTCGGCCTCGTGCTGACGGCGCCAGGCGCAGCGCTGCAGGGTATCCCTGGCCGACTCGACGCCAGCTCCGGCGGATGGCTGTTCATCTCGGGCGTGGGCAACGTGTGCGGGCTGATGCTGACCTACCGGGCGCTGCGGATCGGCAAAGTCGGAGTTGTAGCTCCGGTGGTGTCGACCGAGGGCGCGTTCGCCGCGTTGATCGCGCTGGCGGCGGGCGAGAGTCTCGCGCCAGGGATCGGCGCGACGCTGGCGCTGATCGTCGTCGGGATCTGCCTCGCGGCGGTGCCGCCCGCAGATCGATTGGTCTCTGAGCCGACGGTTGCGGCGGGAGCCGTTGGCGAGGGGGATTTCCGTGTGGCCGGCGGATCCCGGCGGCCACGCGAAGCGGCGGCCGGCGGCGGCTCGTCCGACGGGTGGCTGTCCGGCGTTGAGCGCTCCGCCCGGGCGGATCATCTACAGGCGGTCCTGTTGGCGCTGATCGCGGCGGCCGTCTTCGGGACTAGCCTGTACGCGACCGCGCGCGCTGGCTCGGTGCTTCCGGTCACCTGGGTGGTGCTCGCCGCGAGGCTGATTGGAGCCATCGCCATGGCCATCCCGCTCGCGCTCGCGGGGCGTCTACGGCTCACCCGCGGCGTGGTACCCCTCGTTCTTGCTGCCGGCGTCTGCGAAGTGCTCGGGTTCTACTCGTACACCCTTGGATCGAGGCACGGCGTCGCAGTCGCCGCGGTGCTCTCTTCGCAGTTCGCCGCGCTCGCCGCGCTCGCCGCGTTCATCCTCTTCGGGGAGCGGCTCAGCCGGGTACAGATGACCGGCGTCTGCATCGTGATCGCGGGAGTAGCGCTGCTCAGCGCGCTTCGCGCGTGAGCAAGCCGACTGCCGTGCTCGTGCCGACTGCGCTCGTCACCCCGATGGGCAATTTCGCCCATCGCGAGCGAGCTTCGCAACACCCATCAGCTGCTGGTGTTTATACCGTCCAATGCACATCGAACGACGAATACGAAGAGCCCTTTTGACAGTGGCCACCGCACTCGCCTGTACGGTGGCCGTCCCGTCCGCCGCCAACGCGCTCGCGGTGGGCATCGGCGATCAAAGTCCGGCGATATTCTCTGCGCCGGCGTTCCGCAAGCTGAACATTCGCGAGGCGCGCCTCACGGTGGCGTGGAATGTCGCGGTTGCGAACAGCCAGCGCGGCGCGCTAGCCGCCGCCAAGCGATGGATCAGCGCGGCCAAGGCAGCCGGCGTGACGCCGCTGATCTCGTTTACCGGCAACGGCAACTACATCCCGACGGTCGCGCAGTACACGGCCGCCGTACGAGCGTTCATCAAGCGCTTTCCGTCCGTGACTCGGTACACGCCGTGGAATGAGCCCGATTGGGTCTACAGGAGCCTCAGCCGAAACCCATTGCTGGCGGCAGCTTTCTTCAACGCACTGGTCCGCAGCTGCCATGGCTGCCTGGTGCTCGCCGGCGACCTGTACCTGCCGGCAAATCAACTTGCTCCGTGGCTGGCTGCATACAACAAGGGCCTTCGATTTCGACCCGCCGGTTGGGCACTACACAACTACTACGACGTCCGGACCCATACCACGTCCCAATTGCAGGCGATGCTGAAGCTGACCTCGGGCCCCATCTGGCTGGACGAGATCAGCGGGGTCGAACGCCGCGGGCACTGGCAATACCCGAACCAGTCTGCAGTCGCTGCGGGCCGCGATGAGGCGTTCCTGTTCTCTTTGCCTCGCCGCTTCCCGCGAATCAGTCGTATCTATCACTACCAGTGGAAAGCGTTGCCGAGCGCGGGCTGGGACTCGGGGTTGCTGGCCGCTAACGGCAGCCTGAGGCCGGCGTACTCAGTGGTTGAGCACGCAAGCAAATAGTCCCTGGCGGTACTAGTCGGCTTTGACGGCGGGCGAGTCGGCTTGACGTGCCCCCTCGCCCCCAAGGCGGTAGTCGAGCCTTCTTAGCTCGTCACGCTCCGCCCCGCACCGGTCGCATACCAAGACCAGGCGCAACTGCCCGCTGTCCCGGAGATACTGACTAGCGCCACTGTACGTCCCTGTGTGATCGCAAACCATCGCCCTCGATCAACTAACGGGCGGAAGGTTGGGAAACGGCCGCGCCGCGCGGTGGTTTATTTGGGAGGGGCGTGGGTGGCGCGCGTGCGGGCGCGGCGTTTCGGTGCGGCCCCGCGCGCTCAACGCAGCGTTCTGATCCCTTCGGGAGCGATTTTCGGCGACCAGCGCCCGGGGACGCCTCAGTAACGCCCCAGGTAAGCACCCCGACAGCCGAGTGTGGCAAAGCCGATCTGGTGCGGTGGACGCTCGACACCAGAGGGATTGCCGGCGGGTCCGGTGCGTTGTCCATGTGGAGGCCTTCGGTGGCTCGACTGGCCCAGCGTCCCTGGTTAGCTCCCTGTTCGCCCGCGGGTCCACTGAGCCAGCGTCCGTGTCGACGCCGCGCGGTCAACCGCATCCGGCTCGCGATCGCGTCGAGCCCTCCGGAACGTACTTCTACACTCGAACCATGGCCTCATCCTTCGCTCGCGGCCCATTGCGGCTCGCCGCCGATCATGTCCCGGGACTGAAGCGCGTCCCGGTCCTCAAGCTGCTTGCCGCGGCCGAGATCGCGCTGCTCGCACGCGACCATCTGATGCGACTCAGCCCCGAGCAGCGCCGGCGCCTGGTGCAACTCGTTCGCATTGGCCACGGCCGCCGACGGAACCTGTCAGACCAAGAGCAGGATGAGCTGGCGAGGCTGATCGCGCACCTGGAACCCCGGTTGCTCGCCGGCCAGGCGGTCGACCGGCTCTCGCCGGTGCCCCTTCCCCGCCGCTTGGTCTATGGGCCGCGCCGCCGGCGCTGAGAACGCGGCTCTCCAAGTGGGCTTACTGCCGCGGCGCTTGGTTTCGCCGCCGGCGCGCGCCGAGACCTGAGGGGCAGGCGCGCGACCGTGCCGATCGCCTGCCCAGCTTGAGCTTCAGGAGCGCCCCGCGGCGGCGAGCGCGTCGCTGAGCCGCTGCTCGGACTCGTTGTCGAGCGAGGTCCGGATCACCTTGCCCGGCGTCTTGATCTCGGGTAGCACCTTGTCGGCCGAGACCTTGCGCACCAGCAGGATCAAGGCCGCCGCTCCCGGCTCTAGCGACTGGCCCAGTTCTTTCATGAAGTTATCGTCGACTCCGTACTCGCTGAGGGCTCCCGCCGCGGCTCCGGTCGCTGCTCCGATCGCCATGCCCAGCAAGGGGACGAAGAAGATGAGGCCGATCAGGCCTCCCCACAGGGCTCCTCCGACCGCTCCCGCGCCGGCTGACGACGGCTGGTGAAGCTTGATTTTCCCATCGGGCTGCCGCTCGACGATCGCCATGTCCTCGAGCTCGATCACGCGGGCCTTCTGCGCGTCGGAGATGTTACCCGCAACCTTCTGAGCGGTTGCGAGGCTGTCGTAGCCGATCGCGACAAGATCGCTCATCCGTATTCCTCCTGTGTCGGCGTGTTCAAGATTGCCGTCGGACACCTAGCGCCCGCGTCGGCGCCCGTGACGTGAGCCTACATCACCTACGGTCGTCCACCTAACGCGGGCGCTCGGGGTGCTAGTGCTGGTGCTCGTCGTGCTGGCTGCCGCTTGGCGTGGGTACTGCACCGGGGCCGCTCCGCGCGCTCGGGGTCGCGGTCGCCGTCGCGCCGCTGCCGGTTGCCGTCGCGATTTTGCTCGGCAAGCACCTCCGTTCGTTGATCGCGGCGAGCGCCGGGTGGATCTCGCCGAAGTGAACGGCCGCGTGTTCATCAACAACGTCTCCCTTGGCGTGTACGCCGATGCGGTCCAGCACCCCGCTACCGTGACGCAAAGCATCGGACCCCGCTGGACACCGTCCCGGACGTGGCCAGGCCGAAGGCCCGCGCGCCGCCACTTGGCACGACTCCTACGGCGTCACGCAAGAAGGGGGTCTTGCGCTCTCGTCTCGAACATCCCTACCGCCTCGACCAAACGATCGGATCGGGAACACGACCATGAATGGATACGGTCCGCCGGGGATTGACGGCGAGGCCGCGCTGCTGGATCCCCCGCTGCGTTTCAACCTCGGGACCGGCTGCCTCGCGGGTACGTATCTCGCGCAAGCACCGCTTGCCTCGCCATCTGCCGCGCTCCCCGGAGGCATCCCGCGGCGCTCCTAGCGCTCGTTCGGATCGAGGTTACTGGCTCCGAGTAGTCTGCAGGGCGCGATCTGGTGGGCGACGAAGGGCACGATTCCTCCGACCGCGCACGCTCACCGCAACCTCGGTGATGCCAGTCCGCATCCAGGCCAGGTAGGTCCGCTCACTCGCGAGGTAGGTGCGCCGCGTCGCGTCGCCCGACTGATCGAACTCGCCTCCTCCGGGCGGCTGGCTGTCCGGCCCGCGAGGTCACGGTCGGCGACTATCCGCCGACAGGATGCGCCGTCCCCCCGGCGCTCCGTCCGTCAGCGAGACTCCGCCGGCCCGTCGGTCAGCTAGACGTGTGTCGGCGCCACAGAAATATTCCGCCGATGACGCCGAGCAGGAACGAGACCGCGATCACGATTGTCAGGCTGGTCTGAGTGGTGGCCACGATCCAGTCCACCTTGACCTTGTGCAGGTTGACCAGCGCAAACGCGACGATTAGCGCAAACAAGGCTCCCGCGAGCAGCAAGCGCGCTTGCGTCGTTCTCCTGACCGTTCGGGGAGGAGATGTACCCGACCGGCGGGGCGTCTGGGAGCCGCTGGTCATCGAACCTCAGCGTAGCTGAATTCGGCGTTCGGGGAGTGCATTGCGTCTACGATTAAAGACGCGGTGTTTGCGAGCGATCGCGCGAGCGGCCTCAGTCAGCGCCCCGCGGCTATCGCGCGAGCGGCCTAAATAAGGGCGTGGCCCACACGCTCGCCGACCGAGCCCGTCTCCAGCGCGTTGGTGGTGAGTTGCGCCAGCGCTCCACCCATCAGCGAGCCGGCGATCACATCGCCCGGATAGTGAACGCCGGTGTGGACGCGCGAATAGGCGACCGCCGCGGCAAGCACCCGCAGTGCGGCGGCTTCCCGCGGGAGCACGCGGCCGACCCCGGTCGCGAAAGCGAATGCGGCTGCGGCGTGGCCCGAGGGGAAGGACCGGGAGGTTGGAACCGGCACCTGCCGCGCGACTGGGACTTCACCGGCGATGGGATCCGGCCGCCCGCGGCGTCCGAGCGGCTTCACCACCAGGTTCACGACACCTGAGGTCACTACCACGGATGCGAGCCCCAGCGCTGCCGCACGCCGCCCGGCCCGACCCCGAGTGACCGACAGCAGCGTGGCCGACGCCAGCGACAGCCGCGAATAATCCGCCGCGCGCGCGAGCCGACTCATCGCACGGTCGAGCGCGGGTGTCGGCGTCGCGGCGATCGCGTCGTAGATCGCACGGTCGACCTGCTCGGTGTCCGAAAGCCAACCAGGGCGGAGCATCGGCGCGGCGAACGCTATCGCTCGCGCCCGGGAGACCCGGTCACGTAGGGACTGCGGAGAATCGCAAGCGCGACGCAACCTCCGCTGGCGCCTGTTCAAGCGCCACGCGTCCGCTGAATGCGTCAACGCCGATCAAGGCCGATACGTCCGCGTTGTCTTCATTGCAATTTTCCTTGCACCGATGTGGAAATTAAGGGCCAGGACATGGTTGCGCTTGGGCTTGTGGCGAAAACGGTCGCGCAGCGTTACCATGCACCCGTCCAGCGTTGGCTCACGGTCTCGAGCATCCAGCTCGCGAGTCGTGAGCGGAGAGGCAGTCGTGTGCGGAGAGGCTCGTGATCGCGTGACTTCGTCGACCGGGGAAAGGTCCCTAGTGCGAGGCGGGAACAGAAATCGGCCGATGCGGCCGATGCGACGGGCGGTCATTTGGGTCGTGAGCGCCTCGATCGGATGTGCCGCGCTGCTCGGGTTGCTCGCCGGCCCGGCGCTCGCGCAGGGCTCCACGGGCGGGGGTTCGGGCTATTACGTCACGTTTGTGGCCCGCTGGTGCTCCAGGTACACCGACATCTTCGCGAACCGCAATCGCAACAACATTCAAGAGAGCCTCCAGGACCTCGGCCCCGACAGCCAGTACGACGAAAGCGGGCGGCTAGTAAATCCCGTCGACGAGAGCAAATACCCCCAGTCGAGGTGCTCAGTGCTGCCCGGCTGGCAGTTCACGCTTGGTCGCGGTTATGAGTCACGTGCCGTCAGCGGCCCATGGGGCTCCCTGTCGATCGTCACGAACCCGTTCCGGCGCGCCCCGATCGTGACGAAGGTATCGACGCCCTTGCTCGATCAAGATGGCGTTCGCATAGATCGCCTTCCAATCTTCGGGGCGGTGACGATCGAGCTGAGCAAGCAGGAGCGCCAGCAGGCGAGCAACCCCGATCAATTGTGGGCCCAAGGAGGAACGCCGACCGACCCGGTCCTGGCGAAGAAGTATCCCGGGCCGAAGTACGCGTTCGGCGCTCTGCGCTGTGCCACCGACAACCTGAACGGCGACAACGTCGAGTACATCTACTTTCCCGCCGGCGTACGGCACGTGTTCTGTTACGCGTACTACGTCAAGCCCGCACCGACGGCCGGGGTGATCACGATCAAGAAGCAGGTCACCGGAGCGCCGCCCGGCGAGAACCCCTCGTTCCCGTTCACCGGCAGCGTGTCGTATGACCCCAGCGGGTTCGAGCTCAGCAATGGGGACCACATCGATTTCTACCGCGCCGGCGGCGCCAGCTGGACCGTCACCGAGGGCGCAGTCGACAACTACCGGCTGACCTCGCTTGTATGCATCGCCAAGACCGCGGCCGGGAAACCCGGCAAGAGCACGATCGTGATCAGCGGGAGCACCGCAACGATCGGTCTCGTGGCGGGCGAGAACGTCACCTGCACGTACTCCAACACTTACGTGCCCCCGCCGGGGGGCTTGACGATTCGGAAGCTAACCACAGGGGGGGTGGGCAGCTTCAGCTTCGTGGTCAAGTCCACCTCGGGCAAAAATTACAAGGTGAAGGCGACGACGACCAAGCCGGGCGTGCCGGTCGATGCGCTGCCCTCGTTGACCTCGCTGCCGCCCGGGACCTACACGATTCGAGAGCTTCCGAATAGTTCGCCCGACGGCACTTGGCGCTTGGTGAGCGCGCGCTGCAAGAACCTGACCGAGTCGCGGACGAAGCCGATCACGGTCGTGATCATCAGCGGCGTGAACACGGCCTGCACGTTTACGAACGTGTTCATCCCCCGTGGTTCGATCACGATCGCGAAGATCACGCAGGGCGCCACCGGCACGACCAATTTTCTAATCTCCTCGCGCAGCGCCACCACGGTGCAGTATCTGCAGCACGCCACCACCACCGCGACCGGCGTCGCTGCGGATGCGGTCCCCGCCACTCCCGCCGACGCGACCGACCACCTGCGTCTCGGTTCCTATGCGATCACCGAGCAGTTCCCGCCCAGCACTCCGGCCGGTGGATGGACGCTCGACTCGATCGTCTGTAACGGCGTGCTCCAGCCGTTCGACGAGGGGACGGTTGTGATCGCGTTGACGCGCGGCGACCCTCATGTTCGCTGCGTGTTCACCGACACCTTCACGAGCACCCCCGAGCCGCCCGCGCCGCCGACGCCGCCGCCGACGCCGCCAACGCCGCCGCAGCCGCCGCCTCCCGCGCCGGGCTACCAGGTCGCCGACCTGGTCGTCACCAAGCATGCGTTGCCCACCGTCGTGGCCAAGGGAGACGTCGTTTCCTATCGCATCACGGTGAAGAATCGCGGCCCGGACCCGGCGCAGCGGGTGACGCTCGATGACCAGTTGCTCGGTCAGCTGGTCAGCATCGAGAGTTCCGCAGGTCGTTGCACCGGGCAGAGCCGGATCTCTTGTCAGCTGGGAACGGTCAAGGCGGGCTCGCAGGTAGTGGTGATCGCGCGAGTTCGGCTGAACATTTCACCGTCCACTTACACAAACCGGGCGGTGGTGGGTACGGCGACGGCCGAGACCTCTCTTGCCGACAATGTGGCGACCGCGAAGGTCAGGGTGATCAAGCCACCCGTCCCACCGCCTGGGCGAGGCTAAGCGTTCGCCACGGTCCGCGCGCCGTTCCCCGGTCGGCCGGTGGTGCGAGCGAAAGCGGGCGCGCGGGGCGCCGCGGCGGCGGTATGGTGGCGCGATGATCCGCGTTGCGGTACTCGACGACTATCAGCGACGCGCCAGCGGCTATGCCGATTGGGCTTGGCTCGGACCGGGCGTCGACGTCACGTTCTTTCACGAGAAGATTGAGCAAGCCGACATCGCCGGGGCGCTCGCCGCATTCGAGGTGCTGGTTCTGATGCGTGAGCGGACCGCACTCCGACGCCCCGCGATCGATGGACTTCCAAAACTGAAGCTGGTCGTGAGCACCGGGATGCGCAACGCCTCGGTCGATGTTGGTTATCTGAACGAGCGGGGCATCGTCGTGTGCGGCACCGACGGCGCTGGACGAGGGGCGGTCCCCGGCGTCCCGAGCACCGTTGAGGTGGCGTGGGCGCTGATTCTCGCGGTCTGCAAGCGCGTGCTGATCGAGGATCGCGCGATTCGCGCCGGCCACTGGCAGCTCAATCTGCCGGCAACCTTGTCTGGAGCAACACTCGGCTTAGCAGGTCTCGGCAACCTCGGCGGCGCGATGGTGGGGCCGGCGCGCGCCTTCGGAATGGACGTTATCGCGTGGAGTCCAAACTTGATCAACGAGCGGACCCGCGAACTAGGGGTGGAGAGAGTTTCCAAGCACGAGCTGCTGAGCAGCGCTGACTTCGTTTCGATCCACCTCGTGCTGAGCGAGCGCACCCGTGGACTATTCGGGGCCGCGGAGCTGGCTCAGATGAAGCCGACGGCGAGCCTCATCAACACCTCACGCGGGCCGATCGTCGACGAGCGCGCGCTGATCGGAGCACTGCGCGATGGCACGATCGCCGCGGCAGGACTCGATGTCTACGACGTCGAACCGCTGCCGCCCGGGCACCCACTCACGACGCTCGACAACGTGGTCCTGCTGCCGCACCTCGGTTACGTGACCGAGGCGGCCTTTCGGCACATGTATGCGCAAGTGGTCGAAGACATCGCGGCGTTCCTCGACGGTACGCCCGTCCGCGTGTTGACGCCGGCGTGAGACCGCGAAGGTACGGGAGTCACCCCGCCGCAACCTGAGCTGCCGCGGGATCGCCGCGCCGCGCCGCCTCGGCGTGGGCGCGGCTGTCCCGTGAGGCGATCAACAGCGCCGCGAGCAGCGCCCCGGCGAGGGCGAAACCCGCGCCGACCAGAAACGCGCGGTCAAATCCCTTCGTCAGCGCGATCGCACCGTTGTGGGTGCCCGCGTGAAACAGGCTCTGCGTTCGGCTGTTGGCGACGGTCGCGAGGATCGCGAGCCCGAGCGCGCCGCCGACCTGTTGCGAGGTGTTGATCAGGCCGGAGGCGAGGCCTGCCTCCTTGGACTCAATCCCGGTGACAGCGGCGATCGTCACAGGTACGAACGCGAGCCCGAGCCCGAGCGCAGCGAGCAGCGAGGGACCGAGCACGTCGCCCAAGTACGAGCCTCCTACCCCAGGCACGCGCGAGAACCAGATCAAGGCGCCAGCGATCAGGAGCATGCCCGCGATCAGCGGTGGCTTGAATCCCACCCACGTGACTAGCTGCGACGCGAGGCCCGCGGAGATGATGATCCCGATCGCGAGCGGGAGGTACGAGACCCCGGTCTTGATCGGCGAGTAGTGCAACACGTTCTGCAGATACAAAGAGATGAAGAAGAACATTGAGAACAGCGACATGCCGATCAGCAGCGCGACGATGTTCGCTCCTCTCAGCGTCCGCAGACGGAAGATCGAGAACGGCATCAGTGGCTGGCGCTCGCGAAGCTCGATCCCGACGAACGCGACCAGCAGGACCGCCGCTCCAGCCAGCCGGAGGATCGTCGCCGTCGAACCCCAACCGACGTTGACTGCGTCGACCACCGCGTAGACCAACAGCGCGAGGCCCGCGGTGACCGTGACCGCGCCGGGCAGGTCGAATGAGCTCGTTCCATCGTCCGCGTGGCTCTCTACCAACATCCGCGGTGCCAGTGCCGCCGCGGTGATCCCGATCGGAAGGTTCACGAACAGCACCCACCGCCAGCTGAGACCGCTGGTCAGGATCCCGCCAAGAAGCACCCCGGCGGCGCCCCCCGCGCCCGCAACTGCGCCCCAAATCCCGAGGGCGCGGTTGCGTTCGGCTCCTTCCGCGAACGTGGTAGTGATGATCGAGAGTGCGGCTGGTGAGACGATTGCCGCGCCCAGCCCCTGGATCGCGCGGGCAGTGATCAGCCACGCCTCGGATTGCGCGATCCCGCCTGCGAACGACGCGAGCGAGAACACCACCAGCCCGATCATGAACATCCGCCGACGCCCGAGCAGGTCGGCCAGGCGTCCGCCGAGGAGCAGGAAGCCGCCGAACGTCAGCGTGTACGCGTTCACCACCCAGCTCAGTCATCGCGCGCGAAATGCAGGTGCACCCCGATCGATGGCAGTGCAACGTTGACGATCGCCGCGTCGATGACGATTACGAACTGCGTCATCGCAAGCAGCAGCAAAGCCAGGTTCTTGGCACGCGCCGTTTCCAAAGACTGCCTGGAAACCGAGCCGGGGAAAGGTGTCATTGGAAGCTGACCTCCGGTTCCGCTTTCACTGGAGCAATATAGTGAACTATGATTCCGCTTGTCAAGGTGCCGGTAAAAAAGCGGTGACGACGAGAGAAAAGCGGTGACGACGAGGCAAGTCGAGACCGGCCGCCAGCTGCGAGCCGACGCCAGGCGCAACCGGGAGCGCATTCTCGAGAGTGCGCGAGCGGTGTTCGCAGAATGTGGCGCGGACGCGCAGATCGACGACGTCGCGCGGCGAGCGTCCGTCGGCGTCGGCACGGTGTATCGACACTTTCCGACCAAAGAGGCGCTCATGGTGGAGCTCGTTCGCCAGAAGTTTCGCCTCTTCGGCCACAACGCGCGCGAAGCGCTCAACCGCGACGGTGAGCCGTTTGCGGTGTTCGCGGATCTGCTGTGCCGTAACGCCGAAGCTGCCGCGAACGACGCGACCATGCAGCAGGTCCTCAGCGGCGTCGGCGATCACATTTGGGCACAGGCGCAGGCAGAACAACAGGAGCTGAACGCGCTTACCGGGGAGCTAATCGCCCGAGCTCAGCGCGACGGCTCGATGCGCCGGACATCCGAGCCGCCGACATCGCGATGCTGATGTGCGGGGTCAGTTGCACGATGATCCGTTCTGGACCTGGGTTCGACTGGCGCCGTCACTTGGAACTGGTGGTCAACATGCTGCGAGCCGACTAGCAGCTGCTCTCGATCGTGGACGTCCGCCGCGATCGCCGATATTTTCCTCACTGCATCCACCAGCGGTCCGCCGCAATCCACCAAAGGGGCCACCATGGCGAACTCCATCAGCCCAAGCGTGATCTTGGGGCGCATCTGGGCGATTTACCGCGAGGAGGCGGGACTGCTGCTGCCGGCCGCGGTGTTGTTGTACGCGGTCCAGTTCGTCATCGGGCTGCTGCTATCCGCGTCAGCCGCTTTGCTGCTGGGCGTCCTGTTCTGGATTCTGGCGATCGTCTACCAGGGTTTCGTGGTTCGGCTGGTGAGCGACCTGCAGGACGGACGCCGGGACCACAGCTTCGGCACGCTGCTCAGCAGCGTTACCCCTGTCCTGGGCGCGCTGCTCGCGGTATCGGTGTTGTTCGCAATCGGCGTCGGTATCGGTCTCGTGCTCCTAATCATTCCGGGATTGATTTTGATGACGATATGGTCGGTCGTTGCGCCGGTCACGGTGGTCGAGCACCCGGGAGTCTTCGCGGCCTTCGGGCGCAGCCGGCGACTCGTGCGGGGCAATGGGTGGCAAGTGTTTGGCTTGATCGTGCTGGTGTGGGTGGCGACGATCGCCGTCAGCCTAGTCGCCGCTGCGATCGCGGCACCGCTCGGTCATGTCGGAAGGGGACTCGTGCAGTGGGCGGTCAACATCCTGCTTGCACCGGTGGTGGCGCTCAGTGCCTCGGTGCTGTTCTTCGAGTTGCGCGGACTCCACGGCGAGGTGACCACGCCCGGCCTGGGCGACGTGCCGGGAGCGATCTAACCGGCTGATCCGACTCGCGCAGCGTCGGACGCGCTCGCCGATGCGCTCGGCGACCGTCTCCGGTGCTCTGTGGACTGCGCTCTGATCACGTCACACCGTGTCACTACCTCAGTAGGCCGAGATGCGGCTCGCGCGCCTGACGGCTTGTGTACGCTGGAATCGGGCCCTCGGTGATCGAGATGAGGCAAGACGCAGGAGAAACGGGGACTCGCAGCGGCGAGGAGGCGCTCGATCAGTTGCTGCTCGCGCCGGCCGCGATCCTCGAGGGACTGCCCGATGCCGTAGTGGCGGCGGCGAGCGATGGGCGGATCGTGTTCGCGAACACGCTCGCAGAGGAACTATTCGGGTACTCGCGCGAGGAGCTCGTGGGACAGCCGGTCGACATGCTGTGGCCTGATCCTGTGCGCGAGCGCTACGGCCGCAACATGCAGCTCTACTTCGCCACCGAGCATCCACTGCGTTTCTCCACAGAGGCGTGGGGCGTGCGGCGCGACGGCTCGGAGTTCGTCGGGGAGATGAGCTGGGGAATCGTGAAGGGCTCGGCTGGCCCTTTGCTGCTCGCGATCGGCCGTGACATCTCCGAGCGGCGGGCGGCCGAGGCGCGACTGCGAGCGGTCGCGGCGATGGGCGAGCGCGCGCTGAAAGGCGCCGATCCGACGGACCTCGCGGCCGAGGCGGTCGAGCTGATGAGGACCACGCTCCCGATCGCCGGCGCTGAAGTGCGGCTAGCCGCTGGCACATCGCTTGCCGCATTCGGGCCTAGTCCCACGGCGCGAACGGGTTTGCGCCTGCCGATCGGAACCGACGATGAGCTGCTCCTCGCGCCCGAGCGGATGCTCTCCGACGAGGAGATGAACCTCGTGCGCGCGATCGCGAACATCCTCGCCACGGCGCTGGCGCGACTTCGTGGCGAGCAGCGCATGCGCCACGAGGCGCTCCACGATCCCCTGACCGGACTCGCCAACCGCACGCTGCTCCGCGACCGGCTCGAGCACGCGCTCGCGCGGTCCGAGCGGGGAGGCGGCGCGACTGGGGTGATATTCGTGGACCTGGACCACTTCAAGCAGATCAACGACGCGCACGGCCACGCTGCGGGGGACGCGGTGTTGATGGAGCTCGGAAGGCGTCTGCGAACAAGCCTGCGCCCAGCCGATACGGTCGCGCGGCTTGGCGGCGATGAGTTCGTCGTGGTCTGCGAGGAGGTCGATGAGGAGTCCGCCCTCGCGCTCGGCCGGCGCCTACAAGCAGCGATCCGGCAACGCATTACCGCCGCCGGGATCAACTACGCGCTGTCGGCGAGCATCGGAATCGCGCTGGGTCACGTCGACCCCGATGGGCTCCTCGCGAGCGCCGATGCGGCGCTGTACCGCGCCAAGGCCGGCGGCGGCGGGCGCGTCGAGCTCTTCCGCTAGCGTCGCGCCGAGCTACCAGAGCCATCTACCGACAGCTCTCAGACAAGGTACCCGCGATGACCGAACCACTGCCACTGCCCGAAGGCTTTCTGGTCGGACACTGGAGCGATGATCGCGCCCGAACGGGGTGCACGGTGCTGATCCCCCCATTCGGAACGAGGGGAGGCGTGGATGTCCGCGGTGGGGGAACCGGCACCCGCGAGCTGGAGTGCCTCGCGCCGACGGGGAACGCGGAGGGTCCGACTGCGCTGTTGCTGACCGGCGGAAGCGCGTTCGGGCTGGCGGCAGCCGACGGCGTCGCGCGCTGGCTCGAAAAGCGTGGCCTGGGACGTCCAACTCCGGTAGGCGTGGTGCCGCTGGTCCCGGCGGCGGTGGTCTTCGACCTCGCGGAGGGAGCGCCCGGCGTTCGTCCTGGGCCGGACGCAGGGTACGCGGCGTGCGAGGCGGCCCGGGCGGGGATTCCCGAGCGCGGACGCGTGGGAGCAGGATCGGGCGCTGCCGTGGGCAAGCTCCTCGGGCGCGACCGAGCTACTCGCGGCGGAGTGGGGTACGCGTCTACGGCCCTTGCTGGTGGAGAGACTGTTGCCGCAATTGCAGTCGCCAACGCCTTCGGGGATGTAATCGCCGTAAACGGCGATTTGCTTGGTGCGCCCCGGGGCGAGCGCGGCGAGCTGCTCCGCAGCTCGCGGCTGATGGAAGCGACGCCACAGCTGCCGTCTGCCGGGCGCCCTGGCGAGAACACGACGCTTGCGTGCGTGTGCACCGACGCGAGCGTCGACAAACGCAGCTGCTCGATCGTCGCCCGCATCGCCAGCGCCGGCGTCGCGCGTGCCGTCGATCCAGCCTTTACTCCCGTAGACGGAGACGTGGTTTTCTGCCTGGCTTCAGGAGTAGACCCCCCGCCGCCGCCCGGGCTTGCCGCCTCCTGGTCGCTCACCGTCCTCGGCGCGGCCGCCGCGACGGTTACAGCTGCGGCGATCCGCGACGCGGTGCGTCAGCCCGCAGAAGCCTAATGTGGCGCTAGTCGATTCGGAACACAGGATGCGTGGGCGCGATCCGGCGGAGCTCTTGATCGCTCGATTCCGGGCCCACGCCTTCGAAGAACACGCCCACCTCAAACTTCCACCGTCTCAGATATGCCCTTAGCACCGGTGGCTTCTCGTCGTCTCGGAGCTCGGTCGCGGTGAACTGCTCGCCGCGACGGCCAAGGAGCAGGCGCCCGTGACCACTTGCGCGGAGGTTGCGAACCCACTGGGTGTGACCGCGCGGCGCAACGAGATAGCGCGCTTGCTCAAAGGCCAACAGGTTGACGGGCGTCCGTCGCGGTTCGCCGGTCTTGCGGCCCGGAACCTCGAGCACGCGCGAGCCGAGCACGCTGATTCCGGCTCGCGTCAGGGCTGCCACGAGCCGATTGAAGACGTTGGTCGTGAACCAGCCAGGACGTCGATAGCGATCGGTCATCCTGGGAGTATCGCCGAGGACTATCGATCCAGTGGCGGGGCGGAACGACCGACATCTGCTCTGGGGGGGCGGCGGCAGAAAGCTGTATCTGAGGTGTGCGGGTAGAGGCAGCCCCCACCCTGATCCTGGAATCCGGATCCATGATTCTCCGACACCTGGATCGTGACTGACGCAAAGCCGCTGCCTCGGGTTCCGCTCGCCGTCTCAGCAAGACGGAGCCTTTCGCGACTGCCCCGGGGTGCCCAAAGACCTGACCACGTCCCGACCTCACCGAACAGCATCAAAGGCTGATCTTCGATCGTGTCCGCCACCAGGACTAGCGGCGCTTGCGCAAAACGCACACACCGCCGGCCACAAGAAGCGCCTACCATGTCGGCGATGCATAGCGAAGAGCTGCGGGCGCTTCAGGCGCCGCTGAAGGATCGGTACACAGATGAGCCGAGCGCCGCACAGATCACGCTCTCGGCAACGGGCGAACTGGGGGAGGGCGTCTCCTGCTCGGTGCAAACCGGCCGCGCGATTGCCGAGGCGGGCCTACATCCGGCAACCGGAGGTGACGGCACGCTGCTCTGCTCGGGCGACATGCTGCTAGAGGCCCTCGTCGCCTGCGCCGGGGTCACGCTGAGGGCTGTCGCTGGCTCACTTCGGATCTCCTTGCCGTCGGGGCGCGTCCGTGCCGAGGGCGACCTCGACTTCCGGGGCACGCTGGCGGTGGATCGCGAAGCGCCGGTGGGCTTCAGCGCGATCCGACTGTCGTTCGAGCTCGACACCGACGCTGACGAGAGCGAGCTCGTGACGCTGCGCAAGCTGACCGAGCGCTACTGCGTCGTCTATCAGACGCTCGCTCAGACTCCGGCGCTCTCGACGACCGTAACCAGCAGCAGCTCGCCAGGCGACGAGTAGCGTCTCGCTGCTTCGGCTCAGTCAGTCGCTGCGCGCTGAGAGGGGGCGGTTTCCCGGTCCCGGGCGCGCCGCGGGTCCTTTCCCAGCAAGGAGGCCGCGCCACGGAGCCGCTCGGTGAAGCGCTGATCGAGGCAGCTGGCGGTGTCGCTCTCGACCAGTTCCTACCTGGTCGCGTCTCGGATCGTCGACTGGGGCACGATCGCCCTCGGCGTGCTCGGAATCTCGGCGTACGTACGCCACCTCCGCAAGACACAAGCCGAGATCGGGCCGCCGGCCGACTGCCGTCTTAGTTGAGTCGCGCCTTCAGGGCTCGCAGCTCAGCCTCGAGAGAGTCACGTCGCGATCCTCCGCTGGGAAGCTCGAGCCGCATCCCCGCGGCGCGGATCGCGGCCCCGAGGTCGCCCCGTCCCTGGTAGGCCGCCACCAAGTTGTGAAGCATCCGCATCGCGATCTCATCGGGCCGCCAGGGGCGGAGAAAGTCCGCCGTCACTTTTGCGTCGAACGTCAGACCTCCGGAGAACGGATCGAGCAGCAGCGGCGGGTCGGTGCCGAAATGGCCCACCACAAAGTGGCCCGGTAATCCCACCCCTGCGAGCGGGATCTCGGCTCGGCGAGCAACTTCGATGTAGACAACGGACAGCAGGATCGGTAGCCCGCGTCGTCTTCTCAGTACCAGGTCGAGCATCGAGTTGTCGGGGTGGTAGTAGTGCTGACGATCGCCGCTGAAACCGTGCGAGACGCCCAGCAGCTGAGCGCACGCTAGCGCCAGCTCATCTGGCGTCCCGTTCGTTTGGCCGGCAGCGTCCGCCAGCTCGGCACCGAGTAGATCGAGCTGGCCGATCGCGCCGGCGACGTCGGGCTCGCGAAACTCGGCTGCCAGCGCGAGCGCCAGCTGATCCAGGGTCGCTTCGGGCGTCGCGGCCAGCTCGGCGAACGGGGGCACCGACATCCGGTCATTGTGTCGCCCTGCACGGGCACGCGCCACTCGCGGGCGAGCGCGTCTGTGGGTGCCGTCGCCCAGCAGCCGGCGAGGGCTCGCACCGCATCTCAGCGGCGCAGCAGACGTGCCTGCAACTCGCGAAGCTCGGGGGCTGGAGCCGCGCCGAGGTCTTCGCCGAGGCGCTGGCGCAGAGCCTCGTAGACGCGCAGCGCTTCGGCGCCGTTACCGCGAGCGGCGAGGATCTGCATCAGCAGCGCGTGCCCGCGCTCTCGATACGGCGCAACGGCGACGAGCTCGCGCGCGACTCGCTCCCCGGGAGCCAGTTCGCTGCCGCCTACTCCGAGCGCGACGGCGGCGTAGCACTCGAGTGCTGAGACGCGGATGTCCTCGAGAAGCCGGCGGTAGTGGTCTGCCCATGGCAGATCCTCGCCCGGGAGAAATCCGCGGCGGGCGGTGAACAGCGCGATCAGCGAGGGTCCCCACCCGCGCTCCCAATCGCGCTGAGCGACGGCGGCCTCGGCGCGATGGATCGCCTCCTCGGCGGCTTCGAGGTCGATCCACGCGTCTTGCGGAAGCCGCAGCTGGATCTCGCCGCGCCCGGTGACGACGCCCGCGCCGAGGACTGAGCGCAGTCGCGAGAGCAGCGCGCTCAGTGCGGAGTCGGCGCCCGCAGGCGCTCGCCACGGCCACAATGCCTCGATCAGCTGGGCGCGCGGCGGTGGCGAGGAGCGAGCGATCGTTAGGTAGGTCAGCAACACACGCGCCTGACCCGTGGGAAGGCGTGCCGTGAGATCGCGGCCGGCGAGCTCGATCGCAAGCCGGCCGCAAAGCTGGATTCGAGTCGGATGCTTGTCGGCCAAGGTTGGTGTAAGGAGAATCCTAGTCCCGTGCAAACTGCCGGCCGTAAGGTCGCGCTCCTACTTGAAGGAGAAGGTCATGGCGAAGGTCATACGGTGCCAATGCGGATTTCTCGGACGCGGCGAAACCGTCGAGGAAGCGGCCAAGGTGATTGAAGGGCACATGCGCTCCGACCATCCAGAGCTGGCAGGCAAGGTCACCCGTGAGGATCTGATCGCGATGGCCGAGGAGGCATAACCCCGCCGCGCCAGCGGCGGCGCGAAAGGAGCAAAGATGCGATCAACCTTGCCGGAGCTCGAGACAGAAGACGGGTCACTCGTTAGCACGGAGTGGCTCGAGCGCAATCTCGGTAACCCTCGCTTGTCAGTCCTGGACGTGCGTGGCCGACACGCAAGTTCACCATTTCCGCACGCCAAGCGTGCTGAGTACGCTGCTGCCCACATTCCCGGCGCTCGGTTCGTGGACTGGGAGCACGACTTCGTCGACCCGGATGATCCCGTGCCGGTTCAGCTCGCACGCGAGCACGCGTTCTGTGCCCGCGCCGGCGAGCTCGGCATCGGCGAGCGCGATCTTGTCG
This sequence comes from uncultured Solirubrobacterales bacterium, assembly GCA_963787555.1. Taxonomy (GTDB): domain Bacteria; phylum Actinomycetota; class Thermoleophilia; order Solirubrobacterales; family Solirubrobacteraceae; genus Palsa-465. Next base: position 492,907 of record CAWBDI010000013.1, read on the forward strand.
TGGCCTACGACGATTACTACGGCATTTTCGCCGCGCGCGTCGCATGGGCATTCCGGTGCTACGGCCTCGAGTCGCGGGTGCTCGACGGGGGCTGGACAACCTGGAAAGACGAGGGGCGGCCGTGCAGCGACGAGCCGGCTGTGCCGGCGCCGCGGCGCTTCATTGCTCGCCCGCGGCTCGGCCTTCGCCGCACCCTTCCCGACATCGAGGCGGCCTGTGCGCGCGGCGCGACGCTGGTCGACGCCCGTCCTCGCCATCTGTTTCTCGGAGAGCGCGGAGCGCCTAGCACCGGGCACATCCCGGGATCCCGTTGCCTGCCCTACCAGGAGCTCGTGGACGGTGCGACGGGCCTGTGGAGCGCAGCTCCGGCCGTCGCGCGCCTCGCTCGCGATGCGGGAATCGACCCCGAGAATCCCCCCGGCGAGCTGATCGCGACTTGCGGCAGCGGCGTGTCCGCGGCGGTCGCGCTGCTGGCGCTGCAGCGAATTGGGATCGCCGTGGACGGCGTGTTCGATGGCTCGTTCAACGAGTGGAGCGCCGATCCGACCAGGCCCGTCGCCTATGGACCAGCGTGCTGACACGAAGGCGCCGCTAGCTGGACTCAAGCGAAGGAGCTTGACGGCGACCTGCCCCGCTGGTAGGTTAATTACCTACCAACCTGATAACCCTCGGCGACCAGGGGCTCGTTGGGGACGAGGCGATCGTTACAGGACGGCGCTTTGACGAGCGTCGGTCTCGGGGCTAGAGAAGGGAGACGAGGATGACCAAGCCGCGCCTTCTGTTCGGCGTATGCACAACGGTGCTGGCGCTCGCAATCTGGGCTGCGCCAGCGATGGCGGACCCAACCGCGGGACCACCGATCTGCTCCGGGCCAACGACGCCGATCGCGGGCAAATACCGCAACCTCGAGATCAAGGGCAACCGCTACGTGGCCAGCGGCACGACGCTCAAGGTCAGGGGCAACTTGATCCTGGCTCGCGGGGCGTGTCTGGATGCGTTCACACTGGGCACGGTGAAAGTCGGGAGCAACATTTTCGTCAAGAAAGGGGCGATCCTCGCGCTTGGTTGCACGCCGCAGTCGCTCGAGGCGCCGGGTCCACCCTGTAACGGTCAAACGACCGATGACTCGGTCGTGGGCAGCATCGTCGCGTACCACCCGCTGACGATGTATCTGGACGGCGACACGATCTGGGGAAACGTGATCTCGATCGGTGGAGGCCCCGGCCCGGTCCTGAGTCCGTATGTGAACTTCCCGATCAAGGACAACGTCGTCCATGGCAACGTGTTCGTCACTGGCTGGGAGGGGGCGTGGTTCGGGTTCATTCGCAACGTCGCAGACCGCAATGTCGTGCTGACCAACAACGTCGGCGTGACGATCGGCGCCCTCGGCACGCCGGACTCGACAGAGGTCGTCAGCAACACGATCGCCGGCAACCTCATCTGTCTGAGGAACAAGCCGCCCGCCCAGATCGGCGACTCGGGTGGCTCGCCGAACACTGTCGGCGGACGCAAGGTCGGAGAATGCGCCGGACTATGACGTCTGGCAACCGATCTCGGTAGCGAGAAGCCGGCGGGCTCTGGGTGGATTAGAGCCGCCGGGCAGGGGTGGCGGGAACGCCGAACTCCCGTCGCCCCGCCCTATGCGCTCGGTGGAAGCGCCCAGCTCCTGGGCGGCGATCACGAGGAAGTGAGCCGCGGATACTGTCAGGCTGCGGTCCCCGGGATGACGATCAGCCGGCGGGATTCGCGATCGTGCTTTGCTCGAGCCTCGCACCCGCTGAAAGCCGACAGCTCGACGCTGAGCACCGGGATGGATTTCGTCGTCGCCGAGGTAGCTCTGCTCGTAGCCTTGGCACTCGCGACCCGGCAGGACGAGCGACTTCGTGCCCGCCGCCGAGCGCGTCATCCTCCGCGGGAACACGCCGAGCGCGAGCCCTGGTCCCAGCGGGTGCTCGCGCGGGGATCGACCGTGTTTTTGCGGCGCTGCTGATCAACCTCCCCGGCGCGGCGTATCTGATCGCCTCAAGGACATCGGCCGCCGGGCACCATTCACCGGCGTGTTCCTGCTCGTAGCGCGGGATGTGCCGGTGGCTGAGCCGCCTGGCCGCTGAACCGGTTCGCCTAAGACCACCGCGCCTACTAGCAACTCCCGCGTAGTGAGCCCGCCAGATCCGGCGTAAGCCGTTCTCAGCTTCACTGGTCGCCATTCTGCGCCGGTTCCGCGCACAACGGATCAGCCGATTTGGGCGAACGACCTGCGCTAACAACGTCCTCCGTGCGGGGTTACAGTTAGTGCCGACCACATGGGTACCGAAGGCAACCACGTCGTGCTGATTGGGATGATGGGAGTGGGCAAGAGCACGGTCGGGCGCCTGCTCGCCGCCCGGCTCGGATGGGACTTCTGGGACAACGACGAAGCGCTGAGCGCAACCACCGGACAGACAGCGGCCGAACTGCAGCGGGTGTCAGGGGCCGATGTGCTTCACGCAACTGAAGGTCGATTGCTCCGAGATGCACTGTCACGAACTGAGCCGACCGTCTTCGCCGCGGCCGCGAGCGTGGTGCTCGATCCGGAAGCGCTCGCGGGCGCAGTCACGGTCTGGCTGCGGGCAAGCGATGATCAGGACGCCGACCACATAGCTCGGAGCGGGCAACAGCATCGGCCGCTGCCGGAAGATGCCGCTCCAGCGCTTCGACGCCTGATCGACTCCCGCCGCTCGATGTATGAGCGTCTGGCGGACATCACTGTCGACGTGGAGGGCCGGCCCACCGGGATTTGTGACCGCGTGATCGAGGCCCTCGCCGCACGCCAGCAGTAGCGCCTCGGCACCACCGAGTTAGCGCTCGCTGCGGCAGGCGATCCGGAACGTCGCGCTGTGTGACTTCCCCGGCGCGACCCACACGAGCGCGTCATCGGGGCCGGCTAAGGAGTTGGCCCGAGCGGTCATCGGCTCGATGCACAAGTATTCCTCGCCCGGCGGCGCGAATATCTGAGCGATGGGGTAGCCATCGCTGTAGTGCACCGCGATCTTACGACCGGCCGCGTGAAGCTCAAACGGCCTCAGCGCGTCGATACGGTCATAGCCGTCATCCCAAGTGCGGTCACCGACCGGTCCGGTTAGCGGCGAAACTTCCTGGGTAGCGCCGATCGGTATCTGTCGCTCGTCCAACTGCATCCGCCGGTGAACCGGGAAGGACACCTCCCACCGCGAACGAGGGACTCCGGGAATCCGTAGATAGGGATGGAAGCCGAACGCAACCGGCACCGAACTCTCCCCTGTGGCGGTCAAAGTCGTACGGACCTGGAGGGCCCCGTCCCCGACCCGTACTTTGATCTCCACGCGATGGCGAAAAGGAAACGCCGCGAGCAGCTCCGGGCGATCGAATTCCAGCGCGGCTGTGAGCCGCGCGGAATGATCTTCTGCAGCGGCCTCCTCCACCGACCAGTGCCTGCTCGCCGTCAGAACACCGTGGATCGGCAGCCCGTGTTCATCTAGCTTCAGCAACGGCGAGGTTCGATCGAGCACCACCTCGTGGCCGCCGGCCCGGTACTCGAAGCCGCCTAGCCGGTTTGCCCACGGATGCAGGAACGGGATGCCCATGAATTTGCGCTCGCGGACATACCCCGCCACGCCGTCGCCGATCCACAGCAGTTCATCGCCTCGGTGAACGAGGGAAGCTCCGAGCATTCCTGCGCCCGGTATCCACGTAGCGTGGAGATCGGCCTCCTCGTCGTGAAGCGACCAGACGCGGAAACCAGAGGCACGTCCCATCTCGATGCGATGCGCGGTCATCCTCGGAAGGTCCCGATCGGACTCGGCGGCGAGCCGGTCCGGCGAAAGGTACGAAGGGGCGGGGCCGGTGGCACGACCCTGCACCTTATCCTGCTGAGACGTGGGATCGGTGAACGAAGCGTTCTCGGACCATCGCTTGACTGCGAGGATTCAACCTGAGATGCCGACCGCGTGTTGCGAAGTCTCACCGGTTTAGTGCGAAAAATCGGAGAATCACAGCACTCAGGTGCCGCTGCGCCGATCGCGATCAGCTGGCTCGGACACGCCACGGTGCTGCTCGAGATAGACGGCGTGCGGGTGCTCACCGACCCGGTGCTGCGGCAGCGGATCGGACCTCTGGTGCGAATCGCTCCTCCAGTCGGCGCGAGCTCCGTGGGAAGAGTCGATTGCGTGCTGCTCTCGCATCTTCACGCCGACCATTTGGATCTGCCGTCGCTTCGCGGAATCGGCCGCTCGACACCGATCCTCGCGCCGTACCCGGCGGCACGCTGGCTTCGCGGCTGCGGATTGCGTGGCATCCGGCAGCTGCGGCCGGGAGAGGAGGCAGCGGTGCGAGGGCTACGGGTGATCGCCACGCCCGCCCAGCACGACCGCCGCCGACGCCCTTTGGGGCCGGCGGCGGACCCTGTCGGCTACGTGATCCGCGGTTCCCGGTCGGCGTATTTCGCGGGCGACACAGACTTGTTCGGTGCCATGGCGGCGCTTCGCGGCTCGCTCGAGGTGGCTCTGTTACCGGTCTGGGGCTGGGGGCGCGACCTCGGTCCGGGACATCTCGATCCCGATCGGGCGGCGCGGGCGGCCGCGATCATCGGTCCGCGGGTTGCGATTCCGATTCATTGGGGAACGTTCGCCCTCGGCTGGCCGGTGCCCCGGCCCGAGGATCCCATGCGGCCAGCGCGCCAGTTCGCCGAGCTGGCGGCCACATACGCGCCCGGCGTTCGGGTGTGCGTGCTGGCCCCGGGGGAGCGGATCGAGCTGTAAGCGGTCAGCTCGCCGGATCCAAGGCGGCGCGCAAGGCAGCTAGGTCACCGGCGCCGAAAACGACGCGATTTCGGGTGGCGACGTACACGAGATCGAGGTTGACGCCAGCCATGGCGATCTTGCGGGTCAGATCAGCCAGCACGCCGGGGCGGTCCTCGACATCGACCACTACCACCTCTCGTTCACGGGTGACCGCGAGATGCGAAATCGCGAGCGAATGCTTTGCTGCGCCGGGGTGAGGGACGAGGATGTGGAGCTCGGCTCGCTCGCCGGACCCGATGCAGGTGGCCGCAGCGATATTCACGCCGGCATCGCTGATTGCCGCGGCGACCCGTGCCAACGCACCGGGAGTGTTCTCGACGTCGATGACCAAGTCGAATGCCATGCGCCTCGTGCGGCGTCAGCCTACTAGCCCTCGGTCCGCGGAGCGAGAGCGTCACTGCAGGCGCAAGAGCCGCCGGTGTTAGCGGCGCGTGCGCGAGGTCGTGGCTTGTTCCGGAGCCCGTGCTTTCTCAGCACGGGCATGACATCTTCGCCGAACTCAGTGACCTCCTTGGCGTATTAGGAACCCGAAGATCGCCCCCGCTCACTGCCCTCGGGGCAGCATCACCGCGAGGCAGTCACAGATAACGCCGACCGCCCGCTCGGCTGACGTTAGCGGTCGACGCAGCCCAGCGGCGATCAACCGGGGTGGCATCGATCATGCCCAGGAGTGCGGCGCGGTGTGACGGAGGTGTGGCCCGTGAGAGACCCGTGGCCCGATGAATGTATACAGTGAAAGCAGCGTCTCACCCCTCGACGTCATCAGGGTCGTCCATCCGGAAGCCCACCTTCATCGTGACCTGGTAATGGGCAACCTTTCCTTCCGCGAGATGACCCCGTATCCCCGCTACCTCGATCCAGTCGAGGTTGCGCAAAGTCTTGCTGGCGCTTGCGACCCCGTTCCTGATTGCGTCGTCCACGCCCTGCTCGGAGGTGCCGGTCACCTCAATGATCCGGTAGGTTGCGTCGCTCACAGGAACTCCTCTCCGTCGGTGGTTGCTTTGCTCGCGGTCACGGCTCTCTGGTCGACGCCGAGGATGTTGATCGTGAAGCAGCCCGGCTCCGGCACCTGCAGCCTGTGTCTGGCTGGTCTTGTTCAAGCCGCGATGCTGGTTCGGTTGTAGAAGCCTTCAAGGATCTCCTGGGGTCTGGACGGGCTGGCGCGAAAGAAGCTGAAGCAGCCCTCCCGCCAGCACGAGCTCGCGCTCGCGCGCGAGCAGGTCGAGCCCGAGCGCGATCGGCGCTCCTTCCGCAGCGGACGCGGAGAGTTCGCCCCCGCCGGACTCGATCGCTTCACGAACACCGCTGATTTGCAGTCGTTCACCTTGGCGGAGACGCTCATAGTCGTCCTCGTGGGTGAACACGAGAGGCAAGACGCCGTTGAGGAGCAGGTTCCGGCGATGAATGCGCGCAAAGCTCTTGGCGATCACTGCCCGAATCCCCAGGTACACCGCCGACAGCGCGGCGTGCTCGCGGGAGCTGCCTTGCCCGTAGTTGTGGCCGGCGACGATGAAACCCCCTTCCGCTTGCAGGGCGCGGTCGTGGAAGCTGCGGTCGAGCCGACGAAACATGAACGTGGCACAGCGGCTGATGTCAGACCAGACGCTCATCCCGAGTGCCCCGTCGGGCGCCATGTCGCCGGTAGAGATGTTGTCGGGCACGACCATCAGGATCTCCCCGGCAAGCGTCTCGCCGGGGGCGGTCCCGCGAGGCGGTTCGACGATGCTCGGACCCCGCACCACCTCGATTCCCGCCGCGTCCGCCGCTGGAGCGGGGACAAGGATCCCGCGGTCATCGATTGGCGGTTCCGCCGGCCGCTGAAGGATCGTGGGGCACCGACCCAACGAGCGCGGATCGGTGATCTGACCAGTAAGGGCGCTCGCCGCCGCGGTCGCCGGTGAGCACAGGTAGATGCGGTCATCCTCAGTGCCGCTGCGCCCGGGAAAGTTGCGATTGAACGTGCGCAACGAAGGCTTGCGGGCCGAAGGAGCCTGGCCTACGCCGATGCACGGACCGCAGATCGGCTCGAGCATCCTTGCGCCCGCCTGAATTAACTGCCCGAACACTCCGCTCAGCTGGAGCGTTTGCAATATTTGCCGGCTGCCAGGTGTAACCGTCAGGTCGATCGCCGGGTGCACGGTCTTGCCGTCGAGCACAGCCCCGACAATCGCCAGATCGATATAAGCCGAGTTCACCGAGCTGCCCACGCAGACCTGGACAAGTTCGGTTCCTTCCACCTCGCTCACCGGAACGACGTTGCCTGGAGAAGAGGGGAGAGCGACCAGCGGCTCGAGCGCGTCGAGGTCGATGACCTCGGCTTCGTCGTAGGAGGCTTCGGGATCAGCGGCTAGGTCGACGAATTGCTCAGCTCGCTGCTGCCAGCTGAGCCACTCCTCGGTTCGGGTGTCGGACGGGAACACCGCTGTCGTCCCTCCGAGCTCCACGATCATGTTCGCGATCGTGCCCCGCTCGCTCACGGACAGCGCGGCGACGCCGTCACCGTGAAACTCGAACACGCGCCCGACTCCGCCGCGCACATCTCGCCGACGCAGCAGTTCGAGCACGACGTCCTTGGCTTGCACCCAGTCCGCGAGCCGACCCTTGAGTTCAACGCCCACGACGGTCGGAGAAGCGAGCTCGAATGGGTGCCCGGCCATCACCACCGCAACCTCGAGGCCTCCGGTGCCGATCGCCAGCATCCCTGCGGCGCCCGCGGTCGAGGTGTGAGAGTCGGCGCCGACCAACACCTCGCCCGGGGCGGCGAACCGCTCCAGGTGGACGTAATGACTGATGCCGTTCCCCGGCCGCGAGTAGTGCACGCCGTAGCGGCTGCAGAACGCTCGCAGGTAGCTGTGGTCATCCATGTTGCGCTCATCGAGCTGCAGCACGTTGTGGTCGATGTAGACCACCGCGAGCGGAACGGCCGATCGCTCGACCCCGAGCGCCTCGAACTGCAACGCGGTCATCGTCCCGGTGGCGTCCTCGATCAGCGCCTGGTCAACGCGCAGGCCGAGCTCCGCGCCGGGCTCGCGCCGGCCGCTTACGAGGTGGTCGTCGATCAGCTTGGCGGTGAGCGTTCGCGGTTGATCCATGCTCACGCCGCGCTCGCGGTGCACCCCGGCCGGCTGAGCGCGCCCGGCAGCGACCGGTCGAGCTGCTGCTCGAGCCAGCGGGCACTGTCCACGATCGCATCGAAGTTGACGCCCGTAGGGATGCCCTCGCGGTCGAGAATCCACACCAGGTCCTCGGTGGCAAGATTTCCGGTCGCGCCGGGAGCAAAGGGGCACCCGCCCGCACCGCCGACGGATGACTCGAACAGCGTCGCGCCGGCGTCAACTGCCGCCAGGGTGTTGGCGACCGCGGTGTTGCGTGTGTCGTGGAGGTGGACACCGACGGAACGTCCGTGGGCCAGCGCCATTTGCACTCCGCGCCTGACCTGGCTCGGCACAGCAATCCCGATCGTGTCCGCAAGCATCAGCTCCGTCGCGCCGGCGTCTGCCATCCCAGCCAGCAGATAGTCGACTACGCCGGGATCGACATCTCCTTCGAACGGGCAGCCGAAGGCGACGCTGACCGTACCGGCGACAACCGCGCGCTCACTGACGGCTCGCGCGATCAGTTCAAACACGGCGGCAGCGGCGTCATCGCGCGAGCGATTCACGTTGGCCCGAGCGAAGCTTTCGGTGGCCATCACCGCCACGTGCACGCTCCGCACGCCGGCGGCCAGCGCGCGCTCGACGCCTCGAGGATTGAGGACCAGGGCAGATATCTCGGTGCCCCCAACACGCCCGGCGAGCCCCTCGAGTACCGCTTCGGCGCCGGCCATTTGAGGAACTCGGTCATCGCGAACGAAGCTCACCGCCTCGACCCGCGGAAGGCCGGCACCCGCGAGCCGGACGCAGAGCTCCGCGCGCTGCTCGGGCGCCAGCGCCTTGCCCTCGTTCTGAAGGCCGTCACGGGGCCCGACATCGCACAGCAAGACCTCGCTCATCTGATTCCTCCCGCCAGAGCCTGACGCTCGGCCGCCGAGAGACCGAGCAGTTCGCCGTAGACCAACTCATTGTCCGCGCCGGCCAGTTGGCGCCCGGACCAGCTGAGCGCCCCCGGCGCCTCCGAGAGCTTTGGCGTGAATCCCCGAGTAAGGTAAGAGCCGATTTCCGGCTCCTCGTGCGTCACAAGCTCTCCTCGGCGCTCAGTCGGACCGCCAAGTCGGACATCTCGGCCTCGCATGCGTCTTGGTTGAAGCTGCGCGCCGGCTTGCCACGGCTTTGTACCGCCCACCACAAGAAGTTGCCGTTCAGCTCTCCCGCTCCCCAGGAGCGCAGCGGATCGAGCTTACCCGGAGCCTCCACCTTGATCAGCTCAGCGCGAATCCGCGAGCAGGCGACCGGCGAACGGTCCGGCGATGAGAGAGCCGAGCTGGATTACCCGCAGGCCAACGAGCTGCTTCCGCTCCTCCAGCGCTTTGACGTTGCGTGGATGCACGTCGTGGCCGATCGTACACCCAATCCGCCAGCGTGTATGCTCAAATCTGCTCGGCGTTCACGGTCGGCACAAGAGGCCCCACTGGCACGATCAAGCCCGCAGCAGGCCCAGAGCAGAGTTCGTTCCGGCGCGAAGCTCTTGCCGTCTTCAACGAGACAACCGTCGCGCAGCTTGCTGACCGGAGCGGTCTCGAGATGCTCTTTGCCAGTACGCAGGTGGCGACCAACCACCCGCGTCCGACTGGAACTCGGAGTACTTTCACCTCCGCCACGCGCAAACGCACCCGGCCATCCTCTGTCAACCGAACCCAGTGCTGATCAGCGCGGGTAACTCATCCGCCGGACAGGCGTTCTCGGCGAAGTACTGCGACTTCGACTTGATTACCCGCGACACCGAAAAGGACGCCCGCGAGGCCCATGACATGATTATCGAACGCGCCGATTGGGGCGCCGCGAACAACATGATCTCAGGGCTCGCGCTTGACAGTGATGCGTGTACGGCGCAGGTGGGATCGATGCGGGAATCGACGGAGTTGCGTTCGGCCCGCTCGAACATCGACAGCGCGTTACTTCCGCTGGTGCGCGAGGCGGAGCTCCGAGTCACGTGAGGTGCACAGCATGCAGGTGACCGTCGTCTACGGCGCTCCCACGCCGCCGGGCCGCCTTGCTTCCGCCACCGAGCATCTCGCTGGCGCGCTGAGCAGTCACTCGGGCGATGTGGTCGTGCGCCGCATCGATCTACACGCGGAACCGCTTGCTCCGATGCGCTCGGATTGGAGCGCCCCGCTCGACCCGAGAAACGCGCGCGCGATCGAGACGATCGATGGGTCGGCGGCAGTTGTCTTCGGCTCGCCCGTGTATCGCGCCTCGCTTCCGGGGGTACTGAAGAATCTCATCGATCATCTATCGGTCGAGTCGTTGCGCGATAAGCCGGTGGGTCTCGTGGTGGTGGGCGCTCGGCCACACCACTACCTCGGCGTCGACCGTCACATGCGCGACATACTGAGCTGGTTTGGAGCGGTGCCGCTGCCAACCAGCGTCTATCTGACCCACGATGATTTCGAGAACGAGCAGCTGCGCGATCAACCCCGCCGCGCGCTGGACGAATGCGCCCAGACGCTGCTGAGGATGACCGAGCTTCTCAACAGGCTGGAGTTCAGCCCGGCTCCGTTGGCCGCGGCGGCGGTGTAACCGCCGAGACCCCAAGGAGGTCAGCATGGCCACAGTTGAACTTCCCAAGTACGAGCTCTACGTCGCTGGCGGAAGCTTTCCTCCTGCCAACGGGCGCTTCTACGAGACGGTCGACCCCTACACCGGCCAGCCGTGGGCGACGGTACCCGACGCCGACGAGCAGGACGTCGATCGCGCCGTCGGCGCGGCCAGGGCGGCGCTTGATGGCGAGTGGGGAGCGATGACCGGCTTCCAGCGCTCGCGTCTGATGCACCGCCTCGCAGACTTGATCGAGCGCGACGCGGATCGACTCGCTGAGCTGGAGTCCCGCGACTCGGGCAAGCTGCTGCGGGAGTTTGCGGGCCAGATGCGGGCAATCCCCGGCTGGTATCGCTACTTCGCTGGCTGGGCGGACAAGGTGACCGGCGAGACGCTGCCGTCCGACAAACCCAACTTCGTCGCGTTCACCTTGCGCGAGCCAGTCGGTGTCGTGGCGGCGATCGTGCCGTGGAACTCGCCGCTGCTGCTACTCAGCTGGAAGCTCGCGCCGGCGCTCGCCGCGGGCTGCACGATGGTCGTCAAGCCAAGCGACCACACGCCGGTGACCGCGCTGGAGCTGGCCAAGCTGGTGACCGAGGCCGGAATCCCCGACGGTGTCTTCAACGTGATCACCGGCAATGGGCCGCCGGTGGGACGCGCGCTGGTCCGCCATCCAGGCGTCGACAAGGTGGCTTTCACTGGATCGACCGCGACGGGCATCGACGTTGCCGAAGGCGCCACCAGCCACCTCGCGCGGGTCACGCTCGAGCTCGGCGGGAAATCCGCGCAAGTCGTGTTCCCTGATGCAGACCTGGAGGCTGCCGCGAACGGCATCATCGCCGGGGTGTTCGCGGCGACCGGCCAGACCTGCATGGCCGGCTCGCGGCTGGTCGTCCACGAGGACATCCATGACGAGCTCATCGAGCTGGTCGCCGGACGGGCCCGCAACATCGTTCTCGGCAATCCGTTGGAGGCCAACACCGAGATGGGTCCGCTCGCGAACGGAGCACAATTCGCGAAGGTGACGGGCATCCTCGAGCGCGCGAAGGAGCGTGGTGCGACCGCCGTGTGCGGCGGCGGCCCCGACCCCGACTTGGGTGGGTACTTCGTACGGCCGACAATCCTCACGGATTTGGAGCCTGACTCGCCGGCACTACGGGAGGAGATCTTTGGCCCGGTTGTCTCGGCCCTGTCGTTTAGCGATGAGGAGGAGGCCATCGCCAAGGCCAATGACAGCGACTACGGCCTCGCCGGTTCGGTGTGGACGCTCGACGTGCGGCGGGCGATGCGCGTCGCGACGAAGCTCAAGGCGGGCACGGTGTGGATCAACGCCTACCGTGTGGTTGGGCCCAACGTCCCGTTCGGCGGCTTCAAGGCCAGCGGCATCGGTCGCGAGAACGGACTCGACGTCCTGCGCGAGTACACCGAGACGAAGTCGGTGTGGATCGAGACCACCGGGGCCACGCGCGACCCTTTCACCCTGGGATGACCGGACCATGGGATGCGCGGACCTACCTCAGCCGACGACGACGAGCCAGCAGATGACGCCGTCGAGACCGCCTACCCAGCGGGCGGGGCTTGGGCGGAGAGCCAGTCCAGGACCTCTCCCGCGTGCTGGTCGGGCGGGAAGATCGGATAGAAGGCGTGCTCTATCCGACCGTCCGCGATCACCAGCGTGAGGCGCTTGTAGAGCCGTTGACCGCCCGCTGTGAAGGTCGGCAGGCCGAGCGCTTCGGCGAGCGTGTGCGAAGGGTCGGAGAGCATCTGGAAAGGAAGCCCGAGGCGTCCGGCGAGCTCCGCCTGGTAGTCCGTGCCTTGCGAGGAGAGGCCGTAGACGGCAGCGGCTCCTGCTGCCCGCAGCTCGTGGTAGTGATCGCGAAATCCGCACGCTTCGGGCGTGCATCCCCGCGCGCCCGGGATCTGGTCCCAGCCCTCGGGCAGCTCGACACCGGGCTGCCCGCTCAGGGGATAGATGTAGAGCACGGTCCTGCCGGGCCCGAGCTGATTCAGAGCCACGACCTGACCGGTGGTGCTCTGCAGCGCGATCTGCGGCATCGCCTCGCCCGGAAGGTGATCGGCCGCGCCGTCGTCCTCGGGGGCGGGCAGGTCGTTGGGCAAATTCAGGTAGTCGGACATCGCGGGGGGCTCCTTGCGCCTGAGGATGGTAGATAACTGGCGTATAGGCGTAGTTATCTACCAGCCTCCTCCAGAGCGCCTTCGGGGCTATGGCAGCTCGAGGGGCGGGAAGTTCTGCTCGAGCCGCACGGAGGGCCGAGACACCAGCTCTCGATCGACGGCCACGGCCCGTAGCCTTCGATCGGGCCCATGTGACCGGCGCCCGGGATCAGGTCGACCTCGGCGTCAAGCGCAGTCGCGTATGCCTCGGCGCCGCGTCCCGGATTGAAGAAGTCGTTGTCGCTGAAGACAATCCTGATCGACGTGCGGCAGGTGGCGCGTACCGCGCGACCGTCGACCTCGGTGATTGCGAACGTCGACGTGACCTCCGGGATCCGGGCTGAGTCCGGCGGCGCGACCAGCAGCAGGCGGTCCACGGGCTGCTCGTCAGCCTGGCGATCGCTTTCGAAGCGCAGCCACCGCAGGCAGCCGATCGAGTTGCAGACCGCGATCCGTTCGCCATCGTCGCCGAGCTGCGCGAGCGACCAGTGCAGCGCCTCGCGCCATTCGCCGTAGCGGGGCTCATCCTCGAACGGCAGGCCCGGGTACAGCACACGCTCTCCCCGCTTTCGCAGCCGGTTGGCCAGACCGTATTGCCAATGCCCAGGAGGGCGGTGGTCAATGCCCAGGAGGGCGGTGGTGCGAGAAGCCGTGAAGCATCAGGAACTTCGGCGCGGCACGCGCGCGCACAATACTGCGTCCTGGCCAAGGACCGTTCGACGCAGCTCGCGGCGTGCAGGCCGTCGCGGCGAGAGGATCAGGCGCGACGCCGAATCATGACGGGTCACCGAATAATCGCTGAAGGTCGCAAACCGGGACTGTCGAACGCCTAGGTGCTCGACTCCGGACACGAAGCTGAACTCGCCGCATCATCGAATCACCGCGCACGGGAACAAACTTCGAAAGAGGGAGCAGCGACGGGCGCAGACCACCGCGACGAGGGCCCCGCCGCTGCTTTTCTGCTGAGCGCCGTTATGGTCGAGCTTCGAGCACCAGATTGAACGGCGTCTCCGTCGCGCGGTGCACGCGGGTGAAGCCGCCAGCGGCGACGACCTCGCTCAGCCGCTGCTCGCCAGCCTGGGCGCCGAGCGCGAGTCCAACCTCCTGGTCGCGCGAGGCGGGCGTGCAGACCAGCGTCGAGGCGCCATAGAAGACGCGACCAACGGGGTTCAGGTTGTCTTCGAGCCGGTCGCCGGCGTAGGGCTCGACGATCATCCAGGTGCCATCCGCGGTCAGGGTCTCCCGCACATGCCCGGCGGCACCGACCGGGTCCCCCATGTCGTGCAGGCAGTCGAACATCGCGACGAAGTCGTAGCCGTCGCCGGGGTACTGCTTTGCGGCGACGACCTCGAAGCTGACACGCCCTCCCAGCCCCGCCTCCGATGCGACGCGGCGGGCATGCTCGATCGACGGGCCGTGGTAGTCGAAGCCGACGAACTCCGACCGCGGGTAGGCCTTTGCCATCAGAATCGTCGACGCGCCATGGCCACAGCCGATGTCGGCGACGAGCGCGCCTGACTCGAGCTTGGCCTCGACTCCGTCGAGCGCCGGGATCCACGACGACACCAGGTTTGCGCTGTAGCCAGGGCGGAAGAACCGCTCCGTGCCGGCGAACAGGTCGTGGTGGTGCTCGTGCCAGCCGACGCCGCGACCGCTCTGGAACGCCTGCGCGATCGTCTCTTCATCCTTGATTAGCGCGCTTGCCAGCTGAAATGCTCCGGGGACGAACGCGGGACTTCCCTCCTGGGCGAGCGCCAGCGACTGCTCTGGTGTCAGGAAGAAGCGCTCGCTCCCAGGGTCGTAGCTCACATACCCCCCTGCGGCCTGGTTCGACAGCCACTCGCGGACGTAGCGGGCGTCGGTGCCCGTGCGCGATGCGAGCTCCTCGGCGGCGATCGGCTCGCCGTCGCTCATCGCTCGGTAGAGCCCGAGCCTGTCTCCGATCACGACCAGGGCCGCGCTGAGCGCGGCCCCCAGGTCGCCGACGAAGCGGCCCAAGAACTCATCGAGCTTGGTCGGGTCGATCGTCTGTGATGTCGCGGACATTTTCAGCACTCCTCTCACTTCTCGTCCCAGACCTGCACGACCGTTTGGCCCGAGATCTGTCCGCTCTCGAGCTCGATCACGGTCGCGCACAGCACGTTGGTCCCGTCCGGATACCGGCAGGCCTCTGTGTAGGCGGCACCGGTGTCGTCCTTGACGCTGTGCTGCACGGAGTGCGTCATCTCGCGTCCGTACATGTCCTCGAGCCAGTCCTTGATCTGCTGGCGGGTTCTCAGCACCCGAGGCGTCCCCGGCTGAGAGACCTTGTCGGCAATCGTGACGGTCGCGTCCGAGCCGTACATCGACAGCTGGGTCGACGCGTCGCGTTCCTCGGCGGCGCGCGTGAAGCGGTCGAGATCGAAGGTGGTGGTTGTGCTCATGGCGTCCTCCTTAGTGGTTGATGTGTCTGCCATGTGCGGTGCAGGCTCGCGGCCGGACGTCCTCGGAGCGTCAAACGAGCGTCAAACCGCTAGGAGTAGGCTTTGATGCCGTGCTGCGCGCACGCTTGCTAGGGGCGCTCGAGGTCGAGCTGAACGGGGCCGTTATCGACTCGCCAACGTCGCAGCGTCCGTGGGTGATGTTCGCCTACCTTGCGCTGGCCGGCCGACCAGTGGCGAGGGCCAACCTGGCGAGCAGATTCTGGCCTGACGTGCTCGACCAGAGCGCGCGAGCGAGCCTCCGCAGCGCGCTCTGGGCGCTGCGCCGGCAGCTCGGGGAATCGCTCCTCGTCGAGGACGAGCGGGTAGGCCTCCGCGAGGAGCAAGGGCTGTGGATCGACGCCGTTGAGTTCGACCGTCTGGCGCAAGATTCGCCGGAGCGGGCGCTCCAGCTGTGCCGCGGGGAGCTGCTCGAGGGAATCGAGGAAGACTGGGCGGTATCAGCCCGTGACCGCCACCGCGAGCAGGTAATCGAGCTGCTGGAGCGCCTCGCGCAGGGTGCGGCGCGGCGCAATGCGACTCGGGAGGCGATCGAGTTCACGCGCCGCCAAGTCCAGCGCGATCCGCTCGACGAGGAGGCCCACCGGCGGTTGATGGAGCGGCTTGACGCGGCCGGCGACCACGCCGGCGCGCTCCGCAGCTACCAAAGGCTGAGCGAACGCCTGCGACGGGAGCTGGGGGTAGCGCCCTCGCTACGGACGCGCGAGCTCGCCGAGCGGCTCCGGGCGCTGAGCCCCGATCCGGGTATCGCCCGGCAGGCGCCGCCGATTCCCGGCCAGCTGCCGCTGATCGGACGCGACCGTGAGCTGGCAGCGCTCGAGCAGACGTGGCGGGCAGTCGCCGCTGGGGCTGGAGCCGCCGCTCTGCTCGCGGGCGAGGCGGGAATCGGGAAGACGCGGCTCGCGAACGAGCTGCGAGCCCGCGTCAGCGCTTCCGGCGGCCGGGCCGCCACATGCGCAGCGCTCGACCTCGGCGGCACCGCGCCCTTCAGCCTGTGGGCGGAGCTGATTCGCGAGCTGCTGCCGTCGCTGCCGGCGCCGCCGCCGCATGCGGCGTGGCCGGATGATCTCGCGGTGCTCGCCGCGGAGCTTCCAGAGCACTACGCCCGCGCGGGAACGCCCGCCATGGCGATCGCGCCCGAGCTTCAACGCACGCGTCTGTTCGAGGCCGTCGTGGCGTTGCTGGCCTGGGCCGCGCGCGAGGCGCCGCTGCTGCTCGTGCTCGAAGACGTCCACAGCGCCGACGGGCCGAGCCTCGAGCTCGCCGCTTATGCGGCCCGCCGGGTCGCGGGCTTACGGGTGATGATGCTCATCACCCGGCGCCAGCTCCCCCATCGAACCGATGCGGACCGCCTCGAGCACGTGCTCCGGGTCCGCGGCTTGCTGACTTGCGAGCTCGAGCTCCGCCCGCTCTCGAGTGCCCCGGTGGCGGCGCTCGCCCGCAAGGCTGCCCCACTCGGCGACCCGGACGTCAGGCGCGTCGTTGAGCGGGCCGACGGGAACCCGCTGCTCGCGGTCGAAACCGCGCGGGCGCTCGAACGCGGACTGGCCAAGGTCGCGCCGAGCCTTCGGGGGTCGGCACGAGCGACGCTGGCGCCCCTTTCCGGAGATGTGCGAGCGCTCGTCGAGATCGCCGCCGTCGCGGCGCGACCGCTCGACCCGACCGAGCTCTCAGAGCTTGCCTTCAGCGATCTCGAGGAGGCCGCGATCGGCGCGCTGCAGACCGGGATGCTGCTGAGCGCCGACGGCGGCATCGAGTTCCGGCACGCGCTGCTGCGAGAGGCGGTCTACGAGGAGATCGCCGAGCCGCGGCGCCGCGGCCTGCATCACCGCTGGGCGCGGGCGCTGCTCGCCCGCCAGCAGGCGGGCGCGATTCCGCGAGCTGCTGAGGTCGCCCGTCAGCTTCGCCTCGCCGGCGCCGATGTGGACGCGGTGCCGCAACTGGTCCGCGCGGCGGCTGACGCTCGGGCGCTGGCGGCACTCGAGCAGGCCGCCGCCTACCTCGAGGAGGCGCTTGCGATCGTCCCGGATCGTGCCGACCTGCTGCTGGAGCTCGGCGAGGTCGAGGCGTGGCGTGGCAGACGCGACCAGGCCGAGGCGGCGTTCGGCCGGGCGCTGGCGCTGCTCGACAGAGAGCAGCCGCTGCAGATCGCGAGCGCCTGGTTACGTCGAGCGCGCGCCTATCACGGCCCGATCTGCGTCCCGCGAGCCGTGCTGGAGAGCGCTCGTCGCGCGATCGATCTGCTCGACGCCGGTGAGCCGGACGCGGACGCGGAGCGCAGCGAGGCGTTGGCGGCGTGGGCATGGGCGGAGGCAGTCGCCGGAAGCGTCGAGGAAGCGGAGCGATTGCTCGCAGAGCTCGACGTGCACGACACGCTGGGGCAGGCCGACCTGCGCATTTACGATGTCGGCCATGCTCGCGCGCTCGCGCTGATGCGCCGGGGAGAGTTCGTCGAGTCCTACGAGCCCTCGATCGCCGCCGGCGAGGCCATCTCTCGCGCTGGTCGCCCGGATCTCGCTTACGGGTGCTGGGCGAACGCCGCCAGCGCCGCGACCGCGGCCGGGGATCGCGACCGCGCGCTGGAGTTCCTGGATAGAGGCATGTCGGCGGTCGAAGGTCACGGGCTGAAAGGCCTCGAGATCCACCTGCTGGCCGAGAGATCGTTCGTGCTGAGAGGACTCGGACGCCTCGTGCAGGCGCGAAGCGCAGCCGAGCAGGAGCAAGCGCTCGCCGAGCAGCTTGGACAGCCGGAGCTACTTGCGATGGCCGCCCACGATCGTGGCCTGGTCGCACTCGCCGAAGGCGAGCATCAGCTTGCCGTCGAGCTGCTCGCGCAGTCGCTCGTCGAAGGCGCGCCAATCAGCCGTCCGGCGACGCGCCTGGCACTCGCTGAAGCGCTCGCTCGCGACGGGCAGCCCGATCCGGCCGCCGAACAGGTGACAGCGGCCGTGCTGGAGCCGGTCCGCCCAAGCGACTTCCCGGAGGCCCTTGTCCCACGGCTTGCCAGAGTCCAGGGACTGGTCGCGCTGGCGCGCAATCAACACCAGGAGGCCGAGCGGCGACTTCAGGAGTCGATCTCCGGCTGGACCCGGCTGCTCGAGCGAACGATCCGCGCCGACAGCATCACGACCGTGCTGGCGGACCTCGGTCGTCCGGTGGTTGGGCTGGTCGAGCCCGACCGGGAGCTCGCGCGAGCGCGCGCTGAGCTGAAAGCAATCCGGAAAGGAGCGCTCGATGCCGTCATTCCATGACACCGCGACCTCGGCGGCGCCGCCCGAGGACGTTTGGAAGCTGCTTTACGACCCCTCTCGCTTCCCGGATTGGTGGGCTGGGATCGGGACGGTCGACCTCACAAGCGAGAGCGAGTACACGATGTACCCGGACGGCTATCCCGACTTCCCAATGGCTCAGCTGCTCGACACACAACGCGATCAGCACCGGGTGACCGTCTCCTGCCTGGTCTCTGACCTGCGGTTCGAGTGGCGGCTCGAGCAGGCGGGCGAGGGAACGTTGATTAGCGTCGACGTTGAGATCCCCGATGCGGAGGCCCACCGCCTGGAGAGCCAGCACGAGATCATCAGCGCCTCGATGAGCCGGCTGGCGCAGCTCGCGGCGGAGCCCTAGCCGCGATTGCGCACGCGGGCACGGTCGGCAATTACCTTTCTCGAAAGCGGCTCCGTGGGCTCGATCGCCATGGCTCATGCCGTCTCGGCGGACGCTTGATCGTCACGATCACTTAGCTCGAGAAGGCATCGCGCAGCGCCAGGTTCGTGGTCCAGAAAGCGAGCTCGTGCCACGGGATCTGGTCTGGGGCGAAGGCACGCACCTCGACCGCTTCGGGCGTGGTCTCAGGCTGACCGAGGGCCAGCGCGCGATAGACGATCAACACCACCCGGTCCCGGGCGCACGAGTAAACGCCGACCAGCGGGCCGAGCTCGATCGCGATTCCAAGCTCCTCTTCCGTCTCGCGGTGCGCGGCCTCCTCGACTGACTCACCGAGGTCCACAAATCCGCCCGGGAATGTCCACAGCCCTCGACCGGGATCAAACCCGCGCCGCAGCAGGATCACCCTCCCGTCCGGGTCGACCGGGATTGCGCACGCGACGGGCTTCGGGTTGAAATAGGCCGAGTAGCCGCAATGCGAGCAAGCGATCCGACGTGGGTACTCCACGTCGGCCGGCCGGCCACACCTCGGGCAGAAGCGAGCCTCAGCCAGGGCGGGATTCAGCGAGGCGTCAATACACGCGATCCTAGGGCTATTGGGAGGGCCCCGCCGAGACAACTTCCGTCAAGGGGTACTCGCTGGCGTTGCGGCCGGATCTCTCGTAGCATTGACCTGTACATGTGAGCGCCGTCCACTGGCATGGCTGTAGCCGTCCACATAATTCCGGAGCAAATGTCGAGGGAGGACTACGAGCGGGTTATCAGGACACTCGAGGCCTCGGGCTCGGGAGATCCGGAAGGCCGTAAGTTCCACGCAGCGTACGGCAAGCACGAGGACGTGCACATGTTCGAGGTCTGGGACTCTGGGGAGCAATTTGACGCACACCGTGGCCGGCTGCTCGAGACCCTGCAGGCGGCGGGGGTCGACTGCGGGGCGATCGACGTGCACCCGCTGCATTCAGAGCATCCAGACTGACAGCCATCCAGATGCTTTCTCAATCTCGATATGAGCTGTGAACGCACAAACGGACCCGATTACGGATAACGTCCGGGACGAGGCACAGCGATACGTGAGGGAGCTGCTCGCGCCGGACATCGCCCGTTTCCTCACGAAGCTTCGGCCCGGAGAAGCGGTCCCTTTCCGCGGCAGCAGCGGCGCCCACTACAGGTACGTAGTGGGATCTGAAGAGAAATCATTCCTGGCCACGCCGGAGCAGCAGCGGGCGCTGCTCGGAGAGGACCTCGCGGTGATGCGCAGCAACTTGATCACCGCTACAGCCCAGCTGTTGCTTCGGGCCAGGTATCGAATCAGCCTGGCTTAGCCAGCAGGTATGAGATTGTCCGGGGTCGGCGGGGACGCGATCGCTGGCGTGGGCGAGGTTTAGCGGCGCGGCAGCGGCTGAGTCGCGGTCGTCACGTACAGCACCTGTGCTGCCGTGTTGCGTCCGGCTTTGATTTTTTGCTGGACTAGCAAGCCGCAAATTCCGGCCGCGGCGAGTAGCGATGAGACAGCGTTGATGGCGAGGATCGTGGTCACGTTGGGTCCTTTCGGGCGACCAGATGAGCATCTCGCCTTTCGATAAGAGGAATCGCGACGAATGCTCACAACTCCGTAAGAGTTTCTGGGACGTGCCACCACCCGCTCGCGCCGACAAGGAACCTGTATAAGGCCCCACTGAAAGCCCGAATCGGCGACCGGGGCATTTCTACAGGTGCGTGTGCTTGAAGCGGCGGCCCTGGGAATGCCGACGGCGTCGCTCCACGTGGGTCTCAATCCGTGAAACAGAAGCTCTCGAGCGTCGAGGTGAGCTCAAACAGGCGTTGGATGTTTGGGCCGCCCCGCCGCAGAACCAGGTCGCAGCCATGCGCGCGACAGCCGCGCTCCGCGTCCATCAATACGTGAAGGCCGCTGCTGTCGATGAACTCGAGCGCGCGTAGGTCGACGATTATCTGCCGGACGCGCGCCTGCGCGGTGAGCAACTCGTGCTTCAGTGCTTTTGAGTTGGCGACGTCGAGCTCTCCGGAGAGGGTCAGCAATAGTCGCGTCCCCTGACGTTCGCTGCGGATCTTCAACCCGGCTATCGGCGAATCACCCACGATGCTGTTCGCTGGCCGAGGTCTGAGGTTGCTCGGGCGCCCTGACGCTGGCGCCGCCCGCCGGCGACCAACGGTTCGGCGAGAGCTGCATCGGGACCGCCAATCCACTGCGGGCGAGGCACCGAGGGCACCGCTCCAAGGTCAGATAGGAGGCGCGCAGGCGGATGCTGAGTCCACAGCGCGGGCAGTTCATGTAGGACATGACAGCTCTTTCCTGATCGTCGGTAGGCGGGCCGGCGGCGACCTGTCAGGTGGTCGCCGCCGGCCGCGAGCCCCCACTTTCCCTAGCGACAGCGAGGTAGTCGGCAAAGCTACTTGCTCCAGCTGCACTTCTGTAGCGAGCACGTCTGACCGCATACGTCCGTCCGAGGACTGGCGATTTTTGTCAGCTGAGCCTGCCCCTCAAGGCTAAACGCGCTGACGCGGGCAACGTGCGAAGCTGCGGTGATCTGTGGAGATTCTCATCGGCCGCTTAGCCGCCTGGGACTGCCGGCGGACAGATTTCTCGTGGTGCTGGCGCGGCCCATCATGAGCTCGGGAACCGCTTCGCGCTGGAAGGGGCGCCGGGCCGCCACGGTTGCAGCGTTGGCGGCTCTCGCGCTGGCCGGCTGCGGATCGGGTGGCCGTTCCACGAGCGCGCCAACGACCACAGGCAGGTCCTCGTTGCCGCCGCGGGCGGCCTCGCAAACACGTCAACGGTCGGCGGAGAATGTCTACGTTGCCGACGGTGCCGGAGATCTCAGCCCGGCCATACGCCGGGATCCCGCTCTCGTGTACGTGCCCAATAGCCTCAGCAACACGGTGGACGTGATCAGCCAGAAAAGCATGAAGGTAGTCGAGCAATTCACGACCGGAGCACTTCCCCAGCACGTGACGCCGTCCTATGACCTGAAGACGCTTTACGTCGACAATGACGTTGGCAACAGCCTCACGCCGATCAATCCTCGCACCGGTCGCCCGGGTAGTCCGATTCCGGTCGAGGACCCTTACAACCTCTACTTCACTCCCGACGGCCGCTACGCGATCGTTGTGGCCGAGCGCCTGCAACGGCTCGACTTCCGCGACCCCCGCACGATGCGGCTCGTGCACTCGCTCTCGACGCCCGCCTGCCTGGGGATCGACCACATGGACTTCTCGGCGGACGGTCGCGTCGCTTACGCAAGCTGCGAGTTCAGCGGCCGGATGATCGAAATCGACCTCGCTCGCGAGCGGGTGATCCACACGCTCGTGCTCGACGGTGGGCTGGCCAGCCCCCAGGACGTCAAGCTTGCACCGGACGGCAAAACCGTGTACGTCGCCGACCAGGAGAACGGCGGACTCTGGGAGATCGATCCCTCGCACTTCCGCGTGATGGGTTTCCTGAGAACCGGGGCGGGGGCCCACGGTCTGTATCCGAGCCGTGACGCTCGCGTCATGTATGTCTCCAATCGCGGGCAGGGCTCGATCTCGGTGGTGAGCTTCCATTCCCGGCGAGTAGTCAAGACCTGGCAGTTGCCGGAGCCGGCCAGCCCCGATATGGGTGGCGTTTCAACCGACGGCCGCACGCTGTGGTTGAGCGGCCGGTACAACGCCGTGGTCTACGCGATCGATACGCGCACCGGCCACCTCCGTGCGGCGATCCCGGTCGGCGAGGGCCCGCATGGCCTCTGCGTGTGGCCACAGCCCGGAAGGTACTCCCTCGGGCACACCGGGATCCTGCGGTAGGTAGCGGTCGCTTGCACCGCGAAGTTCCGCGGGCAGAGCCACGCCACGCCCCGGGCAATACTTGACAGTGACCGACTTAGATTTCATAATGCTGCCGAATATAGTTTGACGTCTCTCTGACTGGGAGGTTTCAAAATGGCCATGATCCGCTGGGAGCCAATCGGCGAGCTCCATTCGATTCAGAACGAGATGAACCGACTCTTCAATACGGTCTTCGAGGCACCGCCCCAAGGCAATCGTCCGGACTCGATGCAGCGACGCTGGATGCCGGCGATGGACCTCGTTGAGACCGCCGACGCGTTCGTACTACGTGCGGATCTCCCCGGGCTCTCCGACGATGACGTCGAGATCTCGCTGGAGGACAACGTCCTCACGATCTCCGGCGAGCGGAAAACCAAGCACGAGGAATACAGCGAGGGCTATTACCGCATCGAACGCGGCTCCGGGGCCTTCTCCCGCTCGCTAACACTCCCAGAGGGCGTCGACGCCAGTGCAGTCCGCGCGTCGTTTGATCGCGGCGTGCTGGAAGTGCGGATCCCCAAGCCCGAGCAGCGCAAACCGCGCAAGGTCGCGATTAGCCTCGGCGATAGGGCCGGGAACGCCGAGACGATCGAGGGCACCGAGACTCAGGCCTCCTAGCGCCCTCGTCACAACTGGGGCGAGCCCCTGCCGCCAGGCCGGCGAACCTTGGCTACTGACCTCCGGACGCCGGAGGTGGATTGCCAAGGTTCGCTTGGCGATGCCCTATTGCGGGCCTCGGATCACGGCCTGACCCTGCGCCACAGCTTTGACGCGCTTAATTCGTGGCGTGCTAGCGAGTCGCCGATTAGCCAGATCGTCGGCGGCCAGAGGCCGACGAACAGCGCACGCCGCTCGGCGTTGCCGCGTTCGTCTTGGTCAACGGTCTTGGCGCGGATCCACAGGCCGATGCACAGGCCCACGGATCCCATCGAGAGCATCTGTAGATGCCAAGAGCGCAGCCCCGCTTCGTGAAGACGAACGGTCAGCACGGCTTTCGCTCCGGTTGGCTAGGCATCGCTGGACTCCGAGATTTGACTGCTGTCGGGGTTTCTTTGCGAGGAATGCATCGCTGACTCCGGGATTCGACTGCGGTTGGGGGTTCTCTTCCCAAGTGGCGAGACGACAAACGATCTCTTGTGGGTAGTTCAGAAGCGATGCCGCGCCGCCCCACCGCTAGCCGCCGCTGGTTGACTGCTGCCTCCTGGCCAATCGGAGTTGGTCTCACTTCCTGGAATTACATGTGGCGCTCGACGCCGCTTCACCGGCGTGAGGTCGGCGACGCCGGCTCTCCTGCGCACCTCCCGCCCCAGTTGCCGCCAGCCATCGACCAATCCGACCTCCAGCGACCCGACGGCGGTTACGGTGCCCTCTTTCACCGCCGCTACCGTACGCGCATTCGCGAGTCCGAGGTCGGGCCGGAGCAGCTGATGGCGGTGATCAAGGAGAAGCCGAACCGAGCCGCGCCGACGAAGTTTGCGCGCTTCGAGAAAGTTCTCGGGGAGCCGGGCCGGATGGATGTCGGGGATGAGTACGTGGTCCGGATGCCAGGTCCCTGGGACGGCCCGGTGCGGGTGATCTCCTCCGAGGATTGCTCGTTCCGGCTGGCCACTCTGAGCGGTCATCTGGAAGCCGGTCAGATCGAGTTTCGCGTCGCGTCCAGCGAGCTGATCGTGTTCGAGATAGAGTCCTGGGCGCGCAGCGCCGACCGAATCGTCGACCTGTTGTACAGCCGGGTGCGGATGGCGAAGGAGATCCAGCTGCACATGTGGATCTCGTTTCTCGAGGGCGTCGTCTCGCTCTCCGGCGGACGGATGACCGGCGGGATCGACATCGATACTCGCCGCATCGATGGTTATTTCTCCCCGTGACTGACCGCATTCGGAGAAAACTCGCCAAGCTGGCCTCCAAGCCGGTCAATTTCGATCACGATGCGCTTGATATCGCGAATCCTGGCGATGGGTGGAACGTCGACGACCGGCGTCAGCCACTCCCGTCCGAGCCGCCCGGCGAGCCCGTCCCGGAAGGTAGCTGGGAGATCGCTCGGCGCTTGATCCGAGGCTACGAGTTCGCCGACCCCTCGGTCGTGCGCGCCTTCTACGACCCCAGCAAGCCGCTCGCCGGGCGCGACATGCTCCTGCAGCTGCGCGCGCTCGGGATCATTCACGTCTACGTAGGCGTGCGCGTCAGCGATGTTTACGATGAGCTGCGAGAAGTGAACGGTCGCCAGGCGCGTGTGTTCGGGTGGAACTACCGAACCTTGGAGGGGCACGTCGAGCAAGGAGAGATGGACTGGCAGGTGTGGAAGTGGGTGGACTCCGGCGAAGTGGAGTTTCGCGTCTATGCGGTCTCGCGCACTGGGCGAATTGCCAACCCGTTGGTGAGACTAGGCTTCTGGCTGCTGCGCGACCACGAGCGGTCCGTGTTTCTGAACAGCACCAACCTGAGGATGAAGTCATTCACCGAGCTGGCGTTGCGGAAAGAGCGACGGGGCGAGCGGGTCCGCGAAGCCAGCACCGCGCTCACCGCCCGCCGATTGCCGGCGCGGGATGCCGCACACGATCAGCTCGCCGGCTTCCTAGAGGACGACTAGACGCTCGCACCCTCGGGGCAAACAAGAGGGTGACGATCCCGCCCGCTCACCCTGTCGCCCGCTCGCTCACGCGAGTGGCTAGCTCGATCAGCATGCGGACACCGTAGCCGGACGCGCCGCGGCCCAGCGCGTCGCCGCGATCTTCGTCCAGCAACGCGGGACCGAGCATGTCGACGTGGGCCCACGGGCCCTGGCCGGCGAACTGCGCTAAGAAGGTAGCGGCCACGATCGGGAAGCCGAAGCTTTTTCCTGCCGTGTTGCGCAGGTCGGCGACGCTCGAGTCGATCAACGGTCGATAGCGCTCGTGGAGCGGCCACGGCCAGGCGAGGTCACCGCTGGCGTTGCCCGCATCGACCACGAGCTCGCGCCACGACTCCTCGGATGCGAAGACGCCGGCGTAGAGGTCGCCCATGCCCGCGCGCATGGCGCCGGTCAGCGTCGCGAGGTCGACTAGGTGCGTGGCGCCGGCGCGGCGCGCGTACCACAACGCGTCCGCCAGGATCAAGCGCCCCTCGGCGTCTGGGTTGGTCACCTCGACCGTGAGACCGGCAGCGGTCGTGATCACGTCGGTCGGCCGGATCGCGGTGCCGCTGAGCATGTTTTCGCAGGCAGGCACGACACCGGTGACCGACAGCGGGATCTCCAGCTCGGCGATCGCGGCCAGCGCCGCCACGACGGCCGCGCCGCCCGCCATGTCCGCCTTCTGTCGAACGATGTCCGTCTGCGGCTTGAGGAAGTAGCCGCCGGTATCGAACGTCACCGCCTTGCCAACGAACGCCAGTCGCGGCTGCACCGGTGCGCCGGGAGGCTGATGCTGGAGGATGAGCAGAAGTGGACGCGCCGGGCTGCTCGCGCCGACGGCGGCGAGCGCGCCAAGCCCAGCCTCGACGGGATCTAAGATTTGCGCGCGAAGTCCCGGAAACGCCGCCGCCCGCTCCGCAAGCGCCGCGGGTGAGATCACGTTCGGCGGCGCGTCGACGAGCTCGCGAGCGCCATTCGTCCAGCGCGCTACGAGTGCAGCGCGATCGGCCACTGGCGCGAGGTCTTCGCCGCAGCCGCAGATGACGAAGCGCTCCACGCTGGGGCGGGGATCGCCGGTTGCCCAGCGGCGGCCGTCATAGCCGCCAAGGACAGCGCCTTCTGCCAGCGCCCGCACCTGCTCCGCGGTGGGGAGCGACAAGGACGCATCGAGCGCCCACGCGACGGTTCCACCGTCCCGCCATGAGCGCACCGCCCTTGCCGCGGCGGTGCGCAAGCCGTCGACGGTCGGCGCGAGCGCGACGACCGCGAGCGGGACCGCGTCCCGGTATACGATCGCGACCGGATCGGCCTCCGCGACCGCGCGCTTGGGAGCACCGAGCTCTGAGGCCCGGGTCCCCGCAGCGGCTGCGACGAGGTCGGCGCCAACCGCGTCAGGCTCGCGCCTGGTTACTTCGACGTGCATCGTCTGGTGGAGATCTTTTACCTGCTGTGGTTGTTCGCTAAAATACGCCCTTCAGCGCACTCTAATTGGAGGTGTTACATGACGTGGACCAAGCCTGAGTTTGAGTTCGTGGATCTCTGTTCCGAGGTCACCTCCTACCTTTACCACCGGTAGAGTTTCGAAGCCGGTGTCGCCTCGGGCGCTCGCCCGGGGCGGCGCGCTTCGTACATAGAAGTGCCTGGCTGTAACCGCTGACACGCCTAACTAACTACTAGCTGCCAACGGCTGCCGTGGCGGCGCCAGCAGCAAGGCGCCGGTTAGTCGGGCCCCACAGGGCCGCGCGTGCCGACTTCGCGACGGCTCGCGCAGCCCCCGAATCTCGCTTTACGCTCGGCTAACGCTAACCAACCAGCAGTTCCAGCCCGGCCGCGACGATCAGAGCGCCGCCGGCGAACTGGGTGGCTTGAATGGGACGCCTCGTGATCGGCAGCAGGCGGGGAATCAGCACCGCGACGGAAAGGCCAATGAACGCGAGCAGCGCACTCGACAGCGCCTGGTTCCCGGCTTGCGCGAACAGCGAGCCGGTCGAACGGTTAACCAGGCCGTAGGTGAAGTTGTCGAGAGTGAGGACCCACGGCAGGACCCACACCGGCCACCGCGCCGCAACGCGTCCGACTCCGGCGGCAACGACGATCAGATAGATCCCCACAGCCACCAAAATCCCGGTCTGTAGGAACGCGCTCGTGGCGTCGGAGATCCGCCAACCGATCGATGCGCCGATCACAAACGCGACTCCATCGGCGACGCCGAAGAGCGCAGCGAGCGGCACACGCGACCGGCGATCGACGATCGCACCGATCGCTAGGCAGGCGATCAAGCTGTCTACGCCTAAGAGTAGGAAGCCCATCTCATCCTCCAGACCCTCTGATTGGTAAGTACACAACCATCCTGGCGCTCGCAGCCGAACGGGCGAATCCACATCACCAGAGACGCTGACTGACGATCTGCCTACGCCCCAGAGGAACGTAGGCAGATCACTAAACCACTGTCACTGCGAGGTCCGTAGTGACACTCAGTACTAATCCTCCGGCAACGCGAACGCGAAAAGCGCGGCTCCTCCAGCCGCCCCGAGCATCCCCGGAAGGAAGCCCTCAGTCCAAGCGCCCCAGCCCGTTGGCACGGCGATGTACTGCCTACCGTCGACGCTGTAGGTGCTCGGGTTGCTGTGGTGGCCGCTTCCACACTGGAACTGCCACAACTTCTCTCCGGTGCTGTCGTTCATTGCGTAGAGGTCCCCTGAGGGGGCGCCGGCGAACACCAGGTCTCCGCCCGTGGCCAGCACCGACGCGCACATCGGCTGCGGGTTGCGGAACCGCCACTTCTCCTCGCCGGTGGATGGATCGAAGGCGGTTATGGAACCCGCTATGTCCTCGGTGTCCACGGCGACGCCCGCTCCCCAGTACGGAATGCTCTCCTTGAACTCCCGGCGCCGCCGTGTAGCGGTGGCGCCGATGTCCTGCACCGGGCAATAGAAGAGCCCCGTCTTCGGGCTGTACGCAGCGTGCGTCCACTCCTTGGCGCCGGCCGGGCCGGGCCAGAAGTGGACGGGTTCGCCCTCCTTCTCGGGGAAGACCTTGGGCGTCACCTTGCCGTCGGCGGTGATCTCGCCCCAGGTGATGCGATCAACGAACGGCACGACCCGGATCAGCGAGCAGTCCGTCCGATCAAGGACGAAGAAGTACCCGTTCTTGTCGAAGTGCCCGGAGCACTTGCGGCCGTCCATCTCGAACAGGATGTTCTCCATCGTGCTGTCGTAGTCCCACACGTCGTGCGGGGTGTACTGGTAGTGGGCCTTGATCTGGCCGTTGTCGGGGTCGACAGCGACGACGGAGTCGGTGTAGAGGTTGTCGCCCTCGCGGACGCCCCCGTCGAAGTCGGGACACGGGTTGCCGGTGTTGAAGTACAGGAGGTCGAGGTCCGGGTCGAATGTGGGGGTGGTCCAGCAGTTTGCGCCACCCCGGGCCCAGGCCTCGCCGTCGGAGGGCCAGGTCTCGGACCCCGGCTCCCCGGGGGCCGGAACCATGTAGCAGCGCCAGACGCGCTCTCCGGTCTCGAGCTTGAAGGCGTCGGCGTGGCCGCGCACCCCAAATTCTCCCCCGGAGCTCCCGACGATCACCATGTCCTTGACGATCAGAGGAGCGACCGTGGCGCTCTCACCGGCCCGCACATCGCCGTATGGCTGGTCCCAAACCAGCTGCCCGGTCTCGCAGTCGAGCGCGATCACGTGGGCGTTGAGGGTGGTGACGAACACCTTCCCGGCGGCCACCGCACAGCCCCGGTTCACGTTGCCGCAGCACAGCGACACGTCATAGGGCGACGCGCGCTTGTAGCGCCACAGCTCCTCCCCGGTCACGGCGTTCACGGCCCAGACCCAGCCGTCCCAGCCGGTGACGTACATGACGCCGTCGACGACGATCGGCGCGGTCTCGAACGAGTACGTCGACGCGCCCGAGTGCATGCCCATCGAGCCGCACTGGAACACCCAGGCTGGCTTCAGGCGGTGGACATTCCCCTGGTTGATCTGGTCGAGCGGGCTAAAGCGCTGCCCGTCGTAGGCGCCGTAGTAGGTGAGCCAGTTGTGCGGCTCTTCGCGGGCCTTCAGGATGCGCTCGTAGGTGACGCCCTTGGCCGCCGGCGGCGCCTTGCCGGCACTCGTACTCAGGGTTTGGAAGGGAACGGCCTTCCCTGCGTCAACGTACTCAGTCTCAGTTGCCATCCACTGCTCCTTTCTACGGCCGCGGCTGCGCTGGACGGTCGAGCTTGGCTTCGTCCGGGACCTCTCCGCCGACGACGATCGTGCCGGTCAGGCCGCGGCCTTCATCGTTGCCAGTCCGAGAGCCGTACCAGTAGTAGCCCGGGCCGTCGAGGTTGAGGCTGGCGGTTCCTTTCGAGAAGTTCACCAACCAGATGAACTGGCTGTCGCCGTTGCTCGGCAGGATCGCGCAGTGAGAGTTGTTGTCGTCGTTGACGATCTCGAGCTCGAGGTCGCCCCCGTGAGGGAGCATGAGGATCCTGGGCTCAAATATCAGCTCGTCCGGCGGGATCCGGACGGTGGCGCGCATCTTGCCATCCGATCCCTCCTCTGCGCTCCCAACGCTTCCTCGCCCGAGCACGCGACCCAGGGTCGCGCCGTTCTGCTTGTCTAGGCCCGACTCATCCACGGCCTCTCCTTCCGTTCGAAATGGGCTGGGAAGAACCTAACAGGGGCCGAGCCGCGATACAAGCTCAACCGTCACTTGTCCCAATTGCCGAGTCGGTCTCGTTACGACCGTCACAGCCATGTCGATCACCCGAGCGAGATCGTGTCGGCGCCGAGCACGCGCAGATGGTCGAGGGCGGTACCACTGGACTCGCGCAACCTCAGCACCTCGGCCAGCGCCGCGTGTCTACCTCCCGCCAGCGCGTCGGCGAGCAGCGCCCCACCGTGTGCGGCGGTGCTGGCCCGATCCGGAACCAGCGGGGTCACCGGGGCGATGTCGCCCAGCGATGAGGCCAGTGCCGCGACCAGCTCGGGCAGGCGCGCCAAGCGGCCCGAGACGACGATCTCGTGCGGCGCCGGCACGCTGACCAGCATGGCTCGCACCGCCTTGGCCGCGGCCTCGAGCAGCGCGGTCCAGCCCTCGGCGTGCGCCGGCGAGGACCACAGCGCGGCGAGCTCCACGAACTCCTCAGTCCCGGTTGGGTCAAGGGCCCCGCCGGTGAACAGCGTCCGCTTGCGCAGCGCGGGCGCTAGCAGGTAGGCAAGCTCGCCGTCCAGGGCCCCAGCGGCGCGCATTCCGAGTGGTCCGGAGGACCCGCCGAGACCGTCGACGATCTGACCGCTGGCGATCGCCAGCGCCGCGGTGAAGGCGCCGCCCAGTTCTAGCAAGACCAGCGCAGTCTCCGGCAGCGTCACAGCTTGTCGGGTCGACTGCTCGACGATTGCGTACGCCGCCGCGCACACTTTGTCCGCCGTGCCGAGATCGATCCGGTTGTACTTGCGGTGGCGCGGAACCGACGGCAGGTGGATCACGCCGGGACCGAACACCACAGGCAGGCCGCTGCGCGCGAGCGACCGTAGCAGCGTGCGGATGCCGCCCACGCCGGTGCGCTGTCCGGACTCATCGGGGCGCACCAGCACCATCTCGGCGAGCTCGCGCTCGCCGACGTCGGCCGCCGCCACCAGCGGCAGGCCGTAGCCGCTCGGTCCATAGATCAAGTCATAGGGCCCGTAGCGCGCGAGCGTCTCCAGCAGCGGCTCGCTGTCATCGCCCAGCGAGCCGGTCTCGAATACCTGCTCGAGCACCGGCTCGCCGTCCTGCAGCACGCACAGGTCGAAGGACACCGTTCCCGGGTCGACAGCGGCTACCCGAGGCATATCATTAGGCGATGAGCGACGACAGCAGCAGCACCACCGCCCAGGCGCCCGGCAAGAAGGGCACCTATTCCGAGGAGGAGATCCCCGCCAAGCTCTCGGAGCTCGGCCTCGACAACTGGTATTACGAGGACAAGTGGATCCGGCGTAAGTACAACACCGAGGGTTGGCCGGTCACGCTGATGGCGGTCAACATGGTCGGGTATCTGTGTGAGGCCGCTGGCCATCACGCCGATCTAGCCGTCACCTGGGGCAAGCTCTGGGTGAAGCTGGCCACGCATTCGGCGGGCGGGATCACCGACAAGGACTTCACCCTGGCTCGCAAGATCGAGGACGCGATCCTTTGGCGGCCCGAGCCTGACGGCCCGCTCGATGGGCCGATGGGCAAGTTCGTGTTCTCCAAATAGGGCTCACAGTGCCTCGAGGGCGACTTCGTAGACGCCCTCGAGGTCCATCACCGTTCCCTTGCTCTCGAACATCCGCCGCACGCAGCGCTTCTGCAGCTTCATCTTCGGACCGCCGACGGCAAGCGCGCCGAGCTTCTTGACGCCATCCTCCTCTTCGAGGTCGTTGTCCCGGGCCACGCCCTCCACTCCGACTGGCTCGGCCGCCGAGTAGTCGACCACCACGTCCAGGCCCCCGACCTCTGCCCAGCCGCTTCGCCGGAGGATCTGGGTCCCCGCCGGCCCGGCGGCGAACACCGCCACGTGGCCGGCCAGCGCGCCGTCGAGCTCGTCGCTCGACTCGGGCTCGATTACCTTGAAACCAGCCTCCTCGGCGACGGGGATGCCCGACGCACGGCGATGGCTGCCCTCCATCACGTCGGGAGGGAAGGTCAGGACGGTCACCTCGGCGCCCTCGCGGCGCAGCAGCTCCGCGGTGCGCAGCCCGACCGGCCCGACCCCGATCACCGCCGCCCGAGCGTCCTTCAGCGTCACCGCGCCGCGAACCCGAGCCACCGCGGCCGCCGCGGTCGTGTTGGAGCCGTCCGAGTCGAGCATGATCGATGGTTGGAACGGGTCGAAGAACAGCTTCCGCGCCGCATCGAACACCTCCTCGCCGTCGCGCACGTTGGACCCGCCCACCCAGAAAGCGGTGTTGGCCAGCCCATCCGGACCGCGCGGGAAGATCGCGCCCTGGACGATGTCGGCAAGATTCTCGGCGCTGATCTCGCCGAATCCGAGCACGACGTCGACGTCGGCGTCGTAGGCGGCGATCGCGTCGAACGAGCTGGGGTGCGGATCGGTGTCGAGTTGGATCAGGATCTTCTTCATTAAGTGGCACCTTTCGGAAATGCGTTTACATTCGAGTCGCCCCCGGCGGCGCTGAGCCGCGTCCTCGTCGGCTCGCGCAGCGCTGCTGCCTCTTGCGTCCTTGCTCAGCATCCACCGGTGGCGCCTCTCGGTGTCAACGCATTTCCGGAAGGCACCACTACGTCTCATCCTCGCGTCGCGGTTCGGGGAAGCTGAGCAGGCCCCAGTCCAAGGGCCCCTCTTGGCGATAGTTCTTGCGCAGGCCGCGCGCGATCGTCGCCTTCATCAACTCCTTGCCGAGGTAGAAGGCGTGGGAGGCGTCGCTCACGTTGAGCTGCTCGAACACGCGGTACATGTTCGTCTCACGGACAAAGCGCTCGCCGTTGAACGCGTACAGCCAGTCGGCGTCGGCGAACAGCCGGTAGTTGGCGTCCGAGATCTGGGACTGCATCTCTCGCAGCTCCTGCTCGGAGGGAGCGCGCATCGACTCATCCTTGCTCGTAACGAGGCCCGAGTCGATGTGCTTGGGCGGCCGCGCCTGACGCTGGGCCAAGTGCATGATTTGTGCGGCCAGCACGGTCTCGCGCACCGCCCCGCGCGCCCACCCGACCACCTCCGTCGTCAACACCGCGCCGATGCCTACCTCCTGACAAAAGCCAATCAGGAGCGCGGTCACCCCGGTCGAGTCAGCCTCGGTGAGCTCCGTCAAGTTGCCGATCCCCATCAGCATCTCAGCCTCGGGGTGGCGCCTGCGGACCTCCACGTACCGCGCCATCGACGCGGCGAAGCCGGAGTTGATGGGCGCCAGGATCGAATCGAGCAGGTAGGGACGGTCGAGCTGCTCCATCCGGGAGGCCATCTGGTCCAGGCGGTCGAGATCCTCGGGATCCTCGGTGATCAGCACCGGCGTCGCGCGCAGATCCTCCGCCAAGTCGAACGTCTCCGGCGTCAGGCTGAGCACGTAATCGACGCCGGCCTCGTCGGCCATCCGGATGTGCTCCGGGTCAAGCGTGTCGATGCTGACCGACAGCCCGCGCTCGCGCAGCGCTGCGATCGTCGGCGGCCCCTCGGTCAGCCACGAGCGATCGAGCGACAGACCGAGGTCGATGACGTCGGCTCCAGCCGCGCGATAGGCCTGCGCGCGATCGATCAGCTGCTCGCGTGAGAGCGACTGCACGTCGTTGATCTCGGCGAACACGCGCACTTCGCGCGGTCCGAGCTCCGCCCGGACGGCCTCGCGCCCGTACCACTCCGGCAGCGCGCGGACGTCGGCGGGGCCTTTGCGCACCGGCAAGCCCGTGGCCTGCACCAGCGTCTCGACGTCGCCCTCGCAGAGACCGGGAATCACGATGTTGTCCACTCCGTCCGGCACGCTCAGCCGTCTGGCGATCCAGCGCGTGGTCATCAGCGCGGCGACGCTGATATTCATCACCGTCACCTGGTGTGCGATATCCAGTTCGGACAGGACCGCGCGCAGTGCCGGCTCGGCCAGCCGGCCGGTGAGAAACAGCGTCTCAGCCAACTGTCCCGCCGTTGATGTTGACGGCCTGGCCAGTGATGAAGGTGGCCGCGGGCGAGGCCAGCCAAACTGCGGCACCGGCCACGTCCTCCGGTCGGCCCCAGCGTTTGAGCGGCGTGCTCGCCTCGACCTCGGCATATAGCTGGCGGTCGGCTCCCGCACCGAACGCGGTCTCAATCCAGCCCGGGCACAGCACGTTGACGCGCACGGCGGGCGCGACCGACCGCGCGAACGACTTGGAGAAGCCCAGCACTCCGGCCTTGACCGCTGCAAACAGCTCTGGGTTGTCGCCCGCCATCCCGTCGATGGTGGCGTGATCCCAACCGATGTTGAGGATGCAGCCGCCGGGCCGCATCCGCGCGGCGACCAGCCGCGAGCAGCGGATCGTCGCCTTCAGGTCGATCTCGAGCAACGCCTGCAGCTTGCGCTCGGCCGGCCACCCAGCGGCGTCGCCGGTGAGCACGTCAGCGCCGGCATTGTTGACCCACACATCGACGTTCTCGAGCGCCTCGAACGCCTCGCGCACGATCGCTGCGCACCCGTCCGGGGTGCTGAGGTCCGCTTTCAGCAGAGGATGATCGGCGCCCAGTTCACCGGCCAGCGCCCGCGCGGGCTCCTCCGAGCGCCAGAACCCGATACCGACACGAGCGCCGGCAGCTGCGAACGCGACGGCGATTGCCCGCCCGATCCCGGAGCTCGCTCCGGTGACGACGGTGCGCAGACCGGCGAGCGGCGACTCTCCGGTCTGCGCAGCTAACGACTCGCGGCCAGCCGACGCTATCCCTCGGCGCCGCCGGCGAACGGGTGACGGGCGGCGGGTGTCTCTGCGAGTACCGTGTCGATGCTCGGCTCACCCTTGAGCGCCCGGGCGATCGACTGCTTCACGGCCTCGTAGTTGTAGTCGTAGATCTTCTTGTCGTCGGTGGCCTCCCAGTGGATGAACACGCCCACGACCAGGCACAGGTCGTCGGCCTGATCCTTGGGGATGACGCCCTCGGAAACGGAGTCCACCACCGCACGGGCGACCGCTGCCTGTGCGGGACCGAACAGCTGCACTGCCTGCTTCTCGCCCTTGATCGTCACCTTGTTGGTGATCACCGTGTCCGGCTTGGCCGGGAGGTTGGGGGTGACCACCGCGAGCAGATTGGTGTGGCCCTCCTTCTCGTTGGTGAAGGCACTGGCGAAGGCCGCGCCGACGGGACCGCTCTTGGGGCCGATGAGTAGGTCGATGTGGGCGAGCTCGTTACCGTCGCCGGTGAGAGCCTCGCCCGTTGCCAGGATCATGGCCATGCTGTATCCCTCCCTTTCCTGTCGTATCGTGACGTAGGTGGACGCAACCCTAGCTCACTCCAGGTTGAGCCGGGACCTTCTCGAGTATTACGTCCAGCTCGCGTGCCTGCTGGAGGTGTCCGCGGCCAAGCCCGGCAACGTCACTCCGGCCCACGACTTCTCCGACACTACCTATGTAGACATGGTTCGCTCGGCACTCGCGCTCGGTCCGGTGTTCGCGCGCCGACGCGCCCGCAAGCGCAGAGTTGGCGAGCTGATCTTGGACGGGGTGCGGGCAACCGCAGGCGTCACCAAGGCCAACACCAACCTCGGAATCGTGCTGCTGTTCGCGCCGCTGGTCCGCGCCGCGGTGATCCGGGAGCGAGACGAAGCGCTGCGGTCGGCGACCGAGCGGGCGCTCGCGCAGCTCGACGTGGACGATGCCGCCGCCGCCTTCGCGGCAATCGCCCAGGCGCACCCCGGCGGGCTCGGCGAGGCGCCCGAGCACGACGTCAGAGCGCCCGCACGCGTCTCGCTACGCGAGGCGATGGCGGCTGCCGCCGATCGCGACAGCATTGCCTCTGAGTACACCACTGGCTACGCGATCGTGTTCGACACTGGCCTGCGGTTGCTGGCCGACGCGCTGCGCGACGGGATTCCCACGCTCGATGCGATCGTTTCGCTTCACCTTGGGCTGATCGCTTCCCATCCCGACACGCTGATCGAGCGCAAGGCGGGCCCCGCGGCGGCGCGCGCGGTTACGGCGGCCGCTCGCGAGGTGCGTCACGGGCGCCGCTCGCTCGCTAACTTCGACGCCTCGCTGCGGGGACCCGATCACCGGCTGAACCCCGGGACCAGCGCCGACCTGGTGGCCGCGACCTTGCTGGCCGCGCTGCTGCTGGGATTCAATCTCCCATGAGGATCCTGGTAGTAGCCGTGACTGCTCGCATGCTCGCCGAGCTGGCCGTCGCCGACGGATATGAGGCGATAGCGCTCGACCGCTTTGGCGACGTCGACCTGCGGGCTATCGCCCCGGGAGCGACAGCAGCGAGCAACGACGCTCTCACCGCACTGGCCGCGGAGATCGACGCCGACGCGGTGCTCTACGGCGGCGGGCTGGAGAACCGCCCAGATCTGGTAAGGCTGCTCGCGCGCGGACGCGAGCTGCTCGGAACCCCGGCCGAGCTGCTGGCTGCTGTGCGCGACCCCTGGGCGGTGGGCGCGGCCGCTCGGGCGGCGGGAGCGCGGGCGCCGGAGAGCCGGTCGCTCGACGAGCTCCCGGACACCGTGGCCGCCGGCCGGCATGGGCCGCGCCCGCGCGATCGGCATCCCTGGCTCCGCAAGCCGCGGCTTGGTGGCGGCGGCCGCGGCGTGCGCCGGTGGCAGGGTGGCCGTCTGCGCCCCACAGAGATCCTTCAGCGCCGCGTCGACGGGCTTTCTTGCTCGGCGGTGGCGATCGGCGACGGCCGGCAGGCCGCGGTGCTCGGGCTCACCGAGCAGCTGCATCGTCCGCGGAGTTTTCAATGGAGGGGCAACGTGGCACCTCCTCGACTCCCTGAGAGTGAGCTGGCCGAGCTGGACGGGCAGCTGCGCGCGGTCTGCGACGAGGTAGTGTCGCGTTTCGGCGTGCGCGGAGCTTTCGGAGTGGACGCGATCTGGGACGGACGGCACGCGTGGGTGCTCGAGGTCAACCCTCGACCGCCGGCCGGACTGGAGCTGTTCGGTCCCGCAAGCTTCGAGGCGCACGTTCGGGGTGCGCGCGGCCTCGGTCTTCCGGTCCCCGGCACGCCTCCGGCGACGATCTGTGCGAGGGTGAAGCTCGTGCTGTTTGCCGAGCGCGACGTCTGCGCTCCCAATCCCGCGTGGTGGCCGCCCGGCCTGGTGCGCGACATTCCCCATGCCGGCGAGACGATCACCCGAGGTGCGCCGGTGTGCACGCTGGTATCCGCGACCGCGGGCGCGACGGAGCTTATCGCGCGCGGCGCGCGCCTCCTTGCCCGGCTGCCCGAAGCGGTGCTCGCCCGTGCCTGAGCGCCGGCCGGTCACGTGTGCCGGCTGCGGCATGCTCTGCGACGACGTGACGATCGAGCGCTCGGGCGAGGACGTGCTCCTGCAGCCCCCTTGTCACCTGGGTGCGCAATGGTTCTCTGAGCGCGCTCGCTGCTCGGAGAGCAGACCCGCCGCGACCGTCGACGGTCAGGCGGCCGACGTGGAGACAGCGCTGACTCGGGCCACCGAGCTGCTCCGTGGGGCGCGCCGTCCGCTGTTGCACGGTTTTCACGGGGCCACCGTGGAGGATGTGCGGGCCGCGGTCGCACTCGCTGACCGGCTGGGGGCGGTGATCGCGACCGACTGGGTGGCCGGCGCCTGGCCCGGCGTCGCTGCAGCCCCGCTGCGCGGCACCTCCACCGCCACGCTCGGCGAGATCCGCGACCGCTCCCAGGTGGTCCTCATCTGGCGGGAGGACCCCGAGCGAACTCATCCGCGGCTGCTCGACCGGCTCGGCTTCGGTAGCTCGTCCTCGGGGGTGGGCGCGGAGCGCACGCTGGCCGTGGTCGACGACCGTGACACCGCCACCGCGCAGCGGGCCGACCTGCGGCTCCGCTGGTCTCGCGAGCGCGACCTCGACGCATTGGTCTCGCTGCACGCGTTGCAACGTGGGGTGGCGCTTGCGGCGAGCGACCTGGAAAGCGAGCTCGGCGGGCTGCTGGAGCGCTTGCACGCCGTGCCCCATGCCGCGTTCATCTATGGGACAAGCCTTGGGTCCGGCGCTGGCGGCCAGCGGCGCGCGCTGGCCCTGCACGAGCTGGTGCGGGCCCTGTCCGCCGAGCGCCACGTTGTCACGCTGGCGCTGCCGAGCGCGCCGGGAATCAGGGCCGCGCAGGACGTCCTAGCCTGGCAGACCGGGTATTCCGGCAACGTGGATCTCGCCAGCGGTCATCCGGAGCTGCTCACCGCCACGCGGCCGCTCGAAGCCAGCGACGAGGTCGACGTGTCGCTGCTGATCGAGGGCACTCCAGAGGATCTGCCCGCCGATGCGACGGGGATCGCGCTGTGCAGCGTGCCGGTCCCCGGGGCGCTGGTGTCGATCCGCACCGCACCCGCCGGCGTGGCGGCCACCGGCACCGGGCACCGAATGGACGGGGTCCCACTAGCGCTGCAGGCGCCGCTGCCCGGCGGCGCCCCGACGGCGGCCGCGCTGCTCGGCCGGTTGCTCGCGGAGATCGAGGGATGACGGCCCTGCGGATCACCGGCGGTCTGGTCCACGACCCCGCCAACGATGTCGACGGCGAGGTCCGAGACATTTGTATCGAGAACGGCAAGGTGGTCGCCGAGGTCGCTTCCGAAGCCCGCCGAATCGACGCCCGTGGGATGGTGGTGATGCCAGGCGGCGTCGACATCCACGCCCACATCGCCGGGCCCGCGGTCAACGCCGCGCGCAAGCTCTCACCCGACGAGCGCCGGGACCAGCCGCTGGATCGAACCGACGTTCTTCGCTCGGGTACCGGCGGTCTGGTCCCTTCGACCTTCGCCACCGGTTACCGCTACTCGCTTCTGGGCTACACCACGGTGGTGGAGGCGGCGGCGCCGCCGCTGGCCGCCCGCCACGTGCTCGGCGAGTTGCGAGACACGCCGATGATCGACAAGGCGTTCCTGATCCTGATGGGCAACAACCAGGTGCTGTTCGAGCTGATCCGGGAGTCCAGGGGCCAGGTCTCACCGCAATTGCGTGACGCGGTCGCGTGGTGGCTTCAGGCGACGGGCGGCTACGGCGTCAAGCTGGTCAACCCCGGCGGGGTGG
Organism: uncultured Solirubrobacterales bacterium; assembly: GCA_963787555.1. Taxonomy (GTDB): domain Bacteria; phylum Actinomycetota; class Thermoleophilia; order Solirubrobacterales; family Solirubrobacteraceae; genus Palsa-465. The sequence goes on from CAWBDI010000013.1 coordinate 531,827, forward strand.
AGCTCTGGAAGCAGTCGGGCGGCCAGATCGACTCGCTCGACGACGAGGTGGCGGGCTTCGGGGTGACGCCGCGCCAGGTGCTGGAGGCGATCGGTGGGGCAGTGCACGAACTGGGCCTGCCGCATCCCGTCCACATTCACGCCAACAACCTCGGCATCCCCGGCAACGCAGACACCACGCTGGAGACGATGCGCACGGTCTCGGGGCGCCAGGCGCACTTCGCTCACTTGCAATTCCACAGCTATGGCGGCAAGCCCGGGGGCCAGCCTCGCTCTCGCGCTCCCGAGCTGCTCGAGTACTTGTCCTCACACCCGGAGATCACCGCCGACGTCGGACAGGTGATGTTCGGGCCGGCGGTGACGATGACCGCCGACGCTCAGGTGTCGGCGCTGCTGCGCGACCTAAGCGGCGGCAAATGGCTCAACCACGACACCGAGGTGGAGACCGGCTGCGGGATCGTGCCCTACAGCTATAAGGCCGGCAACTACGTGCACGCGCTGCAGTGGGGGATCGGGCTGGAGTTGTTCCTGCTGGGCAAGGACCCATGGCAGGTGATGCTCTCCACCGACCATCCCAACGGCGGCTCGTTCCTCTCCTATCCGAAGCTGATCCGCCTGCTGATGGACCGTGGCTTCCGGGAGGATCAGATAAGTCGCGCCAATCCGCGAGCGATCCGCCGCACCGCCCTGACCGACGGGCTCGACCGCGAGTACACGCTGAACGAGATCGCGATCATCACCCGCGCGGCACCGGCCCGCCGGCTCGGGCTGCGCGACAAAGGCCATCTCGGGGTCGGTGCCGACGCCGACGTGACGATCTACCACGATCGTGCCGACCGCGAGGAGATGTTCGCCACCCCTCGCTACGTGATCAAAGGGGGCGAGCTCGCCGTCGAGGAGGGCGATCTGCGCCGCGCCGACGACGGCCTCCTGCTCTCGAGCCGCGCTGCCTTCGATCCCGGGGTGAGCCGCGTTCTCGAGCCGCTGTTCGGTGAGCGCTACACGGTGGCGTTCGAGCACTACGCGGTGAGCGACCCGGCGCTGCGCGAGCCCGCCCGGATCGTGGAGGCAGCCGGATGACACCGGCACCGTCGATGCAAGCGAGTACGAGCGGTTACGCGCTCGGCGAAACCGAGGTCGCCGATTCGTTCGCCGAGGCGTTCCCGATGCGCTATGCGCGCCTGGTGATCACGGCCGCCACCTCGCAGTGGTCGCACGAGGCGGCCCGCTCGGCGACGGGGTTTGCCACCTCGGTGATCGGCTGCAAATGCGAGGCGGCGATCGAACGCCCGCTGCCGCCGGAGGACACTCCCGACGGCCGGCCGGGAACCGCCGTGCTGCTGTTCGCGATGGACCGTGAAGGCCTCGGTCACCGGGTTCTGGACCGGGTCGGCCAGAGCATCATGACGTGCCCTACGACCTCCTGCTTCGACGGGCTGCGGGGCGCCGAGAAGACGGTGCCAATGGGGGCGAGCCTGCGCTATTTCGGCGACGGCTTTCAGGCCAGCAAGGTGATCGCAGGACAGCGCTTCTGGCGGATCCCAGTGATGGAAGGGGAGTTCCTGGTCGCGGACAAGGTCGGCGTCGACACCGGCGTGGGGGGAGGGAACATCGTTATCGGGGCGGGCGACGAGAGTGCTTCCCTGGCGGCAGCGGAGGCGGCGGTCGAAGCGATGCGCGGCGAGGGCATCGCGCTGCCGTTTCCGGGCGGAATCGCCCGCAGCGGCAGCAAGGTCGGGGCGCTTACCTCCTCCTCGATGCCCGCCTCGACGAATCATCGACTGGCCCCCACACTGCGGGCCCAGATCAACGACACGCTGGTTCCCGAGGGCGTCAGCGCGGTGTTGGAGATCGTGATCGATGGCGTCTCCGAGGAGGCGGTCCGCGAAGCGATGCGCCGCGGGCTGCACGCCGCCGCCGCGGCGGGCGCCAAGTACGTCACCGCCGCCAACTTCGGCGGCGACCTCGGCGAATTTCACTTCCCGCTCAGCGATCTGCGCGAGCCGCCGTGAGCCTGACGCTCACTCTCCGGACCCAGCCCCAGGTCCGCGCGCGGGCAGCCGGGCTGATACCAGAACGCCTCCAGGGGCTGAGCCCCTCAGAGGTCGCTGCCCTGACCGTACCGTGCGGTCGCGAGACGGTCGCTGTTGGCGACCTGTTCGAGATCTCGGGCGTCGGCGACGAGCAGCTGGTGCTGACCGGCGACCTCGGGCGGGTCGACGAGATCGGCGCGCGGATGTCTCGCGGCCGGTTGCTGGTGGAGGGATCCTGCGGGGACCACCTCGGCGCCCGCATGAGCGGCGGCGAGATCGTCGTCCGCGGTGACGCCGGTGCCTGGGCGGGAGCCGAGCTGGCCGGGGGGCTGTTGTCGATCTCGGGCAACGCGGGCGCCCGGCTCGGCGGTGCCTATCCCGGGGTCCGCGCGGGCATGAGCGGCGGCGAGATCGTCGTCTCCGGAGACGCCGGCGAGGAGGCCGGGGCCGGCATGCGACGTGGGCTGGTGGCAGTCGGCGGTCGCACTGATAGCGGCGCCGGGCTGCGGATGCTGGCGGGCACGGTGATCGCCCTGCGCGGCATCGGCACGGAGGCCGGGATCGGCAACAAACGGGGGAGCCTCGTCTCCGGCGGGGCGATGCAACCGCTTCCGAGCTACGCGTTTGCCACCCGCTTCCGGCCCCCGGCGCTGATGCTGCAGCTGGGCCGGACGCGCGAGCTCGGCCTGCCGGTCCCGGACGCCCTGGTGCTGGGGACATGGGCGAGATGGTCCGGCGACGGGACCGAGGTCGGCCGGGGAGAGATCCTGATCTACGAAGAGGAGGGGCCGTGAGCCTGTCGATGAACGAACGTGCCGCCGCGCTGGTCGATGGGCTGGTGGCCGACGCCGAGGCGCTGGGGATCGAGCTCCAGACCCTGGACTCGGGTGCGCGAGTTGTGGATTTCGGCGCACAGACCCGCGGCGGGCTGCAAGCCGGCCTGGGGTTTGCGGCCGCCTGCATGGGCGGGCTCGGCAAGGTCGACCCGCTGGCGGTCACAGTCGGGGGGCGGACCTGGCCCGGTGTCGGCGTCGCGGTGGACGAGCCGGCGGCCGCTTGCCTGGCGGCGCAGTACGCCGGCTGGAAGCTCGAGCACGATGACTTCTTCGCGCTGGCCAGCGGCCCAGGGCGGGCGCTGGCGCGCGCGGAGGACCTGTTCGACGAGCTGAGCTGGGACGAGCAAGCCGACCGGGCGATCCTCTGCCTGGAGACCCGGCAGCCCCCGCCAGACGAGATCGTCGACAAGGTGGCGCAGCGCTGCGAGCTGCGACCGTCGCAGGTCACGTTCCTGATCGCGCCCACCGCCTCTGCGTGCGGCTCGGTGCAGGTCTCAGCCCGCGTGGTCGAGACCGCGCTCCACAAGCTGCACGAGCTGGGGGTCGACCCAGCCCGGGTGCGCAGCGGCTGGGGTTGTTGCCCGATCGCCCCCGTGGCCGCCGAGGACCCGGCGGCGATTGGACGCACAAACGACGCGGTGTTGTACGGCGGTACCGTCCACTTGTGGATCGAGGGCGCCGACGAGGAGGTCGCCGAGCTCGCCCGCCGCCTGCCATCCTCGGACTCTGAGGCGTTCGGCACCCCGTTCGGGCAGCTGCTCGCCGAGGCCGACTGGAACTTCTACGACATCGATCCGATGCTGTTCAGCCCCGCGGCGGTCGTGCTGACCAGCACTGAGTCCGGCCGCGCCCACCATGGCGGCGGGCTCGCGCCCCAGGTGCTCGAGCGCTCCTTTACGACGTGACCCCGCGGCTGCGGGCGGGGGTGCTTGGCGCGTCCGGCTCCTGGCACTCGCGCGGGCTCATCGCCGCGCTCGCTGCTCGCGGCCACGAGGTTCTCGCGATCCCGGCCACCCGCCTTCAGTCCGAAGTCGACGAATATGGAGCCGTGCACGTGTTCGGCCCTGAGGGCGCCTTGCTCGACGCGCTCGACCTGCTGGTGATCCGGGGACTGCCCCGCGGCTCGCTTGAGCAGGTGATCTTTCGAGTGGACGCGCTGCACGTGCTCGCCGACCAGGGCGTCCGCGTGGTCAACAGCCCGCGGGCGATCGAGCGCACGGTCGACAAGTCGTGGGCCAGCGCGGTCTTGGCGCGCGCTGGGGTGCCCACCCCGCCGACGATCGTCTGCGAGCGTTACGACGGCGCGATGCGAGCCTTCGAGCGGCTGGGCGGCGATATCGTCGTCAAGCCGCTCTTCGGTGCGATGGGCAACGGGATCGTCCGCGTCGAGGATCGCGACGTCGCGCACCGGGTGTTCCGCGCCCTGGAGCTCGAGCGGACGGTCTACTACGTGCAGCGCACGATCGCTCCCGCCGGCCGTCGCGATCTGCGCGCGCTCGTCGTCGGCGGGGAGGTAGCCGGCGCGATGGAGCGGGTGACCGACTCGTGGCGGGCCAACGTCGCCCGCGGCGGGCGGCCCCGTGCCGTCGCGCTGGGCCCGGCCGAGGCCGAGTTGGCGCTCGCGGCCGCCGCCGCCCTGGAGGCCGACGTCGCGGGCGTCGACCTGCTTGTCGCTCCCGACGGGGAAGTGGTCGTGCTGGAGGTCAACGGGATCCCTGGCTGGCAGGGGCTGCAGTCGATCTGCGAACAAGATCTCACCGGGAAGGTAGTCAGCACATGCGAAGCGTTGGTCATGGCGTGACCCGGCCTTCGTGCAGGGCTGTGGCCACGAGTGCGCCGGTAGCCCCGGCGGACTGAAGCGCGCGCAAGTCCTCGTCGCCGCGCACGCCGCCACCCGCGTAGATCGCGACTCCGGGGAGCGCCGCCGCGAGCTCCTGTACCGCCCGCAGCGGCGGCCCGGAGCCGCTGCCCACGCGGTGAAGATCGATGACGACCAGCTCACTCACCCCGAGCGCGCTCGCCAGCGGCGCGGCGGCAGCCGGCTCGCGCCCGGCGAGCTCCTGGCGAGGTGAGACCAGCATTCCGTCGCGCAGGTCGACGCTCAGCACGCGTGGTGGCGCCGGGGCGCTCACGGAGAGCTCGCCCGGCGCGCCCGGACCGACTCGGAGCGATTCGGTTCCGAGGACGTTGCGGGCCGCGCCGGCGCGGGCCAGCGCCGCGGCCCGCTCGGGCGTGGTGGCTCCGGCGTCTACCCATGGCTCCGACACCCCCGCCACGGACGCCAGCGTCACCGCGTCCACCGGCCCGCCCGCGAGCGCGTCCAGATCGGCGACGTACAGGGTGCTGGTCCGGCAGAGCGCGCACAGTGCCCGCGCCACCGCCACCGGCTCGCAGCCGTCGACCAAGGAGCTCTGCAGCGGCGCATACTCCTCGCGCTGGCCGCGGCGGGCGTGCACGACGACGCCTCCCTTGAGATCCAGAACCGGCACGATCTGCATGGCCTGCGCGAACATTGGCATCTGCCTCCGGGGGGTGGAGGCTAATTGCCAAAGCTCGGTCGCGCCCTCCTCAGCCTGTGGAGCTGATGCAATGAACCTCGATGCTCCCCGTGATCGGGCTCGACGTCGGCGGCGCCAACACTAAGGCGGCGGTGGCAAACACCGACAAACAGGTCCGCGTCGTCTCCGAGTCATTTGAGGTGTGGCGCGAGCCGGAGGCGCTGGCCGCCGCGATCGCCTCGGTGGTGGGGCGACTGGGTGAGGACCGCGCCCCCGTCGCGCTGACCACGACCGCCGAGCTGTGCGACGTGTTCGCGAGCAAGCGCGAGGGAGTGCTGCACGTGCTTGCGGCTGCGCGCCAGGCGCTGCCCGGACGTGAGTTGCGGGTGATTACCACGGCCGGCGAGCTGATCGGCCTCGAGCAGGCGCTAGCCGCGCCGCTCGCGTGCGCGGCGGCTAACTGGGTGGCGACCGCACTCCTGATCGCGCGCTCGCTCCCCGACGCGATCCTGCTCGACTGCGGCGGCACGACCACGGACGTGATCCCGATCGTGGCCGGCGAGGTCAAGGCCCGCGGGCGCACGGACGTGGAGCGGCTGCAGAGCGGCGAGCTGGTCTACACCGGCGCGCTGCGGACCAACATCGCGGCGGTGCTCTCGCAGGTGCCAATCGGCGGCGAGCCGTGTCCGGTGTCCTCGGAGCTGTTCGCGATCACCGCCGACGCGCACTTGCTGCGCGGAAGCCTCATCCCCGAGCAGTGCACCTGCACGTTCCCCGACGGTCGCGGCACCTCTCTCGCGGAAGTGCGCTCCCGGCTGGCACGGGTCGTCTGCGCCGACCTCGAGCAGCTCGCCGACGGCGACCTGGAGGCGATTGCCGCCGCCGTGGAGGAGGCGCAGATAGCATCGATCGCGCTCGCGCTCGAGCGAGTCGCGGACCGGCTCGCGGCTGGCACCGGGGTGATCGCGGTCGGGGTCGGGGCGTTCCTGGCCCGCGCGGCGGCGGAGCGCTGTGGCCTGCCGGTCCACCCGGACGGCGCTCCGCGCAACACGCTCTCCCCGCTCGCCGGCAAGGGCGCAGAGGTCGCCGCCGCGGTCGCGCTGTCGGTGCTCGCTGGTGAGGACCAGGACCGCTGAGCCCGCTCCGCTGGTCGTCAAGATCGGCGGCGGGCTGCTGCTGGCCGAGGGGCGCGAGGGTCTGCGCCGTGCGTGCGCGGAGGTGACCGAGGTCGCCGCTCGCCGGCCCGTGCTGGTAATTCCCGGAGGCGGCCCGTTCGCCGATGCGGTGCGCGCGTTGGACGCGCAGCTGGGCCTCTCGGACGAGACCGCGCACGCGCTCGCGCTGCGGTCGATGGATCAGCTCGGCGTGCTGCTGGCGCCGCTGCTGCCTGGCGCGGAGCTGCTGCCCAGCCTGGTCGCGCCTCGGGCGCTGGGGTTACTCGTCGCCGCGACGGGGTTTGCGGACCGGCCCGAGGTTCCTGAGTCATGGGCGGTGACCAGCGACTCGCTTGCGGTGCTGGCGGCGGCAGCAATCGGGGCTCAGGAGGTCGTCTTGCTGAAGCCGCTTGCGGGCGTGCTGGCACGGTGGCCGTCGGATGACCCACCGCTGCCAGCGTTGACCGCGGCGGAGCTCGAAGAGCTGCAGGCTCGAGGGGGCGGCCGGGCCGTGGACTCCTATCTGCCCGAGGCAGTGCGCCGCACCGGCGTCACCGTGGTGGTGCGTGAGCCGGCCGCCATCCACGCCCCGCGCCCGCGCGGCACGCGGATCACGCCGGATTGAGCGCGCCGGCGCGCAGCTCGGCGACCGCGGCCGCGACCAGCTCGGCGTCGAGTCCGGCCGTGCGATCGCCACCCCGACAGACCGCCGAGCGCACCCCGACCACGTCCGCGGGCACGCGCCGCAGCTGGCCGCGGATCAGCTGTCCAGCGACGCCGAAGCTCCCGCCGGCCGCGTGGGTGCGAGCGATCAGCTCGGCCACCTCGGGCTCCGACAACCAGCCATACAGGCCACGGCCGTCCTTGACGAAAGTGTCGATCAGCGCCCCCGAGATGCCGGCTCGCTCCACCACCTCGGGAAGCAATTGAGGTGCCAGAGCAGGAGGCTCGAGCGCTCGCCCGTCCGCATAGGTCGCTGCGATCACCGCGGTGGTTGTTCCCACGGCATCCGCGACGGCACTCATCAGCGCCACCGCGCGGTCGAGCTCCCGCACTCCCCGCAGCCCGAGCTTGACATAGCTAGCGCCGGTGAGCGCCGCGCCGCGCGCGGCCAGGGCCGCGGCGTGCGGTAGGTCGGGAAAGTCACCCAACGCCACGCTCACCGGAGCGGCCGCGCCAACCGCCCGCACCACTTCCGAGAGGACGCGCGGGGAGGGGGCACCGAGCGCTCCTTCGCGCGGATCCTTGACGTCGATAATCTCGGCTCCGCCGGCGAGTGCCTGGAGCGCCTCCTCGGCGGAGACGACGCTGACGAGCAACCTCATGCCGCTGCCTGCCCCGAGCCGCCGCGCGCAGCCCAGGCCCCCCGGCGATCGAAGTCGACCATGCTGACGTCGGTCCCGGCTCCCACAGTGGCTCGCAGTCGCTCGGCCACGTCGTGGGCGCACTCTGGACCATCGACGATTCCGTAGACGGTGGGGCCCCAGGAGCTCTGTCCCACCGGTCCGACGCCCAGCGCTAGCAGCGCATCGATCAGCGGCGCCGCCTGCGGATGGAAGACTCCGCCTTGCTGGGCGGCGAACATTGATCCCACCTCGCGCTGAATCTTGGCGAGCGCGGTGCCGAACTCGTCGATGTCGCCCGCCAGCAGTCCCGGCAACAGCGCGGTCAGCAGGAGCCGCGACACGGGCGACTCGGCGGCGGCAGGCTCGAGCAGCTGACCGAAGAAGCGCTCCTCCGCATCCCCGGAGAGCCCTTCAACGCCGACGGGCACCGCGAGCACGCAGCGCCACCGCTCGGGCATCGGATAGCGGGCGACCACGGGGCTGATCAAGCCCCCATCGGCCACGCCGGCCTCGACCACAAGTCCAGGGGCCGCAAACGTCCAGCAGCCGACGCTGGAGCGAGCGCCGCGCCCGCTGGCCTCCGCCAGCTCCTCCGGGCTCGCGTGGGCGCCCGCCAGCTCACCGACCCCGCGCGCAATCGCGAGCCCGAGCTTGGTGCCCGACCCGAGCCCTGCGTGCGGGGGGATCGCCTCGCGGACGGTCACCGCGATGGCCCCGGTGAACCCGAATCGCGACCGCGCCTGGCGAGCGAAGCTCCTCGCGCGGTCAGCCTGGGGTCCGGACACGATCACCGAGTCGGAGGACCCGACCCGCATTCGCGCGACCTCGACGACCGCCCGCGGGGACTCCACCCCGACGCCGAAGCCCCCGAAGCGGCGCGCCCCGAGGCCGGCCGGATCGAGCATGCCGAAGTGCAGCCGTGCCGGGGCGGTGACGATGATCTCGGTCACGTTCGCTCGGCGAGGTAGCGTCGCACGTAGGCCATCGCCGCGCGCTCGCGGGGCCCGGCCGTCTTGTCCACGAGCTCCTGGAGGCGAGCGATCTCGGTCAAGACGCGCTCGCCACCCAGCCATCTCAGCCGCGAGGCGAGAATCGAGGCCTCGACGGCGGCGTGCCGGGCGCGGCACAGGCCGAGCGGCTGCCGCGTGCCCGTGCCGCTCGCCACCACCCGGGCGCGGACTCGCGAGCGGGCCATCCCGTCCTCGCTTGGCGCGATCTCGCTCACCACCACCTCCCGCCAGGAGGTGGTCTCCTCGATCACCGAGCCGGCGATCACGCTCGCGGCCCTCATCGTCGGGCGAGGGTCGCCTAGCGCGGCTTGCACGAACAGCAGCACGTCGTCTGTCAGGTGCACGACCGCCTCGCCTCGGAAGCGAAGGTTCTTCAGCGTGCGAGTCGTGTCGAACGGCCAGAAGACCAGCTCTTCCTGTCCCCAGCGAACGCCCATCGCGGCGCAGTTCACGACCCCGTCGCTCCCGGTCGTGGTCACCACCGTCTCGATCAGCGGCGCCCGATCACCGGCATCAGCCGACAAGGCTGAACAGCTCCTGGCGGGTGCGCGCGTCGTCTCGCAGCGAACCGCGCAGCGCCGAGGTGACCGTCCGCGACCCCGGCTTGCGGACGCCGCGGATCGTCATGCACATGTGCTCGGCGCTGAGCACGACGCCCACGCCTCGCGGCCGGAGATCCTGCTCCAGCCGGTCGGCGATCTGCACCGTCATGCGCTCCTGCAACTGCAGATCGCGCGCGTATGCCTCAACCACGCGCGCCAGCTTTGAGATGCCGATGATCCGCTCGCCGGGCAGATATGCGACGTGGGCGTGACCGTGAAACGGCAGCAGGTGGTGCATGCAGAGCGTGTGGAACGGGATGTCGCGGACCACCACGAGCTCGTCGTAGCAACCGTCGTTGGGAAACGAGGTCGCATAGAACTCGGCGGGCGTGACCAGCTCGGCGAACGAGGCGGCGACGCGACGCGGCGTCCCGACTAGGTCGGGCGAGTCGACGTCAGCGCCGATCGCGCGCAGCAGGTCCAGTGCCGCTCGCTCCGCGGCGACGAGGTCCAGCTTGGAGGCGTCGACGACGCGTCCAGGCGTCGTAGGGCCCGCTTCTCGGGCATCGCGACCGCCCGCGTTCATCGCGCCAGCGTAACGCGTTGGCCCTGTCAGCCCCGCACGTCCGCCTGGCCTGCCTCGCGGCCGGAAACGGGGCGCGCGCAGCCGATCGCGGCAATTGGTCGCTAAAGTAGTTGCGCCTGCACCCTGATTCGGAGGAGTTCTATGACCTGGACGAAGCCCGAGTTCGAGTTCGTCGACCTCTGTTCCGAGGTCACCTCTTACCTGTACCACCGGTAGGAGTTCGAAGCTGACGTGGCCCCGGTATTGGCCTGGGGCTGCGTCCCGCTTCCTCTGCCACGTGCTCGTTCGCGTTCTTGGTTCGGCCGCCGGCGGAGGCTTTCCGCAGTGGAACTGCCATTGCCGCACGTGCGAAGCAGCGCGCGACGGTGCCCGGGCGCTGCCGCGCACCCAGTCCTCGCTCGCGATCCGGGGCGCTGAGGGGCCGTGGTTTCTCGTCAACGCCTCGCCGGACGCGCGCCAGCAGCTCGAGGCGCTCGCACCGCCACAGGGCGACCGCGTCCGCGCGGCTCCGATCGCGGGCGTGCTGCTGACCGATGCGGAAATCGACCACACGGCGGGGGTTCTGCTGCTGCGTGAGGCGGCCGCGCCGATCCGGTTGTTCGGCGATGCGGGTGTTGAGCTCGCGCTCAGGCAGGGCTTTCCGGTGTTGACGATGCTGGAGCGCTATTGCGGGGCGGAGTGGCGGACGCTCGAGCCAGGGCGGGAGAGCCCGCTCGACGAATCGAGCCTCACGGTCGAGCCGTTCCCGGTGGGGGGCGATGCACCGCGATATCTAGAGGGCTCAGACGTGGAGCTCGAGGCCAGTGGGTTCGTCTTCCGCGACAGCGCGAGCGGCGGTGTCGCCACCTACGTGCCCGGTCTCGCCCGCCTGAACGATGGCGCGCTGACCCGGTTCGCCGCAAGCGATCTGGTGCTCGTCGACGGGACCTTCTGGACCGACGACGAGCTGCCTCGACTCGGGATCTCGGGGCGCACCGCGCGCGAGATGGGACACGTGCCACTCTCAGGGCCCGGCGGCACGCTCGAGGCGCTTGCGCGGCTCGAGCGACCGCGCAAGGCGCTCGTCCACATCAACAACACGAACCCCATCCTGCTCGAGGACTCGCCGGAGCGGGGCGCGGTGCTCCGCGCGGGCGTGGAAGTTGCCTACGATGGCCTCGAGATCGAGCTATGACCGACAGCGCCACGAGACCGACCAGCCAGCGCGGTCCCTCGCCGCCCGATGACTTCATCGCCCAGCTACGGGCGCAGGGCACCCGCTACCACAACCTGCATCCCTTCCACAGACGGATGGACGCGGGACTGCTCATGCGCGAGGAGCTGCAACGCTGGGTCTGTAACCGCTTCTACTACCAGAAGTGCATCCCGCTCAAAGACGCCGCAATTTTGTCCAACTGTCCGGAGATCGAGATTCGGCGCGAGTGGATTCAGCGGATCATCGACCACGACGGCACGACCCGGGAAGCGGGCGGGATCCAGTCCTGGCTGGCGCTCGGCGAGGCGCTCGGGGTCCCGCGCGAGGAGCTGGTTTCCGAGCGGCGCGTCCTTCCACCGGTGCGCTACGCGGTCGACGCCTACGTGAACTTCGCCCGTCAGAAGCCGTGGATCGAGGCAGTCGCGTCATCGCTCACCGAGCTGTTCGGGCCGTCCGCGATCCGCGTTCGCCTCGAGGCGCTCGAGCGTCACTACCAGTGGATCGAACCGGCCGGGCTCGAGTACTTCCGGACACGGCTGGTCAAGGCGCCGCGCGACGCGCAGTATGCGCTCGAGCTCGTCGTCGAGCGCTGCCGAACACGCGAGCAGCAAGCGGCTGCCGTCGCGGCGCTACGGTTCAAGACCGAGATGCTGTGGGCTCAGCTCGACGCGATCGAGCACGGCGACACGCAGCCGGCGGGGCAGGAGGCATGACTCGCCCCCGTCTGGTCACCGGCGCGCGGTTGCGCTATGACGAGGTCCGCGAGGAGCACCTGCTGCTGGTGCCCGAGGGCGTGGTTCGACTCAATCCGACCGCGGCCGAGGTGCTCGAGCTGTGCGACGGCGAGCGCTCGCTCGAGGACATCGTCGCCGCTCTCTCGGGTCGCTACAACGGCGCTGACCTCGGCGACGACGTCCGCGGCCTGCTCGACGCCATGACCCAGAAAGGACTGGTGATCGATGCAGCCGCCTGAGCCGAGGCCGTTCACGCTGATCGCTGAGCTGTCCTACCGCTGCCCGCTGCACTGCCCGTACTGCTCGAACCCGCTCGAAATCGGGGCCGAGAAGTACCGCCGTGAGCTCGAGACCGAGCACTGGCTGCGCACCTTTCGGCAGGCGCGGGAGCTCGGTGTCCTTCAGCTCGCGCTGACGGGCGGCGAGCCGATGCTGCGACGCGATCTGGTCGAGCTCTGCGCGGGCGCCCGCGAGTCCGGCCTCTACTCGTCGCTGATCACCGCCGGGACCCTGTTCACGCGGGAGCGCGCCGACGGCCTGAAGTCGGCCGGCCTCGACCATGTGCAGATCTCGATCCAAAGCCCCGACGCCGAAGAAAACGATCGGATCGCGGGGAACAGATCGTTCGACAAGAAGATCGCGGCCGCACGGCTCGCGAGGGAGCTCGACTTCCCGCTGACGATCAACTGCGTTCTCCACCGACAGAATCTCGATCGGATCGAAGACCTGCTCGAGCTCGCGCTTGACCTCGGGGCGCAGCGCCTCGAGCTCGCGAACACGCAGTACTACGGCTGGGCGGTCGCAAACCAGAGTGCCCTGCTGCCATCGTGGGAGCAGCTGCGGCGCGGGGAGGAAGCGGTCAAGCGCTTCCGCGAGCGTGTCGGCCCCAAGGTCGACGTCCTCTGGGTGCTTCCTGATTTCTACGAGGACTTGCCGAAGCCCTGCATGGGAGGCTGGGGCCGGAACGCGATGGTGGTTGCCCCTCACGGCGAGGTGCTCCCCTGCCAGGCGGCATCGACGATCCCGGGCCTGGAGTTCGCCAATATCCGCGAGTATTCGCTCGAGTGGATCTGGAGCGAGTCGGACGCGTTCGCTCGCTTCCGAGGGACGGACTGGATGCAGGAGCCATGCCGGAGCTGTCCGCTGGGACGGCAGGAGACGGATTGGGGCGGCTGCCGCTGCCAGGCGCTGCGACTGACCGGCGACGCGGCGGCCACCGATCCAGTCTGCCGGTTCTCGCCCCATCACGGTCGCGTCGTCTCGGCGCGCGAGTCGGCGCAAACCGAAGAATTCGTCTACCGCACGATGAAGCGGCCGGTCCACGCCTAGCTGCATTAGGCGGCAGGAAGCAGCCGATCCCAGCGGCTCCAGGAATCATGCTGTCCGGAGATCTGGTGATCTCTGCGGAGCCACAACCGCGTGGCTTAATCGCTGAACAGGCCTCCTGAGAGCTCGTCAACTCTGAGGCGTGAGCAACTTGTGCCTGAGCGCGGAGCGCACGAGTTCCGACCGCGAGCCCAGTCGCCGTCGGTTCAAGTACATGTCGCCCACCGCGGCGCGGCGAATGGCCTCGACGAGCTCAGACTCGGCCGCTTCCTTGAGCACGTAGCCCACCGCGCCGGAGCTGAGCGCCCGCCGGGCGTAGGCGGGCTCGTTCTGCATCGTCAGCACCACGATCTGCGTGTCGGGGAACTCGTCGCGGATTGCGGGGATCTCGCTGAGGCTGGATCCCTCCGGCAGATGCAGGTCGAGGACCAAGACGTCTGGGTGATGACCGCGCAGGTAGCGGCGCGCGTCGCCGAGGGTGCAAGCCTCGGCGACCACTTCTAAGCCGTCCTCACCGTCGAGAACTTGGCGCAGACCCCGTCGCACGACTGCGTGGTCGTCCGCGATCCACGATCCGAGTCTTTGGAGTTGACCCGACTTGCGCCTTGACCGCGTCCGGTGCGTCGCGCTCAGGCATGACGGTCAACGTAGCGCGGCGTCCCCAGCTTCGCGATCGCGCGCAGCCAGATAGGGACCGAGATACTTAGCGGCGATCTTCGTCGGAGGCCACCGGGACGGTTTGCTGGTGACCTCGGATCGCAGCCCCTCCCCGTCGGTGATCTGGGCGCTCACGTAGAGCGGCTTTTGCCCCGTCAGCAGGACGCCGTAGATGACCGGCGTGAATGGCCCAGGCTCGACCGGCGCACCGGCTAGCGCCGCGATCGACTCGGCTGCTGCGTCGGCCTGCTGCGCCGCGAGCCCACCGTGCTTTACGGGCGAATCGGTCGCATCGCCCGCGGCGTAGACGCGATCTAGCGATCGCACCTTGAAGTGATCGTCGACGGAGATGAAGCCGTTCAGCGCCCACTCGTGAACTCCGCGACCGAAGGGCCCGACCAACTGGGGCAAAGCCACGATTCGATCGGGGTACAGATCCGTCATGCCTCCGTGCAGCGACACGCAGCCGGGTTCAGGCGTCTCGCAATTCGTGGAGGTGATGGTCCGGATCCCCCGCTGCTCGAGCAACTGCCGCACGGCCTCGCTGGCGTCCGTGCCGAAGATCGTCAACGGCGCGTCTTCGGGAGTGATCAGCGTGATCTCGAGATCGACGTTCATCTCGTAGGCGCGATTCGCCGTCATCAGCGCGAGCTCGTAGATCGGAAGTGGCCAGGTGACCGGGCTCGGTACCAGGAAAGCGAGTTTGTGAACGTAACCCTCCTCGACGTCCTGGATCAGGCCGTGAAGCTGCTCGTCGAGGTGTCGGTCATCGATCGTCAACGCATGACGGAAGCGAGGCCGTGTCTTCGCTCCCATCGCGAGCAACAGGGCGTCGTACTCGAGCTGCTCCCCGTTCGCGGTGCCAACGATGCGGCCGGGGGCATCGAGTTCTTTGAACGCGTCGTGTTTGAACCCGGCGCCGATGTCTTGCGCGATCTCGTCGATCGAATACCGATGCGCGGTGCGGTACCCGAACGGCTCACCAACTCTCAGCGGGCGGTAGACGAGCTCGCGCTCGGGGACCAGCAAGGTTGTGCTGACCCTGTCCCCGGCGAGCTCACGCAGTGCAAGCGCCGCCTCGAGCGCGGCCACCCCGCCTCCCGCAATCAGCACTTTCAACCGATCGGCGCCGCTCGCAGTCACCGGCCCAGGCTATGCGCTGGCGATCGCTGAGGCTTCAGTAGTTTGATGCGGTCTCGCTGGGGTGTTGTGCGGAGTTCGATCGCGCGGCGGTTACGCCGGGACGACCTCGAGGCGACGGTCGAAGTGGCGATGCTGCGCGACCGCCTCGGCGAACGCGGAGGCGAAAGCACCCAGATCGTGGTCGCCGGGCGCGGCGAGCGTCACCACTCCGGACTCGGCCTCGAGCCCGTTGTCCGACAGACGCGCATCGACGAGCCGGGCATCGCGCAGCAGCTCGACGCCCTCGCCAATCGCCCCCACCGGCTTGGCGTGCTTGTAGGCCTCGGCGACATAGCGCACCGCGGCGCCGTTGCCACGGAGCGCTTCGACGCTTTCCTGGCCTCCGCCGACCAGCACGGCGTCATACAGGACCGACGCCATCGTGGTCAATGGCCGGTCGACCGCGACCCCTCCGTCCAGCTTCCCGCCATGGGGACCAAGGAGCTCGCAGACGGCGCCCCGCTCACGGAGGTGATCGAGAACGGTGCTCAGCGACTTGGGATCGACGCCGTCGGCGGCGAGCACCGCGACCTTGCGCGTGGCGACCGATTGCGGCTGACCAGCCTGGCTCAGCGCCGGCGAGCTACGACCGTGATTCTCGGCTCCGTTTCGCGGCGCCTGCAGACCGAGGCCCTCGGCGACGCGTCCCGCGAGCTCCCGGTCGACGTTCGTCAGGTTTGAGACGACGCGCTCGCGGATCTCCGGGCGTCCAACCTTCCCGAGCTCGAACTGGAGCGCTTCGACGATGTGCTGCTGCTCCCAATCGCTCATCGAGTTCCAGAACAGAGTCGCCTGGCTGTAGTGGTCTTTGAAGCTCTCTGAGCGCTTGCGGATCTTCACGCCGTCGACGCGCTCGGTGTAGTGGCGGTAAGCCCCCTCGTCGAACGAGGCCAGCGCCGGACACCCGACGCCGATGGAGTTGGGGTGGTAGGAGACCGGCGAGGTGTCGATCCGGTGCTGGCCGTAGCCGTCACGCTGGTGGTGGTGGACCTGCGCCACCGGTCGGTTCACCGGCAGCTGGGCGAAATTTGGGCCGCCGAGCCGGATGAGCTGCGTGTCCAGGTAGGAGAAGTTGCGCGCCTGGAGCAGCGGGTCGTTGGTGAAATCGATCCCGGGCACGACGTTCGCGGTGTGGAATGCCACCTGCTCGGTCTCGGCGAAGAAGTTATCCGGGTTGCGGTCGAGCTTCATCGTCCCGATCACCCTGAGCGGCACCTCCTCCTCGGGGATGATCTTGGTAGCGTCGAGCAGGTCGAAGTCGAAGTCGTGCTCGCGCTCCTCTGGCACCAGCTGCACGGCGAGGTCGTACTCGGGGCCGTCGCCTGCCTCGATCGCATCCCACAGGTCGCGCCGATTGAAATCCGGATCCGCGCCAGCAATCTTCTGGGTCTCGTCCCACACAAGGGAGTGCGTGCCGAGCTTGGGTCGCCAGTGGAACTTCACCAACGTACCCTGGCCTTGCGCGTTTACGAACCGGAAGGTGTGTACGCCGAAGCCCTGCATCGTCCGGTAGCTTCGAGGCAGCGCCCGGTCGGACATCAACCACATGATCATGTGCATGGTCTCGGGCTGGAGGGAAACGAAGTCCCACAGCGTGTCGTGCGCCGAGGACGCCTGAGGAATTTCGTTTCGCGGTTCGGGCTTCACCGCGTGGACGAAGTCGGGGAACTTGATTCCATCCTGGATGAAGAACACCGGCATGTTGTTGCCGACGAGGTCGTAGTTCCCCTCGCGGGTGTAGAACTTGGTCGCAAAGCCGCGCACGTCACGGACCGTGTCCGCGGAGCCGCGCGAACCCGCCACGGTCGAGAACCGGACGAACACGGGAGTCTCGCGCCCTGCCTCGGCGAGGAAGTCAGCGCGGGTCACGTCAGCCAGCGAATCGGTGCAGGTGAACGTGCCGTACGCGCCGGCGCCGCGAGCATGAACTACCCGCTCGGGAATCCGTTCGTGATCGAACCGGGTGAGCTTCTCGCGAAAATGAAAGTCCTCGATCAATGTGGGACCGCGGTCCCCGGCGGACAGGGAGTCGTCGGTGTGCTCCACCAGAACACCCTGGTCTGTCGTCAGCTGCTTGCCCTCGTGGCCGACGCGATCGCGGCTCAAATCCTCCAACTTCGGGTCGCCGTTGCCCACCGTTTCCCTCCTGCCTAAATCGTTCGCTTACCCCGCGCCTACCCTCAATCTCGCGTCGATAACAAGCCTGGTTGGGTCCCAACATCGGTGCTCCATCCGCCAAATCTCTGCCTGAGCTCGTTTGCCGCGCGGCAGCCGGGGGAATGCGCTCAACACCATCTCCATCTCTTGACGCGGTCTAGCGAGAGGAGCGCGCATGCCCGATACCGCCTCTGATCTATTTGTCGATCGTCTGCAGGAATGGGGGGTCGACACGATTTTCGGACTTCCGGGGGATGGCATCAACGGCTTCATGGAGGCGCTGCGGACGAGGCACGGAAAAATTCGGTACGTCCACGTCCGCCATGAGGAGGTGGGCGCGATGGCGGCGGTCGGATACGCGCGGATGACCGGCAAGCTCGGCGTGTGCTTTGCCACTTCCGGCCCGGGCGCGATCCACTTGGCCAACGGGCTGCTCGACGCCCGGCTCGAGGGTGTCCCGCTGCTTGCGATCACCGGCATGACCTATCACGACCTGATCGGCACGCACTACCTGCAGGACTTCGACACCGACTACCTGTTCTCGAACCTCGCGATGTACAACCAGCGGATCATGGGGCCCGAGCACATCCACAACGTGCTCGATCTCGCCTGCCGGACAGCACTGGGCAGGCGGGGGCCGGTGCACGTGGCGTTCCCGATCGACTACCAGGCCGCGGAGGCGTCCGATTTGATGCGCTACAAGCGCAACGTGCCCGGGCACACGACCACCATGTTCCCCTCGGGAGGTGGGATGCCACCCGACTCCGAGCTGCAGCGGGCGGCCGAGGTGCTGCGCGGCCGCACTCGCCCGGCGATCTTGGTCGGGCAGGGAGCGCGCGGCGCTCGGGCCGAGCTCGAGCAGCTCGCCGAGGTGCTCGGCGCGCCGATCGCCAAGGCCTCGCTCGGCAAGGACGTGGTGCCCGACGACTCGCCGTACGTCACCGGCGGGATCGGCGTGCTGGGAACGCGGCCCACCCAGGACGCGATGGAGGGATGTGACGCGCTCGTCGTCGTCGGGTCGTCGATGCCGTATATCGAGTTCTGGCCGAGCCCCGGTCAGGCAGCGTGCGTGCAGATCGACGATCAGCCGGAGCGGATCGGGCTGCGCTACCCGGCTGACGTGGGATTGGTGGGCGACGCGCGCGCGACGCTGAAGGCGCTGCTGCCGTTGCTGGCGCGAAACGAGGACCGGACGTTCCTGGAGGAGGCGCAGAAAGGTATCGCCACCTGGTGGGAGCTGATGGAGGAGCGGGGAACCCGGGATGACTTGCCGATGAAGCCGCAGGTGGTGGCGTGGCACTTGGCGCAGGCGTTGGCGCAGGACGCGATCGTCTGCGGTGACTCGGGCCAGGTCACCTACTGGTCGACGCAGATGCGCCTGCGCGGTGAGCAGCGTTTCATCTACAGCGGCACCAATTGCTCGATGGCCGCGGCGCTCCCGTACGCGATCGGCGCGCAGACCGCATATCCCGACCGGCAGATAGTCGCGATCACCGGCGACGGCTCATTGACGATGCAGATGGGCGATCTGGCCACGCTGATGCAGGAGCAGCTGCCGATCAAGCTGATCTGCTTCAAGAACAACACGCTCGGCCTGATCAAGTGGGAGCAGATGGTGTTCTTGGGAAATCCCGAGTACGGAGTTGACTTTGCGCCGGTTGACTTCGTGAAGGTCGCCGAGGGCTGTGGCGCCCGAGCCTTCCACATCGAGGATCCGGGGAGCTGCGCCGAGGTGCTCCAAGAGGCTCTGCGCACTCCGGGGCCGGTGGTGGTGGAGGCGGTCGTCGATCAGAACGAGCCGCCTTTGCCGCCGAAGATCACTCGTGAGGATGCCAAGAAGATGTACGCCGCCCTGCGCTCCGGTCAGGAGGGTCGCTCCCGAATCGGGCTGACCATCGGGCGCTCGCTCCTCCAGGAGGCGAGCGATCCGGCGAGCCCATACGGGGTGCTGGCTCGGGTTGCGGAGAAGGTCGGCGGCGGCCGCTCGGCCAGGGGCGGCGATGGTGCCGGCGACCGGGGCGGCCCGGGAGGCGCCGAGCAGTAAGGGGTCCACGGCGATGAGCGAGCTGCTCAGTCAGCCGGCGAACGGGACGGCGGACCGCCGTCCGGTCTCCCTGGCGACCGACATCGACGTCACTGCGCTCAAGCGCGCGCTGAAGGGATCAGTGAGGGGCGAGGTTCGATTCGACGCCGGCTCTCGAGGGCTGTACGCGAACGACTTCTCGCTGTATCGCCACGTGCCGATCGGCGTGGTGATTCCTCGCGACGCCGACGACGTGGTAGCGGGCATCGCCGCTTGCCGTGAGCAGGGCGCGCCGGTGCTGCCGCGGGGCTGTGGAACCGGCCCGAGCGGCCAGACCACCAACGTGGCGGTGGTATTCGACTACTCCAAGTACTTCAACGAGATCATCGAACTGGACCCAGCGGGACGACGGGCTCGGGTGCAACCGGGGGTCATCTGCGACCAGCTGCGCGACGCCGCTGAAAAGCACCACCTGACCTACGGACCGGACCCCGCCACCCACGAGTACTGCACCTTCGGCGGGATGCTCGGCAACAACTCGTGCGGCACCCATTCGATCATGGCCGGCAAGACCAACGACAACGTGATCGAGCTCGAAGTGCTTCTCTACGACGGCACGCGGCTGACTGTCGGCGAGACCAGCGACGCGGAGCTAGAGCGGATCATCGCCGCAGGCGGACGTCGCGGCGAGATCTATGAGCGGCTGCGCGACCTTCGCGACCGGCAAGCGGAGCGGATCCGCGCCGAGTACCCGGACATTCCTCGCCGCGTTTCGGGCTACAACCTCGACGAGTTACTGCCCGAGCGTCGGTTCCAGGTGGCCCGAGCACTGGTTGGCTCCGAGGGCACCTGCGTGAACATCCTCGAGGCGACGGTTGCGCTCGTGCCGAGCCCGCAGCACCGTCGGACGCTCGTGCTCTCCTACCCCGACGTGTTCACGGCCGGCGATCACGTCCCGGCGATCATGGAGACCGGGCCGATCGGTCTCGAAGGCTTCGACCAGCAGCTGACCGAGAACATGGAGTTCAAGGGTCGGTTGCGCACGCAGCGTTCGCACCTTCCTGCCGGGCGCGCGTGGCTGCTCGCCGAGTTCGGCGACGACGACGCGGACGAGGCCACGGAGCGAGCTCGCCGGGCACTTCAGGCGCTCGGGGAGCGAGGGCCGCACCTCGAGGCGAGGCTGATCGTCGAGCAAGCCGAACAGACGCGAGTGTGGGCGGTGCGTGAGAGCGCGGTCGGCGACAGCCGCGCTCCGGGGTTCATGGACGCCGAGGGCAACTGGGAGGACGCTTCGGTGCACCCCGACAAGCTGGGAGCCTACTTGCGCGACTTCCAGCGCCTGCTCGACGAGCACGGATACCGGTGCGTGTACTACGGGCACTTCGGTCAAGGTTGCGTGCACACGCGGATGGATTTCGACTTGAGGACCGCGGCCGGGGTTCGCACGTTCCGCTCGTTCATGGAAAAGTCGGCTGACCTGGTCGTCTCTTACGGGGGCTCGCTGGCGGGCGAGTACGGGGAGGGCCACGGCCGTGCGGAGCTCCTGCCGAAGATGTTCGGATCGGAGTTGATGGACGCCTTCTACGAGTTCAAGGGGATCTGGGACCCCGACTGGAAGATGAATCCCAACAGGCTGATTGGCGACGTGAAGCTCGACGAGGGTCTGCGCCTGGGCCCCGACTGGCGTCCCCCAACATTCCGCACTCACTTTGCCTTCCCGAAAGATGAGGGCTCGTTCGCGACCGCTGTGGAGCGCTGCTTCGGGATGGCCAAATGCCGCAATCTCGGCAGCCTGACCATGTGTCCAAGCTTCCAGGCAACACGCGAAGAGCGCCACAGCACGCGCGGCCGGGCCCGGCTACTGCTGGAGATGCTTCAGGGTGACCCGTTGACCGATGGCTGGCGCGAGGAGGCGGTCAAGGAGTCACTCGATCTTTGCCTCTCTTGCAAGGGCTGCACCAGTGACTGTCCGGTGCACGTCGACATTCCCACCTATAAGGCCGAGTTCCTCTCGCACTATTACGCTCGCCGGCGCCGACCGCTGCGTCACTACTTGCTGGGGCTGATGCCCTGGTGGGGGCGGCTCGCGGCGCGGGCGCCCCGAGCTAGCAACGCGATCGCCGGCGCACCCGTGCTCGCGAGCGCCGGCAAGCGGATGATCGGGGTGGCTGTGCAGCGCGATGCTCCTCGGTTCGCTGAGGAAACGTTCTCCGACTGGTTCGCGCGCCGCGCGCGACCGCCGGGGAGTGAGCGCAAGCCGGTGCTGCTGTGGCCCGACACGTTCTCGAACTTCTTCTCACCCGAAGTGGGGCAGGCCGCGGTGCAAGTGCTCGAAGCCGCCGGGTTCGCGCCCGAGTTGCCGTCTCGGCCGGTGTGTTGCGGGCGGCCACTGTATGACTTTGGGATGCTCGGGCTCGCGAAGCGCACCCTGCGCCAGGCGCTCGATGTCCTGTCTGAGCCAATCGTGGCGGGCACGCCGGTGCTGGTGCTCGAGCCCAGCTGCGCCGCGGTGTTTCGCGACGAGCTCCCCAACCTGATTCCCCATGACGCGCACGCGCGGCGGCTGGCGGCGCAGGCGGTGACGCTCGACGAGCTGCTCGAGCGCCACGGGAACGGATGGCGGCTGCCGGAGCTTCAAGGCCGGGCGCTGATTCACGGTCACTGCCACCATGCCGCGGTGATCGGACTGGAGGGCGAGCGGTCGCTGCTCGACCGTCTGGGGCTCGACGCCCAGCTGCTCGATTCAGGCTGCTGCGGCTTGGCGGGCTCGTTCGGATACGAAGGCGGGGATGCGTATCGCGTCTCGATGAAAGCTGGCGAGCGCACGTTGCTCCCCGCTGTCCGGGCAGCGGACTCCGATACGCTGATCGTGGCCGACGGATTCTCCTGCCGCACACAGATCGCGCACGGCACAGGGCGGCGAGCTCTCCACACCGCGCAGGTCCTCCAGCAGGCCCTGCACGGAGGCAGACCGATCGTGGCTTGAGAGAGAGCCCGCCGGCCGGCCCGAGGCCGGTGCCGGTGCCATTGACAGCGGCACCGTCCGGCTGAAAGAGTGAGCACTTGGGACCGAAAGCCCGACCTGGCAGAGGGTTCCGAGAATCGGGAGGAGTGCCGTGCTGGATCATCTTTTGCGGCTTGCTTGGTTGATCTGCCGTCCGGGGCGGGTGTGTTCGCTGGCCCGGTTGCTGGCCGTCGTCTTCGGTCTTTCGATGAGCGCGCTTGCGGTCGGGGCGACCGCCGCGCCGCTCGCCCGGGTTGCGGGACGGGGCCACGCTCCCGCCACTGGTGCGCACCGAGCTCAGCCGTTTGCCAGCGCGCCGACGATCTCAGGGAGAGCACGAGCGGCCGCCGACCACCACACGGTCTCTCGGACCAGCCCAGGTTCGCTCGCCGCCCAGGCGGCGGCGGGGCTGTTGCCGGCGCCTCAGACCAATCCGGCCCCCGGCCCGAGCTCGCCAAGCGGGCCGCAGCAGACCGGCTGGCAGCTGAAGCCGCCGCCGCTGAGCACCCCCTGGACCTCCCGGGTTTCGCCGAGCAACGATTACCGGGTCTATCCGAGTCCGCAGCTCACCCGGCGGGCGTGGGAGAACCTCAATGGCGTCTGGCAGTTCGCGCCGGCGAGCGCGGGCCAGGCGCCGCCGATCGGCACTGATCTGCCGCAGCGGATCCTCGTCCCGTATCCGATGGAGTCGGGCCTCTCGGGGATCGAGGCCCATTACGACTATTCCTGGTACCGGCGCACGTTTACGATCCCGAGCAGCTGGTCTGAACAGCAAGTGCTGCTGCACTTCGGCGCCGTCGACTGGCAGGCGACCGTATGGGTCAACGGGCAGCTGATCGGCACCCACAGCGGCGGTTATGACCCGTTCTCGATGGACATAACTTCGGCGCTTCACCCAGGCGGTGTTCAGGAGATCGTGGTCGGCGTCTACGCCCCGGTCGATCAGGGCGGCGAGCCGATCGGAAAACAGCGCCTGCACCCGAGCGGGATCTTCTACACCGCCAGCTCGGGCATCTGGCAGACCGCGTGGCTGGAACCGGTGCCGGCCGCCCACATCGTCTCGCTCACGACGACGCCGCGGCTGCGCGGGGACACCTTGCAGGTCAGCGTCGATGCCACCGAGGCGGCCGGTGATGAGGTCGAGGCGATCGCGTATGACGGCTCGCGGGCGGTGGCCAGCGCCGATGGCGCCGCCGGCCGGATGCTGTCGCTACCCGTGCCACACGCTCGGCTTTGGTCCCCGAGCGATCCGTTTCTCTATGGCCTCACCGTGCGCCTGCTACAGAACGGGCACGTCATCGACGCGGTCGGAAGCTACTTCGGCATGCGGTCGATCTCGATTCGCTCAGCCGGCGGCGTGCCAAAGGTGATGCTAAACGGCAAGCCGATCTTCATGGCCGGGACGCTCGATCAGGGCTACTGGCCGGACGGGATCTATACCGCGCCGACGCCCGGGGCACTCCGCTACGACCTGCTGGTGCAGAAGGCGCTGGGCTTCAACACCGTGCGCAAGCACATGAAGGTCGAGCCGGAGCTGTGGTACTACGACGCTGACCGCCTTGGGCTGCTGGTCTGGCAGGACATGCCGGCGATGGTGATCGCGACACCGACACCGCAGGCCCAGGCGCAGTTCCTGACAGAGCTCCACGCGATGATCGACACCCACATCGACCATCCGTCGATCATCCAGTGGGAGCCGTTCAACGAGGGCTGGGGCGAGTTCGACCCCACCGGGGTCACCGCTGACGTGCACGCCTGGGACCCCAGCCGCCTGGTCGACACCGTGAGCGGTTTCAACTGCTGCTACTCGTTCGGGATCGACAACGGTGACGTGCTCGACAACCACACCTATCTGGGCCCCGGCGTACAAGCGCCGAGCGGGCATCAGGCTGCCGAGGACGGCGAATTCGGCGGGCTCGAGCTGGTCGTGCCGGGGCATCTGTGGCCCGGTACGCCGTTCGCGTACGAGATGGAGGCCGACTCTTACATCCTCACTGTCCGTTACGTCGACCTGCTCAGCCAAGCCGGTATCGAGGCACGGCACTTCGGGTTGAACTCGGCGATCTACACCGCCGCCACGGACGTCGAGAACGAGGTGGACGGGCTCCTGACATACGACCGCCGGGTCGTGAAGGTCGATGTCGCCAAAGTGAAGGCCATCAATCAGAAAGACATCGCCGACGGGTCGCGGGCGCCGGTGCCGTTCGGGACCTACCGCGATCTGGCCGCTGCCTTCGACAACGTGGGCATCACCGACGCCGCCAACCCGATCCCCGGCAACTACGACGGCGGCGGTCAAAGCTACGACGCGGCGGGGCTGGCAGCCGCGGGGCTTCCTCCTGGCCAGAAGGTCACCATCGACGGGGTCACCGTCACCTGGCCAGACGCGCCTGCCGGCACTCCCGACAATGTGGTGACCGGGGGCCAGACCATCCTGGTCAACGAGAAAGGCCGCGCGATGGTGGTGCTCGGCGCCGGTACTTGGGCGCCGAACAACTACACGGCCACAGGTGTCATCACCTACACCGACGGCTCCACCCAGAGCTACACGCTGACCTTCAACGATTGGGCGGCGAGCACGGCGTCAACGAACTCCCAGGTCGTCACCACGTCCCCATCGAATGTCGAGCCCGGCTCAGGTGCCAGTTCGCGCTCGGTGCACGTGTACGCCGACGAGATCGTGCTCTCCCGCCGCAAGACCGTCCGCTCGATCACGCTGCCTAACGTCGATGACGGGATCGTGGGCACGCCGCAGGTAGCCCTGCACGTGTTCGCGCTCGGCGTCGGCTGAAAGCAGCTACATCTCGGAGCCGTGTCGTGCGGGTGCAGTCGGTGAGGGCCGGCCCACGCGGTCAAAGCACTCGATCCGCTCCAGGTAAGCCCGGTGATCTGGCGCGCTGTGGTGCGGCCGCTATAGATTGCGCCGAGAATCTGGGCGATGCTGGCCTGCTCCAGAGGCGTCCTGTCAATCTGCATCGGTTGGCCTCCTAGGGTCTCAGGCCTGGCCGCCACTAATCTGTCGGTCGAACCGCGGTCCAGGGTGGAGGTAGACGATGGCAACTTTTGCAGACATGGCGCTGGCGTCCGCGAGCGAGCTCGCGCTCGCGATCCGGCGGCGAGAAATGTCCCCGGTCGAGGTGCTCGATGGGTTCGCCGCGCGGATCGAGGAGCGCAACCCAACTCTCAACGCGCTGGTGTTCTTAGATCTCGATCAGGCCCGGGAGCGCGCCAGGGCCGCGGAGCGGGCCGTCCTCGATGGCGCCGAGCTCGGCCCGCTGCACGGGGTCCCCACCGCGATGAAGGATCTGTTTGATTTCAAGCCCGGCTGGCCGGCGACGTTCGGCGGCATTCCCGCGCTAAAAGACTTCGTCTTGGACGCCTACTGCGGGTGGGCCGAGCGGATGGAGGCTGCGGGGGCGATCATCGTCGGCAAGACCAACAGCCCGGTGATGGGCTTTCGGGGTACCTGCGATAACCCGTTGTTTGGGCCGAGCCGCAACCCGTTCGACACCACCCGCAACACTGGAGGGTCATCTGGCGGCAGCGCGGCTGCGGTCGCTGATGGGCTCCTTCCATTTGCGGAGGGAACCGACGGTGGCGGCTCAGTACGGATTCCCGCCTCGTGGTGTGGCGTTTACGGGTTCATGCAGTCCTTCGGACGTGCCCCGCTGCTCTCGCGACCCAACGCGTTCGGTCCCGTCAACCCGTTTATCTTCGAAGGCGTGATCACCCGCACCGTCGAGGACGCTGCGCTCGCGCTCACCGCGCTGACCGGTCCCCATCCGCGCGATCCGTTCAGCTTCCCGCCGGCGCCGGGAGATCTGCTCGCGGCGGTGCGCGGCTCCGTGGAGGGTTGGCGGATCGCCTACAGCCCCAACTTCGGCGGGTTTCCGGTCGAGCCGACGGTGGCCGAGGTGGTGGCCGACGCGGCAAGGTCGCTTGAGGCCGCCGGGGCCCGCGTTGAGGAGGTCGGCTTTCGCCTGCCTCGCGACCAGCGTGAGCTGAGCGACCTCTGGTGCAGGTTGATGATGCCGCTCAACGTGGAATCGATCGAGACGCTGAAGGCGCTGGGAATCGACCTGCTCGGCGAGCATCGCGATCAGCTGCCGCCGCAGTATCTTCGCTGGCTCGAGGAGGGCTACCGGTTGACGACGCTCGACATCAGCCGCGATCAGCAGCTGCGCACCGAGGTGTTCGACGCGATCCAGGACGTGTTCACCGACCACGATCTGATAATCACCCCGACGCTCGCGTGCCTTGCGGTGAGGAACGCCGCAGACGGCAACACAGTCGGCCCGAGCGAAGTAGCCGGTGTCCCGGTCGATGAGCTGATCGGATGGTGTCTGACCTACCCGGTCAACTTCACCGGCCACCCCGCCGCGTCGGTTCCCATCGGGTTGACGACCGACAGCCTGCCAGTCGGACTGCAGATCATCGGCCCCCGCAACGGCGACGCCAGCGTGCTGCGCGCAAGCGCCGTGCTCGAGCGCGTGCGCCCGTGGCGCGAGAGCTATCGGCTGCCTGCCGAGCGTGCGCTCTCGTAGGACGTAGTCCAGGCGGATCGGCCGCGTGGCCTCCGCTACCGGTAGAGGTGCTGCGCGGTCATCTCAGGCACATCTCCTTCCCGGTGAAAGACGTTCCTGCAAATCGCCTCGGCCAGCGTCGTGGCGGCGAGGTGGTGCGCGTCGCAGACCTTGCCCAGGTGCAGCAGCGACTCCGTTTCCGACGCGACCCCGCCATCGCCGAGGCGCAGCACCACGGGAACACCGGGTTTCACGTCGCTGGCGGCGAGTCCCACCGCGACGTTTATCAGGTCATCCGACGTAACCGCCGCCACCGCGGCGCAGCGGCGCACGCCGATCAGCTCGAGCGTCGCTCGATCGTCTCCGCGGCCGATGACGACGGGAATGCCCGCCTTCTGCGCCAGCCGTACGTACGGGGCATCAGGGCTGCGTTCCACGGCGATCACGGCGATCCTGCGATCGCGCAGGATCTGAGCGAGGCGCACACCGACTTGCCCGAAGCCCACGAGCGCAACGTGACCTCGGGCGGGCGCGGCGCGGCGTCCCACGACGGTGGTGAGCCGTGGGCGGCTCAGCCTGCGCACGAGCGCGGCGGTGAAGACTGCGACCAGCACGAGCGCCGCGACCATGTTGACCGCGGAGGTGACCTTCCACCATCCCGGCGCAGCTTCGCTGCGGGGTAAATCGGCGACGGTGTCGATCGCTCGCGTGCTGAAGTAGACGCCGTTCAGCACTTTCTCGTGTAGCGCGATGATCGAGATAACGGTCTGCACGATCAGGGCGAGCAGCAGTCCCGCGCCCGCGCCGACGAGCAGCCGCAGGGCACCGTCGACCACCCGCACACCGTTACGCCATCGGGGTCCCGGAGCCGTCACTTCACAGCAGTAGTCGGCGAGCTCGCGGGCAACGAGCTCCGCGGACGACACGATGTTCACCGACGGCACCAGCTGGCGCAGCCGGTGAATCAGCGTCTTGTCGAACAGCGTGACCCACAGCGGAATATCACGCCGCACATGTGCGCACAGTAGCGTCAGTCGCAACGCCAGGACGTCGTCGCGAGTCACCACCGCGACCGCGGACCACCCGTCGGAGAGCACCTTCGTGAGCTCGGCATCGGAGCCGGGCGGGGCGGTTTCCCCGTTCGCACCGGCCTGATCGAGCTTGCCGGCAAGGGCCTCTCCCAACCCGCCGGGCTCGCTCAGAACAAGGATTCGCGGTCTCCCATTCAACGTGGTCTCCACTCCGGGCGACGCCGGGGCCGCCGTCGTGAGCAGAGCAAGCGTAATGCGTGGGATCGGCCACCGCCGTCGCTGGCAGCGTCGGCGATAAGACATCCCGGAGTGGCGGTCGTCAGTCGCGCAACAATTACGTAATTACGATATTCTGATGCGATGTCCGATGGAACGTCGCTGGAGGACCGAATCGCAGCGCTCGAGCAGCGGGTCGCGGCGATCGACTCCGAGGGAATCACCCGCTCGCAGGCTAGGGACGCCGGTGAGACCGCCGAGGCGATCCTCGATCCAGAGCGGTTCTGGGCGCTGTCGGGGCTGAAGGCCCGGATCGGATCGCGCAGCGCGGTGCTGTTCGTCGGGTCGGTCGATCTCCCGGGCGGGCGCAGCTATGTCTGGCAGCAAGCGTTCGACGTGGGCCGGATGCGCGAGCTCGATCTCGCGCCGGCCGCCAAGGCGCTCGCTGCGCTTGGTCACCCCCTGCGTTTGCAGCTCCTCCGCGCCGTCCTGAAAGGCGTGAACAACACCGCCGAGCTAAGCGAAACCGAGGGCGTCGGCACGACCGGCCAGCTCTATCACCACCTCCGTCAACTAGTCGCGGCGGGGTGGCTCACCGCGTCCGGGCGGGGCCGCTATGAGGTGCCGGCCGGGCGCGTGATCCCGCTGCTGGTGGCGATCGCCGCAGCGGGACAGGATCCGCTGACAGAGAAAGGAGACAATCGATGAACCGTCGCTCAAACCCGAACATCCCGCGCGGTCTCGGCCCGGCGCTCGCCGCGGCCTTCGCCGGTCTCACGGCGACCTGGCCGATCAGCACCGCCAGCCACCTGGAGCTCGCGGCGTCGCTCGGCGCCGCCGCGATCCTCAGCGCTCTGCTCAGCAAGTAACGGCGCTCGGCGTCCCGCGGTGCTCAAGGCGCCGCTCGGCAATCAGCGTCGGCCGGTCACTGGCGTCCGGCGGCGGGCGTGCAGATCAGCCGACGGGCGATGGTTTCCCACCCGGCGGCGATCCGGTCGAGGGTCATGCCGCCTCGGTGGAGCTGATGTAGCACGCCCTCGGCACTCAGTGGCGCCAGCAGTGCCTCGGCCACGTATTCCGCGTCGAGCTCGGGCGCGGCGTCGCGGATCAGCATGACCATGTGGGCGCGGTACACGGCGTAGGGTGCGACGTCGAATCGCTGGCCTGGGGCCCCCGTGGTCTCTGCCGCCAGCAGGAGCTCGCCATGGGCGCACAGGTGCTCCAGCAGGCGGTGGCCGAAGGCGATCAACCGCTCGCAGGGCGGTGCCCCGGGGCCGAGCGGCGCTGCCCCGCGGATGAAGGCGTCCTGGAAGGCGCGCTCGGCGGAGTCCAGCAGCGCGAGCGCGAGGGACGCTCGGTCGCCGAAGCGGCGAAACAGCGTGCCCTTGCCAACGCCGGCCTCTGCCGCAATCGCATCCATCGAGGTGCAGGCAACGCCGTCGCGCGCGAACAGCCGCTCGGCGGCGGCGAGGATCCGCCGCCGGTTGCGCGCGGCGTCGGCCCGCTCGATGGGCTCGCCGGCGATCGGTAGCTCCACAGGTGCGATGGTCGACATCCTTTCGATCGGACCGCGGTCCGGTTGTCGTGATAAAGTTTACTGCGTAAGCGGACTTCGGTCCGAATCTACTCAAAGGAGTGAGATGGCCACCGACACCGAAATCCAGGCCGCAACTGAGATTCCGGCAGGTACATGGACCCTCGACCCCGTGCATTCCGTAGCCGGCTTTTCTGTCAGGCACATGATGGTCGGCACTTTCCGCGGCGAGTTTTCTGAAGTCGACGCCACCCTGACCGACGGAAAGCTGGTTGGCAAGGTCAAGGTTGGTTCTTTGGAGATCAAAGACGAGCGGCTCAAGGGTCACCTGCTCTCGCCTGAGTTCTTCGACGCCGAGCGCTACCCCGAGGTGGTCTATGAGTCCTCCTCGCTGACCGTCAACGATGGCGTGCTTAGGAGCGAGGGCACCCTCACCGTGAAGAACATCAGTGCACCTGTCACCGCCACCGGCCGCTTCGCCGGTCCCGCCGTGGCGCTTGGCGACGTCGAGAAGATCGGCATCGACCTGGGAACCACCGTCGATCGCGAGACCGTCGGTCTCCAGTGGAACGCGCCGCTGCCCAAGGGCGGCTTCGTGCTCGGTCCGGACGTCACGATCTCGGTCACGCTCGAGCTGGCCCTCGCCGACGACGAGGACTAGATGGTGCAGGTGCTCGGCATCGTCGGATCCCTCCGCGGCGACTCCTACAACCGACGCCTGCTTCAGGCGGCAGCCGACGAGCTGCCGCCTGACGCGGAGCTGATCCCGTTGGAGGGTCTCAAAGCGGTCGAGCCGTTTGATGAGACCGACGAGCACGAAGCCGGCGGCGGACTGCCCGGGGCCGACGCCTTCATCTCCGCAATCCGTGCTGCCGATGCGGTTTTGTTCGTCACGCCCGAATACAACGGCTCGATCCCTGGCGTGCTCAAGAATGCCGTCGACTGGGCCTCGCGCCCTACGCCAGCCACATCGGCGCTCGCGAACAAGCCCGTCGCCGTGATTGGAGCCAGCACCGGCATGTTCGGTGCGGTCTGGGCTCAAGCTGAGCTGCGCAAAGCGCTCGGGCTTGCCGGCGCCCGGGTTCTCGACCAAGAGCTCGCCGTACCCACCGCGCACGAGGCCTTCAAGGACGACGGGCGGCTGGCTCGCGGCGCCACGCGCCGACGCCTGCGAGAGATCCTGGCGCAGCTCGTCGCCGAAGCCCAACTCGCGCTGGTCCTGGACACAGCGCCAGCACCCCCCGCCCGCGACTAGTACGGTTACACGATCACGGATCCCCTCCTGCCCACCGCGGTCGTGGGGAGCTACCCGCAACCTGAGTGGCTGATCGACCGCCCGGCGCTCGGTGCTCGGGTACCCCGCGTCCGGGCGCGGGAGCTGTGGCGAGTCCGGCAGCCGCTGCTCAAAGAGGCTCAGGACGACGCGACCGAGCTCGCGGTGCGAGCGATGGAGCGCGCGGGCGTCGACATCATCACCGATGGTGAGATCCGGCGCGAGAGCTACTCGAACCACTTCGCGACTGCGCTCGACGGACTGGACGTCGAAGTACCCGGGACCACCATCGGGCGCAGCGGACAGCAAGTTTCCGTTCCCCGGGTCATCGGCAGGATTCGCCGTACTCGATCTATCGGGGTGAGCGATGTCGAGTTCCTGCGAACGTTGACCGAGAGGAAGATCAAGGCCACCGTTCCCGGACCTTTCACCATGTCGCAGCAGGCGCAGGACGAACACTACGGTGACGGACGGGCGCTGGCGCTCGATTTCGCTGAAGCGGTCAACGCCGAGCTGCGCGACCTCGCCGCCGCCGGGGCGGACATCGTGCAGCTCGACGAGCCATGGCTGCAGGCGCGCCCCGTGCAGGCCCGGGCGTTCGCGCTCGATGCGATCAACCGGGCGCTGGAAGGAATCGAGATCGAGACGGCCGTTCACCTCTGCCACGGCTACGCGGCAGTCGTGCGCCACAAGGGCCCGAGCTACGCCTTCCTGTCCGAGCTCGACGGGTGCGCGGCGCGGCAAATCTCGATCGAGGCCGCCCAGCCGCGACTGGACCTTTCCATTCTCAGAACGCTGCCAAGCAAGACGATCGTGCTGGGTGTTCTCGATCTAGGCGATCCGGAAGTCGAGACGGTCGCGGCGGTGGCCGCTCGGATCCGTGCCGCGCTTGCGCGTCTGGAGCCCGAACGGCTCGTACTTGCTCCCGACTGCGGCATGAAATATTTGCCCAGGGCCACTGCTTACGGGAAGCTCCGCGCGATGGTCGAGGCCGCAGAGATCGTCCGCGCGGAGCTCGACGAGCGGGTAGCTTCAAAGCCGCGTGGCTGACGGGCACCGGTCCAGCGCCGCCGCGACGATCCCCACCGTTGACAGTCCGACGGCCCCGAGGATCATCAGAGCTCGGCGAGGCGGCGCTTCAGGAAGCGGCGCTCTGGCTCTGACGCCGCTAGCGCCAGCGCCCGCTCATAGGCGGAGCGGGCCTCCTCGGCGCGCCCGAGGCGTCGCAACAGCTCAGCCCGAGTGGAGTGCAGGTAGCGGTAGTCGGGCAGGTCGAGCCGCTCGACGATCTCCAGAGCATCTGACGGCGTGCCCGCCTCGGCCAAGGCAACCGCTCGGTTCAGCTCGACGACCGGCGAGCCGGTAAGCGCGGCGAGCCGCTCGTAGAGCGCGGCCACCTCCTCCCAATCGACCCGCTGCTCGGCCTGCAGCGAGGCGATCGCGGCCTGCAGCAAATACGGACCGCGGCCGCGCAAGGCGATCGCCCGGTGGAGCGCCTCACGCCCCGCCGCGATGCTCCGCGCGTCCCACAGCGACCGGTCCTGGTCCTCCAACAAAACGAGATCATCGCCGCTGAACCTGGCGTGGCGGCGAGCGTGATGGATCAGCATCAAGGCCAGCAGGCCGTGCACCTCGGGCTCATCTGGCATCAACTCGGCGAGTAGGCGGCCGAGCCGGACTGCCTCCGCGGCAACATCGATGCGCCCACTGTAACCCTCGTTGAAGATCAGGTAGACGACCGCCAGGACAACGTGCAGGCGGTCGGGAAGCAGATGGGCGGCGGGAATCGTGAACGGGATTCCGGCGCGCTTGATCTTCAGCTTCGCGCGTGATAGCCGCCGCTTCATCGTCTCTTCGGATACCAGGAACGCACGGGCGATCTCTTCCGTGGTCAGGCCCCCAAGCGCGCGCAGCGTGAGCGCGACCTGCGCCTCTGTTGCCAGCGCCGGGTGGCAGCAGGTAAAGATCAGCTCGAGTCGCTCGTCCTCGATCAGTGTTTCTTCGATCTCATCCACCGTCGCCTCCTCCACCTGAAGCTGGCGGGTCTTCTCAGCGAGCGTGCGCTGGCGCCGCACTCGGTCGATCGCCCGGTTGCGCGCGGTCGCCATCAGCCATCCCAACGGGTTGGCGGGAACGCCGACCCGTGGCCAGCGCTCGGTGGCGATCGCAAAAGCCTCCGCGGTGGCTTCCTCGGCGAGGTCAAAATCGCCGAGGAAGCTCACCAGTGAGGCGAGCACCCGGCCCCAATGCTCGCGAAAGGCCTGCTCGATCAGCTCGGCTGCTCCACGATCGCGCGCACCTCGATCGCGCCGCCCAGACGCCCGGCAGGGACGCGCGCCGCCAGCTCGAGCGCCTCATCGAGGTTGGGCACGTCGAACACGTAATAGCCGCCGAACACTTCTTTTGTGTTCGCAAACGGCCCGTCGGTGATCAGCGTCTTGCCCTCCTCCACGCGCACGGTGGTGGCCGTCTCAACGGGCTGCAGCTGAGCCCCGCCGAGACAACGTGGGTCCCCCGAGAGCGCGAAATACTCTGCGTAGACTGATTCGCGCTCCTGGTTCGCAAGCGCCTCGTGCGAGCCCGGCTTGCTGTAGATCAACAGTGCGTACTTCATCTTGGTACCTCCAGGTGGAGCGTAGGGTTGGTCATTCCCAAGACGAACGCGCAGCGCACGAGGGGACACCGTCTAGCCGGCGAATCGAAACTGAGGCTGCTACATGGCCTTCACCAGCCCGATCACGTGTCCCTCGGGATCGGCGAACAGCGCGATCGTCGGGCCGTCGGGGATCTCCATCGGCTCCTGAACGGTCTTGCCGCCGAGTGCTGAGATCTTCTCGAGCGCCGCCGCCGGGTCTTCGACCTCGACGTAGAAGGTGACGTGACCGCCGCTGCCCCCTGGAGCGGCTCCGACACCGCCGTTGACCCCGGTGCCCGGGTTGACCATGTAGTACGAGCCCTCCATCACATCCTGCATCTCCCAGTCGAAGGCCTCGCCATAGAAGCGCTGAAGCGCTGCCGCGTCGGTCCCGAGCACCTCGAAATGCGTCACTGGATTTCCCATCAGTCCTCTCGATCGGGTTGTGGTCGTCGGCTTAAAGCGTAATCGCCCCGGACCGGCGAGTGGCCGAGACCAACTAAGGCCTCAGATAAGGCGGATGCCCGATGTGCGAGCGCGGTCTTACGCCTAACTTGAGCTCACCACAACAGCCCCGCAGGAGAAACGGTGACCTCCCAGCTCCACTACATCATCGCTCGGCAACGAGCCGAAGACCTGGCCCGTGCAGGCAAGCGCGGCCGCCCCACGAGAGACGCAAATGCGAGCCGCCCGCGGCATCGCCGGAAGCGCCCGATCCGCCCACTTGCGTCCCTTGGACGCCTCGTCGTGCACCCGGACGACCCTGGCCTCAGCGGCCAGCGTCAACAAATCGCCAGCGCGCCTCGGTACGCGGCGCGCCCCTCCACCGCCCGATCGGGGCCGGCGATCACGCTCCGCTTCGGCACCCCGGACGATGTTTCCGCGGTGAGCCGACTCGCGGCGCTTGACTGCGCCCAGGTTCCGGCCGAGCCGGTTTTGGTCGGGGAGGTCGACGGCGTGCTGCGCGCGGCGATGTCACTCAGTGAAGACGTGCTCGTCGCGGACCCATTTCAGCCGACGGAGCCAATCGTGCGCTTGCTGCGCGAGCGGGCCAGCCAGCTGCGCGGTGATCGCGCGCGGCGCCACCGGGCCGAGCCTCGCGCCGTGGATGCAGCTCGGCCCGCGTGGCGCTGACGCGGCGTCAGCTCTTGTCGCCCTCCTTGCCGTCGCCCTGGGCTTGCTTTTTCAGGTCGTCGACGACGCTGGGATCAGCCAAAGTGGTCACGTCGCCGAGCTCTCGACCCTCCGCGATGTCTCGGAGAAGCCGGCGCATGATCTTGCCCGAGCGGGTCTTGGGCAGCTCAGGCGTCCAGATGGTCCGCTTCGGGCGCGCCAGCTTGCCGATCCGCTTGGTGACGATCTCCTTGATTTCGCCTTCCAGCTCATCGCTGCCTTCGGCGTCGCCCTCGAGCGTCACATAGGCGCATATTGCCTGGCCGGAGTCCTCGTCGGACGTGCCGATGACCGCCGCCTCGGCAACCTTGGCGTGCGCAACGATCGCGGATTCGACCTCCGCGGTCGACATCCTGTGCCCGGATACGTTGACCACGTCGTCGATCCGCCCGATGATCCAGAAGTAGCCGTCGTCGTCCTTGCGCGCGGCGTCGCCGACCAGATAGGTCTCAGGTCCGAACTTCTCCCAGTAGGTCTCCTTGTAGCGATCGTCGTCCTGGTAGAGCGTGCGCAGCATTCCGGGCCAGGGCCGTGTGAGGACTAGCAGCCCCTGGCCGTCCGTTACCGGGTCGCCAGAGGACTCGTCAAGCACCTCGGCGGTGATCGCGGGCAGCGGGCGAGAGGCTGAGCCAGGCTTGTTGCGCGTGACGCCGGGCAGCGGCGAGATCAGCGAGTGGCCGGTCTCGGTCTGCCACCAGGTGTCGACGATCGGACACCGCTCTCCTCCGATCACCAGGTGATACCAGAGCCACGCTTTCGGGTTGATCGGCTCGCCGACCGTCCCGAGCAGCCGCAGCGAGGAAAGGTCGTGCTGCTGCGGGTATTCGGGGCCCCACTTCATGAACGCGCGGATCGCCGTCGGAGCGAAGTAGTAGATCGTCACACCGAGCTTCTCGACCAGCGCCCAGTGGATGTCCTTGTCCGGGTAGTCCGGCGCGCCCTCGAACATCACCGTGGTCGCGCCATTGGTCAGTGGCCCGTAGACGATGTACGTGTGGCCGGTCACCCAGCCCACATCGGCGGCGCACCAGAAGATGTCCTCGTCCTTGAGGTCGAAGCAGTACTTCGTCGTCCACTTCGCACCGGTGAGGTAGCCGCCAGTGGTGTGCAGGATGCCCTTCGGCTTGGCGGTCGAGCCTGAGGAATAGAGGATGAACAGCGGATGCTCGGCGTCGACCTCCTCGCACGGGCACTCCTCGTCGGCGTTCTCGAGTGCTTCGTGGTACCAGTGGTCGCGGCCCTCCTTCATCTCGCAATCAGCGTCGGTGTCCTTGACGACGATGATCGTCTGCAGCGAGTCAAGCTCGGCGACCGCCTCGTCGATCTTCGCTTTCATCTCGGTCGTCTTGCCTTTGCGCCGCGCCCCGTCAGCGGTGATCAGCACCTCGGCGTTCGAGACCTCGACCCGCTCTTTGACCGAATCGGGCGAGAAGCCACCGAAGATCACGTTGTGGACGGCCCCGATCCGCGCACACGCCAGCATCGCCACCGCGACCTCGGGGATCATCGGCAGGTAGATCGCCACGACGTCGCCGCTCTTCACGCCGAAATCCTTGAGCGCGTTGCCGAGCCGCTGGACGTCGCGCTGGAGGTCGGCGTAGGTGATGTCGCGCTCCTCGCCGTCCTCACCGCGCCAGTGGTAGGCGACCTTGTCGCCGTTTCCGTCCTCGACGTGGCGGTCGACGCAGTTGTAACAAGCGTTGAGCTTCCCGTCGGTGAACCACTTGTAGAAGGGCGGATCGGAGTCGTCAATACTCTCCGTCGGCTCTTTGAACCAGTGCAGCTCCTTGGCCTGCTCGAGCCACCAGCCCTGCCAATCTTTTTCCGCTTCCTCGTAGACGGACTCGTCGCTGATCAGAGCGTGCTTGCGGAACTCCTCGGGCGGATCAAAGAACTCCTGTTCGGAAAGGCGCTCCAGCTCTCGCTCGACATCCTCCGCACTCATCCGACCGGTCGTAGCCATACGAACTCTCCCCTCGGTGCCTGCTTTGCTTTGTTGCGCGACTAGCGCGCGCACGGTAAGTCCGTGGTTTCGTGGCTACCCGCTATCCGGGGGACTTACGACTCGCAATTATCGTCCGCAGCTTCTGGCCTGGGAGGTTGGGATATTTCTGTCGCTATGAGACCAATACAGGCTGAGCGTGGTCGATCGTCGCCGCCGGAGTGGCGCGAAAGATGCCGGCGGCGAGGGCGGACACGTTAATGCCGTGTCGCTCCGATAGAGCGCTGGGAGACCGGTTCCTGTCCTCAGCGGGCGTATGCGTCGCGTCCGGCGAGCTGGTGGACCGGCCGAGGGTCGCTCGCAACAGGCGGGATACCCGCATCTGCGAGACCCGATGGGGCCGCCGATCTCGCGCTGGTTCAGGCCTTCGCCGAACCGAAGCGAGGGCTCTTGCCGATCCTGCTGGCAGCCGTTGCAACGCCGAGGAGATCGAGATCGTCGCCTCGGCGTCGTTCTCGTAGAGGCGGTAGGAGCGATCGACACGACGTCGCACTCCCTCCTACAACTATCCGACTCCCTCTCCACAAACTGGCGGCGGCCCGTATAGTGCCGTCGCATCCTCCGCGATCGGCCGGGTGATAACCATGTCCGGCACGGCAAACCCGCGACCGCGACGCGCTCTCCCCGAGCGTCGGCACACAGGCCCTGGTGGTGGCGGCGTGGCGGAGGCGCGTCCGGGTTCAGATACGTTTGCGTCGAACACCGGACATGCGACTCACAGACCAAGTAGCGATCGTGACTGGCGCAAGCCGCGGCATCGGCGCGGCGATCGTCCAGACGCTTGCCGAGGCCGGCGCGACGGTGATCGCCTCGGCTCATGCGGCCGATCCGCCGGAGGCGGTGGCCGCCGGACTGCAGGCTCGCCAGCTCCGCGTTCACAGCCGGATTGCCGATGTGACAGAGCCCGAAGAAGTGCGGGATCTCGCCGACTGCACCTACCGGGAGTTCGGCCGGATCGACGTGCTGGTCAACAACGCGGGGATCGGGGCCGTGGTGCCGAGCGAGGACTTGTCCCTCGAGCGCTGGTCGCGCGTGCTGGCGGTCAACCTCACCGGGCCCCTGCTGTGCTCCCAGGCGGTTGGCCGGCACATGCTCCAGACGGGCCGCGGCGTGATCATCAACATCGGGTCGATCTTCGGGGAGATCGGTATGCCGATGCGTGCGGCGTATGCCGCCAGCAAGCACGGCCTGGTGGGCTTGACCCGAGTGCTCGCGGTCGAGTGGGCAAGTCGCGGAGTGCGCGTCATCACCGTCGAGCCGGCCTACGTCAGCACCGGGCTCGATGATCAGGATCAGAAGGATGGTGGCTACTCACCCGACGACATCGCTCGCCGCACGCCGCTAGGACGCTACGCAGAGCCAGACGAGATCGCGGCGGCGGTCGCTTTTCTCGCCAGCGACGAGGCGTCATTCATCACCGGGACAAGCATCGCGGTTGATGGTGGATGGCTCGCCCACGGAGGCTGGTCGCCGATCAAAAGCTGACGGGCCGGATACAGAGGTCACAGCGGCGAGCGCTCTGTCTGTCCGTGAGTCCACTCGGCTTGTGGAGCGTGAACGCGAGCTGAGGGCGTTGGAGCGGGTTGTGCGATCCGCAGCGGCCGGTGCGGGTGCAGCGCTCGGATCGGCCAGATTACGCGGAGTGATCTCGAACATCCGCAGCAGCTAAGCTTGGCATTTGCGTAAGGTAACTTACTTACCTGACGCCGCGACCGGTAGTCGGCGGGACTCACACCTGCGTACTGGCCCCCATCGGCCCAGCGCGCGTGTGCGCCTCGTTGCCCGTGTCGCTCAGTCCCCCTCTTCTGGGCGCCACGGAGGTTGGGGGGGCGCTGAGACGAGCGCTCGTCGGAGGAGCGTCAGCAGCTGACGGCGATCGGCTGCGGTGAGCCCGCTTAGCACCTCGTCTTCTACCTGCGTGACGAGTCGTCGGGCGCGCTCCAGGGTGCGTCGACCCTTCGGCGTGATCGATACCTCCCACGCGCGGCGATCGCCTGGACGCCGTCGGCGCTCGGCCAGCCCCGCGTTCTCGAGTTCGTTGATCAGCTTGACCATGGCGCTTGGATCGATTCCCATGTCCAAGCTCAGCTGCTGCTGGATCGCCCCTTCGCGAGCGCCGAGCACGTTGAGCAGCGCGAACAGGGCGGGCGCGAGGCCAATTGAAGCGAGCGTCTCGGCGGTGCGCGCGTGCGCAGCCCACCAGAGCCGGAAGAAGAGTTGGCCGGCGAACTCGGCCACCTCGATGTCGGTCGAAACAGACGCTGCCAATGCTCGAAGCCTTGCACATCCGCTGGATGATTACAATGGTTGACTGATACTATCATAGTGCTATACCATGATGGTCATCAGCCAGGCAATCCCAGACCCTTCAGGAAAGGACCTGCCATGACCGCGATCGACTCCGTCACCCTCGAAGTGCCCGAGCCCACGGCCGCCAACGCCTTCTACACCAGCACCTTCGGTTTCGGCGCTCAGCTTGGCCTACGCGCCTCGGACGCGCCGACGACCGGCTTTCGTGGGTTCACGCTGTCGCTCGTGGTGGCCCAGCCAGCCACGGTTGACGGACTCGTCGGCGCCGCCCTCGACGCCGGCGCGACGCCGCTAAAGCCCGTCAAGAAGAGCTTCTGGGGCTACGGCGGCGTCGTACAAGCCCCGGACGGGACGATCTGGAAGGTCGCGACATCATCGAAGAAGAACACCGGGCCAGCCACCCGGCAGATCGATGAGATCGTGCTCCTCCTGGGAGTCGCGGACGTTGCCGCGAGCAAGCGGTTCTACGTCGACCGCGGCCTCGAGGTGGCGAGGAGCTTTGGCCGCAAGTACGTCCAGTTCGCAACCGGGGACATCAAACTGGCGCTCTACGGGCGCCGCGCGCTGGCCAAGGACGCCGGCGTCTCACCGGACGGCACGGGCTCGCACCGGATTGTCGTTGGCAGCGATGCATGGCCCTTCACCGACCCGGACGGGTTCGCGTGGGAGCAGGCGGGCGGCGCACGGCGTACCGCCTTCGTGAGTGCGCCTGCGATCCCCCAGGCAAGCTGATCCGCACCCAGGAGCCGCGCCGAGCCGCCCGGCGAAAGCACACATGACCTGCACAGCATGAGGAGGTTCCCATGAACCCAAAGACCGACACGCAGAAGTCCGTTAAGAGCACCACCCCGACGGGCAAGGCTTCCAAGGGATTCACGGACGAGGAACGAGCCGCGATGAACGAGCGCGCCACAGAGCTGAAGGCGGCCGCGCGCCGCGGCCCGCGCGCGGGCAAGGCGGACGGGGAAAGCGACGTACTCGCGAAGATCGCTGCGATGCAGGAACCGGATCGTGCAATGGCCAAGCGGCTCCACGCAATCGTCAAAGCCAGCGCGCCAGTCCTCTCGCCGAGAACCTGGTACGGGATGCCCGCGTACGCCAAGGACGGCAAAGTCATCTGCTTCTTCCGCGACGCGCAGAAGTTCAAGGAGAGGTACGCGACGCTCGGCTTCAGCGACAAGGCGAACCTCGACGAAGGCGCCATGTGGCCGACCGCCTTCGCGCTAAAGGAGCTGACTGCCACCGAAGAGACGAAGATCGCCGCGCTCCTAAAGCAAGCGGTGAACTGAGGATTGATTTCGCCACTGCGGGCGGCCGGCTGGCCAGCTGTTCAGGACAGCTCGAGGATGCTGCCCGAGTGCGCCCTCGCGTAGGCCAGCTTCTGCTCGTTGGCCGGCCTTCGCCGGTTGACCCTCAGTGGGCGATCCGCTGCAGCCACTCCTCCAAGAGATGGCGCTCAGCCTCGCTGAGTCCTGTTACCTCGGGGAGGCGCGCGCGCAGTGCGATCGCCGCCGGCGCCGGTCCGGGCGCGTCGGCTGTTGGCTCTGTGGTCGCGACGGCGGCGATGACGGCCTCCCGGGCGAGCTCGGACAGATGCGGGTCCCGTCGGTCCTGTTCGGTGGCCAGCAGCGAGAACACGGTCCCTGAGCCCGCGGCGTGGATGAGCTCGGCGGCCTGTTCCTCGGGCACACGCAGACAGCCGGCCGCGGCGACGCGGTGGACGTGCTCGGCGAGGACCTGCCGGGAGGAAGCGATGACCGCGGGTGTGCGCCCAGGCCGCGGATCGCCGTACATGAGGACATAGAGCGCGGGATTGCTCAGACCAAACGCGACGTGCAGATCCCAACCCCGGCGGAGGTCCTCGACCGGGTCGCGACCCGGCCGGCGGGCCGCCTTCTCTTGGAGGTAGGTCCTGTAGCCGTGCATGACGACGGCGTCGATCAGGCCGTCCTTATCACCGAACAGGCGGTAGATCGTTGGCGCTTGGACGCCCGCGGCGGCGGCAACCGCCCGGGTCGTCAGTGCCTCGCGCCCGTCTCGAGCGGCCAGTGCCGCGGCTGCCTTCACGATCCGGATCCGCGTTGCCTCGCGCGGGTCGCCGGCGGGCAGTTCCTGGACGCTCACAGTATCGACGATAACACGTACGCGCTATCGCAATGGTGGTACCGATGCTAGCGTCACCCTGTGTCACTGCTGATCGCGGCGCAGTCATCGTCGCTTGACCTGGAGGTCATCGTGATCATCATCACCGGCGCCACCGGCCAGCTCGGCCGCGGCATCGTGGAGCAGCTACTCGCGCGTCTCTCCGCAGATCAGGTGGGGATCAGCGTCCGCGACCCTGAGAAAGCCAGCGCCTTCGCCGATCGCGGCGTCCGGGTCCGTCGCGGCGACTTCGCCGACCCGGCGAGCCTCAGCGACGCCTTCGAGGGCGCCAGCCAGGTGCTGATCGTCTCAGTCGACGAGCTCGGCGAGATCGCAGTCGCCCGCCACGCCGCCGCAATCAAAGCGGCCCGCGCATCCGGCGCCCGGCGAATCCTCTACACCAGTCACATGGGCGCGCGGCTCGACTCGCCATTCGCGCCGGCGCCCGATCACGCCGCCACCGAGGCGCTCCTGCAGGAATCCGGCGTCCCCTTCACCTCGCTGCGCAACGGCTTCTACGCCAGCACCGCGGTGATGCTAGTCGGCCAAGCGCTTCAGACCGGCAGGCTCACCGCGCCCGAAGACGGCCCGGTCTCCTGGACCGCGCCCGCCGACCTCGCCGAAGCCGCCGCGGTCGCGCTGAGGCAGGAGGCATCGCTGGACGGGATCACCCCGCCTCTCGCCAGCGCCGAGGCGGTCGATCTCACCGCGCTGGCCGCGATCGCGTCCGAGGTGCTCGGCCGCGAGCTCACCCGGGTCACCGTCTCCGAGGACGAGTACCGCAACACCCTCGTCGCGCACGGGACCCCCGAGCGCTTCGCCCAGATGTTCATCGGGATGTTCCGCGCCAGCCGGCGGAGCGACTTCGCCACCGCCGATCCAACCCTCCAGCGTTTCATCGGCCACCCGCCGACAGCAATCCGCGACGTGCTCGCCAGCGCACCCACCCCGGGCCGCTAACGCTAACAGCCCGTCAGCCGAGGTCGCCGGGCGCATATCCTCGCGCTCGGTGAGATCTGGAGCGGCTTTCGCGACCCGTCGGACGCCACCGATTCGGGTGCGGGCAGTCGAGGGCGAGTTGGCGGCAGTTCAGCAGGCCGAGGGGAGCCTGGGGCTCTCGGCCCGGGTGAGCGCGGTGAGCATCAAAGACGCTCTGAATGCTCTGCACGCCCACGCCCGCGAACCGGTTCCAGCTCAGCGGGCGCTCGAGTCGCTCCGCCATCGACACGCGCTCGCAGCGTCCAGCTGGTCAGCATCAAATGGAACTTCTCGCGGGCGCCAGTCAAGCACCAATTCCTCGCCGGCCGCGGCGGCGAGCCGCTCGAGCTTCTCGACCGTGGGGGAAACGCGCCCCTGCTCGATCCGGCTGACCGGCGCGGTACGCGAGCCGGGCCTGACTCAACCCTGACAAGCCGGGCACAGCGTACTTGCACCGACTGCCCTTCGGGATCTCCACCTTGCAGCACAGCGCTTCGGTCACCGCTCAGCCCTCGGCGGGCGCATCTGGCGGCTTGATCTCGCGCTTGAGGATCTTGCCGGTGGGACCTTTGGGAAGCTCGTCGACGAGCCAGACGTGGCGTGGGTACTTGTAGGCGGCGACGCGCTGCTTGACGAAGTCGCGCAGCTCGCCGGCGGTCGCCTCGGCGTCGCGCTTCAGCGCGACCGCGGCGGCGACCTCCTCGCCGAGCTGGTCGTGTGGGATGCCGATGACGGCGGCCTCGCGCACGCCGGGGTGCTCGTAGAGGACCTCTTCGATCTCGCGCGGGTAGATGTTGAAGCCGCCGCGGATGACGAGTTCCTTCTTGCGGTCGACGATGAAAAAGTAGTCGTCCTCGTCGATCCTGGCCATGTCGCCGGTCTTGAACCAGCCGTCAGGGTCGATCGCCTCGGCGGTCGCGTCGTCTCGCCGCCAGTAGCCCTTCATGACGTTGTGCCCGCGGATCGCCACCTCGCCGACCTCGCCCCGGGGCGTCTCGTTGCCGTTCTCGTCGACGACACGCATCTCTACGCCGTCGACGGGCAGGCCGATAGAGCCAGGCTTGCGTTCGCGGTCGCGGCGGTTGAACGAGGCAACCGGCGAAGTCTCCGAGAGCCCGTAGCCCTCGAGGACCTGGCAGCCGAACCTCTCCTCGAACGCGCGCATCACCTCCACCGGCATGGCCGCGCCGCCCGACACGCAGACCTCGAGCGCCGACGTGTCGAACTCGCCGGCCCCCGGGTGGTTGAGCATCGCGGCGTACATCGTCGGCACGCCCTCGAACACGGTCACGCGGTCGCGCTCGAGGATCTCGAGTGCCTTGCCGCCGTCGAAGCGCGGAATCAGCGTCAGACGCCCGCCGACGGCGACCGTCGCGTTGAGCGCGCAGGTCTGCCCGAAGGCGTGGAAGAACGGCAGCGCCCCGAGCGTCACTGCGTGCTCGTCGAGCGCGAACAGGTCGACGCTAACCTCCACGTTGCGCAACAGGTTGCCGTGCGTGAGCTCGGCCCCCTTCGGCTTGCCGGTCGTGCCCGAGGTGTAGAGGATCACCGCGGTGTCGTCGGGCTCCCGCGCGGTCACCTCCCGGGCCGGCTCGCAGCGGGCAAACAGGCCCTCGAACTCGCCGGGCTGCACCAGCACGCAGTCGACGCCCGTCTGCTCGGCGCCGGCGTGCGCCGCGTCGGCGAACTGATGCCAGGCCAGGAGAACCTTGGCGTCGGAGTCGCCAAGGTAGAAGGCGACCTCGCGGTCCTTGAGCAACGGGTTCATCGGCACGATCGCCGCGCCCGCGCGCAGCGCGCCGTAGTAGCAGATCGGGAAGTACGCGACGTTGGGCAGCATGATCCCGACGCGGTCTCCCGGCTCGACGCCCTTTGCGCGCAGCAGACCGGCGACGCACGCGGCGGCTTGGTCGAGCGCGGCGTAGGGCAGCTCGCTGTCGTCGACCTTGATCGCCACGCGGTCGGGACGCTCGGTGGCCGTGCGGGTGAGTAGGTCGGCAATGTTGGGCATCTGGGTCTCCTAGCAGGCCTGGAGGTGGATGAGGAACTCGGCGACGCCCCCGGGCCTGTCGCCGCCGGCGCGCTCGAAGGCCAGGGTCGCGGTGAGGGCGCCGCCGCCCGCGCGGTTCGACAGCGTCCAGGTGCGCGCGCATGCGAGCACGGTCCCCGACCGGCAGCGGGCTGATGGGAACGGACGCGGTTAAGCCCGTAAGTCATCGCGAAGGTGAAGTGCTCGAAGCTCACCAGCTCGGCCAAGAGCTTGGGCGCGAGCGAGAGCGTGTAGAACCCGTGCGCGATCGTGCCGCCGAGCTCCGTCTGCCCCGCGCGGTCGACGTCGGTGTGGATCCACTGGCGATCGCCGGTCGCCTCGGCGAACCGGTTCACGTCGTCCTGCGTGACGGCCTGCCAGCGGCTCACGCCGGCCTCCTGCCCCACATGGACGGAGAGCTCATTAATGTTCCTGGGCGCGATCACGCCGACGTCCTTCTCTCGCTCCTGATTGATCGACGACATGCTATGCGCGCGGCGGAGCCCCGTCACGAGCAGCGAGGCCCGAACCACCACCGAGCCAGGCGGAATGACGGCGGCCCCATCATCCACGAGAATCTTGGTCAGGAGCCGGCTTCATAACACAGAACAGGTGATGAGCGCATGACGACCAAGACTCCGCGCCCCGGCGCGGGCCGCGCGTCGGCAGCCACCGCGCGAGCCAGGAACGACGACCACGCGAAGGCCTTGCCAGTAACGGCGCCGCAGCCGCAACCCGAACCGCTGCGTGATGCGCCGGGGGTCCGGAAGGGCTTCGACATCCTGGTTACCGATGCCCCTGGCATCCGCTCGACGTTTCTTGCCCCCGC
Organism: uncultured Solirubrobacterales bacterium; assembly: GCA_963787555.1. Classification (GTDB taxonomy): domain Bacteria; phylum Actinomycetota; class Thermoleophilia; order Solirubrobacterales; family Solirubrobacteraceae; genus Palsa-465. Next base: position 576,784 of record CAWBDI010000013.1, read on the forward strand.
TCCCGCCGCCAAGGCGGCGTTGCGGCTGGCGCGGCGGCCGGACCGGGTGGCGCGCCGCCTGGCGGCTCTCGCAATAGAGGGGGCCGCGACGGCGGCCGGGTCATCGCAGCGCGTTCCGAACCCGAAGGACCGGCGCTTCGCTGATTCGGCCTGGCGGCAGAGCTGGCTGTTCAGGCGAATCGCGCAGGCCTACCTTGCCGCTGTCGCCACCGCTGAGGATCTGATCAGCGACGCGGAGCTCGGCTGGGCTGACGACGAGCAATTGCGGTTCGCGGTCGAGAACATCGCCGACGCGCTGGCCCCGACGAACTTCCCGTGGTCCAACCCGACCGCGCTGAAGGTGTCGATCGACTACGGCGGCGCCAACCTCCTGAAGGGAGCGAGGAACCTGCTGCGGGACATCTCGGCGTCGCCTCGCCTGCCGGCCAGCGTGGACACGTCAAAGTTCACGGTGGGTGAGAACGTGGCCGCGACGCCGGGGTCGGTTGTCGATCAAACCGAGGTCTTCGAGCTGATCCAGTACGCGCCGAGCACCAAAACGGTGCGCGAGGTGCCGCTGATGATCGTCCCGCCGACGATCAATAAGTACTACGCGTGGGATCTATCGCCAGGGCGCAGCATGGTGGAGTGGTTCGTCGCTCATGGCATGCAGGTCTTCACGCTGTCGTGGCGCAATCCGACCGCCGAGCAGGCGCACTTCAATCTGGATACCTACGCGCGCGCGTGCATCGAGGCCGGCAGGGTCGTGCAGGAGGTCACCAGCCAGGACTCGCTCCATGTCACGGCCGCGTGCTCCGGCGGCCAGATCGCAGCTGCCACGGTTGGACATCTCGTCGCCACCGGCCGGCTCGGGCGTGTCGCCAGCCTGGGGCTGTTCGTCTGCGCGCTCGACAGGGCCCATGAGGGCGTCATCGGCGCCTTCACAACCCGCGAGGCGGCTGCCGCCGCGGTGGCGGCGTCGGCCGCCCGGGGCTACCTGGACGGGCGCACGCTTGCCGAGATCTTCGCCTGGCTGCGTCCGAACGACATGATCTGGAACTACTGGGTCAACAACTACCTGCTCGGTGCCCCGCCACCGGCGTTCGACATCCTTTATTGGAATCAGGACAGCATCCGCATGGCCGCCGGTCTGCACGCCGACATGATCCAGGTGGCGGTCGAGAACTCGATGCGGATCCCCGGCGCGCTGACCGTCCTCGGCACCCCGATCGACCTGGCGTCCGCCGATGTTCCAACGTACGTGCTGGCCGGCGAGACCGACCACATCGTGCCGTGGGAGAATGCCTACCGCGCCACACAGATGCTTGGGGGAACCGCCCGCTTCATCCTTGTGAACAGCGGCCACATCCAAGCGCTGGTCAACCCGCCGGACCCCAACAGTCGCCGCAAGTACCGCGTCGCGGATGCCGCGCCAGCGAGCCCCGAAGCGTGGCTCGTCGACGCTGCCGAGCGCACCGGCAGTTGGTGGCCCGACTACCTGGGCTGGCTGGAACCACGCTCGGGTGAACTCAAGCCGAAGCCGAAAACCCTCGGAAGCAAGGAGCACAAGCCACTCATCAAGGCCCCGGGTACCTACATCCTCGAGACCTGATGGCAAAAGCCGCGGCGGAGATGCGATACGTATGCGTCGACGGGGTACGTCTGCGTACCTCGGTCCGAGGCCTCGGGCGGCCGCTGCTGCTGCTCACCGGGATCGGAGCGTCTCTAGATCTCTCCACACCGTTCGAGGACGCGCTAAACCGGCACGACCTACAGACGATTGCCGTCGACGCGCCCGGCACCGGGAAATCGACTCGGTACCGCAGGCCGCGACGCATGGCGGGAATCGCCCGCACGTTCGAACTCATGCTCGATGCCCTCGGGTACGAACAGGTAGACGTGTTCGGTATGTCCTTCGGTGGGATTCTCGCCCAGCAGCTAGCCCACCAAGCGCCCCGCCGGGTCGGCCGCCTCGTTCTCGCCGCCACGGGAGCCGGCGTGGCCGGATTAGGCGGCATACCTGGCTCGCCGCGCGCGATGCTCGCGCTCGCCACCCCGCGTCGCTACCACTCGCCTGATTACTTTCGCCGCGTCGCCGGAGCGGTGTACGGCGGCGAAGCTCGACGCGACCCCGAGGCGTTTTTGCAACGCTCGGCCGAGCGGTTCTTGCAGCCTCCGACCCTGCGCGGCTATGCCGATCAGCTCTACGCGATCAGCGTCTGGACCGGCCTACCCTGGCTGGCGCGGTTGCCCCAACCCACCCTGGTGCTCGCTGGCGACGACGACCCGATCGTTCCGACGGTCAACGGACGCATCCTGGCCAGACTGATCCCCAACGCACGGCTGGAGATCATCCATGGCGGCGGCCACCTGTTCGTGCTCGAGCGGCCCACCAAAATCGCCGCCCTCATCGCCGAGTTCCTCGCCGCGGACCGGCTCCCTCGGCACCTCCATCGTCAGCAAAGCGGCGACGCTGCTTGATCAGACATGTGCGCCTATCGGCAACTAGCGGGCGGCACCGCGGCGGTGCTGGGCAGGGCGAGCCGCACGGTGTCCTGGTCCCACAACAGCACGCGGGCTCTTCCACCGCTCGAGAACTCGCTCACCGATCGGGGCGCGCATACCGGTTCGGTAGCCTCCTCGACCTCGCGCCGTCGAGCTCGCCAGCTACATCGTCGTGGACTCGAGCGAGAGTGGGCGCGCGCCGCCGCGAAGCGGGCAGCGGGTGGCCGAATACGACCAACGGCTCGGCGGCGTTCACACAAGGCAAGGCAAGGCGCCCGGCACCTACGTCGTCGCCTCCTGAAAGGACATTCCCATGGCAACCGCAGCCCTTCCCTACGCCCACCTCGGCGACGCGCTGGCAACCGACTACTTCCACGTGCGCGAGCAGTTCACCGAGGAGCAGTGGGAGCACTTCATCACCATGCGGCGCTTCGTTGACCACGAGGTGCTGCCGGCGATCAACGAGTACTGGGAGGCGGCCGAGCTTCCATGGCCGCTGATGCGCCGACTCGCCGACCTCGACGTGCTCGGAGAGGACATCCAAGGCCACGGTTGTCCCGGCTTGAGCCCGCTTGCCCGCGGGCTGGTGCAGATGGAGCTCCACCGAGGTGACGGCAGCCTCGGGACCTTCCTCGGCGTCCAGTCCGGGCTCGCGATGAAGACGATCGACCTGCTCGGATCGCCCGAGCAGAAGGAGCGGTGGCTGCCGACGATGGCGCGGATGAAGGCGATCGGGGCGTTCGCGCTGACCGAACCCACGCACGGCTCGGACTCCGTCGCGCTGCAGACCAGTGCCCGCCGCGAGGGCGATGACTGGATCCTCGACGGCGCCAAGCGCTGGATCGGCAACGGGTCGATCGCCGACGTGGTAGCCGTGTGGGCGCGCTCGGGCGAGGACGGACAGGTGAAGGGGTTCCTCGTCGAAAAGGACACCCCCGGCTTCGAGGCCATCACGATGGAGGGCAAGGGCGTCGCGCGGGCGATCTGGCAAGCCGACATTCGGCTCGACGGCGCGCGCGTGCCAGAGACCTCGCGGCTACCCGGCGCCCGCAGCTTCAAAGACACCGCCCGAGTGCTGATCTCCACCCGCACGACCTGCGCGTGGGCCGCGCTCGGCCACGCCGTCGCCGCCTACGACACGGCGCTGACCTACAGCAAACAGCGGGAGCAGTTCGGCAAGCCGCTGTGCTCTTTCCAGATCATCCAAGACAAGCTGGTCCACATGCTGGCCGAGGTCACCGGCATGCAGCTCTACTGCATGCAACTCGCCCGGCTCGAGGAATCCGGTCGTCTCACCGACACGATCGCCGGCCTGGCGAAGCTCAACAACACCCGCAAGGCACGCCAAGTCATCGCTGAGGCACGCGACATGCTCGGCGGCAACGGCGTCCTGCTCGCCAACCACGTCATCCGTCACATGGGCGACATCGAGGTCATCCACACCTACGAGGGCACCGAAACCATGCAGACTCTGATCGTCGGACGCGACATCACCGGCGTCAGCGCATTCGCATGAGCCCTGTCGGCCACTCAACGTCGAACGTCGCCCCTAGCGTCCTGCTCGTCGCCTGGGTGTTTAGCGGGTCGCGCCCGAGGCTGCGGCGATCTCCTTGACTTCCGGCGCGACGCGAACGCCTGCATTTGAGCGCCATCGTGCCGCTCGAAACGGCATCCACATGATTCCGGTTCGAGAGGAATCGCTGGATCGATGAAGAGAAGAAGCCCAACGAGTCGCGAGCGGGAGTTATCGAAGAGGCTTCAAACCGCTTCCATCCCACGCTCCTTGCGGACGGCCGCCGCTCCCCACCGGAGAGAAACCCGCCCTCGGAGCTTGTTCCTTGAGTCGGCGGAGATTGCAGGAGGAAGCCCAAGTGGGCGCTCCTGGACTCGAACCAGGGACCTCTTCCTTATCAGAGATCTCGGGGGCCGAGACGGGCGTCCATGGGTGTCTGTGTGAGGGCAGGTTTGGCCTGCAATGCGGCTGTTTGATCGGGAGCGGCTGGACCGGCCGTGAGCCCGGTTGTACGAGCTGGTGTGTCCGTTTTGTGTCCGCGTCTGGGATGTGGTGGCGGTGTTGACGATCACGATTGGCAAGCTCGGCGCCGCACGCGGTCAGCTGCTGTATTACGAGCAGCAGGTGGCGGCTGGGATCGAGGACTATTACGCCGGCCGCGGCGAGGCGGGGGGGATCTGGCGCGGGAGCGGCGCCGAGACGCTGGGACTGGGCGCGGGCGAACGGGGTCGACCGGGATGGGTTCTTGGCGCTGATGGGGGCGCAAGCCCCGTGGACGGAGGGTGCTGCGGGCGATGGGGGGCAGCTCGACGGTGGCGGGGATCGATTTGACGTTCTCGGCACCGAAGAGCGTGTCGGTGCTGTTCGCGGTCGCGGTCGCGGTCGCGGTCGCGGGCGAGGAGATCTCTGGCGCGTTGGTCGAGGCGCACGAGGGCGTCGTGGATGAGGGCGCTCAGGTATTTGGAGCGGGAGGGGTGCTGGACCCGGCGTGGCCGCGGCGGCGTCGAGCGGGTGAGCGGTGAGGGGTTGTCGCGGCGTCGTATCGGCATCGGATGTCGCGGGCCAGTGATCCGCAGTAACACGCCCATGTTGTGGTGGCGAACTTGACCCGGGCGCTGGGCAGGTACACGGCGCTTGACGCCCATTCGCTCTTTGAGCACAAGTCAGCCGCTGGGGCGGTGTATCGGGCGGTGTTGCGCGCCGAGGTGTGCGAGCGGCTGCCGTGGGTGTCCTGGCGCGGGGTAGAGCGTGGGCTGCGTCGCGGACTGCGAGGTGCCCGTTGTGCGAGCAAAGCCGGAGCGGACGGGAGCGCCAGCGGAACGCTGCGCCGGCGTTGCTCAAGACTGCGAGCGTCGTCGGCTTGACGCGCGTACTTCTGGCTCTGCGGCTGAGCGCGGATCTCTCGGCACCGATAGCGGGGTTAGCCGATCACGGTCCGGAGCCGGTGATGCCGGCGGTGGACGCGACGAGCACGCTTGCGTCATGCGCGTAGATCCATTCGACGGCTTTGATGGAGAAGTCGGTCCCGCCGCTGGCCATTTTGCTCGTCCCGCTCGCGTTGCGCCGGGCCGTCCGGTAGGTGGAAGCGTGTCTTGTTGGCTTCGGACAGGCTCTCCGGAGCGATTGCGCCCGCTGTTAGGCGGGGTACTCGTCCTTCCGGAAGTTGAGCGGCTCGTCGGGCAGATTCTTCGGTGTCCGGTCGAGCAGGAAGCTGAAGTACGGCGCGACGAACGGGTCAGGCGCCGACACCGTATAGGTGTGGTAGACGGTCCCGTTTTCTTTCGCAAAAGCGATGTAGCTCGGGTTCTCGCGGATGCCGTCCTTGAGCTCAGCGCCGACCTGGGACGCCCAGAACTCAAGCCACTCAGGCGGGTTCTCGACCATCTGCCGCACCTCGGGGATCTGCCCTGCCTGCTCCTCGGTCAACGCCAGCCCGAAGTCCCAGGGAAAGTCGGTCTCATGCGTCGAGACGTACGGGAATACCCAGCCCATCCGCTCCTTGTAGGCGGTGAGCCGGTCGATCGGCGCGCGCGAGGAGCAGATCATGGTCACGTCGCGTTTATTGAGGTGAAGGAGCGTCGTAGCGTCGAAACCGTCGGCGAGGTTCGTGCACCCGGGACAGGCGCCGACCGTGTAGTCGGGCCCGTACATGATGTTGTAGGCCAGTAGCTGCGAGCGGCCGTCGAACAGGTCGGCGAGGGTCTTCTTGCCCTCCTGCGTGTCGAATACGTACTCCTTGTCGACCGCGACCCATGGCAGCTCGCGTCGGCGGCGGTTGATCTGCTCCTCGCGCGCGGCCTGCGCCGCTTCGAGCTTCGCCAGCTCGTCGCGGGCGGCCTGCCATTCCTCGCGGGTTCCGACCTTATGCTCGGGCATTGATTACCTCCTCGTGCGCTCTCCACTACCTAAGCAGACCGCGCAGGCCGGCGAAACTCATCGCCGCCGCGTGCGAACCGCAGCTGATTGAGCCCTGCGCAAGCTGTTAGGACTCTCGGCCCACAAGACGGACCACTAGATCTTCTTCAGTGGCGATGCGCGAGACGGGACTGCACAGTCATCTGGCGTCGATGCGTTTGCCGACCAGAGAGCGACCGGCGGCCGAGGTTCCGGACGATTCCCTTCATTCACAAGTCAGCGCGCGGCGGGGCGATCGGATTGGCCAGGCGATCGCGGCGATCTACGCAGCGCGCGCGATCGGATCCGCCGAAGAGCAGTCGTGCGGATCGATGCCTGCGCAGCGCCCGCGGTCGCCAAGACTTCACCGGTGTGTCCGACGACGCCCCCACGCTGCTGCTTTGTCGCCGCCTTGGCAGCCGCCGGTGGCGAACTTCTGCTTCGGGAGGTTCCTAGACGAGAGCAGCAGCGTCGGCCTCGGCCGGCGACGCTAGGCCCGCGCCCGGTGCTTCGTGGAAGGAGACGCGTCGCCTCGAGCTGGTGTCGGGTCGCCTCCTGGCGAGCGGCGAGCCCGCCTCACTCGCGCAAGCCAACGAAACTGACATCCCGGCCGGGGCGGAGGGCAACGGCGCGATCGAGTTCGCGGCGGCGAAATCGGCGCCTTCCGTCACCGACGAGGAGGCGACCGAAGGTCATCGATCGCCTAGCCTGGCTCCTCAGCACCGGCGTCGTGGACGACGACCACGGGACATGGGGCGTGCTTCACGACACCTTTGGACGTGCTGCCCTCGAACCTTGCCCGGAGCCCGCTCAGGCCGCGAGAACCGACGACGATCGTTGCTGCCTTGTGTTCACGAGCCACCTCCACGATCGTCCGGGCGATGTCGCGAACGTCGACCATGGCGAGCGGTTCGGCATCCAACCCCAAAGATCTCGCAAGCTCGGCTCCATCGTTTGCCACGCGTTCGGCGTGGCCGCGTAACGCTTCGTCGATCGTGAGCAGGGTCGAAGGATCGACGGCAGGAGTCATTGCCACGTCGAGTGGGGGTGCCACCGCTGCGTGGGCGAGCGCCGCCTCCCAGACAGTGAGCACGAGCGTCGCGCGCGGCTTCAACAGCGCGGCCGTCGCGGCCACCGCCTGACGCGCCGCGGCCGATCCGTCGAAGGCGATCAGAGTTGGACCGTCCTCAGGATTCATTCGCCCAGGATATTCGAGCTACGGGATCCGCAGCTCGAATCTGGCTATCTCGAAGTCCGACTGGATACGTAGGCCCGCACCTCCGCGACGCCCCCCAGTTGCCCGCTCGACCCGTCAAGGTCATGCGGACGAATCGGATTTGGCGCCGGTCAGTGGCACGACGGTGAGCTGCCCCCCGCGACGGAGAGTGCCGCTTTGTCGCGTGCGACAGCGCGCGACAAGCGCGGTCGCAGGTTGAGCCGCCCGCCTGACCCTTATGCGCCGCCAGAGGTGCCTGACGGGAAGGTGAACATGACCGACCCGACACCCGCCCGATCCCGATCGGGTTCGGGTTCGGGTTCGGGTTCGTGCAGGCCTATAACGCGCAGACCGCTGTCAACGAGCAGCAGATGGACGACGTCATCAACAACCAGCACATCCCGGTGCTGGTCGCGCCCGACAAGGGCACCCCGAAGCGCTGGCAGAACGAGGGCCGCCCGAAATGGATGCGGGCCGTGCTCACCTCAGAGCACGGCCTCCAGCGCTACGCGAAGCGAAAACAAACCGTCGAGCCGCTCTACGGTGACACCAAACACAACAAGGGGTTCATCCGCTTCCGCAGGCGAGGCAGGGTCAAAGCGCACACCGAACTGCGATTACTAATCATGACCCACAACCTCGGCAAGGTCTACCGCCACCAGATAGCCACCATCACGACCTGAAACGGCGCTCACCGCAGTGACAGCGCCGTTCACCACGCCCACGTCACCAAACGGCGCCACCAGCAGCAACCGCGACACCAGCCGCCCCAGACGTTTGAGCAACAACCTCCGTCCAAAGCGACACCGGCCGGGCGTTTGCAGAATCGCCGCGGCCCGGGCGCACTCGCGGCCGCCGCCGCTCGAGGGCCATCGTCCCCGCGAGAATCGCCGATCTCATCCGCATGCTCCCGGTCGCGTTGGTAGATGGGAGCCAGCGGGCTGATTCGTGAGCGGTCATTCGGCTTTCGTGCGCGCATGGCCTACGCGCCTTGGCAGCTACGTTGGCCGAAAGCCACGAGTGGGGGTCGTCTTCAGTGCATGGCCTGCATGGCATGCATCGCGCTGTGCGCGCCGCCCGGGACGACGAGCCACGGCACGTCATGCGGCACGGCGGCGACCGCCACCGCCAGGACGAGCAGGATGGCCGCCGTCCCCCAGATCACGGCTCGGCGCCAGGGAAGCGTCTTCTCCAGCGCGATCAGGGCGGCAACGAATGCCATCCATGTGAGGCTCATCACTCCGAGCGCGAACAGCCCCGCCATCAGCGCCCAGCAGCACCCAAGGCACCAGGCGGCGTGCTTCGAGCCCATCTGGACGGCGCCCCGCCAACCGTCGCGCCAGCTTCCGAGGAGGAACCCCAGCGGAGAACGGCACTTCGCCAGGCAAGCGTCCTTTAGCGGAGTGAGCTCATAGATGGCGGCAATCGCCAGCACGCTCCCGGCAAACCAGCGGCCGCCGGCGTCCCATGCCAGGTCGCCTCCAAATGCGGCGCGACCGAGACGAAACAGCCCGTAGGCGACGAGGCCGGCAGCACCCCACACGAGCAGATAACTCGCGGTGAACAGCATCGCCGGCGCGAGCCCGCGGCCCCGCGTCATGCGAGAGTAGAGGGCGGCGGTGGGGGCCAGCGAGGGAAACATCATCGCCGCCATCATCACCACCCATACCCCGACGAACCAGCCGAGCGCGCCCAGGTCGGTGCCGGGCCCAGCGTCCATCCCGGCCATCTGATCGGCGGTCCACCACCAGGCGAGGGCGGCCAGCGCGAGCAGCAGCGCCACGAACCCCATCCTCGCGCGCACCGCGGCGAACGCCTGGGCCAGCTCGCCGCGGTCGCCGGCGCCGGGACGAGTCGCGGCGGTGCTCACGCCGCCCACGAGAACATGGATCGCGAGAATCCGGCGTTTGCCTCGTAGCTGATACCGAACGCGTCGATCTTCGAGCGCGTCGCATGCGCAACCGCCAGCTCGGGACCGGCCGGATGAAAGACGCCAGTGAGCCTCGCGGGCTCGCCCGTCTCGACCCCGAACGGGACCACATCCTCGATCTCGAAGTCGACCTTGTCGCCGATACGGATCGAATGGCGCAAGCCTTCCTCGCGGACCTCGATCGCTGCGCGCTCGACGCCGAGGCTCTCCCCGACCAGCGGCCCGAGCGCCTGCATCGGGCCGCCAAGCGCTCCCGAGAAAACCGCCCCGAGCTTGTCGGCTTGCTCGTCGGACGCCGCGGCGTCGATGAACACCCCAAGGCGCCAGTTGCCGTCGGTCATCACCTTCGGCGTATCCGCGACCGCAGCGACGGTGAGTCCGCTGACGTTAGTGCCCTCGACCTCGCCGTCCTTCACGTTGAACACGAGCACAACCCGGCAGTAATCGTGAGTGGCGCCATATGACAACGACGCCGTGCAGGGACACACCACGTCGCACGAACACGTCTCGAAATACGACCCCTCCAGCTTCCAGGACATGGGCAGCCTCCTAGAGACAGCTTTCCGCGGATTCTCCTCCAAGCAACACGTCACGTCAACGCCGCGAGCCACCGCCGCATAAGCGTGGCCAGTGCTCCCATTTGATCCCGCTAGCAGCTCTCAACAGTGCGTCCGCTGGCCCCGCTCGGCACGATCGGCTTGACTCTGGGCGCCGGCGCGCGCAGCAGATTGGGTGAATGCGTGCGCGGGCACGACTGGGCGGATCGCCAGCTCGACCCGCCCGCGGGTGTGTGGGGCTCGAGCGTGCCCCGATGTCAAGCCGATCCGGGTCCGGTCACACCGAATCACGCGAGCGAGAGCACGCACCGACGCCGAGAGGTGCTGCAAGCCAGTCCAATTCGGGCTTTTAGCTAATTGGCTCGAGTTGAGTGGCTGCGCGCCCATATTGGCGCTGCTTTACGCCGCCAGCTGTCGGACGAGGTCCTAGAGCTTGTCGCCGCGGCCCAGTCCAGTCTCATCGCTGATAGTCGCGGAATTGGCGAATCTCGGGTCCCTTGCGCGTGGGACCGTCGAGACCTGGATTCGTTCGGCGGCGTGCTTCGGTCACCCCGGTCACGGGGATTTCTCCGCCCCTAGACGAGCATCAGTCCACCGGCGCTCTCGGTCGTCCTACGGGTTCCAGTCCGGACGATCAGCGCGGGCGAGAAGGCCCCGACGCTTCCCCAATCCCCGGGTTGGAGGGGCGTCGTCGGACGCGAGCCGACTGGCCGTCGTCGCCGTCCCAAGCGCACGTCCCCCAGGCGCCTTGGTGGCACCGCCGTGATCCTTGGCCACCGTCGCCGTCTCGACAGATGCCTCCAAGTCCTCGCGGCGGGCAGCCGCGACGCCTTTCGCACGGAATACTTTGAGCCTGTGGCGGTCGCCGGCAATGACCTGGGTGCTCCGCTCCTGCGGACGAAGCTCGTTATCCCCAGCTCTCCTCGTCTCGTAGTCCGTGAAAGCCTGATCGACGCACTCTCTGAGGGCGTGTCGCAACCACTTACGCTGGTGTACGGTCCCGCGGGTAGCGGAAAGACGATGCTCGTGGCGCAGTGGGGGGTGTCCGTCAGGGAAGAGCGTCCGGTGGCCTGGCTCTGGTTGGAGACGGACGATAACGACCCCGCGAGGTTCTGGATGTACGTCATCGAGGCCCTGCGCTCCGTGGTGCCCGGCATCGGAGAAGGCACGCTAGCGATGTTGCGTGCGCCCGGCGTCAACCTCTTGGAGGAGGCTCTCCCCGCGCTGATCAACGAGCTCGCCGATGTCTCGGAGCAGTTCGTCCTTGTGCTGGACGACTATCACGCGATCGAAGACGAGCGGATCCACGAAGGCATGGCTTCGCTTATCGAGCATTTGCCGACAACGCTGCGCATCGTCATGACGTCACGCGCGGAACCGCCACTGCGGATCGGAACGCTGCGCGCGCGGGCCCAGCTCAATGAGATCGACGCTGGGCACCTGCGCTTCTCGCTTTCAGAAGCGGAGTCAATGCTCAATGACTTACATGGCCTCGACCTGACTCCCGACAGTGTCAAACGCTTGCACGACCGCACCGAGGGCTGGGTAGCCGGCCTGTACCTGGCCGTCCTGTCCATGCGTGGGCGCGAGGATGCGAGCAGTTTCGTCGCGTCGTTCACCGGTAGCGATCGACGGGTGGTCGACTATCTCGCGGCTGAGGTCCTCGGTGAGCAAGGCGAGGCGGAGCTGGACTTCCTGCTTCGCACGAGCGTCCTTGACAGGTTCTGTGCGGCCCTGTGTGACGCCGTCAGGGGCGCGCGAGACAGTAGGGCGATGCTTGACCGGATCGAGCGCGCGAATTACTTCCTGATTCCCCTCGACCCAAGGCATGAGTGGTACCGGTACCACCACCTGTTCGGTGAGTTGCTGCGGCACGAGCTCGAGCGCAGAGAGCCGCGACGCGCGGCAGAGCTCCATGATCGAGCCGGCCGCTGGTTTCTCGATGCCGGGATGGTGTCGGAGGCGATCGGACACTTGACCGCAGCTGGAGAGCTCGATGGGGCTTCCGAGCTGATCGACAATCACTGGCTGGCGTTCACGAATGCGGGCCAGCGGGAAACGGTCGCGCGGTGGATGGACCAGCTTCCCCGCGGCTATATCGTGAACGACGGCCGTTTGTGTCTGGCCCAGGCGAGGACCGCGCTGACAGTCGGCGAGCGTGCTGAGGTCCTGAGGTGGGTGGACCTGGCTGCGCAGGCGCCGTCAAACAACCCGGATGATGACGCTGAGTTGGGGGAGGAGCTAACCGTCGTTCGCGCCGCGGCATGGCAGCTGCTCGGCGACATGCGTCAGGCTGAGCAGCTGGCCGGACGACTCGTGCCTCTAGATGGGAGCTCCATCTGGCACTCGCTCGCGGCGTGTGTGTTGGGCACGTCAGCGCGATTCTTGGACGCCCCCGATGATGCTCAAGCGCTGTTCGACACGGCGTTGAAGCTCGGCGGCTCCAGGAACTTCATCGTGTCGATGCTCTCGCTCGGACGGCTTGCGCTCATCGCCGCCGATCGCGGGGACTGGCGGGGATGCTCCGCCAAGATCGGAGCCGCGTTCGATGTGGTCCGCGCAAATGGTCTGGAGGAGTACTGGATCTGCACCTCGGCCCACGTTGCACGCGGGCGGCTGCTCCGTCACGACAGGCGGCCGACCGAGGCACGGGCCGAGCTCGAGCGCGCGGTCAGCCTCGCTCGGCGAGGCGCTGGCCTGGTCGAGTGGTCGTACGCACTGACGACGCTCGCCGAGCTGGTGCGCGAGCTGGGTGATCGACGCGCAGCGCGCCAGCTAGTGCTCGAAGCGCGTGAGCTGCTCTCACGTGCTCCTGAGCCTGGCACGCTCGCACCGCGACTGATCGAGCGACTGGAAACCGCGTTGCGACTGGTGGTCGATGTATCCGGCGCGAGGCCGGTAGTAACCGACGAGCTGACGGCGCGGGAGGAAGCAGTGCTGGGGCTTCTTCCTACCGGCCTCTCGACCAGGGAGATCGGAGACGAGCTGGGCATCTCCCGCGACACGGTCAAGACTCACACCAAGCGCATCTACCAAAAGCTGGGTGTGTCAAGCAGACGCGACGCCGTCGCGCGCGGCCGAGACCTCGGACTGCTCTAGCTGCGCATCGCCCTCACACCGGGGTGACTGTGGTCGGGGTGATGTCGGGTCACCCCAGGCTGCCAGATCCTCATGACCTGAAGCGAATGCGACGCCCGAAGGAGTCGAATCCAGCCATGCAAGCCAATGACCGTCTTGAAATGTCCACCAACGTGGGTCCCGCGCTCGAGCGCAACCGCGTCTTCGCCGCCGAAGGCGCGCACGAGGGAGCCGTCGTGTTTCCCAAGCTGGGTCTGTTCGTGATCACCTGCTGTGATCCCCGCGTCGATCCCGCGCACTTCCTCGGCCTCGGCCTCAGCGACGCCGTCGTCGTGCGCAACGTCGGCGGGTGGGTCACGCCCGAGGTGATCAACGATGTCGCCTACATCGGCCAGATCGCGGAGACCGTGCTGCCGGACGGGCCGCTGTTCGAGGTCGCGGTGATCCACCACACCCAGTGCGGAACCGGAGCGCTCGCCGATGCGACGTTCCGTCGCCGCTACGCCGAGCGGATCGGGGCCGACGAGGCGGCCCTCCGGGAGCACGCGATTCTCGATCCCGTGGCGACGGTGACGCACGAAGTTGAGCGCCTGCGCATGGCTCCCGCGATCCCGGAGCGTGTGTCCGTATCCGGGCATGTCTACGACGTGGTCAGCGGTTTGATGGAAACGGTTGTGCCCGCATGACGAGGGTGCGCGCACATCAGCAGACACGACACAGAGAGAAGGCATAGCCATGTTCGAAAAGCTCGCGACGTTCGCATACTCCAACCGACGCCGCGTGCTGATGGTCGCGGTGATCGGCGCGGCGATCGCCGGCGTATTCGGCGCGGGCGTATCGAGCCATCTGAGCCCGTACGGCGTCGATGACCCGGCCACGCAGAGCGTCCAGGCGAAGAATCGCTTCCAGGCGGCGACCGGCCGCCAGATCGATCCCGGCGTGGTCGCGCTCGTCTCGAGCGGTGATGTGCGCACCGCGGCCGCCCGAGAGCGAGTCGAAAGCGTCGCGGCGGAGCTCAGGGCGCAGCCCGACGTGGCGAGCGTCGCGAGCTTCTACACCACGCACGACCCCGCGACGGTGGCGCGCAACGGGCGCTCGACATACGTGGTCGCGTATTTCAAGGCGCGGTCGGACCTGCAGATATCCGACCATGCCAAGCTGATCGAGAGTCGCTTTTCCTCCCAGCACGACGTCAAGCTGGGCGGCGACGCGATCGCCAATGCGCAGGTAAACACGCAAGTGGGCAACGACCTGGCGCACGCCGAGCTGCTCGCGTTCCCGTTCATCTTCCTGCTCTCGCTCATCTTCTTCCGATCGGTCGTGGCGTCACTGCTACCGCCGCTGCTCGGCGGACTGGCGATCGTCGGCACATTCTTCCTCCTGCGGCTCGTCTCGACATTCACCGACCTGAATGTGTTCGCGTTGAACCTGACGACCGGGCTGGGACTCGGGTTGGCGATCGACTACAGCCTGTTCATCGTCTCGCGCTACCGCGAGGAGGCCACCCGCGACGGCTTCGGTCTCGGCGCACTGCGCCGCACCCTCCGGACCGCCGGGCGTACGGTGCTGTTCAGCTCGGTCACGGTCGCGTTCTCAGTGGCCGCACTCACGATCTTCCCGCAGCGGTTCCTGTACTCGATGGGGATCGCGGGCGCGATCGTGGCACTGCTGGCGGCGACGCTGGCGCTGACGGTGCTGCCAGCGCTGCTCGCGGTGCTCGGCCCGCGCGTCAACGCGCTCTCACCGGAGAGGCTGCGGCGCGCCGCCGAACGCGACGCGCGGCCCGCCCGCAGCGGCGCCTGGTCCCGCCTCGCGCAGTTCGTCACCAGGCGGCCGGCGCAGGTCGCGGTCGCGAGCGCCGGGGTGCTGATCGCGCTTGGCATCCCGTTCTTCATCCAGACCAGGTTCATCACCGCCGACGCGCGGGTGCTGCCCGGGAGCGCAAGCGCCCACCAGGTCCAGACTGCGCTCGACGCGCAATTTCCGCCCAACCGCACTACTCCGCTCGAGGTAGTCGTCGGGGCGCCCGCGTCCTCATCGGCAGTGCGGTCGCTCAGCGAGCGGATCGCTGGCCTGCCGGATGTGTCGGCGGTCGGGCCCGCGCAGCCGGAAGGCCGCGAGACGTCTCTGCTCCAAGTCGCGCCGGTGCACGGCCCGCTGACCGGCAGCACTGAGCAGCTCGTGCGCGAGGTGCGCGCGATCCACACGCCCTACTACCTGGGCGTCGCCGGAGAGACAGCGTCCTACCTCGATCTGGAGCACAGCCTCGGCGCCCATCTTCCCGTGGCGCTGGCCATCGTGATCGCCGCCACGCTCATCGTCTTGTTCCTGATGACCGGTTCGGTCGTGCTGCCACTCAAAGCAATCGCCATGAACGCCCTCAACCTGAGCGCTGTATTCGGGATCCTGGTGTTGATCTTCCAACACGGCAACCTCCAAGGGCTGCTCGGCTACCACAGCCTCGGCGCGCTCGATGCCACCCAGCCGATCCTGCTGTTCGCGATCGGCTTTGGGCTCGCCACCGACTACGGCGTGTTCCTGCTGGCGCGGATCAAGGAAGCACACGACGCCGGCGCGCCGAACTCCGAGGCAGTAGCGCTGGGGCTGGAACGGACCGGGCGCATCGTCACCAGTGCCGCCCTCCTGTTCGCCGTCGCCGTCGGGGCGTTCGCGACCTCCCAGATCGTGTTCATCAAGGAACTCGGGATCGGCACCGCACTCGCCGTACTGCTCGACGCCTCACTCGTCCGGGCTTTGCTGGTCCCGTCGCTGATGGAACTGCTGGGATCAGCCAACTGGTGGGCGCCCCGTCCGCTGCGGCAGCTGTACGAACGGATCGGGCTCCGGGAGACCGCGCCGCAAGCGGCGTGACGGCCGATGCCAATCTCGGTGATTGACGGGACCGGCGACGGTCCGACCACGACGACAGCTCTTGCTGGGGCACGAGCGGATGCCGCTGAGGTTGTGGTCGACGTCTCCGGGCTGCGCATGTCCTACGACGGCATCGAGGCGGTCAGGGGCATCGACCTACAAGTGTCGCGCGGCGAGATCTTGACGTTCCTCGGTCCCAACGGAGCGGGAAGACGACCACCATCGAGATCCTCGAGGGCCATCGCACACGCACCGCCGGCGACGTCAAGGTGCTCGGCGAGGACCCCGAGCGCGCCGATCGCTGTTGGCGGTCGCGGGTTGGCCTGGTGCTCCAAACTTCGCGCGTCGAGCCGCAGCTCACAGTGCGAGAGTGTCTGGAGCTCTACGCCCGTGGCTGCTCCAGGCGTTGATGAGTAGCGCGCATTGGCAACCGCGGCGCTCTTGGCGTTCGCGTGGTCCCGCGTGCGACCCGGCGTGACTCATCTGTCCGATTCCGGTCCCCCTCGGATGGGCAGCCAGTGCCCGCGGCAGGCTCCTTTGGTCGCCCAGCAGGAGCGGGTCGACGACTTACCGGGCCTGCGCGATCGAATCCCAGTTCGAGGTCGGTTCCTGCTCACCCGTGATTGCGGAAGTGTTGACGTGTGGACTGATAGCCGGTCACGAGACGACGTTCGTATGCAGGACGTGAACAAGCCAGCCGAACGAGCGGGCGCGGTTCTGCGCGCGGGCGTCTTCTTTTGCGCTGGTCGTCGGCTGATCGAATCGTGATACCGGCCCGTCAGCGTTTGCTGCGGCAGGTGGTCTTCGGGGACGCTTCAGGGTTGTGGGGGAGGAGAAGCGGTTTCAGCCCTAGAGCGCAATCGATGTGCCGACCCGACCTGAGAGGATGGCCACCGGCCCCCCGTCATAGCCCGCCATCGCTGGCGGGCGCGCCGTGCTCGGCGAGCGATGCGTCGCGGCCGAACAGCATGCCGGTGATCACTTTGCGGTCCGGTTTGCCCTGTTCGGTCGTCGGGATCGGGCCGTCGAGGATGATGACCACTGGCACCAGGTGAGAACCATGGTGGTCGCGGACGAACGCGCGTAGATCTGCTTCACCCATTTCGGCTTCCGGAGCCAGCGTCACCATGCTGCCGAACCCCCCGGCATCGGCTGCGGCCGGGACGCTTACGGCGTAGCGCACCTGAGGATGCGAGCAGAGAGCGTTTGACACGTCGAGCGGAAGCACCGCCTGACCGCGGGAGTGGCGTAGGTCCTCCCGGCGACCGCGGATGTGCAGGTACCCATCGCCGTCGAGCAGGCCGAGATCGCCGGTGTGATACCAGCCGTCGATGAACACTGCCGGTGTGATGTCGACGTCGTAGCCATCGGCTGCCTCCGGCGAGCGGACGACGATCGACCCTGGCTCACCGGCTGGGGCCGGGGTCCCGTCGTGCTGCTGGACGCGAACCTCCACCCCCGGGAGCGGGCGGCCCGTCGTGCTCAGCAGCGCGGGGTGCGTTACGTCGTACTCGGGGGCCGCCAGTACGCTGATGATGCCGGCCTCGCTGGCGCCGTAGGGATGGGCGAGCACCGGACCGGCTCGCTTGAGCAGGCGCCGGCGCAAGTTGGCAGGGGCGTTGGCGCCGATGTGGCTGATCGCGACCAGGGATGACAGATCGGTGCCGGGTAGATCCGGGTGGTCGATGAGCTCGACGAGCGCCGGCTCCACCAATCCCAGGTGGGTGACGCGCTGTGTCGCGATCGTCCGCAGCACCTCCGCAGGGTCGAACCTGCGCAGCATCACAGCGCTGCCACCGCCTACCAGCGCCTGGTCCACCAGGACCTGCGCGACATAGGCCAGCGGCGTGCAGACGAGCTGACGCCGGCTCGCGGTTGGCCCCGCGTCGACCATCCGGGTATAGGCCGCGAAGCTCCGGCGACTGGCCTTCGAGGACCCGGTCGTTCCGCCCGACGACACCAGCACCCCAAGGTCATCGGCGGCCGTCCGGCCGGTGACCGGAACGGCAGGCATCGTCGTGCTCGTGGCCAGCAGGTCGACGTCGATGCCCGCCACAGCGCCGATCGACATGACTGGACTGACCGATCCGTCGGGCACGACGTTTGCCGCCGCGGCGGCCGTCTCGGGAAATACCACCAGCACGTCTGCGCGGACGTGTCCCATGAACTGGCGCAGCCGCGAGCGGTCGCCGGTGTTGGGACAGAACACGGTGGCGCACCCGAGTATCGCGGCCCCGTAGCGCACGGCCAGTGCCTCCGGCGAGATCGTCGCCAGGATCGCCACCCGCATACCGCGACGGAGTCCAGAGGCCTCCAGCGCCCGCGCCAGCCGGGCCACCATGCCGGCGAACTCCCCCGCGGTCAGCGCCCGTCCGGGCTCGCTGATCAGGATCCTGTCCGGCTGTGCCTCAGCGTGACCAACGATCCGCTCAGCAAAGGAACGGAACGGCTCAGGAGCGGTGACGTCGGGCGCGGGCATCCTGCGACATTCTGCCGTCTTGCCAGTCTTGACGCCATCCCTGTCGCACGCATCCGATGAAGGGAACGCGTCGGATGTCACGGCAAGGTGAAGCGCTCCTCCCTTGTCGCTATTGCGATCGCAAAACCCGTCCTACCGCTTCGACTCAGTTCCAGGCTGAAGCGGAAGCCATGGCCGAGGAGCCTCTCAAGCCAAGAGCTGCGTGACTCCAACCGTCACAAAGCAGATTCCAACAAAGGCAAGCCCGAGGTTCACAAGACGGACGTGACGAGGGAGTGGGCGATCCTGGACTCGAACCAGGGACCTCTTCCTTATCTGAGATCCCGGGGGCCGAGACGGGCGTCCTTGGGTGTCTGTCTGAGGGCACGTTTGGCCTGCAAATGCAGCTCTTGATCCGGGGCGGCTGGACCGGCCGTGAGCCCGGTTGTACGAGCTGGTGTGTCCGTTTTGTTATCCGCGTCTGGGATGTGGTGGGCGGTGTTGACGATCGGCAAGCTCGGCGCCACACGCGGTCGGCTGCAGTATTACGAGCAGCAGGTGGCGGCAGGGATCGAGGACTATTACGCCGGCCGCGGCGAGGCGCGGGGCGATCTGGCGCGGGAGCGGCGCCGAGGCGCTGGGACTGGGCGCGGGCGAACGGGTCGAGCGGGATGGGTTCTTGGCGCTGATGCGGGGCGCAAGCCCGGTGGACGGGAGGGTGCTGCGGGCGATGGGGGCAGCTCGACGGTGGCGGGGATCGATTTGACGTTCTCGGCGCCGAAGAGCGTGTCGGTGCTGTTCGCGGTCGCGGGCGAGGAGATCTCGGCGCGTTGGTCGCGGCGCACGAGCGCGCGGTGGATGCGGCGCTCGGCGTATCTGGAGCGGGAGGCGTGCTGTACCCGGCGTGGCCGCGGCGGCGTCGAGCGGGTGCGCGGCGAGGGGTTCGTCGCGGCGTCGTATCGGCATCGGATGTCGCGGGCCGGTGATCCGCAGTTGCACACCCATGTTGTGGTGGCGAACTTGACCCGGGCGCGAGGGCAGGTACACGGCGCTTGACGCCCACTCGCTCTATAAGCACAAGTCAGCCGGCTGGGGCGGTGTATCGGGCGGTGCTGCGCGCCGAGGTGCGCGAGCGGCTGCCGTGGGTGTCCTGGCGGCGGGCGGGACCGTGGTTTGTTTGAGATCGACGGTGTGCCGGAGGCGGTGCTCCGGCATTTCTCGCAGCGGCGGGTGGAGATCGAGGAGCGCGCGGCGGAGCTGGCGGGCGTGGCGGCGGGTGGCTTGTCGCGGGAGCGGATGCAGGGAATCGCGCTGGCGACCCGGCGGGCGAAGCAGTACGGGATCGACGGCGCGGGCTGGCGCGAGCAGGCTCGCGCTCGCGCAGCCGAGCACGGGTTCGGCGCAGGCCGAGCTGCCGCGCTGCAAGCGCATCGCCCCGACCGCCGCCGAGCGAGCCCGACATCGGAGATCGGCTGGCGGAGCGACTGTCAGGACCGGATGGGGCTGACCGGGATGCACAACACGTTCGCGCGCCGGCATGCGCTGGCCGAGATCGCCGGCGCGTTCCCGCAGGGCGCGACGCTCAGCACGCGCTCGAGCGCGACCACCAGCGCCTATCTGAATCGACCACTCGGTACGCGCGCTATCAGCAGAACACGCGGCCGGAGCCGCGCTACACGACCGTCGGCCTGCTTGCGTGCGAGCAGCAGATCGTCGACGGCGCCGAACGCCGAGCTCGCGGACGGCGGCGGGCGTGCTCGATCGCCGAGCTTGTCGATCGGGTGCTCTCGCGGTTCGAGCCGCCGGCTGAACGAGGATCAGGCGGCGCGGTCGCGCGCTCACATCGAGCGGACGCGGCGTCGAGATCGTGCAGGCCATGGCCGGGACCGGGAAGACGACGATGATCGGCGCGCTAGCCGGCGGCCTACCGAGCAGGCCGGCTGGCGAGTGGTCGGCGCGGCTCCCACCGGCCGCGCCGCCCGCGCAGCTGCGCGACACCGCCGGGATCCCGGCCGCGACGATCACACGCTGCTGCTGCGCTCGAGCTCGACCGGCGGCTTTAGACGCGCGCACCGTGCTGGTGATCGACGAGGCCGGCATGGCCCCCACCCGCGCTGACGCGCGGGGCTGCTCGCGTACGCCGAGCGAGCCGGCGTGAAGGTGATCGCGGTCGGCGACTCCGGGCAGCTCGGGTCGGTCGAGGCCGGCGGCTGGCTCGCGGCGCTCACCCGCCGGCAGCCCGCTCGGGCGCTCCGGGAGGTGATCCGCCAGCACGACCCGCGGGAGCGCGCTGGCGCTCGAGGCGCTACACGACGGCGACCCCGACCGCCTATCTGCGAGCACAAGCAAGACGCGATCACCGTCCACGCAGGCGGAGAGCTGGCGCGTTCGAGCGCCCTGATTGACGCAGTGGGCTACCGCGCAGACGCACACGGCAGCGGCAGGAGAGCGGTGATGATCGCCCGCGACAACCACACCCGCGAGCAGCTGAACCAAGCCGCCCGCGCAAGACTCAAGACACGAGGCGAGCGCTCCCGCCCGCGGGGTGCTTATCGGCGCCAACGAGAGTACGCCACCGGCGACCGGGTCATCGCCCGCCGCAACGACCGTCACCGCGACATCGACAACGGCACCCTCGCGACCATCACTCGCGATCGACAGCCGCGACCGCGCGATGGTGATCGAAACCGACACCGGCGACCTCCGCCGGCTCGACCTCGCCTACATCGCCCGCCACGTCGAGCACGCCTACGCGCTCACCGCGCACGGCGCCCAAGGCGCCACCGTCGACTGGGCCGGCGTGATCGGCCGCCCCGAGGAGTTCACCCGCGAATGGGCCTACACCGCGCTATCCCGTGCCCGCGAGCAGACCGTCATCCACCTCATCGGCGAGCAACCCGCACACGAGTTACAACGCCACCAATATGCGCCGGTGGAACGCGACCGCGGCGGGACTGAAACGCTCACCGCTCTACAGCGCGCGATGACACGCAGCGAGAGCGAACCGCTCGCGCTCGAACAACACCACGCACAACAAGCGCTCATGCACGCTCGGACACCGCCCACCCCCCACACCGCATCGCATGACCCCCAGAGATGCAAACCGGCGCCTCGGATCACCGAATGAGCTTCTCTCGACGGATCGGCTCGCGGCAACCCCAGCCCGAACGCTGCAAGCTTTTGAACCCAAGACGACGCGCGTTTGCCCGTGAGAATGCACTCGCCGTGTTCCGCCCCGGGAAACGAGACACGTTGCGCGCACTCGCTTTGGGTGGCGAAAACCGAGCCGTTGATGCCATACGACGCCGGCGTTTCCCCGATAGCCGACTTGAAAGGAGGCTCCGTCCCGACGGCCCCCAGACAAAGCGCTGGTCGACGTGGCACTGCTCGCCCCGTCCGAGAGCAGCACTGTCGAGATCAAGCCGCCACGCCGGCGAGACTGCCCTGTCTTCGTGAGAGCAGAACTGATGGCAGGCCTCGTGGAGCCGGGGACCTGGAACCCTCGGCTTCCCCTCGAGAAGCCGGTGGCCGGCTGCGACCTGGGCCGCGAGCGCCGCTCCAGTCACGTTTGTGTCCATTTCGTGACCGTATGAACTGACTCGGACACTAAGCGTCGAGAATCGCGACCGCCGGGACCACAACCCTGCCGAGCCTGTTTGCGCCTTGGGCGGGAGCGCCGCGACGGATCTGTCGTCCGCTATCGGGTCGCGAGGTGGGGTTGGCTTCCAGACGGAGGCGTGCTTACGAGCCACTATGGCGTGATGGATTCCCCAGCGGTCTAACTGGAGACTAGGAGTCAGGAGTATTGATCGTGCACGCTGTTTCCTGTAGGTTCGCTCCACGGACGTTAGTCACGCAGGGTGCGGCCGGCGGCCGCGGAGGAGGAGGAATGATGCTGGGAAGCTTGCGCCCGGAGTCCCGCCGGCCGGCAGGCCGGTCGTTCGACGTTGCCTGATCGCCTTGATCGTGGCGGCGTCGATCGCGTTCGCGGGCGCGATCGCAGGCGCCGCTCCGGCGAGGCAGGCGGCTGCGGCGGCCCGGAGCCCGTATTACTCCGTCGCTCGGAACTACACGGTCCGCTACTACCCGCGCTTCATGACCTATTTCCAGCAGAGCCTCGCGGGCGTCAATCGGATCGCCGGCCCCAACCGTGTCGGGCCCCTGTACGGCTTCGTCGTGTCCATAAACGTGGACACCATCTACGCCAGCTTCTACCTCGACCTGTCTCAGGGCCCACAGATCTTCACGATCCCCAAGACAGATGTGACCTACTCGTTGCTCACGCTCGACGTGTTCGGGGACCAGTTCAAGACCAACATCCCGCCGCTGACGCCCGGGACGTACGCGCTCGTACCGGCCGGCTACAAGGGGACGTTGCCACCCGGGGTCACCGAGGTACAGGTGCCCTATCCCGTCACGACCTGGATCATCCGGGCCGACAAGTACAGCTCCACCAACCAGAACCAGGTAGACCAGGCGAAGGCGTTCCGTGCCTCCCTGAGACTGGCCTCACTCCCGACGTACGAAAGCAATCCATCGGCAGGAGCCACGAAGATATTCCCGCAGGCGGTGTTCGCGCCGCGGATGAAGGCCATCGCCGATGATGCGGTCAGGTTCCACACCACCCACTTCTTCCGGGTTGTGCAGGCGGCGCTGCGCTCGCCGGCCACCGCCCCCCTCAGTAGGTCCGACCTCCGGCTGTCGGCGGCCTTCAACCGGCTGTTCGCGGCGGCCAACGCGGCGGCCCGGCACGGGAACCGCGGTCCGCTGTCGCAGATGATCAGCGGGGCCCGCGCCGCCCACGCCATGATCATCGACAGGTGGCTCTCCCACGTCGACCGAAACCGCTGGATCCACTTCAGCAACTTCGCCGACTGGGGTACGGCCTACCTTGACCGCGCCGCCGGCAACGAGTACATCCAGTACGGCAACAACGCCAGCGCCGCCGGCTACTACAACGCCTTCACCGACGGCAGCGGCGCTGCCCTCAACGGCTCAGGTCGTGCGCGCCTACCGGCTGACGTTCTCCAAGAAGCAGATCCCCCAGGCCAACCGCTTCTGGTCGCTCACCGCCTACCTCCCGCGCGGTAACACGCTGGTGCCCAACGCGGCGAGGAAGTACGAGGTCGCGAGCTTCACGCCGGGCCTGGTGAGGGGCCGCGATGGCTCGATCACCATCTACATGCAGACGGGACCACCGGCGGCGGCGCTCAGGCCCAACTGGCTGCCCGTGCCCCGAGGGCCGTTCGACGTGCTGCTGCGGGTCTACGGCCCGACGGGCAACACCGCCACAGGACACTATGTTCCGCCGCCGATCCGACCGTAGAGCCGTATAGCTCGATGAGCGCGAGGCAGCCGGAGGAGCGAGGATAGACCGGTGACCGGCCCGTGTACTCGCTGGCCCCGGATGTGCGTCAAGGGGCGGTTCATGGTGCTCACCATCTGGGTGGTGCTGGCAGTCGGGCTGGGGATCGTCTCGCAGGGCTTGGGGACAACACCAACGACAAACCTGTCGCTGCCGGGGACCGAAAGCCAGCACGCCACCGACGCTCTCCAGAAGTCGTTCCCGACGCAGGCCAACGGGACCAGCCCGATCGTCTTGCACGCCCTCAGCGGCAAGCTGACCGACTCAAAGTACGCGAACGCGGTCAACACCGCGGGCCGCGGACGTCGCCAAGGCCCGAACGTCGCCTCGGTGGTCAACCCGCTGACGCGGCAAGGGGGCTCCGCGCTCAGCAAGGACCAGATCACCGGCTATCTGAACGGTCGGCTTGAAGGTGAGTCCGGGGTCGCTGGCGGTCGACGATGCCCAGACGATCATCGACGCTGCGGCCAAGCCCGCGCGGGCGGCGGGGCTTCAGGTCGAGACGGGCGGGCAGCTGGGGCAGAAGGTCTCCAAGCCGTCGCAGGTCTCCAAGCCGTCGCCGGACCCCGCCACCTCCGTCACCGCCGCGCATGCCATAGCTACGTGCTTCTCGGGCCGGGCCGGCGACGGCTTACTCGCGACCTTCGAAGGACCCACCCGGGTGATTCTGCTGCGGGCTCAGCGCCGCGGGATGGCGCTCGCGACTCGGCGTACCGCTGCGCGTCGCGGCTCCACACCGGCGAGCTCGAGTTGCGCGAAGGCGAGGTCGGCGGAATCGCCGTTGCGGATCAGGCCATGGTCTCAGTCAACATCCACGACCCAGTCGTCTGCGTTTATCCCGCCGAGCAGAGCACATGCCCGCCTACGCAGCTCCGACGCAACTGTGCTTCGCATGATGCCGAACCGAAGCACCGTCTGCCCGAAGGGCCCCGCGAGCTCGTCCCGGCTCGTTGAACCCGAAAGCGGTCTCTCGCGTGCCGGATCTCTGACGCCTCGCCGGGTCCGTCGACCACCGAGCCCGTAACTACAACGTTCTCGCACCTTGGCCCGGCTCACCTCGACGTCGCCGCCGTCTGCACCCCGACCTTCGCCGCTTTAGTCACGTTTCGCTCATTTTCGTGACTCATTGTCAATGGGTACGATCAGTGGGCGATGGCCATCGTTCTGTTCGTCTGTCTACAAAACGCCGGCCGGTCACAAATGAGCGA
The DNA here is from genome assembly GCA_963787555.1 of uncultured Solirubrobacterales bacterium. Lineage (GTDB taxonomy): Bacteria > Actinomycetota > Thermoleophilia > Solirubrobacterales > Solirubrobacteraceae > Palsa-465. The sequence goes on from CAWBDI010000013.1 coordinate 601,858, forward strand.
GGCGCTGTTCACCCGGGCAAGCGCCGGCGAGCATCAGGCCCTCTCCGCCGGCACCACCCCCGCCGCACATGTCCACCCGGAAGTCATCGAGGTGATGCGCGAGTTCGACATCGACCTGTCAGAGCGCACACCCAAACTCCTGACCCGCAAGCTTGCCGAGCAAGCCGACATCGTCGTCACGATGGGCCGCGGCGACCAGTGCCCCTACATCCCCGGCAAGCGCTACATCGACTGGGATCTATCCGACCCCAGCGGTCAACCCGTCGAGCGGGTTCGCCAGATCCGAGACGAGATCGACCAGCGCGTCCAACTGCTCGTCACTGAGATCTCACCCGAGCTCAGTCCGCACCGCAGCTGAGCGAGACGCCGTCACCGACGTACGTCCCATAACTCGAAAAGCACGTGAATCGCGTTTCGTGATCGGATAGCTGGTCACGGCGCGGTTGCGGCGCAAACGTGACCCGGCGGCTCGTGACCGAGCCGCCCGCCGACGACAGACGGCTCGACTTCGGCCTCGGAGACTTCCGCATCGTCGCCGCACCAGCCACGCGAGCGCGGCTTCCGCTTATCCGACGCCTGAACCGGAGCAGAAGCCGCGGCTGGCGTCGCCGGCGGCGCCGAGACGACCGGAGCTTCGTGGAAGCGGCAGCCGCCTCAGCCTGCCGGTTCCCGTAGCCCCGAGCGGCACTCAGGCTGGGGCAGGCGAGAGTGACCCTATTGTTCAGAATGCGGACGCGGCCGCCCCTGGTCGCCGACGATCGCTTGGCGAGCGAAAAGCAATATCGACCTGAGGCCCTCGCTGCTGCCGGCTGACTGCTCAGACCTGGTCCGAAGGAGCCGTGTGCACAACCGCCAACGGCCGTAGCCGTTGCCGGATCGCGTCATCTTCAATGGTTGTCATCGTCGTTTCGACATTGCGGCCTGGGATCATCGCATTGGGGCGTCACCCGCTTGTGCTCGGGTAGCGACATAAACATCGCGTGTAATGGTCGCTGCGCGAGCGCGCCGCTTGCTGCCCTGAGCAAACTCTAGGCTTAATAAGATATCAATAAGAATGGCGATAGGATCCGGACAGTTTAGGGCTTCAACGGGGGAGCAAGGACATGCGAAAGCTCATCCCGGTTGCGAGCATAATCGCAACCGTCGGCGTGCTCGCCACAGGTGTGGCCGTCAGCACGGCCGCAACCAAAGCGACGAAGGAAAAGTGCTCAGCGACGAATTACAATCCGACGCCTAACAACCTGTCAGGCGTCGATTTCGTCTCTGCCCATTGTGCCGCGCCCTTCGGGAACACTGTCGAGTCGGGAACCTACACGTCGACCGTCAACATGACCACCGGGGCCGGAACGGTGAAGGGCACGTTCACGCATTGGTTCTTGACCGGCACCGATCACGGGCGCTTCAGCGGGACGTTCCAGTTCACCAGTGCCACTGACGCGACGTACAAGTTCGTCATTACAGTTACGGGAGGCACGGGTGCCTTCAAAGGCGTGAAGGGCAAAGGAACCGAGAGCTGTAGCACGACCGACGGCGGCGCCATCCTCAGATGCAAGTACGTCGTTGAGCTAACCGGTTTGTGAGGATTCCGAGCGAGTGACGTTGCTCAGCCGCTGAGGGAGCAGCTGATCACGGGCTTCTGATCGGGAGCGGGTGGCGACGCCCACGACGCTTATGCTCGGCCCCGCCAAGCATAAGAGCTGGACGTCGCCACGGTCTTTTGTGCTCAAGACGACCCGGAGAAACCGCGCGCGTCACTCTCAGAATGGCCCAACATGGAAGCAATGCTTTCCGTTGAGAGCGTCCGGGCGTCAGGCCAGGCTTCGGCCTCACGCCGCGTCGAGCGAAGCACGCCGGACGACGACGCGGATTCGTCGAGTGTTCGGGGGTGGTTGCGCGGCCTCTGTTCGGATCTGAGCTCGGGGTCGGTCTGAGGGTCGAGACGGGGACTGAGGCGCGTGATCGGTTGATCCGATCGATGATCTCTTCGACCGGGTGCCGCGCAGCCCGCAGGAAACACTCCGCGCGGCGCGGCCGAGGCCCTCCAGGACCCCCCGGTCGCGCCGACCCAGCACCGCCCCGCAAGGCACGGATCTCCACGGCGCCCAGCACCTCGCCGGCCCAACCTGTCCCTAGCCTAACTCGCTAGGCAAGACCGTGTCCGACAACGACTGTCACACCCTCGTATCCGCGCTCGCAACTGACTCCCATCAGACCGCGACAGTTGCTGTCAACGCAGCCGCGGCTACCCCCTTTGTCGCCTCAGCGGGTATGAGCGATGGCTGTCACTTCGGGCACGGACGGACCGAGGGTGCTCCGTCCGGCTGGACCTGCTCGCAGAGCCTAGGAGGACCATGCCGGCTCCGAGATCGCGCGTACCTCGGACGCCCGTTGGCGTCGAAAATGCTCGAGGATCAGAACGCTGACCATCGCGACGTACAGACACCACAGCGAAGTCAGGTCATCGACTCGAACCAGCGCGGTCATGATCACTCCGACGAGACTGATCATCCCGAACAATCGCAAGTACCGACGGCTCGACATCAGCGCCGGCCCGCACGTCGCGGTTATGTACAGCAGGCCGATACGGGCGTCGTTTGGGGTGTGCGTGGTGTAATCGATACAGCGAGCGTCCACGTGTGCTGCGACCGGATACGCCGTGATTTGCCACAGTAGATAGACGCCCAAGAGCCCGCCGAGGCATGCCATACCGAGCATCACGCGTGCGCGTCCCGGTCCGGCTCGAGCAGCATCAATCCGAAGGGGACAAGCGCCGGTAAGACCGCGTGCGCGTAGACGATGTAGACCTCCTTCGCAACGTCACCCAGCCCACGCGAGACCTGACCCCGGAGCCCAAGCAGACAAAGCCCTCGACCAACTGATGAATGCCAAACAGCATCGGTAGCGCGCCGACGATCAGTTCGCGCTGCGCGCGCACCCGGCGCAGAGTCCCGACTCCCACCCCGGCAACGACCGCGCCAGCGACGAAGTCAGCCTGCGGCGAAAAGCACATGCGCTTGACCCTAACGCGACGCGACGCCGGCCATCCATCAGCTCAGCCGGGAGCGGACCCATTGCCGAACCCGCGACGCCTCGTGGCACTGTCCCGGGATCACCCCGCGTTCAGTCCCGCTGACCGTCAGCCAATCCGCCTCGCTGCCCAGGGCTGCTCTGTCGCCGAGGGGGCTCTGCTGGTCTGGCTGCTGCTCCGCTGCCCGGGTCGCCCGAAGGAGAAGTCGCGAACCACCCATTTGAGGCCGATGATGCACCTGGTGGTTCCTCTCGCTCCGCGTCCGCGGCCTGCCGCGACTGCTCACCAATCACCTAAGATCTCCGTATGAGGATCTTGACAGAGGACGACGCAGACGCCGCGCGCATCATGAGCCGAGTGTGGCGCTGGCGCATCTACGGGATGCTCCTTGTCGTTGCCGCAGTCGTGATCGTTGTGTTGGTCAGCAGAATCTGACCCCGGTCGGCGCCCACGGTCGACGATCCCAGAAGCGTTGAGGCGGCCTCCCCGGGATCTGTCCGCGGACCGCGCTGTGCCCGCTTGCTTACTGACGGGGAGGACTCGGCGGCGCCAACCGTGAGCAGTGTCGCTGTGCTGGGAAACGAATGCAGCCTCGCGGCCGGCGGCCGGCGCTTCTGGTTTGTCGCGTGCGACGCGAGGTCGCACGCATTGAGTAAAACACGCAGATTGGAGGCTGGGTCGATGACGTAGAGCGTGCTTCAGGCTCGTGCTCGATGGCCTGTCCCCACCTCGACGTGTGTCGCCCGTAAGGGCGGGGTGCGAAGCTCGGGGTAAAGCCCAAGGACGCCCGTTCCATCCGGGGGTCACAGGCGAGGGGAAGACTGGACGGGCGAACTTGTGTGAACCCCTGGTTGATGCCTCGTGAAGCAGAGCCCCGCATGGATGGGATGTTGTGGTGGGGTGCAAGGACACGCCGCTGGGATGCGGCAGACGCTGGCCGGTGAGCGACTCCGGTCAGGGGGAGCACCGTTGTCCTCGGGGTAGAGGGGGCGCCCACCCCGGTCGTTGCTCGTGCGTGCGAAACGTGGAAACCCCGTCGGGGTCCGGACCTGTTGGGTTCGGTTGGCCGACCGTGAGGAGAGCTCAACTCCCTGGCGGGAACAGGATGACCAAGAAGCGAATGCCGGCAGCCGAAAGGCAGCAGGAAACCGCGAGAGGCGGACCAGCCCCTCCAGCTGGTCGTCGTGGATAACTGGCCGGATATCGAGCCTGGCGCTCGGGCCCGAAAAGGGCGCTGACGTGGTCAGGTGGGTCGGTGAAGACAAAGATGACGATGACCCCGGAACCCGAGGACAAACTAGACGCCGCGGCCTTGGCCGTGGTGAGTGGACCAGAGGACGTGTCGGGCTGGCACGCGGTGGATTGGCGTGCTTGTGAGAACAACGTACGGCGTTTGCGTCAGCGGATCTTCATGGCATCGATGGCGGGGGACCTCGCAAGGGTCCGCCGGTTGCAGAGGTTGATGCTCGGCTCTCGCTCTAACGCGTTGGTGAGCGTGCGGCGGGTGACTGAGCGCAACGCCGGTCGTCTGACGGCGGGCGTGGACGGCGAGATCGTGCTGACTGCAGAGGCCAAGCTAGCGCTGGCCTCAAGGATTCAGCACGGCGACCGAGCACGTTCACCGCCTGGCCGGTCAGACGGGTGTATATCCCCAAAGCAGGCGGCCGCAAGCGGCGCCCGCTCGGGATTCCCGTGATCCTCGATCGGGCCCACCAAGCCCGCGTCGCGGCCGCACTGGAACCCGAGTGGGAGGCACGATTTGAGCCGAGGTCCTACGGATTTCGGCCCGGTCGTGGCTGCCATGACGCGATCCAGGCGATCTATCAGACCGTCAAGGGCACCAACCCGGGGCGGCGGTGGGTGCTGGACGCTGACTTGGCCGGGGCGTTTGACCAGATCGCCCATCAACCCATCCTTGACGCGCTCGGATTGTTCCCCGCCCGGGGAATGATCAGGCAGTGGTTGAGGGCGGGCGTGGTCGAGAACGGTCGGTTCTCCGCGACTGAGCAGGGAACTCCTCAGGGCGGGGTGATCAGCCCTGTGCTGCTCAACGTCGCGCTGCACGGGATAGAGCAGGCCGCCGGGGTTCGCTACGCCAAGTGCGGCACTGATGCCGTGCGCAGCGCAGTCGGATCCCCGACGCTGATCAGATACGCCGACGATCTCGTCGCCTTATGCCACACCAGGCAACAGGCGCTCGAGGTCAAGGCGCGGCTCGCGACATGGCTGGCGCCCCGGGGACTGGTCCTCAACGAGTACAAGACGCGTGTCGTCTCCCTCGACGAAGGCTTTGACTTCCTGGGATTCCACGTCCGTCGATACCGCGGCCGGCCGCTGATCAAGCCCAGCCAGACGGCCCTCAGACGGATCCGACAACGACTCCGCACCGAGCTACGGTCCCTCCGGGGACACAACGCCCGGGCGGTGATCAGGCGACTCAACCCCATCATTCGGGGCTGGGCCGCCTACTACCGGACACAGGTATCCAGCCAGACGTTTCACGCGCTGGACCAGTACCTATGGCAGCTCACCTACAAGTGGGCTCTGATCAGCCACCGCAACAAGTCAAGACCGTGGGTATTCGCCCGCTACTTCGACAAGTTCAACCGGACCCGACAGGACCGATGGGTGTTCGGCGACCGCACCAGCGGCGTCTACCTGCACCGGTTCTCCTGGACCGGCATCGTCCGACACCAGATCGTCTGCGGTACCGCGTCACCTGATGACCCGAGCGCTGCGCGACTACTGGATCACGCGGCGACGCAAAGCGCCCCTGCCGATCAACAGCACCAGCCTGCGGCTCTACCGAGCCCAGAACGGACGCTGCCCGATCTGCAAGACCGCGCTGCTCCGCGTCGATCAGCAGCCATCGACCCCCAACGACTGGGAACGATGGCTTGCTACCGCCCGCGACACGATCACGATCGTGACCGCGGACACCGCCGCCCGACGAGGCTGACCACCGTCTCATACACGCCCATTGCCAACACGGCATGCAGCCCGGAACTCTGCCCACCCCCAAGCCCACGAGACCTGCTTGAGCCGGATGCGGTCAAAGCCGCACGTCCGGTTCTGAGGAGGGCCGAGCGCCGCGAGGCGCTCGGCCTATCCGACCGCTCCGGCCACCAGGTCGCCGCTGCTGCTCCGGGTCGTCCCCCGCGCGAAGGAGAAGCCCGATGCCCCTTGCAACTGGCCGGCGCCCTGCCGTTCGTCCGTTCCCCCGTGGAAGCGGTAGCGGGTGTGCGTGACGCTGGCTGACTATGAGTCGCCAGAGAACGGCGGCGCTGGGAGGGGATTGATCGTGTCGGCGTCCCAGGTGACGTGCTGATCGACCGAGACGGCCATCGCCTCCAGCGACTCTTCCGCGAGCACGGCCTCGATGCAGTCCTGGCTGCCGCCGACGTAGGTCGTCATCAGGTCGATCTCGGTCCCTACGCACCACGCTCGGTCTTCGGGCCACCACAAGTTGGCTGACTCTGCGTCGCCTCCGGGGTAGGGAGAGGATGCGGCGGCTTCGAATCGACCGTGCAACAGCCACATCGGCCGCTGCGGCACTTCAAACCGCGCAGCAGTGTCTAGCGCGCGGTGCAGCAGCCCTTTCCCTTCCCAGACGCCAAACCAACACGACTCCGGCGTCCCGGTGTGGCGTGCCAGCACCACGACGAGTCGACGTGCGGTCTCCGATGGAAGGCTGCCGGTCTGCGGCGACTCGGTCCAGAGCCCGGCCTGCTCGCCGCTGTACTGGTACTCCCAGGAGCAGGTGATCGACCCCCACTCAGCGGCCCGGTGCATCACGCGGCCGTTGGCGGCGGCAACCTCAGCCCAGCGAACCTCAACGGCCTGGGGCCACGGTCCCAGCACAGCCGGATGAAACACTCGCGCGTGGGCAGCAAAGCCGTCAGGGATGATCGACCCGACCGTGAAATCAAAGTTGCGGACGCCGGCCACGACCCATTCGGCCGCGCTCGCGTCCGCAGCGGCGGTGAACGCGCTCGGCGAGCGATCAGCCTCCCGCAGCTCTTCCTGTGACACCCACTGCCCAACCGCTTCGGGCTCGTCTTGGCTCACCCACCAGATGATCGCACCGGGCAGCGCGCAGCCCGCAGTGCCGTAGCCGGAGGACCTCCGCTGCGCTCTCTCGAAGACGCCTGCTTGTCGCCGAGGCGGCCGCGAGCCCGTAGCCGCCTTCGCCGCCTCGTCGACTGGGGGAGAAGTCTGGTCGCTCCACGAGACCGTCGGCCTGGCTGACCGTGGGGCATTAGAGGGGGTCCGGGCGCCTCGCTTAGCTTAGCTTAGACCGCCAGGTGATCTAAAGGACCGATGAGTCTGTCGGCATCAGGTGGTCTACATGGCGTTACCGTTTATCCCAGGAGGTTGAAGTGAGCACCACCACTGCGCAGATCAAGCAGATCGCCACCGTCGTCGTGCCCGTCTCTGACCAAGAACGCGCGCTCGACTTCTACGTCAGCAAGCTCGGCCTGCATAAAGGCGCCGACGTGCCGATGGGTGATCAGTACCGCTGGCTGGAGGTCGCTCCCGCCGAGGGCGGGACGACGATCGCGATCGTGCCGCCGCCCCCCGGTAAGCCGAGCCCCGGCGTCGAGACCGGCATCTCGCTGCAGACCGACGACATCGACGGCTATCACGCGCGGCTGAAGGAGCGCGGCGTCGATATCGATCCGGAGGTCACCCGCTACGGCGATCCGGTGCCGCCGATGTTCTGGCTGCGGGATCCCGACGGCAACAGCTTGTTCGTCGTAGAGGCTTGAGCGGCAAGGGCCTCGGGCTCGGACGTCTCGCCGGGCCCGAGGCTCCTGCGACTCAGCATCACGCGATAGGCCCGGGGGCCACCAGGCGGTTCGGGCGCAGCATGACAAAGCGCGTGCTGGACTGGTCCCTCAAGAGATCGGTCCTAAACGGCCCTGCGACCCAGCCCCCGTTCAGCTAGTCGGCTCCGGGCGGATGAGCGACCGGCGAGTTCGTGGCTTTGCGTGAGATCCCAAGCTCACGGCGCCGACTGCCATCCGCTGCCGCTTTGTCGCCGCTGCAGCCACGAGGTCGGCGCTGCTGCTTCTGTTGGCCGGCGGCCCAGAGCAGAAACGAACTCGCGGTCCGATCGAGCCCGCGAGACGTCCGGTAGTTCGTGGAAGGAGAAGCCGGTAATTCTTGCCGGGCGCTCGGCTTGTGGGCTGGATTCGGTCGGGACGAAACGCCAATCGTCGGTCGGCGCTGCTTGCAACTCGCCCGAAGGGGCGGTCATCAGCTAGCACCGACCCGTGATCGCCAACGTGGCAAAGCACGTGCGGGATCGCCGGCGCGCGAGGTCGCCTCGTCGCCGAAGCAGTGACGAACCGGCTGGCCCGCCGGAAGGCGATAGCGATCGTCAGGTGGACGCGACCTCACCGAGCAGGGCGGCCGCCCACCGGAGAGCCCTCCAGCCCATAGGCTCTCGACATGGCACCGATCGACCCGGTACGCACCGCGGCGCTGCTGGCGGAGATCACCGCCGACTCCAACGGCGGCCACCGTGCTAGCCGACCGGCCTGCACTTGCCGTACTTGCTGGCAGTGGCGCGGCGATGAGTAAGCGCCGACGTCCTCGTGATGGTCGTCCTGAGCTGCCTGACCCCCGCTCGATCGTCAGCGAGCCCGAGACTGGGCCGTACCTCTACACGTTCACGTTCCGGCTCCCGTTCGTGCTCGGGGTCACGGACGACTTTGACCACGACCTGAACGTTCCCGGGGAGTACGTCAACCCGGACGAGGAGAAAGTTTTCGGCAGGCCGCCATTCGTTCGAGTACGCATCTTCAATGCCGAGATCGCGGATCGAAAGTTCGCGGCAGCGAATCTCCCAATGGCGATCAAGCACTTCTACGGCGCAGAGACCAACTCTGGCGACGCCGACGGCAAGCATCTCTACGAGCAGTGGGTCACGCTTGAGACCCCAGCGGTCTTCCTCTCGCACGAGCACCGTTGGGATCCCGGGTACGCGTTTCACCGAAGCATCTTTGCTTTCAATGTGTTCCTCGAGGCATTCGCTTTGGCTCGTGAAAAAGGACTGGGTGCGGCCAATCAGCACCCGAGAGCTTCGACCCATCGTCGTCATCGGAAAGCTCGATCTGGACGGGACCTGGACGGAGCGCGGCCCCATGCTCATGCATCCTGATGCCAAGGAGACACCACTGACCGCACGGCCCATAGCCCAGCACGCGGACGAGCTCAACCGGGCGCTTGACTCCATAATCCACGAGGCGCCATTCGTACGGGCGCGGCAGTGGCGCGCGCGTGCGGAACGCCGAAAGTATGAAGGCGACGCGGCTGACTCCATCATCAGCTTCCAGATCGCAGCCGAGGCGCTGCTGTACGAGGTGTGGGGTCTGCTGCTGCTCGAGGAGGGCGTGGCAACCGAGGAAGTGGTCGAAGAGACGCTCCGGGCAGCGCGTTCACGAGCTCTGCTCAATCGCGAGCTTGTCCGTTCGTCTAGGCGGATCATGGGATTTGACGAGGACTCGCGCGCCAGTCGGGCGGTATTGGAATGATCTGTACAAGCTGAGAAACCGGATTGTCACGGCGGGTACCAGCCGCACGACGGAGATGCCGAACGCGCTGAGAAAGCGTACGTGGACCTCGACCATTTCATCGACCAGCGCCTGCAAGCAAAAGCAAAGAAATACCCGGAGACGCTAGGCGCCAAGGAGACAGAGCCCTAACCGCACGACTCTTTCGCGGCCCCGACGCACATGCCGGTGCCATCGCTTTGGTGACGTCTCGATGACGACGATCGCCGACGTGGGCTTGACCCGTTTTCGACGACACTTGGACGCTTCCAGTCATATGCCGGGGAAAGAGAGGTTCAGGTGCCCAGGACTCGACCGCCGTATCCGGAGGAGTTTCGCCGTGAGGCGATCCGCTTAGCGAAGCTTGGCGACAGGCCGCAGCGTAAGCTGGCGAGGGATTTGGGGGTCTCGGATGTCACGTTGCGGCGTTGGCTCAAGGAGGAGCAGGCCTCGCGTGGGGAGCGTCCTGGCGGGGTGAGTCGCGATGAGCGTGAGGAGCTTGCGCGGTTGCGGGATGAGGACGCGATGCTGCGGTTGGAGCGGGAGATTCTGCGAAAAGTGCCCCTGGCCGCACGGGGCGCGGCCGCCTCTGCGGCGTGAGAATCCCCGGCGTTGGTCGTTGCCCGGACTGACGCCGGCGCCGCTTGGTGCGACTGAGCCCGTCGAAAAGTATGGCGCGGGGACCTGTGGAACCGTTGACTGCTGCCTCGAGCGCGAATATCAGACTCATCTCGGTAGGTCCCTTCCGGGCGGCGTGATCATGATCGTCTCGGAAGGAGGCAACAGGTGGATGTGGTGGTCGAGCGGTGCGCGGGTCTTGACGTGCATCGTGACAACGTGGTGGCGACGGTCCGCTTCCCGAGCGAGGATCGCCGCCGCTGGCTGCACAAGACGCGGACGTTCCGGGGGACGCTCGCCGGGCTGGGCGACCTTGCGGAGTGGCTGGCTGGGTTCGCGGTCACGCTGGTGGGGATGGAGGCGACCGGCGTGTACTGGAAGCCCGTCTTTCATGTGCTGGAGGAGCGGTTCGAGTGCTGGCTTCTAAACGCGCAGCACTTGCGCAACGTCCCTGGGCGCAAGACGGACGTGAAGGATTCGGAGTGGATCTGTGACCTGGTCGCGCACGGGCTTGTGCGCCCGAGCTTTGTGCCGCCGCCCGAGATCCGCCGGCTGCGTGATTTCACGCGACTGCGCAAGGCGCAGATTAACGAGCGAACCCGCGCGATCCAGCGACTTGAGAAGGTGCTCCAGGATGCCGGGATCAAGCTCACCAGTGTCGCGTCGCAGAGCTACTCGAAGTCCGCGCGGGCGATGCTCGAGGCGCTGCTGTCCGGTGTCACCAAGCCAGAGGAGCTGGCGGAGCTAGCGAAGGCCAGGTTGCGCTCCAAGATCCCGCAGCTGCGCGAGGCGCTGGCCAACCGCTTCCAGGTCTCCCACCACGGCATCTTGATCGCCCAGCTGCTGGCGCACATCGACACGCTCGAGGAGGCGATCAAGACGCTGGACGAGAAGGTTGACGCGATGCTCGACCCCCACAAGCAGATCGTCGAGCTGCTGTGCGCGATCCCCCGCGTGGCGCTGCGGACCGCGCAGGTGCTGATCGCCGAGTGTGGGCTTGACATGAGCCGCTTCCCGAGCGCTGGGCATCTTGCCTCTTGGGCCGGGATCTGCCCAGGTCACAACGAGTCCGCCGGGCGCCGACGTTCGGGAGGCACTCGACCCGGCCCCAAGTGGCTGACCGAGGCGCTGACCGAGTCCGCAAAAGCCGCCACCCGCGCGAAGGGCACCTACCTGGCCGCCCACCACGCGCAGCTCTGCGGACGCCGCGGCGAGCCCAAAGCGGTGGGCGCGACCCGCCACGACATCCTGGTTGCCTATTACTACATCGTCCGCGATCACGTTCCGTTCCGCGAGCTCGGCCCCGACTGGCTGCGCCGCCGCTACTCGCCCCAGCACCGCGCTCGACGCCTGCAACTGCAACTCGAGGCCCTCGGCTTCAAGGTCACCATCGAAGCCAACCCCCACCAAGAAGCCCGCCCCGAGCAGGAGGTTCCGGCAACTCCCTAAATCAGCAACCTCGCTCGCGACCAACAACCCCGCTAGCAACCAACCTACCGACACCGCCCAGCGGTGCCAACGCCTGCTGCTCGCAACCCATTCGCACTCCGAGGATTCACATATCAGGAACAGCCGATCCGAGGCTTCTGCTTCGAGCATCAGCAGCGCTGCGGACGTCGGCGCCGAGACTTGCGCTTAGCCATCGCGAGCGGCACTCGCCGAGCTGGTTGCCGGCGGCCCGACCCGCGCTTGCCAGCAAGCGCATCGCGCTGTCGCTCTCGCGGTGCAGGCACCGGCGCCGGTCCGCGCGTCGCTCTCCAGTTGGACGACGACCGGCGCTCTGGCGTGACGCCCGGTCCCTCGAGGAGCAGCAGCGCGCTGGTCTCGCAGTGACGCTGCGAACGTGACGGAGACCGAGACTTCTGATTCGGCAGGGCGAACGGCAGCCGGGAGGATGCTTGCCGGCCGCTGAATCGGTGCGACCCTGGCAAGCACCGGCTCTTCTGCAATCCCGAGAGACGAGCCGCCGCCTTCATCGCCGGCCTCGCTGCCGGATGGGTCGAGTTGGGAGAGAGCGCTCCCGACCGCCGCAGGCGCCTGCTCCGCCTGGTGAAGCGGCGACGCCGCCGATCGATCCGACGCTACCGCTTTCCATGCAAGCAGCCACGATTTCGAGGCGGCCGACGGAGTCGCCCGATGCTGTTCCCGGACAAAGGGAGCCGCGCGAGCGCCGGTGCCCATGCGCGCGCGAACGGTCCCCGATCGTCCGGAACGGCCCGAGGCGCATGGATCGGCGCCATCCCTACGTCGCCAGTACGGATGGCGCGGCCTCGCGGCCAAGCTGGCAAGTCCTTCCGTGGCCAAGGAGTCGTCCCGCGTCGGCATCGGACAAAGTGTGTTTCGCGGTGAAGGCGATCACAGATAGCGAGTGGGCGGAATGGCGAAAGGGATCGTCTGCGAGGCCTCGGGTGTCGCGCGGATCGGGTCTCTGCCGCGACAGTGCGAGGCCGGCTGTGACCATGGAAGTGGCTCGGCGTACTCGTCGCCGTCCCATGTCTTTTGCTGTGCGGGTGAGTAGCTGCGTGCAGGGTGCAGGAGATCAGGTGTCATAGGAGTCGACTCTCGGCCGCGGCTAGGGGTGCAGGCGGTCGAGGATCTGGCGCAGGGCGGCCTGCAGGATCGCCGACTGGAGGGCGGAGTTGAGCTGGCGCGGGTCGTTGAGCTCGTGGAGGAGCCGGTTGATGTCGAGCCCGTCGATGGTCCGGCGCAGCAGCGGTGCGGTGGGGAGCAGGTTGTCGACGAGCGGGTCCGGGATCGCTTCAATGATCGTCTTGGCGATCCCGGGGAGGTTTGCTTGGTCGAGCGCTTGTGGAAGCAGCTGGGATACCTTGGGCAGGCGGTCCTGGCGGTCGAGCAGGTCGACCGCTTCGACGAGGCCCGTCTTGAGCGCGGCGGACTCGCAGGGGTTCAATGAGCGGGTTTCCGCGAGTGTGAGGACGAGGCGCTCGCGGGAGATGCCGAGGCGGCAGGCGGCGTTGTCGAGGCCGAGCAGTACGATCTGTTCGGCGAGCGGTTCGAGCTGCGCCGGGATCGGAGAAGCCGGGCGCGGCGTGCACGGATTGGCCGGCCGGAGGGGCACATAGTGGCCGCCGCCGGCGGCGACCTGGACGCCGAGGACGCCAGCCACGAGTACCACGGCGATCAGCGGAAGCGCGAGTCGCGTCATGAGCGACTCCGGTCGCGCAGTGCCAGCGCGGGCCCGAGCGCCAGCAGTGCTAGTCCCGCGGCGACGAGGAACGACGTGCGGAACGCGCGAGTGGCGGCGCGCTTGAGCTGATCCTCGAGGCCGCGCTCCAGGGCGGCGACCGCGGGCGCCTGCGTCGCCGGCACCCGCAAGGCGTTGAACGCGGGCCGCAGGTCGGGCACCCGCCCGCGTTCGGCTGACAGCCGGCGCCCCAGCTGCTCGGCGAGGTCGAGCTTGGTGGAGGCGGGGAGCGGCGCGTCGAGGACGAGGCGCGCGATCGCCTCCTCCGCCGGGGTCTGGGCGTGGCGCAGGTCGGCGGTGAAGATCGGGGTGAGGATCGCGAGGCCGACGACCACGCCGGCGTGCCGCGCGGCGATCGTCCAGCCCCCGTGAAGCGCGCGTGGGATCCGGTCGCGGAGCGCGGCCGCGGTCAGCGAGTCGACCGAGAGCCCAAGACCGAGGCCGATGAGCACCTGCGGCGCGAGCGTCCAGACGAGCTCTGAACCGGGCAGGAGCGCGAGCCCGGTCAGGCCGCCCGCGATCAAGACCGACCCAGCGACCGCCTCTGACCGTGTCCCGGCCCGCAGACCCCGGAATACGGGACCGGCCACCAGCGCCGCCACCGGCACCGCGGTGACGGCGACCGCGGCCACGGCGGGCGAGCGGCTCCAGCCGTCCACGAGCAGCAACACCAGCAGGAACAGCGCCGCCGTGAGCGCCGCGGACAGCAGCGCCAGCGCCAGGTTGGCCAGCAGGTGCGGACGGTCCGGCGACGTGTCGAGCGTCGGCCGACGCCGCTCCACCCGGCCGCGCAGCGCGATCGCGGCAGGCAGCGCGAGCAGCACGATCGGAATCTGCACCACGAAGATCGCCCGCCACGAGAACGCCGAGGTCAGGAGCCCTCCGATCACCGGACCGAGCGCCGCCCCGGCGACACCGGCCGCGGCCCACCGCCGCACGCCCGCGCGCTCGACCCCGGCGCCCGCAACGAGCAGCTCGAGGCTTCCCACGATCACCAGCGCGCCGGCCGCCGCCTGCGCTGCCCGCGCCGCGATCAGCACGCCCAGCGACGGTGCCACGGCACACACCGTCGTCGCCGCCGCGAAGCCAATGACGCCACTCGCGGTCGCCACCGCCGGATCTCCGCGCACGCACAGACGCGCCGCCGGGACCGCCACCAGCGCGAGCACCAGGTTGAACGCGATCAGAACCCACGCGACCCCCCAAACCTGAGCCCCGAAATCCCGCAAGATCTCCGGCAGCGCCAGCGTCACCACACCCGCGTCGCCGAGCACCACGGCGACACCGAGCGACAGCACCACGAAAGTGGCGGTGCCTGCCGTCAGGGGACTCGCCGGCTGGTCGCTGCGAACCGTACCCATCAGATCAGAACCCTGCCCCATCTTGACATTCGCCTCGAGTCACAACAGTGGACACCAGACCTCGCTTTCTCGCGCGAGCGGCAGCCCGCTCGTCGCATACTCGCTCGGCTCCCGGCCTAGGCTGTCACCGTTTCAGGACAAGGACACGCGTCTCCAGGGCGGCGAAACTCCTGCTCGCTCCTAGAACCCGGAAGCAGGTTCGGCTGGCACCCTCCCCCGAGCTTGGCGGCCACGAGCACCAAGCCCCTCATCGCCGAGGGAGTCGCCGTCGGACGACCGAGCCCGACGATCGCCCCCCTGGCGAAGCAATCGCGCGCCGTCAGCGCGCTGGCGCCTCCGTCGTCGCCAAAATCAATCGCCAGCTCGATGGCGCAGGCGTAGGAGGCTGTTGCACAAACCGATCAGAAACCCGGTTCATCAATTGGTCGGCGGATAACACGTGCTGATGACCCCCATCCCCGGCGCATAATTGCGAGAACGGGTCGAATATGGGGAATTACTGAGGTGGTCTCCCACGATCACTAGAGCAGTGAGTATTTGGTGGTTTGCGCAACGGCCTCGTAGGAAAGCGATCGTGCGGCGGCGCGATCGCGTCAGCCCGCGTTGGGGCGGGACTGGATCGTCGACCGCTTGGCGAGATGGCCACTGCTTTCTACTGGGCGAGCAGGAGCGCGGCGCCGCGCGCGGATCACTGCTGGAGGTCGTCCCGAGCATCAGTGAGATCGCGGTCGCTCGGCGCTTTCGCAACGCCTGGCGGAGCAGCGGCCGACCGGCGGGACCCAGCGATCGCCGGTGTTGTGAGTTCGACACAAGCTCACGCGCGGGAGCTGCGGCACCGCGGTTCGAGCGGGGGCGACGGCCCTCCCTTCGTGTAGGCGCAAGCTCGCAATCTGAGCGGAGGCGGTACCTGCGTTGAGCGCGAGGCGGGTCAACCGCAGGAAGCCGGACCAGTCGCCTCCGGGGATGAAAGCAGGGGCGTCAGGGAGATCGATGACGGCGGCGACCACTTCCTCTGGACCGGCACCGACACCCGGCCGCGATCCGCCACCAAGCATCGTTTCGACCGGCCTCCTCTGTCCAGCGCGGCGGGGTGGCGAAACACTCTCAGCCAGCTAGAGCTTGTGCCACCTGTGCTGAGTCCTCCGACCCGCGGTAGAACTCGATCTTGCCGTCGTCCCCGAAGCGGAAGTAGTGGTGCAGGTGAAACGATGCCTCCCGGCTGGTGGCCTTCATGCGAACGGCGAAGCGCGGGAAAGCGAAGACCTCGTTGTCGCTGGCGCCCATGCCCTCCAACAGCGAAGTCCTGGACCTCGGTCGAGCTGGCGAGGTCGGCGAAGAAACTCCCGACGCCGTCCTTGCCGTTTCGCTGTCCGTACCACGGCGCGACCGGCTCAGCATCGACCGCCCAGTCGACATCGTCGGCGACCGCGTCGAGGATCGTCTCAACGTCGCCGGTGCCGAACGCTTCGTAGATCGCCTTGACGGTGGCGAGGTTGTCCTCTGCGGACATGTTGCTCCTCCTCGGTTGGTCTTCACGGGCCCGCGCCGCCCCGCGACGTCGAGCGGCGCAGAGCCTAACCAGCACGCACGACCACGTCGACCGGCGCTCGTCAATTGAGCGGATGCCCAAGCCGGCATACGCCCGATCGACGATCCGCTGATGCAGATGCCCATTGCAAGGCGCTTGCAGCTTGGCGGCCAAACGGCCATCTCTGGCAATGCCGCGCTGATCGGCGCCGCTTCCGGATCTGAGCAGGATTTGGAGCGCTGGCATCCGATCGGTGCATCTCCATCCCGGGCCAAGCAGAAGCAGGACCGCGTTTGCGCGTTCTTCGGTTGAGCGCGAAGGGGGCGCTGCCGGCGTGCCAAACGCGCGCCCTCGGTCATGAAGGGCGGAGTTCCGGTGGCGTCCGCCCCGCGGCTTTCGCCGGTTGGTCAGGCGCCGAGCGCAGCGACCGCGTCGTATGGGCCGTCCCTCACCGATCGCGATGCGGGCGCGTCGCGCCCGGCGCTCGGTTGCGGGCAACTGCTGCGGCGCTCTCAGCCGCCCGGGTTATGAGCGGCAGCGAGGTCGAGCCATTCGACGCGTGCTGGGGGCTCGGTGATGCCGCCTTCGTCGAGTGCCCGCCCCAATCGCTCGTTCATGAACTGTCCTTGTGCTTCTTTGGATTCCCAGACTTCGAAGACTACCCAGCCGCCGGCTTTCCCGCCGCCGGCGTGGAACACCAGCCCAGTCGGCCAGTCACCTTGGCCGCTGTCCATGTCGATTCCCAGTCGCGCGTTGACCGCCTCGTACTGCTCGCGCCCGACACCGTCGAACTCCAAAGATCAGCCCATCAGGCATTTCGCCCTCCAAGTCGCCGCCAATGTCAGCCCATCCTCATGGACCCCAGAGGCGGCGTCAAGCGCCTCATACATTCTGACCGAGCCGCACAGTCCTGCTGACGGCGAGAAGGAGAGCTCCCTCGCGGATCGCTGGGTACCGCAATGAGCACATAGGAGGTGCGCGACTCGGATGTGCGGGCGGGGCTTGCGAGCAGCGCAGCAGGGGTCCTAGCCGAGACCGTGTCGGCGGATCCGGTCGCGCTTCCGCATCACGCGCGGCCGCTTGGTATGCAAGCCGGGTCGTGTGATCGTCAGCTGGCGAGGGTCTGGGCTGTCAGCGCGGTGTCCTCGCTGCCGCGGAAGTGTTCGATTTTGCCCTCGCGGATGCGCCAGTAGTGGTGCATCGTCATCGACGCTTCTCGCCCGGTGGTTATCGATCGGTAGGCGAAGTCGACGAGGAGGTGGACGTCGTTCTCGCCGGCGGCGAAGCTGTGTGGCACGAACTCCGTTATCTCGATGCTCTGGGCGAGGTCTGTGAAGAAGCTCGCGACGCCTGCTTTGCCGGTTCGCTGTCCGTACCATGGGGCTGCGTTGCTGCCCGCTTGGGCTGCCCAGTTGACATCATCGGTGACGCGATCTTGGATTGCTGCGACGTCGCCGCGTCCCACTGCGTCGTAGATCGCCCGGACTGTGTTGAGGTTCTCCTGTTGGCTCACTGCACGGCTCCTTTGTTGTGGGTGGTTGGGAGGAGTGCGGACTCGGGCTACGGGAGGGCTGGCGCGCCGTGCTGGTCCGGTGGGTCGGGGGTGAGGGTTGGGTGCCGTTGCTTCCAGGGGCGGGCGTTCTCGAGTTGGGCGGCGAGCGAGATGATTGTCGTCTCGCTGTTTGGTGGCCCTGCGAGCTGAATCGCCATCGGCAGTCCGTTGTTGTCGAAGCCAGCTGGGATCGACGCTGCTGGTTGGCCGACGTAATTCCAGGTCGGCGTGTAGCACACGTAGGGGCTGCCCTGGTTGAACGTGCGAAGCGCGCCGGCGTGACGCGAGATCTCGGCCGGGGGTGGGGGTGCGGCGGTGGTCGGGGTCATGACGAGGTCGTGGTCCTCGAATACCGCGTTGAGACGGCCGGCGAGGGCTGTCTCACGATCGATGCTGCGCTGCAGCGCTCGCCCGCCGAGCCGCCGTCCGAGGGCCGCCATCCGGTGCGTCCGGTGCTCGAGCCCGTCGATCTGGGCCTGCGCGTCGTCGCGGATCCCGGCGGCCCAGCGTGGAGTGAACGTCGTCAGTAGTTGCGGATGGGCGAGCTTGTATTCGGACACGGTGTGACCGAGCGAGCGCAGCAGCGCCGAGGTCTGCCCTACCGCTGCGATCGCCTCCGGCGAGGGCTTGACCCCCGGGATCGCTGGTGTCAGTGAGACGGCAACCCGCAGCCGCGCTGGCTCACGGACGGCGGCTTCTGCGAAGGGGATCTCGGGCTCGGATGGTCCGAGAGCACCGGCGGGTCTCGGGTCGCGGATCACATCGTCGAACAGGGCAACGTCGAGCACGCTGCGGCCGATGCCGCCGAATACCGTGCACCCGTACCAGTGGTCTCCCATCGGCGCGAGCGAGATCCGTCCCCGCTGCGGCTTGAGTCCGAACAGCCCGCAGAACGCCGACGGGATCCGGATCGAACCGCCACCGTCAGAGCCAAGCGCGACTGGCACCAGGCCGGCAGCGACGGCCACGGCGCTGCCGCCGCTCGATCCTCCAGGGCTGCGGTCACGCTTCCACGGGTTGCGCGTGATCCCCCACGCCTCCGACGCGGTGAAGTGCCCCCAGGCAGCCAGTTCGCACAACGCGGTCTTTCCGAGCACGACCGCGCCGGCCGCGCGCAGACGCCGAACGACCTCGGCGTCGGCCGTCGCGGCCGCAGCGGGTCCTCGGCTGCCGTGCGTGGTCGGCTCGCCGGCAAGGTCGACGTTGTCCTTGATCGCAGTCGGGATCCCGAGCAGCGGCCCACGCTCACCGGCACGTAGCCGCACGAGAGCGGCGTCGGCCTCCCTCAGCGCTTGCTCCGGACGGATCGAGATGAACGCCCCAAGCATCGGATCGAGCCGTTCGATCCTCGCTCGGTAAAACTCGGTCAGCTCCCGGGGCGTGACCTGGCCCACGGCTACCAGCTCGCCAAGTCGGGCCACACCGGCAAACGCCAGATCGTCGTCTGCGGTGAGGTGACCGTGCGCAGCATATTCGGTGTCAGTCGGCACTCGATCCTCCTCGTCGTTGATGCCACGACGATATGGAGCCGGCCCGTGCTGCACATGGGGCAAACGCTCCATCCGGTGGCTCGCAGGTCAGGTACGCAGCAGATCGTGCTCGACGGCGAACAGTGCCGCAGCGGCGCGAGTCGAGGCGCCAATCTTGGAGTAGATCGACTCGACGTGACGCCCCACGGTCTTGGGGGAGATCTCCAGTTGCTGCCCCGCCTGCTTGTTCGTCAGCCCGCGCGCGAGCAGCCGCAACACGTCGAGCTCCCGAGCCGTCAGGCCGGCGGGCGCTTCGACCAGCGGTGCAGCGCGCTCGCCGACTGACTGGAGCACAGCATCGACAGCCTCGCCGGCAAGCCTCCCCGCCCGTGCCTGTCCGCGAAGCACCTCGGCCGCCTCAGCGCCCGGCAGGGCGGGCCGGTATGCGCGGGGCTCGGTCATCGCACACCAGGCATCGGAGACCGCCAGCACGCGCGCGGCAGGCGCCAGCTGCGGCGCGGACAGGCCGCGGTGATAGCCAGATCCGTCCAGCCGCTCGTGATCGGACGCCGCCGTGCGCGCGAGCTCGGCGAGCGCCCCGATCCGCGCCAGCAGCCGTTCGCTCTGGTAGCTGTGCACGCGCACCTGCTCCCACTCGCCGCCAGTCAACGGCCCGGGCTTCTCCCACACAGCACTCGAAACAGCCACTCGACCGAGGTCGTGCAGCCAAGCAGCGCAGCGCAAATCGCTGATCGCGTCGGCGTCGAACCCGAGCCGCCAACCCGCGGACTCGGCGACCTCAGCGACCGCCCGCGAGTGACCGGGCGTTCCGTACGAGGTCAGGTCGGCGTAGTCCGCGACCACGCGGCAGGCCTCCGCGAGCCGGTCACCAACGAACACTCGCGGCCGCGGCTCGAGCGCCACCACACCGTCCCACGCATCGATGCTCTCGACACGCTCGAGCAACTCGACCGCGATCGCAGACCAGCCCAGCAAGCCCCGGGTCCAGGCGCGTACCCTCGCCCCGCTCCGCCATCGCCACCACCATCTCCTCCCCGCCCGCCGCCGCAAACGCCGACGCGTCCCGCGCCGCATGGAGGATCCTGGCCGCCCTCGGAATCCCCTCCCCAGCGACGCCCCTGGGCATCCCCTTCCCGTCCCAACGCTCGAACACGAACCACAGCCCCTCACACACACGGTCCGGCAACCCCAGCCGATGTCCCAACCGCTCGCCAACTTCGCAGTGGCTACGCAGATTGACCCGCGCGAACCCTGGACCGGCGGCGACCGCAGCAAGGAACGCCTTCAGCCGTTGGGGCCGCGGAGCAGCTGGATACACGTTGTGCCACAGGTACGTCGCGATCTCCACGGGCCGCGCCGGGTCGATCAGCGTGAACGCCGCCTTGTGCGCGACGTTGTCGCCGAACGCTCGCGCGGTCACCGGCGCGTCAGCCGTACACCCGATCGAGTGCAGCAACCCGAGATAGAACGCATCCTCCAGCTCCTCGCCCTCGAGCCCGGCGAGCCTCGCGAGCTCGACCGCGAGCAAACACGTTCGAAGCCCGTGCTCACCAGGCTGCCCAGTCCCCAGATCCGTGGCCAACGACAGAGCCGCGAACAGCTCCCCAGAACGCACCCCGGAGCTCACTCAGCCCGCCCGCGCGACGCGCCCCACTCGCGATCTCTGCATCCTCGAGTTCTACACACATCGACACACGCACGCTCGACAAGACCCCTTGCCTCACCCCGACAACGGCCGCCCACAGCGCCAAGCGATGAACCCCCTTTGCCGGCAAGTGAGGGCCTGCATCGTCACGGTTGCAGGGCAGACGCCAGGCCCCGGCGATCGACTGCGGTTGGCGATTTGCGAGACTCACGACGCTCGACGGCCGAGACCTGCGTTCCTGTTCGCGCGGGTATTCCTGCGCGCCGGCTCAAGCGTGGCTCCTTTGTCCGGAAGCAGCTGCCCGGCCGGCGGTTGGCGATGTCGGCATCGTGACTGCTTGGCACCGTAGGCAACGGTGCTTCGCCACTGCCGCGGGTGCCACGCGGTGCTTGCAGCTACTCCGCGTTCCGGCTAACACGCCCGGGATTTCATGAGGCGAGCGAGCCGGCGGTATGGCACGGGCCGCAGTCGATCACGGACACCTCGAGTCCCTCCATGCTGCCCAGAAGTCACAGAAGCGCAAGAGCGGCGACTCCGCTGATCACAGCCGTCGCGGCACCGTGCACGACCACGTGAACGTTCGTCCGTACCCACAAGACCGTTGCGACGCCCCAGACCCCGGACAGGAACCTGAATCATGCATTTGCGAGAACGGGTCGCAATGCCCGTCACCAGCGCGAACTGGCGGGGATCCTCGGTAGCCAGCACGAGTCCATCACGTACGTCCCGTTCCTAACCAGCGTCGAGATTCCGAAGGAGGTAGGAGGTGCAGCCGAAGGCGATCCCTATCGAGCAGAGTCGTATGCGAGCCTCGCCCGCGCGAAGGAGGTCAAGCTCGCGCGCGCCGAGCTACGACGCCAGATCGCCCACCAGGAATTATCCGCCGTAGAGGTGAGCCTCCGGCCGCCGCCCGCGGTTCTCGGCCAGTTGCGAAGCTGTTGCTCAGCCGGCGCTGCTGGAGCCCGACGAAGTGCTCTCAGTTCAGTCAGTTCTTAGCGTGCAACCAGGTCGGGGAGCTCAAGCCGGTCGGTGCGCTGGCCAGCGGCAACTGCTCGCCAGTCAGCTCTGACCTTGTCGGTCCCCACGCCGGCGTGGCGGTCCCATGGCAGAGGTGCTGTGGGCCTGCGTCGGGCCTGATGTCGATCGACGCTACGTGGCGATCGGTGCGCAGTACCTGAGGGACGCACCGCGAGCACGTTTCGCGGTGGCGTCAGTGGTGATACAGAAACGCCCACGCGCGCCGCTCGGGACCGTTACCTTCAGGTGGAGCGCGCGTGAGCGGCCGAGCGGCAGCGTCGGGAACAGCCAGCGGCCCACTGGGCGCCCAGCGTGCGTGCTCCGAACTTGCACGTTTCTCACCGGGGACGCACGCCGGTTGCGGGTCTGGGTGACGCTCAGGATGATGCGATAACGGGCGATCCGCCCGGCGGTTACGGTGCGGGGTCCGGTGACAACGAGCCGCAGCTTCGGCGGCCCAGCGGGCGCCGTCGACCCGAGCCGCACCGCCGCCGGTGCGAACACGTATGTCGCCCCCTGGTAGGAGTTCTCGCCACGCCGCACGCCCCACGCACCGGCCACCACCGTGTCGCCGGAGATCGCGACCGAGTTGCCCAGTTGATCCGAGGTGGCGCCGTCGCGTGCGGTCAGCTCCTGCTGCTCCTTCCAAACGCCACCGCTGCCCACGAACACGTACACCGCCCCCTGCAAGCCGTGGCTGCCGACCATCGTGCCCGGTGCGCCGACGACGATCGTGTTCCCGTCGGCCGCTACTGACCACCCAAAGTGGAGAGCACCGTCCGGCATAAGCTCAGCCTGCTGGACGAGGGGGTCGATCCGCAGCGGATAGCGGGCGCCGCCGTCGGCCACCTGCAACGCCAGGCGCGAGCCTGAGAGCGAGAGCCACGCCGGCAGCCGCCGCCCCCGAGCATCAAGCGCCACCATTCCTCCGTAGCGCAGCGCCACCTGCCCCGAGCGCGCCAGGAACTCCACCCCCGACCCGCGTAGCCGTGCGCGCAACCCGGCGATCGTCAGCTCGAGGCTCACCGCACCCGACCGCCCAGCTGGGCGGCGCGCGAGCGCAAACCCCTGCTCGACCCCCAGCTGGCCCGCTGCATACCACTCGCGGACCCCGTCGCCGCGCAGATACACCACCCGGTCAGCGCGCACCCGCGGCGCCACCGCCGGCAGCGGCGACACGCGAGCACCGCGTCCAACCCCGGCAAGCCCCAGCGACAAGCGCTCTCCGCCGCCACCGACGCTCACTCCGCCGCGGCCAAGCCCCGCTGTGACGCCACCGCCGGCAAGCGTAAACCCGCCCGCCCGACGCCTTGGCTCAAACCGCGGATCTCCCGCCCCAACCGCTGAGGAGATCGCCGACTGCGCCTGCACCGATAGCCGCGAAAGTGCACCCAACCCGACCGTCCGATCCGCCGGCACCGCCCCGCCAGAGGTCACCCGGGGTGCCGGCTACCAGGAGGCCGCCAACCAGCTTCCCGCCACCGCTAGCGTCGCCAACGACGCCACCCACCACGACCACCACCGGCCCGCACCACGGCCGGGGGCGCGGACTACGAACGTCGCCTCAGCCTGCATGCCACCTACCCCTCTCGCTCTCTCGACGGCTCCCCCGACACCATAACTCCCGGGCACCATCATCACAAGGCTCGGGTCTACGCGGCGTTCGCTGAGTCTCAACGCAGACGCGCACGCCGATCTGCGTCGTTTGGGCGTCCGCTCTGGCGGCGGCTGGGCGCGGATAGGCGAGGTCTATGACCACCGAGGCGAGGGAGCTCGGCCCGGACCGACCGAAGTGAGCGCGTTCGTCGACAGCCATCGCGAGCGCTTCGGGGTCAAGCCGATCTGCCAGACGATGGCGTGTCAGCGTCCGCTCACTATGAGCGCGCGTCTGGCGAGCCGTCCGCCCGTCAGCGAGAGGACGAGCCGCTGCTCGCGCTGATCCGCGAAGTGCACAAAGCCACTACGAGTGCTATGGCCACGAGCCGGTCTGGTGGGGGCTCAAGCGCCGCGGCGACGACGCAGGCCGCGATCGGCCACACCACAACCCCACGCCCCAACACCGACCGTCGTCTCAGCCTGCATACCAAGAACTCCCCGCTACCCCAGGCCGACGCCTCCTGGCGGAGCGGCAAGGTTGTCGAAGTGCGTGCAGTGAAGGATCACCTTATACCAGTGGTCACCGACGGTCCAGTTGGTAGCGCTTGAGTTTGGAAACCCGGTCTCGGTCGCCTCCGGATGGCCGAGGAGGCCCCCGCTACTGAGCGTGGCTGTGATGCTGATGCCGATCGGCCATGGCGTCCCCCAGTCCTCCTGAATCTCCACGCCGCGGGAGATTGTGGTGCCGGCGGGCGCGTAGTTCTGGTTGTAAAGCCATGGGTCGGACTCGGGGCAGCGATACGACGGCACGCTGTCGTTCGCCCAGAGGCCGTTCAGATGGCGCTCCGGGAACGACGTTACAGTGCACCCCGTCTTGTCGAAGGTGTCACAGTCGGCGCGGAACGGATTCGCGTTCGTGCCGTCGCCGGTAATCGTCGCTGCCGCAGCCACCTTCGCGAGTCCCGGATCATGCAGTCTCTGGTCGGATCGCACTCGGTCGTGGTCCGCGCCGCAGGTTCTACCGACCGGGTCGCCCGCGCCCCGATAGATGAGATCCCTGCGGGCCCCCTGCGAGCACAGGACCTTGTCCTTGTGGCCGGCGACCACGACCTCGTCGCCGCGGCTACGGATCAGGACGGTCGCGTCGGCCTTTGTGTCGACGAGCAGGTCGCGGCCCGCGCCGCCGATCAGCGTCCCCGCGGGACCGCCGTAGAGTGCGTCGTTGCCGGCGCCGGCCCGGATGGTCACGTCGCTCCCGAGCGCACCAACCTCGTCGCTCGCCCTACCGTCAGCGTAGATCTTCTCATTCGATCCCAAGCCGATGATGAAGTTAGGCCGGTGCGGAACCGCGAAGACCGTGGTCCCGTCCCCCGTTACGACGATCGTGTTGCCATCGACTCGTGCGCCCGGATCAAGGCCCGCCAGGTGGGCTGCTAGCCCCCTGCGAGTTGGCGGTGCCACGCGCGCTTGCCGCGCGCGATCGTCGACCGCCCCGCCGCCGCAATCTGGAGGTGGCCCGACGAGGTCCCCGCCGTGGCAGCGGTCCGACGTGCAGTGCAGAACCACCTGGTACCAATGGGTTCCATCCCAGATCGCGTTGGTCGCGCTCGAGGCGGAATCACCCGTCGCCGTTCCACTAAAGAACGAGAACTTCTGATCGCTCCTCTCCAGCACGCCGCTGATACTGATGCCGATCCCCCAAACCGTGGCATCCTCGCGGATCTCAACCCCGTGCGGGAGCGAGGTACCAAACGGCGCATACCCGTGATCGAGAAGATACGGGTGGTCCACAGGACACTCATAAGCGGGCACGTACTCGCTCTGCCACGAACCTGTCAGTGTGCGCGACGGGAACGCGGACACGGTGCAATCCACATGCTGCGGGTCGTCACAGGACGCGGTGAACGGGTGGTCGTTGCTGCCATCTCCGGTGATCGCGCCGCTCGCCGTTGACCGCAAAACCGCACTCGCGTGGCGCAGCGCGCCGGCCCGCAGGACGCGAGCGTGGTCCGCCCGACACGTGTTACTGACTGTATCGCTCGCACCCGCATAGATAACATCATCACGAATCCCCGGCACGCAGAGCACTCGATCGTGCGAGCCGGTCACCGCGACCTCGTTTTTGCTGCCCTTCACGATGATCGAGGCGTCTGGCTTGGTCTCTACCAGCACGTCGCGACCCGTACCGCCAATCAAGGTCCCGCCAGGACCGCCATAGATCAGGTCGTTGCCATTACCCGCGACGATCGTTACGTGATTTCCACGGCCACCGAGCTGGTCGTTTCGATCACCACCGAAGACGGTCTCATCTGAGCCAAGCGCGGCGATGAAATTCGTTCGGCCCGGCACCCCGTAGATGATCTGCCCGTTGCCCGTACCGACGATCGTTGTCGCATCGGCTCGCGCGCCAGGATCGAGCGTCGCCAGATGGGCCGCGAACCCTATGCTCTGCGGGTTCTTGCTCGCGTCCGCCGCGACCGCGAAGCTGAAGAGCAACAGAACCTCCACGACGAGCACCGCGACGCCGCAGGCTTGACGCCTTCGTCCGCGCGACTCGAGGACGGACCACGACCGCCCGCGCTCGCGGACAACACCACGGTCGCGACTCCGAGATCCCCGCCCCCCACAAACCATCCTCGTCCCCCTCAAATCCACGCTTGTGCCCAAGCCTACCAGCCAATATCCGCGATCACAAGGGCTGTGAACCTACATGCCTCGGGCGAGCGGGCCCGGATAGATCTTGCGGGTTCACCTGGCGTGCATCCTGGGGTCAAAAGCAACACGAGGTCGCACCATGACCCGGACACGCGAGGTAATGGCCGCCGGGGGAGCTCCCGAACTTCCGCATATGCCTACTTCGACGTGCGCGAGCTCGCCCGCTGGGGTGGCTGCCAGCGGATGTGGGCGTAGCCGGACATCCTCCAGACAGCGGCCACCGTCGGAGTACCGTTGGTGGTAATTAGCGAGTCGCTCGACCTAACGATCGTCCACGAGCCTGGCCAGGATGGCTGAGTGATCGCGTGGATTCCGGAGGTCACGGGGGTCCACAGCCAGGGCCACACGCGCCAGGAGGCCACGCTAACGCGATCGACGCGCTGCTGCTGAGGCTCTTCCCGGAACCCGTCGAGGCCGGCGACGGGCCTGAGCGGGAGCATCTGCGCCTAACCATCGCCGCGTGAAGCGCACGACCCCAAGCGCCATCTCGGCGCTCACGGTTGCCGCGTAATCGATGACGGCGAAACCGCACTCACGCAGCCCATCAGGTTGTCGGTCCGGACGGTTCCGTTCGCGTCGGCATACCGACTCCTCCAGGAGGTGCCCTGGCAGAAACAGTGGTAGCTGTCCGTATCGACGTTGACGGTGTGATGCGGGTGATCGTGCCGCCATTGAGCTTGTAGGCGTCGGTGCACTGGGCGGTGCTCCCGCCCGGCGGGTTGACCGTGCATAGGTGGTGCTCGGTGACGGCGCGGACGGCCCCCGGCGTGTAGCGCAGGTCATGGACACCGGTGGCAACGCCGACAATGATTCTGAAGGTCTTCGTGTACGCGGGCAGCTTGATTGTGCGCACCTTGGCGGCGGCGACAGCGGATACCGCCAGCGGCTCCGCCATCACCAGAAGTGTCACGAGAGGCTCCGGCCACGCGGATCACTCAGGCGCGTAAGGGGAGATTATGAATCGACGCTCGCGTGCTGTAGATGAAAGGCCTCGATGAAACTCGCTCGATACTGAAACGTACCCGAGTTCCGCTCGCCGGTAATGTGTGTGACCGGTGCACACGATGCGCCACACCACCGACAAACAGTTGACATGCGCGTTGAAATCGAAACAGGCCGACGCATGCGTCCCACGAACTGGAACGCGTGGAGCGTGATCGGCAGATTCGTGGGGAGAAGCCATAGATCGCCGACGCGTGTACGGCGCCCACCAAGTCGCCCGTCGCGGCCGTGTGCCGGCCGCCCGGCACGAGGTGGGGCAAGCACGTCACCGCCCAGCGGTCACTTGGTGCTTCGCCCTGACAGAGCCACGCTCGCGTGCGGGGCTACCGGTCAGCCGGCAAACGAGCATACCGAGCCCACCAGAGGTTCGGCGCGTCGCTGCGGTCGCGACGGGCCGGCGATGACGACATTGGTAAGCGTCGAGGCGGGGGTTATGTTCCCTTCCAGCGTGAAGTGATCGATCTCGAACGGCAGCGCGTTTGAGGTCAGGACGTCTGGGCCGTCTTGGATGCCGAAGTGAAGGTGTGGAAACGTGGTGTTGCCGGTGTTGCCGAGCATTGCGATCGGTTGGCCGGCGCGGACATGCTGGCCGGGTGTGACCATGACCGAGCCGGTTTGCAGGTGCTCGTAGGCCGCGTACAAGCCCGGTCTGATTCTCTCGATTACCTCGTTGCCGCTGAAATCCTTCGGCGTGCGGACTGTCGGGTTGCCGCTCTCTGGCGCGAACGGGGCCACCTCGGGCCGGTCGGTGATCGTCGAGACCACGGTGCCGTTGGCCACGGCGTAGATTGGAGCGCCGAAATCGGGATAGTCGCTTAGCTGCTTGCCGTCTCCGCGAAAGAAAGAGCGGTTGACCACCTGAGCCCAGTCGATCGCGAACAGCTCCGGGGTGACGTAGCTCCCGTTGGCTGATAGCACTAGGTTGCGGTGACGCGAGGTTGGATCCGCGCAGCAGCCGTTGGCGGCCACCCACCCTGACCCGCGCAGCGGAGAGGCGATCAGCACCGGCGCTCGCCGCGTGGTCCGCAACACGGGCCCATGGACGGTGGTGCTCCCGATCGCCTCCCTGAACAGGGCTCCCGGGGGGATCGTGTACTCGATCTGGTTAGACAGCCGCCGGGGCGCGGTCCGCCCGGCGGAGGAAGGCATGACCACGTCCACCAGCGTCACCACCGTCGAGGAAGCGGGGATCCGCGCCGACGGCTCGCCGGCGATGATCTGATGCGTATGCGAAGCAAGCGCCTCGCCAGTGAGCTCCAGCAACGTCTTACCGGCGCTCGTCACCGTTAGCGACTTCAGCGTGACCTCCGCCGTGAACGCGTTGGTGATCACCAGGTCGTAGTCCACGTGCTCGCGCCCGTCGCTGCCAAACACGTATCGCGGCGGACCCGGAGCGCTCACCTGAATCGCGGTCACCTCCCCAGGCGTCCCCTCCAGCGGCGGGATCCGCGCCACCGCGCCAGCGGCGACCACGCACAAACCAGCTGCCATCAGCAAAGCGAACATCGCAATCCGAACCGCGCGTTTGCCAATCATTCGCTTCCTCCTCCTCGCGTGGTGGCACCGCCCCGCGTGACCTCCGCCCCCCGGCGCCGAGACAGAAAGCGACCGCGCGACCGGCGCGAGAGCTGAAACTACGAGCGCAGCCTACGGTTCCAACACCCCACTGGCAACAGAGACGCGGCCGCGACGACGACCCAACGTAAGCCCAGTTACCAGCGGTTGGCCACAGGCGCACGGGCGGGCTGCGAACCGCAGCTGAGCAGCTCGCGCATCCCCGTGACCACAGCCGCACTACCCAGAATTCTCGACGGCATGGATGCGAGGTCGCGGTATTCAGCGGGTCGATGCGGGAAAGTCGATTACTTCTTGTAGGAGTGGCATCTGGCGGCGATGGAGGCC
Source organism: uncultured Solirubrobacterales bacterium (assembly GCA_963787555.1). Classification (GTDB taxonomy): domain Bacteria; phylum Actinomycetota; class Thermoleophilia; order Solirubrobacterales; family Solirubrobacteraceae; genus Palsa-465. The sequence goes on from CAWBDI010000013.1 coordinate 631,074, forward strand.
ACGGCTGACTGGACCGATGGCTGCCGGACGCCCGGCGGCCAGCTCGAAGATGGAGGACGTAATCGTCCCCTCGGACACGAACGAGCGAAACTCGAACGGGAGGCCGTCGGAGGTTGCCACGCCGGGGCCGCTGATGATCTCGAAGTGAAGGTGCGGGAGATCCGAGTTCCCGGTATTGCCGAGCAAACCGATCACCTGGCCCTGTCTGACGTGCTCACCGAGGTGAACTCGCAGGCTGCCGGGCTGGAGGTGGGCGTAGCCGGCGAAGTGTCCGCCGCCGATGTTGATCACCAGATAGTTACCAAGGAAGTTTTGCGCGGTGACAGGTGATATGCCCTTTGGGGGTGTCTCCTCCGGCAGTCCATCCTGTAGGCCCACCACGACACCGGCGGCGACAGACAGGAGCGGCGCTCCGAAGAAGTGGTAGCTGCGAAGGTCGGAGATCGAGCCGGAGTACAGCTTCCCGCTCGGGTCTAGCTGAACGAAGTCGATCGCGAACCGCTGGGGGTTAGAGAACGCGCCGTTGACCGCCCCGACGTAGGCGACGTGGTGAGAAGGAGGGGAGCAACAGCCCTCGCCCACCACCCACCGCCCGCCCGCGAGCGGCGGCCCGATTATCACCGGCGAGTCGTGCGCCACCCGCACGCGCCCGGTAACCGCGATGTCTGTGGACGGGCGACCCTCCGCAGGCGGGGTGAGCGTGAACGCGAAGCGATGCTCCAGGCGGCGGGGGACACGCGCTCCCCTGGGGAAGGTGGCATCTAGAAACAGGCAGCTAAATTCGTGCGGTCCCAATCTCAAGGTGTTCCCGCAAGCGTTACCCGGCCCGCCGCGTCCGTCGAGATCCACCTCCGACAGCTTGGCTACGATCCCCGACCCCTCCTCGGTGCCAATCACCGCATCATGTCTGCTGGCATCGAGTATCTGCAGTTCCTTGAGCCTCATCACCGACCGGGTGGGGTTGAAAACAAACAGCTCATAGACCAGATGGGTGCGATCGTCAGCGCCCAACACCGGGTGAGGAGACGACAATGGCGTCGCGACCAAGAACGTGTCCTCCTCGCGCGGCGCTCGCACCGGTGCCGCCATCGATGCAGTTAACGACCACGCCGCGACGACCGCGCTCAGAACACAGACCGCCGACGCAGCTCGAAGGCGTCCCACCCCAGCGTGACGGAGCACCCGGACTCGCCCCGAGCGGCCCATCAACCCCCGACCGTTCCCCTCGAACTGCACCGGAGACATCCAAGCAGTCGGGCAAGCGCACGTCAACCGCCGGGTCGAGCACGACAATGACGCGAGTGAGAATGGCCGACTAACTCCTGACCGCCGGCAGGCAGGCGGCTGCGGCCGAGGCGACGTGCAAAGTGTAGGCCGGAACAAATCTCGGGGACCACCCGGAATGAAACCCGAGAGCTCGTGAGCGCACGTCGTCGGGCAAGAAGCCATCCCAGCTCCGGGGGGTCCGCGCCGCCGTTTGGTGCTGCACCATGGCAACCATCGATGTATCGCCACCCATGATCTCAGCCACCCGCCCCCTGTGGCGGTCATTTACGGCTCGGCACGATCGGCTCGATGGATGGCTGGCGTGGGCATCGCGCTCCCGCCTCAAAACATTCGTCAATCTTGCCCGCACGATCCGCCACCACAAGGCTGGCGTCCTCGCCGCGATCAAGGCGACCTTGAGCAACGGATGCGGGCCAGACTCCTCTCACGCCGCGCCTACGGATTCCACACGGCGGACGCCGTCATCGCCCTGATCTACCTCTGCTGCGCCGACATCCAGATCACGCTCTCCTCACCGTTGAGTCACCCCCAAACGGAGAGGAGAGCCGAATGAACCCGACACAACCGAGCTCCAATCAGGCCAGGTCTGCTGGCGCGACGCTTACCTAGGGACATCGGGCAACGCTGGCTGGGGGTCGGCAAGCGCCAGCAATCCCGGTTGCTAGCCCGACCAGCTGTCCCAACACCTCCCGCACGCGCTCGGGAGCACCGCCAATCGTTGATCGCCTCAGCGACCGGTACAGTGCACGTCACGGCGGTTCCTCCTTTGATCTTTGCCCGATCGCGCGCCGCGCTCCGATCAGGAGCGGACGGGCCGGAGAAGCCACCGTCAGCTCAAAGTTCTACGAGCCCCCGGGACATCCTCCAACTCAGGCTGTCCCTCGCGCGGGATACGGGCGTGTGTGGCCGCATCGCTCGAACTCAGTCGTCCGTCATCCCGAGCGCCGTCTCACATAGTGCTCTCGAGACAGAGATGGGGAGGGAGCAGCATTGCGCGGCCGCGACAACAACCGAAGGCTGGACGAGACGCAGTGTCGGTGAACGCGCCCATGTCGACTAGGCGGGGTAGACGCGCGGGCTGCCTGCCTGGAGTGATCGCGCTGCTCATCGCGGGTGTCGGCATCCTCGTCGTCGTGGCGGCCTGGTTTACCAGCAGCGCCCGGGACTGGGGCTCGGACGCGAACCGCTCGTTCTCGACGCCGGGCTCTGCGACCTACCAGCTGTCCGCCGGCTCTTACACGTTGTGGAGGACCGGATCGAGCCACGTCGCCCCTGGAGACGTCATGGTCAGGGACGTAGAAACCGGCCAGAAGCCCGTTGTTTCAGGCACCTCGGGCATACTCGGCTTTACGACCGGCATTGGCAACAGTGCCGACATATTTGGTCAGGTCACGCTGCCCACGAGCGGCCGGTGGCGTTTCACGGTGCTACGGAATCTCGGTCAGGAGATCGCTCTCGGCCCGTCGAAGTCGAGCGTGACGTGGATAGTGATCGGCGCCGCGATCATCGCCCTCGCAATCCTCGCGGCGATCGTCCTTGCTGTGATCGGCGGCATCATGTGGCTCACCCGCCGCGCGTGAGAATCGTCTCACGCGTGCAGCCCTCGGCATCACAGCCAGACGCCCGGCCGCCGAGACGCTCGCATCGTACGAACGACCAGCCGGGCGGCAGCAACATGAACGCAGTGGGCTTGCGATGCTTCCTCGTGTTGCGGCCGCAGTGCCCAGCGCGCTGTCTCGTCTACTTGCGTGTCGATTCCGAGTCTTCGACCGGCTCGCTGGCCGCGCTGATCGGGATGATCGCGGTTGTGGCATGGCTGGTCGGGGCGAGCGGGCACCTGGTCAGCGGCGGCGCTGGCTAGCGCTCGCGCAGCTAAAGCAGCCGCCCCCCATCCGCGCGGACCAGGACGCTCGTGGCCAGCCGCGAGATGATCGTCGGGTCATGGAAGCGGGACTGAGTAGCTTCCGCGAATCTTCGCGCTTGGGGTGTCTGTATGCCGGGCTGTTCCGGGGACGTTCACCAGATTGGGCTTCTGGGAATCGACAGCTCTCGGCGCGTGCGGACGGCGTTGGCAGGATTGTCGCGTCCCGGCTGGCGTTCGGGTAGCGGCACACCACGAACCAGCCGAGGAAGCGCTCTAGGCCGGGTCCGCCACGCGGGAGTTGTTCCACCCGATCGCGCGATTGCGCCTTCCCGCGCGTCACGGTGGTGGAGACATCGCCCGCGCCCGGTGGGGTCGATCCGCCGGCGTCGGAGGCGCGCTCGTGGTCGCGCGCGAAGCTGCCTGGCCCGCCGCCGGAGCGTTCCTACCGATGCGCGTCGCGCGCGCATGGATGACGGTGAGCCTGGCCGTCACCGGGCCAGTCGCACCCCCATCGGGGTCCGGACGTAGGCGACCGAGCGTCCCACGCGCCGGCGCGCCACCAGGCCGGCGTCGCGCAGCACGGCGAGGTGTCCGCCGACCGCCTCGCAGACGTCAGTGGTCGTCCCGGGGCAGGATCGGCTCACGGGACTGCGGAGCATCGGGAGAGCGTGTTGCGACCCTGGGTCAGGCGGGCAGCCTTGCCTCAGGGTCCGCACGAGCGGACGCTCAGCACCGCGATCCGGGTCAGCGCCGTCGGTCGCCGCCGCGCGGGCGGCCCGCTCGCCGGATCCGCCCCGGCGTTCAGCAGTCGCTCGGCAATACAAACCCGTCGGTCACGGGACAAACGGCTTGTCATCGGCAGGAATCTCAAGAAGCGAGTGGTCATGAACCAACAGGACATCACCGAAGAGCTTCACCATCCCGGTGCGCGTTACCTGCTCGACTCGGCGACGCTGCTGCGGCTTGGCTATAACGGATCAGACGGCTTCCCGCGAGTGATCCCGATCGGCTTCCTCTGGGACGGGAACCAGATCGTCATCTGCACCGCGGCGACCGCGCCCAAGGTGGAGTTGTTGTCGTCGCGTCCGGAGGTTGCGCTGACGATGGATGTCGGCGACACGCCCACGGAGGCGAAGGCACTCTTGATCCGTGGAGTCGCAACCGTGGACATCGTCGACGGTGTTCCCGACGAGTACCTCGCAGCATCGAGGAAGGTGCTGGACGCAGACCAGGTCGCGGAGTTCGAGCGCCAGGTCCGGTCGATCTACGACCAGATGGCGCGCATCAGGATCCAGCCGCAATGGGCACGGTTCTTTGACTTCGGCGCTGGCCGGCTGCCGCGGTTTCTCAAGCGGCTTGCCAGCGACGCCTAGGTTGCACACCGAGCCGACTTCGCCCTCACCCATCCGATGATCGTCATCACTGGGGTATGCCGCTAGCCGATCCCTTACGGCACGCATTCTGCTGCGGCCCGTCTCACCGGAGCTTGCGCGTCCGCAGCAAAGCGGGGCCCCGGACGTCCGCGAGGCTCCGGCCCGGTTCTCGCCACGAGCGCGACCGCCACTACGTACGGCAGCTGAGCGAGCCGGCGGTATCCTGCTCCCCGCACAAAGTGGGCCGGCGGCGGGTCCCGAGATGCCCGTGCGGCAACGAATGCAGGCCTCGGCTGGTCGGGGTGCCGACGATCGCGCGTGCTGCTGCTCGACGCATTCACCGGTCAACGCGGCCGGATGGCCGCTTCGCTGCATGAGAGGGTCGGCCCCGCCGCCGTTCGCCATACGGGCGATGGTGCTATCGGATCCTCGGGCCCTTGAGCCCAGCTTCGCGGGCCTCGGCATCAGTGGCCTGCGCTCGCCGGCTGCCTGAACCGCGGAGCACGGGAGTAGAGAGCCGCTACGCAGGCCTCGAATCCGGCGATGCCCATCAGGGCAGGCCCCGGTCCGAGCCGGAGCAGGAGCGCCCCCGTCACTCCACCGGTGAATATGCCGAAGATCGTCGCGCCCCGACGGGCGCGCGCCAGCACCGGCGCCCGATCAGACCCCGAGCGGAACGACAGCACATCCGCGAGTGCCATTACCAGACTGGTCTGCACCACCGTAGTCGGCATGTCCGGGATCCGCGCCTCGATCATCACACGATTACGCCACCCCATCGCACCCGCGAGCAGCACCACGACGATGGCGCGGGCGTGCGCGGGGAGGAGATCCGTTCCGCTCACGACCACTGCATACAGCCCGGCGCCAGCAACGACAACGACCTCCACGGCGAGCGCCATCACGAACCAGCGCCGCCCCCGCCCCGTCACTCGTGCGATCACGGCGTGGGCCGCCGTCACCCCCGCCACAAACGCGACAAGTGCCTCGGCAGGACGGGCGATCCCTACCCCCGGCGCGTTCGCGACCCCGAAACCCAGCAGAAGGACGTTCCCGGTGGCGAGTGCGGCGAACGCGCGCCCCAGGCCGAGGAAGGTCACCGCATCGACCGCGCCGGCGGACACGGTCAAAGCGAACATCACAATGCTGATGCGGATCTCGCTCCGCATCGGGTCAGCCTGCACGCCACCATTCTGCCGATGGTTTGATCACGGCGCCATCTGAACAGGCCCGGGTTGGTCGTGCCACCAACCGTCAGAGCAGGCCGGTGCGCACAGATCCGGCCGGGTGAAGCCGGGCGTCGCGTTCGGCGGCACCCGGGGCGTCAGGTGGTCGAGATATCGCCTTCGTGGACTAGCAGCCGCGTACGCAAACAGCATGGTCGTGTCCCTGTGCCGGCAGGTTTGCATCAGCTAACCGACGAGACCGGCTCGAACAGTTGCAAACGAGGCCCCGCATTCGACCGGGTCGGCGGCGCCCTGCCGCTCGAACCGCAGAGCACCCACGATTTCGACGTCGCGATCCGCGGCGTCTTGCAACCGCTCCCGGCTGTCGCTCCTATGGCGGAGCAGCCACCGGCGTCGACGCCCGCGTCGCTGCTGGAAAGGACGAGGCCGGCTCTGGAGTGCGGACTGCGCCCTTCCGCGAAGCAGAAGAGCGCCTGTGATCTTCAGTGTTGATCCCGTGGAGATACACGCTGGTCGTGGACAGATACGAACGGGCATGCCGACCCCCGGATCACATCTCGACATCCGCGCGGATCGACAACCCGAGATCATCTACGCCGTCCACGGGCGCCCCGCATGATCCCCGCAACCGCACGCCTGCTCGCGCCACACTGACGCGCCAGCGAAAGAACGCCTCGTCGGCGGCCCGGGCAGCTGGATCGTGGCGAGAACGTTGCCGCTCACGTCATCGGGCGGGCCCGCCCGAGTTACGAAATCGACTCGTGGTTTTTGACCCCGGAGTCGCGCGACTCTCGTCGTGGCTTGAGCAGCGGAGGGGTGTGGCGCGGGGTGTCTTCAGACCAGGAGCTCCAGTCGCTCCGCGGCGCGTCGGTCATGCGACCGAGCGCCGCGAGCAGCGGCTCGTACTGGGCGCGCAGGGCTCGAAAGGCGACCCAGGCGGATTCGCGATCATCACGCATTGGGACGCCGATGCTGTGAAGATTGCTGAACGCCATATTGAACTTCTCCTCGGAGAGGATGATCTCCGCGCCGGGTTCCGGCGGGTGGTGGGGAATATTGAGGAAGTCCGCGATCGTGATCAGGGCGTGGATCCCGGCGCGCAGGCAGAGCTCGCTTCGGGACTGTCGCGGTACGCCGCAGGCCGTGATCAGGAGGGCGGCGCCGTCGAGCACGGCTTCAGAGGCGAGCACCCAGTGGTTGCTCGCATGTGGCGAGCGGAAGAAGCTGAGATTCGGGAAGGCGATGTGGGCTTCGCCGATCTCGACGAACCAGTCTTCACAGCGGGTCCACACCTCCTCGAGCTGATCAAACCGGCCGAGCTCCCAGCTGCTGGCGAGCAGCGCAGGACCAGATGGCGGGGCGCCGGTTCGAACCGTGAGCTTGGTGACCACTTCCTCACGCCGGGAGAATGCGCCGTACAGTGCCGGCAGATAGGCGATCACGAGGGCCAGAAGCGTCAGGCCGACCCCGGCCGCGGCGAACGCGACCAGCTGTCGCGACAGCCCGCTGGGAGAATCAAACCCCAGCGTGAGCATCGATGACCCCGATAGCTCCAACGCGTGCGAGATCGTCGCGCCGCTGACCGTCGAGGCGATCAGAGACCAGAACAGCGCGGCGAACAGAAGCCAGATCAGCACGCCCCAGATCGTGAGCTGGGCGAACAGCCCTAGGGGCGCCTGAACCGAAAATATCCGGTCCCTGGTGGCGTAGTCGGATCGACCCGTCAGCCGCAGCCGGAGCCGGAGCAGCCAGTACACGGTAAGGAAGGCTGCGCGCGCGAGCCGCGCCGGCACAGCCCGGGGCACCACGACGGTGCGCAGCATCGACGCTATAACCGCGGCGACGCCCGCGACAGCTAGCACTCCAACGATAATTCGCACGGCGATCATGATCTGCCGCATTCCTCCACGGTCGTGATCGTCTCAGCTACGGGCCTCTCGCGACAGCAAACGTCGTGGGGCTAAGGCCGCTGAGCGGCGGCTCACCGCCGGCCTGTGAGTGATGCTCCCCGTTCGTAAGATGAGGTCCAACGAGCCAGCGACGACGCCGCGGCCCGATTGCGAGCGTGCTCCCACAGCGATCGAACGATCGCTTCCACTCCCCCCGCGATTTCCATCGCCCTATCGCGTTCGCCCACAAGCACCTGCGCGACAGCGGCCAGCGGCGCAGCTGCTCGTCGAGCAAAGCAGTCGCGGGCGCGAGCGTGACCGGGGTCAGGCGTAAGCAGCAGCCGAACTGCACGCCGACCCGGACGACCCCCGGCCCACTCCGGACTGCGGACCAATGGTTGTCGCGTCCCCTATGTCGCCCCTGCGGCAGTCTCGGCCAGTTTGCTGTTCGCAGCCGGATGCAGAGGCAGCGTCTCTCGGACGCCGCCAGCGAGACTTGTGTTCATCTTCCGGTTTTCGGCCCGCCGGGTTGTGGTGGTTCCGATCGCGGCCCGGGAGGGTGGATTTTGGTCGTCGGGGTTCGGTGCGAGCGCTGGGGTTGCGCCGGGGGGCGAGGCGTTCGAGGACGGCGATGTCGTCGAGGTCTTGGCGGCGCTTGGCGGCCGGCCGGTCGCGGTACTGTGCAGCAGCGGTCTTCATCCGGATCAGGTCCTCGCGGTGGGCGATCAGCAAGTTGAGATCGCGGAGCTCGATCGCCGCGGCGCGGGCGCGCAGGTCCTCGTAGTTTGTGGGCGCGCCGGCGGTTGGGTCGACGGCGAACACGTCGAGGTCGCCGTGCCGGGTGGCATCAGGCAGTTGCCGCCCTGACAGAGCGTTTGCGGGTCGCCGAGGTCGAGGCCGAGCAGGTCGCCGTCAACGCCGCGCAACTGAGCATCCAGTTCGCGGAGCGCGCCCGCGAGGCGGCGCATGTTCTCGAGTGTCCAGGCGGCGATCACGTCGAGATCGACGGTGGTGCGAACGTGTCCCGTGGGCCTGCAGCGCGACTCCGCCGATGACGACGAAGTCGACCTGGTGGCCGGTGAGCGCCGCGATGAGCTGGTAGGCGTCAAGCGGGCGGCTAGTAGCGCTCACGTGCTCGTGCTCCCGCCGCCGCGACCTCGCGCTGGCGAGTCGGCGCGCGAAGCAATATGGGTTGATGGCGCGGGGTGGCGTGAGCAGGCTCGCGCTCGCGCGGCCGAGCACGGGTTTGGGCAGGCCGAGCTGCTATCGCTGCAAGCCATCGCTCCAATCACCGCCGAGGAGCCCGACATGGAGATCCTGGCGGAGCGACTGTCAGGGCCGTCGGGTCTGACCGGGCCCGACCAGCGACACCTCGGGAAACGAGATCATCTACCTGCGATGGGGTAGCCATCTCCCTGCTCCTTGCGATCCCGTCCTGAGCAGCGTCGCCCAATACAAAGACTTCCTGCGCGCCTGGAACCCCCGCCACACGATCCTCCCCCACCGCCCACGCCACCGCCTGGCACCCCGACACCCTGGCGCACTACCCCGTCCTGCTCGCTCACGCTCGCCCTGGCCGCGCTGCTGGTCGCGCTTGGGCTGACCTATCGCCACCTCCCCGAACGCCGCGGCAGCACCCCCAAGCACTGGCAAAGGTCGGCGATCACTCAGACCAATACCCGCCCGGCGGATGGGAAGTGTGGTAGCCAATACCGGCATCGCTGAGCCGGCATCCGCTGAGCGGGCGAGCTCACCGACTGAGCGTTGCTGTGGTCGTCCCGGTGGAGGGTCTCGGTTCGGCGGTCGCGCTGCGTGCCTCTTGCGGCTCTATCCACAGCGCTTGGACGAGGATCATCACCAGCGAGAGCAGCGGGATCGCGATCAGCACGCCGATCAAACCGAACAGTGCGCCCATCACCAACAGGCCGATTGTGACCACAGCGGGATGCATGTCCACGGTGCGCGCCATGATCAGCGGCAGGATCAGGTTTCCCTCGAGTTGGTTGACGATCAGGTAAACGATCAGCACCAGCAGCGCCTTGCCCGGTGACTGGGCGAGCCCGTCGAGGATTGGCGGGATGGCGCTGATCACCGAGCCGTAGTTGGGAATGACGGTCATGAACGCGGAGAACACTGCGAAGCCGATGGCGAAGTTGAGGCCGATGATCTTCATGCCCAGGAACAGCAGGCCGCCGAGGACGAGCATGTCGAGCCCGACTGCGGTCATCCAGCCGAGCCACGCAGTACGAATGCGGCCGAGGACGTCGCGAATCTGCCCACGCCGGGCCTGTGGCAGCAGACGCAGGAAAGTGTTTACGAGCGTCGTTGGGTTGACCGCGATCAGGAAGGCGCCGAGGACGATCAGCACCAGCGCGATGACCACGCCGAGGACGGTCACGCCGGCCTGCTCGATCGGGCCGACCAGCCGCTGGGGATGGTCGAGGTAGCCCTGCGCGAAGCTGCTCAGCTGCGCGGAGGCGCTGCGGGTGTTCTTACCGGCGATCCCGTGGATGTAACGCTCGGCCTCGGCAACGGTCGCGGGTAGGCGATCGGCGAACTGCTTGGCCTGGCTCACGAACGCCGGGATCACCGCGAAGCCAAGACCGGTCAGCACCCCGGCTGCCGCGGCCACCGCTGCGAGCGCGCCCAACGCGCGGGGCGCTCCCCGGCGCTCGGCGAGCGATGCGGCGGCGGACAGCGGCAGCGACAGGATGATCGTGACGGTCATCGCGAGCAACAGCGTCATCAACTGTCGCGCGAGGAGCGCCGCGACGATCAGCGCGGCGGCAAGCCCGACCGTTCGATAGGCGACCGTCGGCCTCATCTCGGGCCAACCGGTCCGGCCGGCGCGGCAGTCACTGGAAGTCCGGCTGCGCTCCCACGGAGAGGCGTGCACCCGACCCTTCCCGGGCAGCCTAGAGTGTGATGTCGAACTCGCAGGTCACTCCGGCGACTCTGTATCGCGCCGTGCTGCTCGCGTTCGGACTGGTGGTGGCCGGGTTGATCTTCGAGCAGCTGATCACGCTGGTCCTCGCGGTGCTGATCGTGGTGGTGATCGCGCTGCCGCTGTCGGCATTCGCGAGCACGCTGCAGCGGCTGGGGATCCCCAGAGCTATCGGCGCGGTGCTCGGGCTGCTGCTCGGGCTGGGGGCGCTGGGGGGACTGGTCGCTCTGATCGTCCCAATCTTCAACCACGAGATCCACCAGTTCGCGCAGTCCCTGCCGAGCATCGTCGATGCGCTGCGCCACCGTCTCGGTCGCCTGACCGGGACGTCCCCGAGCCACGTCGGACAGCAGATCCAGCATTTCGTCAATACCTATACCCAGCATCCTTCGAAGCTGCTCGGGCCGCTTGAGTCGGTCGGCGCGAGCGTCGTCGCCTTGCTCGCGGCGGTGATCGTCGTGCTGCTGACCGCGCTCTACACGGCAATTCACCCGGAGCCGCTCGCGAGCGGCTTCGTGAGGATCGCGCCACCATCGAAGCGCCCGCAGGCGCAGCAGATCCTCTCCCGCCTACGGATCGCCTATCTCGCCTGGCTTCGGGGCCTGGTCCTCGGGATGATCGTGCTCGGCGGGATCACGTATCTCGGCCTGCGGGTGGTCGGGCTCGGGTTCGCCGCGTTCTTCGCCGTGTTCACCGCGGTCGCGATGATCATCCCCTACTTCGGTGCGCTCGTCAGCTCGATCCCGCCGATCATCTACGCGCTCACGATCTCACCCGGCAAGGCGCTGATCGTCGCGATCATCTACATCGTCGCTCACCAAGTGGAGAGCAACATCATCCAACCGCTAGTGGTCGCGCGCACCGTCCAGCTGCATCCGGCGGTGGTCGCGTTCGGGGTCGTAGCGGTCGACCAGCTGTTCGGCTTCGTCGGCCTAGTCGTCGCCGTGCCGATCCTCGCGACAATCAAAATCCTCCTCGAGGAGCTGTGGATCAAGCCGGTAGAGCACAGCGACCGCGCTTTCACCGGCGACCTCACCAGCGCGCCAATCACAGACGTCGTCTCGGTGGCCGGCGGGCCGGCACAACGACAAGGGGGGACGTCCAACGACGGCTGAGCCCCGTCAGGAGAAAACTGTCGCTTGTGGCTAGGCCGTTTTGTGTGGGCCTTCGGTGTCGGGTTCGGCGATGTCGGTGATGGTGATGTTGATGGTGCCGATTTCGGCGCCGGTGAGCCCGGGTAGGCGGCGGTTGAGGGTGGAGCGGACGGCGGCCGCGAGCGGGTGCAGAGCGGGTCCGTAGGTTGTGATGAGTCGGAGCGTGAGGTTCACGCAGGTTGGATCGCCTGTTTCTCCTGGTTCTGGTTGAGCGGAGGCGAAGAGCAGGTCGGGGATCGCGAGGACGAGGCGGCGGGCGATTTGCGCGATCACTTGATGGCTGATTTGGGTGCGACCGTGGGGGCCGGCGAGGAGGATGTTCTGGGCGGCGCGGCGGGCGAGGGCGCGGACGCGGGTCATGATCCGCGTGGAGAGGCTGGGCGGGATCGGTACGGGCGTGTGGGCGAGGGTTTGGAGGTCGCTCCAGCCTTGGCGGAAGCCGCGGAGCGCGGTCAGGCAGTAGGGGCAGTGGGCTTGGTGGCCGGGGTCTGGGGAAGAAGTACCTTCGGTGACCTGTTCGACGAGGGTGTCGAGCCCCGCCCCGCACGGCAGCGTGTGGTTGAGGTCTAGCGCCATGCTGTCGTTACTTTCAGGAGCGTGAGCCGAGCGCGGTGGATGCGGCTTTTGATCGCTGGCACGGTGGTCTCCAAGACGTCGGCTACTTGCTGGTAGGAGAGGCCCTCGAATTCGCGTAGCACGAGCGCGGCGCGCTGATCGGGCGGGAGGGCTTGGATCTGCTGGATGATCGCGCGCAGACGCTCACGCTGCTCAATCGTGTTGGAAGGGTCGACGCTTGGGCCGAGGTGCTCCTCGTTGAGGGTTTCGGTGGGGCGGTGGGCGGCGAGCAGATCGAAGCAGCGGCGGGTCGCGATGCGATAGAGCCAGGTCGCGAACGTGCTGTCGCCGCGAAACCGAGCCAGTGATCGCCAAGCCCGCAGGAATGTGTCTTGGGTGACGTCGTCGGCGTCGGCGCTTGATGCCAGTAGGCGCAGGGAGATCCGATAGACGGGAGCTTGGTAGCGGAGGACGAGCATCTCGAAGGCGTCCAGGTCGCCAGCTTGGGCTGCCTGGACCAGGATTCGGTCGTCAACCTGAACCACAAAGAGCCTTGATAGAGATCCGCATCGGTGTGTGCGCGGTGAGCGGGCGCTAGGGGGGAGATGTTGGCCGCCACCCACCGAGCGAGACGGTACGAGAAGGCCGCTAGCCTGGCGTTGCGGTCTCGCGGGGCACCCTGGTGATTTTGTTCTCGCCTCGTTTCGGTTAGACCGACCGGGGTCCGAGAAGTTTCGCGCGTCCGGTTACAGGTTGGCTGCGTTGTGATTTTTTCGTGAGCGTGAAACTTTTTGGCTGTGTCCACGGTCTAACGATCAGCCATCCATGTGCGAGCGAACCATTCGCCAGCTTGCGCGCCCCAGTAAAAGGAGAAATCATGGCGGAAGCATCCTCAAGCGAATCATCGAGCGGCGCGGCGCCTACAACGCGGGAGAGCCGGCGGTCACAGGGCAGCTCGTCGGGTTCGGCGCTGCAAACCAGTCGGGGTCAAACGACGGTCGATGACACGGTCGTGACCAAGGTCGCGGGTGTCGCCACGCGCGAGGTGCGCGGCGTGCATAACCTAGGCGGCGGCGTGTCGCGCGCGTTCGGCTCGGTGACCCAGCGCGCGGGGGTGGGCGATCAGCGTACCCAGGGCGTCGCGGTTGAGGTCGGCGAGCGCGAGGCGGCGGTCGATCTGGTCGTTGTCGTTGAGTACGGCGAGTCGATTCCGCAGGTGTCCCAGGCGATTCGCGACAACGTGATCAAGCGGATCGAGGGGATCTGCGGCCTGGCCGTGACCGAGGTCAATGTGGCCGTCAATGACCTCCACTTCCCAGATGATGAGGAGCCGGACCAGCCGGCGCGCGTTGCTTGAGCATGACGCAGGACTCTCCAGTGAGCTCCGGCCCTGCTGGCTCCTCGAGCGATCGTGTGCACTTGGCGCGGGTGGCGCTGGCGGCCGCGCTCGCGGTGCCAGGTGTGGTGCGTGGCGAAGCCGGAGTGGGCGTTCCGCGGGTGACCGCTGATGGCCCTGAGCTGCTGGTGGGCGTGTCGGCGACTGCCCAGGCGGACGGCCGCTACGCGCTCGACCTGCGCCTGATCGCCGGATTGGTGCCGTTGTGGCCGCTGGCTGAGGACATTCGCGCGGGCGTGCAGGCGGGTGCCGCGCGGGCGGGGCTGGCCGAGTTACTGGGCAGCGTCGACGTCGAGTTTGTCGACGTGCTCACGGACGAGGAAATCGCGCGGCCAATCATCATGGCCGGGCCGGCGGTGCCCGCGGTCCCCGAACCGCCGCTGCCTACAGCGTCACCGGGTCTGCCGCCGCCGGCCGGGACCGGGCCGCCCGAGCTATCGGAGGGCTTGGAATGATCCTCTTGGCCCGCGCGCTCGTGCGGCTGATCTCATTTTTGCTGCTGGTGATCCTGGCCGTGGCGGGGATCGTGGTTGCGGTGTTCTGCATCGGCACTGGGACGACCGGTCCGAGCTTGGGCAAGCTCGCGTCGATTCTGCACTTGGCGTCCGTTCGTAACACGGTCGGCCCGTGGCTAGGCCAGCTTGAGGCGAGTGGGTCAGTGGCGGTAATCGCGGGGCTGTGTGGGTTGGGAGCGATCCTCCTCGGGTTGTTTTTACTGACCGGGCTGCTGGTGCCCCGGCGTGAGCGGCTGGTCACGCTCGTCAGCGACCGTGAGGGGACGGTCGCGGCCCGCCGCCGGCCGCTTGGGCAAGCCGTCCAAACGCTCGTCGAGCAAGTGCGCGGCGTCACTGAAGCCCGCGCTCGTGTCCGGCCGCGCCGCCGGACGGGCGGCCGGCTACGGGTGCGGGCGTCGCGAACGAGGACCGCCGACCCAGCGCAAGTGCGCGACGCCGTGGATGAGCAGCTGCGCGAGCTGACCGATCCGTTCGCCCTCCGTGCTCGGGTCGAGGTGGCGCGGCACGGCGCGAGGGTGCAGTAGATGTTTCGCCAACGCATCCGCCAGCGAACCTCGCCTCTCGTCTTCTTCGCCCGGCTGCTGACGTTTTTGGTCGCTCTGGCGTTGATCTGGTACGGCGCGATGGTTGTGCTGGGCGCGCTGAAGGTCTCCCCCAGCACGATCAACTCGATCAGCGGCTATCGCACCGCCTACAACTACCTGACCGGACTAACCCCGCAGAAAGTCGACGGCGGGACGACCCGTGCGATCATCGCCGGTGCCGGGGTGCTCGCCTTCCTGCTGTTCGGATACCTTGCGTTCAAGGAGATCCCTCGGCCCCAACTCACCCGCCAGGACCTCGCTCTGGTCAGCGACGAACGCGGCGAGACCATCGTCGAGCCGCGTGCGATCGAGCGACTAGCCGAAACCGCAGCCCAACAGAACTCCGCCATCACCCGCGCAAGCGGCCGCTACGGCCAAGACGACCTCACGGTCAACGTCACTGTGCGCCGGGCCCGAAACCTCGCCGGAACCCTGCGCGACACCCAACAGCGGGTGACCCACGCCCTCCAACAGCACGAACTGCCGACCCTGCCCGTCAACGTAACTCTCGCCAACTATGACCGCCGCCACAGAAGGGAACTCAACTAATGAACCTCAACCTCAAGCCATTCCTCGCCCTGCTCGGCTTCCTGTTCGTCGCCGCCTGGATTGCCTTCAACAACTTCGGCTACGCGATCCTCTGCCTGGTCGGCGCGGCGGTCTTCTACGCCGTCGGCGCGGTACTCCAAGGCGAGATCAACCTCGGCGAGGTGCAATCCCGCGTCCAACGCCAGTAAACCGCCAGCCAAGCCGTTGCCCCACCCAAAGGTTTCTGTTAGCGATCGATCTGCGAGTCAGATGCGTGCCGTCGCCGCCGTTGAAGCGAAGCGACTGAATCGTTCGCGTCTGACTTCGCGGCAGAGGTGCCGCCGTTTTTCAACCTAATCCTGGGAGGCTTCCGGGGCCCTGAACCAGGAGGACGAGATGTTGGAGAACGGCAAGCGACGCCGACGCCGGCAGCTGTCGCCGGCGGAGAAGTGGGAGATCTTCTTGGAGGTCACCTCGCAGGAGATCTCACAGGCCGACGCGGCGCGGAAGTACGGGGTCGACGTGAGTGTGATCATCCGGCTGCGAGCGCTGGCGAAGGACGCGGCGTTGGCCGCGTTCGCGTCGGCCAAGCCGGGGCGGGTGCCCTCGCCCGAGCAGGTCGAGCTGGAGCTGCTCAGAGCGGAGAACGACCGGCTTTCGGAGGCGCTGAAGGAGATGGCGGTGGAGCTGACCTTGTTCCGGGGAAGGCAACGCTCGGGCTATTCGGCCCGGTCCCCGCACGCGTGAGCGCGGAGACCAAGCTCGAGCTTCTGGGGCTGATCGACCATGCCGTCGCCGACGGGTGGGCGCACGCGCGGGCGTGCCGGGTGCTGGAGCTGGCCGATAGTCGTGCACATCACTGGCGGGCGCGGCTGCGGGACACCGGCACGCTCGAAGACGGTCGTCCGGGTGGCGGCGCGGTGCACGGGCTGCTGGACTGGGAGGAGCAGGCGATCCTCGATCTGATCGAGCAGTGGGGATGGGTGGATCGCTCGCACCGCAAGCTCGCGCACCGCGGCTCTTACACCGGAGTCGTGTTCGTGTCGCCCTCGACGCTGCTGCGGGTCGCGCTCAAGCATCGGGTCGTGCTTCCGGGCGAGCCGTTCCGCCCACGGCCCGCAAAGCCCGCGTTTCCGAGATTTCCTGGGAGCGCAACCGCATCTGGATCTGGGACGCGACCCACTTCAGCGCTTGCAAGCGGGTCGCCTACGCGATCGTCGACGTCGTCACCCGCTACTGGATCGGCTACCTGCTCACCACCGAGCAGACCTCGACCCAGGCGCAGCTTTTGTTCGCGCGGGCGCTCGAGGACCAGGGGCTGCTCGGAGCGGACGGGCTCCTGGCGGACCGCGATGGTGACGGTCCGATCCTGGTCGCGTGGTCGGACAACGGTGCGGAGATGACCGCGATCGATACCCGGGCGTTCATGGCGCTGATGACGATCGCCCAACACCACGGCCGGCCCGGGACGCCCACCGATCAGGCGCACGTCGAATCATTCTTCAGTCACCTAAAGGGAGACTGGCCGCACCTCACCGGGCTCCGCGATCCCGCCGCGCTCGATGCCGAGCTCGCCCGCATCCGCACCGAGTACAACACCGTTCGGCTGCACGCCTCGATCGGGTACGTCACTCCCGACGATGAGCATCACGGCCGCGGGCCCGAGGTCCGGCGCGCTCGCGCCGCCGGGATGCGCCGCGCCCGTGCGGAGCGGATCAAGCAGAATCGAGCCAGCAAGTCATGACCAGCACGCCGACCATCGACCACGCTCTCCCGCCCGTGCTTCAGCGGGACGGAGTGTGCCTGCGCGAGGTCGTCGCCCGCCGGCAAGGACACCGGCGGAACCCGGCATGGAGGCCGCCTCGGAGCTCGCTCCGAACACCCACCAACCCGCCCCGCCACAGCCCTCAGCGTTGGGATGAAAAGTGCGACCGTTCTGTCGCGAACTCAGAAACACCGCACTGAAGCCTAGCTTTTGAGCCCTATTTTGGTGTGGTTCCGGTCATGTAGAAAAGCGCTATTCGGGGGCCTCTTCTCCTGAGCCGATTACACGGGTGAAGGCGTGCCGGGAGCTGTGATCGACGATTCCCCTGACAAGTGAAATCACCGTCCCCTCGATCAGTAGCGCGAGCATTAGCTTGCCGAGGTCGACGCGTCGGTGCTCGGCCTTCGGGGCTCGTGATCGTCGATTACACCCCAGATGCGGCGAACAGCTTCTTTTCGATCATCCCGGCTAGCAGGCCGCCGCCAATGCGGACGGGTAAAACTTCACCTTCCTCGTGGTTCAACTCGAGTCGTTGCTGAACGGCTTGCTGTTAGCTGCTGCTTGTTTATCTGATCTTTCCTTGACCCGGGACGCTCACGCGTGTTACTCGAGCTGACTTGGGACAGGCGGACCAGGGGTGGTCTGCGAGTTCTTCGCTCCTGGGAAGCCGAGGAGGTCCGGCATGGCAACGCGCCGATGTCCTCTCAGAAGGGATAGCCCTTTACTCCTGGCGCCTTGAGCTTCGTGACTCCGCTTGATGACTCCTGATCGCGCTCTCGGGGAGGATCGCTCGCGGCTCGAGACTCGGTATCGATCAGGATCGCCTACCGCGGCCAAACAGCCGACCGACCAGCAACCCGACTACGAACGCGCCGGCGGTCGCGAACGGTATCGGTCTTTGTTTGATTGCGGAGGCGACTTGTTGCGTGCCAGTGCCGACTGAACCGGGCGTCGACTGGTCTGCTTTTGAGAGGAGTTGCTGCTTTTTCTCCCGGGCGGTGTCCTTGATCGCCGTGATGCGCTCGCGGGCTTGCGCCTTGACGTCGGTCTTCTCGGCCAGCGCCTGGACCGTATCGCCGAGTTGTTCTCGCGTCTGCTCGACATCTTGGCGCAGCTCCTCGGGTGACTTCTCGGGGCTACCTGTGTCGTCCGCCGGCGGGGTCACTGGCGTCCTCTCTTCGCTCGCTGCTTCGTCCATTCCACGTCCTCCTTCATACTGTCGACCGTTTGCTGAGGCACGGACACGCCCGCCTGAACCTTGTTCTTGCCGCTCAGCGCCAGCACCCCGGCGATCGCGGCGAAGACAACGGCGACGATCAGCGCAGCCAGCCACCCAGCCACAGCGGTGCTGAGGGCGAGGATCATGCACGCCATCACGGCACCAACCGCATACAGCCCGAAGACGCCGGCGGCCCCGAACAATCCGGCACCCAGCCCGGCCTTCTTGCCCTTATCCACTAGCTCGGCCTTCGCCAAATCGAGCTCTTGGCGCACGAGCGTGCTGGTCTGCGCTGAGAGCTGTTTGATCAGTTCCGCGGTCGAATCAGTCCTGGCCGGTTCTTCACGATCGCGTCGAATCTCCACCGTCATCACCCTTCCTTCAAGGCAGATCGGGTGAATCTGGCGCGCTTGCATCCTTCTTGTCCAGCAACCCCAGGATCTTCTTGCGAGCCTCGGTGTTGATGGCCATGAACCCGCCCACCCCGGCTACTGCCAGAAGGACCAGCGTCAGCGCCCATCGTGGCTTGCGTTTCGGCTCCGGCTGATCGATCGCCGACCAGGCCTCCAGGGCCGCCCCGACGGCTTGCCGCAGACGACTACGCAGGGTTGGGTCCTGTACCGCCTGGCGGGCGCTCTTGCCGCGAGCCCGGTCGAGTACCCCAGTCGTCGCGCCGGCCGCTCGTCGCAGAGCACCCTGTACCTGCCCGTCATCTAGGAGCTGCTGCAGGTACGGCGCGAATGCAGCCGCCCGGTCGCTCACTGCCATGTCTGTCCTCGCTTCTGATGAGGCTCCTATTCCTGACCGCGCATATCCCGGGGCGGGCTAGGAGCGTTGATTGAGACCATCCGACTTATTGCTTCGGGCGATGGGTCTGCATGAGCCGTCGGACCCTGCGATGCGTACATTTCCCAGCTGCTCACAGTCGTCCGAGTAGTAGCAGGATGAGCAGGATCAGCACTATGACTCCCACGATGCCGCCGATCAGCGCAACTTTGAGCAGGAACAGGACGATCGCCACAACGATCAGGACGCCAACGAGTGCTCTGACCATTTGGAATCTGCCTTTCTTGAATGGCTCGTGGTCGGATCGATGCGACGGTCCGACGCGCGGCCGAGCGTGTAACTACGAATTTCGTCTTGCGATGTGGCTTGCGGACCGGGGTTGGATGCTGCACCGCGGGCGCTTGGCCGTTTGGCCGAGCTACTCGACGAGCTGTTGCTCGCGACGAACGCGTTGAGCAGCCGCTTCCCATCAGGTTGTCTTCTGCTGCTTGGGGGCGCTGCGAGCGTCTAGTTGTAGCTCACGTTCGGCCCCGGGAGTGCCGGCCTGGAGTTCGCGGCTGCGTTCGCGTTCGGCGTTTAGCTCCATGCCCATCAGGAGCGCGCTGTTGGTGATCCACATCCAGACGAGGAACACCACGAGACCGCCGAGGGTGCCGTAGGTCTTATCGTAGGAGCCGAAGTTCGCGGCGTAGAAGGCAAACCCAGCCGAGGCCACCAGCCACACGACCAGCGCGAAGATCGCGCCGGGTGTGACCCACCGAAACCCTGCGAGCTTGACGTTGGGCGCCGCATAGAACAGCACCGCGAACATCAAGATCACGACGATCACCAAGACCGGCCACTTGGCGATGTTCCAGACGCTCACGGCGCTCTGACCGATACCGAGCGGTCCGGCGACAGTGGTGACGATCGGCCCCGTCAGCACAAGCGCGAGCGCGACCAGGGTTAGGAGAACGAGCATCACGAAGGTGACCAGCACCTGTAACGGGCGCAGCTTCCAGACCGGCCGCCCCTCCGGTGTCTCATAGATCACGTTTGACGCGCGCATGAACGCGCCGACGTAGCTAGAGGCAGACCACAGCGCGGCGGCCAGGCCGACGATGCCCATGATCCCGGCGGTGGCCTTGTGCGCCGTGATCGACTTGATCGGTCCGGCGAAGGTCTGCGCCGCCGAGCTCGGGCCGATCTTGGTCACGATCTGGGTGATTGTCTTCGTCGTCGACGCCGGGTCGCCGAGCAGCCCGATCAGCCCCACCAGCGCGATCAGCGCGGGGAAGAGAGCCAGAAGCCCGTAGTAGGTCAACGCGGCCGCCCAGTCGCTCAGGTTGTCTTCACTGAACTCGCTGACCGTCCGCTTGAGCGTCGCGAACAGCGACGTGCCCGAGTCCGCGCCACCGGGACGGTAATCCCGACGGCGCTGCCTGCCGGCTTCATCTCCGGCGACCATGCTCATAAGCTCAGCTTTCCACTGCCCCCCCCGAGGATCTTCTGCGGATCGATCCCGATCCTCTCGAGCAGGTCGGCGTGCTGGTCGGGGTCGACCTGGTCAGGCAGCTGCTGCTCGGCCAACTGGGCTTTGCCGCTAGCGCCGCGGTCACGCAGCATCTGCAAAATCTGATCCTTGGGAACCTCCATGATTCCTCCTCCTGGTTAGCGTTGCCACGAGGTGTGCTCAGCCGGGCCCGCGGACTGCTCTCCAGCCCGCTTACCTGCGGCTGCTCCCTCGGAGAAACCGGCTACACAGGCGCTAGCGCCCCAGACCGGCGCGCCGAGTTCTCAACACCTCGCTGTCATCCGCTCCGCGTGAGGGCTATCGCCTCCGACGCTCGCGGCCTTTGGTGTCGGCCTCATCGATCCCGTCCGTGTCGATCTGCTCTTTGCGGACCTCTTCGGTGACCTCGTGCTCGTCGGTGACGGTGTCCTTGTCCAGACGCACTCGTTCCTTAGGGACGGTCCGCTTCTCCACGACCGGCTCTTCTTCGTGCAGAACGACCTCGTGCTCGGCCTCGGTTATATCGTCGCCCGAGAGAGCATCCCCGCGGTTGGCTTCGGTGATCGGCTCGCGCTCGAGGCGAACCTCCTCGCGCTGCACTGGGACCGTTTTGGTGGCCTGCTCGGTGACCACATACTTACGCAGCCGCACACGGCCCGTCTCACGCTGAGTTGTGCCGACACGCAGCTCCTCTTCTGAGCGCGTCATCGCCTCGTCGCGGCCGGTCTGCTCGCGACCCTGCGCGCGGCCGGTCTGCTCGCGACCCTGCGCGCGGCCGGTCTGCTCGCGACCCTGCGCGCGGCCGGTCTGCTCGCGACCCTGCGCGCGGCCGGTTTGCGGCTGGCCCTGCGCGGTGGTGCTGCCCTCGGTCGTGTAGGGCACACCATAGTGCTCAAACAGCTGCCGCTCCTCCGCCTCTGAAAGCTCCTGATCGGCGTCGATCCGCGGGGCGTCCTTCACCTGCGCCTTGGTGACCGGGACCTGCAGATCCTCTGCGACCGGGTTGGCGCCCTTGATCGGCACGAACGTCTTCTTGGTGCCAAACAAGCCAGTGTTGACGAGCGCCCATTCGGGTTGGCCCCCCTGCTCGTCGTAATACAGCTCATCGATCTTGCCGATCTTCTCCCCATCGCGATCGACCAGCGTCCGATCACGAAAGTCGTACTCGCTTGTTGTCTCAGGCATGGGCTGCTCCTCTCGTCCAACTGGGACAGATGTCTCGCTGAAGATACCAAAACGCGGGACAAGAACATCGATCACTCATAAAATTTATGGACACCGTTCACGTATTGGGACCAGCGGCGTCCCAAGTGTCTTGGTTCGTGGTAGCCTCGATTTATGGCCGAACCTGCTCAATCTGAAGGGACGGCCTCCGAAGCCGCGCGGCGCACGCACCGAGCGGACGCACTAGCCAGCCGCAAGCGGATCCTCCGGGCTGCCGCCGCACTATCCGGGGACTCGCATATCACGATGAGCGAAGTTGCCGCCGCTGCCGGCGTCGGACGCTCGACGCTCTACCGCCACTTCCCCACCCGCAAAGCTCTCAGCGACGCCCTCAAGACACGGGAACCGGCCCCGTCTGGTACTACGGCCGGCAACCGGCAGGTTGCGACGATGCCTTTCCTCGCGCCAGGACAGCTGGGCCGAGATCGCCCCGTGGCGCTCGAGGTCACCCAAATCCTCGACGAAGTACCGCCACACTTAGTGGCCGATCAACTCGTAGCCGAAGCGCGTCGCGCCGCCGGCGTGTCGGTCGCTCTGTACGTCGTCGACATTGACGGTTCGCACCTGCTTCGCCTCGCCGGCTCGGAGGAGTTTCCCGACCAGCTCGACGCGCCGCCGGCGATCGGACCCGAAATCGTCCCCGAGGGACTACGCGAGTTCTATACGCGCTTGCAGCAACGGTTTCCGGGGTGTGTCGCAGAGCCGCTGTGGCTGCGCGGCAGGGTGACTGGACTGCTGCTGTGCGTCGGGACCCCGGTCGCTTCGCTCGAGGACATCGCGAAGCAGGGAGCCGCCGCGCTCGAACTCTCAAACGACTACAGCGACTTCATCGAAGCCGCCAGGCGGCGCAAGCCGACCACCGCGGCGGCCGAGATCCAGCAGAACCTCTTCCCCCCGCGCATCTCCCGGATCGCCGGCGCACAGCTCGCCGGCGTCCTCCTTCCCGCCTACGAAGTCGGCGGCGATTGGTTTGACTTCGTTGAGAACCGCGATGGCGCGTGGCTGGCGATCGCCGACTCCGCCGGCAAAGGACCCACCGCCGCCGGCCTCGGCGCCGCGGCCCTTGGGGCGCTCCGCGCCGGCCGGCGAAGCGGCCAAGACCTCCAACAGGCGCTCGCGAGCATGGACGACACCGTCCGCCAGCTCGGCAACCCGGACTATTACGTCACCGCGCTCGTCGGTCGATGGCGGGCCGCGACCACCACCCTCACCTGGATCAACTGCGGCCACCCACCCGCCTATCTGATCGGCATCGACGGTGTGCTACAGGAACTCCAAGGCCAAACATACCCGCCTCTCGGTACCGGACCCGTCGACCCCAGCTACCAACCAGCTCAACGCCAACTCCACCACGGCGAACGGCTGATCCTGCTCACCGACGGCATCACAGAACGTCACATGGAGAACGGCGGAAAGTTTGGCGAAGACGGCCTCCGCCGCGCGCTTCAACAGGTCGAGAACCCCACCGCCGCAGCCACCGCAATGGCCATCCAACAAGCCGTGACCAACAGCTGGCGGGAACCTCTCCAAGACGACGGCACCGTAGTCGTGATGGCCATCGAATAGGAAGTGTCCGACCCTCTGTGTAGGCATGACGAAAAAGGAGCGTCATGTCTACGACCACGAAGACCAGGACCAAGCTGAGCGAAGAGACCTCGGAGCGGGGTAGCGCCGGCGGGGAGCGGAGCTCGCCCGGAGGGCGAGCGCAGCGACCCGCTGGCGCTGCGCGCTCGCCGCACGGGTCCCTTGAGGAGCTGCCGCCGGAGGTCCGCGAGCAGCTGTCGGATGAGTTGATTGACGAGCTGCTCGCGGGCGCCCGGACCGAGGAGGAGATCGTCGGGCCCGGCGGCCTGTTGGCCGACCTGGTGCGCCGGCTGGTGGAGCGGGCGATGTCGGCCGAGCTGACCGAGCATCTGGGCTACGAGCCGCATCAGGAGCCGCCGGGCGGGGCTGGCAACACGCGCAACGGGACCTCGCCGAAGACGCTTGCAACCGAGCACGGGCCGGTCAGGATCAAGGCCCCTCGTGATCGCGACAGCAGCTTTGAGCCGCAGATCGTGCGCAAAGGCCAGCGTCGCTTCCAGGGGTTCGACGACAAGATCCTCGCGCTCTACTCCCGTGGCCTGTCGACCCGGGACATCGAGGCGCACCTGCGCGAGATCTACGGCGTGAACGTCGGGAGGGACTTGATCAGCCGCGTCACCGACGAGGTGATGGACGACGTCCGCGCCTGGCAGCAGCGGCCGCTGGAGGACGTCTACCCGGTCCTGTTTCTCGACGCCATGGTGCTCAAGATCCGGGAAGGCGGCAGCGTGCAACGCAAAGCGTGCTACCTCGCCTTGGGCGTAACGGTTGAGGGCGACCGGGACGTGCTGGGGATGTGGTTCCAGGAGAGCGAGGGCGCCAAGTTCTGGATGCAGGTCCTCACCGATCTCAAGCAGCGCGGCGTCCAAGACATCCTGATCTGCTGCGTCGACGGGCTCAACGGATTCCCCGAGACGATCGAGGCGATCTTCCCGAAGACCACCGTCCAAACGTGTGTGGTGCACCTGATCCGACACTCGCTGAAGTACGTGCCCAGGCGCGAGCGCGAACAGGTCGCCCGGGAGCTGAAGCCGATCTACACCGCGGTCGACGCCGACGCCGCCCAGCAGGCGCTCGAGGCGTTCGACGAGAAGTGGGGTGGCCGGTTCCCCGTGATCACACAGGCGTGGCTGAACGCCTGGGAGTACGTGACCCCGTTCCTGGAGTTCCCCCCGGAAGTGCGTCGAGTGATCTACACAACAAATGCCATAGAGGCGCTGAACCGCCAGCTGCGGAAAGCGATCAAAACCAAAGGACACTTCCCCAACGAGGAAGCCGCCAGAAAGCTCATCTACCTAGCCATCGTCAACGCGATCCCGCAGTGGACCCGATGCCGGAACTGGACGACAGCCCTGCTGGCGTTCAAGATCCACTTCGGAGACCGCCTACCCGACTGAACCAGGAAACCGGCCTACACAGAAACTCGGACGCCCTCATCGAATAACGGCGCGGGAGCGGGTGGCGGTAGGGTGGTGGGTGTGATGTCCGCTAGGAGGCACTGCACCAGGTGGTTGCTGCGATGAGCGAGGAGCAGGCGGCTGCGGTTTGCGGCTGCTCTCCCTCCAATCGGAGGGTGAGGATGTGAGCGCTGATGTTCCGGCGGGCACTGGGGTCGATGATCAGCCGGTGACGGTCGAGGAGGACACGCCGGCTCGTGAGGCGCGTCAGAGGGCGGTCATTCGCCGGCGGATCCCGCTTCGCGCGTTGACCCGGGAGCTCGGGCGGTTAAACGGCAGAGCTGATTTTCGACCGCGCGCGTCGCGCGGCGAGCCAGAGGCACCCACAGGCCGGAGGTGTTTCCGCGGCTGGATCTCTCTTAGCGCTCAGAACATGTCCTGAGAATCCGGCTGGCCACATCACCGGCATTCATTTGCTGCGGGCTACCAACGCCGCCGCGATGTCTCAGAAAGTGCATTCCCGGACGTGCGAGAGGCCGTTCGTCGGTGCACTGCTCCTTCGCGAAGAGCGGGAGTCATGGCGCCTCGATCGGGCGCGTGCTCCGTTCTCGAGCAGCCGTCTCAGCCTCCTCAACGGATCTCACGAGGCTGCTGCTCGGTCGCGCAATGCAGCATGGTTCTACCTGACGCCCGCCCCGAGAAATCCCCGCTCTGCCGGACGCCGGGCGCTCAGTACCCTGCGGGTATGAACGAGGCGATGAACGGGGCACCGGTTCAGCGGCACGAAGAACTGGACTCGCGTCTGGGTGACCTGGTCAGCGGCGCGGTGTGCGGTGCGGTAGGCGCGATGGCGATGACCGGCATGCGGGTGATCACCACCGAGCTCGGGCTGGTCGAGCAGACTCCACCCCAAGCGGTCAGTCGTCAGAGCGCGCGCGGTCTGCGGGCGTTGGTGCGCCGAGCGCCGCGCAAGCAGCGCCGCGGGCTTATCGAGACCGCCCACTGGGCGTTCGGTGCTGGCAGCGGCGCCGCCTTCGGCGCGCTGCCCCGCGGGTTGCGCCGCCATTTCTGGACTGGACCGACGTACGGGCTGGTGGTGTGGTTGGGGTTCGAGCTGGGAATCGCGCCCCTTCTGGATCTCAGTCAGGCCAAGCGGGTGCGGGCGGTCGACCGCTTGGCGCTGGCCGCTGACCATCTCCTCTACGGCCTGGTGCTATCGGCGACACGCCCCAGCATGCGAAGCTAGAGCCACGACTTCCCACTCGGCCGCCGGGTCCGAAAAAGAGGTGTTCTGAGACGTGCCCTATGCGGGAGCCGTCGAACAGGATCTTCGCCAGGCCGCTGCGGTGGGTCTGAGCAGTCTCGCGGTCAAGTCTCTGCGTGTTCGCATACAGCGGATGATGTAGACCGTCGGGCGGGCGGCCCTCGCTCCTACCGGGCAGCGGCCTGGGGCGGCTCGCCGGCGGAGCGTGTTCGCAGCTCTCGTGTGGCGAGCATGATGAGCGCGGGGATCGCGGCGCCTTCGGTGAGGATCGCGATCGCGATCGGGAGGCGCAAGGTTGGCTCGGTGTAGGCGAAAAGGCTTGCGTTTTAGCGCGATCGCGATCGCGATCAGCGACCCGGCGGCCAAGGGGATCGCACCGAGGGCTGCGAGCAGCCGGAGCTGACGGTCGCGGCTGAGCAGCGCCGCGGCGAGTCCCGCGCCGCCGGCGGCGTTGAGCAGGAATAGCAGGCCGAGGGTGGGGACCTCGCTTTTGAAGTCGATGTGTTGCTGCAGATGCACGGCCGCGATCACTGCGATCAGGGTCGCCGCAAGGATGCTCATCCTTGACCTCGAGGTGGCGGGACGGCTCATTTGATCACCTTGATGGTTCCGCTCATGAAGGCGTGCAACTGGCAGTAGTAGGGATATAGGCCTGGCTTGGTGAGTGTGATGTGCGCGGTCTTTCCGGGGTTGATGGTTCCGCTGTCAAACACTCCGGAGCGGGCCGTCAGGGTGTGCGCGGTCTGGTCGGTGTTGGTAACAGAGATCTTCGTCCCGACTCGGACGGTCAGGGTCGCCGACTGGTAGCCGTAGTTGGCGATCTTGATGCTCGTCGTCTTGCCGCTGACGGTGGCGCTTGCCTTCGATCCACCAGGGGACCGCCGGCTGTGTGCAAGCACCAGCCCGAGGGCCGCCGCTAGGACCGCGACAAAGAACGGAAGCAGGAGGGATCGCCGGCGCACATCTATTAGTGCGGCTTGCGGTTCGCCGCGGATCATTTTCGGCCTCGCTCGGTGGGGGCGGGTTGATCCGCGGGTCGCTTGGGCTGAGGCGGGGGGCGGAGGTCGACCTGGACTAGCTCGGCTCGCGGCGCCACGGCGCGAGCGGTGTCGAGGGCGCCGGCGCCAAGCGTCCGCCGTTCACATAAGGAGATCGATGTGTTTCGTGCCGTTGGATGAGCGGCGCGGTGATCCGGAGCGCTGCTCGCTCCGTAGAACCCCCTACCCCCTGGGCGCACGCAGTCCGGAAATTATGAAGCAAGGAGAACCGATGTCCGAATCCATTACCACTGAGGGCGATCGGCCCGTTGAGGGGGTCGTGGAGCGGCTCGCTCGGGACGACGTCGAGCGCAAGAAGCTCCTCAAGCTGGCGGGAAAGCGGATCGGTGCCGGCGCGGCCGCGACCTCGCTGGCGGCGTTCATCGCCGCGTGTGGTGGCTCGTCGAGCTCATCGAGCTCCTCCGCCAGCAGCTCCTCCGCCAGCAAGTCCGAGCCCTCGTCGAGCACAGCTTCTTCTGCGGGCGCCGCTGGCTCGGGGTCGGGCGATCTCGCGATCGTCAACTACGCGCTGACGCTTGAGTATCTCGAGGCGCAGTTCTACGCGAAGGTCGCTAAGAGCGGGCTGTTCAGCGGGAAGACATTGTCGGTGCTGAAGTCGTTCGGGGCTGAGGAGGCCCAGCACGTGATCGCGCTGAAGAAGGTCGCGATGAGCCTTGGCACGCCGGCGGCGGAGCCGACGGGCAAGTTTCCACTCCACAGCGCGGCTCAGGTTACGACGCTCGCGGCGACGGTCGAGAACCTCGGCGCGGCTGCCTACCTCGGCCAGGCTTCGAACATTCAGAGCAAGGAGATCCTCGCCGCGGCGCTCGCGATTCACACCATCGAGGCGCGCCACGCGGCGACGCTCAACACCCTGCTGAAGAAGTCGCCGACGCCCCAAGGCGCGTTCGCGAAGCCGATGAGCATGACCCAGGTGTTTGCGGTAGTCAAGCCGTTCATCGCCTAGCCCCGACCTTGAGACTGCAAGAGAGGATCACCGAGATGAGCAATTATGAACTGGCCAGCCCCGAGCTGGCGGCGGTGGAGGTTCACGGCGTGACCCGCGCGAGCTTCATCATGCGCGGTGCCCTGGCCGCCGGCGCCGTGTATGGCGCGAGCGCGGTCGGTCCATACGTAAGCAGCGCGTTCGCGGCCGGCGCGAGTGGGGATATCGACATCCTGAATTTCGCGCTCACGCTCGAGTACCTCGAGACCGACTTCTACAAGACAAAAGGCAGGACGGTCGGGCTGAGCGGCGAGGCGAAGAAGCTCGCGAGCTTGTTCGGCGATCAGGAGGCCGAGCACGTCGCGGCGCTGACCAAGGCGATCACCGCAGCCGGCGGCAAGCCGGTCAAGAAGCCGATGTTCTCGTTCCCGGTCAGCAACCAGGGGTCCTTCCTGAAGCTCGCCTACGTGCTCGAGAACGCCGGTGTCGGTGCCTACAACGGCGCGGGCCCCTCGCTCATGAACAAGGCATATCTGGCGGCGGCTGGCGCGATCGTGCAGGTCGAGGCGCGTCACGCCGCCGCGATCGCGCTCTTGACCGGCGCCAAGATCACGCCGAATGGGGCGTTTGACAAGCCGCTCAGCAAGTCGCAGGTTCTCGCGGCCGCGGGGCCGCTGATCAAGTAGGACCCGGATCCAGCGACCGTGATCGCGCGGCCCGCGAGCCCTCCTCCTCCGCGGGCCGCGCCTTCACATCACTCCAGCCAACTTGACTTGAGTCACTGTGCTTGCAACGCCTATGGGCCGGCGCCGGACGGGGCCTGACCTGCGGACCCTCGCCGAAGAGGATCTGATGCGGCTCGCCCATAACGGAGACGCACGCGCGTTCGAGGTGATCTTTGACCGCCACGCGGATACGGCGTTCTCGCTCGCCTACCGCATCTGCGGGCGGCGCTCGCGAGCCGAGGAGGTCGTCCAAGAGGCGTTCCTGTCCCTGTGGCGGAGCGCCGCCCGGTATGACCGCTCGCGCGGGAGCGTGCGCTCTTGGGTGCTCGGCGTGGTCCACAACCGCGCGGTCGACGCTCTCCGCCGCGAGACGGTGCGCACCTGCCGTGACGTTGCCGACGACGGGATCACCGAACGGATGCCCTCGGCCGACCGAACCGAAACCGAGGTCGAACGCCGCGATCAGGCCCACCACGTGCGCAGCGCGCTCGGCGATTTGCCCACTGAGCAGCGGCAGGTGATCGAGCTGGCCTACTTCGGCGGCTTCAGCCACACCGAGATCGCGGCGATGCTGAAGCTCCCGGCCGGGACGGTCAAGGGACGGATGCGGCTCGGGCTGACGAAGCTGAGAATCGTCCTGGGCGACCCGGCAGAGGTCGCGCTATGAGCGGGACAGACCGCAGCTCTCATGTCCGCGGCTGCGGCGAGGACGTGGCCGCCTACGCCCTCGGCGCGCTCGACCCCGCCGAGACCGAGGGGTTCCGCGCGCACCTCGACACGTGCATTGTGTGCCGCGACGAGCTCGCGGCGTTCCAGCGCGTGGTCGACAACCTGCCGGTCAGCGCCCCCCAGCATCGGGCACCCAAGCGCCTTCGCCGCCGGGTCCTGGGCGCGGTTAGGAGTGAGTCAATAGTGGAGTGCCGACACCGGCGGCCGACGCTGCTGGCGGGGCTTTCGGGGCCGCGTCCGGCGCTCGCGCTCGCCGCCGCCGTCGCCGCCGTCACAGTGGCTGTCGGCGGCCTCGAGCTGGGCTCGTCGGGCGCGAGCAAGACGCGGGTGTACGCGGCGCGGGTGAGCGGCTCCACCGGAACCGCGCAGGTCACGGTAACCGGCGATCACGCCGAGCTCACCGTGCATCATCTCTCGCCGCCCCCCGCGGGCCAGATCTACGAGGTTTGGCTCACGCGCCCCAACCAACCGCCCTCGCCGACGCGCGCGCTATTCAGCGTGACGGCCAACGGCAACGGCGACGTCCTCGTCCCTGGCGACCTGCATGGGGTGCACCAGGTCATGGTCACCCCGGAACCTGCCGGCGGCAGCAGCGTGCCCACCCACCCAGCGGTGATCCGCGCCCAGTTGACCTGAGCCCGTCGGCGGGATACGTGCCACCGAGGCCTGAGGAGGGTCGGCCCGCGCGCGTCGGGATGATCCGAACGGGCCCCGGGCTCGTAGTAGGGAGAACCAGCGATACCAAATGCAATTTGATCGGAGATCAATGCTCGGACTTGACAATCCAATTCACATCGCTTTCGTGCTCGTCTTGCTGCTGCTCGTGTTCGGCGCCAAGCGGCTGCCGGAGATGGGGCGCTCACTCGGCGCGGGTCTGCGCGGCTTTAAGGAATCGATCAGCGGCGAGGACCGCGTCACGCAGATCACCACCCAGCACGAGCCCGTGCGGGTCGATGATCTGACCGCTGCTCGCACCCCCACCCCCGAGCCCAGCCCAGAGCTGGGGTCGGAGCCCGTCGCCGAGCACACCCCGGCTCAGCCGGTCGCGTAGTTCGACCTCGAGCCACTGACAGAACAGCGCTTGCAAATGCAAATATCAGGCGCACTCGCTCCGGCCAGGCTAAGGCCGGTCGGCCACGACGCCCAGCTGAGCGTCGTGGACCACCTCGAGGAGCTACGAACGCGGTTGATCGTCTCGCTGCTCGCGGTCGTGGTCGCGTTCGGCCTGTGCTTCTGGCAGAACCACCAGATCCTACGGCTGATCAACAAACCGCTCGCGCACGAGACCCAGCAGCAAGTGCGTGACGGTCACGGGCCGCTCGGCGCGACCTACTCGGTGCAGCAAAGTTCGCGCGATGTGGCCCAGCAACTGGATACCGTCGTCGGCGTTCTGCGCTCCTCACCCCAGCCGCCCGCTGTCACTGCGGCGCTGATCCAGGTACAGAAGAGCCTTAGCCGCGACGTCAGGCGGCTCTCGGCGGCGCCCCAGGGCAATCGGCCGGTAACGCTAGGGATCGGTGAGCCGTTCACCGCGACGATTACGGTGACGCTGATTTTTGCTCTGATCCTGTCCCTACCGGTGCTGCTGCTGCAGGCCTACGGATTCTTTATGCCCGCGTTCGAGCCGGCGCAGCGACGGCGGATGCTACCGGTCACCTTCGCAATCCCGGTGCTGTTCGCGACCGGCGTCGCGTTTGGGTATCTGGTGGTGATGCCGGCTGCGCTGCACTTCTTCCAGAACTTCAACTCCGACCAGTTCAACGTCCTCGTGCAGGCGAGCCAGTACTACAAGTTCGCCGCCACCACGCTGCTCGCGATGGGGCTCCTGTTCCAGGTCCCGGTCGCGATCATCGCCGTCACCCGCGCCGGCCTCGTGACCCCGCGGCAGCTGCGACACCACCGCCGCTACGCGGTGCTCGCGTGCGGGTTGGTTGCCGCGGTGCTGCCCGGCGACGCGATCACGATGCTGCTCGAGGTCCTGCCGCTGTATTTCCTGTTTGAGCTCAGCGTGCTAGTGGCCAGCGTCGCTGAGCGTCGCTCCGCGGCGCGGGCGGCACGAACCGGGGAGCCCCCGTCAGAGTCAGGCTTCGCCGGAACCGTGTAGCAGCTCAACCCGCGGCCCCGGCCAGTGATCTGCTCGCCCTGCGGTCGCGTAGTAACTGGAAACGATCGCGACAGGTCTGGTCTTGGTGATGTCTGTCGCAGAATGGAGCAACATGAGTGACAAGCTCAACCTGGAAGCGATTGATCTTGACGGCGCTGTTCGTGAGACGGCGGCGGAGGCGATCGACGCGCTCGATGGAGACACTCGCTCGCAATTCCTGCGTCGCGCTGGCCTCGCCGGCGGCGCGGTCGTGGGTGGCGGCGCGATCCTCGGGGCGCTCGCACCGAGCGCAATGGCGTTCAGCACCGGGAACCGTCCGCCTGCGAGCTTCGGCAAGGGTGACATCGGGATCCTCAACTATGCGCTGGTGCTCGAGTACCTCGAGTCGACGTTCTACAACCAGGCGACCGCCAATGAGCGGCGCAATCCGTTTCTTCACAATGCTCAGGAGCGCACGTTTTTGAGGACTGTGACGGCGGATGAGAATGCGCACGTGAAGGCGCTCAAGGGAGCGCTTGGCTCCAAGGCGATCAAAAAGCCGAGCTTTAACTTCCACGGCGACAATGCAAACCGCGCCCGCTTCCTGACCGCTTCGTTCACATTCGAGAATGAGGGTGTGCAGGCTTACTCGGGTCAGGCGTTCAACATCAAGAATCCGGCGTACCTGGCCGTCGCGATCTCGATCGTCACGATCGAGGCGCGCCACGCGTCGGTTGTCGGGCTGCTCCGCAACGGCTCGGAGTACGGCATCGCGCCGAACGGGGCGTTCGACACACCCAAGGGCGCCACCCAGGTGCTCAAAGACGTCACCAGCCTGAACTACATCACCAAGCTGTAGGGCGCATACATCGCAATCGGGCGCGGCTCCCGTCGAGAAGCTCGGTCATGAAGGTGGGGCGGATCCACTCTTGGATCCGCCCCACCTCGTCCTAGACCACCTCGCGCGCCGGTTACTCCACCCTCCTCATCCCCATCTCCGCGGGCTGCGACACGGAGCACCGCCACGTGTCCCGCAAGACGCGTAAGCTCGGTCGAGATCTCGCGCAACCGCGCGCGCAACGTGGCGTCAGCCCGTGGTGACCGGCGTCAGGGCCGCCGCTCTCGACGGCTTCCTGGACCGCGTACTGGAGGGAGCGCGGAATCGCGTTCTCCCGCCCAAGGTCCGTGCCCTGCTCGTCGGCCGCTTGGCACGGACCAGATCGATACGCACGCTGGCGAGCTGCTCGCCGCAGTAGTCGAGCGCATGCAGGCCGGTCAGTCCGCAGTCGTCGCGCTTGACGCTCTCGACGCCACCGTCCGCCGTCGATTTGGAGCTGGCCCACCGCCGCCCGCGCCCCTGCCACCTCCTGCTGGTCAGGCGGTTCGCGAACCAGGTCTGAGACGACGAGCGCCCGCCGCTGGTCGAGCTGCGACGTTGGTTGGACGCCGGCTGGCTCGATGCCGAGGGCTTCCTAGCTCCTCGGCCGGTCGGCAGCGCCCCTCGCCGCGGGTGAGCAAAATCGTCTTGCGTCCGGCTCCGCAGGAGGACTGAATCCCGGACCATCAACGCTCCTGCCATGGCGAACCGGCCAGCTCTGAACGCCTGACAGACGCGGTGTCTGCGGAGCGTCTGGATTTTCTGTGGTTGCCGGAGCGCAGGGTGCCCGCCAGAATCGGCGGGCACCCTGGACCTGATCGTCAGCTCAGGGTCACTTCCGCAACCCCTGCTTCGGCCACGGTCACGGTCGGCCCGGGTGTGGTCGCGTCTTTCCAAATGACATAGTCACCGGCCGCGAGGCTGCCGAAGATCGCCGTCAGAACAGCCCCGGACTCGGTGGTGCGATCGTGCACGCCGGTGTGGACCCGATGCCCATCTGCGTCTGTGCGGCTGATCTCGATCTCGCGACCGCGGTAGCGCTCGTCGGGATAGATCACCAGCGCTCCTCGTCCCTCACCGATGTCGAGCGCCACGCTCGCGCCCGGCGCCGGGCTGGGGCTGCCCTCCGCCTCCACGGTCGCGCCATTTGTGGTCCTGATCATGATCAGCCGCTCGCCGGGAGCGTTGACAGCGGCGCGGTCTGATAGCCGCTCTGCGGGGTGCCGAGATACGGGAACTCGGACAGGTAGCTGGTGCTGCTCGGATCCAGCCCGTCGGTCAGCAGCAACGCCGCAGGGTCTGGCGTGTAGCTCTTGTTGACGAGCGGATAGGTCGCGCCGGCAATCGCGCGCAGCTCGACCGAGGTGATGTCGTCGAATACTCGTCGTCCGTTCGGGAAGCCGGCGAGATCGCCGCCGAGCAAACCGAGCGGGTTCGGCTTGGCCGCCGGCGGGATCGCCATGTTGAGCCGGAGCTCATCGGCGTAGGTGCTGCCGGTGTAGTTCTGAAATCCGGGGATGAGCCCAGACGGGATCCCGGTCAACAGCACCGCGACCAAGTCCGCACGAGCGGCCGTCAGTCCCGCAAGATGGGGAAACACCCCCGGGTAGAGCACCGGCAGCAGACTGGCCAGCTCGGGATGTTGAACGTATGTGAGGAACTGACTGTCGGTGGCGGGGGTGAGTGAGTTCCAGAGGTCCTTCTTGCCCATCGGGACGATCACCTCGTTGAACAACGGGTTGCCGAGCCGAGACACCTGGACCGGGCCGCCTAACTCCGCCACGACGCCCCCCGGCTCCCGGATCAGCGACCGCGAGCGGCTCGCGGCCGCCCACACGCCGATCACCGCGTCCCGGCTCGTCGGATCAGTCGGCGTCCCGTGGGAGCGGGCCAAATCGCTCTTGGGCACCCGGAGCGCGATCGAGTGGACGCTGAAGTCGTGCGTGGAGTTGACGCCCATCTGGTTTGCCATGTGGCCGATGTGCAGGCTCTGGAACGGCCGCAGGTCGCCGAGGTCGAAGATCGCCCCGAGGTCGATATAGAAGCCTTCGAGTCGCTGACCGGCGAACACCGTCCGCCCACGCCCAAGCGAGTACACCGCTTCGGCGGCGAGCGCCGCGTAGTTCGGCGTCGACGCCGGCCCGATGTTGCACGGCGGACAGGGGACCCCGCTGGCCAGCACTCTTGACCCCCGATGTGAGGTGCGGGTCACCGAGTAGAACTGCTTGCGGTTCCAATTCGGGCTGGAGATCGAGTCGATTGGGCCGGTGTTGTAAAGAAACGTGTTCGGATTGAGCAGCACCGTCTCAAACTTGAACTCGTAGGTGACGTCCGGATAGCCGTCCCCATCGTTATCGACGTAGATGTAATACAGAACGTCATCCGCGAACTCGAAGAAGTTCGGGCCGCCGAACGGCGCCTCGAACGGCAGGAAGTTGGCGATCAGGGTGACCGTGTCCGCCTCATCGGGCGAGACGAACGCATACGTGTCGGTGTTGTCGGCGACCGGATCCTTGCTCGTCGCCGGCGCCTCGCGGTGAGACGACATATTCAAAACCTCCGAGTAGGTAGTAGAGACCAGACAGCCGCTCAAGCCAGCTGCTGGCTTGCTCATCCCGCGGCGCGAGCGATCTGGGCGGCGAGCTTGCGATCGCGGACCGTCACTTCACGATCCCCGGACATCACCGAGATCTCGCCACTGCGAGGATCCCGGACATACGCAACGACCGGATGCGAACCGGCGGCGCGCGCCTTCGCGTCGGCTTCGCCGACCCCGAGCGCTCCGATCACCGTGATCCCGGCGGCCGCACCCGCCGAGCTCCGAACGAATCCACGCCTGGTGAGGTCACTCATCGAGTCCTCCTATATCGGTTTCGCCGAGCGACCGACGAGCAAGCCGCTGAATCGTTTCCCTCATTCCCCACGACAATCGCCTCGCGCAGCTGCCCTCTCGACTCTGTTAACCACCGTACGTGAAGTCGGGGCGAACGGATCAAAAAGTTTGTTATTTGTCCCTCAGACCTGCCCAAAGTTCGTGTCCTGATCGCGCGCTTGATGGCGCCGGGGTGCGTTCACGCCACCCACTTGAGAGCCTCGGCTACGGCCACCGCTCGCAGCGCGAGCGCGAGCGTCGGCCGCTCCATAACGCATCGTGGTTTCGAGGCAGAAGAGCTCCCGCCCGAGGTGCACCCGGTATGGCCGCGGAGCAAGTCTCGGTCACGCCGCTGCGCGAGCGCCGCTTCTCAGCGGACAGCAGTCTCGAACCCCTCCACCGATCATCGCCAGGCCGCGCGTTTGGAGAACGCCTGCGGAAGCGCCGCGCACGTGTAAGACACCGCCGCTCTCGCATCGCGTAGCGGACGCGCGTGCCCGAGCAGGTCCGAGAAGAGGCGTTGTCGGACGTGCCCCGTCCGGGGCGAACGCGAAGATTCGAGTATGGAGCGCGCGTCTCATCCGCACAGCTGGTCCACGACTCTGGGCCGCGCAGCGGGCTCCAGTCTCCCGGGCTCGCGCGCGGCGAGGTTCTCGACCCTGGCTCGTTGGCGGTCCGGGCGAGCGAGGTCGCACGCCTCAGCCGGCGCTGGCCACCCGCTCGACCTACGCCGGCGTGTACCGGGCGTTCTGCGCCCAGCTCGGCGCCGGCGCCGGCATCGAGGCGTTGTGTGCGGAGAGCGTCAGGGCTTGGCGGGATCGGCTTGAGCGCCAGAATGCTCGCCGGCGACGATCGCCAAGCACCTCTCGGCGCTCAGGACGCTCTCCGACGCGCTCGGTCAAGACCCGCAGATCGCCAAGGTTCGCTCGCAGACCGTCGCCGGCGGGCAGCCGCGTGCGCTCACCGGTGAGGAATACGCGCGGCTGTTGCGGATGCCCGACCGACGCACCAGGAGCGGCAAGCGCGACCTCGCTTTGCTTTGTCTGCTCGGCAACGTCGGTCTCAGGCGCTCGGAGGCTTGCGCACTGATGTTCTCAGACGTCGACGAGCGTCGCCGCGCCGGCGACCGCCGGCTCAGGGACGCGATCGCCCGCTCCACCAGCTGGTGGGTGACCGTCCGCATGCCAAGCGTGGGCGCACTCGCCAAGTGCCGCTTGATCAGGACGCGCTCGAGGCGATCATCGCTTGGGTCAAAGCCCGGCCCCCGGAGGCCGGCGAGCAGCTTTTGCTCTCCCTCCCCCGCACCGGCCGCCCATCCGGGCCGCTCACCACCCGGGACGTCGCGCGGATAGTTCACCGGCACGCTGCGGCCGCAGGACTGCCCGAGGACCGCCGCTCACCGCACGTGCTGCGCCACACGTTCTGCACCAGCCTCGCCAACGCTGGCGTGGACATCGGCGTCATCCGGGAGCTCGCCGGCCATGCCGACATCCGCACCACCACGATCTACACCGCCGTCGACCACCAGCGCCTCCAAGACGGCATTGCCGCGGCGCTTGGCGCCCGGCCGGTCGCGGAACTGGGCGGCCGCGGTCTTCATCCGGATCAGGTCCTCGCGGTGGGCGATCGGCAAGGTGAGACCAAGAAGCTCGATCGCCATCGCGCGGTCACGCAGGTCCTTGAAGGTGGTGGGCGCGCCGGCGGTTTGGTCGACGGCGAACACGTCGAGGTCGCCGTGCCGGGTGTGCATCAGGAAGTTGCCGCCCTCATAGAGCGTTTGGGGGTCGCCGAGGTCGAGGGCCGAGCAGGTCGGCGTCGACGTCGCGCAGTTGCGCATCCAGTTGGCGGAGCGCGCTCGCGAGGCGGCGATCACGTCGAGATCGACGGTGGTGCGAACGTGTCCCTGGGCCTGCAGCGCGACCCCGCAATGACGACGAACTCGACCTGGCGGCCGGTGAGCGCCGCGATCAGCTGGTAGGCGTCAAGCGGCTGGCTAGGAGCGCTCACGCGCGCGTGCTCCCGCCGCCGCGACCTCGCCGGCGAACCGGTCGGCTCGAATGTGACCTCGGCAGCGTCCGCCGGCGCTGTGCGGAGCGCCTTGAGCGCCCCCTGCCCGAGCTTCGTGTCGACAGTCGCGGTCGCCTGCTCGACGAACGTGGGCTCCTTGCGCCATGTCCGCACGAGCCAGACGAGCGCGAGCGCCCAGAGGACTCCGCGCGTCGGCCAGACGAACGCGGGGGTGCTCATCTTGCCGAAGATCGTCTGCGCGAGCACCGGTGCCGCGTACCAGTAGAACAGGCTGATCGCGCCGGCCCCGAACAGCGAGGTCAGCTTGTTGACCGTGACCTTGAGCAGCACCTCGGCGAGGTAGAAGATGCCGATGCCGCCGAGCAGGTAGAGCCCGAAGCGCCCGAAGAAGTCGGGCGCCGAGAGGTGGTTCGGCAGCGTGAAGTACGCGAGTACGAGCCCCGGGAACGCGCCGACGAACGCCTTGCGCGTGCCGGTGTAGTGGCGATCGTCCTGGTAGAGGTCAGCGAGGTAGGCGACGCGTGGGTTGAAGTCGTAGCAGTTCTGCGTGCAGGCGACGCACCGGCTGGCAGTGACTGTTCGGCACGGTCGCGAACGGCGTCTGCCCGTAGATCCGCTGCACCGGCAGCAGCGGGCACAGCGAGCTGCACCAGCCGCTCTTGCCCTTGAACTGCGAGGAACACCATCTCGCGCGCCGGCTCGGGCACGTCGAGCGACGGATATTCGAAGAATGAGGCGCCGAAGTCAGGCGCGGTCCGATCAGCAGGTACGGACGCATCAGGCCTTTGCCTTTGACCTCGACGGTGCCCCGGGGGTGCAACTCGTACCGCTCGTGCAGCCCGCTCATAGGCCCGCGAGGTG
This sequence comes from uncultured Solirubrobacterales bacterium, assembly GCA_963787555.1. GTDB lineage: Bacteria > Actinomycetota > Thermoleophilia > Solirubrobacterales > Solirubrobacteraceae > Palsa-465. The sequence continues at coordinate 669,239 of CAWBDI010000013.1, forward strand.
ACCTGGATGGTCCCGGGCAGGGCGTGGGATTCCATGCGGCTGGCGGTGTTCACCGTGTCGCCCCATAGGTCGTAGATGAACTTCGCCCGGCCGATCACGCCGGCGACCACCGGTCCGGTGTCGATCCCGATCCGCACCCGCAACGGCAGGCCCGTCTTGATCGCTACGCGTGTGACCGCAGGGCCCATCGCCAGCGCCGCGATCGCCTCGGCGTGGTCCTCGCGCGGCAGGGGCATGCCGCCCCCGGCCATGTAGGTATCCCCGATCGTCTTGATCTTCTCGACCCCGTGACACTCCGCGAGCTGATCCCAGGTCGCGAACACGCTGTCGAGCAGCGCCACGAGGCCGCCGCGTCGAGCTCCTCGGACAGCGGTGTGAAACCAACGATGTCAGCGAACAGCACGGTGACGTCCGCACACGCGTCGGCGATGATCCCCTGATCATGTTTCAGGCGGGCGGCCACCGGCGCGGGCAGCACGTTGAGAAGCAGACGTTCGGACCGGGCCTGCTCGCGATCGCGCGCGCGGACGAAGTACTGCAGCAACACATACGCCGTGCTCGTGACGCCGGCGACATTGAGCACGAAGAACACGACCACGCCGCCGCCGGGTACGTGTGGCGCGCCGGCTGCCCGCACGGGATCGATCGCTCCCGACACCGCTACCAGACCGACGAACGCGACGAGCCACGGGACTGCCCGCCGCGTCCCGCGAACAACAACGCGCCCACCGGCGAGCTGAACGCCCACAGGCACACCGCTGAGGGTTCCTGAACCCACCGAGCCTCCATTGCAGGACGAACGGCAGCGCCAGGCACATCCACAACTGGCTGCGCCGGAACCACACGTAGCGGCGCGTGCGAGCGAACCCGATCAGGCCGATGGCGGAAGCGACCTGATAAGTGAACGGGATCGCAGCCGACACCCACAGGGCCAAGCACCGCGAACGTCACCACCCAAGCGCCGGCGAGGCAGGCGATCAGCGCCGAAGACAGAACCAGGACCGCCTTCCGAAGGCGAACCTCCTCCGAGTCCGATGGCAACGAGCCGATCTTGGTCAGTCCGCGCAGCCAGCCGGCTCGTTCCTGCCATCGTGGGCGACGTGCCTGATCGCTCAAGCCTCGGGCGGCCGGTAGCCACCCGCGCGGCAGGGCAGCGGGGACGGGCGGCAGCGCCTCCGGGCCAGATCGCGGATAAGCCGGGATCAGGCCAGCGCCGCGTCGCCACACGGCCGGGGCACGATCGCGGGGCGAAGATCCTCATGGGCCATCAGCAGCCGAATCGATGTGAGGATCTGAAGGTCGGCCGCGTTCGGAGCCTCGCCGCCGATCGTGCCCTGCGCCAGCAACGCGTCGACGCGATCCAGAAGGCCGGTCAGGCGGAAGAGGTCCTCGCGGACCCGCGCGTTATCGGCCTTCCAGCCGACTCGGGCGAAAAACACCATCACCGGCTTGAACGCGTAGCCAACGAGCGTGGGCGCCGGCGCGCCGATCACCTCGCGTGCCATCCACGCGCCCACCGCACTGTCGTGCGCGCCAGCCCAGCGGAACACCCGCCGCGCGATCGGCTGCAGCTCGTCGTGGCCCAGGCGCTCGGCTTCCTCGACCGCTCGGCGCCGGTCGGCGTCGCTCGGGAACAGCCCCGCTTCGGGTGCTAGGCGATCGAGCTCGCGCGAGATCGCGAGCGAGCCCTGAACCTTGCGCCCGTCCAGTGCCAGCGCAGGGACAGTCCACGCCGGGAAGCCCTTCGCGCGCACGATGATTCCGTGCACGCCCGGGAACAGGTCACGCGCCTCGAACGGAACACCAGCGAGCTCGAGCGCCATCCGCGACGCCAGCACAGAGTGCGAGGGCTTAATCCCATAAAGCCGCGCCACCGTTCCCGAGCTGCGCCTCGTCCGGTTGGCCCAGCGCCCGGCAGGATCGGGATCGCCGCGCTGGGTGCCGTCAGTCACTGACACCGGCTCGACAGCGTCCACATCACCGCGCGCTGCTCATCGTCTTGCGTCGAATACGAGGTTGAACGGCGTCTCTGCAGCTCGCCCGAACCGCGTGAACCCCCCCGCCTCGACCACTTCGCGGATCCTCGCTTCGCCGGCCTGGGCGCCGAGCGCGAGCCCGACCTCCTGCGAGAGCGACGCGGGCGTGCACAGCAGGGTCGAGAACGCGTAGTACGCGCGGCCGACCGGGTTGAGGTTGTCCTCGACGCGGTCCCCGGCGTTGGGCTCGACGATCATCCAGGTGCCGTCGGGCTTCAGCGTCGAGCGCACGTGACGTGCCGCTCCGACCGGGTCGCCCATGTCGTGCAGGCAGTCGAACATCGTCACGAGCTCGTATCCGCTGCCGGCGTATGTCGCCGCGGGCGCGACCTCGAAGCGGACCCGATCCGACACGCCCGCCTCCTTCGCGCGCCGGCGTGCGGTCTCGATCGAGCCCTCGTGATAGTCGAAACCGGCGAACGTGGACCTGGGGTACGCCTGCGCCATCAGGATCGTCGAGGCGCCGTGGCCGCAGCCGACGTCCGCGACCGAGGCTCCGCGCTCGAGCTTCTCGACCACGCCGTCGAGTGCCGGTAGCCACTCCGCGACCAGGTGGGCGTTGTAGCCGGGGCGGAAGAACCGCTCGCAGCCTTCGTGTACGTCGTGTGAGTGCTCGTGCCACCCGAGCCCCTCGCCGGTGCGCGCTTTCTCGACGATCTTGGGTGAGTCGATCACCGAGCCGAGCGCGATCTGGAAGAACCCCGGCAGGTATGCCGGGCTGTCCGCATCGGTGAGCGCAACCGCCTGCTCGGCCGGTAGCGCGTAGCGGCCGCTGCCCGGGTCGTAGCTGACGTAGCCGCCGGCCGCCTGCGCGTTCAGCCACTCGCGCACATACCGCTCCGCGGTCCCGGTTCGCTTGGCCAACTCCGCGGGTGAAAGCCCGTCCGTCCCTGCCAGTGCCCGGTACAGGCCGAGCCTGTCGCCCATCACCACCAGCGCCGCGTTCAGCGTCGCGCCGATCTCGTCGACGGCGCGGAACACGAACTGCATCAGCTTGTCGGTATCGACCGCTACGGGTTGCTCGGTGACCGCCATGGTCTTCTCCTTCGCAGTGGGTTTGCCGCAGCGAAGCTACGTCCGCCCGGCCGGCGTGTCCATGAGGCGTTCGCCCCATGCCGACGGCGAGTGTGCGCGCGGCTAATGCGTTCGCGCGGCGCTGACGCCGGCGGACGGCAGGCCACCGGGGGCGTCCCCAACAGCCAGCAGGCCGTGCTCGGTGGCGAACAGCGCCGCGGCGGCGCGGCTCGAGACGCCGATCTTCGCGTAGATGTGCTCGATGTGATTGCCGACCGTCTTCGGCATGATCTCAAGACGCCGGGCGATCTCCTTGTTGAGCAGCCCGCGGGCCAGCAGCCTAAGAATCTCCACCTCGCGCGCGGTCAGCCCGGCCGGCCGCTCCGGTCGCCGCGTGGTCTCGTGGCCGGCGGCGCGCAGCACCGCGTCGACCACCTCGCCGTCGAGCCGGCCCTCGCGCACCTCGGCCCGCAGCTCGTCGGCTGCCTCCGCCGCCGGGAGCGCAGCGCGGTGCGGACGGGGCTCGAGCATCGCCCGGTACACGTCGGCCGCGGCGAGGATCCGCACCGACGGCGAGAGACTGCTCGCCTTGAGTCCGCGCGGGTACCCCGAGCCCTCGAGCCGCTCGTGATGCCGCCCAGCCAGTTCACCCAACGGCGCCAGCGCCGGCGAGGAGCAGAGGATGCGCTCAGACAGGTACGGGTGCAGCCGGACGCGCTCGCGCTCGACCGCGCTCAGCGGCCCGCGCTTATCCCAGATCGTGCTCGACACCCCCAGCCGCCCAAGGTCGTGGACCATCCCGGCCCTTCGCAGCGCGCGAAGCTCGTCCTCGCCCAGCCCGCAGGTCCGGCCCGCCGCGGCCGCCAGGTCCGCCACCGCGCGCGAGTGACCCAGCATGTAGGGCGACTTGAGATCCGTGAAGTCGGCGATCGCCTCAAGCGCATCATCGAGCTCCGCGTCGGAGAGGGTCCGCCGAAGACCAGGCTGCGCGTCGATCACCGCATCCCAGCTCGTCGTGTCGGCCAGAGGCGAAAGCAACTTGGGTGCCGCGTCACAGAAGCACTCCACGACCGCCGGATCAAACTGCGTGCCGCTGCGCTGTCGCGCGACCGCCACCGCGGAATCGATGCCACCCTCGCGATGGAACACCTCGACGACATCCGCGAGCTGCACCACCCGCACCGGCCGGCTGATCTTCTCGCCGCTGAGCTCGCCCGGATCGCCCTTGCCATCCCAGCGCTCGAACACCTGAAGCAGCGCCTCGCGCACCTGATCGCCGAGCCCGAGCCGCCGAGCCAGATCGCCCGCGATCAGGCAATGCGTCGAGTGCATCGACTCCATCGCAGCGCGCCCCGAGACCACGAACTGAAGCGCCGTACGAGCCCGAGCCAGGCCCATCTCACCCGCCCCAAGATGCCGCATCACATAGCGCGCCTTGTCCACCCCAACCAGGTCGACCCCGTAGAGATCCACCTTGGCGGCGATCTCGTCGCCGAACCACCTTGCCTGCTCATACGAATCGGCGTGACAGCCCACCCACGCCAGCAGCGCGACGTAGTACATGACCGAGCGCTCCGACTCGTCCAACCCGAAGAGCCCGCCAAGCTCCGAAGCGAGCACGGACTCACGCAACACATGCTCCATCGGCTGTCCCAGTCCCAAATCAGTTCCCAGCGACAGCGCAGCGATCAGCTCGGCAAGACAAACGCCCGAATCCCCCTCACCGACATCCACGGCCCCAAGTCTAAGAGCGGTCCCCCACGGCGGCGCTTTCAGGGCGCCGCACACGAAGAGCCCCTAGCAAGCGCCGGCGCTGCTGCTCCCCTGGCTGTGAGGCAGTCCAGCTTCGAGCGAAATCTGTACCGCGCCTGAGGTTCAGAGGCTCCTCAGCAATCTCGAGACTGTGCGAGGTCGCCGTCACGAGACGATCGGTCACGTAGTCATTGCGGAAGCCGGCTACGAAGCCCTCGTTCGCCGGCCCTGGCTTGCGCATCGTCAGCGAGACAGTCACCTCGGCTGGCGCCACCCAGATGATCGAGATGGACGAGTTGCAGCACTACGCTCCGCGGTCGGTGGGCGCCTGCTTGCCGATCTCGATGCAGAAGCCGCTCCTGGCGGCGGCCTACCGCGACGACCAGATGCTGGTCTTGAGGCTCGTCCGGCCGGCACTTCGGCTCCTTGGGAGTGTGGTCGACGCGAACGGCACGCTGTCGCAACTGGGGTCGCACCGTCGCGGTACTTACCGCCGACGCGCGGGCGTCCAAGCCCGCGCCTCGTCGGCAAGTCTTTGAATCCCAGAACGAGAGCAGATCGCACGAACAGAAGATCTCCTGTCAGTAAGACCTGGGGCGCAGGCTTCCAAATCGCTTCCGTAACTGTGCCCACGCGCTCCCGCCAACGCTCCCCACCACGCACAAACCTGCCAATTTCCAGGCATCCCCCCAGTGGGCGATCCAGGACTCGAACCTGGGACCTCTTCCTTATCAGAGAAGCGCTCTAACCGACTGAGCTAATCGCCCGAGGCGGTTCATTCTAGCCCTGCAAAGCGGCGAGCAGGCAGTCGAGGACCGGCGAGCCGAGCGCCCGATTTGCGCCGCGAGGACCGCCACAGCCGGCCGTGCAGATTACGGATGCTGGTCAGTCGCCCCGCGGGCGGTTTGCCTGGGAAACGACCCAGTCGAGCGGCTCCGGAACTCGAGTGGGATGGTGAACGTCTGGTGGATTCTCAACGACCCACTGGCGCTCAGCGCGTGCTTGAGAGGGACGACACCCCGGTTCAGATCGCCGTTCCTGCGGGCCACCGCGACCCGGACCAGCCGTCCGTCCGGCCCACCACCTCCCGCACCGGCCCTCGACACTGGGGCACCGCGGCCCGCGAGGCCATCCAACCGGCGATATTGCGCATCTTTATCGACCAAGCCTGCCGGGATCCTGGCGAGCAATTGACTCGAGGTGTTCCTCCGTTACGGTCACTCGACGCAGGGGTCTGCCAGGGGGAGCGCACGCGCGCCCGATGAGGGCCGAGCTCATGGGAAGGTGGGCGCGCGTGCGCGGTACCGACCGGGTCGAGGCGGGCGCGGCCGCCCGATAACCGCGAGGGCGGGCCCGCGTGGTGGCTAGCGCATCGAAGCGGGCGGCGGCGCGCCCCGCTGGCAAGCTCCGCTCCGCGGACGGGTGCGAGAAGATGTGCCCGTGGAGGGCTCAGGACCAGACGAACACCTCAGCGTTAATCGAAGGCGTCGCCAGGCCAGGCGGCGGCGTCGCCGCGCGCGGCTGCGTTCCGGGGCATTGCGGACCAAGGAGGTTATCCGGGTCGCCTATCGCGACCCCGACCACATCTCAGAGCGCCTGTCGCTGTTTGCCGCCGAGCACCTCGCGGAGCCTTCGCGGAAGTGGGCTGAGGCCGCGCGGCGCGCACGACCCCGAGCCACCACGTTCGAGCTCGCCGAGTCACAGCGCCAGGCCTCGGCGCGGATCGCGCGGATCGATGGGGCGATCTCAGGCACGCCGTTCTTCGTGGCGCTCGTGCCTGGATACGCCTCGTATGTGTGGCAGGAGACGCGAATGGCGTTGAGAATGGCCGCGCTTTACGGGAAAGATCCGGGATCGGTTCGCACCGCCGCGGAAGTGTTGTTCCTGCGTGGCGTTCATCCGAGCATCGAAGCTGCCGAGGCGGCGATCTTGGCGGTGGCCGAGCAGCCGCCGCCACCGCCGGTGACGTCGCGGCGGTCGTTGAAGAGCTGGTTCTACGCCATTCGCCGAATCCTGATCCTCGGAGGATTCATGGGCGCCGTGAAGGATGATGGGCATTCCCAGGAAGTCAGTCATGTTCGCCTGCGAGCAATCGCCGGATTGCTCCTTGGGGCGGCGGTCTGGGGGATCACCTGGATCCTTCCGCTGACGTTCATGATCGCGATGGCGTGGGGGTGCGAGGCCCACCTGCGCAGCCTCGGCCGGCGCGCGATCGTCTACTGGAGCGGGGAGAGCACGATCAGGTACTCTCATTCGCTCCACGACCGAAGCCGCCGTCCTCGACACGTGATCCGTGGGGGCGCGCTCGCGCTTTCGATAGCGATCCCGGTCGCGTTCGTGGTCTATGCGAATCACGAACGGCAAACGGTTGGAATCGACTGGGTGGGCGCGCTCGGTGGTCTCGTTGCGCTGTCGCTGGTGATCGCGATGACGATCGTCGGCAGCCGTCAACTGGCCGGTGACGATGAGCTCGGCGTCGACGACGATTGAGGTACCAGCCGGTCTATTCGCCCTTCCCGTGCGACCAGCACCTCGGAGACGAGCGCCGGACCGAAGAGGCCGTGTTCGACCACCCCGGTAGTCGCCGATAGCCGCGCGGCCAGCTGGTCCGGATCGCTGAACTCCCCGGTGTAGTCAGCGATCACGCCGCCATCCGGACTCCTCGGAACATCGCGGAGCTTCACCGTCCCAAGCCGCTTGAGCGTGGCCCCGAGACCGAACTCCAGCAGCTCGAGCGGGATCGGAGGCCTAAGCCGCTCGACGAGCTTGTTCGAAGACACGATCACGATGAACCGATCGGCGGCCGCTGCCACGGCCTTCTCGCGCGTGTGGGCTCCTCCACCGCCCTTCACGAGCCATCCCGACGGCGCCACCTCATCGGCGCCGTCGATCGCGAGATCCAGCCGCGCCGGCGCATTGGCCCCCTCGAACGACTCCACCTTGATTCCGAGCTCGCGGGCCCGATCCGCAGTCCTCGGAGAGGTCGCGACGCAAACGAGATCGAGCCTTCGCGCGGCCAGCGCAGGAAGTAAATAGGCTACGGTCGAGCCGGTTCCGAGACCGACGGTCATGCCGCTCTCGGCAGCTTCTGCCGCCGCCTCGGCGGCGAGTAGTTTCTCCCGATCGACCTCGGACGCGAAGTTCATCCGTGAGCAGCTTCTACTCGATCGTCTTTTCGTCGTGGCCGCCGAACTGCTTGCGCATCGCCGAGAGCACACGATCGGCGAAGTCGTCGAGCCCGCGGGAGCTGAAGCGCGAGTAGAGAGCATTGCTCAGAACTGGGGCGGGGACGCCTTCCTCGATCGCGGCAACGGACGTCCACCGCCCCTCGCCCGAGTCCGAGACGCGGCCGGAGAACTTGTCGAGCCGCGGCGACTCCAGCAACGCCTCGGCGGTCAGGTCGAGCAGCCAAGAGCCGATAACGCTGCCGCGTCGCCAAACTTCCGCGACCTCGGTCGTGTCGATCTCGTACTGGTAGTGCTCGGGATGCTCGAGTGGCGCGGTTTCTGCGTCTGATTCCTGGACGCGCTTGCCGACGTCAGCATTGCGGATAATGTTCAGGCCCTCGGCATAGGCGGCCATGATCCCGTACTCGATCCCGTTGTGAACCATCTTCACGAAGTGACCGGCTCCATTGGGCCCGCATCGCAGATAACCGTGCTCCGCGGCGGTGGGCTCGCCGGTGCGACCCTCGGTCCGGGGAGCACTGTCGACTCCTGGCGAAATTGAGGCGAATAGCGGCGAGAGGTGCTCGACGACCTCCTCCTCGCCGCCGATCATCAGGCAGAACCCACGCCGCTCGCCCCAGACGCCGCCGCTGGTACCGCAATCGACGTGGTGGATGCCCTTCTCGCGGAGCTCGTTCGCGTGGACGATGTCGTCCAGATAGTGGGTGTTGCCACCGTCGATGATCGTGTCGCCGGGCTCGAGCGTGTCACCGAACTGGCGAATCGTGTTCGCGGTGATCTCACCCGCCGGGACCATCACCCAGACCGCGCGCGGCTTTGAGAGTGCCGAGACGAACTCCTGCACCGAGTGGGCGGGCACCGCTCCATCTTTCGCCAGGGCGTCGACGGCAGCCGAGCTGACGTCATAGCCGACGCAACGGTGACCATCGTTCATCAGTCGCCGGACGATTCCCGCTCCCATCCGGCCCAGCCCGACCATTCCGAGTTCCATCGGCTTGTCAGTCGCCATGCCCGCTCCTGTTCGCGCAGCTGGTTGCTATTTCGGGCGCACGATAATGGAGAAGCGCTCGGAACTCGCCCGCGCGCCGCCCATCAGCGCATTGATCGGTAGCGCCGAATCAGGGCGTTCGTCGAGCTGTCGTGCTCAAGCTCGGGCTCGCTCTCGCTCTCGAGCTCCGGAATGATCTGCTTCGCCAGGACCTTGCCCAGCTCGACCCCCCACTGATCGAAGGAATCGATCGACCAGACGGTGCCCTGGGTGAAAACGCTGTGCTCGTACAGCGCCACGAGCGCGCCCAGCAAGCGAGGTGTCAAGGTCTCGGCCAGGATCACATTCGTGGGACGGTTGCCTTCCATCACCCGGTGAGGGACGATCGCGTCCGGCGTGCCCTCGGCGCGCACTTGCTCCTCGGTCTTACCGAACGCCAGCGCTTGCGCTTGCGCGAACACGTTCGACATCAAGATGTCGTGCTGATCGCGCAGCGGATTGAGGTTCTTGCCGAAACCGATCAGGTCGACGGGGATCAGCTTCGTTCCCTGATGGATCAGCTGGTAGAAGCTGTGCTGGCCGTTGGTCCCCGGCTCGCCCCAGAAGACGGCGCCCGTCTGGTAGTCGACTCGCCGGCCGTCGAGCGTGACGTGCTTGCCGTTGGATTCCATCGTCAACTGCTGTAGATAGGCCGGGAAGCGCTTCAGGTACTGGTTGTAGGGCATCACGCCGACCGTCTGGGCCCCAAAGAAGTCGCCGTACCAGACCGCCAGCAGTCCCATCAGCACGGGGAGATTCCGCTCCAGCGGCGTGCTGCGGAAGTGCTCGTCCATCTCGTGAAAACCCGCCAGCAGCTCGCCAAAGCGCTCGGGGCCGATCGCCAGCATCGTCGACAGCCCAATCGCGGAATCCATCGAGTAGCGGCCGCCGACCCAGTCCCAGAAACCGAACATGTTGGCGGTGTCGATTCCGAACTTCGACACTTCCTCCGCGTTTGTCGAGACCGCGACGAAGTGCCGCGCGACTGCTGCCTCATCGCCGAGCGCGTCCAGGCACCAGTCGCGAGCTGACCGCGCGTTGGACATCGTCTCCAGCGTGGTGAACGTCTTCGAGGAGACGATGAACAGCGTCTCCGCGGGATCGAGATCGCGCGTCGCCTCGACGAAATCGGTCGGGTCGACGTTCGAGACGAACCGGCAGTCGAGCTCGCGCTGGCTGTAATGGCGAAGCGCCTCGTAGGCCATCACGGGACCGAGGTCCGAACCGCCGATGCCAATGTTGACCGCGGTCTTGATTGGCTTGCCGGTGTATCCCTTCCACTCTCCGGAGCGGATCTGGTCAGCGAACGCCGACATCCTGTCGAGCACCTCGTGGACCTCCGCCACGACGTCGGTTCCGTCGACCACCAGCGAGCTGCCCTTCGGCATCCGCAGCGCGACGTGAAGCACGGAGCGGTTCTCCGAGACGTTGATTGGATCACCCCGGAACATCGCCGCGGTGCGCTCCGGGAGTCCCGACTGCTCGGCCAGCGAAATCAGCAGCCGAATCGTTTCGTCGGTGACCCGGTTCTTGGAATAGTCCAAGTAGAGCCCGGCAGCTTCCGCCGTCAGCCGCTCGCCCCGCTCTGGGTCTTTCGCGAACAGATCGCGCAGATGAACGTCGCGAATCTCGTCGTAGTGCTTCTGGAGCGCGCCCCACGCGGGTCGCTCGTGTAGCGGCGGGATCGTCGTCGCTGTCGTGCTCATGATCGCTTCCTCAGTTCGGTAGCCGGGGCCGCTGGAGTCTTCGCCTCACGCCCGGACCGCGGCGGTCTGCGCCTCGATCCGGGCCATCAGATCCTTCCACGCATCGACGAAGCTCTGCGCCCCGTCGGACTGGAGCTTGGCAGCGAGCTGATCGACGGCGATTGCTGCGGACGCGAACTCAGCCAGGGTGGCGTCAGCGTCGCCGCCGTCTGCGGGCATCGGGTCACCGACTTCGCCGTGGTCGTAGAAGGCGCGCAATGTCGCGTCCGGCATCGTGTTGATCGTCAACGGCGCGCCCAGGCCGTGCACGTACAGGGTGTCCGATGCCTTCGGGTCCTTGGTACTGGTACTCGCCCACAGAAGCCGCTGCATCCGGGCCCCGCTGTTAGCGAGCCGCTGCCAGCGATCTGAGTCCATCAGCTCGCGATACGCACAGTAGGTCTCGAGTCCGACGGCAAGCGCGAGGCGGTCGCGAAGCTGATCGGGCACCCGATCCTGCACCGCGGCATCCCAGCGCGACATGAAGACCGACGCGACCGAGCCGACAGCAGGGTCGAGCCCCGCCTCGATTCGCCGCTCGACGCCGCGCATGTAGGCGTCCGCCGCAGCCAAGTATTGCTTCGCGGAGAACAGGAGCGTGACATTGACGGGCACCCCGGCGAAGATGCTCTGCTCGATCGCCGACAGCCCTTGCTCGGTGCCGGGGATCTTGATGAACAGATTTCCCCGTTTGGCTCGCTCATGTAACGACTGGGCGGCGCGCACAGTGCTGTCGGTGTCGTACGCGAGCAGCGGAGAGACCTCCAGCGAAACCCACCCGTCGACGCCGTCGGTTTGAGCGTGAACCGGCGCGAACAGGTCAGCCGCCCGCTGCAGGTCTTCGATCGCGAGCGTGAAGAACAGCGCCTCGTGGTCCTCGCCGGTGGCATGCCGATGAATCGCCTCGTCATAGACGCCCGACCCGATCGCGTTGTCAAAAATGGAGGGGTTCGACGTCAGTCCGGTGACCGAGTACTCGTCGATGTAGCGCTGCAGCTGACCCGAGTCGAGCATTTCCCGGGTGATGTTGTCGAGCCAGATGCTCTGCCCGAGCTGATGCAGCTGCGCGGTCGCTTTCATCTCGCCTCCGTGCGTAGTTTCTCAGGCCCGCGCCCAGGAGGGGATGCGATCAGGCCCCGCCCTAGCGTCCCGCGGCAGGCATGCGATTAGGGCGGGGCTGTGGCCCCGCCCTAATCGCTATATCTAAGCGGCTCGGCGAAGCGCCTCAAGCTCGACACTGCCGGCCAACCGGCTCAGGCCGCGCTCCTCAAGCTTGCGCGCCCGCTCGAGGGGGATCCCGAGCTCGGCGCCCGTCTGCCTGAGCGTGAGCGGCTGGTCGCCGGTGAGCCCGAAACGGAGCTGGATCACTTCCCGCTCGCCCTCGGGCAGCTGCTCGACCACGCTGTTGACACGCTGGCTGCGCTCGGCATCCGCTACCTCGTCGATAGGCTCGGGGCGGTCGCTGGCCAGCAGGTCGCCGAACGCAGTCTCGCCGTCCTCGCCGACCGGCTGGTCGAGGCTCGCCAAGCCCCGAGAGAGCTCTCGCAGCTCGGTCACCTCATCGACTGTCAGCTCGGCGGCTTCTGCAAGCTCCTCGTCGGTTGGGTCCCGCGACAACTCGGCCTTCAGCTCACCTTCGATCTTCCGGACCTTGACCTCCCGCTGCGCGACGTGAACCGGGATCCGGATCGTGCGGCCGTGGTTCTGCAGGCCTCGCTGGATCGCTTGACGGATCCACAGCGTGCCGTAAGTGGAGAACTTGAAGCCCTTTCGCCAGTCGAACTTCTCGACCGCACGAATCAGTCCAAGCATTCCCTCTTGTACGAGATCTTCCATCGGCAAACCGTGGCCTTGGTAGCGGCGGGCCTGCGAGACGACGAGCCTCAGGTTGGCGTTGATCATCCGCTCCTTGGCCGCCAGATCGCCACGCTCGATCCGCTTCGCTAGCTCAATCTCCTCCGCCGCGGTCAGCAGTGGATGGACTCGAGCCCTGCGCAGAAACAGCGCCAGCGCGTCTTGGCCGGCACCCGAATCTGCTGCGGATGTCGCCTGCGGCTCCGCGCCGTACTCGAGCGGCAGCGCATCATGGACCGCGCGGCGCCGGTTCTGGCGGCGGTTGCCGCCTGTCGATGCTGTTCGCTTGTGCTCGCCTCTGGCGCGCTTTCGTTGTGTTGACTCGCGATGATCGCTGACCATACGGGTGGCGTCGCGACCCTCATTCTCGATGCTGTTCAGGGTTGTCTCCGGATTCATAGGCATGTTTCGATCTGCGTCGAAGTATAGCAAAAGTTCGACGTCTACCGAACTAAGGCTTTCAAGGGTGAGGCAGCTCAGGATGACGGCCCCGGAGGACCGCTCCTTCGGTCCAGCTGCCCGACGACACACTCCCCTAATACCCGAAGAAACCGGTAAGTAATGCCGAAGAAAGCCTTTAAGCTGCTGGCTCGCTCGCCCCAGGGCCAGCGAAAGTGGTGCGTGCCAGTTCCAGGAACTCCGTCGCAGCCGGGGCCGGGCGCCTTCCCTCTCGCCAGGCGAGCGTGATGTCGCGGGTCAGGGCCGGCTGGATAAGCCTAGCAACGGCGACATCCGCGCCGGGCTTCTCGGCGTCCGACCTGGGCAGAATCGCCACCCCGAGACCGCGTGCCACGAGCCGGCGGATCCGCTCGCTTTCGTTCGAGGCGAGCATCACGCGAGGTTCGAAACCAACGCCACGACCGGCCGTGACCAGCAGCTCCCGCAGACGCGCTCCCTCCCGCCAGCTGATGAAGTTCTCGTCGGCGAGGTCGGACATCCTGATCTGGCGCCGGTCGCCGAGTGGATGGTCGTGGGCGAGGATCACGACAAGCTCCTCGGAGACCAATTGGTGCAGCCCCAGCCCATGGCTCTCGACCCGCTCGGTGACCGACAGGAACGCCAGGTCGAGCTCGTCGTCGCGTAGCATCTCGGCGAGCTCCTCGCTCGACTGTTCGCGAACGTTCAGCTCGACGCCGGGATGGCGGTGATGGAAGATGCCCAGCACCAGCGACAGGTCCACGGGCCCCATCGTGTGCATGGCGCCGATCCGGACTAACCCAGTTTGGACTCCGGTCAGGGCTTGCAGCTCGGCCTGCGCCGCCTCAGTTTCGGCCAACACGCGGCGGGCGCGCCCGACGAGCAACTCGCCGGCTCCGGTCAGCGACACGCGCCGGGTGGTCCGCTCGACGAGCGCCAGGCCGACCTCGTCCTCGAGGCGCCTGATCTGCTGGGAGAGGGCGGGCTGAGCGATGTGCTCGCGAGCTGCCGCTCGCGTGAAGCTGCGCTCTTCGGCGAGCGCGACGAGATATCGGAGCTGGCGCAATTCCATAAGCGTTGCGTATAGATGTCTTAGAATAGTCGTCTTTGACATCTAAAGCCATCGGCGTCATTCTTCTTCGCGCAGTACCTCTCCTCCCTCTCGAGCGCGCCCCGCTAATCGGCCTCATACTCGCCGGTTCGGGGCGCACTCGACTTAAGCGCTAGATGATGTTCACCGACCTGGCGACCACCAGCGCGATCGTCACCAGCGAGACCAGCGATTGCAGCCCCATCATGCACTTCGCATAGGGCGTCAGCGGCATCGTGTCCGTGGGGCTGAAGGCGGTCGAGTTGGTGAGCGACACGTACAGGTAATCGATGAACTGCGGTCGCCAGTTGATCGGCTCAATTCGGTCGTCGGTCATCTGCGGGAACAGGAACCCGGGCGCCCCGTCGCGGCCGGCCGCGCGTAGCCCAGGACCACCGCGATCTGTCTCCCAGTACCAAATCGCGAAGATCAGCACGTTCGTCAGCCAAATCAGCGCGCCCGCGAAGATCAGCCCGCGACCGTTGGCCACGCCGTGATGGAGAAGATCGTGGCTCAACAGCACGAGGGAAGCGATGTTCGCTCCGCTGACGAGCGAGATCACACCGACCGCCAGGAAACGGCGGCGGCGATGCGGGCCCTCGAGCTGGCGCGGCGTGAGGAGCGCCAAGGTGATGACCAACACTGCTTCCAGCGTCGGCAGCAGCCATTTGGGGCCAGCGGAGACTCTCGTCGGCATCAGCAGCTGGAGGGCAATCGCGCCCAGCACGGCGACCTGCACCGGCCAGGCGGGCTCGGGCCGCGGTGGAGGCGGGTAGGACCTACCGTGATCCTGACCGCCGGTCAGCTCGTCTTCCAACTGGGCCATCGGTGGAGAGCCTACGGCGCAGAAGCTCTCAGGGCTCTGCTGTGGGGGGTCGCCGCCGAAATACTTCGCGGCCGCCGCGAGCAGACCAGCGGTAACAGGATCTTGGGCTGCTCAGACCTGCGATCGGCGTGCGTGTTGCGCGTCGATCGCGACGACCTGATCCAAATCGACGTTCACTTGTAGAAAAGAAACAGCGGCTCGGCGACCATCGAGGGCTTCTCCGCGCCCTCCACCTCGACCGTCACCGCGAGCTTGAGCTGGACGCCGCCCGGGATCTCTCTGCTGTCCACGATTGAGGCACCGCCCCGCCACTGTGCTCCAACCGGAAGCGGGGCCGGGAACCTGACCTTGTCGACTCCATAGTTGACGGCCATCTTTGCGTCGGTGACGGTCAGGAGCTGCTCGACCATCGGCGCCACCAGCGAGAGCGTCAGATAGCCGTGCGCGATCGTGCGGCCGAAGGGCGTCTGCTTGGCGCGCTCGGAATCGACATGGATGTACTGATGGTCATCGGTGGCGTCAGCGAACAGGTTGACGCGCTCCTGGGTCATCTCCTGCCAGTCGGTGTAGCCCAGATGGGTCCCTGCCGCCTGTATCAGTCCCGCCATGTCGATGATCAGACCGGTCTGCGATGTCGTCACTAACGCTCTCCTGGTTTGTTCGGGTGGATCCGCAGAACTCGAGCGCTCGCAGCGCTCGGATTGCCTTCAGCGCGTCCCCGGGGCCGCTTCTGAGGCACTCTAGCCGGGGCTAGGCTCGGCTTGCTTGCACCTTCCGATGGGCGGCGATTAGCCGTCGGTGGCAGCTTTTCATGACCCTATACTTGGCCCGACCACCCACTGTGAGGAGTAGCACGTGCAGGAGATGGTCATCTACGGCGTCAGCTTCGACATGGTCGGCAAGCAGCCGATCGTGCTGCTGAAGACCGTCGAGAGCAACAAGTTCCTGCCAATCTGGATCGGTCACCCAGAGGCAGCGGCAATCTTGATGAAGCTGCAGGGCGCCTCGACGCCCCGGCCGATGACCCACGATCTGCTCTCCGACGTCCTCGGGGAGCTGGAGGTCGAGTGCACGCGCGTGGCCGTCACCGAGCTGCGCGAGAACACCTTTTACGCCTCGATCAGCCTCCGTGCCAACGGGCGCGAGATCGAGATCGACTCCCGACCCAGCGATGCGCTCGCGCTAGCAGTTCGCGCCGGCGCGCCGATCTTCGCGGCCGACGAGGTCATCTCCGAATCCGCGATCGAGTTTGAGCACGAGGTCGAGGACACCGAAGAGGTGGTCGAGAAATTCAAGGACTTCCTCGACCGCGTCTCACCGGAGGATTTCGCCTCCGAGGAGTAGGGCGGCCGCTCTCCCGGTGGCCGTTGGCGCCGCGAGGCGTTTCAGTCCCTAACCGCCCCCAGGATCCGCTCGATCAGCTCGTCGAACCCGATCCCGGCGGCATCGGCGGCCTGCGGCAACAGGCTGGTCTCGGTCAGGCCGGGGATCGGGTTGAGCTCCAGCACATATAGCTCGTTGCTGGCGACCTCGAGCATCAGGTCCGCGCGCGCGAAGCCCGCGCATCCGAGCAGTCCGTAGGCCTCGAGCGCGATCGCGCTTGCCGCGCCGGCGACCTCCTCATCGAGCTCCGCTGGGCACACGAATCGGGTGCGTCCGATCTCGTAGCGAGCCTCGAAGTCGTAGAAGTCCTCTTGCTCGGGAACCGCTTCCACGATCGGGAGTGCCCGCGCGCCACCGTCCTCGATGATCGACACCGCCAGCTCGCGACCTGAAACGTAGCGCTCGAGCAGCACTTTTCGGTCATACGAGAACGCCGCCACTAGCGCCGCGGGAACGTCGGCGGCGGTGCGGGCGAACTTGATCCCCAGCGCCGAGCCCTGCGACGCGGGCTTGACTACGATCGGAAACTCGAGCCGCTCCTCGATCGCCGGCAGCGCCTGCGCTGCGCCCAACTCCCGAAACGCGGTCTCGTTGAACGCGTAGAAGTCGGGCGTCGGGATCTCCCCGTCGCGCATCGCGTGCTTGGCGAGCACCTTGTCGGCGGCGCGGATACAAGCGGAGACTCCGGATCCCGTGTACGGGACGCCCATCACCTCGAGCAGTTCCTGCACCGTCCCGTCCTCGCCGTCGCGTCCGTGCAGGGCGACAAACGCCACGTCGGCCCTGGCCTCTCGCAGCCGATCGACCAGATCGCCGCCGACGTCGACCGCGATCACCTGGTGCCCGAGGTGCTCGAGCGCAGCCTCCACCCGGGCCCCCGATTTGAGCGACACCTGGCGCTCCAGCGAGCGCCCGCCCTTGAGCACCGCGACGCGCATGCCGCCCGCTCGCCCTCCAGGCTCACCGGTGCGGGCCGCACGCGTGTCGTCCAGCTGGCTCACCCCCGGCCCCTCGCGAAGCTCATCCTGCTTGCGTGCGCTTTGCCGGCAGGCGTAGGACTTTCGCCAGCTCTTCCGTCGGCGCATCGAGCTTCGGCGCCACCGGCGCGGGCTGCCGCTCGCTTGCGGGGCGCGCACCGGTCAGCGTGCCGTACAGCGCGACCTGCTCGCGCACGACCTCGCCGATTCGCCGGATGCCCTCGCGGATGTCGTCCTCGCCGACGCCGGAGAAGTTCAGCCGCATCGCCGAGCCGCCCCGTCCATCGACGTACGCCGCCCGTCCGGGCACGAACGCCACGTGTTCCTCGAGCGCGCGAGCCAGCAGGTCGGTGGTGTCGATGTAGTCGGGCAACGTCGCCCAGATGAACAAGCCGCCCTCGGGATGAGTCCACTGCGCCTCGCGAGGAAAGTGCTCGGCGAGCGAGTCAAGCATCACGTCGCGGCGGCGGCGGTAGACCTCGATCAGCGACCGCACGTAGTCCTCCCACGGTCCCGAGTCGAAGTAGGCGCCGACGAAGTACTGCGAGATCGAAGAGGAGCACAGGTCCGAGGCTTGCTTGCCGATGTTCATCTTCTGCAGCACCGGCGCCGGCGCCGCCGTCCATCCCAGCCGCACCCCCGGCGAGAGGATCTTCGAGAAGGTGCCCGCGTAGATCACGAACTCCCCGCCGTCGAGCGAGCGGAGCGTCGGCAGCGGCGTCCCTTCGTAGCGCAAGAGTCCATAGGGGTTGTCCTCGAGCACCAGCAACTCCCGTTCGGCGGCGATCCGGACGAGCTCTCGGCGGCGCTCGAGCGACATCGTCACCCCGGCAGGGTTGTGGAAATTAGGGACCGTGTAGATGAACTTCGGGCGGCGTCCAGTTTGCTCGAGCTGCTCGAGCCGGCGCTCGAGCTCATCGATCCGCATCCCGTCGCGATCCATCCTCACCTGGACGACTTCGGCTTGGTAGGAGGAGAAAGTGGGAACTGCGCCGGGGTAGGTGGGCGCTTCGGTGACCACCACATCACCAGGATCGAGCAGCGTCTTGCAGACCAGGTCGATCACCTGCTGACCGCCGGTGGTCACCAGCAGCTCGTCGGCATCGATCTCCATTCCCTCGGCGGCCATCACATCGACGATGCAGCGCTTCACGAGCGACAGTCCCTCCGTGGGGCCGTACTGCAGCGCCCGCGCGCACGACTCGACGGCCACCTCGCCCATCAGCGAGGCGTAGGAGTCCGGCGGAAAGGTCGAGGTATCGGGCAGGCCGCCGGCCAGCGAGATCACGTCTGCCCGCTCGGTCAGGGCCATCAGGTCGCGCATCGCCGAGGACTTCATGACGGTGGTCCGCTGGGCGAACAGCGACGCGTAACGTTCAATATCGCGTGCGGTGGACCGCGAGCGCCAAGAGTGAGGCCCACCCGAGTGAGGCCCGCCCCCCCCGCTCATCGCCGCCTCTCGTCTATCGTCACGGTCAGTCACGGTACCGCACAGTGCATTTAGTGTTCGACATCTTCCAGGGCATGGGCATCGCGGCGGCGGTCGGGATCCGGCCGTTCCTGCCCGCGCTGGTGGTCGGCGCGCTCGCCGCCGGCAACGTGGAGATCCATTTCGCCGGCACGGATTATTCTTTCCTGCAGAGCACGCCTTTCCTGCTTGCGATGTTCGTCGGGGCGGTGATCGTCGCGCTCGCCGAGCGCAGGCTCCGCGCCAGCCAGCTCGAACATGGTCCCTGGCTGATCGTGCTCGGGGTGATCGCGCTCGCACTCGGCGCACCGCTGTTTGCGGGGGCATTGGCCCACGGTCACTACGAGGACTGGCCCGGGTGGATCGGCGGCGTGCTGTGCGCGACGGTCGGCGTGCTGGCCACCGTCCCGCTGCTGGCGCGAGTACGAGGAAGGCTCGACCCGGCGGCCGCGGCGGCGGTTCCCCTGTTCGCTGAAGCCGCCGCACTGCTGCTCGCGGCACTGTCGGTGGTTGCGCCGCCGGTTGGGCTGATCGGCTTCCTGGCGCTGCTCTGGCTGCTCGTGGCCGGGCGCTCGCGCGAGCAGCAGAAGTACGCCGGCCTGCGCATTCTTCGCTGACTTCAGTGAGCAAGGCCAAACCGAAGAAGCTCGTGCTCGTGGTGATCGACGCGCTCAAGCCAGCGATGCTGGAGCGCACGATCGCCGCTGGGCGGGCGCCGGTGCTCGAGAGGATTCTTCGCGACGGAGTGTACGTCGACGACTGCGTGGCCTCCTATCCGTCGGTGACCCCGGTTTGTGCAGCCACGATCACCACCGGTGTGGGCCCGGACAGGCACCGGATCCCGAGCATGAACTGGTATCACCGCGAGGAGAACCGGTACGTCGAGTACGGCTCGAGCTTCTCCGCCTCGCGTCAGTTCGGGGTGCTGCGCTCGCTGACCGACACCGTCTACCGGATGAACGCCGAGCACCTCTCCGATCAGGTCGAAACCGTGTTCGAGTCGCTCGACGACGTCGAGGTCCGGACCGCCGGTACGACCTATCTGATCTACCGCGGGCGCCATCCGCACGAAGTTGCAAATGAGACCGCCCTCGCGCGGATCGCCACCTCGACGCTTTTCCGCCGCACCATCTACGGCCCCCAGGAGCTGTTCTATGCCGACCTGTACGCAAGTCGCAAGACGGGGTGCCGCGGGCAGCTGGGAATGCCCGGAATCCGCGATCAGCACACCGGCTGTGTCGGCGCGTACCTGGTCGAGCACGACCTATTCGACTTCCTGCTGTTCTCGCTGCCCGACAACGACGCCTGGTCGCACCGAAACGGGCCCCATGCTCAGGTCACCTCGATCGCCGCCGCCGATCGTCAGCTGGAGCGGCTGATGCATGCGGCCGGCGGCCCGAGCTCGTTCTTCGAGG
Source organism: uncultured Solirubrobacterales bacterium (assembly GCA_963787555.1). Taxonomy (GTDB): domain Bacteria; phylum Actinomycetota; class Thermoleophilia; order Solirubrobacterales; family Solirubrobacteraceae; genus Palsa-465. Next base: position 689,431 of record CAWBDI010000013.1, read on the forward strand.
AGCATGCGGTGATCGTCACCTCTGACCACTCGCAAGCTGTGGTCGAGGAGAGGATTCGGCTCGCGGAGGCGTTCGCCGACTTCGAAGTCGCTAGGCCGGGCTCGCGGTCGGCCGCGCCCGAGGTCGCGCTCAGCCCCGCCCAGCGTTCGGCGATGATCTATGCGCTCGATCCAGAGCGCCGAGAGGACGTGATCGAGCGCTCACTGGAGGCGCTGTCCGAGCTCGACGGCGTAGATCTGGCGTTGTGGATGGCGGGGGAAGAGGCGGTCGTAAGAAGCCGCCGAGGAGAGCTTCGGTTCGTTCCCGGGGGCGAGCTCGAGGACCTCCGCGGTGGCCGCTGGAGCGTCGATGGAGAGCTGGCGGCGCTGCGGGCCGAGGTGCAGGACGGTCGCTTTCTGTGCACCGAGTACCCGGATGCGCTGGCGCGGATCTGGTCGGCGCTCCGGTGCCCGACCGCCGGAGATGTACTGCTCTCGGCCTCCCCGGGTTACGAGTTCGTGGACTGGGGCGGCGCCGACCACGTCGGCGGCGGCAGCCACGGCTCGCTGCACCGCACCGACTCGCTCGGAGCGCTGCTGTGGTACGGCACGGGTCCCGACTCCCCGGAGGCTCGCGCCCAGTGGTCATTGCGTGACGTGGCACCGATCGTTCGGGCGCATTTTCGCCTGCCGCCGGATGGCAGCTCCGATTAGGAGCAGGTTAGGACGGCGGCTCGCTTGCGGCGATCTGAAGATGCCTCGTTACATTTGCGCCCATGCCCGATGAGCTGATCGGCACCGTCGAGCTTCCCGTCCACGTCCGCCTCCGTCACGGGGTGCGCCGCGGCCACAACTGGCGCCAGCTGCTTCGCTTCGCCACCGTCGGCGCAAGCGGATACGTGGTGAATTTGGCGGTATTCGCAGCCTGCGTGCACCTGCTGGCGATCGATTACCGCGCCTCGGCGGTGATCGCTTTCGTAGTCTCAGTAATCAACAACTTCTGGCTGAACCGCCATTGGACGTTCGACGCCAAGCACGAGCACCCAATTTTCCAAGGAGCGCGCTTCTTCGCGGTCTCGCTGCTGGCGTTCGGCTTCACCTACCTGGTGCTGATCGCGCTGGTGGAAGGCGCAGGTCTGGACAAAGTGGTCGCACAAGCGCTCGCGATCGCCGCCGGGACGCCGCTGTCGTTCGTCGGCCAGAAGCTCTGGAGCTTCCGCGCCTAGGAGCGCTTCGGCCCCGTCTGCGGGGACTCTTAGCGGCGACGTCGCTGACGTTTCTCGGCGCGGTGCTGGCGCTGGCACCGGGGATCGCGGATGCGGCGCAATCCGCCGCCAGCGCAAGCACCTCCACCACGCCGGTGCTCGTGACCTCGCAGAACAAGCCTCCGCTGGGCTACCGTCTGACCGCCGCGGAGGTGGAGCGAATCGCGGCCGCCGCCCCGACGATCCGCGCCGAGCTGCATCGCCATCCACGGCTGGTGCCCTACGAGTACACGAAAGGCTCGGGGCAATGGCAGGTGAGCTGGTTCACGCCCGGAGCCGAGCAGCGCGAGCTTGCCCAGGTGTACGTCACCGACGCGACCGCGAAGGTGACCGAGGCATGGACCGGGTTCCAGGTGGCGTGGACGATGGCGCGCGGGTATCCGGGCGCGTTCGGCCGGAGAGTCAACGCATGGTGGATCTGGGTGCCGCTGAGCGTGTTGTTCATCGCTCCCTTCCTTCCCTGGCGCGACGGCGTCGCGGTCTTGCTTCCGTGGCGCCGAGGCCGCCGCGGGTGGTCACTGTGGCATCTGGATCTGCTGATGCTGCTCGGCTTCTCGGCCTCGCTGGCGTTCTTCAACCATGGCCAGATCGGGATCTCGGTGCCGATCGTGTATCCGTTCCTGATCTACCTGGCGCTGCGCATGCTACTGCTCGCCTTTGGACGCGGAATCCCGCGCAAGCCGCTTCGGATCGCGATCCCGGTCTCCTGGCTCTTGGTCGGGGTGGTCTTCCTGGTCGGCTTTCGGATCGGCCTCAACATCGCCAACTCGAACGTGATCGACGTCGGCTATGCCGGTGTGATCGGTGCGGACAAGGTGATCCATGGCCAGCACCTCTATGGGAACTGGCTGCACGACAACTCGCAGGGCGACACTTACGGTCCCGTCGTCTACTACGCCTATGTTCCGTTCCGGGCGATCTTCGGTTGGAGCGGGACCTGGGATCAGCTGCCGGCCGCGCACGCCGCCGCGATCGTCTTCGATCTGCTGACCCTGCTGGGGTTGTACTGGCTCGGCCGCCGGCTTCGCGGGCCCACGGCCGGGGCGGCGCTCGCCTACCTCTGGGTCGCATATCCGTTCACGCTGTGGACGCTGTGTTCGAACACCAACGACTCGCTGGTCGCGATGCTGCTGGTGCTGGCACTGCTGGTCGTCTCCTCTGCCCCCGCACGCGGGGTCGCCGCCGCGCTAGCGGGGCTGACCAAGCTCGCGCCGCTGGCGCTGGCGCCGCTGTTCATGCGCGGCACCGGCGGATGGCCTCGGAAGCGCTCGCTGGCCGCGTACCTCTTCGCCTATGGGGCGACGCTCCTCGCCGCGATGCTGCCGGTCCTGCTGTCCGGCAACTTCCACGCCTTCTGGCGTGACTCGATCTCCTATCAAGCCAGCCGCGTAACGCCGTTCTCGGTGTGGGGCCTGTGGGGCGGACTGCGCCTCGAGCAACACCTGGTGGAAGCCGCCAGCGTCGCGCTGGCACTGTTAGTCGCCTTCTTGCCGCGACGCCGCGCGGTGGCGCAGATCGCCGCGCTGGCGGCCGCGGTGCTGATCATGCTCCAGGTCAGCGCGAACTACTGGCTGTACTCCTACATCGTCTGGTTCTTCCCGCTGGTGATCGTCGCGCTGTTGGCCATGCACCCGGTCGAGCGGCAGATCCCAGCGGAGCCCGGCGCCGAGCGCTGGGAATCCGAGCCGGTGCCGGCGTTGAGTGGGGCGGTCCCGGAGTGAATGGCCCGGGCCAGGCCGCGCCCCTCGCACGCCTCAAGAAACCCCAGGGGCCGGCACCAGCACCTGCTCGATCGACTCCGCTCGCATCGGTTCCCGGGCGCCGATCACCACTCCGTTCAGCCATGGATCCTCGCCCGAGGTCTCGAACTTGATCGGCATCCGGGTGATCAGCGCCTCGAGAGCCTGCTCACGCTTGACGCCGATCACCCCTCCGCGTGGGCCGGTCATGCCGACATCGGTGATGTAAGCCGTTCCTTCCGGCAGCACGCGAGCATCGGCGGTGGGAACGTGGGTATGCGTGCCGACGACGGCAGTGACGCGGCCGTCCAGGTACCAGCCCATTCCAACCTTCTCGCTGGTCGCCTCGGCGTGCATGTCGACCAGCACGTGGTCCACCTCTCCGCCAAGCGCGTGAAGCGCCGCGTCGGCTTCGGAGAACGCGGGCCGTGCCGCGTTCATGTACAGGTTTCCGGAGAGCGAGACGACGCCGAGGCGGACGCCGTCGCGGCCGACCACGCACCAACCGTGACCCGGCTGGCTGCGCAGGAAGTTGGCGGGCCTCACGATCCTCGACTCGGTATCGAGGTACGCGTACACCTCGCGGTGGCGATAGGTGTGATTTCCGAGCGTGATCGCGTCCACGCCCGCGGCGAACATCTCCTCGGCGATCTTTGAGGTGATCCCCATTCCGCCGGCCGCGTTCTCAGCGTTGACGACCACGAAATCGAGCTCGAATCGCTCGCGTAGGGAGGGCAGCAATCCGAGCAAGGTCCGCTTGCCGATGCCCCCAACGACGTCGCCGACGAACAGGATGTTGGTTACTTTGGCCATCTCGGTTTTGCGCGCATACTTCCATTTAGATGCGTTCGTGGCTTCCGACACGTAGGAGCCGTGCCCAGGCCGACGCGGAGGCGGATAGCGCGCAGGCGCCGGAGGCGGGGCTCGACTCCAGCGCTGAGGATCGCGAAGATGACCGCGATCCCGGCGAGAAGAGGCAGATCACACACCCGGAGCTGACTGCGGAAATGGTTCAGGGGCCTCGCCCGGTTCCGCTGCCTCCGGTGATCGTGCCCCGGTGGGTCCAGCTGGTCCTCCTGCCGCTCGCCCTGCTCGGTCTCTGGGCACTGGCGCGCGCCTCCGGGCCGGTCGTGCTGATCTTAATCGTGGCGGGTCTGGTGGCACTCGTGCTGAATCCCCTGGTGAAGCTCGTCCAGCGCGGCGGGCTACCGCGAGGGCTCGCGATCTTCGCGGTCTATTTTGGTTTCGTCGCCGTCCTTGCCGGGGTGGGGGTCCTGCTCGTGAACCCGATCAGCGCCCAGATCACGCACTTCGAGCGCGACGTCCCGAATCTCGTCGACCATGCCAACCGGGACCTCGCGAACCTGCAGACGTGGCTTGACAAGCACGGAATCAAGCTGCACATCCAAAAGCAGGGGCAGACCGCACTGCAGACGCTGCAGAAGGATGTGCTCAAGCGCTCGAGCGACATCGTCTCGTTCTCGCAGGATCTGCTCAGCAAGCTCGTCACGGTCGGTTTCGACCTGATCTTGATCCTGGTGCTCTCGATCTACCTGCTCATTTACGGCAAGCAGATCGGCGAGCTCGTGCGAAGGGTCATGCCCGACGGCGACGGGACCCCCGAGGACGACTTCCCGGTGCTGGTCCAGCGGGCCGTATCGGGCTACGTGCGCGGACAACTGTTGTTCTCGTTGGTGATGGGCGCAAGCGCTGCCGCGGCGCTGGCTCTCTTCGGCCTGCTCGGGATCTTCCCGAACGGCGAGACCTACGCGCTGTTCTTCGGCGGCTTCTATGGGCTGATGGAGTTCATTCCCTATATCGGCCCGATCATCGGCCCGCTGCCCGCGGTGGTCGTTGCCCTGTTCCACAGCCCCATCACGGCGCTGTGGGTGATCCTGTTGTTCGTCGCCTTGCAGCAGCTCGAGGGCCACGTGGTCGCGCCGCAGGTATTCCGGATCTCGCTGCGGATCAACCCGATCCTGATCATCCTCGCGCTGCTGGTCGGCTATCAGCTGTACGGCATCGGCGGCGCGTTGATCGCGCTTCCCACGATCGCCGTGATCCGGCAGACGGTGCTCTACCTGCGCCGGCACCTGGTCCTCGAGCCGTGGACCAAGGGATCCGTCGGTGCCGGCTCGGGCGTGATGGAGATCGCTCCCGATCGGTGTCCGGACTGCGGCGCGGAGGCGTCGGAAGGCGACGCCTTCTGTCGCTCCTGCGGCGCGTCGCTCGAGCTGCGGGTCAACGCGCCCAGCTGATCGGCGCCGCCTCGATCATCTGACCGAACGGCGCGGGCAAGACGACGCTAGCGGCCGCTGGCCATCCGGCGGAACATCACCGCACAGATCACCGCGATGATCAGCGCGATGATCGGCAATCCGGAGCCGATCACGCCAACCACCGCCAGCACCAGTCCGACGATGCCGATCGTGCCGGCGACGCCGCCGACTACTGCCAGCCGATAAGCGCGGTCGACACGAGCCTGCCGGGGGGTGTAGCCACCGCGTTTTTGGAGATTCGCCACGGATGCAGCGTAGCGCTTAGGGTGTAGCGATGAGCAACCAGAGCGACCATCGAATCCTCATCTACGACTACGTCGCCGACATGGCCGACCGTCGGGGACCGTTTCGAGACGCCCATCTGGCGCGGATCCGCGCCGAGTCGCAGGCCGGTCGGGTGGTGATGGCGGGAGCGCTGGGGGATCCCGTACACGGTGGCGCGATCGTGTTCCGAGGGGTCCCCCAAGCGGAGGTCGAAGAGTTTGCCCGCGCGGACCCCTATATCGAGGCCGGGTTGGTGACCAACTGGCGCGTCGAGCTCTGGAATCTCGTGTAGCTGCCGGAACTGGTGCTGGCCCTCGCTCAGGCGCCGGTATCCTCAGTCGGCAATGCCATTCCCGCAGACACGTCTGCGCCGGCTGCGCGCGAGTCACGCGCTGCGCGGCCTCGTTCGTGAGACGCGACTAGCTCCCGCTGACTTCGTGTATCCGATGTTCGTCGCGCACGGGATCGACCGCCGCGAGCCGATCCCGGCGATGCCCGGCGTCGATCACCTGTCGATCGCGCACGCGATCGCCGACGCCGGCGAAGCGGTGGCGCTCGGGATCCCGGCGGTACTGCTGTTCGGTCTTCCGGCCGCCAAGGACGAAGAGGGGTCCGGAGCTTGGGATGATGAGGGAATCGTCCAGCTCGCTACTCGCGCGATCAAGGAGGCCCATCCCGATCTGCTCGTGATCACGGACCTATGTCTTTGCGAATACACGAGCCACGGCCATTGCGGGGTGGTTCGCCCAGATGGTGTGGTCGACAACGACGCGACGCTCGAGCTGCTGGCGCGGACCGCGCTCTCGCAGGCCCGCGCGGGAGCGGACATCATCGCCCCGAGCGACATGATGGACGGCCGGGTCGGAGCGATCCGAGCGGCGCTCGACGAGGACGGCCTGACCGACACACCGATCCTCGCCTACTCGGCCAAGTTCGCCTCCGCCTTCTACGGGCCGTTCCGGGAGGCGGCCAACTCCGCGCCCGCGTTCGGCGACCGACGGGGATATCAGATGGATCCCGCCAACGGCGATGAGGCGGTGCGCGAGGCGCGCCTGGACGCTGAGGAGGGAGCGGACATCCTGATGGTCAAGCCGGCCCTCCCATACCTCGATCTGGTTCGGCGGATCAAGGATCAGAGCGAGATGCCCTTGGCCGCCTACAACGTCAGCGGCGAGTACGCGATGGTCAAGGCGGCAGCGGCAGCGGGCTATCTCGACGAGCGCGCCGCCGTGCTCGAGATTCTGACCTCGATCCGGCGCGCGGGAGCCGACATCATCATCACCTACCACGCGAAGGACGCTGCAAGATGGCTGAGGTAGAGACGGCGCGGACGACCAGCGCTCAGCATGGCCCAAAGCTCCGCAGCCGCAAGCTTGGCGCGGCGATCCCCCTCGACGACACCGACAAGCGGCTGCTCAACCTGATGCAGGGCCACTTCCCGATCGCACCAAGGCCCTACCAGCACGTTGCTGCCGAGGCCGGGATCAGCGAGGAGGAAGCGATCGAGCGTGTGCGGCACCTGCTCGAGGAGCGGATCATCCGCCAGGTCACACCGATCTTCGACACGCGTGCGCTCGGCTACTCGTCGATGCTTGTGGCGGCCAAGGTCGATCCCGATAACCCCTGGCGCGCCGCCAGCATCATCAACCAGCACCCCGGCGTCTCGCACAACTATCTGCGCAACCACGAGTTCAACATCTGGTTCACGATCGCGACCGAGCCGGACTCACCGCTTGGGGTGGACGGCACGCTCGAGGTACTCGGTCGACTCGCCGGTGCGGACTCGATCCGCCAGCTGCCGACGCTCAAGCTGTTCAAGATCAGAATGGACCTGGAGATGGAGGCGGGCACGGAGGCGCTCGCCACGGCCGCCGAGGCCGTTACTCCGGCGGAGACCGAGCGCCAGCCCTATGACCAGTTCGACGTCGACGTGATCCGGGCGCTGCAAGGCGACCTACCGGTCATCCCGGCACCGTACGGGCCGGCCGCCGCGCAGCTCGGCATCCCGCAGGAGCGGCTGCTGGGCCACCTCGAGGAAATGCAGCAGCGCCGACTCCTGCGCCGCGTCGCCGCGATCTTGTTTCACCGCCGCGCAGGTTTCAGCGCCAACGGGATGGGTGTGTGGAAGGTGCCCGACGAGCGGATCGCCGAGCTGGGGCCGCGAATGGCGGCCTTCCGCGGCATCTCACACTGCTATCAGCGGCCCACCTACGAAGATTGGCCTTACTCGATCTTCACCATGGCCCACGGCCGCTCGAAGGAAGAGTGCGACGCGATCCTCGACTCGATCGCCGCCGAGACGCGCGTCACCGAGCGGGCCACGCTGTACTCCTCGACCGAGTTCAAGAAGATCCGGTTGCTGTACTTCACCGACGACTATCGAGCCTGGGAACGTCAGCACGCCGGCGTGTGAGCGCGTTCGCCACAACACGCTCCGCTGAGCTCTACAGGCAGGGCCTGCGACTGCTCCCTGGAGGCGTCAACTCGCCGGTGCGAGCGATGCGTTCAATCGCTCGTGACCCGATCTTCATCGCCTCGGCGCAGGGTGCCACGATTCGCGACGTCGACGGCAATGAGTACATCGACTGGGTCTGCTCCTGGGGTCCGCTGATCCTCGGGCACGCGGACCCCGCCGTGGTTGATGCGGTGTCCGCGGCTGCCGCGCGCGGGACCACGTTCGGCGCTCCCACCGAGGGGGAGATCCTGCTCGCGGCCGAGGTGGCAAGCCGGATCGCATCAGTGCAGATGCTGCGAATGACCTCCTCGGGCACCGAGGCGACGATGAGTGCGCTGCGCCTCGCCCGCGCCGCAACTGGACGGGAGCGGGTGCTGAAGTTCTCGGGCGCGTACCACGGCCACGTCGATGGTCTGCTGGCGGATGCGGGCTCTGGGCTGGCCACGCAAGGAATCCCCGCCAGCCCGGGCGTCCCTGAGGCAGCCGCAAACGCGACCGTAATCGTGCCCTGGAACGATCCCGACGCCGTTCTGGAAGCGACCGAGCGCCACCCACTGGCGGCGATCATCGCGGAGCCGGTCCCCGCGAACATGGGCGTCGTTCCGCCGGCCCCCGGATTTCTCGAGCTGCTGCGCGAACGAGCCGACAGCACCGGCGCGCTGCTGATCTTCGACGAGGTGATCACCGGCTTTCGCGTCGCACGCGGCGGCGCACAGGAGCGCTTCCGGGTGATCCCCGACCTGACAATTCTCGGCAAGGTGATCGGCGGCGGGTTGCCGGCAGCCGCCTACGGCGGCGGCCGCTCGCTGATGGAGGCAATCGCGCCGGCCGGCGAGGTCTATCAGGCGGGCACGCTGTCCGGTAATCCGGTCGCGGTGGCCGGGGCACTGGCGACGTTCGGGCGCCTCGATCGCCGTGCCTATGAGCGGCTGGCGGAGATCACGGGCGCGCTCGCCGAGGGGCTCGCACACGAGGCGCAGGCGGCCGGTGTCGCGGTCCAGGTACAGAGCGTGCCCGGCCTGCTGACGCCGTTCTTCAGCGACTCACCGGTTCGGCGCTACGCGGACGCGCGCGCCTGCGACCTGGAAGCCTATGGCGCCTGGTGCCGCGAGCTGCTTGCCGGCGGCGTGTACCCGCCCGCCTCGCAGTTCGAAGCCTGGTTCCCGTCGCTGGTCCACAGTGACGAGGAGATCGAGCGTACGGTCGAGGCCGCCGGCGCGGCTTTCAGGGCGATCGCATGAGGCCCCGCACCGCTCGAGACGGCGCCCGGGCGCTGTTCGCAGCGCTCGCACCGGAAGCCGGGACACTTGCCGACGTGCTCGTTGCCCCAACCGAGATCGCGATCGTGGAGGACGTCCCCGGCCCGCCTCAGGTCGCAGCCCGGGGACCGCGCGCGCGTGGTTGCGAGGCCGAGTACGAGCTGCTGCTCGAGATGATCCTGGAAGGCGCCCGACTCCATTACCGCCGCCCGCACGTAGTCCGTCCCGACGATCCGGATCTGGCGCTGCTGCTGGGCGACCAGCTGTACGCGCTCGGGCTCTCGCGCCTGGCGGCGATCGGCGACCTCGACGCGACCGCCGAGCTCGCGGACGTGATCTCGCTGGTCGCACAAGCGCACGCGCGCTCTGATCGTGAGCTGGCGGATGCGGTGTGGGCCGCCGGCGCCGTCGCGATCGGCTGGGGCCAGAGCGACCAGCTCCGCCGCGCCAAGGCGCTCGCGCGCGCTGAGCACCCGGATGCTCGAGCCGCGCTGACCTCGGCCGCCAGCGAGCGCCCCCGCGCCGAGCAGGCTAGTGACGCTCGCCTCTTTGTTGACGATAGGCTTAGGTAGTCCTTAAATTCGAGCGGCTGCTGCAGTAGAGGCGCACGTGCCAGACCGACGCAAACCTTCCCACTCCAAACACGCCGTCGACCGCCATTATCCGGGCGCATTCGAGGGTGAGACCGTCAACCGCCGGCGGTTCATGGAGCTGGTTACCAATGGCGCCGGGGCGGTCGCCGCCGCGGCATTCACGCTGCCCGCGCTGGGGTTCGCGATCGCGCCGGTCTTCAGCCGCGTGCCGTGGCAGTGGCAGCCGGTGGGACCTCCTTCTGACTTCGTGCCCGACAACTACGTGATCAAGGTGATCACGATCGTGCAGGGTATCGGCACCGCGGGGAGGTCGATCGCATACATGCGCAAGCGCGATCCCGCGATCGATACCGAGCCCGGTGATCAGTACAACCAGTACGTGGCGCTGTCATCGCGGTGCATGCACCTGGGGTGCCCGGTGCGCTACGTTTTCGCCGCACAGCGCTTCATCTGTCCCTGCCACGGTGGCGTGTACGACTTCCGCGGCGCGGTCGCTGGCGGGCCGCCGGTGCGCCCGCTGGATCGCTTCTATACCCGCCTAAACAACGGACTGGTGGAGGTCGGCCCTCGGTACTCGGTCAACAGCGAGCTCAAGCGTTTCTCGCCTCGTGATCCCGCCGAGCCACTGGACGGGATCGGCCAATACATGTACCCGGCACGGTTCTCGACCGCGAAGCTCTCGAGCGGACCTAGTGGCGGCTAGCTGAGATGCCTCGTTTACCCGCACCACCGCTGCCAAAGGCACTGGTACCGAAGCCGAAGCGGCCCGGCGACGAGAACTCCAGCGACGCGCTCACTCCGCTCGAGGCGGGGCTCACGGTCGTCGACTGGATCGACGAGCGAACCTCCTTGTCGGGAGGACTCCGCTGGGCGATGTTCCGCAAGGTGCCGCGGGGCATCAACTGGGCTTACACGCTCGGCTCAGCGACGCTGTTCGCGTTCCTCTCCCAAGCGGTGACCGGCGTGTTCCTCGCGATGTACTACCGCCCGGATGCCTCCGGCGGAGCGTACGAGTCGATCCGCAACATCAACGACAACGTGTGGCTTGGCCAGTTCGTCCATGCCATGCACAAGTGGGGCGCGTCGGTGATGATCATCCTGATCTTCCTGCACATGTCACGCGTGTTCTTCTTCGGCGCCTACAAGTACCCGCGTGAGCTGACTTGGGTGATCGGCGTGGTGTTGCTGATCCTCACGCTGGTGATGGGCTTCACCGGCTATCTGCTGCCCTTCGACCAACGGTCCTACTGGGCGACGATCGTCGGCGTCAACATCAACGGCACCGGCCCGTTCATCGGCCCATTCCTGTCTGACTTCTTGCGAGCGGGCCCGGAATTCGGAGCCACCACCCTGTCGCGGTTCTACGCGATTCACATGCTGCTCGTGCCCGGCGCGATGATCGCGCTGATCAGCGCCCATCTGTACTTGGTGATGAAGCTCGGCATCTCCGCGCCGCCATGGGTCAAGGTCGAGGCCAAGGAAGAGCGCGAGGAGCTGGGCCTCCTCGAGGCCGAAGTGTGATCGCCGAGGCGCACCCGTGAACCAGGCCGAAAAAGAAACGTATCTCCGCGATTACGCGATCCTGAAGAACGAGGGCAAGCCCTTCTACCCCTACGCCGTCGCCAAGGACTCGGTGATGGCGGTGATCGTGATGTTCGTGATCATCTTCCTCGCGTTGATGTTCGGCGCGGAGGTGGGGCCGAAAGTCGATCCGACCACAACGACCTATGTGCCGCGACCCGACTGGTACTACTTCTTCCTGTTCGAAGTTCTGCGGGTGATGAAGAACGTCCCGAAGTTCACGCCGATGGCGACGATCGGCGTGCCGACGATCTGCATGATCCTGCTGTTCCTGCTGCCGTTCTACGACCGCAGCCCCGAGCGCCGGATCGAGCGTCGTCCGATTGCGCTCGCGGCTGGGATCGCCACCATCGCGGCGATGGCATTCCTGACTTATTCCGGAGCCAACACCGGCTCGCCCAACTCGGTGGATCTAAAGCCGCCGGCCAGTCTCTCGGCGCAGCAAAGGGAAACCTTCGTAGCGGGCGAGGAGGTGGTCGGCCAGTCCGGTTGCCTCGCCTGTCACGTGATCGGCTCCAACGGAAACAACGGCCCCGGGCCACCTCTGACCAAAATCGGGTCGACGCTGCCGACGCAGGCGATCGCGTCGACGCTGATCAATCCGACCGCGCCGATGCCATCGTTCAAGGGTCTCGAGCAGGGAGAGCCCCAGAAGTTCTCAAACCTGGTCTCGTTCCTCTCGATGCTGCAGTAATCGCGGCCCCTGGGACCATGGCTGCGAGCGTATACCTGGCGCCCGAAGCCGTACCGGGCACGCTGGAAGAGAACCAGGTTCAGGCGATGTTCGACCGCATCGCGGGACTCTACGATCGGATGAACACGGTCATGACCGCCGGCCTGCATCATCGTTGGCGCCGGCGGGCGGCAGACCTGGCGGCGCTATCGCCGGGTGACCGCGCGCTTGACGTCGCGACCGGCACGGGGGACCTGGCGATCGAGGTTGCCCGCCGAGTCTCGCCCGGCGGCGAGGTCGTAGGGATCGATTTCTCCGATCGGATGCTCGCGCTGGCTCGGGCCAAGGCGCCTTCGATCTCGTTTCGATCCGGCAACGCGCTCGCGCTTCCGTTCGCCGACGGCCACTTCGACGCGGCGACAGTTGGCTTCGGGGCTCGGAATTTCGCGGACCTCGAGCAGGGCTTGCGCGAGATGGCCAGGGTGGTCAAAGCCGGCGGCAGGGTAGTCGTGCTCGAGATAACCGCTCCGCGCAAGCCGCCGCTGTCGTTCTTCTACCACCTCTGGTTCGATCGCCTGATCCCAATCCTGGGCCGTCTCGCGGGCGACGCGAACGCCTACAGCTACCTTCCCAACTCGGTGAAGCGGTTTCCTTCACCCGAGGAGCTCGCCATGATCATGTGGCGCTGCGGGTTGCGGGAGATCACGTACACCCTGACCGCGGGCGGCATCATCGCCCTGCACGCGGGAAAGGTTGCCAGGTGAGCGTTGGTGCCCTCACCGCGGTGGTGGACGCTGGCGGAGCCGCGGTGCCGCGCCTGATGGATCGTGTCGAGGAACGGATGGCTGCGCTCGCCGGAGGCCACGGACAGCTGCTCGCGCGCTACGCGGGAGACACGATCTCCGCCGGGGGCAAGCGGCTCCGTCCGCTGTTGGTGTGCGTGTGTGCCGGTGCTCCGCCCCCCGAGACAGAGACGCTGGTTCGCGCGGCGGCCGCTGTTGAGCTCGTCCACGGCGCGACGCTCGTCCACGACGACGTGCTCGATGGCGCTTCCCTACGTCGCGGGCGACCGACCGTGATCGCCGAGGGTGGCAGGCGGGTGGCCACCGCCACCGGTGACTTGCTGTTCTCGCGAGCGTTCGCCGAGCTGGCGGCGGGCGGGTCGGTCGCGGCCGTGCGCGTCTTGTCTCGCGCGGCTTCGGAGCTCGCTCAGGGCGAGCTGATGCAGCGCGCCGACGCCTGGAAGCGCGACGTGACTGTGGAGCGTTATCTGGAGCGCTGCCGGCTCAAGACCGCGGTGTTGTTCCGGGCCGCCTGCGAGCTGGGCGCGCTCGAGGGGGGTGCCGAGCCGGCCTCGCTTGCGTCTTTCGGCGAGCAGATCGGGCTTGCCTTTCAGCTGCTAGACGATGTTCTCGATGTCTCGGGGCCGCCCGAGCGCACCGGCAAGCCTCGCGGCGCCGATCTGCTTGACGGGACCGTCACCCTGCCGTTGATCATCGCCCGCGCCCGCGACGCAGAGGTCGCACGCCTCGATATCCATGAAGTCAGAACCGCCGCCCAGGCGGCGAGGGTGTGCGAGCGGATTGCAGGTACCGGTGCTCTCGCAATCGCCCGCGAGCGAGCGCTCGAGCTGGTCGTCGGGGCCAAAGCACAGTTGCCCCCGCTTCCCCCCCGCCAGCGCGCGGCGCTGGAGCTTGTCGCCGACGGCGTCGTCGAGCGCTACGCGTGAGCGGGGACCGCGACTAGAAGTCCTCGGGCAGGATCAGATCGGAGTGCAGCGCAGCGATGAAGCGCTCGATCTGATCGCTCATGTTCGTGTGAGCAAGCTGCTGCAGGTCGCGCAGCAGGTCGGCCAACCCTCCGTCAAGGTGCTCCTCGAGTTCGTGGACCTGATCGCAACTGAATACGCCTCCGGTGCTCCACCGGCAGTTTGGGCATTCGAGCGTCAGCTCCCAACAGTCGTCAGAGGTCTCGTTGTAGTAAATCGGCTGGACCAGGTCTGAGCCGCAGTCGGGGCAGATGTGGAGCGGCCGCCGAAGGGCCTTCTCGGTGTCGTTGAAGCGAATTACCTCGATCGATTTCCCGCTTGGGAGGACGATCCGGCGTACTGAGTGTTGATCTGGATTCTGATTCATCGTTGGCTCCGCGCTGAGGCTTTAATCGGCGCGCTCGAAGCTGAGCTTGAGCCCTGTGTCCGGCCGACTTCGGAACTTCTTATTCACCTAACCTCTCGGACGCCCGCTACCCTTCAAACTTCCCCAGTTGGAGGTCCTGGAGCATGTTCCGCAACCCATACGCAGACGGTCTCATCGTTCTCGTGATCGTCCTTCTGTTCTTCGGTCCCAGGCGATTGCCCATGCTCGGCCGCTCACTCGGCCAGGGCATGCGTGAGTTCAAGGACTCGATCAGCGGCGACTCCAAGGACGCCGACGCCGGCGAGCGTCCAGAGCTAACGGAAGCGAACGCCGCGCCGATGGCCACTCCGACCATTGCATCCGGTGAGCGACAGCCCGTTGAATCCGCTCGACCGGCTGGTGACTCGGCCGAGCGCAGCTCGTAGCGAACTGCGGGTAGCTCAGGCATGGCGAAGGTCCTGCGCCCCATCGGGCACGAAGACCGCCTGAGCGTCGTCGATCATCTCGACGAGCTTCGCTCCCGGTTGATCATCTCCGGGGTTGTGCTGCTGATCGCGTTCGGGCTCTGCTTCTGGCAGAACAACACGCTGTTGAATGTCCTCAACCGCGCCCTTCCCGCGACGCCGGCGACAAGCAGCAACCACATCTCAGGCCTGGCGGGCGACACCGTCAAGGAGCGTCGAGGGCTCGAGTTGATGGCCCAGGGTGCGGCAGCGCTGGCCCAGTCACCGAAGGAGTCGCTACCCGACAGGGTGCACTACCAGCAGCTCGCTCAAGGCGCGAGCCAGGCGGCCGCGTCGCTGCCGAGCACCACCGCCAAGCGCCTGCCGATCACGATCGGAGTCGGCGAGCCGTTCACCACCACGTTGACCGTCTGCGCCTACTTCGCGTTGCTGCTAGCGCTCCCGATCCTTCTCTATGAAGCGTATGCGTATGTGATCCCGGCGCTGAACCCGGAGGAGCGACGGGTAGCGGTGCCGGTGATGGTGGCCGCGCCGTTCCTGTTCGTGGCGGGCGTCGTGTTCACCTACTTCGTCGTTCTTCCGGCCGCCGTTCACTTCCTCCAGGGCTACAACTCCGACAAATTCGACATCCTCGTTCAGGCCAAGGCCTATTACACGTTCCAGATCCTGACGATGCTCGGCATCGGCCTCGCTTTTCAGCTGCCACTCGGACTGTTGGCCTTGCAGCGAATCGGCGCGATCAACGCCCGCACCCTGACCCGCAACTGGCGCTACGCGATGGTGATCATCGCGGTCATCGCCGCCGCGATGCCCGGCGCTGACCCCGTGACCACCGGACTGGAGACGCTGCCGCTGGTGATCTTGTTCATCGCGAGTATCGTGTTGCTCAAGATCGCCGACCACCGCGCGGCCGCCCGAGCTGCGGCGGAGCTCTCGAGCGTTGGTGACGGCCTTGAAACGTCCTAGCTACCCCCATGCTCTTCGACCTTCGTAGCCGTGGCCGCCGTCGCACTGTCCAGGCCGTCTACCTTGGGCTTGCGCTGCTCATGGGCGGCGGGCTGGTGCTGTTCGGGGTCGGGGCGGGGAATGGCGTTGGCGGGCTTCTGAACGCCTTCACCGGCGGCGGCAGCAACAACCAGACCCAGGTCTCGAGCCAGCAAGAGAAGCAGGCGCTGCGGCAGACGCAGCTGACCCCGAACGATCCCTCGGCGTGGGCCGCGCTGGTCCAGGCGCAGTGGACGGCCGCGGGTCAGGGCAGCAACTACAACACCGCGAATTCCACTTTCACCGCATCGGGCAAGCAAGAGCTGCAGAAGATGGCGGCGTCGTGGAACCGGTACCTGCAGCTGACCAACAGTCCCGACCCCAACACGGCGATCGTTGCCGCCCGCGGTCTCGCCCAGATCGGCAACTTCTCGGGCGCTGCCAACGCCTGGGAGATCAATGCCGCGGCCAATCCCAACTCCGCGAGAGGGTACGAATGCCTCGCTGCGTCCGCTTACGCCGCCAACCAAAACCGGAAGGGCGATCTGGCGACCGGCAAGGCGCTGACCCTGGTGCCAAAGCTCCAGCGGGCGACCACTCAGAAGGCGCTTCAAACCGCCAAGACCTCATCTCAAACCGCACAGGCAATCGCCCAGCAAGAGTGTTGACGCCATGGCCCGGGCGCCGTGGCGCGATCGCCACGATCTCGCCCCACACAAGGGGTAGCCGCGCCGCGCGACCGTCGGCTGATAACCGCCCGGTGCCGGGTAACATCGCCGCCAAGGGCCGTTAGCTCAATTGGTAGAGCAGGGGACTCTTAATCCCAAGGTTGGAGGTTCGAGTCCTCCACGGCCCACTCCCTCCTCCAAAGCCCCCGCACAGCGGGGTCTTTATCTAAAAGGATTGTTCGATATTGGCGAACAAGTCCTCAATAGGTCCCGAGAGGAGCGTATGACTTCACCGCGGGTGAGTACCTGCGGTCCTCGTCACTCAAGCCGGCTCTTGGAGCCTGCGCAGAGCAGGGCAGTTAGGCCGCGGATTCCTGCGGACGCCTAGAGCGCCTAGCGCGCGGAATCCACGCCACCTGGGCGCGCCCGCGGCGGCGCATCACCAGCAGGGCCCCGACCGCGCCCCAGCCGATCGGAACCAGCACCCAGAAGCTGATGATCCGGTACAGCATCACCCCCGCGATGGCGGTGGCTGCGGGCACGTGGTAGGCGATCAGCAGGACTGACAGCGTTCCCTCCACCACTCCGATACCACCCGGCGTGATCGGCAGCGCGGCGGCGAGCTGCGTCAATCCATAGGCGGCCAGAATCCCCTGCCAGGGCACGTGTCCGTGGACGGCGAGGATCGAGAACGCCAGGCAACCGCAGTCATAGATCCAATTGAGCATCGCGAGCATGATGCATCGCGCCAGCACCAGTGGCGGAAGTCGCACTCCGCTGAGCTGCCGCTCGCCGGCGCGGAGCAGCCGCCCGAGGCGACTCCACCGGGTGCTCGCGCACATGCGGTCGACCTGACGCGCCAGCGCCGCCCGGCAGCCGCCCAGCCGCGCCGCCGCGATCACCACAACCGCCATCAGGCCAAGCGCCAGGGTGCAGACGCTCGCGATCACGCGGAACGGCGCCGCCGGTCCCGAGCTTCCGGCGAGATCGATTCCGACCAGCGCGATCACCACCAGAGCGACGGCCGACATCAACCAGGTGATGGTCAGCGCATAGGCGGTGAGCGACCTGCGCACGCCGCGCCGCCGCAGCTGATCGTAGGAGAAGGTGACCGCCCATGCCGGCCCTCCGGGCAGCGTGAGTGCGACCGCGTTGCTCGCCAGCGTCAGCCCGATCATCGACCCCAGCCCCAGGTTCACGCCGCCGGCCCGCAGCAGCAGTCGCGTGAGTTGCGCGAACGCGATCATCGCCAGGCCTTCCGCGTAAATCGCCCATCGCAACTCTCCCCAGCGCAGTGCAGTGAGCCGGTCAAGCGCAGACTCGAGCGTTCCCCACTCGGAGGCGATGGTGGCGATCGCGACTGCGAGCAGGACGCCACTCAAGATCCAGCGCGCCCATCGTAGCCAGGGGGCAGAACCGTTCGACGACAGTGCCGTGCGGCTGCCCTCTTGCTGCTCGGCGAGCATCGCTACGGGATCGGCGGCGTCCGCGCCCCACTGCGAGCGGACCCGCGCGAGCGCCCAAGCGGACAGCAGCAGGCTAATCGCCAGATTGATCGCGAAGCGGACCGAGTGGGGGTGGTGCGGGTTTCCGACGACGATCCGCAGACTGCCGCCGATCGTATTGGCGACCGCCAGGAACGCGAACAGGCACAGCAGCGAGGTCACATGCGGCCCGCCCCAGGGCCGCCGTTCGGTTGGCGAGCGCGGGGGTCGCGGTGGACGCACTCGCTTCCAGAGCCTCAGCGGGAAGCGCTGCTCCGAAGCTCGCGGGCTCTGGCCCGGATGCGACTCGCCAGCCAGCCCTCGATCGCTCGCACGTACCGCCGGTCGCGCCCGGCGGTCGCGGTGGGAGGACGACTGGAGCACGAAGGAAGGGAGGCAGATTCTGGCTTCGATTTATACCCGTCAGCTGTCATCGACCAATCGCATCGCAGGCTCTCGGCGGCTGGAATCCGAGTGCGCTGGTCCCGGGCGGCGGGCGGCAATATGATTGTCCCGACCATCGACCTGGAAGGAGGGGCATTGCCCACGGTGGACTCAGAACTTAAGGCCCGCCATCGCAAAATGTGGGCATCGGGCGATTATCCGTCCATGGTTGAGACATTCCTGCTGCCGCTCGGTCCCACGCTCGTCGAGGCATGCGGCATCGCCGCGGGGATGCGCGTACTCGATGTCGCCGCGGGGACCGGGAATGCTTCGATCCCTGCCGCCCAGGCCGGTGCTGACGTTACGGCGAGTGATCTGACGCCCGAGCTCTTCGAAGCAGGCCGTCGTCGCGCGGAAGCGGAAGGCGTAGAACTCGCGTGGGTCGAGGCGGACGCGGAGAATCTGCCGTTCGAGGACCAGTCCTAAGACGTTGTGATGTCATTGATCGGGGCGATGTTCGCGCCCCATCATCAGGCGGTCGCCGACGAGCTTGTCCGCGCTTGTCGTCCAGGCGGGACCATCGGAATGCTGAACTGGACGCCAGAGGGCATGGTCGGTGCCCTGTTCCGGGCGATGGGACCGTTTGCCCCACCACCTCCGCCCGGCGCGCAGCCTGCTCCGCTCTGGGGTAGCGAGGAGCACATGAAGGAGCTCTTCAGGGATCGCGTCGACTTTCGCACCCTCGAGCGGCGCGTGCTGGAGATCACCGCGTTCAAGCGTCCGCACGAGTACGGCGAGCACTTCAAGGAGCGGTACGGCCCAACCATCGTCGCCCAAACGAATGCCCGCAACAATGGGCGCGAGGCGGAGTTCAACGAGGCTTTAGACCAGTTCTGCGATCAATGGAACCGCGGGACAGCCGGCCGAGCACGTTTCGAACAGGAGTACCTGCTCGCCACAGGAACTCGTTCGTAAACGCACGCTACAGTCGGTGGCGGCTCGGACTCGACGGCGAACTTCGCGGCCGCCAAGCGGCACGGTAGGTCGGCCGGCAACAACCGGCGCACTGTCTACGCAGAGTCGGGGCACCGACTCGGGCTGCCTACCGACCTTGAGCACACCCGCGCTACCGGTCGCCGAGCAAAGCGGCCGCGCGGGCGCCGCGACCGCGATAGACAGTGGAGGCAGCATCCGGCCTGAGCTGTAGATATTGGCCGGTCCCCCACGACACGCTCGTGGGGACTTTGTAGCCGTGCGGGTGGCACCCCGCGCGGCGCCCACAACCGCATAGGAGGAACCAGCCATGGCGAAGGCTAGAACTCTCGTCGGTCTGGACGTGAATGCGACGAAGATCGTGGCGGCAGTGCTAGACGTGGAGACGGGCGAGCTTGCGTTCTTTTCGATGACCGCGGACATCGCTCGTGTGGCCGGGTTCTGCGCCGGTCTGCCCGGTCCGGTGCGGGCGGCGTATGAGGCCGGCCCGACCGGGTACGGGCTGGCGCGGGAGCTCGCGCGGCGTGAGGTGCGGTGTGTGGTCGCGGCGCCGTCGAAGATCCCCCGCGGGTCCGGAGAGCGGGTCAAGACCCATCGCCGCGACGCGGAGCTGCCGGCGCGATGCCTACGGCGGCCAAGCTGCATCCGGCCCGCGTGCCGGGACGCGAGGAGGAGGCGCTGCGCGATCTGATTCGTGCCCGGGAGGCGGTCCGGGTGGATCAGATGCGTGCCGGCACCGGCTCGCGCGGCCGCTGTTGCGGCACGGACCGGTTCGAGGACGGGGACGCGTGGACCATCGCCACCAGCAGTGGTTCAGCACGATCAGCTCGCGAAGTCCGCTGCGCAGGCGACGCTTTTGACGCGCGCGGAGCGGTCGATGCGCTAGTGCACCGCCGCGCGCAGCTCGAGCGGGAGATCATCGCGCTGCTGCCCGACTCTCCGTGGAGCGGGCAGACCGGCCGGCTGCGGTGCCTGCGCGGGCTCGACACGCTCTCCGCGGTCGGGCTGTGCGCCGAGGTGGGCGACGTCGCCAGCTTCCGAAAGCCCACGCAGCTGATGAGCTACCTCGGGCTGGTTCCCTCCGAGACGAGCACCGGCCAGCAGCGCAGGCTCGGCTCGATCACCAAGACCGGCTCCACGCACGGGCGCCGCCTATTGGTCGAGGCGGCCTGGCACTGCCGCAAACGCCCGCGGATCGGCACCGCGCTCACCGAACGACAAGAAGGAGCCACCTAGCGACGCGAAGCCTGGTCCGCGCAGCGCCGGCTGCACCGCACCGGGCCACGGCGGAGCAACGGCAACGCCGTATCCTTATGGTCGTTGCCGTGGACGGAGCTCCCGGGTTCCTGGTGATCGCCAGATCGAGTAACCCCACTCCAACCCACAACATCCCGTCGGCTGGGTCGGTGGCGGCCCGGCACGCGCGGGGAACCCGCGATACGCCTCTGAGCAACCGGCCTCGCCGGCCACGCTCGCCTTTAGACAGCGGCTCCCCACGACGAACCATGGTCCTGCGAGCCCATCCTTAGGGCAATCCGCGCATATCAGTCTGACCCGCGTCGCGCACAGCAAGCCGGACCGCCACCCACCCAGCCGACCATAGTTCACTTCACCCCCGACCAGCGAAAGCAGGAAATTCGTGACGCAACCCTTGACACACGGCCCTCCATATCAGGCGTGGAGCAGCAGCACCCGACTCTTCGGCACGAATGCCACGAAACCCATCGCCGGCCCAGCGACAGCCGGCGCGATGCCTACGGCGACCAAGCAACTCGGCGCCGACGCGTTGCTAGCCGACGCGAGCAGGCAGACGCGCGCGGGTGGCACCAGTTGTGGCGCCACCGCTGAGCGGGCGCTGGCGCGTTTCTTCGGAGCTGACCCATGCGAGCGGAATACGACAGCACCGCAAATGCGATCTCGATCGTGATCGCGGATGTGCCTCACGCTGATCAGAGTGACGAGGTCCATCCTCGAGGCATCGTCGCCCTGGCCGACGGAAGGCCGATCGAAGTCCAAATCCTCTACACGGATCTAGGAATTAGTGAGGCCGTCGCTGCGGCGGCCCGGCGCCACAGCCTCGATCTCGAGGCACTCACTGCTGCCGCGCAGTCCGCCCTGTCCGCGCCCGACCGGGTCGTGAAGCTTGAGGTCGGGGGCCGCGTCCCGGCCTGATCACACCCCGTGGCTAACCGAAAAGCCCTGCAGTTGAGCAACTCTTAAGCAAAGGTTGGAGGTTCGAGTCCTCCACGTCCAGGGCCGATTCCAGCCATAACAGTTGAGGCATCGCCGCCCCGGGGCGCGCATTGCACGTCCTCTGGACACCTCTGCGGAGGAAAAAGCGGCCCGCTGCGATCCGACGGTTCGGACGCACGGATCAGAGGCGCAGGGTCCGGGGGAGTCCGAAGCGGGGGAGCACGCTTGAGTCGATGAAGTTCGTGATGGCCGCGATCCGTTCGCCCTCGAGGGTCAGGACGAGCAGCCCCGTGGCGTGGGCGATCGGGGCGTGCTCGTCGTCGCGGTAGCACCCGAAGGCGGGCTGTGTGTTGGCCCGGGTTGGGATGAGCTTGTAGCGGCGCTCCCCGCGCCAGTCGGCGATTTCGCGCAGGAAGTCTGCGATTGCGGCATGTCCCTGGTATTCGAGCGGGGACGGCGGCATGCTCATCCAGGCGTCCTCGGTGAGCAGCGCGACTACCGTGTCGATGTCGTCGGCCACCCAGGCGTCGGCGAACCGTCGCACGAGCGCGCGTTCGCGGTCGGAGTCGGGCAGCGGGGCTCGCTGTCGCCGTTGGGCGCTGTGTAGCTGCTCGATCGTCGAGCGTGCGCGCTTCAGCGCGCCCTTGACGGAGTCCTCGCTGCTGTCGAGCATGTCCGCGACCTCGGCTGCACGGAAGCCGAGCACGTCGCGCAGCAGGAGCGCGGCGCGCTGCCGTGGCGGGAGCGCTTGGAGCCCGGCGATGAATGCAAGCTCGATCGTCTCTCTGGTCTCGTAGCGCGCTTCGGGTCCGGGGGACTGGTCGATGATCCCCTCGAGCAGAGCGTCGGGATACGGCTCGAGCCAGGTCGGCTCGGCCATCCGGGTCGGTGCCGGCACAGCGAACGGCGGCTCGGGGGCGGGCGGCGGTTGGCGACCGGCATCACGCAGTGCGTCAAAGCACCGATTGGTCGCGATCCGGTAGAGCCATGCCCGGAGCGATGATCGCTCTTCGAAGCGCGCGAGGCCGCGCCAGGCGCTCACCATCGTCTCCTGAAGCGCGTCCTCGGCGTCTTGCATCGAGCCGAGGATCCGGTAGCAGTGGAACTGCAGCTCGCGCCGATAGCCGTCGGTGAGTTCACAGAACGCATCCTCGTCTCCCTCGATGGCCCGGCTCAGAAGTTGCTGGCTCACGAGCGGATCCTCGCAGCCCTCGAACTCGACGGCATGTGGTGGCTCCTTTCGATCCGGCCCACCGGGTGGTCGCTTGTTCAAATGTTGAGACGTTGCCCGCAGCGCAAAAGGGTCGGCGCGACCCTTTTTTGCGCCCGGCGGCGTCGCAATCAACGAGACCCAAAAGCAGCCCTCGACCTGGGAGGAGACCGATCGTGAGCACACAGCACGCAAGACCGCAGCTTTTTGAGGCGTCGGCTGGTCCCGGCCCGGGGCCGAGGTTTGGCTGGATCCTCGGGCTGACGTCGACCGCCTACTTCATGGTCATCCTCGACGCGCTGGTGGTGGTCACGGCGTTGCCGCGGATGCAGCACGACTTGCACGTGGGCATCCCAACTTTGCAGTGGACGGTGAACGCATACGGCATCACGGTCGCCGCCGGCATCATTACGGCCGCCGCGCTCGGAGACCGGCTGGGCCGCCGTCGAATCTTCGTCTGCGGGGTGGCGCTGTTCACGCTCGCATCGGCGGCGTGCGCGGTGGCACCCAGCGCGTCGTTGCTGATCGCCGCGCGGGCGGTGCAGGGCTTTGGCGGCGCGGCTGTTCTGCCGCTCAGCCTCACCATCTTGACGACGGCGTTCCCCGCCGAGCGGCGCGGGATGATCGTCGGGATCTACGGCGGGCTCGCGGGCCTCGCGGTGGCCGCGGGGCCGTTGGTGGGCGGCGCCGTGACCCAGGGTCTCGACTGGCACTGGATCTTCTGGATCAACGTCCCGCTCGGCGTCGCCGCGACCGGACTCTCACTCCGGCTGCTGCCCGAGAGCTACGGCCCGCCGGCGCGGCTCGATCTCGCGGGAGTCGCCCTGGTGTCCGGCGGCGCTGTCGCGATCGTGTGGGGCCTGGTCCGCGCCAGCGTCTCCGGGTGGGGGAGCGCCGAGATTGTCTCGACGCTCGCCCTCGGCGCCGTCCTCATCGCCGCATTCGTGTACTGGGAGAGCCGAGCGCCTGACCCCATGGTTCCTCTGAGGCTGTTCGGGATCCGGGCGTTCGCGGCCGGCAACGCCACCATGTTCCTGATGTCGGGGGCGATTTTCGGCGCCGGCTTTCTCGTGATCCAGTACGCCCAGCTCGCGCGCGGATACTCGCCGCTGTCCACCGGCGTCCGCCTCCTTCCGTGGCTGGCGACGCCAATGGTCGTGTCGCCCGTCGCTGGGGCGCTGTCTGACCGGATCGGGCGACGCCCAGTGATCGCCTCGGGGCTGCTGCTTCAAACGCTCGGCTTCTGCTGGGTCGCGCTCAATGCCTCGGTGGGATCGAGTTACATCGCGCTCGCGCTCCCGCTGCTGGTCGCCGGCGTCGGGATATCGATGGCCCTGCCGACCGTGCCGACCGCCGTCCTCAGCGCGGTCGCACCAGCGGAGATGGGCAAGGCGTCAGGCGTCAGCACGATGATGCAGCGCTTCGGCTCCGTGTTCGCGGTCGCGATCACCACCGCGGTGTTCACCGCCAACGGGCACCTCGGGTCGCCAACCAGCGTCACGAACGGCTTCAAGCCCGCGCTCGGCGTCTGCGCTGCACTCTCGCTGCTCGGGACGCTGACCGCGCTAGCCATAGCGCCGCGGCGCACCGACGCGGCCGCGGACCTCCAGCCTGAGCCGGCCCCAGTGCCAGCAGCCACCAGTTGATTCGACACTCGCTCGAGGGCCCGCAGCTTGACATCCACCAACCTAAGGAGGGAGAACTGCCCGACATTCGTCACCGCGTAGGAATCGCAGCGCCACAAAGCCGCGTATCCGAGATGCTCGCTACCGAGGATGGTCTAGCCGAGTTCTGGACAGGACAAATGGAAGGCGACTCTCAGGTGGGCGGCAAGCTGAGCTTCTTCTTCGGCCGTCCCGAGCCCTCCGCCGTCATGGAGATCGTCGAGCTATCGCCGCATGACCGCGTGCAATGGCGCTGCGTCGAGGGGCCCCCCAGGAATGGGTTGGCACGACCGTCACCTTCGACTTGAAAGATGGCGGCGGGGAAACAGTGCTGGGGTTCACTCACGCCGACTGGTGGAAGCCGGTCGAGTTCATGCATCACTGCAGCACCAAGTGGGCGACGGTCATGCTCGGCCTCAGAAGCGAACTCGAAGGCGGTGCGCTCACCGCCTTTCCCGACGACACGAAGGTCAGTAGCAGCTGGCGCTAACGCCACCAAGCCCACTGCACGTCCATGCAGCACGACGGCATTGAAGAGGTACTTATCGACGCCGAGGTCCGCGACGCCCTACCGGACCCAGAAGAACTACCAACCGAGTCACGCCGACAGGAACAACAACTGGCGGCGACGCTCCGTCTTCATCCCAAGAGTGCATCACCACGATCCGACCAGAGGAGAACAGCAACCGTGGCAAAGGTAATTTTTGGACATCACTCGTCGGTTCTAGTTCCGAAGCAAGATCGAGACAGTATTCGCAAGTTCTATTGCGATGTCCTCGGTGGCAAAATCGTGCAAGCGGATCCCGAAAGGGATTTCGTTCGCTTGGGCGAGAACTTCTACATCGCGTTTCTCTATGGGGATGTCACTGATGAGAGCGAGTTCTTACGAAGCGCTAGAGCTATTTGGCTGGAGATCAAGTCCGACAACGTGGAGGAAATGAGCCGCCAAATCGTCGAGTCCGGTCTCGTCAGGCAGCTTGAGGTACCGGACCCGCACCTTTACTTCCAGGCTCCGGGCGGTCAATGCCTCCGACTGGTGGGAATCGACGAGGACCTCTCCTTCTATGAGGGGGCGGGAGCAGGCCCGGACGTGGCAAAGGTAAAAGAGGCCGTCATCAAGGAGTCGATGAGAGGCTGAGCTACAGGACGACAAACGGCTCGCCAACCCAGCTGGCCGGGGGCCCCAGTCCGTTCGCTGCCGGGAGCATAGGCGTCGGCATACGCGTCGCGCCGACGGCTGGTTCTCAGCGGTCACACCCATCGCGTCAGCGCCGGAACCCTGGCCGGCGTGCCAGTGTGGGTAAGTCCCGACACCGGCGGCCACGCCGACATGCTCGCCCGCGACGGCTTCCGAGGGCATGCCGGAGGCGGCTTCACCCGCGTCGACATCCTCGACGGGGAGATCGTCGCGACCTTCGTCCCGCTCACCGGACGCGGCCAGATCCTATACGAGATCCACGCGGTCGGGTCGGAGCTACGACCCGCGGTTTGAGAACTCGGATACCAGCCTCAACCCGGTTTCGGTTGTGCCAAAGGATGCGGTCGGGCTGACCTGCACGCCGCGGGGAAACCGCGCACGTCGCGGACGATTGTCACTGTCAGAGTCATCGGTCGTCCGGGCGGTGTCGTCCGATCCGGCTGGTAGGTCCCCGGCTGGCGGCGGGCTGACTGTTGACGATTGCGTCGGCTGCTTGGCCTGACCGGCAAAGCTTGTGTCGCCCGCCGCCGTCCGAGGACCGCCGGCGTGACTTGATAGAAGCGTGGCTTCGCCTCTCGTGACAGTTGTCCGCCGGAGATTCGCTTCATTTGGCGTCAACGAAACGAAGGGACGGTATGCATGATCGTGATCGGGGCGGACACGCGTAAGGGGTCGCATGCGCTGGCGGCGGTCGATGAGGGAACCGGCAAGGTTCGCGGCAGCCGCCAGATCAAGGCTGACGGGCCAGGGCATCTGGCGGCGGTGCGGTGGGCCCGCGAGCTCGATGAGGAGCGGGTGTGGGCGATCGAGGACTGCCGCTCGTGTTCTCGGCGGCTTGTGCAAGCGCTGCTGGCGGCGGGCGAGCGGGTGGTCCGGGTGCCGCCGAATCGGATGGGCGCCTCGCGCAAGGGCGAGCGCGAGCCAGGCAAGTCGGATCAGATCGACGCGCTCGCCGTCGCCAGAGCGGTCGTCAAGGACGGTGTCGAGCGCTTCCCGGTCGCGTACGTGAACGAGCGCGCGATGGAGATCCGGCTGCTGCTCGAGCACCGCAACGATCTCGTCGCCGAGCGCACCCGCACGGTGAACAGGTTGCGCTGGCGCCTGCTCGAGCTGTGCCCCCAGCTCGAGGCCTCGCTGAAGCGCAAAGCGCTCAACCAGGTGCGGGTGCTTGACCGCGTCGACCGGCAGCTGCGAAAGCTGCCCGCCGGCGCCAGGGTCAGGATCGCGCGCGAGCAGATCTCTGACCTGCGCGGCCTCAACCGCGGTATCGAGCAGCTCGCAGCCGAGCTGGCCGAGCTCGTCACCGCACACCGGCCGCGGCTGCTGGCCGAGCAGGGCTGCGGCGCGCTGACCGCCGCGATCCTGATCGGCCACACCGCGGGCAACGAGCGGTTCCGCTCGGAGGCTGCGTTCGGGCTGCAGACCGGGACCGCGCCGATCCCGTGCTCCTCACGCAAACGCACCCAACACCGGCTGGGCCGCGGCGGCGACCGGCAGCTCAACCACGCGCTGCACATCATCGCGGTCACCCGCGCGCAGCGCGACCCCGCCACCAAGGAATACCTCGCGCGCAAGGAGGCCGAGGGCAAGACCACCAAGGGGCGCGCTGCGCTCGCTCAAGCGCCACCTCGCCCGCCGCTTTGACCAGTTGCTATCAGAGCCTTCCGCCGACCAGCAGCCCGCCGAGCCCGAGACGATCGAGCGCGAGCACGTCACCGCGCCCGAGCTGCCCGCGATCCCGCCGTCTCCCTCGCCGC
Organism: uncultured Solirubrobacterales bacterium; assembly: GCA_963787555.1. GTDB lineage: Bacteria > Actinomycetota > Thermoleophilia > Solirubrobacterales > Solirubrobacteraceae > Palsa-465. Next base: position 716,651 of record CAWBDI010000013.1, read on the forward strand.
GACGACCAACAGACCCCAACATCAAGGCAATCGCGCCGGGACTGTCCCAGGATTTGTGTAGGCGTGGACGAACTGGAGCGTCATGCCTTCAACGACAACCACGGTCCGTAGGACCGGGACCCAGAGTTCGATCGTGTTGGACCCCGAGGAGTTCGAGGCTGTGGCCTTGGAGTCGGGTGAGCGTTCCGCCGGCGGTGAGCGGAGCGAGCCCGACGAGCGAGCGCAGCGAGGCGGCGGGCGAGCGCAGCGAGGCGCTGGCGGAACGCTGCGCGCCGCCGCGGGGCGGGGGCTGCCGAGCGAGCTCGTCGATGACGCGGTCAACCGCGCGCGGGTGCGGACCGCGGTCGGCGAGCTGCCCGGCGGCGGCCGGATCTCCGATGAGATGATCGACGAGCTGCTTGCGGGTGCGAGTACCGAGGAGGAGATCGTCGGGCCCGGCGGGCTGTTGGCGCAGCTGACCAAGCGGCTGGTGGAGCGGGTGATGGACGCTGAGCTGACCGACTATCTCGGCTACGAGCCGCACCAGGAGCCGCCCGGCGGCGCCGGCAACACGCGCAACGGCGGCACGCCGAAAACGCTGATCACCGACCACAGGCCAGTCAGGATCAGCGCCCCACGCGATCGCAACAGCAGCTTCGAGCCGAAGATCGTTCGCAAGGGCCAGCGCCGCTTGCTGGGATTCGACGACAAGATCCTGGCGTTGTACTCGCGCGGGCTGTCGGTGCGCGACATCCGCGCGCACCTGCAGGAGATCTACGGCGTCGACGTCGGCCGCGATCTGATCAGCCGCGTGACCGACGCGGTCATGGACGACGTCCGCGAGTGGGCCAAGCGGCCACTGGAGGACGTCTACCCGATCGTGTTCCTCGACTGCCTGGTGCTAAAGATCCGCGAGGGCGGCTCGGTGCAGCGCCGCGCCTGCTACCTCGCGCTCGGTGTCACCCTCGAGGGCGACCGCGACGTGCTCGGCATGTGGTTCCAGGAGACCGAGGGCGCCAAGTTCTGGATGCAGGTCCTGACCGATCTGAAGCAGCGCGGCGTCCGGGACATCCTGATCTGCTGCGTCGACGGGCTCAAAGGGTTCCCCGAGGCGATCGAGGCGATCTTCCCCAAGACAACGGTCCAAACATGCATTGTGCATCTGATTCGCCTGAGCCTGAAGTACGTGCCCAGGCGCGAGCGCGAGCAGGTCGCCCGCGACCTCAAACCGATCTACACCGCCGCTGACGCCGACGCCGCACAGCAGGCGTTCGAGGCCTTCGATGAGAAGTGGGGCAAGCGGTTCCCGGTGATCACCCAGGCGTGGCTTGACGCGTGGGAGTACGTGATCCCGTTCCTGGAGTTCCCCGACGAGGTCCGCCGCGTGATCTACACAACAAACGCCATAGAAGCGCTGAATCGGCAGCTGCGCAAGGCGATCAAGACCAAGGGCCACTTCCCGAACGAGGACGCGGCACGCAAGCTGATCTACCTCGCGCTGGTCAACGCCGTCCCGCAATGGACCCAATGCCGGAACTGGACGACCGCTCTGCTGGCGTTCAAGATTCACTTCGGTGACCGGCTTCCCGATACTGCAAACTGACTTCACACCTTCACTGCAACTGGAGTCACTGTTACAATTAACCAAGAGCCGCCTACACAGAAAACGGGACGCCCTCCGCGCCGTTCCCGATGGCCTGCATCAGCTAGTGACCTGAGTCGTTAATTCGTTGACAGTAGGTGGCGAGGCTGTTGAGGATCTCGTCTGCTGTCTTGTGCCAGATGTAGGGCTTGGGATCGTCGTTCCAGTTCGTGATCCAGGTGCGGATCGAGGCGACGAGGTCAGGGACGGAGCGGTGGGCGCTTCGTTTGATCCATTTCGTGGTCAGTTCAGCGAACCAGCGCTCGACGAGGTTCAGCCAGGAGCTGTAGGTGGGCGTGAAGTGCATCGTGAAGCGTGGGTGGCGGACCAGCCAGCGCTGGATCTGCGGGGTCTTGTGCGTGGAGGAGTTGTCAAGCACGACGTGCACGTCGAGGTGCGTCGGGACCGAGGTGTCGATCACGTTCAAGAACCGGCGGAACTCTTCGGCGCGATGGCGTGCGGTCGTGTTGGCGATCACTTGCCCAGAGGCGACGTCGAGCGCGGCGTACAGGTTGGTGGTGCCGTTGCGGACGTAGTCGTGGGTGTGCCGCTCGGGCACCCCGGGCATCAGCGGCAAGATCGGCGCTGAGCGGTCAAGCGCCTGGATCTGGGCCTTCTCATCGACACGCAGCACCACAGCAGCATCGGGCGGGTTCAAATACAACCCCACGATGTCGCGGACCTTGTCGATGAACTGCGGGTCGGGCGAGAGCTTGAACGCCTCGGTCTGATGTGGCTTGAGCCCGAACGCCCGCCAGATCCGACTGACAGCGGTCTGGCTCATCCCGGTCGCCTGAGCCATCGAGCGGGTCGACCAGTGCGTCGCGGTCAGCGGCTGCTCCTCGAGCGTCTTGACGATCACCCGCTCGACGTCCTCGTCGCCGATCGACCGCGGCTTACCCGGACGCGGCTGATCATGCAACCCATCAAACCCACCTCTGGCGAACCGGCCCCGCCACCTGCCCACCGTCTGGCGACTACAACCCAACCGTGCCGCGATCTCCTGACTGGGCTCACCGTCCGCTGCCGCCAACACGATCCGGCAACGCAGCGCCAATCCCTGCGCGCTGCTCGGACGCCGCGCCCACCGCTCCAACACCTCCCGCTCCTCAGCACTGAGCACGACCTCTGCACGTTGCGCCATGACCCCTCCAGTCGTCGTCGATAACGACGACGAATTCGACGCCCAAGCCAACGTGCCTGCGAACTAATGACTCAGGTCACTAGAGCACCCCGACCACGATCCCCCTCACAGCCCCTCTTCGGCGCGCTGCCGCCGACGGCTGACCCTTCACCGTCGACGTCGCGCACCCAAAACCGCGGCGATCGCGCCGGAACAGTGAGGTTGCCCCGCGCGCCGTGGAACTTCGGTGACGACGGTCCGGGTGTGATCGTTACACAGTGACTGCGATCGTGGCCTCCTGGTTCGGCGTTGTCTGGATCGGCTGGAGGTGGAGTCGTCGTTCGATCGCGACCGCGACGTTGGGTAGCTGTGTGTAGCCGATGATCTTGCGGAACTGCTTCTCGGCTTCGAGCATCCCGGCGGCGGTCCACCGCAGCCCCATCTCGCCGGAGCTCCAGTGCTTGACGTTGCGCTGGGTGGTGCGGACGCAGTCGAGCATCGATTCGCACGGGTTGGTGCTCTCCAGCGTGCGCTTCAGCTTGCCCTTGATCCCCAGCCGGATCACGGTCAGCGTCTCCTCGAGCCCTTCCCTGAGCGAGGCGGCGGCGCCGGGATGCGTGTGCTCGAGCTCGTCCGCGATGCGGCTCAGCTGCTCGCGGGCGCGGCCGTAGTCGGTCTCCGCCCAGGCTCGACGCATCCGAGCGAGGACCGGCGGGCGGTCGCGCTCGGCCAGATGACGGATCACATTTCTCTCCTTGTGACGGACACAGCGCTGGACCGGAACCTCGCCGAACACGGTCCGCACCGCTTTCCTGAGCGCCTTCGATCCGTCGATCACGAACAGCATTCCTTGTTCGGGGTCCAGGCCCCGCTCGACCAGATCGGAGAGCAGCGCGGTCGCGACGGTCGCGTTCTCCGTGCTCCCTTCCCACAGCCCCAGCGGGATCTTCACACCCTCGGTCGTGATCCCCAAGGCGACGATCATCATCCGCTCCTTGAGCTCGATCCCGTCGATCATCATCACCGCCAGGCGCAGATCGGCGAGCTGGCGGGCCATCAACTCCGACAGTGCCTGGCGGGTACGCTCCACGAACGTCCGCGACACCGCGCTCTTCGACGTCGACCGGGCGCTCGTCTCGACCTGTCCGCCGACCGGCTCCTGCGTGCGCCGATACCGGCGAGTGGAGACGCCGGCCAGCATCCGCTCCAGCACCACCCGGGCAAGCGGATCGCGATCAGCGAAATGCTCATAGGTCGCAAGCGGCACCTCCGCCGCGCCGTCAGCGGTCCGCACCCGCGGCCGGCGGATCTCGACCCGACGGCCCCCGAGTGTCACCTCACCATCGTCGTGACCATGACGGACAGCGGTCCGCTCGGGATCCCACTTGCCCCTCGGGCCGACGACCTCGTCGACCTCTTCCTCAAGCATCTCGCTCAGCACACCGAGCCCGACGCCCACACTCAGCGCCAACAGTCCCTCCTTCGCCGCGCCCACCAACTGCCCGAGCGCTTCCTGCACGCGCCCCGGGAGCACGGCCTCCTCGCTGGTCGCCTGCGCGACCGGTACGGTCTCCTTCACGGCGGTTCCTCCTTCGGTCTTGGCAGATCCACCCATCACGCTCCCACCAGGAGCGGACGGGCCGGAGGGACCGCCGTCACCGCAAACTTCTACACGCGCCGGGACAACCTCGGAACAGTCGCCGCCGATGCCAGCGACGCGTTCTCGGCCCATCTGCGGCCCTCGACAAACCGACCGCGACCGGCAGTAACCCCGATCAAGGCAACCCCAGACCCTTGACAAGCCCCGCCCTCGGTACCGGCGACCGCTCCCGAAAACCGCAAATAGCGACCGGCCCTTGACATAGAAGCAAGCATTGTCCTCTGCCTGTCCGCGCGCGAGTGCTTCGGTGACGTTCGATCCGATCGGAGCCCGCTGCAAGCTCGCGACCGCGTCATTGAGCCCATCGCCGCAGAGCGGGCCGCGCCGTTATCGTCTCCGAGGTGGATGGACCGTTCGGCCTAATCGAGTTCCCCGCCGATGATCCCGACCGCGCGCGTCGGTTCTGGTCAGGGCTGCTCGGTATCGAGCTCGCCGAGCGCAGCCAGGCGGAAGGTCGCGGCTGGCAGACTCACAGCGCGGCTCCTGTGCTGGGCATTCACGAACGTGGCGCCGGCCCGGGCGACACGGGCTCGCTGCCGTATTTCACCGTCCCTGACATGGAGGCCGCGCTCGAGCAGGTCTCCACGCTCGGGGGAAGCGTGATCCATCCCGGGACGCGATGGGCGATCTGTCGGGACTCCGAAGGGAGCCCGTTCGGCCTCGCTCTCGCGTCCCGGTCGTAGGCCGTCGCGTCGCCGGCGCCAGGGCTCACGCACCTGAGGAGGTCGGCTTCAGGTGGGCTCTCAACCAACCCTGATTCGCTCGTGACCCACTCGCCAGCGGCGATGGCTAGGACCGCATGCTCCGCTTCATCGACCGGCGGATACGGCTGCCAAGTCCACTCGTTGACGGCCACGAACACGCGGAGCGTCACCCACGCCGCGCGCTTGTTGCCGTCTGGGAGCGGATGGTTGCGTGCGAGCCGCTCGAGTAGTACGGCGGACTTGTCGACGCAATCGGGGTAGAACTCGTGCTCGCGAAACCCGGCAAGGGCGCGTGTAGTGCTGACTCGGCCAGCGCCAGGTTCGGGAGCCGGGCGATCGTGGCGGCGTCGGTGACGCGCTCGGCGCGGCCTTCTAGGACCACGTCGATGCCCGGCAGCCGGCATGAGATCGTGCACGCGCGATTGGTGGCGAGGTTGCGCGACTTGCGCGTCCGCGGGCCGCTTACGAACCACAATGTGTCGTTCTTCCATACGGCGCCGATCCCGGCGGCGTGCGGCGTCGCGTCCGGGCCGACGGTGCCGAGGAAGAACGTGACTCCGGGGCCGTGGCTTGCCGCCAACGCGTCGCGGGGGCGGCTCACGTGATCGCCGCGGAACCGTAGATGTCGAGGTTCTTCGTGTCCATGCGAGTTCAGACCAAATCCGGGCGCCAAATCGCTGGGCGCAATGGTCCTAGCGGCATGACCGAGCGAGATCGCATGCTTGAGCCGTTCGACGCCTGACGCCTTCGAGGGCCAATGGCAGGCCGCCGAAACGCCGGGCGAGTGGCAGGGACGACCTGAAGGTGTTCTACCGGCGCCGCGACCAGGTCGTGCAGCCCGTCGGCTCGCCGACGCTTCGGGCGTGCTCCAGTCGTGGCGGCGTGACCTAGACTCGAGGCGATGTCGTTGCACCTCTTCGCGGGTCTGCGCGTGCGGGACCTCCAAGCCGCCCGACCGTGGTACGAGCGATTGCTGGGTGAGCCAACGTTCATTCCCCACGCCACCGAGGCGGTGTGGACGCTTGCCGAGGACCGATCCGTCTACGTCGTGGAGCATGCTGATGGCGCGGGGAGTTCCCTGGTGACGATCTTCCTCGACGATCTCGACGCCCACGTGGCCACGATCGCTGCCCGCGGGCTCGAGCCCGACCAGCGCGAGACCTACTCCAACGGCGTACGGAAGGCGCTCTACCGCGACCCCGATGGCAACGAGCTGGGGTTCGGCGGCGCGCCGCTCGACACCGGATCGTCGCCGCGCTGACTCCGTGCGGCCGCTCGGGCAGCAGATAATCCTCGTCACGGGCGCCACCGACGGCCTCGGGCGAGCGGTCGCGAGCGAGCTTGCCGCTCGAGGCGCCACGCTCCTGCTTCACGGCCGCAGCGAAGAGCGCGGCAAGCGGACGCTGTCGGAGATCAGGGCACGGACCGGGAACCGCAAGCTCACGTACTACCGGGCCGACTTCGAGTCGTTGTCGGAGGTTCGCGACTTCGCCCGGCGCATTGAGGCCGAGCACGACCGGCTCGATGTCCTGCTCAACAATGCCGCCCTCGGGATCGCCCGCGTACGCCGCGCGAGCCGCGACGGGCATGAGTCGACGTTCCAAGTCGACTACCTGGCGCCGTACATGCTCAGCCACCTGCTCGAGCCCCTGCTGATCGCATCTGCACCAAGCCGAATCGTCAACGTGGCGTCGGCCGGCCAGGCGCCAATCAACTTCGACGACATCATGCTCGAGCGAAGCTATGACGGCATGCAGGCCTACTGCCAGGCGAAGCTCGCCGAGATCATGTGCACGATCGACCAAGCCGCAAAGCTCGCGGGAACCGGAGTGACCGTGAACTGCTTGCACCCGGCGCTCAACATGCCAACCAAGATCGTCACCCACATGTTCACGCCCCAAAGCGAAATCGCCGACGGCGTACGCTCGACCCTCAGGCTCATCACCGACCCCGGCTTGGAGGACATCACCGGCCGCTACTTCGACCAAACGCGAGCAGCTTGCGCTCTTCCTGAGGCATACGACGAGCGGGCGCGCGCCCGGCTGCGGGGCGTCACCGAGCAGCTGACCGGCGTGTCTGCCGGCATCGTTCCTGATCCGCACCAGGAGCAAGGCGCGCCCTCTAGCGCCACCGATCGACGGGTGATTGAAGGCAGTTGACGGTTTACCGTGCTCTACACCGAGGCCGCGTTGTTTGAGCTGATCACTGTCCGCGTAGCCACTTCGGCGGCAGTCGCGGCGTGTATATCGACGGTGTCACGAATGTCCGGGGCGTAGCCACCGGCGAGCACGACGCAGACCGGTAGCCCCGCGCCGCGCAACGTGTCGAGAACCAGCGCGTCGCGGCGCCGTAGGCCAGCCTTGCTGAGCCCGAGGGTGCCGAGCCGGTCGCCCTCCCAAGGGTCGGCGCCGGCCAGGTAGAACGCGACGTCGTAGCGGCCGCCCGCCAGCGCCGTCGCGAGCGCGGCGTCAAGTGCGGCGAGGTATTCGGCGTCCGCGGTCCCGGTCGGCAGGTCCAAATCCAGGTCGGACGGAATCCGCTGGAAGGGATAGTTGCGAGCGCCATGCAGCGACAACGTGAACGCGAGCGGGTCCGGGCCGAGCAGCTGGGCTGTCCCGTCTCCCTGATGAACGTCGCAGTCGACGATCAGCGCTCGCCGCGCGAGCTCGGCGATGCGGAGGGCATCTAGCGCCACCGCGACGTCGTTGATCAGGCAATAGCCGCGCGCGAAGTCCCGCCCGGCGTGGTGCGTCCCGCCGCCGAGGTTCATCGCGACACCGACCCGCAGCGCCTCGTACGCCGCCAGCGCGGTCCCGCTCGCGACGCGGCGGGCGCGCTCGACGAGCTGCGGCGACCAAGGTAGCCCAAGGCCGCGTTGCTCGCGGACGCTGAGCTGCCCGCGACGGATCCGTCCCAGCAGCGCGGCGTCGTGCACGCGTGTAAGCGCCGACCAGCGCGCGGGATCCGCCTCGTGGACCTCGCCGGACATGCACACTCCCTCGGCTATGAGCCGCTCGCGCAGCAGCCGGTGTTTGGACAGCGGATACCTGTGCTGCTGCGGCAGCGGGAACGACCAGCGGTCGTGGGCCCAGACGTGCATACGAGTAACTGATCAGTTTTTCACCATCGCGCAATGATCACGTTTGAGGGAATTTTATGACCTTTCTCGCACGTTGCACAGCCTCGCGCGTGACGTGTGACCGCCGGCGCTCGTGGCGACGCACGCGTGTCCGGTGCCCTCGAGCGATTCCATCGGGTCCATCGTGGGCCATTGACGCGCCGCGCGCTTGACAAAGGTCTCGCGCGTTCATAGAGTTGCGGCGCCAATTAGTCGCCTCCCGGGCCTTGCCGCCTTCCGGGGGCCGCGGGAGGAGGGTGAGTGCAGGGTAGGCTGCGTTTCCGCCGATCGGTGTCATGGTTGCTGGCGTCGTTCGTCAGCCTCCTCCTCGCGTTGCTCGGACTTGGCCCTTCCGTGGCATCGGCGGCTGGCGCTACTCGGAGCGCGACTGCCGCGCAGTGCAAGAATGACGTGACCTTTGGACTCATCGAGGCCACGACGAGCGGCTGCCTGAACCAGGTGTCACCCGGAACGTGGCAGACCACCGATACGGTCAACCTCAACGGCATTCCTCTGACACCGGCACCAGCCACTCAGCTTGTCCTCACTGGACCGACGCCGAGTTCACCTGGTGGGCGGTTGAGTGTGAAAGCCACAATCGCCGTGGCGGGGGTCAAGTTTGGTGGCGGCCAGCTCAATTGGGATCTTCCGGCTGGAGGCAAGGGGGAGGAGAAAGACGTCGTCTCGACCGGGAGTCTCAACGGCGAGAAGCTATTCGGCTTCGAGATCTCGGGATCGGGTGAGATTCGAATCGGGTGGGACGCGCGCAATAATCTCCGCTACTTCAAGTTCATTGCGAACTTGGCGCTTCCCAGTATCTTCAAGAATGGCCCGGAGCAGGGGGCAGGAGGCCTGACGGCGACGGTCGGGCTGCGTGTCGACAGCGCGGGGGTGCACGCGGACGCGGTCAAGGCGGAGGTCAGCAACGCGTACATCGGCACATTGCAGGTAAAGAGCCTGTGCCTGTCGTTTGTGGCCGCGGGCAGTAGCACCACCCCGTGCTCGCCGCCGCTGCACGGCGCGGAGCCATTGTTGACTTGCGAGAGCCCGGGCAACGTCGACCGCTGGGACGGCAGTGCGGAGATCGTGCTCCCAACCGCTGATAAGCCTGAGATCGGGGTGTGGGCCGGGGTGCAGAACGGGATGTTCAGTTATGCCGGAGGCCAGGCGACACATCTCGGCCAATCGGTACCGCTCGCGACAGGTGTGTATCTGGACAACGTGGGGCTGGCGCTGTGCGTGACCCCACCGCCGATCAAGTTCAAGGGCGCGATGGGCATCGGGGTTGGACCGGCGATCAACGGTTCCTCGCCGGTGACGATCAACGGCAGCATCGAGTACGACGACACGCGCCCCTGGTTGATCGTGGCGCGTGGCGACGTTGAGCTGTTCGGATACCGGGTGGCGGACGGATTCATCAGCTACCGGTCAGACAACACGATCGACTTCGGTTTCCACACGAACCTCGACTTCAAGGTGGCGACGGTCGAGGCCACGCTCTCAGGATGGATCGAGGCTCGCAACCCATTCCGGTTCAGCGTCGATGGCAGTGGCAGAGTGTGCGTGCTGAGCGTGGCGTGCCTGGGCGGCGAGGTAACGGCCTCCTCGGAGGGTCTTGCCGCCTGCATCACGTTCATGGAGGGCGACGTCTGGACGTATGTGAAGGACCCCGATTGGGCGTGGTATGCGCTGTGGAGGGCTCACTGGGAGCTGCGGCACTGGCGCCTGCGCGCGGGGGCTGGGATTCATTGGTCTGGCGGCGGCGTACAGCTGATGGGCGACTCTTGTGACGTCGGTCCCTACCGAGCCGCAAAGTCGGCGCAAGCCTCGGCTGCAGGCGGGTATTCCCTGCAGGTCTCACCCGGTAGCACCGCGCTGACGCTACAGGCTCAGGGCAAATCCGCTGCTCCCGGGCTCGTGCTGATCGCGCCGAACGGCACCCGCTACGCCACTCCGCGCGTCGCGGCGAAGATCGTTGAGAGCCGCTACATGTTCGCGAAGGACCCGCTGAACCACGCGACCGACGCGATGATCGCCAACCCCGAACCGGGCCTGTGGAGGATCACAGCCGACCGGGGGTCGACGATCACCGGGATCCGCCAGGGGAACGTCGATCCGACGCCGACGGTGGACGCTGGGGTCGGTGGAAGCGGCGACCACCGGATCCTGGGCTATACCTTCCAGCCACAGCCGCAGCACACGACACGGTTCGTGGAAGACGGTGCCAAGTACGAGCAGGAGCTTGGCACCGCCGTTGGCGGCCGGTGCCGGCTGGTGCAGTACATCCATCCCGATCCTCCGCGGTGTGGAGAGATCCGTTTCACCCCAGCGCCGGGACCGGCGGGGGTCCGCCACATTTACGCGATCACCACGATGAATGGCGAGACCACCGACAAGCAGCTGGTGGCGACGTATGACGCGCCCGCTGAACCCGAGCCGTCGATGGTTCCGGATCTCCTCGTTCAGCGAGTGCCAGACGGCATCACGATTAGCTTCAAGCCGAGCGCAGCTCCGATACAGGACGCAAAGCCGATTGACTACAACATCGACGTCAACCTCACCGACGGCCGCGAGCTACTCGAGGTGCTACCGAGCCGTGACCACAAGATCACGATTCCAAACGTGCCCTCCACGGTTGGAGCTCAGGTGCGAATCGCGGGCATGCGGGAGGACGATACCCAGGGGCGGACCCGTGCCGTGATCCTCGCGCCCGGCAAGCTTGGGGCCTTCAGCTGACCGCTTGATGGGCTCGTTGACGCTCGCGTGAGCGGTAGCCGAATCTGACCACGGTGTCCGAACGTCGGCAGCATGCGGCTCAGACGCTTCGGACAAAGTCGCGGCGGCTGCCGCGACCTCACCGGCAATCCCTGAACGGCCGCTCCGGGGTGTTCGGATGCCCTCTGATGAAGCCAAACGTCCAGCCACGGCGACGGACCTCGCGGGCGAGCAGCCGGACGAGTTCGGCGGTGTGCGGGCCAACGGAGTCATGCATCAGCACGATTGAGTCTGCCTCAAGGCGCGTCGCGGGACGCTCCTCGGCCAGAAGCTCGGAGAGGATCGCGGGAGCGGAGTTTCGTGCCCAATCGCAAGTCTCCACCGTCCAGGTGACGAGGCGGAATCGGTGGCGGCGGGCAACCTCGTAACTGCGCGGCGGCGCAATGTCGCCGTAAGGCGGCCGCCACAACCGGGGGCGCGGTAAGCCCGCGTCGTTCATCGCGTCGAGCAGGCGCTCAATGTCAGCCGCGATCTCTTGCTCTGACAGCTCGTTATGCGACCGATGCTGATAGCAGTGGGCCTGTAAGGAGTGCCCTTCGAGCACGGCAGCGCGAGCAAGACCCGGCCTTTCAACCAGCCGATCGCCCTGGAGAAAGAAGGTCGCCCGGATCTTCGTTTCGCGTAGCGCGTCCAGCACCCTCGGCGTCCACCCCGGATGTGGGCCATCGTCAAAAGTAACCGCGACCGGGCTCATCACTTGCGCGCTTCAGCCAGCGTAACCGACTCGGTGGTCCAAGCAGCAGGACTTTCGTCCGCCGCGAAAGCTGGAGCAACCCTTATCCGTTGTTTGGTGCAGTCCAGCCCGCCACCGGCTACTAGGCGGCATCATGCATCGCATCGTCCAATGCAGCGATTTCACCGGTTGACACGCGCGCTGACGCCGCCTATTAGGATGGCAGGGAACCAACCAACCAAAGGGAGTCTTAAGTGAGGCGGTTTGTATCGTTGCTCGCGGTCGCGGGCACCATTGTCGGCGCGGTAGCGCTGAACTTGACCGGAGGCGCCGCCGCTGCGACTACTGCCGGCGCGCTGCCGACGATCAAGATCACGCTCACCGGTACGAAGGGAGTTTCGCTCTCCGGCACCGCGGTCTCGGGCGCGGTCAACGTCGTCTCGACGTTCTCGGGCAAGGGACAGGGCGAGCTTGGGCTGGTGCGATTGAATCCGGGCGTATCGCTGCCGCAAGCGGTCGGCTCGGTTCAAAGCCACCACGGAGATCTCAACGCGCTTACCCCGTACGGGTCGCTGTTTGTCGACGCCAGCGCGCCAGGCACGGTCCAGACCGTCCTCTCGCCGGGCAACTATGTCGCGCTCAACATCACCGGCAACGGCAATCCCGCCTTCGCGCCGTTCACGGTCACGAGAGCTTCAGTGCCGGCGGCGCTGCCGGCCGCGAGCGCCACTGAAACCGCGATCGAGTTCGCTTTCCACGGCGCCACGGTGCTTCACAATGACGCGATCGTGCGGGCTCAAAATGGAGGTTGGCTCGTGCACATGATCGAACTCTTCGGCGTTCGCAACGCTGCGACCGGACGAAAGGTGATCGCGCTGCTGCGAGCTGGCAAGGACAACCAGGTGCAAAAGCTCGCTAACCGGAACTTCGTCAATTTGCTAGGTCCCGCCTCCCCGGGAGCGCTCCAGCAACAGGTGCTGCGCACCACGCCCGGATATTACGTCGAGGCTTGCTTCATGGACACGCTGGATGGACGTGAGCACACCCAACTCGGGATGGAGCGGCTGGTCCGCGTCGTCAAATAACCGCCATCAGGTGGCCGCGCGGCTTCAGTCGCGCGGCTACCTCGCTGCGCGGCTGCCGCTGCGAGTCGGCTGCCCCCGCTGAGGAGTGTGCTCGCGACCGTCAGGTGGCTCGATCCATCCGGCGATCCCACGCGTGGCACGCGGCGGCTCTGAAGCTCCGCTTCCCCACTTCCCTGGTGGCGGGGCAGGCCGTCGTCGGCAACGTCGTAGTAATCGCCAGCCTGCGATAGGTACCAGTGGCCGGCGATGGGCAATCCACCATCGGCGAGGCTGCCCCCGCGCGCCGCACGGGTGCGCCCGTCGAGGGCTCCGCGGCGAGCCGCCAGCAGCCACCGCCTGCCCCTTAGGGTTCCCTAATTAGGTGATCCTAAGTTGTGCTAGTGTGCCGGGGCCGTGAGTGTGGAGCGGTGTGATCGGGTTGGTGTTGGGGGTGGGGCGCGTGGTGGCGCGGCTGCTGGCCGCGGGGGTGCTGGGGGTGCTCGCCGGGCGTGTGAGCGGGTGAGTTTTTATTTGTGGACGGGGTTGGTGTTGGTGGTGTTGGTGGTGGTGGTGGTGTTGGGTTGGGGGGCGCGGGCGGGTCCGGTGGATCCGTCGGCGTTGCCGGCGGGGCATCGGTTGAGTGGGGCGACGGTGGTGGTGGATAGCGCGATTTTGGTGTTTCGGGAGGGGCTTGAGACGATTTTGGTGTTGGCGGCGGTGACGGCGAGTTTTTTGGGGGGCAATCGGGTGTATCGCCGGCCGGTGGCGGTTGGTGGGGGGTTGGCGTTGGTGGTGGGGGTGGGGACGTGGTTGTGGGTGGTGTGGTTGATCGGGCGGTTTCATGGGGGGGAGTTTGAGGTGCAGGCGGCGACGGGGTTGCCGTCGTTGGTGGTGTTGTTGGTGGTGATGAATTGGTTCTTTCATAAGCTGTATTGGACGGGTTGGATCTCGCATCATCATCGTCGTCGGCGGGGGTTGTTGGCGGCGGGGGCGGGGTCCTCGCATCGGCGGATGTTGTTGGGGTTGGGGTTGTTGGGGTTCACTTCGGTGTATCGGGAGTGTTTTGAGGTGGTCGTGTTTTTGCAGAATTTGCGGGAGTTGTATGGGGCGAGCGTGGTGTTGGAGGGGGTTGTGATCGGGGGGTTGTTCACGGCCGCGGCGGGGGTGTTGACGTTCGCTTTGCATCAGCGGCTGCCTTACCGGCGGCTGTTGATCATCACCGGGGTGTTGTTGTTGTTTGTGTTGTTGGTGTCGGTCGGGGAGGAGGTCAACGAGATGCAGCTGGCGGGGTGGGTCGGCAGCAGCGAGATCCGCTGGCTGTATATCCCGGGGTGGATGGGAACCTGGTTCTCGCTGTTCAATAACTGGCAGACGTTCCTGGGCCAGTTTTTGGCGCTGGGGGTGGTGATCGGCTCCTATCTGCTGGCGCAGTACCTGCGGGTGTGGCGTCCCCGCCGCCGCGGGCAGCGCGCCGCCCAGCTCGCGCAGCAGATCCCCGACCAGCCCGCCGAGCTCGCCACCACCCCCGGAACCCCCGAACCCCTCCCAGCTACCTGACCGCTCCATCGAGAATCGGAGGCATGGTGGATCCACCCGAGCCGCAGGCGGTGTTGACGCCGATCACCGAGGCGGCGATCTTTCTCGTGCTCACGGTGGATCCGGGCGCAGAAGACGAGCTTCGCGAGCTCCTTGAGGACGTCAGCGGGATCAGGCGATCGGTGGGCTTTCGGATCCCCGAGGGCGCGCTCACCTGCGTGGTCGGGATCGGCTCACAACTGTGGGACCGCCTGTTTGGATCGCTGCGCCCGGCTGAATTGCATCCGTTTCCCGGGTTCGCCGGCGCGAAGCACGCCGCGGTCGCGACGCCCGGCGATCTACTCTTCCATCTCCGCGCCCATCGCTTTGATTTGTGCTTCGAGCTCGCCGAGCGGCTGGTGACCAGGCTCGGTGGTTACGCACGGGTGATCGACGAGGTGCACGGGTTCCGTTCCTTCGACGAACGTGATCTGCTCGGGTTCGTGGACGGGACAGAAAATCCCGAAGGCGCAGCTGCGCAGGCCGCCGTATTCATCGGCGACGAGGACCCTGACTTCGCTGGCGGCAGCTATGTCGTGGTTCAGAAATACCTGCATGCGCTGGAGGCCTGGGATGCGTTGTCGGTCGAGGAACAGGAGCGAGCAATCGGCCGGACGAAGCTCAGCGATATCGAGCTTCCGGATGACCTCAAGCCTGCCAACTCCCACGTCGCACTCAACACGATCGTCGACGAGAATGGGGAGGAGCAGCAGATCGTCCGTTTCAACATGCCGTTCGGCAGGGTCGGATCACGCGAGTTTGGGACCTACTTCATCGGCTACGCGAAAACTCCCGCGGTGATCGAGGAGATGCTGCAGAACATGTTCATCGGTAACCCGCCCGGCAACTACGACCGGATCCTCGACTTCTCGACGGCCATCACCGGCAACCTGTTCTATGTGCCGAGCGCCGATTTCCTCGATGATCTGCCGCCTTTCAGCGCGTCCACAGCATCGACGCCGGCGAGCCCCGGCACCTCCACATCGCTCGACGAATCACTCCACATCGGCAGCCTTAAGGAGTCGGATTAGCGGCGCTCGAGAGCGGATAAACGCTCCCGAGCGGTTGGGGTCAGTGGCGTCGGCCGCCACGATCGAGCTACAAGCTCAGGTCGATCCGGCTCCTGAGAACCATTGACGGATCCTCGCGAAAACTGATTGCCGGGGTGGCTCACCCGGCCCCGCCGGACCTCGGCCTTCAACTCCTTGCGCCTGCCGCGTTGGCACCTCCGCCTGAGGGTCTGCTGCCGCGTTTCCTTCCCCGGGATAGGAGGCAGCGCGCCCGCCGGTCGTCGCAGCGCCGGGTTCTCCGTATTGGCCTTCGCGGCTCACCACTGGCTCATCGACCGCACCGGTCCTGCCTTCGGGCCCCACCGGCGCATCGCCCGGCGTCGCCGCAACGCCGCCTGGTGCTCGCACGCGCGTGCCGGCTGGCGGCTCATCGCGGCGGGTATCCGCCACTAGCTCATCGCGGCGCACATCCGCCACTGGCTCATCGCGGCGCACATCCGCCGCCGGTGCCACCCCACGACCACCCGCGACCCTCTCCTCGCCGGGCCCCGGGATCGGCGACACTGGCCGTCTAGCGGCGACCGGCTCGTCGTCGCGGGTCGCTACCGGCTCCTCACGGCGTGCCGCAACAGCCCCTTCGCCGGGCGCCACTGCCGGTTCTCCACCGCCGCTGCGCGTATCCGCCACCGCGCCCGCGTCACGCGCCCGCCGGGTGCCCGGCGTCGCGACCGGCGCCGCCGCGCCTGCAGCCGCTGGCTCGGCCGTCCGCGTCGGTCCGCTTCCGATGCCGCGCCGGCGATCATCGATTACGGGCACGGTTCTGCGGCGACGTGGAATCAGAACGTTGAACAGCAGGATCGCCGCTGCGATACCCCAGCCGATCTCCGTCCACGCGTTGGCCGCCGCCATCCCTAGAACATTTCCGTTGATAGCCCCGATGATCGCCGCTGCCGCAAGCGCGACGCCGACGATCAGGCTCATGGTCTTCGCGAGCAGATGCTGCGCGGCGCCGAACAAGAGCAGTCCTCCTGCCACCGCCGTCAGCATCCCGGTCCAGCCGTTGGCGCCGAAGATCCCCAAGACCTTTCGCTCAACCGGTGCCTTCCCGTTGGGGAAGTTCGAGAACGGTGGGAAGGTGTGCGCCTTGTAGAGGAAGTACAGGCCGGCGGCGAGCAGAATCGTCCCCAGGATCAGCGCAGGGCCTCGCGCCAGGCTGATTCCCTTCTCAGTACGTGTTGCTCTTGCGGTTCCCCGCCCGGTTTCGGTAACGGCCATCAGAGCGCCTCCTACGGGTTGCTCGGCCGACCGATTGCCGACCTGCGTGATCTATTTGCACCGATAGCTTGCTTATACCCAAAGCTGCTTTCGATACGCAGCCGTCGCGTCTGCGCGGGGACACGTTCCCGACCGGCCCGAGCCGTCGGCTGGCTTATCCAATCTGCTTGTTTTACCGCGAGGCCGCGGGAGATTAGCCAACTTATCGGGTAGGACCGAAGCGAGCCCTGGGCACTCAGCAGGCGTCAGCGAAGGGAGGCAGAATGGCGGAGACCCGCCACGACGGTGAAGATCCAGCGTTGAATGACCGGTCGGTCGCGGAACTTCTGAAGCAGCTCTCTGATCAAACCGCAACGCTGGTGCGCAAGGAGCTGGACCTGGCGAAGGCCGAGCTGATGGTGAAAGGCAAGCGCGCGGGGCTCGGCGCCGGCATGTTCGGCGGGGCCGGCGTGTTCGCGCTGTATGGCGTGGGTGCGTTGACTGCCTGCATGATCCTTGCGCTCAGTACGGCGATGGTGAGTTGGCTCGCGGCGCTGATCGTGACCGCGGCATATGCGGTGATCGCCGGCGTGCTGGCCTTGGCCGGAAAGAGCAAGTTACAGCAGGGTGTGCCGCCGGTGCCCGAGCAGACGGTCGAGAGCGTCAAGGAGGACGTCGAATTGACCAAGCAGCGAGCGAAGGAGGGAAGACAGTGAGCGCCGTGGAGGATCACTCCCCCGAGTCGCAGCAGAAGTCTGCGGAGCAGCTCCGCGAGGAGATCGAGCAGACGCGAGAAGGGCTGGGCGACACCGTCGAGGCGCTGGCCGCCAAAACTGACGTTAAGGCCCACACGAAGGACCGGATTTCGGCGTTCAGCGATGCGGCCCAGCAGCGCAAAGAAGAGTTCCTTGCCCAGGCAAGGGAAGCCACGCCGGACTCCGCGAGCAGCGGGGCACAGCAACTCGCCGCGACGATGCAGCGCAAGCCGCTGCCGTTCACTGCAGCCGGGGCATTCGCGGTCGGGTTATTAGTTGGACTGCTTCTGGGCCGAAGGTAGGTGGAGTCGATGGAGGCGCAAGGCGGAACAACGCCCGAGCGCGAGGTCGCAGCGCCAGCTCAGCCGTCCGCGCTTCCGCGCGGTGCGTGGGGTGGCGTACTCAAGCGGACGCGCGCGGAGTTCAAAGCCGACAACCTGACCGACCTGGCGGCGGCGCTCACCTATTACGGGGTGCTCGCGATCTTCCCGATGTTGATCGCGCTGGTCTCGATCCTGGGGCTGATCGGCCACTCGGCAACGCAACCGCTGATCCAGAACCTGGACAAACTCGCTCCCGGGACTGCCAGGAAGATCTTCACCAGCGCGGTCAGCAACATCCAATCAGAGAGAGGAACCGCCGGCGTCTTGTTCGTCGTCGGGCTGGCGGCGTCGTTGTGGTCGGCATCGGGATACATCGCGGCATTCATGCGGGCGTCGAACATCATTTGGGACGTCGAGGAAGGGCGCCCGGTGTGGAAGACAATCCCGGTACGGATCGGTGTGACACTGGTTACTGTCCTGTTGCTCACCGCTTCGGCGGTGGCGGTCGTGGTTACTGGCGGGCTTGCAAAGCAGGTCGGGAAGCTGATCGGCGTCGGGAGCTCGGCGGTCACGATTTGGGACATCGCGAAATGGCCGGTGCTGATCGTGATCGTCGCCGTGATCCTCTCGATCCTGTATTACGCAAGCCCGAACGTGCGCCAGCCAGGAGCACGCTGGGTCACGCCCGGCGGCATACTCGCGGTCGTGTTGTGGATCGTCGCGTCGGCGCTGTTTGCACTGTATGTCGCGAATTTCTCTTCGTACAACAAGACGTACGGGTCGCTGGCTTCGGTGGTGGTGTTCCTGGTCTGGCTTTGGATCACCAACGTAGTGATCCTGTTTGGGGCCGAGTTCAACGCTGAGCTTCAGCGGGGCCGCCAGATCGAAGCTGGTCACCCAGCTGATGTCGAGCCGTTCCTGCCGACGCGAGGCGATCCAAAGTAGGTAGCCGCGCCCGAGATCAACGGTGACTAGAGGTGATCAATGAGCAAGGTAGTGTTCGTTCCCGTCAGCGTGGTCAGCGGCTTGCTGGCCGGGATAATCGGTAAGAAGTTATTCGGTCTCATCTGGGGGCTGATCGATGATCAGGAGCCGCCAAAGCCAGAGCACCGGCAAGTCGCACCTGGCAAACTGGTGCTGGCGCTGGTTATCGAGGGCGCGCTGTTCTCGCTCGTCAGAGGCCTCGTGTCGCACGGCTCGCGGATCGCGTTTACGCGCGTGACTGGCGCGTGGCCTGGCGAGGAGGCGCCAGAGGAAGAGGGCTCGGACAACCAGTAACTGCCCGAGACGATGAACTTTGGCACTTAGGGTCCGCCCCCCGGACCTCAAGTGCCAATGTTCGTTTTGTGCGACAAACTCCCCGCCCGACGCGGCCACGGATCACTCCGTGGCGCGCGGGCGGTGCAAGCGTCAGGTCTTGATCAACCCGTGCGGGTTGAAGACGAACTTCTTGGCCACCCCGCTGTCGAAGTCCTTGTAGCCCTGCGGCGCTTCATCTAGCGTGATCACGGTTGCGTTGACCGCTTTTGCGATCTGTGCCTTGTCGTGCAGGATCATCTGCATCAGCCCGCGGTGATAACGCATGACCGGGCACTGACCGGTGGTGAAGCTGTGGGACTTCGCCCAGCCGAGGCCGATCCGGATCGACAGCGAGCCCTGCTTGGCCGCGTCGTCGATCGCCCCCGGATCCCCGGTCACGTAGAGGCCCGGGATGCCGAGCTTGCCGGCCGCACGGGTGACGTCCATGATCGAGTTGAGCACGGTCGCCGGAGCTTCGTGCTCGGAGTCGGTACCGTGCCCGCGGGCCTCGAAGCCGACCGCGTCGACGGCCGCGTCGACCTCCGGCACGCCGAGGATCTGCTCGATCTGATCCTTCGGGTCGCCCTTGGAGACGTCGATCGCCTCACAGCCGAAGCTGCGCGCCTGCTCGAGCCGCTCGGGGATCAGGTCGCCGACGATCACCACCGACGCGCCGAGCAGCTGGGCCGAGTGAGCGGCGGCGAGGCCGACGGGTCCGGCGCCGGCGACATAGACGGTGTCGCCGGAGTGCACACCGGCGGTCGCCGCGCCGTGGAAGCCGGTGGGAAAGATGTCCGACAGCATCGTGAGGTCGAGGATCTTTTCCATCGCCTGCTCCTTGTCGTGAAACTTGAGCAGGTTCCAGTCGGCGTAGGGTAC
Source organism: uncultured Solirubrobacterales bacterium (assembly GCA_963787555.1). Classification (GTDB taxonomy): domain Bacteria; phylum Actinomycetota; class Thermoleophilia; order Solirubrobacterales; family Solirubrobacteraceae; genus Palsa-465. The sequence goes on from CAWBDI010000013.1 coordinate 736,484, forward strand.
GAGAACGTACTCGGCCTGGCCGCCGACCCAGCCGCCCATGTCGACGTAGCCGTAGGCGGAGCCGGGGCGGTCGGGGTTGACGTTCAAGCACACGCCGGTGTTGCCCTCCTTGCACATCCGGCATCGCCCGCAGGCGATGTTGAACGGGACCGAGCAGAGATCGCCCTCCTTGATGAACTCGACCCCCGGACCGGTCTCGATCACCTCGCCGGTGATCTCGTGACCGAGGATCAACCCCTCGGGGGCGGTGGTCCGCCCCCGGACCATGTGCTGGTCGGAGCCGCAGATGTTGGTCGCGACACACTTCAGGATTGCCGCATGGGGCAGCTTCCGACCTACGTTCGCGGGATTGACCCCCGGTCCGTCCTTCAGCTCGAAGGTCGGGAAGTCGATGTCGTGAACCTCAACCTTCCCTGTACCCATGTAGGCCACGCCTCTGTTGTCTGCCATGTTCTCTCCTTCGGTTGCGCTTGGGGCTGGTGCGTAAGAGCAAAACGCCGGGCCCGCGGAGGTGCCCGCACTCGATCGATGTGCACGGGCGCGTCAGGGCGGGCATGAAGCCGGCGGGGGCGAAGACGACATCTCGAAGCAGCCGCTCGAGCCAGGCGACCGCGAACCGTCCAAGGCGCACCGGTCCCGGTGGCCGGTATCAGGCTTATGCGTTGCAATGCTCGCTCGCGGGTGACCGTATCAGCAGCGAGCCACCACCGCTAGGGGCAGCTAAAGCTCGTATTCGGCGAGCTGCGCCCGCAGCGCCTGGCAGCGTTCCTCGAGGCGCTCGGTGCGGGCACGCGTGCGCCGGTGCAGCGGATGCTCGCTTGCGCCGTCGCGGCCACCCCCCATCGCGAAGGCGTACTCCCAGCTCGCCATGTGAGCCTTCAGCTCGGCGCGGGCGTCCTCCAGCTCGGCTTTCAGTCGCACTCGGGGGTCTTGCCCGTCGGTCACGCTGGCAGGAGGATACGGGGCGGCGCCCGACCACCAGGGCAGCCAGTCATGCCATGAACGGGTATAACGCAGGGCGCATGCCTGCAGCTCCTTCGCCGATCCTCGCTCGAGGGTGACCGACGACGACGACAAGCTGGCGCCCCGCGAGCGCGGCTGGTCGCGCGAGCTTGGGCGCAGCGGGATCGCCACCACCGCGATCGCACTCGGCCTCGCCGCGCTCGGACGGCCGGGGTACCTGACGCTCGGACACGGCGAGGACTTCGCCGATCACTCAGTGGACGCGATGGCGGCTCGTACCCACGAGGTGCTCGATGCGGCCTACCAGGCGGGGATCAGGCACTTCGACGCGGCGCGCTCGTATGGTCGCGCCGAGGAGTTCCTCGGCTCATGGTTGCGGAGCCGGTCGGTGCAACCCGGGGCCCTCGCGATCAGCTCGAAGTGGGGGTACAGGTATACCGCCGGCTGGCGCGTGCAGGCCGACCCCCAAGAGGTCAAGGAGCTGACCGCCGACAATTTTCGCCGGCAGCTCGAGGAGACGCGCGAGCTGCTCGGCGAGTACCTGTCGCTCTATCAGATCCACTCCGCCACGCTGTCGAGCGGAGTGCTCGACGACCGCGACGTGCGCGCCGGACTCGACGCCCTGCGGGCGGAAGGGGTGGCCATTGGCCTCAGCCTCTCTGGAACCGAGCAAGGAGCGACGATCGAGCGCGCCATCGAGATCGGCGCCTTCGACACGGTCCAGGCTACATGGAATCTGCTCGAGCGCTCGGCGGGGAGCGCGCTGCAGGCCGCCCACGAGGCTGGAATCGGAGTGATGATCAAAGAGGCACTCGCCAACGGTCGGCTTACCTCGCGGGGCGACATCGAGTCACTGGCGCGCGCGGCGGCGCGAGTCGGCGTCACCGAGGACGCGCTTGCGATCGCGGCGGTGCTCGCGCGACCCTGGGTGGACGTGGTGCTGAGCGGAGCCAGCACGGTCGCGCAGCTCGAGAGCAATCTCGCGGCTACCGGCGTCCACTGGGACGCCGCGCTGGAGGACGAGCTGACGCCGCTGATCGAGCCTCCCGACGACTACTGGGAGACGCGCTCGGCGCTCCCCTGGACCTAGCATCCAGTCCGCGAACGTCCGTTTTGAGACATCGTCGGGACTGCCGCCGACCGAATCTGTAACGTCTGTTACACACTGGGGTTCTAGCTTTAGTGCTCCCAGTTCGGCGCAAGAAGTCTGCCTCCGCTCGCCTCATGCGGCGCGCCCAGCAACTGGCCCGCGCGGCGCCGCAGCTGGACATCCCGTGGGCACGCTCACGCTGGGCAGTCAGCGCCCGCGAGGCCATGCTCCGGTTCGTGCTCGCGCCGATCATGGCTTTCTACACCCGCCGCCGCACCACCGGTCGCGACAAGCTCGCACGCGTGCGCGCGCCCGTGATCCTGGTCGCCAACCACGTCAGCCACCTGGATACACCGGTGATCCTGGCCGCGCTGCCGCGGCGGTTCAGAAAGCGCACGGTGGTCGCCGCAGCCGCGGACTACTTCTACCGCAACCGGTTGGTCGCGATGGTGGTCTCGCTGATCTTCAACACCGTGCCGGTGGATCGACGCGGCGGCGGTCTCGAGAAGCAGGCGGCCGGCCATGTCGACGGGCTGCTCGATCGCGGCTGGAATCTGCTGCTGTATCCCGAAGGCACCCGCTCGCGCAGCGGCGGCACCGGCCGCCTACGGCGGGGCGCGGCGGTGCTCGCGGTCCGCCACCGCGTGTTGATCGTCCCGATCCGGGTCACCGGCACTCATGACGTGATGCCGCCGGGGCGCTTCTGGCCGAGCCGCCTTCGCAGCCAGAACGGCTCAGCGCGCCATCAAATCAGCATCACCTTCGGCGACCCGATCCCGCCGACCGAAGACGTCTCGGCCGTGATCCAGACAGTGCAAAGCTTCTTCGAAGGGTCAGATCAGCAGGGCTCGCAGCCGGTGCTCCGTTAGCGGCTTTTCGTCAGTCGTCGTCATCGACCCAGTCGACCGTGCGGGCGACGGCCTTCTTCCACTTGCGGTAGCCCTTCTCGCGAACGGCGGGATCGATGCCCGGGAGCCATTCCGCGGCTTTGTGCCAGTTCCGTGTGAGGCTCTCCAGATCCGGCCAGAACCCGACTGCCAGTCCCGCGGCGTAGGCAGCTCCCAGCGACACGGTCTCGGCCACGATCGGGCGCATCACCGGCACGTCGAGCACGTCCGCGAGGGACTGCATCAGCAAGTTGTTCGCGGTCATGCCGCCGTCGACGCGCAGCTCCGCAAGCCCGCCGCCGTAATCCGCGTTCGCCGCCTCGACGACTTCGCGGGTCTGCCAGGCGGTGGCTTCGAGCACCGCCCGCGCGAGATGGCCCTTGTTGATGTATCCCGTTAGTCCCGCGATCACCCCGCGCGCGTCGCTGCGCCAATAGGGAGCGAACAGACCCGAGAACGCCGGCACGAAATAGCAGCCGCCGTTGTCGGTCACCGTGAGCGCGAGCGTCTCGATCTCGGGCGCACTACCGATCAGCCCGACGTTGTCCCGAAACCATTGCACGAGCGCGCCGGTGATCGCGATCGATCCTTCCAGGGCGTACGTCGGGCGATCAGAACCGAGCTGGTAGCCGAGCGTCGTCAGCAGCCCGCTGTGCGAGGCGATCGGGCGCTCACCGGTGTTGAGCAGCAGGAAGCTGCCGGTGCCATAGGTGCACTTCGCCTCGCCGGGGCGAAAGCAAGTCTGCCCGACGAGCGCGGCGTGCTGGTCGCCGAGCACCGACGCGACTGGGACCCCCGCAAGGGCGTGCCCCGCTTCCCCGTAGATCTCCGAAGAGGGCCGGATCTCCGGCAGCATCGCCCGCGGCACTCCGACCATCGCCAGCAGCTCATCGTCCCACTCGAGCGTCTCGAGGTTCATCAGCAGGGTGCGACTGGCGTTCGTGACGTCGGTGACGTGGCGCCCACACAAGTTCCACAGGAGCCAGGAGTCCATCGTCCCGAACAGGACCTCCCCCTGCTCCGCGCGCTCTCGCAAGCCAGGAATGTGATCGAGTAGCCAACGTGCCTTGGGGCCGGAGAAGTAGGTGCTCACTGGGAGCCCAGTCTTCTCACGAAAGCGCCGTTCCCCGAATTCGTCCGCCAGGTGTCGGCAGAGGTGGTCGGTGCGAGTGTCTTCCCAATTGATCGCGTTGTGGACGGGCACCCCCGTGTCCCGGTCCCAGAGCACGGTTGTCTCTCGTTGGTTGGCAATCCCCAGCGCGGTCAGCTCGGTCGGCGAGAGGTCCGCTTTCTCGAGTGCCTGTGCCACGACCGTCAGGACGTTGCCCCAAATCTCCTGCGGATCGTGCTCGACCCAACCCGGGCGCGGGAAGTGGTGACGGTGTTCCTTCTGCGCCACCGACACGATCCGTGCGCGGTGGTCGAATACCAGGCACCTCGAAGACGCTGTCCCTTGATCGATCGAGATCACGTAGCGCCCGGTCATAACCTCGCGATTCCTACCACGGAATCGCCCCGAGCTCGCGGGACACGGTACGGGCGCTCTGCATCACGTACCCGACCAATTGAGAGCGCAGGCTGCGACCCTCGCACAATCGCTCGATCGGACCCGAGATGCCGATCGAGCCCTCGATCACGCCGCGTCGGTCCTCGATCGGCGCCGCGATCGACGCCACTCCCGGGAACAGCTCTCCGACCTCGCTTGCCCACCCGCGTCCGCGGACGGCATCCAGCTCGCGCTCCAGCTCCTTGACGTCGGTGACGGTCGCGGGTGTGTAGCTGACGAGCTTCTCTGCCCGGAGTTGATCCACCAGGTAGGTGTGGTGGGCCAGTAGCGCCTTTCCCAGCGCGCTCGCATGCGTCGGAACGAGGCTCCCAACCTCGAGCGCCTGCCGGCTGTCGTCAGGGCGAAAGACGTGGTGGACGATCAGAACCTGCCTTTCGTGCAGCGTGCCGATCCGTACGCTTTCGTCGCTTTGCGTCGCCAGGGCGTCGGCCCAGTTCAGCGCGCGGGTACGGAGTTCATTGGCGTCTAGATAGCTAGAGCCGATGTGAAGGAGGGCCGCGCCGAGCTGATACTTGCCTGACTCGTTGTCCTGCTCGACGAAGCCGACCGCCTGCAGCGTCCGCAGAATGCCATGCACAGTGCCTTTTGGTAACCCAAGCTGTCCCGCGAGTTCCACAACTCCCAGGCGCCGCGAGCGTCCCGACAACAGTCGCAGGATCGCGGCGGCTCGCTCGATGGATTGGATTGGACCCGACAGCGGTTCACCTTCACCGGTTCACGCATCCACAACGCAGTGCGTTCGAACGATGTTTGACATTGGCGAACGATTTCCGGTATTGTCGCAGACCAACGCTCGTGGGTGGAGAGCGATTTGTTCGAAAGAAGGGTGCTTGCTCGCCGTTTTCTCTGCTGAAGTAACCGCGCAGCGCGGCCTGTACTTCTCCGAAAAACTCAGCTTGAACGTCTGGACACGGTTCTCCCTCCTGAAGCGTTTGCACGGCGAGCGTCCTGTCCCATCCTCCTGCCATTGGGGGCTGCATGAAGAAACTCATCAATTCACCTGACGATGTCGTCAAGGAGTCGCTCGAGGGAGTGGCGGCCGCATTTCCGGGCCGCTTGCGTGTCACCTTTGATCCGCCGATGGTGATCAGAGCCGACGCCCCGGTGCAGGGCAAGGTCGGCCTGATCTCCGGCGGTGGCTCCGGCCACGAGCCGATGCACGGCGGCTTTGTGGGACCGGGAATGCTCGACGCGGCCCTCCCCGGGGAGGTATTCACCTCTCCCACCCCCGACCAGATGCAGGCGGCGACACAAGGCGTCGACGGTGGCGCCGGCGTTCTGCACATCGTCAAGAACTACACGGGCGACGTGATGAACTTCGACATGGCGGCGGACCTAGCGCGGGCCGACGGAGTCGAGGTCGAGTCGGTGGTGACCAACGACGACGTCGCCGTACAGGACTCGCTCTATACCGCCGGGCGCCGCGGAGTCGGGATCACGGTGATCCTGGAGAAGATTTGTGGAGGGGCAGCAGAGGACCGCCGCTCGCTGCACGAGATCGCCGAGCTCGCCCGCAGAGTCAACGCCAACGGCCGCTCGATGGGGATGGCGCTGACACCCTGCATTACCCCAGCCTCTGGCTCTCCGAGCTTTGAGCTCGCCGACGACGAGGTCGAGATCGGGATCGGCATCCACGGCGAGCCGGGGCGCTTCCGGGAGAAAATCGGTCCCGCCTCCCAGATCGCCGAGCGGCTGTTCACGCCGATCGTGGAGGATCTGCCGTTCTCCTCGGGGGACCGCGTGCTGGCGTTCGTCAATGGCATGGGCGGCACGCCTTTGATCGAACTGTTCCTTATGTACAACGAGGTGGCGAAGCTTGCGGAGAGGCACGGGCTGACCATCGAGCGCAACCTGATCGGCAACTACATCACCTCGCTCGAGATGCAAGGCTGCTCGATCACGCTGCTCAAGCTGGACGACGAGATGGTCGGTTATTGGGATGCGCCCGTGAATACCCCGGGCCTTCGCTGGGGCGCCTGAGGTTGCCGGTCTCTCGCGACACGATGCTCGACTGGATGCGTCGCTTCGCGGCGTCGATGCACGAGCATCGAGAGGAGCTGGTGAGGCTCGACACCGCGATCGGCGACGGTGACCACGGCACGAACATGGACCGCGGCATGCGCAAGGCGCTCGAGAAGCTCGACGCGCAGGAGCAGGCGGACCCTGGAGCGGTGCTGAAAACCGTGGCCATGGCGCTCGTCTCCAGCGTCGGCGGAGCCGCCGGTCCGCTGTATGGCACGCTGTTGCTGCAGATGGGAACGTCGCTAGCCGGGAAGGATGCGGTTGATTTCGACGCGTACGCGGCCGCCTGGCGGAAGGGTCTCGAGGGAGTCAAGGCGCGCGGCAAGGCCGAGCCCGGGGACAAGACGATGCTCGACGCCCTGCTGCCCGCGGTGGAGGCCCTGGAGCAGGCATCCGATCTCGACGCCGGCTTACAAGCGGCGGTGGACGCTGCCGACCGCGGGATGCGGGACACGATTCCACTGGTCGCTCGCAAGGGGCGGGCCAGTTATCTGGGGGAGCGCAGCCGGGATCACCAGGACCCCGGTGCGACCTCCACCTATTACCTCTGCCAGACCGCTGCTGAAGCGCTGGCTGGTTGAAAGGAGAGCACCCGAATGGCCGATTACGTGGCAGCACTGGACCAGGGCACTACCAGCACGCGGTGCATGGTCTTCGATCACGGCGGCAACGTAGTTGCGGTCGAGCAGCTCGAGCATGAACAGATCTACCCGCAGCCGGGATGGGTCGAGCACAACGCCAACGAGGTCTGGGAGCGCTCGCAGCAGGTGATCCTTGGCGCCGTCGAAAAGGTCGACGGCGGGGCCCAAGCAATCGGCGCGATGGGAATCACCAACCAACGCGAGACGGCGGTGGTCTGGGATCGCAACACCGGGGAGCCGATCCACAACGCGATCGTCTGGCAGGACACCCGCACCGACAGGATCTGCGCGGAGCTGGAGAAGGAGGGCGGACAGGACCGCTTCCGGCTGAAGACCGGGCTTCCGATCGCAACCTACTTCTCGGGTCCGAAGGTGCGGTGGATTCTCGAGAACGTGGATGGCGCGCGGGAGAAGGCCGACGCGGGTGAGCTGGCGTTCGGGAACATGGACACCTGGTGCATCTGGAACCTCACCGGCGGCACCAACGGCGGTCTTCACATCACTGACGTCTCCAACGCCAGCCGCACGATGCTGATGAACCTCGAGACGCTCGACTGGGACGACTCGTTGCTCGAGGCGATCGGGGTACCGCGTTCGATGCTGCCCGAGATCCGGGCATCGAGCGAGGTGTACGGCGAGATCAAAGACGGGCCTCTGTCCGGGGTGCAGGTGGCCGGCGACCTCGGGGACCAGCAGGCGGCGACGTTCGGACAGACCTGCTTCTCGGTTGGCGAGGCGAAGAACACTTACGGCACCGGCAACTTCTTGCTGCTCAATACCGGTAACGAAGCGGTCCAGTCGAAGAACGGCCTCATCACCACGGTCGGCTACAAGATCGGCGACAGCGCAGCGGTCTATTGCCTCGAGGGCTCGATCGCGATCACCGGAGCGCTCGTGCAGTGGCTTCGCGACAACCTGAAGCTGATCAGATCCGCGCCCGAGGTCGAGGAGCTGGCGAAGACCGTCCAGGACAACGGCGGCTGCTACATCGTGCCGGCGTTCTCGGGCCTGTTCGCGCCGTACTGGAAGGGGAGCGCTCGCGGCGTGTTTGCCGGACTCACGCGGTACGTCAACAACGGCCACGTCGCGCGCGCCGCGCTCGAGGCGACGGCGTTCCAGAGCCGCGAGGTGTCAGACGCGATGAACGCGGATTCTGGCGTCGAGCTGCAGTCGCTGAAGGTCGACGGCGGGATGGTCGTAAACGAGACACTGATGCAGTTCCAGGCGGACATCCTCGGGGTACCGGTGATCCGGCCGAAGGTGGCGGAGACCACCGCGCTCGGCGCCGCGTACGCGGCTGGGCTCGCCACGGGCTTCTGGAAGGAGATCGAGGATCTGCGCGAGAACTGGGTCGAGGACAAGCGCTGGCAGCCGCAGATGAGCGACGCGGACCGCGAGCGGGCGTTCCACTTCTGGAAGAAGGCGGTCGAGCGGACCTTCGACTGGGCCGAGTAGCGATTGCGGATCGATCGCGGGGTGCCGGATCCTTGTCGGCGCCCCGCGCTCGAGGCCCTTCGCAGGTCCCCTGGGCGTCTCCTAACGAGTAAGCTGAGCCGGTGCAGAAGCTCAGCACCGAAGTGTTGGTGATCGGCGGCGGCGCTACCGGCGCCGGCGTCGCCTGGGACGCAGCGCTAAGGGGCTTCGACGTGATTCTCGCCGAGCGCGGGGACCTGGCTACCGGCACTACCGGCCGCTTCCATGGGCTCCTGCATTCGGGCGGGCGCTACGCGGTGAAAGACCCCTCGGCGGCCGACGAATGCGCGCGCGAGAACGGAATCGTGCGGTATTTGGCCGCGGACACGATCGAGGACACGGGCGGCTTTTTTGTCACCACGCCGTTCGATGACCCCGCGTATGCGGACCGATTCCTTGAGGGCTGTCGCGCGACCGGTGTCCCCTGCGAGGAGATCGAACCGGCACAGGCGTTGCGCGAGGAGCCGCTGCTGAATCCTCGGATCTCGCGCGCGTTCCGAGTCCCGGACGCCAGCATCGACGTCTGGCAGCTGGTCTGGGCGCTGGCCCACGGGGCGCAGCAGCGCGGGGCTCGCGTACTGCCCGACCATGAGGCGGTGGCGATCCATCGCGACGGCGACCAGGTCCGCGGGGCGCGGCTGCGCAACACGCGCACCGGCGAGGAGTTGGACGTGGAGGCCCGGATAACCGTCAGCGCGGCCGGAGCCTGGGCGGGCCAGATCGCGACACTCGCTGGCATCGAGGGCGTTCACGTGATGCCGGGGAGAGGAATCATGATCGCGATGAACCACCGGTTGGTCAACACGGTGGTGAACCGCTGCCAAATGCCGACCGATGGGGACATCATCGTGCCGGTCCGGACGGTCAGCGTGATCGGAACGACCGACGTGAACACCGACGATCCGGACGACCACTCCGTGCTCCAGGAGGAGGTCGACGCGATGCTCGAGGACGGCGAGCGCTTGGTGCCCGGGTTCAAGGAGGCCCGCGCGCTGAGGGTGTGGACCGGCGTGCGGCCGCTGTTTGAGGACCGCAAGGACGGCGACGGCGCCACCGAGACGCGTGACGTCACACGCGCGCACGCGCTGCTCGACCATCACGAGCGCGACGGGATCAGTGGATTTTTGACGATCACCGGCGGCAAGGTGACCACCTACAGGCTGATGGCCGAGGACACCGTCGATGCGGTATGCCGGCAGCTCGGCGAACCGCGCCGGTGCACGACCGCGACCGAGCGGCTTCCCGGCTCTGAAGATGGAGAGTATTTCCATGTTGCCGACAGGCTCGGCCGGCGGGAGGAGGACCTGCTCGAGGATCAGCTGGTGTGTGAATGCGAGCTGATCTCCCGGCACACGCTCGAGGCGTCGCTCAAGCGGCGCGCCACCGACAACCTCGACGATATCCGGCGCTACGTCCGTCTCGGAATGGGCCCCTGCCAGGGAGGCTTTTGCATCTACCGCGCCACCGGGATCCTCCACGGGCTCGAAGGGATCGGCACCGAGCGGGCGAACGGCGCGCTGCTGGAGTTTGTCAACGAGCGCTGGAAGGGAACCTGGCCCATCCTATACGGCGACCAGCTTCGGCAAGCCAGATTCGACGAATGGGTGTTTCAAGGGGTGCTCGACATCACTCACCTGCCGGAATGAATCGGTCCTTGAATTACGACGCGGTCGTCCTCGGCGCCGGCGTAGCCGGCCTCAGCGCCGCGGCACGGCTGGCCGAGGGGGGCGCGAAGGTCTGCCTGCTCGCCAAGGGGGTGGGCTCCACCCATCTCGCGCCCGGCACGGTCGACGTGCTGGGCTACGACCCCGAGCGGGTGGAGGAGCCCGCCCGCGCGCTTACTGATTTCATCGCCGCGCACCCCGAGCACCCGTACGCGCTGCTCGGCGCCGACGCGATTGCTCCCGCGCTGGAGTGGTTCGCTGCCAAGATCGAACAGGGTCCCCAGCCCGGTTACCGCTACGTCGGCGGGCTCGAGCGCAATCACCTGCTTCCGACGGCGGTGGGGGCGGTCCGCCCCTCAGCGCTGGTCCCCGAGACGATGGCCGCTGGCAATATCCGCGAGCGCTCGCCGGTGTGCGCGGTCGGGCTGCGAGCACTGCGCGACTTCTACCCCTCGCTGTGCGCGGGCAACCTCGAGCGCGCGGGGCTCGCCGCTCGCGGGATCGAGCTCGACTTCGACGTCGGCCGAGCCGAGGCCAACTCGCTTGGGCTGGCGCGGCGCTTCGATGATCCTTCGTTCCGCGGCGCCTTCGCCGCCCGGCTCGTGCCGCGGCTGCGCAGCGGCGAGCGCGTGGCGATGCCCGCGATCGTAGGTTTGAGGGATCCGCACGGCGCCTGGCAAGACCTCGAGCAGAGGCTCGGGCATTCGGTGTTCGAGATTCCCACGCTGCCGCCATCGGCCTCCGGGATGCGCGTCTACAACGCGTTGACAGCCGCGCTGCGTACGGCCCGCGGGCGGATCGTGCTCGGCGCCGAAGTGCTCGGCGTCGAGCGTGAAGGCGAACGCATCAGCGCGCTGCGAGCACACACCAGCGGCCATGACACCGCCTATGGAGCTCGTTGGGTCGTGCTCGCCACGGGCGGCATGCACTCCGGCGCGATCACGCTGTCCTCGGATTGGAGCGCCCGGGAGATGGTCGCGGGCCTGGCGCTTCACGGGATGCCGGCGGACGGCGAACCGCGTTTCACCGCCGACTACTTCGGCGACCAGCCGATGTCACGGGTGGGCATCGCGGTGGATTCGTCGTTGCTCGCGGTGGGCACCGAGAACCTGTTCGTGGCTGGGGCAGCGCTGCCGGGCGCCGAGCCCTGGCGGGAGGGATCAGGAGAGGGAATCGCGCTCGCGAGCGGCCACGCCGTCGCCCAGTCGATCCTGGAGCGCGAGGGCGCGAAGGCCGCGGCATGAGCGACGGCCTGCCCGGCGACGGCCTACTCCACGAGCTGCTCCGCGGCTCGCTCGATCACTGCGTCAAGTGCACGATCTGCGAGACCGTCTGCCCCGTTTCCAACGTCACGCCGCTGTTTCCCGGACCGAAGTACGAGGGACCCCAGGCTGAGCGCTATCGAGCGCTCGGGGAGGCAGTGCAGGAGCATTCGGTCGACTACTGCTCTGGTTGCGGGCTCTGCACCCAGGCGTGCCCACAAGGGGTCAAGATCGCCGAGCTAAACGCTCATGCCCGCTATGCGGTCAAGAAGGCAAACGGCGTTCCGCTGCGCGATCGGCTGATCGCGCGGCCAACAGTGGTTGGCCGCCTTGGCACGCCCGTCGCGCCGCTCGCCAACGCCACCTTGAAGATGCGGCCGGCGCGAGTGCTGGCGGAGCGTCTGCTCGGTATCCACCGGGACGCGCCGCTGCCAGCGTTCGCGGGACGCACGTTCGGATCGTGGGCACGCAAGCACCAGGCCCCGGCGACCGGCAAGCGGATCGTCTACTTCCACAACTGCGGCACCCAGTACTACGAGCCCGAGGTAGGCGAGAAAGTCGTTGCGGTGCTCGAGCACAACGGCTATCGGGTCGAGATTCCCAAACAGGACTGCTGCGGGTTGCCGCTGCAATCCAACGGCCTGTTCGAAGATGCCCGCGGCTACGTCCTGCGGCTCGCCCGCGCGCTCGCTCCGCACGCCCGCGACGGCACGCTGATCGTCGGCAACGCCACTAGTTGCACCGTGATGCTCAAGCGCGAGGCGCGCGAGATCCTGGGTCTGGAGGCGGATCCCGATCTGGCGCTGGTCAGCCGCCAGACCTACGACATCTGTGAACTGCTGCTCGAGCTCCACGACCAAGGCGAGCTCAAGACCGACTTCCAACCAGTCCAGGAGACCGTCGCATATCACGCGCCGTGCCAGCTGCAGGGTCACTGGATCGGCAAGCCGGCGATCGAGCTGATGGCGCTGATCCCAGGCCTCCAGGTCCGCGAGCTCGACGCCCGCTGCTGCGGCATCGCCGGCACCTATGGCCTCAAGCGCGAGAAGTACCGGATCGCGATGGACGTCGGCGCTGACCTCTTCGGGCAGATCGAGGCCTCGGGTGCGGGACTGGTCGCCTGCGACAGCGAAACCTGCCGCTGGCAGATCGAGCACGCAAGCAAGCGCCCGTCCGTGCATCCGATCGAGCTGCTGCATCGGGCCTACGGGCTCTGATAAGTGGTCGGGATCGTCGTCGTCTCGCACAGCGCAGCACTGGCCGAGGGGGTGGTCGAGCTCGCCCGGCAGATGGGAGGTGATGAACTTCGGCTCGAGGCTGCGGGCGGTCTCGAGGACGGCACGATCGGCACCGACGTTGAGCGGGTGCGCGAGGCGATCGAGCGGGCGATGTCGGACGACGGGGTGCTCGTGCTGATGGATTTGGGCAGCGCGCTGATGAGCGCGGAGATGGCGGTCGAGCTGCTCGCGGGCGGTGGACGCGTGGAGCTGAGCGAGGCGCCGCTGGTGGAGGGCGCGGTGGCCGCCGCCGCTTCGGCGCGCGGCGGGTTCTCGCTTGACGAGGTGCTAGCCGAGGCGCGAGGGGCGCTCCAGATGAAGGCGTCGCAGCTCGATTCTGGAGATTCGGTGGCACCAACGGATGCGCCCGCCGCCGAACCGCAGGCGCACGCGCGTGAGGCCCGGATCTCGATCCTCAACGAGATCGGCCTTCACGCTCGCCCTGCGGCGCTCGTGGTCGATCTTGCCTCTCGCTTCGACGCCGATTTGCGACTCGCTAAGCCCGGTGGCGCAGGCCCCGTGAATGCCCGCAGCCTCACCGGATTGATGACCCTGGTCGCGCGCAAGGGCGATGAGCTGGTCGCGACCGCGTCGGGGCCGCAGGCGGACGCAGCGCTCTCAGCGCTCGAGGATTTGGCTCGCCACGGCTTTGGCGAGGGGGTCAGCGGGGCGCCGAGTGCACCGCAGTCAGTCGCGTCGGCGAGCCGCGCCGGCTCACGGGAGTCTCAGTCGACCAGAGCGCCCGATGAAGGGACGCTCTTGCGGGGAATCGCCGCGTCATCCGGCATCGCGCTGGGGCCGCTCCGGCATCTCTCCGAGCACCTGGAGGCTCCACCTGAGCGGCCTTTCCGAGGAGCCGATGCGGAGTGCCAGCAGCTCGAGCAAGCGCGCGCGGCCGCGAGAGCGGCGATCGAGCGCGACCGTGACGAGGTCGCCAGTCGCGGCGCGAGCGAGGAAGCGGCGATCTTCGCGGCGCACCTGGCACTGCTCGACGACGAGGCGCTCGCGGGCGCCGCGCGCGCTCGGATCGAGGACGGCGCCACCGCCGAGGCGGCCTGGTATGGCGCCAGCGAGCAGACCGCCGCCGCTTGGCGGGCGCTCGAGGAACCGTTGCTGCAAGAGCGCGCGACCGATGTGGAGGATGTCGGCCGGCGCGTGCTGGCGGCCCTGGCAGGACGCGAACAGCATCCCGGGCTCACGGCGGAAGGTGTCTTGGTGGTGCCTGAACTGACGCCCGCGCAGGCCGCCGCCGTCGATCCCGAGCTGGTGCGAGGGATCGCCACCGCGCGCGGTACGGCGACTGCGCATGCGGCGATCCTCGCGCGCGCGTTCGGGATCCCGGCAGTGGTCGGGCTCGGTCCCTCGTTGCTGGCGATCGCCGAGGGCACGCCGGTGTTGCTCGACGGCGGCGAGGGCACGGTGCTGATCGCTCCCAGCGAGGAGCAGGCGGAGCGGGCACGGCAAGCACGCGAGCTGGCCGCCGAGCGCCGCCGGCGCGCGCGCCGCGATGCGAGCGAGCCAGCGGTGATGCGAGACGGGGCCGAAATCGAGGTGTCAGCCAACCTGGGGCGAGCAGATGAGGCGGCGGCGGCGGTAGAGCTCGGCGCGGATGGCGTCGGTCTGCTGCGAACCGAATTTCTGTTCCTTGACCGCCCAGAGATCCCGACCGAGGATGAGCAGGCAGAGACGATCACCGAGATCGCGCGGGCGCTAGGCGGGCGGTCGCTGATCGTGCGCACGCTTGACGTCGGCGCGGACAAGCCGTTACCGGCCGTGCCGATGGATCCCGAACAGAACCCGTTCCTCGGACGACGGGGAGTCAGGCTCTCGTTGGAGCATCCAGAGCTGCTCGCGACGCAGTTGCGAGCGGTCATCAGGGTCGCGGGCGAGCACCCGATCAAGATCATGTTTCCGATGGTGGCGACAGCCGCCGAACTCGAGGCTGCCTTGGCCGCGGTGGCACAGGCGCGCGCAGCAACCGGAGTCGATGCGCCGATCGAGGTCGGGATCATGGTCGAGGTTCCGTCAGCGGCGTTGGAGGCCGAGCAGCTCGCCGCATCAGCGGACTTCTTTTCGATCGGCACCAACGACCTCACTCAGTACACGATGGCCGCTGAGCGAGGCAATGAGCTGGTCGCGAATTTGCTAGCCGGCCCGCAGCCGGCGGTCCTGCGGCTGGTGCAGGCCGCGGTCGCCGGCGCACGGGCGCATCACCGCTGGGTTGGAGTCTGCGGTGAGCTCGCCGGAGATCCCGCCGCGGCGCTGTTGCTGGTTGGGCTTGGAGTGCGTGAGCTGAGCATGGCGCCGCCGCTGGTCCCAGAGGTCAAACAAGCGCTGCGTTCGGTGGCGCTGGGCGACGCCGAGGACGCCGCGATACGTGCGCTGGGCGCGCGCGATTCGGCTCGGGCACGCCTCTGCGCGGCCGAGCTCCTTGGCTGAAGTGCGTTGGTAGCATCGCCAGATACCGTGGAGGCTGGCGCGCTAAGAGGAGGCAGGAGAGGCAGCGCACGAGCCAGCGCATTGATCCTCGCCTGGACTAGCATCCGCATCCTGGCGACGCCCGTGGTGATGGGTCTGGTGCTCGGGCATTCATTTACGGCCGCGGCAATCGTGTTCCTCGCGGCATCGAGCACTGACTGGTTCGATGGGCGGCTCGCGCGCCGCTGGAACGTGAGCTCGCGGCTCGGTTCGTTCCTCGACACAACCGCCGACAAGCTCCTGATCACCGGCGCGCTGGTCGCGCTCGTAGCCGTCGGCCGCGCCTCGCCATGGTTGTCGATGGCGATCATCGGCCGCGAGCTGAGTCTGCTCGGGCTGCGCGCCGCGGTCGCCGCTCAGGGCCTTCATCTGGAGCCGTCGATGCTCGGCAAGTGGAAGGCAACGGCGCAGTTCGTGGCGCTGACGCTGGTGATGCTTCGCCCCGACGTCAGCTTCGCGGGCGCCCTGCTCGACCAGTGGCTCCTCGCCGTGGCGGCGCTGGTGACGGTGTGGTCGGGGATCGACTACTTCGTGCGCTTCTACTCCTCGTTGCGCGCTCATTCGTGAGGCGAGTGTTCGTCACCGGCGGCAGCGGCGTCGTCGGTCGGGCGCTCGTGGAGCGCCTCGTGGCAAGAGGCGACGAGGTTGTGGCGCTGGCGCGCTCATCGGAATCCAGGGCGACTCTCAGCGCGCTCGGGGCCCGTGTCGCGTATGGCGATTTGCTGGACGAGGAGGCGCTGTGCGGGGCGATGGCCGGCTGTGCGGTGGCCTTCAACGTGGCCGGGGTGAACGCCCTCTGCCTCGCTGACACCGCGCCGATGATCCGCGCCAACGTTCAAGGCCCGGCGGTCGCGATCCGAGCGGCGGCGCGGACCGGCGTGCCGCGCCTGGTGCATACCTCCTCGGCGGCGACGATCGGCGAGCCGCGGGGCGTGGTGGGGCGTGAGGAGACCTCACACCGTGGCTGGTACCTGTCCGCCTATGAGCGCTCGAAGACCGAGGGCGAGCGAGTGGCGTTCGAGAGCGGGCGCGATGCCGGCGTCGAGGTGGTGTGCGTCAATCCGTCATCGGTGCAAGGCCCGGGCCGGGGCGGCGGAACCGCGCGATTCCTGCTCGCGTTTCTGGACGGTCGCCTGAGACTGTTCGTCCCCACCAACGTCAGCTTGGTAGACATTGCCGACTGCGCCGAGGGGCACCTGCTAGCCGCCGAGCACGGGGCTCCCGGAGAGCGCTACGTATTGAACGGAATAACCCTCACGATCAGCGAGGCGCTCGCGCTGGCCGGCGAGGTGGCCGGCGTAAAGCGCAAGCCACGTCTGGTGCCGCGCCCGGTCGCGCTCGCCGGCGGCTACGCGGTCGAGCACGCATTCCGGCTCGCGCGCCGCCGCCCGCCAGTGTGCGGGGAGATGGTCAAGACGCTGCTCCACGGCCACCGGTACGACGGCTCGCGGGCAACGCGAGAGCTAGGCCTGCGCTATACGAGCCCGCGTGAGACGCTGCTGCGGACGGTCGAGTGGGCCCGGGGGGCCGGCCTGATCCGTTCCCGGTGAGCGCGTCGCCCCCAAAAGCAACGGGGCGGTGGCACTGCGCCGTGCCACCGCCCCAGGATGCTCTCAGTGGGGTTTAGTAGTTCTCCGACTGACCCCGCGGCTCCGGATCGCTCGGCCGCCGTTGTTGCACCGTCTCCCCGACCTCTTGCACGCCCGGCTCGGGGCCCCTTCGGGCCATCAGAATCGATCTGATACCGAAGTCGTAGACCGGCGCGGCGAGCGCCGCCCCGATCAACGGCCCGACGATCGGGACCCAGAAGTAGCCGCTGATGTTCGCGTAGTCGCCGGGCATCGCCAACTTGCCCCACCCGGCGATCCAAGCAAAGATCCGCGGACCGAAGTCGCGGGCCGGATTGATCGCGTATCCGGCGTTGGCGCCAAACGAGAGGCCGATGGCCAGGACGATGAATCCGACAATCAGCGGAGCCAAGTTGGACTCGACCGGCTGGTTGTACTCGTCGGTGACCGCGAATACGAATAGAGCGAGGAAGAACGTACCTACGATCTGGTCGACTAACGGTCCTAAGACGTTGTGGAAGTAGGCCGCTGGGAAGGTGGCGAAGGTGGCGTAGGTCGCTAACGAGCTCGGCTGGCCCTTAACTGCGTGGTTGATCTGGTCGAAGTGGTTAAGCGCGTTGTTGTAGACAAGGAACACGAGAGCGGCGCCCACGAAGCAGCCCAGCACCTGAACTATGAAGTAGGGGGCCACCTTGTTCCACGGCAACAAGCGGCGAATGGCAAGGCCCAGCGTGATCGCAGGGTTGATGTGGGCGCCGGTGACGCCGCCGACGCAGTAGATGGCGAAACACACCGCAAACGCCCACCCAAACGTGATCAGGAGCCAGTCTCCACTGCCGAGGAGCGGCGTAGCTGCAGAGAAGATCCCCTTCCCAACCGCCGGCGTGGGCTGAATCGAGCGGCCCGACCCGACCAGGGCCCAGAGCATCGCCACACACCCATCGCCGAAACAGATCAGGACGAAACAGCCGAAGAATTCGGCCCACAGCTCTCCGACGATGCCTTGACGCCAGCCGATCGGCCCTCGCGCTGCTACTGATTCATCTACTGTCGCCACATACCCTCCTCCAAGACGTTGGGTTCAAGGAACGATCTTTTGAGTTCGGCGCGCCTCCCCGTTGCCCTGCCGCAACCCGATGAACGAGGATCCCTCGCGATACTTCTTGCTCACTTGCAAGCGTGCCTGCGTCCGCGGCACCTACCAGCAACTCGCCGCCTCCAAATGGGCAGAAGCGTCGGGATGCGAGTTTGGTTGCGCTCAACGCCTTTCACCCTCAAACCCTCGCCGTATCATTCGGCGCAGCGGCGGACCGATGGACACCACAGAAGTGGGCCGAGATTATCAGACCCCGTTCGGCAGTGTCAAACAACGTTTGGTTCGTGTCAGGGTTTTCTCTGTGCACCGCAGCGCTGATCGAGAGCGCCGCTCGAACGGTGCAACTCGCACTCGGGTAAGGTGTTGGCGCACCGCGGGCCGCGACGATACTGAGCAGTGCTTTTCCGCTCGCGGGGCCACTCGGCGGTGGCTTCACGTCCACTTCTGACGGCGCCGTCAAACCTAAGCCAGCGGCGGTGTACTGCCGCTCGCCTAGGGATAGTCGCTTGGTGCGCTCAATATCCGGGCACCCACAGCGGTGGGGCTTCGTGCACCGGGTTGCTGCCGGAGGGGCACGCTCTCGCCGCCGCTAGGGAGGCTGCTTCCGCGCGGGGTGCCGCGGGCTGCGACGACAGCGGCCTGCTATCGGGCGGGGTGTTCGGGGCCGCTACGACAGCGGGCTGCCCGCGCGCGGAGGGACCGGCTCGTCCCGCTCGGCGCCGGGGGCCGCCGGCTCGTCCTTCTCCGCGCGCGCGAAAGCCGGCTGGTCCCGGTCCGCACCCGCGCCCTCCGCCGCCGCGGGGAGATCGCTGCCGTAGCGCACCAGCGCCGGGAATGCGGCCACGATCACGACCACGCCGAGCACGCACGCGAGGCCGCCTGAGAGCACCGAGAATCGAGGGCCCGCGGCCCCGGCGACCGATCCCGACTCGATGTCGCCCAACCGGGGCCCACTGGTGACCACCAAAGAGAAGACAGCCGACATGCGGCCGCGTAACTGATCCGGGGTGACGGTTTGATTGATCGTCGACCGACACACCGCGCTGACGGAGTCGGCGGCGCCCGCAACCGCCAACAGCACCGCCGCGATCCACAGCGAGCCCGCAAGGGCGACCAGCGCGATCATCGACCCCCACACCACCACCGCCCAGATCACGATCAAGCCGAGGCGCCTGGCGTGGGTGAGCCACCCGGTGGTCAGCGCCCCGATGCTGGCCCCGGCCGAAACCGAGGCGTACAGCACGCCCGTACCGCTCGCGCCCGCGTGGTAGTAACTGACCGCGAGCACCGCGAACAGCGCCCGAGGCATGCCGAACGTCATCGCGACCAGGTCGATCGCGAACGACCCGAGCAGCGCCTGGTTGCTGGCCACGTACCGCAGCCCTTGCGCGATCGAGCGGCGGACGCTCTCGTGGCCTTCGGTCCACGTCGGCGGCTGCGGAGCGATCGCGATCACCGCAAACACCATCGCGAAGCAGCTGAGCGCATCACCCAAGTAAGTCCATGGCAGACCGACCGCGGCGATCATCACCCCGCCGATGCCAGGACCGACCACCATCGTGACCTGCTGCAGCCCATAGGTGAGCGCCAACGCGCTGCGCAGCGATCCCGGTGAGACGAGGTTCGGGACGATCGCCGCCCGGGCGACGTTTTGAAGCGAAGTGAAGCCCGCCAGCGCACCTCCCAACAGGTAGAGCGTCACCACCGCGGGGTGGCCGATGAACGCCGCGATCGCGAGCCCCGCCGCGATCGCGACCAGGCCCACCTGGTCGAACAGCAGCAGCCGGCGCCGATCCATGCGGTCGGCGATCGCGCCGCCCACCAGCGCCATCGTCGCCAGCGGAACCAGCTCTGCCGCGCCGAGCAGTCCAACCAGCAGCGCCGAGTGGGTCTCGACGTAGAGCTGGTAGGGCAGCGCGACGAGCGTCGCCTGCGAGCCAAGGCTCGAGACCACGTTGCCCAGAACCACCAGCCGCAGCTCGCGGCTTTCGCGCAGCGATGAGATGTCAGGAGTGAGCCGTGGCAAGCGCAAGCGCCTCAGGCTAACCGGGGTGGATGGGTTTCGCCCTACTCGGCGCAGAGGGGGTGTGGAGTGCGGCGTTGTGCACCTGGCGCCGGCCGTGACCACCCAACGGCGGCAGGCTAAAGCTCTGCGCTAGCTCACCAAGCGATCGTTTACCTCGGCGATGGCTTGTCGGTTGTCGAGGAACGTCACTGCCTCCATCCCGACCTCTCGCGCTCCATCTACGCAGGCTTGGACGTCATCGAGGAAGACGGCCTCCCTCGGTAGCACTCCTAGGCGCTCGCAGGCTCTGATGTAGATCCGCGGGTCGGGCTTCAACCAGCCCTCCTCGTGGGAGTAGACGACGACGTCGCACATGTCTTCGAAGCCATAGGCTGCCTGCTCGCGCTCGCGCGCGCCGACAAAGCTGTTGCTCACGATGCCAGTCCTATAGCGCGGTCTGAGGCTGCTGAAGTACTCGGCTAGCTCCTCGTTCAAGGTGCCGAGGTACTCCGTCCAGGCGTCGTTCATGAAGGCCATTAGAGCTGCTTGATCGAGCCCGAGCGCGGTGGCGGTCCGTTCCTCGACCTGCTGGAGCGTGATCCTTCCTGTGGCTCCGTCGTTCCAGATCGAGTTCAGCCGGCGCCCCATTTCACGAGGCTTCATGGTGAGTAGGGGCGCCCACCGTTCACGCCACCCGGTCGGCGGGCAGGCTTCGAGAACGCCACCGATGTCGAAGATCACCGCCTTGATCCTCATCGAAGCATGATCGCGTGAAGGGGCCGCAGGGAGCAAGAGCAAGCAAGGCCGGCTCGGCCAACACATGGGGCTCAAGTCGCCATCGATTCCGCCGATGTACCTCCTATCGTTATCAACTGAAAAGCCTATGACTTGGACAACTCTCTTTCGTGTACCGCGGATCTCGCGCCGCTCCCACGCCGCCTCCGCGCCGCCATCGCGGGCAATCGCCGCTCCCCGCGAGCGCCAACATCGTCATCCGGCGATGGCCGGGCTGGACGTCTCTCCGGTCCACGGCAGACATTGCATTTGCGGCCGGTGCGAGCCCGATCCCGGCGACGGCAGCTGATCACACGATCCGCCTGAGCGCTCGCAGCGGCGCGGCGCCGCGGCCGCGGTAAAGCCCGCACACCCTCCCAGCAACCGGAAGCGGCCAGAACTAGGTCCGTACGCTGACATGACCTGTGTAGGGGGAGGAGGTCCGGGTACCTCCTCCCTGAATGCAGTCGACGATAAGCACGGTCGATTCGACTGATCTCTTCATCCGCTGGCAGCAGCATGGAGATCGGCGAGCGCGCGAGGCGCTCGTGGAGCGATACTTGCCGCTCGCGCGCAAGCTGGCCCGACGCTACAGCGGTGCGCGCGAACCGTTCGACGATCTTCTGCAGGTAGCGAGCCTCGGCCTCGTGAAAGCGGTTGACCGCTTCGACATCAATCGGGGAACGGCATTCTCGTCGTTCGCGGTGCCGACGATCCTCGGCGAGCTGAAGCGCTACTTCCGCGACCTTGGTTGGTCGGTTCACGTTCCCCGTGGCGCCCAAGAGCAGGCGCTGAAGGTCGAGGATGCGCAGCAGATGCTGACCGCCCGCAGCGGTCGCCCGCCCAGCGTGCACGAGCTCGCGCAATACCTCGAGCTGAGCGTCGAGGACGTGCTCGAGGCCCTCGAGACCGCGGCCGCTCATCATTCATCTTCGCTCGACATCGCTCGTGACGACGGCGAGGGCGAGTCAGGAACGCTCGTGGACGCGTACGGGGAAGACGATGACCGGTTCGAGATCGTCGAGGCCAGCGCCACGATCGCCACCGCTGCTCGTCACCTCTCGCCACGAGAGCGCCGTGTGCTAGCGCTCCGGTTCGTCGAGGACCTCACCCAAACCCAGATCGCAGAGACCATTGGGGTGTCTCAGATGCAGGTCTCGCGCATCCTCCGGCGGGCGCTTGCTCGCCTGCGCGAGCTGACCGAAACCGGCGAGGATGGCGTCTCCGCATAGGCCGGGGGTGGCTCGGGGCGGTTTATGCCACTCGTCTGCGAGCATTCAGGTTGACATGCATCCCCACCGACCAGTCCCGCCCGGGGCGGAGGAGTAGATGTCCGCAGTTACCCACCAAACCGTCAAGCTCAGCAAGGGCAAGCACAGCTCCCCTGAGAGCGGTGCCTGCGTGATGGAGCTAGCCTCAATGCTCGCCGGCGAGCCGTTCAGCGATCACCCGGCTTCGGTCTGTCCTGTGATCGGCTCATTCATGCGTGCGTACAACGACGCGATCGACGAGCATCGTCGTCAGGATCTGTATGGCTATGCCGCGAAGGTCGTCGGCAGCCGGGCCTCCGCTGCCGTGGAGCAAACCAGGGCCGAGCGGCTCGGCGAGTGGGCGGCCGAAATTCGGCCTCGGCGGTGGACCAGAGGCCTGCCCGCGCGGATGCGCGCCCACGCCCTCGGGCACAAGCCGCCCGCGGAGTCGCTCGGTACGCACGCGGTTCACGCGATCCGCAAGCACACCGACGAGACGCATGCTGCGGCGCTGGCGCTGGTCGACGAGCTGCTCGAGATCAGGACCTCCGGGAAGCGCGACGCGGTCGCGCCGCTGCCTGATTCTCGTCCAGCCACCCCGACCCCCGCGCTCTAACAGAGACTGAGCTGTCGGCCGCTTTGAGGGACCCGCCGAGTCGACCCTCGGCGGGTCACTCGTGCTGGCGCGCAAAGTCCCGCCGCGGGAGCTCGCCTGAAGGTAGGGCCGGGGTGTCATTCAGAACCGGTATGACAAGGAGCGAGTAGATGGCCGACAGGGAGGCAGTTGCCATGTTTGGGGCGGGAGGGACGATGGGGCTCCCCATCGCCCGCAATCTCGCCCATGCCGGGTTTGCGGTTCGCGCCTGGAATCGCTCGCGCGAGAAGGCCGAGCCGTTGACCGACGACGGTGTCCAGGTCTACGACACGCCTGCGCAAGCCGCCGAGGGAGCGGAGATCGTCGTGACGATGCTCTCGGCGGTCGACGCGGTGATCGAGTCGATCCAGGCCGCACTTCCCGGTGCGAGCGGCATCTGGCTGCAGATGAGCACGATCGGGGAGATCGGAACCGATCGCTGCATGGAGCTGGCGCAGGAGAATCAGCTGACGTTCGTCGACGCGCCAGTGCTCGGCACCAAGCAGCCCGCCGAGGAACGCAAGCTGGTGATCCTGGCGTCGGGTCCCGAGGAAGTCAGGGATCGTGTCCAGCCGCTCTTTGACGCTGTCAGTCAGCGTACGATGTGGCTCGGCGGGGCGGGCACGGGCACGCGGCTGAAGCTGATCACCAACAGTTGGGTGCTCGCGGTGACCGAAGCCGCGGCGGAGGCGATCGCACTTGCCGAGGCACTCGAGCTCGATCCGGCTCTGCTGCTCGAGGCCGTGGAGGGCGGCACGCTTGATCTGCCTTATCTGCGGATCAAGAGTCTGGCAATTCTCGAGCGAAAGCTGCAGCCGAATTTCCGGCTCGAGCTCGCCGCAAAAGACGCGGGCTTGGTCGAGGATGCGGCGAAGCGGCGGGGACTGGAGCTGCCGTTGTTCAGCGCCGTTCGTCGGCAGATGACCGAAGCGGCGAAGGAGCACGGCGATCAGGACATGGCCGCGACGTACTTCGCGAGTGCTCCCCGAGCGTCCAAGGAGTGACACTCGATCGACCGCCAGCTCGTGTCCCTCCATCAGGTCGGGAACCGGCGCGGGCTGCTTCACCATGCGAATATCTGGGTCAATGAATGCATCGATCGATGAACTACCGGGCGTGTCGCTTGACGAGCTCGATCGGCGCGCTGGGCTGCTGCGACGGACCGACGTCAAGTACGTGATCGAAGGCGCGACTTTCGAGCAGCTGCTCGACCGGCTCTCCTCGGAGGTACAGGTGCTCGAGATCGATGGCCGGCGAGCGTTCGACTACGAGAGCATCTACTTCGACACGCCCAGCCTGCTGTGCTTCGATGACCACGTCGCCAACCGACGCCCGCGATTCAAAGCACGGACGCGCCTATATCGAGACAGCGATTACTGCACTTTCGAGGTCAAGCTGAAACTCCCGGACGGCGAGATGGACAAGCGCCAGATCGACCACGATCCAGATGCGGTCGCCAAGTTGGGCGAGGCGGCGTGGGACTGTCTGAGGACAGCGCTCGCGGACGTCGAGCTAAAGCTGCCAGAGACGCTCGAACCAAGCCTTCGCACGGCGTTCACGCGCGTTACTTTGCTTCCGGCCACAGAGGGGCAACGAATCACCTGCGACTTCGACGTCCGCCTCGAGCGACCCGGGGACGGCGCCGCGGCGCTTCGCGACGGTCTGATCGTGGTCGAGACCAAGAGCGAGCAGGGGGACAGCCCCGCGGATCGCATGCTCAAGGAGCTGGGCATCGAGCCAGCAGGGCTCAGCAAGTACCGCAGTGGGATCAGTTTGCTGGCTCCCGGGGCGCAAGACCCCGAGACCGCTGAAACGGCTGCGCGGCTGTTCGCTCGCAAGGACTAACTTCGAGCCCCGACGCCGGTCAAAAGCTCGCGCACTCGCGCGGGTCCGCTCGTTTCGCGTGCGAGCGGCGGCGTCCGGAAATCGGCTCCCGTTCGCATCGCGGCGAGCAGCTCGAGTAGCGCGTCGGTTGCTGAAGTTTGCGGCTCCCAGCCGAGCTCTGCGCGGGCTCTGGCACTGCTCATCATCGGTACCGCGAGCCCCATGTCGAGCCAGCCCGGCTCACTTGGCTGCAAGCGGAGTGCGAAGCTAGCCGCGGCCGCCGTCCGCAGGACCGAGGTTGGCAGCTTCACTGGGCGGGCATCCAGAAGTGCGGCCAGCTCGGCCGCGCCAATCGGGGGCTCTGCGGCAAGGTTGAACGCTCCGCGTGAATCACTGAGCACCGCGCGGCGGTATGCCTCGCCCACGTCCCGCGAGTGGACCACCTGAAAGCGCAGACGGTCAACGTCGGGCACCACCGGAATAAGCGTCGGGTTGAGCAGAAAGCGAGGGAGCAGGGGGCCTGCGAACAGCCGTCGGATCTCCGTCGCCGCTTGCGCCTTAAAGATCAGCGCCGGACGCATTCGCACCACTCGCAACTGTGGGTATTCGCGCTCGAGTCGATCGAGCTGGCGCTCAACGGCCACCTTGTGGCGGGAGTAGAACGAGCTGCCGATCCCATCGGTCGGCCAGGACTCGTCCACCAGCGTGTCCTTGGGGCCGACGGAGTAGGCGCCGACCGACGAGGCATAGATGAGCGCCGGGACCTTCGCCTCCGCGGCGGCGCGGAACACTCGCTCGCTTCCGACCACGTTGACTCGGTGCGTTATCCGCTCATCGCGTCCGGGCTGAATCAGCCATGCGAGATGCACCACCGCGTCGGCGCCGCGCACGATCGCGCCAAGATCTGAGTGGGAGATGTCGGCGGCGACGAACGTCGTCCGCGGGAAGCTGATCTCTGGCGCTCGGCGCGCCACGCCGACGACCTCCTCGACTCGCTCATCCGCCGTGAGCGCTTCGAGCACGCTGGTGCCGACGTTGCCGGTTGCGCCGGTCACGACCACTCGCATGTCCGCCGTCTACCCGCGAAGCGACCGTGGCCAACGCGTCCTAGCTGCGGTTATCCGCGCCACGATCGGGTAATCCGATACTGGACTCACTGCTAGGGAAAGGAGTTGAGGTTGCCGGAGGGAGTGCCTGGCTTCTGCGCCGGCTTTGGCGCGGTGGCGTTATGGGAAACGGATATCGGCACGTGACGTGATCCAGAGCTCGCCAACGGTTCGCCTCGAGCTGGAGAGCCGTGCGGAGTCGGTGACTCTCGTGCGGAGCATGCTCGCGGCCGTTGCCGAGCCTCTTGCGTTTGACGCCGAGCTGCTTGACGACCTGCGGACCGCCGTCAGCGAGGCGTGCAACAACGTCGTTCTCCACGCCTACGGCGACGCGCCCGGACCCTTGCTGGTGGCGTTGAACGTGGTCGGTCACAACATCGAGGTGGTGGTCAGCGACCACGGATGTGGGATCCAGTACGTAGCCGCCGCGGCCACCGATCGCATGGGTGTGGGATTGGCCGTAATCAGCGCGCTTGCCGATCGCGCTGAGTTCCTGACTAGTCCGGACGGGGGAACGGAAGTACGAATGTCTTTCAGCGCCCGTGGCGTCGGCTTTCTGGCCTCGGACGATGCAGGCGTCGAGGAGCCCGAGCAGTGGCCGGTATCGCTTGTCGGCGACGTCGTCGTGAAGCTGACGCCGGTGGGTTTGCTGGCTGCGGTGCTTGGCCGAGTCGCCAGGGCGCTTGCCGCGGGTGCTCGATTCTCCATCGACCGCTTCTCCGACGTGTATCTCGTGACCGACGCGATCGCCGCTCACGCGCAGAGCACCGCCGAGGGCTCCTGGATTGGGTTCGCGATCGCTGTCTCGAACCGCAGGCTGGAGATCCTGATCGGTCCACTCGAGCAGGGCTCGTGTGAAACGATCGGAGTGGACGAGCGCTCGCGGCGCCCGGCTTCGGCGCTGGCGACGCTGGCAGATCAGCTGAGCGTTGAATCTGACGATGGCCTGGAGCTGGCGAGGGTGGTGGTCGTCGACAAGCGCCGACCCGCCGCGCGCTAGCCCTGAGCCCGGCGTCGAGGCCTCAGCACCAGTGCGGCGACGTCATCCCGACGCCTGCCGCCTCGAAATCCCTCGAGCGCGGCGTCGAGCCCGGCTAGGACCGTGCCGGGGCTAGCACCGTAGTGCTCTGCCAACAGCGTCCGCAGTCGCGCGGTGCCGAAGCGCTCATCACGGCCGCGCGTGTCGGTTACCCCGTCGGTGTAGAGGAACAGAAGCTGCTGGGGCGTTACCGGCAAGGACTCCTCGGGCCAGTCCGCGTCGGCGAAAGCGCCGAGCAGCGGCCCCGCGCGAGGTGCCTCGACGGTGCCATGCGCGCCGAGGAGCAGCGCCGGCGGATGCCCCGCGGAACTGATCACCACGCGATCCTCGTGCAGCCGCAAGCAGAGCGCGGTGCACAGCGCGCCTCTCGAGTATCGGCGAAGTGCTTCGTCCAGGCGCCTGAGGATCGCGGCGGGACTCGGTTCGAGTCCGCTGGCGATGCGAGCGCCGTGGCGCATCAGCGGCGTCATCGAGGCCGCCGCGACGCCACGTCCGGTCACGTCACCGATGATCGCGAACCATGCCCCGTCGCGCTCGAACAGCTCGAAGAAGTCCCCGCCAACGTCGATCCGCTGCTCGCTGTCGGCCGGGCGGTACAGTGACGCCGCTTCCCAACCTGGGATCTCCGGCAGCTGCTGGGGCAGCAAGCTCTCCTGGAGCGTCTCGGCGACGCCGGCCAGCGCGGTGTGAAGCCGCGCGTTCTCGACCGCAACCGCGGCTCGGCGGGCGAGCTGCTCGGCGAGCGCGAGGTCATCGGGCGTCATACGGCGTCGCGACTCCGCGGTCGCAAGCGTCATCACCCCGATCGTTCGCGCCGGGACCCGCATCGGCACAATCACCACGGACTTCATCCCTAGCTCGCGCAGGAGCCGTAAGTGATCCTCTCCGCGCGCCACGGCCGCCAGCTGCTCGTCGGTGATCACATCGTGCAGCTCCGAGGTCCCGGTGTGAAGCACGCGCGCCAGTGCGCTCTCCCGATCCAGCTCATCGGGCTCGAATTCGCGCAGGCGCTCCGCGACGGCCTGCTTCTCTCGGTCCCGGTGGGTGGTAACTAGCCGCTCTCTGCGGCCTTCGGAATCGACTAGATCTACCGCGCACCAGTCCGCTAGCGCCGGGACCGCCAGATTCGCGACGTTGCGCAGCGTCTGCTGGTACTCGAGCGAGGACGCGAGAATCGCCCCCGATTCGGCCAGCACCCGAGTTCGCACCTCGGCCTGCTTGACCGCCGTTACATCCTCGATCACGGTGATCGCGCCGATGAGCTCGCCCGTGTCGTTCCGAAGCGGGGTGGCCCTCAGGAGCACCCATTGCAACTCTCCGGTGCGCCGATGAACGGCCCGCATCAGCAATGGTGCTGCCGTCTCGCCATGCATCAGCCTCACTGAGGGAACATCCTCGTGGCTGAGCGGGTTGCCAAGCTCATCTTCAACGATGTACTCATCCATGATCGAGCGACTGGAGCGAGTGCGCAGCTCCTCGCGGGACTCGAAACCCAGATGGGCGAGCGCGGCGCGATTTGCGTACACGATGTTCCCGTCAGCGTCGCGGATCGTCACGGCTTGATCGAGGACCTCCAGCAGCTCTGTGAAGATCGACGGGTCGCCGCGCACCAGGCGATCGCCGAGTGAGTCAGGACCGCCCAGCTCAGCTCCCGTGGAGAAGCTCCTCGAGCGACTCAGCGACTTGCATCCGCTCGGTCACGCCCGTCAAGCTAAGGAGACGTTGTACTTGCGGTCCTCCCTTGATGACCCCGAACCCACGGCCGGACTCCTGGGCCCGTTGGTGCGCTCTGACCAAGACGCTCAAGCCGGTACTGTCCATGAACTCGAGCTCGGAGAGATCGAGGATCAGGTCGGCGTTATCGGCGGCAAAGGCCTGCTCGAGCTCGCTCTCGAGTGAGGGGCTGGACGCCAAGTCGAGTTCCCCTTGGACCGCCAGCACCGTCGCGCGCTCATCGCTACGCACCTCTACGCGAAAGGGACTTTGCACGCCGCTGACGAGCCTACTGATGTTCGAGTCACGTTGCTTCTGACGGTTCAAAGACCGGCTGCATAGGATGCGCTCCTCCCTCCGCGCCCGATATCATCACGGACGCTATCACCACCCGTGGCCGGCGTGTAGGAGCTGGTCCGGCAGGAGCGGGGGCTCACGCGGCGAAGCAGACAGGTGGCCTGAGGGCCTCGGTTCAGCGCCAGGCCCAGCGGGTAATACGCGAGAACAAGCGAGTTTTCGAGCGGAGGGACGATGGTTGCACTGATTGTGTTGTTGCTGATTCTCGCGATTTTCGGGGGACTCGGGTTTGCCGCGCACTTCCTGTGGTACGTGCTCATCGCCGCAGTGATCCTGTGGGTCATTGGCTTCTTCATCGGCGGCGTGGAAGGGGGCCGGCGGCGCTGGTACGGGCGCTGGTAGTGACCGGGTAGTGGCCACTTACGGGGGCTTGCCGCGCGCCTAGCGCGCGGCGCCCGTCAACTCGCGCAAACGCGCGAGCGAGCGGCGCAACAGGCGCGACACCTGCATTTGTGAGACCCCGATTCGTCTTGCGATCTCGGTCTGGGGCAGGTCCTCCCCGAAGCGCAAGTAGAGTACTTGGCGCTCGCGCACCGGGAGGTGCATCGCTGCCGCGAACACGGTCGCCGCATCGTCGACCAGCTGGAGCTGCTCGTCGTCCTCGCCGATCGCCTCGAGCCGCGTGCCCGAACGATCGTCGTTGCTGCCCTGGGGTGCATCGAGCGAGATCGCGTCGTATGCCTCCGCGGTCTGCAGCGCCTCGACCACGCACTCCTGACTCATCTCCACGTACTCGGCCAGCTCGCCGACAGTAGGCGGGCGGCCGGTGCGAGCGGTGATCGCCCGCTGCGCGGCGGTGACTTGCCGGGCGCGCTCCTGCAAGCCGCGCTCGACATGGAGCGCCCAGCTGGAGTCCCGGAAATAGCGCTTCAGCTCCCCGAGGATCGTCGGCACCGCGAGCGAGGTGAAGGCGTACCCCCGAGCCGGGTCGAAGCGCTCGACGGCTTTCACCAGCCCGAGGCTCGCGACCTGCGCCAAGTCGTCATATGGCTCGCTCGAGCGCACGTAGCGGCGCGCCAGCTTGTGCGCGAGCGGCAGAAATCGCTCGATCAGCTCATCCCTCGCGCGACGATCACGGTTTCGCCGCCAACGTCGGAACAGCGTGGCCGAATCGGCCAGGGCTGCGGACGAATGTCTACTTCGTGTCAACGTCATCCGCCGACCTCCAGTTCGTGCCGACCTCCCGTTTTAGCAGAGTCCCGGGTAGCCGCGAGGATCTTTATGTCCGGCGAAGCGTTGGATTTGTTCGGAAAGGCCAAACGGCGTGCGCGCGATTACTCCGTGGCGTCGATCAGTTGTACGGCAGGTGACTGGGCGTGTTCGGCGAGTAGGTCGAGGACGGCTGCTTCGAGCCGAACGCGAGCCCGTCCGTCGGCGATGTCGATATTGCCGAGGCGGTCGAGCGCGCCGCCGATCGTCCATCCGGACTGGTAGCGGTCGATCACCCGCGGGTCGATGTATGCGCGGCGTGCGACGGCAGGAGTGTTGCCGAGCAGCTCGGCAACTGTTCGCACCGCCGCGTCGACCGCTCGTTTGCGCGCCGCCTTGGTCTGCGCCTCGCGCCCTTGCGCGGCCAGCACCACGGCCGCCAGGACGGTCGCGTTCCAGGTACGGAAATCTTTCGCGCTGAAGTCCTCTCCCATCTGGGCCTTGAGATAGTCGTTGATGTCCTCGGAGCGCATCCCCGCCCAGCCTCCGTTGTCCCTGTAGGCCAGCAGCTCCGGCGCGCCGCCGCGGCGGCGCTTGAGCGTCGCGATCAGCTTCGCACAGAGGGGCTCCTCGATCGCGTGCACGCGGCGAATCCCGCTCTTCGCGGGATAGTCGAACACCATCGAACCGTTCCTGAAGGCGACGTGCTCCTTGCGCACCGTCGCCAGCCCGAGCCCGCCGCCCTCCTCCGCGTACTCCTCACCGCCGATCCGGAACAGGCCCACATCCAGCAGCCTTACTGCGCAAGCGAGCACCCGCCTCTTTGAGATCTCTTCACCGCGCAGGTCGCGGCTCACCCGGCGGCGCAACTGCGGCAGCCGGTGAGCGAAGCGGACCATCTTCTCGAACTTCTCCCGATCCCGGCGCTCGCGCCACAGCGGGTGGTAGAGATACTGCTTGCGGCCCGCGGCGTCGATGCCGGTCGCCTGCAAGTGGCCCATAGGGTAGGCGCAGATCCAGACCTCTTTCCATGCCGGCGGGATCGCGAGGTTGCGCACTCGCTCGAGGATCTCCTGATCGGCAATCGGCTGGCCATCTTCACCCAGGTACGCGAACCCCCGTCCGCGTCGAAGCCTGCGCAGGCCCGGCCCCGAGCAATCCGAGCGTCGCAAGCGGCCACGACGCTGGGTTACGATCGCCATTTTCTGGGCTAACTCCTCGTAGTCGCCGGGGATCTCTTGCTGGCAGCGCCCGGGTACCCCTCGCCAGCGATCATGTAGCTACCCGGTGGCAGGCTGCCGAAACGTCGGGAGGCCTGGCTACTGCCGCTCCTTGGAATACTGGAGGGGTGCACGCAGCCGCCTACACCTCGGCCTTAGCGGAGGCCCTCGCCCCTGACGTTCTGGAGCGGTTCACGCGTTACGTCCGGGTCGACACGCAGTCTCGGCGGGAGCGCAATGGCTCTCCGAGCACTCCTGGTCAGCTGGAGCTTGGACGGCTGCTGGTAGAGGAGCTGCTCGAGGCGGGACTCGAGGATGCTCACATCGACGACAACGGTTACGTGACCGCGACGCTTCCGGCGGCCGACGGCGACGGCGGACCGGCGATCGGTTTGATCGCCCACCTCGATACCAGCCCCGATGCTCCCGGAGCGGGCGTTGAGTCGATCGTCCACCGCCACTACGACGGGGAGGTGCTCGAGCTGCCGCGAGGAGGCACTCGGCTCGATCCCGCGGCGATGCCCGAGTTGAGCTCGAAGGTGGGCCACGACCTCGTCACAGGCAGCGGCGACACGCTCCTGGGCGCGGACGATAAAGCCGGCGTCGCCGAGATCGTCGCAGCGGTCGCGTATCTCGCGCGCCATCCCGAGCTTCCGCGGCCACCGCTGCGGATCTGTTTTACCCCCGATGAGGAGATCGGCGAAGGAGCGACGCTGTTCGATATCGAGCGCTTCGGCGCAGCGGTCGCCTACACGCTCGACGGCTCCGAGCGGGGGGAGCTTCAAGATGAGACGTTCTCTGCTCTGGAGGCGATCATCACCGTTCACGGCGTCGAGGTCCATCCCGGGCAGGCGACCGGGAAGCTCGTCAATGCGGTCCGCCTGGCAGCTGAGATCGTCGCTTCGCTGCCTCGGGACGGATTGACGCCCGAGACGACCTCCGGCCGCGAAGGGTTCATCCATGTGTATGAGCTGACGGGCACGGTCGCGCGCGCGCAGATCCGAGCGATCGTCCGCGACTTTGATGATCAGCAACTGGCTCGGCATGCGGCACTGCTCGAGCATGCCGCCCACGAGGTCGTCGACCGCGAGCCGCGGGCGCGGCTGGAAGTCGAGGTCCGCGAGCAGTATCGCAACATGCGCAACTATCTCGACCACATCCCATATGTCACCGAGGCCGCCGCCGCCGCGATCCGTGCTGAGGGGATCGAGCCGATCCGCGCGCCGATCCGCGGCGGCACCGACGGCTCGCGTCTTAGCCAAATGGGATTACCGACGCCGAACATCTTCACGGGCGGCCACGAGTACCACTCGCTGCGGGAGTGGGCATCGGTCCACGACATGGCGGCTGCGGCGGCGACCATCGTGCGGCTCGCGGAGGTGTGGTCGCGGCCGAAGGCTTTCGCGCAGAGCGGCGAAGTAGTCTCTCCGGGGTGAACGCCTCACTAGCCGCCTCGCTCGCGTCGCTCGACGGCGAGATCATGCCCGCTGAGGAGGCGACGATTCCCGCGACCGATGAGGGGTTGCTCCGCGGCGACGGGGTCTTCGAGGTGATTCGGGTGTATGACGGGCGGCCGTTCGCGCTCGAGGAGCACCTCGCGCGTCTGGACCGCTCCGCGGGCAACTTGCGCCTGCCGCTGGACGTCGAGGCGGTGCGCGCAGATGCCTTTCGCCTGCTCGCCCAGGCGGGGGCCGGCCGCGACCATGACCTGCTCCGAATCGTTCTCACGCGCGGCGGGCGGCGTCTGCTGCTGACCGAGCCGCTGCCTCCGTCACCCGAGCGGATCAGGCTGCGGTCGATCACCTACGCGCCAACGCGCATTCTCGACGGGGTCAAGTCGCTGTCGTACGCGGCCAACATGCTCGCCAGTCGCCTGGCTCGCGAGCAGGGCTATGACGATGCGCTGCTGGTGACGCCTCACGGCCGTGTGCTGGAGCTGCCGACAAGCTCGATTTTCTGGATCAAGGACGGAGCGATCCTCACCCCGCCGCTCGCGGACCACATTCTCGCTTCGATCACCAGGGCGGCCGTGATCGCGCTCGCGGGTGCCCATGAGTGCGAGTGCACGCTCGCGGACCTGGAGGGGGCCGACGAAGCCTTCGTCGCGTCCACCACGCGCGAGGTGCAGCCGGTCGCAGCGATCGATGAGCGCACGTTCGACGAGGTGGGCCCGGGAACTGCGGAGGTGGCCGGCGCGATGAGCGCTCACATTCAGTCGGAGCTGCGCGCCTGAGGGTACTCACGGTCATCGGCAACCGGCCGCAGTTCATCAAGGCGGCTGCGGTCTCGCCCGCTCTGCGCCAGCGTCACGAAGAGGTCCTCGTCCACACCGGCCAGCACTTCGACGACGCGCTCTCAGCGGTGTTCTTTGCCGAACTCGGGATTCCGTCGCCGGAGCGCGAGCTTGGGATCGCACGTGGCTCGAACACCTCCCAGACCGCGCGGATGCTGACAGCGATCGAGCCGTTGCTGACCGAGATCGTCCCCGATGCGGTGCTGGTCTACGGCGACACCAACTCGACCTTGGCGGGCGCACTCGCGGCGGCTCAGGCGAGGATTCCACTCGCGCACGTCGAGGCGGGGATGCGCTCGTTCGACCGAACGATGCCCGAGGAGCTCAATCGCGTACTGGTCGATCACGCCAGCACCGTCCTGCTGTGCTCCTCGCAGGCCGCGGTCGAGAACCTGCGGCGTGAATCGATCGACGGCGCCGTCGAGCTGGTAGGCGACGTGATGGCCGACCTCGCGCTGGTGACGCAGCCGCGCGCGCGCGAACGACTCGAGCTGATCACCGCGCGAGGGCTGAGCTCCGGCGAGTACGTGCTGGCGACGGCTCATCGCGCGGGCAACGTCGACGACCGCAAACGGCTGGCGCTGCTCGTCGACCTGCTGCTTGCGATACCCGAGCGCCTGGTGCTGCCGCTGCACCCGCGCACGCACTCGCGTCTGCGCGGCGCCGGGCTGCTGGAGCAGCTCCAGCGAGCGAGCCACGTGGTGCTCACTCCGCCGCTCGGATACCTCGAGCTGACCGCGCTGCTGTGCCATGCGCGCGTCGTGCTGACCGATTCCGGAGGGATCCAAAAGGAGGCCTATCTGGCGGGCGTTCCCTGCGTCACGCTGCGGGCCAGCACTGAGTGGATCGAGACCGTCGAGCACGGCTGGAACGTGCTTGTGGATCTCGACCGCGAGGCTGCCCTCGCGGCGCTCGCGCGCACTCCGCCCGCGGAGCGTCCCGCGCTGTACGGAGACGGTCATGCGGGCGAACGCGTCGTCGACGCTCTTACACTCCGGCTTGGATGAGCGAGCAGCCGCTCCGGATCGGCGTCGCGGGCCTCGGCTACTGGGGACCGAATCTCGCGCGCAACTTCGCCTCGCTCGCGGGGTGTGAGCTTGCCTGGTGCTGCGACCCCTCCGCTCAGGCACGCGCGCGGGCCGCTGCGCAGTTTCCCGGCGCGCGGATGACTGAGGATCTGGAAGAGTTACTGCGCGATCCGTCGCTCGACGCGATCGCGCTCGCCACTCCCGTCCCGGCTCACGCCGATCAGGCGGCGCGTGTGCTCGAGGCTGGCAAGCACTGCTTTGTCGAAAAGCCGCTTGCGCAGTCGGTGCTCGACGCGGAGCGGGCGGTAGCTGCAGCCGCGGCAACCGACCGCGTGCTGATGGTGGGGCACCTGCTCGAGTACCACCCGGGCGTCCAGGCACTCAAGGAGCTTGCCGACGCCGGCGAGCTCGGCGAGCGGATCTTCTACATCTACAGCAATCGCCTGAATCTCGGGAAGCTGCGGGCGGACGAGAACGCGCTCTGGAGCCTCGGCGCACACGACGTGTCGGTCGTGCTCTATCTGGCTGGGGAGGAGCCGGCCGAGGCGGTCGCGCACGGCGAGTGCTACGTGCGTGAAGGAATCGAGGACGTCGTCTTCTGCTTCCTGCGGTTCCGGTCGGGCCTGACCGCCCATCTGCACCTCTCCTGGCTCGATCCCCACAAGGAGCGTCGTTTCACGGTCGTCGGTTCCCGGAGGATGGCGACCTTCGACGACATGGCACTCGAGGGTAAGGTGGCGGTCTACGACAAGGGCTTTGACGAGGATGCGCGTGGCTACGGCGAGTACATCACCCGCTCGGGCGAGATCCGGTTCTTGCGGGTCGCGAACGTCGAGCCTCTGCGCGTGGAATGCGAGCACTTCGTCGATTCGATCCGGCGCGGGATCCCGCCGCGCTCGGATGGCGCGAGCGGCGTACGGGTGGTCCGCGTGCTCGAAGCGCTGCAGCGCTCGTTGGATGAGCGTCGCGGCGGAACGCGTGCTCCCGTTGGGCAGCCTGTGGATCACCGGCGCGAGCCCGCTCTGCGCCGCGCGCCCGCGGAGATGGGCCGCCGTGGCTGAGCGAGCGCCTCGCGAGGCCGCCGACGCGTTCGCGTCGCGGGAGCCGTTGGTCGCGCCCGAGGTGATCGTTGCGCCGGACGCACGACTCGGTGTGGAGGTCGAAGTCGAACCGGGCGCGGTGATCTACGCCGAGGCGCGAATCGGTACAGGGGTCTGGATCGGAGCGGGTGCGGTGGTCCGCTCGGGAACCGAACTCGGCCAGGATTGCGTGGTCGAGGAGGGCGCGGTGCTCGGCAAGCGGCCGCGCCTGCGGCCTGGGTCGGCCGCCGCGGGGCAGGAGCCGGGACCATTGGTGCTGCAAGCCGGCGTGACGGTCTGCTGCGGCGCGATCCTCTACGCCGGCGCCCGCATCGGCCCGGGCGCGATCATCGGCGATCAGGCGCAAGTGCGGGAGCGAGCGACGGTCGGCGCGCGGACCGTGATCGGACGGGGGTCGACAATTGACTTCGACGCTCACGTTGGCGAGCGAGTCCTGGTTCAGACTGGGGTCTACGTGACCGGAGGGTCGGTCGTGGAAGACGACGTGTTCCTCGGCCCGGGGGTTATGACCACCAACGATCACGCGATGACTCGGCACCCGCGCGGCGAGCCGTTGCAAGGTCCCGTGTTCAAGCGGGCGTGCCGCGTCGGCGGCGGTGCTGTCCTCGTGCCGGGCGTGGTGATCGGCGAGGAGGCTTTCGTCGCCGCTGGAGCGGTGGTCACTCGCGATGTCCCGGATCGCGCGGTGGTGATGGGCGTCCCCGCGCGGATCGTCCGGGAAGTCCCGGACGAGGATCTGATCGAGCGCTGGCGATGAGGCGTTGATTATCCGCGGGCGCTGAATGTCTCAGCGCCATCGTCGAGAGCGTCGATTGGGGCCATCGTCGACGGCGCCGCGATCGGCGAGCTCAATATCGACCATCGAGTTCAATACCGGAACCGCCCTCGCGACCGATACGGCGAGGGCCAACGTTACATGGCGCCAAGAGCGCGGATCAACTGCGCCGAGGCGATCGTGAATGCGCCCAGAGGGCAGATCATGTAGCACTTGACCGCACCAAGCCCTAAATGCCCGCCCGCGACCCCCTGAAGCCCGCCGCCTGGGACCGGCTGAAGCCCGCCGCCCGGGACCCCCTCAAGGCCGCCGTCCGCGACCCGCTAAAGCCGCGGGCCGCGACCCCCTGAAGCCCGTCCGCGACACGAGGAGAACAATGGAGATCTGGGACATCCGTTCACTGGCGATCGACCCCCGCCGCCCGCAGGTGCTGCGCTCAGATGATGAGACGCGGGCGATCGCGATCTATCTCCCCGCGGGTGAGGAGCTTCAAGAGCACCAGGTCCACGAGCGGGCTTACCTGCTGGTCGCCGATGGCGAGATCGAAATCTCGCACGGCGACGAAACCGCCACCGGCGGCGCCGGCTCGCTGTCGCACTTCGAACCCAACGAGCGCCGCACGGTCCGCGCCCGGGCGGATTCGCGCCTGGTGCTGGTGCTCGCCCCCTGGCCCGGAGTCGGGCACCCCTCGCGAGCGCAGTAGGCGAACGCTTCAGGCGGTGCGCCGTCGCCGGGGGCGCTTCCTCAGAGCGGTCATGCCGGGCGGGCAGTTTCCGACTGCGGTGACGCCATGGGCGACTTTTCAGGCTGCGGTGCCGGCAGGGGCGCCCGCGGCCCACTCGCCGGGGCGCGTCCACAGCACCTGTTCGCGGCCGGGACCGACGCTGACGAGCACGATCGGGACGCCGACGAACTCGGAGACGTACTGGAGGTATTCCCGAGCCGCGACCGGCAGGTCGGATTCGGTCCGGCACTCGCTGACGTCTTCAGACCACCCCGGCAATTCAAGGTACTGGCCGACGGAATGGTGCAGGACCGTCTGGTGGTAGGGGAAGTAGTCGAGAACGGCGCCCTCCGCGCTGCGGTAGCTGGTGCACACACGAAGCTTCTCGAACCCGGACAACACGTCGAGCTTGGTCACCGCCAGTCCCGTGACCGAGTTGATCCGAGCCGCGTAGCGCAGCGCCACCAGATCGAGCCATCCAACGCGGCGTGCCCGGCCGGTGGTGGTCCCGTACTCAGCTCCACGCTCGCGAATCTCATTCGCCAGCTCACCGTCCACCTCAGTCGGAAACGGCCCGGCGCCCACGCGCGTGCCGTAGGCCTTCGTGACGCCCCAGACTTCGTCGATGTCCTTGGGCCCGACACCGGCCCCAATGCAGGCTGCCCCCGCGACCGGGTTCGATGAGGTCACGAACGGATAGGTGCCGTGATCGATGTCGAGCAGCGCGCCCTGCGCGCCTTCGAACAGCACCACGTCGCCGCGGTCGAGCCGCTCGAGCACGAGCCGGCTGGTGTCGTGGATGT
This sequence comes from uncultured Solirubrobacterales bacterium, assembly GCA_963787555.1. GTDB lineage: Bacteria > Actinomycetota > Thermoleophilia > Solirubrobacterales > Solirubrobacteraceae > Palsa-465. The sequence goes on from CAWBDI010000013.1 coordinate 774,266, forward strand.
ACCGCTCGAGCCGGTGGCCGTAGGTCAGATACTCCTCGGTCATCGTCTGCAGATCCAGTTGCGGATCCTTGGCAAACGGCCGCAGTGACAGCCGCTTTGGCTCGAGCGCGGTGATGATCTTCTTTTTCAGGATCTTCTCGTCGAGCAGATCCTGGACCCGGATTCCCAGTCGCGCGGCCTTGTCCGCGTAGCAGGGGCCGATTCCTCGTCGAGTCGTGCCGATCTGCAGCTTGCCGAGCCTCGCCTCGCCGGCCTGGTCGAGCATTAGGTGGTAGGGCATGATCAAGTGCGCGTTTGCCGACACCCGCAGGCCGGTCGTGTCGACGCCGCGGTGAGTCAGCTCATCGAGCTCGTCGGTGAGAACCTTGGGGTCGATCACCACGCCGTTGCCGATCACGCAGAGCTTGCCGGGGTGAAGAATCCCCGACGGGATCAGGTGCAGCTTCCAGGTCTTGCCGTCGCGGACGATCGTGTGACCCGCGTTGTTGCCGCCCTGAAAGCGGACCACCGCATCCGCTCGCTCCGCGAGCAAATCCGTCACCTTTCCCTTTCCTTCATCGCCCCACTGGGCGCCTACGATCACGATTCCGGGCATCCGCGAATCAGTGTAGGGCTGCCACCTGCGACGCGAAGCCGCTGCGGAGCGTCGCGCGGCCGGCTAACCCACTTTTCGCTGCTTGCGGGAACGACCCCACGCTGCCGCCTCCCTCGATCCTAGACTCGGTCCACCGTTATGAGCGCCGTCCAGAACATCGCCGTTCCGCCGCACAATCTCGAGGCCGAGAAGTCGGTCTTGGGAGCGGTGCTGCTCGACGAGCGCCATCTGCACGCATTGCTGGTCGAGGAGCAACTGCGCCCCGAGCACTTCTATCGCGAGCAGCACGGCACCGTGTTCGGCGCGATGATCGAACTGTCCGAGAGCGATCGCAAGATCGATCATCTGACCGTCGCCGAGACCCTCCGCCAGCGGGCCAAGCTCGAGGAGGTCGGTGGATCCGAGGCGATCGAGGAGCTGGCCGGCTGGGTCCCGGCCGCCGGCCACGCGCGCGACTATGGCCGCATCGTGCGCGAGCACGCACAGATGCGCGCGCTGCTGACCGCGTCGTACGAGATCCAAGCGAGCGTGCTCTCTCGCGAGGCCCCGGCGCCAGAGCTCGTCGAGCGCGCCGAACGATCGATGCTCGAGGTCGCCCATGACGAGCGTCAGAAGAAGATCCGCACGATCGCGGACATACTGCACGAAGAGACCGACAAGCTGCACCGATTGTCGGTCGCGAAGACGGCCCTCACAGGCACCCCGTCGGGGTTCAAGGATCTCGATGAGAAGACGGGTGGCTTTCAGCAAGGCAACCTGATCGTGATCGCGGCGCGTCCGTCGATGGGCAAGTCGGCGCTGGTCTGCAACGTCGCGGAGAACGCGGTCCTCGCCGGACATCCGGTGGCGCTGTTCTCGCTCGAGATGTCCGAGTCCGAGCTCGCTCAGCGGTTCGTCGCCTCGCAGTCGAGGATCAAGGGCGACGACCTGCGCCGAGGCCGGGTGCCGGAGCATCGCTGGCCGAAGATCCTCGAGACCTGCCAGCGGCTCGCACAGGCGCCGCTGTTCGTCGACGACTCGAGCGACACGGGGGTACTCGAGGTCCGCGCCAAGAGCCGTCGACTCCACCACCAGCTCGAGGGAGGACTCGGCCTGATCATCGTCGACTACCTACAGCTGATGCGCCACGAGGGTCGTGTGGATAGCCGGGTCGAGCAGGTGGCTCAGATCTCGAGAGGTCTGAAGGGCCTCGCCCGCGAGCTCGGCGTGCCGGTGATCGCGCTCTCGCAGCTGAGCCGCGCGGTGGAGCAGCGAGGTGGCGACAAGAAGCCGCTCCTCTCAGACCTGCGGGAATCGGGAGCAATCGAGCAGGACGCGGACCTGGTGATGTTCATTTATCGCGAGGAGTACTACGACAAGGACTCCGAGCGACCCGGGGAGGCGGACATCATCATCGCCAAGCACCGCAATGGTCCGGTCGGTGAGGTAGTGCTCACCTTCCAGAAGGAGTACCCGAAGTTCTCCAACTACGCCGGCGAGCGGTTTGCGGCGTGAGCTACGACTCGTTCGCCCAACCGCTGGCGTCTGGACTGCTTCGCGGCACAGACGGGCGCTGCCCGTTCGGGCTCTGCGACGGCTCAGGATTTCTCTACGAAGAAGAGACGAACACCGCCTACAACTGCCGCTGCCGCCCCCAGCGAGTAGCGCTGGCGAAAGCGCACAGCCTGTCGGCCGTAATCCCACGTCGATACCGAGACGTGGCGTTCGATCGGCCGCCCGTGACCGAGATCGACGCGCAGATCGTGGCCGCGACGCGCCGCTTCGTCGACACGATCGATTCAAAGCTCGACGCGGGGCGCGGGCTGTGGTTCATGGGGCCGGTTGGGACCGGCAAGACGACGCTCGCCATGCTTGTCGCAAAGGCGGCGCTCAAGGCCGGGCGCTCAGTCGCGATCTACTCCCTGCCCAGGCTCCTGAACGAGATCCGCGACACTCATCGCGCGGAGCGCTCGCACCTCGACCTGCTCGATCGTCTCACCGCGGTCGACCTGCTGCACGTCGACGACGTCGGCGCGGAGCGGACCACGGACTGGGTGCTCGAGGAGCTCTACTCGATCGTCAATGCGCGCTACGAGGACCAGCGCTCGATGGTGATCACCACGAACATCCTCGACCGACACGCGCTGTGCGACCAGGTCACCGAGCGGACCGTCTCTCGGCTGACGGAGATGTGCGACGAGCTGCCCCTGCTTGGACATGACCGGCGGATGGACCTTCGAATCGCGTGAGCGGGCGGCTGAGACTAGGGCGGGCGCGGCGGACGGCTCGGGTTCGCGTGGCTCAGGCCCCAGTTTCGCCTGTGCGAGTGGGTAGTCATGGCGCGATGAGCCACCCCATTCCTTGCCCAACCCTCCGCCGTCGCGGGCCAACGTTACCTTCGACTCCCCGCGATCATCGAGTGCGACGAAAGCCCTCCTGGGGCGGGCCAGCGTGACCGTCGACTCCGCGTGAGCACCGAGTGCGACGTTTGCCCGCTCGACTGACCGCACGCCGAACCGGTCAACCCCAGGAGGCTCGGAGTGAGGACTGCACCCCGGGGCGCCGCAATGCACCCCGGTCAGCGTCGACCCGCAACGCGGCCACCACCAGAGGAGCAACCGTAGGCCGCCGCGTCGAGCGGCTACGCGGCGACGACCATCGTCTTGACCGTGGCGGTCACGTCGTCGGTGACCTCGACCACGACCATGTATGTCCCCACGTGCCTGATCGGCTCATCGAGATAGATCTTGCGCCGATCGACCTTGATCCCGCGCGCGTCACGGATCGCGTCCGCGATGTCCTGGGTGGTGACCGATCCGAACAACCGGCCATCGTCGCCCGCCTGCTGCGGGATCGTGAGCACGGTCCGGCCAAGCAGCGCGGCGTTGTCGCGAGCACGTTCCTCGGCTTCCCGTTCGGCCCGCTCGCTCTCCTCGCGGCGCCGGGCGACAGCCCGGATCGATGCGTCGGTGGCGGGCTCGGCGAGCTTTCGCGGCAGCAGGTAATTGCGCAGATAACCAGGGGCCACGTCGACCACCGAGCCGCGCTCGCCCAGCGGATCAACGTCTTGGAGCAGGATCGCCCGCGCCACGGCCGCTAGCTCCCGTTACCGGTCGCGGTCGCGGTCGCGGTCCGAGCCGCGACCGGTGCCGCCCCCGCCCTCGGCCACGTACGGGAGCATGGCGAGCTCCCGCGCGCGCTTGACCGCGCGCGCGACCTGACTCTGATGGCGGCGACAAGCGCCGGTGATCCTGCGCGAGCGGATCTTTCCGCGCTCAGAGACGAACCTGCGTAGCAACGAGATGTCCTTGTAGTCCACCTGGTCGATCTTCTCGCGACAGTAGGGGCACGGCTTCCGACGAGCTGTCGTCGGACCGCCCTTCCTGTCGCGCCGGCGAACCGGCCGTCTACGTTGCTTTGCCACGAAAAACCACTTTAGCTAGCTCTTCTCCGATCCGTTGCCTCAGAACGGAATGTCGTCATCGGCAGCGGCTCCGGCGGCAACCGGAGCGGCTTCGAAGTCGCCGGTGTCGATCGGCACGTCGCTCTCCGCTGCGCGTACGCTGCTGGAGAACCCGTTCCCGTTTCCAGCGTCATCGCGCCCGCCCAGGAACTGCACGGAGTCAGCGATGATATCGATCGACTCGCGCTTCTGCCCGTCGTTCTCCCATGAGCTCCACTCGAGGCGCCCGTCAATCGCAACCGGGCGGCCCTTACGCAAATACTGGCCGCAGTTCTCGGCCTGCGTGCCGAAGACCGTGACGCGGAAGAAGTTGGGCTTCTCCTCCCAGCTGCCGGTACTGCTGTTCTTCTTGCGCGTATTGCAGGCGATGCCCAGCTTGCAGATCGACAGCCCGTTCGGGGTCGACCGCACCTCGGGATCTCTCGTCAGGTTTCCGGTCAAGACGACTCGGTTGATGTTCATCGTGGGCTCCTTTCCACAGATCGCTTGAAAGCCTGCCCCGAGTCTATGCCGGGCGCAGACGGCACCCCGAAACGTCCGCGGAAATTGGCTGAAAACGGTTTCTAGGTGGCGACTGAGATGTTCTTCGACGAACCGAATTGTTGACAGCCTCGGTAGGCGCAGCGGCCGCTCCTTTGCCGAACGGTGAGAATGTTCGCTGTGGCCAGCGCGCTCGAGACTCGCCGCGCGTCGCTCGCGGACCTGGACGCCTTGCTGGCTCACGTGCAAGCGGGGTTCGACTCCTACGTCGACTTCGCGCCGGCGGGATGGCATCCGCCGTCGGTTCCGAGTGATCGCGACCTGACCATCGAGCTGCTTTCCGATTCGGATACTTGGGCGCTGCTTGCGCTCGTAAAGCAGCGCCCTGTCGGTCACGTGGCCTTCTTACCCGGCCGCCAGCTTGAAGCTGACGATCGCCGCCGTTGGAACGAGCACCCCAAGATCCCCGGGCTCGCTCATCTCTGGCAGCTGTTCGTGCTGCCTCAGTGGTGGGGTCGGAGCGTCGCCGCACCGTTGCACGACGCCGCCGTGACTGAGATGGCCGCGCGCGGCTTCGACCGAGCCCGGCTGTACACGCCCACGCTGCACGCTCGCGCGCGGCGCTTCTACGAGCGCCGAGGATGGACGCCCCGGGAGGAGCAGTGGAACCGCAAGCTGCAGCTGGTCGTGACCGAATACAGGCGCTCCATCACCCCGCGCCTCTCCCGCTCTTGAATCACTCGCGCAGAACCACCCCCGAACTCTTCAACAACCTGGCTCACCGTTTTCCGCTCCGACCGACGGCAAGCGATCGCTCGAGGACGGAGCGTCTGTTTGTGGCGAGAATTGCGCGATCGAAACGTAATGTCGGCCGTCCTTGAAGGCGGTCCGAAACACTTTTCCGGCGTGACGCAGTTCCTTCAACAGCGGGAGGAAGTGATCTTCGGAGACAGGAAACGAGGGTCCCCAGTCGGGGAGCGTTGGGAGGGAGACATCGGGAAGCTCGATTCCTCGGCGGCGCAACTCTTCGAGAATCCGCTCGCGCGCGATGCCCCGTCGCTTCAGCATAGTTATCGCGAGGCATGTCTGCTGCTCCCATAGCAGCGCCAGCAGGAGGTGAGGCTCCCCGATCGTGGGGCTGCCCATCCCGATCGCGATCCCGTCAGCGCGGGCGATCGCCGTCTGCGCCGGCGGCCGGACCCACAGTGGCCAGCGGTCGCTGTCAGAGCCCGGTCGGCGGTTGCCGTGATGGTGCGGTGGCAAGCGATCGATTTCCTGCCTCAGCTGTTCGTAATCGAGCTCGCACGCTCGCAGCACATCGCCGACCGCCGAAGGACTAGCTACGAGCGCGAGCAGCAGATGCTCGGGGCCGAGCCAGTCATGTCCAAGTGCCCACGCGGCCTCACACGCGCGTTGCTCAGTGCTGGTTGGCAAATATCCCATGTTGCATGCATCAAGCAGACGGCAACAGAAGCAGAAGATCACGCCCACGTCTACCCCCTCCGTCGCCCCCAACAGCCGCAGCTCGATAGAGTCGCCGGCTTGCTCCTTCGTCTTCCTAGCTCAGGCGGGTGACGATGACCGGCGCCTGTGTCGGCGCGAGGGTCCCCCCCGCAGGCTCTTCGGTGACCAGCACAGCGCTCACTCCGTTGAGGCTGCCGGGAATGCCGACCAGCGCCGTCCGGCTCGAGGTGACGCTGAACAAGGTGCTGGGAGCCGGCGCCTGCTTGCCGCGCTCGATCCACATCTCATAGATCCGGTCCACCGCGGGCGGGCTCAGCCTGAGCACTGCCAGCTCGCCGTGATCGCCGCTCACACGGAGCTGGGCTTCGCCGACCTGCGCGGAAATCACCCGGCTGCCGGTCGAGCCTCCGGAGGACAGCTCGATCCCGCTGACCACCGCAAGCGCCGCCACGAGCAGCAGACCGGCGAGGGCAACCGGCCGGGTCAGGGGGCGAACGCGTCGTGGCGGCGTCGCCCCTCGCGGTTCGGCTTTGACCTGCGCCATCACCCGCTGTCGCAGACCTCGGCTCGCCGCAACTTGCGGGGCGGCCAGCGGCAGCGCGTTGACCCCATGCCGAAACTGTGCGAGCTCGTCCCGGCAGATGGCGCACTCGCATAGGTGGCGCCGGAAGGCTTCCGCCTCCGCCGGCTCCAGCGCGCCGAGCGCGTAGGCGGCCGCGTCGCCGCTGCAGTCGTGGTTCTGGGACATCGGGTCGCCTCCGGTCATACCACGGTCCCCATCATTCCTCTCCGGTCATACCACCGCCCGCGCCATCGCACCGCGGTCATACCACCGCTCCTGTCATGTCTCCAAGCGCGATTCGCAGCTTGCTCAGCCCCAGGCGCATCCGACCCTTCACCGTTCCCGCGGGGAGATCCAGCATCTCGGCGATTTGCGTGTGGGTAAAGCCTCCGAAGTACGCGAGCTCGATCACCTGCCGCTGGTCGGGAGGCAGAGCTCCGAGCGCGCCGCGGACGAGTCGCGCGTCGTCGCGACGCTCGACCTCCTTGTCGGTCAACTCGGGCGCGGCGAGCAGTTGGGCGATTCTCTGGTCAGGAAGATCGCGGCTGTCTCGGGCGGCGGTTCGGCGAAAGGCATCGATCGCACGATTGCGGACCACGCTCAACACCCAGGAGCGCACGCTCCCTCGGGCCCGGTCGTATCGCGCGCCGCTCCGCCACAACGACAGGAACGTCTCCTGGACAACATCCTCTGCGGTCGCCCGCCGCCCGCACATGCGGTAAGCGAGCGAGAAAGCGGCGCCTGCGTGGCGATCAAAGATCACTTCGAATGCCCGCGCGTCGCCGTCGCGGACCAGCTGCATCAGCTCCTCGTCGGCGAGGGCGCGTAAGTCGCTGCGTCGGCTCGATCGAAACATTGCTCTCAAGTGCAACAGGTGTACGGCCCCCACCGCCTTCCAGATCATCGTGGAGTGGTGGTGATCCGGTCGTCAGCCTGGTCCGTAAACGGCGGTCGCGCCCGTCCCAAGCGCTTCGCGGACGGGCGCCCCCGCCGATCGCACATCAGATCGTTGTTTGGGTCGGTTGCTCGAGGGGTACGTCGGTGCGCGTCGAGCAGAGCGAGGGAGGAGAGGGAGTTATGGCCGATCGTGTCGTGCGGGTGGTCTGGGCTGAGCCCAGGCGCCGCCTTGGATTTGGCGCAGGCTTGGCTTTGTTCATCGCCGCCTTGGCGGTGCTCGTGATCGGACGTTCGGCGGCGTCGACCGCCGCGAGCACCACGCTCGCCCGTACGAGCGTGCGGCATGCCCGCGGGAGCGCGAGTCAGGCGCCGGTCAACCTGCGGGCGATCAACGCCGACGTTAACTCGTTGCTCAGGCGGATGACCGTCGCCGAAAAGTTCGGCCAGCTGGAAATGGCCGGGCCGAACGGGCCCAACGGCACACCAGGCGACCTGTTGACGTGGGCCAAGAACAGCCAGATCGGCTCGGTTCTCGACCTCACTGGCGTCAACAACATCAATCAGGTGCAGCAGGCCGCCCTGCAGTCTCGGCTTCACATCCCGCTGATCTTCAGCCTCGACGTGATCCACGGCTACAAGACGCTGTTCCCCGTGCCGATCGGCGAAGCGTCGACCTGGGATCCCGCCACGGTGCAGAACGACGAGTCGGTGTCGGCCGCCGAGGCGACTGCGGACGGACTGAAGTGGACCTTCAACCCAATGGTCGACATCAGCCGTGACCCGCGCTGGGGCCGCGTGGTCGAGGGCGCGGGGGAAGATCCGTATCTGGGGTCCGCGATCGCCGCGGCCAAGGTCCGCGGCTACCAGGGCAGCAACTTCGGCGCCCTGAACAAGATGGCCGCCACCGTCAAGCATTTCGCGGCCTACGGCGCTCCGGTCGCAGGCCGGGAATACAACACCGTCGACATGTCGACCCAGCAGTTGTTCAACGACTACCTACCGCCATACAAGGCGGCAGTCGACGCGGGCGTCGCGACCGTGATGAGCTCGTTCAACTCGCTCAACGGAGTGCCCAATACCGCCAACCCCTACACCTTGCAAACGATTCTCCGACAGGAGTGGGGGTTCGGGGGCACCGTCGTCAGCGACTACCAAGCGGTACAGGAGCTGGAGGCGTTCGGCTTCGCATCCAACGGCGCGGACGCCGCGCGGCTCGCGTTGACGGCCGGGGTCGACATCGAGATGGCGGTCACGGTGGGCCCGACCAGCCAATACTCGACCTACGCCAACTTCGGCCCGCAGCTGCTCGCCTCCGGAAAGATCACGATGGGACGGCTCAACGACGCCGTCCGACACGTGCTGACGCTGAAGTACCTAGCGGGAATGTTCTCTCACCCGTACACGGATCCCTCGCGTGTGCAGCACGCCGAGCTGACACCCGCGAGCCTCGCAGCGGCGCGGACGTCCGCGGACAAGTCGATGGTGCTGCTCAACGACAACAACCACGCGTTACCGCTGAGCACGAGCCTTCACTCGGTCGCGGTGGTCGGGCCGCTCGCCGACAGCCCGAGCGACCAGCTTGGACCCGACGTCCCAATCGGCTATGACATCGCTCAGGGCAAGGTGGTCCCCGTTCTGGATGGGATCAAGGCGGCGCTGCCGAGCGCCAACGTCAGCTACGCCCAAGGATGCGATGCCAACTGCACTACGACGAGCGGCTTCGGTGCCGCGGTCAGCGCCGCCCAGGGCGCGGACGCCACGGTCGTCGTCGTCGGCGAGCCCGCGAGCGACAGCGGCGAGGCCTCATCGCGAAGCATGATCGGCTTGCCAGGACAGCAGCTCGCGCTGGTGCAGGCGATCGCCGCGACCGGAAAGCCCTACGTGGTGGTGCTGATGAACGGCCGGCCGCTGACGATCCCCTGGCTGGCGGACAATGCGCCGGGGCTCATCGAGTCATGGTTCCCGGGCACCGAGGGCGGTGACGCGGTCGCTGACGTGCTGTTTGGAAAGGTTGACCCCGGCGGCAAGCTGCCGATGTCGTTCCCTCGCGACGTTGGACAGATACCGATCTCCTATAACGAGCTCCCGACCGGCAGGCCGTTCGACCCCAACAACAAATACACCTCCAAATATCTGGACGTGCCGAACACGCCGCAGTACCCGTTCGGCTACGGCCTCTCGTATACCAGCTTCTCGCTATCTAACCTGGACTTGTCGCGGACAACTCTGCCCGCCAATGGTTCGCTTACCGCAAGCGCGCAGATCACCAACACGGGGTCGGTGCCCGGCGACGATGTCGTGCAGCTCTACATCCACGAGAGCGATACGAGCATCCTGCAGCCGGTCCGTAAGCTCGAGGGCTTCCAGCGAGTGACGCTGGCTCCTAAGCAGTCACGAACCCTCACGTTCAAGCTCGGACCGCAGAACCTCGGCTTCTACAACGAACAGGGTCAGTTCACGCTCGAGCCGGGGCCGTTCGACGTGTGGGTGGGCGACAGCTCGGTCGGCGGGCTGCATTCGACCTTCGCCGCGCAGTAGCGATGTTCGTTACCTGGCTGGTCCGCACGTCCGGCGGGAGCGCTCGCGCGCTGGTCGCTGCCGTGTGCGCGGCGGTGGTTGTTCTCTCGCTGCCGCTCGCGGCGTCGGCCCAAGCTCGCGGCGGCGCGCTCGGTTCCACGCAGCGCTCGGCACTGCGCCAAATTGCCAGCGACACCTGGAAGTTCTACGCGGGCGACGTCGACCCGACCACGCATCTGCCGCTGGACAACCTCGGCCCCGGTGCCACCCGCGGCGCATACACGTCCGCCGCGGACATCGGCGTTTACCTGTGGGCAGCGGTCGCGGCCCGGGACCTGGGGCTGGTCGGCAGTGCGCGGGCTGAGTCGATGGTCGCCGCGACGCTGAACGAGGTCGCTTCGCTGAAGCGCTACGACGGCTTCCTGTATCAGTGGTACGACACGAACGACGGCAAGGTCCTGATCAACCCGGGACAGGGCGACTGCACCGAGACGACGCCCAGTCAGGACAACTGCTGGTTCGTCTCGGCGGTCGACAACGGCTGGTATGCGTCCGGTCTGATCGAGGTCCGCGAGGCCCTGCCTCGGCTGCGCGCGCTGGTCGACCACCTGCTCGCGCCGATGAACTTCGCCGTCTTCTACGACAACCGAACCGAGAATGCCTGCAACACGAACGCGGCGCTACCCGGCGACCCGGCGACCGGCCAGATGTACGGCGGCTATTACGTCGACCAAGGCCCCGCCGGTTATCACAACGGCGCGCTCTACAGCGATCCTCGGATCGCGATTTACATCGGCATGGGCCTACGCCAGATGCCCGGCAATGTCTGGTGGCGAACGTGGCGAACGCTTCCTCCCAAGCAGTGCTCGACCGATCCGGACTTCTCCACGCAAGGCCAGTGGCCGGTCGCGGGCTACTGGCAGACCTACAGAGATCCACAATCGGGCCAGCGGTTCAACGTGTGGGAGGGTCACTACACCTACCCCGGCGCCTCGCTGACGTTCGTCCCCACTTGGGCGGGTGGGATGTTCGAGGGCCTGATGGCCAATTTGGTCGTGCCCGAGACACGCTGGGGACCGCACAGCTTTGGCCTGGACGACCTTCGCTGGGCTGAGGTTCAGGTCAGCTACGCGACTCATGTACTGCACTACCCGGTGTGGGGCCTGTCGCCGTCGAGCACGCCGGATGACAGCGGGAACTACGGCACCTATGGTGCCGAGGGCATCGCCTTCCCGCCCGGCAAGCGCCTCTCTCAGTGCGCGCCCTGCGCCACCGAGGACACCGTCAGCCCGCACGCCTCGGTGATCGCGTTGCCGCTCCTGCCACGGAGGGCCTACGCCAACATCGTCGCGCTGCGCACGCGCTACCCCGGTAGCTACAGCTCCGACGGCGGTTTCTATGACGCGGTCAATCCAAAGACCGGTGCAATCGGGCACCGGCGGCTGGTGCTCGATCAGTCGATGATCATGGCGGGACTGGACGACGCGCTACGGGGCGATGCCCTGCAACGCTACTTCGCCCGCGACCCCGTGTCGTGGGCGGCTCGGCTGTACCTGGGTTACGAGCACATGTCGATCGGATAGGCAAGCGCGGGAGCGGCGGTGTCCCAACACACGGCTCGACTGCAGGCACTCCCACGCCGGATTTGTGCGAAGCATACGAGTTTTCGGCTTCGCGACGTCGAGATCGGTCGAAGAAATCACCCAGAAAGAGTGAGATCCTGCACTCGTGAGCCGCTTTGAGCGCAACGCGAACCTGCTTGGCGTCGTTGTCCCATTCATCGGCGTGCTGGTCGCGGTCGTGCTGCTATGGAACCGGGCGGTCGACGCGATCGATCTCGGGATCCTCGCGGCTATGTATCTGCTGACGGCCGTGGGCGTGACCGTGGGCTACCACCGGCTGCTGACTCATCGCGCCTTTCAAACGTATCCCCAGCTCGAGCGGCTGTTCGCGGTGCTGGGGTCGCTGTCGATGCAGGGCTCAGTTCTCGACTGGGTCGCCGATCATCGCAAGCACCACGCCCACACCGACCGCGAGGGCGATCCCCACAGCCCCCACGTGGGCCACGGAAGCGGGCTGGCCGGGCTCTGGCATGCGCACGTGGGTTGGCTGATGGAGACGCAGGGTCAGGCCGACTGGAGGCGCTACGCGTCCGAGCTCTACGAGGATCCTGCGATGCGACGGATCGGTCGCTGGTTTCCGCTGCTCGCCTTCCTATCGCTCCTGATCCCCACGCTTGCCGGGTTCATCCTGCATGGCTTCACCCTTGACGGGGCGCTGCGCGGCCTGGTGTGGGGAGGGTTGGTGCGGATATTCTTTGTTCACCACATCACGTGGTCGGTGAACTCCGTCTGCCATTTCTTCGGCAGCCGCCGCTTCGACATCGACGACCGCTCGACCAACGTGGGCTGGCTGGCGGTGCTCTCGCTCGGCGAATCGTGGCATCACAACCACCACGCGTTTCCCCGTTCGGCCTACCACGGCCTGCGTCCCTGGGAGCTCGATCCCTCGGGACTGATCATCTCGCTGATGAGTCGCGTTGGCCTGGCCTGGAACGTGGTTCGCATCACACCCGAGCGCCAGCACGCGAAGGCGCTCGTGGATGCGCCTTCCTAGCTTCGCGGCGACGATCCCGGACTCGAGGATGCGCCAGCGCAGGTCCGAGGCGACGTTCCCGAAGGTAGTTGCCTGCACAACTAACTGCTATGCTCGCTGGCATGGAACTCGGGCTTGCCACCTTCGCGGACTTGGCCTCAGGCGTCAGTCCAGAGCAACGGATGCGCGACCTGCTGGAGGAGGCCACGTTGGCCGACCAGCTGGGTCTCGATGTGTTTGCGGTGGGCGAGCATCATCGGCCCGACTTCCTGGTCTCCTCCCCGACAGTCGCGCTCGCGGCGATCGCGGCAAGGACCGAGCGCATTCGTCTCGCAAGCGCGGTCACAGTGCTCAGCTCCGATGATCCGGTGCGCGTGTTCCAGCAGTTCGCGCACCTCGATCTGATCTCCGGGGGACGCGCTGAGATCATGGCGGGGCGCGGCTCGTTCATCGAGTCCTTCCCACTGTTCGGCTACGACCTCGATGACTACGACGAGCTGTTCGCGGAGACGCTGGGGTTGTTGCTGAAGATTCGGGAGTCGACGTATGTGAGCTGGTCCGGGGCTCACCGCGCGCCGCTCGAGAACGCCGGCGTATGGCCCCGTCCAGTCCAGCCGGAGCTGCCGATCTGGATCGCGGTCGGCGGCACTCCGCAGTCAGTGGTCCGTGCCGGGGCGCTAGGACTGCCCCTGACCGTGGCGATCATCGGCGGCCAACCGGAGCGGTTCGCGCCGCTGGTCGAGCTCTACCGGGAGGCGTTGAGCGCGGCTGGCCATGATCCGGCGCAGGCGAAGATCGCGATCAACACGCACGCGTTCGTCGGCGAGAGCACGGTCCAGGCCGACACCGCGTTCGCTTCGTCGTATCTGGCGATGATGAACAGAATCGGGAAGGAGCGGGGTTGGCCGCCGGCCGGACGGGCGCAGTACGAGGCGCTCCGCTCCCCTCGGGGCGCACTCGCGGTCGGCTCCCCGGAGCAGGTGGCCGAGAAAATCTTGTTCGAGCGCGATTTGTTCGGCAACCAACGCTATATCGGGCAGATGAGCGTCGGGGCGGTCGCCCACGGCGATGTGATGCGCTCGATCGAGCTGTTCGGGACCAAGGTCGCGCCGCTGGTTCGCGCTGAGGTGCAGCGGCCGGCGGGATCCGCCGCTCGCGCAGCTTAGCCCGCGCTTGCTACTCGTCGGTTACGGGCGCGCCGCCAGACGCACCCGCTGACGCTCCAGCGACCACGGGGGGAGGCGAGTCGGGCGCCGGGGGGGTCCCGGGAAGCACCTTGATGATCCGGGAACGCAGCACGCCATCGGTGATCCGGAGCGTGTAGTTCAGCGTCTCGAGCAGCGATGGCGGCCCGGTGAACTGCAGCAAGTGGTATTCGGCGTCGATCTGATGGGTGATCCGGTAGCTCAGCCGGCGAACGCCCCAGTCGTCGTTGCGCTCGATCGACCCACCGGCGGCCGAAATCGCCGTCTCGACGTCGGCGAGGATCTTCGCTCGCCGATCTTCGGGAGCGCTCGTCGAGAGCAGCAGCACGAGGTCGTAGATCGGTGCTTGTTCGGGCATGGTGCTGGTGGCGTCGCGGCCGGTGGCGACTATAGCGACTGTTTCTCGGAACGACCTTCGCCCGCCCCTCCCGCCCGCCGCGGCCGCGCGAGCGGTCTCGCTCTCGCGCCGATCTAAGCTGATCCCTCGATGGCCCCCAGGCGCGATCTGCCGACGCTCGAGTTGCCCGACCAGCAAGCCTGGAGCGAATGGCTCGCCGAGCATCACCACAGCTCGAGCGGCGTTTGGCTGAAGATTGCCAAGAAGGGCGCGCCGCGCCGCACCGTGACCTACGTGCAGGCGCTCGAGGAGGCGCTCTGTCACGGCTGGATCGACGGTCAGAAGGAGTCCTACGACGAGGCCTTCTGGCTTCAGCGGTTCACTCCCCGGGGGCCTCGCAGCAAATGGTCCCGGATCAACCGCGAGAAGGCGCAGCGACTGGTCGACGAGCGGCGAATGCAGCCCGCCGGGCAGGCTCAAATTGAGGCGGCGATCAAAGACGGCCGCTGGGAGGCCGCCTACGCCTCACAGAGCAGCGTCACCGTGCCCGACGATTTCGCGCTGGCGCTCGACCGCAACCCGGCCGCGCGCGAGTTCTTCTCCACCCTCGGGAGCTCCCAGCGCTACAGCTTCCTGTACCGAGTCTACGACGCCAAGCGTCCCGAGACCCGCGCCCGCCGTATCGACGAGTACGTCGCGATGCTGGCCGAGCACCGCACGCTCCACTAGCGCGCGTCATCGCAAGGCCACCCGCAGCGCTAGGACGGCTCTTTCTTGCGGATGTCGGCCAGCTGCTCGTCGATCCAGTCTCCCGGGTTGCGTGCGGTGACGATCGACTTCAGCCCTTCGTGGCGCCGTCGCCGCTCGTCTTCGGGCATCGTCAGCGCCGCGTGAATCGAATCGGCAAGCGCCTGGATATCGAACGGATTTACCGACAGCGCGTATTCAGCTAGCTCTTCGTGGGCGCCGGTATTCTCCGACAGGATCGAGGACCCCGCCCGCTCGTTGACCATCGGCCCCTCCTTGGCGACGAGATTCATCCCGTCGAACATCGCGTTCACGATCAGCACGTCGTAGTGCTTGTAGGCTGCGACGGCCTCCTCGAGGTCGTCGCGCAGCTTCAGCTGAATCGGCATCCAGTCCGGCGACCCGTGGCGATGATTCACGACCGCGACCACCGCCTCGATCCGTTCCAGGTACTCCGCATACTCCGGTATGTCGGTTCGCGACGGCATCAGCTGCGCGATGAAAGTCACCTTCTCCCGGAACTCGGGATGCTGATCGAGGAACACGTCGAACGCGCTGAACCCGCGCAGCACGTTCTTGCTCAAGTCCGCGCGATCAACACGGAGAATCAGGTGGTCCCGCCGGCGGCGCAGCAGCTCGTCCTCGAATCGCGCGGTGCGCGGCCGGGCGGCAACCTCCTCGACCGCGTGAGGGTCAATCGGGAGTGGATATGCCCGCACCCAAACCTCACGGTCCTCAAAGAACACCACCCCACGCTCTGTGTCCACGTCGAGGCCGAGCAGATCCTCGCAACACTGCAGGAAATTGCGCCTGTAGGAGCGGGTGTGAAAGCCGATGATGTCGTTGGACAGGATTCCCCGGTAGATCTCCTCGCGGATCATCGTCGGCAGCACTCGCCAGAAGTCGGATTGGCTCCAGGGGATGTGGACGAAGTGGTGCAGGAACGCGTCGGGACGGGCGTGCCTGATCAACCCAGGCAAGGTATAGAGGTGGTAGTCGTGAACCATCACCACCGGGTTCTCGACGTCCTCGATTTCCTCGAGCACAGCCCGCGCGAGGTCCTCGTTGACAGCGTTGTATCCGAACTCGAACGCTTCAGTCTCGTTGCGCCTGATATCGGGTGCGTTGGAGAGATCCCACAGGTAATGCTGGATGAACCACAGCATCGGATTGGCGATGATGTTGTAGAAGCGGTCGTAGGCCTCGGGGTCCGATGCGACCAACTTGACGTTGTACTCGCCGCCGCCCGGCGCCTCGACCGGAAATGGACGGCCGTCGTGCTCGTCGGCAGCGCGGACATCCTCCTCGGTCATCGCCGAGGCGATCCAGGTCACTTCTCGATGCGTGGCCAAGCCGATCAGCGCGGTCACCAGTCCACCGGTTCCGCGGCGGACGCCGCCATCGGGCTCGAACGTGACCGGGCCGCGGTTAGATACCAGTACCAACGGTGTCTCGGCCATCTCAGGCCCCAAGCTCCTCGAACAGGCGTAGCCAATCGCGCAGCAGGCGGGGCGTCAAGAACCGCTGGCGCACCGCCTCCTTGCCGGCTCGTCCAAGCCGCTTGCCAAGTCCCGGGTCCTGCAAGATCTCGAGCGAGCGCTGCGCGCACTCCTCGACCGTGCTGACCAAGAATCCCGTCTCCCCGTTGGTCACCTGCAGGGGGATTCCACCTACGGCACCACCCACAAACGGTCGCGCCTTCCAGATTGCCTCAGTCACTGTCAAGCCGAACCCCTCTCGCGTTGACTTCTGGATCGCCACGTCGCAGTGTGACTGGAACGCGTTGACCTCGATCGCACCGACGTTGTTGAGGTTGTTGAGGATGTGGATATCCGGGTCGCCGTCAGCGTGCGCGATCGTGGCGTTGAAGAAGTCCCAGCCCTCCGGATCATCGGTCGCCATCGAGCCGACCAGCGCCAGCTGGGCTTCGGGCATTTGCTCCTTGACGATCCGGTAGGCATCGATCACTCCCATCGGATCCTTCCACGGGTCAAAGCGCGAGATCTGGCACAGCAGCGGGCGGTCGACGTCGATGCCGAACTGCTCGCAGATGTAGTGTGCGTCCTCGGGCGAGAACGCCATGTTCTTGGGCGCGAGCGGATCGATCGCCGGCGGGAAGATACGCGCCCGTCCATCCATCTGCTCGGGGACGTACTGCGGGATGTGAAAGACCGCTGCGGGATACGGCTCCAGGTACGGGATCAAGTGTGCCAGGGTCGTGGGATGAGGCGTCGAGAGGTCGATGTGGCAGCGCCACACCCACAACCGCGCCTTCTCCGGCACGAGCGACGCCAGCGCGGCCGGCTGGGGATCGTGGACGATGCACACGTCCCAACCCTCGGACAGTTCGCGCGCATTGATCTCGTTGTAGTGCAGCCAGGTCTCCCATTGCTCATCAATTAGGTCCAGGGGGTTGCCCTGAAGGGCGTTGTGCATGATCTTGGTTGCATTGAAGAACTCCTCGCGACCGTAGATCACTTGCCACTCGCACTCCAGCCCGATATCGACCATCAATGGAACGAGCGTGTAGAGGATCTCCGAGACGCCACCCCCGAAGGCCGTCGCCGAGATGTGCAGGATGCGCTTTCCCGCTAGTCGCGCGGCGCGCTCCTGGATCTCGTCAATCAGCGTGCGCCCGACGATGCTCGCGTAGTCGGATAGGTGCTTAGTGGCGACGAAGACTGGTTGAAGCATCGGCGAGGGCCGCTACAAGCGAGCGGATCCGGAGTAAGCCGCGACAGCGGAGCAGGTGCGCAAGATATACAGAGCGCTAGGAATGTAGCCGTCTCAGACGCTCGACTCCCCGGGTGATCGCGCTTAGCAGCCGCCGATGAAGCGTCCAGTTGGCCGCCGAGATCGAGGAGATCTGAAACTCGTGCCCCGAGCCGAGCAGCGGTCGCGAGTCAAGCGGGTTGCCCCAGCCGTCGGTGATCGCGCCCCCCGCTTCGGCAAGGCACAGCCACGGAGCGGCGAGATCGTAGGGGGAGTTGTTGAGCACCTGACCTCCGCCGACGCGCTCGAACTCCGCACGGATCCCCGGCACGTCGTCGATCAGGCGGGAGCCGACCTCGACCACCGCATCGAGCTGGCCGGTCGCGATCCTGGTCATCCCGAAGGCCTGCGAACCGAGCTCGAACGTGCCGCCGCCGACCGACGACGCGTCGATCAAATCGCCTAGCACCTCGACCGTCGGGCGCGCCGGACGACCCCGGAAGCCATAGCTCCAGAACATCCGCGCGACCTCGGTAGCGCTACTGAGCTTGACCGGACGCGTGGCCTCGATCCCCAAGCCCCGCTCGGCCAGGAACCAGTCGCCGGACTTGATCTCGACGACGCAGCCGAGCTGCACGTCGCCCATCGTCGGGTCACCGTCGCCCAGCGGTGCGAGTGCGACCGACACGCAGGCGGACTCGAGCCCCGCCATCGCCGGCCGAGTGCCGTCGATCGGGTCCACGATCAGCACGTCCGTCGCCTCGCTCGCGGCGACCAGCCCGCGATCCTCCGAGTAGTAGGCCATCCGCGGCGCGCGCTCGGCGACGAACTGATCCAGTTCCTGCTCGGCGAGCGCATCGACCGCGAAGGTGATGTCGCCACCTGCTCCGTCGCCCTGCTCACGCCGTCCCGCGTGCGACCCCAGCTCGGGCAGCACCCGCTCACGCAGGCGCTGAGCAAGCTCGAGCACAAGTGACCGCTTGGCGTTCTGAGATGTCCCTGGTGCGGTCATCGGCCACTCATTCTTACCCGCCCGCCGAGCCGGTGATCGACAGTCAGCTTGGAATCTCGAGCGTGAACGTCGTATCTCCCGGTGTCGAGTGCACCGAGAGGCGACCGGCCATCCGCTCGGCGAGCTCGCTCGCGATCGCGAGACCGAGACCAGAACCCTGCGCACCATCAGCGGTGTAGAAGGGCTCGAAGACCCGCGGCGCTGCCTGGTCCTCGATGCCTTCGCCGTCGTCGCGAACCGCCAGCCGGATGCAGCCGTTCTCCCGCCCGGCGGTGACCACGATCCTGGTTCCCGTGGGGGTGTGAGTGAGGGCGTTGTCGATCAAGATCCTGACGATCTGCGCGACTCGCACCGGATCGCAGACCGCGGTAATCGGGCGTCCTCTCAGCTGCAGCTCGAGCTGCGAGTCATGTTGGGCGAGGGCCGGCTCGAACTCTCCGGACACCGAGCGGGTGAGCTCGCTGAGGTCGACTTCCTCTGGCCGCAACTCGAGCGAGCCCGATTCGAGCCTCGAGAGATCGAGCAGATCCACCGACAGCTTGCGCAACCGCTCGACCTGGTGGCGCAGCTGGTCGAGAAACCGGCGGCGGGTTTCCGGCTCGAGTTGGTCGTCCTCGAGCAGCTCGACGAAACCGCCGAGCGAGAAGATTGGAGTGCGCAGCTCGTGCGACGCGGTGGCGATGAACTTCTTGCGCGCGAGCTCGAGCTGCAGGAGCTGGCGCTGCATCTCGTTGAACGCGACCGCCAGCTGCCCCAGCTCGTCGGTTGAGTCGACGGTGATCGGGTGCCGAAAGTTGCCGGCGGCGACTTGCTCAGCCGCTCCCTCGAGCCGCTTGACCCGGCGCGCTAGCGCCCGCGCCACCAGATAGCTGCCGACGAGCCCGAGCAGCAGCGCGATCCCTCCGGCCACCAGGATCTCGTGGCGAACGATCGCCACGCTGCGCACCACATCGGACACCGACGCCGAGTAGACAACCACCGCGATCCCGCCGGCGTGCGTGAACGGGTAGGCAGCTTCGGCGAAGCTTCCAGCTCCGGTCGACTCGGTGCCTGTGACCAGCTTGCCGGTGCTCGCCGCCTTGTAGGCCACTGGGAAGCCGAGCGTTTGCGCTGTGACCGGGGTGCTCGAATCCGCCTTCAGCGAGACCTGCAGTCCGCCTTGCACCAGCGCGACGCTGAGCAGCGTCACCCGATCACCCGAGTTCCGGGCGGCTGCATCGACCTCTTGCTTGACGCCACGCAGGGACGCCGAGCTCTCGACCGCCTGCGCGACCGAACCAGAGTTCTGACGCGCCGACCCGGCCAGCGCCCCCAGCTTCTGATCGAGCAGTCGTGTCTGCAGTCCCGGGGCGAGGTAAATGTAAAGCGCGGCGATCGCGACCAGCGTGACCGCTGAGAACACCAGCACCAGTTTGTTGGCGAGCGATAATCGCACCCGCGGCCTCCGCTAGGGCTCGGTGTCGCGGAACCGATATCCGACGCCGCGCACCGTGAACAGATACTCGGGATCTTTTGGATCGCGCTCGATCTTCTCGCGCAGGTGACGGATGTGAACGTCGATCGTGCGCTGATCTCGGTAGGCCGAGTCTCCCCAGATGCGAGACAGCAGCATGTCGCGCGTGAACACCCGTCCGGGCGCTCGGGCCAGCGCCGACAGGATCTCGAATTCGACGAACGTCAGCTCGCTCTCGGACCCGCGTACGCGAACCGTGCGCTTCGGAAAGTCGATCCGCAGCTCACGGACCAGCAGCGGCGCCTCGTCGGGCGCCGTCTCCTCGGGGCGGCTCATCTCGGCGCGACGCAGCGCCGCCTTGATCCGACTGGAGAACTCGCGCAGCGAGAACGGCTTCGTAATGTAGTCGTCCGCGCCGAGCTCGAGCCCGACCACCTTGTCGATTTCCTCGGATTTTGCGGTAAGCATGATGATCGGCACGGAGCTGCGACTGCGCAGCCTCCGGCAGACTTCAAGACCGTCGATTCGTGGCAGCATCAGATCCAGCACGACGAGGTCAAATGCCTGCTCGTCGAAGCGTTCGAGGGCCTGGCGTCCGTCGCTCGCCTGAACCACCTCGTAGCCTTCCTTGCGTAGGGGATAGGAGAGCAGCGTCTGAATCGACTGCTCATCGTCGACGAGCAGGATGCGCGCTGAGTGATCGGACAAAGATCCTTCTTTCCTTGCTAGGAAAGGGTAGCCTGGCGCCATCCAATCCCTTCCTCGGGCCGGATAACCTCTTGCCGCGATGCTAGATCCCCGCATCTACCGGACGGGGCTGGTCCTCGTCGGGCTGGCGGTGATCGTGCTCGGGTTCTCGCTCGTAGGTCAGCAGGGACCTCTTGGCGCCACACTCGCGCCGGACGCGTTCAACGGGGGGACCGCGTATTCGACGATGAACAGGCTCGCGGCGCAGTACCCGTATCGCCGGCCTGGGTCCGACGGCGACGACGCGTTGGCCTCCGCGGTCGTCGGCGCGTTCAGGCGCGACGGCCTGACCGTCTCCACCGACGTCTTCAAGGCACGGACGGTCGTGGGAACCCGAAGGCTGGAGACGGTCACCGGGACGCTCGCCGGGTCGACCGGCGCCAGCATCGTGATAGTCGCTCATCGCGATGCGCTGGGATCTCCGGCGACCGCCGATCTCTCGGGCACGGCCACGCTGATCGAGCTCGCCCAAGTCCTCTCCGGCGAGACCCAGCGACGGTCGGTGATGCTGGTCTCGACCAGCGGCTCGGTCGGCGCCGCCGGCTCGCTGCAGCTTGCGCGCACCCTCGCCGGGCCGGTCGACGCGGTGATCGTGCTCGGCGACCTGGCGGGCTCGGAGATCCACTACCCGATCGTGGTTCCGTGGTCAGGTGGTCAGCGGGTGGCGCCGCCGACGCTCCGGAAAACGGTCGCCGCCGCACTCGCCTCGCAGGCTTCCCTGGCTCCAGGCGGCACCAGCTTCGCCGGGCAGTTCGCCCATCTGGCGCTACCGATGACGGTCGGTGAACAGGGCCCCTTCGGCGTCTACGGCTACCCGGCGGTACTGCTGTCCCTCGCGGGCGAACGTGGCCCGGCTCCGGGTGAGCCCGTTCAAGGTCCGGCGCAAGTCACCGCGCTCGGGCGGACCGTGCTGAGCACGATCAGCGCGCTCGAGTCAGGGAACACGGTCCCGGGGCCGTCTGCGTACCTACTGTTCTCTGGGATGGTTGTGCCAGCGTGGGCGGTTCGGGTGTTCGTGTTGGCCCTGGTTCTGCCGGTGCTGATGGCGACCGTGGACGCGGTCGCGCGCGTGCGCCGTCGCGGTCATCCACTCGTGCGCTGGGTTATCTGGGTGCTAGCCGGCGCGTTGCCGTTCGTGCTGGCGGTGTTGCTCGTCGAGACGCTGATGCTGATGGGCTTGATCAAGGTCGCGCCGCCGGGCCCGGTGCTCGCCGGTACGGTGCCCCTGCACGCCGCCGGGATAGCGATCCTTGTTGGCCTCCTGCTGCTGCTAGCGCTGGCGTTCATCGTCCTGCGGCCGGTCCTGATCGGGCTCGTCGGGGGCGAGCCGAAGGACGGCCGGCGGCCCGGCCAGCCGTGCAACCCCGGAGGCGGCGCCGCGGTGCTGTTAGTGCTGTGCGCGGTGGCGATCGCGATCTGGGTCGAGAATCCGTTCGCGGCTGCGTTGCTGGTGCCCGCGCTGCATCTCTGGATGTGGATCGTCAACCCTGAGCTCCGACCGCGTCCTGCGGTACTGCTGACGTTCGTGCTCGTCGGCTTGGCGCCACCTGTCCTCGTGGTCCTCTACTACGCGGTCACGTTCGGCCTGACCCCGGTGCAAGTGGCGTGGGGCGGGGTGTTGTTGCTCGCCGGAGGTCACGTTGGAATCGTGGCGGCGATCGAGTGGAGCGTGGTCCTCGGGTGCGTGGCGTCCGTGATCGTGCTCGCGGTCCAGCAGGCGCGCGCGCAACGTCCCGAGCAGGCCGCGGTCACCGTGCGCGGCCCGATCACCTATGCGGGGCCCGGCTCGCTCGGCGGCACCGAGTCGGCTTTACGGCGATGAGCTGGCTGCAACCGGTCGACTCCCGGAGGTCTCGCCGGCGCTCGCGTACCCGGCGGCTGATCCGGGATGTCTCCTCGGTGCTGATCATCTCGGGGCTGCTGCTGGTGATCGACGCCGGCGTGACGATCCTCTGGCAGGAGCCGGTGACCGCCGTGATCGCGCTCGTCAAGCGCAGCCAGATCGACAAGCGCTACTTGAGCTACCACAGCGCCCCGCTGTCGCCGGTCGACCGACACGCGCTCAGCAAGCTGGCCACCCGCCGGCGGCAGATCAGCTACCTGGCACGGCGCGAGGCCCGTCAAGTGGCGACCGGCGACGCGATCGGCGTGATCGCGATCAAAAAGCTGGGCGTCTCCTACGACGTGATCCAGGGCACCGACACGGAGAGCCTCGAAAAGGGGCCAGGGCATTACCCGGCGACGGCGTTTCCGGGGCTAGGTCAGACGGTTGCGATCGCTGGCCACCGCACCACCTATCTTGCTCCGTTCCGGCACATCGACGCGCTCAAGCCCGGCGACCCGATCGTGCTGACGATGCCCTACGGCCGCTTCACCTACGTGGTCCAGTACCACCGGATCGTGCTGCCGACCGCCCTTTGGGTGACGAAGAACGTCGGCTATGAGCGGCTCGTGCTGTCGGCGTGCAATCCACTCTACAGCGCCGCGCAGCGGATCATCGTGTTCGCACGGCTGCAAGGCGTCGTTCCGACGACCGGCGCTGCGGCGAGCTCTTAGCGCGGCCCGCTCGCGATCCTCCTGCGTGTTACGCGGCCCCGTCGCGGCTCTCCTGCGCCTGCGCGGCGCCCTCGGGTCCTCCTGCTCGGCACTATGCTGTGCGGGCCGACACAGGAGGCAAGTCTCATGGACGAGACTCAACAGATGAAGCTGGCGTCGATCAAGTTCGAAATCGAGCACGGGGAGTACCGAATCGACGAGCGTGCGGTCGCGGACGCGATCATGCGCCGCCTGCGCGACTCGCCGCTGGGCTGGGGTACACGTCAACTCAACGGCGACGGTGTTGCGTGGCCGTCGTCTGCGGGGGGCGGCGGAGGTTCCGTTCCGCCAGCACAGGGCGGACGGTAGTCGGCCTTCGATGACGATGGGGCCGGGCTAACGTTACGCACGGCACCGAGCGGGAATGCAGGGCGACTTTGCCCCGCCAGGCGGGCAAACGTACGCGCCGCGCTCTCGGGTGAGTCGGGTGCTACCTTCGCCCGCGCTGACCCGGCGTCCGGGCGAATGGCTCGCCGAGACTGGCCGGATCGACGTACTGACAGCGACGCCGTCGCGGATGACAGAATGTCGCCGCTAAAGCAGAAACGACCCCCATTGGAGTGCCGTGTCCACCATCTCCTCAGCTCTGCAGAACGAGCACGCGCAGCGAATCAAGTCCGCTCTGAAGAACGAGCAAACGAAACGGATCCTGAAGGCCACCGGGATCCGGCGGCGGTCGCTGACCCAGCGCCAGACGCCCCATTACCGCATGCCGAAGGTCCAGGCCGGAGGCGGGTACCTGCTGCTGAAGAAGTACGACGGCCCGGAGATCCCCAGGCAGGAATACGAGGATCTGATTTACACGACCTACGCCAGCGACCCTACGACCAACCTGGCGCCGATCACATCGGCCACCGGCGAGCTCGAGCTGAAGGGATTCGAGGCGTACGGCAAGCCTGACCTCGACGGAGTCTGGACCGAGAACGCCAAGCGCTGCCCCACGATCGTCAAATACGTCGAGTCGATCGGAGCGCGCTTCGGGCGCGTCCAGCTGCTGAGGATGCAGCCCAACACGATGCGCGAATGCCGCTGGGGGCTGCATCTCGACAACAACAACGCGGCCAATGACCCGAACCAGAACGGCTGGGTGGTGCGCCTCTGGCTCGAGTTGACCGATGACGAGTCGAGCGCGCTGGTCGTGCGGCTACACGAGTTCGACAAGAGCTCCGAGCGCAAGATTCCGCTCCCCCGCTACCAGCAGGCGGTGGTCGACTCAGAGTTGCTCTACCACGGCGGCTACCACCATGGGCCAGGCACTCGCTATGCGCTGATCGTCAGCCTCGAGAGCGGGCCAGCGTTCGAGAAGTGGATTGACACGCAGCTTCAGTAGCCGCGGGTAATCCCGGTTCGCTTTTCGCCGCCGGCCGCCGGTCGCTGGTCGCTGGTTGCTGGTCGGGCGTCGAATGGTCGTCATAATGACCCGCGGACAGGTGAAAGGTGCGGCCGACCCGCCTGCTAGCCTGCCTCAGCTCATGGACCGGCGTCCGCGGCCTTGGCCTATGGCCGTGCCCCTTGATCTAGCGATGAGAGCGAAGGTGAAATGACCAGCATCAGCACTGGCCAGGACATTGCGCAGCGGGTTGCTCAGATGTATACGCGCTATCCGTTTCCGAGCGCGCAGCGCAGACACTCCTATAGGCGCCATGCGGCCCACGTTCGCGAGTATCTGCAGCAGCTCGGCATCGATCCGGCGGGCAAGCATTTCGGCGATATCGCCTGCGGCACGGGCTTGATCCTCCTCGACTACGCCCAAGAATTCCCCGAGGTGCAGTTCACGGGCTTCGACATCACCGAGGCATCGGTGAACAGCGCCAACGCGTCGCTGGCTCAGGAGAACGTGACCAACGCCCAGGCCTACCTTCAGAACATCATGGAGCTCGAGCTCGAGTCCGAGTTCGACTACATCCTCTCTTGGGGAACGATTCACCACCTCCCCGATTCCGAGGAGGGAGTGCGGATTCTGTGCCGAGCGCTGAAGCCCGGTGGGGTGATCCGCACCGGGATCTATGGGTTCTACGGGAACTGGGAGCGGCGGATCCAGCAGGAGATCATGCGGACGATCAGCGGTAACGGCAACGGCACCGATCTGGACGAGCGCATCGCGGCGGTTCGTGACTTCGCCAGCGGCGATCGCAACTTCCGCAACTACTACACGGCGCCGCCCGTCGATCTCTCGGACGACGTCTGGGTGGTGGATGAGTTTCTCCACGTCTGGGAAAAGCACCTCCCGCTGCGAGACGTCGTCACGTGGCTCGAGTCGGAGGGCATGGAGGTGCTGAAGATGACCGACTACTACGACCAGGAGATCCCGCTCGACATCGCGCGACATTCGACGAGCGAGCCATTCATCGAGCGCGTCCGCCAGCTGCCGTTTGCCGATCAGTGCCACATCGTCGACATGATCGTGCGACCTTATTGGCTATCGCTGTTCGCCCGTAAGCAAGACCAATGAGCGCTACACAGCAGCAGACCAAGCTCCGGCCCCGCCGAGCGCTGGCGGTGGACGCCGGCAAGGCCACGAGGTGGCTCTCGCGCCGCCTGGGTAAGGGCGGGGGTACGAATTACCCGGGGCTGGTCGCCCAGCGCATCGATCCGTCCGCGCTGCGCGATCTGGCGACCGCCGTTCCCAATGGTTGCGTGTTCATCACCGGCACCAACGGCAAGACGACGACCACGCGCATCCTCGCCGATGCGATTCGTCGGTCAGGCCTCGAGCCGCTCACCAATCGCGAAGGCTCCAACATGACTCCGGGTCTGGCGACCACGCTGGTGACCCGATCGGACGCGCTGGGCACGCTTCGAGTAAGCGACAAGGCGATCGGCATCTTCGAGATCGACGAAGGTCACCTGCTGCCCGCGATCAAGGCAGTGCAGCCGCGCTTGGTGGTATTCACGAACCTGCTCAGGGATCAGCTCGACCGTTACTTCGAGATCGACTGGACCGCTCACCTCTGGAAGGAGGCGCTGGCTGCGCTTCCGAGCACCAGCACGGTGGTGCTCAACGCCGATGACCCGCAGGTGGCCTACCTCGGAGATGACCTGCCGAATCCGGTTCTGTACTACGGCGTCGAGGATTCCCGTCACGCGCTGCCGGAGATCGAGCACATCTCCGACTCCCGTCGCTGCCTGCGGTGCGGCTCCGATCTGCAGTACTCCGACGTCTTCTACGCCCACCTCGGGCACTACAGCTGCACCGTCTGCGGTTGGACGCGGCCAAACCCTCGGGTCACCGCCTGGAAGATCGACCTCGAGGGAATCGACGGCAGCCAGATCGAGACCGTGACCCCCTCTGGTGCCGTCGAGCTCAAGCTCCCGCTCGGTGGCCTGTTCAACGCCTACAACGCCCTCGCGGCGACGGCAGCGGCGAGCGCTCTCGGGGTGGATTCCGGATCGGTGACAGAGTCCGTCGCCTCGGCGCGATCGGCATTCGGGAGACTCGAGCGGTTCACGGTCAACGGCAAAGGCGTCTGCTTGGCGTTGGTCAAGAACCCCAGCGGCTACAACGAGGTGCTGCGGCTGCTGCTGGCCGACGAGCACACCAATGGGGTCGTGCTGGCGCTCAACGACGACGGACCCGACGGGAGGGACGTCTCGTGGATCTGGGACGTGGACCTCGAGCGCCTGCGAGAGCAAGCAACGTTCGTGATCTGCTCGGGCCGGCGCGCGCAGGATCTTGCCCTTCGGCTCAAGTACGCGGAGCTCTCCCGAGCTGACCCGCCCCCCGAGGTGCTGATCGAGCCAAACGTCATCAAAGCGTTCGAAATTGGCTTGGCGAAGGTTCCGGTGGGGGAAACGCTGTGCGTGTTACCTACCTATACGGCGATGTGGCAGCTTCGCGAAACGCTCGCCAAGTCGGGTCACGTCGAGACATTCTGGAAGAGCTGAGCCATGCCAAAGCTGACGATTGGATATCTGTACCCCAGTGTCATGTGCCACTACGGCGATCGCGGCAACCTGATTTGTCTGACCAAACGGTGTCATTGGCGCGGCATTGACGTCGAAATCCAGCACCTCGAGCGAGGTGACGCAGTCGACGCTGAACGAATCGACCTGTTTCTGATGGGCGGCGGAGCTGACTCTCACCAGCGGCTGATTGCCGATGACATGGTGAACGTCAAAGGTGAGGCGGTGAGGACCGCGATCGAGGAAGGGGCGGCGGCACTGATGGTGTGCGGCGGCTACCAATTGTGGGGCGAGTTCTATCGCGCTTACGACGGGACCGAGTTGCCGGGGCTCGGCATGTTCCCCTCGTACACGATTCACCGAGCCGCTCAGCTGGGCAGCAAGCTTCGCAGCATCAGCGACGCTCGCGCAGTGCGGTCGCTGGGCAACCTCGCCGTCCAGTGGGAAGACCGGACGCTGATCGGATTCGAGAACCACGGAGGTCGCACCTATCTCCGTCCGGGCGCGCAGGCGCTGGGGCGAGTGCTCGCCGGCGAGGGCAACAACTCCGAGGACGGTTGGGAAGGCTGCGTCTATCGCAACGCGATCGGGACCTACCTGCACGGCTCGGTGCTGCCCAAGAACCCGGCGCTGGCCGACCACCTGATCGAATCGGGACTGCGCCGCCGTGACCCCGGGCTGCGACTCGAGCCGCTCGACGATGAGCTCGAGAAGAAGGCTCACGAGAGCGTGCTCCAATGGGTTCTCGAACAGGGGCAGGCGCGCAACGGCCGCGCGCGACCAGCGCTCAACGGCGATCGCCTCGGCAGTTTCGCGAGCCCCCGCTGAGCCGGCGGGGCGCGAGTCTCCTGGGGCGCGATTCTCCTGGGGCGCGATTCGCGGTCTCGCGCCCAGCCGAATCTGGGAGCGGCCGCGGTGACGCGCGCCTTGGCCGCTGAACGCCCGCGCGGGACTTCCCAGCAGTTCTTACCATAGGCCGCCCGTGACAATGTCGACGAGCAACCTTTCGGCGGGGTCGCCACCCGAGGCTTCGTCACCGTCTCCGCCGCGCCGCCGGATCGCGATGAACACGGTGATCTTCGCGTTTTCGACCGGCTTGTCGAGGATCGCTGGACTCGGGCGGGAGATCGTCGCGGCGAGCTTCTTCGGGACGTCGGCGGCGGCCTCCGCGTTCACGATCGCAGCCCAGGTACCCAACCTGATGGCAAACCTGTTCTCGCAGGCGGCGCTGTCGGCCGCATTCGTGCCGGTGTTCACCGAGCTACTGCACGAAGGGCGCAAGCGGGATGCGTTCGGGCTTGCCTCGGCCCTGTTCTGGATCATCACTTTCGCGCTCGGCGTCGTGACCGTGCTGTGGATGTTTGCGGCCGGGCACATCGTGCCGCTGCTCACCGGCGACTTTCACCAGGCAACGGTCGACCTGACCGTGGGTCTCTCGCGCGTGCTGTTTCCGGTGGTGCTGCTTTTGAGCCTCACCGGGTTACTGGTGGGGATCCTTCAGGCCTACGACGAGTTCTCGGTCGCCGCGCTTGCGCCCGCGGTCTGGAACCTGGTCATCCTCGTACTGCTCGTCGTCCTGCACACGCGTTTTCATGGCCACGACGGGCTGTACGCCTATGCGGTCGCATGGCTGGTGGCCACCGTCGTGCAGCTGTTGATGGTCGCTTCGGCGCTTCGAAGAGTCGACTTCCACCTTTCGTTCAGGGTCAATTGGCGTGACCCGCGTATCCGGCAGGTATTGATCTTGTTCCTGCCGGTGACGATCAGCATCGGGATCATCAACCTCGATGGCTTCCTCAACGCCGTGTTCGGGGCGCTCGTCTCCAACGAGGCTCCTCGCGCGATCGACAACGCATTCCGCATCTACATGCTCCCCCAGGGCGTTTTCAGCGTCGCCGTGTCGACCGTACTGTTCCCTGCGCTGAGTCGGTTCGTTGTCAGGCGCGAGCCGGCGGGAATGCGCCGCGCGCTCGGAAACGGCATGCGCCAGATCAACCTTTTGATGATCCCCTCCGCGGGGATCTTGCTGGTGCTCGCCACTCCGATCGTGCGGCTCGTCTATCAGCGCGGGGCGTTCAACGCGCACTCCACACAGCTGGTCTCGACCGCGCTGTTCTGGTACGCGTTCAGCCTGCCATTCGCCGGTGTGAACATTCTCCTCAGCCGAGCTCTGTTTGCGCTCAGGCGTCCTTGGATCGCCACCCGACTGGCGGCGATCAACATGACAGTCGACGTGATCGTCAGCGTCGGGCTGTACAAGCCGCTCGGAATCGCCGGCCTGGTGATTGGGACGGCGACCGCCAACGCCGTGATGACCGCCTTGCAGCTGCAGCGGCTCCGGGCGGGCTTCGGCGGCCGGCTCGAGGGAGCCCAGACGCTGATGATCACCATGAGGATCGTGATCGCGTCCGCGATCATGGCCGCGGTCGCATGGGGTCTGTGGACCGTGATCGACCGCATCGTGGGCCGTTCCTTGCCCGGTCAGATCGTCTCGCTGGGCATCAGCATCACGCTGGCGTGCGCTCTATACGCGAGGATCGTGCTTGCAATGCGCATCCCGGAAGCCCGCCAGATCAAGGCGTTCGTTGCCAGCCGGCTGAGCCCGGAGAAGGGCAAGGCGACGATCGACATGTAGGACGCGGGAGGTGGGTGGACCTCGCCGAGACCGCCTGGACCGCTGCCTCGTGCCGGCGGCGCGGGTCGAGGCGACCGCGCGGAGATCGCCTCGACCGCTGCTGTGTTCGGGCGTGCCTTCCCTAATAGCCTGCTGGGTGGCGAACCACGTAATCCCCGCCGTCGGCCAGATTCCCGGTCGGGTTGTAGCGCCAGCGGGGGCCGGAGCCCGCGGGAATGTTGGGCCCGCCGAAGTCGGCGGTATCGAACGCCAGCCCGGCGATCGCCGCGAACACGTGCTGTGAGTCGGCATAGACCGTGATCCAGCGGCCTGGACCTGGCTGGCCGTAGCCTTCGAACTCGACCGCCAGTGGCGCCGATAGCAGCCCGCCGCCGTGGAGCACGTAGCTGACGGCTCCCGAGCAGTCATATCCGGGGGCGATCCAGCTGCTGTGCCCGCCGGCGTATATGTATGGCTTGTCGATGATCTGGTTGGCCGCCGCGATCACCGCCTTGACCGCCGGCGGCGCGTTCGCCGGCGCCGTCGCGGTCCCGTTGGGATTGATTCGGGCTTTCCCAACTGGCGCAGTCGCGCCGAGCGCCTGAACCGCGGTGCGCAGCGCCTGTACCACGGCAAGGGTCACCACCCCGCTGGCAACGAGGCCGTGGGCATGCTGGAAGGCGACCACGCTCTGCTTGGTCTGCACACCGAAAGAGCCGTCGACGTCGGTCGCCAAGCCCGCAAGCGTCAGGTCTCCCTGCAGTGCGCTCACGTCTTTTCCGTGCATCCCCTTGCGCAGCACCCGTGCACCAAGCTGCCCGGAACCGCTGGACTGCTTGACCGTGCTGGTCTTGCTGCCACTGGGCGTCTTCCCCGGGGTGGGCGTCGTGGATCCCACGAATGAAGCCCCGCCGCTGGTGCCGGCGCCAGCGGGAGAACTTGCGAACGCGGGAGCGACGAGTACGACAGCGGCGGCGAAAGGAACGACGCCCGCCAACCGAGTAGCGCGACGAACACTCGAGTTCGGCAAAGAAACCCCTTCTCTTTCTCGGGCCTACGGGGTTAGCTGTCGGGCTCGCGCTGAAAGAGCTGCGCTACGCCGTGAATCCGGCGACTCGCCCCGGGAGCGTTTTGTGGCTCCTATGGGGTTCCCCCGCTCCCCGACGACTCGTCGTCGCGGGGACTCGGCTGGGTCTTGTTGAATCGCGCGGGAGGATAACCAAAGCAAACGTCGAATGTCACTGGTGGAATGGGCTGCGTGAGAGCAGTGCATTTCCCCAAAGCCACGGTAAATGATCGTCAGCGCCCGGGTGCGCAACCGCGGTTGTGCAGCGTCACCTTCTGCAAGCGGCACAGGTGAGTGGCCTCCGCGACGCCGCAAAGCCCGTAACTACAGGCGATTCGACGATCGTCGCGCGGTCACACGGGTCATACTGGTGAGCGTCGCAGCGTTCCCGCTGGCGCTTCTCTGACATTTCCGATCCGCAACCCGCGAGCAGCCAGGGTGTGCACGAATTCATGCAGGCCGCGTGCGAGGCGGCCACGCCAACGCGATTTGCACGGATTCATGCAGCCGAATCCGGGCGAGGCGCTCCACGTCCGGCCGCGCGGCGTGAGGTTGAGATGTCACTCGCGGTGCGGTTGACATGCCGCCCTCCTTACAACGAATGCTCGTAGCCTCGCAGCTCCCGTCCAGCGTCGGGGAAGCTCACGCGGCCCGGGCCCGCGACCACCTCTCCCACCCACGTGAGTCCGAGTCCGGCCTCCTCGGCCCGTCCGCGAACGCTGGCCGGCAGACATGCGCACAGCTCGAAGTCCTCCCCAGCGGTCGCCGCGAACTCGTAGGGGTCGGCCTGCAACTGTGACGCGACGGCCTCGACGCCGCTCGCGAGCGGCAGGGCACCAAGCGACAGCTGAAGCTCGACGCCGCTCCGCCGGGCGATGTGGCCCGCATCGGTCGCGAGCCCATCCGAGATGTCGATCATCGCCCGGGCCCCGAGCCCGGCGAGCGCCCGGCCTTCGGCGAAGCGGGGGACGGGCCGAGCGTAGCGTTGCCGCAGCGCTGCGCCGACGTGGTGCTCCTCGATCGCCGCCCGCCCGTCGAACAGGGCCAGGCCCGCGCCGGCTGCGCCCAGCGCTCCCGTCACGCACACGAGATCGCCTGGCCTGGCGCCATCGCGCCCGACGAGCGAGCCGAGGTCGTCACTCCAGCCGACCACGGTGAACGACACCGTGAGCGCCGGGGAGGCGGTCACATCGCCGCCGGCAATCGTCACCCCTAGCTGCGAGGCCAGCGCCTGGGCGCCAGCGGCGAGCCCGACGGCGAGTGAAAGGTCACCTCCGGCCGGAAGGCCGAGAGCGAGGTACGCCTGGCCGGGAGCTGCCGCCATCGCCGCGAGATCCGACAGCGCGGCGGCGAGCGCCCGATGTCCGATCTCCTCGGCGGACAGCCACTCGCTGCGGAAGTGCAGGCCGTCGATCATCGCATCGACGGATGTCACGGCGTAGGTGCGGGCCCTGACGACGGCGGCGTCGTCGCCGAGTGATCGCACTACCCGCGGATCGCCAGCGCTGAAGATCTCCTCGAACGCGTCGATCAGCTCGAGCTCGCGCAGATGCCTTGCCTCGGGGTGTTCAGCGGTGCCGGTAAACGATCCGGGCCCGATCGAGGTCATAAGGCGACAATTCGACGCGGACGCGGTCACCGGGCAGGATGCGGATCCGGAAGCGACGCATCTTCCCGGCTACGTGGCCGAGCACCGTGCGGTCCATGTTGTCGAGCTTGACGCGAAACATCGCGTTCGGTAGCGCCTCGACTACCTCGCCTTCCAGTTCGACCTTTTCTTCCTTTGCCATGTCTACTGACTGTAGCCGGATATGCTCGCCGCTGCCGCCCGAAGCAAACGCTCCGGCGCCACCCACCGCCCAGAGCCAGCAGTTAGCGGTGGCTTCTGCCGGCTCGCCCCCCGCCGCCTCGGGCTCTGCCGCCGCCCGTGACCCTTCCGCCACCGCCGGCCGCGCCCCCACCGCCGGCCGCGCCGCCCCCACCGCCGGCCGCGCCGCCGCCACCGGCCGCGCCGCCCCCACCGCCGGCCGCGCCGCCCCCACCACTGGCCGCGCCGCCCCCACCGCCGGCCGCGCCGCCGCCACCGGCCGCGCCGCCCCCACCCGTGCCCACCGGAGCGACGGGCTGTGGTTGATAGGTGGGCGAGGTGTCGTACGTCGGACCGCCGGTCGCACCGAGGTAGCCGCCGGTGGCGGTGACCGTGCCGCCGTTGTCGACGCTCGGGTTATCGCTTGCGCCGCCGGCGACCGAATGGGGCCCAGAGTACGCGGTGCCCTGGAATGGATCGCTCGGCGCCGGCCAATCGCCACAGTAGCCGTTGCTGTACGACGACATGAAGTCGTGCCAGATCGGCGCCGCCAGCGCACCGCCGAATCCATCGGACATCGAGATGTTTCCCTGCGGATAGCCGACCCAGACGGCGGTCGAGAGCTTCGGCGTGAACCCGACGAACCAGGCGTTGTCCATGTTGTTGGCGGTGCCGGTCTTGCCGGCGGCGGGGCAGCCGTAGTTGGCGGCGGTGCCGGTACCGCTGCCGTTGGTGATCACCTGCTTGAGCACTTGGATCGCGGCGTAGGCCTCGCCGTAGGAGAAGACCTGCTTGCGGGGCGGGTCGCCGAAATTCCTGACGGCGCCGTCAGGGAACACCACCTTGCTGAGGATCGTCGGCGGCACGTGCCAGCCGCCGTTGGCGATCGTGGCGTAGGCATCGGCCATCTCCAGTGGCGTGACGCCCTCCTTCAGTCCGCCGATGACCTCCGCCGGGAGATCGTTCAGTGGGGTGGTGATGCCCATCGCGTGCGCCATCGCGTCCATCTTCGCCGGACCGATATCGACGGCCAGCTGCGCGTAAACCGTGTTGTCGGAGACGATCGTCGCCTTGGTGATGTTGATCGTGCCTTGGTAGCTCTGCTCGGCGGTGTGGACCGACCAAGTCGGATCCTGGGGCAGCCACCCGGGGGCCAGGAACTGGGAGTCGTAATAGGTTTGATCGGGATCGCCGTTGTAGTCGTGGATCAGCGTCATCAACGCGAACACCTTGAAGGACGAGCCCGGCTGGCGGAGCGCCTGCACCGGATAGTCGAAGTCCGTCTGCTGGTAGGTCGTCGAGGAGGCGATCGCGAGGATGTGGCCGTTAGCGGGGTCGACGGTGGCGAGCGCCGCCGCGGGTTGGGCATCGAGCACTGGGCCGCCCTCGTGGTTGAGAATCGCCTGCCGCGCCTGAGTCTGGGCGTTCAAGTCGATCGTCGTATAGACCTTGAGCCCGCCCCCGGCGACCGCCGGGCAGTTGCTGGGCGTGTGCGGACAGAACTTGTGGTCGAGTTGGTCTACGACGTAGTTGAACACGTACGGTTCCCGAACAACTGTCTGGTCGTGGTTCGCTTGCAGTTGAAGCGGCTGCTTTTCCGCGGCGCTTGCCCGTGCTTGGGTGATGTAGTGAGAGGCGACCATCGCCTGAAGCACTTGAGTACGACGCACGTGGGCCAGCCGCGGGTATTGGAACGGGTTGTACTCGGACGGCGCCTGCGGAAGCCCCGCGAGGAGCGCCTCCTGAGCGAGGTTCAGTTCCCACACCGGCTTGTTGAAGAACGTCCCCGATGCGGCCTCGACGCCGATCGCGGTCGCGCCGTTTACGGTCCCATAGGGAACGTGGCTGAGGTAGGAAGCGAGGATCCAGTTCTTGGAATGATGGGCCTCTAGCTGCTCGGCCAGCCTCGCCTGGATGATCTTGTACTTGAGGTTGTGGTTGTCGGCGTACTTCGTCTGGTTGAGGTACATGTTGTCGACGAGCTGCATGGTCAGCGTGGAGGCACCCTGCAATGCGTTCCCGTCGCCGAACAGGTCCTTGATGCCGGCTCGGAGGATCCCCTGGTAGTCGAGCGCACCGTGCTTGTAGAAGCGGCGATCCTCGACCGCGACCGTCGCCTCCTTCAGCTGCGTCGGGATCCGGTTGGGGTCGACGTAGTTGTAGAACGTGTTTGATTGGACCTCGCCGAGCAGCGTTCCGTTGGCGGCGAAGATCTGCGTCAGCGGGTGCGGGTTCTTTGGCTTGAGCTGACCGAGGCTAGGCGCGGAGCTCGCCACCGCCACGACCCACCCAACGGCTGCCAACGCCGCGATCGCCGCTGCGCAGATGCCGATGACGGTGGCCACAAGCCCGACGCGGACGACGGAATGGCCACGTTGACGGCGCTTGTGTCGTTCTCGTCGGCTCATGGAGACAGTCGGCGAACTGGCGTCGACGCGCTGCGGAAGCGGCGCCGTGGTCGAATCAGTGTACCCAGCAGGGTTTTTCGGGCCGCCGATAGCGGCTCCTGCCTGGTGAGAAGGCGTCGGGATGCGAAGATCGCGGACCATGGAACGAGACCGACCAAGGCGCGCGCTACTGCTCGACGCGCTCGGGACCCTGCTTGCGCTCGAGCCGCCGGCGCCGCGATTGCGGCAGGAACTGGCTCAACGCTTCGGGATCGAGATCAGCGAAGCGCAGGCCGGGAAGGCATTCGCGGCCGAGATCGCCTACTACCGCGCTCACCTCGACGAGGGGCGGGACGCAAGCAGCCTTGCAGCGCTTCGGCGTCGTTGCGCCGAAGTGCTCCGAGCGGCGCTTCCAGATTTAGACTGTGTGACGGCCCTCGACGGCGCCGAGCTGACCGAGGCGCTTCTCGCCTCGCTTCGGTTCACCGCATTTGCGGACGTTCGCCCTGCGCTGATCGCGGCTCGCGGTCGCGGGCAACGCGTGGTCGTGGTCAGCAACTGGGACACCTCGCTAGTCGAGGTGCTGCGCGGCCTCGAGCTCGCGCCGATGCTCGACGGGATCGTCACCTCCGCGCAGGTGGGGGCTCGCAAGCCCTCGCCTCATATCTTCGCCCGCGCGCTCGAGCTCGCGGGTGTGGGCGCACACCAGTGCCTGCATGTTGGCGACAGTATCGAGGAGGACATCACCGGCGCCCGTGCCGCGGGGATCGCCGCGATCCTGATCCGACGCGGCGGCGCTCCGGCGCCCGAAGGGGTGCCGACGATCGAAACGCTGGCCGAGCTGGAGACCTGAGCAGCCTCGCGTAGGCGGTTCTAATCTTGCAAGTGAATGACCGCGAGCGTGCCGCCGTCCACCCCCGAGATCGAGACCGCGCCGAGCAACGATCCAGCTGAAGAGCCCACCTGGCGGCTGTGGAGCGCGCCGGCTGCGATCGGCCTGGGGTTAGGCCTCGGTGTGCTCGCATCGATCATCGTGCAGATCATTGGCGGAGCCGCCGGCGCGAGCACGTCGCAGAGCACTCCCGCCGAGAACATCATCTCGAACATTCTGTTCGATCTCGGTTTCGTCGCGGCCGCGCTGTACATCGCCTCCGTTCAGGGCCGGCTTCGCCCCCGCGACTTCGGGTTTCGCTGGCCGGGTCTGCGAGCGAGCGTGGTCGCGGTGCTCGTGGCGGGAATCGCCTACTACTTCGTGACCGATATCTACGCGAGCCTCCTGCGGCTGCACGGAACCGACAAGCTGCCAAGCGATTTAGGCGTCAACAGGAGCACCGCGGCGCTCGTCGCGGCCTCAGTGTTCGTGTGCGTGATCGCTCCGATAGCGGAGGAATTCTTTTTCCGCGGCTTCATCTTTGGTGCCCTGCGGCAGTGGCGGATCGTGGTCGCGGGACGAAACATCGGCGTATGGGTCGCCGCGGTCATCACCGGGATCCTGTTCGGGTTCGCCCACACCGGGTCAGCGTCGGGGCAGTACCTGATCCCACTCGGCTTCCTCGGGTTCGTGCTTTGCCTGGTTCGGTGGCGGACCGGCTCGCTGTATCCCTGCATGGCGCTTCACTCGATCAACAACTCACTGGCTCTGGGAGTCAACGAGCTGAGCTGGAACGCGGTCGAGATCCTCGGCTTGATGGCCGGTTCACTGCTCGTGATCGCGGCGGTCACCGGGCCGCTGGCGGCAAGATCGCGGCCGCCGCTGGCGCGGATCTACCGAGACTGGTTTACTTCCAGTTGATGAGGAGGCAGATCACCGGGTGGGCTGTGGTTAGCGCTCTCCTGGTGACTTGGCTGCTATCCAGCACTGCCGCGGCGGCTAGGCGACCGGCTGGAGTATCGAAGACAACCGCCGCGGCATCGAAGGCGACCGCGGCCGCCAAGCCAAAGCCCGCGAAGAAGCCTTCCCTCAGCCACGGCTCGGTCCCCGCGACGCCGCCGGCCACGACGCCGCCCGGGGCAGCCGTTTCCACGCGCTTGTATCTGAGCGGAGCGTTTTTCGTCGCCCACAAACCGGTCGCGGTGCCCGATCGCGCCGTGCGGGTGGCAGCGGTCGTCGAGCCCTACGTGGCGGGCCAGGTGGCCACCCTGCGCGCGTTTCTCGGCAAGCGGCTGATCAAGTCAACCGAGCTCGTGCTGAAGCCGTCGCGCTACGGCACCTTCGGCACGTTCACGACCACGGTTTTGAGCCACTCCCCTGGTGAGGTCACCCTGGAGGTCACGCACGGGGCCACCGCGACACAGGCCGCGTTCTCCGGCGAGCGAACATTCTCGGTGCTCGACGAGCACGCGGACTTCGGATCCTCCGGACCGTTGGTGGCGCTGATCCAGCAGCGGCTCGCGGCGCTTCACTTCTACATACGCCAGACCGGCGTGTACGACGAGGGCACCGAGCTGGCGCTTGACGCCTATCACCGGCTCCTGCGATGGGGCACATACAAGACGCTCGACGGCCGCACGATTAGCTTCCTGCTCAACGGCTGGGGGCAGTTCAAGGCCCGCTACCCCGGGCAGGGCCGGCACGTCGAGGCCAATCTGTCCGACCAACTGCTGGCGCTGATGAGCGGCTCCAAAGTCGACTACATCTACCCGATCAGCTCGGGCAAGCCGTCGACGCCGACCGTGCTGGGGAACTTCCAGGTGTACGCCCGCGTTCCGGGTATGCAATCCGACGGCATGTACTACTCGAGCTACTTCATCGGCGGCTACGCGATCCATGGCTACGACCCCGCGCCCGACTATCCAGCCAGCCATGGGTGCCTGCGCCTGCCGATGGTCGACGCGACTTTCGTCTACAACTGGCTCGACTACGGCGACGACGTCGACGTCTACTACTAAGTGCTCCCCACCGCAAATACTGTCGCATTCGAGTGGCCTCCGGCGGCGTCTGGCTTCGTCCTCAGAGGCTCGCGCAGCGCTGCTGCCTCGGGGGCGGCCCGCTCGGCCTCCAGCCTCGCCTACTACGGGGCCGCCCCCGAGTCCTCCGGCTGCCTCCTGCGTCCTCGCCAGCCATCCGCCGGCGACCCCTCTCGGTGCGACCGTATTTACGGCGGGAAGCACTAAGCCGATCTTGGATTCCCGCGCAACCGCTCGCGAGCAGCTGCTGGCGCAGCTGCGCGAGCATGCACTGGTGATCGGCGAGGTCGTGCTGACCAGTGGTCGCCCCGCGCAGTACTTTGTCGACGCCAAGCGCGCGATCCTGCGGCCGCTGGGCTTCAAAGCGCTCGCGGAATTGGTCGCCGCGCAGGCGCGCGAGTGGAACGCCACAGCCGTCGGTGGAATGACAATGGGCGCCGACCCGATCGCGTGCGCCGCGCTTGCCGGCGGGGCTCAGGTGAAGGCGTTCTTCGTCCGCAAAGAGAGCAAGCAGCACGGCCTGGGCGGCCGGATCGAGGGTCCTTTGCTGGCCGCCAGTGACCGCTGCATGCTGGTAGAGGACGTCGTCACAACCGGAGGGTCGACGATCCGTGCCCTCGAAGCGCTCCGCGAGGAAGGCCGTCAGGTATGCGGGGTGCTCGCTGTCTGCGATCGCCTGGCCGGCGGCGCGGCGTCGATCGAGGAGGCCGCGAGTGCTCCGTTCCTGGCGCTCACGACGATCGATGACATTTATCCGCAGCGGCCCGACCGCAATGGCTAGCGCCCTAGGCGGGCAGCGTTCGGCACTGCGCGCGATGCTGGCGCAGCGCTTGTACCTTCCACCCTCTTTGCGGCCGCGGCGTAAATAGCACGATCGGCCGGCGGGATGCGATCGCCGGGGCGTATTTGAAGCCAACCGACGAGACGTTGAGTCGCAGCGTCCAGGCCAGGATGGACTGGTACTCCAGCCGCGTGAGCGGCTCTCCGCAAGGAGCAAACCGAGCCGTGCCGCCGAACTGGCTGATCGTGCTATGGAGCAGGTTGATCTCGGTCGTGCGAGCGCGCTGCACGCGGAGGTCCTTGTGCTCGCTGCGCTCTCGCGAGATTGCCGAGGGAACGAGGCTTGCGCAGATCACGACGACGAGTGCGGTGGCGAGCCACCCCGGGATATTCGCCACGCGCTCGTTTGGCAGCTGCAGCGGCCCGCTCAGTAGCCGCCCGACGAACACCGCCGCGATCACGACCATCACCCCGGCCGCCTCGAACATGTAGCGCCCCAGTCCCGGCCAGCCGTGCAGCGCGAACGCGATCTCGAGTACCACCCACGCGAGCACGCCCGCGGCCAGCGCGAGCGTCGCCCGATCCCGACGCAGCAGCGCCAGCGCCGCCGAAAGCAGCGCCACGATCTCGAGCGGCGCCGCGTACAGGTCGAGGAACCGCTTCACCGTACCAACCACCTGGTTGCTGTGAAGCCGCCGCCCCGAGCCGAGCGCGTTCGAGGCGGCCACGAACGGAGTCCTCGAGGTGAGAGCCGGGATACCAAACCAGAGCGCCACCACCACCAGCACGCCGCCCGCGATCAGCGGACGCATCGACGGCATCGCTCGCCAGCTCCACAACGCGTACAGCCCGGCGAACAGCCACACCTCGGGTCGTCCGAGCGACGCCAGCGCCGCCAGCACGAATGCCCAGCGAGGCCGCCCGGATAAGTGGCAGTCGATCGTGCCGAGACACAGAGCGACGATCATCGGGTCGGACTGGTAGCTGAAGATGTAATGCCAGTAGTCGCTGATGCCGAGCAGCGCGAGCCCCGCAAACCCGCCGGCGACCAGCCCGGCGAACCTTCGCTCCGGCGGCGGGGCGGTCAATCGATAGGCGATCCGAGCCGCGAACACCGCCCCGCTCAGCGAAACCGCGATCGCGGTGATCATCCAAAGCCACAGCTGGTAGTGCCCGGCCAGCGCATATGGAACGGTGAACAGGTACGGGAGCGGCTTCCACGACGGGGCCGCGTTGGTGTCGAGGTTGCCTGCCAGCGTCTGATGGCCCCAAACAAGCCAGCCGTAAGGGTCGAACCCCGGCCGGGTCCTGGCCGCCACCACCAGCAACATCGAGACCAGCAGGAGCACCACGGTTGTCGCCCACCAGGGGTGCTCTCGCCCGAACAGGCGCAACGTCCACGGTTCTGCCGAGGGTGTGCGCCGAGGCTGGGAGGAAAGTGACCCACGGGCCGGGGGTGCTTTCGCCGTGCTCTCAGACACGAGGACGCGCGGACGGTAGCATGCGCGCTGGCGAGCATCGCTCCCAGGAGCTATGGGCGCCACTTCGACGACCACGTTTGGGGAGGCCGGTGGTGCTTATGCCCCCGGCAGGAATCGAACCTGCATCCCGCGCTTAGGAGGCGCGTGCTCTATCCGTTGAGCTACGAGGGCGGAGGACTGAGGGTATCCGGCGGCCGGCGATTCGTTGCGCGCGGGTTAACTTCAGATGACAAGCACGTCGTGGTGTGGTATTCCCCTCCACACTCCCTGGAGGAGGGAACAAGCGTGAGGCGCATCGGCTGCATTAGTTCATGAGCGTAGGGGCCACCCAGCTCCGAGTGGAGGCTGAGGCCGACGTCGACAGCGTCGAACTGGTCGGCGGTGAGATCGAGGCTCGCTCCCCCGTCGCCCTCTTCTGGCGGCGGTTTCGCGCTGACCGCGTCGCGATGATCTCGGCCGGCTTCATCGTGTTCCTGATCATCGTCGCGATCGCGGCGCCACTGATCGTCGACATCCTCGGCCTTCAGGGTCCGAACGTCCAGAACCCGAACGCTCTAGATATCTTCGGCAGCCCCACCGGTCCGAGCGCCTCGCATCCTTTCGGGGTCGACCAGCTCGGCCGCGACGTGCTCTCGCGGGTGATCTATGGGGCCCGCGTTTCGCTGGTAGT
Organism: uncultured Solirubrobacterales bacterium; assembly: GCA_963787555.1. GTDB lineage: Bacteria > Actinomycetota > Thermoleophilia > Solirubrobacterales > Solirubrobacteraceae > Palsa-465. Next base: position 815,241 of record CAWBDI010000013.1, read on the forward strand.
CGGGATCGTCGGAACGGCGCTGGCGGCGATCGTCGGGACGGTGATCGGGTTGATCGCGGGCTTCTACCGCGGCTGGGCCGACACGATCACGATGCGGGCGGTCGACGTGTTCCTGGCGTTTCCGGTGATCGTGCTCGGGCTTGGCATCGGGGACGCCTGTCAGGTGCGGGGATGTCTCGGCGGCCTGATCCAGCCCGGGATCGTGACCGTGATCTTCATCATCGCGATTGCCAGCTTCACCTACATCGCGCGAATCGTGCGCGGACAGGTGCTGTCCCTCCGCGAGAAAGAGTTCATCGAGGCGTCGCGCTCGCTGGGGGCTTCAAACACTCGCATCCTGTTCAGGGAGATCCTCCCAAACCTGATCGCGCCGCTGATCGTGTACTCGAGCCTCCTGATCCCGCTGAACATCCTTCTCGAGGCGGCGCTCTCATTCCTGGGCGTCGGCATCCGCCCCCCAACGGCGAGCTGGGGACAGATGATCTCCGACGCTTCTGCCAACTTCAACACGGCTTGGTGGTACATGTTGTTCCCAGGCTTAGCTCTGCTGCTCACGGTGCTTGCGTTCAACCTGGTCGGCGACGGTCTGCTGGACGCACTCAACCCCCGGGGAGGGGGCGATGAGCGGTAAACGGTCGGAGCCGAGCGACGCTCCGACTCGTAAACCCACAAAGAGGAGGAATAACAACATGAGGAAACGTCGCGCGATCACCGTCGCGGTGATCGCCGGACTGCTCGCTATCGCTGTGGCCGCCTGTGGTGGCTCGAGCAGCAGCGGCAGCTCGAGCAGCTCGGCTTCGAGCTCGGGCGGCCAAGGTGTGGCGCTGAAACCCGGCGAGAATCCGGCCGGCCAGACGCTTTACGGGAAGAAGAAGGGGGGGGTGCTGACCGCGTATTCGGCAACGGACTTCGAGCACCTCGATCCGGGAGAGGCGTACTTCCAACTCGACTACACGGTGATGTACGCGACGCAGCGCCCGCTGTTCATCTATACCCCGAACTCCCAGCAGACGCTGGCGCCGGACTTGGCGACCGAGGTCCCGACGCAGACCAATGGGGGTATCACGGATGGGGGCAAGACCGTCACGGTCCACATTCAGCAAGGGGTCAAGTTCAGCCCGCCGGTCAACCGCGAGGTGACCTCGGCGGACGTGGCCTATGCAATCGAGCGTCAAGCGAACCCGAACGTGGCCAGCCCATACTTTCCTGCCTACTTCGGGGCGGCGTCGCCGTCGCCGCTCGTTGGCGCGAGTAGCCCCAACTACAAGGGCGGCCCGATTCCGGGCATCCAGACGCCCAGCAAGTACACGATCGTCTTCCACATGACCAAACCGGGAGCGGTCACGCTGGTCAATGCGCTCAGCCTGCCGGGCTCGGCACCTGTGCCCCAGGAGTTCGCCGGACCGATGGACAAGAAGAGCCCGACGACCTACGGCACCCAGGCCGAGGTTTTCACCGGCCCGTACATGATCAAGTCGGATCCTAAGACCGGAGTGTTCGCCGGGATCGGCTATCAGACCGGTAAATCAGCCACGCTGGTTCGGAACCCCAATTGGAACTCGAGCACCTACACCTCCGCGTATAAGCCGCCGGCGTACGTCGATCAGATCAACATCAACATCGGCGGTGACCCCACCGTCGGTGGAGAACAAGTGCTGAAGGGCTCCCATTCGGTCTACGAAGACACCGTCACACAATCGAACGTGAAGTTGGCCTACGAGTCGTATCCCTCGCAAATCACGTTCACAACCGGAACCGGGGACCACTACGTAGCGGTCGACAACCAGCATGGCCCGTTCACCAACGAGAACCTCCGCAAGGCGTTCTGGGCCGCGCTCGACCGTGAGGCGATCGTCAAGGCCCGTGGTGGCCCGCTGGTCTCGTTGCCGATGACCCACTTCATCTACCCCGGCAACAACGGGTTCACCGAAGCGGGCGGCGACGCGGGACCGCAGGTCGACTACAACACATCGGTCACCGGCAACATGAGCGTGGCCACCAAGTACATGAAGCTCGCGGGCTACAAGTCGGGTAAGTACACCGGCAACGCGACGCTGCAGGTGGTGGGAGGCAATAACGGAAACGCTCCTGCGATCGTCCAGATCATCAATTCGACGCTGACCAGCCTTGGCTTCCACACGCACGTGAGCCTCGTCGACCAATCGGTCATGTACGCGAAGTACTGCGGTGTGCCCAAGCAGAACATCGATGCCTGCCCGACCGTGGGCTGGCTTCGGGACTTCGCAGACCCGCTGTCGGTGGTGTTCGTGCCGTTTTACGGCCCGGCCATAACCCCGACCAACAACTCCAACTGGGGTCAGGTCAACGACCCGCAGATCAACTCGGAGATGGTTTCGGCGGCGCTCACAGTGAATCCCACCGCGCGGGCGCAGGCGTGGGCCAACGTCGACAAGCTGCTGGTCGACAAAGCGGTGGCGATTCCAGAGGAGTGGGATAACTGGCCGAACATCGAGAGCAAGGATGTCGCCGGGGTCAACGACCTCTGGAACAACGGCGACTGGGATTACGCCTTTACTTCGCTGAAGTGAGGCTCGGCGGCTACCGTGGGCCTCGCCCTGGTGGGGCCCACGGGATGCCGGACTGACCCGAGGACGCCCAAGACATGGCCACCTACATCATCCGCCGAATCCTCTGGGGCATTTTGTTGCTGATCCTGGTCAGCGCGTTGACGTTCGTGCTGTTCAACGTGTTTCCGAGCGCGGACCCGGCGCAGCTACGCGCGGGACGCAACGCGAGCCCCCAGACGATCGCCTACATCCGCCATGAACTGGGTCTCGACAAGCCGCTGTACGAGCAGTTCTGGAGCTACATGAAGGGCATCTTCCTGCACTTCAACTTCGGCTACAGCTATTACAGCGGCGCGTCGGTTCTCGGCCTGATCAAGGATCGACTGCCGGCGACGATCTCGCTCACCGTCGGTGCCGTGGCATTGTGGATCCTGGTAGGGATCCCGGTCGGAATCATCTCGGCGGTCAGGCGCAGGACGTGGCTGGATCGCGCGTCGATGGGCGCGGCGCTGGTGGCGGTGTCGATGCCCGTCTTCTGGCTGGGGCTCGTGGTTCTATTCCTGTTCGCGTCGGACATCGGCCGTTTCCCGATCCTTCCCGGCGCCAACTCCTACGTCGGACTGACCGTGAGCCCGACGAAGTGGTTCACTTCGCTGATCTTGCCTTGGCTGGTGCTCGCCGCAAGCCAGGCGGCGATCTACTCTCGGCTACTGCGGGGTAGTTTGGTCGAAGTAATGGGAGAGGACTACATCCGCACCGCCCGGGCCAAGGGCCTCCCGGAGCGGCGCGTCATCTGGCACCACGGGGTGAGATCGGCGATCACCCCGGTGGTCACCCTCCTTGGGCTCGACATCGGCGCGCTGCTCGGTGGAGCCGTCCTGACCGAGACAGTATTCAACATCCCGGGCATCGGGCGGCTGAACTACGATGCGATCGTCCACTCCGACTTCCCGATCGTGCAGGGCACCGTACTGCTCGCCGCAATGTTCATCGTGGTCGCGAACATTGTCGTGGACATCGCGTATGCGTATCTCGATCCACGGGTGCGGTACTCGTGACCGCGCTGCTTGAGACCGAGGACCTACGAGTCGCGTTTGCGACCGAGGACGGGCTGGTGCAAGCGGTCGACGGGATCTCATACTCGATCGACGCCGGCAGGACGCTGGGGATCGTCGGCGAGTCGGGCTCCGGCAAGTCCGTCTCTTCGCTGACTACGATCGGGCTGACCCGGGCCCCGAACGCGACCATCGAGGGCCGGATCCTATTTGAGGGGCTCGACCTCGTCGCGATGGCCGACAACGAGCTGCGCAGCATTCGCGGCAATGAGATCGCGATGATCTTCCAGGATCCACTGTCATCGCTGCATCCCTTCTACAAGGTCGGCGCGCAGCTGACAGAGGCGATGACCGCCCACCGCGGGATCTCGGGCGCAGCTGCTCGCCAGCGCGCGGTGGAACTCCTCGCGCTCGTCCGGATCCCGGATCCCGAGCGCCGGGTCAACCAGTATCCACACGAATTCTCGGGTGGCATGCGGCAAAGGGCGATGATCGCTATGGCACTGGCCAACGAACCCCGACTGCTGATCGCCGACGAGCCCACCACAGCGCTCGATGTGACCGTTCAGGCCCAGATTCTGGAGCTGCTGGAGGAACTGCAGACCCGTTTGGGGATGGCGATCATCATCATCACCCACGATCTCGGGGTGGTCGCGGAGATCGCCGACGAGATCGCGGTGATGTACGCCGGACGGATCGTCGAGCACGCCGCCACCGACCAGATCTTCTCTTCCCCGCAACATCCATACACCTGGGGCCTGCTGAAGTCCATTCCACGCCTCGACGCTTCACGCGACGAGGAGCTCGTTCCGATCGCCGGCCGGCCGCCCAGCCTGATCCGTCGCCCCGCGGGCTGCCATTTTCACCCTCGGTGCCCATACGTGCGCGATCGACACCGTCGAGTCGATCCACGGCTCGAACCAGTGCCGGGAGACAATGGGCACGAAGTGGCCTGCCTCCTCGAGCCAGCCGTCCGGACGCAGATCTGGCAAGGCTTGAGGGTCGGTCAGGCTCCCGGCGAGCTCAGCCGGCTAGCAGAGCCTTCGCGGGGCTCCCGGTCGGCTACCGCAGCCCCGCCGGTCGAGCAGGATGGTGGTGCATGAGCGACTCAGCGCAAACGCCGTTGGTCGAAGTCCGCAACCTGGTCAAGCACTTTCCGATCAAGCGCGGCGTCATCTTCCAGCGGCAAGTAGGAGAGGTGAAAGCGGTCGACGGTGTCTCGTTCGACGTGATGCGCGGCGAGACGCTCGGACTCGTCGGCGAGACGGGGTGCGGGAAGAGCACCACCGCGCGGCTGATCGTGCGACTCCTAGACCCGACCTCGGGCGAGATCCGCTTCGACGGCGAGGAGATCAGCGCCCGCAAGGGCGAGGGGGCCAAGGTCCTGCATCGGGAGATGCAGATGATCTTCCAAGATCCGTATTCGTCGCTGAATCCGCGCAAGACGGTCGGGTCGATAATCGCCGAGCCGTTCGCGATCCATGGCCTTTTGAAAGGGGAGGGCGAGCGCAAGAAGCGAGTGCAGGAGCTGATGGACCGAGTCGGCCTCAACCCCGAGCACTACAATCGCTATCCGCACGAGTTCTCGGGAGGCCAGCGCCAGCGGATCGGGGTCGCGCGGGCGATCGCGCTCGAGCCAAAGTTACTGGTGGCGGATGAGCCGGTGTCGGCGCTCGACGTCTCGATCCAAGCGCAGGTCCTGAATCTGCTTCGCGGGCTCCAGCGCGACATGGGCTTAACGCTGGTGTTCATCGCCCACGACCTCAGCGTCGTCCGCCACATGTGCGACCGGGTCGCGGTGATGTATCTGGGCAAGGTGGTCGAGCTTGCACCCAACGAGGCGCTGTATGCGTTTCCGCGTCACCCGTACACCGGCGCGCTGCTCGCGGCCGTTCCAGTGCCCGATCCGAGCGCGGGACGGGGTACCAGGCAGCTGCTCACCGGCGACGTGCCGAGCCCGGCTAACCCTCCGCAAGCGTGCCGGTTTCACACGCGCTGCCCGAAAGCCCAGGAGCTTTGTTCCACGGAGGACCCAGCGTTCGAGGACAAGGGTGGCGGGACGCTTGCCGCGTGTCACTTTCCCTTGACGGAGGAGGAGGTGAGGCTCAGGTTGCCGACCGCGCTGGGCACCGGTCATACCTCGTCGCTAGATGCTTCCTCCTCCGCTTCGCTCGACGTGTCGTCCTCATCGACGTAGAGCGACTCCCGCGCCAGTTCCTCGCCGGCGCGTGACCACAGCTTGATCTCGAGGAAGTCCGAGCGATAGTTGTCGGCGGCGATCAACGTGAAACGCTGGTCGATCAACTGACACTGATCGACAGCGACGTCCGCGAGCTCCGCGGTCACCAGCTCCCCACCCGCAATCAGCGGAACGCCCCAGACGAGCGTCATGTCGGCCGTGTTCCCCTCCTCGCCGCGCCAGCGCCCCACCACATCGTCGTTGAGGTCAAGCTTCCAGTCAGGATTCTCCTCCGCCAGCTCGGCGGTGAAATCGACCTGTGCCTCGAAGTCGCTGGGGCCGCCGGAGAGCTCCGTGAACGACACGAACCCGAACAGCTCGTAACTTTCACTGGTGCGAGCGACCGCCGGAACGTAGGTCCGCCCCGCATACGAGCGATCTGGAAACCAGGCGATCTCGCCCGGCTCGCCGATGTCCTCGCCCTCGGTGTCGAGCTCGCGACACGCCGCAAGGAAGTGGTTGCGCAGCGTGTCCGCCCAGCGTCCGCGGGGCAAGGGCTCCTGCGGCGGCTCGGCGGCAAAACTGATAAGGAAGCGGTCGGTCGGAGGCATGTCGCTCGCGGCGTAGCCTACCTGTGCGCAAGCTCGCCGTTAGAAGGCACCCCTCCGGCTCAGCACCGCGGGGATCGTCTTCAACAGGATCGACAGGTCGAGCATGATCGACCACTGTTCCAGGTAGACGAAGTCGAGCCGCACGAGATCGTCGAAATCGAGCTCTGAGCGGCCCGACACCTGCCACAGCCCGGTGATCCCGGGAAGCACGAGGTATCGCTTCTTGTGCCACTCCTCGAGCCGCTCGAAGTCGCGCATCGGCAGCGGTCGCGGTCCCACCAGTGACATTTCGCCGCGGACGACGTTGAGCAGCTGCGGAAGCTCGTCGAGCGAGAACCGTCTCAGGAACCGCCCCACCTTCGTCAAGCGGGGGTCGTGGCGAATCTTGAACAACGCTCCTGACTTTTCGTTCAGCTCCTCGAGATCGTCCTGGATCTGATCGGCACGCTCGCGCATCGTGCGAAACTTGAAGCAGAAGAAAGGCCGCCCTGCGATCCCTGGTCGCACCGATCGATAGATCACCGGTCCGCGAGAGCTCAGCTTGACCGCGCAGGCGATTGCCAACAGCAGCGGGGAGAGCAGGATCAGGCTGACCGTCGAGACGAGAAGGTCGAAACTTCGCTTCAGCGCGTAGTCGATGCCCTCGAAGACGGGCGGACGGAGAGTGAAGAGGGGCACCGTCTGCCCGGGAACGAACTCGGCGCGATCGATCAGAATCTCCATCGTCGTCGGCGCGACCTGCACTGTCACCCCACGCCGGTGGCAGGAGTCGACCAGCTCGACGGCCTTCTCCTGCGGGAAGTCGGAGTCGGCGATGATCACTTCCTGGACCCGTTGCGCGATGAGAACGTCTTGCAGTTGCTCGAGCTGACCGAGTGAGCGAAGGCCATTTGCCGGCCGCGGCGTGAGCGAGATGTAGCCGACCAGCTCGACCTGCGTGTGAGCTCGGTGCTCGAGTGCGTCGGCGACCGCCTCGATGTGCTTACCCGAGCCAACCAGCAGGGCCCGCCGCCGATAACCGGCCTGCTCGAGCAGCCAGCCCGTGAATCGCAGGTGCAGCTCTCGGAGCGTGGTGATGTAGACCGTGCCGAAGAACAGCGAGCCGTAGAAGATGTAGTAGCTCGAGAAGTGCTCGCCGTTCGCGAGCGCAAACACCAGCGAGATGACGGTGGCGTAAAACAGGGACGTGGCGATCTGAACCAGACCGCCCCGTCGCGGGCGATCGGCGTACAGATCCGCGCGCGCAAACATCAGCACGGTTACCAGATATGCAAACGCGACCCAGTGCCGCGCTTCACGCCACGCCAGGTCGAAGTGCGGCTGACCGCGAAACAGCAGCTTCAGGAGCAGAGCCGTGAGCAGGGCCGCCAGCACGCCGATGTAGTCGAGGACGAGCAGCGATAGCACCCGCGCGACCCTTCTCAGCGTCTCGAGCCGAAGCACAAACGAGAGCAACGGCGGCCGCTTCCGGCGAACGTCGCGCTCCGGCATCGCGAGCCGCTCGGAACCCTGCACCGTCTCGTCACGGGGTGGTTTGGCTGCCTCTTGCTGCTCGATCGTCACGTAGCGTTCAAGCTCGGTTTCCGCCCCAGTGCTAACGGTATCTTGACAACGAAGTTGCGAAGTTGGGGGTGGTGGGGCGAACGGTGTGAGACGCTGCTTACGCCTCGGGTCAGGGAATGGCACCGATGAGCGCCTCCGTGCCGGACCGCTCGATCGTTCGTCTGAGCCCTTCTCGGAGGTCTACTGTCGGCTCCCAGCCTAGTAGCTCGCGAGCCAGCGTGATGTCAGGCTGCCGAACCTGTGGGTCGTCCGTCGGCAGCGCCTCGAACACGATCCGGGATTTAGAGCCGGTCACCTCGATCACCGCATGCGCCAGCTCCAGCAGCGTGAACTCGTCCGGATTGCCGATGTTCACCGGCCGGTGATAGCCCGACTCGGCCAGCGCGATCAGCCCTCGGATCTCGTCGTCCACATAGCAGAACGATCGCGTCTGCAAACCCTCGCCAAAGACCGTAATCGGGCGGTCCTGCAGCGCCTGACGCAAGAACGTGGGGATCGCGCGCCCGTCGTGGGCCCTCATTCGCGGGCCATAGGAGTTGAAGATCCGCACGATCGCGGTATCCACTCCCTGCTGGCGGTGATATGCCATCGTCAGCGCCTCGGCGTAGCGCTTAGCCTCGTCGTAGACCCCCCGCGGACCGATCGGGTTGACATGGCCCCAATAGGACTCCGGTTGCGGGTGAACCTGCGGATCCCCGTACACCTCGCTGGTGGAGGCGATCAAGAACCTCGCGCGATGGTTCTTCGCGAGCCCGAGCGTGTGGTGCGTACCGTAGGAGCCGACCTTCAGCGTGTGCAGTGGCAACCGTAAATAGTCGATCGGCGATGCCGGGGAGGCGAGGTGGTAGACGAAGTCGATCGGCTCATCGACGTAGTAGGGCTCGATGATGTCGATGTTGAGGTGCACGAAAGCCTCGCTGCGGATGTGCTCGATGTTGGCGAGCGAGCCGGTTTCCAGGTTGTCGACGCAGATCACGCGATGGCCGCGCCTGAGCAGTTCGTCGCACAGGTGCGAGCCCAAAAAACCGGCGCCGCCCGTAACGAGACAGGTAGCCATGCACTGCAATCTACCTCGGGATTCAGGCTCACCGCGCCGCGCCGAATAGGATCTATCCCCCCAAGAGAAGAGGAGGAGCGGTGGCCAAACCCCGATTCGTCGAGCGCTTGAACGGACAAATCGCGTACGAGTTCGCCGCCTCGCAGCAGTACATCGCGAACGCCGTTTATTACGACTCGCAAACGCTGCCTCGCCTGGCCGCGTTCTTCTACGCGCAATCGGTCGAGGAGCGAAACCACGCGATGATGATGGTTCGATATCTCCTCGACGCCGATGCAGGAGTCTCGATTCCTGGCGTGGAGGCTCCCGAGGTCGAGTTCGCCGACATCGTCGCGCCGGTCGCGCTGGCGCTCGACCAGGAGCGGCGGGTCTCAGACCAGATTGCGGCGCTGATCAGCGTCGCGCGCGAGGAGAGCGACTATCTGAGCGAGCAGTTCGTCCAGTGGTTCCTCAAGGAGCAGGTGGAGGAGGTCTCGACCATGTCCTCGTTGCTGGCGGTCGTCGAGCGCTCGAGCGATTCGCCGATGTTCATCGAGGACTACCTGGCCCGCGAGCACGGCGGCGCCGGGGCGGCGGATCCCACCGCGCCGGCTGCCGCGGGCGGGGCGTTATAGCCGCCGGAGAACGTGCTGATCGCCGCGTCGAATGGTTACCCGCGCCGAGTCGAAGTGCTCGAGCAGCGCCTGCGCGAACTTGCGTGAGGTGCCGAGCTCGTCGCGCAGCTGCGCGAGCGTTATCGACCCTCCGTTCTGATGGGCCAGCGCCACCACCCGTTCGCGGATCTGAGCGAGCACGTCGGCGTGGTAGTGGAGCGACTTCGAGACCCGGATCGCGCGTCCCGAGGCTCGTAGCGCGGCGAGATCGGCGGGATCGAGCTGGTCATCGTGCGGCGGTTCGAGCCCGGTAGCCCGCAGGCGCTGCTCGACAGCGCGGGCGCTCGGAGACAGCGGCGCGGAGCGGACATCGACCCGGGCGGGCGGGGCGTGCGGACGCCTGCCGGCGCTCTTCGAAGGCTTTTCTTCCACGGGCTCGCCCCGTGAGAGCCGCTCCAGCGTTCTGAGCAGCTCGCGGCTTGCGCCGTGCTTTCTGGGATGGGGGTCGAGCACCACGCCCCCTCCGAGCGTGTCCGGAGGGGCGATCTGGCGGATCACCAAGCGGTCGCCGGCGAGCGCGATCAGCGGCTGCTCGAGGCGTAGCTGCCAGAAGCGCCCGCCGAGCGAGGCGGCTCTCCCCGAGCTCTCGCGGGTGCCGTGGTGAACCTGGACACGATCGCCGTGCTCCGGCTCGATTTCCGGGAACTCGAGCGCGGCGTCGATCAGGTAGGTCGCTGTCGCCCGGGAGCTCGGCGAGGTCAGCAGGTCCCCGCGAACCACCTCGTCGACCGCCACCCGGGTCAGGTTCACCGCCACCCGCTGACCGGCGGACGCGCGCTCGACCGGCTGGTCGTGGACCTGCACGCTCCGAACGCGCGCGCGATGACCGTCGGGGAGCACCAGCAGCTCGTCGCCGCGCGCGACCTCCCCCGACCAGAGCGTCCCAGTGACCACGGTCCCCGCGCCGCGGATCGTGAACACGCGGTCGATGTGCAGCCGCGCCGCGCCGTCGGCCTGCGATCGGCTGGGCACTCGGCCGGCGGCGAGATCGAGCGCCTCCCGCAACTGCTCCAGCCCGGAGCCGGTCCTCGCGGAGACCGGCACGACGTCGGCTCCCGGCAGCAGCTCGGAGGCTTCCAGGCTCGCGGTCTCGGGCTCGGCCAGATCGCTCTTGGTTACCGCCACCACGCCGCTCTTGACCCCGAGCGCGCTCAGAACCGCCGCATGCTCGCGCGTCTGAGGCATAACGCCGTCATCTGCGGCGATCGTCATCAGGTAGAAGTCGATCCCGGTTGCACCCGCGACCATCGTGCGGACGAATCGCTCATGGCCGGGAACGTCGACCACCGAGACGCGCCGCCCGGATGGCAGCTCGAGCAGCGCGTAGCCGAGCTCGATGGAGATCCCCCGGGCCTTCTCCTGCGGAAGGCGATCGGTGTCGACTCCCGTTAGCGCGCGGATCAGAGCGGTCTTGCCGTGATCGATGTGGCCGGCGGTCCCGAGCGTCAAAGGAGCCGCGGTCATGTGCCGAGGGCGGACCTGACAGCCGCCGCGGCCAGCGGGACCTCCGCATCGGCGAGCGTTCGCGGATCGAGCAGGACCTGGCCGTCGTGGATGCGGCCGATCAACGGCGGATCGCGTCGGCGCAGCTTCCGCGCGAGCGAGGCCGGGTTGTGCTCGCTTGCGAGGGCGACCGCGGGTCCCTCCAGCTCGAGCAGCGGAAGCGCTCCGCCCCCGACCTTCGCCACCGACGTGACTACGCTCGCCGCGGGCCCGATCCCCTCGCGCAGGCGCGCGGCGCGATACGCGAGCCGGCGCTGGGAGACCTCGAGCATCGCGAGTACCGGCACCTCGCGCCGAGCTCGTGCTGGATCTCGGTAGAGCATCAGCGTCGCCTCGAGTGCTGCCAGCGACAGCTTGTCGATTCGCAGCGCGCGCGCCAGCGGATGTGCGCGCGCGGCGGCCACGGCTTCTTTACGGCCGAACAGCAGTCCGGCCTGCGGTCCGCCGAGCAGCTTGTCGCCCGAACAGCAGATCAGTGCCGCCCCCGCCGAAACTGAGCGGCTGACCGGTGGCTCCTCGCTGAGGGCCGGGGCCCCGCCCGCGTCGGCGAGCACCCCGGAGCCGAGGTCGTCGAGCACCGGCACATCGAGGCTGCAGAGCTCCTCGATCGACGGCTGCTCTACAAACCCGATCGCTCTGAAGTTCGAAGGGTGCACGCTCAGGATCGCGGTGACCTCGACCGTAGCTCGCGCGAGAGCCCGTTGATAGTCCTGGAGCCGCGTCCGGTTGGTCGTCCCGACCTCGATCAAGGTCGCGCCGGACTGCGCGACGACCTCTGGGATCCGGAACCCGCCGCCGATTTCGACGAGCTGCCCGCGTGAGACGATCACCCCTCGGTCCGGTCCGGCGAGCGCCGCGACCGCCAGCAGCACGGCGGCCGCGCCGTTGTTGACGACCATCGCTGCCTGAGCGCCGGTCAGCTCGCGCAGAAGTCCCTCGATGTGCGCCTGCCGGCTTCCGCGGGCTCCGGTTTCGAGATCGAGCTCGAGATTCGAGTAACCGGTGGCGGCGCGAGCCACCGCCTCGCGGGCGGCGCTCGCCAGCGGCGCCCGCCCCAGATTGGTGTGCAGGATCACTCCGGTCGCGTTGAGCACCGGTCGCAGCGACGCTCGATCGAGCTCGGCGAGCAGCTCGCGTGCCCGTGCCGGCAGGTTCGCGCTCCCCGCCACCTCACCGCCCAGGATCGCCGTGCGCCGCTCGTCGATCGCGCGACGCGCGGCAGCGATCGAGAGCGCGTGCGGGGCGTCGAGCTCCGCGGCCAGCTCGTGCACCGCGGGAAGCCCTCTCAGCTCTGCGGAGCCGGCCTCACGCCCCGCACCCATTCGCCTTCCTCTTTCTTCCAGATCGGCGCCTGGGCCTTGATGCGGTCGATGATCTCCCTCGCTCCGGCGAACGCCTCCTCGCGGTGCGGGGCGGAAGCGGCGACCAGGACTGACGGCGCTGACAGGGGCACCTTGCCGACTCGATGCTCGGCCGCGGCGGCGCAGAGCCGATGGCGCTCGATCGCGTCGGTGACGATCTCGGCAATCTTCCGCTCGGCCATCGCTGCGTAGGCCTCGTAGTCGAGCTCGCTGACCTCGCGCGTCACCCCGGAGAAAGTGACGATCGCTCCGGCCCGAGGATCCGCGACCAGCTCGAGGAGGGGGTCGAGACGGAGCGGATCGGTGCTGACCCGGGCGTGCGGCGCGCCCACCGCCCCGCCCGAGACCGCGGAGTCCGTTCCGCCGGAGACCGGAGGAATCAGCGCGACCTCATCCCCCGCATGCAGCGCATCCCCTGGCTCCGCATAGTCGTGGTTGACCGCCATAACCACCGGGACGCCCTCGATCAGCGTCTTGACGCGCGCGAGTGCATCGCTGACCAGGGCATCGTCAGGAAGCTCGAGTTGCAGTTCGTCCGCGCCGGCTCGCTCCCGGAGCAAGGCGAACAGTCTCACGCGAACCTGCATGTAGGGAAGGCTAGTGACCCCGCGGGCCGGTGTGGCGCCTGCGCCCTCGGGTGCGGCCCGGAGGTGCGCGCCTGCCCTTCGTTTCAAAACCGCCGCTGGGCGAGAGTCCCCCCGAAAAACTCTCGCCCAGCGAAGCCCCCACTCCTACGTCTGACTTGCCCCCTGGCAGGGATTGCGCCCCGATAGCCTTATCGGCATCCCCCGCCCATGCTTGAACATTTTTCAGAGCCGTTTGTTGCGGAGTCGATGGCGGCACGGCCGATCGCGTTCGATCTCGCTCGCGGCGGGTGGGACGGCGGGCAGCGGGTAACCTCCCGCAAGCATGGCTACCGCTGACGAGCATCGTACCGTCGCGCCGATCGTCGGGCCGGACGATCCCCGGCGGTTCACCGACTCCGGGATCGAGATCCACCCCCTGTACACCGAGCGAGATGTTCCGGATGATCTCGGCGAGCGGCTCGGCGAGCCCGGCGAGTACCCGTACACGCGCGGCGTTCACCGTGACATGTATCGCAAGCAGCTGTGGACGATGCGTCAATACGCCGGCTACGCGAGCGCGAAAGAGTCCAATTTGCGCTACCGCTACCTGTTGGCGCATGGATCCACCGGTCTCAGCATGGCGTTCGACCTGCCCACTCAGCTGGGCCTGGACTCGGACGATCCCCGTTGCCTGGGCGAGGTCGGCCGGACCGGGGTCGCGATCGACACGATCGACGACATGCGCACGGCCTTCGACGAGATCCCGCTCAACCAGGTCTCGACCTCGATGACGATCAACGCGCCGGCGAGCGTGCTGCTGTTGCTGTATGAGCTGGTCGGCGAGGAGCAGGGCGTCCCATCGGAGCAGCTCCGGGGCACCACTCAGAACGACATCCTCAAGGAGTACATCGCTCGCGGCAACTTCATCTACCCGCCCCAAGGCGCGATCCGTCTGACCACCGACCTGTTCGCATACTGCAACGAACGGATCCCGCGATGGAACACGATCTCGATCTCCGGCTATCACTTCCGCGAGAAGGGGTGCTCGGCGGTGCAGGAGATCGCGTTCACGCTTGCGAACGGGATCGCATACGTGCAGGCAGCGCTCGACGCCGGCCTCGGGATCGACAAGTTCGCCCCGCGACTGGCGTTCTTCTTCAACGGTCACAACAACGTCTTCCAGGAGGTGGCGAAGTTCCGCGCCGCTCGCAGGATGTGGGCCGAGATCATGCGCGAGCGCTTTGGCGCCCAGGACGAGCGCTCGTGGAGATTGCGATTCCACACCCAGACCGGCGGCGTCACGCTGACCGCGCAACAGCCGGAGAACAACATTGTCCGCGTTGCGCTTCAGGGCTTCGCCGCGGTCTGCGGCGGGACCCAGTCGCTACACACCAACGGCTTCGACGAGGCACTCGCGCTTCCGACCGAGCGCGCCGCGAAGATCGCGCTCCGCACCCAGCAGATCATCGGATACGAGTCCGGCGCCGCCGACACCGTCGATCCGTTCGCGGGCTCCCATTTCGTCGAAGCGCTGACCGATGAGATCGAGACGCGCGCTGCGGAGCTGATCGCCAAGATCGACGACCTCGGCGGGTCGGTGCAGGCGGTCGATTTCATGAAGTCGGAGATCGAAGAATCGGCTTTCGGTTACCACGAGCGCTATCGGCTCGGGCAAGACGTGGTCGTCGGCGTCAACCGGTTCGTCGAGGACACGCCCGAGGTGCCCGACATCCTCCGCGTCGATCCCGAATCGGAGCGCGCGCAGCTGACGCGGCTGGAGGAGTTCAAATCCGCGCGCGACACGGAGCTCGTGGAGCGACGCCTCGAGGAGATCCGCGCAGCGGCGCGGGGCACCACCAACCTGCTTCCGGTGTTGCGGCAGGCCCTGAAGGATCGCTGCTCGATGGGCGAGGTCTGCGGTGCGATGCGCGACGTGTTCGGGGAGTACCAGCCGACGTTCTGAGGGCAGCGGGATGCGGGTCTTCCTGGCCGGGGCGAGCGGAGTTATCGGGATTAGGCTGGTGCCGCTGCTGGTGGCGCGAGGCCACACGGTTGCCGGAATGACCCGCTCGCCCGGCAAGGTCGACGCGCTGCGCGAGCTCGGCGCCGAGCCGGTGGTCTGCGATGTGTTCGATCGTCAAGCGGTGAACGAGGCGGTCGCTCGCTCGGGCGCCGACCTGGTGATGCACCAACTCACCAACCTGCCGGACCGGGTGGAGCGGATCCCCGAGTTCAGCGCGCGAAACAACCGGATCCGGACCGAGGGGACGCGCAACTTGCTGTCTGCGGCGGAGGCCGCGGGTGCAGAGCGCTTCGTTGCGCAGAGCATCGCCTGGACGCCCCCGGCCGGCGGCGAGGCGGTCGCCGAGCACGAGCGCCTGGTGCTCGATGCCGGCGGCGTCGTGATCCGGTACGGCGTCTTCTACGGCCCTGGAACCTACTCCGGCGAACACAGAGTGCCGCCGCCTCCGCGGATCCACGTCGAGGAAGCAGCGCGCCGGACGGTCACGCTGCTCGATGCTCCCTCGGGTGTGGTAACGGTCACCGACGATCCCGGCTAGCGTTCGCTGTCGAGCTGGCTCATCTGGGCGCTGTCGTAGCGGTCGCCAACCGCCGCCCCGCGCGGGACAGCCTGCTCGATCCGCTCGCGATCCGCGTCGCTCAGCTCCACCTCGAGCGCCCCGAGTGCCTCATGGAGGTGGTCGCGCCGGCGCGCGCCGATCACCGGCAGGATGTCATCGCCGCGCGAGCGAACCCAGGCGATCGCGATCTGGGCCACCGATACGCGCTTCGCCTCGGCGATCGCCCGAAGCTGGTCGACCAACGCCAGGTTCTGGGCCAGGTTCTCGCCCCGGAAGCGGGGAGCGCGGCTGCGGAAGTCGCGATTGTCGAGTGACCGGTCCGGCGACCAGTGGCCGCTGATCAGGCCGCGCGAGAGCACTCCGTATGCGGTGATCCCGATCCCCAGCTCCCGGCAGGTGGGAAGGATCGTGTCCTCGATCCCTCGGGAGATCAACGAGTACTCGATCTGCAGGTCGCAGATCGGATGCACTGAGGCGGCTCGCCGGATCGTTTCCGCTCCGACCTCCGAGAGTCCGATGTAGCGGACATAGCCGGCCTCGATCAGCTCCGCGATCGCGCCGACCGTCTCCTCGATCGGAACGTTCGGGTCAAGACGGGCTGGGCGATAGATGTCGATGTGGTCGGTGCCGAGCCGGTTGAGGGAGTAGGCACACCACGTCTTGACGGCCGCGGGGCGAGCGTCGTAGCCAAGCCAAGCGCTGTCCGGACCCCGCAGTGCACCGAACTTGACGCTGATCAGCACTTGATCCCGGTCTTGATCGCGCAACGCTCGGCCGACCAGCAGCTCGTTGTGCCCCATCCCGTAGAAGTCGCCGGTGTCGAGCAGGTTGATCCCCGCCGCGAGGGCGGCATCGATCGTGGCGATGCTTTCGGCCTGGTCGGCGGGACCATACATGCCCGACATGCCCATGCAGCCGAGCCCCAATGCTGAGACCTCGGGACCGGCAGAGCCAAGCCTGTTCGTCATTTTCACGCTCGTTCCTGGTCGCCTGAATCGTCATCCGATGATGGCGGATAAAAGCGCGGCGCCGGTGAAGGAGTCCTCGCCGGTCGCTCGAACCAGCAACGTATGAGTGAGCACGAGGCAAGCCGGACGCTGGTCAAGTCGCTCCCGGAGCTGTGGACCGAGTGCAGCGACGCCGCGTCGCTCGGGCGCCACCTGAACGGCTCGTTCGGAGAAATCAAGATCACGAGCCTGGACCCCGAAACCGCCGTTGCCTGGGAGGGCGAGCATGTCAGCGGCACGGTGCGGCTCGAGCCGTCGGGGTGGGGAACGCGAGTCGTTCTCACCGCACGGGCGAACGGGGTGGGAAGCCCGGCCGCGGGCCTGGTCTCGTCTGGCGCCGGGGAGGCGTCGGGCGCTGGCGAGGCGGTCGCGTCTGACGCTGGCGAGCCGTTCTCGTCTGGCGCTGGGGAGGCGCTGGGCGCTGTCGCCACGGAGACCCCGCCGCGACCGAAGGGACCGGGCGCAGTCGCCACGGAAACCCCACCGCTACCGAACGCGCAGGCGCAGCGGGCGGCGTCCGGGGCTGGGTGGCCCGTGCTGGCCCGCCGGCGCCGGGGTTTCATGGCGCGGATGCGGGAGTGGCTGGCCGGCGGGCGCAAATCCGCGGTTGCGGTGGTGCCTGTGCGCGCCGCTGACACCGCGCCGGCGTTCGCGATCGAGCACGTCCCGGCGCCGCCAGTCGATCCCGCCCCCGCGCTCCCGCTCGAGCCTGCCCCCGCGCTCCCGGTCGATTTCGCCCCGGCGCCGCCAGTCGATTCCGCTTCGGCGCCGCCAGTCGATCCCGCCCCCGTCCTCGACCCCGAAGCGATCCTCGGCGCGGCCCTCGACAGCCTCGGTCAGGCGCACCACCGACCCTTCTCGCGCGCCTGACCGACGAACGTTGGCATTTCGGGTCCACCCCTCGGACCCAAATCGCCATTGTTCACGCTGGCGGCGCTTGACCGACGAACATTGGCAATTCACTTCCGGCGCCCGGAGGTAACTCGCCAACGTTCGCCGGCGAGCCGCGACCGCCCTCTCGCGAAGCCCTAAACTGCCGCAGCCGATGCGAACCGAGGCACCCGAGACCTACGAGGAGAAGCTCGCCCAGCTCGAGGAGATCCGCTATGAGGCAATCCACGCGGGCTCGGAGCAGGCGGTCATCAAGCAGCACGAGCGGGGCAAGTACACGGCGCGGGAGCGGGTCGAGAAGCTGCTCGATCCAGGCTCCTTCCAGGAGCTCGACACGTTCGTCCGGCACCGCACGTACGACTTCGAAATGCAAAAGAACCGGCCGTACGGCGATGCCGTGGTCACCGGGCACGGGACCATCGACGGACGGCGAGTGTGTGTGTTCAGCCAGGACTTCACGGTTTTCGGTGGCTCGCTCGGCGAGGTGATGGGAGAGAAGATGTGCAAGATCATGGATTTGGCGGCGCGGATCGGCTGCCCCGTGATCGGCATCAACGACTCCGGCGGGGCGCGGATCCAAGAGGGAGTGGTGTCGCTCGGTGCCTACGGGGATGTGTTCGTCCGCAACGTCCAATGCAGCGGCGTGATCCCACAGATCAGCCTGATCATGGGCCCGTGTGCGGGCGGCGCGGTGTATTCCCCGGCGATCACCGACTTCATCTTCATGTGCAAGGAGACCTCGCACATGTTCATCACCGGGCCCGACGTGATCAGGGCGGTGACCGGAGAGGAGGTCGACTTCGAGTCGCTGGGCGGCGCGATGGCGCACAACACCAAATCCGGCGTGGCCCACTTCGCTTGCGATGACGAGGACCAGTGCCTCGAGGACACGCGTTACCTGCTCTCATTCCTACCGCAGAACAATCTCGAAACCCCTCCGCGTGCCCAGCCGACCGACGACCCGCTGAGGCGGGAAGCCCAGCTCGATCACGTGGTTCCGGACAGCCCGAACAAGCCCTACGACATGCGTCACGCCGTCCGGCTAATCGTCGACGACGGGGAGTTCTTCGAGGTCCACGAGCACTACGCGAGGAACATCATCTGCGGCTTCGCTCGCCTGAACGGCTACTCGGTGGGGATCGTCGGCAACCAGCCAAGTCAGCTCGCGGGCGTGCTCGACATCGACTCCTCAGCCAAGGGCGCGCGGTTCGTGCGCACCTGCGATGCGTTCAACATCCCGCTGATCACGTTCACGGACGTGCCGGGGTTTCTGCCGGGCACGGCACAGGAGTGGGGCGGAATCATCCGCCACGGCGCCAAGCTGCTGTATGCCTACACCGAGGCGACGGTTCCGAAGATCACGATCATCACCCGCAAGGCCTACGGCGGAGCCTACGACGTGATGTCCTCAAAGCACATGCTCGCGGACTTCAACTTCGCCTGGCCGACGGCCGAGGTCGCGGTGATGGGTCCCGAGGGCGCGGTCAACATCATCTACCGTCGCGACATCGCCTCTTCGCCCACGCCCGACGCCCGTCGCGAGAACCTGATCAACGACTACAAGGCGCACTTCGCCAACCCGTATGCGGCCGCGGAGCGCGGCTATATCGACGACGTGATCATCCCGCGCGAGACCCGGCCCAAGATCATCACCGCGCTCGAGACGCTGCAGAGCAAGCGCGTCGCCGGGCCCAAGCGCAAGCACGGGAACATCCCGTTGTAGCCGGGTCGCGCCCCGGCGCAGCCCGCGGCCGTTCCTCAGGTCCCCTTCAGCGTGCACTCCTACTTGCGCTGCTCGAACCGGTCGAGCTTGGCGGGTGAATCGGCCGCGAAGGTCTTAGCGTCCGAGTCGATCTGACGGATCAGCCCGCTCAGCGTGCGGCCCGAGCCTAGCTCCAGGAACGTGTCACATCCCTCGCCGCGGAGCGTGCGAACGCAATCGAGCCACCGCACAGGAGTCGCGATCTGGGTGATCAGCGCCTCACGGACTTCGCCGGCGGAGCGCTTCAGTGCCCCGCTTGCGTTTCCGACCAACGGCATCTCCGGGTCCCGCCAGTCGACGGCCTCCATCGCCTCAGCCATTTGTCGCTGCACCGGCTCCATCATCGGGCTGTGAAATGCCGCCCCCACGTTCAACCGGATCGCCTTGTCCGCGCCCGCCCGCTCGGCGAGCTCGATCAGCGCGAGCACTTCGTTCTCCTCGCCCGAGCAAACGACCTGCGACGGCGTGTTCAGGTTGGCAGGCACGACCGAACCGCTGGAGGAGACCTGTTCGCATAGCTGCTCCACGCGCTCGGTGCTGAGCCCGATGATCGCGGCCATCGCGCCGGGCCGCTCGGATTGAATCTCGGCCATCAGGCGACCGCGCCGCGCGACGAGCCGCATCCCGTCCTCCACCGCAAGCGCGCCCGAGACGACCGCCGCCGTGTACTCGCCAAGGCTGTGGCCGGCCACGAAGTCTGGCTCGAGGCCCCGGCCCCGCGCGACCTCCAGGACCGCCAGCGAGGTGGCAAACAGCGCCGGCTGGGCGGCGTCGGTGGCCGTCAGCTCTTCGAGGGGCCCTTCCAGGCAGAGGCGGCGGATCTCGAGGCCCGACACCCGATCGGCCTGTGCGAGGTATCGATCGAAGACCTCGGGAACCACGTCGAGGAGGTCTGCACCCATCCCCACCTTCTGTGACCCTTGGCCAGGGAACACAAATGCGGTCTTGCCCATCCGGCGAAACCCTAACGAAGCCCGCTCAGCTCGCGGGCGAGGCGCCGATCGCCGTTGTCAATGCGCTGACGTGCGATGATGCGCTCACCAGGGAAATGTTCGATTGCACCTACCGCCTCCAGGTACCACACAGGACGGGCCAACTGGCCCGGGTAATGGGCGCCATCGCCGACGGAGACGGGTTGATCGGCGACGTCGTGACGATCTCAGTCGGGCGTGAGCATTCGATCCGCGAGATCACCGTCGAGGTTCGCGAAGCGGCCCAGGCGGAGGAGATCGCGAGCCTGATCGGTCGTGTCGACGGCGCTCGCGTGGTCTGGTTTCAGGATCGCGCGATGCTTCGGCACGAGGGGGGCAAGCTGACGATCGAGGCGCTTCGTCCGATCAACACGGTTCAAGAGATGCGCGATGTGTACACGCCGGGCGTCGCGCGGGTGTGCAAAGCGATTCACGCGCAGCCCCACCTGGCGAGCCGCTACACGATGATTTCCCGCAGCGTCGCGATCTGCACCAATGGCACCCGGGTACTGGGCCTTGGAGACATCGGCCCCGTCCCCTCGATGCCGGTGATGGAGGGCAAGGCGGTTTTCTACGGTCAGTTCGCCGGGATCTCGGCGATGCCGATCTTGATCGACACCGCCGACGTCGACACGTTCGTTAACACCGTGATCGCGATCGCGCCGACGTTCGGCGGGATTCACCTCGAGGACATCTCGACGCCAGAGTGCTTCGAGATCGAGCGCCGACTGATCGCTGCCTTGTTGCAGCCTGTGATGCACGACGACGTCCACGGCACCGCGGTGGTAGGGCTCGCGGCCGCGATCGTGGCTTGCCGGCAAGCCGGCATCGAGCTTCGCACCGCGACCGTCGGCCAGCTTGGCCTCGGTGCCGCCGGCTACGGCATCGTGGCGCTGATGGTCGAGGCCGGCGCCAAGCGGGTCATCGCTTACGACCCTCAAGAGGCATCGCACGGACGGGCCCGGGAAGCGGGGGTCGAGGTCACCGACATGGACACGGTGATGCGCGAGTCGGATTTGGTGATGGCGACCACCGGCCGCCCCGGGCTGATCGACCCGACGATGGTGCGCAGAGGGCAGGTGATCCTCGCGCTGACCAATCCCGATCCGGAGATCGCGCCAGAGGTCGCGCGCGCCGCGGGAGCGGCGTTCGCGGCCGATGGACGCAGCGTCAACAACGTCCTTGGGTATCCGGGTGTCTTCCGCGGCGCGCTCGCGGCGGGAGCGCGGATGATCACGCTCGAGATGAAGCTCGCGGCCGCCAAGGCGATCGCCGACCTCGCCAAGGACGACGCGCTGGTCCCTGACCCACTCGATCAGAAGGTCCACGACGCGGTCACGCGCGCGGTCCGGGAAGCGGCCGAGCAGAGCGGCGTCTCGCGGCCGGAGATGGCCACCGCCTCGCTCTGAAAAGACTACGGTCGCGCTTCTACAGCCTCACGGTCTGGGCCTTGACCCGTCCGCGCCGCCACTCGTCGAGCGCAGCGCTCGCGACCGCGAGGTCCTGAACCGCGAGCCCTGTCGAGTCGAACATCGTCACCGCCTCCGGCGTGGGCCGCCCCCGAGCTTCGCGCGCGAGCACCGCCCCGAGCTCTGTGACCTGGTCGCGGGTCACCAAGCCCGCGCGCACCGCTGGCGTCAGCTCCCCGCCATGGGATGCCTGCTCCCACTCATCGCAGAACAGCACGCACGACGCGACCGCGGCGACCGACGCCTCCGCCTTTCCGGGGCCGTCGGCGCCGAGCATGTTGAGATGCAGCCCGGGGCGGAGATCGCCGGCGTCGACCACCAGCTCGGCGCCGGGCGTAACGCAGCAGACGACCTCGCAGCGAAGTGCCTGCTCGCGCGAGCCGCGATCCCAATCCAGCTCGGAGGCCAGCGCCTGGGCCGCATCGATCCGGGGGTCGTTGCATACGCCCGGGCCGTACCCAGCGGCCGCGAGGCAGCGAGCGACCCACGCTCCGTGCAGCCCGCAGCCGATGATCCCCACCGTGCGCGCACGCTCCCGCGCGAGCGCCTGAGCGGCCACCGCCGCGACCGCGCCGGTTCGGAGCGCCGTCACCGAGCGGGCGTCGAGCAGCATCAGCGGCTCCCCAGTGGTGGCATCCGAGACGCAGATCACGCCGGTCACGGTCGGCAGCCCGCGCGCTGGATTGCCGGGGAACGAGGTGATCCACTTCACCACGGCGAGCCCATCGCCGCGAGCGGGCATTGCGCGGAAGTCGCCGAATGGCGGACTGTTCAGGTACACCTTCGGCGGCATCGTCCACTCTCCGGCGTGGTAGCGCAGCAGCGCTTCGCGAACGCGATCGATCGCGACCGTGGGCGTGACCGCGGTCAGCACCGCGTCGTAATCGAGGACGGGCAGCTCCGGCACCGCCAGGCCACGATACTCTCGAACGGCACTTTGAACCGTCGGCCGAAGCTTTCGATCCTGGCGCCGGGGCCCTCGCCCCAGGAGGCCGCCGCGGTCGTCGCCGCCCTCGAGCGGTTCATGCGCGAGACCTCGCCGCCGCCGGCGCCGATCGCTCCGAAGCGCAGCCAATGGCAGCAGGCAGCCCTGTACGAGGGCGTCTCACGCGAGCCGCAACTGCCGCCGCCCTGGAGCTGAGCCAGAGCGAACCCCACCTGGACGGGCGGGGAACCCGCGACGCGCCGCCGATTACCCCGGCAGCAAAATGGATATATTCGGATTGCCTTTTGGTAAATTCTCTGTCCGTTCCCGGCAACGGAGGGACATATGGAACCCGCTTCGCTTGCAGGCACTCACGCTGAATCGAACGCTCGCACCGGCTCGCTCGAGAACCCGGAGGTGATCGAGAACGTCCCCGGGCACGTGATTCCGATCCTCGAACGCGAGTTCGACGACTTCGACACAGAATCGACCCGCTTCCTCAAGGGCGAGCTCGAGGAGGACGAGTTCATCAAATTCCGCCTCAAGCAGGGTGTCTATGGCCAACGCCAGGCGGCCGTCCAAATGGTCCGCGTCAAGCTGCCGATGGGCGGCGTCACGCCCGACCAGCTCGACGCGTTCGCCGCGGGGATCGAGCGCTATGTGCCCCTGCGCAAGGGCC
This sequence comes from uncultured Solirubrobacterales bacterium, assembly GCA_963787555.1. Lineage (GTDB taxonomy): Bacteria > Actinomycetota > Thermoleophilia > Solirubrobacterales > Solirubrobacteraceae > Palsa-465. The sequence continues at coordinate 838,603 of CAWBDI010000013.1, forward strand.
ACATCACCACTCGCCAGAACATCCAGATGCACCACGTTCCGCTGCCGGACGCGGCGAAGCTGATCCGCGAGCTCGGTGACGCCGGCCTGTCCTCGCGCGAAGGGTGCGGCAACACGATGCGCAACGTCACCGGCGACCCGAGGGCTGGCACGCTCCACGGCGAGCTGTTCGACATCACCCCGTACGCCGGCGCGTACGTGCGCTACTTCGTTCGCCACCCCACCACGCAGGCGATGCCGCGAAAGTTCAAGACCGCGTTTGCGGCCACCGACGAGGACAACGCGATTACGAAGATCCACGACATGGCGTTCATCCCTCGCCTGCGCGAGGGAGTTCGTGGCGTCGAGGTCCGCGTCGGCGGCGGCACCTCGATCATGCCCCGCCTGGCCCCGACCTTCTACGAGTTCGTCGAGCTCGACAACGGCGACTACCTGAAGGTGACCGAGGCGGTGGTGCGGATCTTCGATCGCCAGGAGTGGCTGCGAGCGAACCGTGCCCGAGCGCGCATCAAGGTGCTGATCGACAAGATCGGAATCGATGCGTTCCGCGAGCAGGTGGAGGACGAGCTGACTGGCGACTGGGTCGCCGAGCGCGACTTCTCGCTGGCCGGCATCCGCTTCGACCACGACGAACGCGCGGACGCGCCGCCCGAGCGCGAGCCCTATGCGACTCCGAACGGCGATCTGCGCGACTTCGAGCGCTTCGTCGAGACCAACGTCCAGCGCCAGCGACAGGACGGCTTCTCGACCGTCGAGGTCAAGGTCCCCCGCGGCGACCTGACCGCGGATCAGCTCCGGGGCCTCGCTCAGATCATGCGGGAGTACACCGGCGGCTATGCGCGCACCAGCGTGCACCAGAACCTCATCCTGCGTTGGGTCCGCGACGCGGCCGTCTACGAGGTCTGGGAGCGGCTGGGGCAGCTTGGGCTCGGAGAATCCGGGGCAGACGAGATCACAGATGTCGTCAGCTGCCCGGGGACCGACTCGTGCAAGCTCGGGATCACCAGCTCGATGGGCCTCAACCAGGCCATGCAGGAGCGGCTCGTGGAGATGCAAATCGACGACGAGCTGACGCGGCGGATCCACGTCAAGATGAGCGGCTGCCCCAACGGCTGCGGGCAGCACCACATCGCCAATATCGGCTTCTACGGCGCCTCGATCAAAGTCGGCGAGCACACGATTCCCGCCTACATCGCCCATCTCGGCGGCGCGTACGAGGGCGGCGAGGTCCGTTACGGGCAGCGGCTGAAGGCTCGGCTGCCCGCCAAGCGCGTGCCGGAGGCGGTGGAACGATGGGTACGCTTCTACGAGTCCGAGCGCGACGGCGAAGAGGACTTCAATGCGTTCGTCGACCGCGTCGGAGCGCAGCAGTTCGAGGCGCGCGTGAAGGATTTGACGATGCCAATCGAATTCAACCTCGAAAACATGAGCTATTTCATCGACTTCACCAAGAATGCCCCGTTCGAAGTTCAGCGTGGCGAAGGCGAGTGCGCGGTCTGACGTGAGCGCCACAGTTCCAGATCTAGAGGCTGCGTCGCCCGAGGAGGTGCTCGCCTACGCGGTGGAGGCGTTCCATCCGCGTCTGACGATGGCCTGCTCTTTTCAGAAGGAAGAATCGGTCCTGGTGCACATGCTGACCGCGATCGAGCCGAGCGCGCGCGTGTTCATGATCGATACCGGGGTTCTGTTTGCGGAGACGCTTGCGAGCTGGAAGCGCTTCGAGGACCGCTTCGGCTTGAAGATCGAAGTCGTCGATGCCTGCAGTCCCGAAGAACCGTGGACGGCAGAGCGCTGCTGCGGGGTGGCAAAGGTGGACGCTCTGGAGCGCGCGCTGGTCGGAGTCGACGCCTGGATCACCGGCATCCGCCGCGAGCAGGCGAGCACGCGCTCCGGGGCAGCGAAGCTGGAGCGGGACTCGCGACGCGGGATCTGGAAGTTCAACCCGCTTGCCGACTGGACCGAACGAGATCTCTGGGGCTACATCCATCAGCACGAGCTGCCCTACAACCAGCTCCACGATCGGGGTTACGGCTCGATTGGCTGCGCGCCATGCACGGCGCCGGGCGGGGGGCGCGAGGGTCGCTGGGTCGGTCAGACCAAGACCGAGTGCGGGATTCATTTGTGAGGGGCCCCGGCGATGAACCCGTTTCACTACGAGCTCTCCCATCTCGAGACACTCGAGGCCGAATCGATCCACATCTTCCGTGAGGTGGCGGCTGAGTTCGAGCGGCCAGTGCTGCTGTTCAGCGGCGGGAAAGACTCGATCGTGTTGCTGCGGCTCGCCGAGAAGGCATTTCGGCCGGGGCGGTTCCCGTTTCCGATCATGCATGTCGACACGGGCCACAACTTTCCCGAGGTGATCGAGTTTCGCGACAGGCTCGTCTCTCGGCTGGGAGAGCGGCTGATCGTCGCAAGCGTTCAGGAGTCAATCGATCGCGGGCGCGTGGCGGAGGAGACCGGCCCGCGCGCCTCGCGCAACCGTCTCCAGACCACCACGCTGCTCGACGCAATCGAGGAACGTGCATTCGACGCGGCGTTCGGCGGCGCCCGTCGCGACGAAGAGCGCGCCAGGTCCAAGGAGCGCGTGTTCTCCTTCCGAGACGACTTCGGGCAGTGGGATCCCAAGCGCCAGCGTCCGGAGCTGTGGTCGCTGTACAACGGGCGGATCCGCAAGGGCGAGCACGTGCGCGTGTTCCCGATCTCCAACTGGACCGAGCTGGACGTGTGGCAGTACATCGCTCACGAGCAACTCGAGGTGCCCGCGATCTATTTCGCGCACAGCCGCGAGGTGTTCGCGCGCGACGGGATGCTCTACGCCTACAGCCCCTACGTGGAGCTGATCGACGGCGAAGCGCCATTCGAGGATTCAGTTCGTTACCGCACGGTCGGCGACATGACCTGTACCGGAGCGGTGCGCTCGCGGGCGACCACGCTCGAGGAGGTGGTGTCTGAGATCACCGCCACGCGCATCACCGAGCGGGGCGAGACACGCGCCGATGACCGGGTGACGGAAGCGGCGATGGAGGATCGCAAGCGCGAGGGCTACTTCTGATGGCACCCGCCGGCGCGGTCAACGGCCACGGGGTTCGCAGTCGCCCCGGCGAGCTCCTTCGGATCGCCACCGCGGGATCCGTCGACGACGGCAAGTCGACCTTGATCGGCCGCCTGCTGCACGACTCCAAGGCGATCTTCGAAGATCAGCTCGCGCACGTGGTCGAGACCTCCGAGCGCCGCGGCGACGGCTACGTCAACCTCGCGCTGCTGACCGACGGCTTGCGCGCCGAACGCGAGCAGGGGATCACGATCGATGTCGCCTACCGCTACTTCCAGACGCCACGGCGGAAGTTCATCATCGCCGATACCCCCGGGCACGAGCAGTACACCCGCAACATGGTCACGGGAGCCTCTACCGCCGATCTGTCGATCGTGCTTGTGGACGCGCGCAAGGGCGTGGGCGAGCAGACCCGCCGCCATGCGTTCATCGCCTCGCTGCTGCGGATCCCGCATCTGGTGGTGTGCGTCAACAAGATGGACCTGGTCGACTACGACGAGGACGTCTTCTACGAGATCCTCGAGGAGCTGACCGGCTGGACCGCGCGGCTCCAGATTCCGGACATCACCTTCATCCCGATCTCAGCCTTGCGTGGAGACAACGTGGTCGAGCGCTCGGGAGCGATGCAGTGGTACGGCGGCGCGCCGCTTCTATACCACCTCGAGCATGTGGTGATCGCATCCGACCGAAACCTCTCAGACGTCCGCTTCCCGGTCCAGTGGGTGATCCGGCCGATGAGCGATCAGCATCACGACTACCGCGGTTATGCCGGGCAGGTCGCCGGCGGCGTCCTGCGGCCCGGAAGCGAGGTGATGGTGCTGCCGAGCGCTCAGCGCACCACGCTTGCGGCGATCGACACATACGACGGCGAGATCGAGTCAGCATTCCCGACGATGTCGGTCACTATCCGCCTCTCCGATCACCTTGACATCGCGCGGGGCGACATGATCGTGGAAGCCGAAGACCAGCCGGCCTGCGCCCGCGAGCTCGAGGCGATGGTCTGCTGGATGAGCGAGCAGCCTCTGCGCGAGGGCGGCCGTTACGCGATCAAGCACACCACTCGCAGCGCGAGGGCAATCGCCGACGAGCTCGAGTACCGGGTTGACGTCAACACGCTCGAGCACGAACACACCACGGAGCTCGGGCTCAACGAGATCGGGCGGGTGCGGCTGCGCTGCAGCGCCCCGCTGATCGTGGATCCCTATGCGCGTAACCGCGCCACCGGCAGCTTCATCCTGATCGATGAGGCGACGAACGACACGGTGGGCGCGGGAATGGTGCTCGGCGCGAGTTAGTCCCTCCACCTGCCTGGAGTCCGCTCGACGCACGCAGCCGCGGTGTTCACACCCCGGTAAAGTCCGCGCCGCCCGATGTTCTCGAAGATCCTGATCGCTAACCGCGGCGAGATCGCCGTCCGGATCGTCCGCGCCTGCGAGGAGCTGGGGATCGCGTCCGTGGCGGTCTACTCGGAGCTAGATCGGGAGGCGATCCACGTCAAGCGAGCCGACGAGGCGTATCTGCTGGGCCCGGGCCCGGCGTCGGAGAGCTATCTGCGGATCGAGAAGCTGCTCGATGCGATTGAGCGCTCGGGAGCCGAGGCCGTACACCCGGGCTACGGCTTTCTGGCCGAAAATGCGGCGTTCGCGGCTGCCCTCGAGCAGCGCGGGATCACGTTCATCGGCCCCCCGGCGTCGGCGATCGAAGCCATGGGGTCGAAAACGCGCGCGCGGCAGCTGATGGCGCGGGCGGGCGTCCCGATCGTGCCGGGCACGACCGAGACGATCGCGACGATCGAGCAAGCGCGAGAAGTGATCGAGCGGTCGATCGGCTACCCGGTCGCGGTCAAAGCAGCCGGCGGGGGCGGCGGCAAGGGCTTCAGGGTGGCGCAGAGCGAGTCCGAGCTGGGCAACGCCTTCGAGGGAGCGGCTCGCGAGGGCGAAAAATTCTTCTCCGACCCCACCGTTTACCTGGAGCGATACCTGCCCGATCCGCGCCACGTCGAGGTGCAGGTGCTCGCCGACAACCACGGCAACGTGATCCACCTCGGCGAGCGGGACTGCTCGGTTCAGCGCCGGCACCAGAAGCTGATCGAGGAGGCCCCCGCGCCGGCGGTCGACGAGCAGCTCCGCGCCAGGATCGGCAAGATCGCCACCGACGCGGCGAGAGCGGTCAGCTATACGGGCGCCGGGACGATCGAGGGCTTGCTCTCCGGCGGCGAGTACTTCTTTCTCGAGATGAACACCCGAGTCCAGGTGGAGCATCCCGTGACGGAGCTCGTGACGGGGGTCGACATCGTCAAGGAGGGAATCCGAGTCGCCTCAGGCGAGCCGCTGTCGATATCACAAGCGGACGTGCAGCTCCGCGGCCACGCGATCGAATGCCGGATCAACGCCGAGGACGCCAGCAAGAACTTCGCCCCGGCGCCGGGGGTGATCGCCGCCTATCGCGAGCCCGCCGGTCCAGGGGTGCGGGTCGATTCCGGTGTCGGCCCGGGCTCCGAGATCACGCCGATGTACGACCCGATGGTCGCCAAGCTGATCGTCTGGGATCTCGGTCGCGAGCAGGCGACTGCTCGCATGCTGCGCGCGCTCCGCGAGTACCAGATCGAAGGATTGAAGACGCTCCTGCCTTTCCACGAGGCAATCCTGCAGACGGAGCAGTGGGCGGCCGCGCAGACCTGCCGGGATCTAGTCGAGGATCGCGGGTGGCTGAAGAGCCTCGCGCCCGCGAGGGTACAAATGCCCGCTTCCGATCAGAAGGAGGCGATGGTCGAGCAGAGCTATACGGTGGAGGTCTCCGGCAAGCGCTTCGATGTGAAGGTGATCGGGCCGCCGTTCGGAGCTGCGGGCAACTCCGCCAACGGCTCGGTTCCAGCCGACGCGCGCGCCGCGGGCCGTAAGCCGGCGCGTCGGGAGCGGCTAGCAGCGGGGGCTGCAGGCGCGGGGGGCGACACGCTCAGCTCGCCGCTGCAGGGAACCGTGCTGAAGGTCGCCGTTGAGCAGGGGGCAGCCGTCCAGGAAGGAGCGCTGGTTTGCGTGATTGAGGCGATGAAGATGGAGAACGAGATCATCGCCCACAAAGCGGGAACCGTGGCGGAGGTACCGATCGCGGTGGGATCATCGGTCGCCTCGGGCGACACGCTGGCCGTGATCAGCTCGCAATAAGAGGCGCGGCTCGGCGCTCGTCACCGGCCCTCCCGCGACCCAACCTGACAATCGCCCCACGGAAGACGTCCCACACGCGAGTGGGGCGGGTAAACGTCTGCTCGACGTCCAACGCCCCACTCGCGCCGCGAGCAGGGGCCAGGGGGTGTTGACGAGGGCGCGCGACCGGTTCTCAAAAACCCTCAGTCATACGCGTCGGGGCTCTGCTTGAACTTCGGCCAGGCGTCGGGATCGTGGCCGGTGACGACCGTCGAATCGCCGCGGCGCGCGATGTGGTGGAGCTTTCTGACCGACCGAACCGCGTCCACCGCCGAGGCGAGGAAGCCCGGCAGGGCCTTTTCCTCCCAGTGATCGAGCGTGTACGCGGCGTCGATCGTCAACAGCATCGAGCCCGAGTTTGGCAGCGTCACCTCGAATGACTGATGCCCCGGCGCGTGGCCCGGCGTCCGCCAGCAGCGGACCGTGCCGTCCCCGAAGACGTCATATCCATCCTCAGTCTCTTCCAGGAGCGCCCACGGCACGCCTTCCTTGTTGAAGTCGGCCTGGATGTAACCGGGCGCCGCGAACCAGTCGGGACTGTGCGCGTACTCGAACTCGGTCCGGGTCGCGAGCACCTCGGCGGCCGGGAACTGGTCAATCGCCGCCACCGCGCCGGTGTGGTCCAGGTGTAGGTGTGACTGCAGCACCCAGCGCACATCGCCGGGGTCGAACCCGGCGGCCTTGAGCGCCGGAACGCATGCCTGCTCCGGCGTCATCACAGGCCAGTACACATCCGATGTCCCACCCCAGTGACCTTTGGGATCGGTCGCGCACTCCGGAGCATTGCCGCCGTCGATCACCGCAAGCCCCCGTGGGTGCTCGACCAGGAACCACGGTACCGGAACCTCGTACTCCTCGCCGAGGCCCTGGTTCATCTTGATGTTCTCGACGTGACACTTGAGCGTGCCGCACTCGAACATGTGCAACCGGACGCCGTTGGCAGGCGACATGGAATCTCTCTTTCTCGTTGTTAGTGGCTCACCAGTTGGTCATCGACGCCGTGATGATGTGCCCTAGGTCGTCCTCGGTGACCTCCTTCGGGCAGCCCACCAGCAGGCGTTGCTGTTTCGTCGCTCCCTCGACCAGTTCCGGTACGTCGTTCTCGGTGTAGCCGAGCGTGGCCACCCCGCGGGGAGCGTCGATGTCCTTCATCAGCTGGCGCAGAATGTCGGGCAGCGTGTCGGGGCCGGCGTCTTGGATCGGCTCGCCGCCCAGCAGCTCCGCCACCCGGTGGTGCCGGTCAGGCATCGCCTCGTAGGTGAAGCGAAATGCGGCCGGAGCCGTGACGATCACGGAATGGCCATGCGGGACGAACGGATGATCGTCGGGGTATCCGGGGGGCTGATACTCGTGCTTGAGGCTGGCGATCGGATACGCGCAGGCATGAGGGATGTGCACGCCAGCCGAGCCGAAGCCCACGCCCGCCATCGTCGCCGCCAGCATCATGAAGCCCCGTGCCTCGAGATCGTCGGGGTCGGCCACGGCGCGGCGCAGATAGCGCCCTCCGTACTCGAGCGCCTTGCCCGACCACACATCCGCGATCGGATTGGATCCCTGATAGGGCGGTCGGTCGTCGGGTGTCTCGGGGCGACGCCGAGCGTCGAACGGCTTCGAGAGGTATGACTCCGCGGCATGGCAGATGACATCAAGCCCGGTCGAGGAGGTCACTTCCGGCCCCAGCGAATGCACTAGCTCAGGATCCACGATCGCCTGCATGGGACGCAGGTATCGATGCGAAATGCCGGTCTTGACCTTGATATCGGGGATGTCCAGCACCGCCACCGTGGTCGCTTCTGAGCCGGTGCCGGACGTAGTGGGGATCGCGACGTGCGGCTTCAGCGGCGAGGGCGGTTTCTTGCCCTCTCCCACCGGAGGGTTGACGTAGTCCATCACCGGCGCGGGGTACGTGCTCACCAGGTTGGCGACCTTGGCGGTGTCCATGCTGGAGCCTCCGCCGACCGACACGAAGCCGTCGACCTCGTGCTCGATCGCAAAGTCAACGGCATCCTGGAAGGAGTCGATCGTCGGTTCGACGCGGGCCCGGTCATACAGGACCACGTCGATCCCCTCTTCCTCGATCAAGCCCTTGATTCGTTCCGGGTGTCCCAGCCTGGCGACGCCCGGATCGGTGACCAGCATCGCGCGCTTGACGCCGAGTCGCTTCAGTTCCCATCCGGCGTCATCGGAGGCGCCAACGCCGTACTTCACCGGCGTCGCTTCCATCGTGAAGATCGTTTCGTGGTCGGACGCCATCGGCTCCTCCTGTTCGGTCGGTCTCGCTCCGGTAGATTTCCTACCCGCCATGGATCTGCGGCAAGCTCTCGTCGACGTGGTCGGCCCGGCCCATGTGCTGAGCGATCCGGACCTCACGGCATCATACGAGCGCGACTACACCGGGCGCTACAACGGCCACGCTCGGTTTGTCGTCCGCCCCGCGGACACCTCACAAGTGGCGGGCGTGGTCGTCGCGTGCGCTCGCCACGGAGCGGCGGTGGTACCGCAGGGAGGCAACACCGGGCTCGTCGGCGCGAGCGTGCCTCGGGACGGAGAGGTCGTGATCTCATTGCTTCGGCTGAATCAGATCGGCAAAGTCGACAGCGCGCTCGGGCAGCTCACGATTGGGGCGGGAGCGACGTTGGCCGCTTTGCAGGCGGCCGCCAGGGCGGCGGGCGAGGATGCGGGCCTGGACTTCGGCGCCCGCGACTCCTGCACGGTCGGCGGCGTGGTCGCATGCGACGCGGGAGGCGCTCGCGCGCTCCGACACGGCACGGCGCGCGCCCACGTCGCGGGGCTCGAGGCTGTGCTTGCAAACGGCTCGATCGTCTCCCGGATGGCGGGCTTGCAAAAGGACAACGCCGGCTATGACATCCCCGCGCTGCTGATTGGATCTGAGGGAACGCTCGGGATCATCACGCAAGTGCGCTGGAGGCTGACCCGGCTGCTCTCCTCGCGCGTGGCGGCACTGGTGCCGCTGAGTTCGGCGCGCGAGGCCGCTGAGCTGCTGGCGGCCTTGCGCGCGAACGCGCCCTCGCTCGAGAGCTGTGATTTCTTCCTCGACGATGGCCTGCAGCTGGTGCTCAATCACCAGCGCCGCCAGTCGCCGCTGGCCACCCGGGCGCCAATCTACGTCCTCGCCGAGTGCGCGGCGCGGGTGGATCCGACCGACGAGCTCGCGGAGGCGCTGGAGGCGGCTGGCATCGAAGATGCCTTGATCGCCGATGACACGGCCAGCCGTGAGGGTCTGTGGAACCTGCGCGAGGGTCACACGGACGCGATCAACGCGGCCGGGATCCCGCACAAGCTAGATGTCGGCGTTCCGCTGGATCGGCTCGCCAGCTTCCTCGAGCGAGTGTCGGAAGTCGCCGCCGCCGCAGGTGGCGAGCGCGTGATCCTGTTCGGGCACTTGGGCGACGGCAACATCCACGTCAACGTGCTGGGAGCCGCGGACGGCATGGAGGTAGACGACGCGGTGCTGGAGCTGGTGATCGAATACGGCGGCACGATCAGTGCCGAGCACGGCGTCGGCGTCGCCAAGGCGCGCTGGCTCGAGCGCGCCTGCGGCGCCTCCGATCTCGCCGCGATGCGAGCGATCAAGCAAGCGCTTGATCCGGACAGCACTCTCAATCCCGGCGCCGTGTTGCCAGCGCATGCCATCATTGGTGCATGTTTGGAGATGACATGAACCGAGACAGCTTTGAAGAGATGCTTCGCGAGTTCGCGCAAGAGCTCAGCCACTCGGCGGAGCGGATGTCGCAGCTCGACGTCGATGAGATCGCCGAACGGATCGGCGTGGACCCCGTGCGGGCAAGGCAGTGGGTGGAAAGCGCCGGCAGCTGGCTGCGCGCTCAGGCCGGGAGCTTTGGTGGCGAGCCGAGCTCGGAGCCCGAGCGTTTCAGCGGCGACGTGGAGTTCCCGACCGCCAGGACGCCGAGCTCGCCCTTCGAGGAGGATCCATTGAGCAGTGCAGGCCCGCACCCCCTAGATCTACCGACCGAGGAGCAGGGACTGGCGCTCGCCGCGCTGGATTCGGGGCGCTGGACGATCGAGCCGGGCAGCAGCACGCTCGCGGCGCACGGCGAGGGCCCTGGCCCGCGTGACGCGCTGGGGCTCGTGCGCGAGCTCTCCGCACGGGACTGGATCGCCGCGGACGGCAAGATCACGGTGGTTGGTCGCCATGCCCTCAGCCGCTGGCTCAGCACCAGCCCTCCGCGCTGAGCCGGGAGAAAGCTAGCCGGATACCAGCTTCATCGCCCGCCCGCGGGCTTTGCCAGACGCGCCTTGTGAGCGCGCTTGGCCGCCTGGTATTCGGCGAGCGCCTGAGGAGAGTCCACGTCGCCCAGGGTGGGGTGCGATGGCACGAGCTCTTGGGCGGCTTCGACGCCGAAGCGCTTCGCGAGCACCGCGCCGAGCGACTTCACTTTCATCTCACCAAACCCGGGGAGCTCGAGTAGGTTTGACCGCAGCGTCTCCCCGTCGGCGGCCTCCGTCCAGACCCGTGCTGCGTCGCCGTCGTAGCGGTCTCGCACGTGCACGGCCAGGTCGTGTGTCCGCCGTGCCATGGAACCCGGGAAGCGGTGAATCGCGGGAGGCGTGCGGAACACCGGCTCGAGCTCCGCGGCCGCCAGCGTCTCGGCGTCGAACGCGCCGAGTCGCTGCTTGAGCGCCACCGGCCCGGCGAACGCCTTCTGCACAGTGACCTGCTGGTCGAGCGCAAAGCCCACGAGCAGCGCCAAGGGGTCCGACGCGATCATCGCGTTCGCCTCATCGGAGTCTGTGAAGTACAGGCGTTCGGGCGCGACCAGGATGCGAAGTTTATGCGGAAATTCGGCGCACGTTTTCATCGTGAATGCGGCGTTGGGCCTCGGTGCGGCGCCCCGGCGGCAGCTCGGCCGCGCTGCCCCTCGTCGGGAGCGCGTCGAGATACCGCAAGTCCTCCTCGAGCACTCGCTCCGCCTCCCCGCGAGCGAGCGGCTCGCCGTGGCCGGGAACGATCGTCTCGGCCCGGTCGACGAGCGCTCCCAGGCGCGCGAGCGTCGTCCTGTAGCCCTGAAACGAGCCTCCAGGAGAGATGACCGGAATCTCGACCGGAGACAGGTAGTCGCCACACACCAGCACCCCCACCCACGGCAACCAGTAGGCGGCGCCGTCCTCGGTGTGGCCTTCGGTGGGGTGGAGCTCAACCCCTCGCCCCGCGAAGCCGATCGCCAGGTGGCCAGGGACGGGGAGCGCCTGTATCCCTCCCAACGTCAGCGGCCGGCGGCGCTCGAGGTAGTGTTGCTGATCGAATGACCGCAGTTCCCGCTGCGGCGCTCCCGGCTCGGCGCGCAATCGGTTAGCGGTGGTCTCGGGACATCCCACCGTGAGCTGCGCAAACGCGGTCTTGGCGAGCAGGTGATCCCAGTCGCCGTGCGTCACCAGCAGGCCCGAGACCGGGAAGGAGGCCTGCTCGAGCACGCTCGGGAGCGCCTCGAGCTCATCCGGGTAGACCGGCGAGTCGATCAAGAATCCCTCATCGCCCGCTCGCACTGCGGTGGCTGTGGTTTGCCAGATCCGGCTGATGAAGACAATGACGTCGGTGTGGAGCGCGAGGACCCGCAACGATCAGGCGACGTCGATCAGCTTCGCCGCCTCGCGCAGTCCGCTCACCTCCGCGTCGGGCTTCTTCTGACCGGGCTCGAGCTGCTGTCTCGAGCGGTTGACCCAGATCACCGGGACCTTCTTCTTCAAGCAAGGCTCGACGTCGTGGTAGTAGCTGGCGGCGATGTGGACCCAGCCTTTCTTGCCGCCGATCCGTCGCTCGCACTCGGTGAAGTGCGCCGGATCGGGCTTGTAGGATCGGACCTGCTGCGCGGTGACAACTAGGTCGAAGTCGGTCGGAATGTGCCGACGGGTCTGCCCGAGCAGCTTGTCGTCGATGTTGGAGATCAGACCCACTTTGTACTTCTTGGCGATCTTCTGCAACACCGGGTTGGTCTCCTTGAACGGAGGCCAACGCTGCACCGAGTCGGGCAGAAATCCCGAACGGGATGGCTCCAGCGGCCAGCCGAGGATCTTTGAGATCTCCACCGCGGTGCGCCGCAGGACCTCGGCGTAGAGCTCGTAGGAACCTGCCTGGATCCGCTGCTGGACCTCGTGAAACAACGGGAGCAGCTCCTCGCGGTCGACCGTGAAGCCGTCTCGCTGCCCCTCGCGCGCGAACGCTTCATAGGCTCCCGTGTCCCAGTCGATCAGGGTGCCGTAGACGTCAAAGGTCACGAACGAGACTTGCTTTGGGATCGCCATCGCGCGGGGATGATGCCATGGCAGACGATTCAATAGAGTGCCGAGAGACCGTGGATTTGCTCGAATATCAGGGAAAGCAGGTGTTCGCTCACCATGGGGTCCAGGTCCCAGCTGGCCGTCCAGCCAGCACCGTGGAAGAAGCGGTGGCCGCCGCCGACGAGATCGGGTATCCATGCGTGATCAAGGCGCAGGTGCAGATCGGCGGGCGGGGAAAGGCCGGCGGGATCAAGCTCGCGCGCGATCGCGACGAGGCTCGCGAGCACGCCGAGGCGATCCTCGGAATGGACATCCGTGGACTGACGGTCCACGAAGTCTGGATCGAAGGCGCGTCCGAGATCGCCTCGGAGTACTACGCGTCGGTGGTGTTCGACCGCTCCGCGAAGGCACCGTTGATGATGCTCTCGACCAAAGGGGGTATGGACATCGAGGCGGTCGCCGACGAGGATCCGCAAGCGATCGCCCGCCTGCATGTGGACCCGCTGCTCGGCTACCAGGAGTTCCACGGCCGTCGGCTCGCCTTCGAGGCAGGCGTCGATGCCGACGTGGTGCGAGCGGTGGGAGCGATGCTCGCGAAGCTGTACGAGGTGTTCAGCGAGGAGGACGCTACGCTGGTCGAGGTCAACCCGCTGATCGTGACCCCCGGCCGAGAGGTAAAGGCGCTCGACGCGAAGGTCACGCTCGATGACAGCGCGCTCTTCCGCCACGCCGAGAACGCGGCCCTTCGCGACCTCTCCGCCGAAGATCCTCAGGAGCGGATGGCCAAGGAGCGCGGCCTCACGTACGTGAAGCTGGACGGGGATATCGGCATCCTCGGCAACGGCGCGGGGCTCGTGATGTCGACCCTCGACGTGGTCGCTCAGGCGGGCGGAAAGCCCGCGAACTTCCTCGACGCGGGCGGAGGCTCGAAAGCGGACACCATCAGCAGCGCGGTCGAAGTGATCCTCTCCGACCCCAAAGTCAAGGCCGTGCTGTTCAACATCTTCGGCGGCATCACTCGCTGTGACGAGGTCGCGCGCGGTCTGATCGAGGCGTTTGCGCAGATCAATCCCACGGTGCCGTTCGTGGTCCGTCTCGACGGAACCAACGACCAGCTGGGTCGGGAGCTGCTGGCCGAAGCGAAGCTTCCTAATGTGCACACGGAATCGACGATGGACGGCGCGGCTGCGCGCGTCGTCGAACTGGCCGCTGCATGAGCATTCTCGTGGACAGCGCCACCAAGCTCTGCGTCTCGGGCATCACCGGACGCGAGGGCACCTTCCACTCGCTGCGCAATCGCGATTACGGGACGCGAGTGGTCGGCGGCGTGACGCCCGGCAAGGGCGGCCAGCAGGTGGAGGGCATCCCGGTCTTCAACACCTTCCATGACGCGGTCGCGGAGACGGAAGCCAACACGGCGATGGTGTTCGTTCCCGCGCGGTTTGCCGCCGATTCGATCCTCGAGGCCGACGACGCCGGGATCGAGCTGATTATCGCGATCACCGAGGGGATTCCCGCACACGACGAGCTGCGCGTCTACAACACGATCAAGAAGAACGGTCGCTCGCGGCTGATCGGCCCGAACTGCCCGGGAATCCTGTCGCCGGGCAAGGCCAACGTCGGGATCATTCCCGCTTCCTTCTTCAGCGAGGGCCACGTGGGAGTGGTCTCGCGCTCGGGCACGCTCACTTATCAGATCGGCAACGTCCTGGCGCAACGCGGCTTCGGCAACTCGACGATCGTCGGGATCGGCGGCGACCCCGTGCCTGGAACGGACTTCGTAGACGTCCTCGAGATGTTCGAAGACGATCCTGAGACTGAGCTGATCGTGATGTGCGGCGAGATCGGCGGCGATGCCGAGGAGCGCGCCGCGGAGTTCATCGCGACGAGCGTGAGCAAGCCGGTGGTCGGGTACATCGCGGGCTTCACCGCACCCCCGGGCAAGACCATGGGGCATGCGGGCGCGATCGTCTCCGGTTCAAGGGACACCGCGGCCGCCAAGGCGGAGATGCTCGAGAGCAAGGGCGTGCGCGTCGGGCGCACCCCCACCGAGGTTGCCGAGATCGCGGTCTCGCTGCTCGGCGTCGCGTAGCCTGCGCGTGGCGACCTAGTCCAGGGAGCGCCTCGTCGTGCCGAGCGCGTAGTCTTGCACCCATGGCGAAGCCGATCTCATTTGCACGCGGGGCTCCCTCGCTGGACATCATCGACATCGAGGGCCTCCGGGCCGCCGCCCAGAGCGCATTTGCCACCGACCCCGCCGGCGCGACCGCGTACGGGACGGCGATTGGCTATGTCCCGTTGCGCAACTGGATCGCGGAGCGCCACCAAGTCGATCCTCAGCAGGTGATCGTCACCAACGGCTCCCTGCAGGCCGACGCGTTCCTGTTCGATGTGCTCGTCGAACCAGGGGACTCGGTGATCGTCGAGCGGCCGACCTACGACCGCACGCTACTTTCGCTGCGCAACCGCGGCGCCGACGTCCGCGCGGTGCAGCTCGAATCCGATGGGATCGACGTCGCCGCGCTCGAGCGCGTGCTCCGGGCCGGAGCCCAGCCTGAGCTCGCCCACATCATTCCGAACTTCCAAAACCCCGCCGGCTACACGCTCTCGGCCAGCAAGCGCGAGCGGCTAATCGAGCTCGCCCGAAGCAACGAGTTCACGATCTTCGAGGACGATCCATACATAGCGTTGCGTTTCGACGGCCCGCCGCTTGCGACGATGCACTCGCTCGACCCCGAGACGGTCGTGTACGCGTCGTCGTTCTCGAAGACCGTCTGTCCGGGAATCCGCGTCGGCTACCTGGTCGGCCCGGCCGAGCTGATCGCGCGCGTCACCAAGCTCGCGACCAACACGTACATCTCGCCGAGCATGGTCTCGCAGTCGATCGTCTACGAGTTCTCCCAGTCGGGCGCGCTCGAGCGATCGATCGAGATGGTCAAGCAGGCCCTGCGGGAACGGTCGCACGCGCTGACCGAAGCGCTCCGGCGCGACTTGCCGGATGCTCGCTTCGTCGAGCCGGAGGGCGGCTACTTCGTGTGGATCGATCTTCCTCGGGGAACCGATGTGGGCGCCTTGTTCGAGGCCGCCGCCGCCCGGCAAGTGCAATTCGTCAAGGGCGCTGACTTCGTGCTCGAGGGAGCCGACTCGAGCCTGCGGCTCGCGTATGCCGGCGTCACCCCGGCGGAGATCAAGGAGGGCGTCGCGCGGCTTGCCGACGCCTATGCCGAGCTGAGGGGCGAGGCCGCGAAGGCGAATGCGGCGTGATCTCGCCGTGTGCGCGCCGGCTCAGCGCCCGTAGCGCTCGCGCGCTAGCACCAGCTGCTCTGGAAGGACGGTCCGCGGGGGCGGCGACGGGTTCGCGAGCACTGAGACCGTCAGCGCGACGCTGGCGGTGACCGTCGAGACTCGCTCGCCGACCTTCACCGACACGAACTCGCCGTCGTTGCCTGCGATCTCTCCTTCCAGCCCGGGCTCGATCCCAGCGTTCTTGAGGTAATGGAGGAGATCCTCGGCTTCGTTCTCCAATCGCAAGATCGTCACCTTGGCGCCGACCGAGCAGTCCGCGAGCGGTACGCCGTCGATACGCTCACCGACTCGGATCGGGTGGCCGTGCGGGCAGGTCAGCGCGTCGCCCACCGCAGTGCGGACGTAGGCCTCGAAGCGGGGGGTCATCGCGTATTCGAGCTGCTCCGCCTCCTCGTGCACGTCGTCCCACGGCACGCCGACGACGTCGGTCAGGAATCGCTCGATCATTCGGTGACGGCTGACGATTCGCTCCGCATGGTCGCGGCCGTCGGACGTGAACTCGATCGTCCGCTCGGCGTTGCGGACGATGTAGCCGTCGCGCTCGAGCCTGCGGAGCATTTCGTGCACGGTCGGGGCCGACAGTTGCATCGCGCGGGACAAATTGGCGCCGGTCATCGGCAGCCCAGCCTCAAACAGCCAGTACAGCGACTCGAGGTACTCCTCCTCGGCGGCGGTGGCATGTTGCGCGGTCATCCTGGGATCGTATCCAGCTAGGATCGCTTCAGTCTTGGATTTACCTCTGAAGCCACCGATCGAGCCGCAGCTCGCCCGCTCCAAGGTCGACCTCCCGGTCGGCGAGCAGTGGTGCTACGAGCCCAAGTACGACGGCTTTCGCGCGATCGTGTTCGTGGACGGCGACGAGTGCTATGTCCAGTCGCGGGGAGGCAAGCCGCTGTCGCGCTACTTCCCCGAGCTGGAGTTCGCGCGGGGCCGTTACGTCCTGGACGGCGAGATCGTGATCGACGCCGACAATGGCGGCCAGGATTTCGATGCCCTCCAGCAGCGGATTCATCCCGCGAGCTCGAGGATCGAGATGCTGGCGGTCCAGACGCCGGCGCACTACGTGGCGTTCGACCTGCTGGCCCGCGAGGACGACGCGCTGCTCGAGTTGGCGTTCGCGCAGCGCCGCGCCGCGCTTGAGGAGCTCATCGGCGCCGGCGACGGCGTCGCGGTGACCCCGCTGACCGGGTCACGCGAGCAAGCGGAGCCCTGGTTGGGGCGTGGTGAGGGCGTGGTGGCCAAGGACGCCGGCGCGCCCTACCGGCCTGGCCAGCGGCTCGGGATGGTCAAGGTCAAGCGCGTGCGGACGATCGATGCGGTGGTCGTCGGCTACCGGCCCGGAAAGGAGCCCGACACGGTCGGCTCGTTGATCCTCGGCCTCTATGACCAGGCAGGGAAGCTCCACGTGGTCGGCCACTCCTCGGGCCTGAGAGCGGCCGAGAAGCGGGCCCTGGTTGGCGAGCTCGCCCCGTATGAGACCGGCAAGCGCGGTCACGGCGACCCGAGCCGCTGGAAGAATGAGAAGGAGCTCGAGTGGATCGATCTGCGACCCGAATTGGTAGTCGAGGTCACGTTCGACCACGTCAGCGCGGGCCGTATCCGGCATGGCACCAAGATCCTGCGCTGGCGGGAAGACAAGCGGCCCGAGGACTGTCGCTTGGAGCAGATGCGGTAGCGAGGTCGTTCACCCGCCAGCACCGGGGCCCGCCATCTGGAAGGTGAACATCTGCTCTCCCTCGATCCGCGCGTACACGGGCGCTCGTGCCGGATCTGAGGAGCCGTCGAGGAACTGCTCCAGCCAGTCGGAACCGTAGCGAGGGACGTACACCTCCGCAAGCGTCTTGCGCAGACCCTCGCCCTCCGCAGCGCGAACGTCCACCGGGACCGCCCGGCCGTGAACCGTGACCGCGAATTCTTCGCCCGGCAGGTGGGTCGCGCTGACGGCCGGGCGCGCGCGGATGTGTCGCCACCGGATCGCCTCCGGCGATGTCCCGAAATGAAACGCGCCCCGGTAGAAGATTCCGTCGACCGGACCGGCGATCGGCCTCCCGTCCGCCGTGACCGTCGCGAGCACCAGCAACGTCATGCCGGTCAGCCGCTGCGCCAAATCGGCGGCCGACACGCGGCGCTCGGGCGTGATGATCGCCCGCAGGTGCGAGCCCGCGGAGCGATGGCTGCGGTCGAGTAGCTGCTGGAGCTCGTGGAGGTCCTCAGTGGTCTCGTGCATTGACGCGAGAACAGGATGACCGATCCGATACCGCGATACTGCGACGATGCCCGCAGTTACCGGGGTCCCGGACACGATCCTGATCGCGCCCGACTCCTTCAAAGGCACGTTCACCTCGTTCGAGGTCGCGGACGCGCTCGCCGCCGGTCTGACCGTCGGCGGCTGGAAGGTCGATCTCTGCCCGGTGGCCGACGGGGGCGAGGGAACGCTCGAGGTGTTGCGCGACGCCTTCGACGCCGAGCTCGTGACCGCCGAGGTCAGCGATCCGCTGGGGCGCCGGATCGAGGCTGCGTTCGGGCTGGGAGAGCGGACCGCAATCATCGCGACCTCGGCCGCCAGCGGCCTTGGCCTGGTCGAGCCCTCCGAGCGGGATCCGATTGCCGCGAGCACGACCGGGACCGGAGAGCTGATCTCCGCCGCGATCGACGCCGGCGCCGAGACCGTCTACCTGGGCGTCGGTGGCAGCGCCACGACCGACGGCGGGGCCGGCGCGGTCAAGGCGATTCGAGCCGGCGGCGGGCTGCGCGGGGCGCGCCTGGTCGTGCTATCCGACGTCCGCACGCCGTTTGAAGAAGCGGCGCGGGTCTTTGGGCCGCAGAAGGGAGCCGACCGCGATCAGGTGGTACAGCTGAGCAAGCGCTTGCGCGCGATGGCTCGCCGGCTCGAGCGCGACCCGCGCGGGATCCCGATGACCGGCGCGGCGGGAGGGCTGTCCGGCGGCCTGTGGGCGGCGCTCGACGCGGAGCTTGTGGCGGGTGCGGCGTTCGTGCTCGACGCGCTCGAATTCGATCGCCGGCTGCGAGCGGCACGCGCGGTCGTCACTGGCGAGGGCAAGCTCGACCTTCAGAGCCTAGGTGGCAAGCTGATCTCGGAGGTCGCCACCCGGGCACGCCAAGCGGGCGTGCCGTGCCACGCGGTGGTCGGCACGCGCGAGCTCGACTCCTTCGGGGCGCGAATTCTCGACTTGCAAGTGGTGCTGGAGGCGAGCACCGCGGAGGAGATCGAGTCCGCCGGTCGAGAGCTCGGAGATCTGATCTGAGATCTTCTACTAAAAGATCTTCTCTACACCGGATTACAATCGAGTAACCATGAGCGCTATCGCCGCCACCGCCCCGGAGCCTCTTGCCGGCGACCTGTGTTGGTTGCTCTCGCGGGCAAGTCACGCGCTGATGACCGAGCAGACGGCCGCACTGGAGGGATCCGGCATCTCCCCCCGCGAGCACGCGGTCCTTGCCACGGCGATGTCGGGCTCTTACACGCAGAGCGAGCTGGCGCGACTGGTGGGCCTCGATAAGACCACGATGGTGGTGACGGTCGATGAGCTCGAGGCGAGCGGTCTCGCCGAACGGCGACCTTCCGAGACCGACCGCCGCGCGCGGGTGATCGCGGTCACGGAGACGGGACGGCGGAAGGTAAGCGAGGCGGAGGCGATCCTTGAACGCGTCCGCGACGACGTGCTGAGCCCGCTCTCACCGGACGAGCGACAGATTTTGCTGCGCGCTCTCGGACAGCTGGTCTGCGGGCGACTGGCCGAGCCGGTTCAGTGCTCGCAGCAGGTCCGGCGGCCGCGACAGTAGGTCCGTAGCAGATCGTCTACTAAAAGACGATTTGCTATGGTCTCTTCTCTAGATGTCCGTTTCGACTTCTTGGAGATGCCCATGACCGAGAGCCAGCCTGATCGCGGCAGATGGATCGCGCTCGTCGTGCTGTGCACGGGATTTCTGATGATCATCCTCGACCAGACGATCGTCAACGTCGCGCTGCCCTCGATCCGCACTGATCTGCGCTTTTCGCAGTCGAGCCTCGCGTGGGTCGTGAACGCGTATCTGATCGCGTTTGGAGGCTTGTTGCTGCTGGTCGGCCGACTGGGCGACCTGATCGGGCGACGGCGGATCTTTCTCAGCGGCCTGCTGGTGTTCACGCTCGCCTCTCTGGTCTGCGGGCTCGCCGCGAGCCAGACGATGCTGATCGCGGCCAGGTTCGTCCAAGGTGTCGGCGGGGCGATGACCGCGGCGGTGATCTTGGGGATGATCGTGACGATGTTCCCCACCCCTTCCGAGCGCGCCAAGGCGATTAGCGTCTATAGCTTCGTGGCGGCAGCCGGAGGCGCGATCGGGCTGCTCGCGGGCGGCATCATCACTCAGACGATCAGCTGGCACTGGATCTTCTTCGTCAACCTGCCGATCGGGATGGCGACCGCATTCTTCGCGACCAGGCTGCTACCGGCCGACGAGGGCATCGGCCTAAGCCACGGCGCCGACGCTCCCGGCGCGCTGCTGCTGGTGAGCTCACTGATGCTCGCCGTTTACACGATCGTCGAGGCCAGCAGCTACTCGTGGGGGTCAGCCCACACGATCGGCTTCGGAGCGGTCGCGGCTGCGCTGCTTTTGTTGTTTGTGCTCCGTCAAGCACGCGCCGCCAGCCCGCTGGTGCCGCTGTCGGTGTTCGGCTCGCGGACGGTGACCGGCGCGAACCTGGTCCAGGCAGCGATGGTCGCTGGAATCTTCGGCATGTTCTTCCTGGGCGCGCTGTATTTCCAGCGCGTGCTGCACTACGACGCGATCGAGGTGGGCCTTGCCTTCCTGCCGGTTGCGCTGCTGATTGCGGTCCTCTCGCTTGGCTTCGCGGCTCGCCTGATCACGCGCCTCGGCGGCCGCGCGACGCTGCTGGTCGGACTCGTCCTCGTCGCCGCCGGCCTGGTCGTGTTCCGCGCCGCGCCGGCCAACGCCACCTATGTGAGCGATCTGCTGCCCGCGATGGTCCTGCTCGGTATCGGCGCCGGTCTTGCGTTTCCGTCGCTGATGACGCTGGCGATGACGGGTGCGACCGAGGAGGACTCCGGGTTGCTCTCGGGCCTCGTCAACACTACCCAGCAAGTGGGCGGCGCGCTCGGGCTGGCGGTGCTCGCGACCCTCTCCACGTCGCGCACCAACACGCTGGAGAGCCACGGTGCCTCGATCTCAAGCGCGCTCACCGGTGGCTATCACGTGGCGTTCACGGTTGGAGCTGCGCTCGTGATTTCGTCGATTCCGCTCGCGCTTCTGACGCTGCGTCCGCGCGCCGCAGAGCCGGTGGCGGAGGCCTCTGGGGAGCTGGCCTACATGGACGAGGCGGCGTAGGACCTCTAACCGTCGGTGGGTATCGCCAGCACCGTGAACGGCAGCCGCGGCGATCCGCCGAGCTGGTCAAGCTGCCCGTTGACAACCAGCAGGCGACCGTCGTGGATGGCGACGGCGGTCGGGAACGCGAACGCGTCGCTTCTCAACAGCGTCCGGACGTGAGCCGACGCGCCGTCGTCGGCGAGCTCGATCACCGCGATCCGGTTGCGCGCGTTGATCGCCACATACAGCGTCGAACCCGAGCGCGCCATCCCGTCGCAATGCTCCAGCGGTCCGCCTTCGAGCTCGACCTCTTTGACCTGGCGGGTCGCGAGCGTGACCTGCCAGAACCGGCCGAGGTTGGTCTGGCACGCCACCAGGTGCCGGCCGTCAGCGGTCACCACGATGCCGTTGAAGTTCAGCCCCTCCGACCAAGGCACGCCTTGCTCGGCGAGATCGATCCATGGCTCGAGTGCCGCTGGCTCAGCCGTTGCCCTGAACAGCAGCGAGATGAACGAATCGGTGACGTAGGCCTCGCCGCCGGCAGCGAATGCGATGTCGTTCACGCAGGACGGCCGCGCGGCGACCTGCATGCGTCCCAGGAGAACGCGGCTCGACAGCTCGTAGGCGAACAGCGTCCCGTCGTAGCCGCCTGCGGCCCATAGCCGTCGCTGGGGATCGACCTTCACGCCCGCGACCGAGCCACGGTCATCGTCCCCGGCAGGAGACCAGATCTCCGCCTCGCCGCCGCTGCGCAAGCGATAGAGGGCCCCATTTGCGAGGCTCCCTACGTAGGCGTCGCCGGTGGCGGGATCGACCCCGACGCTCTCCGGGAAGATGTCTTCCCCTGGCAGCGTAAAGGTCTCCGCCACGGTTGTCTCAGTTTCGATTGGCATCGGCCTCCTCTCGATGAGCGACAGAGTCTCGCCGCCACACTCCGACAAGTCCAAGACAGGTTGTCTCGGGATCGGTAGGTTCTGTCTATCGAAACGCTGGATCTGCGCCTGGTGCAGTACTTCCTCGCGGTCGCCGATGAGCTTCACTTCGGCCGCGCCGCTGAGCGGCTGCACATCTCACAGCCCTCGCTGAGCCACCAGGTCCGCCGGCTCGAGCGTCAGCTCGGGGTGACGCTGCTGCACCGGACGAGCCGCCACGTCGAGCTGACTGCCGCCGGGTCGGCGCTCCAAAGCGAGGGCCGCGATCTGCTCACGCAAGCGCAGCATGCGGTACGGGCCACACAGGCGGCCGGCTCGGACCGGCTGACCGTCGGGTTCTACGGCTCGGCCGCCGCCGCCTTGCTCCCCGCGGTGCTGCGGGGATTCAGCGAGCGCCGTCCAGCGGCCGAGATCGCAATCCGGGAGCTCCTGCTCGGAGGCCTCGACGACATCGCCACGGGCAACGTCGACATCGCGTTCACCCGGCTGCTGCCAGGCCAGCTTGATCTCGAGCTCGAGGTCCTCGCGCGCGAGCCGCGGGTGGTCGCGCTGGCCAGCGACCATCGATTCGCCGGGCGCGATTCGCTGCTGTTCGCCGACCTCCGTGAGGAGAGCTTCATCACCAACCGGGTGGTGCCGAGCCCAGGGCCGCCGACCAGATGGCTCGCCGAGCAGCAGCGACACGGCCTTCCTGGACGCGTCGCGGCGGAGGCCGCCAGCGTGCATGAGATCCTGGCTTTGGTCGCCGCCGGCCGCGGGGTCTGTC
Organism: uncultured Solirubrobacterales bacterium; assembly: GCA_963787555.1. Lineage (GTDB taxonomy): Bacteria > Actinomycetota > Thermoleophilia > Solirubrobacterales > Solirubrobacteraceae > Palsa-465. The sequence continues at coordinate 861,447 of CAWBDI010000013.1, forward strand.
TCGTGCCAGCCTCGGTCGCGCGGCACTACCCCCGCCCCGATGTCGCGTACGTGGAGGTCAGCGACGCGGACCCCGCAGTGGTGTCGCTGGCTTGGCGGCAAGAGAGCGTGACACCCATAATCGAGGAGTTCATCGACTCCGCGCGCGAAGCCGCAGTTGTGATCGCCAATGCATCATGATCCCGCTGAGTCCGGTCACACACCCGAGGCGATGAGCGCCGAGGATGCACGGCGCCACGCGCGCGATCAGCTTGCGGCGGGACCGCTGCGAGCAGGGGCGCGTGCTCACTTTCGAGCGATGGGCATCGACCCAGCGCGTCTGTCGGGGCCGATCATCGGTATCGCCTCCACCTGGACCGGGACGATGCCGTGCAATCTCAACCAGCGAACGCTGGCCGACGAGATCGGGAGCGCGATCGATGAGGCCGGCGCGGTCGCGTTGCCGTTCAACACGATCGCCGTCTCCGACAACCAGTCGCAGGGCACGCCCGGGATGCGCGCGTCGCTGATCTCGCGCGAGATCATCGCCGACTCGATCGAGCTCATGGTTCACGCTCACGACTTCGACGCGCTGGTGTGTCTAGTGGGATGCGACAAGACCACTCCTGCCGCGCTGATGGCACTGGCGCGGTTGGACAAGCCCGCGGTGGTCCTGTACAGCGGGCCGATGCGCCCAGGTCACTGGCGAGGCAACGAAGTGACGATCCAAGATGTGTGGGAAGCGATCGGCTCGTTCGAGCGCGGCCGGCTCTCACTCGCTGAGCTCGATGAGCTCGAGCGGTACGCGTGCCCTGGTCCGGGGACCTGCGCCGGTCACTTCACCGCGAACACGATGGCGATCGCGCTCGAGTGCCTGGGCATTGCGCGCGTCGGTGACGGGCTGATCGCCGCCGACGATCATGAGCAGAAGTCGGCTGCGGCCGCCCGAGCGGCCAAGCTCGCGCTCTCGCTCGCCGATGGGGGCCCGGGCGCAGGGACATTCCTGGATCGCCGCGCGCTGCTTAACGCGATGGCTGGAGTCGCGGCCACGGGAGGTTCGACGAACGGCCTGTTGCACCTCTTGGCGGTTGCGCGCGAGGCCGGGGTGGAGTTGTCGCTCGACGAGCTGACCGAGGTGGCCGGTCGCACCCCGATGATCGCGAGCCTCGCTCCCGGCGGGCGATGGATGGCGACTGACCTACATCGCGCCGGGGGGACGGCGTCGGTGATCGCCGAGCTGATCCGCTCCGGTCGCATCGATGGCGACGCGCCAACTGTCGAAGGGGGAACGCTGTCGGAGGCCACCGCCGCCGCCCCGCCGCCCGACGGCGAGGTGATCTTCACCGCCGGCGCCCCTTTCAAGCCGACCGGCTCGCTGTACTCCTTGCACGGAAACCTCGCCCCGGAAGGAGCCGTGACCAAGCTCGCGGGCATCGAGCGCCTGCAGCAGACGGGGCCCGCGCGGGTGTTCGACGGCGAGGAGGCGTGCATCCGCGCGATCCGGAGCGGAGCCATCGATAGCGGCGACGTGCTCGTGGTGCGCTACGAAGGACCGGCGGGTGGTCCCGGGATGCGTGAGATGCTGAGCATCACCGCCTCGGTGGTGGGCGCCGGGCTTGGCGAATCCGTCGCGCTCGTCACCGATGGGCGATTCTCGGGAGCCACGCGCGGCCTGATGGTTGGGCACGTGGCGCCCGAGGCGGCCCGCGGTGGCCCGCTGGCGGTGGTGCGCGACGGCGACCTGATCACGATCGACATCCCAGCCCGCTCGCTTCACATAGGGCTGCCCGTCGAAGAGCTTCGGCAGCGCCTGGCCGCGTGGTCGCCGCCGGCGCCGGCGTATGACTTCGGGGTGTTCGCTCGTTATCGCGCCTGTGTGCGCTCCGCGTCCGAAGGCGCGGTGCTGGCGCCGCCAGATCGGTCCGCGTGAGCTACACAATCGCCGTCGCGTCTCAATGAGCGAACGCCCGCCGCTTCTCCGGATCCTGTCCGGGAAGCGGGGCGTCGAGTGACTCCAGGAACTCGGTCTGCTCACTTAGGTGCTCGAGCAGCAAGTGCGCCATATCGTGGTTCATGCCAGCCCTCACCACGATCCGCAGCACGCTCAGATCCTGGCGGTTTTCCGGGAACGTGTACGCGGGAACCAGCCACCCCCGCTGGCGCAGCCGGTCCGAGACGTCGAAGACGTTGTAGTTCTTCACATCCGGCCCGACCGTGAACGCGAACACCGGCAGGTCGCTTCCATCCGAGATCAACCGGTAGGGGCCGATCTCCGCGATCCCCGCCGCGATGTAGCGCGCGAGCTCGTGTGCGCTCTCCATCGCCAACCGGTAACCCTCACGGCCGAGATGGGTGAACATGAAGTACTGAGCAACGACCTCGCTGCCGGGCCGCGAGAAGTTGAGCGCGAATGTCGGCATGTGGCCGCCCAAGTAGTTGACGTCGAAGATCAAGTCCTTCGGTAGCGCCTCGCTGTTGCGCCAGATAGCCCAGCCCACGCCCGGATACACGAGCCCGTACTTGTGGCCGGAAGCGTTGATCGACTGCACTCGCGCGATCCGGAAGTCCCAGTCGAGGTCCGGCTGGAGAAACGGGGCCACGAATCCCCCGGAGGCCGCATCGACGTGTAGCGGCACATCGAGGCCCTGTTCGCTCTCGAGTTGATCTAGCGCCGCTGCGATCTCCTTGACCGGCTCGTAGCTGCCATCGAAGGTTGAACCGAGGATCGCGACGACGCCGATCGTGTTCTCATCGCATTTGGCTACCGCCTCGCCGGGGCCGAGGTGGTAGCGCTCGCCCTCCATCGGGCACGAACCGGGGCTCTACGTCCCAGTAGCGGCAGAACTTCTCCCAGCACACCTGCACGTTGACGCCCATCACCAGATTGGGACGGTCGGTTGCCTTACGGGCGGCCTGCATCCGCTCGCGCCAGCGCCACTTGAGCGCAAGCCCGGCGAGCATTGCCGCTTCGCTTGAACCGGTGGTCGAGCAGCCGGTCGCGTCCTCGTGCTCGGGCGAGTTCCACAGGTCGGCCAAAATCCGCACGCAGCGCGATTCGAGCTCCGCGGTCTGCGGATACTCGTCCTTGTCGATCATGTTCTTATCGGCGGTCTGCGCCATCAGTTTCGCCGCGGTTGCCGGCATCCAGGTGGTCACGAACGTGGCCAGGTTCAGCCGCGCCTGCCCGTCCAGCAGCAGATCGCTGGTGATCAGGTCGTAGGCCGTGTCGCTGCTCAGCCCGACCGTCGGCAGCTCGTGAAACGGCAGCGAGTTGAGATGCGGGTGCCTGGGAACTGCGCGCGGACGCTGGTGCGGACGCCCTTCTCGGCTCAGCGGCATTAGGTCGCTCCTTGATCGCGATTAATCGTGGCAGCAGCTGCTTGCCGCTCGCATCATCGCGCAGCTCACGCCGGGGCCGCGGCGGCCAGCTCCGGCGCGTGTCGGTAGCCGCTATGCCGCGGCGCGGTGTGGTCCGGTCGTCAGGCGCGCGCCTCCCTTCCTGACGCGCTCGTAGCCCAGCCGCAGCAGCTCGATCACATCTTCTACGTCGGCTTGATTCTCGATCCGCCGCGCGGCGGGTCCTCGACGGTCGGGAAACACTGGGTGGTAGGTGATCCGTCCCTGCTCGAACAGCTGCGCCCAAACCGTCTTTGGAAACGCGAAGTGCGCCGCACGATCGCCGTGCAGATGGCCGATTTCCCGGTGGCCGACCTTGAACGCGAGCTCGCCGCGCTTGCCGGGACCTGCGGTGAGGCCGTCCCAGGACGAGACCTCTCGAGTGATCTGTTGGCTGGCCGATTCATTCATCTGCGCTCATTCCTCTCGCTCGTTTCGGAGCACGGTAAAGAGCGAGGGCGTCCGGTTCACAGCGGCAATTGGTCCTAAGACCCGAAACGGGATTCAGCCGCTGAGCGCCTGGATCACATCGTTGGAGTGGGTCACCGGCAGTCGATTACCCTCGAGCTGAACGCGCGCGCCGCTCGCATCCTCGGTCAGCTCGAGGACGCGTACGTTCACCCTTTGATGCACCTTGACCGTGAGCCCCTCCCGGGGCAATTGGAACGCGAGGCCCGTCGGCGTGGTATGCCTGGTGGTGGCCGCAAACCTGTATACCATCGTGCTCGAGACGCCAACCAGCATCCGCGCAGGCAGTCCCGAGGCGGCATTGGCGGCTCGTTTTCCAGCCTGGGAGCCGGCGATGTCACCCACCGCCTCGCCGATGCCGCCCGCGATGCCCCCGAGCTCGATGCCCGCCATCCCGCCCATGAACGCTCCGCCGGTCTGACCGCGTGGGAAGAACTGCCCCACGGCGACGACTTTATCGTCGATTCCCCGTGCGTTCAGTGCCTCCTGGACAATCTCCAGCATTCGCGTCTCGGACATCGACGTCTCCTCTCGTCGCGGTGGAAGGCCATCTTAATCGGCGACTTGAGTGTCCGGTGAGGCCTCCGGCAGCGGGAACAGGTCGAGAAGGCGCCTCGCCGCCGCTCGGTCGCCCCGCACCGCGAGCGCGTCCGAGCGCTCGGCGCGAGCGAGGCTGCGGCCATGCCATAGCACGCCCGCCAAGGTAACCGGGTCTGTCTCGATGATCGCGTCCGGATCCTCAACTTGGCCTCGCGAGGCCTCAAGCATGCCGTCCCGGACCCGAAGTGCGAACGTCTGCTCGCCGAGCCGCAGCTCGTAGCGCGCATCGAGACCAGCCGCCGCGGCGGGGACGAACAGGGTTTTCAGCGCGAGTACAGCCGAGTCAACGCCGAATACAGAATGCTCGTCCGACGCCGGGGTCCGACTGCCCCAACGGCCGAGACTGAGGACGACCGGCTCGAGCTCACGACCCCACGCCGTGAGCTCGTAGATCTGCGAGGCCGCCGGCGGGGGGAGCTTGCGCCGCTGGATGATGCCCGCCCGTCCGAGCTCGCGCAACCGCTGCGAGAGCACGTCGGGGCCGAGGTGCGGTAGCCCTTCCCGCAGATCCGTGAACCGTTTCGGGCCGAGCAACAACTCCCTGACGACGAGCAATGCCCACCGCTCCCCGATCAGATCGAGCGCCCGCGCGATGCCGCAGCGGTCGCCATAGGTCCTTTTGCTTGACATGCGTAGATCGTACCCTATGATTCCACTCGCCAACTAGTTAATTGGTTTTTCCAACTTAGGGAGCGCAGATGAGCGAGCGAAGTGAATACCAACCTGGTGTGCCGTGCTGGATCGAGACCTTGGTAGCCGACCCCGAGGCTGCGAAGCGCTTCTATCGCGAACTGTTCGGGTGGGATTTCGCCGGCCCCGGCGCAATGCCGGGAGATGCTTCCGGCAGGTACTTCGTAGCGCGGCTTCGAGACCGCGATCTGGCGGGCATCGGCTCGCGACCGCAGGCCAACATGCCGCCCGCATGGACCACCTACATCGCAGTTGCAAATCTCGAGGAGGCGGTGCAGCGGGCGAGCGCCGCCGGCGCAGATGTCTTGGCCGGCCCCACGAACGCCTCGCCTGCCGGAAGGCTGGCCGTGCTCGCGGACCCCGCGGGAGCGCTCTTCGGGGTGTGGGAGGCCGAGCTTCGGCGGGGCGCGCAGCTGGTCAACGAGCCTTCGGCGTGGGCGATGAGCGCCCTGCAAACGACCGACCCCGCCGGCGCCAAGGCGTTCTACGGCGAGCTGTTCGGCTGGAGTCACGAGGCCTTTGACGCCGGCGGCGCTGAGCTGACGCTGTGGCGGATGCCGGGCTATGTAGGCGGCGAACCGCATCAGCCCGTTCCCCGTGACGTCGTCGCGGTTCTGCTCCCGATCGTCGGCGAGCAGACCCAGTCTTTCTGGGGCGTCGACTTCTGGATCGATGACGCCGACGCCGCTGCGGCCAAGGCAGCCCAGCTGGGCGGAAGCGTGCTCGTCGCTCCTCACGACACTCCCGGCTTCAGGAACACGGTTCTTGCCGACACCCACGGCGCGGCGTTCTCGGTCAACGAGCGCAAGCCCTAACTCCAGAGCACGGGCAACTCGGCTGGCTTGCGGAACACGAGCCCCCGGACCTCGGATCGACGTTCAGGATCGAGCCGCAGACCGGGAAGGCGGGTCAGCAGGCTGGAGAGCGCGACGCGCGCTTCGAGCCGCGCGAGGTGGATCCCCACGCACACGTGCGGCCCCTGCGCGAACGCGATGTGGCGTCGCAGCCCAGCCCGACCCAGGTCGAAGTCCTCTGGCACCGCGAACACGGCGGGGTCGCGATTGGCGGCGCTGATCGAGACGCGCACCAGCTCGCCGGCGCTGATCACGGCGCCGGCCAGCTGGACGTCGGCGGTCGCGTAGCGGTCGATCACCGCCGCAGCGGGCTCGAGCCGAAGCGACTCCTCGATCGCCGCCTCCACGAGCGCGGGTTCGGCTCGCACCAACTCGAGCTGCGCTGGCCGCTCCAGCAGCGCCAGCACGGCGTTAGCGATCATCCCCTCGGTGGTCTCGATGCCACCGAACAGCAACACGGCCGCGTTGGAGACGATCCGCTCGACGCTCAGCTCCGAGCCAACGGCGACGGCGGCGAGCAGCGACGCGCTGCGGCCGCCGGTCGCGATCACCTCCCGGAGCCGTTCGCTCAGCGCCGCAAAAGCCCGCTCGCCGTCGCGCGTCACGCCCGCGCCGGCGGTGATCGAGGTGACCGAGGCGACGATCGCGTCATACCACGAGAGCACCGCCGCCACCTCGCCCTCCCGCAGCCCGAGCGCCCTCGCGACGATCAAGGCCGCGAGCGGTCCGGCGAACGCTCGCCGGAGCTCCGCGCGGCCCGCTGGCTGCAGCTCGTCGATCAGCGCGTTGACGGCGGCGCTGGTCGCCTCGCCGAACCGGTCGCGCACCTGGATCGGACGGAACGGCCCCACGAACGGTGCTCGGTGCCGAGCGTGCTCGTTGCCATCGAGGCTCAGCATGCTCGGGCCGATCACCTGCGCGGTCGAAAACCGCGGGTCCTCGACCGTGAAGGTCTCGCTATCGCGCATCACCTGAAGCGCGAGGTCGTGCCGGGTTACCAGCCATCCTTCGAGCGCCGGCAGCCAGGAGACCGGTTCCGCCGCGCGTAATTCGGCCAGGACTGGGTGGGGGTCGCGCTCGAGCTGGTCGAGCGTGACGGCGGCGCCGAGTGGGAACGCGGTCCGGTCGGGCATCAGCACCCGAGTGTCTCATTCGATCGAGCCTCTGTTCGGCGGCGGCTGGCAGCCGATCTCGATCATGTACCGCGCGAACTGCAGTCGATCGCGGTCGGGGTGAAATGGCTCGATCCCGTCGCGCAGCAGTGCGGCGACCCGGTCTAGGTCATACAGCAGGCTGAGCTTGCCAGGGGGGTCGTCCCACTCGCCCGAGTCGTAGCGCTGCACCCACGCCGCCAGCGCGGCGAGTGCCTCCACTTGCACCTGATCCTCCCACCAGCCCGACCTGAGCGAGAGCCGGTAGCGCTCCCGGAGCATGCAAACGTCGCTCCACAATCGCTCAAACCACTGCCACCGCTCCCGGGCGTAGAGCCCGACCCAGTTAAGCGGCCAACGTCGGCCGTCGAACTCGTCGAGATCGCGGTCCGCGCCCAACTCATCCCAGCGGTCGTCGCCTTGTTCGGACGAGCTCATCCGCCTGCCAGCCTCCGCAGTCGCCGATCCGCAAACCACATCCGCAACCGCAGCTCGAGCGGCGGGATCCGTCCGTAAAGCAGCAGTCCGTCGCCATGGGGAAGCTGCCGCAAAGCCTCGGCCGCGACCAGCGGACGGCGGCGGACAGCGGTAGAGCGGGTGGTGCCGCCCGCGCCCGTGGTGACCTGGCGGTCTCGGGCCTCCTCGTCTCCGACCAGCCCGGCGAAGTACCGCAGCGTCTCCAGGTCGGCGACGCCTGGCAGAAGCATGCGCGCCCGGTGGCTGTTGACGACGGTCTCGGCCTGCTGGCGGTAGCGGCTGCGCGCCTGCGCCAGGTCGTGGAAGATCGAGATCAGCTGGATATTGTGGCTCGGCGCCGTGGAGGCGATCTCGGCGAGGTTTGGCAGCGGCGCGATGTTGCCCGCCTCGTCGAGGCACAGCAGCAGCGGCAGCTCCAGCCGGCCGCCCGCCAGCGTGGCGCGCTCGTAGGCCCGGTCGATGATCTCCGACACCAGCGCCAGGAAGATTGGCCGCAGCAGCTTCGAGGCCTTGGCGTCACCGATCAGATATAGCGTCGCCGCCTGATCGAGGAGCCGGTCGGCCGTGATCTCGCACGATCGGGCCGAGCGGGCCACGCGCGAGAAGCGGTACGCGCGCAGCAGCGCTTGCGCGGTCGCCTCGATCGAAGAGCGGGTCCGATCCGCCTGGGCCTCGAACGCGCGGACCGCGTCGTACGCCGCGTGCGCATCGGCGAGCTGGGCCTCGTCTTGAGCGTCGCCTGCGAGCTGGGCGAGACTTTGGTCGAGCTCGCGCGCGCCCTGCCCGTAGGCCCAGCGGACGACGCTCTCGATCGTCGCGCCGGTCGCGGCGGCGGCGTACAGCAGCGGCGCGAGCCGCTGCTCCGCGGCGACCGCCCAGAAGTCGCCCCCCTCGACGCCGCGCTGATCGAGCTCGCCCGCGGACGCGAGCCGCCAGGCCACCTCGAGCGCGCCGTCCCAGGTGCCGGCGCCGCGCAGTGGTGACCACGTATTCGAGGCCGTCCCGGCAAGCCCGAATGGGTCGAATACGAACACTTCGCCCAGCGAGCGCCGGCGACGGACGCTCGCCGCGAGCAGGTCCGTCTTGATCGAGGAGGCGACCGCTGGTCCCTGCCACTCGAGCAGGGCGGGAACGGCAAGGCCCGCTGATTTGCCCGACTGCGGGGGCCCAAACGCGACCAGTGCGTGGCGCTGCTCGGCGCGCAGCAGGCGGCCGCGATGATGTCCGAGGGCCAGGCGGCCGCTGTCACCACCGCCACGGAGAGAGCGCAGGTCGCCCGCCTTCGCCCAGCGCGCGCCGCTGCCGCGACGTCGGGCGCTCACCAGCGTAGTGGCACGGGTGAGCGTGAAAGCCAGCGTTCCGGCCAGAAAGCAGATCATCGCCAGCGCGGCGTAGAACCCGGGCGGCCCGGGCATCCGGGAACGGATCGCGGCGGGCCAAGCCTGCGCCGGGTCGCCGAGGTGTCCCGGCAGGCGCGTCAGGACTGAGGCCATCTGACCCGCGCCCAGATGTGGCCAGCCACCTCCGAACAGCGCGCCGGCGATGCCGCCCCACAGCCACAGCAGCGCGGCGAGCGCGATCGCCGTCGCGATGGCCACCACGGCTGCTGCGTCAGAAAAACCTGGCGGGCGGCTATTGCTCATCGCCGGAAAAACCTCGACCCCGCTGCGCCGCGGTCACTCATCGCCGGATCCCCTCGCCTCCCGAGACCTTCATCCCGGTATCCGTGTTAGTGAGCTGCGTCTCGAGGCGGGAGCGGTAGTGCTGGACCACGAATGAGCGCGAGCCCACTCGCCACAGCGCCTGCCCCGCCGAGAGCATCGAGATCAGCTGTGCTTCGGTCTCGGAGAGTCCCAGCAAGGTTCGAGTCAGAGGAATCTGGCTTTCGTCCTGGTGGTACACGACGCGCGTCGACGCGTCGGCGATCAACCCCTCCGCGATCCTCGCGGCCCGGGAACCCGCGTCACCTGCCGCCTGCAGATCGGCGAGCTTGTGCAGCACCACCACGTTCATCACTCCGAACTGGCGCGCGAGCTTGAAATTCGCCTGAAACCACTCGCCCAAGCCCGTGTGCTGGATGATCTTCCACGACTCATCGGCGACGTTGATTAGACGCTCGCGTCCTGGGCGCTCGGCCATCCGCGCCAGCAGCGCGCTCATCCACGCGGTCGCGCAGGCCATCAAGATCCCGAGCGCCGGCGAGTCGCGGACCGCGTGAAGATCGAGCACCAAGAGCTTTGCTTCGAGATCGAGTCCGGGTGTTGTCGGGCCATCGAACATTCCTTTCAGTGGCCCCTCGCACAGGTCCTGGAGCGCGAGCGCCGCGCGGCGGGCGTCGGCGGCCAGCCGCTCGGGCGTGGTGCGCAATCGGTCAGCCATCTCGGTACTGGGACTGAAGAGCACCGTGGCGATCTCTGGCAGGGTCGGCTCGAGGGAGCTAGCGCGAACCGTGCGCAGCGCCTCGCGCAAGGCGGCCGCCTCGACCTGAGACAGGGAAGCGCCGAGCGCGGTGATCGTGACCGCCCGCAGCAACTCCAGCTGAGCGTGCTCCTCGGGACGCGACGCAAGCGGATTCAGGCGCACCCCCCCTCCCGGGACGAGCGAAATCGGCGCTACACCGACCGCTTCGCACAGCGCGTCATACTCGCGTTTGACGTCGAGTACGAACGCTCGCCGGCCAAACAGCAGCATTCGCCAAAGCAGCGTCTTCACCAGCGAGCTCTTGCCTTGGCCGAGCTTCCCGAGCACGATCGTGTTTGGGTCGTCGAGCAGGGCCTGTCCGTAAAGCACCCACGGGTCGAAGCAGAACGCCCCTCCCGTCGAGTCGCGGCCGATGAAGACGCCCTGCGCTCCCAGTCCGCCGGCGGCCATGAATGGGTAGATCGCCTGGGCGTGGCGGGTCGTGCACCGATGGCCAGGCCGTTCCACGGCGCGCAGCGTCATCTCAGGCCCCGGCACAAGGGCAGCGTGAGCGTGAATGCGTCGGCCTGCTGGCCGTACATCCTGTGCAACTCGAGCCGAGCACGCGCGGCGTGCTCGAGCACCTCGGAGCTGGCGCGGCGAAGATCCTCGTGGTTACGGCCGGAGACCGTCACGAAGCCGGCCAGCCGGACCTCGCTGTGGCCGGCGGCGAGCTCTGCCTCGCGTCGCAGCGTGGCTTCTTGCGCCTGGCGCTGACGGGCCGTTTCCGCTTGGCCGAAGCGATGTCGCAGGTCGCTGTCCGCCCGATCCCGAGTGATCGCCGCCTCCACCTCGCGCGTTGAGCGACCCGGCGGGATTGGCTCGAACGTCACCGCGACCGTACGTACCGCGCTCGCGCGACCCAGCAACGCCTCCATGAACCTCGGCGATACATCGACGCGCGGCCACGCGCCGATCCAGTAGGTCGCATGCACGGCCCCGTCGCTGCAGTAGTGCTCCCACGCCTCCCGTGTCCCGAGCGGCCAGGCGTTGGCTTCCGCCAATCCGTCGCGGTCGGGGTCGGCGAGCTCGAGCGCCGCGAGTTCGGCGCGGGCGTAAGGATCAAAAGCGGTGCGGAGCGCGTGCGCGAGCTGACCTGAGCTCAGCGCGCCGAGCACCACGACCTCCGCCGCCTCGAGCCCCTGAGCGACTCGCTCAGTCTCCTCGATCAATGCCTCCACGATCGCCTCGCTGCCCCTGTCGCGGACGCGTCCGGAGTCGACCTGCACCGCGATCAAAATCTCATGCGCCTGCGCCACTCGCGCGGTCGTCCCGATCAGCTCGAGATACGAGTCGATCATCGGCGTCCCCCGGAGCGGAATCATCGGGTCGCGCTCGGCATGCAGCCAGCGAGCGAGCTCGTCGCCCTCGGCCGGCGCCGTCCGTTCGATCCACTGGATCCGCCTGATCGCGGTGCTGGCCGCACCGGAGAGCACCAGGCCCCAGCGCGCCAGCCGTCGCTCTTGCGCTTCCGGGTCAAGCAGCGAGAACGCCACCACTCGGCACGCGAGCACGGCGGTCAGCCGGCGCCCCGAGCGCTCGGAGAGCACGCCGATGCGGCGGTCCCGATATCCGGCCTCGATGATCCGAACGCCAGTCAGTGCGGCAGGCGCCACCGGTGGCGCCTGCTCGAGATCAAATCCCCGCATATCACGCCTGTGGTGCGCCAGCATTCCGTGCCTCGGCAGCGTTGAACCCCATCCGTCGCGGCCACGAACGCGCCTGAAGGCAAATGAGGTCGCCACCGGAGCCCACTCTTGCGTGGTCCGGCCGCCGATCGGCGCCACCGCGCCCACCACCGCCGAGGCGAACAAGCCCGTCGCGAGCAGTGCCCCCGACGCGGTGGCCAGCTGATCGAGGACGGCGATCGCCAGCAGCGCGCCGATCGCGAGCAACAGCGCCTGACCGGCGGTGACCGGGCCCAGGATCCCCCGCCGCTCCAGCGGGCCGAACCTGTAGGTGAGGCGCCCGAAGCTCACAGCCGTCCGTCCTCGGGCGGTTGCTCCGGCGGTCGTGGGTCACCGTCGTCGGCGGGTGTGGCCGCCTCGGCTCCTGCGACCGGCGTGGCGCCGCTTCCTCCAACCGGTGTCGCGCCGGTTTCTCCTCCCTCGGTGGACAGACCGCCTCCGCCGACCGGCCGAGCACGGGGGTCGCCCCCGAGCGAGATATCGAGGCTGTCGCGTCGAACGCCGAAGACCGGATCGATGTCATCCGGCGCCGCCGCCTCCGAACTGGATGCTGGTGGCGGCTCTGCCGGCGATGCGGCCCGCGATGATTCCGGTCCCGCCGCCTCCTCCGGGGCCGCCCCGCCCGCACTTGTCCTGCGAACGCCCGCGCCACCATTGCCTGCGCTCGCCCCGCCCGTGCTCGCGCCGCCTGCACTCGCGGCGTCCATGCTCTTGATCTCGCCGGCTCCGCCTGGACCCTCCGATGGTCCCGTCCCAGACGTGCCGCCCGGTGCGTTGGTGCCGTTCGCGCCCGATCGCACACCCATCTCCGCGGCTGGTTCGCGGTTCGAACGCGCGGAGTGGGCACCGTTCTCATCCCTTGTCTCGTCCGCGTGCCGCCGCATCCCGCTCATCATCCAGGCCGCCCAGTCGTTGCCCCATCTGGCGTCCGACTCCTCCGCGGCCGACCTGGCGGCCTTAGTCGAATTCAGCATCCCGGCGCGCGTCTCGGCGCGAAGGGCGCCGGCCGCGCCGCTGGCGAGTTCCGCGAGCGGCACAAGCCGTAGCAGCGCCCAGGGAGCGAATGCTCCCATCGCCAGTAGCACGATTCCGGCGAGCGCTTCAGTAACGGCGTGCAGGCTGCTGCCCGTGAGCGCCGCGCCGCCGAGGGACAGAACCGCGACGATCGCGAACTTGGATAGGACCAACGCGAGCAGCACCTCGAGCGAGCGGATCGCCCAAATCCGTCGTGCCGGCCACACGAAGGCGGAGAACACCACCGGAAGCATCAACACGATCACGTAGATCGCCGCCTCGCGCATCAGCAACTCGAGCCATAGCACCAGTGCCGCGCCCGCCGTGAGTACGCCCACCAAGAACGCGATGAATGGGGAGCCGGTAATGACTGTCACCCCACCGAGCACCACCGCTCCCTGGTCTAGAAACCGCACGCCGGCCTGCCCCGCGGCTGACGCAACGAAGGCCGACAGCTCGTCCGACGCGGCGAGCACGAGCATCGTCAGCGGCGCGGCGATGCTGACGGCCAACATCGCGACCGGCAGATAGCAGAATGCCGCCTGGCCCAGGAGCATGAGATCCGATCGGAGCAGGGCCTGAATCGCCGCCGCGAACAGAAACGGCAATGTCAGCACCGCCGCGATCGCGGTCATGCGCCAATAGGTCGATGAGAACCAAGTGCTACGAAGCTGTGGCGTAGTCGTCTGACCGAGGACCGTCGCCGTTTCGTGGAGCGCGAACTTCGCGCCACCCAAAATCCACGCTCCGATCGCCGCGAGACCGATCGCGGTCGAGACGCCGGCGCCGCCGCCGGCACCAGCGGTCTCAGCGTCGGCGCTGTCGCCACCACCGTTACCTCCCCCGCCGCTAAAAACCGAGCGGACAGCGCCTCCCAGGTGTCCGCCGAGCAGCTTTTTACCCACGCTCACGACCTTGCGCGCATGAGCGGCGAGGTCGCAGGCCTTGCCCGCGACGCCGCTGACCATGCCGGCCGCGGTACAAAGTGGGTTGGCCGAAGCGGTCGGCGGGGCAGCCGCGAACGCACACGTTGTGATCAGCACCACCGCGGCCGCTACGCAGGCGGTGCGGAGGCTCCGCGTCACTTCGCGGCCCATCCGCCGGCGCCCTATCCGGTCGCAGCGAGACAAACGCTGCTCTATCTGGTCGCGGTCGGCAACAGGCGACGGGGCTGTTTCCATCACTTGGCGGTCGAGCCGAGGTGCTGGAAGAAGTTGACGAGCCCGGGACCGGCCCCGACCACCAGTGCGGCGGCCGCCGAAATCAGGGCCGCCATCCGCCCCCGCGCGGCGTACTGATGGTTATGGGTATGAGAGGCCACCGCCCACAGGCCGGCACCGATGAACGCGCCCAACAGGGCGATCGCTAGCGCCCAGGCCTCAGCGCCGTCCACTAGCTGCTGCAGGACGTTGCTGCCGGGAAGACCGTTCGGATTCGGGTGCGCGGAGACCGCGAGAACGAAGCGAGGCATAAGTTCTCCTGAGGGCTATTGACATCAAATGAGCTGAAGTGAGCCTAGCAACTACTCAAGCCGATGTGCTAGGGTCTTGAGGCTCAAATTAGTCTCAATTGAACTCAATATGGTTACAACCTCGAATCAACGTGCCCCTGGCGATGTCGATGAGCTGTACCGGGCGCTGTCAGCAAGGCTCGAGCAGCTCGTGCGCCGGCAGGTGGGCACCTCTGATGCGTTGGTCGAGGATGCGTGCCAGTTCGCCTGGAGCCGATTCATCCACCATTCGGCTCGTGTCCGACGCGACGCGGCGCTGTCTTGGCTTGCGAAGACCGCCGTGCATGAGGCGTTCAAGCTAATCCGGCGGCGCGACCGATGCCTGTCTCTCGACGCGGTCCTTGAACAAGTCGGCGATGCAAGTCTTCCGGCTGGCGCCCAAGCACCAGATCAGCTGCTCGCCAACCGCGAGAAGCTCGCAAAAATCCGCCACCTTCCTGAGCGCCAGCAGCGGCTGCTGTGGCTTCATGGCTTTGGCCTGAGCTACGTTGAGATGGCCCGGTACACCGGATACACGCCGCGCACGATCGAGCGGCAGCTACTGCGTGCGAAACACCAACTCCGCGTGGCTTCACTCGAGTAAGTACGAACGCGGCTCGTCTGGAGGTCGGCGCCGGGGCGTAGCGCGGCGTAGCCGATGCTCATCCGCGCGGATCACATTTGTCCAAGACACACCTCTCCTGCGCTCGTAGATTGCCCATCGACACCAAAGAGTTAGGAGTAGGAATGCAAAGCATCTATCCGGCGCTGCGCTACCGCGACGCCTCCACGGCGATCGACTGGCTATGCAAGGCGTTCGGCTTCGAGCGCCACGTGGTCTACGAAGACGGCGGCCGCGTGGAGCATGCTCAGCTCCGCTACGGGGACAGCATGATCATGCTTGGCTCCGAACGACCGAGCGACGAGGAGCGCGGGTTCGGTCGGCACGCTGGCCAAAGCTGGCTGTATGTGGTCGTCGAGGATCCCGATGCTCACTATCGGCGGTCGAAGAGTGCCGGCGCTCAGATCATCCGAGAGCTCGAGAATCAGGAGTACGGCTCGCGCGACTATTCGGCCCGGGATCTCGAGGGAAACCTCTGGAGCTTCGGAACCTACAACCCGTCAGCTGAAGACACCACGAATTCCGGCGAAACCGCAGCATCGACCTAGGCCGGCGTTGGTCTTCTCGCGGGCGAACGTGACATCGGCACCAGCACAGGCACCCGGCGTAACTTTTGCCCGCTCACCCACTCAGGCCCGGATCCCGCGGGCTCGCAGCCACCATCTACCGCGCCCGCCCCCGCTTTCGTCGCTTTCGCTCCGCTGGGCTCAGCTTGCGGGGCTTTGGGCGTGACTTCGACCCCGATCGGCCGCCGGCGTCCGTGGTCGCGGCCGCGGCGCGATGGCGCACCGGTGCCCGGCGGCGCGCATCGCGCCAGATGAACAGCGAGATCCCGGCGATCAGCAGGATTGCCCCGCCGCCGATCACGACCGCGCTCGTGCCGCTGAGCCCGGAACCGCCCGCCGAGCTGGTGGTCGACGCCGTCGTCACGGTCGGTGTCGCCGCGGGGGCGGTGGTCGTGGAGCTCGTCACCTGACCCTGCGGCACGCCGGGGGAGAATGGGCTGGTTTGCTGCACCAGCGGATTTGAGGTGTTCTGCGCGAGCGCGGCCGCCGGCATCGCCGAGACCGCTGCGAGCATCGCCGCCACCAGGACCGCCGTTCGGGACACAAACGTCCATCGCCCCACGATCGGCGTCGGACTGCTCACCGGCTTTCGACCCGCCGAAGCCCTCGAACGTGGAAGGTCGCGGCCTGTCCACCCCGTGCCCTCGCCGTTTGACCGCCCATCACCCCGCGACGCAGACAGCCCGGTCGACGCATTAGCGATCCGATGCGAGGGGCTGCTCCATCGCCGGCGTCTCGGGCGCCTCCTTGTAGGGTTGCTCCGGGTCCACGTGTTCTTCGTGGTAGACGCTCTCGGCGTTGACTTCCCAGATGTCGTGATGGGTGCCGAGCATGATGTTGTCGACGGCCCGCATCGCGGTCAGCATCGAGTGGTCGGAGTTGTTGTAGCGATGGAGGCCGTTGCGGCCGACCTGAATCAGGTTTGGAAGCCCGTCGAGCCACGCGCGGATCGTCGCGACTCGCTCCGCGTACTCGACGTCGTAGATCGGGTAAGCCTTGTGGACGCGCGCGACGAAGCCGAACTTGACGTTAACGGCGCGCGCCAAGTGCAGCTGTTCGATCTCGCGGCTGGCCATCGCCACTAGGTCGTCGTCAGCCATGTTCCAGAGCTCGTCGCCTTCGAAGCAGAAGTACTCCATCCCGATCGACGCGTCGGTGTCATTCGGGACCATCCACGGGCTCCAGGAGCGGAAGTTCTGGATCCGCAGCACCTTGACGCCGGGTTGATGGATGTAGATCCAGTTGTCCGGGAACAGATCCTCGCCGCTGATCACGAGCAGCACGGTGAGGAACTCCCGGTAGCGCAGACCGCGGGCCGCATCGCGGACCTCGCCGGGCGCTTCGGGCTCGGTGATGCCGACGGTCGTGCGGAGAGGCAACGAGGAGATCACGTGGGAAGGCATAAGCGTTTCGCCACCGGCAATGACTTCGGTCACGCGCTGGGTACCGGGATCCACTCGCAGCCGTGTGACGGGCGCGTTCAGGCGGATCTCGCCACCGTGGGCCAGGATGTCCTCAGTCATCTGCTCCCACATCTGCCCCGGCCCCAACCGTGGGTAGTTGAACTCGGAAATCAGCGACTTGATCTTGTTGCCCTTGTTACCGAAGAAGGCGGCCTTGGCGGCGCTGAAGAACGACAGTCCCTTGATTCGTTGCGCCGCCCATTCGGCGCGGATCTCGTCAGTCGGGACGCCCCACAGCTTCTCGGTGTAGGTCTTGAAGAAGTGCTGGTAGAGACGCTTGCCGAAGCGGTTGGAGACCCACTGCTCGAACGTGTCCTCGCGTCCCTTGGGTTTGAGCGCTGCCCACAGATAGGACAGCCCGCAACGGGTCAATTCGATCGGGCCCAGCTTTTTGATCACGTCTATGCCCTCGAGCGGGTATTCGAGGAACTTGCCGTTCCAGTAGATCCGCGATTGCCGTGGCCTCCTGAGGAACTCTTCCTTCATGATCTCGTGCCAGAGGTCGTCGACCTCCTGAACCTTGGTGAAGAAGCGGTGGCCACCGAGGTCGAATCGGTAGCCGTCGCGCACCTCGGTCCTGGCGATCCCGCCCACCTGGTCGGTCGACTCGAGCACAATCACCGGTTGGCCCTGCTTGGCGAGCAGATACCCGGCAGTCAGTCCCGCGGGGCCGCCTCCTAGCACCACCACGGGATGATCCGGAGTGATCCCGGCTCGCTCGCCGGCTCGCCCAAGGTGTGGCGACCGCTTGTCCGCGGTCCCCGTCGCATCGCCGCGCCCGGCCGCGTCTCCGGGCACGCGCTGCTCTCTGGGCGCTGGTTCGCTCATGCTCGACCGCTCACGAGAACTTCTGATAGAGGATCGCGCTGTTTGCGACGCAGCACGCCCCACGGTAATTGTGTGGCGCCCACCAGATTTCCTTGAGTTGCCGATCGGCGGCGAGAATCGCGCCCCACTGGGCCGACCGGCGCCGCACGAGTTTCGTCCACGAAGCCTGCCAGCTTTGCGCGCCCTCGGTTAGCGGTCGCACGAACAGAACCTGTTGCCCGGGCTTCAGGCTCGCGAGCAGGGGTCCCAGTGTCGCCTCTGGGCTGGCGTTCCTCAGGCGCTTGAGCGCGTTGACCCAGTTCATGTACCGCGGGTCGGTGACCGCCCCGATCGTGTTGGCGTAACGAAGTCCATTCGGCAGGTAGTACCAGGTCAGTGGTACTTGTTCGGGCTGGCCCTCGATCACCAGGTCTCCGGGATGCAGCCGCGGCGTCATCTCCCCGCCGATTTCGCGCATGTTGCTCTTGTACTGCGGGGTGAAAGAGGCGGGGTTGGCGAGAAACAGCGCCGACGCCACGACCGCGATGACGCCCACGATCCCCGCTCGCGAGCATCCGAACGCCGCCAGCAGCAGGATCGCCCCGAGAATCGGCGCGAAGTACCGGGATACCCAGGCGGGCGTGACCTGAGAGGCGAGCCACGCTAGGAGCAAGGTCACGAACGGCAGGGCGATCAACGTCCACAAGATCGTGGCGTCGCGCGTGCGACGCAGGCGCTGGGTGGCCAGCTCCGCCAGGCCGATGACCGAGGCGATCAGCAAGGCAACGGTGACGCGGTCGCCGCCGAGTAGGTCGCGCGAGAGCTGCACGGGCGCGCCGAACCGCGGCGACGAGTCCCACGGCGCAGCTGTGTGCTTGGCCTGCCAGAGGAAGTTCGGCAGCCAGGGCAGGAACAGGATTCCAGCCCCCACGAACGCGAACAGTGCATCGCGCACCAGTCCACGCCGGTCCTCGCTGACCACGTAGGCGGGAATCAGCGCGACGAGCGCGCCGAGGCCGTAGAAGGTCCCCCAGGCGTGCGTGTAGAGCATCAGCGCCTGACAGACCGCAAACATAATCAGGTACTTCCGTCGGCGGAACACGAAAGCGTGGATGTAGGCGGTGGTCGCGAGCAGCCCGAGCAGCGCCATCAACGAGTACATCCGCGTCTCCTGGCTGTACTGGGTGATGAACGCGCTCAAGGCGAACAACACCGCGGCCATGACTCCGGCCCGCTTGCCGAACAGGCTCCAGCCGGCCCACATGCCAGCCGGAATCGTCAACAGGCCGAACAGCATCGACATCGCATGGGTCGCCGATTCGCTGGATCCGAAAATCGTCATCCAGACGTGGAGCAACAGGTAATAAAGCGGCGGCGAGCCGTCGTGGCGGAGCACGCCCGGGATTGCGCTCAGCGAGTGCGACGCGATCCCAACCGACAGCGCCTCGTCCATCCAGAACTGGCCGCTGATGTATCGCGTCCGCATGTACGCTGAGACGGCGACCAGCACGATCAGCAGCGCGCCCATGCTGGCCCAGGTGGGAGCGCGCTGCAGCCAATCGGGCGCCCGCACGTCAAACCGCCGCGAGGTTTCGCGGGCGGTGGTCGGGCGGGGCGGCGCGGCGACGGCCATCAGAGGCTCACCTTACCTGCGCAACTGGCGTACACCCTAAAGGTACGGACCCGCGCGACCAGCTCGTAGTGGGTCGCCGGCCAGTCGTGCAGAGCCGGGAGCAGAGACGCTTTGCTCGTATCGCGGGCCTGGAAGATCACATTCGGCGCCGGGGGATACGGCGCGCTCAGCGGGGGCGCCTCGATCTGCAAGGTGTGAACGCCGAGGGTCCAAGCGACCATCGGCACCTGGAAGCCCTCGGTCATCACCGACCCGCAGGCGAGCACGCTCTTGCGCCCTCCGAGCTCGCTGACGGCCTTGGTCAGATCCTCGCGCAGGTGTGCTTGATATACCAGCGCGCGATGGGTCGCCGGGATGCTGATCACGTTCTTGCCGATCCAGGGCGGGACGGCGAGGAACACTACGATTGCCGCGATCAAGCCGACGCTACCCGCGAGCGCGGGCGCAGCCAGACGGCGCGCGCCACCGAGGCGAGCGCCAACTGCAGCCACCAGGCGCGCGACCGCCGCCGCCGCCCAACCCCACCCGACCGCGCCGGCGATCGAGACCAGCGCAACGCCGAGGACCAGGTACCGGTCGTTGCCCGAGAAACCGGCCTGGGTTTCCACCGCGATTCCGATCCACCACCCAAAGCCGACCACTCCGGCCACGAGCAGACCCCCGAGCCCGCGCACGTACGCAGGTGCGGACGGGGCTCGCAGCCACGAGCCGCGCAGGCGCCACAGCTGGAACGCCGCCACCGCCATCGCTAGGAGTGCCGCGTACTTGATCCGGTTCAAGACCGTGGGCCAGGCATGGTCCTTGAACTCGGTGCAGAACGGGCAAGACGCGAATGCCGCGCTGTTGGAGCGCGGACTGTGGGCGCGAGTCACGCCGCGGAACAGGTGGCCAGAACCCCAGTACTCGGGCAGGAACCAGAGCACCGGGATCAGCGCAAACAGCGACATCACGAGCTTGCGCGCGCCCGGGTCCTTGCGCCACAGATACAGGCCGTATGGCCCCCACAGAAGCCACAGCTCGGGTCGATCGAGGGCGGCCGCGAACCCCACGGCAAACGCCTGTCGTCGAGCACCGTCGAAATGACGATCGATCGCGATCAAGACCAGCGCGGTCATCAAGCCCTCGGAGTACCCAAGCGCGTTGTCGCTGATGAATCCGCGCGAGTTGACCAGGCTCGCCCCGGCGAGCAGCCCCGCTAGCAGCGCTGGCAGCGCCGCCATGATCCGCGCGCTCCTGCTCGCGTCGAGCGGGGGCTGCACGAGCTGGCGGGTCAAGCGCCAGGCGATCTTGAAGGTCAAGGCGAACGCCATCAGCGCTCCGGCACGCGCGACAATCAGCCACAGATCGGGCTGTGCCTTGCCAAAGACTGAGAACACGGTCGTGAAGACGACCGTGAGCGGTTTCCATGTTGGGCCGGCGGTGGTCTTCAGGTCGAGGTGGGCGATCTCACGGCCCCACACCAGCCACGCCCAGGGGTCGTAGCTGGGCGTGGAAGGGATCAGCAGCGAGAGCGCCGCGATCACGAGCGCGGCAGCAGCCAGGATCAGATACAGCCGGCCGCCGCCGAAGCGCTGGGTTGCCGGAACGCGCCGCGCCTTCGAACGGCGGGTAGCGGCCGGCGCGGTCAGCTCTGCGGTGGGAACGGACACGGGCTGTAAGCGAAAGGTCTCATCCTGCCGCGCTCGCGAGCTGGGGCACGGATCGGCGACAGACACACATGAGCCCGCGCAGCGAGCGCGGGCATCGCGATCAGATTGTAATGCCCCAGCGGCGGTACTGATCTCACCCCCGCCGTCAAGCTCACCACGGCGACGATGCGGGAACTTACCCCAGGACGCCCTCCGCGATGCACGTCTCGACCTCGCCCAGCTCCGAATCAGTCGCTTGGTTGGGGAACAGCAGCGCGCTACCGATCACCTCAGCGCCCTGAGCCCATCTAACGCCTTGGATCTGATAGGCCTGCGCGGCACCCGGTGTAGGGGTGAACAGCACCGTGGGACCAGCGGGCCAGGTCCCGATCTGGAGCTTGTTCGGACCGATCTTGGCCACGCGAAAGTGCTGCTGGCTGAGGCACTTGATGTGGTTGTTCTGAGTCGTTCGCGGATCGTCGACCTTACCGCGGCTGACCGGCGCGCCGGTCGCGCTCGTCGGCTTGACGCGAATGCTTCCGCACGCCGACAGGGCTAACGCAACGAGGCCCAGCGCGATCGCGAGCTTCGCGGGGGGCATGCGACGAGAGGGTAGAGGATGATCCACGGCTGTGATTGAGTTTGGCGCGCTGACCGGACCGCTCCCAAAGTTAGGGGTGATCGCGGTCGCATTGCTCGCGGCAGCAGCGATGCTCGCGGGGCCTGCACGGGCCCGCGCATTGGCGATCCTGGGCGCGCTGGTGCTCTCGCCGCTGCTACTGCTGGCGGATATCTGGCATTCGCCGCAGCTGGGCGTGGTGCACCGCCATCCGCTGGTGGCGGCGGTGGGAGCGGTGCTTGCGCTCGCACTGGTGGCGCTGCTTTCGCTCGCGGTCGCCCGCCGCCCGCCTCTCTTTGGAGCGCTCGCGATCTTTGCGCTTCCGTTTCGAGTGCCGATCGAGGCCGGCGGCACCACCTCGAACCTGCTCGTGCCGCTGTACCTGGTAGTCGCAGCCGGATCGCTCGCGTTCGTGGTTCCCGCACTACTGCGCCCCGAGCGCGAACCCGATCTCTACCGAGGTACGCGCGAGACGCGCTGGGTCGAGCGCGTGCTGGCTTTGTACGTCGTCCTGTATGGCGTCCAGGCGATCTACTCGAGCGACTTCGAGAAGGCGCTCCAGCAGATGGTCTTCTTCTACGTGCCGTTCGCGCTTCTGTTCTGCCTGTTGCGAGCGCTCGCGTGGACGCCTCGTCTGATCCGGACATGCCTGCAGTTGGTGACCGCTCTCGCGGTGGTGTTCGCGGGCATCGGATTCGTCGAATACGCGACCAAGTCGGTGTTCCTCAACTCCAAGCTGGTCGCCGCGAACAACGTTCACACCTACTTCACGGTCAATTCGGTGTTCTTCGATCCGGACATCTTCGGCCGCTTCCTCGCGCTGGTGATGATCCTGCTGGCGGCCGTGCTGCTGTACTCGCGCCGCCAGCGCAGGCAGCTCGACGCGACCGCGGTGCTGGCGATTCTGTGGGCCGGGCTCGTGCTGACGCTCTCGCGCTCGAGCCTTGCCGCGCTGCTCGTCGGGCTCGCCACGCTCGCCGCCCTGCGGTGGAGGGTCTCGCGGGCCATCGTCGCTGCGGCCGCAGTCGTCGCGCTGGGGGCGGCAGCGGTGGCGATCTCGCCGAACACGTTCGGCTTGAACCAGGGGTTGAACGGCGCCTCGGCGGGACGCGCCGGCCTCGTCAGCGGCGGCATCGATCTGTTTGGGCAACGCCCGCTGTGGGGCTACGGCTCGGGCTCGTTCGTGTCCGAATACCGCCGGGAGAACCAGGGGACCCCGACGAGCCTTGCCGCGTCGCACACGATCGCGATCACGATCGCAGCCGAGCAAGGTCTGATCGGGGAGCTGGCTTACATCGCACTGGTGGTGGCTGCCGCGTTCATGCTGCTGCGCGGCGCACGCTCCGATCCCGCTCGGGTTGCGATCGCGGCCACCTTCCTCGCGCTCGCGTTTCACTCCGAGCTGTACGCGGACTTCCTCGAGGATCCGGTCACGTGGACGCTGTTGGGAATCGGGACGGCGCTGGCGGTCTCAGCTGCCGTCGGTCGCGAGCACCCCGCGTCTCGGGCCGAGGCGGCCGCCCGAATCCCCGCCCCGGTGAGCTAACGCGCCGCGCAGGCAGGCCAATCTCAAGCGTTCGCCCGCGGCGCGAGATCCCGCGTGGCGAGCGCCAGACGCAGCAGCAGCCGGTGCAGCTCCTCGCGCTCCTCCGAAGTCAGCGGGGCCAGCAGATCTTCCTGTGCAGCGAGCGCCAGCTCGCGGCCGCGCGCGAGCGTCGCACGTCCGCTGTCGGTCACGTGCAGCGCATGCGCGCGACGGTCGGTGGGATGGCGCCGGCGCTCCACCAGACCCTTGGCCTCGAGCTCGTCGAGCGTCGAGACCATTGAGCTCGGATCCATTCCCACTGACTTGCACAACGAACCCTGGGTGATGGCGCCTTCTGCCTCCAGCACGTTCAGCGCCCCCCACATGCGCGTCGTCAGGTCCAGCTGCTCGAGCCGCTCAGCGAATTGCTTTTGAGCGATCATCCCCATCCGGCTGATCAGATAGCCGGTGTGCCTGAGTAAGGCCTCGTGAAGTCCGGGCGGGCCGAGTGGAGCTTCCTTCATGCCTTAAACAAGTGTAGCGGCGAACGTTGGCGCAGGGAAATTGTTTGTGATACAAATGATGAGTTCCGCCAAGTAGATCAGGAGTCAGCGCCAGATGATGACCACCCTCACCCGCTGGGTCCTCGCGCACAAGCGGCTCGTCGCGCTCGCGTGGATCGTGATCACGTTCGTCGGCATCGCCACAGTCGGCTCGACCACGAGCTCGTTCAGCAAGAAGTTCAGCAACCCCGGGCGCGAGGGCTATGAGACCAACAGCAAGATCCTCGCGCAGTTCCACAACGGCGGTCGCTACGCGCCGCTGTTGGCTGTGGTCACGCTGCCGCCGGGAACGTCCATCTCCTCTGCGCAAGCCCGCACGGGGCTCGAACAGGTTGGGGCCAAGCTCGCGCGGGCGGTTCCCGGATCGCGTACCGCCTCGTTTGCCTCGACCGGAAGCCGCGCGTTCGTCTCCGACGACGGGCGGACCACCTTCGTGCTCGCCTACCCGCGCCCAGACAACGAGTCGTTTGGGGGCAATACGCACGCGGCGACAGCCGCCACGCGAGCGCTGGCGGGCGATCGAGTCGCGGGCGCGCCGGTTCACGTCACCGGCGTTGACGCGCTTCAGAACCAGACCGGCGGCAGCTCTGGCCCGGGCGTGCTGCTCGAGTCGGTGCTCGGTGGACTCGGCGCGCTGGTGGTGCTCGCGTTCGTGTTCGCGTCGCTGCTCGCGTTTGTGCCGTTGCTGATGGCGATCGTCTCGATCATGACCGCCTTCCTTGTGCTGGGGCTGATCACCAGCTTCACCAGCGTGTCGATGATCGTGGAGTTCCTGGTCGCCCTGATCGGCCTAGGCGTCGCAATCGACTATTCGTTGCTGGTGGTGGTTCGCTGGCGAGAGGAGCGGGCGCACGGGGCAAGGGGCGAGGAAGCGGTGGTCCGGGCGATGCAGACGGCAGGGCGGGCTGTCGTGTTCAGCGGCACCACGGTCGCGATCGGGCTGCTGGCAATGATCGTGCTGCCGCTGCCGTTCTTGCGCTCGATTGGATTCGCGGGGATGCTGATCCCGCTGGTGAGCGTGATCGTGGCGGTCACGCTGCTGCCGATCGTGCTCGCCAGGGCTGGCGACCGCCTCGACTGGCCACACATCCGCGATGACGACAAGGCGAGCAGGTCGTGGACCGCGTGGGCGCGGCTGGTCGTGCGGCGTCGTTGGATCGCGGCGGCCGGTGCGGCGCTGGTACTGGCGGCGCTCGTGGTTGCGGCGCTGCAGCTGGAGCCGGGCACCGCAAACGTGAACACGCTCTCGAAGCAGGGCGATGCGCGCGTGGGCTTGCTTGCGCTGGAGAGCTCCGGCATCGGCTCTGGGGCGCTCGAGCCGATCGAGGTTCTCTCCTCCTCGGGCTCCCAGACGGTTCAGGTCGCCGCGACGCTGCGCTCTGTGCCTGGGGTGCACGGCGCCTTCTCGGACAGCGGGCCACAGTGGCAACGTGGCGGCAGCGCCGTGGTGGACGCGCTGCCGGTGGCGGACGGATCGACGTCCGCCGGGCGGAACACGATCACGACGGTTCGCGGTGCCGCCCACGGCGTCGGTGACAACGTCCGCGTCGGTGGCATCGGCGCAGAGAACGCCGACTTTGTCTCGGCGATCTACGACAGCTTCCCGGCGATGATCGCGCTGATCGCGGTGCTGACGTTCCTGCTGCTCGCGCGCGCGTTCAGGTCGCTGCTGCTGCCGCTCAAGGCGGTGGTGCTGAACGTGATCAGCGTCGCGGCGGCTTGGGGCGTGATCACGCTGGTCTGGCAGCAGGGGCACGGTTCGAACCTGCTGTGGGGCACCGCGGCCACTCACTCGGTGACCGCCTGGATCCCGTTGATGGTGTTTGCGTTCCTGTTCGGTCTCTCGATGGACTATGAGGTGTTCATCCTCGCTCGGATGCGCGAGGAGTTCGACGCCACCGGCTCGACCGACGCCGCGGTCGTGCGCGGCATCGGCCGTACCGGCCGGCTGGTCACAAGCGCGGCGTTGATCCTGTTCCTGGCGTTCGTCTCGATGGCATCGGGTCCGCAAACCGACGTGAAAGTGTTCGCCACCGGCCTCGCCGCCGGGATCCTGCTCGACGCGACCGTCATCCGTGCTTTGCTGGTGCCCGCGGTGGTGTCTCTGTTCGGGCGCTGGAACTGGTGGTTGCCGGAGCTCCCTGCGCGCTGGCTGCGGGTCGAGCCATCGCCAGCGCAGCGGGCAGCGGTAGCCGAGGAGTAAGGCCGCCGCGGGCCCGCAGTCTTAGGCAGAGGAGTAATTCTTCCGCCAGGCGCGCCGCCGGCGTCTGTAGAGATTGCTCGTGGCGGTTTCAATTCGAGCTCAGAAGGGGTACGATCGTGCAGTCGTGACGTGGGGATTTCTGTGGTTGATGCTGGCGCTGAAGCTCCCGTTGATCGGGTTGATCTGCATCGTCTGGTGGGCGATCAAGCAAGAGCCTGAGGAGAGCTCCTCCTCCGATGACGACGGCGGCATCAGGCGCACTCGTCCGCATCCGCCCAAGCCGTTCCCGCGTCGCCCCCGCCGCGGGCCACACGGCGACCCAGCGCCGCTTCCGCCTTCCAGGGTGCGGACGACTCGGGCACGGGCGCGGACTTTCGGTCACTAGCGCGCGAAGCGCAGTCCGCTAGCGCTGGCAGACTTGCAGCGGTGAGCAACTTCCCGGCCTCGGTGCTCTCGGATGGCACGATCCTGCGGCTCGTCCAGGAGGGGCGGATCGGGATCAATCCATGGGACCCCAAGCTTGTTCAGCCGGCCAGCGTCGACTTGCGACTCGGAGACTCCTTCCGCGTGTTTCACAACCACCGCGCCTCCGCGATCGACTTGCGGCGCCCGCCTGAGAACCTGACCGAGGAGGTGGTCGTCCCCGACAGCGAGTCGTTCGTGATCCACCCCGGCGAGTTCTGCCTGGGACGCACGCTCGAATGGGTGGAGTTGCCGGACGACGTGGTCGCGCGGATCGAGGGCAAGTCGAGCCTCGGCCGCCTCGGCCTGATCGTCCACGCCACGGCGGGCTTCTGCGACCCCGGCTGGAAGGGCACGCTGACGCTGGAGCTGAACAACCTGACGCGAGTTCCGATCAAGCTGTATCCCGGCCTTCTGATCGCGCAACTGTCGTTCATGACGCTCGACGCGCCGGCGCTGCGACCCTACGGCAGCCCCGAGCTCGGCAGCCATTACCAGGGCCAGCGGGCTGCCACCGAGAGTCGCTACGACGGGGCGCCGGACGGCCGAGGATGAGATAGGCTGACGTCAGTGCTGAGCGCCGTGATCGCGACCGCCGAGCCCTCGAAGGTGCCGTTCTACATCGCCGGCGGCGTGCTGGCGCTGTGGGCGGTGCTGCTCGCCTGGATCGGGCTGTCGCGTCCCGCTTTCCCGAACGGCGCGCGTGGCCAGCGCGGTGTGATCATGATCAGCCTCACGCTCGTCGTGGTGGCGATCGCGATCGCGATTGTGACGGCCTAGTCTCGTACGATCTCCGCCGGGTCAGCGCGAGACGCCGCTACCTCCTCCACCTTTCGTCGATTCCTCGCGGGTACTACAGTGAATGTGGTTGTCCGCTTGCTCCCGAGTCGGACAGACCGCCCGGCAACGGACCTAGAGGAGTGCCATGACCACCCAGACTGAGCAAACGGATGGCGCCGCAGTAGGCACGACGCAGGAAACGCTCACCGTCACCGATAACCGAACCGGCAAGCAATACGAGATTCCGATCGAGGACGGGACGATCCGCGCGACCGAGCTGCGCAACATCAAGACCCACGACGACGACTTCGGATTGATGACCTATGACCCGGCCTACATGGCGACGGCGTCATGTCGATCCGCGATCACGTTCATCGACGGTGAGAACGGAGTGCTCGAGTACCGGGGATACCCGATCGAACAACTGGCCGAGAAGTCCAGTTATCTCGAGGTGGCGTACTTGCTCGTCCACGGCGACTTGCCGACGAAGATGCAGCTCGATGAATGGATTCACTTGATCACGATCCATACCTTCGTGCACGAGAACATCAAGGAGTTCATGCAGGGTTTCCGCTACGACGCGCACCCGATGGGAATGCTGCTGGCGTCTGTCGGTGCCCTGTCGACCTTCTATCCCGAGGCCGCCCAGATCAAGGACCCCGAACAGCGCTACATCCAGATCATCCGCCTGATCGCGAAGATGCCAACGCTGGCGGCGTTCTCATTTCGCCACAACCAGGGTAAGCCGTACGTCTATCCGGACAACGACTTGTCCTACGCCGGCAACTTCCTGTCGATGATCTACAAGATGACAGAGCTCAAGTACGAGCCCGATCCCCGGCTCGAGCACGCGCTCGATGTGCTGTTTATTCTCCATGCCGATCACGAGCAGAACTGCTCGACGAGCGCGGTGCGCAGCGTAGGCTCCTCCCAGGTGGATCCCTACTCGGCGGTTGCGGCGGGCGTTGCAGCGCTGTACGGGCCGCTGCACGGCGGCGCCAACGAGGCGGCGCTGCGGATGCTCCGCAGAATCGGCTCAACGGAGAACATTCCCGACTTCATCAAGGCAGTGAAGGAAGGAGACGAGCGCCTGATGGGCTTTGGCCACAGGGTCTATAAGAACTACGACCCGCGGGCCAAGATCATCAAGAAGGCGGTCGACGAGGTGCTCCAGGTGACGGGCACGAATCCGCTGCTCGACATCGCGCTCGAGCTCGAGAAGATCGCGCTCGAGGATGACTACTTCGTCTCGCGCAAGCTGTACCCGAACGTCGACTTCTATTCCGGCCTGATCTACGAGGCGCTGGGCATGCCGATGGAGATGTTCCCGGTCCTGTTCGCGATCGGCCGGACCAGCGGCTGGATCGCCCAGTGGCTCGAGATGGTCAACGATTCCGAGCAGAAAATCGCTCGCCCGCGGCAGATCTACACGGGTGCCCGGGGGCTTGACTATGTCCCCGTCGAGGAGCGCTGAGCTGTAATCGCAGTGTGACGAGCGCCACAGTACCTGAGCTTACCTTCCGTAAGCTCGGGTTGTGGAAACAATCAGACTCCAGAGCGGAAGGGAAGTGCTGATCAGGCCGATCCGCCCCGATGATGGACCGCGGATACAAACGGTGTTTGATCGCCTCTCTCCCCGAACCCGCTACCAGCGTTTCCTGAGCTCAAAGCCACGACTGACGAAGGCGGACACCCGTTACCTGGTCGAGGTCGACGGCTCCGATCACGTGGCGCTGGTCGCCACCTTGACCGGCGACTCCGAGCGGATCGTCGCTGTCGGACGATTCATCCGCTTGCCCACCGACGCGAAGACGGCCGAGTTCGCGATCGTGGTGCTCGATGAATTTCAGTCAGACGGTCTCGGCACCGCGCTCTTGCAGCGGCTGACTGCCGCAGCCCGAGACCGCGGCATCGAGCGGGTCAAGGCGACTCTGCTCGCGGACAACGTCCCCGTGCACAGGTTGCTGGCGCGGCTGTCGGGTGAGCAATCGCGCCGCTGCTTCGGCCCCGTGGAGGAGGTCGAGCTACGCCTGGCTGCCTGAGGCGGCCGCACGCTAAGCCACGGCGGGCGACAGTATCCTCGCCCGATGAGTCGCTCGCCGGATCACCGAGGCGCCGCTTACAGCGCGGCGGGGGTCGACTACGGCTCCCTCGATGCCGGCAAACGAGCGGCCCTGACTGCGGCGCTGAGCACCTCCGCGATGCTCGAGGGTCATGGCGGGCGAGCGGTCGAAAGGTCCCGTGGCGCGCCCGCGTTCGTGTTCGAGCTGGGCGATCGCGTGTTTGCTTTGGTGCTCGAGACGCTTGGCACGAAATCGATCATCGCCCGCCAGCTGCAGCCCCAGCTCGGCGTGGGTGGATTTCACCACGTTGCCTACGACACCGTCGCCGCGATCGTCAACGATCTCTGCTGTGTAGGCGCTCTGCCGCTGGTGGTGAGCGCGTATTTCGCCACCGGTTCGTCCGCGTGGTACGAGGACCGCGAGCGGCGGACGGCACTCCTCGAGGGCTGGCGGTCTGGGTGCATGGACGCCGGCGCGGTCTGGGGCGGCGGCGAGTCTCCGTCGCTCGCCGAGCTCGTCGCCGATCCGGAGATCGAACTCGCGGGGTCCGCGGTCGGGGTGCTCCCCGAGGGAACGCGGCCGATCCTGGGAGGCGAGCTCGCACCCGGAGATGAGCTCGTGTTCGTGCGCAGCAGCGGACTGCACGCGAACGGTGCCTCGCTGGCGCGTCTGGTCGCGCGCCAGCTCCCCGGCGGCTACGGGACGCCGTTGCCCAGCGGCAGGTCGCTCGGCGAGGCGCTGCTCGACCCGAGCTTTATTTACGTGCCACTCGTCAGTGCCCTGCTTGCGGCCGAGCTTCCGGTTCACTACCTGAGTCACATCACCGGCCACGGTCTCTTGAAGCTGATGCGTCCGCGCAGGGATCTGACATACAAGGTGATATCGCTGCCCGATCCTCCCGAGGTGCTCGCCTTCCTCGCTGAACAGGCCGCGATGTCGCCGGCGGCGGCGTACTCGACCTTCAACATGGGCTGCGGTTTCGTCGTCTACTGCGCCTCCGGGTACGGCGAGCGGGTCGTGCAGCTCGCGGCGGACAGCGGTCTCGAGGCGCTCGTCGCGGGGACCGTCGAGGAAGGCCCACGCAGGGTGATCCTGAGCGAGCTCGACGTGGTCTTCGAGAGCGATGAGCTCGACCTCGCCCCGCGCGGCGCAAGGGGATAACCCGCTGTCGTGGAAGCTGACAGTTCGCGCTGGACCCAAGGTCGAGCGCCGGTGGTTCGACGATTTGGATGCTGCGATCGCGGCGCTCGAGGCGCGCGGCAGGGAGCTCACCCGGAAGCCAGTCGATCCCGTGGACGCGAAGTTCAAGCGCTTTGAGCCGGTTCAGCTGGTCGCGGCGCGGCTCGAGCTGGCGGGCCCGGAGCGACTGCTCGCGAGCAGGCGAGGTGGCGTCGACGTCCGCGGGGACGGTTCGGTTGAGCCATATTCGGGTCGGGTGACGCGGGCGGTCGTCGAGCAGCGCAAGGGCGAGAGCCCTTATCAGGCGCTACGGCGCGTGCTTGCGGGTTCGTAGGGCTCCGCCTCGAGCCTGCAGCCAGCCTGATGACTCGCGCTCACGGCCCGCCAGGCAGAGCCCAGTACCGGGCGGACCTCACAGCACCAGCGTCTGGCCGTGGCGGCGAAGCCAGCGAGACTGCTCGCGGTAGTCCGGGCAGCGCTTGCCCAGCAGCTCCCAGAAGCGCCGCGAGTGGTCCATCACCTCGAGGTGGCATACCTCGTGCCAGACGACGTAATCCAGCACCGGCTCCGGGGCCAGCAGAAGCCGCCAGTTGAAGCTCATCGCCCCCTCCGGGGAGCAGCTGGCCCAGCGGGTGCGCTGACCGCGGATCGTGAGCGCCGAGTACGAGCTCCCCGCCAGCGAGCAGGCCTGATCCAGCCGCGGTTCGATCTCGGCTCGGGCCGAGCGCCGGTACCACCGCTCGAGCGCGGGCGTCCGCTGCTCGCCGATCGGCACCAACAGCTCCGAGCCGCGACGGCGGGCTCGGGTGCGGCCGGGTTCACCGACCAGCCGCAGCAGCTGTCCGAGATACGGCACGCAGTTACCGCGCGCCGCGACCGCGTTGCGGGCGCGCGCCACGTCCTCCATCCGCCGCTCGATCCAGGGGGCAAGCTCCCGGATTGCCGCGGCCGCCTCGCGCTCGGCGGCGCGGCGAGGCAGCACCACCTCCACCTCGCCGGCGCCATCCACCGTGACGCGGACTCGGCGGGCGCGCTGCGAGCGACGGATTCGGTACGAGATTTCCACGGCCGGAGAGAGTACGGTGCGATGCCGACGTGCCCTCGTTCCCGAAATTGTCCGAACCCATGCGCGACGGAGATGTGATGCTGCGAGAGTACGCTGAGCGCGACATCCCGGAGATCTTGATCGCCTACCAGGACGACCCCGAATTGCACCTGCGGATCGGCGAGTCGCTTCCGCCGAGCGGCGCCGAGCTCGGTCGCCGCGCGGAGCGCGCCGAGGGGGAGCGGGTCGCCGGCACGCACGTGCGGCTGACGATCCTCACCGCCGATTCGGATATCTGTCGTGGTCAGCTGAGCGTGCACGGCGTCGACTGGGATCATGGTCGCGCCGAGCTCGGGATCTGGGTTGCCCCGCAGGTTCGCGGCAGGGGGATGGCGGCTGGGTCCCTCCGCGTCGCGAGCAAGTGGCTGCTCGGCCCCTGCCGGCTCGAGCGCCTGCAGATCCTGACCGAGCCTGACAACGAGGCGATGATCGCTGCCGCGCGGGCCGCCGGATTCGTGTACGAGGGCGTGCTACGCGGCTATACCCGCGAGCAAGGCAACCGTGTCGACAACGCCGTGCTGGCGTTGGTGCGCTCGGACCTGGCTTGATGCAGCACTGGCGCGTAAAGCTTCCGGCCGGCGTTCGCTCCCCGTTCGAGGTGTATGTCAACGGCGTGCGCCAGGAGCTGGGAGTGGACTACCGGATCTCCTCTGGGGAGCTCCTGTTTGCCCGAGAACTGGTGAGCCAGAAGCTGGGGCCGTGGGCATGGTTCCTGGGTTTCTGGGGGATCGGCACCTACAAGCGCAACGACGAGGTCGACATCAGCTATGAGGCCGGCGGGCAGCCGATGGTCGCGCACGCGCTCGAGATCATCCCGCCACCATCACCGCGGCCCGCGCCGCGATCCGGGCACGGCCCGCGCCCGCCTAGCCCGCGACCCTGACCACCTCGCGCCTGACCCAGGGGCGCAGCAGCTTCAGCGCCGACAGGATTGCCCTGGTCGCCGGGGATCGGTTCAGGGTGTAGAAGTGGACCCCGGGCGCTCCGCGCGCGAGCAGCTCGGCGCATTGAAGGGTCGCGTAGGAGACACCAAGCTGAAGCACCGCGTCGCGGTCGCCGGCTCGCCATTCGAGCGCCTCGAGCAGGGCTTGCGGAATCGTCGCGCCGCACATCCCGGTGATCGTCTTGATCTGGGCCAGGTCGGTGATCGGCATGATCCCCGGGAGGATCGGCACCTCGATCCCGTATCCCCGCGCCTCCTCGACGAACCGGAAGTACTGCTCGTTGTCGAAGAACAGCTGGGTGATCAGAAACGAGGCGCCGCTCTCGACTTTCTCCTTGAGAAACCGTAAGTCGTGGGCCAGGTCGGGAGCCTCGGGGTGGATCTCGGGAAAGCACGCCGCGCCGATGCTGAACTCGTAGTCCGAGCGGATCAGCGAGACCAGCTCGGTGGAGTACCGCAGGCCACCGGGATGAGGCTTCCATTCGCTGTCGCCGCGGGGCGGATCACCCCGCAGCGCGAGCACGTTGTCGATCCCGGCGCCGGCGATCTCATCGAGGATCACCCGCAGCTGCTCGCGAGTGGTGCCCACGCAGCTGAGGTGAGCCATCGCTTCGATCCCGACCTCGCGCCTGAGCCACTTGGTGACCTCGAGGGTCCTGTTCTGACTCGAGCCGCCGGCGCCATAGGTGACCGAGGCGAAATCGGGCTCGAGCTCGGCGAGCGACTCGAGCGTCGCGCGGAGGTTGCGCTCCCCTTCGTCGGTCTTGGGAGGGAAGAACTCGAACGAGAAGACTGGCCGCTGGGCGACGTCGATGATCTCGTCGATCCACAAGGTGGCGGCACTCTACCAACCTTGACATCGGTGTGTCAAGGTTTGCTCACGTCGCTAGATCTGCCGCCAGCGCTCGCGTCCGTTCTCGGATTCGCTCCTGACGCGCTGCTCGACCTCGAGGTGGCGCAGATAGCACAGGGTCTCGGCAAGCCACCACGAGGCATTGGTATCGGTGACCGCTTCCCCGTGGACGAATGGGGCGATCTGGAGGGCGGTCTCGGCGCCGCTGCGCAGCGCGCCCAGCACCGCCTCGAGGCGCTCCTGTACGAGCTTTCGGTTGCCCTCGACGTGACCGTGGAAATCGAGGAACGGCCGCCCGTGCCCGGACAAGCACAGCCTGACATCCAGTTCGTCGACAAGCGACAGGGAGTGCAGAAACTCGCCGATCGGATCCGGCGTCCACGCGTAGTCGAAGTACAACGAGATCCGGCCGAGGACGTGATCGCCGGAGATCAGAAGCCGGTGCTCGCGCTGGTAGAGGCACACGTGCGAGGGCGCATGGCCGGGAGTCTCGTACACGGTCCAGGTGCCGAGATCGGTGTCGATCTCGACCCCCGGCAAAAGCGGCTTATCGGGTTCGATCACCTGCGCGATTCCGGTCGGGACGTCCCTCGTTCGGGCGGCGTATGAGCGCAGCAGGAGCTCAGCGACTCCGCTCTGGCGGCCGATCTCGAGCCTGTGCTGGAGCATCTGCTCAGAGTCGCCGGTGCGGGTGGCGTGCTCGTGGTTGGGGTGCATCAGGAACTCGCAGTCCGCTCGCTCGCGGATCGTCGCCGCCTGGCCCCAGTGGTCGACGTGGGCATGCGTGCAGGCCAGGAGGCGGACATGCTCGAGGCGGAGATTGACCTCACCGAGGGCGAGCTCGAGCTGTGCCATCGAGCCGGGCAGGTGCATTCCCGTGTCGATCAGCACCACCCCGGAGCCCGCGGCGATCGCCCATGCGTTGCAATGCGGCACGCCGAGCAGCGGAAGCGGGAGGCGCAACCGCCACAGCCCTGGAAGCACTCGCTCACCCCGTGCTACTTCTCGACGATGGGCCATTGCACGGACGATATTGACGGCGCGTAGACTCCGCGGCTTCATGGCGCGCAGCCAAGCCTCGATTCGCATGCTGGGCGAGCCGTAGAAGATGGGACGTCGTAACCGCCGTCGCGAGCGACTCGCGGCTCCGGTCAGCGAGTATCGAGACGCGGAAGGCAACGCGCTGAGGCTGCGCGGTTCGCTTTCCCCGGGTTCTCGACGAGAATATGCGGCTGTGATCGCCGGTGGGATCGACCGCGAGGACGCCTGGCAGCGAGGAGTCGAGTTCCTGTTCGAGCGCCTGGCGGTGTCTTGGTCGATCGCCGGCCTCGAGGTCGAGCGCCAGCGGGAGCTGCTCGGCCGCTACCGGCTGGCCTCGGGCGATGAGCGCCGGTTCGTCCGTGACTCTCTCCGCGAGCATCTCTCGGAGCACTTCCCGGAGCTGCAGGCGCCATGATCGATCCCGATGCGTTCGCGCAGCTGTTGTGTGACTGGTGCATCGAGGTCCAGCCGCGAGACCAGGTGCTGGTCCGGATCAGCACCAACGCGATACCGCTGGTCCGCGCGCTCCATCGCGCTCTGCTCGCGCGCGATGCCTGGCCGCTGTTTCGCCTCAGCCCCGACGAGCTTGCCGAGGACTTCTATCGCCACGCTCGCGATACGCAGCTCGACTCGGTCGCGCCACTCGAGCTCGCCGAAGCGCAGGGCGCCGATGCGCTGATCTCGATCCAGGCTCCTTCGAACACTCGCGCGCTGGCGGGTGTCGAGCCGACCTTGATCACGCGCGCCGGGCGTGCCCGCCAGGCGCTCCAAGAGGCACAGCTTGCGCTTCGCTGGTGCGGGACGCAGTGGCCGACCGCGGGGCTCGCGCAGCAGGCCGGGATGAGCGAATTCGACTACACCGAGTTCTTGCGCCGGGCGCTGTTCCTTGACCGTCCCGACCCGCAAGCGGCGTGGCGAGAGCTGAGCGACCACCAGCAGCGGCTGGTGGAGCGCCTGAGCAGCGCTCGCGAGATTCAGATCGAGTCGGAGGGAACCGGCCTACGGCTGCACGTCGATGGGCGGAGATGGATCAACTCCGACGGCAAGCACAACATGCCGAGCGGCGAGGTCTTCACCGGACCGCTCGAGGATTCGGCGCAGGGCACGATCCGCTTCACGGTCCCCTCGAGTCCGCGCGGCGTGGCGGTCGAGGGAGTCCAGTTGACGTTCGTCGACGGCGAGGTGGTCGCCGCATCCGCGGAGCAGGGCGAGGATTACCTCCGCGCGGCGCTTGACACCGACGCGGGCTCGCGCCGCCTCGGCGAGCTCGGGATCGGCACCAATCAGGGGATCGACCGGCCTACCGGGTCGATCCTGCTCGATGAGAAGATGGCCGGTACGGTTCACCTCGCGCTCGGGCGCTCATATCCGGAGACCGGGGGCGCCAACGCCTCAGCGCTGCACTGGGATCTGATCTGTGACCTGCGCGAAGGCGGCCGTTTGATCGCCGACGGCGAGCCGATTGCGCTGCACTAGCGCCTAAGCCCGTTCAGCGAGTCGCGCTTTCTCACCCAAAAGCCCGTTCGGCGAGTCGCGCAGGATGTACCTACTAGATAGGTCCTAGGGGATCTGCGCGCGCGCGAGGCCAGAGGCTATCGATAATCCGAGCGCTGTGCGGCTGTCTCTTGGCCCCACTCGCCCCCGTTGGGGGCTCGGGGACCATCGACAGCCGCTTGAGCTAGCCAAACGTGCCGGCGGTCCGTTCACCGGTCGCCGAGATACGTAGGACGGCGCCATACGGCGCCGATCGGGAAAGGCGCCAGGAAGGGGGAGGGCGCGTTTCTCACGGCCGCCGGTTTCGCCAAGTCGCCACCCCCGAGGCCTCGACTCATCAGCTGCTCCCGACTCGCAAACACCTCGGGCGATCCCTCGATTGATGTCGCCGTTCTCATAGCTCGAACAAGCACTCACTTCGCTCAATGATCTCGTGCACGATCCGCTTTGCATCGAATTGCACTTTCGAGCGTATCGGTCTCGACGGATGAAACCAACGGCAAAACAACGACCGAAAGCAAAAATAGACTCTACGCACCTCGTGCTAGACGACCTCTGCCAGAGCCCGTCTGAGCGCCCATGTGGGTGCTCCTGGTGGCCGTCTCGGAAGGTCCATGGGCCCCTCGGCGCGCTCTTTGAAGAGGCCTGGCGGTGCTGACGGTGGCGAAGGTCAAGGCGTCGGGGCGGGCGCCTATGGCCGGTATCTGGAGGAGGCCGGACGGTCGCTCCAGAAGCGGGCGACTACTACCTCAACGCTGGGGAGCGGGTGGAGGCGCCGGGCCGCTGGGTGCTGGGAGAGCAGGGCGCGAAGGCGTTGGGCGTGGACGCGTCGCGGGCGGTCGACCCGGAGGATTTCCGGGAGGTGATGGCGGTCCGTAACCCGGCGACGGGCGAGATGCTACGCAGCGGGGGTGCGGGTGGGGAGGCGGTAGCGGCGATCGACGCGACCTTCTCAGCCCCTAAGAGCGTGTCGGCGGTGTGGGCGCTGAGCAGCCCGGAGCTGCGTGCGGGGCTGGAGGCGGCGCAGGAGAGCGCCGTCGACGCCACATTGGCCCACGCGACGGAATACGTGCCGATGGTCCGCCGGCGCCTGGACCGGGCCACGGTAGTGCGCGAGACCCCCGCCGAGCTGCTCGCCTCGTCCTGGCGGCATACCACAGCCCGGGCGGTCGCGGGTCGCGCCCCAGATAGGCGTCGTCATTTCTGAATCGCCGCTTCTCCGGCGGTCCGTTAAGAGGCGAGCTTCCAGCCAGCTTGCGCGGCGATTGCTCGTGCGAACTGTTCGCGATCGTCCAAGCGCTCGCCTTTGGTCTGATCGACAACGACCGACCCGACCAGGTCCTGCCACATTTCGCGGGCCCCGCGCTCGTCTTTGTAGAGAAACTCCCACCCGTGTCTCCGAGCAGACGCTGCCCCTCTCGGTCTCTCTTGATTCGCCCCACATCAGGGTGACGGCGATCTTCTCGCCTTCAAGCGGTCTGCTTTTGATCCTGACGGTCCCGTCGTCGCGCCAGATGACCGTGAACACCACCTCGTCAAAGAGCAGCGCGAATAGGGCATCGGCGCTCTGGCTGATCGCCCAGATCCCAGCCTCGGGCAGTCACCGAAGCGCTCTTTTCACGTCGCTGAGCGGAAAGCTTCTAGGGGTCCTGCGGGAAGTGTCCGACCCTCTGTGTAGGCATGACGAAAAAGGAGCGTCATGTCTACGACCACGAAGACCAGGACCAAGCTGAGCGAAGAGACCTCGGAGCGGGGTAGCGCCGGAACTTTGCTTGAGAAGCTGGCGGTGATGGCTACTGAGCGTGTCGTGGATTGCCGCTTTACTGGCGTTGGACGCGGGATTGCATGTCGCCGAGGTTGATCTCGCCTTGGAGTACCGCGCCGGCGGCGTAGAAGACCGCGGCGCCGACGAGGCAGAGGATTGCGTAGCCGGAGTTGTTGAAGGCGATCCAGGCGGCGACGAACAGGAAGCGGAGCAGGGCGAGGAATTGTTTGAGGTTCATTAGTTGAGTTCCCTTCTGTGGCTGCGGTCATAGCCGGCGAGCGTCACGTTGACGGGCAGGGTTGGCAGCTCGTGTTGCTGCAGGGCGTGGGTCACGCGGTGCTGGGTGTCGCGCAGGGTTCCGGCGAGGTTTCGCGCCCGGTGGACGGTGACGTTGACGGTGAGGTCATGTTGGCTGTAGCGGCCGCTTGCGCTGGTGATCGCGGGGTTATGTCGGGCGGCGGTTTCGGCGAGCCGCTCGATCGCGCGTGGCTCGACGGTGACCTCGCCGCGCTCGTCGTCGGCTAGTTCGAGCTCGCGGCGGGTGAGGTAGGGTCGGGGGATCTCCTTGAACGCGAGGTATCCGAAGAGCAGGAAGGCGAGGACGCCGGCGGCGGCGATAATCGCTCTGGTGGTGCTGCCATCCACTTTGTGCGGGGTTAGTCCCGCCAGGTAGTTGTAGGCGGTGCGGTAGCCGCTGATTGAGTTGATCGTGCTGGGAGAGACCTTCAGCGCACCCAGCACGACCATCGCGCCGTACCAGATCAGCGCTGCGGCGAATAGGAAAGTGAGCAGTCGGCCGAAGAGGACCAGTGGGTGGGTGTGCTGGCGGATGCGTTGGCGAGGCATCTACTGGACCCTTGAGCGTTCCCGCGCCACCTCGACCCGGGCGCTGAGCGCGAACGGATCGGTCAGCTCGCGTAGCTGCTCATCGACGGCACCGCGGACCTGGGCCGAGTCGGCGGTTCTCGTTCTCGAAGCCCGCACCCGCAGCCGGCCGCCGGCCCGGCGACGCGGTCCGACTCGCGCGCGAGCTTGGGTAACGCCACGCACCTGCTCAACCAGCGTTTGGGCTTGCCCGAGCGGCCGGCGGCGAGCGGCGAGCGTGCCCTCGCGATCGCCGGCGAGGGTAATGAGCCGCTCGCGTCTAGGCACCAGCAGCCCGAGCAGCAAGATCAGCCCGAGCAGGATCGCTCCCAGCCCACACAGGCCAGCGATCACCGCCACCGAGCCGCTCGCCTCGAGCTGCCCCAGCCACGGTCCGACGGTGTTGCGAACGGACGCCAAGAGCAGAATCGAGGCTAGCTTGCCCAAGCTCGCACCGCTCGTTCCGGTGCCGATGCAGAACACCGCCACCACGATCCCGGCAACGGCAAGGATCACCAGCAGCACGAACGAGATCAGCCGCACCAGCGCGCGTGCCAGGAGGATCATTCCAAACCCTCTGGCAGATCAAGGAAACTCGGTTCCGTTCCCGCCGGCAGCGGCGGACTCGGGGGCACTGTGGGCAGCGGCTGTTCGGGGACCGTGGGGGCCGCCGGCCCGGTCACATGATCGAAAGCTCGATTTCCTCGGCCGTGAGGACATCGATGAATTCGACGTCGACGCTACCTAGTGACGCGGCCAGTCCCGCCCGCGCGGCCGCCGTGTGCACGCGCGCGCGGACGTGATCGGCGAGCGGCCACAACGGCACCCATCGCGCGAGCAGCCGCAGGTCGATCGCGTAGCGCCCGTTAGCCTCGGCGTTCGCGGACACGCCGACTAGCAGCTCAGGGCCGTCAGCGGTCACCCGCGGAACCCCCTGCCCGGCTTCGCCGCGCACCGCGTCGGGCACGGCCAGCGCGCTCGCGAGCGCCACGCGCGCCAAGCGAACTCGATCGCTCGAGGAGCTTGCAACGGGGGACATCAGGGAAGTTCCTGCGCCATGCCTAGGCGACGCGCGCCGGCTGCTCCGGCTCCTGGTCATCGTCGCCGGGGAAGTAGAGGTCGTCGACGGCCACGTTGACCTCGGTCACGGTGAGGCCGCAGATCCCCTCGATCCGCTTGATCACGTTGTCACGAATCGCCTGCGAAACCCGTGGAATCGACTCGCCGAATTCAACCACGACGGTCAGGTCGACCGCCGCCTCCCGCTCGCCGACCTCAACCGAGACGCCCTGGCTGCGCTGATCGCCAACTCCGACGCGCTGAGTCACCGATCCAACCGCGCGCGACACGCCGCCGCCGAGGTTATGCACGCCGCCCACCTCGCGCGCAGCGACACTCGCGACCTTGGTCACGACCGTGTCATCGATCGTCGTCTGCCCGCGACTGCTCTGCAGCGCCGAGTCCGGCGAGCTGCCCTCTGAGCGTCTGCTCTCCCGCATCCCAGGCGCCGCGCTGCTCGATGATCCGGTAGGGGATGTGTCCGCCATGGTGTCTCCTTTTCGATGACTGAGAGCGCGCAAGTGACCGCATCGGTTCGGTTGCTCGGGTGCAATGCTGGTTAGACGCGCACCCACAGCAAAAAGTTCTGCGCTCGCCCCACAGCAAACGGTGCTGCCCTCCCGAAAAGATTCACACAGCAAGCCACGCTGTAGCCGTGCACACGGAACTTCTCCAGGCCTACCGCGTCTAACCGAGACGAGGCAAACCCGAAATCACCCTGGTGCCCCGCGAAACGACAACGCCAAGCCGGCGGTCTTCTCGTCATCCCGCGCGGCGGCCACACTCCGACATGCTGCTCGTGGCGTCCGCTGACCGCCAGCCGACCGATGCTGATCTCTCTCAAGGCTCTCCGTGGTTCAGGTTGATGACCGGATCCTGGTCCAGGCAGCACAAGCGGGCGACTTGGACGCCTTCGAGATGCTCGTCCGCCGCTACCAAGCGCCCGTCTACCGGATCGCGGTGCGGCTGCTGGGATCAACCGCTGACGCCGACGACGTCACCCAAGACACATTCGTTCGCGTCTGGAGTGCGCTATCGCGGTTTCGCGGCGATAGCACGTTCGCGACCTGGCTCTATCGCATCGTGACCCGCCGTTGCTTTGATCTGCTCGCCACTCACCGTCGCACCGAGATCCTCGACGAGGACCAGCTTGGAGTAAGCGTCGACCCTTCGAACACGCTCGAGCAGCGTGAGCGCCTGCGCGCGATCACCCAGCAGATCCAAGCGCTCCCGCCCGACCAGCGCGCCGCGCTTGTGCTGCGCGAGTTCGAGGGCCTCTCCTACGAACAGGTCGCCGACGTGCTCGAAACCACCGTGCCAGCAATCAAAGGTCGCCTCCATCGCGCCCGCATCACGCTCCTGAGGGAAACGACAGCATGGCGCTAGACCCCAACCACGACAGGCTGCCCTGCGGGATCGAGCTCGACAGCCTCGTCGACCAGATCACCGAACAGACCGCTCCCCGAGATCCCGCCCACCAAGCTAGCTGTCCCTACTGCCAGACCGCGCTGCGCGGCTTTCGCCAAGGCTGGAGCGACGTCCAGACCCTCGCGGGCGCGCCCGTCCCAATCCCGCCCGGCCTGACCACGCGGATCATGACCCGCGTCCGCGCCCTCGCCCGCCGCGCCGCCCAAAACATCATCCTCGCGGGCGCCCACGGCCACACCCAAATCAGCCACCAGGTGATCGCACAAATCGCCCGCCGCGTCACCCTCGCGATCCCCGGCGTGCTCTTCGCGTCCGCGCAACCAGAGCCAGGCAAACCGGTGGATCCACTCCGCGTGAAGCTCACACTCCGACTCATCACAACCTACGGACCCGCTTTGCACCCCCTCGCGGACGCCGTGCGCGCCACCCTAAACCGACGCCTGCCCAACCTCACCGGCGCCACCATCGAGAACATCGACATCACCTTCACCGACATCGACCAACCAGACTGAGCGCAAGCCCACGGTCAAGCGACACCGACGGGATTCACCACCACGCCGTCGGTCAGGGTCGACCATAAACGCTTTGCCGCAGGAGCCCATCTGCACGTAGGGTCAAGGTTTTGCTCATGAGCGTGACCCAACGAGGCGGGCAGATGCGATCTCAACACCCGTCCGGTTGCGTTATGGGTACCGACCGCTGCTGCGGGGAGTCTGCGAACCCTGCGGCGTTTGCGCTGAGGGCGTCCGAGTTTCTGTGTAGGCCGGTTTCCTGGTTCAGTCGGGTAGGCGGTCTCCGAAGTGGATCTTGAACGCCAGCAGGGCTGTCGTCCAGTTCCGGCATCGGGTCCACTGCGGGATCGCGTTGACGATGGCTAGGTAGATGAGCTTTCTGGCGGCTTCCTCGTTGGGGAAGTGTCCTTTGGTTTTGATCGCTTTCCGCAGCTGGCGGTTCAGCGCCTCTATGGCATTTGTTGTGTAGATCACTCGACGCACTTCCGGGGGGAACTCCAGGAACGGGGTCACGTACTCCCAGGCGTTCAGCCACGCCTGTGTGATCACGGGGAACCGGCCACCCCACTTCTCGTCGAACGCCTCGAGCGCCTGCTGGGCGGCGTCGGCGTCGACCGCGGTGTAGATCGGCTTCAGCTCCCGGGCGACCTGTTCGCGCTCGCGCCTGGGCACGTACTTCAGCGAGTGTCGGATCAGGTGCACCACACACGTTTGGACGGTGGTCTTCGGGAAGATCGCCTCGATCGTCTCGGGGAATCCGTTGAGCCCGTCGACGCAGCAGATCAGGATGTCTTGGACGCCGCGCTGCTTGAGATCGGTGAGGACCTGCATCCAGAACTTGGCGCCCTCGCTCTCCTGGAACCACATCCCCAGCACGTCCCGGTCGCCCTCAACCGTTACGCCCAAGGCGAGGTAGCACGCTTTGCGTTGCACGCTGCCGCCTTCCCGGATCTTGAGCACCATGGCGTCGAGAAACAGGACCGGGTAGACGTCCTCCAGCGGCCGCTGCTGCCAGGCGCGGACGTCGTCCATCACCTCGTCGGTGACGCGGCTGATCAAGTCCCTCCCGACGTTCACGCCGTAGATCTCGCGCAGGTGCGCCTCGATGTCCCGGGTCGACAGGCCACGGGAGTAGAGCGCGAGGATCTTGTCGTCGAACCCCTGGAAGCGACGCTGGCCTTTGCGCACGATCTGCGGCTCAAAGCTGCTGTCGCGATCACGAGGGGCCTTGATCCTGACCGGCCCGTGCTCGGTTGCAAGCGTCTTCGGCGAGGTCCCGTTGCGCGTGTTGCCAGCCCCGCCCGGCGGCTCCTGATGCGGCTCGTAGCCCAGATGCTCGGTCAGCTCGGCCGACATCGCCCGCTCCACCAGCCGGCGCACCAGGTCGGCCAACAGGCCGCCGGGCCCGACGATCTCCTCCTCGGTCCGGGCGCCCGCGAGCAGCTCGTCAATCAACTCATCCGACAGCTGCTCGCGGACCTCCGGCCGCAGCTCCTCAAGGGACCCGTGCGGCGAGCGCGCAGCGCCAGCGGGTCGCTGCGCTCGCCCTCCGGGCGAGCTCCGCTCCCCGCCGGCGCTACCCCGCTCCGAGGTCTCTTCGCTCAGCTTGGTCCTGGTCTTCGTGGTCGTAGACATGACGCTCCTTTTTCGTCATGCCTACACAGAGAGTCGGACACTTCCTTTGCGCTGCCCGGACCCTCTGCGAGATCACCCTGTGTTCGGCTTCTTGCCGGTGCGAACGCTACCGGCTACCGAGGTCTCGTCCTTCCGAGTTCCATACTCATTCTCGGTTTGCTCGGAGATATCGCGCTCCTCTTCTGAGCGCGTCGGCGCATGCTCGGTGCT
Source organism: uncultured Solirubrobacterales bacterium (assembly GCA_963787555.1). Classification (GTDB taxonomy): domain Bacteria; phylum Actinomycetota; class Thermoleophilia; order Solirubrobacterales; family Solirubrobacteraceae; genus Palsa-465. Next base: position 904,734 of record CAWBDI010000013.1, read on the forward strand.
CGCCCCACTGGTGTCACCGTCGGTCATCTTGGGGGTCATCGGTGCTCTCCTTTCCAGAGAGATCGCCCTACTCGGGTGGACGAGCGGACCGGCATTGTGCGGGTCCCGCGAGCACTATCAGGACCCTCGATGAAAGGTCCGAGGCAGCCCTTGCTCTCTCGTAGATATTTGATGATCGTAGCATGAAAACCATGTCTGGAAATGTTAAACTACTCTAAAATGGCTGAGCATCCCGCTCCCGGTTGGACGTTTTTGACTAACCACGCCCGGGTGTTGGTCTGCATCGCCCACGATCCCGGCGTTCGCCTGCGCGAGATCGGCGACCGGGTCGGGATCACCGAACGGGCCGCCCATCGCATCGTCACCGAGCTGGCCGCCGCCGGCTACATCACCCGCCAGCGAAACGGTCGCCGCAACCAGTACAAGATCAACACTCACGTTCCGCTTCCCGACCCTATCGCCCGCGAGCAGAATATCGGCGAGCTGTTCGAGATCCTAACCGCCACCCGCCGCCCCCAACGACAACTCGATCGCATAACAAAAAGCGGCTAACCGCGAGTGGCCCTACGGCACCAGCATCTAATAATGCTCGGTGAGGCCAAGATGGAGAGAAAAGGGCAATGAGCCGTTCGTATCTCAACCCCATCCGCCGCGCCAGAACATCTCCTCGCTTATCGCGCGCCTGGATCTCGCGCTTATGAGCGGCGCAAGAGCGTTGAGTCACGTTTCCCTCATCTCGTGACCGTATGGGCGAAGCTCAGGACCGTGGCATCGTGCGGTGAGCATTCCAGTTGCGCGCCTGCTGCATGGAAGTTCCGTCCCGATCCGAACGAGCAGTCCGGCTGCGATGAGCCCTGGTCCGCCGCGGTGACTGGACTACCGCGGGAACGGGTCTAACGGAGTCCTATCGCCAACTGACCATCGATGCCCGAAGGGATCGGTGAAGCCTCCCTGTTGATGCGTTCCCCATGGAGCGTCATGGTCTGTGAGCGGCTCCACATCGGTCGCCCCGGCCTGGGCAGCGCGTTCGATGAGGTCGCCGGGGGCATCGACGAATACCTCTATCCGAGTGGTCGTCAGGCCCACGGTGGTTGGGCTGGGCTCTTGTTTCCTGCCTGGCACGGCCTCGTGTAGGAAGAACGGCGCGCCGTTGATGTGGAGCCCAGCGACCCCGCCAAGGTCCCACAGCGTACCGGCGCCAAGCGCCTTCGCGTACCAACTGATAGCGGCGGTGGCGTCGGGCACGATCAGCATCACCGAAACACAGGAACGGCGGGAGGCGTTGGTCACCTCGTGCATTGTCGCGCGAGACAAGACGACCCGACCTGCGCGCGCTCGTCAACTTTCTCGCTCAACTGCACGGAGCTTGAGGTATTTGTCGCCGCCGTCAGCTGCCCACACCAGCTCGGCTAGCTGGTAGCCGGTCGTCTCGACGGTGCGCGTACCGATCCGCTGGAGCTCCGGATCGTCTGCCGGAGCGCTCGGGAGCTGCTCTCGCAACGTCGCGCACAGCGCCGACCACACCCGCAGGTCGAGCATCGAGAGCGCGCCGGTTGGCCCCCACAACGCCCGGGCCGAGCAGACAGCGGGCTATAAATGCTGCCTCGGACGGTTCGCCACATTTGACCGGCCCCCATATGGGATGCAACAGGCTTGCCCGTGGGGCCTGGCCCTGCCACCGGGGAGCTCGCCACATGGGTAGGGATCGTGGCAGCCAGTTCGAATGGAAGCCCGTTCTTTTGGTCGCCGTGGACCGGCTTTTGCCAAGCCCGTTCAGCGAGTCGCGCCTCCCTAACCAGTACTCCAAACAACGTCCGGTAGCTTCCGAAGCTGGTATGCGCCGCACGAAGATAGTCGCCACGATCGGACCCGCCTCCCAGGATCCTGAAATCCTCGTCCAGATGGTGGAGGCGGGGATGGACGTCGCCCGGCTGAACTTCTCCCATGGCACTCGTGAGCTGCATGCCGAGAACGCCGAGCGGATCCGCGATGCCGCCGCCACGGTAGGCCGGCAGGTCGCGATCTTGCAAGACCTTCCTGGCCCCAAGATCCGAATCGGGGCGGTGCGCAACGGGCTTGCCGAGCTCAAGCCCGGCGAACGACTGATGCTCGTCTGCGGCTCCAACAGCGAGGGCGACGAGCGCCAGCTGTCGGTCACCTGGGGTGGCCTCGCGGCCGCGGTGGATCCCGACGACGTCATCTACCTGGCCGACGGCGCGATCCGCCTGCGTGTCCGGAGCATCCGCGACGGCGATGGCGAGATCGAGACCGCCGTCGAGATCGGCGGCACCGTCGCCTCCCGCCAGGGGCTGAACATTCCCGGCTCCACCCGAGGGTTGCCCGCGGTGCCCCAAGAGGATCTGGACATGCTCCGCTTCGGCGAGTCGATTGGAGTCGATCTCGTGGCGCTGTCGTTCGTCCGGACGGCCGAGGACGTCACCAGCGTGCGCCAGCACACTCGCCTGCCGCTGATCGCCAAGATCGAGAAGCCACAGGCGGTCGACGCCGCCGAGGAGATCATTCGGGGGGCCGACTGCGTGATGGTCGCGCGCGGCGACCTGGGGATCGAGTTGCCGATCTACGACGTCCCGATCGTGCAAAAGCACCTCCTGCGCCTGGCTGGGCGCCTCGCGCGCCCCTCGATCACCGCCACGCAGATGCTCGACTCGATGGTTTCCTCCTCGCGCCCCACGCGGGCGGAGGTCGCGGACGTGGCGAACGCGATCCTCGACGGGACCGACGCGGTGATGCTCTCGCAGGAGACCGCGGTGGGCGCGTTTCCGGTCGAGGCGGTGAGCACTATGGCAGCAGTCGCCGAGCGCACCGAGCGCGATCTGCCCTACCGCAACTGGAACGAGAGTCGGGTCAGACGCGACGCCCGCGATCCCGCGTACACGGTTGCCTACGGCGCCTGCGCCGCCGCGCGCGAGCTACATCTGGCGGCGCTGGTGGTGCCGACGCTCTCAGGTCGCTCCGCGCGGCTGATCTCGGCTCACCGGCCGCAGGTTCCGATCTTTGCCCTGTCTCCGGGAAAGGAGACCGTCCGGCGCTGCAGCCTGATGTGGGGGGTGCAGGCAGGGCCGATGCGACGGCACGAGATCACCGAGGCGCTGATCGCCGACGCGGCCAGGCGGGTTGTCGAGCTCGGCTGGGTCAAGCCGGGGACGCGCGTCTGCATCACCGCGGGGCTGCCGAGCGGACGCCCCGGGACGACCAGCCTGATGCAGATCCAGCGGGTCTAGTCTACTTGCCGCGGAATAACTCACTGAGGGGCTGAACCAGGAACGGCCGCACCTGTCGGGGTGCGGCCGTTTGAGGAAGTGATGGGTTTGCTCTGGTCGAGAGAGCGGTTGGGAGTGTCTCACCGGGGTCGGACGGTGAGGGTGTCGGCGTTGTGGCTGAGGATCGCCCACTCAGTCCAGATCTGCTGGCCCTGGTTGCCCTTGAGGCGGCTGCGGTCCAGTCCGTAGCGGCGTTTGAGGTGACTGATCCGGCCCTCGGCGCCGGTTCGGTAGCGCTGCAACCGCCGCTGCGTGCGTTTCGAGGCCGGTTGCTGGCGGCCGGCGATGAACGCTTGCTTGGCTGTCAGGTCCTCGAGCGCGGTGTTCGTTGGAGTGGGCATGAACCCACCATCGAGCGCGACCTCCCGTGGCGCGATTCCCAGCCGCTTGAGTTCCTCCACGGTGGCGGGCAGCAGCGTGTTCTCGCTCGGATTCCCGAGCGCGGTCGACGCTGGCAAGATCAGCCCTCGCGCTCCCGGCTTGGTGTGCTCGGTCACCTCCGCCACCTGTGTGACGTACCCGAACTCGGTCGGCTTGCCCAGCTTGCCTTTGCGGATCGGCCGGGCGTCTGGATCGGCCAGGGAGATGATCCGGTCGGTGATCTTTTCGCCCTTCACGCGCTGGCGGATCTGCCCCGCGACCTTCTCGCAGCGATCGGCGAGCTCCTCGAGCTTGCCCGCGGCCTTTAGCTTCGCGTTCGCGCCGCGCCCACGCGCCTTGCGCTTCGCTACCACCGCGAGCCGACGCGCTTCCTTGACCGAACGCTCCAACAGCTGACCGGTCTGCTCGGTGAGCTTGAGCACCTCGGCCCTCGCCTCTCCAGTGCGCCGGCGAATCGTGCGCGAGATCGCCCGCAGCGTTCGACCCATCGAGCGGGAGCGGTCCCGCACCCGCGCCCGCTTCTCGCCGATCAGCTTGGCGAGCCTGCGGCCCTCCCGCGCCAGCGCCTTCACCCCGTGCGAGGCCAGCCCCGAGTCGGTCGGGTACCTCACATCGGCCTCGATCACCGTCGAATCGATCCGTACCGCCCGCGGCCTGAACCGCTTCTCCCGCGTCGCCTTCACGATCAACGCGCGCGTCATCTCCGACACCGTCTCCGGCCCGATCCGCCTGGTCAGCTTGCGCACCGTCGACTCGTCCGGCACCCGCTCTGACAGCGAGATCCGGCAGAACCGGCGCAGATGAATCGAATCCGACACCTCCGCCACCAACGACCTGTACCCCCACCGGTAGCGCTGCTTGAGCACCATCAACCGGACATAGATCTCCAGCGGGATCGTCGGCCGGCCCTCCGTCAACACCAGCCGTCCTGTGTCCTCGAACTCCTGGCGCCACCGCTCCACCAACGGAAACAGCAACTCGTGATCGGACAGCAACACATCCAGCGCTGCCAGATCCGCCGGCAGCGCCTTCACCTCGACCGGCAACGACTCGTCCCACAGACAATCCGGCGCAGGCGCCAAGAGCGTCAGCATGCACTCCCCTTTCGACCAGAAACCCCATCAGATGCAGGGAATCCTGGCCGTCACCTCGGACGGAAAAGCCCGCTCACAACCCCTCACTTTTTCCGCGGGAAGTAGTCTAGGTCTCGGCGAGCGCTCACCGTTGCGCGCGCCGCCGGGCGGGAGCCCGCCCTTTCGGTTGCTGCGGTCGCTCTATCTGGGGCGCAGCCGGGATCGGCCGGACGAGCGGCCGATCGGGATTGACGGTCGCTCGCTCGCCGTGGTGTGTGATCTCGAGCGGTGAGCCGTCGCGCAGCGTATAGCTCGCCTGATCGTGGCTCACCTCGACCGTCAGGCGACGGCCCCGGAACATCAGCCGGAACACCAGCCGGGTAAGCGCGTCCGGGAGCCGCGGGGTGAAGCTGAGCTCTCCGTCATGGTCGCGCATCCCGCCGATCCCGTTGACCGCCGCGATCCAAGTACCCGCGAGCGAGGCGATGTGAAGGCCGTCGCGGGTGTTGTGCTCGAGGTCGTCGAGATCCATCCGCGCGGCCTCGCCGAAGTAGTCGTAGGCCAGCTCCACCAGGCCCACCTCCGCGGCGATCACCGCTTGCGTGCACGCCGACAGCGATGAGTCGCGGACCGTGAGGCGCTCGTAATAGGCGAAGTTGCGAGCCTTGTCCTCGTCGGAGAAGGCGTCGCCGCGCATGTGCATCGCAAGCACCAGGTCCGCCTGCTTGACGACCTGCTTGCGGTAAAGGTCGAAGTATGGGAAGTGCAACAGCAGCGGATACTGGTCGGGCTCGGTGGAGTCGAAGTCCCAGACTTGGTGCTCGGTGAACTCATCCGCCTGGCAGTGGACGCCGAGGGTGCGGTCGTAGGGGATCGTCATGTTCGCCGCCGCATCGCGCCAGCTGGCGGCTTCCTCGTCGTCGACGCCGAGCTGCGCGGCGGCATCTGGATACGTCTCGACCGCCTCGGCCGCGATTCGGAGGGTGCGCTCGGCCATCAGGTTCGTGTAGACGTTGTTATCGGCGATCGCGCTGTACTCGTCCGGGCCGGTCACCCCGTCGATCCGGAAGCGGCCGGAGCCATCGTGGTGGCCGAGGGAGCGCCACAACCGCGCGGTCTCGCACAACAGCTCCAACCCGACATCTCGGTCGAACGCCTGATCGTCGGAGGCCCGGTGGTAGCGAATCGCGGCGTCGGCGATATCCGCGTTGATGTGGAAGGCGGCGGTTCCCGCGGGCCAGTACCCCGAGCACTCCTCGCCGTGGATGGTGCGCCAGGGAAACGCCGCTCCCTTCAGCCCCAGTTGCGCGGCTCGCTCGCGCGCCAGCGCGATCGTTCCGTGGCGCCAGCGCAGGGCATCGCCGGTGGCGATTGGAGCCGTGTAGGTCAATACCGGCAACACGAACGACTCGGTGTCCCAGAAGGTGTGGCCGTCATATCCCGGGCCCGTCAGCCCCTTTGCGGCGATCGCCCGCTGCTCGCCCCGGGCGCCCGCCTGCAAGACGTTGAACAGCGCGAAGCGGATTGCCTGCTGCAGCTCGGCGTCGCCTTCGACCTCGACGTCGGCCCGGTCCCAAAAGTCCGCGAGGTATCTCCGCTGGTGATCGACCAGCCCCTGCCAACCCGTGTGCTTGGCGCCCGCCAGCGCTGCCCCCACCTGATCCCGGATCGCGGGGCCCGAGCGCTCGGCGGACCAGCCGTAGGCGAGGAATTTTGTCAGCCGCAGCGGCGCACCCGGCGCCACCTCGGCGGTGATCGTGACGCGAGCGACATCCTCATAGCCCTCGACCGACATCTCGGTTCCCGGCGGGCCGTCGATCACGTGGTCCATCGCCGCGCCCATCCGCAGGCCGCTGACGTTCGTGGTGTGCACCAGGATCGCTCGTTGCGTTCCGCTGGTGTTGAAGTACTCGGACTGCAGCGGGGCGGCGAGCGCGGCCGCCGCCCGCGGATCCCCGGCAACCAGCGGCAGCGACTCGTTGGTCACCAGCTCCGACTGGACGACGACCGGGCACGGCCCGTCCAGCGACTCGACCTCGTACTCGATCGCGGCGATCGCTCGCTGGGTGAACGACACCATCCGGGTCGAGGTGACCCGCACCTGGCGGCCGGTCGGCGATCGCCACTCCGCGGTGCGGCTGAGCTGTCCGGTGCGAAGGTCCAGCACGCGCTCGTGCTGGCGGAGCTCGCCGTAGCGCACATCGAACGGCTCATCCTGCACCAGCAAGCGGATGATCTTGCCGTTGGTGATGTTGACCACCGTTTGACTGTCCTCCGGGTTTCCGTACGCCAGCTCGGCCTGGGGAAGCGGGCGCACCTCATAGAACCCGCCCAGGTAGGTGCCGGGCAAGCCGTTTGGTTCGCCCTCGTCCAGGTTCGCGCGCAGCCCGATGTGGCCGTTGGCGAGCGCAAACACGGACTCCGTCTGCGCGAGCCTCTCGAGGTCCAGGGAGGTCTCGCGGACGGCCCAAGGCTCCACTGGAAAGGCGGGATGATCGATCACGGCGCCTGCAGAAGCTCGGCCAAATCCCGGACAACGACGTCGGCGCCGTGCGCGTGAAGCGCATCCGCTTGCCCCACCCGGTCGACCCCGACGACCAATCCGAAGCTGCCGGCGCGACCGGCCTCCACGCCCGCGAGCGCATCCTCGAATACGGCCGCCTGGCCGGCCTGTACTCCGAGCGCTCGCGCGCCCGCGAGGTAGGTGTCCGGGGCCGGCTTGCCCTTCAGGTGATCGCGCTCGGCGACGTTGCCGTCGATGATCACTTCGAACAGGTCGTCGATCTTCGCCGCGGCGAGCACGTCGCGACAGTTGGTGCTCGAGGAGACCACGGCGCGGCGAAGGCCCGCATCCCGGGCCGCCTTCGCATAGCGAACCGATCCCTCATATGGGTCGACCCCACGTTCGTTGATCAGTTTCAGCACCAGCTCGTTCTTGCGGTTGCCGAGCCCGTCGACCGTCTCCGAGGCCGGTGGATCCGCGGGCGTGCCCTGCGGTAGCTCGATCCCTCGCGAGCTCAGAAACGACCGCACGCCGTCATAGCGCGGCTTGCCGTCGACGTACTCGTTGTAGTCGCGCTCCTGATCGAACGGGACGAACCGCTCGCCGCGCTGCTGCGCGCGCTGGCGCAGGTAGTCGTCGAACATCTGCTTCCAGGCCTCAGCGTGCACCTTGGCGGTTTGAGTCAGCACTCCGTCCAGGTCGAACAGGCAGCTGGTTACGCCGTCGGGAAGGCCGAGCACGGCTAGAGCTCCAGTCTCAGCCGGCGAGCGCGCTCGCCCGCCAGCGTCGAGGCCAGCGCCGCCAGCCTGCGTCCGCGATAGTGGGCCGTTCGCCATCTCGGTCCCGATAGCGATCCGTCTCGCTCGAAATCTCGCTCCGCCGGTTGCGCGCCGAATTCGAGCTCGAAGGCCCGCGGTCCGATGATCACCGCTCCCCAGTGGTAGAGCGCGTCATATAGCGGCTGGACGACCGCGTCGGGCGCGAAACGCTCCGGCTCGTCGGTGAACACCGACACGGCCTTCTCGGTCAGCCTGCCGCTGTTCCACAACGGCTCGGTGCTCTCGAGAAACCCCATCAGCTCCGCGGCCGGTCGCCCCAAGCCGATGGGCGTCCCGAACGCGATCCCGTCGGCCCACTCCAGGTCGCCAAAGGTAGCCTCCGGGTGGGCGCGCGCTCCCAGCTCGGCGCCCGGAACACGGCGCACTCGCACGGTTGCGGTGATCTCCTCGGCGCCTTGAGCGAACGCTTCAGCGACATCGCGCAGATCGCCGCCGCTGTAGGTGATGGCGACGTTTGCGCTCAACTGCTCACTGGAAGATTTCAGTCGTGCAGTCGCCGCCCGGCAGATGGATCTCGTGCGGTCGGGCTCCGTCGGCCTGCTCGTGGAAGTCGACGAAGAAGTCGGGGTCGAGCGCATAGGTGCCGTCACTCTGGCGGTTCAGCCTGGTCAGCCAGCCTCGAATGCCCGGATAGAACTGATTGTCCCAAGTCGAGTACAGGGAGTTGGAGACGTAGACCCGCTCACCGTCGAGCGAGTTCTGGATCATTTGCGGGCCGCCGTTCAGCGGTCCCGGCGCCTTGGGATGGCCACCGTCGTGCCCCAGCAGCCCGCCCAGCCACACCTGCGAGCGCAGCTGCGGGTTGCTCGGATCGGAGACGTCGTAGTGACGTATGTCGCCGTGGAGCCAGTTCGAGAAGAACAGGTCCTTGTCGTCGAGCGACAGCACTAGATCGGTGATCAGCCCGGGCACCCCGCCCTCGAGCGGCCAGCCCTCGAGCTCCTCGTTGGCGACGTCGATCGCCGTCTCTGCCGTCCAGCTGCCGTTGCTGCGCTGGAAGCGGATGATGTTGCTGGACAGAGTCGCGCCGACGAATCCCTGCGCGGAGTCGGGATCGTGCTGCCAGCGGATCTCGAGCGGGATCAGGCCCTGGTCGCCGAGATCGATCGTCTGCACCTTGGCGCGGCGCTCGAGATCCCAGAAATGCAGCCGCCGCCCGTACTTGCCGGCTACCACATCGGCCGGGTTGAAGCCGTCCTTGAACGTGTTCGGCGCACCCCACTCGCTGGAGATCAACGTGTTCTGGCGCGGCTGGTACCAGAAGTCGTAAGTGAACTCGAGTCCGTTCGGCTCGCGCTCCCAGCGCTCGGCGATCGAGAAGTCGCGCGCGTCGAGGACCGCGAACCCGCCCGGCAAGTCGCCTTCAGCGTTGCCCAGCATCGAGATTGTGACGATGTCCCCGGGCATGCAGTGCACGGTGTGCGGCCCGCTCAGCCCGAGCTTCTGCTTGATCTCTTCGCCTTCGATCACGTCCTTGATCCGGGGCGCGCGCGGGTCGGAGATGTCGAGCATGTGAATCCGCGAGGACTGCAAGCCTGGGACGATCATCGTGTCGCGATGGAGCTGCGAGTGGCATGCCGAGGAGCAGGCGTTCCAGCCGAAGTGGTGCAGCTCGTCTCCGGCGGTCGGCATCTCGGTCCGGTGGACGATCTGGCCGAAGGTGGACGAGCTCGAGTCCACGTCGACCACCGCGATGAAGTCTGGTCGGTCGATTCCGGTGCCCTCGTACAGCGAGGCCACGTACACGAACTTCTCAGGCGGCTGCGCCCGGGCAACCTCTGGGGAGGCGTAGCCGGGGCTGCTGAGCTCGTGACCGGAGTGATCGGGGACCGTCATCGGCAGACTCCTTGGTGGGATTCGAATGCCCGGCTCGCGAAACCGGCGGGCGCGGATCTGCGTACTGTAACGCCGGGCCGCTAGGCGGCCGCGCGCGCATAGAACTCGGCCTCCTCACGGCCCAGCTCGGTGGCGGGCGGATCGTCGTAGAACCACTCGCGCGCGATCCGGTAGAAGTTGCCGCGGGTGTGCAGCTGAGCGATCACCGCCAGCGTCAGCACCTCCATCCGACGGCCAAAGATGTGATCGGGAGGAGCCGACTCGTGTCGCAGCTGGCCGAAGTACTCAGAGCGCGGGTCGCTCATGTCGATCAGCACCTGGGTCGCGTACTCCGGGGTCAGCTCGACGTACTCGTCCTCGGTGTACCAGGAGGTCGCGGCGCGGAAGTGCTCCAGCACGCGAGCGCGGTTGAACTTCTGCGGCTCCGGGAAGAAGCCGGTCTCGGTACCGAGCCGCATGATCGTGTCGATGTCGCCCTCCATGATCGCGCGAGCCACCGCGATCTCCAGGGAGACCGCCCCCGCCGGCATCCGCTTGAACAGCCCGAAATCGAGGAACGCCATGCGGCCGTCCCGCAACAGCATCGAGTTGCCGGGGTGGGGGTCACCGGAGAACTGATGGTGGCGGTAGAGGCAGCCGAAGTAGAAGCGAAATAGGATCTCGCCGATGCGGTCGCGCTGCTCCTGAGGGTAGGCCTTCAGCTGCTCGAAGCCAGTGCCCTCGACGTACTCGCTGACCATCACCCGCTCGCGCGACAGGGAGGTGAGGACCTCGGGGACCACGATGAAGGGGTGCCCGCGGAAGATCCGCGCGAGCGTGCGCTGGTTCTGCGCCTCGAGCTCGTAGTCCAGCTCCTCCTCGATTCGGTTGCGGATCTCCTGGCCGATCGCGTTCGGGTCCATCCCGGGCGCGATTCGCTTGGCAAGGCGCAGGATCAGGCCCAAGTTCTGCATGTCGGCGCGGACCGCCGAGGCCACGCCCGGATACTGAACCTTGACCGCTACCGCCCGCCCGTCGGTCAGCCACGCGCGGTAGACCTGGCCGATCGACGCGGCCGCGATCGGCTGCTCGTCGAACTCCGCAAAAACCTCGCCCAGAGGTTCGTCGAGCTCCTGCTCGATCACCTTGCGCATGTCCTTGAAGGTGACCGTCGGCGCCGCGTCGCGCAGCGCCGCGAGCTTGTGCTGGAACTCATCGCGGTACTCCTCGGGGACGAGGCCGACGTCGAGAAACGACATCACCTGTCCGACTTTCATCGCCGCACCCTTCATCTTCCCGAGAGCCTCGACGATCTGCTCGGCCGCCTCGATGTGCCGACGCTCGAGCGCGGCGTCGCGGCCCCGCTTGGTCCGGGTTACGTTGGCCGCGCGGGTCCCCGCCTGACGGATCGCCTGTCCCGCCGCGAGGCCCCCAATCCTGGCGGTGCGCCCCACACGGGACGTGGGGATCTTGTCTGCCACAGCTACTTAGATGCTATCCGTCTGGCTTCTCAGCGCTGCACGCGCGATCCCGGAACGATGTCATCGGAGCCGTCAGGCCACCGCACCCAGGCCTTGTGACCGCCGTCGTAGTCCTCGGCGAACAGGATCAACCTCGCCGGTTCCCCGAGCGCGATGCACTGCTCCTCCCCCTCAGGATCGAGACCGCGCCAGATGCGCACGAACGCGTTGTGCTCGAGCTCGTCGGCCACCGTGGTGGGATCCGTGTGGCCGGGGTGGATCCTCGTTTCCGGTGGGAGCTTCAGCAGCGTGTCCATGATCGATGACTTCAGATCCGCGTAGCTCGTAGATCCGGGCGCCCGGACCCCCCCGACCGATCCCTTGAACAGAGTGTCGCCGGTGAACACGTCGGTGCCGTTGACCAGCAGCGACACCATGCCGGCCGTGTGGCCTGGGGTGTGCAGCGGCTCGATCTCTAGCGCACCGCTGTGGATCGGCTTGCCGGGCTCCATCGTTGCGGTGACGGCCGGCACGAACTCTCGCTCGAGCGGGTGGATCAGCACCGGCGTTCCCGGATAGCGCGCCGTCACCTGGTCGAGCTCAGCGACGTGGTCGCCGTGGCGGTGGGTCAGCAACACGTGGGTCAGCTCAAAGCGCATCCGCTCGAGAAACTCGAGCAGCGGCGCCACCGGCCCGCCCGCGTCGATCATCACCGCCTGTGAGCCCTGCTCGTCGGCCAGCAAATAGGTGTTCGAGAGCCATTGCTCGTTCATCGAACGCTCGATGATCACGTCCAACAGCCTATCGGTGGGGTAGCGTGTGGGTTGAAATGAGCCTGATTCACACCAACTACCGGATTCTCGACATCGACCGCTCGGTCGCGTTCTACGAGGCGCTCGGGTTCGAGGAGAAGCGCCGGGCGCCGATCCGTGACGAGGCGATCAACGTCTTCATGGGACTTCCCGACGATGGCGACGAACCCCGCCTCGAGCTCACCTACAACAACGGCCGCGAGGAGCCCTACGATCTCGGCACCGGTTACGGGCATATCGCGATCACCACGCCCGATCTCGACCGCACGCTCGCTCGTCTCAACGAGCAGGGAATCGAACCCGAACGCCCGCCCTACACGGTCCGCGAAGGTGGCCCGCGCCTGTGCTTCGTGCGCGATCCGGATGGATACCGGATCGAGCTGCTGGAGCGCAGCTGACCCGGGCTGATCGTTTACGCTGAGCAGGTCGATGCCGGATACGAGCACCATGGCCAAGCTGCTCGAGCGCTTCACGCAAGCGGTGTACGCCCATGACCGCGAGAACCCGACTCACCACACCTGGGGGATCGGCATGGCGCACTTCGACATCGAGCGTCTGGGGCTCGAGGAGGGGGAGGAGCTGCTTCCCGGCATCGTCTTGCAGGCGGACGGCGGCGTGACCGGCAACTTCCGAATTCTCTGCGACGGCGACCACGACCAGGGCGCGGTGCAAGAGGAGGAAGAGGTGGTGGAGGCCGTCGGCTCCGAGGAGATCGCGGCTCCGATTGAGTCGCCCGGTGGGGCGCGCCCGATCCGCCCGCCGCTCTAGCAGGCGCCAGCGCGCTAACGGCCCGCGGCGCCCTCGAAGAAAGAGGTCAGCTCGGCGGCGAGCTCCTCGGGACGATCCTCGACCAGGAAGTGGGAGGCCTCGATCCCGCGACCGCGGACATCGCGCGCCCACGAGCGCCACACCGCCAGCACATCGCCGTACAGCAGCTCGAGCGCGCCGCGCGTACCCCACAGCGCAAGCAGCGGGCAGTCGATCAGGCGACCGCGATCCGCCTCGTCGAGCTCGCGGTCGACGCTCGCCCCCGCGCGGTAGTCCTCACACATTGCGTGGACCGTCTCGGGGTCATCGAGCTGGGCTCGATATGCCGCCATCACCTCTTCTGGGTAGCGTCCCGTTTCGACGCCGAGCCCGATCGACCCGAGGTGATAGTGAAGGTAGGCGTCCGGATCGGCGGCGATCAGCCGCTCCGGGAGCGGAGCGGGCTGCGCGAGAAAGCCCCAGTGCCAGTAGACGAGCGCTAGCCGCGCGTCGGCGCGGGCCCACACCTCCGCGGTCGGGACGATGTCGAGTACGGCCAGCGCGGTCACCCGTTCGGGATGGTCCAGCGCCATGCGGTAGCCGACGCGGCCACCCCGGTCGTGCCCCGCGACCGCAAACCGCTCGTACCCGAGCGACGCCATCGCCTGGAGCTGGTCGCGCGCGAGCGCCCGCTTCGAGTGGGGGGCGTGGTCGGTCTGGGTGGTGGGTCGCAGCGAGGCCCCGTAACCGGAGAGGTCAGCGGCGATGACCGTGAAGCGCTCGGCGAGCAGCGGCGCCGCGGCGTGCCACATCAGGTGGGTCTCCGGATATCCGTGCAGGACCAGCAGTGGCGGCCCGCTGCCGCCCACCCTGGCGCGGATCGTGCCGCGCTCGGTAGCCAGGTCATGACCGTCGAAGGAGTCGAACATCAACGCCACCCTACCGTTCCGAGGCGAGGCTTCAGTCCCGCTCGCCGCGCCACCTGCGCGCTCAGCCGGGTGATCGTCGGGCAGTCGAGCGCGTGGCGGGCGGCCGCGCGCAGTACCGAGCCCGCGATCGCATCGAGCTCAGGCTCTCGGCCCGCCGCGAGGTCGCGCCGCATCGACGATCCGAGCTCCGGGTGGGCAGCTTCGAGCTCCCCGATCGGGCCTGCCGGATCGATCCGCGCGCCGTCGGCGCCCGCGATCGCCGCCGCCTCGAACACGCACCCCTCGAGCGCTGCTCGCCACCGTGGGTCGCCACGGATGAACCCGATCGGGCGGTCGCAGGCGCTCGTGGTGAGCGCTAGCGCGGACAGCCGGACCAGCTTCGACCACAAGATCTGAGTCTCGCTTGCGCCGGTAACCGTGGGAATCGCGGCGTGCTGGAGCCTCGCGGCGAGTCGCTGCACGGCCGCGCGGGGCAGGGGTCGGTCGGCGGCCAGCTCGACGCGCACCGACGGGCTCCTTTGCACGATCCGGCCGGGAGCCACCCGATCGGACTCGATCCGGATCGTGCCGGCCGCCACCCTCTCGGGATCGAACCTGGCCCGCAGCGCGCGCATGTGGTCAAGGCCGTTGAGCAGCGGCACGACGAGCTCTGGCTCGCAGCGAACGCGGGCAAGCGCCTCCTCGAGGCTCGTCGCTTTGGTGCTCACGAGCAGCACGCCGACCGCCGTGGCCAGCTCGGTGGTGACCTCGGGGTGGCAGGTGAAGGCGCCCAGGGGCACGCTCTCGATGGCGATTCCCTGCTGGGCGATGCTCGAGGCCGTTTGCTCGCGAGCGACCACCGCCACGGACTCGCCGGCGCGCGCGAGCGCGGCCGCGAGGAAGCCGCCGACCCCGCCCGGACCGAGGATCGCGATCGTGTCCAATCTCACTCCCCGCGATGGCGCTTCCACGCCCTCCGCGCCTCGCGCAGCGCCTTCACCACCTGAGTGCGGGCCTCCTCGGCCGCCTTGGCCGCGTCGATCAGCTGCTGGCGGGTGCGGCGCCCCTGGGCCAGCAGGTTGAAGGACCACAGGCCGGTCTCAATCAGGCGCGCGGCGCGCTCCACATCGGTGATCACCGCGTCGCTCAGCGCGGCCCCCCGCAAGCCATACTCGATGTAGCGCACCCGTGACTCGAACGCGACTTGCCCCAGCCCGACCAGCGCGTAGGCGGTGATCGCGGGCTCGGGATCGCGGGGATCCACTTCGGCGCGCGCTGCCAATTCCTCCCTGGCGACCTCCGTCAGCCGGTGGTTGAGGTCAAGCCACGCGGCGCGCAGCGATGGCGTCGACTGCACCAGCTCGCGATACCGGGGGAGGTGAGTGACCAGTTCGTCGGGGAGCAGATCGAACTGCCTCATCTCCTCCTTCAGGGCCTCCACCACCACTCGCGAGAGTGGCTCGCCCGGCTGGCGCTCCCGCAGCGCTCGCGCGAGGCGCTCGATCATCTCGTCGGCCTGATCGAGGAACATCGACTCCTTGGTCGGGAAGTAGTTGTAGACCGTCTTCTCCGAGACGCCGACGACTTCCGCGATCTCGGAGACCTTGACGTGATCGAATCCCCGGCTCGCGAACATCGTCGTCGCCACGTCGGAGATCCGCTGCCGCGTGAGACGCCGCTTGCGCTCGCGTAGGCTCTCGCCCGGGCGCCGCTGCTCGTGCAGCTGCTCCTGGGCCCGCCGCGTGCGGGTGAGCAACTCGGCCAGCTGGGGTCCGACCTCCTCCACCAGCGCGTGATGGACGCGCTGATCGCCGGAGGCGTCGCCGAGGAGATCTTCGTCGGAGGACACGCGGCAAGCTTACAACCAAATTTCAGTTGCAGAAAAGTTTCAGTGACTGTAGAGTATGCCGCCATGTCCGATGAAATCTTGCCCGCGGTCGAGGCGCATCAGCTGACCAAGCGCTTCGCCGACTTCACCGCCGTCGATCGGCTCGATCTGCGAGTCGAGCACGGCACGGTCGTCTCGTTGCTCGGGCCAAACGGAGCAGGAAAGACGACCACGGTTCGGATGCTCGCGACGCTCTCCAATCCAGACGGCGGCTTCGCGCGTGTCGCTGGTCACGATGTCGTCGAGGAGGCCGCGCGGGTGCGCAGCGCGATTTCCTTGACCGGTCAGTTCGCGGCGCTCGACAAGCACCTCACCGCGCGCGAGAACCTGGTGTTGATGGCCCAGCTGCGCGGGCGCCGCGCCGCCGCGGCTGCGGCTCGGGCCGACGAGCTGATCGAGCGCTTCGAGATTCGCGAGATACGCGACCGTCTGGTCAAGAACTTGTCGGGTGGGGAGCGCCGGCGAGTCGACCTGGCCGCGGGATTGATCGACCGTCCCCAGGTCCTCGTGCTCGATGAGCCGACCACCGGACTCGACCCCCGCAGCCGGCAGGTGGTGTGGTCGACGATCCGGGAACTGGTCGCCGAAGGCGTCACGCTGCTGCTGACCACGCAGTACCTCGAGGAGGCTGACGCGCTCGCCGACCGAGTTGTGCTGATCGATCGCGGCCGCGAGGTCGCGGCGGGCACGCCGGCACAGCTGAAGACGCAGGTCGGCGAGCAGCGGGTGGATGTGATCGCCGCCGACGCGCTCGCGTTCGAGGAGCTTCTGGCCGCGCTCGGCGGACAGTTCGAGCTGCGCCCGTTCGCGCCGCAGCGGACGGTCTCGATCGCGGCTCCGGAAGAGGCTGCGGACCTCGCCCGCGTCGCCGCTGCGGTGAGCCGGGCTCAGATCAACGTCGACGAGGTCGCGCTGCGACGGCCCACGCTCGACGACGCCTTCCTCGCCTTGACCGGGCACACCGCCCATTCCGAGACCCCCGAGCAGCCAGAGGAGGTGGCCGCATGACCACGCTCGCCTCGACATCTCGACGCGACTTTTCCTCCGCACCCCGGTTCGTCCGGGAAACGGCGTTGTTGACCGTCCGCAGCCTGCGGGCGGTCCCGCGCGTGCCGGAACGGCTGCTGGACGTCACGATCCAGCCGATCGTGTTCATCTTGCTGTTCCTGTACGTGTTCGGATCCGCGATCCACGTCCCAGGGATCAGCTACAAGGACTACCTGTTTCCGGGGATCATCGCCCAGTCGCTCGCTTTCGGCGTGATCGGGGCCGGAGTCGCCACCTCGACCGACATGAACGAGGGCGTCGTCGACCGCTTTCGCTCGCTGCCGATCGGTCGGCTGTCGATCATCAGCGGCCAGGTGATGGGTCAATGCTGCGAACAGGTGCTGGGAATGGTGATCGTGGTCGTGTTCGGACTGATCCTCGGCTGGAGTCCACACCTCACTGCCCCGCACGCGATCCTGCTCGTCGCGCTCATGGCGCTCGGAATCCTGGCGTTCACCTGGGTGGGCGTACTGCTGGGAATGCTTGTCAGGTCCCCCGACGCGATGCAGGGAGCCGGGTTCATCGTGATCCTGCCGCTGACCTTCCTAGCGGGCACGTTCGTGCCGATCTCGGGGATGGACGCCGTGCCGCGGGCGATCGCGCAGTGGGATCCGATCTCGGCGCTGGTGGCCTCGGTCCGCTACCTGACCGAGGGCTACCACTCAAGTGGCTCCTGGCAGCTCACCCATCCTGTGGCGGCGATGGTGATCTGGTGCCTGCTGATCATGGCGATCGCGATGCCGCTGGCGCTGCGACGATTCAACCGCACGCTCGCCGGCTGAAAGGTTCGCTAGTGCTGCGGCTTGCGCCGCTCCTCGAACCAGTGAGAGAGCTCTGAGATCGCGTCGTCGAAGATCTTGGTGAAGCTGTCGTCTGTGGTGACGTATCCGAGCTCCTCGTCCGTGGCCCGCCGCGCCGACTCCGGCGCGGCCGCTGCCCGAGCGTCCTGCATCGCCCGCTCGCGCGCTGCCCGCGCTTCCCGCAGCTGGCGCTCCATCTCGGCCAGCTCCGCGTCGAGGTCCGGCCCCGCCGGCTCGGTTGGCGCAGCCGCGGGCTGCGTACGGGGCCAAGTTGCCGCTCCCCCGCGCTGCGTATGGGCGCTCGCTCGGGCCCCGGCGTTCGCCCCGGCCGCGCCCGCCGCCGCTCGCAGCTCCCGGACCTGCGCGTAGGCTTCCTGGATCTTCTCGAAGCGGCGCGTGGACTGGAGCGAGCCCCCGTTGTGGTCGGGATGGTGAAGCCGCACCAGCCTCCGGTATGCGCTGCGAAGCTCGCTGGCTGAGGCGGTAGGGCTGACGCCCAAGATCTTGTATGGATCGTCTGCCATCGCGACCCTAATGGTGGCAGGCGGGCAAGTCCGCTACGGTTCCGCGCCAATGCCCGTCGAGATACTCCGGGTGCGGGCGCTGCGCGACCTCCAGGCGTTCGTTTCGCTCCCGTTCGGGCTGCACGCCGGCACGCCCTGGATTCCGCCACTGAAGCTCGAGCGCTACCTGTTTCTGGCCCAGGGGCTCAATCCGTACTTCACCCACGGCGAGGCCGCCTACTTCCTGGCGCGGCGGGACGGGCGCGTGGTTGGCCGGATCACCGCTCAGGTCGATCACGCTTTCAACGACTATCACCGCAGCCGCTGGGGGATGTTCGGGTTCCTCGAGTTCGAGGATGACCCCGAGGTGCTGGACGGGCTGCTGGGCATCGCTTCTCGCTGGCTGCGGTGGCGCGGCTGCGAGCGGATGGTCGGGCCGATGGACTTCCAGATGAACGATGAGAGCGGCGTGCTGATCGAAGGCTTCGAGCGCGAGCCGATGATCAGACAGCCATGGCACCCGCGCTACTACCAGCGGCGCTGCGAGCAAGCGGGGCTCACGAAGGCGATGGATCTGCTGATGTGGGAAGCCAACATCTCCGATCGCGCCCGCATGAATCCGGCCCTCCCCCGCGTCGCCGAGCGCGCGCACAGCAAGTACGGGATCCGGATCCGCCGGATGTCGCGCCTGCATCTGCGGCGAGAGATCGACGTGTTCGCGGAGATCTACAACGCCGCCTGGGCGCGCAACTGGGGGTTTGTTCCGTACTCGAAGGAGGATCTCGACGAGTACACCAGGTCACTGCAGCTTGTCTACGACCGCGACTGGTTCATGATCGCCGAGAACGGGCAGGGGAAGGCAGTGGCGATGGCGATCACGATCCCCGACGTCAACCAGGTGCTGGCGAAGATGGGGGGCCGGCTGCTTCCGCTCGGCTGGTGGTACTACCTGAACAAGAAACGGATCATCGACCGCGTCCGCGTCGGCTTCCTCGGAGTGTTGCCCGAGTACCAGCACACCGGCGTCGCTGCGGCGCTATACCTCGAGAACTTCAAGATGGGCGAGCAAACGCGCTGTGGCCAGGGAGAGATGGGCTGGATTCTCGAGACGAACAAGGCGATGAATCGTGGGATGGAGGCGATGGGAGGGCGGATCGTCAAGCGCTACCGGGTGTACGAGCGGCTGTTCGAGGGCGCCAGCGACTGACTTGCCGCCCGGGTTCGCCGGCACGGGGGAGTGAGGGCTGACGCGCTTGCGCTCGGGCACGCGGCGGCTCGTCGCGTGGCTTCGTCGGGCACTTGCTGACCGGCGAGCGCCCCTGGTCCTGCTCGCGGTGGTTTGCGCTCTTGGAGTCGGCGCGCGGAGCTTTCATCTGGGTATTCCGCCCAAGGGGCCTGACGGCGCGGGGACGATCTTCGACGAGGCGTATTACGTCAGCGCGGCGCGGCTGATCGCCGGCGTACCGATGAGCCCGGGGGAGAGGTACTTCCGAGCCGCTCCTCGGGGCACCGACCCAAACGCCGAGCATCCGCAGCTGGCAAAGATGGTGATCGCGGCCGCGATCGCGCTGGGCGGCGACAACGCGACCGCCTGGCGCGTCACCGCGGTGGTGTTCGCACTCGCCGGGCTGCTGCTCCTCTACTGGCTCGTTCGCTGCGCGGGAGGGGGACCGTGGCTGGCGCTCGGGACCACGGCGCTTGCGAGCTTCGAGAACCTGTGGCTGGTAAGCGGCCGGATCGCCGTGCTCGACATCTACTGCGTGCCGTTCATGCTCGCGGGAGTTGGGTTCTATCTGCGCCGGCGTCCGATCATCGCCGGCTTGCTGGTCGCGGTCGGCGCCTGCTTCAAAGAGGTCGCGATGCTCGCAGTCGCCGTGGTGCTGGTGCTCGAGGCGCTACGGGCGCTGCAGTGGCTCGCGGCCGGGCGAACGACTCAGCCGAGCCTGCGCCGCGTGGCGCACCCCCTCGTCACCGCACTCGTGAGCGTGGTGACGTTCGCGAGCTTTCTTGGAATTCTCGATGCCGCGGTGACCCCGTACAGCGGCGGTCACCCCGTCAACCGCGGCCAGGCCGGGGTCTGCGGCGACCTGTGGCTGTGGAAAGGATCCTGTAACCACATCGCGTTCATGCTGAACTACGCCAGCAAGCTCCGCGCCACCGGCGGCCCGCGGGGGATCGCCAGCTACCCGTGGCAGTTCTGGGCCGACGTCGAGCAGATCCCGTATTTCAAGGAGCGGGTGACCGTGTCGGTCAACGGCCACCTCCAGCGGACCAGCACGACCGTCTACTTCCGCGGGCTGATCAGCCGGGTGCTGCTGTTCACCAGCTGGGCGGCGATCCTGGCGAGCATCTGGGGGGCGCTGCGGCGAAGAGACACCATCTCGTTTCTGGTGATCGCCTGGGTTGCCGGAACGTGGCTTCCGATCGAGGCGCTGAGCCTGTTCGAGAGCCGCACCAGCTACCTCTATTACATGGTGATCACGATGCCGGCGCTGTACATCTCAGTCGCTCGCCTACTGGCCTGGCCGCGGATCCCCCGCGTGGCGGTGGCCGTGTGGGTGGCGCTGTTCCTCGCCGAGTTCGTGACCCTGTATCCGTTCAGGACGTTGAGCGGGCACTAGCGCGCGTCCGCGACGGGCTCGGCACCGCGGTGCGCCCCGGCAGGCTGGTAGATAACTGGCGTATAGACGTAGTTATCTACCATCCTCCCGCTTCCCGCCGCGAGTGCGGTGCGGGGAGACGCTCCTCGGCCATCATTTGACCGCCTGCCGCTACCGTTTTTGCGGTGGCGAGTGCACCCGGTTTGTTGGCGGTCGGACCCTGGGACCCTTCTCAGGTCGTGGCTTCCTGGCGCCGGGAGCCGTTCGAGCCCGAGCCGAGCACGATCGAGGCAGCGGACCAAGCGCTGCACGCGCTGCGCGAGCGCGGCTCCCCAAGCCACGATGGATTGGCGGCCCGGCTCGCAGGCTTCGAGGCCGGAAGCGACCGCTTGACGCTCGAGCTCCAGCCGGTGCGGTGGGCGCTGCGACTCCTCCCGACCAACGCGGCCGGCAGTATGGCCGTTCTCTGTCTGGTCCGCGCCGTCGACGGTCGCTGGCTCGCGGGGCGGCGGGCAGACTGGCTGGCATCGTGGGCGGGCCGCTGGGCGCTGGGCGCGGGAGGGTCGGTCGAGGTCGACGAAAATCCGGCGCACACGCTCACCCGTGAGCTGGCCGAGGAGTGGTCGGTGCAGCCCGACCGGATGCAGATCGAAGCGCTCCTGCGGCTGCCCAGCAACGTCGTCCTGCTGGTTGGGCAGGCCTGGCTCGCGGATGGCGCGACCGTGATCCCGGACGAGGAGCACGACGAGTTTGCGTGGTGGCCCGCGGACATCGAGAACTGGCCTGAGGAAGCGGATGAGCCGCTCCGCCGGATGGCGGGGCTGCTCGGAAACTCATGAGACTGATCACCTTCCGTCGCCTGGAGGTGGCGTCGTTCGTCCACTCGGCGGTGTACCTGTCGCTGCTGGTCTGCGCGTTCGGGCTCGGCAATCCGCAGCCCGAGACGTTCGTGCTCGGACTGACGCACGGACTGATGTGGATCGCGATGTCGCTAATCTGCATCGCCGCGGCGCGCGCGCGCGTGATCCCGTATTGGTTGGCGGTCACGGTCGCGGTGCTTGGCGGTCTCGGTCCGTTCGCGGGCTCGGTCGGATTCGTGATCGCTGACCGACGTCGGGCGCGCGCGAAAAACACCGCTGTGCCCGCGACCACGCGTTACAGTTGAAATTCCGATGGCTGTTGAAGCGAGCACGGTTCAAGTCGTGATGCCGGCGATGGGGGATTCCGTCGCCGACGGCACCGTGCTCGAGTGGCACAAGCGCGAGGGCGACACGGTCGCGCTCGATGAAACGATCGTCGAGATCTCGACCGACAAGGTCGATGCCGAGGTGCCCTCGCCGACAGCCGGAACGATCGTGAAGATCCACGCTGCCGAAGGCGACACCGTTACGGTCGGCGCGCTGCTCGCTGAGATCTCGACCGACGGGGAAACCGCGGCCGCGCCGCCCACTCCCGTCAGCGCCGAGTCTCCGCCAGCCACCCCCGCGGAGGCTGCCGCGGCGGCGGCCACCGAGGCGGAGAACAGCCAGACGGCCAACGCGGCCCGCGATCAGGCGACGCCGGATGCCGCGCCCGCGCCCGCGCCGGCGCGCGCGCCCGCGCCGGCGCCCGACGCGGCGGCCGCTGACGCCGCGGCTGGCGAGACGATCGAGATCGTGACTCCGACCGGTGGGGAGTCGGTGAGCGAGGGAACGATCCTCGAGTGGTCGGTCAAGGTTGGCGACCAGGTGCAAGGCGGTGACACGGTCGTTGAGATCTCGACCGACAAGGTCGACATGGAGCTGCCAGCGCCGGCGTCCGGCACGATCACGGAAATCCTCGCCGAGGAAGGAGCCGCGGTCAGCGTCGGGCAGGTGATCGGCCGGATCCGGACGGGCTCCGATGCGCTCGCGGCAACCGAGGCCGCCTCCGGATCCGCTGAGGAGAGCGAGACCACTGTGGCCTCACCTGTGCCGCCCACCGACGGCGCCAAAGCCTCACCCGTCGCGCGGCGCGCGGCCGCGCACGAGGGCATTGACCTTTCGGGCGTCCATGGCAGCGCGCGCGGAGGACGGATCACCAAGGCCGATGTACTTGCGGTGGCCGGCAATGGGGCGATGGCCGCACCCACCGGGGCGGCCGCGCCAAGGGCCGCCCCCATAACCGCTCCTGGCGCCCAGCTGATCCGCGGCGGTGCGGCGGTGCTGGCGCGCTACATGGACGAAAGCCGATCGATTCCGACCGCCACCTCGTTCCGGACGATCGCTGTCACGGTGCTGGACGAGCGCCGCAAGCAGCTCAAGGATGCGGGCCACCGGGTCTCGTTCACCCACCTGATTGCGTACGCCATCGGGCTCGCCGCGACCGAGGACATGCCGGTGATGGCCCATCATTTCGCCGAGCTGGACGGCAAGCCGCACCGGGTCGACGACGGCGGCTGCAACCTCGGGCTCGCGGTCGACGTCGAGAAGAAGGACGGCAGCCGCACGCTTATGGTTCCCGTGATCGCCGACGCCGGCCGCAAGAGCTTCCGCGAGTTCCTCGAGATCTACAACTCGCTGGTGCAGAAGGCCCAAACCAACACGCTGACCGCCGACGAGTTGTCGGGCGCCAACCTGACGCTCACCAACCCCGGCGGCATCGGCACGGCGGCGTCGGTACCGAGGCTGATGGTGGGACAGGGCACGATCGTGGCCACGGGTCAGATCGGGTATCCGGTCGGGCTCGAGCGGATCGGCCCGTCGATCGGCGCGGAGAAGGTCATGGCGATGACCTCGACCTACGACCACCGAATCATCCAGGGCGCGGAGTCCGGACGATTCCTCGAGCGGATCGAGTCCTATCTTCAGGGCGAGAACGAGTTCTACGAGCGCGTGTTCGCGGATCTGGGGGTGGAGCTGGCGGTGCTGCCGCCGGCGCCGGAGCCGGCGCTCGCGCCTCCAGTCGCTGCGCCGCCCGCGCAGGCCGCCCCGGGGCCGCCCGACGAGCAACTGCTACAGGCCGTCCAGGCGGCCACCTCACTGCTGAAGGCGCACCGCACGCACGGACACCTCGGCGCGAAGCTCGATCCCCTCGGCCGCGAGTCCGAAAGCGATCCCGCGCTAGACCCCGAGCCGCTCGGGCTGACCCCCGAGTTAATGGCGAAGATCCCGGCTCGGATCCTGCGCATGTACGTAGAGGGCGCCACGCTGCTCGACGCGCTCCCGCATCTCCGCGAGACCTACTGCGGGCCGATCGCGTATGAGATCGAGCACATCGCCTCTCACCGCCAGCGACTATGGCTGCGCGAGGCGATCGAGTATGGATCGTTCCGCACGCCACTCACCGAGGACGAGCAGAAGGCGCTGCTCAAGCGCCTGACCGAGGTTGATGCGCTCGAGCGCTTCATGCACAAGGCCTACCTGGGCCAAAAGCAGTTCTCGATCGAAGGCCTCGACATCACCGTGCCGATGCTCGACGAGCTGATTCAACTCTCGGCCACGCGGGGCGCCCGCGAGGTTGTGATCGGGATGGCGCACCGCGGTCGCCTGAACGTACTCGCGCACAATCTCGGGCGGCCGTACCAGACGATCTTCGCGGAGTTCGAGGGTACCTCGACGCTTGATCCGATCACCACGCTCCCGCATGGCGGCACCGGCGATGTCAAGTACCACCACGGCGCGCAAGGCTCCTACCAGGTCCCCGGCGGCGAGTCGATCGTCGTTCGCCTGGAGTCCAACCCATCGCATCTGGAGTTTGTGGCGCCCGTGGCCGCGGGCGCGACGCGAGCCGCCCAGACCACCCGCCAGGGACCGCACGCCAATCAGGACTGCAACGCCGCGATCCCGATCATCCTCCACGGCGATGCGTCGTTCCCGGGCCAGGGCGTGGTCGCGGAAACCCTGAATTTGCAGGCGCTCGACGGCTACACGGTCGGCGGCACGATCCACATCATCCAGAACAACCAAGTCGGGTTCACGACCGATCCCGACGACGCCCGCTCGACAACCTGGGCATCGGATTTGGCCAAGGGCTTCGATGTTCCGATCATCCATGTCAACGCCGACGACGTGGGGGCGTGTATCTCCGCGGTGCGGTTGGCGTTCGCCTTCCGCCAGGAATTTGGTCATGACGTACTGATCGACCTGATCGGATATCGCCGCTTCGGCCACAACGAGGCCGACGAGCCGGCATACACGCAGCCCGAGATGTACCAGATGATCAAGAAGCATCCCCCGGTGCGGGAGCTGTTCGCCAGGCAGCTGATCGAGCAGGGCGTGGTCACCGAGCAGGAATCGACCGAGATGACCGACGACGTCTGGGCGATGTTGACCGAACGGCACCAGCGGCTCAAGGATCGGATTGCGGCCGCAAAGGAAGTCGAGCACGCGACCGGCGAGTATCAGCTCGACCGAACCCCATCGCCGGAGGTCAAGACGGCGGTCCACGCCGAGCGTCTGCGGATCCTGAATGAGGAGCTGCTATCGGTCCCCGATGGCTTCACCGTCCACCCAAAGCTGGTCAAGCAGCTCGAGCAGCGTCGCGAGGCGCTCGCGGGCCCGAGCGGGATCGTGTGGGCGCATGCCGAGGCACTCGCGTTCGCCTCGCTGCTGACCGAAGGAATCCCGATTCGCCTGACCGGGCAAGACACCGAGCGCGGCACCTTCAGCCAGCGCCACCTGGTGCTGCACGACCCGAAAACCGGTCAGAAGCACTGCGCGATGCAGCATCTTCCTGGTGCGCTCGCGCCGATGGAGCTGCACAACAGCCCGCTGTCGGAGATGGCCTGCCTGGGATTCGAGTACGGCTACTCCCAGGAAGGCCCCGAAACGCTGGTGCTGTGGGAGGCGCAGTTCGGGGACTTCGTCAACAGCGCACAGGTTATCGTCGACCAGTTCATCGCCTCGGGACTCGCAAAGTGGGGACAGACCTCGCGGCTCACGCTGCTGCTGCCGCACGGTTATGAGGGTTCGGGTCCCGAGCACTCCTCCACCCGGATCGAGCGCTTCTTGCAGCTCGCCGCCGAGGGCAACATCCGCGTCGCCAACTGCACCACCCCCGCGCAGTATTTCCACCTCCTGCGCCGCCAGGCCCGGATCGCAAAGCAACGCCCGCTGGTGATCGCGACTCCCAAGAGCCTGCTACGGCTGCCGCAGGCCACGAGCCGGGTGCGCGACCTCGCGGAGGGCCGCTTCCAGCCGGTGCTCGCGGACCCGGACGTCGATCCCGATCAGGTCACCCGCCTGATCCTCTGCAGCGGCAAGATCTACTACGAGCTCTCTGGACACGAAGCGCGCCGCAACAGGCCGCAGCTCGCGATCGGCCGCGTGGAGCTGCTGTACCCGTTCCCGCAGGCGGAGATCCTCGAGCTGGTCGCGCTCTACCCGGGGCTCACCGAGGTGGTGTGGGTCCAGGAGGAGCCGCGCAACATGGGCGCCCGCGCGCACATGTCTCCGCGGTTGCTGCAGATCCTTCCTGCGCATCTGAGGTTCGGCTACATCGGCAGGCCAGAGCGAGCGGCGTCCGGCGAGGGCTATCCGGTCGCGCACGCCGCCGAGCAACACCGGATCGTGACCACCGCGCTGGATCTGCAGGAGCCGGTCTCGCAGTACCCGCGCACTCCGCCGGGCGAGCGCTAGAGGAGTCCCGGCTGGGCCGGGGCGGGGCGGCGCTCGCTGCCCGCTTTTGGCACTCTTCTCGAATCCGCTTCCGTAGAGACGGCTCACGTCGAGACAACTCCCGTCGTCATCTGGCTCCGACGCTAGGGGTCCACGATATGGCGATCGATCTCGGAACCGCCAATACCCTGGTCTACGTGGGCGGTCGCGGGATCGTGGTCTCCGAGCCATCGGTGGTCGCCTCCGACGTGGGAACGGGAGAGGTTCATGCCGTGGGAGCCGACGCGGAGCGGATGATCGGCCGTACGCCCGCGACGATCTCGGCGATGCGGCCACTTCGGCACGGCGTGATCGCTGATTTCGAGGTCACCGAGGCGATGCTCCGGCACTTCATCCAAAAAGTGTTGAACCGCAAGATGGCCCATCCGAGGTTGATCGTGTGCGCTCCCTCCGGGGTCACCGAGGTCGAGAAGCGAGCTGTCGAGGAGGCGTCGCTGGCGGCCGGGGCGCGGCAGGTGCACCTGATCGAGGAGCCGATCGCCGCGGCGATCGGGGCGGGGCTGGCGATCGAGGAGCCGGTCGGCCGGATGGTCGTCGACGTCGGCGGCGGCACCAGCGAGATGGCGGTGATCTCGCTCGGCGCGATCGTGGTCTCGCGGTCAGTTCGTGTTGGTGGTTACGAGATGGACGACGCGATCACGCATTATCTGCGCAGCGTGTATCAGCTCGCGATCGGCTCGCGTACGGCTGAGCGAATCAAGATCGAGCTCGGGTCGGCGATCCCGCTGCAGCCGGAGAAGACGGTCGAGGTTCGCGGGCGCCACCTGCTGACGGGGCTGCCGACCGCGGTCGAGCTCCACAGCGAAGAGGTACGAGCCGCGATCGCGAGCCCGCTGCGGGAGATCCTCCAGGCGATCAGAGACACGCTCGACCAGACGCCACCGGAGCTCTCCAGCGACATCGCCCGGGACGGGATCCTGCTTGCCGGCGGCGGCACGCTGGTGCGCGGGTTCTCCGAGCTGGTCGCGGCCGAGACCGGGATGTACGTCTACAGCGCCGAGTCGCCACTCACGTGCGTGGCGGTCGGCTCAGGCCAGGCGCTGGATCACTTCGACCGGCTCAGCATCGCCGGTCGCGGTCGTCGTATCGAGGTCACGCCGGACTGGCGAACGACCTAACCAGCGCAACGGCGTGGCGAGCGCGCAAGCTGCGAGCAAGATCAGGAACGCGTCCACGGGCTCACGGAAGCGCGGCGTCTCCACGTTGACGAGCACGACGCTGATCGCCAGCAGCAGCGGAATCACCCAGAGCCACACGGGGGCGCGCCTCGCCAGCGGCGTGAGCGCGCCGAGGATCGCCAGCACGCCCAGAACCCAGAAGCTGATCACGCCCACGCGGCCGGTGGTTCGCGGCAGGTCGATCGCGGCATACGAGTACCGCGACGCCAGCGACCCCTCGAGCTCGAGCATCCGCAGGGTGTTGTGGTAGGCGACATCGAGCGGGGCCGTCGGATGGGCGTCGATGTAGTGGAACGCCTGGCTGGTGAGCTTGTTGCTCAGTTCGGTCTCGGTCAGATGATGGGACTCGCGCGCGAGCGCTGCGTCTTGCGGAACCGAGACGTACAGGCGCCACTTGTAGGGAATCTGTTGATTGGCCGCGGATGCGGGGTTGTAGGTGCCCGCGAGCGTGATCCCGTTCTCGTCAGAGACGGGAATGACCCGGTGCAGCAGGACCGCGTTACGGATCATCCACGGGGAGATCGTGATCACGGTGATCGCGATCAGGAAGACCGGCGCTTGGATCGCCTGGAGCTTCCACCGGGGACGTCCCATCCACACGGCAAAAGCCAGCGGGATCAAGATCAGGATCCCGTTCTGATGGGTGAGCGTTGCGAGGCCGATGAACAGCCCGCAGGCCGCGATCCACGCGTACGGCTGGCGCGCTCTCCGCGCCCGGAGCGCCGTCCAGACCGCGAGCAACACGAAGGCGGTCAGCAGGTTCTCGGCCACGATCGTCCCCGAAAGGACGACGAACACCGGGTAGCCGGCTGCCATCGCGAGCGCCAGCAGCCCCGCGGTGCTTCCGAACGCCTCCCACGCGACCAGTCCGATCAGCCCGACCTCGACGGTGCCGAGCGCGGCTTGCGATATCCGCGCGGGATGAATCGACTTCCCGCGCCGTGTCGTATGGCCGTCGAGGAGGTCGACGCCGGCGATGAGATACGGGAACGCGGGCGGGAAGTAGGCGGTCGGGCCGCGAGTCCCGCCGGCTCCGCCCCGGACATGACTTGCCCAGTAATCGCCCGTGTGGGCGATGTTGCTGGCCAGGGTCAGGTACGTTCCGGCGTCGTTGATCGGGCGGTACGAGGTGTTGTCCACCTCGGCGAGGCGCAAGCCAAAAGCGACGATCAACAATGCGGCGGCGATCGCCACGCGTGGGGCCGACCAGGTCATTGGCGGTCAGATTAAGCGCGGGCAGCGTTAATGCGCGGTTAGGGCTTGGAGAATCGGCGCCGGGTTGGCGGGGCGGCGGGACGGGGCGGCGCGCGGCGGCGGGTCGGCCGGTTGCGCTCCGCCCGGCAGCTGACCATCGCGCTCCGCCCGGCGCTGACGATCGCGTCGGCCCGAGACGCCCCCGGCTAATGAATCCCGACCATCGAGGCACAGTCCCAGGCAGATGGTCCTGCGCCCTGCCAGATCCGAGTTGCGACCCCGTCCTGCTCGGCCTTGCTGACCAGGTATGCGGCAGGCCCCGTTCCGCCGTACTCCTGCCAGGTGCTGGGAATGATCTGGTAGTAGCCGGAAGCGCCGGCGCTGTTGGGCGGCAGGTTCTGCCCGCCGGATTCGCAGTCCACGATCGGGTAGGGGATCGACCACCCGGCGCCGGAGCTGATCGCCTGGCCAGAACCTGTGGCGAGGGCGGCCGGAGCGCTGACTGCCGCCTGCTGCACGGCGGCCCGCTGGGCCTGGGCGCGGGCGATCGCGGCCTGGAGCTCCGCGCCGCGCGCGCGGCTGGCGTCGAGCGCCGCCTCGCGAGCGGCTCGCGCCCGCTGGAGTGCCGCCTGTCGTGACTGCAGCAACGCGTTCATGGCGGCCAGCGCGCGGGCGCGGGCCTCGGTGGCCTCGGTGATCGCGCGTTCGGTGGCCTCCAGCTTCGCCAGTCGCACCGCGGCCGCGTCAGCCTGGGCCTTCGCGACGCGAGTGATCGTGATGATCGACTGCTGCTGTCCCTCGGCCAGTCGGAGGAAATCGAACTGCTCGAGCAGATTTTGAAAGCCCGTCGCGTTGAGGACCACCGAAACCAGATCTGGTCTGTCGGTTTCGTAGCTGCTGACGAGTTGCCGGGCCAGCAGGAACTGCGCCAGCGCGAGACGGGCCTTCAGCAACGCGACCAAACGGCGCTCCCGAGCAAGCGCCGCACGCGTCCTTGCGAGCTCGACCCGGTCCCTGAAGAGCTCCGCGCGAACCGTGGCTTCGCGGCTCTGAACCAGCGCGATCTGGCTCCCCAGCGAGCCGATCAGCTGCGAGAGGTCGCTGATGCTCGCCGACAGACTCTGCTGCTCGGATTGAACCTGCCCGAGTTGGGAGCTCAGGTCGCCGAGGCTGGGCTCGGCGATGCTTTGCAGCGGAAGCGCCGCGGCGGTAATCAGCGCCACGACTACGAACGTGGCGGCCAGGCTGCGCTGGAAGGTTGACGTGTGCCGACCGATGCTCATGATGCATGCTGACGGGGGCGAGCCGTGGCCGCGAAGTCGCGAATCAGGGCGCGACCCGCCCGCCACATCCTCGATCTCGCCGATTTCCCGTCGCTACCAGGGAATTTGGCGGCGCAGACCGTATCACGGCGCGATCCGCCGGGGCGGGCGATCCTATGCTGAAGACGTTATGGAAACGGAGCGCATCCTCGCGCGCGTCCGCTCGACGCCGGTGGGCTTCGTGCGAACCTACGGGGATGTCTCGCCGGGGGCACCCCGAGTCGCGGGCGCCGTGCTCCACGCGTGCGACGATCCCTCGGTGCCCTGGCATCGAATCGTGCGCGCCGATGGCTCGCTGGCAAAAGGCCCCCGACAGCGAGTGTTGCTCGAGGCAGAAGGCGTTCCGTTCCGCGGTGATCGGGTCGACATGCGGGTAGCCCGGGTGCCAGATGTGGCTTCAACGTGAGATCACGCTTGCGCCGAGACCGCGCGGCTTCCACGTTGTGACTCGAGAGCTACTCGCGGAGCTGCCGGAGCTGGACTCGCTCGAGCTCGGATTGCTCCATTTGCTGATCAAGCACACCTCTGCCTCGCTGGCGCTCAACGAGAACGTCTCACCAGACGTGCGCCACGACTTCGAGGCCTGGTGTGACCAGGCCGTGCCGGCGGGCGCCTCGTACTGGACGCATGTGCTCGAAGGACCCGATGACATGCCGGCGCACGTCAAGGCATCGCTGCTGGGCCCCTCGCTGACGCTGCCGGTCACTGGTGGCCGCCTCGCGCTCGGAACCTGGCAAGGCATCTACCTGTGCGAGCACCGCGACAGCGGTGGGCCTCGGTCGGTGATCGCAACCGCCTGGGGAGAGGGTTAGCGGCGCGCGCGCGGCGCGCCTCCGCGCCTCCCTAGCTGAGGGTGGGAGATAACTCCCTCATAGACGTAGATATCTACCACCCTCCTTGCTGGCCTCTGCCAGACCCCTCGCCGTCGCCGGGTTCGCTGGCGCCCTTCCAGACCGCCAACCCTCCCGGGCGCCTAGCGGCCCTCCCAGACCGGCGCCCGCTTCTCCGCGAACGCCTGGGCGCCCTCCCGGGCATCCTCGGAGTCCATCACCGGTCCGACGATCGCGCTCTGGCGCTCGAAGAACTCGGAGTCGGGCCAGTCGGCCGATTCGAGCATGATCCGCTTGGTCGCCACCAACGCCAGCGGTCCGTTCACCGCGATCGTGCCGCCCAGCTCGAGTGCGGCGGTCAGCGCCTGGCCGGCCTCCACAAGCCGGTTGACGAGACCAAGCTCAAATGCGCGCTCGGCGTCGATCGGGTCGCCGGTGAGCGCAAGCTCCATTGCAACGTTGCGCGGCAGCGTTCGCGGCAGGCGCAACAACCCGCCTCCGGCGGCCACCAGCGAGCGCTTGACCTCGGGAATCCCGAGCCTGGCGCCCCGTCCCGCCACGATCAGGTCGCAGGCGAGCGCGACCTCCAGCCCACCGGCCAGGGCAAAACCCTCAACAGCCGCGATCAGCGGCTTGGCTGCCGAGCGTTGGGTGATGCCGGCGAAGCCGCGATCGCCCGCGTGCGGTCGCTCGCCCGCCACGAACGCCTTCAGGTCCATACCCGCGCAGAAGCCTTTGCCCGCGCCGGTCAACACCCCCAGAGATAGACCGGGGTCGCCGTCGAGCTCATCGAGCGCGGAGGCGATGCCGGCTGCCACCGAGGCGTTTACCGCGTTGCGCTGGTCGGGTCGGTTAATCGTGATCAGCAAGATGCGCTCGCGGCGCTCGGTGAGAACTGATTGTTGTTCGCTCATGCCGCGAACAATTTCAGCTCCGGCTCCCGCTCGCCCCGCAGAACCGCGAGATCGACCTCCACGCAGTCGATCCCCCGGGCTTCGGCGAGCACGCGCGCCTGGCGCTTCATCACCTGCGCCGCCAGCACGCCGCGGCACGAGGCAAAAGCCGGGTCGCGCTGGATCCGCTCCAGATAGCGGCTCAGCTGCTCGACCGCCTCGATCCCGGCGACTCGCTTGATCTCGACCGCGATCCACCTCTCATCGGCGTCGCGGCACATCAGGTCGACGGGCCCGATGTCGGTGGGCCACTCGCGGCGGACCAGCCGCAGCCCCTCACCGCACCACTGTGGCTGCTCGGCAAGCAGCTCCTGGAGGTGGGCCTCGACCCCGTCCTTGGCGAGCCCCGTGTCCTCCTCGCCCGAGCCCATCTCGTGCCTGACGTCGGAGAGCACCTCCGCGAGCGCGATCTCCAGCCGGTCCTCGCTACTTCCGGCGCGCTTTCGCACGATCATGCGGTCCCGCGACTCTTCGATCACGGTTGGGGGCGTCATCCAGTTCAGCGGTTTCACGCTAGGCCCTCCAGCATCGGCCCAGATCATGAACGTGCCGTCAGCCTTGATCATCAGCAGCCGCACCGCCTCGGGGAGGTTCGTCGAGAGGCGCCCCGTATAGGTCACGCGGCATCTGGCGACGATCAGGCGCATACAAAAACCATATGCGTGAGACCGGACAACGCAGGCATAACCGGTCGGCGCCGATCGAACGATCCGTCGTGTCGACGGTGGAGCGAGCGTAACGGGACGCCTACACGATGTGGACTGGGGTGCCCACGGTGATGTGCTCCGCGAGCCAGTTGTCGTTGGCCACGCTGAGCCGAATGCATCCGTGTGAGATGCGACCAGGAATCAGTTGCGGCTGGTAGTAGGGGCCATGGATCCCGACGACTCCACCCTCAGGCCAGTCGGTCAAGGTCGAGTAGTCCGAGGTGCCGAACGCGTAGGGGTAGTACCCCGAGCTAGGGTCGTCGATCTTGAAGCGCTCGGTGATCCAGAACCTTCCCACGGGGGTGGGGGTGCTGGGCTTGCCCACCGCCACTGGTGCGTGCCACAGCAGCCGGCCATCGGAGTACAGGGATATGCGCAGCTGTTGGCGGTCGACGACCACCAGCAGATGTGTGAGGTGAAATGCGCCCAGGCCATCGCGCTGCACCCATCCGATCCGGCCGTTGGGGCGCATCGGTATGCGCACCTTGACCCATTCGCGACCCTTGGCGTCCCAGTATCCCCGCAACAGGAGGTAGGTCTGCGGGAGCCCGGACTCGGTGCTCCACCGCAGGTGCGCGAGTCGCGCGGAGGACGTGGTGGGCTGCTGGTAGATCGGCTCGATTTGGTTCACGTACGCCCACCGAGTGAAGGTCGTCTCGTTTGAGAGCACCAGCGATCCGCCCGGGCGTGGGATGGCGCCGGAGAGGGGCGCGAGCGCCTCGCTGGTGCCCGAGCGCGCCGTCGCGCCGGCGGCCGAGGCCAGCATCAGGAGCATCGCGGCCCCGGCGCACGCAGCTGCCCGCAGCCGCCGCTTCACGCTCATCCTCGCCCCGCCCGAGACACAGCGCGACGTCGGTGCGCGCCTCGCCCGCCCTGATCACATGAGGCGACGTCGTCCACGCCACCATCATGCCGCTCCCACGGGCCGCGCGCAACGGAGTAACCCGAGGAAGGTCGCCACTCGTCAGGCCGCTCGCGGACGAGCGACCGACATGGCCCTTCGAGACCCACAGCATCGGTCGGCAACGATCAAGCGTGTGCGGGCGCCCTATGATCAGAGGTGCACAAACACACCATGCGCCACCAGCTTCGACCACTTTTCGATCGCGTCGTGATCAAGGAGCTCGATCCCGACCGCGTTCGCCGCTCGGGTCTCGTGATCCCGCCCGGCTCCGACGAACCGCCGCCCCAGCACGGAATCGTGTTGGCGGTTGGCCCGGGACTCGATTGGTGGGACCACGTCGGGGTGCAGATGCCCGTCAAGCCGGGCGATCACGTGGTCTTCCCGGCCTCGGCTGGAGCCTGGGTTGAGGTCGATGAGGAGCGGCTCTTGGTCTGCAGGGTCGGGGAGCTCTTGGGCGTCCTCGAGCGCGTCGAGGATTGCCCTGGCTGCGGCGGGCGGCCACTGGCCGCGCACGAATCCTGTCCGGTCTGCGGGCGCGAGGGGTCGGTCGCACCCTAGGCTGCGCTGCGCTGTGCCACCCCGCGCGGCCTCGAGGCCTCCACGCGCTCGAGCAGATCGGCAACTTCCGGATCGTCGCTCAACCTCAGCGCCCGACGGCACGCGTCGGCGCACTCGGTCAGGCGGTCGGTGCGCGCGAGCGCGTGGGCGTACGCTGACCACGCGGCAGGAGAGTTGTCGTCGAGCGCAGTCGCGGCCTCCGCGGCGGATACCTCGGCCCCCACATCGCCGGCTAGATGATGGGCGAGAGCCAGGTCCAGGAGGCCGTCCACCGACGGCGCGACCAGCTTCGCCCGCTCGAGCGCCGTGATCGCCCCCGGACGATCCCCCAGCCGCAGCCGCAGCCGGCCGAGCCGCTCCCACGCCGAGGCGTCCGCGGGGGCCCTGTCGGTCGCCCGCGCGGCCGCGTCAGCCGCCAGGTCGATCGCGCCCATGTCCTCGTAGATGCGGGAGGCGAAGCGCTCGGGCGTAGGTCGATCCGTATCCACCCGCGCCCAATCCCGCACCGCGCGTGCCGCTGCAGGGAGGTTGCCCGCCTGCCAGAACGCTGCCGTCAACAGCCGTAGCACCATCGGGTTTGAAGGCTCGGCGTCGCGAGCGTAGACCAACCTCTGGGCGGCCAGCTCAGCGTTTCCTTCCGCGAGGGCGTGTTGGGCGGCGGTCATGAACCGCTGCACTCGGTCGGCGGCCGGATCGGGGCGCGAGAAGTCCACGAACTGCAGCGAACCGGCGGGAATCGTCCGCACCCCGACCGCGAACAGCACCCGCGCCCACTGCTGAACGTCGTCGTCGTCTCCGGAGAAGTAGATCCCGGTGACAGTCCCCACGCCCCACTCGGGGTAGGAGACGCACCTCGCGTAGCGGTGCACGATCGAGTGGTCTGGCACCCGCGAGCCGAAAGGGTCATGGCGGGAGCGCTCCTCCTCGGCAGCTCGCTGGCGCTGTTCCTCCTCGTAGGCGCGGCGGCCCGCCTCCTCGCGAGCCTTCCGCGTCGCCGCCGCCGAGACCTTGACGGCGTTGCGGGTGACGCGCCCCCCGCGGGAGGATTCCGCCAGCTGCGAGAGCTGATCAGCTGCTTCGTTGATCGCCTGCAGGTGGCGCTGGTGCTCGTGCTGGCGGCCGACGGGAGCGATATCCGGATGCCAGCGCTTGGCCATCCGGCGCCGGGCCAGCTGGACCGCGCGCTGATCGAACGGCGCCTCCAGCTCCAGCAGGAGCATCGCTTGCTCGACGTCGAGAATCCGAGGCATGTCGTTTCAACGTTAGCGGCGAAACTCAGCAGTGCCCGCCGCCACGACCAGGCAACTCTGCCCCTAGCCCGCCCCCACCTGCTGGCCGTTCGCCGTCAGCTTGACGTCGATGTTGCCGCGGGTGGCGTTGGAGTACGGGCAGACCTGGTGCGCGGCGGCGACGATCTCGGACGCCCGTCCCGCGTCCTCCACCCCCGGCAGGCTGACGTCGAGCGAGACCGCGATGTTGAACGCGCGATTCTCGCCAGTGACCAACGACACGTGGCTGTCGATCGAGACATTCCCCAGCTCGACCTGCTCGCGCCGCGCGACAGCGCCGAGAGCGCCCTCGAAGCAGGCCGCATAGCCGACCGCGAAGAGCTGCTCGGGGTTCGTGCCCCCACCCTCGCCATCCATCTCCTTGGGGGTACGCAGCTGCACATCGAGCGCCCCGTCGCTCGTTCGACCATGACCAGCGGCCCGTCCGCCCGTCACCGTCGCCTCGGCTGTATACACATCTTTGGCCATCGTCCCTCCAGGCTCGAGATTTGCGTTGGCCGAGCTTAGTGGTCCTCCGCCGGAGAAGGTCAGTGGGCCGCGACGTTCAAAGCCACCGCCGCGGCGAAGCACAGCAACGCGACGGCGCGCACCACCCCGCCGGCGCGGGCGCCGGGCCTGCCGGTGACCATGCCGACGATCGCCGCGATCATGCAGCCGACCGCGATCACCGCAAGTACGACCGCCAGCGCGCGCACCGGAGCGATCCTACTCGCCGCGCGAGCGCCCCGGCGCGGCGCGAGCGCCCCGCGCGCGAGCGCGCGCACGCGATCGCCTCCTATCCTGCATGGTCGATGCCCTCCCAGTACATCTACACCACCTACAAGCTCGCGCGCCGCTACCCGCCCGACAGGGAGGTCTTGAGCGACATCTCGCTGTCGTTCCTCCCCGGCGCCAAGATCGGAGTCCTCGGCTACAACGGCGCGGGCAAGTCGACGCTGCTGCGGATCATGGCGGGCATGGACACGGAGTTCGATGGCCACGCCCAGCTGGCCCCCGGCGCGACCGTAGGGCTGCTCGAGCAAGAGCCGACGCTCGACGCGAGCAAGGACGTGCGGGGCAATGTCGAGGAGGGCGCCGCCGAGGCGCGGGCGCTGCTCGATCGCTTCAACGAGCTGTCGATGAACTACTCCGACGAGACGGCGGATGAGTTCGCAAGGGTCCAGGAGCGGATCGACGCGATCGACGCCTGGAACCTCGAGACGACGCTCGAGATCGCGATGGACGCGCT
Source organism: uncultured Solirubrobacterales bacterium (assembly GCA_963787555.1). GTDB lineage: Bacteria > Actinomycetota > Thermoleophilia > Solirubrobacterales > Solirubrobacteraceae > Palsa-465. Next base: position 941,190 of record CAWBDI010000013.1, read on the forward strand.
GCGCTGTCCTCCGCCTGAGGCCGATGTCTCGACGCTGTCGGGCGGCGAGCGCCGTCGGGTCGCGCTGTGCAAGCTGCTGCTCCGCCAGCCCGACCTGCTGCTCCTCGACGAGCCCACGAACCACCTCGATGCCGAGTCGGTGGCCTGGCTCGAGCGCCACCTGCACGAGTATCCGGGGACGGTCGTGGCGGTCACCCATGACCGCTACTTCCTCGACAACGTCGCCGGCTGGATCCTCGAGCTCGACCGCGGACGGGGCGTCCCCTACCAGGGCAACTACTCAGGCTGGCTCGAGCAGAAGCGCCTCCGGCTCGAGACCGAGGCCAGGCAGGAGACCGCCCGCCGGCGGACCATCGACCGCGAGCTCGAGTGGGTGAGGTTGAACGCGAGCGCTCGCCGCAACAAGCCGAAGGCCCGCCTGAACGCCTACGAGGCGCTGCTCGCCCAGGATCGGAACGTGAAGCTCGACCAGGTGCAGATCCACATTCCCGCCGGCCCGCGGCTCGGCGACGTCGTGGTCGAGGCCGACGGGCTGCGCAAGGCCTACGGCGACCGCGTGCTGATCGACGAGCTCTCGTTCAAGCTCCCTCCGGCTGGGATCGTCGGCGTGATCGGGCCAAACGGCGCCGGCAAGACCACGCTGATGCGGATGATCACCAGCCAGGAGGATCCAGACGCCGGGACCCTCAAGCTCGGCGGAACGGTCGAGCTTGCGTATGTCGATCAGTCCCGCGACGCGCTCGACCCGGACAAGACGGTGTGGGAGGAGATCTCGGGCGGCGCCGATCAGATCACGCTCGGAGACCGCACCATCAACAGCCGCGCCTACGTCGCCGGGTTCAACTTCAAGGGCACCGACCAGCAGAAGAAGGTCGCCAAGCTATCGGGCGGGGAGCGCAACCGCCTGCATCTGGCGAAGCTGCTGCGGACCGGCGGCAATCTGCTGCTGCTCGACGAGCCGACCAACGACCTCGACGTCGACACGCTGCGCGCGCTCGAGGAAGCGCTGCTGGCGTTCGCCGGCTGCGCGGTGGTCGTCTCCCACGACCGCTGGTTCCTGGACCGGATCGCGACGCACGTGCTGGCGTTCGAGGGCGACTCACGGGTCCGCTGGTACGAGGGTAACTTCGAGGCGTATGAGAGCTTCCGCCGCGAGCAGCTGGGTGCCGAGGCCGACCGCCCGAAGCGGATCACCTACAAAAAGCTGGTGCGGGGATAGGGGCTCTGCCTCGAGGGCGCACGCGGGCGGCTCTGTGTATCGCCGGATAGGCTACGCGGAGTGCCATCGAAGACTGTCCTGATCACCGGCTGCTCGTCGGGCATCGGACGCGCCACGGCGGAGCGGCTGGCGGCTGCCGGCTGGAAGGTGTACGCGACCGCCCGCCGATTCGAGACGATCGCCGATCTGCGCGAGCGTGGCTGCGAGACGCTGGCGCTCGATGTGACCGACGAGGCCTCGATGAGCGCGGCTGTTGCCACGGTGAGCGAGGCGGAAGGCACGGTCGGGGTGCTGGTCAACAACGCGGGCTACAGCCAGTCGGGCGCCGTGGAGACGGTCACGGTCGAGGAGGTTCGCCGCCAGTTCGAAACAAACGTCTTCGGGCTGATCCGGATGTGCCAGCTGGTGCTGCCGGGAATGCGCGAGCAGCGGTGGGGCAAGATCGTGAACGTCGGCTCGATGGGAGGCAAGCTGACGTTTCCCGGTGGCGGCGTATACCACGCGAGCAAGTACGCGGTCGAGGCGATCTCCGACGCGCTCCGCTTCGAGGTCGGGGGATTCGGCGTCGACGTGATCCTGGTCGAGCCGGGTTTGATCGTCACCAACTTCGGCGCCACCGCCGCTGGGTCGGTCTCCGAGACCGGCGCCGCCGGCAGCTACGCGCAGTTCAACAACAAGGTCGCCTCCATGACCGAGGAGGCCTACAGCGGGCCGATGGCGAGGCTCGGGGGGCCGCCGGAGGCGGTCGCAAAGACGATCGCGGACGCGCTCTCCGCAGATCGCCCCAAGCCCCGCTATCCGGTGACCGCGAGCGCGCACCTGCTGATCAACTCGCGCCGGCTGACGCCAGACCGCCTCTGGGACCGGATGATGCGCGCGCAGTTTCCGACGCCCGGAAGCTAGCGTCGCCGGCCGCCGATAGAGCTAGAGCTCCGCCAGGGCACTCCTGAGCTCGTTCGCATCGGTGGCCACCGCGTCGGCTCCAGCCAGCTCCTTCACCCCGTAATTCCCGGTGGCGATCGCCACGCAGCGAACACGATCGGCGCGAGCGCAGGCGATGTCGCGGGGAGTGTCGCCGATCACGATCGTCCCCTCGCGCGGATACGGATGGCCCCTCGAGCCAGCTCGCCGGCGTGCGATCGCGGGAAGCGCGGTGCGGTCCTCGGAGTCGGAGCCGAACGCGCCCTGGTGCACCGGGAAATAGTGGCCGATGCCCGCTCGCTGGAGCTTCAGCCGCGCGACCGGCTCGAAGTTGCCGGTCAGCAGCCCGAGCCGCACGCCGTCGCGATCGGCCAGCCACCGCAGCAGCGCGGGCATGCCGGGGAGCACGGTGTGCGAGAGGTCATCGGGGCACAGCTGGGCGTAGGCCTCGCAGCAGCGCTCGCGCACCTCGTCGGCCCGGTCGTCGATCCGCTCCGCCGAGACGCCCGCCTCGAGCAGGATCTCGCGAGCGATCTCGCCGTCGGTGCGGCCGGCGGATGCGGACACGGACCGCTCCCGCATCGGGCCGGTGTCGACGCCGTGAATCTCGAGCAGCGCCACCCGCATCGCCTCGCGGTGTGCGGCGGCGGCGCCCGAGACGAGCGTGCCGTCGATGTCGAACAGCAGCAGCACCGCTCATGCACCGCCCGTCAGCGGGCGAACGACATCCCGGGCTCGAGGCGCCTGGCGAACGCCGCGATCAGCTCTGCGGCGCCTGCGATGTCATCGAGCGAGGCCAGCTCGACCGGCGAGTGCATGTAGCGAGATGGCACCGAGACCAGGCCGGTCGGCACGCCCGCCCGACTGATATGGATCGCGTCGGCGTCGGTGCCCGTGCCCTTGCCCAGCGACTCCACCGTGAACGGGATCCCGGCCTCTTCGCCCGCCTCGTGGAGCAACTCGAACACCCGCGGGTGAAGCGTGGTGCCCCGTGCGATCACCGGGCCGGAACCAAGTGTGTGCTTGGTGATCGGCCCGAGCTCGATCCCCGGCTGGTCGGTCGCGAACGTCAGGTCGACCGCCACCGCAAGGTCGGGCTCGAGCGCGAATGCGCTGGTGCGCGAGCCGGCGAAGGTCGTCTCCTCCTGCACCACTGCGAGTGCGACCACGTCCCCGGGCGCGCCACCTGCCTGTGCCACCAGCCGGGCCGCCTCCGCCGCCACGTAGCAGCCGACACGGTTGTCGAGCGCGCGGGAGACGACGCGACCGTTGGGGAACTCGACCGGTCCCGCGTCGATCACCGCGACGTCTCCGATCCGGACCAGCTCACCAGCCTCCTCGCCGTCCTTGGCGCCGACGTCGATGTGCAGGTCCTTCAGCTCGGGGACTTGCTTGCGATCCTCTTCCTTGAGCAAGTGGATCGGCTTGCGCCCGATCACGCCGGGTACCGGGCCGTTGCGGGTCGCGACCACGACGCGCTGGCCGACGAGCACGATCGGATCCCAGCCGCCTACCTGTCCAAAGCGCAGGTAGCCGTCATCGTCGATGTGCGAGACGTGCAGGCCGATCTCATCGATGTGCCCCACGACCGCGAGCGTCGGGCCTCCCGCGGTCCCCGCCACGCGGGCCCGCGAGGAGCCAAGGTGATCCGCCTCGACCTCTTCGGTGAAGGCGCGGCAACCTTCGCGCCATACCTCGGCCGGCTCGGTCTCGTGGCCGGAGGTACCGGTCGCGGTCAGCAGGCGCGCGAGAAATTCGGGCACAGGCATCGCACTAGGCCCTCAGCAGCTCGCGCAGCACGTACTGGAGGATCCCGCCCTGGCGGAAGTAGCGCTGCTCCGTTGGCGTGTCGATGCGAGCGATCACCTCGAATTCCTTCTCGTCGGCGTGCACGAGAAGCTCTCGGGGAACCGACTCGGCGTCAGCCAAGCCGCCGATCGAGAAGGTCTCATGGCCGGTCAGCCCGAGCGAGGAGACCGCGTCGCCGGCCTTGAACTGCAGCGGCAGCACGCCCATGCCCACGAGGTTCGAGCGGTGGATGCGCTCAAAGCTCTCGGCGATCACAGCCCGGACCCCGAGGAGGCGGGTGCCCTTGGCGGCCCAGTCCCGCGAGGACCCAGATCCGTATTCCTTGCCCGCCAGCACCACCAGCGGGACGCCTTCCTCCATGTACTGCATTGCCGCGTCGTAGATCGGCATCTCCATCTGGTCCGGCAGGTGAAGCGTGATTCCGCCCTCGGTGCCGGGCGCCAACTGATTGCGCAAGCGGATGTTCGCGAACGTGCCGCGCATCATCACCTCGTGGTTGCCGCGGCGTGAGCCGTAGGAGTTGAAATCCCTCGGCTGGACCCTGTGCTCGATCAAATATCGGCCCGCCGGCCCGTCGCGCTTGATCGCGCCGGCCGGCGAGATGTGGTCGGTGGTGACGCTGTCGCCGAGCACCGCCAGCACCCGCGCGCCCTCGATGTCGGTGACCCTCTCCGGCTCAGGCGAGAGCCCGTCGAAGTACGGGGGCCTGCGCACGTAGGTCGAGTCGGGATCCCAGGCGAACAGCTCGCCGCCCGGCACCGGCAGCGTGTTCCAGCGCTGATCGCCGTCGAACACCTCGCGGTAGCTCTTGCGGAACATATCCGATTGCACAGCGTGCTCCACCTCCTGCGCGACCTCGGCAGCGCTCGGCCAGATGTCCTTGAGCAGCACCGGCCGACCGTGATCGTCCTCGCCGAGCGGTTCGTCGTAGAGATCGATGTCCATCGTGCCGGCGAGCGCATAGACCACGCATAGCGGCGGCGAGGCGAGATAGTTCATCTTCACGTCCGGGTTGATCCGCCCCTCGAAGTTGCGGTTGCCGGACAGCACCGAGACCACCGCGAGGTCCTCGGCGCCCACTACGTCTGAGATCTCCTCCGGCAGCGGGCCACTGTTGCCGATGCAGGTCGTGCAGCCGTAGCCGACCAGGTGAAAGCCGAGCGCTTCGAGGTACTCCGTCAAGCCCGCCCGGTCCAAGTACTCGGTCACCACCTTCGATCCCGGCGCAAGCGAGGTCTTGACCCAGGGCTTCACGGTCAGCCCGCGCTGCACCGCGTTCCGCGCCAGGATCCCCGCGCCGAGCATCACCGACGGGTTGGAGGTGTTCGTGCAGCTGGTGATCGCGGCGATCACCACGTGTCCGTGGTCGAGCTCGGTCTCAGTGCCGTCGGCCAACGTCAGCGGTACGCTCGAGTGCGGGCGCTCGGCCACCTGGGTCCCGCCGGTGCCGCCCTGCGGCTCATATCCCTCGCCGTCGAGATGATGGGAGGAGACCGGGTCGCTGGCCGGGAAGCTCTCCGCGACCGCCTCGTCTTCGAGATCCTGATCGGGGAGGTAGCCCTCCAGCGCCATCCGGAAGGCAGGCTTGGCCTCGGTCAGCGAGACGCGGTCCTGCGGACGCCTGGGCCCGGCGATGCTCGGGACCACGGTCGCCAGGTCGAGCTCGAGCTGATCGGAGAACGTGGGCTGCTCGGAGTTTTCGTCGTACCACAAGCCCTGCTCCTTGGCGTAGGCCTCGACCAGCGCGATCAGCTCGCGGGGCCGTCCCGAGAACTCCAGATAACGAAGCGTCTCGGCGTCGATCGGGAAGATCGCGCAGGTCGAGCCGAACTCGGGCGACATGTTGCCGATCGTGGCCCGGTCGGCGAGCGGGAGCCTGGCCAGGCCGTCGCCGTAGAACTCGACGAACTTCCCAACAACGCCGCGGCGGCGCAACATCTCGGTGACGGTCAGCACCAGGTCGGTGGCGGTCGCTCCCTCGCTCAGCTCCCCGGTCAGCTTGAAGCCGAGCACCTGTGGGATCAGCATCGACATCGGCTGTCCCAGCATCGCGGCCTCCGCCTCGATCCCGCCAACGCCCCAGCCCAGCACGCCCAGTCCGTTGATCATCGTCGTGTGCGAATCGGTGCCGACGAGCGTGTCGGGATAGGCCTGGCCGCGCTCCTGGTCGACGAACACCACCCGCGCCAGGTACTCCAGGTTCACCTGATGGACGATTCCCGTATCGGGCGGAACCACTTGGAAGTTGCGGAACGCTCCCTGGCCCCAGCGCAGAAACGCATACCGCTCCTGATTGCGTTCGAACTCGAGCTCGGCGTTGAGCTCGAAGGCCCGGCGCGAGCCGAAGACGTCGACCTGAACCGAGTGGTCGATCACCAGCTCGGTGGGAACCAGTGGGTTGATCCTCTCAGGATCGCCCCCCAGCTCGCGGATCGCGTCGCGCATCACCGCCAGGTCGACGATCGCGGGCACGCCGGTGAAGTCCTGCATCACCACCCGCGCGGGGGTGAACGCGATTTCCTTGCTCGGCTCCTCCATGGCGTCCCAGGTCGCGAGCGCCTCAACGTCTTGGGCCCGAACCGCCTCGCCGTCCTCGTTGCGCAGCACGTTCTCGAGCAGGATCTTGAGCGAGAACGGCAGTCGCGCGATGTCGTAGGTGGCCTGCAGGGCGTCCAACCGGAAGATCTCATACGAGCGCTCGCCTACGGTGAGCGTCGCCTTGGCTTCAAAACTGTTCATCGAACTTCGGTCTCCTGGTCAAAAGGGATAGCTCGTACTGTAGGTGCTGCTCGACGCGCTCGCGCGGGGGGGAGTGCCGGTCCGAGCGCTCCTGAACGGCGCCAGGGCCGAGGGGGTGGGCCGAGCCTCCTGAACGGCGCCAGCCCCCTTCCTACAAACGTCTTAGCGGCGTCTTCGCGCGGGCTTCGGTGCTCGCTCCATGCTCCTCCTCCGTGACTGAACCCCTGCAAGGAGGCCACATGACAGCTATGACCTTGATAATCGGCGGGATCTCGCTGGGCGCACTCGCGATCGCGGCCGCCGGCGTCTACGCCGAGGCGACCCGCGTCCCCGGCCAGCCCTGACGGCGGCGATGAGCATGGCGCTGAGCACCATCTCGCTGGTCCCGGCCGGGCGCGCCGCGCGGGCGGGCGATCACCTCGACCTCGAGCTCGTGATCCCGGTCTACAACGAGGAGCGCGGGCTCGCGGCGTCGATCCGGCGACTGCACGGCTTCCTTTCGGCGGGATTTCCGTTTGCGTGGCGGATCGTGATCGCCGACAACGCGAGCACCGATCGCACCCTTGCGATCGCGCGCGCGCTGAACGACGAGTTGCCGGGCGTGGAGCTGCTGCACGTGGCCGCCAAGGGGCGGGGACGAGCGCTGCGCGCCGCCTGGTCGGCGAGCGAGGCCCGGGTGCTGGCGTACATGGACCTCGACTTGTCGACCGACTTGGCCGCGCTGTTGCCGCTGGTAGCGCCGCTCCTGTCGGGCCATAGCGAGCTGGCGATCGGGACCCGCTTGCATCGCAGCGCGCGGGTCACCCGCAGCCGCAAGCGCGAGTTCGTCTCTCGCGTCTACAACCGGATCCTGCGCACCGCCCTGCGCGCGCGCTTCAGCGACGCTCAGTGCGGCTTCAAGGCGATCCGCGCCGACGTGGCCGGCGACCTGCTCCCCAGTGTCCGCGACGAGGAGTGGTTCTTCGATACCGAGCTGCTGGTGCTGGCCCAGCGCCGGGGACTGCGGATCCACGAGGTCCCCGTGGACTGGGTCGAGGACGCTGACTCGCGAGTGCAGATCGTCCCGACGGCGGTTGCCGACCTGCGCGGGGTCGCGCGGCTTCTGCTGCACCGCCGCGACGAGCCCGCTGCGCTGGTCACTGCTCCCCGACCGATGCTCGCGCCGTGAGCTCCGACTCGATCTCATATCCCGCACCATGGCCGGCGCGAGTTCGCGCGCGAGCGAGCAGCGGGGCAGGTCTGGGGCAGCTGATCTCGCGGCCGGAGCTGCTCCTCCTGTTCAGTTTGAGCACGTTCCTCAACCTCTGGAACCTCGCCGTCAACGGGTGGTCGAACACCTACTACAGCGCCGCGGTGCGCTCGATGAGCACCAGCTGGCACGACTTCCTATTCGCCTCGATGGACAAGAGCGGGCTGATGACCCTCGACAAGCCACCGCTCGCGTTCTGGGTGCAGGCGCTGTCGGTGCGCATCTTCGGCTTTCACCCGCTGAGCATCTTGGTCCCCGAGGCGCTGATGGGAATCCTCGCGGTCGCCCTGATCTACGACCTTGTGCGGCGCCGTTTCGGACGCGCCGCCGGCTTCGCGGCCGGGCTGGTGCTGGCGACGTCGCCGATCGCGGTCGCGATCTCCCGCCACAACAACCCCGATGAGCTTCTGATCCTGTGCTGCGTGGCGGCGCTATGGTTCGCCGTGCGCGCGTTCGAGACCGGCCGGACCCGCTGGCTGATTCTGTCTGGGGTGTTCGTCGGTCTCGGGTTCGAGACGAAGATGGCGGTCGCGTTGTTCGTCGTTCCCGGGATCGCCTTGGCGTGGATGTGGATGCGCTCCGACGTGCCCGGGGGACTGCTGCGGGCGCTGCGCCAGCTGTTGGCCGGCGGCGTCGCGATGGCTGCGGTCGGACTGGCGTGGCCACTGCTCGTCATGCTGACACCCGCGGCCGACCGGCCCTGGATCTCAGGCACCTCGGACAACAGCATCTGGTCGCTGATCTTCGGCTACAACGGCGTCGGCCGCGTCGCCGGCCAATCCGGTGGCCCCGGCGGCGCCGGCGGCTTCGGAGGCGGCGGCGGGGGGGGCCTGTCCGGTGGCGGTACCGGGCCTTTGCGCCTGCTGCAGTCGGGCCTCGGTGACCAGGCCGGCTGGCTGCTGGGGTTTGCGGTCGTGGCGGGCCTCGCGCTGCTGGTGCTGACCCGCCTACGCCGGCGCGATCCACGAACCGGCTGGCTGATCGCCGTCGGCGGCGCGTTCCTCACCAGCGCGGTCGTATTCAGCTTCGCGCGCGGAATCTTTCATCCCTACTACGTCTCGTTCCTGGCCCCGTTTTCCGCGGCGCTGGTCGGCGCCGGCGTCGGACTGATCTTGAGCCGGGACGCCGATGCCCGCCCAGAGAGCCGGGTCGTGCGGGCGCTGGGCCCGCTTGCGATCGGCGCCGGCGTGGTCACGGAGCTCGTCGTGCTGAGCGAGCTGAGCGGATCCCTGTCCTGGGCAAAGCCACTCGTGATCGCGATCGCCGGCGCGTCGGCGGTTCTCCTGGCCTTGGCGCTCTCGCCCCGCGTTCGCGCGGCGCTGCTCGCGGTCGCGATGGCCGCGCTGCTCGCCGCGCCTGCAAGTTGGGCGGCGGAGACGCTCGGGCACGCCACCAGCAGCACTTTCCCCGCGGGGGGCCCAGCGAGCGCGGGGATCGGCGGGCCGGGGGGTCCCGGCGGCCGAGGGTTCCGTGGCCGCGGGTTCGGCGGCAGCGGGTTCGGCGGCGGCCAGGCTGGGTCCACAGCCGCTGGCGGCGGCGCCGGTTTCAGCCCGCCCGCTGCTCTCTTCGGCGGCGGCCCCCCGGCTGGCGGTGGGGGCGCTGGTGGCCGCGGCTTCGGCGCTGGCGGCGGCATCTTCGGTTCTGACAGCGCGAGCCTGAACGCCGCGATCCGCTACGCGGACGCACACGGCGGCGGGACGATCGGCGTCGAGAGCCAGAGCACGGCCGCGGCGGCGATCCTGTCCTCGGATGCAAACGTGGCTGGCCTCGGTGGCTTCTCCGGCCGCGAGAGCAGCGTCAACGTGGCGTGGCTGGCCGGCCAGGTGGCCTCGGGCCACCTGCGGTGGATCGTGATCAGTGACGGCGGAGCGTTCCAGCTGCCGGGCGACACGCGCAGCGGCAGCGAGGCCGCGATGGATGCTGCCGCCAAGGTGTGCAAAGCGGTGAACCTGTCGAGTGCCGCGGGTTCGGGCAGTAAAATCTATGACTGTCAGGGGCGGGCATCGGCGATCGTCGCGGCAGCCAAAAGCTAGCCACGGACGGCGGCGCCCGCCGTGTTCAGCTCAAGAACCTCGACGACCCGGAGAATCGTGCGCTGTCTTCTGAAGCTTGCTTTGATGACCGGCGCCGCGCTTGCTCTCGCGGCGCCTGCGGCGCTGGCGAGCACGACTGAGAGCTCCAACTGGGCCGGCTACTCGGTTCATCGCTCTGGCGTCACGTTTCGCCAGGTGACCGCCACCTGGCACCAACCGATCCCCGTCTGCTCGGCCGGGCAACCGGGCTACTCCGCTGTCTGGATCGGCCTTGGCGGCTACAGCGAGACCTCCAATGCGCTCGAGCAGGTCGGAACCGAGGCCGACTGCACCTTCTCCGGCAGGACCTCATCGAGCGGCTGGTACGAGCTGGTGCCGGCGCCCTCGCGAGGGATCCGGCTGACGGTGCGACCAGGCGATCTGATTTCGGCGAGCGTCAAGGTGGTCGGTCACACGGTCACGGTGCGGTTCGACGACCTCACCGCCCACCGCTCGTTCATGAAGACCGTGCACGACTCGATTGTCGACGTGTCATCCGCGGATTGGATCGTCGAAGCTCCGTCTGACTGCACGAGCGCGACCAGCTGTCAGACGTTGCCGCTGGCGGATTTCGGCAATGCCACCTTCGAGCAGACCACAGCCATGTCTGCAACCGGGCGCAAGGGCTCGATCTCCGAGCGAGCATGGAGCGCGACCAAGATCAATCTCGTTCCTGGGGGACGGCGGTTCATCGCCAACGGCTCGGGCGATGTGAGCGGCGCCGCGTCGACATCGGCGCTGACTTCGGCAGGCACCTCGTTCACGGTCCGCTATTACAACCTGCCGGTTCCGGGCGGCCCTTACTACGCCCGCCGCGCCTCGCTTCCAGGTGGATACCTGAGGCATTCAGCCCGCTGAGACCGACGATGCGCAAACATCGATTCGTACGTAGCTCTTAGCTCTCTCCTACCGTGCTCTACGCAAGCGCGGCGATCCTCGACGCATGCTCACCAACCCGACACCGCACCTTTTCTGGATCACGAGCCGCGCGGCGGGCTTCGCGGCGCTGATCCTGGCCAGCCTGGCCGTCTCCGTCGGACTGCTGATGAGCACCAAGCTGCTGCGGCGCCGCGGCGGCGACATGGCTCCGATCCACGAGGCGCTGTCGCTGTCGGCGATCGCCGCGATCGTGGTCCACGGGACCGCGCTGCTCGGTGACGGCTTCCTGCATCCTTCGCTGGCCGATGTCACGATCCCGTTTGTCAGCAGCTACAAGTCAGCTTGGACCTCGATCGGGATCGTCGCCGGCTGGAGCACGATCCTGCTCGGCTTGAGCTACTACGCGCGGCGAATAATCGGAGCTACGCGCTGGCGGAAGCTACATCGCTTGACGGCGCTCGCTTGGCTTCTCGGCCTGGTCCACGCGCTCGGCGAGGGAACCGACGCGGGAGCGCTGTGGTTTCTGGCGATGATCGCGCTGGTCGCGATCCCCGCCCTGGGGCTGCTCCTCGCTCGGCTCTTCGGCGGCGGCGGCCGCGCTCCCCGCGCCGCGCAACAAACGGCTGGCGCCGGCCGGTCGTTCGATACCGGTCAGGGCGAAGCCGCCGTCGAGATGACCTCGGCCCGGGTCCCCGCGCGCAGCGGAGCCTAGTCTCCGGTCTCGCGGGGCGGCCCGTCGGCTCGCGGAATCCCCGTGGCTTCCTGCAACTGCAGCCCGAGCGGATCCGGTGGCCCTGGCTCGAGGCTGCGCGGTTGCTCGTCGAGGCTTGACGCTTGCTCATCGGCTCGCGGCTTCGAGCCCTGGCTGACTGCGTCGAGCACCGGCTTTACCAGGTCGATCGGCATCGGAAACACCACCGTCGAGTTCTGGGTGGCGCCGATCTCACGCAGCGTCTGCAAGTAGCGCAGCTGCACCGTTACCGGGTTCTTGCCGATCACATCTGCCGCCTCGGCCAGCTTTGCGGCGGCCTGGGACTCACCCTCAGCGTTGATGATCTTCGCGCGCCGTTCCCGTTCCGCCTCCGCCTGCCGGGCGATCGCGTGCTGCATCCGTTCGGGAATCTCGACGTCCTTGATCTCGACCGCGGTGACCTTGATGCCCCACGGCTCGGTCTGCGCGTCGATGACGTGCTGGAGCGCTTCGTTCAGGCGCTCGCGCTCGGACAGCAGGGTGTCGAGTTCGGCGCCTCCCAGCACCGAGCGCAGCGAGGTCTGCGCGATCTGCATCGTCGCGGCGGAGAAGCTCTCGACCTCGACGATCGCGAGCGTCGGGTCGACTACCCGGTAGTAAGCCACCGCGGTGACCCGCACCGGGATGTTGTCGCGAGTGATCGTCTCCTGCGGCGGAATCGTGAGCGTCACCGTCCGCAGGCTGACCCGCACCATCCGGTCGATCGTTGGGGTCAGCAAGATCAATCCCGGACCGCGCGCGGTCATCAGGCGTCCCAGGCGGAACACCACGCCGCGCTCGTACTCGCGCAGGACGCGGATCGATGCTCCCGCTGCGGTGAGCCCCAGGACCACCAGCACGACCACGATCACGATCACCGCGGTGATCATTTGACCAGCTCCCATTCGTCGGCCCGGCGTACCGACAGCGTCAGCCCGCTCAGGTACTCGACCACGATCGGGTCGCCGGCGTGGAGCTCGTGGCCGTCGTCTTCCAAGGGGGAATGGCACGCTCGCCACAGGGCGCCGTCCACGAGCACGCTTCCGATCGAGTCGCTCCAGCTGCGGACCACGCCCACGTGGCCGATCAGCCCCTCAGCGCCGGTTCGGATCCGCCTCCGCCGCACGGCCACCCCCTTGTGCAGCGTGAGCGCGAGCACGCCGAGCGTGATCGCACTCAGCGCCAGCGCCAAGACCACTCCGAGGATCAGGCCGCCGCCCAGGCCCGTGACGGCCAGCACCGCACCCGCGGCCAGCGCAATCACCCCGGGACCACCGAGGACCCCGAGCGACGATACGTGCGCTTCGACCAGGACCAGGACCGCTCCGACTACCAGAAGCGAGATTCCCAAAGCGGTCATACCTAAATGGTACGCCTATGTGGCAGTGCGCTGGCAAGCTTCGACCCTACAGGTCGAAAAACACCGTCTCCTCGTGCCCTTGCAGGCGGATGTCGAACTGGTATCCCTCGGCGGTCGGTTGCGCGATCAGCGTGTGCCGGCGGTGAGGGGGGACCCGCGCGAGGATCGGGTCGGCGGCGTTTGCCCGCGGGCTCGCGCACGTACGCAGTCGGAGTGTCGGTGACCGGGCTATAGACCGTTCGGGGCTCGGTGGTTTGCTCGGTCATGCGGACTCTCCTTCCAACACCATCGCGATGCCTTGGCCGACGCCGATGCACAAGGTAGCGACGCCGTAGCCCCCGCCGCGGTCGTGCAGCTCGTGCGCCAGGCGACCGAGAACCCGTGCGCCGGATGCGCCGAGCGGATGACCAATCGCGATCGCCCCACCACGGACGTTGACCTTCTCGGGGTCGAGCTCGGGCCAGCCGGCCAGGCATGCCAGCGACTGTGAGGCGAACGCCTCGTTGAGCTCAACCGCCTGGATGTCCCTCCACGACAGGCCTGCCCGCTTCAACGCCTCGTTCGCGGCTTGCACCGGGGCGATCCCGAACACATCGGGGTCGACTCCGTGCACGGCTCGCGAGACAACTCGTGCGAGCGGGCGGCGGCCCAGCAGCTCGCCGGCGCCCTCGTCACCGATGAGGACGGCCGCGGCGCCGTCGTTGAGCGGCGAGGAGTTCCCGGCGGTCACGGTCCCGCCCTCGACGAACGCCGGCTTCAGCTTGCCGAGCTTCTCGAGCGAGCCGTCCGGCCGGATCGGTTCATCGCGCTCGAGCTCCACCTCCGGGACCGGGACAACTTCCTTCATCACGCCGTCGGCGAACGCCTTCGCGGCCAGCTGGTGACTTCGGAGCGCAAACCGATCCTGCGCCTCGCGTGAGATCTCATACATCTCGGCGAGCTTCTCGGCGCTCTCGCCGAGCGAGATCGTCCATCCCTCGGGCATCCTCGGGTTGACCATCCGCCAGCCCAGGGTCGTGGAGTGAAGCGTCTCATGACCGGCAGGAAATCCCTTTGCGGGCTTCAGCAGCACCCACGGCGCGCGGGACATCGACTCCACGCCGCCCACGAGGATCAGCGACGCATCGCCGCACTCGATCGCGCGAGAAGCCTGGATCGCCGCCTCGAGACTCGAGCCGCACAGTCGGTTGACAGTGGCCCCCGGGATCTGCGTCGAGAGCCCGGCCAGCAGCACCGCCATCCGCGCCACGTCGCGGTTTTCCTCTCCCGCGCCGTTGGCGTTGCCGAACAGGACGTCGTCGATCTGCGCTGGGTCGAGCGACGGCACGCGCTCCAGCACCGCCGTCACCACCACGGCCGCGAGATCGTCGGGCCGCACCCCGGCCAGCGCCCCGCCGTAGCGCCCAAACGGCGTCCGCACGGCCTCGTAGACGTACGCGGCGCTCATCGATTGGTCAGCTCGCGCAGCGCCGCGAGCTCCTCGTCGGTGGGCGGTGTCGTGACCCGCAACTCCTCCGCGACCTCGAGCTCCCAGCCGGTCGCTTGCCTTACCTGATCCACTTCCACTCCTTCATGAACCTGCACCAGCACTAGCTGCTTGCTCTCGGGATCGGGCTCGAGAATCCCCAGGTCGGTGATCACCGCGATCGGCCCGCGGCCGCGGAAGCCGAGCCGCTCGCGGGCGCCCGGGCCGTCACCGAACCCCACCGTGGTCACGAAGTCGAGTCGCTCCACGAAGGTCCGCGTGGCGTGCGGCGCGATCACCACCACTTCGCCGCAGCTGGCGGCGATCTCGGGCGCTCCCCCCGCGCCCGGCAGGCGCGTCTTCGGATGGTGGTAGTCGCCAATCACCGTCGAGTTCAGATTCGCGAAGCGATCGACCTGTGCGGCGCCGAGGAACGCGACGTCGATCAGGCCCGCCCCGATCCAGTAATTGAACATCTCGGGCACCGAGACCACCGCGTCGGCGGTCTCGGCGAGCTCGCCGTCGCCGATCGAGAGCGGAATGTGAAACGGCTTCGCGCCGATCGTGCCCGATTCGTACACCAGCACTAGATCGGGATTCAGCACCATCCGCGCCAGGATCGCGGCGGTGCTGGGCCGCCCCACGCCGATGAAGACCGATTTGGCGTCTTTTAGGCGCCGGGCCGCCACCACCGTCTGGACCTCCCCGGCGCTCGCCTTGGTGCCCGCCTCCACGCTCATCCTGGCGCCGCCGATCCGCGCGAGAGAACGTGCTCCTGCATCCAGGCGGTGAACGCATTGCGATCTCGGCTCATCTTGTCCCAGAAGCGATAGAAGTCGTTGTCGCGCTCCGTGATACCCAGACTGTACGACGGATGCGAGCCTCCCGGCGTCTCGGCGACCACATCGATTACCCAACCGGGGATCACGATGCCGCCAGGATGCAGCTGCAGCTGATCCACGACTCGCTCGACCGTCACCAGCGAGCGCTCGGCCGCCAGCACAGCCTCCTTCTGCACGCCCGGGATGCCCCACAGCTGTACGTTGCCCTCGCGGTCAGCTTCCTGGGCATGGATGATCGCCACGTCGGGGCGCAGCGCCGGCACCGCGATCAGCTGCTCGCCGGTGAACGGGCAGGCGATCGGCTTGACGTTGGTGTACCTGATCAGGTCGGTACCGAGATAACCCCTCATCACCGCCATCGGCATCGCCGCTGCGCCGGCCGCGAAGCGATTGGCCATGCCCGCATGGCTGTACTCCTCGAGCTCAACGGGCCGTGGCCAGCCGTGCTCGATCGCGTCGCGAAACCGGTGCAGGCCGCCGACACCGGGATTGCCGCCATACGAGAACACCAGCTTGCGCGCCGCGCCGACGCCGATCATCTGGTCGTACAGAAGGTCGGGCGTCATCCGGATCAGCTCGAGGTCGCTGCGCCCCTGTCGCAGCAGCTCGTGCCCGGCGGCGAACGGAATCAGGTGGGTGAAGCCCTCGAGCGCGACGCTGTCGCCGTCTTTCACCAGGCGCGCTACACCCTCCCGCAGCGAGACCAGCTCAGCCACGATCCTGAGCGCGCTCCGGCATCCGATAGTGGCGTACGAGATGCGAACGCCTGAACACATAGCGAACTCTAGCGGCAGCGGGCTTCGCAACTCCCGGGATGAGAGTGGCGAGCGCTCACTGCTTAGGGAGCACCAGCGCTGAGGGGTAGCCCTCGCCGTGAAGCAGCTCGATGTCCACCGGCGCCAGCGCGGTCGCCGTGACCGGATCCTCGCCGGTGCCGGGGTTGCGCTGGTAGCGCGGATGCGCGCCGGAGGAGACCTGCAAGCGGATCCGGTGACCGGCGCCGAAGCGGTGGCCCATCGGCCACAGGTCAAACGGCACCCGCCAGCTCCCGTCGGCGGCTTGCTCGTAGCGGCCGGGCGCGACTCGCACCAGGGCGTCGCACACGTTCCAGGAGGCGTCTGTCCGGTCGACGTCGCAGACGCGCGCGAACAGGTCGAAATGCGGCGAGCTGGCCCGCGCCCAGAGCTCCACTCGAACCGGCCCGATCGCCTCGATCGCCGACGACAGCGGGCTGGTGCTGTAGGTGAGCACGTCGGCCCGCGCCTCCAACGGGCGGTTGTCCAGCACGGGTTGGCGCGCCAGCAGAACCGGGCCCCCGAACGATGGCGTCGGGTCGTTCGGGTCGTAGCGATAGCGGTCCGCCGCGGCGGCGCTGACCGGCGGCTGTTCTCGTAGAGCTCGGCCGTCCGCGAGCCACAGCCGGCGCTCGCCCGTGCCCGGCGGCGGCCAGCTGGGTAGCTCGCGCCAGCCACCCCCGTCGCGCTCGCCGGCTACCAGCACGCGAACGCTCTCCGGGCGGACCATCCGGTCGTCCTCGAGCAGGTGCGCTCGCAGCCAGCCGAGGCCCTCGTGCAGTCCGGCGGCCGTGAGACCCGGCGCGATGTGCGTCCAGGGGCCGATTATCAGTTGCGCCTTGCGACCGCCCGCCTGCAGCGCGCCGAAGTCCTCGAGCATCCATGGCAGGAAGATGTCGTACCAGCCGCCGATGAACTGCACGGGCGCGGTCACGGTGGCGACGCCCGCGGCGTAGTCCCGGGCCACCCAGTACGGATCCTCCCGCTGCGGGTGGGCGAGCGCTTCCCGAAACCAAGTCACGGGGGCCCCTGTTGCGCGCTGATCGAATTCAGAAATCGGGGCCTCGGAGAACAGGGCAGGGAGCCGGTGGAGCTCGCGGGTGATCGCCAGCAGCGCCAGCCGATGCTCCTGGGCAGCCACCAGCACCAGCCACGATGCCGCCGACTCGAGGGTGAGGCTTCCGCCGGCATAGGTCTGGCCGTGGAACTGCGAGGCGCTGACCTGAATCGCGAGCGCCGCCAGGTCGTCGCCGGCGTCCGGAGCGAGCGCCCACTGCACAAGCCCCAGGTAGCTCGGCCCGATCATTCCGATCCGCTCGGCATGCCACGGTTGCGCGCGAATCCAGCGCAGCGTCGCCAGGCCGTCGGCGCGCTCGTCGAACGGGCTGAACTCGCCACCGGAGCCGAACGTTCCGCGCACGCTCTGGATCACGACCTGGAGCCCTCTTTCCGCCAGCAGCCGTCCGAACATCAAGCCGACGAGCTTGCGGCGACCGTAGGGCGAGCGCACCAGCACGGTCGGCTGAGCGTGCCGCAGCGCTGCCCGCGCCACCCAGCGGTCAGCCAGAAGCACCGCGCCGTCGTCCATCGGCGCGCGCAGGTCCTGTTCGCAGATCACATCCTGAGTCTGCGGCTGTGGAAGGCGCATTCGCCGCGCGAGGATCGAGCTCGCAAGGCCCATCCCGGGATCGTAGGCAGATCGTTTGCGGGCGACCGCCGCTCCCGCCAGCTAGCTCACAGGCGGCTGTGGGCCGGGACGGTGAATTGTCCGGAGAGGAACTCCA
The DNA here is from genome assembly GCA_963787555.1 of uncultured Solirubrobacterales bacterium. Taxonomy (GTDB): domain Bacteria; phylum Actinomycetota; class Thermoleophilia; order Solirubrobacterales; family Solirubrobacteraceae; genus Palsa-465. Next base: position 959,053 of record CAWBDI010000013.1, read on the forward strand.
CCAACGCCGGCAGCGGCCGGGTCCGCGCCACCTGTCGCTGCCTGTCGGCTCCGGTCTCGCGCGCGAGCTCCCCGACGGCCTCGAGCGCATCCTCGCAACCGAGCACCTGGGCGTGAGGGCGGGCGGCGTCCAGGAGCTGGGCAAGCAGCGTGCGGGCCGGTATGCGCCGCACGCCCACCGGATCGATCAGTAGCGCGTCCATCCCGTCGCGGGCGGCCAGGAACCGATTCTCCTCGAGGATCTCCACCGCTTGGATCAGCTGCTCGTGGTGATAGCCCTCCTCCAGCTCCAGGTGCGCGATCGTCTGCACCAGCGCCGCGAGTCCGCGAGTGTGAGCGAGGTTCGTCTGGGCGTCCATCACCCGAACTTCGACAGTCCCGAATCGCGGCTGCAGTCGTACGTCCCACCACAGGAAGGTCGGGTCCGGAAACGCCTCACACCGCAGCAGCAGATCGACCGCGGCGGCGTACTCCGGATACGAGGAGAACGGGCGAGGGATGCCGACCCGCGGGAACGCCTGAAAGATCGGCGTTCGCGCCGAAGCGAGGCCCGTGTCCCGACCTTGCCAAAAAGGAGAATTGGCGGACAGGGCGAGCAGCATCGGGAGGTGGGTTCTGAGCCGGTTGTATAGCGAGATCGCGCTCTCGGCCTCGCCGACGCCGATGTGCACGTGCAGCGCAAAGGTCGGCTCGCGGCGTGCCAGCTCGCGCATCGACTCGTACACCAGCTGGTACCGGGCGCCCCTCGAGACCTCCGTCTCGGTCCAGACCGCGAACGGATGCGTGCCGGCTCCGGCTACCCGCAGCCCGCTGCCAGTCACCGCGCTCTCGAGCTCCGTGCGCGCGCCGGCGAGCTCCCGCGCAGCTCCCTCCGCGCCATCGTGGCCCGCGGTATGCAGCTCGAGCGCCGCTTCGTGGGTCTCAGCGCTCACCTGCGGGAGCAGCGTCGGAGGCAGCGCGGGGAAGGTCGACTCCATTCGCTGAGCCAGCGACCAGTCCCGGGGATCGAGCAGCATCACCTCCTCCTCGATCCCGACGCTGTACGGCCGCGACGGATTCCACTTGGCCCAGGCGGGTAACGTGGCCGCGCTCACGCGCTCATCACGCACCGCATCGGAGCCCTTGCTCAGTCGCGCGGCGGAAAGGATGCATGACCGGTGTCGGCTTTATGTTTCGCAGTTTGGCTGATGCGGGCCCGGTTTTCACCCTCTCAGCTCGGGTAAGACGGTTCACCAGCCCGACGGCGAAAACTCAGACTCCGATTGTTGGCCATTTGGCTAATGCCATTTCCCGCGCTAATTGCGACAACTACCGCCGTGGCGGTCCCGCTCCACACTGAAGCGCCCCTCGCGCACCCCGGTCAGGCACGGCCGTTGATCGCGGTCACGACCTCCGAGGTGCGGGCCGGACAGTCGGTCGTCTCGACCCCCGAGGGTGAGCCGCCGCAAGAAGAGATGGCCCTGGGGCTGCGCTACCTGAAGGCAATCGAGGCCGCGGGCGCGATTCCGGTGGTGGTTCCACCGCTGCAGCCCGACGCCGTGGAACCACTGCTCGCGTCCGTCGCCGGCGTCTGCCTGTCGGGGGGACCCGACCTCGATCCGGTGGCTTACGGCGAGCGCCGCCACACTCGGGCCGGGCCGACCTGGGGCGAGCTGGATGCGCTCGAGCTGGCGCTTGCCCGCGCTGCCTACGCTCGCAGGCTGCCGATCCTGGCGATCTGCCGCGGGCTTCAGGTCCTCAACGTGGCCCGCGGAGGCAAGCTTCATCAACACCTCCCGGACGTCGTCGGCGAGGGCATCAGCCATCGTCAACGAGAGGGCGGCACCAAATCGACCCACTCGGTCTCGTTGACCGGCCCCAGTCTCCTGAGCGGAGCGCTTGGCTGCTCACGGACGGAGGTCAACTCGTTTCACCATCAGGCCGTGGCGACGCTCGGAGACGGGTTGCGCGTCACCGGGCGCGCCGCTGACGGAACCGTCGAGAGCCTCGAGGCGATAGACCGCGATTTCGTCGTCGGCGTGCAATGGCATGCCGAATGCCTGACCGCCCGCGATGATCAGTTCGGGCTGTTCCTGGCGTTTGTCGACAGCGCGCGTCGATTCGACGAGGCCAGGGAGCGTTTCGCGCGCGCGGCGTGAGGGAGCGCTGACCCACGCGCTGGCGTTGATGCGCTACGGCTTGATCGACGCCTCCAGGAAGGGATTGCACGACATCTGGGGCGCCGGCAACGTCACCGCTGAGGCATGGCTGAGCTTGGCTGTGGTAGCGGTGTTTGCCGCCGCGCTGGTGGCGATCTCGATGCGGGCCTTCTCCAGCTCACCGGTCAGCTGACCGGTGAGGGCGGCCGCCAGGCGGCGGCCGCCCTCGCTGCACGACAGCTCGCATCGAGGTTCTTCGACAGGGATCGCAGCCGCGATGGCGAACGCATGCAGGCACACGAATCGAGAGGAGGTGGCATGAAGGCTTTCGACAAACCCGACCCCAAGTTCGAGGAGCCGACCAAGCGACGCCCGCAGGGTTCACTTCTGGGCGATCTGAGCGATCGTCTGACGAAAACGTTTTCCATGTCCGAACGCACCGAGACGAGCCCGAAGCCGAACGGCCGCACTGAGCCTCCGTTCGACGCCGAAAAGCCACCACCGCCCGAGGCCACCGCGCCGCGGTTCTCGATCGTGCGCCAGGGATACGACTGCGAAGCGGTCGACGAGTATGTCAGCGACCTCGAGCAGGAGCTGATCGAGCTCGATCGGGAGCTCGCCGAGCTCCGCACCCGGGCCTCTTCGGACGGTGAGATCGAAGCCGAGATCGAACGGCTCGGTGAGCAGACCTCGAAGATCCTCCTCGCCGCCCACGATCAGGCTCAGGAGACCACCCGTCGTGCCCAGACTGAGGCTGATCGCTGCATCTCAGACGCGGCTTCGAACGCGGTCGCGATCACCGAAGACGCCAATCGCCAGCTGCGCCAGCTCGAGGCCGACAAGCGCTCGATTCGCGGCGAGCGCACCCGCCTACTGGAGGATATTCGCAATCTCGCGACGGCCCTGTCCTCGCTCGCCGACGATGCCGCCGGTCGCTTCCCGGTCGAGCCCGACGGCACAACACGGCCCGAGGTCATGGTCGCAAAAGTCCCCGTGGAGGCCCCTAAAAACGAATAGCGCTGCGAGGCGGGGCCCGCGCGCCCGGCTCCGCCGCCGCAGCTCACCGTTGCGCCAGGGATTGACCGCGATCGCCCTGGCTGCTATCTGACGGCCCGGGTGGGCGTCAAGATCGCAATCGCCGTCGTGCTCGAGCTCGTCTCGACTACGCTCATCAACCTTGCGTACGTGCGCGAGCAGCATGCCGCAGCGGCGCTTCCATCGATGTCGCTGCACCGGCCAATGCAGTCGCTGCACCTGCTGCTGACCAACCGCAGCTGGCTGAGCGGATTCGCCGAGGAGACAGGCGGCTTCTTGCTGTTCGTCGCGGCGCTCGCGCTCGCTCCGCTGGCAATCGTCCAAAGCGTCGGCGCGGGCGGCTTGGGCGTGCTGGCATACGCCTCGGCCCGAGCCTCCGGGCGCCCGCTTGGCCGGCACGAGGAGCTTGGAGCGGCGATCTCGGTGCTGGGACTGATCGCGCTCGCGGTGTCGCTGATCGGTCACAGCAGCGGCAAGGCGACCGGCTCGGCGATCGCGATCGTGATCTGGCTCGGGGTGACCGCCGCGCTGGCGCTGGTTATGGTTGGCGTCGGCAGGCGTCTGGTGGGCGCGGCGGTCGCCTACGGAATCGCCGGCGGGCTGCTGTTCTCGATTGGGGATATCTCCACCAAGGTGACGACCGAGGGCGGGGCCAGGTTCGCGTTCGTGATCGGGCTCATCGTCGGGTACGCGCTGGGCACTTCGCTGCTACAGCTGGGCTATCAGAAGGGCGGAGCCCTGGTGGTGGCCGGGATCGCGACGCTGCTGACGAACGCGCTTCCGATCGCCGCCTCCACGATCGTGCTCGACGAGCCCGTCCCCCCGGGGTGCTCGGAGCGGTGCAGGTGTTCGCTTTCGTGGCGGTGATCGTGGGCGCGATCATGCTCGCGCGGCCCGATCATCCCGCGGGGAGTCCGCCGACGGAGCCCGCTCGGGGCGCGGGCGGTCCCCCCGCCGAGCCCGCGAGCTCGGCGCAGAGCTAGGCGAATGGCCCACTCGGCACGAACGGATGCAGCGGCCCCGGCGCGCCGCGGACGCAGAGCGCGCCGCCGGCGGTCAGCCGTAGGCCAGCCTCGACGACGACCTTGATCGCCCAGTCCTGGCCGCCGAGGATCCAGCGGACCGCGGCTCGATCGGCCACCCCCGAGAGCCCTAGTGCGCTCCACAGCAGCGCCGTCGCGGTCCCCTCGTCGCGCGCGGCGAGCAGCCAGACTCCGTAACCGGGCTGGACCACGGCGAACCCCCGCTGCTCGAGCGCGAGCAGGAGCGCGCCGCGGCTTAGGGCGAACTGCACCTCAGCGGTATGTGGCGCTCCGCGAACATCGCGCGAGATCGCGGCGAGCGCCTCAAGATCCGCGCTGCCTCCCTCGCGCACGCGCGGATCAGGTCTCGGCAGCGCGCGCCGGTCGACTGGCCCTTCCGCGTCGAACGCCGGTCGCAGCGAGAATCCCGCGCGCGCGTACAGCCGCAGCGCCCGCGAGTCGTTGGAGCTCACGATCAGCCCCGCATCGGTGCCGTGCTCGTAGCGCAGCGCCCGCTCGATCAGCGCGCGCCCGGCACCCGCGCCTTGCGCGTGCGGCGCCACGGCGAACAGCGACAGGCACCACAACCGTTCGCGGCGCATCGCCTGAGCAGCTCCGATCACTCGCCCGGCGCGCTCGGCCACGAAGCAGCCACCCGGATCCGAGTCGAGCGTGTAGGCCACGCGAGCCTGCCAGAGCTCCCGAGCCGCGTTGCGGCTGAGATCGATGCCGAAGGCGGCGGCTGAGGTCACGGCTGCGGCGGGAAGGTCGGTGCCCTCCATCGCCCGTACATGAAGATGGCCGCGCGTAATCGCCCCGTAGCCGCGGCGGACGAGGTCGACGTTGCTGGGCGCCACCGGCAAGATTCTCTCACCGGGGCTATCTTCGCGGGGTGGTCGGAATCGATGACGTTCGAGCCGCGGCGAGCCGATTGCAGGTGGTCGCGTATCGGACCCCCGTGATCACCTCCGCGGCGCTCGATGAGCTGCTTGGAATTCGGGCGCTGCTCAAGGCGGAGTCGCTGCAGCGCACCGGCTCATTCAAGTTCCGGGGCGCTTACAACAAGATCGCTTCGATCCCGCTCGCGGATCGCGAGCGCGGGGTGCTCGCGTTCTCCTCGGGCAATCACGCGCAGGCGGTGGCGCTCGCCGCCTCGTTGCTCGACACCCGCGCGACAATCGTGATGCCCGCCGACGCACCGGCGCTGAAGCTTCAGCGGACCCGCGATTACGGTGCCGAGGTGGTGATCTACGACCGCTACGCGGAGGATCGGGAGGAGATCGGGCTGCGCATCGCCCGCGAACGCGGGCTCGAGCTGGTGCGCCCGTTCGACGATCCGCTGGTCATTGCCGGCCAGGGCACGGCCGCGCTCGAGCTGGTCGCGCAGAGCGGAGACCTCGACTGGCTGCTCGCGCCCGTCAGCGGCGGCGGGCTGATCGCCGGCTGCGCGGTGGCGATCAAAGCATGCTGTCCGAGGGCCCGGGTGATCGGCGTCGAGCCGCAGGCGGCCGACGACTTTCGCCGCTCGCTTGCCGCCGATCGCCCGATCACGATTGATGTTCCGCGCACGATCGCGGACTCGCTACAGGTGACCGCGCCAGGCGAGCTGACGTTCGCGATCAACCGGGCGCTGCTCCACGCGATCGTCACCGTCTCGGACGCTGAGCTGATCGCAGCGATGCGCTTTGCCTTCGAGCACCTGAAGCTCGTGCTCGAGCCGGGCGGCGCAGCGGGGCTCGCCGCGTTGCTCAAGCACAAGGTCGCGCTCGACTCCGGAGCTCGAGTGGGAGTTGTCCTGTCGGGCGGCAACGTCGATTCGGCGCGCTTCTGCGAACTGCTCGCTGGCGATCCGACGGCGAGCGCGTCGTGACGCTGACGCCGGTGCGGCCCGCGCCGGCGAGGCTCATGTCGATGCGAGCGCGTCCGAGATCGCGCTCGCGAACTCCGGTGCCGCCTCCAGTGGCGAGAAGTGCCCGACGCCGGCGAGCACCCGCAAGCTCGCGTCGCTGAAGAACTGCTCGAGCCGGTCTCCCCACTCCGGGGGGAACAAGGGGTCGTGCTCGGGCCACAGGACCGTGGTGGGGACGGGGATTCGCTGGTCCGGAGCGGGGGCCCGTTCCGCCAGGCTGGTGGCGACCGTCCCGGCGCCCGCCCGGTACCAGCCGATCGAGGCGACGAACGCGCCCGGCGGCGCATACAGCGACGTGAGACGCTCGAGCTCGCTCTCCTCCAGGGTGAAAGAAGGCCCGGACCAGTGCGACCAAAAATGTCTCAGGTATGCGCGGACCGCGCTGGCGTTTCCGTCGATGATCTGCTCGGCGAGCGGCAGCTGGTGAAACGCCTGATACCAGAATTCCCGCTGCGCTTGCACGCTCAGGACCCTGTCGCCCACGCCGGGGAGCGGGGGAGCGACGACCAGCGCGCTGACCTGCTCCGGGGCAGCGCGAGCGACCTCCTGAGCAACCCGGCTGCCGACGTTGTAGCCGGCGATCACGGGCCTCTGCAGCCCAAGCTCCTCGATCAGCGCGACCACGCTCGCGGTCTGCGCGCCGAGCGAGTAGGCGCGCGCCGGCTCCACCGGGAGCTTGTCGGATTCCCCGAAGCCGCGAAGGTCGGGCGCTACCACCTCGACGCCATCCCGCAAGAGCTCGGTGACCTGCCGCCAGTCGCGGTGATCGCCCGGCCATCCGTGCAGCAGCATCACCGGAGCGCCCGACCCCTCGCGGCTATACGCGAGCCGGAAGCCGTCGATGGGCGCGGAGAGCAACATCGAGCGTGCTGCAGCCTACAGCGACGCCTGCGCGCTAGCCCGGCGTCGGCCGAGCAATCGCACCAAGCCGGAGATCCGGGGCGAGCCGAGAGGCGCCTAGCACCCCTGCGCGCGAGCTAGTTGTAGACGAACAGGCGCCCGCGCATGTTCTCCTCGCTCTGGGGATTGAGGTCCCAGAGCTGCTTGACCTGCGCGCGGAGATCGTCGGGCAGGCGGTCCACGCCGTGGTGGTCCAGCTCGACCAGGTTGCCCGCCGGATCGCGAATGTAGAGCTGGATCAGATCTCCGGGGAGCTCGATGAGGTGGTTGCCGAAGGCCTGGCGGTCGAAGGCGCCGCGGCGCTCCGCGGCCCGATACACCGGCTCGACGTCCGCCACCGTGATCCCGAAGTGGTGGTGAGTGGTCGGCTGGATGTCTCGCTCGAACAAATGCAGCTGGGTGTTGCCAAGCGCGAGCCACTGGACCGGGATGCCGAAGTTCGGCGTCGGGATCGGCTCCGCTCCGAGGAGCTCGACGTAGAAATCCACCGACTCCTGCAGGTCAAGCGCGTTGACGCTGACGTGGTTGATCTGACTGCTCACTCGCGCTCCTCCTCGATCGCCATGACGCCGTTACGATACCGGCAGGGCAATCCGATAGTGCACCCAGTCGGCGCCGCCATTTGTCGCGACCACGCCGTCAATGTAGTTCGCGAGCGTCGTCCCCGACCGCGTCGAGACATCGTAATTGCGCGCCACGGAGCTGCAGTCATAGCGGCTGGCGAGCGGGATCACAGTAGCTGGGCCAAGCGCGGTTCCGTCCGAGTCCCCCGGTGGGGCCGCGGCGATGAACACGTCGCAGCGATGATGGTTGCTGATGTTTGGTCCGACGGAGTAAATCCAGAAGCGACCGGTTGCATCCTGAACGATGCGCGACAAGTTTGGGTACGGCACGCTCCCGTAGAGGACATCCTGCACGGCCCCGCTCGGGCTGATCACGAGCTGGTCGCTCTCATAGTTGCCGTGGGTGCTGGCGTCGCTGACGCTCGCCAGGATGTGAGTGCGTCCCAGCGTGTCGACGTACGCGTCCTCGGCGGAGACGCGGTGATCGCCGTGGTAGCGAGGCGCGGTGGCGGCGGCTCGCGCCACGATCAAGGATGTAGGAGGCCGGTTCAGGTTCGTCCACTGCGCCTGGACCGACTGATCGAAGCAGTAATGCCGATTTTGTGGGCACGGGTACGGCGCTTCGAACGGCGCCTCCAAGATGTCTCTGGTTCCGACCACGCGTAAGTTGCCCAGGGCCTGTGGGAGCAAGAAGTCGTACGCGTAGCGATAGGGACTGACCCACCCCTCCGCGTGCCAGACGCGACTGCCGGCCCGCCGATATCCCCAATAGACCGTACCCGGCACATCGACACCCTTGCAGTGAATTCGTCGACCGTTCAGATATCGGAAATCCGGGCAGGGAACGTTCTCCCAGATGAAGATGTCGCCCCTGCTGTCGATGCTCGCCGACGGATACAACGAGCCGGCGACCAGGATCGCTTTCCCGGTCAGCCAATGGCCGTGGACCACGGTCTGGCGTTTGGAAGCCGAATCCCAGATCTCAGGTGCGCCTGCGCCGCCGCTGTTCCACGGTGAGATCGTGACCACGAACACCGTTCCTGACCGAGAGATCAGCACCGCTGGGGGGTTGCCCGGTTCGTGGGCGGTGAGGCCGGAGGTGACTGCCTTCCAGCGAGTGCCGCCGGCGGATCTCTTCGCGAGCACCCAGCGGAAGTGCTCGCTGTCAGGTCCCCTCGCCACATAGGTCGTGTAGAGGTCACCGTTGCGAGCCCTGACCAACCGGTCTGCGTTGGCTCCCCATGCGTTCGCTGACGGAACCGATGACGCCCTGCTTGTGACGAGGTCCTCCTGCACCAGCTGGGGCGCGGCGGCGCGCGCCAAGCCGGCGCTGATCGCAACCACGATCAGGCTGGCAGCCAACACCACCATGGGTGCAACGACACGGAAACGTGCGGTGAGCAGACGCAACGGCACTAACTGATATCCCCTGCCGACGATGCTTACCGACGGCTCGCCGAAGCCTATCGGTGGCGACCGTGCCCGACCGGCAGGCGGACACCGGCGATGGTCAGAGCTTCATGCCTAACCGGCCGCCGGAGTTAGGCATGTTTGTAACCACTGTGACGTATCGAGAAGGCCGCGACGCGTACCGCGGGTGTCACGTCAGGCCTCGACCTCCCGTCCGTCCTCGCCCCACATGATGTGGAACGTGCCCTCCCGATCAGAGCGGTGATAGGTGTGGGCACCGAACAGATCGCGGAGCCCCTGGATCAGGCTCGCGGGGCCGCGGGCGCGCCGGTAGCCGTCGTAGTAAGCCAGCGATGAGGAGAAGGCCGGCGTCGGAATTCCCATCTCGGCCGCTCTCGCCACCACCCGGCGCCAGGGGTCCTGAGCTTCCTCGAGCGCTTTGGCGAAGAAGTCGGCGAGCATCAGGTTCGCGAGCCGCGGCTGCTCGTCGTAGGACTCGCGGATGCGATCCAGGAAGCGGGCGCGGATGATGCACCCGCCGCGCCAGATCGTCGCCATCGAGCCAAGGTGAATGTCCCAGCCCTCGTCGTCGGCGGCGGCCGCCATCTGAGCGAACCCCTGGGCGTAGGAGACGATCTTCGAGGCATACAGCGCGTGCTCGAGATCCTCGGCCAGCGACTGATCGCCGGTGCCGGACGGGGTCGGGCCGGCCAGCCGGTCGGCGGCGGCTTCGCGCTGCTGTTTGAGCGCGCTCAGCGTCCGCGCGAACACCGCCTCGGTGATCCCGGTTAGCGGGACCCCGAGCTCCAGCGCGTTCTCGGCGGTCCAGCGGCCCGTCCCCTTCTGCTCGGCGGCATCGAGGATCACGTCGACCAGCGGCTTGCCGGTCGCACCGTCGGTCTTCGAGAGCACCCGGGCCGCAATCTCGATCAGGAACGACTCGAGCTCGGACTCGTTCCAGGTCTCGAAGCGCTGCGCGATCTCTGGCACCTCCAGCCCTACGCCGTGGCGCAGCAGGTCATAGCTCTCGGCGATCAGCTGCATGTCGGCGTACTCGATCCCGTTGTGGACCATCTTCACGTAATGACCGGCACCATCGGCGCCGACGTAGGTGCAGCACGGCGTCCCGTCCACCTGCGCAGCGATCGCCTCGAAGATCCGCTTGACCGACTCGTCGTAAGGCTCGCGGTCGCCACCGGGCATGATGCTTGGACCGTTCAACGCGCCTTCCTCGCCACCGGAGACGCCGACTCCGAGGAAGTGAATGCCCTGCTCGGCGAGGGCGGCGTGCCGCCGCTGGGTGTCGCGGAAATTCGCGTTGCCGCCGTCGATCAGCACATCGCCGGCGTCCAGCTTGGGTGCAATTTCGTCGATCACCGCGTCGGTCGCCGCCCCCGCCTGGACCATGCTCATCACCACCCGCGGCCGGGCAAGCGCCCCGACCCAGTCTTCCACCGACTCGTGGCCGGTCAGCGGTCCCTCGGAGCCGTGGTCGTCCATGAACTTCTGCATGCGACTGGTGGTGCGGTTGTGGACCGCGACCGGGATGTCGTGGTGCGCGACGTTGCGAGCGAGGTTCGCGCCCATCGTCGCGAGCCCGGTGAGGCCGAAGTGTTTCTCGGAGAAGGTCATCACCCCAAATTACACTCGGTGCCTCGCCGTTTACAGGTTGCCTCGAGCGCGGTAGCTCCAGCAGCCCCATCCGAATCGGGCCCGCTCTGGCTTCCGAGGAGCGCCTGGCGGACCACCAAGAGGTCGGCGATTAGGCCGTCCAGCTCTGAATAGGTGCCGGTACCGTGGATCTCGAGCGCGCGGCCTACGACGCCGCGTCGGAGAGATGCTTTTCGAGCTCGCGGGAGTCGGCGTTCAGCTCTTTCGCGATCTGCCGCTGGGCGCGCTCGAGCGCCTTGGCTACCTGCTCCTCGACCTTCGAGGTCCCGATTACCACCAAGCCCGCCTCTCCCTCGTCCAGCAGCTCTCCGATTTCCTTTACGTCGGCGCGTGACATTCCGCCCCACAGGTGACCGACCAATCCGCCGGTGGCGGCACCCACCACGCCAGAGGCGATGATCGACGGCGGAAATAGGATTCCCACCAGCGCGCCGACGCCGAGCCCGGTCCACGCCGCGTGTTGAGTCGGCTTCTCATGCTTGTGGACGTGCACCTTGCCGTCGGTTTTGGTGACGATCGCCGCGTCGTAGGTGCCCACCAGGCCAGCGGCGTGCAGCTCTCTCAGCCCGTCATAATCCAAGCGAGCGTCAGCCTCGGACCCGTACGCCGCGACGAACAGGAAAATCGGGTTATCAGCCACTCAATGCTCCGATCGAAATTTGATCGGCGATGCTACCGGGGGGCTGAATCGGCGGCAAGCGGGCGCTCCAAGGGTCCTCAGACAAACGCGCTCACTCCAGTGATATCGCGCCCCACGATCAGGGTTTGCACGGTCTCGGTGCCTTCGTAGGTGTGAATCGCCTCGATGTCCGCCATGTGCCTGATGACGTGGTTCTCGAGCAGGATGCCGTTGCCGCCCAGCATGTCGCGGGCCTCGGCGCAGATCTGGCGAGCCTTGCTCGTGTTGTTTAGCTTCGCGAGCCCGGCGATCGTGTCGGTCATGTGACCGCGCTCGGCGAGGCGCCCTATCTGCAGGCAATAGAGCTGCATCGCCGTGATCTCAGCGAGCATCTTGACCAGCCGGTGTCGGATGATCTGAAAGCTGCACAGCGGCCGGCCGAACTGCTCACGGCGCTTGGCGTAGGTGAGCGCGGTCTCGTAGGCGGCGACCGCGTGCCCGAGCGCCGCCCAGGCGCATGTGCTGCGGTGCCGGCCAGCACCCGGCCGGCGTCCTTGAAGCTGCGAGCGCCGGGGAGGCGGCTCTCGGGCGGTACCCGAACCTCCTCCAGCGACATCTGGGCCTGCCAGACCGCGCGCAGCGACCCCTTGCCCTCGATCACGTGCGCCTCGAAGCCCGGCGTGTCCTTCTCGACCAGGAATCCTTGAACCTGCCGGTCCTCGCCCCGGGCCCAGACCACCACCACGTCGGCCAGGCTGCCGTTGCCAATCCAGCGCTTGGCGCCGTTGATCACGAGGCCCGGACAGCCGTAGCCGCTGATCTCCTCGCCGACCACCCCGAGCTCGCCGAGCCGGCGAATCAACGGCCACGGCACCTCGGCGCGCTCCCAGGCTTACGTTCCCGGTCGTTGGGCGCAGCATCAGCGCGGACGTACAATCCCGCGTGAAGAGGAGATCGACAAGTCCGGCTCCGCTGGCTGCCCACGACCGAAGCTCGTGCAGATCAACCATCAAGTCCGCCTTGCCGCTCGCCCCGCTGGCTTGCCTCAGCTCGCTGACTGGGAGCTGACCACCGAGCCAGTCCCGGTGCCGGGCCCCGGCGAGATCCTCGTCGCGATTTCGCACATCTCGATCGATCCAGCGATGCGCGCGTGGATGAACGCGGTGCCGTCGTACATCGAGCCGGTCGCGATCGGCGCGGTGATGCGCGCCGGCGCGATAGGGCGGGTGTCCGCCTCCGAGCATCCTGGTTTCGCCGTCGGGGATCACGTCTATGGTTTGTTCGGCGTACAGGAGTTTGCGCTCTCGGACGGCGGGGACATGATCAAGGTTGACCCGTCGCTCGCGCCACTTCCCACTTACCTCGGGGCTCTCGGGATGACCGGCCTGACCGCGTACTTTGGGCTGCTCGAGGTAGCCCGTCTGCGCGAGGGCGAGACGGTCGCGGTCTCGGGCGCGGCGGGCGCGGTCGGAAGCGTCGCCGGGCAGATCGCGAAGCTCAAGGGCGCGCGGGCGATCGGGATCGCCGGCGGTCCGGAGAAGTGTCGCTGGATCGTCGAGGAGCTTGGATTCGATGCGGCGATCGACTACAAGTCGGAGAACCTCCAGGAGGCCCTGCGCGACCGCGCGCCCGACCGGGTCGATGTGTTCTTCGACAATGTAGGCGGCGAGATCCTGGATGCCGTACTGACTAGGCTCGCGCGCGGGGCGCGGATCGTGATCTGCGGTGGAATCTCGCAGTACAACGCCCAGCAGGTGCGCGGCCCCACAAACTATTTGGCGCTGATCGCCGCCCGCGGGTCGATGACCGGGATGCTGGTGTTCGACTACGCAGACCGCTTCCGCGGGGCCACAGCCGAGCTGGCGGGGTGGTTGCGCGACGGGCGGCTGCGGGCACGGGAACACATCGTCGACGGCGCCGTCAGCGCGTTCCCGGAAACGCTGCTGAAGCTGTTCACCGGCGAGAACACCGGCAAGCTGGTGCTTGCGCTGACATCGCCTGGATAGCGCGGAGGGGAGCCCAGGCGCGCGGACGGTTAATCAACGTCCCCTGCATGGGGATCGAGCACGGCTTGGCGCAGCTTGTCGCGCTCACGGCCGCAGCACTGAGATCGACGAGGTAGCGTGGCCCAGCAGATCGCCATCGCAGTCGTGCGCGTGAGCTTCGGCGAACGCGACTCGCCGGCCGGCACGAAGCGCACGCCCATGGACCTCGATCTCCCCGTCCTCAGGCCGGAGCGGTCTCAGGAAGCTGACCTTGATCTCGATCGAGGAGAACTCGGCGGCGGGTGGCAGCAGCGTTTGGACCGCGCAGCCCGCCGCGGAGTCGAGCAGCGTGCACAGCACGCCGCCGTGGACGAGACCGATCGGGCTATAGGTGGATTCGTCCGGAGTGCAGCGAAGCAGCGCCTCTCCGTCGCCCACCGAGACCAGCCGATAGCCGATCAGGCCCGCAATCGGCGGTGGCGGCAGGCGACCGTCGATGATCGCCTGCAAGAAGTCGCGGCCCGGGAGCTCGGCCGCCGCGCTCGCGAGCGTGGCGGGGTCATACGAGTCCACTGGCCTGGTTCTCGCCATGCCTCACCCATCCTAGGTGTAAGTCCCGAGGAGGTTGGTTCGCTGTTTGAGGCGAGCGACCGGGGGCTTGTGGCCGAGGGCTGAGTGTTTTCGTTGGTGGTTGTAGTACCACAGCCAGCCCTCGAGAGAGGCGGTGCGTTGGTGGCTGCTGCCGTAGAGAGCGCCATAGGCCCAGCCGCCCAGCAGGGTACGGATGAACCGTTCGGCCTTGCCGTTGGTCTGGGGTCGGTAGGCGCGCGTTCGGAGGTGCCGGATCCCGAGCGCGCGGCACGCGATCGAGTGGATGGTGGAGCGGTATCCCGAGCCGTTGTCGGTGAGGAGCTGCTCAACGGTGATGCCGTGCTGCAGGAAGAACGCCACGGCCCGCCTGAGGAACGTCACCACGGTGATCGCCTTCTCGTCCTCAAGGACTTCGGCGTAGGCCATCCGTGTGCAGTCGTCGACCGCGATATGGACGTAGTCCCAGCCGATGATGTTGCGGGGCACACCGTCACTGTCACGTCGACGAATGCGCTTGTTGCGCCTGACCCCACTCGTCGCCTGCTTGCCGGCGCCGCCTTTGATCTTCCCCAGCTTCTTGACATCGATATGGATCAGCTCGCCCGGCCGCTCGCGCTCGTAGCGCTGAGGCGGCTCAAGTCCCAGCCGCCCGAGCTTGCCCATCCCGATCCGCTGAAGAATCCCCGAGACGGTGGACAGCGCCATCCCCAGCATCTCCGCGATCTCGGGCCCCGTGAACCGCAGACGCCGCAAAGCGGCGATCGCCTGGACACGCCGCTCGCTGGTGCGATGCGGGATCGACCTCGGAGCCGAGGAACGGTCCAACAGCCCGAGCTCGCCCTCAGCGCGATACCGGGCCACCCACTTACGCGCGCAGCGGACACTGACCTCGGCGGCCGCGGCCGCCTCGCTCACCGTCCGCTCCCCCTCCACAACCCGACGACAGAGCTCTCGACGACCTTTCAGACTGAGCGCCGCGTTAGCGTGAAGCCTCATCCGGTGTCCTCCTTGGTGGGACTGAGTTGCTTGCCAGCTCTCAGCCTCCAAGGAGGCCCGGATGGACCAACCTACTCAGGAACTACACCTAGGACACGGCGTGCGGTCATCGATCGAGTGGCGATTTCTCGTCTTCTCGGCGGGCAGGCGGCCGGCCGGCCGAGCTGCCGCCCGACGCGCGCGACTTGACAGGCCCCGAGTGGTCCGCAAGCGTTTGCAAGCGAGCACCGACACGGGTTGCGAGAAAGGACCGAGATGGGCAAGACCTACGGGCTGATGGCGGTCGATTGGGAGCAACGGGTCGACATCGACCGGCTCCGCCGCGAGCGGCTTGATCGCGTCAAGCGCCTGCTCGCCGAATCCGACCTCGGCGCGCTGCTGTGTTTTGACATGAACAACGTGCGCTACATCACCTCGACGCACATCGGCACGTGGGCGATGGACAAGCTCGCGCGCTTCACCCTCCTGGCTCAAAACGACGACCCGATCCTCTGGGACTTCGGCTCGGCCGCGCGCCACCACGAGCTCTACTGCCCATGGCTCGAGGGACGCTCTCCCGCCGGGATCTCGACAATGCGCGGGGCGATGTCGCCGGAGTCCGGCCGGGCCGAGGACGTCGCGCGCAAGATCAAGCTATCGCTCGAGGCGCGCGGCTTGCTCGGCGAACCGCTGGGCGTCGACGTGATCGAGCCACCGGTTCTGTTCGCGCTGCAGCGTGAGGGAATCGAGGTGGTGGACGGACAGCAGCTGCTGGCCAGCGCGCGGGTGGTCAAGACCCCGGACGAGATCTCCCTGCTCGACCACGCCTGCATGATGGTCGACGCCGCGTACGACGAGCTGTATCGGGCGCTGAGGCCGGGCATGCGCGAGAACGAGTGCGTCGGCCTCGTCAACAAGGTCCTCTACGACCTCGGCTCAGAGCACGTGGAGGGCGTCAACGCGATCTCGGGCGAGCGCTGCAGCCCGCATCCGCACGTATATTCCGATCGCGTTCTGCGACCGGGCGATCCGGCGTACTTCGACATCCTCCACAGCCATCTCGGCTACCGCACCTGCTACTACCGCACGTTTGCGGTCTCGAGCGCGTCGCGCGCGCTGCTCGACGCATACAAGCGTTGCCGGGACATCCTCGATCAGGCGATCGCCAAGATCAGGCCCGGCGTCACGACCGACGAGGTGGTCTCGGTCTGGCCCCGCGCGGAGGAGTTCGGCTTCGCGAACGAGGAGGCCGCGTTTGCGCTGCAGTTCGGGCACGGCATCGGACTCTCGATTTGGGAGAAGCCGATCATCAGCCGCCTTGTCTCGATCGATCATCCCGAGGTGATCGAGCAGGGGATGGTGTTCGCGCTCGAGACATTCTGGCCGGCGTCGGACGGCTGGTCGGCCGCCCGCATCGAGGAGGAGCTGGTGGTCAGGAGCGACGGTTGCGAGGTGATCACCAGATTCCCCGCCGAGGAGCTGTTGATCGCTGGGCGAGGAGGGATCTTCACCGCGCGCGGGCCGCTGCCCGTGGTGCGCGAGATCGAGTCGCACCGCAACAATCCCGACGTCGCAGCGGCCGGGGCCAACGGCCGCGAGCCGGAGGCAGCTGGGGCTCCGGCTGCCCCCCATTGAGCGGAGGACTCAGCCGGGCGGAGCGCTCGAGCGCCGGACCACCAGCGTTGGCTCGACCAGCACTTCGCGCGGCTCGAGCGTCGAGGCACCGGCAGCGACGCTGGCAAGCACGAGCTCCGCTGCGAGCACCCCAAGCTCATGATGAGGCAGGTGCAAGGTCGTCAACGGCGGGTTGAAGCGATCGCTGAACGGCATGTCGTTGAACCCCGTAACCGAGACATGGTTGGGGCATCGCAGCCCGCGCTCACGCAAAGCGTCGCAGCAACCGAGCGCCAGGAGGTCGTTGGCAGCGACGATCGCGGTCAGCGACTCATCCGAATCGAGCAACTCGCTTGCGGCTCGGTGTCCGGCCGCCTCGGTGAACGCCTCGGCCTCTGCGATCAGCGCCTTGGGAACCTGGAGTCCGCGACGGCGCATCGCTTTTCGGAAGCCCGCACGGCGGCGCTGGCCCGAGGTGGTCTGCGCGGGACCGGCGACGTGGGCGATCGCCGTATGACCTAGCTCCGCCAGGTGGTCGATGGCCAGCCTCACGCCGAGGCGGTCGTCGGGGACGACGGCGTTGACGCCTCCCTCGGCGATCGTCCTGTTGAGCAGCGCCAGCGGGACGTCGTCGGCCATCGCCCTGGAGACCGCCTCGTGCTCACGCGTCGCGGTCGCACAGATCAATCCGTCGACCTGCCGTGCGCGGAGCCGTTCAAAGCTGCGTCGCTCGCGCGCGGCATCGTTGTCGGTGCTGACGATCAGCGCCGTGTAGCCGTCGCGCTCGAGGCGGTCTTCGATCCCGCGAACCATCGGCGGAAACACGGGATTTCTGAGGTCGGGGATGACAACGCCAACGGTCAGCGAGCGACGCGTTTTCAGGCCGCGAGCCAGCGAGTTGGGGGAGTAGCCGGCGACACGGATCGCCTCCTCGACACGAGTGGCGGTGTCCGCGTTCACCAGGTGACGGCGGTCAGGAGTAAGAAACCGCGACACGGTCGAGGGTGAGACGCCAGCGATGCGAGCGACCTCTCGAAGCGTGGAGGCGTTTGCACCCATCTCGGGCAGGGAGTGTAAAGCGGGGTCAGTCGCTGACCCCAGTGCCCAATCTCGTTCTCGACCCGGTAGGCCTCTACGAGCGAGGGAGCTTGCGGCCGAGCCAGTCGGCGGCGGCGGCCAGCTGGGTGGGTTCGATCTGATGGCCTAGCTCGTGCTCGTGGTACTCGACCTCGAGGCCGCCGGCGGACACCAGGTCGCGCGCGCGGTGGGCAAATCCGATCTCGATCACCGGGTCCTGGCGGCCGTGGGAGATGAACACGCTCAGCTGCTGGCGATCTGCGAGCGAGGGCTCCCACCCGTCGACGACCGGGACAAACCCCGAGAAAGCGAGAATCCCAGCGGGCGCGGGGCGCTCCCCCGCGAGCCCGAGCGAATAGCTCATCACCGTCCCCATCGAGAAACCGCCCAGAACGGTTCGCTCGGGCGGGATTCCGGTTCGCTCCCACAGCTCGTCATGCAGCGCCGCGAGCTTGACGTAGGCGGCGTGAAAGGTGGCGGGGTCGGGATAGCCAACCCGGGGCGCCACGTACCAGTGGTAACCGGGAGATCCGGGGAGCTGGAGCGGCGCACGTGGGGTGGCCACGTGCAGTCGCCGCCGCTGATCGAGTAGGTCGGCGAGGCCGAGTAGATCGCGCTCATCGGTCCCGCGGCCATGGTGGAGGATGAGGATCCCGTCCGGCTCGCCGGCGGCCGGGCGAGCGTCGCAGACGAGGTCGCTCATGCGCCAATCTGCTGGCGGCGGGTTACCCGCGGGTTGTCGACCCGGTTGAGGAGCTGCTCCAGGCGCGAGCGCAGGTGCTCGTGTTGCGCCGGCAGCCGCAGCTCTTCGCCGAGGTGGTCGGGATCCTCATCGACCGCAAATCCAGGTGACATGGTCGCGATCTCGAACAGCACGTGGCGAGGCTCGCGAAAGTAGATCGAGGTGAAGTATTCGCGGTCGAGGACGTCGGTGACGTGGGCGCCGGTCTCGCGAACCAACTGCTGCCAGGAGAGCTGGTCCTCATCCGAGCAGGCCCAAGCGATGTGGTGCACGGTGCCAGCGCCCTGCAGGCCGGGCTGGTCGGGAGCGGGATCGTAGGCCCAGCCAAAATGACGCCGCACGCCTTCCAGACGGTAATCGCCTTCGCCTAGATGGGCGAATCCCAGCGTCTGCGTCAGCAGCGTGACCTCCTCCCCTACGACGCGCTCGCGGGTGTACGCACGCGCTCCTTGGATCCCGACGATTGCGTGCTCGGCGGGGATTTCGGGATGGGCTGCCCGCAGCGGCGGATCATCGCCGCCGGCCACCACCAGCGCGAACGCGAGCCCCTCGTAATCGGTAAACCTCAGCCAGCCCCCCTGCCGCGAGCTCTGGTAACCGCGGGTGCGCAAGCGCTCCTCCCAGAAGTCCAGCGAATCTTCCGATCCGACACCGAGCTCGAGCAGGTGGATCATGCCCGCGCCAGCGCGCCCCTGAGCCGCGCCGGGAAACTCGAACCAGGTGAGGATCGAGCCCGGAGTGCCGCGTTCGTCGCCGAAGTAGAGGTGATAGGCGTCGGGCTGGTCGAAGTTGACCGTTTTCTTGACCAGCCGCAGGCCGAGGACGTCGGCGTAGAACTCGACGTTCTTGGGAGCGTCGGCGGTGATCATCGTCACGTGGTGCAGCCCTTCGAGCCTCATCGTCTGTCTCCTGATTGTTTTGCCTCGCCTGACAGTAGCCAGCGAGGGCGCTCCTCGCACCGGCCACGCGCCTGAGGCGATCGCGACTCTGCCGGATGCCGGGTCGTCATTGGGTGCTGGGCGCGTAGCGGTGATGGATGCTCAGAGCGTTTCCGGCGGGGTCGAGAAAGATCGCCTGGTGACAGACACCGCTGTCGATCAGGTCGCTCACGAACTGCACGCCGCGGGACTCCAGCCGGCTGCGAGCCTCGACGACGTCGTCGACCTGCAGCGCGATCGGGACCGCGTGGGGGCGGAACTCCTGACCGAAGGCGGTCGGCTCCATGACCGCGATGGTCAGATTTCCGGCCTGAAATTCGGCGCCCGGCATCTCGCCCCACGGTTTTACGAACGGCAGGCCCAGCACGCTGCCGTAGAAATCGACCGAGGCTTGAAAGTCACGCGCGGGCACGGCGACGAAGTCGACGCCGGTGACGAACGCAGGGGATGCGGGCGAGTCGGCCATCTCTCAGCTCCTTACGAATGCGTTGCGCGACGGTGTCGTCGACCGCCGCCATTGGTGGCAATCATCTCAGGCGATTGCGCGCTCACGCAGAGCGGCTGGGCGGCGATGACACCTCGGGGGCGCTAGCGGCGCGTGAGCGCGAGGCGGACCCCGAGGCCGATCAGTACCACGCCCGTGAGTCGGTCAAGCGCGGCCTTGACCCGCGGACGGGTTAGCACGCGCGAGAGCTTGGCTGCGAGCAGCGCATAGCTGGAGAGCCAAACCAGCGTGATCAACACGAATAGGCCACCCAGCATTAGGAACGGCAACTGCACCGACTCCCGGGAGGAGACGAACTGCGGCAGCAGACTGGTGAAGAACACGGCGATCTTGGGATTCGCGAGATTGCTGAACAGGCCTTGGCGGAACCCGACCAGCGGGCTGACGCGCTCGCGCGGGTCCCCTGTGCGGGGAGGCGCGCCGGCACCGCTGCCTCGGGCCGCGCGCAGTGCCTGCACGCCCAGCCAGACGAGATACACGGCACCAACCAGCTTCAGGACGGTGAACGCGATCGCTGAGTCGCGCACGATCGCGGCGACGCCAAACGCCGCTGCAGCCGTCCAGATCATGAGACCGGTATTGACGCCGAACGAGGTCCCCAGGGCCACCCTACGGCCGTGCAGCACCGCGTTCTTGGTCACCAGCACCGTGTCGGGGCCAGGCGCGAGGATCACCACCAGCGCAATCCCGACAAACGCCCACACATGAATCACCACCTCACAATCGTCTCAAACCGCATGCACGTCGACGGTCCGGGACGACCGGAACCACTAACCTCAGCGAGGTGATGCGGTTGGCGGCGCCGATTCCCAGGTCGGTCTAGATGGGGCGCCTGCTGGGCGCGCCGCAGGGCCGCGGCGCAACGCTGCGCGAGCTGCTCGACTCGGGGGAGATGGTGCTTGCTCCCGGCTGCTATGACGCGCTCGGGGCGCGGTTGGTGGAGGAGGCCGGGTTTGCCGCCGTGTACATGACCGGCTTCGGAAGCGCCGCGTCCAGGTTGGGCCGGCCCGATGTGGGGTTGCTGACGCTCTCGGAAATGGTCGATAACGCGCGCCGCATCGTTCAGGCGGTCGAGATCCCCGTGATCGCCGACGCCGATACCGGCTACGGCAATCCGATCAATGTGATCCGGACCGTTCGCGAATACGAGGCAGCTGGCGTGAGCGCGATTCATCTCGAGGATCAGGTGATGCCCAAGAGATGCGGTCACCTGGAAGGCAAACAGGTCATCCCGGCAGCCGAGATGGCGGCGAAGGTAGCCGCGGCGGTGGCAGCGCGGCGGTCGCCCGAGCTGCTGATCATCGCCCGTACCGACGCCAGGGCTGTTGACGGAATGCCCGCCGCGCTGGACCGCGCCGAGCTGTATCGCGAGGCAGGCGCCGACGTGCTGTTCGTGGAGGCTCCTCAATCGACCGAGGAGATCGAGGCGGTCGCGCGGAGATTCGCGCAGGTGCCGCTGCTGTTCAACTACGCCGAGGGCGGCAAGACGCCATCGGTGACGCACGAGTTCCTGCGCGAGCTGGGATTCAAGCTCGTGATCTTCCCGCTCAGCACGCTGCTCGTGGCGACGGTGGCGATGCGCTCGGTGTTGGCTCAGATCAAGGCCGACGGCACCCCAATCGACGTCGTGGGGTCGCTGTTGTCGTTCGAAGACTTCCTCGAGTTCATCGGCATCGGCGAGATTCGCGAACTCGAGCAGCGCTTCGCCGAAGTCGAGCATGTCGACGCTTGAGTCGGGGCGCCAGCCGGGCGCCAGTGAAGAGCCCAGCATCGTCCTCGCTCGCGCCAAGGCGCGCCTCGACGCGCTCGCCCTCTATGAGCGTCCGATCCGCATCGATCACGTCAGGGTGCTGTGCCTCGACTGGTTGTTCCGCCTGCCATGGTTCCGCCGCTTCGATGGCTACGCGATGTGGAACCTGATCCTGTTGCGCTCTCGCGAGCTGTTGCGAGACGACCAGCTCCTCTGCCATGAGCTGTGCCACGTCTGGCAGATGCAGCATCGCCCGTTGCGGATGCCGCTCTCCTACCTGCGATTCGGCTACGCCCGCAATCCATACGAGGACGAGGCCCGCCGCGCCTGCATGTCGCCGGCGTCAGCTCGCTAGCGGCGCACGCAAGACGCGTGGCGGGAGCGCTGCCTTCACACGGTCACCGGCGCTCGATCCACACCTCGCCGCCGCGGTGCGGCGTTACGACCAGCATGCTGCGTCGGGCGCGCTCGCCCTCGCCACGGATCGGCTTGATCGATAACGGCGCCGAGGCGCGCAGCACTTCCCGCATCTGCATCTCGGCGAACGGCGCTCCGGCACATCGCCGAACGCCCCCGCCGAAGGGGATCCACGACATCGGATTCGGCTGCGGGCCGCCTAGCCACCGCTCCGGCCGGAACGCGCCAGCCTGGGGCCAGAGGTCACCGCGGCGCAGCGCGAGCCACAGACACGCCGCGACTTGTACACCCGCCGGCAGCGTCCATCCCGCAATCCGCGCCGGCTCGAGCAGGCGGCGTGGGGCGATCGTCAGCGCGGGGCGCACTCTCAGCACCTCTTTCACGACCGCGTCGAGGTACGCGGGGTCGCCCTCGCGTATCCGTGCCTGCACGCTGGGGTGCCGCGCGAGCCGCTCAAACGCCCACGCGAGCGACGCCGCCGAGCTGTCGTGGCCGCCGACGAGCAGCGCGACGAGCTCGTCGCGCAGGTGGCGGTCGCTGGGCGGATTGCCGTCCCTGTCACGCTGTTCGAGCAGCAGCGCGAGGACCGAATCGCGCTTGTGGCGATCACTGTGCGTTCGCGATCGTGCCTGCTTGGACTGGGCGGGGCGCGAGTCTTCGAGCTGCTCGACTCGCCGCCGAGCGATGAGATCCAACAGCAGTGCGTCGAAACGCTCGACGGCAACTCGAAACCGGCCCCACGGGCTGCGAGGTCCCAGGTCGCGCTGCACGAGCGCCATCGCGAGCATCCGCGGCATCGAACGAACACCCGCGAGCGTGCTCTCGATCGCTTCGCGCAGCTGGAAGGCCTCGGAGTCCTCGCGGGCCCCGAACACGCTCTGCAAGATGATCTCGAGCGTCAGCTGTCGCATCCGCTCGAGCGCGATCACGCGCCCGCTCCAAGACTCGAATTCGCTCTGGGCAAGCTCTTCCATCATCGGCGCGAAGGCGCGCATCCGCTCGCCGTGGAACGGCGTTTGCAGGAGCCGCCGTTCGCGCAAATGCTCGTCCCCGTCGAGCAGCAGGATCGAGTGAGGTCCGGCGAATGGGCGCAAGAACTCCCAGCTCTGGCCGGCAGGCGCGATCGCCGGATCCAATCTGAACACCTCGCGAACCGCGTCCGGCGCCGAGAACAGCACCATCGGCTCCTCGGTCCAGTACGTGCGAATCGTGACCGGATCGCCAAACCGCTGGTGCACCTGCTGAAGGAACGCCGCCGGCCGCGCCATCCAGCCGATCGTCTGCCAGGCGGCGGGGGCGCGCGGGCCGGCTGGCAGCTCCATCACTCAGGGATGAGTGAGGCGCCAGGTGAGTGAGGGCTGTGAGAGCCCGCGCGAGGCTACGAGCCGGACCTGCGCCCGTTGCTCGCCGGACGCGAATACGGCCACGCCGACGTTCTGGCCCGCCTTGATCGGAACGGCGGGGTGGCTCACGGTTGCGATCGTGTTCCGGATCGGCAAGCCGGGCCAGCCGACAAGCGATACGGATCTGACGGCGGGGACGGCGATCGGGTCCGCCCACGAGCTCTTGATCGACGCGAGCGACTGGCCGCGATCGACAACCTGGCGCGTCACCAGGATGTGCCGCACGCTCGCGAGCAGCGTCGTGCTCGCGTGGAACGCGCCCTCGATGATGCTCGGTTGCGCGGGCGTGGCGAGTTGATGGAGGACCGCCCCAACCACAGTGACCGTCCGCCCGCCGACTACCTGATGGGCAGCAAACACGAAGCATCCTCCCGCCTGCGAGGTGGACCCCGTTTTCACGCCCACGATCCCGTCCTTGCCGAGCATTCCGTTGACGTTGAACTGCCGCCCCGCCACTGGAAGCGTCACCTCCGGCATCGCCACGATCTCTCGAAACGCGGGGATCTCGAGCGCCCGCATGGCGAGGTGCACCTGGTCGGTGGCTGTGCTCGTCGTCCCGGCTTGCAGGCCGCTCGGGTCGGTGTAGTGCGTGTGCGACAGGCCTAACGCCCCCGCCTCCCCGTTCATCTTCGCGATGAACGCGCCCTGGCTGCCCGCATCCCATCTGGCTAGCAGAGTGGCGATGTTGTTTCCGGAGGGCAGCAACAGGCCCTGGAGCGCCTGGCGCAGACTAAGCGGCTCACCGGGTTGGACCGCGACGACGGACTGCCCGGCGGCCTTATCGGCCTGATAGACACCCACGTCGGCGCTCGTCACCGTGATCTGTGGCCCGTCCGTGCCCCCTCGCAAGGGGTGATCGCGGAGCACCATGTAGGCGGTCATGATTTTGGCGACGCTCGCGATCGGCGTCGGCCGGTGCGAGCCGTGAGACGCGATCAGACCCACCCCTTCCAGGCCCACGGCGGCCTGGCCCTGGCCCGGCCACGCCAGCGCTCGGTGTGGGCCCGTGAATGCCACGGACGCGGGCGTTGGGACGACCGACGGCGCTGGCAACGAGCGCTCTAGCGTGAAGACCACATAGGCGGTCGCGGCCAGAAGCAGCAGCGTCGCGAACAATCCCCATCGCCACGGCGGCAACAGTCGCCGATCGGCAGACGCTCGCGCTACCCCGGATTGTGATGTCGGCCGTCGACGCCTTCGCCTGGAAACGCCTCGCAAATCGAGCCGCAGGGGGCCGCCAGCAGCCTCGAGACGGCGGGAGCGGGGAGCGCGCAATGAAAACCTGACTCGATGTTCTAGAAGACCCGGTCCTCACGACTGCCTATAGCACCCGCCGCCGTGGCGCGCAACCAACTACCGAGAGCCAAACCGCAACGTCGAGCAACTGCAACTATTGTTGCCGAGGTACCTGACGTCGTGATTGGAGGTCTCGATGCGACTCGAGCTCGGTAGCGCGGTTCATTGCGCCGACGGGTTGTACGGCGAGCTGGCCGACGTCGTGATCGACCCGACGTCGCGCAGGGTGACACATCTGGTCGTGCAGCCCGAGCACCGTCACGATCTCGCGCGGCTTGTGCCGGCCGGCCGGGCGCACGCTCGAGATTCCGAGAGCACCGATATCTCGTTGGACTACACGCTCGGCGAGGTGGACGAGCTCGAGCGGCTTCAGAAGTCGGCCTACCTCCTGCTGGGTGAGGCCGTCGTTGAAGATCCCGACTGGGAGGTGGGGATCGAGAACATCCTGGCGCTGCCGTACTACGGGACCGGCTTGGGGGGTGACTTTGGAGCAAGCATCCCTGCGATTGCCTACGACGATCATGTCTCGGACGTCTATGACCGCGTTCCCAAGGGAAAAGTCGAGATCCGCCGCGCCAGCGCCGTAGTCTCGTCGGACGGTCACGGGCTCGGGCATGTGGACGGCTTCGCGGTCGACGCCGAGGATCGGATCACGCACCTAGTGCTCGAGCACGGCCACTTGTGGGGCAAGCGCGAGGTCTCGATCCCGGTCGTGGCGTGCGCGAGCATCGACAACGATGAGGTGACGCTGAGCTTGTCCAAGGACGAGGTCGGTGAGCTGCCGCCCGTTCCGGTGCATCGGTGGCCACGCTGACACGCAGCGAGATGGCATCCGTCGCTGTCGCTCGCCGGCCGGAGCGGCTAATCGCGCCTGACCGGGGTGCGCTGAGGCTCCCGTGCGGCGCGACGCCGGCGCGGCCGAATCAGTGTCCGGCGTCCGTGGTCTCGCACCCTGACGCCCGCCTGCTCGGCATCGGGTAGCGGAATCTCGGGTGGCGGCGAACCGCGCGGCGCAGCCGGCGGCCTCGGGCCGCGACCCCCTTCGTCGTCCGCGCCGGAGCCTCTCGGCGGGAGATCATCGTCGGGATACAGGATCGCTCGCGGGAGAAGTGCCGGGCCCAGCACGAGGGCTAGAAAAAGCAGCGGTTTCAGCAGCACGAACGTGCCCGTTACAGCCGCGGCGATCAGCGCGAGAAACACCAAAACCGGCACCAGCCGAACCGAACAGAATGCATCGTGCCGTGGTCTTTCGGGGATCGGACCAGCTTACATCAGGCCGAGTTCGCTCGATCGCGGTCACCGTGACGCGCGGTCCAGTCAGCGTGAACCTAGCGGCTATAAGGCGACCTGCGAGCCCATCATCACCGTCCGGGAGGTGGGCAGTCCAAAGGCTTCCACCGGCGTGGTCCCGTTGCGAGCCATCGCGATGAAGAGCCTCTTGCGCCAGCGGTTCATCCCCGGCGCGTCGGTCGGCGTGATCGTCATCCGCGAGACGAAGTACGAGGCGTGCTCCAAATCCAGGTTGCGCTCGAGCAACCCTCGCTTACGGGCGAGCGCCAGCGCGTCTGGCACGTTTGCCTTCTGCTGATAGCCGACCCGCAGGGTGACGTGCTGGACCTTGAACAGTCCTTGGCCGAGCCACTCAACCCCGCAGCGATCTACATCGTCGACGTGTGGAACGCTGATCGGGTCAACCGACACGATCACGACCTTGTTGTGGAACGCGTGGTTGTGCTCGACCTCCGCCCGCAGCGCGAGCGGCGTGGTCTGCTTGCTCGGGTTGAGGAAAATCGCCGTGCCCGGGAGGCGGCAAAGCGGCGGCTCGGCCTCGCGGGCGCCGCGGAGGAACTCATCGAGCGAGCCCTCCTGCTCGGTCCGGTTGACTGTCACGATCTCTCGGCCCCGCCGCCAGGTGACCATCACCATTGCGATCACCAGCCCGACGCCAAGCGGAAGCCAGGCGCCGTGACCGATCTTGGCGATGTTCGCGAGAAAGAACGAGATCTCAACGGTCAAGAACAGCGCGCCGAGCGGGACCAACCTCCACTTGGGAGTCCGCCACAGCGCCCGCGACACGGCGAGGAACAGCAGCGTGTTGAGGGCGAACGTGCCGGTGACGGCAACGCCGTATATGTTGGCGAGCTTGGAGGAGTGCTTGAACCACAACACCAGCGCCGCGACCCCGATGCACAGTGACCAGTTGATCAGCGGCACGTAGATCTGGCCCTCGACCTTCGAGGTGTGAACGATCCTCAAGCGCGGCAGAAAGCCCAGCTGCACTGCTTGCTTGGCGACTGAGAAAGACCCGGTGATCGCGGCCTGCGAGGCGATGATCGTCGCTACGGTGGCCAGGAAGACCATCGCGATGCGCCCGCCGCTTGGTACCAGTAGGTAGAAGGGATTTACGATCGTGCTCGGGTGGGCGCGGATCAACGCGGCCTGGCCGAGGTAAGACAGCACCACCGCTGGAAAGACGATCAGGAACCAGGTGAAGCGGATTGGTCCCGCTCCGAAATGGCCTCGGTCGGCGTATAGCGCCTCAGCGCCGGTGACGGCCAGGACGACGCCGCCGAGCGTAAAGAAAGCTGCGAAGCCGTGGTCGAACATGAACCGCACGCCCCAAGTCGGCGAGAGGCCCTCGAGCACGCCGGGATGTTGGACCACCTCCCGCGCGCCAAGGATTCCAATTGCGACGAACCAGACCAGGATTACCGGCCCGAACGTCCACCCGACGGCGCCCGTGCCGTATCGCTGCACGGCAAACAGCCCAATCAGGATTGCGAGCGCGATCGGAACCACCAGGTGCGACAGGCTGGGCGTGGCGACGTTCAGGCCCTCCACGGCTGAGATCACCGAGATCGCCGGGGTGATCATCCCATCGCCGAAAAACAGCCCCGCGCCGAAGATGCCGAGCGTCACGAGCACCCCAGCGCGGACGATGTTGCGGCGCTGGATCAGGGCCGTGAGCGCCATGATCCCGCCGTCGCCGTGGTTGTGGGCGCGCATGATGAAGCCGGCGTATTTGATCGACACCTCGATCATCAGCGCCCAGAAGATCAGCGACACGATGCCGTATACCCCGGCGGTCGTGGTGTGAGCTGCATCGGCGTGAGCGGTGAAGATGACCTGCTCGGTGTACAGCGGGCTCGTCCCGATGTCGCCGTAGACGATCCCCAGCGCGCCGATCGCTAGCAGCGCGCGGCCGGCGTGGGCGACGACGTCGCGATCGTCATCGGCGGCGGCCTGAAGGGCCGCGGAAGGACCGGTGTCCTTCGCGCGCGGCGCTGTGCTGACCGGCCAATATCCGAGCTTGTGCGCCGCTTCGTTGAAGCTTCGCTTGACCCCCGACTTCTGCGTCGAGCGGTGAGCGCCGTCGTGCGCCCCGGGCTCGGGCGCCTCGGCGGTCTCGTACGGGTCAGATACTCGTCGCGAAGGACTCACGAGAGCATCTTCGTGCCGATAGCCGTGGCAGCTCGGGTCTTCGCTGGCTGGGCGGAGAGCATCACTCGCACCGTCTGGCCGGCCGGCGCGCGGCCGCGGCGGTCCGCAGGCAACTGCCGAGAGCGCCGGGTTCGCTCGGCCGGTACAGGGGACTGGTGCATGCGCTTAGAAGTCTCTGAGCATAGCCGCGCCGCGCAAACAGCGGGTGATAGCGTGTCGAGCGCCGGAGGAGCTGGGGTGTCTAGCGAGATCCACGTAGAGAAGAACGTCATGGTCCCGATGCGCGACGGCGTGGCGCTCGCGACCGACGTCTACCGCCCGGCGGCCACGAGTGCGCTGCCCGCGATCGTGCAGCGCACTCCCTACGACAAGGAGTTCTCGGCCCTGCGTAACTATTCGTTCGAGGTGATGCGGGCGGTCCAAGGAGGTTATGCGTGCGTCGTTCAGGACGTGCGCGGGCGCTACTTGTCACAAGGAGACTTCGATCCCTTCTTCGACGATGGCGCGGACGGCATCGACACGGTTGCCTGGGTCGCGGCGCAGCCGTGGTGCTCGGGGGCCGTTGGCATGGCGGGCGGCTCCTACTTCGGTGCGACGCAGTGGCGCGCAGCTAGCGAGCGGCCCGACGCGCTCAAAGCGGTCGTCCCATACGTGACCGCCGCTGATTATCACGAGGGCTGGGCCTACCAGGGTGGGGCTTTCGAGCTGGGTTTCAACCTGAACTGGACCCTGGCTTTCCTGGCGATGGGTGAGGTCCTGCGGAGGCTTGCGGCGGGGCAAGACGCGACCGGCGAGTTCCAGGCGTTGGTTGCCGCGATCGACGACAACGACGCGCTCTATCGCCGGCGGCCGCTCACCGACGTGCCGCTGGTCTCAGAACTGGCCCCGTACTACCTGAAGTGGCTGGAGCATCCCGACTACGACGATTACTGGAGCACGATCGCGCCAAGGGAGCGTTACGGTGAGATGGCCGTGCCGGCGCTGAACATCGGCGGCTGGTACGACCTCTTCCTGGGTGGCACGATCGCTAACTACCTCGGGATGAAGCGCCACGGCGCCACACCGGCCGCGCGGCGGCCACGGCTGGTGATCGGCCCGTGGGCACACGGCGATTCGGTGGGCTGGTTTGCCCAGCGCAGCTACGGCTTCCTGAGCAACTACCTGGCGCTCGATCCGACGGCCCTACACCTGCGGTGGTTCGACCATCACCTCAAGGGCGTCGAGAACGGCGCCGGTGAGGATCCTCCGGTACAGATCTTCGTCATGGGCATCGACGCCTGGCGAGACGAGCAGGATTGGCCGCTTCCCGACACCTCATACACGTGCTATTACCTCCACAGCGAAGGGCACGCCAACACCGCCGCGGGCGACGGCGCGCTGTCCTCGGAGCCTCCCGACGAGCAGCCGCACGACACCTACCTCTACGATCCTCGCAACCCCGTGCCGACGCTCGGCGGGGCGACGTTTTTGCCCGGGCTGTTCGTCGCCGCCAACGCCGGTCCCCGCGACCAGCGGCCGCTCGCTGGACGCGCCGACGTGCTCACCTACGCCACTGCCCCGCTGGAGCGCGACGTCGAGGTGACCGGTCCAGTCGAGTTGGTGCTGTTCGCGTCCTCCACGGCGAATGACACCGACTTCACCGGGAAGCTGGTGGATCTGCACCCCGACGGCCGGGCAGAGATCCTCACCGATGGGATTCTCCGCGCCCGCTATCGCGACTCGATGAGTGAGCCTAACCCCCTCGAGCCGCACAAGGTCTATGAGCTCCGCATCGACCTATGGGCGACCGCCAACGTGTTTCGTGCGGGGCACCGGATCCGGCTGGACGTATCGAGCAGCAACTTCCCCCGCTTCGACGCCAACACCAACACTGGCGGGACGATCGCGAGCGAGGGCCCTGACGACTGGGTGGAGGCGGTCAACCGGGTCTTCCACGACCGCTCGCACCCCTCCCACCTGGTGCTGCCGATCATCGATCGGCGCTGACTCAAGGGACGCCGTGCACGCTGCCATCAATGCGCCTCGCGTTGCGCAGCGCTCGCGTCCGAGGTCAAGGCGTAGACGATCTCCACCGATCCGCCGGGAAGCGCCCGCTCGCGCTCGAGCGTCAGCCCCGCTTTGAGCGCGGGCTCGAACGTCGTGCGGCCCATCAGCGCCGCCTCCGTACCTTCGAGGAACTTCTGAATTCCGTGGCTCTTTGCCGGAGACAAATACCGGGTCGGCGAGTTGTGATGGCCACCCATCCGGCGTCGTCACGAGTCCTTTCGCTGCCGCCGCTACTCGATGTAGGTAGGTGGGACCTTGTCCATCGCCAGCTTCTCATCAGCGGCCGGGACGTACGTCTCGGGAAGACCGTTCTCCCTGCGCACGATGTTCGCGCCCATCGCGAGCGCTGCGGCTTTGAAAAGGCGTGCCCGCGTCCCAGGCCCTCGCGGCCAAAACCGCAGTCCGAGGAGACGATCAACTTGTCGAGGTCGATGAACCTTGCGGCCTGGCGGATCTGGTCGGCGACCTCGCTAGGGCGCTCGACCTGCAGCTGGCGATGGCTCACGGCTCCGATCGCGATCTTTTTCGTGAGCGTCTCTCGCCAGTTGCCGAACAGCTCCAGGTCGGCTCCGCCTCGATCCTTCATCTCGACCGTCCAGACATCGCAGTTGACGCGATCGAGGTACAGCTCGATGGCGTCCCGATAGGAGGTCTTGTCAAACACCCGCTGCATCATCGGGTTGCCCCAACAGGTGTGGATCCATACCTCGCAGCCCTCGAGGCCCGCTATCTCGTGATTGAGCGCTTCGACGAGGAACTCGAGCGTCTCGCGGTCCTCCGGCGTGTAGGCAGATGTGAAGTGAATTGTCGGCTCTTCCAGCTGGATCACCTGGCAGCCGGAGGCCGCCAGCTCGCGCAGCTCGAGGTTGATCGCGGTTGCCATGTCCCAAATGATTTGCCGGGCACCATCCGCTTGCGGGTACTCGGGCGTATGCGAGTCCAGGAACAGCGCCATGACCTGGGCCGAGACGGTCCCGAACTTCACCGGCTTGACGGCCCTGGCCTGAGCCATTCGCCAGATCTTGGCGTACTCCAACGGGTTGCGCGGATTCGCGGCGATCTTCCCCGTGACGATCGGCCATCGCCACGACGTGTAGATCTCTTGCAACAGCGTGCCCTGCTCGTCGCCAAAGGAGTGGCGACCGCGTGTCGGCCGGTTGAAGCTCGTCATGCTCGAGACCCCGCCACCGCTGCAGCGGATAGTTATGCCAGGGCGCCCAGCGAAGTCGGCATCGAGGAAATAGTCCCCGTTAGTGAGGATGTCGAGACCCGCCCGCTGCTGATCTGAGATCCCGACGGAAAGCGCGTCCTGAAACTGCTCGCGGTAGGTCCGATCCATCATTGCCGTGTCCAGCGGCCGACCCCACATGCTCTCGGTAAACCAAGCCGGGCGCGGCCAGGACCCGATCACCGTGGTCGGCAAGGTGAGGGCGGCAGTTGCGGTGAAAGCCATGGAGCTCCTTTTCAACGGTTGGCGACGCCATCATGTTGGTTAGCAACCGCGCTGGTAAGGCATCTGGCGAGGAGTGGTGGCGTCCGCTGAGTCCCGGGTAGGAAGCCAGCATGGTCGGAGGCGACCAATGAGCTCGCGATCGATCGATAAGCAGGTTGTCAAGTTCCTGGCCGACGTCCACTCGATCGAACTGCAGGCTCTGGCACAGCTGCAACTCGCCCCCCGGATCGCCAAAGGACCCGAGCTCATCCGAGCATTCGTCGAGCATCGGCAGCAGACGCGAGCGCACGAGCGGCTGATCAAAGAGGCATTGGAGAACCGGGGAGGCACTACCTCCCCGCTCAAGGATCTCGCCGGCCGCGTCGGGGGCGTGGCGATGATCGTGTTCGCGCGCGCGAATCCCGATACGCCGGGCAAGCTGACCGCTCACGCTTTCTCTTACGAGAACATGGAGTCGGCCGCCTACGGGCTGCTGGAGTGCGCCGCTCGCCGCGCCAACGACGAGCAGCTGATCGAGCTGGCACGTCGGATCGCGGAGGAGGAGCGGGCTATGGCAAGTCGTCTCGCCAGCGGCTTCGACGCCGCGGTTGACGCGTCGCTGCAGGAAAAAGGAACCGCCGCGACCGGTGAGGAGCTGGTCTCGTATCTCCGCGACGCGCATGCGATCGAGACGCAGAGTCTGCAATTGCTCAAGGCGGCCAGGCCACTAGCCGGCGCGGAGTCCCTGTCGGCGGCGTTCAGTGACCACGTCGATGTGACCCGCGAACACCTGCGGCTCCTAGAAGCTCGGTTGCAGGCACGCGGCGCGGGCCCCTCACGGTTGCAGGACTACGCATTGCGGGCGGGCGCCATCAACCTGACTGCGTTTTTCGCCGCTCAGCCCGACACCCCGATCAAGCTTGCGGGGTTTGCGTTCGCGTTCGAGCATCTCGAGATCGCCGTCTACGAGCTGCTGCGCCGGGTCGCCGAGCGCGCGGGTGACCCGACGACTGCCAGTATCGCGGCGCGCATCTGCAGCGAGGAACGGGAGGCGGCGTCTCGGATCGCGACCACCTGGAACGACGCGATGGACGTGTCGCTGGAGAAGATCGGCGTTGCCGTCGGCGCCGGCGGCGACCCACTGTCAGCTCGTCGCGCGTGACCAGTCGGCAGCTGGCGACGCGGTCGCCGGGGTGATCGAAGCTCCTCTGACTCAAGAGGCGCCGGCGCGGCGTGCCTCGTTCACAATCTCCTCGGCACCGCGGGTCCAGGGCGCGCCATGGCCGACTAGAACCGTCTGCGCCTGCGTGCGAGCTAGCGCATCGAGCGCCTGCAGGTTGCGGGCGCTGTCGACCGTTGCGGCTCCGGCGACGATCCGCGGTCCCTTCCGTCCGGTATACGGATCCAGGGTGACGACGGCATCCCCCGCGATCACTGCGTTTCGCCCAGGGAAATGCAGTGCGCAGTGGCCATGCGTGTGGCCTGGGGTGAACACGACGGTTGGTGATCCCGGCACCGGCAACTGCCCGTCGCTGAAACGGGTGACCTGCTTGACCGGCGCGGGCCAGAAAGCGCGATTTCGAACGAACGCGGCGACTATCGGCAACGCTCGCAACTGCGTGGCGAAGTAATACGAGCGGGGGCGCTCGTGGTCATACCGCCACGGATGCTGGGTCAAGGGAACGTCGTTCTCATGCACGAACACCGGCACATTCCACGTCTGACGGGCTTGTTCGGCGAACCCGAGATGATCGAAATGCCCGTGCGTGAGGACGACGGCTTCGACGTCGTCGGCCTGTGCCCCTAGCCTCCGCAGCGCCTCCTGTAGCGACTGCCATGAGGCGGGAACGCCGCTATCGACAACGCTGAAGCGCCGGTCCTCCTGCACCAGATACCAGTTGGTGAACGAATCCTCCACGCGGTGGATGCCGTCAGCGACGTCGAACTGGATATTCATTGCAGAGCATCGAATACCCCGATCGCGCCAGCTGAAGCGAAACATTCAGATCCGCCGTGACTTGGGCGCCGAGCTACGGCGCGGTTCCCATGGGCAGAGCCGGGCGAGGTCGTGGCGCTTGCGTCCGGCCGTGCTTCAGCAAGCGGGCGCGGCCGCCGAGCCAGTGGCAGCCATGACTGGCGGGCTAGTGGGCTCACCGTCGCGCGTCTGCGTCGAGCCCGGTACGGATCGCGGGTAGAGTCGGGGAAGTGACGGTCGTCGTTATCACTGGAGCCACGCGCGGGATCGGTCGCGCCGCGGCGGTCGAGTTGGCCAAGCGAGGCGCGGAGGTGGTGGTGGTCGGACGCGAGCGCGAGCGCGTTGACGAGGCGGCGCGTGCGGCGCAGGCGGCTGGCGGCGGCGGGCCGGTTCACACGCAAGTTGCCGACCTGACGTCGATGGCAAGCGTGCGGTCGTTGG
Source organism: uncultured Solirubrobacterales bacterium (assembly GCA_963787555.1). Lineage (GTDB taxonomy): Bacteria > Actinomycetota > Thermoleophilia > Solirubrobacterales > Solirubrobacteraceae > Palsa-465. The sequence continues at coordinate 992,947 of CAWBDI010000013.1, forward strand.
CCGCGGAGCTGCGCGATCGCCATCCGCGCATCGACGTGCTGGCCAATAACGCGGGGGCGCTCTTCGCCAAGCGTAAGCTCACCGCGGAGGGATTTGAGCGGACGTTCGCCCTCAATCATCTGGCGCCGTTCCTGCTCACGAACCTGCTGCTCGACCGACTCGACGGCGGCCGCGTGGTGACGACCGCCTCGGACGCGCACACTGAGGGCAGGCTTGACCTCGGTGACCTGCAGTCCGAGCGTTCCTATGCGGCGATGCGCGTCTACGGCACCACGAAGCTATGCAACATCCTGTTCACGCGCGAGCTCGCCAAGCGCGCGGTCGGCTTGCACGCCAACTGCTTCCATCCCGGCGTGGTGCGGACGGGTTTCGGCAAGAACGAGAGCGGCATCTGGAAGGTGCTGACAACCTTGGGTGGGCCGTTCTTCCGCTCGCCCGAGCGCGGCGCGCGCTCGCTGGTGTGGCTCGCGACCTCGGCGGAGGGCGAACGCCTAAGCGGCGAGTACGTCCAGGACGAGAAGGTGGTGCAGCCGAGCGTCGCCGCTCGAGACCCCGAGCTGGCCGCAGCGCTGTGGGAACGAAGCGCCGCACTGGTTGGTCTCCCCGCTGCCGGCTCTAGCGCTGTGCGCGGGAGAAGCTGAACGGACTCAGATCGATATCGGGCTCATCTCCGACCAAACGCTGGGCGAGGGCTTCGCCGATCGCGGGCGAGTGTTTGAAGCCGTGCCCCGAGCAGGCGGAGACGATCAGGACCGAGTCGTGCTCGGGGTGCCGGTCGATCAGGAACCGGCTGCCACGGGTGCTTGTGTAAAGACAAGACACCGTCTTCAGCGGCTCGGCGCCAAGCCAAGGCAGATACCGCGCGACGCACCGCTCGTACATCCAATCGATCTCGGCCCGGGTGGCCGGATGCTGGCGGCCGTCCGCTGTCGTAGTGAGCTCGTATGACTCCGACGCCACTTTTACGCCGCCGGCGGGGCCGTCGATCGCGGGGAAGCCATAGAAACCATCGAGGTGAACGAACCCTCGCTGTTCGGCGCCGAGATCCCAGACAAACGTCGGCATCGCGCGGAGCTGCTGATACCCCTCGCGGATCGGGAACCAGTAGAGCAGCTGCCGGTAGACCGCGAAGATCCCTCGGCCGTCCGGGAACAGCTCGCCAAGCCATGCCCCGGCACACAGAAGGAGCTGTTCTGAGCGGTACGTGTCCGCGTCGGTGATGACCGTGATGCCGCCCGATGATGCCGTCCACCGCTCGACGCGCTCTCCCAGCCGGAGGTGAGCGCCGCGGCGGCGGGCGAGCTGCAGCTGCGCCGCCACCCCCGCCTCAGGCCGTACGTACCCGGCCTCGGGCTCGAAATAGCCCTCGGTTCGCTCGTCGGCTGCGAACATCGGAAAGCGGGCTCGAAGCTCGCCGCCGGTCAAATCCTGGTGTTCGATCCCGTACTCGCGCGCCGCCATCCGCGTCTCCTGCAGGAACTGGCTCCAGGGGTGAGCCAGGATGACGATTCCGACCTGGCTCAGCAGCGGGACCCCCGTTTGCTGCTCGATCCTGCGCCACAGCTCGTGCGAGCGGCGTGCCAGCGGCGCGTACTCCCGTCCTTCCCCGATCGCAAGGCGGGTGATCCTGGTATCGCCGTGCGTCGAGCCCCAGGGATGGGGTGGGGTGTACTGGTCGATCCCGATCACCGACACGCCGCGCGCGGCGAGCTCGGAGCTCGCGGCGCTACCCATCGCGCCCAGTCCAACGACGATCACATCGGCTTTGCGTACGGGGACGTTCGTAGTCGCGCACGCGGGTCGCGAGCTCGACGTCACCTTCGGCGAGCAGCTTCTGGATCTCCTGGACGTTGAGCTCGTCATACCCGGGCACCGGCTCGTGGCCGGGCGATAAACTACCTTCTGCAGGACAGTTTCTCCTGACTGGAAACCCTTTTCATAGGTCTCCATCAGCTAGCTGCTTGCGGCGCCGAAGCTCCATGAGCCGTTGCAGGCTCATGACGCCTTCGTCGATGTCTCCCGGTGGTTACGGGACGCGTTGGCGATCGCCTCGGCGAGTTGGCTCTTGGTCAGGTTGGTCGGTTTCTTGATCCCGCGTGCGGCTGCGAGCACCACGAGTTCCTTCCTGGTCCGGTAGTCGAGGCGGTCCTCGCTGAGCTCGCACTGGGGATAGGCCGCTGAGTGCGGGCTGCTCGCGTGCCGCTCGCGCGACTCGTCGACTTCCAAGGCCCGGTGAGTGAGCTGCCAGGATGAGCAGCTGTGCTCCTCGGTTGTCGCGCCGCCCGGCGCCCGCGCTTCGGTTACCAGCCGCCTGGCCTCGGCCAGTTTCTTTGTAGCCTCCTCGATCCGGGTTTGGGCTCTCCGCTTGGCCGCCTCGGCCTCACGGCAAGCTTCTTCGGTCTCGCGATCGACGTCCACCTGAAGCTCTCGCCGAGCTAGATCGGCTTCTCTCAATCTGGCCTGACCGCGCTCCGCCACCTCACGTGCGTAGTCGCAACAAGCCTTGGCCTCGCGCGCCGCGTACATGGCCCGGTCATCGGCCTCCCAGACGCAGCCCTCTGCCCAGCGAGCACCATTGGTCGGCCGGTCTCCTGGATATCTGCTTGCTCCCGATTGCGACATCGATCTTCGCTCCTGTCCTAAACAACAGCATATCATTGTGAGACATCAACATCTCATATTGCGACGATCAGAGTAGTACCCCGGCTGCGGATTCGTAACCAACCAGGTTTCGAAGCTGACTTCCTTGGACCCCGGGCGTTCTACGATGTCGCAGGTGCGGCAGTTGCAGGTATGGACGCTGGCGAGCGTGGTTGCGATCGTGCTCGTCGGCTGCGGTGGCTCGCACTCGACCTCATCGACCACCGGAGCACGAGCATCAGCCTCCCGGACCGTCTCGGCGGCTTCTGGCGCTGGTGGAAGCGCCTCCTCGCCGGTATCGCAAGGGGCGCCGTGGCCCACGTATCATCGCGAGCCTGCGCGGACCGGAGCCGACCCACTCGGACCCGGCTTGGGGCGTGCGCACCGCCTGTGGACCGCGGGCGTGGATGGCGCGGTCTACGCCGAGCCGCTCGTTGCCGACGGCAGCGTGATCGTCGCCACCGGGAACGACTCGCTGTATGCGTTCAATGCCACTACCGGCAGACTCAGGTGGCGGACACACCTCGGCACCCCGGTGCCCGGGGGCGACCTGCCGTGCGGCGACATCGATCCTTCAGGGATCACCGGCACTCCGGTAGTCGATTCCTCGACTGGCGTGGTCTATGCGGTTACCTTCCAGCGCTTCGCGCACCGCCTCGTGGCGCTCGAGCTTGCGAACGGTCGCGTCCGCTGGCAGCGGCAGATCGATCCGCCGGGAGCCGATCCGCGCACCCACCAACAGCGCGCCGCGCTGGCGCTCTCGCGCGGCCGCGTGTACGTCGCCTACGGCGGGCTGTTCGGTGATTGTGGCGACTACCACGGGTGGGTATTGGGCGCTCCCGCTTCGGCCCCCCATGGACGCGTGCTGGCCTACAAAGTGCCAACTGCCCGCGAGGGCGCGATCTGGGCTCCGTCGGGGCCGGCCGTGGATGGCGCCGGCAATCTCTACGTCGCGACCGGGAACGGGAGCTCCACGACCAGCTTCGACTTCGGCGACGCGGTCATCCGCCTCACGCCTACCCTGCGCGAGAGTGGGTTCTTCGCTCCCCGCAACGCCCCGCAGTTGAGCGCCGCTGATCTTGACCTCGGCTCCACCGGCCCGGTGCTGCTACCCGGCTCGCGCGCGTTCATCATCGGCAAGACGGGGGTCGGATACCTGCTGAGCACTAGACGGCTAGGAGGCCTCGGCCATCCCCTCGCCTCGGGCAGCATTTGCGACGCGGCCTTTGGGGGCGACGCGTATGCGAACGGGACGATCTACATCCCGTGCACGAGCGGAGTCGCGGCGGCCCGTGTCAATGGTGACCGGCTGCAGCCGCTGTGGAGCCAGGCCGCCGCTACGTTCTCCCCGATCCTCGCTGGTCCAGGCTTGTGGGCGATTGGCGGCGGAACGCTCTTTCAGCTCGACCCGCGTAGCGGCCGTGTTCGCTATAGCGCCTCGATCGGCGAGCCAGCCCATTTCGCTACGCCAGCCGCAAGCGGGGGGCGGATCTTCGTCGCGGCCGGCGGCCGAGTGTACGCGTTCGGTTAGCCCATGGCGCGTTGCACCGATCCGAGCTGATCATCTCGCCGGAGGGGGTGCCGCGACATCCCTCGTACCCTCCGCACCCATGCGATGGCAGGTAGCTCTTTGTGCGATCGCGGCGGCCGGCGTTGTTGCCGGCTGCGGCGCCACGAGCGCCCAGCAGCCCCGCGGCGGGCCGGCGCTCTTCAGGCAGGATTGCAGCGCGTGTCATTCGCTGGTCGGCAACGAGTCTCAGCACAAGCAGGGAGGTGATCTGCTCGGATACCAGTTTGGTCGCGCGGTCCTGCGTCAGCTGGCGAGCGAGATGCCGGTGCGACCACCGCTCACTTCCAGTCAGCTGACGACGATCGTCGAGTATGTCTATCGGGCGGAGCAGCGGGCAGGCAAGGCTTGAAAGTGATGGTCGGCAGGACGTAGCCTGCGTGGCGTGCCCTTCACCTCAATGCTTCCCAGTCGATGGCGTGGACGCGATGCCCGGGCTGAGCGATGGCGACCAATCTGACTGTGGTGCTCAAGGACGAGCCTGGCCAGCTCGCCACACTCGGGGGGCAACGGGCGCCGCCGGGGTGAACATCGAGGGGATGTGCGCGTTCACGGGCGAGGGGCGCGGAGTCATCCATCCGCTGATCGCCGACGATGCGGTCGCGCGCGCTGCCGGCGCGCTCGAGCACGCCGGGATGGGGATCGCCGATCAACGCGAGGCGCTGGTAGTAGACGTCACCGACGACATGGACAGCGCCAAGGCCGCCCTGGCCTGAGCGACCGCGCGAGCGCCGTCCCTGAGGCGTGCCTGGAGCCCCATCAGGATCGACGTCGGTTGGTGACCATCAGGCGAGCTTGAAGATGAAGTCGTACTTCTTTCCCTGGTCGCGCGACTTCAGGACCATTTCGCCCCGGCTATTTCGGTAGATCCCCGTCCCGCCAGTGATCGAGAGAACGCTGTTGCGCGTGTCGTAGAACGGCCCCTGCACGGTTATCTGTCCGCCCTTGAGGAAGGTCGTCCATAAGCATTCCCAGATTCCCTGCGCGGGTGCTATCCGGGTGCAGAAGCCTTCATCGTGGCCGACTTGCTTCTTGTCGGCGGCATTGAAGACCGGATTGCTGAACGTGAGGATGTTCCCTTTCACGTCCTTGCCGCCGCCGGTTGGGATCTCGGTGTCGGTGATCGCGTGCTCGACGACGTGGATCGTGGTGCCCGCGACGCGGGATGGCGAGGACTTAGCGGTACTCGTGGCGGCGATCAGCGCTCCGCTCGTCAGCGCTGTCGTCGCGACCAGAGCAAAGGTACGGCAGGCACGCCTTCTCAACTGCAAGTCACTCCCTCCTCGTGCTGGACCTCAGAGACGCTCTTGATCCTATGCCACTTACCGAACACCGTCCACCGCCGGGAGACCCTGGCTCTATGGTCGTCTCGGATAAGAACAGCGATCCACAATTTCGGCGCCACCGGCTTTCATTGATGACCGGCGAGGCACCGCCGGCACCGTGCCGCTCTCCTTCACCCGGTCGATGGACTACCGCTGGTCGCATCGCGCCCGCTGGCTGAGACGCTGCAGCAGATGTAGCTCCCGGCGCGCATAGTCCGCGTGGCGCCGAGAAGCCGACCGGCTGAGGCGCTCGAGTGCGTGGCGCAAAAGGTCCACTCGAGGATTTTCCCCAACCTTGAGCTGCGCGCGCACATAAGCAGCGATCGATCGCGTCCGGCGTCGCTTATTACAAATGCGGCACGCGACAGCGAGGTTCTCTGCGACGCCATGGCCTTGTCTGGCGCGCGGAAGTAGGTGCTCGGCCGTTAGATCTTCTCGCCATGGCTGCCGCCCGCACCAGACGCAAATGCCTCCATTTCTAGCGATCACGCTCTCGAGCGTCACTTCCCACAACGGTAGCGGGATTAGCTGAACGTCCATGGCGGCAAGCGCATCACTCGGCTCAGTGAAAGCGGCCCATACTTGATTCACACAGAACTCCAGCATCAAGCTGGCGAACTCGTCCGGCGGCTTCAGGGGCGCAAGGTGGCCGGCGCCATCGATCATCACCAGTCGTCCATGTGGCGCGACACCTGATCCAAACGATCAGGTGTCTGGGCAACGTCTAGCTCATGACGGTACGCCTCGAGTGGCGCGAGCTGACGTTCGCTGGCTCGAGACTTAGGATGTGCTGATGGCAAGTCCTTCAGTCGGAGAGGTCGCGCGCAGGACTCGCGTTGTCCGCGACCGCGACATCGAGCTATTCACCGAGCTCACCGGCGACCGAAACCCGCTTCACTACGACCAGGCGGCGGCCTCCCGGTCGCAGTTCGCAGGAATCATCGTGCAGGGCGGCGTGACTTCTGGGTTGCTCAATGCCGTGGTCGCCGAAGATCTGCCGGGCCCGGGCAGCGTGTTCTTACACGTGGACTGGTCGTTCAAGGAGGCGGTACGGCCTGGAGACGAGATAACCGCCGAGGTGGAGGTGCTTGAGGCGCGCGAGGACAAACCGCTTACGAAGTTGCGGACAACGATCCGCAACCAGGACGGAGCGATCGTGCTCGACGGTCGCGCCCTGGTGTGGACGGAGCCGGTTTGATCAAGGCGAAGCAATGCTGACGCTTAGAATCAGCGCACGGCAACCGACGCTCCACATCCCTCCGCCGCGCCGCCAGGGACGGTACCGTCCGAGCAGCTCACCCCTGAGGAGCTGCGCCTGGCGACGCGCAACCACGGGTTGCCGCTCGAGGCGCTCGCATACGACGTCACGCCGCCCGGGCTCCATTACCTACTGATCCATTACGACATCCCAGTCGTAGATCCGGCTCGCTGGCGGCTGGAGGTCGACGGATCGGTGCGCCACCAGCTGTCGCTGTCACTCGAGGAGCTACGCTCCCGGCCCGCGGTCACCTGCTCGGTGACACTCGAATGCGCCGGGAATGGACGCGCTCATCTCTCACCACGGCCGCTCAGTCAGCCCTGGCTCCTCGAGGCGATCGGGACCGCCGAGTGGACCGGTACCCCATTGCGGGGCGTGCTCGAAGAGGCGGGCGTGGAACACCGAGCGACCGAGGTGCTGTTCCGAGCCATTGACCGTGGGGTCGAGGGCGGCGAGCAGCAGCAGTTCGAACGCAGCCTGCCACTATCCGAGGCGCTGCGCGAAGAAATGCTGCTTGCCTACGCCATGAACGGTCAGCCTCTGCCGCCGCAGCACGGATTCCCGCTGCGGGTCATCGTGCCCGGCTGGTACGGGATGACGAGCGTGAAATGGCTCGAGCGAATCACCGTGCTCGAGACGCCGTTCGAGGGATACCAACAGCGTCGCGGTTACCGGGTGCGGCAAACTCCCGAGGAGGATGGCGAGCCTGTGACGCGGATGCTTCCGCGCTCGCTGATGATTCCCCCTGGAATCCCGGACTTTGCGACCCGCGAGCGCAGGATCGGACTAGGTTCCTGCATGCTGCGCGGCCGCGCCTGGTCAGGGTTCGGCGAGGTGACCCGGGTTGAGGTGAGCGTCGACGGGGGTTTTTCTTGGAGCGAGGCGCGTCTTGGCCCGCAGAGCTCAAAGTGGGCGTGGCGACCGTGGGAATGGCAGTGGGAGCCTCGCGAGCCCGGCGTCTACGAACTGTGCTGTCGCGCCACGGACACCGCCGGAAATTCACAGCCGCTCGAAACTCCGTGGAACCTAGGCGGTTACGCCAATAACGAGGTGCAGCGAATTACGGTCGTCGCCGAGGACTCGAAGACCGGCTGACCATCGCACGGGCGGTACCCGGGCTGGTACGGCGTGCGGGTCGCTGGAGAGAAGAGGCGGTGTCGGCAGTAGCCGCGGCGGGCGATCATGGTGCGGTCGGACGCCGCTCGAGCCACTTCGTGAGGTTTTCAGCTGGCATCGTGGAAGATGATCCCCAGCGCCGTTCGCTCGCCGGCGGTGACGGTGCTGACGCCGTGGCGGAGCCCGACGCGGTGATAGCCGTGCTTGCCGGCGTTCGGACGCTCGCGAGTGGGGAAGATCACGAACTCGCCCTGCGCTGGACGGAGCACGTGGGCGCGGCTCTGGGCGCGGGGCGCTGCTCCATCAGCACGAACTCGCCCCCTTCGTACTCGGCGGAGTCAGACAGCACGGTCAGGATTTGAAACGGGAAGTACACCTGGCCGTAGAGGTCCTGGTGAAGCGCGTTCCAGTCGCCCTCTCGGTAGCGCAGGATCAGCGGCGTGGGTCGCTCCTGACCGGCGACGTGGCAGCGCTCGAGCAGCTGCTGGTGAGTCGCGGGGAAGGTAGGCGTCTCTCCGGAGAGCCGCTGTGACCAGGCGTTGGCGATCGGCGCGAGGTGTTCGTAGAACGAGCCGCGCGCGCCATCGATCAGCTCTGGTAGAGGATGCGCGAAGTAGCGGTAGCGCCCGTCCCCGAAGCGATGCGGGCCATGTCGATGGTCGAGCGAAACCCGTCTCCGTCAAATAGCCCGGCCAGCTCGCGGCACTCCTCGCCGGTGAATATCTTGGGGGTGATCGCGAACCCATGATCGTCGAGCTGCTCGGCCAGAACCGGCCACTCGAGCGCGTGCACGCGGTCGGCGATCGCTCCGCTGGTCGATGCGGTGGTGCTCATGGTTCTCCTTGGTTGATTACGTTTCGCCGTATGGTCCGTGCTCTGGGCCGCATCGGAGGTCGAAGGCATCTACGGATATGACGCGCTGGGGCGCTCAAACGTGAGATCAGGTGAGACGGGTCGTGATCGATCACCGCCGCTGGTCGGCTCCAAAGAGCTCGAGGCGGTTACCCCATGGATCCTCGGTATAGAAGCCACGAGTACTCGGAAGCGCGGCGTTCCACCTCACCGCTGCGCCGGCTGTCCGAAGTCGCTGCGCGAGTCCGTCGAGTTGGTGCGCCGAGACACGGATCGCCGGATGCGCCTTGCCACCGCGATCTGCACGTGGTCGATGGTTGGGCAGCGTGTCGCTGGCGAGCCTCCGGCGGCGATCAAAGTAGGCGAGGACCTCCAAGGAGCGACTCAGCAGCTGCTCGATCCATGTGCACCGTACTCGAGCTTCGGCTCCTCAGTGCCGCGGCCCTGGGGCGTCCGGTCGAACACCGACCACATCGGCCACATGAAGTCGACGTGGCGGGGGCCCTGTCCTTCGTGGTCGCCTCCCGTGAAGAACAGCTCGCTGCTCCAGAAATGATGGATCACGCCGTCTCTCCTCACGAACACCGTCGCCTGCGGCCACTGGCTGCCGTCGGCGTCCTCGGCGCCGTAGTCGCGGTTGTAGCTGTTCTCGGACGAGGACAGCAGGCGCGCGTGCCGCCACCCGCGCCTCTGGCCATGCTCGTAGAAGAGCTCGATCGGTGGCTTGGCCAGGACCGCGAAGTTGACGCGATGGGTGATGTGGGGGATCGCACCGTCGATCGCGTCGATGATCGAGGTGCACGACGGACACGGACCGACAAACGGCAGCCCCTGCTCGGGTCCGACGATCATGAAGCTGTACAGGAACAGCGTGTCCTTGTCGCGCTCAAACAGCTCCGAGACCCGGACAGGACGCTCAGAGGCCACAGCCGGATCCCATTCATGAAACAGATAGTCGGTCGGCGCCGGTCCGCCGAGGGGCAGCGCGCGACGCCGCTCTGCTAGTCGCTCGATCTGGCCTCTTAGCTCGGCCTCCGCTTGCAACAGTTGATCACGCGTCTGCCGGTACTCCGCCGACTCACCAGGGAAACGGAACTCGTGGAGGGCCACTTGCTGCTCCTTTCGCGGTTCGCGGACTCCAGCGGTGCCCTGCCTTGATTCGGACTACGTTGCCGATCGCTCGGCTGACGTGGCGGGAAGATTCTTGGTGTGGACAACGCTGAGATCGCTGACCGCCTCGATTCGTTCGCGATGCTGCTTGAGCTTGGGGAGGCTAATCCCTACACCGCTCGTGCCTACCGTCGCGCCGCGGAGACGATTCGTGGCGCGGCGGTTCCGGTGACGGATTTGGTGCTTGCTGGTCGGGCGCGTTCGTTGCGGGGGATCGGTCCGGGGATCGAGGCGCGGCTGGGGGAGCTGGTCGAGACGGGAGCGATCGCCGAGGTTGCTGACCTGGAGCGCGAGCTTAGCCCTGGCCTCATTGGCCTCGGCCGATACCTGGGGCTGGGGACCAAGCGTTCGATCGAGCTGGCGCGCGCGCTTGGCGTCCACAGCGCGGATGAATTTCGCGAAGCGGCGAGCGCGGGGCGCTTGCGCGCGGTGCCGGGAATCGGGCCTAAAACGGAGGCGCGGGTCCGCGAGGCGCTGGCTCGTGAGCATGACTCCCGTCCGCGCCGAGGGCTTCTGTTGACCCGCGCGCTCGAGTTGACCGGTGGCGTCGCTGGGGCACTGGATGGAGAAATCGCCGGCGATCCGCGGCGCTGGCGCGACTCGTGCGAGCAGCTGGCTGTCGTCTGCGCTGCCGAGGATCCGGAACCGTTGCTCGTGCGCTTTGGCTCGCTTCCTCAGATTGTCGCGGTGCTCGAACGCGCTGCTCGACGTGCGGTCGGCGTGACCATTGACGGCCTGCCAATAGAACTCATCATCAGCGAACGGGAGCGGTTCGGGACCGAGCTGCTTCGCGCGACTGGATCGCCGGCTTACGTCGCCCCGCTCGAGCCGCTCCCGGACGCGCCCGACGAGCCAGGCGTGTACGGGGCGCTGGGGTTACCGTGGTGTCCACCGGAGCTGCGTGAGCAACCATTCCGTGGTTACCCGCCGCCGCTTGTCGCGCTCGAGGACATCCGCGGGGACCTCCACTGTCACACGACCTGGTCCGATGGCCGCGCCAGCGTAGAGGAGATGGCCCGCGCGGCCCGCGACCGCGGCTATGACTACGTCGCGATCTGCGACCACACGCCGGCTGTCGGCGCCGTCCGTGGCCTCACGCCGGACGACGTTCGGCGTCAAGGTGACGAGATCGCCGCCGCGAATCAGGAGCTGGCGCCCTTTCGCGTACTGCGGGGCATCGAGTGCGACATCATCGCCAACGGGACGCTAGATCTGCCGGACGACGTGCTCGCCGAGCTCGACTGGGTCCAGGCCAGCGTTCACGCCGGCCAGCGGATGGCCCGGCGCGAGATGACCAAACGCGTAGAAGAGGCGCTTCGCAACCCATACGTCCGTTGCCTGAGCCATCCCACGGGTCGCTACATCAACCGCCGACCGGAGAACGCGCTTGATCTGGAGCGCATATTCCAGGTGGCGCTCGACGAAGGCGTCGCGCTGGAAGTCAATGGGCTCCCAGACCGCCTGGATCTCAGCGGCGAACACGTCAGGGACGCCCTGCGCGCCGGCGTCGAGATCGTGTGCTCGACCGACGCACATTCCGTGCGCGGGCTCAGCAACATGGTCTTATCGGTCGCGACCGCACGGCGCGGCTGGGCAGGAGCTGGCAACGTGCTCAACAGCAAGGCTCTGGAGGCAATAGGCCGGCCACGCCGGTAGTCGCGCACCGAGACAGCCGTGAGGACCATGACCAAAGCTCAGCACGTCGTGTGAATTGCGTGCGGCGTCGAACCGATTCGGCTCGGCGAAATGGCGTGGGTCGCAATTGGCTCCGGCGATCGGGAGTTGGACGATGTCCCAGCACGGATGATTTTCCGCGGAGCTCGAGCGCCTCAAGCGTGATACGCGGAATCAGCGTGACGCGGAGGCTCACCTACGCACTGGATGCCGCAGGAGGTCGCCCGCCTGAGGTGCTTTCGTCGCTTCCCGTCAGCGCGGTGCGAAATCCTGCTACGTCAGTGAGCATCGCATCGCCGAGAAACCGCAGCGTCTCGATCGATCGTGCGCCTGCCTCGGCATTTCCAGCAGCGCACGCGTCAGTTATGACCACAGGGATGAAGCCTAGGTCCGCGGCATGCCGCACGGTCGGCTCGATTCCGATCTCGATCGCGACCCCGACGATCGCAATGGCTGTGACACCCGCATCCCGCAACGCCAGTTGCAGCGGGGTACCGGCGAAGGCCGACATCATCAGCTTGTCCAGGACCGCCTCTTTTTCGCTCGGCCTGAGTTCCGGGATGATCTGCGTCTGCGGAGCATCGGGCGCAAACGGCGAGCGCACGTCCTCGAGCCGATCAACTCGTTGCCAAGCGCGCCACATCCTCAATTGCGCGACGCCCATCAGTTCCACCGGCAAGCTCACGTGGCGCGTGAAGTAGGTCCTGACTTTAGCCGCTCTTGCCGCCTCGAGAACCTTCCGGACGTTTTCGACGACCCTCTCCCGGTCATCGATCTGCCCCAAGATCCCAACCTGCATGTCGTAGACGAGCAGAGCAAGATGTTTCGCGCGACAGACCTCCTCGAGGGACTTCGGGACTTCGAGACCGTAGAGCTGCTCCATGCGCACCATCCCCTTTCCCGGATTCTCGCCCGGATCGACCCTGACCGTGACAGCTTTTGGATCTGCCTGCGAAGGCTATAGTCGGCTGCGGGATGCGGAGGAATCGGATCATGAGGCGCGCGAGACCCGCAGTTTTGGTGCTGGCGCCGCTGCTGGCGCTCATCGGCATGGTCGGCTCGGCCACCGGATACTCGGTCCAGTACTGCGCCCAGATTCCGATTGTCGGAGGGATTCCGCCATGGGGCTTTCACACCGGTGCGCCGATCACGGGGGCGACCGGCAGCTACGCCCGCGGCCACGGTGACATCGACCTCGCCGCCAACACCGTCTCCGGAATCGTCTGCCAGGTCGACCGTGTCCGCCACCAGCCCGACCGCCTGATCGTCATGACGGTGAACGATCACCTGGTCTACCACTCGCACTACGCGATGATGTGGGGTGTGCCGGGGAACATCATGAAGGTCATCGTCCGCGTGCAGAGCAGCACCGATCCGCGGTGCCGGGTCGGCACTCTCGGGCGCGCGACGCTGTTCGCAAGCTACAACGGCGTACGCAGCGACAGCGTCCAGTTCACCTTCCCGGCCGGATGCAAGGACCACGACCACCTGTACCACGGGCCGCAGGTCAACAACCAGGTACCGCCGCTCTAGCCGTGGGCTATGGCCACCTATGTCGCACTAGTCGACTGGACCGATCAAGGTGTCAAAGGCTTTAAGCACAGCGTCTATCGCTTCGAGACAAACGAGGGCCGCTCGCCTGACGGCAGCGGGCCCGGGCAGCATCCGAACGATCACTCTGCGCGCCTAACGCCGACGAGATGAGAGGCGTGATCAGCAAGGTCGGCGTCTAGTTCAAGGGGCAGCTCTGGCCTACGCTCATCTGAGTGCACTGAAGTCTGGCGCGAACACGACAATGGAGCGCACGCTCAGTTTCGCCCCGAGGGCCGCGAGCTTTCCGATCTCTGCTCTCCTCGCGAGTGCCGGCGTGCCCGCGTCTTGATCCGCCCGCTGACCGCGAGACCCGCGCTCTCCCCGAAACTCAGGTCATCACCGAATGCACCGTGACCGCCATCGGCTACGGGGGCGGTCCCGGCAGGCCGAACAATTGGATCACCGCGAACACCAGCAGCAACGCTCCCACGGCAATCAGGCCCAAGCGCGCGGCGCGAATCCGGAAGTGACCGCTGATCCCGACCAGAAACAGCACCGTCGCCAGGAACACGGTGTCGCGAATGTACTTATCCGAAGTCGAGCCCGCCGTCGAGCCGCTCGTGAACGCGGCGCTGGCCTTAGCGTCGTCTGCCGCGGCGGTTGCCTGCTGGGGAATGACGTATTGGGGCATGTACGCCGGCCCAGGAGGAGCCTTGGGATTGTGTGCCGGGTCGGTCGCTAGCCAGGCGTTGAACGCCACGCGGTAGCCGGGACGCATCCGGTTTGCGGCTAACTGCTCGGCTTTCACGTTACCGGCCGTGAACGCCGCAAACCAGGCATTGAATGAAGCGGAGTCCAGAGTGCGGGTTACGATCGCCTCGATGTCGGCGCGGCTCGCACTGGTGTTGGCCGCCGAAGCGCTGGCGAGCCTCACCGAAGCCTCGGTGCCCCATTTGGCCGCCGCATAGCCCGAGTACGCCGCGAGGACGGCAACGAGCGACAGCAGTACTGCTTCGATGATCGACAGCCAGCGATCCTGGTGGTCGTCATCCTCTTCGGCAGCAGCGTGCTTCTTGTGCTCGGCGATCTCTTTCGAGACCTCGGCTGGTGAGAGACCTTCGGCCACGACTCACACGTGCCCCTTCTCGCTTGCCAAAAATGTCGCGCCGCGCTGGAAGCGCCAATCACCCCGGCATCTCCTCATGGATGCAGGTAGCCTAACTCGTCCCGAGCGCCATGTCGCCAATTCAAAGGTTTAGGCGTGCGGCGGTCTGCCGAATCGAGTGCGACCGGTCCATCCACGACGCGGTGGGCCTCCATCTCGCCGCCTGCCGCGCAAGGGGTCACTCCTCGACCGACCTTTGACAGGAGTCGGGATGGGCGTGCTGGGTCCAAAGGAGGTGGTCGACGTGGCCCGCCCCGCCGGAGCTCAGGGCAGTGGCCACTCGCCGGGCGGCCGGCCGATCTCCCATTCGTGGCCGAACGGGTCAACGACCCGGCAACACGCCAGCCGCGCTCATTACCGACCGGTGACAGCCTCCGTGGCGCCGGCCGCGACCGCCCGCGCGAGCGCTTTCTCGGGCTCGTCGACGACTAAGAGAATCCGGCTCGTCGTACCGTCGATCGCCCGCGGGCTCTGCGGCAGGTGCCGAGTTCTCGCGCTCGGGCTATGGGGGACGGATGCGTGCGGCCGCCAGCGCGGAGGGAGTGTCGCTGCCAACTGTGGAGCTGGCGTTCGGGACCAAGCCGCAGCTGCTGCGGGCGGCGATCAGGTTCGCGATTCGAGGTGACGCGGACCCTACGCCGATGCTGCAACGTGACTGGGCGCAGACGCCGAGGCGGCCGGATCGGTCGCGGAGTACCCCGCGTCCTGGGGCGGGTACTGGTTGATGCCGCGTTGCGATCGGCGGGCCTGGTTGTCGCCGCCTTTGAGGCTGCCAACGTGGAGGAGTCGATGCGTGCACTGGCCCGACCAGCTGCGCGCCCAGCGTGCGGAGAGCGCGGCCTGGGTCGTCGAAGCCGTGATCCAACGCTCGTCGCTGCGAGCGGAGCTGAACCCGGGTCAAGCGATCGACACGGTCTGGCTGCTGATGGACCCACACGGGTTCCGTGCTTTGACCCAGGACCGTGGCTGGAGCCCAGAAGAGTTCGAGCGATGGTTCATCGACAGCGTCTCCCGGCTCTTGCTCGCGAGGGTGTCAGGTTCTCCGTGTATGCTGACTGTGTCAGTGCAACGGTTATTTCCCTAGAGTGCGTCAAAGGTGTGACAGTTTATATGTCACTATCAGGGATTCGGTCGGCGAAGTGTATTTTGAGCGCGGCCAGCGCGGAGTGCCAGTGGAGCACTTGGCGCACTTGGTCTCGGCCTTGGTGATCGCGAGGTAGAGGAGCTTGCGGGCTGCGTCCTCCGTCGGGAAGTGGCCGGGGGTCTTGATGCTCTTGCGGATCTGGCGGTGAAGCGCCTCGATCGATTGGTCGTGTAGATCACGCGGCGGACGTCCTGGGGGTAGGCCAGGAAGGGGGTGATCTGCTCCCAGCACTCGAGCGGGCGGGTCGGCCACGCCTTGCCATCCTCGAGCACCGCGTCGGCGATCTTCGAGATCAAGTCCGGCGAGACCTCGCTGTCGGAGATTTCGGCCAGGCCTTGGATCTCGCGAACGGTCAGCCCGCGGGCGTAGAGACTGATCACCTTCTCGTCGAACCCGACCGAGCCCGTCTGGCGCTTCTTGACGAGCTGCGGCTCAAACGTGCCGTTGCGATCCCGCGGGCGAGCGAATACGCAACGGGCCTTGGTCAGTCAGGACCGTCTTGTGCGGCTGGCGGTTGCGCGAGTGCCCGCCCCGCCCGGCAGCTTCCAGAACTACGACGGCGCCAGAGGCCCGAAGCGGTACGGTGGGCGTCCTCGGGCGTGGTGCGCAGCGGGCATAGCTGACCGGCTGGAGGGGGGCTGGCGGCGGAGGTCGTAGCGGTCGACGGGCTTGACCGCAAGCATAAGGAGCGTGGCGCCGGCGAACCCCGTACCATCGTCCGTCGTGTCTTGGTCGATCGGGCTTGGAACGTCATCGGATGGACGATCTGCGGCGCTCTGGGCCCGGTCCTGATCTGAGTGATCCGGCGCATGGGGCTGAAGCACCGCCGGTATCGGCGCACCACGACCGGGGTGGCGCGGGCCAGCAGCACCGGCGCGAGCCTGCGGCCAGACCCAGGTGGCGACGCCCGCGCTACTGGATCGGGGCGGCCGTCCTTGCGTTGCTCGTATGGGCGCTCGTTTCGTATACGGCCTGGATGCTGCGACCTTCGAGTGTGTCGTTCGGCGTGAACAGCACCGAGTGGGTTAGACAAAAGGTGCCCTTCGGCAACTGGATCATCGACAACATCGAGAACGTCTACTACAACGCGAATGCGCCGAAGAAGGGCGGCCCGCAGCTGAAGAGCCTACCGGCGGTCGGGCTGACCCAAGCCCAGGCCAGCCGCGCGCGCACGAGGAAGGCGCATAGACGAGCCGCCGCTTGGCCGCCGCGGATCCAGCCGATCTTCCCGCACCCGCTGCCCGGCGAAGGGATCTGGAAGCCCACCGGCCCGCAGGTCAAGGGCCGCCCACCGGTGCTGGTAACGACGTTTCGCTCCGAGCTCGCCTATCCGAGCATCGTCGCCTACGTCGCGTGGTTTGACCATACACGCACCGAGCTCGCGTACTATCCGGGCCGCTATGAGCCGCCGAACGCGGCCGTACGCGGGCCGATGATGGTTCCCTACGACCAGCGCTGGCGGCTCCTTGCCACCTTCAACGGCGGCTTCACCGCCACGGACGGGAACAACGGCTCGGCCGACAACGGGCTCACGAACGAGCCGCTCACGGACGGCAACGCCACGCTCGTCTGCTATCGCGATGGTCGCATCGCGATCGTGAAGTGGAGCGGCGGCCCGAACGTGGGGCCGGACGTCGCGTGGGCCCGCCAGAGCCTGGCTCCGATCGTCTGGAACGGACAACTGAACCCCCAGCTGGACGAGAACCCGGACAGCCCGCAGTGGGGGTACACGCTCGGCGGCGTCACCCGCGTCTGGCGCACCGGCGTTGGGATCGACCGTCGCGGCAACCTCATCTATGCCGCGGCCGACGGCCAGACGGTGATCACCATCGCGAAGATCCTCCAGCACGCGGGTGCGGTGCGGGCGATGGAGTTCGACATCAACCCTGAATGGCACACCATGATCACCTACAGCCACCGCCACGGTCTCGACCCGACTGAGGTCGGGCCTAACCCCAACCAGGCGCACACCCGCTACCTAGTCCCCGACGACCGTGACTTCTTTGCCGTCTACGAACCCCTGCCCGGTCCGGTCACCGTCCCCTTCAAGTAGGGATCCCGCCGCCTTCGGCTAGCGAAGTCGCCACCATCGCAAGACGGTCGTGCGCGGCGAGGCCGCGGCGTCCCGCCCGCCAGCCGCCAGCCGAGCGCTGCCGCGAACGGGGCGAGCGCGAGATAGGGATGGACACGCACGTCCTTGAGTCCTGGAGCAAGTGCCGCAGCCGGCGTCGCGTGAACCTGTTGATGTGCTGGGGGGCGTAATTCACCTCGCCGAAGCGATTGACGAGGATTTGCACGAGCGGCCAGGCGCTGTGGAAGTTCGGAGTCGTGAGGACGAGCTTGCCGCCCGGGCGCGGTGGGGCGATCGCAGGACTGCGCGCAGTTCTGTGCGCGCGGGCTCCTGGCAAACGCGCACTGACATCGAGCGCGGAAGCACAGCCGACTCGGGTCTGGGCGGTTGTGCTCAAGCAGTTCCCTGGGCGAAACAGCGGTGCACGGGTCGTTTTGAGCACCTGGATCGATCACGTCGAATCCGGTGGTTTTGAGCAGTGGGAAAGTAGCTCCACGTCGTGCGCTAGGTGTAGTTCCTGAGTAGGTTGGTCCATCCGGGCCTCCTTGGAGGCTGAGAGCTGGCAAGCAACTCAGTCCCACCAAGGAGGACACCGGATGAGGCTTCACGCTAACGCGGCGCTCAGTCTGAAAGGTCGTCGAGAGCTCTGTCGTCGGGTTGTGGAGGGGGAGCGGACGGTGAGCGAGGCGGCCGCGGCCGCCGAGGTCAGTGTCCGCTGCGCGCGTAAGTGGGTGGCCCGGTATCGCGCTGAGGGCGAGCTCGGGCTGTTGGACCGTTCCTCGGCTCCGAGGTCGATCCCGCATCGCACCAGCGAGCGGCGTGTCCAGGCGATCGCCGCTTTGCGGCGTCTGCGGTTCACGGGGCCCGAGATCGCGGAGATGCTGGGGATGGCGCTGTCCACCGTCTCGGGGATTCTTCAGCGGATCGGGATGGGCAAGCTCGGGCGGCTGGGACTTGAGCCGCCTCAGCGCTACGAGCGCGAGCGGCCGGGCGAGCTGATCCATATCGATGTCAAGAAGCTGGGGAAGATCAAAGGCGGCGCCGGCAAGCAGGCGACGAGTGGGGTCAGGCGCAACAAGCGCATTCGTCGACGTGACAGTGACGGTGTGCCCCGCAACATCATCGGCTGGGACTACGTCCATATCGCGGTCGACGACTGCACACGGATGGCCTACGCCGAAGTCCTTGAGGACGAGAAGGCGATCACCGTGGTGACGTTCCTCAGGCGGGCCGTGGCGTTCTTCCTGCAGCACGGCATCACCGTTGAGCAGCTCCTCACCGACAACGGCTCGGGATACCGCTCCACCATCCACTCGATCGCGTGCCGCGCGCTCGGGATCCGGCACCTCCGAACGCGCGCCTACCGACCCCAGACCAACGGCAAGGCCGAACGGTTCATCCGTACCCTGCTGGGCGGCTGGGCCTATGGCGCTCTCTACGGCAGCAGCCACCAACGCACCGCCTCTCTCGAGGGCTGGCTGTGGTACTACAACCACCAACGAAAACACTCAGCCCTCGGCCACAAGCCCCCGGTCGCTCGCCTCAAACAGCGAACCAACCTCCTCGGGACTTACAGCTAGGTCATGCGGAGCCGCTGTGTGGCCGGTCGTGACGCGACCGTCCGCCCGACCGCCGGGAGCGGCGGGCGGGCCTGCATGACGCGCACCCCGCTCTTGGGCGCAAGCGTGATCACGCGGAACTGGACCTTCGACGTCTTGGGGTCGGCGGCGACTAGGCTGACGCGCTCCAGCACGCGGTCGAGCACCACCCGCATCTCGGTCATCGCAAAGCTCGCGCCCAGGCACCGGCGAGTGCCGCCGCCGAACGGCAGCCATGTATAGGTGTCCGGAGCGTCGCGGCCGAGGAATCGCTCGGGCTTGAACGCCCTCGGCTCGGGATAAAGGTCCGCGCGCATGTGCATCGTCCGGATCGACGGGTTGATCTCCATGCCGGCCGGGATCTCGTAGCCGTTGAGTGCAAACGGCCGGTCCTGGACGACCCGTCCCACACCCGGGATGACGGTGCGGACCCGCAGCGCCTCCTTCGCGATCGCGTCCAGATAGGCCTCCTCACGGGCCCGTGCCCGCTCCAGCACGCGCGGGTCGTGCAGCAGCAGGTCGAACGTCCAGGCCAGCGCCGTGGCCGTCGTCTCGTGGCCGGCCATCAGCAGCGTCAGCAGCTCGTCGCGGACCTCGCGATCGGTCAGCCGGTTGCCCTCCTCGTCCCGGGCGAGCAGCAGCCCCGAGAACACGTCGTCGCGCTGCTCCAGGTCCGGATCGGCTCGGCGGCGCGCGATCTCTGGGTAAAGCAGGTCGTCGATCGCCCGCTTGCGCGCCGCAAACGCCTGAGCCGCCCGACGTTGGCTGCCCCGCATCACGGCGCCGATCACGACCATCCCCCGCGGCCGGGCGATGGGGTCGATCATCGCCCGCACGCGTCGGCGCAACTCGCCCTGGAGCGCGGCGTCGTCCGCGTCGAACACCGCGCGCAGCATCACGTTGAGGGTGAGGGCCTGGAGGTTGGGCAGAAGAGGGAAGGGCTCGCCCACAGGCCAGGCATCGATCTCGGCGTCGGTGCACGCGCGCATCATCTCGATCTGGGCGTTCATCTGGCGACCGTGGAACGGCGACAGCAGGAGGCGACGGTGGTGCAGATGCTCATCGCCGTCGAGCAGGAGCACCGAGCGGGTGCCGAGGATCGGCCCCAGCAGCACGTTCGCCTTGCCGGCATGCAGCTGGCCGTGCGGGCCCTGGAACACCGCCTTGACCAGCTCCGGGTCAAACACCATGACGAACCCCTGGTCAAATAGCGTCCCAAGCGTGACGGCGCCTCCGTAGCGCCGGCGGCACGCCTCGAGGAAGCGAACGCCTCCGAACATGAACCCGGCGGTCTGGAGCAGCCGGGGCAGCGGCGGCGTGGGCGGCAGCGGCCGGCGCGTCTGGCTCATCTCATCGGGAATGGTGCCATACGGGCCGCGGCAGCCACACGCGGTAAGAAGCGAAACAGATCGGCGCGATGTCGCGCGAGCCGCAAGGATGAGACGGGCGTCCGGGCGAGCCCGACTCGAATGCGGCGAACGACCACGCGGATCGTTTTGTGGCCTCAGGTGGCGCGTCACACGTTTGATGGATGGTGCGCATCCCCGAGGGCTACAGCGCGTACCGCAGGATCGCCGCCGCGGGGGCCCCGCCGGGAACATCCTCGGCCCGCACTGCCAGGACCCTACCGCCGGTGAGCAGAACCCGGCGCGCGATCTCGTCGACCACGCCGTAGCTATCGGCTTCGGCTGCCGCGGCTGCGAGCCTCACGGTGCCGTCGTGCTCATCTAGAGTTCCGGGCACCACGCGGTCGATGTCGACCAGAACCGTCTGTACAGCCCCGTAAGTGGCGGCGCGCGCTACGCGCCCGAGGTCGGTACTCGCCCGATCCTGCGACAGGCGCGTTTCAAACAGCGCGCGCACGGCGGCGAGTTCTGCCGCGTAGACCTCATCGAGGATCGCCCGGGCGCCCGCCGCTAGCTCCGCGATCGGAATGCGATCGGGATTGCCGGACAGGGTTCTCTGCGCGAGGTGCGGATAGGTGCACACAGACCGGAAGATCGCGTCGAGCGGTTCCGTGGCGGCGAGCACCAGTGGGAGATCGCCGCCGGCGAGCACCGCCCGGATTGCCTCGTCGATGCGCCGGGCGTACTGGACCATCCGCAGCTTTTGGCCTTCTGAGCCCTGGACCCTGCGGACCGGCGCACGATCGGTGATCGACGCCTTGCCGGTGAAGCTGGCGATGTCCGAGGGCAGGCCTTCCACCTTGAGCTCGGCCGGACCGACATCGGCAGCGATCTCGATCAGACGCACAGCGCCCTGGGAGAGGGCGAGCACGTAGGCAGCCTGAGGGAAGGTGACTGCCCGGAGCAGCGGCTTGACGTGGAAGCGATCGCCGACCTGCACCGTCGCCAACAGGCGGCTCGGCAGGCGGAACGTGTGGACCCATTGTGGCGTGGCGAATACCGCCAAGCTGTTGGCCTGGGCTCCCAGAACGCGGCATCTTCGACGACATCCTCTAGTCCCTCGCGCACCGCGGAAACCTCACGTCTGTGAATGCCCAACTCCTCGAGCCGTGCCCCGGCGTCGGCCGCTAGGTTCTTGAGCTCGATCCGGCCGGCATCCTCACCGCCGGTGACCGCAGATGTGGGCAGATAGATCGTCACGCAAGCGGGCTCGCGGACGGCGAGCAGGCTCATGACGTCATCGTGAGTTGGAATGTCGGTGTGGTGTGCCATGACCACGTTTTACCGGCTCGCGCCGTGGCGGTCACGGGACCTCGGCGGCCACTGTGCGCTCGCTGACGGCGAGCGCCTCGTCGGTCGGGGTGTGCGGGTTGTCGAGCGCGTCGATGTTGGGAGTGATGCCGGCGCCCTGGCGCGCGCCGCCGCCGCCCAGGCTGCGGCCGTCGGGGGTGAAGTACTCGCCGATCGTGATGTCGAGGGCGCCGCCGTTGATCAGCGGCAGGGTTAGCTGGAAGACGCCCTTGCCGTAGGTGGGCGTGCCCACCACCTTGGCTCGGTCGTGATCCTGCAGGGCGGCGGTGACGATCTCGGCCGCCGACGCCGTACCGTGATCGACGAGCACGACCATCGGGATGTCGAGCGCGATCGCGTCACCCCGCGCCTCGTAGACCCGGTGGGGCTGGCCGCGCTCCTCGGCGGACATGACCGTGCCGTGGGAGATGAAGATGCTGGCCACGTCGATCGCCTCGGAGATCAGGCCGCCGCCGTTGCGGCGCAGGTCTAGGATCAGCGCTTGCGCGTGCGCGTGCAGCGCCGTCTGCACCTCGGTACGCAGCTCGTCGCCAGAGCCCTCTGGGAAGCCGGTCAGCTGGAGGTAGCCGATGCGCAAATGGTTGTAGCTGAGCATCCGCCCGACCGCCAAGGGCACGACAACCTTCGCTCGTACGACCGATATCACGTGCTCCGTGGCGCCTCGCAGGACCGTGAGCGTGACCGGGGTGCCGGCCGGCCCGCTGATCAGCTTGGATCCGAGCTCGTCGGCCCGGTTGGCCAGCGAGGTGGATTCCACCTTGATGATCAGATCGCCGCGCATCAGGCCGGCGAGGGCGGCCGGCGAGTGCTCGAACACGGTGACCACCAGAAGCCCGCGTGGCTCGGGCATGGTGTCGATCCCGATGCCCGCGATGTGCTCGTTGGAATTCTGCGTGGACGCCCGGTAGGCGCTCGGGTCGATGTAGTGCGAGTAGGGGTCGTCGAGGCTGGCGACCATGCCCGACAGCCCGTGGTCGACCAGGCTCGAGCGGTTGAGGGGACGGTAGGATGCCGCCGAGCAGGGCGCGCACGGGTGTGCGGCGGCGTGCCATACCGACCGAGATTAGGCGGGCGCCAGCGGCGGCGGAGAAGGCTGGATGCCGGCATTCCGGCCGCCGGGATGCCGCACGCGCCAGCTAGCCGCGACCGTCGGCGCGCGTGGCTTTCCGTGCCGCCCGCCCTCGCGCAAGTAACCACCCGATCATCAGTCCGACCAGCCCGCAAGCGGCGATCACGACGATCAGCGGGGCGTGTGTGGTGGCGAAGATCCAGTGCACCCTCACCGTCTGCAGGTTGAGCAGCGCAAACGCCAACAGCACGATGGTGAGGACGCCGGCTGTGATCGCGCGCCCGGACACCTGATTGCTGGCGCTGGGGTTGGTCGCTTCGTTGGTTGCTCCAGTGGTCGACATGGTCAGCGTTCTCTACGCCGCCTGACCAGCCTCGAGCGCGTCTCGGAGACGGTCTTCGGCCTCCTCGTCGAGCGAGGTTTGGATCACCTCTCCGCCATATTCCTCGATCCGCGGCAGGACCTTGTCCGGCGTCACTTTGCGCACCAGCACGATCAACGCGGCGCCGCCCGGCGCGAGCTTCTCGCCGAGGTCCTTCATAAACCGGTTGTCGACCCCGAAATCCGTCATCGCGCCACCCGCGCCGCCGGCGGCGGCGCCAATCGCCATCCCGAACAGCGGCGAGAGAAACAGCAATCCGATCACGCCGCCCCACAGTGCGCCGGTGGCAGCACCGGCGGCCGCCGGGTTGACCGCCTGATGGAGCTTTACCTTCCCCTTGTCGTCGCGGCTGACGACCACCGCATCGGCAAGCTCGATCACGTGCTCGCGCTGGAGGCGAGCGAGCGTTTCGCGCACGGTTTCGGCGGTCGCTCGATCCGGATAGGCCACAGCAATCAAATCGCTCACGTGATCTCCTTTGCTTCGAAACAGGATGAACCGTCAACGTACTGCCGCGCGAGCGGCACAGTGAAAAATGGGTGCAGACACGATGGCCTGAATTGGTGCGAGCGCCCACAACGCGCTCTGCTACGCGACTTAGGGCAGGGGGATCACGCCGACAATCGTCGTGCCCTCTCCAGGTCTCGAGGTAATCTCGGTGTGGCCGGCGAGCGCGGCTAGCCGGTCGTTGAGGTTGATGAGTCCGTGGCCAGGGGCAACGTTGTGCGGATCGAACCCGGCACCGTCGTCGCGTACCCGGAACTCGAGCACCCCGTCGTGCACCGCGAGCGTCACGCTTGCTCGCGCGCCGTTGCCGGCGTGCTTGGCGGCGTTCTGCAGCGCCTCCAAACAACAGAAGTAGGCGGCGTTCTCGATCGTCCTCGGCAGGCGGCGAACCACCTCGCCTTCGACCGCGACGGGGATCGCGGCGCGGCGGGCGGCAGCGCTAAGAGCGGCATACAACCCGTCGCTGGCCAGCAGCGGCGGGTAGAGTCCGTGCGCCAGCTCGCGCAGCTCCTCGAGCGCTTCATCGAGCTCGCCGCGCAGGCGGTCGAGTTGGCGTCGGGCGGCTGCCTGATCTCGTTGAAACCGCTCGCCCAGCAGCCCGAGCTCGAGCCGGATCGCCATCAGGCGCTGCTGCGCGCCGTCGTGCAGATCACGCTCGATTCGCCGCCGCTCGGCGTCCCCGGCGGCCACCACCCGTCGCTGCGCGCTCTTCAGGTCGTCCAGAAGCGCGTGCATCTCGGCCTCCCGGAGGGATCTCTCCCGCGCCCGGCCGCGCGCTTCCGCCACATCGGCGCGTATCTGAGCTCGGTACGCGACGGCTCCCACCCGCGTCACCAGCTCACGCGCTCCGAACGGCTTGACGACATAGTCATCCGCGCCGAGATCGAGCGCTTCGCGCCGGGTCTCGGGATCGGCCCGCGCTGAGAGCAGCATGATCGGGATCTCCCGGGCGCGAGCATCCTGGCGAAGCTCATGCAGCAGCTTCAGCCCGTCGATGCGGGGCATCATGATGTCGGTGATGATGATGCTCGGAGGGTCAGCGACGGCCATTGCCAAGGCCTTGCTCCCGTCACCGGCCGTCTGCACAAGGTAGTGCGATGTGAGCAGGCGCGTCAGGTACGCCCGCATGTCAGGGTTGTCCTCGGCGACCAGCACGCGAAGCATGGGCTCGCCGGCGGATGCTCTCGCAGGCGATCGGTCGGCGCTGCCGGTGTCGAGCGGGGTTGCCTCATGTTTGTCGACTCGCAGCCATTCGCTGGCCTCTGTGAGCATCAGCGTGACTACCCCGCCGGTCGTGGTGTCGACCGGGTCGTCGGAAATCCCCGACTGAGGGAGGTGATCGCGTCCGAGGGGGATGCGCACAACCATGCGCGTGCCGGGACCGCCAGGTGATGGCTGTGCCTCGATCGAGCCGCCGTGAAGGTGTACGAGTTCGCGGGTCAGGGCGAGGCCTATGCCAGAGCCTTCTCGTGAGCCGGCGCGCGCGTCGCCAACCCGGTAAAAGCGCCCGAAGATACGCCCACGCTCGGCGTTGGGAATCCCGATCCCAGTGTCCTGCACAGCCAGGACGACACCATCACCCTGTCGCCGGAGTGTGACATAAACCTTCCCGGCAGGAGTGAACTTCAGCGCGTTTGACAACAGGTTGCAGATGATCTTCTCCCACGCCTCGGGTTCGACGTACACCGGCTCGGCCAGCGGCTGACAATCGACGGTCAGGTTCAGGCCAGCACGCTCCGCCGTCGATGTGAACATCGCGACCAGGCCAGACGTCATCGCGGCGAGATCGGTCGGTCGGAAGGGACCCAGCTGCTCGCCCGTCCGGAGGCGCGAGAAGTCGAGCAGATCGTTGGCCAGCCTGAGCATCCGGGTCGCGCTCTTATGAGCGAGCGAGATCTGGTCGCGTGCCCCGGGTGATAGCTCCGGATCAGCGAGCGTCTGCTCGAGCGGCCCGAGGATCAGCGCAAGCGGCGTTCGCAGCTCGTGCGAGGCGTTGGTGACCAACGTGGTCTTGGCTTGGTCAAGCGCGGCGATCTCCTCCGCCCGACGTCGCTCGCGCGCGCGTTCCCGCGCGGCAACGACGCTGCTCTGCACCACGATCGCCACCCGCTCGAGAAACTGCTGGTAGGGCTCGTCAAAAATCATCTCGTCGCTCACCCCGGCGAGCACGAAGCCCTCCACGGGGTCCGCGGCGCCACGCGCGATCGGGGTCGCGTACGCCCGGGGAGCAAGCTCGCGCGCGCCGGGGATCAGGAAGGTGCCTGAGTCGATCAGCTTTCCGCCGCAGCGGTCAGCCGCGAGCCGGACGAACAGTGCTGATGCGCGATCGAAGGAGTCTTTGAGCTCGACCGCGGGGCGTAGTTCGCTCAGCGGCCGCTCGGCGTAGCTGGCGCCGGCGCAGAGAGCACGGTGGCCGCCCTCGTCGATCAGATAGACGGCAGTGAAGGGCACGTCAGGGCCGCTCGTCGCCGCGCGAGTGGCCAGCTCGCAGGCCTCGCGGTCAGTCCGCGCGTCCATCGAGCGGGCCCGCAGCTCTCGCAGCGCGCCGGCCCGCCGTTGCTCGAGCACCTGGGCGGTCGTGTCATGGCTGATGAACAGCACGCCGCCGACGGCCCCGTCGTCGTCGAGGATCGGACTCAGGGAGTAGGTGACGTAGTAGGTCTCGACTTGACCGCGCCGGTTTCCCGGCAACGGTTGGGCTTCCGTCCAGCAGGCCTCACCGCGATCGAGCACTGCTTGAAACTGGGGACCTACGATCTCCCAGGCCTCAGAGACCACCTCTCATGCGCTGCGCCCGAGGGCCCACGGATGCTGGCCCGCCAGGATGACGCTTTCGGCGTCGTTGTAAATTGCGGTCATCGCAGGGCCCCACCAGACCGACATCTGAAACCCGGAGCGCAGGCAGGTGGCGACGGCACCCTTCAGGCTACGGGACCAGCGCTCGATCGGGCCGAGCGGCGTTGCCGACCAGTTAAACGCGCGTACCCGGGCCGCCATCTCGGAGTCGCCTAGCCAGTGCAACCGTGCTTGGGGCTCCAAGCCGGATATTCCAGTTCATCGACCGCCATCAAGGTTGTGGTGTGAAGATCGCGGCTTCGCAAATGCCCGGCTGCCTCGCTGCTGGCAACTGCCCCAAGTGCGACTCCGGATACTACTCCCAGCGCGTGTTCAAAATGACCACCACACCGGGACCAGGAGCACCGCGGCGACGAGGAACAGCACGATTAGGCACAGGCCGAGCTTCCAGTAGTCACCGAAGCGGTAGCCCCCCGGGCCCATCACCATCATATTCGCGGGGGTGGCGATCGGGGTCAAGAACGACGCCGCGGCGGCGACGGCGACGCTCATCAGCACCGGCCGGGGTGAAATCGACAGTTGCTGGGCCGCCGAGAGTGCGATCGGGATAACGATCAACGCGGTCGCAGTGTTCGAGATCAGCTGGCCGAACACGACGGTCAGCAGCGCAATGCCCATCAGTAACGCGTACGGCCCCTGGCCGCCAATCGCCTGAACCAGCGAGTGGGCGATCTTCTCCGCGGCGCCGCTGTCCTTGATCGCGGTCGAGACGGCGAACATCGCGCCGATCAGGACCACGGTGGTCCACGAGACCGAGCGATACGCCTGTTGCACCGTGATCACCCGTAACACGACGATCGCGCAGGCTGCCAAAAGCGTGGCGACGAACGCCGGGACCGCGCCCGACGCGAGCAGCGCGACCATCGCGATCAGTACCGCGATCGCGCGTCTTGCGCCAGGCCCCAGCGGTACCGCCTGCGGCGTGACCCCGCGCCGCTTGTCTGTTGGCTAGTCCAAGCGTTCATTCCGAGGCCTCTTGAGCAGTTAGGGTTGTTTGTGCGGATTCCTGGAAAGGGGCTGGATGATGGTTGATGGGGATGAGTTGCTCGGGCTGGACGCGACCGGGCAGGCTGAGCTGGTGTCGCGCGGGGAGATCGCCGCGATGGAGTTGGTGGAGAAGGCAGCGGCACGGCTTGAGGCCGTTAATCCAACGTTGAATGCCGTGATTCACCCGAGTGTCGACAACGCGCGGCGATCGGCTACGGGGCAGTTGCCGGAGGGGCCCTTCAAGGGAGTCCCCTTTTTGGTCAAGGACTTGATAGCGCACGCAGCAGGGGAACCTTTCCATGAAGGCATACGTGCCCTTGCCGACACGGGTTTTCGCGAGGATCGTGATAGCCGGCTGGTCGAGTTGTTCGCCGCAGCGGGGCTGCTGACCATCGGGCGGACCAACACGTCAGAGCTCGGGGTGCTACCGACGACCGAGCCGCTTTCCTACGGGCCGACGCGCAATCCGTGGGATCTTTCTCGCTCGCCGCTCGGCTCGGGTGGTGGTTCCGCGGCGGCTGTTGCTGCTGGAGTCGTTCCGCTGGCGCATACCAACGACGGTGGCGGATCGATTCGCCTTCCGGCGTCCGCTTGCGGGCTAATCGGATTGAAGCCCACGAGGGGACGCGTGAGTCTCGGACCGGACTACGGTGACCTGATCTCGGGCACCGTTAGCGAGTTCGCGATCACTCGCTCGGTGCGAGATACAGTCGCGCTCTTGGCGGCCGTATCGGAGCCGCAGGTGGGTGAGCCATACGCGCCGCCCCGGGCCGCGCGTATACCTGGCAGCCCATTACGGGTGGGGGTGATGACCTCGCCCCCGCGCGGCGAGCATTCGGTGCACCCCGCGTGCCGGGAGGCGGTCGAGCTTACGGCGGCCGTGTTGCAGGAACTGGGGTGCGCCGCCGAGGCTGCTCATCCATCCGCGCTCGACGACTCCCGGTTTGTTGCTGAATCGGCGAAGATCATGCCGTTTGCCTTCACCGCCTTTGCATTGGCTTGGTGGCAGCGGCGCACCGGGCGGTCTCTCGGTCCCGACGACGTCGAGCCGTGGACGTGGATCTGCGCTGAGCGCGGCCGCAAGCTTTCCGCCGTTGACTATCTGAGCGCAGTCGAATACGTCCAAACGTGGACCAGAAGGTTGAGCCGTTGGTGGCACGACGGTTATGACCTGTTGCTGACCCCGACCGTCGCTGAACCTCCTCCACCGCTTGGCAGTTTCGCCGCGCCACACACCGGTCTTCGGTCGGCTCAGATCGTCGCCTTCACCTACCCGTTCAACCTGAGCGGCCATCCAGCCATCTCACTACCGTGCCACTCCCACCAGGGATTACCGATCGGCGTGCAGCTGGTTGCCGCCCACGGCCACGAGCACCTCTTACTGCAGGTCAGTGCAGAATTGGAACAGGCAATGACATGGACAACGCAAACGCTGCCGTCCTTTGACGTCGATATCCAGGAGCTGCCGGTACCTACCCCGGAATCAGCGCACCGGCTGGCGGAGTTCCAGACGAGACCAGCCCCAAAGGCATAAGCGCGCAGCCTTGCTCTACCGCGTGCAGGCGAGCGCGCGCTTCCGCAGAAACGCTGGCGCCCTGAGGCAAGAATCGGCGTCACCGCTCTGGCCCGCGGCCATGTGTGGCGCTGTCCGGGCAACGCCGCCCCCTTTGCCACGTTGGCAGTCGTGCACCGCTGGGCCGCCCGGACGAGTGCAACGGCGACTGGGGATCGTCGCGCGCAGGGCGGCCGGGCCGGCGACGGCGCATACGACAGGATTGAGGCTTGGCGGCGGCCGCCGGTCGTAGGCCGGAGCCTTCCCGCTAATAGCTGAGATGGAGATGGCCGAATCCCAATTCCGAGTCCATGGTGCAAACGCCGCTCCACACAAGCGGCCCGCCCACCGCTGTCGAGCAGCCGGTCGACTCCGCGCCGCACGCCGCCTTGGCAGGGCGTTGCCCGGCTGTCGCCGTTGGCGCCTAGAGGTGCTCGCCTTCGATCGCAACGTCAGCCTGCCGCAGCTGCTCGGCAGCCGCGGCCGCTGCGTCCTGCGCGTCGGCCGCGCTCTTGTGGAGACGAGCCGTGATGTCGTCCCCCAGCCTGCGCTCGCGACGCGTTTGGGCGCATTCTCAGGTCGCTCATGAGCCGTTGTGGGCCGCTCGGCGGCATTACGCTGGATTCGCCGGACGCGATGCCGAGCCTACCCTTTGGCGGACCGAGAAGCTGGGTGATGCGTCGTCCTCTGGCTGCCCGGCGGGGCAAGTCGGCGCGCCCACACGGTTAGGATGGCACGTCATGGCGAGCAAGTTCGGCGTTTTCGACCACATCGAGAACATCCCCGGTACCTCGACGAGCCAGCTGTTCAAGGATCGCCTCGAGCTGATTCGAATGGCTGACCAGGCGGGCTTCGCCGGCTATCACTTCGCCGAGCATCACGGCAGCGACCTCTGCATGGCGCCGAGCCAGGAGCTGTTCATCGCTGCGGCCTCGCAGGTTACCAGCGACATCAGGCTCGGGCCGATGGTGAAGTTGCTGCCGATGCACCACCCGGTCCGCATCATCGAGGACGTGTGCGTGGTTGACCAGCTGACCGAGGGCCGGCTGGAGTTCGGCGTAGGACGTGGGCCGGTGCCAATCGAGCACTACTGGTTCAGCCACGAGTGGTCCGACGCTCGGGAGCGCTTCGCCGATGTGCTCAGCATCGTCGTGCGGGCGCTCGAGACCGGGGAGATCTCCTGCGAGCACAGCCGGTTCTTCGACTTTCCGACGATGCCGATGGCGACCCGACCTTTCCAGGAGAACATTCCGTTCTGGTACCCGGGCAGCCCGCAGATCGCCGGCCGCTACGGCATGAGCCTGATGTGGCCGGGCAAGATCAGTCACGAGGCCTACGAGCAGTACCTCCAGGCCTGGCACGACCACGAGGGCGGGGATATCCGGCTCGACGGACCGAACGGCAAGCCGCGGGTTGGCTACAGCATGCTGCTGGCGATCGCGCCGACCGAGGACGAGGCGCGCGACATCGCCCGCCGTGGTATGGAGGGCCTGGTGCGGCGCACCCGCAACGCGCATCGCTTCGACCATCTCAAGCTGCCCGACGAGGAGTGCTATGACGCCCAGGGCCCTCTGCGCGCGATCCACGCCAACATGGACCTCGCCATCCAATTCGGCGCCGGCCCTCCGGGTCAGATCGCCGAGCGGCTCGCCGGGCTCCTCGACGACGGAATGGCCGACTACATCTGCTTCATGTTTCCGACCGGGGACATGAGCTACGACGAGGCGAAGCGGACGCTCGAGCTGTTCGTCACCGAGGTCATGCCAGAGCTGGAGCCGTCGACCGCCGCGCCGAACTAGAACTAGCCGCCGACGCCATCGTCGCCGGCCAGCCGACCAACGGGCGCGGCCGCCGCGACCAGGACACCTCCTCGCGGCTGTAATGCCTGACCGCATTCGAACCAGCGCTTTGCATGCAGTCCACGCCGAGATCACAGGCGGCGACCACGATCCATTCCGGCTCACATCGCGGGCTGCGATCACATCGCCCCACGTCGGCTCGATGATCGCGGCGCCGGGCGGCGGATGTCGCCCGGACCCTCGGCGCTCGGGGTGGTGATCGCAGTGCACTTCGAAGGCTGGGCCCATTTCACCAGAGCCCTCGCCGAGCTCAAAGCAGCGCTCTCAGGCAACGGCATCCGCGACCGCCTGCTCATGCTCGCCCGCGGCCAACGGGCCGACGCCTAAAAGGGACCAACACGATTGCTCTAAGACGGTTTCCGAGCCCCCAAAGCCTGCGCTGCGCCGGCCCGTTGACAGGGACCTCGTTCGCCAGCCCCACTCCGCGCGGAACCCGGCGGCGACCGCTTTTCGCGGTCAAGGGCTCCCAGCCCGGGCTATTCCTATGGCGACGTCGGGTCGGTAGCGCTCCGAATA
This sequence comes from uncultured Solirubrobacterales bacterium, assembly GCA_963787555.1. Lineage (GTDB taxonomy): Bacteria > Actinomycetota > Thermoleophilia > Solirubrobacterales > Solirubrobacteraceae > Palsa-465. The sequence continues at coordinate 1,024,505 of CAWBDI010000013.1, forward strand.
CACCTTCGGGTTGCGAGCGCGCAGCAAGAACATCCGCAGCGCGTCGGAGTACTCGCGAATCGTGCCGACGGGCTCGCCGCGCTGATAGATCGCCTTCTCGACCCCGTGGAGCGCACGCCGATACCCCTCAGCTTCCAACTGCTCGATCGCCTCGTCGAGGACGTCGTCCCACTCGGCGGCGAAATCCGTGTCACGTTCCCGCGCGACGTACGCCGTGCGTCGACCGATGCCTGTTGCACTCGCTGGCGCCGAGACCATCCCGGTGCGCTTCAGCGCCTCAAGAAACGCCGGTCGCCAGTCGCGCGCGCGTTGGCGTGTGCGGCGTGTGCGTGGTCTGGCCCTGCGCGCGGTGATCCCGGGTCCTGCCGGCCCCGTCGCAGGCGAGGGCGAGGATCGAGGCGCTTAAGCCCGGGCTTGCCCTCGCGCTTGAACTGCTCGTCGAGCTGGCACGCGCGCGTTGGACGCGGAGACACGCCGTTTAGGGATGGCTGAGGATGTTCAGGACTCTGCCACTTGGCTCCCGCACGAAGAAGCGGCGAACGCCCCAGGGCTCGTCGGTGAGCGGGTGGACGATCTCGCAGCCCATCCGCTCAGCTGCGGCATACACGCGGTCGACGTCGTCTACCTCGACCGACACATCCGGGTTGACGCGTGCGGTTGCGTCTCGCTCCATCAGCGTGATCTGCGCTGAAGGGTTATCTGGCGCCGCGAAGGTGAGGACCCAACCTTGATCCATGACCAATTCGAGCCCCAGAACGCTCTCGTAGAACGCGCGGCTGGCATCGGAGGCTCGGCCCTGCAAGTCGGGAACGATGCGTCGAACGCTCATTGAATAGAGGATCGCACGCCCTGACCGACCGGAGTGGCGGGGCGTCGCCCGCAGTCGGCGCCGGTGGGCGAGTTAGCCCTGCTGCCGTCCGACCTCGTCAAGACGCACGGCGATCAGCTTCTTCACGAGCGTCTTGGGCAGCGGGCGGTCAACAGGGAAGTGGAGGGCGCTCTTCGTCATCGTGTAACCCTCCAGCTCGTCGCCGAGCTGTGCAAGGACTGAGCCGCTGAACGGCAGGTAGCTCAGGTGATCCTTGAACGCAGCGAACCCGGCGACGGTCTTCCCGCGCACACGGAAGGCGGGGACGCGGTAGGAGATCACCTGCTCGGCATCGGGCACCACCTCAAGGATGGAGCTGCGCAGTGCCTCGAGCGTGCTGCGCTTCGGCTCCTCGACACCCTGCAGGTACTTGTCAAGCTCCGCGGCAGACACTGCTGGGCAGTCTAAGCGCGTAGACATGGGGTCAGAGGGCCGACAATCCAATACAAGACGAGCGCCCGGCGACTCGGCGTTCCCTTCGGCGTGCCGTCGCTGACGATGTTGGCCGCGTCGATGTGGTTGAACGCTCTGACCACCTTGCTGTTCGACAGGTGGCCTGAACGTACTCCGGCACGGTCGCTCTGCCGGAGTCGACCTCTGCTATCGGGCCGTCGCGCTGGGCGAAAGTCGCCGGCCGCGAGCGCACCTTCGCCGCCTTGTAGCGGTCCACCTCCGCGATCTGCGAGACGCGATGCGCGGCGAAGAACGGCGACACTTGGTTTCCGCCAACGCGTGCGACCCCTTGTGCGTGTCCTGGGTTGTTGACGTTGGCGGCGAGGCTCATGACACTGGTTCCGTTCGTTCGTCCAGGCCGCGCGTTCGCACGAGGCCGTCGATGCCGTCGAGGATACGTTCGAGGCCGAAGCTGAACTCGTCGTCGGGGTCGTCGGCTTTGTCGAACACGCCCGCGGCGAGGAGGGCATGGATCGCGGGGAAGCTGTCGGGGGAGGTGAGGGTCGCGAGCAGTCGCGCGTACCCGGACATGGCGTTGTCGGTGATCGCCTCCCCGGCCGTGAGGTCGGCGGTCAGGGTCGCTTCGTTGCGGACGTAGCCGCTGAGCAGTAGCACGACTGAGGCCAGCAGCGCCCCGATCGGAAGCTCGCGGCGGATCTCGATCCATGGGTCGAGTTGTTCCCATGCCCAGCGGTCCATCCCGATCTCGCGTCGCTTGCCGCCTTCCCGCGTCGGACGAGCACGGCTCCGCGGGAGCGGTCCAGGTCGCTCTCCTGGAGGGCGAGCGCTTCGCCGATCCGCAGGCCGGCGCGCCAGAGCAGCACGGTCAGCGCGAGGAGCCGGTGACCGTTGGGACCGTCCCCGACCGTCCGCATGACCGCAACGATCTCCTCGACCGTCGGCGGGTCGGCGGGATACTGCTCACCCTTGTTGCGCGGCGGGCGGCCTCGGTGATAGCCAGGCATCATCGCCGGTGAGCGGCGGTGCCCAGCGGCGTCCAGCAGTACGGATTCCATGAATCCTCCCTTGATGAATAGGTTGACGGTGCGCTGCTATTCGAACCGAGTGGCCGGTACGACGGAAGCCGCCTGCTACCTGCGGCGCGGCTCAGCTGAGGGATCCGCGTGGCGCGAGCCAGTGGACGTCTTGCCCGGTGATGCTGACGATACGGTCGTAGTCCTCGTCGTAGTGCAGCACTGGGATGCTGGCGGCTTCGGCGGCGGCGGCGATGAGCAGGTCTGGGTGGCGGACCGAACGGTGGTGCAGGCCGCCTTGGCGACCGAGTGCCTCATAAACCTCAAGCGCTCGCTTCCACTCGTCCGCCCCGATGGGGGCGTTCGGTAGGGCATCAAGCTCTTCTCGAACGCTCGTGAACTCGCTGGCGTTGCGGGCGCTGTACAGCAGCTCGAGGCGGACCATGTCGCACGTCGCTATCTGTCCCTCGACGAGGTCCTCGTCGAACGCGAGGCGCAGTTCGCCGCCGACAGCGCGGGTCCAGACCCAGGCGCTGGTGTCAGCCAGCTGCACCTACGCGAAATGTCTCGGGCGGCGGACTTGTTGGAGCACCTCGGGCGTGAGATCGGCGAAGTCGCGCTCCGCGAGTCGTTCGCGAGAGGCCCGGCCGATGACCGCCCGCAGCGCAGCATGGACGGTATCCGTCGTCCGTGCTGTGCCTAACACAGCGGCCGCCGCGTCAACGAGCTCCGTGTCGAGGTTGATGTTCGTGCGCCTGATCTTCGTCTTGCTCACGTCGACTAGGATACACCTCGCGCCGTATCTAGATACACATCATAGTTCAGAGAGAAAGCACCGCTTCTGTCGGCGTGCTGGGCTACGGTGCCGACGACCAACAATCCTTCCGACCGGAGGCTGCGACATGGGCGTAGAGACAGGACGTGAAACAGCGAATGAGTCAGGATCGGCGATGCAGCTCAAGCTCAGCCTACGCGGTGTGTCGAAGCCGCCGGTCTGGCGCCGGCTGGTCGTCCCAGGCGACATGCGTCTTGACCTGCTGCACGACGTTATCCAGACCTCGGTGGGATGGACCGACACCCACCTGCACGTGTTCTCCACGACAGCTGGCGACTACGGAGTCCCGGACCCCGAACTCAGGTTCCGAAACGAGCGGAACGCCCGACTGGGGCAGTTCCTCAAGCACCCGGGCGACCGTATCCAATACGCCTACGACTTCGGTGATGGCTGGGAGCACGACCTCGTGCTCGAGAAACGTCTCCGTCTCGACCCCGAAGCGCAGATCCCCGCCTGCCTTACCGGCAAGGGCGCCTGCCCACCCGAAGACTGCGGAGGCCCCTGGGGGTACACTGATCTAAAGGAAACCCTTGCAAATCCGCGTCACGACGACCACGCCGACATGCTCGACTGGCTAGGCCTCGACAGCGCCGAAGACTTCGACCCAGCCGCCTGCGACCTCGTCGAGATCAACGAAGCGCTCGGGATGACGGTAGCTGCGCCTCGCCGCTGAACTTTCAGGCCCGAACCAGCTGCGACCGCACAGCCCCTGTCCGGCTTTGTGCGTCCTCCTGTCCGCGCATGGCAGGTCTGCGCATGCTTCGCGCTGGTGTCGCGTCTTGACACAGAAGCGGGTGTCATCGCGACGCCTAGTCGGCAGGCGCATGGGCTCAAAAGCCGTCTACGCGAGTGATGCGGATCCGTACAGGAACGCTGAAGCGCTGAGCGAATGACTCAGCTGTCATTCCAGCGCGAGCCCATTCGGTGGCGTACTTGGCGACCCAGGCGGCGTTCTCGGCTGCGCTCGAGCTGGATTCATCTACTACGGCTGTGCCCGACACAACCACGATGTCGCCGCCGCTCGAATCACCGCGAAAGTTCAAGGTGACCTTAGGGTTGCGGCGGATGTTGCGGATCCGCGCGCCCGGTTGGCTGTAGACGGCGACCTCCTCGCCGCCATCCCAGAGGAACCCAACAGGTCGCGGGAGCGGTGCGCCCGACGGCGTCACGGTCGTCAACCACACAAGCGTCTCCTCGCACAGGTGGCGTGCCACACGTGCACCGAACTCTGTGCTCTCGTCGATCATTCAGAAACTGTCGGCTGGTCGGGGTGAGCCAACTTGGCCTGGAGATCCCGGATGATCGTGCCGAGAAGGCCCGACGCGAGCAGCCCCGGCCCGAGGGGACCGGACGAATTCTTCCCGACGCGTGGCAGCTGTCGCAGGGCGGCTCTAGCCGGCGGGGACATACGGTCAAGTTGCCAGCGGATCTCCTCCTCGAGAGCCTCGGGCCGGTCTGGGGTGGCCAGTCCAGCCGCCTTGGCGGCATACGCGGCGGCACCCAGGGCGTGCGCGCCCATATGAGGGATGGCTGCCGCCTGCCCGGCCGCTCGGGCGGCGGCCGCCGCGGCCGCGGCGCTCACCTCACGCGCAGCGGCTCCGGCGACGAAACGGCGGCGGGCTTCCCCAGCGACGCCGAGCTCGCCACGGGCAAAGGCGCGTGTCCGGGCGATCGCGTCACGGGGGCGGCTATCCGCCGGAGCTTCCGCCTCGAACAATCCCAGCACACGCTCCGCGCAGTCCGCCGCCCACGCCGCCACGACCCGCCGATCCGCTTCACTCAGCGCCTGCGGAGAACCCACACCCAGATTCTCCCACGCGCTCCGATGCTCGCGCCTTCCATGCCGCGCAAAGCGGGTTGGAGTGAGGAGCAGCGAAGACGGCTGGCAGGTGAGGGTCCGGCCTGGCCGGGGGTCTGGTGGTTTGGTGGTTACTGGTGCAGCCTGAGGCCGATGGTTGGCACGAAGAGCGACGCGGATGTATTGGGACCAGAGGATCGCGCCGTTGCAGCGAGAGTTGATGCGCACGCCGTCCGCGGCGTCGAAGTTCCTGGCGGGGCTTGAGTAGCGGCCGGCCCCCGGGTTCCACCCGAAGTTCGACGGTCTGGTGCCGCTCGATTGATCCGGCAGGGTTGCCGTCCAGAATGATGTCGAAGCGGTTGCGGCGCAGCTACATGGCGCCGGTGGCCGCCCGTTCCAGCGTGAGAGTGGGTGACATTCCCGGTTTCCGTCGGTTGTGTGATCGGAGGTGCTTCGAGGATCAGGCTGAAGTTCTCGAGGATCAGGCGGGCGTTAGGTGCGTGTTCCGGTGATGAGTCGTTCGCGGTCGAACATCGCCGCCACAGCTCGCCAGGCGAGCAGGTCGATTGCCAGCAGGACGGCGGCGAGGCCGACCGCGAGGCCCGCCGGCACGGCGATGACGTTCAGCGACATCAGCGCCAGGATGGCCAGCAGCGGCACGCTCCCGAGCACGCTCAGCTGCTGGGCAACGCGCACATCCGTGGAGCGGGCGGAGACCGCGATCCCCACCCAGATCCCCCAGCCCGAAAGCAACGGGGTGAACAGCAACTGGACCAGCACGTGCGTGCCTGCGTAGATCGCCGAGGCGATCGCAGGCCCTTCGATAGCGCCCCGCACTGATCGCCCGTACGGTCTTCAAGGTTGACCGCCCGCAGCGCCCGTTCGATGCGCCCGCGTACGTCGTCGAGTTCGGAGAGCCCGGCGAAGCACTCCAGGTTCTCCATCACCTTCAGACGAAGGTATAACCCGGTCAGATGCTTATGCGGTAGTGGAGGTAGACGACGCCGGACTTGAAGCGACGCTCGTTCACGAGCTCGAGGTCTGCGCGCACGTGGTCGGGCAGTGCGCGTTTGCCGCCACCCACCACGACCGGGTTGAGGAACAGCTGGCACTCATCGACGAGGCCTGCCGCGATTGCCTGGCCGGCGAGCTCCGAACCACCTATCGTCATGTCGGATCCCGAAGCCGATTTGAGCTGGCGGATCGCACCGGGGCTGAAGTCACGCTCGATTCGCGTTCTCGCGCTCGATGCAGCTTTGAGCGTCCGGGAGTACACGATCTTCTCGGCCGCCCGCCAGATCTCCGCGAAGTCGCGAACAACCGCCGGCTCCTCGGGCCCGGTGCCCGCGGTCTCCCAGAAGGCCATCGTGTCGTACATCCGGCGCCCGTAGAGGTAGGTGGCGATCGGCCGCTCGAGGTCATTGACGAAGGCATGCACCTCCTCATCGGGTGTGGCCCACTCGAACTTGCCGTCTTGGTCCTCGACGTAGCCGTCGAGCGAGGTGATCGCCGAATAGATCAGCTTGGCCATATCGACCGGTCTCCGCCCCTCTCAGTCGCGGAACGATAGGCCGCGTTCGTGGAGCGCAGCGCGCAGGGCTGATACGGCTGTCGACCCCATGCCGTGCAGCGTGAGGTCGGACTCGGACGTCTGGGCCAGCTGCTCCAGGTGGGTATAGTCCGCGCCCGAGAGCGCCGGCGTGCCGGCGCCGAGAGCTTGGGGAAGCCGGTGTCGTTCTCGTTGTGCAAAGCGAGTTCTCGTGATCGATCGTCGTCGTGCGGGTCCGTACCCGCACATCTTGAGACCGCGGTCCGGGGTGAAACTCATCGACCGCGCGCCGCTGGCCCTCTCGCCGTGATGGCCGCCCCCCGAGGCTCCGGCCGGCGCCCTCCCATCCGCGCGGAGGAGGTCTGAACTCGACGCACGCGATATACCCGCGCGACTATCAGAGCAGGTGTCCTGCGACGAGCTCCAGATTGCGCCCGAGGAGCTTGAGATCGTCGACGGCTCCGTCCAGCCGAAGGGCGTCGCGGGCAAGGCGATGCCGATCTCTGAGCCTCGAGGTGCCCGCACCGGAGGGCCATTCGGCGCCAAGGGAGTCGGCGAGGCGCCCGTGGTTGGGCGCCCGGCGCGGTCGCCGGTGCGATCGCTCCCGCCTCGCGAGGCCTGTGGAGGCGGCGGCTGCCGATGACCCCGGAGCGGGTCTGGGTGATGCTCTTCGGCGACGGCGCGCGGCCTGACCGATATCGCCTTTCTGCCAAGGCCAGAGTGGCTATTCAGTCCCGGGCTATGTGAGTGGGGACGCCGGCACGGCTTCGCGCGAGCTGCTTGCTGCGGGTTCAGCGCCCTGAACCGCGCGTGCCAGGAGTTCGCAAAACGTTTTCCGCTCGTCTGTGTCGAGAGCGCGGAATACGTCGTCCTCGATTTGCTGCTGGGTGCGAGCTGCCCGTTCGAGCGTCTCACGGCCCTCCTCGGTGATGTAGACGCGATGGCGGCGGCGATCTTCGAGGTCGCGGCGACGGATGAGATACCCGGCGTCCTCGAGGTCGTTGAGCAGCAGCACGACGTTCTTGGCATCCATGCACAGCGCGTCGACGAGCTCCTGCTGAGGGGCGCCGTCATGGTCGCCGAGGTAGCTCAGTGCCATCAGGAGGCGAAGATCGATGCCAAGCCTCTCGGCCGAGCTGCGGCGCATCACCTGCTTGGCCAGGCGGGCCACAAGCAGCGAGGTGCTCGGTTTATTGGGGCAATTCTCCAAGTTGATCGCCGGAAGTATAGCGCAATTTTCGGTATTGTGCCTGCAGGAGCGATTATAGGTTTAGCGAAATTTGTGTCCGCTACAGGGATGATCCATGATATGGTGTTGATACATGCACCGCAACCCAAGGATCGCAATGAGACTTCCCCTCCTGACCCGACGCGCCGCGGACCGCTCTCGGCCGAGCGCTCGCCCGGACGCTCCGTCGCCCAACCGATGGGCTGTTCTCGCCCTCGTGGGTGTCGCCCAGTTGATGGTCGTGCTCGACGCGACGATCGTGAACATCGCGCTGCCCTCGGCGCAGAGGGCGCTGCACTTCTCCACCGACAACCGGCAGTGGATCATCACCGCGTACGCGCTGACGTTCGGGAGCCTGTTGCTGCTCGGCGGCAAGCTCGGCGACCTGTTCGGTCGTAAGTGGACATTGATCGGAGGACTAACTGGTTTTGCCGTTGCTTCGGCGATCGGCGGCTTGGCGCAGTCCTTTGCCGTGCTCGTCGCGGCACGGGCACTGCAGGGCGCGTTTGGCGCGCTGCTCGCCCCTTCGGCCCTTGGGCTGTTGACGGTGACCTTCCAGGGAGCTCCCGATCGACCCAAGGCATTCGGAATCTTCAGCGCGATCGCGGCGGGTGGCGCTTCGCTCGGTCTGCTGCTCGGGGGCGTCCTGACTCAGGCCATCTCCTGGCGATGGAGCCTCTACGTCAACCTCGTGATCGCGTTGCCCACGGCAATTGCCGCGCTCCGGCTACTCAATAACGAGCGGCCGTCGGCGCGTGTCCATTTCGACCTGCCGGGCCTGGCCGCCGGCTCTCTGGGCCTGTTCGCCCTCGTCTACGGCTTCTCCAACGCCGAGACGCACTCGTGGTCAAATCCGATCACGATCGCCGCGCTCGCCGCCAGTGCCGCGCTTCTGGCCGGCTTCGTCCTGATCGAGCGACGGGCCGCGCACCCGCTGCTGCCGTTGCACATCGTGTGGGACCGTGCCCGGGGAGGCGCCTACGCAACGATCGCCCTGGCGGGCTCGGCCGTATTTGCCGTCTTTCTGTTCCTGACCTACTACATGCAGCAGAACCTCGGCTTCTCGCCACTGAAGACCGGCCTGGCCTTCCTGCCCATGACCGTCATGATCGTCCTCACCGCCACCACGGTGCAGACGAGGGTGCTTCCCCGCACGGGAGCCAAGCCGATCGTCATCGCGGGCATGACCCTCGGAGTGATCGCCATGCTCCTGTTCACGCGTCTGAGTCCCGGCGCCAGCTACGCAACTCACGTCCTTCCGGGTCTGGTCATCATCGGCACCGGTATGGGCATGATCTTCGCGCCGGCGTTCTCGACCGCCACGCTCGGAGTCCGGAGCAGTGACGCCGGGATCGCCTCGGCGATGGTCAACACCTCCCAGCAGGTGGGAGGCTCCGTGGGCACCGCGCTGCTGAGCACGATCTTCGCGAGCGCCGCCGCCAGCTATGCCACGGCCCACATGCACACCGCACACCTGGCCAGCGTCGCCTCGATCCACGGTTACACCACCGCGTTCGAGTGGGCCGCCGCGCTCTTCGGAGTCGGACTGCTGGTCGCGGTCCTGGTCCTGCCCTCTGGTCGTGTTCGCACCCGGCCCGCCGAAGCGCAGGCGCCGGCCGAGCTCGCCCTCAGCCCGCAAGGTGCCTAACGCAACCTCTGCGGCCAGCGCGCCAGTACGGCGCCGCAGCCGCCACTTGTCAAGGAGATCTCAATGAGCAAGCAATCCAAGAAGACCACGTTTCGACCTGTAGATTTCACTTCCGAGCGCGCTACCCGCGGCGTCCTCAACCAGCGGCGGACATCCACCGCGGATGACGCGCGAGCCTCCGATCAGGTGAGACGACCCGCCCGCCTGCGGCGCTGGTCGGTGGCCGACCTGATCGCCCAAGCAGCCGCGCGCCCGCCCGCCCCCAGGACGTCGTCCTAAGTGCCACCGGGACGGCGATCGGTGACACTCTCCGATCGCCGTCCCGCCTATCCGACGCCGGGAACCCAAAGCCTCCCACCGGGCGCACGCCCGGGCGCAAAGCGACATGCCCAACCCGATCGGCCAGGGCGTGATCGACCGGATCCCGCCGGTCCTGCGCGCGGCCGCGCCCGCCGGGACGACGGTGAGCATCACCGGCTTTGAGCAACCCCAGTCCACGGGCGGCGGTGGCCCGAGCACCTTCGTCGAGACGCCGATCGGTGGGCTCGACGCGCAGGTCGTGCTCACGCTGGAGTTCGGCTCAGCGCTCGCGGTCCTGCCGCCGCTGATGGCGATTCCCGCGATCCTCACCAGCTTCCCGCTCGTTGGTGGTGCTCAGCAACTGACCAGCGTCAGCTTCCTCGTGGAGTATCTGGTCGCGCTGGTCGGTCTCGGCATGGCGATCGACTATTCGCTGCTGATCGCAACCCGGTGGCGCGAGGAGCGCGAGCGGGGGCTCGAGAACGAGGCGGCGATCCTCGCCGCGGGGGCGACCGCGGACCGCGCCGTAGTGCTCAGCGGTGTGACCGTAGCCGTTGGGCTGTTGTCCCCGTCCGTGCTGCCCATGCCCTTCCGGCACAGCTTTCTCGCCGGCGCCACGGGTTAGTGGGCCGAGATCGGGTGAAAGCAGACCCGTCGCCATCGACGGGCGAGGCAGCGACGCGGGCGGCCTATCCGTCTTGAGGCCTCCGCAGCGGATCAGCCATCGCCTGAGCGGAAGTCGCTCGATCACGACCCCTCGGCGAAACCACCGGCCGTCAGCCGGGCGCTAGTGACCGACGCGAACACTCCTCCTTCGGGCCGGCCGATGGGCACAGCAGCAGCGGGGCCTTCGTGGCCGGTCGGGCGACTCGGGTGGTTGGCTAACGGATCGAGACGGCGCACGGTGTCCAGGAGGGCGCTGCTGCGACGCTCAGCAACGCGCCTGATAGTCAGTCGAGCTCTTCGCTTGAGAGGCACCGCCATCTGATCGCCGGCGGGTGCGCAACTAGCGAACACGAGGGCTGTGCCTCAGCACACGTGCAACACCTGCATCCGTCGGATCGCGCTAATTGGATTGCCGGTGGGGGTGGCTGCTGAGCTTGCGCTCGATCGACGGATCGGCGGCGGCTATGGCAGCAGCAGTCGCATCAGGCTGTCGGTCATCCAGCGGCGGTAGCGTGCTTTGTTCCAGCCGCGTTCGGTCCGCAGCAGCCGGAAGACCTCGGTGCTGGTCAGCGTCCAGACCGTGGCGGTCCCGTCGTCGCGGCTGAGCCCGTCTCGGAGCGGGCCGTTCGCCTCGACCCAGGCGACGAACTGCCGCAGGTTTGCGTAGCGCTGGTCGAGCATCGCCCTGTGTAGCGCGGCGGCTTCAGGATCCGAGCTCGCGGCCTGCGCCACGACGCGGTAGACGATCTGCACGCGCTCGACCCGCTCGGTGATGTCCGGGACGAACATCTCAATTTGGCGGCGCTGGTCGGTCTCGGCGCGTACCGCTTGCGGAGCAGCCTGCTTCAGAACGGGCGCCGCGGCGCCGCGAACACGAGCCTCGACGAGGGCGCCCAGGATCCCTCGCTTGTTCTTGAACGTCGCGTAGACGGTGTCCGGCGCGACCTGCGCGGCCTGGGCGATCGCATTGATTGTGGCCGCGGCGTAGCCGTTCTGCGCGAATTGCTCCTCGGCCGCGTCGAGGATCCGCAGCCGGGTGCGCTGAGCCTGCTCGGCGCGAACAGTTGAGTGATACCGGCGAGTGCGCTTAACTTCTCCAGACATTCGTCCTAGTCTCACTTGGGTCAATACGGTCTGACTCCGACGAGTGTAAGAGCGGGGGCGGAAGGAGGCAAGCATGACGACAGAGCAGGAACAGGTGCTGCGGCGGATCGTGCTGGAGGGCTTCGGGGCGGGCGACCTCGACGTCATCGATCTGCTCGTGGCCGAGCGGGTGACCGAGCATCAGTACGGCATGTCGGGAGACCGCGAGGGGCTGAAGCGGGCGATCACGGGGTTGCGCCAGCACTCCCGGATCTCTCCTACACCGTGGTCGACACGGCGTACGACGGCGAGAAGGTATGGGTTCATTTTTCGTGCCCGCGGAACTCACCTCGGGCCCTTCCAGGGAAGAAGCCCAACAGGGAGGACTTATGAGATCGACGTGATCGACGTTGGGCGGGTCAAAGATGGGCGGCTCGTCGAGCACTGGGGGGTGCCTGACCGCTTTGCCCTGCTCGATCAGCTCGGGCTTCTGAATCGATCGGACCAGCGCGAGGAAGCGAGGGCCTGAAGATGTCAGCGCTGGACTACCCGGAGTCAACCGACAGCTGTGGGAGCGGCTCGCGAGCCGTGGGCCCGCCGCCGCGAGTGGCACGAGCCACAGCTCGGGCCAATCACCAGCTGGCTGCTCGCCCCGCTGAGCCAGCACGAGGGCAGAGCTGCTCGAGCAGGCGCTGGCAACGACGAGACCGGGCTGCGCGCTGCCGCGTTTCTGGGCGAGCAGGGACGCTCATCCTCACCGACCTCTCGCCGGCGATGATCGCCACCGCGCGCCGGCGCCCACAACCGATCGCCTCGAGCTACCGGATGGCAGCGTCGATGCAATCGTGTGCCGCTGCGGGAGTACCGCGAAACGTTCGGGCTGCTTCGGCGAGAACCCACATGCACGAGAGGCACCAGCGACAAACTGCGAGCGTCTACCGCAGCAAGGATCGCCGCCGGCGACCTACGGCCAGACCACCGACACGACCCACCTCATCATCGGCGAGCACGCCACCCGCGAAGGCTCCTACGTCGGTCTCACCCGCGCGCGCGAGACCACCCACGTTTACGCCGCCGAAGCTCCCGACTCCGCTCCCGAGCAGGATCGCCTCCAAGGCCTCGCCGAGCACATGAGCCGCACAGAGCCCGACCTACCATCCATCCGCACCCCGCTCGCGCAAGAATTCACGATCACCAACGAGACGGACCGGACGATGGCTGGCGATGGCTTAGGCCAGGTCAGATCGGACGCCGGTCCAGATCGTGAGACCGAAACCCTCCTCCCGACGACCGAGCAAACCGACAACGTCACACACCGCGCCAGATCCAACGCCGGCCGATTCAGGGACCACGGAAGTGACCTCCACGAGCTCGCCGTCGACCAGGTGGGGGACGTTCCAGGTGTTGCTGCTGACCCCGGCCTCGCCACGAGCCAGGACGAAGTCGACGAGCCCCAAGAGCGGACGCTGCGGGCATGGCCACGAACACCGAACCACGAACTCCCCGCCCAACAGCGTGCGACCGAACAGCTCGATCGAGACGAAACCATCGGCTGGGAGCCATGACCGCCGGCCGACCTTGGAAAGCGCCACTCGAACGTTCGCCCGGTCGCCAGACGAGCGCACGAAGACGTGACCGGATCACATGCATGCGAGCGCGGGCGTTGCGCCGCCGCGGCGCCGATTGAGGGCGGACCGGGCTCGATTGGAAGGTCGCCGAAGGGAGAGCGGGACTCGCAGGTAAGCTGGCGAGTCCTTTCGTGGCAAAGCGACGACGCGAGGCGGGCGGCTCTGACTGCTGCTCTGAGCTGATCCACCGCCGGGCGGGCGTCACCGCCGGCGCTTGCTGGCAGCCGCGGCTGCGGGTCTGAGCAAGCAGGACGCCGTCAGGGGCCGCTGTTGCTTCGCCTCGCAGAGCAGCTATGAGGACCCGCCGCGCGCGCTGCGAGCTGCATCGACTTGTGAATGCCCGGCCAGTGCGGCGGTCTGGCTCGCGCCGCGGCGCCGCTGCTGTTCGTCCCATCCGGCAGCGACGCGGCCCACGACGTCGGTGGCTGCTCGGTCACGCGAGCGGCAGCGAGGTGCGCTTGCACGTCGCCGCGGATCGGGCTGCCAGCAAGCACATCGCCGGCTCGCGCAATCGCGGCAAAGCAGGTCCGCGGACCGCTCGCTCACGACGCTGGGGTGGACGGCGACGCGACTGGTTGCGCAAGTGGCGATTTGCAGGGCAGGAGCCCCGACGAGCGATCGCACCCGCTCTTGTGGCGTGAGGCGTTCCGGGTGCGTCGCGGTCTGGGCGAGGAATTTTCTGGAGGGCCGCCGCGATCGTCAGGTTTCGCGGCTGCGCCGGTCGAGCCCGTCGAGAATAAGGTCGAGTCCCCATTCGAATTCGGTGGTGTTGTCGTAGCCGGTCTCCGGATGCCGCGTTACGACCTCGGCGAGGTAGGGGTAGTCGTCGAGGGCACCAACCGCGTCGGTCTCTTCTGCGCCGCTTCTGCAGCGCTGTCAGGGGTCTCGGACCCGAACGTCTGCTCCTGTAGCGCGAAGCCGTAGACGTAGGCGTCTGTTGCTGCTCGCCCGCTCCGAGCGAGGAGACTTCCTGCAGAGAGAGCCGATCGATCTGGTCCGGTTCATCGCTGATTTGTGGTCGTCGACGAGCCTCAACGACGCGTCGTTTCGAGCTCGGAGATGTTCCCGACGCTGCCCTGGCCGCTGACCCCGACCGACTGGCCCAGGCGCTACGCAACCTGATCCGCAACGCGATCGAGCACACCAACCAGCCGACGGCCTGGTGCGGCTCGAGCTCGGATATCCAACCGGGCGCGGTAGTCCGCTTCGTCGTGCTCGACGACGGCCCCGGAATCGATCCCGATCACCGCGACCAAGGCTGCGCGCGCTGCGCAGCGGCCGCGGTATACTCGCGCGTCAATCGAACCCAAGGGGGGCAAGGAGATGAAGCGATCCGCGATCGTGACCACTGTGGGTCGTCGCGCTGGCGCTCTGCTCCGCGGCACTGGCCGCGAGCACACTGAGCGGCACCTACCGGACGAAGATCACCTCTAATGCTTTGGGCGGCGCGCTCAAAGGCACCATGACGGTCAGGCTGAGGAGTGGGAAGTTCACGGCCACCGACAACGGCAAGATAGCCGCCGACGGCATTTACGCGGTCAAGGGCAACAAAATCACGTTCCGCGACACGGGCGGCCCGCATGCCTGTCCCGGGCCCGGTACCTATAAGTTCAAGCTGAAGGGCAAGACGCTGAAGTTCACCAAGGTCAGCGATCCGAACCCGGCCTGCGTCGCTCGTGTGATCGTGCTCACATCGTCGACATGGACGAAAGGCGGCTGAAAAAGTAGAACGCTTCCGCTCGCGCGGCGCGCGCCGCGCGAGCGCCCGTTCGCCCGACCGCACGATCGCAAGGTCGAGCTCGCCCACCTCGACCGGCGCGCACCCCGGCTTGACGCTTCGCAGCTCGGCTTGAATGGATACGGTGCGTGCGTGTCTGACGAGCTCTGGAAAGAGATCATGGGCTCAGGTAGAAAAAGGGCGATCCTCGCCGGTGTGTTCTTCATCGTCGCGGCGTTCCCGGCGATGGCCGCGTTCACGCTCTACCACCCGGTGCTTCACGACACCCACTACATCGTCGAGGCCTCGCGCGACGACACGCAGGTCCTGTTCGGCGCGTTCCTGGAGGTACTCGTAGCGATCTCCGTGGCCGGCACGGCCATAACGCTGTTCCCGACATTCGCCGCCATGGAGAGGGCAGGGCGGCCGGCTACTTGGTAGGTCGCTCGCTGGAGGCGGCGCTGATCGTCGTGGGCATCATCAGCTTGGTGGCGATCGTCACGTTGCGGCAAGGCGCCGTCGGAGCGCCGGCCAGCGACAGCGCCTCTCTGATCGCGACCGGGAAGGCTCTTGTCGCCCTGCACAGCGGGACCTTCCTGTTCGGACCCGGTTTCGCGATCGGTATCAACACCACGCTACTCGTGTCGCTCATGTACCGGTCGCAGCTCGTCCCGCGCACCATCGCGAGGATCGGACTCATCGGAGGACCGGTCATGTTCGCGTCCTCGATCGCTGTGCTGTTCGGCGCCTACGAGCAGACGTCCACGGTCGCCGCGGTCGCAGCCTTCCCAGTCTTCGCCTGGGAGATGTCACTCGCCGGCTGGATGATCGCCACGGGATTCACGCCTCGGCAAGCAGTCGATCGCCGCAGCCGCCCGATCGACCTCGGCCCTCGAGTCGCGACTGTCCCGTCGTACTGACCGTCGGCGGGGCATCAGCGGTCTGGTACTTCAACGCCTCGACAGAAGAAGGTCGTGGGGTCCGGCACGGTCCGGGCGCCACGACTTCGTGCGCTCGCGTGACCGACGCCTTTAGGCGGCGTGCTTCGTCGATCCGTTTGAAACGGTGTCCCCGTTTGAGCGGAGCGCCAGTCGGCTTGGGCGCCTGCCGACCGGCGGTTCCCGGTGCGCGAGGGGGTCGGTCAGGGAGAACGCTCCGGTGGCGCGACGAGTTGCGCACCGCGATCACGGCGTGTATCGACTAACCCACGGTATTGGCAGCTGCGGATTGCCGCCTCAGCAGGATGACGCTGCTCGCAACTACGAAGATCAGGAAGAGCACGAACGCCATGAGGTCGAGAACGAGCCCGAACGTGGCGATGACGCCGCCGGGGCCGAAGTTGCCGGAGTCTTGAACGGCCGACCTGCTTTGACGATGCGACGGGCATGCCGGGGCTGAGGCCGGTGGTCCCGCAACGCGCGGCGTGCAGGGCAGACCGGCGCCGGCGCTACGCGCCATGCTCTCGAATTCGAGCGGGCTCCGGGCCTTGCGAACCCAGGCGAGCACGCGGCCTTGCTGACCGCGCAAATCGAGAGGCTCACTCGAACCCGAGCGACGCGCGTGCCGAGGTGGAAGCAGGTGTCTCGCGAGGATCGTCAGTTCGGTGGGCTGGCGGCGCACCGGATCCCAGCGGGCGGCTCAGCGAAGGTCAGAGTTGATCGTCATCGCGACGTCGCTCAGGTCGCTGTTCAGCTGGTGGTCCCGGCCGGGCAGCTGGTGGACCAGTGCCGAGGGGATCGCCCGACCGTAGAGGTCAGCGTGCGACGGCGGGACGGTGCGATCCTCCAGTCCATGGAACACGTGCACCGGCACCTCAGGTGGCAGCCGCTCCCCGAGGTCGCGCGGCAACTCCCACTCATCGCCAGGCCATCCGTCCGGACCGACGAACGGAGCGGCGATGAGTACGAGCGCACGAAGACGTTGCTCCGGTGCGTGTTCGGCGAGCGCCCCACGGGAATCGTCCCGCCTACAGAATGACCGGTCACAACCGCGCCGTCATCCAACGCCTCCAGCTCACGCCTGATGGCCCCGAGGGGGAGCTCGGCAAGAACACCAAACGCACTGAGTACGGTCGCTGCGATCGCGTCGAAGGCCGGCGCGTCTTCAGCCGAGCGGGTGGCCGAGCGCCGTCGCGCGGTCGCTCTGGCGCGCCACTTCCGGAAGGCCGAGGGCCTCTCGGATTACCCAGATCGCCGAGCGCCTCGGCCGATCACCGGCGACCGTCAAGGCCTACTTCTACGACCCGACCGGCGAGAAGGCACAGCCGGTCAAGGCCCGCTATGTCGGCGTGTGCCGCGGCTACGGCGCGTGCACGCAGCCGCGCAACGGCAAAGGGGACGCGTACGCGTACTGCAAGCGCTGTCATCCCGGCGCGATCGAGCGCAAGTGGACGCAGGAGCTGGTGATCTCGGCAATGCTCGAGTGGCGCGAGCGCTACGGCCGGCTGCCGTCGTCCTACGACTGGTCGCGCACGCACACGCGCCGGCGCGGGGGTGCTGCGCTCGAGCGGCTGGACCGTGGAGAATCGCCGGCCGCGAGCGTTGTCAGCAGCCTGTTCGGAACTTGGGCTGCCGCGCGGGCTGCGGCCTCCGGGGGGACTTCGACGCACCGAGGACTGCGGCCTCAGAGGCCGTCGAGCTGATTGGTCACACAGGCGGTTTCTGTGCCCAATCGACCGAAATCGGCCGCAAAATCCGCACATCCGAGGAAGTGCGCCAGCCAGCGCAATTCCGTTGATTTGCAGGGATTCCCACGGTGATGGCGGTGGGTCCGCGCGTTATTCGGGTCGGTGAGGTCCCCGGTTCAAATCCGGCGCCCCAATTGAGCAGCCGTTCGCGTTGATGGCGGCGACGCGCGGGCGCTCGGGGGCAGCGATCGGGCGGGCCAGCATGGAGACCGGAAAATGCGGACTTCCCGCGGCCCACTCAGCCCATGCTCGGCTCAGCCCTGCTTTGGCGTTGCGACGAGTACCCCGCTGCTTCAGATCGCACCGCGAGCAACACTGAGCCACTTCCTCGTCCATCTGAGGAGCGGCCTCGTTGGGGGCGTGAGACTGCTGCTCAACCCTGAGGATCGGAATGGTGCGCTTCGGCCGCGAGCTTGGTCAGGGCGGGGTAGTCGTAGGCGGCCTCGGGTTTGGCGCGGACCGCGGCGTCGAGTGCTTTGGCGTCCTCCCCGACGAGAATCCGCCAGGTGCCGTTTTCTACCCCGTCGAGGATTGTGGTGGCCGCGGCCGCTGGGCTGAGCGGCGCCTTATCGCGGAAGTCCGTCTCGATCCTCGTCAGCAGCTGGCGTATGTCTTCGGTCGAGGCGCCCTCGGCCAGCGCGCCGGCCCGGATCAGCCTGGCTTTCGCCTCGGCGGGGATCAGCTCGCGAACCTGCGCGTCGCTCATGTCGTTCGGCTCGGGGCGTCCGTGAGCGCGGCGGGTGTTGGCGATGATGTCGGTGCCCACGTGCCCGGGGATCACCACCACGACCCGGACGTGCGGGGCGTGCATGCGCAGGTCTTCGATCAACGCCTCGGTGAAGCCTTTGACGGCGAACTTGGCGGTGGCATAGGCGGTGTTCGGCACGCCCGGGCCCAGGCTCGCCCAGAAACCGTTGACGCTGCTGGTGTTCACCAGCACGCCCTCGCCACTTGCGATCAGCAGCGGCAGGAATGTGCGCGCGCAGTAGTACGCGCCCCACCAGTCGACCGCGAACGTGCGCTCCCACTCCTCCCGGCTTGCGGTGAGGAAGCTGCTGCCGCCGCCGATGCCGGCGTTGCTGAACACCAGGTGGACGTGATCGGCCTCGTGGCGCTCAAGCAGCTCGTCGCGGAACCAGCTCAGCTGCGCCTCGTCGGAGACGTCGCAGACGTGGCCGCTGACAAGGACGCCGTCCGCGGCGTCTGACTGTGCGATCGCGGCGGTATCCGCGATCGCGTCAGCATTCCAGTCGCAGGCCGCGATCGAACACCCCTGCGTCGCGAGTTGGCAGACCAGCTCGCGGCCGATGCCCGAGCCGCCGCCCGTCACCACCGCGAGCTTGCCGGCGAACGACCTCATGTCCGCATCTCTCTAGGCCCGCTCGGCGCGGACGTGGACCCCGAACCGGGAGTCGATTCCCCGTGCGGCGTCCTCGCCCCCGCCCGTTGACGCCGGATGGTCCAGCGCAGGTAAACGGCGCAGACGGCAAGGCCGGCGCCGATGATCAGCCAAGAGGCGATGTGGGCTACGACCCCGAACGTCGCGGTGGAAACGGTGAAAGCGAGCGTGATCTGGGCGGCGGCATCGGTGCTCATGGTTACGCCGATGATCGCGGTCAGCACGGCGAGGGCCTGGTGCGCGTCTGAGCCCTCGAGCTGAGGCCGGGGCTGGACCGTCGCTTCGGGTCCTTCCTTGGCAAGCTTGCTCTTTGCGATCTCCAGCAACGGCCGGCGCGCGGCCAGCGAGATCAGACAGGCGAGCCCAACGGCGCCGGGAAAGAGGGCGCGGTGCAGCTCGAGCGGGCGCGCGCCGCCACCCGAGGCGATGGTCAGCAGCAGCGCGATCCCGAACCCCGCCACCGCGATCACCCCCGCCGGCTCGACCCGCCGTCGCCACATTCCGTAGGCGAGCACCCACAGCACCGGGATCGCCTCGGCGATCGCCAGCGCCTCGGTGGCATCCCCCAGCGTCAGGCGGAACGCCATGAACGCGATCAGCGGCACCAACAGGATGGCGATCAGCCGGACCGGGCCTGGACGCGATGAGGGAGATCGGCTCATCACCGACCGGCCTCCCCCTGCGATGGTGCTCGGAGCGCCGGGGCGTGGGCGAGGACCCGATGGATCTTGCGCGCGATCACCAGCGTGTTGAGCACCAGATCGCTGATCAGTCCTCCAGGGCTGATGTGGATCTCGCTGCGCCCGGCTCCCTGGACGATCGTGACCTGGGCTCGCTGCACCCGGTTGGAGCCGATGCCCACCACGATCGTCTCCGGTGACCCGGGCACGGGCTCACTGAACGGCGCTCTGGTCTGGCGCATCCCAGGCAGCACGTTGTAGCCGGGCCCGAGGCCGTCTCGCAGCGCCTCGACGACCTCGTCGGTTCGCAGGTCAGACCGGGGAACGACGATCGTGTACATGCTCAGCGCCTCGCGTGCGTTTCGCGTCTTTTTGGTCGCGCGTGGCGAGGTCAAACAGAGTCGCGAGCTCGCGCGCGTGATGCTCCACGTCGAGTGAAGGATCGCGCGCGAGCGCTCGCGGGACCGCGTCGATCGCCGCCCGGATCGCGCCCGCCATCACCATCGGGTCGAAGCCTGCGCGGAACTCGCCCGTCTCCTGGTGGCGCGCCAGCAGTTGCGCCATCCAGGCGGCGGCCCCTTCCAGCATCGCCGGATCAAAGCTCAAGCCGCCATCGGCGCGGCGGGCGTTGCGAGCGATCTCCGCGATAGCGATCACGTGGCTGCGGTACTCGCTCATGAACCCCAGGTTCGACTCGATATACGCCCGAAGGCTCTCCCTACCCGTCGATTGACCCTCGATCCGCGGCCGCATGTACGCCTCGGCCCGCGACAGCACCTCGCTGACGACCTCGGCCAGCAACTCGTCCTTGCCAGCGAAGTGGTAGCCGATCACGCCCTTGCTGATCCCGGCGCGCTCCGCGATCCGCGCAAGCGACGCCTGGGCATACCCGAGCTCCGCGATCGCGTCGATCGCGCAGCCCACGATCTGCGCCCGGCGCGCCCGCTCAATGAACGACCGCTGCGTTTCAGCAGCCGGACCCGACCCTCCCGACAGCCGGGCGTCATTGTCTTCCAAGCGGTTGACCGGTGAGACCATCTTCTATCCATTATATCAGAAATTTGTCCAGTCGGTCAGACGTGCAGCCCGGCATTCTGTCCAGGCGATCGTTCGTGCCGGATGAATCGAAGGAGGACGCGCCGACGACGCACAAGCGGCGTGACTTTCCGTATCGGCAAGTCGTGTGCTAACTTTCCGGTATGGAAAAGCAGTCGTCGGGTTGGTCCCTCCCGGCGTGGCCGGAGAGCAGCTACGGGCCGCCCGCCAGGCACACGACGCATCGGTTCGTCGTGCGATGCTCCCAGCGGGGTTCATCCTCGCGTTGAGCGTCTTCTGCGGAGCGCAGACGGTCGCGCCCGCGTACGAGGGACCGGGAACCGTGGTGACCATGATCGCGGTCGTGTGGTTCCTTGCTGAGCTTCTGAAGATGTCCGCTCGTAACCAGTGGCGTCCGTTGCGTTCATTGCCGAAGCCCAAGTGGGGCGTCACTGAAGTGACGCTCATCTCTCTCGCGGTGCTCGTTGGCGGCGTGATCGGCCCCCATCTGCTCGCCAGCCACAGCAATTCGGCGCTTACCAGCTGGGGACTTGGTGCAGCCGTGACTGTGATCGTTGCGGCCTGCCTGTTCGCCGCGCAAGCTTCCTATCGGCGTCGTGCCTCTCGGTGGCAACGGTGAGCGAAGCAGCGTTCGACGAGCTGATCCACGCGCCCTTGCGTCTACAAATATGCGCCATGCTCTCGCCGGTGCGGTGGTTGCCGTTCTCCGACATACGGGACAGCCTGGAAATCTCGGATTCGGTTCTGAGCAAGCACCTGTCAGCGCTCGCTGAAGCCGGGTACGTGGAGGTTTCCCGTGTGCGGGCGGATTCACGTTCTCGGCGGCAGGTCACGCTCACCGAGCCAGGACGCACGGCCTTGCGCGGGCACCTGGCGGCTCTGCAAGCGATCGCCGCCGCAGCCGAACCGGCCATGGCTGAGGAACCGTCGGGTGCCCGTGCCCCGGAGCGCCGCCAGGCCCGTCAAGAGGTCGCCCTCGATCCTCGGTTCGCGTAGGTAGTGAGTTGCTGCGCGGCCTTGTCGGTTCTCGCGGCTCCTCCAGGCGGCATCCAGCAGTGCGAGGGCGCCCGCTTTCACTCGCGCGCGAGCATCCACGCCGGAGCAGCCCGAGCCTCGGATTGCGCGGAAACCCGGGCTCGGACCGGCTTGGTGGCGTCATCGGCGCCGAGGCCAACGGCTGAGACGCGCTATCCGCGCTTAAGAGGTCTCCGCGAGGAGCGACGTGAAGTACTGCGGGAGAGGCAAAGGGGGTTTCGAGTCGCGGCTTCCTGGCCGCTCGAGAACTACCTCTTCCGCATGCTTGGGAGGGACCAGAGGCTCAGCGTCGATGGGGCGGCGCGCGCAACTATCCGGATCCGGAAGGCAACGTCGGCGTCGACGGCCGGTTTCGCGCCCGAGTGCCTCATTTCGTACGGGTCGGCCACTCCGGAGCCTCCTGTCGGCGGCGGCTTTCGCGGCTCTCGATCATCATTGGTCGGGGGTTGCCTCCCTCGCCCAGTCGGACCCTCGCGGACCCTTTGCGTCGGGCCAGCGAAGAGCTCGCGGCGGGCAAGGTCCCGGCGAGTGGCTAGATTGGGCAGATGGCGGTTCAACGGATGGACAACGTAGGCATTGTCGTCGACGACCTACCGGGGACGATCGCGTTCTTTCGCGAGCTCGGCCTCGAGCTCGAAGGCCAAGCCACGATCGAAGGGGACTGGTCTGGGCGCGTCACTGGACTGCGAGATCAGCGCGTCGAGATCGCCATGATGCGCACGCCGGACGGCCACAGCCGGCTTGAGCTCTCGCGATATCTCACGCCGCCTGCGGTTGCCGATCACCGGAACGCCCCGGTGAACGCTCTCGGCTATCTACGCGTGATGTTCGCCGTGGACGACATCGACGATACGCTCACCCGGCTCCGCGAGCACGGCGCGCAGCTCGTCGGCGAGGTGGTCCAGTACGAAGACGTGTATCGGCTCTGCTACATCCGCGGACCGGAAGGACTTCTCATCGGGCTCGCCCAAGAACTCGGCTGAGCGCCAGGACCTCTTTCATCTAGTAGTTTGATCGAGCAGCAGCGCTTCGATCCAGCGCTGCGGCGGCCGCTCCTCTCGGGCGGAGCAGAGGTGCCTCGAGGTCGTCGAGACCCAGCGCCGCTGGCCGCGCGAAGCCGGGCCGGCCCAGCTGGTTACCGGATGCGCATCCTGACGCCAAAGCGGAGTCTGCCTGAAAGTCGCGCGAACCGGAGACGCGCTTCACGGCGTCAGACATGTGGGATTATCCCACCGTGCCCCGCCCCTTCGGTCGACGGGGTCACTTCGTTTCGTCTTCGGATCCGAGCCGCTACAGAGCGGCCATTCGGGCCTCGAGATAGCGTCGCTCCGGAATGCTCGTGGTGAGGCGAGCGGCGCGCTCGTACGCCGCGCGGGCGCCGACCTCGTCGCCGGCCATCTCGAGGAGATGGGCGCGCACGGCCGCCAGACGGTGGTGGTCGCGCAGCGGCTCGTCGAGCGTCTTCAGCAACTCCAGCCCCGCGCGCGGACCGTGGACCATCGCGACCGCGACGGCCCGGTTGAGCGTGACCATCGGCCCAGGCGAGACGCGCTCGAGTACCTCGTAGACGGCAAGGATCTGCCGCCAGTCGGTCTCCCGCGCGCTTGGCGCCTCGTCGTGGATCGCGGCGGTCGCGGCCTGAAGCTGGTAGGGGCCTCCCGGCTTGCTCGCCAGCGACTCCTCGACCAGCGCGACGCCCTCGGCGATCTTGGCGCGGTCCCACAGCGAGCGGTCCTGCTCGGCGAGCGGGACGAGGCTTCCGTCCGAGCGGGCGCGCGCCGGACGGCGGGCGTCGGTCAGGAGCATCAGCGCAAGCAGCCCCGCCACCTCGCCGTCGTCTGGCTGCCGGCGGTGGACCTCGCGTGTCAGGCGGATCGCCTCGGTGCTCAGCTCGACGCGGGCCAGGTGCGCGCCGGAGCTCGCCATGTAGCCCTCGTTGAAGATGAGGTAGAGCACGTGGAGGACGACGGGCAGCGCCTGGGGCGCGGGAGGCGCGAACCGAGCGCCCGCGGCGCGGATCGTCGCCTTCGCCCGGCTGATGCGCTGCGCCATCGTGCTCTCCGGAACCAGGAACGCACTCGCGATCTCTGCGGTGGTCAGGCCGCCGACGGCGCGCAGCGTCAGCGCGACCTGCGAGGCGGGCGTCAGCGATTCGTGGCAGCACATGAAGAGGAGCTCCAGCGTGTCGTCCTCGTCGGCCGCCTCGCCCGGCGGCGGCTCGCGCGCCAGGCCCTCCTGGCGGCGGCGCCGTGCACTCTCGCTGCGCAGCTCGTCGATCAGCCGCCGGTGCGCGGCGGTGAGGAGCCAGCCGCGCGGATTGGCCGGTACGCCGTCGCGCGGCCATTGCAGCGCCGCGTCGAGGAGCGCCTCCTGCACGGCGTCCTCGCACGCGTCGAACCTTCCGTATCGGCGGACGAGCGTCCCGAGGACGCGCGGCGCCAGCCCGCGCAGCTGCTCCTCGATGCTCACATCTCCTCTCCGCCGGGGGTCATCACCGGCCGCACCTCGATTCCCATCCAGCGCGCGTCGGGCCACATTGCCGCGACCTCGAGCGCGCGGTCCAGCGAGTCGCAGTCGATCATGCAGTAGCCGGCCAGGTGCTCCTTGGCCTCGAGGTAGGGCCCGTCGGTCACGGCCGGGACGCCGTCGCGCACGCGCACGACCTTCGCCTGCGAGACGTCGGCGAGGCCTTCGCCTCCGACCCATTCGCCCGAGGCCGTCAGCTCGTCGATCAGGCGCCCGACCTCGGCCCCGATCTGGTCCATCGGCTCCGGTGGATCGTCCATGAAGTTGGGGTTGTGGTGGATCAGCAGCATGTACTTCACGACGTCGCTCCTTTCGGGGGTTCGCGGTAGATCGGAGCCGATTTCTCTTTCTCGACATGTCGAGCGATGAGGGCTGGCTCCGACTCCGGTCTGAAAGTTCAAATGCCGAAGGAAAGGACCGACATGACCGCCGACCGTTCCCGCTGGATCGCTCTCTACGTCCTCTGCCTGGGGATGCTGATGATCGTCCTCGACGTCACCGTCGTGAACGTCGCTCTTCCGTCCATCCAGGACGACCTCGGATTCTCCACCTCCAGCCTCGCGTGGGTCGTGAACGGGTACCTAATCTCGTTCGGCGGGCTGCTGCTCCTCACCGGGCGCCTTGGTGACCTGCTTGGTCGCCGGACCATCTTCCTGGCCGGGCTCGCGCTGTTCACCGGCGCCTCAGCGCTGTGCGGCCTGGCGCAGAGCGAGGTGTGGCTGGTCGCGGCGCGATTCGTGCAGGGCATCGGCGGCGCGATGACCTCGGCCGTCATCCTCGGCATGATCGTGACGATATTCCCGGAGCCCCGCGAGCAGGCGAAGGCGATCGGCGTGTACGCGTTCGTCGCCTCGGCGGGCGGCTCGGTCGGCCTGCTTGCCGGCGGCGTGCTCACCCAGGCCATCAACTGGCACTGGATCTTCTTCATCAACATCCCGATCGGCATCGCGACGGCGATATTCGGCCGCCGGCTGCTAGCGGCCGACGAGGGCATCGGCCTGAGCAAGGGCGCCGACCTGCCGGGCGCCGCACTCATCACAGGCGCGCTGATGGTTGGCGTCTACACGATCGTCAAGCCCGCGGCCGAGGACGGCTGGGGCGCGTCGACGACACTGATCCTCGGCGCCGTCTCGATCGCCCTGCTGGCCGCGTTCGTAGCCCGCGAGGCGAAGGCCGCCACGCCGCTGATGCCACTGCGGATCTTCCGCTCGCGCAACGTGACCGGCGCGAACCTCATCCAGGTGCTGACCGTGGCCGGGATGTTCGGGATGTTCTTCCTCGGCTCGCTCTACCTGCAGCGGGTGCTCGGCTACGACGCGCTGCAGATCGGCCTGGCGTTCCTGCCGGTCACGATCGTGATGGGCACGCTGTCGCTGCGCTACTCGGAGAAGCTGATCCAGCGGTTCGGCGCCCGCACGATGCAGTTCCCGGGGCTGGGCGTGATGGTCGCCGGCATGGTGCTGTTCGCCCAGACGCCGGTCAACGGCTCCTACGTGCGCGACGTTCTGCCGGCGCTGCTGTTAACCGGCACCGGCGTGGGCCTCTGCTTCCCCGCCCTGATGGGGCTGGCGATGTCGGGCGCGACGCCGAGCGACGCCGGCCTGGCCTCGGGCCTGGTCAACACCACCACGCAGGTCGGCGGGGCGCTGGGCCTGGCAGTCCTGGCGACGGTGTCCACCTCGCGCAGCAACCACCTGGCGCACGCCGGAACGGCGCACGCACAGGCGCTGACCAGCGGGTACCACCTAGCGTTCCTGATCGCCGCCGGCCTAGTCGCCGCCGCGATCGTGGTCGCCGCGGTGGTCGTGCAGTCCGAGAAGCGCGCGGCCGCGGCGACTGCGCAGGCCGGCGAGCTGGCCTACGAGGGCTGCTGAATCAGGCGCTCGAGAGCGGCGAGGTCGAGCGGGCTTGTATGCCGCTCGCCCGCCGCCAAGAGCGTCGGCGTCGTCGCCACCCCTGCCTTCACCCCACCCCGGAAGTCGTCTCGGACGCGGTCACGCACCGCGTCCGAGCGTCTGTCGGCCTCGAAACGCTCGACGTCCAGGCCCAGGCGCTCGGCGCGTGTCCACAGGGGCGGGTCCTCAAGCCGGCCCTGGTCGGCGAACAGCGCGTCGTGCATCTCCCAGAACGCGTCCTGACGCGCCGCCGCCTCGGCCGGCGACCGCCCGGGCCGAGCCACAGCCAGGCGCCGCCGTGGCCGCGACATCGACCAGGTCGGCTGTCGCCTGAGGTACCGCGATCTCAGGGAAGCAGGTGCGAGCGAGGTACTCCGTCAGCTCCCGCAATTCGCCACCTGCGCAACCGGTCGCGTCGCCGTCCACCCCGGCGTCGTGAGCGAGCGGTCCGCGGACTTGCTTTGCAGCGATTGCGGGAGCGGCCGATGTGCTTGCTGGCAGCCCGATCCGCACCCACCTGCAAGCGCCGCTGGCTGTGGCTCCCATCGCGGTGCAGCCGCAGCCGCCGACGCGCGCGTTGCTACTGGATGGACGACAAGGATTCGTCGTCTCTGGCTGCTGCTGCGCTGGAACGCAGCACTCCGCGGGCCGTCAGGATCCGGGCGAGCCGCGCCGTCGTGCAGCGGCCCGAGGTCGGCTGCTTCCCCAGGAAGGAGTAGTGTCGCCCCACAGCTGCTGCTCGTCCGGAGGGGCAGTGGGCGTTAGCGAGGTTTGAGCAAGCACTGGCTCTTCCTTCTGCGTGGATCCAGCAGCGCGGCGGGCGTCGCCTGATACTTCTGCATCGGCCCAACCGTTAGCTGAGGGCGTGCAAGAACCGAGGCGCGGTTTTGGCGACGAGTAGGTGCCGGAAGCGGCCGACGGGGGGCGACCTGCTCTTTCGTGAACCCGCGCATGGCGATCGCAGTCGCTACGTCTGGTATCGCGTTCCGGCGCCAGGACGGATACCAAGCGGGGCTTAGGAACACTCTCTGCTGCCGCGCCCCCCAGTCGCAGGCTGACCAAGGGGTTGCGGGCCGTCGCTGCCCTACTCGCTCCAGAAGTCCTGGACCATCTCTCCGTCCGACTCGACACGGGGGCCAAATATCAGGACCTGCAGCCCGGCAGCTCCGGCCTCGAACGACCGAGCGACGCCCGGGCTAACGCGGACAGCGTCAAGCGGCGCCAGCTCGAGGAGCTCGTCGTCGAGTTTGACCCGTCCGGTGCCGTCGATCACAACGTAGATCTCCTCGGCGGTCCGATGCCGATGCGCGAACGCCTCGCGCTGTCCGGGCTTGACGATGAGGAAGTTCATCCCGGTCTGTTCGGCGCCTAGATCCTCACGGGGAAAGCGGGCCTCTTGGTGAGCAGAAAGCCCGTGCTCAGCGGCTGAGTCTTTGACGTCGTGAAGGTTTTTCTTCGCGTACCTCACGGTCGCCAATCGTAGGTCATGTTTGAAGCACGACTGGTACGTCGGCCGTTCCCGCTACGACACGGTATGGCAGTGCGACCTGCTCCTGCGCTTCGACGGACAGCTGGCGACACTGATGACGGTCCCGAATTGCGCGGACTGAGGGCGCGCATGCGGTAACGCCAGGTCTACCCGTGGCAGTCGGCGGCTCCGCTCGGCTCGAATACCAGCCACCGTCAACCCATCCCAAGGGAGGAACCATGGAATCCGTGCTGTTGGACATTGCGGGCCACCGCCGTTCACCGGCGACCATGCCCGGCTATCACCGAGGCCGTCCGCCGCAACAAGGGGGAGGAGTATCCGGCCGACCCGCCGACCATCGAGGAGATCGTCGCTGTCATGCGCGCCGCCGGCGATCGTCGCGACGGCCACCGGCTCCGCGCGTTGATCGTCCTGCTGTGGCGCGCGGGGCTTCGGATCAGCGAAACGCTCTCTTCAGGAGAGGCGACCTCCTCGCCTAACGCCACCGCCCGCATCCAAGCCACTCCACGACCTGGTTTCACTTCAACTGGAGCACGAAAGCCACGGTCGCGTCCAAAGACTGCTGTAAATACGCGTCGGTGCCGTCAGAGCGACGGCGTAGGTTCCCTCAAGTCCTGCAAGACGAAGAAGGAGGCCTACGCCGTGAGACGCACGGTACCGCCGTCGGCGGAGATACAAGCGAGCATCGACAAGCTGATGTCGAAGGGGATGGTCGATGACCCGCAGAAGATGCTGTCCGAGCTCGCCCGGCTCGGCGCTCGGTTGATCATTCAGCGGGCGGTCGAGGAGGAGTTCGACAGGTGGCTTGGCCGCGCCCGCTACGAGCGGCGGCCGGAGCGGCAGCGCGGCCTGCGAAATGGGTTCCGGCCCCGGCACGTGCAGACGGCCGAGGGCGAGCTTGAGATCGAGATCCCGCAGGTCCGCGAAGCGGCCGCCCCGTTTGTCTCGAAGCTGTTCCCGAAGTGGCACTGCAAGCGGCTGTTGCGAACGGACCCGCTCAAGGCGCTGGTGATCGGGCGGGTTCGTGCGTGGCCTGTCGATGCGTGATGTCGGGTCGCTGTGCGACGAGGCGGGGCTCGGCCGCACGTCGAAGTCGACGGTGGCCACGATCTGCGCGGAGCTTGGCGAGCGCTTCGAGGCGTTCTGTCGCCGCTCGCTCTACGACGTCAACCTGGTCGTGCTGTTCCTCGACGCGATCTACCTGCCCGTGCGTCCGAGCGGTCCGAAGGAGGGCGTGATCTGCGCCTGGGGAATCACCGAAACCGGCGACAGGGCACTGGTTTCCGTGCGGTTGGGGATGCGCGAGTCAAAGGAGGACTGGCTCGAGCTCGGCCGCGATCTCACCAGCCGCGGGCTCGCCGCGCCACGCCTGATCGTTGCCGACGGCGCCCCCGGGCTGATCTCGGCAGTGGAGGAGCTCTGGCCGCGGGCTGACCGCCAGCACTGCGCCGTTCACCGTCTGCGCAACCTTCAGGCGAAGCTGCCCAAGTCAGAGCATGACCGGATCCGCTTCAACTACTGGAGCGCGCTCACCGACGCGACCGGCGTCAAGGACGGCAAGCTCCGCCTCCAGATCCTCATCTCAGAGCTCGAGCATGCCGGCTACGAGTCAGCCGCCGGCTGCCTCTCAGACGACCTCGACGCCCTCGTCGTGCACCTGCGCTACCCGCTCACACACCGCGAACGGTGGCGATCAACCAATCTCCTCGAACGCTCGCTCGGCGAGGTCCGCCGACGAACGAAGGTGATGGGCCGGTTCCCCGGCGAGACCAGCTGCCTCTCGCTCGTCTGGGCGGTGCTCGACCTGTTCTTCAGCCACGCCAGCAACGGCGCGACGTTCACCGACGTCGACCGCCAACACCTCTACCGAATCAAATACCGCCAAGCCGACCCAGACACTCTCGACGAGGAGCTCACAGCCGCCTAGACTCACACTCGGGAACCGAAGCCCGCGACGAATTTACAGCGGCAAATGGACGCGACCAAAGCCACACCGTTCGACGTCCTGCCTTGCGCGGAAACCGAGCACGAATCGGTCCGCCTGCTTGCAAGTCCGCTGCAAACGATCGGGTCGAAAGCGGAACTCTTCGACGCTTACTCGCGGCTTCCGCTCAGTCGCCGATGGAGGAGCCGGTGCTAGCTGGAGTCCAGCTAACGCCGACTGCCCCTTCGGACGAACAGCAGCGGCGCCGCGGCGCGAGCCAGACCGCCGCACTGGCCGGGCATTGCACAAGTCGATGCAGCTCGCAGCGCGCGCGGCGGGTCCTCACAGCTGCTCTGCGAGGCGAAGCAACAGCGGCCCCTGACGGCGTCCTGCTTGCTCAGACCCGCAGCCGCGGCTGCCAGCAAGCGCCGGCGGTGACGCCCGCCCTGCGGTGGATCAGCTCAGAGCGGCAGTCAGAGCCGCCCGCCTCGCGTCGTCGCTTTGCCACGTTCGCGATAGCCGGCCGGTGGTAGCTCCTGACCGCCTCGTCGGGCGAGTTGCAAGCGCGCACGCCGACGGTGGGTTGCCGTTCCGGCCCCAGATTCAGACGCCGACACTCGCGGTCGCACCCTTCTGCCTTATCGCTCGACCGGCAACCAACGGGCCGCTGCTGCTCTGCCGATCGGTTTGGCCCAGAGGAGCAGCGTCGGCGGTAGCGTCGGTCGCGGTAGGGTCGGCGGGTGGAAACCAGGCCAGTCGGCTAGTCCGTGCGGCCCCGGCGCCTCCCGCCGACGCTACCGCAGCCGGCGATCGACGCTGCGCTCGCCCTTCCGGAGTCGGCCTCCACTCGACCAGCCCTGGTGATGCACGCATTTGGGCGAAGAGAGTAAGCACGATCGCGACCACGACGTCTGCTTTGACCAGTTGGGCAATCCCGGCCGCGGTCGCGGGTCGATGGCTGCTTCCACTTGCATTGACGCCGGGACGGGCTTCTCTTCAACCAGTGATCGCAGGGCGGGTATCTACGTTACCTCGCGCAGAAAATAGATATTGCCGCCTGCAGTTGTGGCGTCGCTGCCGCCGTTCGCGAAACTAACGAACAGCTTGGGTCCGAACACAGGTACCGAAATTGACACGTTGTTGTCAACATCAAAGCTGCCGGATTGGATCGGAAAGAAGGCGCCGGTCGCAGTGGGCCCGAAAAAGAGAGTCCATTGCACCGAGGGAGTGAGGCCTGCGATGCTGAACATCAGATTTACTGTGCCTGCACCGTTCGTGTCAATGACGTCGCTCTGGATACTGCCGCCGGCAGGCAGCGGCGTGTCGTCACCGACTAAGGTCTCATAGACGATCTGAGACATAGCTCTCCTATATGGGTCTCGTGCGCGTCCGATCGACGCGAAGCGGCTGATGATGCTAGCGGATTGGAAGGCGCAAGCCTCAGGAGGCCCACCACACGACACTTTGTTCACGGTCACCCTCGCCGTCCTACTCTTCTGTCCACTCAGGATGGAGCGCCTCGAACTGCCAGAGCGTTTCGATGACCTCAGCAGGGTTACTCTCGCCGTGGATAAAGTGACGCAAAAAGCTACACGCGGCAGTCACGACGCCGCTTCCACGTCGTCGATGCCCACCGTGGCAACAGCCGCAAAGCGGTCGAATAGGATCGTGCCCGCGCTATCGCTTCATTCTCCGGCCGCTTGAACTCGGACGATCGCAGCGGCGAGGCCTCGATCGTCCCGGCAGCCAGTTGGCGCGTGATCGGAATGCCACGAAAGGACTCGCCAGCTTGGTTCGAGGCTGGACGATCCCAACGGCGACCGAGCAGCAGTCTCAGTCGCGCCGTTTCGCTTGGCCGGTGTAGCAAACGGATCGGCGACCGCGTCACAGCCGGCTACCCCACGGAGCCTGAACCCGAAGGCCTGGTAGGGAGACCGGTGCGTACTGCCGCCTACCGGTCGCGACCGTCGGCAGTCGGCTACTCGAGGTTGTCGCCCCAGTGGGGACGGAATTGGATGCTGATCCTTGCGCCCAGACAGCTGGCCACTTTGGGGATCGCGTGCAGCCAGGTCCGCTGGCAGCTTCCGCCCATCACGAGCAGGTCCCCGTGGCCGACCTGGAGCCGCAATCCCGGGCCGCCTGATTTCGGCCGGAGCGCGAACGGCCGGGTGGCACCGAGCGAGACGATCGCCACCATCGTGTCGCGCCGGCTCTCGCGGGCGATTCGGTCTCCGTGCCAGGCGACGCTGTCGCTGCCGTCGCGGTACAGGCAGAGCCCGACGCTGACGAACGGCTCGCCGAGCTCATCGGCGTAATGGGCATTCAGCGCGGAGCGGGCCTCGTCGAGCACCGGATGGGGCAGCGCTTCGCCCCCTGGGTACCGGGCCAGCAGCCGCGGGACCCGCACGGTGCTGTCGTAGATGTGCATCCGCTCCTCATGCCACCGCACCGCGCTGGCCAGCACGTCGAAGAGCTCGTCGGCCGCGGTGACAAAGCCCGGCCGCAGGTCAACCCAGGCACCGTCCGAAAGCGCCCGGCGCTCGACGGCGCCGCCGAGCTCGCCGACACCGATTTCACCCAAGGAGCCAAATAGAGAGGGTTGGACGACGAGCGGCACGGAAGGTAAGTCTAGCCGGGTAACGGACACACGTTCGTAGCAGCAGCCGGCATTCGCCGGCTCTATGTCGCGATTGGCGCAACCGCATGCATGCATATCGGCGAGTGCACGGGCGACAGCCCGCAATAAATCGATGCCAGCAGCATGGTTTTTCGTATATCGCCGGTCCTCGACTGCTCCTTGAAGCGACCCACGATCGTAGAGCAGGATGACGTAGTAGGGCCTGGCATATGGGTCCGTCGTGACCCCCTCCGCTACGACCGGTGGCACTGGTACGCCGGAGGCCGCGTGGGTTCGCATCGTCTCCACCTCGCGCTCTAACCGACCCCGCATGCTCTACTCGTCAGAAGTTGGCACCGACAGCGCCGGCAATCGTTGGCCGGTTTAGACGGTCACCAGACTCGGTGCCGATCGCGAGGAGGTGAAGGAGTGGCGTGACAGTAACGGTGTACTGAAGCGTCGCTGATGTCGAGGACCACCAGCACGGCGGTGATAGCCATCACCGCCGTGGCGCCCGACCAGGCGGGGTACCGCTTCGGCATCGGCCGATCTAGATCCGCTGACACCTCGATGGTTAGGAGGCCAGTGTGGTCGGCTGCGCTGCGCTCAGTTACGCACGACGGGACGGGGCATCGTCGAGGTCGTTGAGGTGACGGGCACGGGCGAGCCCGTGGGCATGGCCCGGTTCATGGCCAGCTGGGTTGTGGCGCTCGTCGAGCACCCGGCGAGCGAGGCCCGAGGAAGAGCAGCCCCCGCCGGCCAGACGTCGTAGGCGCCGGGCGCCTAGTCGGCGTCCCGTGGATCCATCAGACGGGTGTCCGTTGGGCGCACAGCGCTCTCAAGCGAGTAGACGGTCAGCTCGCTCGGACGCGCGAGCAAGCCGTCGAGCGAGAACTGAAAGTCGGCGAATGCCTCCGAGCGATAGGGGCGTCGAGGGCCTCTTGGCTCGCCCACGCGCTGAAGAGCACGAACCGGCTCGGATCTGCCAGGGCCGCCGCGCACACGTAGCGCTTGCAGCGCGCTCACCGGTGGCCCAGCGCTCGAAGCGCTCGAGCAGCCCCGTGAGCTCCCCCCGTGGTCCGCTTATCCCGAACATTTCGGCAACCGCGATCACAGCCATGGCTCTGAGCTTTGCACACGAGATCACCCGTCGGCCGGGTTACGTGCGTCTGCCACTGCCCCGTCGCCGTGTCCGCTGGCGATGCGAGCGCGGCCCCGGCGTCCAGGCTTGCCTCGGTCAGCCGCCGGCTAGATTCTCGAGCTCCTCGAACGCCTCAGCATCGAGCAGTGCCCTGCACGCCACCTCGCAGGCGCGACACGCCTTGGCGCAGACTGCGCAGTGATGATGGTGCTCTCCGTGGCGTGCGCACTCCTCGGCGCAGAGCGTGCACTCGCGAACGCAGGCGTGCAGCAACCGGTGAACGACGAGGTGGTCGGACTGGGCAGGCCGGGAGAGGATCCGCGCCACGAGGTCGCACACATCAGCGCAATCCAGGCAGAGCGCGATGCATGCGCGCATCTCCGCCACGTCGGCTTGCACAAGATCCGCGTCCGCGCACGATGTGCACGCTTGGAGACAATTCAAGCAAGCGTCAATCGCCGCCGCGACCTCGTCGACTCCGAGCGGAACATCGGTCGGCGAGGCGTTCAGCATTTCGCGCGTGTCCGTCATGCGGCTGGTCCGGGGTTACGACGTGTCGGCGCTTGCTCTCACCGGCTCCAGTAAAGCGCAGGCTCGGCGCGGGACAAAGCCGTAACTCCGGGTCGGCTGCCCAGTCGCGCGATCCGCTGACGGATGCGAGCGTGTTCCACGCTGATCGCACTGGCGGATGCTGCGAAGCTTCATCGAATGGCAAACATCACGAACGACATCGACCCGAGCGTGCCGCCCAGCGGAACTGGCTGCACTGAGTGCCTGGCCGGCGGATCGCCCGGTTGGTGGCTGCACCTGCGTCGCTGCGCGGCTTGCGGGCACGTGGGCTGTTGCGACAACTCGCCGAGCCAGCATGCAACGGCGCACAGCAAGGAGACCGGGCACCCCGTGCTGCAAAGCTTCGAGCCGGGTGAAGACTGGTTCTATGACTACCGCTCAGACGAGTTCTTCGAAGGACCCGCCCTTGCCCCGCCCGATAGTCATCCACCCGACCAGCCCGTCCCCGGGCCGGCTGGCGCGGTGCCGCCAGACTGGGAGCGCCGCCTCAACTAGGGCAATCACCGTCCAGCCCGCGGACCGGCTAGCAGCGCGGCGTGGCGGTCGAGCACACCGCGAGCGAGGCCCGAGGAAGGCCGGATCCCGGCGGCGGCATGTCGTAGGCGAGGACGTCGGATCGATCAACAGCGGATCGTCCTGTCGCGCTCGAGCTGAACCGGCGACGGCGCGAGCGGCTCGTTGATCGTGCGCGGCCGTCCCCCGCTCGGCCAAGCGGACCGTGTGGAACTGATCGGTGTGTGCCCGCCTACGACAGTCGGTAACCGCGCTCGGCCTTTACCACCTCGCCGCTCTTGGCGAGCTTGGACAGCGTCGTTGAGAACGTTCCGCGGGCGAGGCCGGTGGCGGCCGCGACCTCGCCAGCCGTCATCGCCTTACCGTCAGCGAGCGCGGCGAGCACGCGCGCCTGGGTCACACGGCCCTGTCGGTAGCGCGAAGCGGCAGCCAGACGTGAAACACGGTCCGGCCGGGCTCTGACTCGAACTCGATCGAGCCGTTCAGCCGGTCGGTCACGATCCGCCGCGCTGTGTCGAGACCGAGTCCGGTCCCTTCGCCGACGTCCTTGGTCGTGAAGAACGGGTCGAACACGCGGTCGCGGATCTCGGCAGGGATCCCAGGCCCGTCGTCGGCGATATCGACCCGCGCGCAGACGCCGTCGCGCACCGTGGTGATTCGGATCGTGCCCGACTCGCCCAGGGCCTCGATCGCGTTCGCCAGCAGGTTCGTCCACACCTGGTTGAGCTCCGACCCGCGTAGCGTCAGCTTCGGCAGCGAGCGGTCATAGTCGCGCTGGATCTCGATCGAGGTGTGCTTGAGCTTATGGCCGAGCACCACCAGCGTTGTCTCGAGTCCCTCGTGGATGTCGGCCTCGACGAGCTCGCCGCGGTCCATGAACGCATACGCCTTGATCGCCTTGACAAGCTTTCCCATCCGGTCGGTCGACTCGGAGATCTCGGCGGCGAGCTCGCGCGCCGTGAGCGAGGCGGCGATCCACGCGATCGCGGAACTCGCGCCCTCGCCAGCGACCAATGCCACTCGATCGAGCCAGGTGCCATCGACGCCTGCCGCCGCGAGCGGCGCTGCGAGGCGCCACGGTTCCGGCA
Source organism: uncultured Solirubrobacterales bacterium (assembly GCA_963787555.1). Lineage (GTDB taxonomy): Bacteria > Actinomycetota > Thermoleophilia > Solirubrobacterales > Solirubrobacteraceae > Palsa-465. Next base: position 1,059,871 of record CAWBDI010000013.1, read on the forward strand.
CGCCGAGTCGCTCGAGCGCCGCCGTCAGTTCGTCCTCGGCGTCGGCAGCGTCGAGGGCCGACAGCGGGTTGCCCGACTCTAGGTCAGCCATCGCCTCACGCTGCATCGCCACCAGCTCCTTCGCCTGCTCCCGTTCGACGCCCGACTCGACGAACCGCCCGATCGTCGAGGCCAGCACGTCGAGCGCCTCGGCGAGGTCGGAGGCGGCGCGCCGAGCAGCCGCGGCGGGGTTGTTGAGCTCGTGCGCCAGACCAGCGGACATCGTGCCGAGCGACGCCAAGCGCTCCCGCGTCTGCTCGCGGACCGCGATCCTGGTCGCGACCGGACGGATCGCCCGCATCACCCGCCGGTGCACGGCCCGGTGGGTCAGTGCCAGCTGTATGAAGTCGTCGCCCCGGATCGCGGCCAGCCGCACGTCGGTCTCGGCGATCATCCGGCCGGCGAACCCGGTCTCGGTCAGGACCGGGATCGCGCCCATCCACGTCGGGGCGACCTGCCGCGTGACCGGCTCGACCCGCCCCGCCTCAACGACCAGGCCTTGGACGATCCCCTTGAGCAGCAGCAGGAACTCGCGTGCGCCGTCGGCTCCCGCCTCGGCGACCACCGATTCCCTCGGCTGCTCACGGATCACGGCGACCTGCTGCCACTCCGCGAGCTGCTGGTCATCGAGCTCGTCGAACAGATCGATCGTGCGCAACTCTGCGAGCGTTGGGCGCTCGGGCTCACTCATGCGCTCGCCAGGTACTCGTGGATCAGCGACACAGCCATCGAACCCTCCCCTACCGCGCTAGCGACGCGCTTGATCGAGCGCGCGCGGACGTCCCCGGCGACGAACACGCCGGGAACGCTCGTCTCGAGCACGTAGGGATCGCGTGGCAGCGGCCAGCCGTGCCCGCGCACCTCGGGGCCCGCGAGAATGAACCCGCGCTCGTCCCGCGCAACGACACCGTGCAGCCAGTCGGTGCGCGGCGCCGCGCCGATGAACACGAAGCAGGCGTCGACCTCTTCGACGGTCTCCGCTCCGTCCGCTGCGCGGACCGTGAGTGAGCCCAGGTGCCCATCGGCGGCGTGCGCGGCGATCGCCTGCGTGTCGGTTCTGACCTCAACGTTCGGCAGCGCCGCGATCTGCTCGATCAGGTAATGCGACATCGATTTGACTAGCGAGTCGGCCCGGACCAACATCGTCACGCGTCCCGCGTAGCCGCTGAAGTAGACAGCCGCCTGGCCGGCGGAGTTGGCCCCGCCGATCACGACCACGTGCTGATCGGCGCAGGCCCGCGCCTCGGTCAGCGCGGCGCCGTAGTACACGCCCGCCCCGGTCAGCTCATCGAATCCAGGAGCGTCGAGCTGTCGATATGAGACGCCGGAAGCCACCAGCACTGTGTTGGCGCTGAGGGCACCGCCGCCGGTCAACTTCACGAGCCGCCCGGCACCCTGCGCCTCAAGCTGAACCGCCTCCTGGACCGTGACGAGCTCGGCGCCGAGCCGTCGCGCCTGGTCGGTCGCCCGCCGCGCGAGGTCCGATCCACTCAGCCCCGCCGGGAAACCCAGGTAGTTCTCGATCCGACTCGACTGGCCCGCCTGCCCACCGGGCGCCTCGCGCTCGACCATCACGGTGCGCAATCCCTCCGATGCGCCGTACACGGCCGCCGCCAGACCAGCAGGGCCACCGCCGACGATCACCAGGTCGTAGTGATCGCCCGCGGGCTGGGCAGAGATGCCGAGCCGCTCGGCCAGCTCAAATGTGGTCGGGCGCTCGAGCACAGAGCCGTCCTCCAGCAGGGCGACGGGCAGCCGCTCGGCGTCGACCCCGGCGACCACCAGGAGCTCCCGCGCCTCGCCGTCGCGCTCTACGTCGAGCCAGCGGGCCGGGACGCGGTTGCGGGCCAGGAAGTCGCGCACCTCGTGCGACTGCCGGGAGAAGCGATGGCCGATCACGCGTACCCCGCCCGCCTCGAGCGCGGCACCCGCCTCCCAGGTGGTGAGCAAGTCCTCCACGATCGGAAACAGCTGCTCCTCGGGCGGATCCCACGGCTTCAGCAAGTAATAGTCAAGGGATACCTCGTTGATCGCCTGAATCGCGGCTTGGGTGTCGGCGTACGCAGTCAGCAACACGCGCTTGGCGTCGGGCACCAGCTCCCGCGCTTGGACCAGGTAATCGGTGCCCGACAGTCCCGGCATCCGCTGGTCCGCCACCAGCAACGCCACCTGCTCCCCGCGCGCCCGCACCTCCTTGAGGATCTCGAGTCCCTCGCCACCCGAGCCGCCACGCAGTATCCGATAGCGCTCGCCAAAGCCGCGGCGCAGATCGCGCGAGACGGCAGCGAGCACCGCGGGCTCGTCGTCGACCGCGACGATCGCAGGACGCGCGCGTCCGTTCTGGGCAAGCTGCCGATCCGTGTCGGTTGTCGGCTTTGCGGGCACCGGAGCCGATGCTAGGCGATCCCCGGTCGACACCCGGCCTCCAGCCGAGGAGACTTGGGCGACTACCTGGCGTCCAGGCATAACCGCCCTCGCCGCCACCTTGCTCGAGGCCGCGGCGGCTGCTTCGTCCGCCGCGAACTCGCTTGCGGTTTCGCCCATTCTCGATCCTCCCGCCGGTGCCACACAGACGATCGCATTCGCCGTCGCGTCGTCGCGCGGCGCGCGATTCCTTCGGCGACGGAGGATTGCGTTGGCCGTCCCGGCGCCGGACGATTGCTTCGCCACGAGTGGGATCGCCCGCTCGCGCGGCTGGTGGCTGGCGCACGACTCCCGCGGTGACAACCTCAATCCGGTCGGCCGCGCCTACTATGCCTTCTCGACGATGCTGTGCACCCCCAACGCGCTCTCGCAAGGCGGCGAACTTGCGCTCAAGCCGGAGAGGCGCGCCTCGGCAAGGCGCTCACGGGAGGTGGCTTCCCCCGCGTGCGCCGTGCCGCCGAGACGCCGGTCAACCTCGTGCTCGGAACCCGCCCGTGAATTGACCCGCGCGATCGGCACTGTTCTTCTCACGTTCAAATCTCACCAGGGAGGTCAGAATGATCTGCACACTCACCGCGCGGCGGCTGACGCCGGGCTCCTACGATGCATTCCGCTCTGCTTGGGATCCCGGCGAGGCTCCCACCGGCTGGAGGCGGATCTATCACTGCCGCGACGTCTCGGACCCCGACGTCGTGATCTCGTTCGGGCTCTTCGACGGCACGCTCGAGCAACTGCGTGAGGCGCAACAGCGGCTACGTCGCGGCGAGCAGGTCGACCGCATCAACCCGCTCGTCCAAGAGGTGCTGCTCGATGGATCCTACGAAGTCATCGAAGAACTCAGTCCGTGATCCACGCGAGTGAGACTCGCCGACGACACGCCGCGACCTTGATGCTGGAGCAACGGTGACACGGAGCACACATTCAGCCCAATGCTCTGCCAGCAACGCCAGCGCCTGGCCGTGCTGATCATGAGCCGCGCGAGCAGGTAGAGCCTGGGCGGGACCAATCGAGTGACGCCACTGGGGGAACCGGAACGGGTCCCTGAGGGGCCGGCGTCGCGGTAATACCGCGCGAGCACAAAGGCAGGTCTCCGCTCTCGAGTCGAGCCTGGCCCCCCGATTCGGCAATTCCGCGACTGAGACCGCCGAGGGTTGTGAGCCGGACCGGGTTCCGCGGAGACTGGTTTGTAGGTTTTAGTTGTTGTCAGCCAGTCTGATCTGATCACCGTAGAGCGGAGACGACCCCGGAGGGGTCGTACCTGTGTCGGGAAGTCGAGCGGGCCGGTTTACCAGTGGTTGGATGACGGGAGCGTTCTCGGCGTGCAGCGGCAGCCTTGGCCCGATTGCGACGCCGGCCGTCGGGAATCGGCGCGTTGTAAGCCTCACCGCGGTCCTCGGAGGGAGCACCGCGACCGATCCATCGCCCGAAGACGGGCTTGTCACCGCGTCGACGGCAACGCGGTGGAGCGCTTCGAACTCGACCGGTGGGATGTCGCTCAATGCCTCGTGCAGCCGATCGTGGTTAAACCAGGCGACCCACTCGACGGTCGCGAGCTCGAGCTGCGCCTTGGTTCGCCACACGCGGTCGGCGATCAGCTCGGTCTTGTAGGAGTCCACGAACGATTCCCGCCAGGGCGTTGTCCAGTGCGTCCCCGACCGATCCGATCGACGCGAGCACGTGGTGGTCGTCAAGGACCTGCGTGTAGTCGAAACTGGTGTATTGCCTGGGCTCAACCGGTCCTCGCAACAGTGCCTTCGGGGTGACTGTAGCTCTCGCGAGTGACGGACTCGGGTTGGTGCTGATAGTGGTGACTTGTCGGGGTGCGGCTGTCGTCGCGGAGGGCCGCCCCGAGGGGCGGACCGCAGCGACGATAGCCGCGTGCGCGCCGATCAGCCGGGCGGCCTCGTTGCGTGTCGTGAGCTCCATCGTTGTGTCCGCGGTCGACCGGTCTCAGCGGCCGCTTGACATCTCGGGCCCCGGCGGCGATCCGTTCGTCACCTGCTGACCGGGCGAGGTGGGGGCAGTTCAGCTGGTTGCTGTCAGGAGGTATTCGTTCAGCGCCTCGGCGGGCGTTCTCCAGCCGAGTGTCTTGCGCGGTCGGCTGTTCAGCGTGGCAGCGACCGCGGCGAGGTCCTCGGCGCTGTGCCTCGTGAGGTCGGTGCCTGTCGGGAAGTACTGGCGCAGCAGCCCGTTGGTGTTCTCGTTGGTGCCGCGCTGCCACGGGCTGTGCGGATCGCAGAAGTACACCGGCAGGCCGGTGTCGACCCGCAGCTGGGCGTGTTGCGCCATCTCGGCACCCTGGTCCCAGGTCAGTGACCGGCGTAGCTGGTCGGGGAGCGTCGTGATCGTGCTGGTGATCGCGTCGCGGATCGCCTCGGCGCCGTGCCCGGCGAGCGCCGGGCCGTTCTTCACCCTCGGCCCCTGGCCGGTCATGGGCGGGAGGTGAAGCAGCATCGTGAACCGGCTTGAGCGCTCCACGAGCGTGCCGATCGCGGAGCTACCCAAGCCGAGGATGAGATCGCCCTCCCAATGTCCCGGAACCGCCCGGTCCTCGGCCTCGGCCGGACGCTCGCTGATCAGAACCTGGTCGGTCACGAAGCTCTTCCCGCGGCGCGCCCGGGCTCGGGGGACCCGCAGCGCCCGGCCCGTGCGCAGGCACGCGGTCAGCTCCCGTTTGAGCGCGCCGCGGCCCTGCACATACAACGATTGGTAGATCGCCTCCTGCGAGATGCGCATCGACTCATCATCCGGGAACTCGAGTCGCAGCCGGTTGGAGATCTGCTCAGGGCTCCAGGACTTCGCCCAGCGCCGGTCCTGGCGCCGGCCGTGACGCCGGCCGATCCACCGAACTTCGGGACCGTCCAGCGCACCACCGTCAGGACGCTCCACGGCGCCGGACAGACGGTCCTGCACATACCGCCGCAACTCGGAGTTGACCGCAAGTTTCGCGGGCTTCGAACGCCGCGCCCGCCGATCCGCATGCCACTGCGCGGTGCTCGCCCGATACTCCAGACCGCCGCCGCGCGTCGCGGCGTTACGACGCAGCTCGCGGGAGATCGTCGACGGGGAGCGACCGAGCCGCCGAGCGATCTCCCGCACCCCGCACTTCTGGGCGCGCAGCAGAGCGATCTCCTCCCGCTCGGCGAACGACAGGTAACGCCCCGCCAGCGAGGAACGGATCGCAGACGGCCGCATCCCGCCACCCTCCCTGAACCACCGGACGCCAACGACCGCCGACACCCCAGCCTCCGCGGCCGCGTCCACGCTCGACGCTCCACGAACGATCGCTCCCCAGAACCGCACGCAATGCTCCCTGCGCCCCGCCGTCGGCCGACCCGGCGAGCGCATCGCCGGCCGCCCAGCCCGATCCGACCTCCGCCTCTTCGGTATGCCCATCGCAACTCCTCACGCTCGAGCGTTGCGACGACCGCTTGAATCCACCCGCCGGCAGGCCGATATCGCGCGCAACGTGCGCGACCGGCCGGCCCGACTCGATCGCCAGCCGCACACCGCGCTGGATCAACTCCTCTGGATACTTCCTCGGTCCTGGCATCGCTGGAGGTTCTCCTGACCCGAGGACAGATCGTCCTCGATTCGAAGCCTCCGTGAAACCCGGCCTGGCTCACACGCTCGATGAGATCGCCAGACGCCTCGGGGTCCACACATCGACGATCAACGCCTGGCACCACGCCGGGCTGCTCACATCCCACAAGGCCAGCGACAAGAACGAGCGGCTCTTCGACCCTCCCAACCCCGGCGACCCCAGGCTCGTCAGACGCCTCGGCTGGCGCCTCGCCAACCGAGAACACACCCAATCATCCCCAGGAGGTGCACTATGAAACAACCGCGTTGGTCTGGGGTCGGTAGGCGCGGGTGCGCAGATGGCGGATCCCGAGGGTGCAGCAGGCGGCCGCGTGGATCGCTGAGCGGTAGGCGCCGCCGTTGTCGGTCAGCACCCGCTTGACGGTGATGCCGTGGCGGGCGTAGAACACGACGGCACGTCTGAGAAACCCGATGACAGTGCGCCTGCTCTGATCGGGCAGGACCTCGGCGTAGGCCAGCCGCGTGCAGTCATCGACAGCGATGTGCACGCACTCCCAGCCCGCCGTCTGGCGCATGACGCCGAGGGGGTCCTTGCGGGTTGGCCGGCGGCTCCGGGCGGCCGGTCCGGTGAACCGGGAGCCGGCGCCGCGCTGGATCCGTCCCAGCCGCTTGACGTCGATGTGGATCAGCTCACCCGGTCGCTCGCGCTCGTAGCGCACCGCCGGCTCGGAGCCGAGACGTCCGAGCTTGCCCATCCCGATCCTCGACAAGATCCCCGAGACCGTCGACAGGGACATCCCCAGGACCTCGGCGATCTCCGGGCCGGTGAACCGCAACCGTCTGAGCGCCGCGATCGCCTCGACCCGCTGCTCACTAGTCCGGCGCGGGATCCGATGCGGCGCCGAGGACCGATCACGCAGCCCGGCTTCCCCTCAGTGCGGTAGCGACCCACCCACTTGCGGGCGCAGCGGACGCTCACGCCGGCGGCCTCGGCCGCCTCGCCAGCGTCCGCTCCCGCTCAACCACATCCAGACAGGGCTCCCGACGGCCTTTCAGACTGAGCGCCGCGTTAGCGTGCAGATTCATCCGGTGTCCTCCTTTTGGGACTGAGTTGCTTGGCAGCTGTCAGCCTCCAAGGAGGCCCGGATGGACCAACCTGCTCAGGAACTACACCTAGGCAAGAGGACGAGGCAGAGCCCATCCTCGGGGCCCTGCTTGCGGCGACTGGCGCGATTCCGGTGCGCCGGAGGGACGGGACCGGCGTGACCGGGTTTGTCCGATATGAGCAGCGGGATCGTCGCGGTCCGGCTGCTGCTCTCGTGCTTGCAAGATCCGGGTGTCTGGCTAGCACCGGGACTGTAGAGCCTGGCCGCGGAGCGGTCGTGGTCGCCGTGCGCGCTATTCGCGCGAAGCAGGGAGGGTCTTTGCGTTTGAGAAGCTCGTGCCATTGTGGAAGCGGGGGTGCGCGCCGACGGCCCCGGCTTCGCCAGCTCGTGCGCTCGCTGCGGTTATGCGAGGCCGTGTTGGTAGGCGTAGCGGACGGCTTGGGCGCGGTCGCGGGCGCCGGTCTTGTAGAAGATCCGGTTGATGTGGGTCTTGACGGTTGCGTTGCTGAGGACGAGCTTGTCTGCGATCTCGTTGTTCGATAGCCCGGCGGCGATCAGCTTGAGCACCTGGACCTCGCGTGGCGTGAGCTCGTCAGGGAGGTTGGCCCCCGGCGCTGGCGCCGGGTCGCCGGCGGGTGTCGGCGGAGTGTGATCGAGGACGGCGGTGACGAGTCGCTGCTGGACGGCGGCGTCGAGGTGGGTCTGGCCGGCGATCAGCGCCCTGATCGCGTGCTCGATTTCCTCGGCGGTAGCGTCCTTGGTCAGGTAGCCGCGCGCGCCGGCTTGCAGCGCGGGGAACAGGAACTCGTCGTCGGCGTAGGTCGTTAGCACCAGCACGCGCGTTTCGGGGAGCGAATCGAGAATCTGGCGGGTCGCCTCCGCGCCCTCGAGGCGCGGCATCCGCAGGTCCATCAGCACGATGTCGGGCCGCGCGGCGCGGGCCCGCTCGACCGCCTCGACTCCGTCGGCAGCGGTCGCCACGACTTCGACGTCGTCGATCAGGCCGAGCAGCATCGCCAGTCCGTCGCGGACGACCGGCTGGTCGTCTGCGATCACGACGCGGATCGTCACGCCGGTACCTCGATCTCAACCCGCCAGCCCTCGGCGGTCGGACCCGCCGACATCGTGCCCCCCGTGCGCTCGACGCGGTCACGCAGCCCCTCCAGTCCTCGGCCACCGCCCATCCGGTCGCGCGGAGGGGTGGCCGAGACCCCGTTGTCGACCGAAAGCCTGATGCTGTCAGGCTCGTAGCGCACGATGACCGTCGTACACGCGCTCGGCGCGTACCGCGCGACGTTGGTCAGCGCTTCCTGCGCGCCGCGGTACAGCGCGAGGCTCGGATCGGCCGGGAGCGTCCGGGTCGAGCCCTCGATCCGCAGCGCGACGTCGAGGTTCATGTCGGCCTTGTAGCTGTCGATCAGCGACGGAAGCTGGGCGAGGGTAGGTAGTGGGTCTCCGCGCAGCGTGCCGACGGCCTGGCGGGCGTTGGCAAGTCCGGCTTTGACGAGCTCACTGGCGCGGTCGATCGCCTCGTTGAGACGCGGCGCGGCGTGTTCGCGGTCGGCGAGCTTGCGCGCCCCCTGCAGCTGGATCGCGGCGCCCGACAGCGAATGCGCGAGCACGTCGTGCAGCTCGCCCGCGATTCGGCCGCGCTCGGCGATCGCCGCGGCGCGGGCCTGCTGATCGCGCGCATCCTGTAGCTCGGCCAACAGCAACTCGGCCTGGTCTTGGCTCTCCCGAGACCGCTTGAGGAACTGCGCCACGACCCCCAGCAGCACCGTCACCAACACCTCCGCCGCGACAGCCGACGACGAGCTCCCGGCGATCGCCGTGACGACAGCGAGCGCCACGGTCACCGCGCCAGCCAGCGCGACGCCGGCCTTGAACGGCAGCCGAGTGATCGCCAAGAACACCGCCACACCGGCCGCGACGCCGATAGCTCCCTTGAGCTGAAGCCCGCCGATCGCGACACCGGCGGCGCCCATGATCGCAATCACGGCCGCCTGCAGCTCGAGGCTGCGCTCGGGAAAGCTGTCACGGATCGCGATCAACAGCGCCACGCCGAACACACACAGCGCGAGCGTCACCGCCAGTCCCTTGCCGTGCAGTCCAGGCACCGGATGGCTGTTGGCGCTGCCGAGTACCACCACCAGGATCACCGCCCACCCGAGCGGACGCAACGACCGTCGCTGGCGATGTAGGCGCTCCTGGGCCCGCGCGCGAGCCTCAGCAACCCGCTCGCTATCCGACCCTGAGCCTAGCTCTGATTCGGTCACCGCAGTGCGGACGATAGAACGCGATCCGGCCCGCCCGGGGCGGGCCGGATCGCGTGACGTGGGAAGGTCGCTGGTCACCACGCGGCGGGGATCGCGACTTTCGACTGCATCGCCTGGCGGCCACGGAGCTGGACGATCGCGATCCGGGTGCTGACCTCGAGCAGCGCCATTATCACCAACGCCACTGGCCAGGCGGCAGCGCCAATCTGGTGGGCGATGCTGAAGCTGGCGACCGCGTGGTGCGCGCCGTGGGAGAGGACGAACGCGAACAGCATCCGCGAGCCGATCCCCGCGATCAGCAGCGCCCCTGCGATCCAGCCCACCCGCGCGACCGCGAGACCATTCTCGCCAGCTCGGACGTGGGTAGCAAAGCCGCTGGCGACACCGAGCGTGAGGCCGACGGTCCCGAGCGCGGCGATCAGCACCAGATCGTTGCCTGCGGTCGGGATCGAGTGCACATACAAACGTGCGACGTAGGCGACGATCGCCAGCGGGATGATCACGCTACGACGATCAAGCTCGCGCTCCCGAGCTTGACGGAAGACGATCAGGACAAACACTGCATTGATGAGGTAATCAGTAATGGTCATGGGCGCCATGATCTGCTTCAGGAACCCCCTTGTCGTCGGCCCGAGGGTTGAACCCCAGGTTGATTTCAGACCTAAACCCACGGGTTGACCAGCGGCAATTTCCCCACGCGCTGATGAACCCGCGCCACCAACATCGTCAACACGGGGTAGGCCGCTTGCGGCCATCGAGCGGACCGATCTCGACGGTCACCGGCAAGCCGCAACATGTCGCGTCGCTCCCCGCGAAGCTGTCGTGGCGCGTACGTAAGCTGTCTCGCGTGCCGCGCTAACGCGAATCGCAACCGCGGAGCGCGAGACGCCGGCGGCAACACAAGAGCAGGTCAATGAATGGGTCGGGGGCGCATTGTTACGATTGACGCCAGCCGTGACCCCAGCTTTCGAGGCGACCCAGGCTGTCCGCCGCGTCTATGAGCGGGAGGCGGCAAACTACGACCGTAACGTCAAGCTCCCGGAACGGCTGTTGTTCGCCGGTGGGCGCGAGTGGGTCTGCGCGCGGGCCGAGGGTGAGGTGCTAGAGATTGCTTTGGGTACGGGCCTCAACCTTCCTCACTACCCCGATGGCGTCCGACTTACGGGCATCGAATTCGTGCCCGCGATGCTGGACATTGCCCGTCGGCGCGCAGTCGAGCTGGGTCGGCCGGTCGAGTTGCGGGTGGGGGACGCGCAGGCGCTCGAGTTCGAGGACGCCACGTTTGACACGGTGGTGTGCACGCTGTCGTTGTGCACGATTCCGGACGATCGCGCCGCGGTGGCCGAAGTGAGCCGGGTGCTCCGTCCGGGCGGGCGGTTCATGCTGCTCGAGCACGTACGCAGTCCGGTCCGAGCGGTCCGGGGCGTCCAGCGGCTGCTAGCGCCGGCGTTCGTTCGCTTTGCAGCCGACCATGTGCTGCGCGAGCCGCTCGAGCACGTGCAGTCCGCGGGCTTCTCGATCGAGTTGTTCAAGCGCTCCAAGCTCGGGCTCGTCGAACGGCTGGTAGCGCGCAAACCCGGGCCACGCTGAGCGGGAAACCGCTCAAGCCGCTCGCGGAGCGACTGATCCTCCGGCATAGAGCGGAACATTGGTGCGCGCCCCGCGGCGAATTCGTGCACCGACACCGAAGCGGGTCTCGACCTTACTGGGCCGTCTCCCCCTCCTCGCACAAACCCGCACGCCGTGCATCGCAGCCGAGCAGGGTCGATCAATGCTCACGGCGTTAGCTGAAAGTTTAACGAGCCGCAAGCACCAAAGCGGTCACGACGGCATCGACGCCAGCACTGCCGCAATAGGCGGAGGAGCCACGCTCGGGCCGGCTTGCCCCCGCGCAGTACTTCACGGCCGCGAGGTCGCGCACGCGCCTTGCGCGGAATTCAGGCTCGGCATGGCTGCTTCCGCCACCAAAGCGGCACTCACCATCCTGATCTGGCGTGCCGAGAATCTGGGTCAGGTCTCGATCGGCGTGTCAGTCGCCTTGCCCCACTCGACCCACGAGCCGTAGTACACCCGTACGTCTGGGTAACCGAGCAGGTACTTGAGCGCGAACCACGCCTCGCTCGCCCTGTTGCCGATCGTGCAATAGGTGATCAGCGCCTTGTCCTTGGTGACGCCCGCGTGCTCAAAGACGCTTTGCAACTCGTCGGCACCTGTCAGCGTCCCATCCTCGGCGCGCAGCAAGCCGATCGGAACGCTGACAGCGCCCGGGACGTGACCGGTCCGGCCTGCATCTTCCGTGGCGCCCGAGGGCCAGAACAGCTCGCCGTTGTACTCGCGCTCGGCACGCACGTCGACCACGAGCTGCGCCGGGTCATCGATCGCGCTCCGCACCGCTTCGCGAGACGCAATTACATCGTCGCTCGCGACCACCGGCGGATGGGCGCTCTCCGCCACGGCTGGCGCGTCCGTGCTCCACTCGTGTCCCACCTGCGCCCACTGATCGCGCGGGCCCATGAGCATCCGCACGTCCTCGTGACCGTGCGCCCGCAGCAGCCAGAAACCGAGCGGGGCACTGTAACCGTAGGTGACCACGCACGTCTCAGGCGTTATCCCCGAACGCGAGAGCAAGCGTTCGAGCTCCGCGAATCCGACGGGCTTGTAACTCGGATCACGCAAATCCGTGTACGCATTCCACAGGACCGCGCCGGGAATGTGACCCTCGTCGTAGGCAACGCGGCTGACGTCGATCTCGACCAGCCGAACGCCCGGCTCGCCCAGATGCGCAGCGATCCAATCCACGTCAACCGTACTGCGTTGGCCACTCTCAGGGCTCATGCGCGCAGACAGACTTGCACAGCAAGCCTGCCGGATCAACCCGACGCGGACCGGACCGATCTCGGCCCCAAGCAGCCACAACGAACAAACCCACTCCGTGCCGTCGGCCGGCCCAAGCCGCTCGTGAGTGATCGACCGCTGCGATCGACAACCGTTGCAGACAGCTGCGTACGCCAGCCGGCGCTCCCCGCGTGAACAGCTCCAGCGGACCGAGGGCAGTCCTCGTAGTCCTGCCTTCGCTGCACGACAGGCATCTTCCCCTCGTCGGCCGTCGACCCGCAACGCGCGCAAGGCGGGTCGCGCGACTCCGCCGGCGTCGTTACCGCCCGACGCGGAAAGCGGCTGCAGCCTTCACGGCCGCATCTGTCCGGACCAGGAACCCTGAGGGATCGTCGCCCGGCTGCGCGCGCGACCCGCCCAGCGGCGAGGTGCGAGAGCCACACACTGACGCGCTGCGACGCCCGGGTTGCCGTCGAAGCCAGCTTTGGCAGGAGCCGCAGCCGTGTCCCGCAATAGGACCCCGTACCGAAGGTGCGGCCTAAACGGACGCCGGCGGAGCCCGATAACCATCGTCCCGTCGTTAGGACCCTCAATCAATCATCGGGCACAGCGTTGGCTGTGGCGTCGCGCGCCTCGCCTTTCTTGTTGAAGTAGCGGCCGATCGAGATCGATGCGACGAGACCTAGCCCGATCGCGGCCACGGGCAGGATCTGGTCGTAGTTGTAGGCGGTGGAGTAGCGGGTCTGGCGGATGATCAGCGCGGTCACGGCGGCCTGGATGAGAAACAACACCGCCCACAGATAGCTGATGACGTACATGCACGTGCGAAAGTCTCGGGAGATGTCCCAGATCGCGTCGAAGATCGCCATCCCGTCGTGGGTGCCGTCCGTCCCATACCGCTGAGCCATGTAGAACACGAGCGGCTTGCGGACCACGACACACGAGGCCAAGAAGATCAAACCAATCAGGGCCATAACCGCGCAATCCTTATAAAGCAGCACCTTGGGCGCGGTACTTCCGATCAGGGCGATGACCGCGGACAGCGCGGTGAAGGCGAAGATCGCGGCCGAGGCCCCGCTGAACTTGCGGGCTTTAGCCCAGACCATGAACCCGCCGACGACTGGGGCGATGCTGCCAATCAGGTAGCTCGCCACGTCAGTGGCGCCCATCCGCTGGGCGAGGTGAAACAGCCCGATGCTGCCCCCGATCTCGACCGCCGTGACAAGGATGTTGAAGCGCATCCCCTTCTTGGCCGAGTGCTCCTCGAGACCTTGAGCGATCTCGTCATGTACCGCTGTGTGGATGCTGGCCACATCCGGTTGCGCTAGCTGCATCCCGTCTGGTCCGCTCCTGTGTCTCGGCACAGCCAAATCGCAACTATAGGTCGAACCGACCTATAGGGCAAGGTAGGCTTCGGCGATGATGGCTGCCCGGGTGCTCACGGATTTAGAGCAAGTGCTGCTGGCGATGATCTGCACCGCCCCCTGCTCGGGGTATGAGCTCAAGCAGCGCTTCAGTACAACCCCGATGGGGGTCTACAAGCCGAGCTCGGGTTCGCTGTACCCCGCTCTGCGGCGGCTCGAACAACGCGGATTACTCCGCGCCCAGCGCTCACGTGCACGCCGGACGACCGCGCGGCCGACACGCGTGTATGAGCCGACCGCGATGGGCCGTGCTGCGCACCTCGCGTGGGTCCGTGCGCCGTTGGATCCCGCATCGATCTGGCCCCAGCTCGGGATGCACCTGCTGCGATTCGTGATGATGGAGCCGCTGCTCGACCGCCACGAGATACTCGCGTTCTTGCGTTCATTCGAAGTGGCAATGGCCGCGTTCGTCGACCGGCTCGAGCGTCACACCGCCAGCAGCCAGCTTCTCGGCCGCCACGCCGTGCTCGCGCTCGATCACGGCATCGCTGTCCATCGCGCCAGCCTCGACTGGGCCAGACGCACGATCGCCCATCTCGACGCCCTCGCCAGTCCGCCCACCAACCCCGAACGCCGACAGCGCCTCAACGGCCGACAGCAGCGCTCGAAGACCCCATGACCGACGGCAACGCAACCCTGGAAGTCGACGAGTGTCACTGCGACAACCACCAAGCTCATCCACCGGCCCGCGCCATAAGCGTCGCCGGCCTCGCGGCGTGCACGAGTCGAACGCGACCGGCTGGGATCACACCGCGATTCCATTCCGGACACCAGCGGGCTCGATGGCAAGGTTGCCTGAACGCTGAGGACGGGGCGTCTCAGATAGAGCGTCCAGTGCGTCTCGCAATGAGCCCTGCCCATTCGAACGCTGCAGGGCGTCGTGGCCCGACCCTCAGCCGTCGCCGAGTTCCGCGCCGTCACGGAAGCAGGACGCTGGGATCCCAGCCGGGCGCACCTGCTTGTCGCCTCTATGAACGAGGGCCGTGTGTCAAGTCCCTCGGGAAGATGTCAGATCGCTGACGCCTTCACTGGTAATCGCCGGGTGAACGCTGGCCGTGTCAAGCGCCTCAGCAAGAGCACTGAAGTGAACAGCAGGGGCTGATGGCGCTTGACACGACAGCGCGAACCTGGCAGGACGTTGTCACGGAGCGCGGGCGGGTTGGTGATGGTGTGGAGCAGTGCCCATGTCTCTATCGCTTCATCAACTTCGAGGACCAGGTGTTATCGGGGCTCGCTCCGGCGGCGCATGTCAAAAAAGGACTGTCAGGCAGTCAGGCGAGAAATGGCGCCTTCCGGAGCGAAGGGCTTAAACGGTTGGTTGCGGGTCAGCATGTACCAGATCGCCTCGGTGAGCTTGCGAGCGAGCTCGATCTGGGCGACTTTCGCGCCGCGTTGGCGGCCCAGGCGGCGTTTGGTGCGCTGGTAGCGCTCCTTGTAGAGCGGATGCGCGGAGGCGTGGATCGCTGCTTCCATCAGCCCCCAGCGCAGGTATCTGGGGCCGTGCTTGGAGATCGGGCCGCGGCGGTCGACTTCGCCGGACTGGCTCACGCGCGGGCACAGGCCGGTGTACCCGGTCAGCTTGACCGGCGATGAGAAGCGGCTGATCTCGCCGATCTCGGCGGCGATCGTGAAGCCGGTGACCCAGCCGATCCCCGGGGCGCTCATCAACAACGGGATGTAGCGGTGATCGGCGCCCGAGCGCTGCAGCCAGCGCTCGATCTCCGCGATCCGCCGGTCGAGATCGTCGATCAGCTCAACGCTCGCCCGGACGTGACCAAGCCACGGCTCGGGGAAATCCAGCTCGGCGAGCAGCCGTCGGCCGCCGGCTCCGAACAGGTCCGCCATCGGGACCTGATGGCCGAACGCGATCAGCGACGCGTGCACCCGGTTCTTGAGGATGGAGCGGTGCTTGACCAGGTGCAGCCGCCACCTCGAGCGCTCACGCTCTTGGCGAAGCTCGGGCGTCGGCAGCCAGATCGCCGGCACCAGATCGCGGAACGACAGCTCCGCGAGCACGCGCGCGTCGATCCTGTCGGTCTTGCACGCCAACGGCGCCAGCCCCTTGACCCGCTGCGCGTCGGCGACCAGCACCTCCCACCCGTAGCGGACCAACTCGTCGTGCACGAACCGAGCGCCGTTCATCGACTCGACCACCCCCCGCACTCGCTCGTCGTACACCGCCACCCGCCGCGTCAGCCCGTACAGTCCATCGCGGTCCGCCGGCGCGCGGAAATGCTCGACCAGCTCACCCTCGCTCGAGATCAAGCACACGTCGACCCGCCTGCGACTGAGATCCAACCCAACGTGCAGCACAGCAACTCCCTCCTTCCCAGGAAGACAAGCAGGATCAGCCCGGGCCACCGCGTAACGTGAGCCGAGGTCGGTCCTCCATATTTCGCTAGCCCGGCCGCGCGGCTGCTACCGCGCGTGCCTGACCCAAAGCTTTCGATCCGGAGGGCCGACCTCCTGCTTGACGGCTACACCGCTGCAGGCAAGCCCTCGTTCATCACAGTCAAAGGCGCGCATCGTCACGGCGTCGAGCGCGAGGCGCCGTGATGGCACACCTCAGTGGCCCTGCTTTCCGGCACGAGCAGGAGGTTGCCCCGTCTCTCGTGGAATTTCGGTGACGGCGATCCGGGTGTGATGGTTACATAGTGAGGGCGGCGATGTCCTCCTCGCTGGGGGTGTGAGTGACACTTTGGCGGCGGCGACGGAGTAGGTCGTGTTCGATCGCGACGGCGAGGTTGGCGAGCCCGCGGTAGCCTTGGACTTTGCGGAACCGGCTCTCGGCTTCGAGCATGCCGGCGGCGGTCCATCTGAGGCACATCTCGCCGCTGGTCCAGTTTTTGACGTTGCGGTTGATGACCCGGACGGTGGAGATCATCGACTCAATTGGGTTGGTGGACTGGAGCGTGAGCTTGAGCTTGCCGGTGATCCCGAGCCTGGTGACGGTCAGCGTCTCCTCCATTCCTTCGCGCAGCGACGCGGCAGCGCCGGGGTGGGCGCGGTCGAGCTCGAGCGCCAGCGTGTTGAGCTGCTCGAGCGCTGTGTCGTGGTCGGTCTCCTTCCACGCCCGACGCAGCCGCAGCTTGACCGTGTCGCGGTCGCGCTCGGGAAGATGGTCAAGCACGTTTTGTTGTTTGTGCTGCACGCAGCGCTGGACCGGGACCTCGTTGCCGAACACCTGCCGGACGGCTTTCCTGAGGGCTTTCGATCCGTCGATCACGAACAGCATGCCCTGCTCGACATCCAGCCCGCGGTCGACGAGGTCTGAGAGCAGGGCAGCCGCTACGGTCCCGTTCTCGGTGGAGCCGTCCCACACGCCGAGCGCGAGCTTCTCACCTTCGGTGCTGATCCCCAGGGCGACGATGTTCGTGCGGCCGTGCAGCTCGATCCCGTCGAGCATGATCACCGCCAGGCGCAGGTCGGGGAGCGGGCGGTTCATCAACTTCCACAGCAGGTCGCGGGTGCGCTGCACGAACGTCCTGGACACCGCCGACTTCGAGGTGGACCGGGCGTCGGTCTCGACCTGGTCGCCGACCGGCTCCTGCGCGCGGCGGTACTGGCGGGTCGAGACGCCGGCGAGCATCCGTTCCAGCACGACGTCTTCGAGCTGGTCTCGGTCGGCGAAATGCTCATAGGTCGCTAGCGGCACCTCCGACTCGCCGTCCGCGGTCCGCGCCCGCGGGCGCTTGACCTGAACGCGTCGGGCGCCGAGCGTCACCTCCCCGTCCTCATCGCCGTGACGAACCGCGGTTCGCTCCCGGTTCCATTTCCCCTTCGGGCCGACGAGCTCGTCGACCTCGTGCTCCAACAGCTCCCCGAGCACCCCGAGCCCCACCTCGACCGACAGCGCCAACAGCCCCTCTTTCGCTGCCCCTACCAACTGGCCGAGCGCTTCCTGCACGCGCTCCGGGACCACGGCCTCATCAATCGTCGCCTCAGCGACCGGTACGTTGCACTTCACGGCGGCTCCTCCTTCGATCTTGCCGGATCGCCATCACGCTCCCACCAAGAGCGGACGGGCCGGAGGGACCGCCGTCACCTCAAAGTTCTACG
The DNA here is from genome assembly GCA_963787555.1 of uncultured Solirubrobacterales bacterium. Taxonomy (GTDB): domain Bacteria; phylum Actinomycetota; class Thermoleophilia; order Solirubrobacterales; family Solirubrobacteraceae; genus Palsa-465. The sequence continues at coordinate 1,077,577 of CAWBDI010000013.1, forward strand.
AGCCTCGGGGCAACCTCCCGCGTCCAGCCGGTGCTAGCTGTACACGAGCAAGCACGGGGTCACCGGCGCCATCGGCGGGCGTTATGCGTCGGTACGTGAGCAGGAGCCAGCCGGGGCAGGGGCGACGTGCTCGGTCCGGACGAGATCCACGCGTCTCGGCGGAGGCTGCGACGCACAGGGCCAGACGCCCGCAACCGGTCCCAAGCAGCTGTCTAGGAACGTCAGAATCGGCGTCGCGCCGCTTCCGCTCGGCTGGCGAGAGGCACTCCCGTCGAGCTGAGCGGGCTCGCTGCTGCTCGTCCACTCTGACAGTGTTGGTCGACGGCTATGGGGACGCTGCTCCGCCCCGTCAATGACGAAGCTTCGATCCGTCGATGCGCGCTGATCCATTCTCACTCGTAGCCCGAACGAGCCGTGGGTCTCGCGCGTCGAGCGTGTTGGCGGATCGCTGGTGATGGGTAGCTGAACTAGGAGGCGCTGGCACCCCACGCCGATTCTTTACCTGGCACGCTGATGCCGAAGGATCAGATCCGGTCCGCCGCGCGGCGCTAGGAAGCGGATTTCTCCAGGATGCGCGCCATCTCGCTGGCGTCGAACGCGCGCATCGTGGTTGTGCGTACATTCCCTGTTGACCCCAGCCACAGCAGCGCGGCCGTCGCTGACTCATCGTCCTGCGCCTCCATGATCCCGATTCCGTCGTAGGGCCCGACGGTCCAGTGAACCGCTAGCGTCGCGCCGCGCTTCTCGAACTCGCTTGTCACTCTCTCAACGCGCGCGGTGGTCTCGCGGACGTCCTTGATCCCAGCATCAGTCCAGTTCCAAAGGATCACGTACCTGGGCATGCAGCCTCCTCTCGGCCTCGCTTTACACACACACTGTAATTAGCGCCAGGAACGACCACAAGCTCCACGCCATCTGCCTGTGCTGCCGCCGTCTCGGGAATGCGATGCGCCCATGATTGTCTCGGCACGGCTGCGGCCGCAGCGTGGCTGGCCGGCCACATGAGGCCGGTCGGGGAAAGTACGCGGCAACACGATCCGCAGGCGGCCCGGGCCCAAGGTCCGGCCGAGCGGGCGGCCGATGCGCGAGCTGCTGCAATCACCGAGCAAGCAACAGTGCAACCGATCTGTTGCGCCTTTGAGCAAGAGGGGCACTACGCGCCTCGGTCCCTAGCCAGACTGTCGGTCCGCCAGAATGCGGCGGCGGTCGCCGGCGTGACCGGGGCGGACGACGGCGCTTCCGCATCCACATCGGGGAGCATCAGCGCCGCCGACCGTCACGCTGGCTGTCGCTACGGACGGCTGCGACAGCAGACCGGTTGGCCGCGTCTCCAAGTTCCCCTCCGCCTCGCGAAGCGACAGCGCCGGTCACTGGGTCCAACGACGTGGCCGTCGCGAACCATGTGGACGAAGCGACACGTCGCGCTTGCTCGATCACCGACGACGAGCTAACGGCCGCGCTTCCGCTTCGCCAGCACGCGAGCGCATCGGATGGTCCGGACGAGACTGCTGAGATGGACGAAGAGGGGCGGTACCGGCGGACCGCTGCTTCGCGCCGGAGCGGCAGCGCGGCCACCGACATGCCGCGCGCTCGCGTTTGAGCAGCATCGACCACGCTGGCGGCAAGGGCCGTACTCCCGCAATCTCGAGAAGCGGCTGAGTCCGGGCGGGGCCGGCGGGCGGTTGCGCCGTGCAGCGCTCCCGCCCGTCTGTTCGGCTCGGCCAGGTCTCAGAGCTCGAGACCGGCGCTGACGTGCATCATCGGCGCGCGCCGCGCACGGATCGTGCCGATGATCTCCTCGACATCGATCCCTTGTAGATACACGCTCGTGGTCGAGACGTATGAATGCCCGAGCTGGCGCTGGATCACCGGCAGCGGCACTCCCTCCCGGGCGAGCTCGACCGCGTGAGCATGACGGAGCTGATGCGGCGCAAACCTGCGCCGCACACCGGCCGCCGCCGCGTAGCGGCGCAGCTCACCGCGCGCGGCGGTCGCTGACCACGGTCGCCCGCGCGTCGGGCCGTCGATCACGCAAAACAGCGCACCGACCGGCAACTCGACCCGGGCGGCGAGCCAAGGAGCGACGTGATCGCTCCACGCCCACGCGTCCATCCCAACCCTCACGCCGCCGGTTGCCCTTCCCGCGCCGGATCAGAATCGAGCCGCGTCGCGGGTCGAGATCAGACTCGATCAGCGACAAGGCTTCCTGGATCCGCAGCCCGCCGCGCCACAGCACCACGATCAGCGCCCGCAGCCGCAGCCCGTGCCTGTCGGCCGGTGTCCGGCGCATCACCGCGACGATCTCATCGACCGTCGGCGGATCGGCCGGATACAAGCGGCCCTTGTTCCTCGGCGCGTGCCCGGCGTTGTGGCCGGGCAGCGCCGCGGGTGAACGCCGCCGACCGGCGGCGTCGAGCAACAACTCAGAAGACATCGCTCCCTCCCTTCGAGAGCAGACTGTTGACCAGCCCGCTCTACCGGCCCGGAGCCACTGCTCACACCCCGCACGGGCCTCGTCGTTCTGGCGCTGCCGCTCCCCCGGAAAGCGGCAGCCAGGCCCTTGCCGCCGGCGTGGCCGGTGCTGCTCACGAGCATTCGCGGTCTTAGGGTTTGCGGTTGCAGCCACAATCTCCTGCGAAACGACAAGCGGTTCGGACCGTCCGGCCGGACAGCGCGGGTGAACGAGGTGGTCGGCGCATGCGCGGTGTAGGCTGGCCTCCGTGGCTGGGCTGCTTCTGTTCGGTGACACCGTCCGCTCGGCTGCGCTGCGTCACGAGATCCCGATCGCGATCATCGATCCTTTGCTGTTCGTGGAGCTGCGCGGGCGGCGGTTCATACTCACGAGCAGGCTGGAGCGGGACCGCATTATGCAGGCGCTTCCCGATGCCGAGGTGCTCGACTATTTCGCGTTTGGTTACAGGGATCTTGTGCGAGGTGGCATGTCCGAGGTGGAGGGCGAGCGTGAGACGGTGGCGCGGGTGGTGCGGCAGATTGGTGTTGAGGAGGCAATCGTGCCGGGTGATTTCCCGCTTGCTCTCGGCGAGCGCCTTCGCAGCGCGGGCGTCGTCGTGACCGTTGATGACGATGCTGTGGAGCTTCGGCGACGGGCGAAGACTGGGGCCGAGCTCGATGGCGTCCGAGCCGCCCAACGGACGGCCGAGGCGGCGATGGGTGCCGCGCGGGAGCTGTTTTCCCGCGCCCAGCCGAGCGACGACGGTCGCTTGCAGCTCGACGGAGAACGTCTGCTGGCAGAGGATGTCCGCTCGGCGCTGCGTGCCGCATGCTCTGAGCAGGGAGCCCCGTGCCCACCTGATGTGATCGTCGCGTCGCTCTGGCAAGGCTACGGCCACGAGCCCGGCAGTGGCCCGCTACCAGCCGGCTTTCCGATCGTGGTCGATGTCTGGCCGCGTCACGAGAGCAGCGGGTGCTCGGCCGACATGGCGCGCACGTTCGTTGTCGGCAATCCCGCGCGCGAGCACGCCGGCTTGATCGGCGAGCATGAGAGGCTCGTCAAGTCTGCACTTGAGCAGACCAAGGCGGCCGCGCGCCCTGGGGTCACGGGTCGCGAACTTTTCGACCAAGCCTGCGATCTGTTTGAGTCCGCGGGGCACCTAACCCAGCGGACGGCTCAGCGCGAGGACGAGATCGAAGGCTTCCAGTTCTCGCTCGGACACGGTGTTGGTCTTGAGGTGCACGAATCCCCAAACATAGGCCTGGCAGGCCGCGATCCACTCCTCGCTGGCGACGTGCTTGCGATCGAGCCGGGTCTCTGGGACACGCAAATTGGTGAGGTGCGTTTCGAAGACCTCGTGCTAGTAACTGAACACGGCTGCGAGACCCTCACCCAGTTCCCATACGACCTGACGCCCCAATAGGACTGCGAGCCGGATGCCACCGCCGCAGTCATCCCTCTAGTTCGCGTGCGACAGCCGCTCCGTGGGATTGCGAAAGCGTGCTTTGACGCCGCCGCAACTCCTGCTTCGGAACGCCAACAGCCACGCTGACCGACACGGCCAAGGCTGCCCGTCCGCCCCGGCGATGCAGCAGTCCGGCGGCGCCGATCTGACGACCGCCCTCCACCGTTAGCCACGAACTCCTGAGTAGCAAGCACAAGAGCAGCAGCCTCGGCGGCACCGACCGGACTGCTGGATCAGGCGTAACGGGGCCGTGCGTGCTCGCTGTCTCGCGTGGCTGCTTCATCGCCGAAGCGATAGCCACATCTGGCGCGGTGACCGGCGTGGGTGATCGGATCAATACTGACGTTCCTTCAAGTCGGCGGCAACCACGCTGGCCGGCGATCGGCTGGACGCCGCTGGTGCTGTGAAATATGCAGAAGCGCTTGAGCGGTCCTATTCACAGACGGCGATGGATGCCCATGCGTTCAGACGCCGCCGAAGGCGTCGGCGACGCCCGCCGCCCAGCTCCCGTACGGATCGATCACGGTGGACGGCGCGGGCCATTCTCCCGCTTGTAGTCGTTTGAGTGCTTCGCCGCCGCGCCGGCGTGCGTGGGTGCGCGACCAGTCGTAGGAGGACGGCGCAGCCCCGTAGCGCGCTCGCCAGGCGCGCATCGCCTCACGGCTCCGCTCTCGGGTCCAGTGCCGCTCGATCGCCCCGGGACGGCAGCGCTTGCAATAGGCGTACGCGTCGCCCTTGCCGTTGCGCGTGCTGGTCGACGCGCCGCAGCCCCGGCAGACGCCCCGGTAGCGCGCCTTGACCTCGCGCGCCTTTTCGCCGATCGGATCGTAGAGATAGGCCTTCACGGTGCCCTCTGCCCGCCCCAGCCGGCGAGCGATCTCGCCGATCGTTAGGCCCTCCTGGTCGCGGTAGTGGCGCGCGAGTTGCGCGGCGCGGCGTCGCTCGCTAACGCGGTCCGTCATGAGCACCTGGGTCTTTTGTTACGCTTAGACGGGTCGTAGAAGTAGGCCTTGATCGTCGCCGGCGAGCGGCCGAGACGGCCAGCGATCTGCGCGATCGACAGGCCCTCGGCCTCACGAAAATGCCGTGCCAGGGCAACAGCGCGGCGACGCTCGAGTACACGGTCATACGCCGCAGGTGCGTCGGACGCCATGCTGTCGAGGTATCGCTCGGATCAGTCACTTCCCCGCGTGACACGGGGTCCGAGCTTGCGACGCGAACCCGCTATGAGCGCGCGAAGCAGGTGTCGCTGCGGGCGGCCGTCGCCGCACAAGAGCAGGGCTGCGCCGGCGCCCGTGCTGGCGTCATCGCGGCGCCCTCGGAGCTGTGCCGCTCAGCCAGCCAGCAGCGGCGACGGTGGCGCGAGCTCGTTGTGCTGCCTGTGCTCAAATCTCGACAGTCCGGGGGACTGGCGGACGCACTGGTGCTCCGCGAGTAAGGAGGAGTGCGCGGTGAGCCCTGGTGCACGTCCAGAGCGCAATCGTGGTTTCCAGGGTTGTCTTCGGACCGGAGCGATACTGCGGCTGTTCTCTGATCAAGGCTCAGGGATGGGTTTGATTTTGAGCCCACGCGGTGATGAAGCCCCAGGTGACAGCGGCGCCGTCGTCACCGATCTCAGCATGCAGCCGGTCCGCCAGGGTGTCGATCTCGACATCGTCCTCTGTCGCGACTCCGAGCTTTGTGATCAGGGGCAGGATCGTGCGAATTAGGCGTGCCATGTACTCGTATCCCGACCAGTCTGGACCGCCGCCAGCCGCTGCGTCGAGATGCATCGCGGGCGCCGGGAGCCCGGCCTCCGCAAAGATGCTGCGCAGCCGCAAACCCATGTACAGGTCCATCCCCGCGCGGCGGTAAGTCTCGAGGATCCACGCCCATAGCTGCTCCAGTAGCGGTGAGTGCGGCAAGGACATTGGCGCTAGCGTCGCGTTGGCGGGCTCTTGGAACGCCACGGTGCCGCCGTCGCGAACGTGACCCGTCAGCCGGCGCACCAACGCGGCGGGCTCCGGCGCAAAGAACAGCACGCACCGACCAACGACCGCATCGAGGTCGCGGTCGAGCCCGACCGTAGCCGCATCGCCGACGACGAATGAAACATTCTCAAGTCCCGCGGCCGCGGACCGGGCTTGAGCCGTCTCAATCAACTCCGGGTTGAGATCGACCCCGACAACGGTTCCCTCCTTCCCAACGAGATCGGCCGCGAGCACCGCCACATCGCCAGCCCCGGTCCCAACGTCGAGAACCTTCATCCCGCGCGAGATGCCCGTGTCCTCTAGGAACCGGGCCGTGTATGCCGCGAACATCTTCCCCTGCAGCCGCAAGTGCGCGGTCTCTTCGGCCGATTGACCGAACAGGTAATCCCGTGCTCGCCCGCTCATCGCCCCGGATTCATGACGTTGCAGGCGACTCTACCCCCTTGTCAGCCCGCGAAGCAGCAGGGGGACCCCCGGACGCGTTCGCCGACAATGCGCTCGTTAACACGGCACGCGCCCTCGAGAGTCCTAGCCACGGACGAGGGCGACAGCTCTCCCTGCCGGTGCGCCCCTCCTCGGAGCGCAACGCAGGGAAGCATCGGCAGCTGGTTGACCACCTTGCGAGGTGCAAAGCGGGTCTCGGCACTGGTGGAGCGGATGTTTCGCCAGGCTCGAGGAGACGGAGAACTCGTGGCTGCATTCAGCGAGGAGGAGCTGTCTGAAGCAGACGACGAGACGACTGCGTGAGCGGCAGAGCAGGCGTCTGGCCGCGTCGGGCGGCGCCGCTCCTTCTGAATGTGATGAACGAGGGTTTGCCTGGCCGGCGTGGCCGCTAGAAGGAGGTCGGCCCTCCGGATCGAACAGCAGAGGTCAGGCGCGCGCGGATGATGGCCGCGCGGCCGGGCTATCCGAACGAAGGACCGACCTTGGGCGCACGGTACGTGGTGGGCGGGGTTGATCCTGCTCGGGAAGGGAGATGATCGTGTTGCACGTAGGGTTGGATCTGAGCCGCAAACGGGTTGATGTGTGCTTGATCTCCAGCGAGGGTGAGCTGGTCGAGCATTTCCGGGCGCCGGCAGACCGGGACGGCTTGTACGGGCTGATGCGCCGGGTCGCGGTGTATGACGAACCGGTGCGCGGGGTGGTGGAGTCGATGAATGGTGCGCGGTTCGTGCATGACGAGCTCGTCAGGTACGGGTGGGAGGTGTTGGTCGCCGATGCGCAGCGGGTCAAGGGGTTGGCGCCGCTGGCGTGCAAGACTGACAAAGTCGACGCGCGGGTGCTGGCGGAGTTGTCGTTCAGGGATCTGGTGCCAGCGATCTGGCTGCCATCGCCGGAGCTGCGGGCCGAGCGGGAGCGCGCCCGGTGGCGGCTGCATCTGGTCAAGCACCGCGCGACCTTGAAGAACCGGGTCCATTCGTCGTTGATCGCGTTCGGGCATCAGTCCCGATGGCGGACCTGTTCGGCGTCGCCGGCCGCAAGCTGCTCGCCGACCTGGATTTCCCCGAGCCATGGCGCGGTCACGTCCAGGCGAGCCTCGAGTTGATCGACGATCTCGAGCGGCGGATCGACGCGATCGAGCGATCGCTGCGCCGCTCCGGAGCCGATCACCGCTACATCCCGTTGTTGATGAGCGCCCCGGGGATCGGCTGGATTACCGGCTTCACGATCGCCGCCGAGATCGGCGACATCAACCGCTTCTCCTCGCCGGTGAAACTGACCGGCTACACCGGCCTGTGCCCGCACGTGTGCCAGTCCGGCGAGATGGACCGACGCGGCCCGATCTCCAAGCACGGCCCGAGATACCTGCGCTGGGGATTGATGGAAGCGGCGATCGCCGCCTCCTCTCACCCGCTCTACAAGGAGCGCTACCAGCGCACCAAGCGCCGCCTGGGCCGCCAGCGCGGCGCGAAAGTCGCGCAGATCGAACTCGCTCGCAAGCTGACCGAGGCGATCTGGTACATGCTGACCCGCAACCAACCGTTCAAGCCCTTCGCTCCGGCAGGCGCCATTTTCGCCCTGACTGCCTGACAGTCCATTTTTGAGTTGCGCCGCCGGAGCGAGCCCCGATCACACCTGGTCCTCGAAGTTTGATGAAGCGATAGAGAGATGAGCACCGCTCCACACCACCAACCCACCCGCGGACCATGACAACAGCTGCCAGGTGGGTCCTGCTGTGTCAAGCGCGACAAGCGCACCGCGTTCACATCAAGTCAGGTTGCGCACGCCTGACACACCCGGCGCCCACCCCGCATATCGCAGCTACATGTCGTCAGGGCTCCGACAACATCAGGCGAAGGACTTGACACCGGGCCCTCGTTCATAGAGGGGCGATAGCGGAAGTCACCCGCCAGCAGCGAGGATCGCCTGATGCGTATGCAAACGCACCGATGGGTCAGGCCGGCTCGACCTCGACTAGCTCGTCCTTGCCCACGCGCACGAAGCTTCGATGGGCTCCGTTTCGCCCGACTGCGGTTCGTTGTGGCACGTTTCTCAATGCTCCCGGCTCTCCAGCGTGCCGACGATGGTCCCGAACGGTACGGTCGTCCACCGCGCGGAGCAGGTGTCATCCGATCCATCCAGGTTGATTGCGCGCGGCGCTCAGGAGCTCGTACATCGCGCCGTCATGGCCTGCCGCGTCATTGCGCATCGTGGCGTTCGCGATGGGTGCAGATCTTGCTTCTCCCGCCCTAGGGGGCTCGAGAACCGCGATTGCGCACGAAAACGTTGGCGACCCCGAAGGTCACTGGGCAAGGCGGGCGCCATGCTGTCGCTTGCTTTGATGAGGGCCTGCGATCGCTACGTGTCACCGACGTCGTTCGATTGCGTCATGGCCCATTCGCCGTCGCGCTGCGTTTGGTCGTCATCCTCACCGAACTGCTCCCGTAGCGTGCAGGCGGCGGCTTCGACGGCGTTCACGATGCCGACGTATCCGGTGCAGCGGCAGATGTTGCCGGAGAGCTCGTCACGGATCTGGCCCCGGCTCGGGTTGGGTTCGCGGTGCAGGAGATCGAGGGCGGAGAGCAGCATCCCTGGTGTGCAAAACCCGCATTGGAGTGCGTGGTGGTCGGAGAAGGCTGTCTGCAGGACGTGCAGGGTCCCGTCGTCGGCGGCGAGGCCTTCGACGGTCGTTACTGACTTTTCCTCGGCTTGGATGGCAAACATAAGGCAGGAGCGCACGGGCTCGCCGTCGACGAGTACGGTGCACGCGCCGCACACTCCGTGTTCGCAGCCGAGATGGGTTCCTGTCAGATGAAGGTCCTCGCGCAGTGCGTCCGCGAGCGTGCGGCGTGGCTCTACGTCGAGGCTCACGTGGTGACCGTTGACGGTAATCTGGATTGTCATTCGAGCTCCTCCGGGTGTGATGCGTTGGTTTGCCGTAGCGCACGCCGGACGAGCTCCTGTGCCAGCGACTTTCGGTACTCCGCAGTCGAGTGAAGGTCGGGAGTCGGTTCGATGCCCGCTGTCAGTGCACGGGCGGTCTGATCGATGGTCGCCTCGCTCCAGCGACCGGGGCCGAGAGTCCGTTCTGACTCCGGGTCGCGATAGGGGGTGCCGGCAACTCCGCCGACTGCTACTCGCGTCCGCCCCTCGATCTCGGCGACCGCGACCGTCACCAGTCCAAAGTCGCCGTGCCGGCGCGAGAACTCCGCGAAGCCCCAGCGGTGGGGGACGGCAAGGTCGATGGACGTGATCATCTCGTCCTCGGCCAGCGTGGTATCCAGCGGCCCCGCAAGCAGGTCCTCCACGGGGGTTGAGCGCGAGCTGTCTGCTCCGTGGATATGCACGATCGCGTCGGTTGCGGTGGCGATGATGGGCAATTCGGCGGCTGGGTCGGCGTGGGCGAGGCTTCCTCCGAAGGTGCCCCGGGATCGAATGGCGCTGTGGCCGATCCACGGTGCGGCGGCTGCGAGGAGCGGATGGTGACGTTGCTGCTCGAGCGCGCGGTGCCGGACCAGGGCGCCGATGCTGATCCTGCCGCCCGGCAGATGGCGAATCCGTGAGAGGCCGGGAATGTCGTTGATGTCTATCAGCAGCTTGGGGCGGGACAGTCGGAGCGCGAGGATCGGCGTGAGGCTTTGTCCGCCGGCGATGAGCTTGCCCTCGCCATCTGCCGCACGGAGCGCTTGCACCGCCTCGCTGACGCTGGCCGCCCTCGTGTAGTCAAAAGGTGCGGGTTTCATCAGATACCCCGGAAGTTGGGTGGTCGGTGCTCGCGCCGGGCGTGTTGGCCCTCTTGAAAGTCCTGGCTTTCCCAGCATGCGAGGAAGGCATCCGTCAATTCGGCTGCCGCGTCGTCCGTTACAAGTTCGTCCAAGATGCGTTTCGAGTAGGCGAGCGTGAGGGGCGCGAGCTGCGAGATCTCCTCTGCCCAGGCGAGCGTGTCGGAAAGGTCCCCGAGCCGGTTTACTAGGCCTTGCTGGTGGGCCTGCTCCCCGGTGAGCTGCTCAGAGCCGAGCATCATCCCGGCAGCGACACCGCCGCCGACGAGCTGTGCCAGCCGGCGAATCGTCCACGGGTCGACCGATAGTCCGATCTTGGCCGTGGGAATCGAGAAGATCGCCGCCGGCGCGGTAATCCTGAGATCACATGCGATCGCAAGCTGAGTCCCCGCGCCGATCGCGGGCCCGTTTATGGCTGCCAGTACCGGGATTCTCACCGACCGGATCGTTCGTAGCGTGCCGTACAGGGCATCTCGGAAGGTCTCGCCGTAGAGCCCGTGAAGATCTGCGCCGGAGCAGAAGCTCGTTCCGGCGCCCGTGATCGTCAGAACGCGCATCTGTTCGGCTTCGGCCTGCTCGACGGCACGGCGGAGTTCAGCGAGATGCTCGACATCCAACGCGTTGCGAGCTCCGACCCGTTCGAGCGTGATCAGGCCGCCGCTGCCACGTGACTCGAAACGGATCATTGAAGCGCCTTCCACACAGATCCAGGTGTGATCGGAAGGCGGTCGATGTCGACCCCGATCGCGTCGGTGAGCGCGCCAGCGATGACGGCGTTGGGACCGAGTGTGCCGGCTTCACCGACTCCGCGGACGCCTGTGGGATTCTCGGCCGGTTTGGAGCAGTGCTCGATCGTGATGTCCGGCATCTCGGCGCTGGTTGGCATGAGGTAGTCCATCAGCGTGCCGGTCATGAGGGTGCCGCTCTCGTCGTAGACGAGGTGCTCGTAGAGAGCACCGCCGATGCCCTGGGCGATCGCGCCCAGGATCTGCCCTTCGACGATCTGGGGGTTGACGATGATCCCGGCGTCCTCGACGCAGACCCATTTCAAAACCCTCAATGCGCCGGTTGCCGGATCGAGCTCGATCGCGGCGAGCTGCGCCCCGGCGGCGAAAGCGCCACGGATCGGGTCATAGAAGCGGGTAGCCTGGAGTCCCGGCTCGATTCCCTCGGGCAGCCGGTTGGACTCCAGATATGCGACGCGGGCGACCTCCGCCAGAGAGATCGGCGGCAGCGCTGCTGACTCGTCGTCGAGGTAGAACCCGCCCGCCTCGAGGCGGAGCTGCTGAGGATCGACATCGAGCAGGCCGGCGGCAAGGCGTTGCGCCTTCTCGCGGACCGCGGTGCCGGCTCGGTGCGCTGCGCCGCCCCCGATCACGGCTTGGCGGGAGGAGAACGCACCGAAGCCCCAGAGCGCCGTGTCGGTGTCGCCGATGTGGACGGTCACGTCCTCGAAGGCCACGCCGACGGCATCGGCGACAACCTGAGCGATGGTCGTCTCGAGCCCCTGCCCTTGTGATGTCACACCGCTGAAAACGGTCACGCGGCCGTCCGGGTTGATCCTGACCGTGCAGGCGTCATGACCGGTGCGGAACGCCATCCGGGGCCCGGCTGAGGCGGCGCGGCCGAGGCCGGTGAGCTCGTTGTAACACGCGATGCCGATGCCGATCGGTAGCTCCCCAGCATCTCGGCGTCGCTCCTGCTCGGCCTGGAAGTGTTCGTAGTCTAGGACCTCGAGCGCCTTCTCGAGGCACCGCTCATACTGTCCCGAGTCATCGACGAGGCGCGTCGGCATGCGGTATGGGACGTCCTTCGGTTTGATGAGGTTTTGTCGGCGGATTTCGACTGGCGAGATCCCGAGCCGCTGCGCGGCGACGTTCATGGTTGTCTCCATAGCGAATACGGTCGCTGGCCGCGCGACTCCGCGGTACGGCCCCGCGGGCGCGGTGTTGGTCGCGACGCCACGAGTGATGCAGCGGTAGTTCTCCAGCCTGTACGGCCCGAAAAGAAGGCCACCGGCCATCAGCGGCTCGATGCCCGCCGTCCACGGATAAGCGGAGTAGGCCCCCACGTTGCAGTCAATCGTCGCGTCCAGCGCGAGGAGCTGCCCGTCATCAGCGAACCCGGCTCGGATCCAATAGCGGTGATCGCGCGCGTGCGTCGCTGCAAGCAGGTGCTCGATGCGGTCCTCCACCCATTTGACGGGCACGCCCGGCATCGCCCTGGCGATGATGCAGAGTGCGACCTCCTCGGGATAGACGACCGACTTAGTGCCGAATCCACCGCCGACATCGGGAGCAATCACGCGGATATTCCCCTCGGGGAGGTCGAGCAGGTCGGCGATGTAATTGCGCGCAATGTGGGGTACCTGTGTGCCGGACCAGAGCGTCAGTCGCCCGCTGGAGGGGTCCCACCGCGCGACCCCGGCGCGGCATTCCATCGGATTGCCGGCATGCCGGTTGGTGGTCAGCTCCCGCTCGATGACAACCGCAGACTCCGCTAGCGTCGCCTCGACATCGCCGGCGTCGAAGAGCCGCGAGATGAGCACGTTGTCCGGGGCCGCGTCGTGGAGCGGCACCTCGGGTGCCACGTCGGTGCGGGTCGTGGCCGGCAGCTTCTCGTAGCGAACGTCGATCAGCTCGAGCGCGTCCTCCGCGAGATACCGGCTGCTAGCGACGACTGCGGCGACCGCCTCGCCCATGAAGCGCACGCGGTCATGGGCGAGCACCGGCTGATCCGTCTCGACGTACGTCGGCAGAGCCGACATCGCTCGCAGTGCCATGTTCGAGAACTCAGGCTGCGTGCCGGTGAAGACGGCCTGTACGCCTGAAAGCGCCGCTGCATTGCTGGGATCCACGCTGCGGATCCGGGCGTGCCCGTGCGGGCCGCGCAGGAACGCCACGTGACGCATGCGCGGCAGATCGACGTCCGACACGTAGCGTCCCTGGCCGGTGAGGAGCCGAAGATCCTCCTTGCGGCGGACCTGCGCACCCACGACCGACGGCCGCGGTGGTGCTTCTATCTTGGTACTCATCGCACGTTCCGCTCAGGGCATCGCGTAGCCGCCGTTGACCGACACCACCTGGCCCGTCGTCCACGACGACAGCGGCGATGCCAGCAGCAAAACCATCGGCCACACGTCCTCGGGCCGCCCTAGCCGTCGCAGGGGGTACTGCGCGAGGATTTTCTTCATTCGCTCCTCCTCTGTTCCGCCGGCATGGCGCTCAAAGCTGTCCGTCTGGACCAGCGCAATCGATACCGCGTTGGCGCGGATCCCAGCGCGAGCGAGCTCCTTGGCCAGGGATTTGGTCAACCCAACCGTCGAAGAGCGCATCGTCGCGGTGACGAGAAGACCCGCCTCGCCGACCCGCCCCGAATCCCCGAGCAGGCTGACGATAACGCCGCCGCCGTTTTCGACCATCCGCTTCGCCACCGCATGCGTGACCCGGAGGGTCCCTGTAACGGTCACCTCTGCCTGAAATCCCCAGTCCTCAGATGTCGTCTCCAGGAACCGCTTCAGCTGCGCCACGGCGGCGTTATTGACGAGCACGTCGATCGGTCCGAGCTCATCGTGCACCCGCTGGACGGCGCTCTCAATCGCGGCGTCGTCCCGCACGTCGGCCCCAACAGCGATCGAACGGACGCCGAGCGACCGCGCTTCGCCGGCTGCCGCCTCCGCGCCGTCGGCCGACGTGTTGTAGTGGAAACCGACGTGCGCACCCTCCCGGGCGAATGCCAGGCCGATCTCACGGCCGAGGCCTTGGCCACTACCGGTGACCCACACGACCTTGTCCTGGAGCTGCAGATCCATGTCAGGCCGCCTCCGTCCACACCGTCCGAGTCTTGCTGTCGTGTGCTCCCGCGACCGTGAGATCTTCACGTAACTGCAAGCGTATGAGTGTGTCTGTCATCTGTCAGCCCTTTGGGGTCGGGTTGGGGAGATTGATGGGGAAGAGCTGGATGGTCTGCGGCCCGGACCACCTCGGCTGCCGCCTGTTTGTGCGGCGGATCCCAGCGCAAGCACCGCGAGCATGACCGCGCCTGCGGCAGGTGCGGCGAGCTTCGCTAGGGTGCGTGCTGATCCGGCAGCGGACAGCAGGTCGATCGGCTCGACGTCCTCCACCGGCTGCCGGCTCGCCGCGCCGCTGACTGGACCGCCGTCAGTGGTCGCCGTCGCTGGTCGCGGGTCGACCGCGTCGATCTCCCGCGAGAGCTCGTCCTCCAGGCGCTCGACGAATTGGCCAAAGAGCTTGTTCGAGACATCAGTGATAACTCCACGCCCGAACTGCGCCACCCGCCCGGAGATATCGAGATCGGTCCTTACCAGCACTGCCGTCCCCTCACCCGCGCGGTCAGCGTCGCCGTGACCTTCGCGGCCACACCGCCCTGACCACCGAGATCTTCGCCGTCCGCCTGGATCACCGCGCGGCGAGCGCTCTCGTCCCGCTCCAAAAACCGCGCGATCCCCTGATACCTGGCAGCGACCGGCCCGACCTTGAGCTCACAAGCCAGCTGTACTCGTCGCCCTCGACCCCCAAAAGCGCCGCTCCGGGCATACACGAGCGACCCGCTCCAAATCGGTCAACACACCCCAGGCCTGATCGACCGGTAGCGGCACCGTAAAAGTATTCGTGATCTCCATCGTTCGAACTCCTCTACTAACTAGCGCTCGTTAGTCTACCTGAAGGAGCGCTTTTTTGTCAAGAGTCTTCAAGCCGCCACATACGGCGTCTGCCAGAGGCGATGTGGTCTCGCCGCCGAGCGGCCAGGTACAGCTCGTCTGGCTGCGGGCAGGTCGCGGTCAGCGTGATGAGGGATGCTCCGCCCCAACCGAACTCAGAGACGTCCAACTCGGCGACTTCGGGAGTCGCTCAGGAGGAGGGCTCCGGCCTGCCGTCCGCTCTTGCGAGCGCCACGGCGGCGAGAGCGAGCGCCGGCGATCGCTGAGGCATACATGCTGTATGCCTCAGCAACCTCCTCTGCGGTCATCGGCCCGTCATCGCGGAACCAGCGGGCGATGCTGACGCACATCTCCAGAATCGCGAACGACGCCATCCGCGAGTGGACGACGGTGAAAGCGCCTTTCGCGACACCAGCGTCGAGCACCTCCCGCATGCCCCGTTCGTGAGCGCGACGCTTCTCAAGAACCGAGCTAAGGGTCGGCTCCTCGAGGTGAGCGACGTCGTCATGGACAATGATCGCGGCTCGCCGGTGGGCGCGCGTGTCGGAGCGCGTACACGTACACCGCCTTGCGAAGTGCTTCGGCGGGATCGGGTTCGTCTTCGATAGCAAGTCGAAAATCAGCCCAGACAGCATCCGTCGTCGCGGTGATGATGTCCGCAAGCAGCTGCTGCTTGGAGTCCATGTGGTTGTACAGACTCGGAACCTTGATCCCGAGCCGCTCGGCGATGTCGCTCAGGGCCGTGCCGTGGTAGCCACGCGCTGCGAACAGCGTGAGCGCAGCGTCGCGGACCGCGGCCGCGGTGACCGCCGGCCGCGTTATAAGGACCTCAGTTCGCTTCTCGGCCACGTCACGATGGTATCCGGGCATCCCGCTACCTTGGCGTCAGCGGGTCACGC